>CAVPSU010000001.1:0-2171539 GCA_963708715.1 uncultured Chloroflexia bacterium
GCCTCTGATCCACTGAATCACATGGAACCCACCCAAGGTGACATATGGGTCACATGTGATGATTGGTTATGGTTGCATGTAGATGATTGTTTTGCTGTAGCTGGAAGTGGTAATATTTCTATTGTGTTTAACATGAAAACTCTCAGGTGCAGTTACACGTTTCTCTGTACATGCTGTGAGAGTTAATTGCCAAGGTGCAAACCCAACTCATCCTTCAGGCTATATCTGTTATACATATGAAAGCCACACATACACTTTATCTTTATTGATTTGAACACCAAAACCTTCCCAAGGCCAGATATACCAAGTTTTTGTTGTAAGTGTATGTGGACCACATTTTACACAGCTTGGTGTCAGGGTTAATGTTTCCATGGCATAACCTTGACATCTTTACAGTTCCCAGCATTTGCAGTGGCAAGGGGGTTGTATGAAATGAATTACAATGTGGGAGCAAAGTGAGTTCAGAATGAGGTCAAGTCAGAACAAGAAAGGTATAGTGAGAATTACCCAGCATTTATTATATTTGTGTCTATTTTGCTATGTGCATGGCTCTGTCAGGATGGTCATTCACAGATCATTGAGACATATGGGTGCAGTGGGACTAGCTAATTATTTTTTCCCATTGTGGGTACCACATTTATGTTAAGGGGTATATTGGGTGAGGTGACAAGTTGATTTTTATGCTAAACATAAAAAATTAAGAGGGCCAAGGCGATGAAGTGTTAAGTGCCACTGTATGGGATTTCTAGCTGATGATAACATTGCAAAACCGGGTACTTCCATAAATGTGATAAAACCTTTGTTGAGTTGAAATCTGTGTTTCACTGAAAATTTTTGGTGTAGTTGATTTTCCATTGATATAATGTTGCACACACAAGTTTAGTTTTTGATACCCCTGTTTAAGAGGTGTGGCATTTACCTATATATTGGCTTGAGCACATCTGTCCCATGTGCATATAGTGATTTGAATGCATTATCCGGTTTTTCACAATCCAACACACGCAAACCCATCACCCATATCCAAGAAGACCATAGCAATTGCTTTATTCATAGTCATTATATTTTATTAATAACCTTTGTTGTCTACTTTACCAGTTTTGGGTTAAATGTAGGCATACAATTCGTTTTAAAGACCCATCCCTCCTTGTGCCACCAATCTGCTGGTGCACCCTTCCACAGCCCCCAGATTGGTTAACTTTCATTTAATTTTGCTGACAAGAACTCGGTTAGGTCGGACTAACATTTTCCTAGAACTGCAGGCCCGTTATTTGTTTGTAAAACTTTGAGAAAAGGCTTCCTGTTGTTGCCTCTGTTAATTGATGATTAATTTCTTTTCCACTACTATTATGTAGTATAGAGCTGTAGGTAGAAAAAGAGATACGACTGTTTTAAATCCACTAGCGCCTTTGCACAACCCATCGCCTTCGCCGTTATAGCTGGTGATGTGTCGTGATTTTCGATGAAACGTTAGCAATCCCTGTTCCTATTTAAACTTTGCGGGCTTGAATGGCGTTGACCTTGGATAAACCAGGTGCACCAATCCAATTAAATCGTGAATGTAGATATCTAATAGTTGGATACTTTATTAACCGATGTTGCAATTAGCTCTGTGGATCTAAAATGTTCTGGTTTTTCAAGTCCTGTACACCAACAAATCCTTCGATGGCATCCATCCAACCCGCTTCAGCGTTCAGACCAGTAAAAAGCAATTTGTCTACATTCTTCAATAAAGCCACATCATCCACAAACATCTTATGTGCTTTAAATAGATCTGTCTCACCAGTTTTGATGTTTACAGCGAGTTTCGCTTCAACTGAAGATATTTCTTCTTTTGCCTTTGTTCTGGCAACCTGTAATCGCTGACGTTCCACTTCAGGAATGTGATCAAAAGATCGGGGAAATGAGAGTTCTTTTGTATTCCAAATTTCTACTCGCCCGGAAGCCAGTCCTGGCGCAGCTGGAATACCCATCAGGTGACCTTTTGATAACTGTTTAAAAAATTCCATTGTTATCCAAACTCAACATTAATGATCCAAGCCAAATTCAATCAAAGCCGTTAGGTTTTCGAGCGCTTTCTGTTCATCCTCGCCTTCGATTCGTAACTCGATTTGATGATCCATTTCAACACCCAGGGTAAGGACGTTCAATATACTTTTTGCATCGACCCATTCGCTATTTGTTGTCAGATTACGAATGGAGATATCAGCGGATAATTGGCTAGTTTGTTCCACGAATAAAGCTGCCGGACGGGCGTGTAAGCCAGCGTCAGTAGTGATTCGCATTGTCACTTGTCTCATGTACACACCTTATTATTTCAATAATATACGTTTATTAACCCCCGTAATTACAGATAAAATATATGGTCTTTATATTTATCTAAGAGGTGAGCATTGTACTCTTTACCACCGTCCACGTTACCGGCAAGGTAGATCGGAGGGGTGATTCCGCGGTGTAACAATTCCTGGATCGACGCGGCTACCATAGCCTGCAGTATGGCGATGCTGGTGACACCGGATGCCGGACAAAACTTTTGTGGAATGCCCTCCGCTTTAAGTATCGCATCACCTTTGGCAACTTTATTATCCAAAACAACATCTGCAAAATCATGCATCTTTTTACCTGATATGTGACGAGATTCTACTCCATCAGCATACTCTCTGGATGTAAGTCCGATAACCTTAAGACCGCGTTGTTTTCCAATTTGTGCCATTTCAATAGGGACAGCATTACGACCGGATACTGACACTAAAATGAGGACGTCTCCGGATTTGAGCGGATAGGTATCATACAAGGCTTGCGCGAAACCGGAAAGCTTTTCAATCTCTGAGGATAGTGTTGCTGGTCGAGTATCCATTGCTGCAATCCCTGGTCCGTAAATTGGATTGATCAGCATCAGACCACCCGCCCTGTATACCAGATCCTGGATTGGAAGTGACGAATGAGTGCAGCCAAATGCGAAAAGGTTGTGCCCCCCTTCAACGGCATCCGCAATCAACATTGCTGCTTTTTGGATTGAAGGACCTTCTTCTGATGCGATTCTCTGAAGCAAATTAATGACCCCGGAAAGGTAATCCTGAAAATAATCGGTTTCGGTTCGAATAGGATCTATTCTGTTCATTTTATGTTCCTTTATAATTTGTAGTCGTTAGATCGATAAAGAACTTGCCCGGCAATTACTACTGCCTTGATATTCATTTCCATATCCGTTATCAGAATATCTGCATCTGCGCCAGGTCTAATTTCACCTTTGACACCAGCCAAACCTAACGCGGTCGCAGGTGTCAAAGTAGCTAATCGAACTGCCTGATTGATGGAGATATCAGAAAACTGGAGTATATTTTTCACAGCTTTGTCCAAGGTAAGGGTACTTCCAGCTAAACCACCAGCAATAGTGCGTGCAATTCCTCCCTGAACTGTAATTGACTGTCCAGCCAATTCATACTTCCCATCATTCATCCCTGCGGCACGAATAGCATCGGTCACTAGAATGGTACGATCTACACCTTTAATCTTTATAACCATCCGCAGGATATCAGGGTGAACATGGGTGCCATCGGCAATAATTTCACAGAAAATTCGATCGTCAGCCAGTAACGCCCCGACCGTGCCGAGGTCGCGGTGATGTAGTCCAGCCATCCCATTGAATGTGTGAGTTGAAAGATTTAAACCTGCATTAGCCGCAGTATGGATCTGTAGAGGAGTTGCCGCGGTATGTCCTGCAGAAAGCCGAATCCCGTTACTGACTCCATAGTTGATCAGGTCAATCGCGCCTGGTAACTCCGGCGCAATCGTCATAGAGCGGATTACTCCCGAACTAAACCAGCTCATATATTCCGTCGGATCTGGATCTCGCAACCACTTCGACAGATGAGCACCACGATGGGTATCACTGAGGTAGGGTCCTTCTAGGTGCATCCCAAGACATTGCGCCCCAGTAAGTGCCGTTTTATTTCCGGCAACATTTTCGATTGCCTTTGTTATCACTTCAAAAGATTGTGATCCGGTTGTTGGGAGAAAAGAGGTAACTCCGTGTTCAAGAAAGAATGTCGACATCACTTCAAGCCCGTGATGAGTGGCATCCATGGTATCGCTGCCTGATCCACCATGAACGTGTATATCGATCAGTCCAGGCATGACCAGGAAGTCAGATGCATCAAGGATTTTTGTTTGACTAGGTGAAGAGGGTAATTGGTCACGGGGCTCGATCGCTACGATTCGACCATCTTCAATAATGATGACTGCATCGTCGATCGATCGATCAGGGCTTATGATCGTGCCACACTAAATCCAGGTGCGCATCTGTATTCTCCACTTGATAAGAACCCCCTCCTCCTGCTCTATAAGAGACAATTTAAAGAGGAGGGGGTCTTGGTAGATATTCTAGAGTATAACTTTTGTTACTTTTTTACGCCCTCAGTTTCAAGGGCTGGAGCTAATGATTTGGCGCTCTTCCGAGTGAGATAGAATGCCAAGACAATGACGAGGGCTACGAGCACCAGTGTTACAAGTGCGATGGCGACTGGGCTTGCGTTCGGTAGACCAAATAGATTCATGACTGCCCATATGACTATACCCGGGATGATCGCGTCTGGACTGGTGAATCCGAGAGCAGTCGCTCCAAGGGCAGTCATATCTCCAAATACCTGGAATTTGTAGGTAAAGCTGATCATGAACCAGCCTAAGAAGCCCCACAAGAAACCGCCCAGGATCGCACCACGTTTTCCACCAGTAGCATTACCGAAGATCGCGCCGGCGCCGCTGGCGAAGAAGGCTGCAATCATACTGGGGAGAGGTACAGGCCAGCCTATAAGCGCCAACAGGATCATACCAAGAACCTGGCCGATAGTTCCTGTAATCAGACCGATAATGAGGGAATTCGGGGCAAACGGGTAGATCACGGGGCAATCTAGAGCAGGTATTGCGCCTGGGATGACTCGTTCCGCAATACCTTTGAAAGCGGGGATAATCTCGCCAATCAGCATCCGTACGCCCTGAAGCAGTACCAAAACACCTGCGGTAAAGCCCATAGCCTGAAGTAAGGTGAAGACCAGCCAGTTCTGACCACCGCTAATCTTTTCCTGGAAGCCTGCAATACCAACCTGTGATACAGCCATTATAGCTGCTACAAGAGATACGATGATCATGATGATGGCGATGGAGATTGCCATATCTCGGAAGAAGTTAAATTTATCAGAGAATTGGATCTTTTCTGCAGAATCGTTTTTGTCACCAAACAGCTTGCCAGCCCATGCTCCGACCATATTGAGCAAGGTTTGGCCATGACCGAACGCGATCGTGTTACTACCAGTGATCTGGCGCATAACTGGTTGAGCAAGCGCCGGAGCGAGCGTCATATACACGCCATCCACAATCGAGGCCAAAAATACAGTCCAGAAAAGTGATAGACCGAATGAATGGAAGAGGATAGCGAAAGCGCCAGCATGAATCCAAATCATATGACCGGTTAGATAAATGTATTTAAATCGGGTGATTCTTGCCATCAAGAGGTGAATGACATAACCGAACAACATGGTCCAGGCAATGGCAGCACCGAGTTCAGCAATATTGGCACTTTGAACAGCTCCAATCACCCCTTCGTCAAATGTTACGAAAGTAGTGAACCCGCCAGCTGGGATACCCGTCTCAAACATGGTTTGGATAGGTATAAGAGCATTTATCAATGCACCAATACCGACCGACATAATGAGTAATCCCAGGATAGTTTTAAATGTGCCGGAGATGACTTCGCCTGCATTTTTTCGTTGCACCAACAAACCAACCAGAGCAATGAGACCTAAGATGACGGCTGGGACTTTAATTAGGTCAATGAGAAATAGTAGAACTTGCATTTTGACACTCTCCTAAACATGATTGAATAAATTGAGTGCGGCTGAAGCTAGGCTTTCAGACTTGGAAATCTACTAGGTTTTTAGTAGAAGTGGTGAATGACCTTCGTTGACTTTTCCTGGCAATTCAATTTCGCTCTTTTTCCATACACCTCCATATCACCCCAAGCTTGGGTCCTTATTTTGACTTCTGTTCGAATTCATGGATCGCCGCTAAGATCTTTTCTTTGATTTCCTGCTTATCGACCAGGTTTCGTATCAGAACTACGATCGTATCCACATTCTTTAGGTGCATTGCCATATCGGATGCAGCAACTATTATGTCTGCGTTCTGGCCTTTAAAACTACCCAGATCCCATGGCAAGGTTTCAGCCTTGATATTTTCAGCTTTAAGAATGTCATCTATGAACAATTTAAGCATCATACTTGTCCCGAAACCCATTCCACATAATGTAGCAATACGCATTTGTGCTCCTTTATTTACCTCGATGTTTTATACTACCGGTTAGGGGTTGCCATCCCATGATTGGATCACATTGAATAATTGATCATCGGTCTTACTGGCTCGCAGTTTTGTCAAGCTCGTAGGATCGCTCAAAAGACCAGCAAGATTTTGGAGAGCTTGGATATGGCTACTCTTATCTGTAGCTCCTAATACGAAAACAAGATCAACCGGGTCATTTTGTGTATGCCCGAATGGAACCGGCGTCAACAGAGTAACCAAACCAAAACAAGGTTCATTCACACCATCCTCGGGGCGGGCATGAAGTAGGACAATTCCAGGTGAAATAACAGCGTATGGTCCTAGATCACGGATTACTTTTTCCATAGCGTCAACGTAGCTTTGATTAATGCTCCCAATGTTAACGAGCAGTTGTCCGGCGATCTGAATAGCGTCCTGCCAATTCTGGGCAGATACCAAAGCTCGAACCGCTTCGCGTTTAAATATCTTCTTGAGTTGATTTGAAATCATGGGGTTGGATGTGCGGTTTTCTTTAGTCATTTATTTGTATCCAAATAAATCATTGTCAGCCTTTTTACAATCCGTAGATCACAATTCATTTCTCTTTAAGGAGTGTGACCCTATCCTTATAAGAATAAATATTGAATTATCAGTATCCAAGGAAGGAAATACCAAAATTGATAAGCATTATTACTATATCTTTTTAGGAAATGTGAATCAATCCAAAACAAAGAGCAGAATGTATATAATATTTATTGTCGAAATGCGACATTATTTTACATAATATTATTGGTATGTAAGTAGAAATGGGCTGTCAATCCACTCTTGCAACAATGGATTCAACTTCTGCTGGCGAATTTGAAGATCTAATCTGGGAGAGTAGTTCTTTGTCTCCTAACAAATTCACCAACTGTGCCAGAGCCTTCAAATGCGAATGATGATCTACCACACAGATCGCGAACGCCAGCCAAACTGGGTCGTTATGCGGATGATGAAAAGGTATGGGTGGATCGAGGGTAACCAGAACTCATACAGATCCTATTTACGCCATCATCAGGACGTGCATGTAATAATGCAATTCCTGGTGCCAGGACTACATACGGTCCATACCGATATACAACTTCCTTCATTGCCTCTGTGTAACGACTACTTACTGCTTGAACATTCTGAAGCAATTCTCCAGTGGCATCGATCACAGCTTCCCAGGTTTCCGCCCTTACTCCGAGTCGGATAGTATCGGCTTTCAGTATAGAAGACAAAGAAAGACCAGGATCTCTATTTATGGGGGTGTCCAAGATTCTTCGGGACGGACCGCGGTTCAGGATGGCGTTTATTCGGATCTGATCCTCATGGGTTAGTAAAGGACTTACTTCCAATGTGACCACATCCGGAATTTCGACTGGAAGAGTTGTCAATACCAAATCAACCTGGCTAGAGTGCGGCGGATTTTGAGTGACTTTTATAACCGAAGTAACTTCATCAACAATGATTTCGGGGAATTCTGCTTGTAATCGTGCAACCAAAAGCCAGGCAGTTGCCGTGCCTTCTCCACATACGATCCACACTTTACGTTTGAGTCCCAAATATGGGCGCATTCGTTCCATCGCCGCACCCAGATGCATGGCGATATAGGCAATTTCCTCAGATGGGATCTGTTGATATATTTGATCGTTCAGGGAGGCAATACTCTTTTGAACAACACTGATAATATGCGGAAATTGAGCTTGAACAGCATCCTGTAATGGATTATCGATTGGCAGACCATATCGGAGTCGGTTTTTCGCAACTTGAATGTGCATCGATAATGCACGTATGAGTTGTTGATCGACTTTTAGGGATGGGTGGAGATACAAGGAAGCATCATCGACAATATGTTGGACAATCTCATGCGTCTCCATTTGTCCGGTCAAAACTTGTTGTGATTGGGTCATCTCAAAGCGGGAGTGTTGTAATTTTGCTCCAAGGACCTGCCTGCAAAACATCTTGATCTCCGGCTCTTTCAGAGAAAATGGAGAAGCTACTAATAATTCTTTGATAGCCAAACTTTCTTCATTTTCAAAAGGAATATCTGATACACCAGTTGGTATTTCTATAACTTGGTTCTGTCCACTCCTGGACACAGCCAATGCCAAATGACATACCAGCCTTACAAAAGCAACATCTACGAAATGTTTATGAAGCTTTTCCTCCATTTTCTTTATAAATCCAGATGCTGATTTCAGATCAAGCGATCGGAGAGTTTCAGTTAGCATCGTATTAAGTAGATTTAAATGCGAACCAGTTTTTATGTCCGGTTGGATAGTCGCCTCAGCACCCATGGCAAGCAGGGAAATAACACCGATCTTGCTAATATATAACTGGACCATAGCTTCCCGCCAATTGGCTTCGCTTCCCTGCACCTGCAGTCCAGAATGTGGTTTGATTGTTAAACTAAGGGAAAACTTATCCAGCCATTTCCTTGCCTTATCAACATCTTTAAATAGAGTAGGCCGCGAAATTCCCAAAACCGGCTCGATTTTTTCAGGCAGAATTGGCGTCTCTTTAACCCGCAGCAACATTAGGATCAAAACATCTACCCTTTCTGCGGGAGAAAGGTAGAGGAAATAATCATTTTGATTACTTAATTCATGTATAAATTGAATGATATTTGCTGGAGATGTACGGATTTGAATACCATAATTCGGTTTCCGGATGAGGTCTGCACCTCTTTCTCCCAACCAAGCCTGAATTGTATCAAGACTGGCTCGCATCATGCGTGGTGTGATACCCAAATGATCTGCGATCTGCCTAACCGCAATAGGATCTCTGGTTTGGAGTAAAACCATCAATACATCCCGCGAACGGGTATCCAGATGTGTCATTGATTTAACACAAAGTAGAGGAAAAATTGCTAGAATTGTTCATGTTCAACAAAATGCACATTTCCTCTTAAAATTGTACCTTATCTCATAGGAAATTTCTCAGAATTATTGACATGTTCTTTTTATCAAGGTTTATCATCAGATTATTTCTTTAAGAATAAAAACCGCGATTATAATACGGGAATTCAAATGTGTGATTTCAGTTGCAAAGCTCAAAATTAGTTCAGACAACTTGCTACATAACGCTTATCCAAAAAAAACTACCGCGTCTATCAAACTTTCATTATCGAGTGAACAAAAAGGTATCCATGAAAACTTATCATACGTATCAGGAAATAAAATCTCAAACAACAGCCTGGCAAAATGCTATCGAAATTACCACAAGCCAGGCTGATTCAATCAAGAAATTGACCACATCATATAGTCAAGTAATTTTTGTCGGATGTGGTTCAACCTACTACCTTTCTCTGGCAGGCGCGGCATTGTTTCAAACATTAACAGGCAAGACATCGAGAGCAGTGCCAGGAGGTGAATTGCTGTTAAATCCTTCGATTGTACTGGATGATCATTCGCGTTATTTACTCATTGCGGTAAGTCGTTCGGGAACGACCAGTGAAACACTCAAGGCAGTAGAAAATTTCTTGCAGCAGAAACGTGGTGATGTGATCGTTGTGAGTAATTATGACAGCGCCTTAACAAAATTGGGTGGCATAAGCCTAATTATTCCGGAAGGACAAGAAGAATCAGTGGCGCAGACGAGATCTTTCGCTTCAATGTATGTTGCAGTTACCACGTTGTGCGCGATCGCAGCAGGTCGCAATGATTTGCTTGAATCCTTGTCAGGCTTGCCCGCGATAGGTTTGCGATTGATGAACACGTATGAGGCAACAGCAAAAGAGTTGGGTGAAAATTTGCTGATAGACCGCTTTTATTTTCTGGGATCGGGAATATTCTACGGATTGGCTTGCGAAGTCAATTTGAAAATGAAGGAGATGACGTTAACCCACAGCGAACCATTTACATTCCTTGAATTCAGGCATGGACCAATGTCGATGGCGGGTGAAAATAGTGTTGTAGTTGGGATGTTGTCAGGTAAGAATTTCAAACACGAACAGATGGTTCTGACGGAGATGAAGGCAAAAGGCGCCCGCATCCTTGCTCTTTCTGACCTCCAGGGTGATATATTATTTGATTCACATATTCCCGAGGAAGTGAGTGGCGTATTATACCTTCCGGTATTGCAGTTGATGGCATTCTATCGTTCACTGGAAAAAGGTTTGAATCCTGACAAGCCTAAAAATCTTACCGCAGTGGTAAAACTTGATCTATAACACCAGGCAATTCCCGTCATCTCTCAAACGACTGGCTGCGTAATAAGGAATACTAAAACCATGAAACAAATGACAATAGGGAAATTACGAGGACTTCAGCAGATATCATCAAAACGCGGTACTTTCACCGCACTCGCTCTAGATCACCGACAGAATTTACGTAAAGCGAACCCAACGTTTATACATGATGACCAGCTTTCTCGTTTCAAGCTGGATGTTGTTGCATCGCTTGCTTCTTATTCAACGGCTGTTCTGCTTGATCCGGAAGTTGCTGCTGCTCAAGCGATTGCTGAGAATATTCTCCCAAATGGTGCGGGGTTAGTTGTCGCATTGGAATCCACTGGATATACAGGTGATGCCACAGCTCGAATTGCTCAGATCATTCCAGGTTGGAGTGTTGAGAAAGCAAAGCGCATGGGTGCCAATGCAATCAAACTTTTGGTTTATTACCACCCTGATTCGCCGACTGCCACTTCAATCGAAGAATTTGTCTCCTCAGTCGCAGAGGAATGTCAGAAACACGACCTGGCACTGATGCTCGAACCTTTATCTTATTCGCTTAATGAAAACGTCAAGTTATCGTCGGATGAGAAAAGAAGGGTGGTTGTTGATACTGCGCGGCGATTATCCCCGTTAAATATTGATATACTCAAAGCGGAATTTCCGTTAGATATTCATGACCAGGACGAAACGCGATGGTTGGATGCTTGCCAAGAGATTTCATCAGCCAGCGCAACTCCATGGATACTTCTCTCTGCGGCTGTCGAATTTGAGATATTTGTTCGTCAGGTTCGGATTGCTTGTGATGCTGGCGCAAGTGGAATCGCAGTAGGACGTGCGGTCTGGCAAGAGGCGGTACATCTGAAAAACACTGAAAGGTTAAATTTCTTACAAACCATAGGGCGCGAGAGAATGTCGCGTTTAACCTCGTTATGCACCGCATTAGCTACACCATATACAGATTTTTATTCTTCTCTGGCACCATTTGATTGGTATAAGAACTATTAAGTTTCTATCCCTGTATTAATCGAGACATGCAGATTTTGGAGTGATCTTACACAATGCTTGAAAGAATGTTGAAATTTGGTGGGATTCCGTCGGTTTGTTCAGCCCATCCGGCAGTCATCAAAGAAACACTTCTATCAGCGAAAGATCGGATTGCGCTGATAGAATCTACTTGTAACCAGGTAAATCAATACGGCGGATATACGGGGATGAATCCTGTTCAGTTTGTAAGCTATGTTCAACGAATAGCTGCTGAAAATAATATATCCAGTCATAAGATCATTTTCGGTGGCGACCATCTTGGACCAAGCGTTTGGCAAAATGAGCCAGCTGATGTGGCAATGCCAAAATCCATTGAATTGGTGCGAAGTTACATCCAAGCTGGATTTACCAAGATTCACCTTGATTGCAGTATGCGGCTTTTGGATGACCCCGCAGGTCCAATTGATCCACAAATTAGCGCCAAGCGGGCAGCTCAATTAGCGTTTGCATCCGAAGACACGCAAGCGCGAATGGGCGATGCTGGTGAGTTCGGAAAACCAAGGTATGTGATTGGAACTGAAGTACCCATACCCGGAGGAGCACAACACCCGGAGGAGAAGATCCAAGTTACTCGAGTGTCAGATTTACGTGAGATGATTGCCTTGCATAAACAGGCGTTCTACGATGTAGGGTTATTCGATGCGTGGGAACGGGTAATTGCCGTAGTGGTGCAGCCAGGTGTGGAGTTTGGAGATGATTTTGTATTGGCCTACCAACCAGATAAAGCGAGAGGTTTATCTGAGTTTATTGAAAGTTTGGCTCTCGTTTTTGAAGCACATTCCACAGATTATCAAACGACAGATGCACTGCGGAATATGGTTAAAGACCATTTTGCCATCCTCAAGGTTGGCCCAGCTCTGACATTCGCTTACCGCGAGGCGATATTTTCTCTTGCATTGATGGAGACTGAGCTCATTCCAAAAGATGAGCGCTCGAATATTATCGAAAGTCTGGATACTGTTATGCTCAACCATCCTGAATTCTGGAAGAAGTATTACTCTGGCACGCCTGAAGAACAAGCCTACAAACGAAAATACAGTCTAAGCGACCGAATACGCTATTATTGGGTTCAGCCAGAAATTCAGAGATCACTCGAACACATCCTAAAGAATTTATCCTTCAAACCCCTCCCATTTTCAATAGTGAGTAAGTTTGCGCCGATTGAAGCATCTGTCCTCAATGCGAACGGTGCTGCTCTTTCGCCTCAAAATATTATTTCAGCGCGCATCACCTTGGTACTTAATAATTATTGGGATGCATGCGAACCTATATAAGTTTCCGAGATACCTTTTTAGTTTATAAATGGGGGAGTGAATCATCAAAGGTAGTTATTAATGGAATAGGTTGCGCATAGTTGATATGTTTTAAATATTGAATTGAATATTAATATATATACATGATTGTTTGATAAAACAGTGTTAGATGGTACTATATGGTCAAGTTGTCTAGTTGACACAACCAGTTCAACTAAATATGGGTTCATTCTTGAAATTTGGGGCTAATAATCAGAACTTGCGCTACTATTTTCTTGAATGCAAACTAGAATTGGATTAAATATGCTGATTGGCTTAATGGTTTAATTTCACTCAACAAGGGAAAACGTATGGTCTTTCCAAACGAAGGCAATACCGAATCTGCTCTCCGACACAGCATAGAAGTTATGCGGTACATTATTAAGTATGATCCCGATGCAATCGCTGTCTATGACAAAGACCTGCATTACATAGCAGTAAGTGACAGGTACCTGGAAGATTACAATATTAAGGAAGAAAATGTTCTAGGAAGGCATCATTACGAAGTTTTCCCTGAAATACCGCAGCGCTGGAAGGATGTACATCAGCGGGTATTAGCCGGAGCGATTGAACGCAATGATGATGACTATTTTGTACGTCTGGATGGGTCGATCACATACAATCGCTGGGAGTGCCGTCCCTGGTATCTATCGGATGGGTCGATTGGTGGGATGATCACCTATACAGAGGTTACAACAGAGCGTAAGTTGGTAGAAAACGCCCTCCGCGAATCTGAAAAGAAGTACCGTGATCTTTATGAAAATATGATGGATGGTTTTGCCATTGCAGATATGGATGGCAAAATTGTTCAATTCAATAAAGCATTCGAGTCATTGCTTGGTTATTCTGACGAAGAGCTATACAATCTCAACTTTGCGGATATTACTCCTGATAAATGGCATGTTTTTGAAAAATGGATCATCAAAGAACAAGTCTTAAAACGGGGTTATTCTGATGTTTATGAAAAAGAATATAGAAAAAAGAATGGCACGATCCTTCCGATTGAGATCCGAACGACCCTTATCAGTGATGGTAAAAATAAAAGTATTGGCATGTGGGCGATCGTACGAGACATTACCGAGCGAAAAAAAACTGAAGCCGAAATTCAACGCCTGAATGAAAACCTGGAAATAGAAGTCGAACGTCGAACCTCAGAACTTGCCCTGGCGAACAAAGAACTAGAATCGTTCAGTTATTCTGTAAGCCATGATTTGCGTGCCCCTTTACGAGCAATGGATGGCTTCTCCTTAGCTATTCTCGAGGATTACGGTACGAAATTGGAGCCACAGGGAAGAGATTATCTGCTTCGTATCAGAGAGGCAAGTCAAAAAATGGCGAGTCTCATCGATGCGTTGTTGACAATATCCAAGGTCACCCAGGCAAATCTGCATCTTACTGATGTCAATCTGTCAGCCATGGCGGAAAATATCTTTCATGATTTTCTATTGTCCAATGAAAAACGTGAAATTGAGATGATCATCCAACCCGACATGGCAGTTGTCGCAGATCCAGTATTATTGCGAAGTGCATTGGAAAATCTGATCGGGAATGCCTTGAAATTCACATCGAAGCATCCACGATCAAGAATCGAAATCGGCGTTATTCATAAAGATGGAGAAGATATCTATTTTGTTAAGGATGATGGCGCTGGTTTTGATATGAAATTTGCATCAAAGCTATTCTCTGCCTTCCAGAGGATGCATTCCAGTGTAGAGTTTGAAGGGACTGGGATAGGTCTGACGACTGTTTATCGTATCATTTCAAAACATGGGGGACGCATTTGGGCTGAAGGTAAACCTGAAGAAGGTGCTATTTTTTACTTCACATTAAGCAAAGGATAGGATAGCGAAATGAACAATAAAAAAATCCTGCTTGTTGAAGATAATGCCGATGATGTGGAGTTGACGAGGAGAGCTTTTCAAAAAAATCGGATCACGAATGAATTAATTGTAGTGAATGATGGTAGATCAGCACTGGATTATCTGTTTAAAAGGGGAAAATATGCGGATTTGCCTGATCCCCACCTTCCGGCAGTAGTTCTACTTGATCTCCAATTACCAAAACTTAATGGTTTTGAAATTTTGGAAGAAATCCGATCGAAAAACGAGACAAAACTCCTACCTGTAGTAATTCTGACTACATCCAACGAAGAACAAGATATTATTAACGGCTATAAATGGGGCGCGAACAGTTATGTCCGTAAACCAGTCGTTTTCGAGGAATTCATAGAAGCCGTAGCCAAACTCGGAATGTACTGGCTACTTTTAAATGAACCGCCTGTGCGGTAGCCTCTTAACCCAAATGAAAAATGATACAGCCGAAAAAAGATAAACACTAAAATAGATCCAATAATGGGCGAGGAATCATTCTGAAAGGTTTATGATTAAGTATTTAAACCTTTTCAGGTTCTAAACAACACAAAAGCAGATGGATATATCTTCCACCTGCATTTGGTTTTAATGAAATAGCTTAGCGAATTTGTTCGAAGGCTATTTTTTAGCTGCGTTGATATCCGTCAGGACTTTTTGCACCATTTCTTCGGTAATGCCGGCCTGTTCGGCTTGAGGCAACGCCAAAAGTGCTCTTAAACTCATGCCACTTGCTAAACTGATCATTGGGTTTTTGGAAACCCCGGGGGCGTATTTATCGAGGATTTCGACAGCTTTATAATCTTTCAGCAAATCACCAACTTTTGAATCCAAGGTATATGCCATTATTTTTCCTCTTACAGAATATGTGGATACAAATATTCTTTTCAAAACCATTCTACAGCGTTATTCAATTCATTGAAAGTATGCATATAAATGCTAAATTCTCTCCTCCTTTACCCACCTTTATCCTAAACACACATCAATTTGATTTGGGGACTTCAATTCCGTACCCGTTCTAATCCAGGGTTTCTTTAGAAAATTATCAAAACCTGACAATTCATTCTCGTCAAATTCCGTCTGGAGATCCCCGCCCGGAACTCTACGTAAGGTTTGTTGTGGTCCATAATTATTCGAAATTAATGGAATTATCTGGTTATTGTTGATTAATTAGCCAATTCCATGTATTAATTTTCACCAGAGCCGTCTGACTTGGTACATCAGAGACAGGAATATCACTACCATCCTGATGTAATGCATCAAGATACAGACCATATCCTGATGTAGTTGCCCACTCTTGGGCGCTTTCGACTGCAGAACCTTCCCCCCATTCATTAAAGGTGGTGATCAGGTGAAATTTCGTTTCAGACTCATTCATTTCCTGAATGTTCTTTGACCAGCGAAGCAAATCTCTCGCTAAGAATGGTTTTGATCTTCCAATCATTGAAAAACCAGGACTGATGGTAATACTATCAGAATCAACCTGTTTTATCGCCAGGTCGGGAGCATATTGGTGCCATGCGTCTGGTTGATTACTACATGATCGATATCCCGGGAAAATTTTCATTACAAGATATGCATTCACATTATTCGCTTTAGTCCACCGATCAACCATACTGCAGTTGTCCTGCGGGTCATTATAGACAAAGACAACAAATCTCGCATTGATTCTCAGATATGCATTGGAAAGAGCGAAATTCTTCTGTATGTAGTCTAAATCAGATTGGATAGATTCTGTTGAAGGGTTTCCATATCCTTCATTTTCCATATATATCGACCATATAAAACCTTTTCGGGCACCAACATTCAATAACGAATTCATGCGTAAATCCGTATGATGGTTCTGACCCCACCAGGATGCAATTCCGACCTGAATTTTGGCATATTGCATTGCGGTTATGTGTTCTGCGATCGTATCTTCGTTGTCCAAACTGTAATAGCCTAACGAGGGTGTATATTCGCTAAAATAACGATAACCGGATTGCTCCCAGGATTGCGGAAACCACGGATAGTAAAATGCTGCTCGAATAGGAAAATTGATACCTTCGTTGTTCAGACTTATTGGTACTTTCGGCAGGTTTATTGAATCAACTTTTGCCTGAACAGGATCTATCGTCCCTGGCACACATATCGTAAGGAACAAAATTAAAACAAGAAAGCGAGTTAATCTGCTTAGCTGCATTATTTCCAGGGGTTTAGTATAACACTGGTAGCATTTTGACTTGTATTCCCTACATCGGGCAAATCCCAGGCGGACAGTATCGTTTTTAATAAACTGAAATGAGAGTAGGGTGTATCATCCACATAGCCTGTTTTCGCTTGAGGTGAGATCAACACGGTATAAATCTGTCCTCCTGCTTCCTTCCCCATTCCACAGCATGATTCTTTTCGTGTGTCTGATGCTTCATCAAACGTTACAACAATAAGATTTTTCTCACCGAGAACTGTCGACACCTGGATTTTTGAAATTATGTCAGCCACCCATTGATCAGCAATCTTTCGAGAACAATCATGGGCTGAATTACAGATATTTGGCATTATGAAAGAAAAATTAGGTAATTCCTTACTTGTCAGATCTTTATCCAGTTGGGTTAGGGGAACGATACTATTGTTACATCGTTCCGCATTCAATCGGATTGAGTCGAAGTAGATAAATGGGTTATGTTTTTGATAGTATGGTTTTGCATCTCCAATGAAGCACGGACTGGGCAGGTCTTCCTGGTACGTTTTCCAGGTCCTTCCACTTTCTTCAATCAGATCGGCTAGATTTGTTCCATCAATAAAACAATCGTTACAATTTTTGGTGATATCCTGAGTACCACCACTGATCAAAGCGATATAGTTGGGTAAGCTAGGATGAGTCACAGCGAAATAATTGGAAAGGAGTACATTTTCCTTAGCCAAGGTATTCAGGTAAGGCATCGATTTGCTTCCCATGACCATAGAATAATCTTTGTTTTCTAAAACGATAATGATAATATGGTCAAAATTGGGAACTGCAATTGATGGTGCTGAGGCAATTTTGAGAATCGGGACAGGGGTGGGATCAAGCAAGACTGGTTTTGTAGGCAGTAATGTTGGGCCAGATAGATCATTCGTTAACGGTGCCTGAGTAAGATTATTCTCATTAGAATCCTGGGCTGACGATTTTACATCAGCCTTACTACAACTCGTCACAAGTAGTGCAAAGAAAATTAACAGAACCAGCTTTTTCATATAGTCCCCACAAACTACCTTATATCTAAAAGAGATCAGTAATCAAGGATTAACTGTGGAGCATTTGCCCCAGATTCTCGAGATGCTACACTCATTGCAGTGGAACTCGGGGTGGTAATACCAAATGAGTAAGCGCCATCTGTCGATATATACGATGTAACATCGAACGTCACCCAGCTATTCGCGCTGACTGAGCCCGAAGATGAGAGCATAGTGCCCAGTACCGGTGCGTTCGTGTAGATCATGGTCTTCTCACCCCAACCGTTATCGCTGACTGCCCACACCTGAATGCCAGGTGTCGAACTGTTATTCGTAAAAACCCGTACTCGGGCTTGAACGACTGGGCGACCAGCAGTTCCCTGAACATTGAACCGAACATAACTATGTAGATCCGGCGAAGCATCCAATCGTAGTGCTGTATTTGTTCCAAAATTGGTGGCAGGACTTGACGCATTCACATATGTATCGGCTTCAGGTGAGAATGTTGAGCTTGGTGGAGGAGGACTTTGGGATGTCACATTTACCAAATCAGACTGACTTGAATGATTTCCTGCGAGATCATAAGCGTCGATTGAATACGAATAGCTCGTTGAAGGCGACACAGTATTATCAGAGTAAGACTGAAAGCTTCCCGAAACAGTGCTCAATTGGGATCCATCTCTATAGATAGTATATCCGTCTACTCCGACATTATCGGTTGATTGGGACCAATTCAAATCAATCTGGGTTGTGCTACTGGATACACCCGCAAGATTTGATGGAATTGTTGGCGGGTCAGTATCAATAAAAGCAGGTGTGGTAACGCTTGCAGATGCCGAAGCCAGTGAATGATTTCCCGCCAGGTCAAACGCATCCACTGTGTATTGATAAGAAGTATTTGGTAATACCGATGTGTCAAAATAACTGACTACATTCCCGGCAACCGTTGTGAGTAATGAACTATCCCTATAGATCGTATATCCAGAGACACCGACGTTATCGGTCGAGGCGTTCCAAAGCAGGTCCACTTTATTGGAGACTGTTGCCGAAGCTGTCAAACTGGTAGGAATAGAAGGCGCCGCTGTATCCGGAGTAACGGTTGGAGTTGGCGTAAAGGCAGGCGTCGGTGTCGGAATTGGTGTTCCCGTTGGGGTTGGGGATGGGGTTCCGGTAGGAGTAGGAGTACTCGTAGGCGTTGGTGCACTGCCAAAATTAATAACAAGCTGTGGAACAAATCCAATTGCCTCCTTTGAAGACAAATTAAACGCTGTCGAGCTGGGAGTATTGATCCCAAAACTATATACTCCATCGCCGGAAATCGATCCAGTCAAATTGACAGTGATCCACGTATTTACAGGGATCGACCCAGACGATACCAGAAGTGTTCCGAATACTGGAGCATTGTTATAGTTTGTTGTACTTTCACCCCAGGTATTATCTGCAACGTCATAAATCCGGAATCCCAATGTTGATGCATTTTTTGTGTAGAGAAGTAAATTCACCTGCGATATAGTTTTACCTCCTGTTCCTGTTACAGAAAATCGGAGATAGCTATGGACATCAGGTGAACCATCAAGTCTCAAGGATACGGAGTTTCCATAATTCGTCGTGGGACTTGATGCGTTTACCCATGTATCGGCAACCGGTGAGAAAGTCAGACTCGTTGCCTGGGTAGGAGGTGTAGTGATGGATATTGTATTTGTCTGAGAAGAATGATTACCTGCCAGATCAAATGCATCAATTGAATATGAGTACGATGTCCCCGCAACCACAGAGGTATCCGAGTAGGTTAACGTGCTCCCTGAAACCGTGGTCAAGAGGGAGCCTCCTCGATACACCGAATACCCCGTCACGCCTATGTTATCCGTTGACGCACCCCAGGAAAGATCAACCTGGGTGGAACTACCAGCTACCAGTGAAAAATTGGTAGGCACACTCGGTGCTTGAGAATCGGGAGGCGCGGGTGTCGTGACGCCAAAAGGGGTCGAACCTGCAGAGTGGTTTCCTGCAAGGTCGAAAGCATCTACTGTATAAGAATAAGTTGTTGACGGTGAAACTGTTGTATCGCTATAGTTCAGCGTTGATCCAGATACAGTTCCCACCGAGGTCCCGTTTCTGTAAACTGTGTAGCCGGTTACACCAACATTATCCGTCGAAGCCGCCCAATTCAGGTTAACCTGGGTAGAATTGACAGGAACTGCACTCAAGTTAGTGGGAATGGTTGGCGCTTGGGTATCCTGGCTTTGAGATTGGAATTCAAGAACTAACTGAGGCGAATTCGCGGACAGCTCACGAGAGGCGAAGCTAATCGCAGATGAACTCGGAGTTGAAACTCCGATAGTGAATAGTCCATTGCCAGTTATGTATGGGCTAACATCGATCGAAACCCAACTATTGGCTGCCAATACTCCTGAAGATGAAATAACACTTCCCATTGAAGGAGCATTGTTATAGTTAGTCGTCAATTCGCCCCAGGTTGTATTTGTTACGCTCTTTGCTTGTATGCCCAAGGTGGAGGAGGAATTCGTATAGATTACTAAGCGAGCCTTGGTAATTGGAACCCCGGAGGTGCCTAGCACTGAAAAGCGAATGTAGCCATGAATATCCGGTGAATTATCCAAGCGGATGCTGGTCGAACTACCGTAATTTGAACCAGCACTGGATGAGCTAACGTAAGTATCCGCTTCCGGATAGTAGGTAATACTCGCGGGCATACTCAAGGTTGTCACTACTGCAGACGAGGATTGTAAAGAATGATTTCCGGCTGTATCAAACGCATCGACTGTGTAATTGTATGTAGTTGACGGTAAAGCCGATGAGTCCAGATAGGATTGTGTGCTACCGGAAACTGTGCCTACGACCGTTCCATTCCGCCGCACGGTATAACCGGCTACGCCAACGTCGTCAGATGATGCCGTCCAGGTTAAATTCACTTGATAATGGCTGAGTGCAGACCCATTTACACCGGTTGGAACACTCGGAGCCGTAGTGTCTGGTCCTGTATGGAGACAGGGTATTGTGCCGGAATCGAGAACAGTCCCACTTATGTTTTTATAATTGAAGGCTGCGCCACTTGCGTTAAGAACTAACGAAAGCGCACCAAAGGCAGTTGGGTTTGTATCGATAGAGTAAGCGACCCGGGCGTCTGTTTTCTTAATAGTTTGGGTACCATGTCCACTGGCTCCAACCACGAATTCCGTAATTCCGACTGCGCTGGGTTGACCTGCATCATTTAGGGGAACCCATCGCTGATATGTGTGATCATGTCCATTTAGAACGATTTCGACCTTGTGTTGAGCCATTAATGCCCAAATTGGAGACATTGCAGTCGTAGAGCCTTCTGGGCCAATATTATAGAGTGGATGGTGATAATACACTATCGTACAAACCTGATCATGAGCTGTCAGGTCCTGCTGCAACCATTGATATTGGGCTGACTGCGGATTTACTCCGATCTGGGTGTAATTGGAATTCAAGCTGATAAAATGCCATCCACCCGCATCATAACTATAGTAATTAGGCACATTATTCCAATAATCAAAGTACCCCGGTGCAACCCCATTTTCATATTCATGGTTGCCAATTGTTGGATTGGTAATATTTCGGAAGGTCCCAAAATTTAATCCCTGTTTTCCATACCAGTTATAGAATTCTACCGGTGTTCCTTTCTCGTACACATCACCCAAATAGATGAATAAATTCGGGTTGATTGTGGAAATTAAATTAGTAACCGATACCGCTTTTGATTTACCACTGGCTCCATCCCCTGCTGCGGTAACTGTAAAAGATTCAGATGGACCAGGCGTTCTGCCATTTGTGGGTTGGAATATATTTGTATTAACTGGCGGCGTAGTTACACCATTGTTAAGCGTAATTGGTAGCACGGTTTGTTGGGTGACAAATCCATCCCGCATTAATGCATTCACAGCAAGTGAATAGGCACCATCGACGAATTGAGTAGAGGGAAAGGTGAATGTATAACTACTCTGATAGTCTGTAAGCAGATAAGAACCATTCAAATAGAAAATAACGCGTTGCACGCCAGGATTTGTACCACCTACAGTGACAAGAACTGTAACAGGTACATCCCCGGTGAGTGTGGCATTTGCTCCAGGAGTGGAATAACAAATCATCACGGCATAGGCACCAGAGGTAGGCGAGCTCGATGAACAAACTGATCCAGACTGAGCGGAAGCTACACTGTGATTAAATCCAAAAATCGGAGAGAAAAGTAAAGCGAGAATAATCGGAATACTCAGGATCCATTTATAAGTTTTCATCTTGCACCTCAAATACCGATAATAGATACGAATCCCTTAATCCGTACGTTACTTTGATATGACCGCTTTACGTTGGCGGAATGCCAAAGATACAAACCCAACAATGACCAAAACAGCTATCCCGCCAATAGCGGCAATCCTTGACCCGGTAAACCCTTCAGGAAACGAACCTACAGGTTCGCTTGAATCGAAATCACTTATTTGAATTGCCGGAAGTTTATTCATCTCGGTGATTATGTTCAAGCTCTGTGTCCCATACTTTTGGGATGGTTCGATTTGTGAATTCTCACTAAATTCATTCCAGCTGATGATCCCAAGCGCATCAGGGGATGAAGTGAGGGCTGTATTGATCTGCGTCCTTAATGTTTCACCGTCTTTCCGATCCACGATACTGGTGCCACCTACTAATCGAGCATCAAATCCAGGCGCTGCCGGAGGAATCGATATTCCCCCATTCTTGTGAACTTGGGTTGCTATACCGACCAATTTATCCTGGTACCCCGGAAATGTATCAGGATTTACTGACGACCAATAATATGCATCTCCGTCTACGAAATTGGCTATTCTGTTGTACCCGGCCAGGTTTTTTTCTGACGCGAGGAAAAGTAAGGATTCACGTCTCGTCTTCGTAACGGAATCAATATCCTCTTCTGAGAATTTCCAGGTACCAGACCAAATGATCAATGGTTTGGCAAATAATTTGAATGCTGGGTGATCTGCATATAAGCGAATAAACTCATCCATATCCGTTGCAATACGACTTACCGGAAGGGGATCGCGGTTAAAGTCAAGTCCCTGGTAAATGATGACCAATTTAAAGTCTTCCGCCTCAGCGACCTCGGACAACTGCTTGAGACGTCTGTTCAATGCTTCAGTACTTTTCCAACTGACGATAAATCCCTGGATACCAGCTGCTTTCGCCCAACGGATATGTTGAACCATGACAGCTCTATCGTCGCTAGTGTATTTTCCCAAAACAGGAAAATCAGTCTTAGCACGTTCCCAAGAGTTGCTGTCAAACCAGATATAGTAATAAGCAAGAAAGGGGATCGGATTATTCTCAGCCTTCTGGTCGGCTTGTACTGGTATTGCTGGTATTAATAACCCGCACAAAACCAGTAACACAACCATTCCTTGGATGATATCTGCTTTAGTTTTCATGGATGGATTTCCATTGTCGATCAAGAACTAATCGATTTTTCTTTTTAATTACCGAGTTTAATAACCAAGGACGTCCATAAATAAGCAAACTGATCATTAGCAGAAGTGCTAATATCCCTACGATGGCAATATCAAGAAAGGTGATCACCTTGATATTGACAACCTGATCACGCGATAATGCAACTGGAGTTTTTGGGCTGAGACCATTAATACCTGTAAGTCTGAAAGTATAGAGGCCTCTCGCCAACGAATGGATCTCGGCATTACCTGCGGAATCCAGTGGGTAGCTGATAATTTTTCCATCAGGATATGAAAGATTTACAACCTTTCCAACAGGTGAGTCAAACAAACCGTCTCTTGCCGAGATTTGCAGGGAATAAAGCATCACTGTTGTATCCCAGGTTCCATTCGGAGCTGTGTAAAACCTCTGTTGAGATTGATTTACCACATTTGATCCATCAACGATCACTTTGATTACCGAATATAAAAGTTTTGTCTCTTCCAGTCCGGTGATCCTCCGTGCTATTCGGCTTGCAGGAAGCCAGTGGGGAAGCGAATCTGTGAACGTGAAAACATCTCCTTGCGCGCTCTTTACGGTGTATTCCTTTATGCGATTTGAATCCACAGGATATCCAGACAGGTCCAAAAAGGTTTGTTTCACTTGATGGAAGACATTGATACCCACTGGAATGATCTCATTGGCAGGCACACGAACGTTTCGGAATGGTTGATAATCCTCTTCAGACCAGCGCCCGAATTCAATTTTCATGGATGGATTTTGATACTCATCGATAAGCACATCCAGACGGTAATCGCCAACCTTATTTACGACAATTTTCGCCAGTCCATCGCTGCCTGTAATAAATTTCCTGCCATCCAATTTGAATGTCAATCCAGCTATCGGAGGAACAGCTTGAACTACAACTTCAGCGGGTATTATTTGGATGGGTGTATTCGCAACAGATTTTATATATAGGCGAGAACCGTTAAAAAAAGCATAAATTTTATGCTCCCCAGCGGGAAAATCCTTATTTACTTTTAAACTGAACGAACCTGATTCGTTTGTTTCAGCCTGACCGATATATATGCTGTCCAGGTAAAATGCGATATGAATTTCTGCGATGGGGTTTCCCCCAGCAACGTTTATCCTGCCGGTGATCAAAAAAGGATCACCTAATCCGACTGTGGTTACTGGATCTAACTCGATGACAGTATTTTGAGGTTTCACTTTCTGGTGAGTACTGGCATAAACCGGATTTGTAATTAGGCTTCCCATAATGGAAATGACCAGGGCAAATAGGGGTAGGAGTCTCCTGCTATTTATCATGGAGCACCTCCTCGACCTTTTTATTCCATCCATTTTTCGATTTGTAGGATGCAAAACCGATTGCTCCAATGGATAGGAACAAGGCTAAACCATAGCTTATATAAATCTTTAGCGCAGGAGATTTGACTGTTTGGATATCCTCATCCCGTGTTAACGGCAGGAATTGCGGTTTCCGAGGTGATTGGGTGAAATCAAAGGCAGTCAAAAAATTGTTGGCTGTCCTATCTCGTTCTGCCATCGGAGTAAGATTCCAATTCTCTTCTATGAATTTCAGAATGGAAGTGAAATCCAACACAGTACTATCTATGTACCCGCTTTTTGCATACGGGCTAACTAATAATGCAGGTATCCGTGGTCCATATCCGTATTCATCTACTATTGGCGGAGGAACATGATCATACCAGCCGCCCCAATCATCATAAACCAGGAGAAACGCGGAACTATCCCAGGATGTCGATCGCATCAGCTCTTGAATCAGGGTTTTAACGAATCTCTGTCCGGATTCAGGATACTGCGGGGGATGTTCGCTCGCACCAGATGGGATGATGTAAGACACCGAAGGAAGTTCCCCATTCCGCAGATCAATATAATATTGATTAAGGTCGACTATGTGACTGAACAGTTCTGGATCATCCAGGAATCGATCAAAATTCAACAACGGGACCCAGATCACCTGGGAAGCACGATTGCCGCTTGTACCCAGATTTCGATATGTGATGGTCGGGTCATAATTTTGAACATAAAATTTCCAACTGACACCCGCTTCCTGAAGTCTGTCGAATATTGTTGGTTTATTCGCTAAATATTCGGCTAATGTATCGCCAGATTTCGTACTCGGGTGTACCCCTGCTACTGAAAACATATGATTGGCAAAACTTCCATCCGAGGCGGAGCTAAAAAACCGATCAAATAATACATAATGATCTGCAAGGTTCCAGTAGTAGGGCAGGTCGCGGTCATCATAATAGCCCATCGACAGCTTTCCATCCTGATTTCGTTTATTCAATGCATAAACAAAACCATCCATTTTTCCATTATTGTTCTGGTCCCGATAGGTGGACAGGCTGTGTGCCAGATCTGTTATCGTTGAGTCTCCTATGTGCCATGGTTCGACAAATCCCTTGGAAGGATCGTTCGGATCAACTGGCATTTTCAATCCTTCCGGAAAGCCATCTGCTCCGGGGTATGTTCCAAAATAATTATCAAAAGAATGATTTTCCTGCATAATGACAACAAAATGCTCAATTGGGGTGGTCGGTTGTTTTTCGTCAGTTTTTCCAGATGCATGAACTGGCTGTAAATATCCCAATATGATCACTGAAGAGATAATGATGGAAAAAATGCTTCTGCGGATCATGGATGCACCTCATAGATGATAATCAAGGGTTTCAGAACGGAATTACCATCCGAATCTATGACCGAAATGTTCTCTGTGTGAACAGCTCGACCATTGTATTTGTTGACATAACCTAATAGCTTGTCGGAGAAAAATGGTGATCGGACTGCTGAGAATGAATCCCACACCAGGTAATTAATGTCAGTCCGCCGAATTTGCAGGTCAGGATTATGGATCGGAGTATAAGAAGGATTGCGATGAAGCGGATTGGGACTGACCGATAATCCATAGGCTCTTCTTTCACCATAGAATTGAAGGATATTTGCCATGGATGGACCAATAGTCATTATCCGGGCAAACGCGGGGATGTTTTCTTTTACCCAAGAACCTGCTTCTCTACCTCCTGGAACACCCCCAGTCCCCGCCAGAAATACAGTAGAGGTCTCTGGTTGAATCCGTTGCCAGGTAGTAAGGCTTAAAGAGATAACTGTGATCCCTATCAACACCCAGCTTAAACCACGACGCATCGAAGAACTTAGAAAAACTGGAGTCAGTGGAATTTCCCTAGTGATATTCAAGAAATTGCCAAACGTCCTGCCAGCTAATACTGCCAGGGGCGGAACAATCGGCAAAAGGTATTGAAATCCTTTCACTGGCCAGATCTGGAAGAAAAGGAAAGGGACAAGTACCCAGACACTTAGCAATTTTTCCCGCCAGGAACGATCTCTCCAAAGTAGGAATAGCCCGGCAATGGCTGCAAGAATTACCATAACTCCGATAAACGGAGGTAATGTTGAGATGTAGAAAGACCATTCGTGATTAGGTCGGCGGAATAATTGCCACGTCAGATAGCTTAATCCAGTAGATGAGCCACCAGATGAGATCATAAGAGTTATCGGAAAGGAAGAGATAACCACCACCATTGCAAGGATAGAGAGCAATAAATCGCGCATTCGCACCCGAACTTCAGGGGTGATTGCTAAAAATGCAAAAATTGCTCCTAACAATACAATACTGGTCTCTTTTGCCAGAAAAGTTAAACCCATACTTGCGCCGGTTGCAATCAACCATTCGCTTTTATGAGATTTTGCAAACCGGACGAGGAGATACAGAGTTAATGACGCGAAAAATACCATTGGACCATCGAGTAACATTTGCCGGCTCACGATGACATGATATGGCATCAATGCGAGGAATAAAGCCGCCAATGCCCCTGGAAGTCTTCCATATAGATTTTTCCCGATCAGGTAGGTAAGGTAAACAGTACCAAGACCGGTTGCAACTGACAATAATCTGCCAGACAGGTCATCGAAATTGAATTGATACACAATGGACAATAGAAATTGTATAAGTAATGGATGTGCGCGGAAGATGGGAAATATATCCACAAGCCCGGGTATTCCTGCAATTGCTGCAGCTTGCCCAGAATAGACTGCCTCATCTGTGTTATATCCCATCGCATTTATTTTCCAGATCCTGAAGAATATTCCTATCGCAAAAGCCGCAATCAGCAGCATACGGCTAATAGCAACATCCCGCGAGGTGGGTAAAATTCCATCTGTTGTTAGTGGTGCAATGCGTTCTCGAAGATTCAACATATTGTTCCTGTACTTTTATCAGCTCTCTTTACACTAAAAATGGAGAGGATTGAAGAAAATACACCTGGTTTCGATATCATTTTCTTCAATCCATATCCTGTTCTATCTTCTGGAACCTTACGAAACAGATACCGTTTCCCGTCTGGCAGGTCTGATAGACGGTTGTTCATCACAATTACAGGCTTCGGCTACTTGGTCATTGACAAATGCCGGGATACGGCACCACCAATCAAGGCTGTTCGAACTAATCAAGGATACTGGAAGTGATCCCAAGGCAGAGTATATAATTTCCCTTTCCTTTTCGCGTAGATCCACTCCATTCCGGATGTAAAGGAACTCTTTAATATCTTCGTATGGAGGAAAACCATACGCATCCTCACAATTCTTCAATAAAACTCCGAGGGCATCCTCATTTGTCATGGGCATAATATTCTCATCACCGCGTTCAATGATGAACATGCCAACAAAATTTGCCTTTTTCGCCAGTTTTACTTTTGGTACCAATTGACCCACCTTATATTTAGGAGGAGGAACCAACATTTGGGTGATCATATTAATTGTTGCAGCAGGCAGATGGGTTTTACTGATCAAAAAAGCCAGTTTCCGACCGGAACGCGAATGTATACGACTCTGGATTGGCAACGTAAGCTTTTGTGATTTTGTCAGTGTGTCTGCATTAACAGCCCGAAGGGTGTGGTAACTGATCGTTAATGGCTTTGGGTAAGTCAGAGCGACGCCAGTAGGGGAGACAATAGTCATATCATCCGAAAGGAATGCAGCCTGATCTACATTACGACGTTGATGGGCCAATATTTTCAACAGTGTAGTTGTCTTGCCAGTATCAGTCCTGGCAGTAATCATGTATGCGTCATCACCAAATGCTATTGTTGCACCATGAACCAAAGCGTATCCTTTTTGAACAAAGGTCCATCTCAATATCGGCTCCACCACATTGGTATAGAGCACATGTGGAGATAAACGCAAGGAAGGCGATGCAACAACCTCTACACGCTCGTCTTTCATCTCTATACCCACTGAAAAACCAAGATTCCCGAAAATTTCTCGATAGGATAAATAATTGCCGTTTTTCTTATTCTCTGCGCTCTGAGACCGAGGAATGCCAATCCTTACGTGGATTGTTGGTTGTTGGATTTTGGTATTTACCTGAAACGGTTCTAGTTCTGGAAGTTCCCCATCTGAACCGACAGTAATGATATTGTGGATACTATAATTAAATTTTGCGTCCATCTTGATACTCCTGATCTTTCTATAACTATTTGATTGAAAGTGGCTTTGTTGGTTTTTGTTGCGCCCAAATAAAGTTATCAGCAAGGGCAAACCTCGCGATTATGAGAACCGCCAATGAAAACAAATTTGATAAGATGTAATAAATTCCTAAAACACTGGTAAAAAGATAAATTAATGGGGTCCGGAGAGATAATGCAACAGCATTGATGACGAAGAACCAGCCCAACCTCTTGAGTCGCCCAGAGTCACCGTTCTTCTTTCCATACACGAACGATTCGGTCAAACCGAAATTCCACACTGTTGAGACAACGGTGGCGATGGCGGCTGATACGAGGTAATAAATTCTTAATATGTCTGTCGCCAGGTAGAGTACGAGTGAATTTACCAACACTCCACTTAATCCAACTAATGCAAAACCAAGAAACCGGACGGATCCTTCTCCAAAGCGTAATGTCCAGAGTAGGGAAAGATATTTAAAAGCTTCCTTCGCCGATGCTTTACTCTGGCCGGCAAATCTTTCACCGAAATGAAATGGAACTTCGCCTTTTTTTAATCCTGGATTTCGAACGAGTATCTCCAGGAGGATCTTAAATCCCTTTGGACGAAGCGCATTGATATCGATTGAATCCACGCGAACCAGGAAAAATCCAGTTAATGGGTCACTTACCCCTTTCAACTGGCGGGGGAAAAACACTCTTGCTATCAGGTCCAGACCCTTGGAAATGAGGTTTCGAGCAGTATTCAGACCAGTCACTTCACTCTCTTGAGATCGACGGGTTGCGACAACGATATCTGCTTTTTCATCTCTGGCAGTCTTCAAAAGAACAGGAAGGAGGGACGGAGGGTGCTGAAGATCGCCATCCATAACACAGGCAAATTCAGCCTGAGCCGCTTGTAAACCTACCACAACAGCGCCTCCCAACCCGCCTGTTCGTTCAGACGGGATACGATGGAATAAACGTACATGCAAATCGGGATATTTCTTTGTGGCAGCCTCAACGACTGCGGGGGTATTATCGGTGGAATCATCCACGAATATAACTTCTGTCCTCGTATCCAACAAAGACTCTTGAATGCTTTTTAGCAGCATATCCACATTATCTGCTTCATTTCTGGTAGGAACGATGACAGAAAGTGCGAGGTTCTCTACATTCATGCGAATTTCAGATGAAACGTTTGTCTGTACTATCTGGTTTACTAAATCCATATTCCTACCCTCTTTGAACCGTGTGAATTGTTTTAACTGCAACAATTCCCCTAGTAGATGCGTCTAACTAAACAGATAAGGAAAGTTTTACCTGCTTGGAAGACTGTCTTGGGATGATGGTCACGAAACCATTTTCATTACTCCCGATGAGTTTCGTGACGAGCCTATCGTGTTTATGTTGATGTTAAGAAGTTGTTAATGTTTCGTAAATACAAGATAAATATAGTCCGATTAGGTTTATTTATCAACCTTACCTTAAAAGTGTATAAGGTTGATTCGAGATATCCATTTTTATTGCTTCTTCCTTAGGGAAATTTGTCTAGTTTCTCAATTCTGCGTAGAAGGTCAGAGCAGAAACACAATTGATTGTTAGTCGAATGTAAGGATTTATTAAGCTTCCGGCTACATTTTTCTAGTAACATGGCGATAGTCCGTTCTAGAACTGTATTCCTCGATCCATCGGATATCGACCGGCAATAGAACATGCAAGTATCTTGATCGGCTGTCATTATCAGACGATAAAACTATTACCCTTCCGGAACTTGCAGATCACTAAATCACAAACTTCAACTTCATCCGGTATATCCCCTCAAAAAAATGCCAGGATTTTACAGTACTTAGTCTAATCTGGCAGACACAGAAAAGTTAGGAGCAACAGTGATAAATAAATATTGGTTTAAGAAACTCCCTTTTTACCTTATCGCCATATTTACAATTCTGTCCATATTAATCCCAATGCAAGCTCATGCAGCAGCATCGGAGATAGTTGTTAATCCATCAGCGGATGCGTATGTTATTAGTACATCGCCTGATGCTAATTATGGGTCTAAATCCTCCATCCGGGTCGATAATTCACCAACCACAAGAAGCTATTTACGCTTTGAAGTGACCGGTGTGGATTGGAATGCAGTTCAGTCTGCCAAACTGAGAGTGTACGCAAATAGCGCGAATTCGACCGGTTATGACGTGAATGTTGTGAATGATTCCTCATGGCAGGAAAAGACAATCACATATAAAGCCTCTCCTACTATTGGAGATTTCGTTAACAAATCGGGAAAAATCAAGGCAGGAACCTGGACCGAAGTTGATTTGACCGGTCTTTTCGTTGCGGATGGAACATACAATCTGGCTATCACTTCGAAAAGTAATACGGCAACAAACCTTGCTTCCCGTGAGGCATCCGGGAAATCACCCCAATTAGTGTTGTACACAGGCGATGGCACTCTACCCACTAATACACCTGAACCAACCAGCGTACCAACGCAGGCGCCTGCACCAACCAGCCTGCCTACAATCCCTTCTGAACCAACAAGTGTACCGACAACCGGTCCAACAGTAACCGCACTGCCAACTGCAGGGCCAACTCTGACACTCGAACCGACGATAATTCCGACTGTTGGATCAACTCTAACGACTCAACCAACAAATCTACCTGGAACCGATTGGCAACCATCGTTCCCAATCCGAGCCGCTTTTTATTATCCCTGGTTCCCGGAAGCCTGGAACCAGCAAAATACATATCCGTACACCAATTTCACCCCAACCCTTGGTTATTACAATAACTCTGACCAGGCAATTCTGAAGAAACATATAGATATGATGCAATACGGCAATATCCAGGCTGGAATTGCATCCTGGTGGGGTCAAGGCTCGCGCTCAGATAACCGTGTCGCAGACTTATTGACCTCTGCCCAAAATACAAATTTCCGATGGTCACTTTACTATGAAAATGAAAGCCTTGGAAATCCATCTTCCAGCCAGGTAAATGCTGATCTTCAGTACATTAATGATAAATATGGTAAAGATCCCAGTTTCCTGCGTGTGAATGGAAAATTCGTCGTTTTTGTTTACGCGGATGCGACCGATGGTTGCGCCATGGCAGATCGTTGGAAAACTGGTAACACAGTCGGCGCATACATCGTTCTGAAAGTCTTTGCCGGATATAAAACCTGCGCCAATCAACCCGATGGGTGGCATCAGTACTCGCCTGCCGTCGCACTAGATCAACAGGGCAGCGAAAGCTTTAGCGTCAGCCCCGGTTTCTGGCTTAAAGGGCAACCGGTTAGATTAGCTAGAGATTTAACCCGTTGGAACCAAAATGTTAAAGATATGGCTGCCTCCAACGCCAAGTGGCAGCTCGTAACCACTTTTAGCGAATGGGGTGAAGGCACGATAGTGGAGCCTGCCGCAGAATGGGCTAGCGCCTCGGGATATGGACAGTATCTGGATGTGTTGCATGAGAATGGCAATGGCTCAGTACCTCAACCTACCCAAACCGTGATTCCGACCAGCACTCCTCTACCCGGACCAAACGCTACACCCACAGTTGCACCAACCGCAGGACCAATGACTCCTCCTGTGATCGGTCAAAGCAACACCTTATTGCTGGCTGGCGATATATGTAAATATAACGTAGGCTCCACCAACTACACAGGTAATTGTAAAAAAACCGGCGATCTGATCCGTTCCATCTTGAGCTCAAATCAAGGTGCGACCGTCCAAACCCTTGGCGATAATATCAATAATGACGGTGGAAGCACTTCGTATGACGCTGAATATACTGACCTCTATGATCCGAACTGGGGCAGTTTTAAGGACGTTACCCGATCTGTGATGGGAAACCATGATACATACGCTCCAGGTGGCACTACGCCTTATTTTGACTACTTCGGAACGACCGCTGGATCAAATCCTGGAGGATACTATAGCTATGATATTGGCGCTAACTGGCATGTGATTGCTTTGAACGCGCAATGCAGCCAGGCAGGTGGATGCGGCACGTCCAGTCCACAATATAAGTGGTTACAATCAGATCTTGCTGCGAATACCAAGAAGTGTGTTATTGCGGTATGGCATCAGCCACGTTGGACTTCCGGACGACACTCTGACGACGCCACGTCTGCACCCTGGTGGGATATTCTTTACCAATACAAAGTGGACATTGTGGCAAATGGTCACAACCACAACTACGAACGGTTCAATTTGATAGATCCCAACCAGAACGCTGCCGCTGATGGCATCCGGGAATTTATCGTTGGCACCGGGGGCGCGCCATCCGATGGTTACTCCTATGCATCCAAACCCCTTGATCCAAATGAAGCAATTCGGAACCAGACCGGCGTCTTCGGAGTTCTTAAGCTGACACTTGGAGATGGTGCCTATAGTTGGGACTTTGTTCCTGTTCCTGGCTCCACTTTCACCGATTCTGGAACAACTCTTTGTCACTAGATCTATCCATTTGTAAGTAAATAGCTACAAAAGGAGGCGTACATCCAAAATATGTATGCCTCCTTTATATATTTGCAAGTATTTCGTATAGTTAATTTATTAGGGTAATGAATTGAATGGATCATTCCCGGTTTAGAATGTCCTCTACCTTTGCGGCGGTTCCTATCCAGGGACCAGGTTTTTCTTGTTTCAGGGATGTAACAACTCCAGCCCATCTACAGGCGACATCTGGAGTATTATCTAACCTCTTGGCCATATATGTGGAAAAACAGGTATCGCCCCTTCCAGTTCTACCGGCAAGTGATTTGGGCATGAATGGTGCTTCGTAAAATTTACCATCAGCATAGACAGTGACTCCGGATGATTGAGTTAATACGATCTCTTTTGGTCCCATCTCCGACAAGTATTTTGCAGCGGAATATAGATCATCCCGTCCTGTCAAGAATTCTGCTTCAGCACGGTCAACTTTCAAGTAGGTCACCAAGCGCAATCCTTCTACCAGATCATCCCAAGGACGAAATTCAAGACCGTCCGCTACTGGAACCCTGACAAAACCCTGGATATCGAGGGCTACTGGTTTGCGGGCTGCCAATTCCTGTAATAATGCAAGGTCTATCTCACCCGAGAAAAGGGGGGTAAGCATGATCACTTTACATACAAGCGCGGGGATATTAGTTGAAACATATTTACCACCAAATCCGATCGGCTTGCAGATTCTACGTTCCATATCGACCGATTTGTAATAATTGGCGATACCTGAAGTGTCATCCGATTCATTTGGATAAACATCCACTCCCTGGTCGATCAATTCCTCTAATCGGGAGTAATCGTTGATGTGGAGGCGTGTGGCTACTGCAACCCGGTACCCAAGTCGTTTGATCGCAATACTTCCGTAGTAGACGCCACCACCGGAAGTTATTTCCTCCACTCCGTCGACAATCAATTTATCTTTGGCAAAATTGCCAACCATGAGGATATCTACTTCATTCATGGTCAATCTCAGCAGGTAAAACCTGGATACAGTCTTCAGCGAAACTTACTGATACAGTTTCGCCCACCTGGAATAGAACCATCTGATTCGGATCTGTTTCTACTCCGGTCACGGTCTGTCCTGAGATATTTACCTCATATTCGATCACATCCCCCAGATAGATCGCCCGTTTAATTTCACCTGAAAATGTACCTCCGGATTTCTTTACACTCACCATTTCAGGTCTGATAATTAATGTTACTTTGTCATTGATCTTAAATTCCTGTTTGACCTTTTTTAGTTCGAGGAACTTGCCGAGCGACCTGATCTGATATGCATCCTTTTGACGGCTTTCCACAGAACCATCGACGAAGTTAGCCCGACCTATAAAATTGGCAACGAATCGACTGTTTGGATAACGATAGACCTCGACTGGAGTACCGATCTGTTCAATAATCCCTTGGTTCATCACAACGATCTTATCGGAAAGTGTCATTGCTTCGATCTGATCATGTGTTACGTAAACGCTGGTGATATTGAGCGTTTGTTGAATCCTACGGATTTCAGTGCGCATTTCTTCTCGTAACTTTGCATCCAAATTTGATAATGGCTCATCCATCAACAATACTTTTGGTTCCATGATCAACGCCCGTGCCAGAGCGACCCGTTGTTGCTGCCCACCGGATAGTTGATTTGGCGCCCGATGTCCGTATCCTTCCAGATGGACCAGATCGAGCACCTTATCCACCCGCTTTGTAATAACATCTTTTGGTAATTTCTGTACGTTTAAACCGTAGGCGATATTTTCGAAGACCGTGAGATGGGGAAAGATCGCATAACTTTGGAATACCATCGACATATCCCGTTTATGCGGGGGAAGCGAGTTTATCGACACCCCATCCAGGATGATGTTCCCAGTTGTTGGGAACTCAAAACCTGCGATCATGCGGAGAGTGGTCGTCTTTCCACACCCGGATGGACCAAGCAAGGTAACCAATTCCCCTTTTTGAATTTCAAGAGAAATATCATTTACTGCTGTAACTTCAGTCACTCCGCCGCGCGGAGGAAATTTCTTTGTAATATTCTCTAATGTCAAATACATTGTCTGGTTCTCCAATTACTTTAATCGTTACATTCCCTGACTTAGATCGATACCGTCACGTCCTCGGAACAGGCGACTGGTGACGATGTTCAATACTCCAATAGCCAACATAACAAGAATAATGATCACTGTGGAATAAGCAGCAGCGATACTTACCCCTCCCTGTTCCCATTCACTCAATATGGATGCGGTCACGATCCGCCATTTTGCATTCACCAGGAAGATGATAGCCGAAAGACTTGTCATATGTCTGGTAAAACTGAAGATCAAACCCGCCAGGAGGGCAGGCAAAATCAGGGGTAAGGTTACTTTTCGAAACGTATACTGTGCATCTGCTCCGAGACTATTAGATGCTTCTTCAATGGATGGGTCGATCTGTTGCAGGGACGCTACACCAGCCCGTACAGATGCGGGTAAACTGCGGACGATATAGGCAGCCATAATGATATATGCTCCACCCACGAGCGCAAAAGGAATTCCTGTAAATGATAGAGCGCAGGGGACGCTTAATCCAAGAATGCCAAGGATCACCCTGAAATTTCTTCCTTTCAAACCCATCAAGAGAACGACACTTATGACAAATATGGCAATGGCCAGTAACGAAGGAGCGGGTTGAAGTAAAGTCTTGATGTAGTCTGCGAATTGAAAAATAGCATTGCTCCAAAATCCACGACCCAGGGTCCGGCTAAAATCTGCAATGGGTTTGGATAATACGATAGCCCAATTGGTACTCATAATATACAAGCCAACCAGTAATACCAGTACGGTGATTCCCAGCTTCTTCCTTGCGAACAAGAGAATAATGCCCATGAGGATATAGATCGATCCAAGGAGGAAGAACATCAACCTGGTTTCCATTTTTGAAACCAGAACTCCGGAGATCGTTCCCAAAATCAAGATTATTACTCGCTCCGCGGCATTTTTTCCGATTGCCTGGGCATAGAAAAGCGCCAGTAGTGCATAAATACCGATAGCCAATGCCAGGGGAGGTTTATTAAATGCCAGGATAAATCCGATGCCCAGAATTGTACCGGGGATGGCTCCTCCGAGATTTGAACTAAAATCAAGCGCTTCTTTTCCGCTAAAATTCTTTCTAACCACCAGCCAGGCAATCACCATGCCCAATAAGGCGGCAAATGGCGTTGCCAACGCGCTCAAGAAGGTGGTATCCAGAATCGCTTCAACACCCCGTGTGACTGTCAATATCCAGTGTCGTAGCGTAGGGGTGAAATCCACACCCCACGAGAAGCTAAATGACCCATAGACAATGGTTGCATAAAGGAGGACAACAAACGCACAGATCAGGTAGGAAGTGATTATAAATCCCCAGCGTATGAAAGGATCTTTCTCTGTAACCTGGGCTGTGGCTGGTTTGCCGGTAACGGATATATATGAGCGCTTGTTCACGTAATAGCGTTGGATCATGAATAACACTAATGTTGGTATGATCAGAACCAAGGACAACGCAGATGCTTTTTGATAATCGTATTCACCGATCACAGCCAGGAATATCTGGGAAGATAAGACGGTTTTATTGCCTGCGATAAATAATGGATTTCCTAGGTCAGCCAGCGATTCAACAAAGAGAAGCAGGAAGGAACCTGCCAATCCAGGGATCAACAGTGGTAAGGTCACTGTCCGAAAGATATGAAAACGGTTTGCGCCCAGACTAGCAGCCGCTTCCTCCATGGCTGGATTTAGCCTCTCCAACATCGCCCGGATGATCAGATATGCAACCGAAAAGAAAGTGATAGTCTGCACAATGACAAGACCATCCATGCCATAAATATCATTCATTCCGCTTACATAGGTTATCCCGAGGATTTTCTTTGTGATAACCCCATTTCGACCGAATAATAAGATCAAACTAAGAGCCAGAGCAAAAGGTGGTGAGACAGTGGGTAGAAGCGCTAACCAGTGGATGATCTTTTTGCCGGGTATATTACACCGGACGATGGTGTAGGCGAATATAAATCCAACCACTGTTCCAAAAATAGCAGTCAGTAACCCCATTGTCATTGTGTCATAAAACGCACGCCTTAGCGCAGGTCCATAGTAAGTATCAAAATAACGAGAAAAATAGGTTAGATCGAACGCGCCTTCCTTTGAGAAGAATCCCCCGATAATCGTTCGATAGATGGGTAGTATTACGAAAACGAAAATGATAATTCCTGAGATCAGAAGGCTCATAAAGAGCACCGGATCTCTGAAGATCAGAGTGAATTCTCTGAGTCGATTTTTGATATTCGGAAGAAATTTCCCTTGAGAAGTTGTTGACCGCACTGACATCTACATATTCCTTCCAATAAAAATACCGGGCGGCATTAAGCCGCCCGGTAAGATAAACAGATTATTGTTTCAGGTTCTCAGCGTTCGCGATCTCGTTGGTGAATTTCTCAACAAAAGCTTTTTTATTGGTTCCAGCCCATTGAAAATCATAATCGATCAGATTGACCTGGAGCAGTTCGGGGTGAGAGAGTTCCACACCTTTGACGGTTGGCGCCTGGTACGCAGCATAGACTGGTCCCAACGCTTGCGCTTCCGGTGTTAAAGCCCAATCAAACCAAAGTTTGGCTGCCTGGATGTTTTTGGCGCCCTTCATCAACGCCATACCACCGATTTCAAATCCAGTTCCCTCGGCTGGGAAGGTCAACTGCAATGGCAGCTTGTTGTTTTCGATTTCATTGACAATATCGTGTGAAAAAACCACGGCAACGGCGGCTTCGCCCTGACCGACGAATTTAGCAGGTGCAGCGCCACTCTTGGTGAACTGGGCCATCTGACCAGCGTATTTCTTCAAATATTCCCAGCCGGCTTCTTCACCGCGAAGCTGTAGAACTGTTGCCATAGCGGTATAAGATGTACCAGAAGTGGAAGGATGGGCAACCATTACCTGACTTTTAAATTCTGGTTTCAGGAGATCGTCCCATGATGTGGGTGCAGCAGTTCCTGGATGAGCAGCAAGCCAGTCGGTATTGGTTGCGAATCCCAGGGTACCAACATAAACTCCCGCCCAGTAGTTTTCGGCGTCTTTCATCTTTGAGGGATCGGTAATATTGACCATGTTTGGCGAATCATATGCTTCCAGTAAACCTTCCTCTTTGGCAGCTACAAAACTGTCGATGGGACCGCCCCACCAAATATCAAAAGTCGGATTGTCTTTTTCTGCCTGGAGGCGTGCCAGAGCTTCACCGGCTGACATTCGAACATAATTGACAGTGATACCGTATTTTGCTTCGAATTCCTGCTTCATTCCCTGGCACCATTGTTCCTGGGGAGTGCATAGCAGATTTAATTCAGTGTCAGTTATAACAGCAGGTGCTTCAGTAGGAGCAGGGGCAACTGTTGCAGCAACAGGAGCTTCGGTCGCTGGTGCGGGTGCGACAGGGGCTTCTGTTGGGACGGCTGGTGCTTCTGGGGCGACAGGAGCAGGAGCACATGCTGACAGGACCATCACCATCACCATGGTCAGCGCCATCACGAAACCAACTTTTTTCGATATCATTCTATTCCTCCATAAGGATATTGTTTGGAATTGCACAGGAACCTGTGCCTGGCTTAGTCTATCGTATTAATAGACGTAACACTATAGATTATAGCAATATCCTATGAATCGAAGAAATATAATTTGTCATAAGTTTTCTCAATATTAATCAATCAAAAGGATAATTTTCAAAAGCTGGAGCAGCCGAATTTATATAGATACTTATCCAAAACCTTCAGGTTAGACAATGGTTAGGAATCTCCAATACTGAGTGCTATAACCAACTATGGTGCCAGGAGACCAACCTGGTTTACACCTAATAATCCAAATCGACTTCCATGTGATAGATTGTTGAGATCATCCCATTAAGGATGTGTACGTTTACAATTTATTGGTAAATTACAACCCGAGATGAGTGGGGAAACAAAGCTTCGGGAAAACGGTCGTTCTTGACCGTGATTGTCAGGATGTCCCTTCTGTAAACGCAAGATATGGCTATCGATCCATCAGCCAAAATTCAGATTGAACAGCCTGGCAAATAGGAGCTTTGTCATGCAAATTAAATTCGTATTTAGATTCGTATCCTTTTTGCTATTGCTTACATTACTAATTAGCAGCAATTTCTTATCTGTAGCAGCCGATGTAAATCAATCCAATAAGACTGTTAAAGTAACACTGCTATCCGCTGAGTCTGACGCCTCAGTAAATGCGGAATTTCCTGACCAAAATTATGGCTTGGAAAAAACACTCTATGTGAAGAGTTCCCCCGCATCAGTTGGATATGTAAGGTTTAATACCTCCGAGATGCCTGAAGGAGCCATACAATCAGTAATATTGCGGGTCTATCTGCAAGGTGGTGATCCTTCAGATCTTTTGGTTAGTGCTGTCCAAAATACTGACTGGTCAGAAGATACAATCACGTATCAAAATGCGCCTTTAATCAAAGACACAATTGCCAAACTTGAACGATCAAGTGTCGGCGAATGGGTAGAATTTGATCTTTCCTCTTATTTCCGCGGAAAAGGGATATATACACTCGCGCTCACATCGATTACTCAAAATTCAAGTAACCTGATTCCTTCAAGGGAAGCGGATGGTCATGAACCCCACTTAGCGATCACAATCGAAGAACTTGGAGCGCTCCCCGCTGATATTAATTCAGTGACAGACATTCAGCCAACGGATACTTCGCTCCCACTAACGGAATCTACGCCAACAGACTTTCCTACCCAACCATCCCTCCAATTGCCGAATCTGGAACCAACCATTGACTTGCCCGATGAAACTACTTCGGTTGATCCAACCTCTACGCTCCAGGAACCTCCTCCAACTGTGACAGATATACTTACTCCAGAGGTTTCACCAACCAAGTTCCCTACTCAACCATCCCTTCAATTACCATCGCCAACCTCAGATCAGAATCCTGAGATCCAGGCAGATGCAGCCGCCTTAAAAGAGTACATCTTTGTTCCAGAAGCAGATGCTTACGTCAATAGAAACCGTCCAAAAACAAATTATGGAAAACTCTCTGTATTACGGGTGGATAACTCACCAAAAGTTAAAAGCTATCTCCGATTTAATGTCGATGGTTTGGGTGAGCAAGCAATTAGCAAAGCGCGTTTATTTATCTACTCGAATAGTGGATCCAACAAAGGCATCGCAATTAAAAAAGTAGCAAATAACACCTGGGGAGAGATGTCAATCAAATATACGAATGCTCCTGAAATGGGTACTACTCTGTCTTCTGTTCCAGTCGTCCGAGGAGGAACCTGGATCGGATTGGATGTGACATCAGCGGTAACTGGTGAGAATCGTATTAGTTTCGGATTGATTACTCCCGGGTCGACATCCATTAATCTCTCATCCCGTGAAACTGGATCAAGGTCTCCATTTTTGGTCATCACGGTTAATGGTGAAACTACGACCTCGATACCAACGATCTCACCAGATCCAACTGCAACAAGCGCCCCTGCAATTTTGCCAACACTGACGCCTACTCCAATGTCCGCACCCACCTCCACCGAGACAAGTACGCCAATCATTGTCTCGTCATCTACCCCTACTGATATTCCTCCTATTACGGCGACTGCAACGTTGGGAACGACCTTGACACCATTACAATCATCCACAGCAACAGCAACTGCGACAGGGACGCCATTACCATCATCCACAGCCACTACCACAAGAACACCTACGCCCATATTCACCCATACAGTGACAGCGGATTCGACTAACGATCCAGTTCTGGTAGGAGCAGGAGATATTGCGAGTTGTTCGAGCATCGGTGATGAAGCCACGGAGAGATTATTGGATGCAATTCCCGGAACCGTTTTTACAACCGGCGACAATGTGTATGATAGTGGATCCATCTCGGAATATGTCGATTGTTACAACCCTACTTGGGGAAGGTTCAAAGCGAGAACGATGCCATCGGTAGGAAACCATGATTATATAACCTCAGGCGCTACCGGATATTATGCTTATTTCGGAGCAGCAGCAGGCGTCCCCGGCAAGGGTTATTACTCATATGACCTGGGAAAATGGCATATCGTTGTCCTTAATAGCGAAATTAGCACCTCCACCAGTTCTGAACAGGTAACCTGGCTGAGACAGGATCTGGCAGCAAATCCAGTAACCTGTACATTGGCTTATTGGCATCGACCCCGGTTCTCGAGTGGGGCAGAACATGGTAGCAGTACCAGTGTTCAACCGCTTTGGCAAGCGTTGTACGATTATCAGGCTGATGTGATCATTAATGGTCACGACCATACCTATGAGCGCTTTGCACCTCAATCTCCGACCGGTGCCTCAGATCCAAATGGTATCAGGGAATTTGTTGCAGGGATGGGAGGAAGATCTCATTATGGATTTGGCAACATCCTACCAAATAGTGAAGTACAAAATTCGGATACCTTTGGCGTATTAAAGCTGACTTTACATGATACAAACTATGATTGGGAATTTGTTCCAGTAGCAGGCAAAACATTTACCGATAGCGGTAATGCATCTTGCATACAATCAAAGTGATTTGTCAGAAATTATCGATTGCTGAGTCATCTGATAACGATAGTAAAGACCTTAAAATAAAGACTACCCTGGGGTTGGGTAGTCTGTTAGTCGGGGCGCCGGGAGTTGAACCCGGGACCTCTTGCACCCCATGCAAGCGCGCTAGCCGGGCTGCGCCACGCCCCGAACAACGAACGATATTATAGTCAGTTCAGCTTATTTCTGCAACCCTTGAAATTCAATTCATTCGCGAAATTAATTACTTCTTTTGCTTCCGTGTGCATAGAAGACGGGTACAAATAAAATTCGTTCTCCCGAACTGGTCGCATCCGAATTCTTCATTTTTAAAGCTGTCAGGTCTTCTTCTTGGATATCCGGCAGATCATGTTGCAGCATGCTCCATTCAAGCGGTTGTGAGTTGTTCAGCTCGGAAGGTTTCCACTGTCCGCCAAGGACTCCTGTTTCTTCCACCTGTAAGCCGGCAGCATGTAACCAATAGCCTACCTGCCTTCCTGCCTGAATGTTCGCTCCTTGCGCCTTTAAAGAAGCCGTTTGCTGCTCACCGAGCCGGACATTCACTTCCGGCCAATCCACCCGCGCGGAGTGGTCGGGTTCACCCAAAAGTACTACATGCCCGCCCGGTTTCAATATCCGTTTGATTTCCTTGATAGCAACCACCGGATCCTTAAGCCACAATAACAGAAAATGACAAAGGACCACGTCGAAATGATTCTTAAGGAAGGGTAAAGTAAGACCATCCGCAGTCAGAAAATGTGTGTAATCAGTATGCCTGGCAGCAAAGAGCGTGGTCTCATATGAGATATCTAATGCGATTGTGCTTGTTATCCCCCGATTGTATAACTCTCGTTCCAGAACTCCAGTCCCACAACCGATGTCTAGTATGGACTGGTCAGCGGACAGATTTATTTTCTGGTAGAGATAAGAACGGATGGACGATGTCCATCCGGCTTGTTGTTCATATCGTAAATTCCAATCATCCAGGGAAAACATACCTATTTCGGAGATGTCCTCGCCGGATTATTCCAAATGGTTTCCCAGGGGCTTAGGAGCAAATTTCCGAGTGGTTGGTTTATCCCTTGTGCAGGTAACACATCTCCATCCGGTTCAACATATAACCAGGCTTTTCCAGCCCCGTTGATAACCGCCTCTCCCTCCATTTCCTTCGCTACGAGGTTGTGAATCGAATAAGGTACTGGAATATCCCAAACCAGGGATACACTCTTACTGGCAGCATAGTTAGCGCATTTCTTGAGGATCGAAGTGAATTCTTCAGAACTTACAGTGAGTGACAGACTCTTTACGCCCATTCCAGCCAACCGGTCAATAGTTTCGATATAAGAATCCAGATCGGCAGACCCAATTGTCAGATGAACGGTTACGAATACATCTTCTTTAATAGTATCCAATACCGCTTCCCAGGATTGGTCTTCCCTGGGATCGAGCAAAATCATTAGATGATCGATACCGGCGTATAACAGGTCATGTAAATATTCCGGATCACATAAACGATATCCATCCGTTAGTAACCCTGTAACTTGTCCAAGCTTTTCTGAAAAGGCAATCAGGTCGATCAGGTCAGGTCGGATGGTAGGTTCACCTCCGGTAAATATGACATGTGGAATTCCGGCGTCCCAACCTTTTTGGAGAATTTGATGCCACTCTTCCGTCAACAACTCTCGTCGGACTCGTTCGGTAGGTACAACATCTGAAGAGATAATTTCATTCTGACGGTACGTCAGCGCACAATCCAACCGATAAGGTGCTGATATTTCAACACTATATGGATCGGTCCGGTCTATCGCAAAATACGTTTCTGGATCCAGATCTTCTGTTTTCGCCATGGATTCAATCGTATCAAGAAATTGCTGATAATCACCCTGCAGTACGTCCCGTTTTACATTGTAACGATCGGAAATCTGATCAAGAATGGTTTTTGTCGAGGCGCCATGGACCAGGTAGTAGGCAAATTCTGCCGCAGTTTTATTCAGGTGCAATGTGGTGCGTGCGTTGACAATGAGCAAACCTTTCCCGTCCGGCTCCATGCGGAGATGCAACCGATATTGGGTAGGTGCGTCAGGTGGTGTTTGGAAATGATACATCCCGGCGGGAAGAGGAAGTGCAGGTGTTCTAACCGGTTGGAAAATTTGGGTTATTTTTGAAAACATTTTATCCATAAGATTTCCTCTCTAATTGGCAGCGGGAATCGATTCCAGATCGACACGGTTGATAACATTTTCATCCCGATGGAGTGGACACCCACCGCCACACTCGGATAAGATTGAGCAATTCTTACACCGTGTGGGAACATTTCTTCGCTCCCTTAAATCAAGTGCGAGTGGATGATTCCAAATTGAATCCCAGGAATCTGTCAGCAGGTTGCCTAAAGGAGAATAATAGGATTGGCAGGGTAGTACATCTCCATTCGGTTCAATGCACATATTATAATAAGCGGCAGTGCAACCTTTGATTCCCAGGTCCTGCGATACGGGGTCAAAACGGCAATATTCCGTGGGGGTATACCAGATCAACTTCTGTCCGGCGTTGGCTGTTCTTTCCTTCGCAAGATCTAATAAGGGTGGCAATTGTTCTTCTCGTAATCCCGATCCTACTAACGCACCGTTTCCAGAATAGATCAATGAATTTAAGCCAATAGTGGGGACACCCAATTCTTTCAGGAAATCAAGAGTTTCGGTCATTGACTGATAATTCGTCTGAAGCATCGTGGTATTTGTCATCACGAATAGTTTTGACGCTAACGCATTCTGAATCCCCCGCACTGTCTGGCGCCATGCACCCTTCTGATGGACCATCTCATCATGAATTTCCTCAGCGTGGGATTCCAAGGTTATCTGAACATGGTCAAGGCCTGCATCGACAAGTGTATTGAGGAACTTCTCATCAGCCAGGCGTCTTCCGTTGGTATTAATTCCAGTGATTAACCCTTTTGCCTCAGCATATGCAATCAAGTCAGGCAGATCGTTTCGCAGCGTAGGCTCACCCCCAGTGAAGACAACATGAGGGATCGTTAAATCCCATATCCTATCAATGATTTGCTTCCACTCCGAAGTCGAACATTCGGGAAAATCTCGTGACCTGGCATTGTAACAATGCGGACAGTCATTATTGCATCGGTAGGTAATCGCCAGGTCCATCCGATAAGGAGCCAGGACTATTGTTGAGAACGGCATGGTTGTTTCCAGAAAGAGGTCATGCACAGGACAAACGCCGTCAGGACGAATCAACTCTTCCACCTGTGAGATGATCGTATGGGTATCTTTCTGGATGACTGTATCTTCCACCAGGAAGGCAGACTTCATTCCTCGAATGATTTCCCTCTCGGATTGCCCATTCAGGTGGTGATAACTGATCCAGGTTCCGGTTTGATTTAGATGCATAACCCGGTTAGCATTAACAACCAGGACACCCGAACCATCAGGATTAACCCGAAGGTGGATGCGTGATTTTCCATCCTCTTTCGCATAGGCGAAGTGATATAATCCGGTTCGCGGGGTATCAACTTTTCCACCCGGGAAGAACTTCTTTATCCAACCAGAGATAAATGTCTGGTTACCCATATATCTCTATCGCCCTCCACCAGCACAGGCACAAGCACAACCGGCACAAGCACAGGCACAGGCGCACGAATGTCCACCGCCGCCACTGCCGCCACGATTGGAAGATGTGGAAGGGGGAGGGGGAGGATTGGTTTTGTTAGTCACACCGGAAGTAAAGGCGGTAATATCACCGACCAGATTTCCGGCAAAGGACTGAACGCCATTAACCATGGAGGCAGCAAAATCGGCTCCTGGCAGGCTGGGTAAGGTGACTGTCACATTTCCTGAAGGGATCCCGCCAGATGGCATACCAGTGGATATGGGTGTCGCAGGTGCATGGTAGGTCGGATCAAAGTTCCCCCACCATATCGGAACAAAAACTGGTCCTGATGAGAATGTCTCTTTTGTGCGGTTCTGGTAATCCTTGTCCAACATCGTCCATTCCATATATTCGTCATACTTCTGGCTCTTGATCTCCGGGGTGCCAGCCGCCTGAACCTGTTCCCACGCTCGTTTGTTTATATCCTCATAAAATGTAATGGTTTCCTTGCGGCTAAAGCCTTTCATCTTTTCTGAGACAGTCTTAACCAGGGTCACCATAACTTCTTGCATTGCCTTTTGTCTGACTTTCCCGGCTGGATTTTTGAACGCATCCAGGAACTCCACTTCATATGGTTGTAATCCTTCTTTACTCTCATTCAAGACCTTTACTTCAAGCGGATCCTTGCTTACCACTGAAACAGTACCTTTTTTGATGACACCAAAAAGGACCATGGTCAATATTTTATCCATCGGCTGTTCCATGAGAATGGCAGCTTCAACCGCAGTCAGACCCCGTTTGATCCCATGACCTTCTATGGCAATCTTGGGTGGCAGGTATTGCATTTTTCTTTTCTTTGCAGCAACTGTAGCAGAATAAATGGCAAAACCAAAAATACCTACAAAGCCGATACCGATACAAATACAGATCAATATGGACGGATCAAACGAAAAGCCCGTAGAAAGGGATTCCTGAGGTATCACAGCTGCCGGAAAGGCGGCGGAGAATTCGTAACGTTGGGCAGCGCTAGCCTGATTTGTTTCCCAGACATAGGTTACCCGACCCTCATCATCTAAAAGTGATGCTGGTTCTGAAGGTCCAGGCCAGTCACTCTTCTGCAATTCATATTGGGGCTGATCTGGAGTGACATCCACCGGGAGGTGGAAGGACACTTTTAAATGGGTTGATCCCTGAACAAATTGCGACCCGAAGAAGTTTGGTGCAAACCGAACACTGGCATAATCTTGGGTTTCCCCTTCGGAATACGTGTAATACACCTTTTTAATGCCCTCAACGCGGGCAACCACCGTCCCCTGGGAACCAGGCTGGATAGCATCACTACCCAATGCGAGGGTGATACCATCATTGCCACTGGTTAAGTTTTCTGAAGATGCCCGACTGATATCAGATATCGTCTTCCCATCGATCGAAGCGGATACATTACTGATCTCAAAATTCCCATTAGGCATTCCAATATCCACAAAATCGATCGGTGAGGCGGAGGGATCATTGCTGAAGGTGTAGGTGTACTGCAGGGTCAGAGTTCCATCGCTATTAAAGTAGGCATCAACAATCGATTCGTTTACTGAAAAGCGGTAAGTCTGAGCGATGGCGGGGGAAAATACAAGTGCAACAACCAGGAGTGTTAAGATAAAGCTGCCAAGAATTTTTTTCATTCTCTTACATCCTCCAATTAATCAATATACGAAGGATCTACCATTTAGGTTCTTCGGTAAGTTGATAGGTTGTGTGGCAATAAGGGCAGGTAACAACTGGAGCGCCAGCGACTAGAGTAACATTTTCCGGTGCCAAAGCGCCACCGCAAGACTGACACTTCATCCCCTCCATCTTGACATCCCCTGGCAGATCAATATTCACGGTCACATTACTTGTTTCGGGGGGAGCGGGTTTGCGGAAGGAAAAGAAGGCGAGTGCGAAACATATCAATAGTAGAATGATTCCAGTAACAAGATTTCCGGGATTTCCCTCTGCGCTAAATGCGCTCAAAACAAAAAGGACCCCGAACACAAAAAACAAAACAGCACCAAATTTACCAATCGTCTTCATAGTGTAAACTCCTTGATTGACGCGGACGGATTCACGGTTAAAATTTGCTTAAATTATACAGTAGGATTAATACTTGCCTTTCGATTCGAGGATAGAAGTCATGGAAATTCCCACCGAAGTTCAAGACTTAAAACAACAGATCCTATATCACAATTATTTATATCATGTGATGGACACTCCTGTCATTAGCGATTTGGAATTTGACCGATTGCTAAACCAGCTTAGAAAACTGGAAGCGGAACACCCGGAATGGATAACACCTGATTCGCCAACCCAGAGGACAGGCGGGGCAACTATAGATAAATTTACCAAAGTAGTTCATCCATCTCCAATTTTGAGCCTGGCCAACTCATTTAGCGCAGACGATATTAGAGACTGGTACGATCGAATACGAAAACTCAATCCTGAAGTCGAAAAATCAAAATTCGTGGTTGAACCAAAAATAGATGGTCTTACCGTTGTTTTACATTACAAGGACGGGATTTTTACTCAGGGTGCTACACGAGGCGATGGTGTTACCGGTGAAGATATTACCGCCAACCTCAAAACAATCCGAGCGCTCCCTCTGAAAATTCCCATTCAGAACAACAATTTGACAGCTCCTGACGAACTCGTTGTGAGGGGCGAAGCATTTATCTTTTCCAAAGACTTTAATACCCTCAACGAAAAAATGGCTGAACGAGGAGAAAAACCTTATTTAAACCCGCGGAATACAGCAGCAGGTTCCCTTCGTCAATTGAATACATCCCTCACAGCCACGCGTCCACTTACATTATTGGTATACCAAATCGTCAAGATCAGCAACGCAGGTCCCAATACGCAATGGGAATTGCTATCGTTCCTGGGCGATCTTGGTTTCCCGGTAACAAAACTGGCTGTATTATGCGATAACATCGAAGATGCGATCCGGGTATGTGAGACGGCAAATGAGACAAGGGATCAGGTACCATTCGAAATAGATGGAATGGTTATAAAACTCAATGACCTTTCAGTGAGTGAATCACTTGGCTTCGTTGGAAAAGATCCTCGAGGAGCAATGGCTTACAAATTTCCTGCTCGCGAGGTCACAACGATATTGAATGAAATTCGGGTCAATGTTGGGCGAACAGGTGTCCTGACGCCGTATGCAGTGTTGGAACCAGTCGAAGTCGGGGGCGTCGTTGTGCGGCAAGCCACTCTACACAATTTTGATTACATCGCAGAGAAGGATATCCGCGTAGGTGACCATGTGTTGATCAAACGTGCTGGAGATGTGATTCCATACGTAATCGGACCTATCCTTCCTCTACGCGATGAGACTCAGTCTCCATATATTCCACCCGCGTATTGCCCAGTCTGTGGTACTCCAACCGAGCATCTGGAAGGTGAAATTGCCTGGTATTGTGTGAACGCCTCTTGCCCCGCTCAACTTGTCCGAAATCTGGAGCATTTTGTCTCAAGAGAAGCCATGAACATCGATGGCATGGGTATTCGAATAGTGGAGCAACTAACTTCAGCAGGCTACCTTAAAGACCTGGCTGATATTTATTTACTGACCAAAGATAGATTACTCCAGCTCGAAGGATTTGGAGAAAAAAGAGTTGACAACCTGCTTGCTGCCATTGAGTTATCGAAACAACAACCCCTTCCACGTCTAATCACTGCGCTTGGAATCAAAGGAATCGGCGAGGTCTCCGCACTTGATCTTGCCAGACATTACTCCAGCCTGGAAGCTCTATCTCAGGTTGGATTGAACGAACTTCAGGATATCGAAGGGATCGGACCAAACACAGCCCAATCAGTTTATGATTGGTTTCGCAGAAATGAAAATATAGCCCTCATAGAAAAGCTGAACAAAGCTGGAGTCAAAACTCGATCAGATAGCCAGATTTCTGCTGAAAGTATATCTAATGCTGCAGCTGGAAAGATATTTGTGATCACAGGGACATTACCCACTCTAAGTCGAGAAGATGCGAAAGAATTAATTCTTCAACATGGGGGGAAGGTGACAGATAGTGTGAGCGCAAAAACCGACTATTTGGTGCTTGGGGAGAACGCTGGCTCAAAATTGGATAAAGCTCGTCAATTCGGAGTAAAAACAATCAGTGAGGCTGATTTAATTAAACTCATCCAACCACCTGAATGATAATTCAGAGGCAAACATGTCGATTGAAAAGGCGAAAGTAAAGATAGCGATCGTGGGGGTAGGAAATGTTGGTGCGACGTTCGCTTATGCTTTGCTGCAGAGTAGCATCGCGAGTGAGATCGTATTAATTGATGCAAATCGGACCAAAGCAGAAGGCGAGGCTATGGATCTAAACCATGCCATGTCATTCTCACACCCGGTAAGAATTTGGGCTGGTGAGTACTCTGATTGCAAGGGAGCATCAATCATAGTTGTAACGGCAGGTGCCGGTCAAAAACCAGGTGAATCTCGACTGGATCTTGTACATAAAAATACGGCAATCTTCCAATCTATCATTCCGCAAATTACTGCCAATAATACTGAAGGAATCCTATTGATCGCCACGAATCCAGTGGATATACTCAGCTACGTTTCCTGGAAAGTCAGTGGCTTACCCAGCCATCAAGTGATTGGGTCCGGAACCATTCTCGATACGGCCAGGTTTAGATTTCTGATCAGCCAACACGCAGAAGTGGATCCGCGAAGCGTTCATGCATTTATTATTGGTGAACATGGCGATAGCGAAGTTCCGGTTTGGTCGCTTGCTAACATCGCAGGAATGCAATTGGAAGATTATTGCAGAGCGAATTGCAGAAGCTTTGATCCAATGGTTTGGGATAAGATCTTTCAAGAGACCAAAGACGCTGCCTACCAGATCATCCAAAGAAAAGGTGCAACTTATTATGCGGTCGCCAACGGATTACTTCGTATTTGTGAAGCGATCCTACGGGATCAGAATACCGTTTTATCCGTGTCAACGATGGTAGATCATTTAGAGAATCTTGGGGATATCTATCTTAGCATCCCATGTGTGGTCGGGAGAAACGGGATCATTCGGACTGTTAGTCTTGATCTATCACCTGAAGAAAAGATGGCGTTGGTTCAATCAGCAACCATTCTGAATGATACTCTCAGGGAAGTTGGATTTTGATCCACCATATTATTTTGAAAATTTTGAGGGTCTATCTTTTATCAAATGGATGTTCAGCCATAAATTGTTTAGCCATTGCCAGTGCGCCCAATCCACCTGATTGCTTGCCCAATCTTGGCAGAATGATGTAGTCATCGATTTCTTTTGTTATCTGAGGAGATCGGACATAACCGTTGAGTATGTGCAGCACTTCGATTCGAATTTTTTCGATCAAGCCCTGATGTTCAGACACTCCTCCCCCCAAAACAATTCGATGAGGTGAGTAGGTTAAGATCAAATTGGCAATCGCCAGCGCATTGTAATGTGCTTCGATATCCCAGGCGGGATGATCATCAGGAATATCCTGCCCGGAGATTCCCCATCTTGCTTTCATGGATGGACCGGACGCCAAGCCTTCCCAACAGTCTTTGTGATAAGGACAAATTCCGGGAAAAGGATCTCTTACCAGGTCGTGCGGTATAAACATGTGCCCAGCTTCAGCGTGTACCAATCCATGAATCGGTTTCTCGTTTACGATGACACCAACACCAATGCCTGTTCCAATGGTAATGTAAATGAACGGATCCTTTGTTTTGATAGAAGGGTCACATGATAACTCCCCGAATGCTGCTGCATTAACATCGGTATCAAAAATTATGGGAACCTGTAGATTATCTTGAATCATTCCGCAAAGATCAATATTGCTCCAGCCTGGTTTTGGGGTTGAAGTAATAAAACCATAGGTCGGTGAGCTCTTATCCAGGTCAATCGGACCGAAGGAACCGATTCCGATAGCAGAAAGTATTCCCTTTGATCGATATGGCTGGAAGAAATGGATTACTCTATTGATCGTCTCTTCAGGGGTTGTGGTCAGGAACCTTACTTCACAATCGATTTGCTCTGTACCGGAACCTATAATACAAACAAATTTTGTTCCACCTGCCTCTATCCCACCATACAGCTTTTCCATAGAATCCTCAAAATTGAGGGCAATATTACTAACTTCCTCAATCAATAATTATTGTATACCCAGATCAAATTTGTTGGAAACAAAAAGGACTGCCGTGTTGTGAAGAAGCAGTCCTCTTGTCCCTTCTGAGTTATTTATAAATTGGATTGCGTTGAATACCGGAGGTTGACCTGATCGTGATAGGAATGCTTTCTGTCATCGGGTATGTTTTAATGTGTTCAAGACTCATTCTTCTGAAATGATACGCATAAACAGTCATAGTGATTGCCAGTGGCAGCTTGGAAGGATATTTTTTCAAAGTGGAAAATATCAATTTCCAATAATGGGAGGCAGTTTCTTTAACCATCCCAATCCAGAAGATCGTGCGAACAAGAGCTTTGATCTCTGTCCAGGTCAAAGCAACGGGTGCCGTCTTCGTTTGAAAATGATCTAACAGGACTTGAATCCGCATATATACTTCATCCGGTTGGAAAAGTTTCCGCACCAATGCCTGATATCCACTTTTTAATGCCCGAATGTCCATCCGAGGGATGACATTGGTGCTACCATCCCCATTATCACCGGAGAAACCAACAGATATCCTGCCTTCTGATTTTAATCGTCGATAAAGCTCAGTTCCCGCAGGCGCCTGGAGCAATCCAACCATCGAGGTCACAATACCTGATTCTTGAATGAAGTCGAACTGACGTTGGAAAATATTGCTGGTATCACTATCAAAGCCAACGATAAAACCTGCCATGACTTGCAATCCACTCCGTTGCAATTTATGGACATTATCCAGCAAGTTTCTGCGAGAATTTTGCGATTTGTGGCATTCCACTAATCCTTCTTCACTCGGAGTCTCAATTCCAATGAACACGGATGTGAAACCAGCATCGGTCATTAATTGAACCAATACATCATCGTCCGCCAGATTAATGGAGGCTTCTGTAATAAAATTACATCCCTTCTTGTCCTTTTTCCATTCAATCATTGCCGGTAAGATCTCTTCTTTAAGGAATTTCTTATTCCCGATAAAGTTATCATCAACAACAAAGATGTTCCGTCTCCATCCGAGCTGATACAGATAATCGAGTTCCGCGATAAATTGATTTGTTGATTTAACCCGTGGACGATGACCAAATAATGCTGTTACATTACAAAAATCACATTGATATGGACATCCTCGTGAGAATTGAACACTCATAGCGTCGTACTGGTCCATTTTAAGTAGTTCAAACTTTGGTAGAGGCGCTTCTTCAATCTCACAAAGATCCTTAGTTTCATAACGTCGAGCGGGGTTGCCGTTCTGGAAATCGGTCAAGAACTGATGAAATGTGATTTCCCCTTCGTTCAATATCAGATGGTCAATGTCCTGGAATTCGTCAGGTTCACACGTGAATAATGGACCACCTGCCACTACTTTCTTATCAAGGGAATGGCACTGGTCAACAATTTTCCTTACAGAATCACGCTGAATTGTCATAGCGCTAATCAAAATTAGGTCAGCCCATAATACATCGCTATCCTCAAGGGTTTCAATATTGACGTCGATTAGTTTTGTATTCCAACTAATCGGCAGCATCGCTGCAATCGTGACGAGCCCTAATGGTGGATTGGCAGCCTTCTTCTCGATGAACTTGATCGCGTGCTTAAAACTCCAAAAAGTGTCAGGAAATTTCGGATATACCAACAAGATATTCATTATTCCTCCAATAAGCGCAATTCAATTATCTAACCATAACCTGCCCGGACTCTTTTTTTATGTACACGTAGGTAGAACTTAGGGAGAGATTATCTAGTACTAAAGATGGTACCGGTCATATGACTATGGGAATAGTGTGGATGCTATAATTACTCATATGGATTTACACGGACGAAGGTACTCCAATGGTTTGGGGTCCACACTGGCATTTGCTGTTGTTGTAATGGGGGTGTTTCTTTCGATTTTTGTGACCTTAAGGGAAATTACCAGTCTTGTTATTGCCGTGATCGTTATTACTGGCATCACCTACGTATTTCTGGGTATCTACGGTTTTTCCATCATCTCCCGTGTTAATAATCAATTTCTACACCATTCTTATTTCATACTCCAATTGATTCTAGGCGGAATCATTGTTTTCCTTAGCAAAGGAACCGGCGTAAGTGTGATCATTTTGTTCCCATTGATCGGACAAACCGTCATGATCTTAGCCCCAAGATCGATGATCGCTGTAAACGGATTGACGGTAATGGTATACATTTCAATTTTGGCATTCTATAGCAGCGATTGGAGCCGACTGTGGAATAGCGTTCCCTGGTATTTGGCGGGGCAATTATTCATTATTATTTTTCTACAGACAACCATTGAAGAGGATCGGGCTCACGCTGATAATCTACGGTTGCTTATAGAGTTAGAGGAAGTCAATAAAAACCTAAAAGAATATGCTGATCAAGTGGAAGAATTGACCATTACTCGAGAGCGGAACCGGATTGCGAGAGAAATTCACGATGGAGTTGGTCATTATCTGACCGTGATCCATATGCAAATCCAGGCTGCTCTGGCTGTCATGGATACCAAACCAGACCGGTCCCGTGAAACTCTCGACCGGGCTGCGAACCAGGCAAAGGAGGCATTGAGGGAAATTCGGAACTCGATCTCCCTTTTACGTGATCTGCCAGAGGATAATCCAAGCCTTGAAGTTAAGATCTCGCGATTGCTGAAGCAGTTAGATGACAGCACAATAACTGCTTTGTACGAACATATCGGAGACCCGATTGTGTTACCTGCCCAATATGAGCATACAATTTATCGTACGATCCAGGAGGGGATCCAAAACTGTCTGAAACACGCGGAAGCGAAGAACCTATGGATTATTTTAGACACGTCTGATTCTCATTCTGTAAAGCTAAACATCCGGGATGACGGTCATGGTGCGCAACAAAAATCGACCGGATTCGGATTAACAAGTCTGGGGGAAAGGATCCGCTTACAAAAAGGCCAGTTCGATGCAGGTAATCATCCTGATGGCGGATTTTATATTTCCGTAGAGGTTCCTTATGAGCGATGAATTGAGAATCCTAATTGTAGATGATCAGGTTTTATTCAGAGAGGCTTTAAACACACTTCTCTCAGTACACTCGGAATTTATCGTTGTTGGTGAAGCGGGAAACGGGCAAGAAGCATTGAATATCCTTAGTACAGAAATGCCCGATATCGTTCTAATGGACCTTAGAATGCCCATTATGGATGGCGTAGAAGCAACCCGGAAAATGGTTGAGTTATATCCTTCAATTAGAGTCATTATCTTAACCACATTTGATGATAATGACGATGTAATCAATGCCTTGCGAGCCGGTGCGGTTGGATATCTGATGAAAGATGTGACATCTGAAAAGTTATTCGAGGCGATAAATTCTGCTTACCGAGGAGAATACTTTCTTCTCCCTTCCATTACTGCGAAGGTAGTGAATGAGCTTACCCGAATTCAGGATATACCAGCTAAGGGAAGTGTCCAGCCTCAATCCGAATTAATTAAATCATTATCACCACGGGAATTGGAAATCCTACATTTAGTAGCAAAAGGACTGAACAATCGAGAAATTGCCGGGCAATTGGTAATCACAGAAGGAACTGTCAAGAATCATTTATCGAATATTCTCGGAAAATTGGGAGCTCGAGATCGGATGCAAGCAGTTCTTAGAGCCCGAGAATACCGGATAATCGTTTGAAATGAAGAATAAGTCAGTACTAAATGGGAATGAACAATCCTTGCAGACTTCTTCAAAGCCTGTATTTTTCATCGTTATTTTGCATATAGCCGTCCTCATACTTACCGGAGCAATTGCATTATTTACTAAAAATCTCTGGCTCCTGACCCTGCTAATTCCAATTCTTTTGATGGTCTGGTTGGTGATCACTTCCTATTACAAACACAAAACAGGTTTGATCGTTTTGAGTTTGTTATTTGGACTTGCATCAAGCTTGATCATCCTCTTGGTTCCACTCCTCCATAGCGGTTTTATTCACAGAATGGGCTTGGCATTAATTGTTCTGGGGTTTTCATGGCTGGTGATCTGGATTCTTTCGAGGAGAATATTTCCAACGGCCCTCTGGTGGACTGTATTGCCCTGGTGTATCCTGTGCGGACTGGGACTCGGGTTTATATATAGTCCAATGCACATATTTGATGTGATTTTCTTCGTAGGATTATCCACAGGGGCGGGTCTATTGATCTGGGGGTTGGGACAAAAATTATTTGGGCTTATTATTGCAGGCAGCCTTGTATTTTCGATCTCTCCTGGAATCACCTTCTCGTGGAAATGGATCACACCGGTTAGTATACTTAGTCAGATTGGTATCATGCTTGTCTGGTTTGCACTCGGTTGGGGATTGATCACCATCAGTTCCAGGGTGGTCATTGAGAAATTCATCTGGTGGCCGCTTATCCCGGCTGGGGTTCTGTCAATGGTTGGCTTAGGTCTCTACCTCGGTGGTGACCCCGCGATTGCCTCGGCGGTATTATCGAACAGCGGCGCGATGGGTATCCTCTTATTCGGACTGTATATGACACTGATGCGTTGGCGAATCAAGAGATAAAAAAAGAGATGCAAGTGAACTGCACCCCAAAAGTTGGACACAACCAACAGAAAGGGGTGCAGTTCAATTTGGGCTTCCTCTTTTAGAACATAACAATATACTTCTATTCAACTTTAAAACAAAACACAAACACCAGTATGCCCATGGTGGTCGGTACCCACCAATATGATTCTAGTAAAGCCGGTAATTCTAATGCGGACCTGGCTGCCACTCCAATCATCATCAAAACCACTGCGATGATAACAAGTACCCAACTGGTGACTTTAAAAGGCGGTGTATTTGGATCTTTTCCAGGGAGGGGACCAACTTTCCCTTTCTTCCGGTTTGATTCGCGCATGTGTTCGAGAATGGCTTGTTTTTCCAGACGTCGTTTTCTACCACGAAGTTGGAGTATTCGAAGATAAAAAATTACTATCGCAACGATTATGACAATTAAACCAGTTTCCATACATAGTCCTTCTTTATCTTATCAGGATAATTTTAGCTTATTCAGAATTGCCTTATGGAAAGTATCCAAGACAGGTTCGTAACCATCACCCATTCTGACATTTCTGGCGCGAATGGTCAGCTCATATAGACCTGTTTTGACAGTCTCACTTTCTGGCTGGCTCTCTAACTCGAGAGCAAATGCGCGAGTACTGGGCAACCTAGTGAGGAAAAGATCAAACATTGTGGTTTTCTTGGGCGCTTTAAGTAGCGCCATATAGAATACTTCTCCGATCATTGTCGGTTTTGGCAAGCTTAGTAGTACCAGCGTGATTGGCTTTCCATCTTTGTCTGAATACTCTTTAATCTGGAATCCCAATCCTTCAGATTCGGATAAGATTTTCATTCCCAGGTTATCAGCCAGGTGTTTCCACCAAAAACGGAGGAAGACGACCCCATCTTTATCCAGATATTTCAAGAAATCCTGGGTTTGATTGTGCCACATGATCGGAATAGTCTCATGCGTATAGTTATAGTGTTGGCTTTTCTTTTGATCCACATCCACTCCTATTTATCGGCGTATCCAATAAAGTCATCTTCCAAGTATTGTTCAATTGTAATTGGTTTCCTGCCTAAGATATAGGTTAAGGCGAGAGGAGATCCCTTTAACCCAAATCGATCGTAGTAATGAAACATTGAGAGTAATGTCTCTCTCGTATATTCAGACATGTTTGCATTTCTGGCAATTACTTCCCAGTCTTCTTTCTTCACTTCAACTGCCTTGACTGTCGTTCTCAATGTTTCCGATAACTTTTCTGCAATTTCCACCTGGCTGAAGGGGATGGAACCCACCAATTCATAGATTCCATGAATGGTTGATCCATTATCAAACACCTTTACGGCTGCCATGGCAACATCTCGTAAATCGACCAATGAGATTTTTGCTCCGGAAGAATACGGCATAGGATAAATACCTTTAAGAATCGAAGGCAGATAACCCATCATATTCTGATAATAGACGGTTGGTTGAAGGACGGTATATTCCAATTTTGATCTAAATATTTCTTCTTCTACTTCCATTTTTTGCCAATGGTGAGGCATTTGTCTGATTTGAGGATGTAAGACAGAGTGGTATACGAATCTACCAACTGAATTATCCTCGCATAATCGGATAATATTCCTGCCAATAACAGCTTCGTCTGGTGTCATATTCGGACAGATATGATAGATCGCGTCCATCCCTGTCAAAGCGCGAGATAAGTCATCATTGGAGCGGAGATCGCCAATCCTCACATCATTCGCACCGATAGATAATAATTCTTGGGTATATTCTTTTTTATGTGTAAATGCAGTGACTTTGTATCCATTAAGGGCTAAGGCAGAGATAACTGCCTTACCAGTTTTACCTGAGGCACCAGTGATCAAAATTGATTGTTTCATGGGGAAGACGATTCTATGAAGGTAGGGGCGCACGACGTGCGCCCCTACCATTCCTGACAGATCTAGTCGTACTATACTGCAGAGCGATCTACGCTTGGTTTGAACCAGCGGAAGATCAAGTTGAGGATGATACCAATTATTGCACCGGTAGCAATCGCCGGCCAGCCGTAGGGGAAGATCCCCTGAAACAGTGGAATGGGCAGGAAGCCATTGGCAAAGCCAATGTTACCGCCGATACCCACGATCAGGATGACCGCGCCTAGGGCTAACTGTTTTGGATCATACAGGTTGACTTTCTCAGCCATCATAAGGGCAATACCCTGCATACCAATGACACCGAACAGGTAGATGGAAAGACCACCAGAGACTGAGGTCGGGATGGAGTTCACGGCGTCTTTTAGAGGACCAATGAAGCCCAACGCGATCGCGATCGCACCGGCGGCTATCAGCACTGGGCCGGAGTAGTTCCGGGTGATCACCATGAGGGAGTTATTCTCTCCATAGTTAGTACCAGCTGTTGAACCGAAGATACCGTTGACCAGGTCATTGAAACCGTCGAGCATGAGGTTCAGGCCGATATAGCGGGAAAGGAAATATTTCTCGCGACCTTGTTCTTCAGCCAGATGGTCGACATACAGGGAGATCTGGTATAGGTGAGCGGTGGATTCTGGGATGGTGGCAATAGCCATGATACCCACACCAATGAGAATGGTGATGGTCAGTGCATTATTGAACACTGGGAGGGTTACGCGAGGTGCGGTGAAGAAGGGGGTAACGAACTGAGGATTGACCAAACCAAGGATGGCGGCGAAGATGTAGCCTACGATACCAGCCAGAAGGATTGGGAGCATTCCAATAAAACCCTTACCCTGCAGATATACAGAGAAGAGAACCGCTGCCAGGAGGGTGATCATTGCGGCAGCCCACCAGGTTAAGGTCAAGCCAGGTGTGGCAACGGGATCAACACCACAGCAGGTACCTGCAGCCATGGTCAGAGCAGTATAGCCCAAACCAATACCGATGGTGCAGGCGACGGAGCCGGTTACGACTGGAGGCAGTACTTTATCAACGGCTTCTTTACCACCAGAAAGGCGGATGATCAAACCAACGATTACATTAATAATACCGGTGGCAACAAAACCAGCCTGAACGACGGAGATGGTCGCGGCAGAGGCGGTAGCGCCAAAGCCCAGACCGGGTTCCAGCACGTTAACCGCTGAAACCACTGCGGTAATGTAACTGAAGCTGGATCCGTAGTACAGGGGGATATATTTGCCCATTGCGAATTTGGCGCCTAAGAGGGCAACGATGGTTCCCAGACCAGTGATGGTCAAGACGGTTGACACATCGAAGTGCATAAGGATAGCGCACAGGACAGTCGCGGGGAACATTGTGAGGACGTGTTGGAAACCAAGCAGAAGCATTTTGCCAAGTGGAGGGGTATCATTTGGTAGATATCCCATTACTTTTGGAGCGGTAGTGGCCATTAGAATCTTCCTTCCTCTTTCTTAGAATAATATTTCCATTAGGTTTGAAAATTTCATTTGGGTTTGTTTTCTAACATAGAAGGGATTTATTAGAAAACAGGTGTTTCTGTACCTCGATACCCTCACCTCCTTTCAAAAATAATGGAGACCCATATAAATGGGTCTCCATATTTATCACTTAGCTGGCTGTAAACTTTGAAGCAATCAATGCAATGACTAGCATGATTGATGCTGCTACAACAACATAAAGGAACATTCTTACTTCAGCGGATTTTTTAAAATCCACTTTGGTAATATATTCTTTTGCAAGTTTTTCACCAACAATTTCTTCTTCTGTCTTTTCCTTCTTCTCAATTATATCCGACACTATATCCTCCAAACTTTAATCTAATTTTAACCATATCTTGCTAAATGTCAAACATTTAAAAACAACAACACGCAACTCTTATTTTCGTTTCTCAACCTCCTTGTCAAGCTTCTCCAAACCGCCTTTGATCATGCTTTTTGCGACGCTATCGATGAGGCGCTGGCCAACGCTGGCCAATTTACCGCCTATATTTAACTCTCCCGTATATTTGAACAAGGTTTTGCCATCATCCAGTTGGGTAAAATGTACTTTCCCTACACCTTCGGCAAATCCCGCAGCACCTTTGCCTTTGACAGTAAGCTTGCAGCTTTCTGGCGCGTTTTCTTCAGATACCGAAAGTTTTCCGGCAAACTGCCCATTGACCGGTCCAATTTTAAGTTTGATGGTTCCGTCATACTCAGTCGGACTGATTTCGACCATCGTGCTTTCACCCGGAATGGCGGTTAAAAGTATATTTGGGTCTCGAATTACACCCCAGACAATTTCTCGTGGACCATTGAAAACATAATCGCCTTCAATTTTTATTCCCATCTTAATATATCCAACCTTTCATTACTTCTGAGTGTTCTGGATCAAATGATAGAGGCGGCTCGGATCCATGGGCATTTCGCTGATGAACAAACCTGGAATTTGCAGCGCATCTTCAATAGCCTGGGCGTATAGAGGCGGAATGGGGATCGTTCCTGATTCGCCAACACCTTTAATACCGAGTGGATTCAATGGAGACGGTGTGTTCATGTGCCCAATTTCGATCTTGGGGGGCATATCGGTTGCGCGAGGCATTAAGTAGTCAATGAAAGATCCGTTTTGGAGTTGTGAATTCTCATCATATTGCAACCGTTCAAAATAGGAATTACCAATTCCCATTTGGATTCCGCCGTGGAGCTGACCATCCAGGATCATAGGATTAATGACAGTTCCACAATCGTCAACAAACACGAATTTATGAATTTTGAGGTTGTATGTTACCGGGTCTACTTCAAGCACCATTGCAGCAGCGCCGTAGGATGTAGCACCGTAGGGAGGTGCGTAATAGGCAGTTGCTTCCAATCCCGGTTCAATACCTGGTTTGATAGTACCGCGTTGTGGATTGGCTTTCACTGCCAGATCACCCAATTTGATCGATTTGCCAGGTATATCCGCGACACGGACTTCACCATTACCAAGTTCGAGTTCTTCTTCCGGTACATTGAAAAGTTTACTGGCAGTAGCCAGAATTTTCGCCCGGACTGATTTTCCAGCGAGGTAATATGCATTTCCCGCAACTGTGGCACCGCGGCTGGCAAAAGTACCTGCTCCCCAATAAAACTTATCGGTGTCCCCAGTTTCTATGACCACATCTTCAGGTCTGACACCCACTTGATCGGCAACGATTTGGGCAAAAGAGGTGAAATGTCCCTGTCCCTGGGTTCCAAAAATACAGGAAGCAAATACTTTTCCACTGGATCCTACAGTAACCTTGGCGCCTTCATAGGGACCAACGCCAGTATTTTCGGTGAAAACGGTCAATCCGATGCCAATTTTTTTGCCCATTGCGCGTAGCTTTGGCTGTTCTTCATTCTTCCACTGGTCGTAACCGATCATTTCTTTTGCTTTTTTCACGACCGCCGGATAATTTCCAGAGTCCAGGACGAATTGGGCAAAATCCTGCGCTATGATACCTGTCTCGATCGGGAATTTCGCCGTCTCTGGAATGAGGTTGATCTCGCGAATTTTTACCCGGTCCATGCCCAGCTTATCCGCAGCCAGGTCGAGCATTCTTTCCATAACAAATACCCCGTAGGTGCGACCTGCTCCCCGGACAGGTGAGACGATCATCTTATTGGTGAACACCGAGGTAAATTCTGTGTAGAAAACGGGGATATCATACGTCCCAGTAGTGTGAGTCTGGGTATTTAAAGGTATTGTGGCGGTATAAGGGTTGAAAGCACCGGTTTCATACAGGAAAACATCTTTGAAACCCAATACTTTTCCATCTTTATTAAATGCAATATCACAGTCATGAATTTGGAGTCTTTCGCTGGTCGTCCCAATAAAGTTTTCCTGACGGTCTTCAACCCATTTGATCGCACGATTTAGCTTCATTGATGCAAAACACGTAAGCACTTCTTCGGGTTGATTGGTTATCACTTTTGGACCAAACGCACCACCGACGAAAGGAACGACAACTCGGACCTTTTGTTCCGGTAGTTTGAACCAGGCGGCCATACTATTTCGCAATCCTGATGGAGATTGAGTATTGCAGTGGATGGTTAGTTGCTGATTATCATCATCCCAATTGACTACAATTCCACGATTCTCAATCGCTCCGCCGATACAGCGATCCATGATCAGTCGATGTGATAAGCAGAAATCAGCTTGCAATTTGGCTTCTTCGAAATTCCCGCGTTCTTGTTTCACGTGGGTCGCCAGGTTGGTACCCAATTCTTCGTGGACCAGGGGTGCATCGGGTTTTAGCGCCTCTTCGATATTTTCTACCGAGGGCAGCGGATCGGCATCCACATAGATTTGTGCGGTAGCATCTTCCGCAAGGTAGCGGTTTTCTGCCACAACCATGGCAACCACTTCGCCCTGATGATGAATTTTATCCTTTGCAATCGGGATCTGTGTTCTCGAATTGGCAGTGATCCCGGGGACAGAATGTGGAGCGGGAACCAATACCGGACCAGGATGCCAGAATTCGCCCAGGTCTTCCCATGTATAAACTGCGATAACACCAGACATCTCTTTCGCAGCGCTCGTGTCAATGCTGTTGATTTTTGCGTGGGTGTAATCGCTTCTCAAGAAAGCGGCATGGAGCATATTCGGGTACGTTATGTCTGCTACATACTTTGCCCGGCCGGTGAGAATCCGTGGATCCTCATTTCGTCTAATTCGTTGCCCTAAATATTTCTTTTCCATGGCTAGCCCTCTCTTCTATAAACCGCTCTGAGCGGACATTTTTTCTGCAGCCAGGGCTACCGCTTCGACAATGTTTTCGTAGCCGGTGCACCGACATAGATTCCCATCGATCGCCTCACGAATTTCTTCATGACTTGGATGAGGATGCTCCTTCAAATAAGGCACCATTGTCATTAAGATCCCAGGTGTACAGAAACCACATTGCGCAGCGTGTTTTTCCCGAAATGCTTCCTGGAGCGGATGCATGTTTTCGGGTGTGCCCAAACTTTCCACAGTGACAACTTCGTGCCCTGAAGCTTGAATGGCGAACGCAGTGCAGGATCGGACGGCAACTCCATCCAATAAGATTGTGCAGCTACCACAAACGCCGTGTTCACATCCAACATGGGTTCCGGTTAGTCCAGCATGGTAACGAATGAAGTCACTCAAGAGTAAACGAGGTTCTACCTCTGCCTCGTAATTTTTATCGTTGATCTTTATCGCTATTTTGACCAGATCGCTCATGGATATCTCCTATTCTTTTGCCCGTTTTGCGGCTTCGGTCAAAGCTTCCACGCCGAGGGCGTTTGCCAGATAACTTCGGAATTCTGGGGTAGCATGCATGTCGCCTCCTGGTTGTAGCTCTTTGGTGACACAGGCATGTACAGCTTCACGAATCACCTCATCAGATATTTTCTGACCGACCAAAATTGTTGATGCTTCTTTTGACAAAACAGGCATCTCGTCAACTCCCATATAAGCAAGCCTGGCTTTGGTACAAACATCTTTCTCGTCCAGTGAGATGATGGTCGCAACCCCGACTATTGCAGATGCGCCGGCTTGTCTATTTGTTTGTTTGTATGATGACCCTGTCCGAGGTGCCAGTTTTGGAATTTCTATTTCAACTAGCATTTCGTCTGGTTCGATAACATTCGTAAAAAGAGAAACATAGAAATCTTCCGCGACAACCCATCGTTCCGCGGAAACTGACCTGATATGCAACTTGAACTCTTGCGCTACTGCAACCACCGGGACCTGACCAGCAGGATCACCATGGCTGATAGCTCCTCCAAAAGTACCCCGATTGCGGATCTGAGGATGAGCTAAGAATGGCAAGCATTCCTTGACCAGGGGAGAAAATTTCGCAACCTGTGGATCGAATTCTACCGTGGTATCTCGGGTCATCGTACCTATCAATAGACTATCAGATTTGGAAGGTTTGATATAAAACAATTCACTTACATTATTAAGATCAACCAGAGCAGCGGGTTGCGCTAGACGGAAGTTCATAGCCGGGATAAGACTTCTGACCGCCAGCCAGGATTTTCCCACCATCGTTCCCCACTTCTCCGATTCGATCCAGCGCTTCTTCGATGGTTCTTGGTCCGTAATACTCAAAAGAGGCTGGTTTCATAAAGTCCTCCTACCGCTTCAAATTCAGAAATAATTCGCAATGATCATCCCCACAGGGCAAACTTATACCCTGTGGGGATGAGAATTCAGCTACTAACCCTCTTTGAAGGCAACGAACCGGCCCCACATTGATTCTGCCTCCATGGCTTTCTGTACAAAACAGCCGATGTAGTAGCGTCCACTTGGCGTGGAAGCCAGCTCGCCACCCAGATTCTCAGCATGGACGATGCGTTTCGGGAACAAGTTGAGGTGCATATCCTGGTAATACTGGTCCAACGGATACATCTCGTCCCAATCCTTGCCAAAGTCCTTCTTCAATTTGGCGTTAGCCTCTTCAAAGGTCTTGGGGTGCCAGATCCGTTGAATGGTATTCATCGGGTGATCGGCTGCGACACAGTCAACACCGATCCATCTGATCTTCTTCTTGGCAGCCCATTCAGCGAAATCTGGTGATGGACCCGGGTGTTTGATCATATAGCGGAATTCGTCCGAATCCTCGCTGGTCCAGCCAAATTTATACCAACCGGTCTTGATGATGAGAATATCGCCTTCCCTGATGTCCACGACTTTTTCGATCATTTCAGGGGTGTACACACTTGAGTTGCTGACCATGCTGGAAATATCCGCAATTACGCCAGGTCCAACCCATTCTTCCAGGGGAACCTGTCCTATGGTGCGGCCAGCGGGGTAGAAGTGCTTCTCACCGTCCATGTGAGTTGCCAGGTGGATGGAGGCGTTGCAGATGGAGCCATTGCGTCCCATGCCAAAGAACTGCCCACCCACCCGTTTTGTATATTTGACAGAGAGTGGTTCATAATTCGCCCACTGCGGGGACTGGACACTGAATGGAACAGTCAGGTCGAGCATCTTGCAGGCTTTCATTTCTTTTAGGAAGTCATCTTCTTTCATTCCATCTGGGGCAGTCCAAGCGACTACTCGAGCCCAGGCTGCTTCGACTTCCATGAAGGGGATCGGTTGAACCGAGACCCAAGCGCGTTTGTTCTTCAAGAGGTCGATATCACCCACGATCGCTTCCACGAACATCAAACCGGATTTCGGTATTGTGATGTGTGTCATGGTGTAATACTCGTCTTGGGGGAACATTTCATCCCATTTCTTACCGTATTTCTTGACAAGTTTCTCTTCGGCTTTTTTGAAGTAATTCTCATGGAAGCGGCGAATGGGGGTATTCATGGGGTGTTCCGCACAGCCACAATCAACACCAACCAGCTTGAATTTCATATCCAGACACCATTGGAAGAATTCTGGTGAGGGACCTGGGTGACGGACGTAGAAACCAAATTCTTTAAATTCCACACCACCCTGGGCATCTTTATTGAAGGTATCTGGCTGATCGTAAGAATAGCGGTGATACCCGGTGTTAATGATGAGTATGTCACCTTTCTTCACGGTGGCTTTCTTCATGATCATTTCAGGTGTGTAAAGACCATAGTCTTCAACCACGTCTGAGATATCAACTACGACACCTTCGCCGGTCAGATCGGTCAGGGGAATCTCATTGATCGAACGCATCCCAGAGTGGAAAGCGCGTGGGCCAACCAGGTGAGTGCCGACGGTATTACTCCAATTGAGAATCTGACCATTTGCACCAGCTCCACCACCGTATGCACCAGTCAAACGTTTAAAGAAGTGAACCTCGAGACTTTTTTCCATTGGCCACGGGGGGGTAAATATACTGCAACCTTGAGTTAGATCGTACATCTTTGCAGAGCCAAGCATTTTTATAAAGCTTTCACGATCCATAATTTCCTCCTGATTAAGGTAAGACTGTGTTGTGATTAATTGAAACCGTATTTATCTGCGTAAAACACCAATGCATCTTCAAAACACTTCATTGGAGCAGAGACTACACCAGCACCAACCTGACCTACACCCGGATCTTTGTGGGCAACGCCGGTATTGACGCGTGGAGTGATACCTTTTTCAACTACCTTGCGGATATCCACACCGGTAGGAGTTCCTCGGAAATCAAGACTTGGGATAGTCAACGCTTTATGTTCTGCGTAAGTGATCTCGTACATATCGTACGTTGTCGTGGTTGCATCTTTCGCAGTCCCACCGATGAAAGTGACCAGAGCCGGAGCGGCAGCCATGGCAAAACCGCCAAAGCCAGCGGTTTCAGTGATCACCGAATCACCGATGTCCGGATTGGCATCTTTTTCAGTAAATCCGGGGAAATACAAAGCTTTGACCATTGGCGAAGGAGCAGTAAACCATTGATCACCAGTACCACTGACACGAATGCCGAAATCAGTACCATTGCGGGCCATAGTAGTGACAATTGTGCTGCCTTCAATGTTCGCACCTGCATCACACATGGTCTTGGCGGCTGCCATAACTGGATTCAAGATGGATAGGGCATTGTCACCCAGGAATTTGATGATATCGTATGCTTGTTGAGGGTTGTCAGCTACTTTGGCGATAGATGGGGCAAGTTCTTTGGTGAATAGGATCGAGCATGCATCCAGGCGGTTATGACCATCGTCTCCCATGTGGAGAGCTTTTGAAAGCATTGCCCGGATATCGATCCCACCCATCTCCTTGATCGCTTTATCCAGTATCGGACCCATGTTGTTGTTCATAAAGCGCAATTTATCCAGAACATCCTGACTATATGCGCCCATGCGTAGGACTTTTCCGCGACCTTCATTCAGCCCAGAATAGGCTTTATTACCAAATGTTTTGTTTTCGACTTCATACACCATAAAGGATGGAGCGATCAAACCAGCCATCGGTCCGACAGAAGAGTAATGGTGACAGGGTGCGTATTCTATCTTGCCGGAAGCAGCTACTTTCTTCGCTTCATCAATATCCTTTGCTAGACCTTCGTACATCAAACAGCCCCAGACAGCTCCAAGAACAGGACCTGCCATGCGATCGTAGGAAATAGGAGGACCAGCATGAATTAGAAGATTAGGCTTCATTCCAGGAATCAGGTCCAGGGCTTTACCTACCCCTGTGACAAAAGGGCGGAATCCATCATACGTTCGACGGCTTGTTTATTCGCAAGTTCAATATCTAAGAACATGTTTTCCTCCTGTTACTTCTTCAGGCTCGCCTGATGGCGCTTAATGTTAGAAAGAATGCGCATGAGTTTTTCATTTCCACCAGCCGGGGGTTTCCAATCCACCTGTACTGTAGGAACGCCCTGTTTTACCAGATCCTTCGCAAATGAATCCAGACCGATATTGACTGCTTCAAGGTTCTTGCGTAAGACAGTCAGATCCGCCGGGTTGAATTTCGATTCCGGTATTGGATTGGCAGGCGTTGCTGGCTTTGCAATCTTGGGCAGTTTGGATGCGGGAATTACACCCGGATTCAAAGCCCGCAAGAATGCTCCAGCATACCGAACCATCTCTTCATTGGATGTACTGACCCAGGCGCCTCCTGCTTTCATCTGGGCGATCTGGTTCTGCAATCCCTGTGGATCATCATCGGTACCGGTGACAACCGCAATCACTTCCAGGTGACGACCTGCATTTGCCGCGACTTCCTTTGCTTTCTTGACAGCAGGACCAATCTCACCGGCAGGATCGATGTGAGAACCATAGCCGATTACAACATCCAGCATAATGACTGCAACTTCCGGATCGTTAGCCTCTTCTTCCAGACGCCGAATACGTAATTCGTTGTCCATCATGGGGTGTAAACGACCAACCGTAAATTCATCTTCACCAAGGTCTACGATGGTGTGTTCCTGGCTGACGAGTGAATTGGGGATTTTATTTTCCTTGCGCAAAGGGGCATTTGCCCAGACTTTGGGCAGGTAATCTTCCAAAATATATTGCGCTTCATATGCGAGGGTCCCACCAGAGAAAAGACCGCGCAGGTATTTCTGTGATTTCGCGAACTTGCTGATATCTACTTTAAATTCGGCTGCAGCAGCTTTTTTTGATAGGTCGATCGCCAGTTTACCGGATGGATCATTAATAAGGGATACAGCCATCTCGGCTGCACCATCCAGGCTGCTCGCGAAATAAAGGTTGCCATCTTGCATTTTTTCAGGGGTACGTCCGATGAAGCAGATCACAACCGGTTTCTTGGCTGTCTTCGCCTGTTTAATTACTTTTTCGGCAACCATAGGAGCAGGCGGTTTGGAAACCAGGACGATAACTTTGGTCTCATCATCCCGGTTAAGAATATCGATACCCTGACTGAAAGTCTGTGAGCCCACTTTTTCAGATAGGTCTCGACCACCAGTGCCGATGCCATATGTCATACCGCTGCCTAATTGGGCGATTCGAGAAGAAACCTGTTGCAAACCAGTCCCAGCTGCTGCAACAACACCTATCGGACCGAGACGAACTTTATTGGCAAAACCAAGACCCACGCCCCTGACAATCGCAGTACCGCAATCAGGTCCCATCACAAGTAAGCCTTTTTCTGCCGATTTCTTCTTCAACTCAATTTCCGCTTCAACGGATACATTGTCGCTAAATAAAAATACATGCTGACCAAGATCAAGCGCATCGTGCGCAATCAGATCAGCATATCGTCCAGCAACTGAGATCAATGTCCAGCTAGCTCCTGGAAGACCTTCCAACGCTGAATCGAGACTCTTGGGTAAAAATTGCGCGTCAGATGCTGTCTTCTTATTTTTAAGCATTTCTTCAACCTGAGCCAGAGCATCCATCGCCGCTTTTTCACTATTCGCCCGGACAACAGACACCAGATCATCAGGTTTTGCCGCTTCAACCTCAGGTGAAATCAGTTGAATATGAGCCAGTAATTCTTTGTTGGATTCGGTTCCCATGATCACACCAGCGTCTTCAACACCGGGTAGATCAGAGAGATTACGCTGTAACTGCATCAGGAACGCAGAGTCGTAATACACACCAGTACGAATTTCAGCCTTAATTACAGCCATGCAAACCTCCTGGAAATTGGGGTCTTGATAAACCAAGACAGAATATATGTATTATGTTAAAAACCTGCCGGTAGCATAATGCCTATCGACAGGTTGAAATAACCTCAAGAGTATGTTGAATGAAGAGCTTGATAAAAGCTTTTTGTATTTCGAGCATTACGACTACTTTTTATCCTCATGATCAGATTCGAAATGACCAGGATGTAAAACTGACAGAAATATGCACGGATTCTGAAAAACTGCCAGGGTGAGGTCAAAAATCAGTATAGCAAAGGAAAAATGAAAAATCAATCTGACATATGTTGAACTAATATCACATTAATTTTGTCTTTTGTCATACAAGCGTATGAAAATTGCATAGATTTTCAATGGTTGATGCATCCTTTCAATTACTTGACACAGAATACCCACCTTCTTACAATGGGTATGCTATCAAGGGGAACAGATCTCTTTCCAGCTTTATTTATTACCTATTCCAATAAGGAGTAAGACAATGAGACTTGAACCACCCGAGCGAGTATCTGAAGAGCAATTAACTATCGATGTAAGAGAGATCGAACCATTGCTCCAGGCTCCCCCAATGGATATGAAACCCTGGCCGGAGGCGATGATCACCCTAAAGGACAGTCGGATTCTGTATATCCGAGAAATGAAAACAGATGACGTAGCATCCTTACTCGGCTATATGATGAAAGTCATGGAAGTGGAAAAAGACTTCTACGATATCGTTGGCGCTCGCGTTTATGCCGAAATTCTCGGCCAATATCGCTCGCGCTTAAAAGACCCCTTCACTTTGATCGGGACTATCGATGGTCAACTTGCTGGTTTCGCAAATGGTCGCATGATGAACGAAGATATCGCCATCAGCCTGCATACAATGACTTTTGCCCGCCGCGGTCGGATCGGATGGGCGATGTATTATGCGAAGACCTACCATGCATTGGAGATACTCGGCGCAAATGAATGGTGGTCTACCTTCGAAAGTTATAATGGCTGGCGAATGGCTGGTCTTGAAATGGCTCAACCTTGTTACCCCTGGCCAGAATACCAGCATGAGCTGGGGGGCGCCCGGGTGTACTACGTCACGAAGAAATTCTGGGATACCAGTGTCAAAAACTTTGCCAAGCAGATGATCGGCTCTGACCTGGTGTTTGATGTTCCGGATTCAGTCAGGAAAGCCAATGCGAATTTTCGCGTTCCAGCAGAATTAGTCTTGTAGTTCCTTCTATGTAAAAGAGACAGCCCGCTACTAAGCGGGCTGTTTTACTGTAATAGAGAAAGTTCGATATTTCCTTACACGTTTCTGGAAATGATGTATCGGGCAATTTCTTCCAAACTATCCCGATAGATGCTTTTGGGTTGTTGTAGTAGGTATTCGATCCCTTCATTCACATACGATACCGCTTCCAGATGAGCTTTCCGAGTGCCATCACTCTTTATGATAGCCTGGATCAATTCTTTGGTTTGTTTTTCATCTTCAAGGTATTTTTGGTTCAATAATGCGGATGCATTTGGATCCGAGTGGTTTGTTTCCAGGTAATAGAGGGCGGGTAATGTGATCAATCCCTGCCGTAGGTCACTACCGACGGGTTTACCTAATGTAATTTGCTCACCGTTAAAATCCAGAATATCATCCACAATTTGAAAGGACATTCCAATCGAATGTCCGAATTTCGCTAGTTGGATCACCGTCTCAGGATTGGTTTGTCCTAAAATTGCAGCGGTCTTGGTGCTTGTTTCAAATAAAGATGCCGTTTTGGCATAAATTCGCTTGTAGTAAATTTCCCTATCAGCCAAAAACCGTTTGGAAAATAGTTGGGTGATTTCCCCATTAACGATAACACCCAACGTTTCAGCGAAAATTCGCATAACTTGTACACTTTGGGTGTCTGCTGCCAGCTTTGCAGCACGAGCAAAAAGAAAATCACCAGTCAGAACTGTCGCACCCGGGGACCACTGTGAATTCAATGTGGGGGTGCCGCGCCGTAATAACGCGCCATCGATCAGATCATCATGAACCAGGGTTGCAGTATGCAGCATTTCGATTGCACCAGCCAACAGAATGCTTGCGTTAGGATCTGCGCCGAGCATTTTACTTACCAATAATGTAATTGCTGCGCGAATTCGTTTTCCGCCAGAAGTGAGAATAATATCTAACGCCTTTTGAAGATCGGGGTGGTAATCTTGCGCTTGTGACCGCATTAATTGGTCAACTTCAGCTAATTCTGTCTGGATCGGTATGTAGAATGAGGTCTGTCCCAAAAGGTTACTCCAATAAGAAAAGTGCGAGAGCATTATGGCTGGTTTGTTCTATGATGAGCTCTTCGTTACTCCTTCTGATTATAGCTGTTCTCTGTCCAATTTGGGGTAGGAAAGCCGGTTCATTACGCTGCCCTCGGAATGGAACAGGTGTCAGATAGGGGCTATCTGTCTCCAATACCAGCGATTCAAGGGGAATTTCGCGAGCAATATCAATTTTTTGATGTGCGTTTTTAAACGTTACTGGTCCGGATAACCCAATTAAGAAGCCGAGATCTATAAATCCCCTTGCTTCGGTCAGATTTCCTTCAAAAGAATGCATCACGCCATAGGGTGGTTTTATTTCAGCTTTTCTACGCTGGTTTGACCATTCTGTCAGGATGGGAGTGATATTTCCTAACGCGTCTCTGGAATGGATGATCACGGGTAGTTTGAATTCATCCGCGAGGTCCAACTGTGCCCGTAATCCAGTTATCTGCAACTCTATTGGGACCCTGATATGGTAATTGTCTAGCCCGATCTCTCCAATTGCCACCACGTTTTCCGCACGGAGGATCTCTCGAAATTCATTCAAATCTGATTTGAAGTTGTCTTGTAAATCGTTCGGATGAATACCAATGGCAGCCTTGATCACACCGAACTTTTTACTACTATTTATGTTCCTCAAACTCGATTCGAGATCAATACCAGGATTGACCATCAGGTCAACCCCGGCAGCGATTGCTCGTTGAATGACATCCTTGCGATCTAAGTCAAAATGCGGCAAGTCAAGGTGACAATGTGTGTCGATGTAGCCAGTCAACGGTCAGATACCCGCGATCTTCAGACCATCCTGCAGGATGGCCTGAACTTTATCTTTTTGGGTGGTTTCACAATACACACGGATGATCGGTTCGGTCCCTGAGAAACGGATCAGAAGCCAACCACCATCCTCCAATTCAAACTTATAACCATCTGTGGTGTTCAACTTTTTTACCCGTATTCCTGCAATATGGGTTGGTTTTGCATCAATAATCGCTTTTTCTCGCTCAGAGCGATTTCCTTTAAAGCTGGTATCAATTCGATCATAGTAGTGCGGACCAACTTTATCGAATAATGCTTGCAGTAGTTCAGATGGTTTTTTACCTGTAGTGACCATGAAATCGAGGAAATACAGACCGGCAAGGATTCCATCCCGTTCAGGAACGTTTCCGCGAAAAGCGTAACCGCCCGATTCCTCTCCTCCAATCATGGCGTCCACCTCGAGCATCTTGGGGGCAACATATTTGAATCCGACGCCGGTTTCTATCACTGGGACGTCATACAATTTGCCTAGTTTTTCCAACATGCTGGTGGTTGACAGCGTCTTCACAATCGGTCCACGCTGTTTTCGGACATCCAACAAATAATACGCCAGCAGTCCATATGCTTGCAGTTGATTAATGAAAATGCCATTCTCGTCACCAAAACCAACCCGATCTGCGTCACCATCGGTGATCAAAAGCACATCACCTTTCTGATCAACCGTGGTTTTCAATCCCACATCTATGTTGGGAGGAATAGGCTCCGGGCGTTTCATTTCCGGGTAGATCGGATTTCGGGTGTTGTGGATTTCATACACCTCCGTAGATTCGCCATTCAGTAAGTCGCTAAACCAGCCGCCCCCATTGCCCCACATTGCATCAACCACGACTTTTAATCCAGCTTTCTTGATTTTTTCGATATCCACCAGGTGGCGAATATGATCAATATAGGCAGGGGCTGCATCAAATAGCACGATCGTGCCATTTTTAATACCCTCATCGGGTGGAATTAGCTTTACATCTTCGATCTGGTCAGGTATTTTCGATTCAATAAATAATAGTCCCTCAGGATCGATGGCACCACCAAATTCATTCCGGACCTTGAATCCATTGTCGGATGGAGGATTATGCGATGCAGTAATATTGATCGCTCCGGCTGCTTTCAGATTCACCACCGAGAAGGCGATCACCGGGGTTGGTGTCGCTGTATTCGTTAGGTATACCCGATAACCGTTACCCGCCAGGACACTAGCGCCGGCAAGTGCAAAGTTTTCAGATTGGAACCGCTTATCGTATCCAACAACAACCCAGGCACCGTGTTTCCCTTTGGAATTCAGATATTCGGCAAATCCCTGTGCACATCGCCTCACATTATCAAATGTGTAGTCTTCAGCGATCACACTTCTCCAGCCATCTGTACCAAATAGAATTTTTGCGGTCATCTGACCTCCCTTGTACGGCAAAGATATACCAATTATATCAACGGATATAATGAACGAATAACCTCTGTAAAAATGCTATAATCTCAATCCTATGCAAACCAAACCACAAGTGTACCTGGATTATTGCGCAACCACACCCGTAGCTCCTGAAGTAATCGAAGCTATGATCCCCTATTTTGGTATTAATTTTGGAAATCCTTCTTCCGTTCACCAATTCGGACAGAAAGCCGAAGCCGCACTGGAACAGGCGCGCGAAGACATGGCCAATTGCCTGAATTGCCTGCCCGAAGAGATCTTTTTTACATCCGGTGGGAGTGAAAGTAATAATCTGTCAATCCGGGGAACAGCTTTTGCTCATCGGAAAAAATATGGCAAAGATCATTTACTGACAACCGGAGTGGAACATCCTGCTGTCATCAATACTATCCATGACCTTGGCAAGAATTTTGGGTTTCAGCAGGACCTGGTACGGGTAAATTCCAAAGGAACTATTGCTTTGGAAGACCTTGAATCTTCGATTACTGACCAGACGATCCTTGTAAGTGCCATCTATGCAAACAACGAAATTGGCACCGTTAATCCGATCGATCAGATCGGTGATCTATGCCACCAGAAAAAGATCCTTTTTCATACAGATGCGGTTCAGGCGGCAGGCTTGTTGGCGATTAATCTTCAAAACCTTCCGGTGGATTTAATGTCGATCGGAGCCCACAAATTTTATGGTCCAAAAGGAGTTGGAGCACTATTTATTCGGAAGGGGACAGTTATCCAACCGTTACAAACCGGTGGATCCCATGAAAGAGGATATCGGGCAGGGACATCGAATATTCCGTACATAGTCGGGATGGCTGCAGCCTTAAAACTGGCGGTTGAGCGAAGAGATTCAGATACACAACGATTATCTGAACTTCGGAATCACCTCATCGAAACAATTCAGCAGTCTATTCCAGGTTCAATATTAACCGGACATGAGAAAGAGCGTCTCCCCAATCACGCCAGTTTTGTCTTTCCAAACGTGGATGGGAATGAACTTGTCGCCTTATTGGATCATGCTGGATTTGCCTGTTCATCTGGTTCAGCCTGTAAAACTGGTGATCCGAAACCATCTGATGTCTTGATCGCCATTGGTATCGATTCTAGAATTGCGCTTGGGTCATTACGGGTCAGCCTTGGCAGAGATTCCAACAAAGACGATATCGATTCATTTTGCCGGGTTCTTCCAGGCATCGTTCAGAAATCAACTATCCATTAAACGCTTATGACTGAAACGATATTAGTCGGGATGAGTGGGGGAGTAGATAGTTCTTTTGCAGCCGCTTATCTTAAAAAGCAAGGGTATGATGTCATCGGTATCATGCTTCGTCTCTGGGCAGAAGAAGGTCGGGAGGATCTGAATCGTTGTTGTTCTCCGGATGCGATGATGATGGCCAGAAGAGTGGCAGCATTACTCGATATCCCATTTTATGTCGTCGATGCTCGCACAGAATTCCGAAATACAGTGGTAGAGTATTTTCTGCAAGGCTACACTCGCGGAATTACCCCAAACCCCTGTATCGTTTGTAATACGGAAATTCGCTGGAAGATCCTATTGAACCAGGCGGATAAATTTAATGCTGCCGGGATATCTACCGGTCACTATGCTCAAATAGATCGGACTGTTGGAAAATTGAGTTTGTTGCGAGGGATAGACCGGAAGAAGGACCAATCGTATGTTCTTTCGATGTTACCCAAAGAGTATCTTCAGCGAACATATTTGCCACTGGGGTCTTTCCAAAAGGAACAAGTACGAGAGAAATGCAAAGAATGGGGATTGCCTTCTGCCAGTCAACCAGATAGTCAGGACTTATGCTTCCTTGGTGATCTTGATTATCGCCAGTTTCTGGAAAAATATGCTCCAGGACAGAACAAACCAGGGGAGATCGTATCTGCGGATGGAAGAATACTTGGCGGTCATACTGGCCTGGCAAATTATACGATCGGGCAAAGAAAAGGCCTTCGCATAGCTAACAAAGATCCATATTATGTGATCTCGAAAGAATACCAAACGAACCGGCTTGTTATTGGCGCTAAAGAGAATACAAGCAGAACTAATCTTGCCCTTGCAAATGTGAATTGGTTGGAAAAACCTGCTTCGAATCAATTCTCGGGGGAGGTAAAAGTTCGATATTCATCAACCCCAACGAAAGCTACGATCAATGTTACAAACGAATCCGTTAATATACAATTCCCTGAACCAATTCTAGATATTGCTCCGGGTCAGATCGGAGCCATATTTCAAGGAGAAATTTGTTTGGGGGGTGGGATTATTGTATAATACCAACGGCATCTTATGACCCTACCCGCGTTCCTTTTTGGTTTATTAATATCAACCATGTTTGGCGCTGCTTTCCATTTATGGAAAGATGGAGGTGTCCTCCGCTTATTATTTTATCTCTTCCTAAGCGGCACTGGTTTCTGGGCGGGACATGGATTGTCGACAGTGGTTGGATGGGATTTCTGGAAACTCGGTCCACTTCGTCTCGGATTCGCCATTCTTGGAACCATTGTTTTTCTCGTTGCCGGGTATTGGCTATCACTCATCAATACCGGATTTTCAGCAAAAAAATAGTTATTTACTCTGAATCAAAAGAGACTGTATGAACAATACGGTCTCTTTTTTGTTCAGGCTAAAATATCAGGCGCAGACAGGTGCAGGATCCTGACTGCCGAAAATTGTTTTCTTATGGTAATAGGATGACGTTGGCTGCCTGAAGTCCTTTTGGACCTTTTTCCACCTGAAATTCCACTGCCTGGCCTTGTTCGAGGTTCTTGAAACCGTCGCCTGTGATAGAAGAATAGTGGACGAACACATCCGGTTCTCCATCACGCTGAATAAAGCCATAGCCTTTGGTGGTATTGAACCACTTCACTGTACCTTGAACTCTGTCGCTCATTCCTCACTCCTTAATCATCAAAACTGGCTGTCTAGGTCCTGTCATGTTTGGAGGTTCGAAACGAAACGACCTGAACACCTGATAATGTTCAAGTCGGTTTCTTACGGCCACAACAAAATCAAGAACCACATACGAGAATTATTATATACATCAATATTTAAACCTGTCAACAATATTAGGGGAGCATTAATACGATAGTTGAAACATCGAAAACCTGGTCTGTCATTTATGGGTACTAAACGAGAAATCAAAAACTGGTTAATTATTAACCAGTTTTAGGTAGGCTTATTCCGATTGGGTTAATACTCTTCGTCATCATCCATCCACAGATCTTCATCCTCGTCTTCGTCGGCGCCCATTTCATCCCATTCTTCTAATTCCTCTTCTTCTTCGTCCCAGTCCTCATCTGTAGCCATTTCGGCGTTAGGTGAGTACGTGAGACAACCGGAATCGGGATCAAATTCAACCTGGGCGGCGCTGCAATAACCATCATCCAGTAGTGCGCAATCAAGGTAGTGGCAGCGAATTCTTGGCATAGTGTAGTTCTCCTCTGATAGGGATTAATTATTTAACAATTTCAACGTTTTGTAAAGTGATATTACAAATAAGGCAGTCATTATAATTGCAGATATCACACAATATAAACAAATGGCTTTCAGTACTCCAAGCTCGATATAAGTGAGGTAACCAGAAAATAGCATACCTACCAAGGTGGTACCGAATATCAGGTAGTTAATCCAATTGATTTCCCTTTTCTTCAAGATCAAGACCAAACCCAAAACGGTGATTGCGAGATAACTCAAGAAACCGAGATAGGCTACCGGTATTCCATAAAGCATGGAATAACTGCTATTGTTCACTGAGCCGCAATCTCCTAATCCAGGAGCACAAACAACCGTAGTCTTGACGAGTTTCGCCCAGGAAAGGTATCCTGCATCCAATAATCCCGCAATCCCCAGTAGGAGAACAGCGAAACTGGATTTCTTTAATAGCCCCATGTATACTCTTTCATTGCGGCTGCGATTTTACCGTAAGATTTCAAATCAGTAAACCCCCAAAATAATCAGTGTAGTGGCTAAATGATAGAGTCCTATTCTGGCTAAATTAAAATGTCCTAATGAGGACAAAACCATGAAATGGACAATCACAATGACGGAAGAAGAGCTGATACGAAAAGCGATCATAGAACAGGCGCTAGACAAGCGGATAACGCAGAGAGAGGGAGCAAGAAAACTGGGGATCAGTGAAAGGCACATCAGGCGGTTGATATCCAAATACCTGAAACGGGGAGCTACAGGCCTGGTATCCGGACATCGCGGGAAGCCCGGAAACCGGAAACTCGATGAAAGGAAGCATCAGGACATCCAAGAGTTCATCCGGAATCCTATCTACCATGATTTTGGTCCTACCCTGATGAAGGAGAAACTGGAAGAATACAAAGGGATTGTAGTCTGCAAAGAGACACTGCGTCAGATCATGATCGAAGAGGGGATCCATCATCCCAAGATCAAAAGGAAAAAAGCCCATCCACAAAGGGAGCGCCGTTTCCGGCGTGGGGAATTGGTACAGATAGATGGCTCCTACCATGCCTGGTTGGAAAAACGAGGTCCAAAAGCCTGCCTGTTGCTGTTCGTGGACGATGCCACCAGCGAAATCCTGGCAGCCCAATTTGTCGGGCATGAGAGCTTCTTTGCCTACGCCAGGCTATGCAAGTCCTATTTCCGCTCTGTAGGTCTGCCAGTGGCTTTTTACAGCGACAAATTCAGTGTTTTCCGGGTTAATTCGAAGACCAGTCTCCACAAGGAGGCCATTACTCAATTCAATCGTGCCCTCACTTCCCTGGGTATCGAGCTCATCTGTGCCAATTCACCTCAGGCTAAAGGTCGGGTGGAACGTGCTAATCAGACCTTTCAGGATCGCCTTGTCAAGGAACTGCGGTTACGTTCCATCTGTTCCTATCAGGAAGCAAATGTCTATCTTTCTGATTTCATTCAATCCTATAACCACAAATTTGCTGTTCTTCCCCGTTCAACTGGTGATGCCCATCTTCCCCTGAACCCCTCCATCGACCTTGAGTTCCTCTTCTCTGTTCATGATTTCCGTATCATTTCAAAAGACCTCCAGATCCAGTTCGATCATGTTATTTACCAGATCATCACTACCCGTCCTCCCAAACATCTCACTGGCCGCGAGGTCCTGATCTTGCAAGATGATTCCGGCGCTGTTTCTGCCTTCCTGAATCACCAGTCTCTCTCCCTGAAAGTCGTTCAGATACAACCTAAAAGACCCAAGATCGTCTCTACAAAATCTATTGATCACGAGGTTTACATCCCCCCTGTCAACCACCCCTGGCGAGCTTATGGCAGAAAACTGAATAACTCCCCTCTTCTCTCTCTAGATGATTAGGACCTTTCTATTTAGCCAGGTTTAGGACATTTCTAAATTGCCTTGACACCCCCAAAATAATCAGATTATCCACCCCGTACACGGTGAACTTCCATTACATTTTGCAAATTTTCAATTTTCGTTAGTATACGGCTTAATTGAACGATGTCGCCGACTTCAAGCACTACATTAATCACTGCCAGATTGTGATTGATTTTCAGGTTTATGTCCACCAGGTTAATGCTCTCATTGGTAAGAATGGATGAGATGTCGCCCATCAAACCCTGTCGATCGTATGCCTTTATCTGAACAGATACCGGATAGGTTCTGACCGGCTCTCCCCAGCTTACTTTGACTATCCGCTCCCGATCCCGCAAACGTAGTATATTGGAGCAATCCTGCCGGTGGATGGTAGCACCTCTGCCTCTGGTAATATACCCGATTATTTCGTCTCCCGGCACCGGATTACAGCATTTCGCCATTGTTGTAAGTAATCCTTTCAAACCCAATACAGTCACAGTATCTATGGAGACCTTTTCAGGAGTGGCTGGATGCGGTGAAAGAACTTCTTCAACTTTTTCTTTCTCGCTCTCAGAAATCCTGCTGATGATCCTTCCGATCGACACATCGCCACAACCAATCGCCTGGTAAAAATCTTCCTGGTCATGCAGATCAAACTCTAGCATGAGTTGGGTCGTATCGATCTCTGTCAACCCCAGCCGGCGGAATTCTCGTTCAAGTAAGAGCTTCCCCTGGGTTACGTTCTGGTCATAATCCAGTTTTTTGAACCACTGTTTAATTTTTGAACGCCCGCGTTGAGTAGTGACCAGACCCAGATTTGGGTTCAGCCAATCTCGTGAAGGACCCCCTTGTTTTGCCGTGAGGATTTCCACCTGATCACCAGTTTTGAGGGTGTAATCTAGGGATACCAATTTGCCGTTGATCTTAGCTCCACGACAGCGGTGTCCGATCTCTGTATGAACATGATATGCAAAATCCAATGGTGTTGACCCGGTAGGCAGGTCGATGATATCTCCCCGCGGAGTGAAAACGTATACCCGATCCTGAAATACATCCGTTTTCATCCCCTCCATAAATTCCTGGGCGTCATCCACATCCTTTCGCCAATCCATCAACCGCCGCAGCCAGTTCACACGTTGTTCAAATTCATCATCCCTTTTGCGACCTTCTTTATAACGCCAATGAGCCGCGATACCATATTCTGCATTTTGATGCATTTCGGCAGTCCGGATCTGGACCTCAAGTGGCTTTCCATCATCATAGATCACGGCTGTATGGAGAGATTGGTAAAAATTGTCTTTTGGTGCAGCAATATAATCGTCAAATTCATTCGGGATTGGCCTCCAGTGGGTGTGTATCACCCCTAAAGCCGCATAACAGGAAGGAATATCCGGGACAATTAACCGAACCGCCCTGAGATCACGTACCAACTCAAATGATTTTCCTTTTTCCATCATCTTGCGGTAGATGGAATAGATATGCTTGGGTCGACCACTGATCTCAACCTTGATACCTGCCTGTGTCAGATGCTGTGTCAGATTATCGATGGTCCTTTTGATTTGGTTTTCACGATCTTCCCGTTTTTCAGCCAGTTGCTGCGCGATCTCTTTATATTTGTCTGGGTCCACGTATCGGAATGCTAGATCTTCCAATTCCCATTTGATTTGCCAAATACCCAACCGATTTGCGAGAGGAGCGAAGATCTCCTGGGTTTCACGGGCAATCCGACGGCGTTTCGATTCGGGCATGTAGCCGAGAGTTCGCATATTATGCAAACGATCCGCCAATTTGATTAGCACGACGCGAATATCATCTCCCATGGCGAGGAAAGTTTTGCGAAGGGTCTCTGTCTTCAAGTCCCGTTTACGAGATTTTAGTGCTGCGGTTTCCTCTTCTTCAAATATGGATTGATCATCGATTTCCTTTACGATGACGCCATTATCCAGATGTTGATCAGCGCGTGAAACACGCGGAAGATTGGTTAACTTTGTCACTCCGTCCACCAGTTTCGCGATTTCATCCCCAAATTCATTGCGAATCTGATCGAGGGTTACTTCTGTGTCTTCGACCGTGTCATGTAATAAACCAGCCACTATTACTTCTGGTGGCACTTTCATCTCAACTAAGATTGCCGCGACAGAGAGACAGTGGGTTATATAGGGTTCGCCCGAGGCACGTTTTTGTCCCTTATGTGCTTTTTCAGCAAGCTGATAGGCGCGTTGAATCATCTCCCGGTCTACCAGGTTATATGTTTCAGGCAAGCTCGCAAGTAGGTTTTCTAACTTCACAGATACACTTTCATGGACAAAACCTGATTGGTTTTGGTTGATACAAGTGTAATCAAAATGGCTGGATAGACAAGCAACAAGTTATACGGATATTTGTTCGAGCAGGTCTCTGAGAGGAAGTTCTTCCAGAGAGTTGATGCAAATATTGGCATGATCCAAATTGAGCCGGCGAGTAATTGAATTCGGTACAGCAATTGTGAATACTCCGGCTGCCTGCGCGGCAGTGACACCCATGGGAGAATCTTCAATGGCAATCACCTGGTACGGAAATAATCCAAGAGCTTTGACCGCCTTTTCATACAGATAAGGAAATGGCTTTGTTTGGGTTACTTGTTCTCTGGTGATGACAACTTTGAAGTAATCAATCAGATCATGCAACCTCAAGTTACTATCCACCCATTCGAATGAAGAACTTGATGCAATTCCCATACTGATTCCCATTTTTCGAGCATCATCCAGATAATCTAAGACTCCCGGCAAAGGTTTTGCGGATCTTAGAATTTCCAATTCCAACGATGCTTGTTTATTGCGGATGGATTTTCCATCCAGCGTTTGCCCGGTTTTCGTTTCCAGGTATGTGATTGGATCGAAGTAATTTTCTGATGTGCCTATGGTACCTGCCCATAAATCGAAAGGCAGGACAACTCCATATTCTCGATATATTTCAATCCAGGCTTGATAAGTTGAAGCCTCGGTATCCAGGATCGTCCCGTCAAAATCGAAAATAATACCTTTAATCATGTATTAACTGCACCTATAAGGGTAGATGAAAATCGAATAATTGTAACTCAGTCTGGATCATCTTGAGTTCTTTTTGGAGGCTGGGTAAAATTGGAATCCCGTTTTTCAGCACTTCCTTTTCGTTTTCAAATTCTTTCTCACCCGCCAGATAGATCCTGTCTTCACCTTCTGCCTTTGGTGAATTACGAAGTTCACGCAGTAAATCACCGATATTCTTCTTGAACTCCTCAATTGGTAAAAAACTCTCTATCTGAATAGCCATGAAGAAGTGACCGATCTTATAAGGCTGCTTCCTTCCGGCAGGATCAAATCCCGTTAATCCGTGCAGAAATGCCCCTGTTTGTAAGGCTGAGGATAGGATCTCTACGATCGTTGCCAGTCCATAACCCTTGTGTCCACTAAAGTCTTCGCCACTGCCGCCCAGTGGTAAAAGCGCATTGGAATCTTCTGTCAATTCTTGTAATATTTGTTTGGGATTCTGTGCAGGTTTCCCATCTCTGTCGATCACCCAACCTTTCGGGAGAAGCTGTTCTTTGCGCGCGTAGATCTCGACCTTACCTCGTTGAATGATGGATGTCGCTGCGTCGAATAGAAATGGGCAGTCCATATCCGTTGGCGCACCAAAAGCGATTGGGTTTGTTCCCAACATGGGCTGTACCCCAAAAGTAGGTGCAATCGATGGTCTGGTGTTGGTAACACTCAGACCGATCATATTCGCTTTAACTGCCATCAAGGGATAATAGCCTGCGATACCGTAGTGAGTTGAATTTCGAACAGCCACAGACCCCATGCCATACTTTTCGGCTTTTTTAATGGCTGATTCCATTGCCCGATATCCGATTACCTGCCCCATACCGTGGTTTCCATCCCAAACTGCGGTGGTGGGACCATCTTTAATCACGTCAATTTTTGTGACCGGGAATTGTATGCCTGCCTTGATCCGGTCGTAGTACATCTTCAAGCGGCTGATCCCATGAGATTCGATCCCCCTCAAGTCAGATGCGATAAGTACATCCGTACAAATGGCGGCATTATCGGCTGGAACACCGACTTTTAAGAATACTGCCTCGACGAATTTTTTCACTTCTCTAACGGGAAGATAGACCGCATCAGTCATCGGATAATTCTCCTCATTTTAATTTTTCTGTTTCAGCAAATGAGCGCGCAGGTGAAAGCATTTGCAGTAATAATTTATCTTCCTCGCCAAGCGTATCTACGATCATCCTTGTAATTAATTCCCCAATAGACGGTCCGAGCATAAATCCTTGTCCGCACATCCCGACAGCAAGCAGATAACCCGGGATGGAATCTACCCAACCGAGAATTGGCAATCCATCCGGGGTCATCGGATATAGACCGCGCCAGGTTCTGCGAACCCGAATGTTGCTCAGTCTGGGCATTACCTCAACCATTCGTTTTGCTACCATCGGCAGAAAATCGCTGGTTTCCTGGATATTATCGCCCCAAATACTGGGATTCGGAGTAATGCAGAAAATGATCTGACCTGTTATGTGCTGATAGAAATAATAATTCGCCGATCCGGGAGATGGACGAATATCCACCACCATGGGTCGAAGAAATCTCGCGACGGGTTCAGTAATGGCTGATTCATGAGAATCGGGGGTTACCGGCACATCCATCCCTGCAAGCAGAGATAACGGTCGAGCCCAGGCTCCCGCAGTATTGATGACTACCGGTGCAGAGTACTTACCCCCACTAGTTCTTATACCGGTTATTCTTTCGCCAGATTTGAGGAACTCGATCACCTGTTCATTGAATCGATATTCTGCCCCTGACTTTATGGATTGGGTATAGAAAGAGTGAATGGCAAGTAAAGGGGAAGCATTCCCATCTTCAGTGGAATATGTACCACCCAGTAAACCCTCTTTATTTATATCAGGAACAACATCCAATATTTGCTTCTGGTCCAACCAATTTATATTGAGGTCGTATGATTTCTGGATGCGTAAAATATCTTGCAGTATTCGTTCTTCCCGGTCCCGGTAGGCAATAAAAACATATCCGCCCTGAAACCATTCAATATCATCGCCAGTCAGATCTTTCCAATGGGAGAACAATTCTATCGACCGCAAACCCAGTTTAATTTTTGCAGGATCAGAATGAGTCGCCCTCACACCACCGATTGCCTTTTTGTTGGATCCCTGCCCGACACTGTGAGCTGAATCGACAACCAGGACCCTTACACCTGCCTTGGATAAATAATACGCAGCAGGTGTTCCGATGGAACCAGCACCGATGATTATCACATCATAGGTTTGTTGTTCCATCTTATGTCTCCTCCGGATCGATACCGGCGAATATTCCCAAAGGTACTTCCATGAAAATGGGTCTTTTCGTTTGTGCCATAACTTTGCCTGGATCAATTCCCTCATCCTGAAATAAGCGGTAGATCAATGAGCTGCATGTTTTTGAACCACAGGCGCCCATCATTGCCCGGGTTACGGTTTTTATCTCGTTCAGATCCCTGTAACCTTCCCGAATCAATTTCCGTATCTCGCCGGCAGTAACCCGTTCACATCGACAAACGATAGTATCATCTTCAATTCTTCGGACATAATGATCCATTGGATGGATATCCCGGATCTCCTGTACCTGTATTCCGGCGATCTGGCGAGCGATTGATTTTGGTGCATACAACCGGACGATCATCGTCTTGTCAACGGAATTCGTCGTGCTTATTTCCGCCACTTCCAATTCCTGCAACGCGTTTCCAGATGTATCCATTACCGTAACCATATCCCCCTTATTGATTTGACCATAATGGAACTCGTATGGGATCGAAACAAGTGGATTTTCTACATTTTCATGATAATCAACCAGTGTAATCGCCAAACCTGGACAGATATTCACACATTTTTCACAGCCGCTGCAGCAATAATTATTGCCCAGGAAAGTAGGCACTTGGCGAATATCTCTTTTCTCAATGTAGATCAGACCCTGGGGACAAATAGACGAGCATGGATCGCATGGAATCTCCTGTGAGCAATGGATTATCGGCATGACTCCGGTACCAATCTCCGGTTCTTCACCCTCGAGATTTTTCCCGGGTTTTGATTTAAGTATTTCAGCCATGTTGTACCAGGTTTGGGGGATGGTTTCCGTGCTATATCCAAGCAGTGATGCAATCTCCAAGCCTTTGATCTTACCTGAGAAGATGGCGGCGGAAGCCTCGGCAATTTCCTCCGCGTCACCCGCCGATAGGACAGTCAAACCGAAGTCTTTTGCTTTGATGAAAAATTCGTCGACCGGATCAAGTCCGACAGCAACTAAAACCGTATCGCACTCGAATGATTTTTCCGTTCCTTTTATTGGTTTAAAACTGGTATCAATCTCCGCAATCGTGATGGATTCGACGGATTCTTTCCCATTCGCACTCAGTACAGTGTGCGAGGTATAGATAGGCACACCCATCCGGGATAGTTTATCTTTGTGTACTTTATATCCACCGCACTCGGGTAAAGCCTCCACGAGTCCAACGACTTGAATTCCAGCCTGCAAAGCATGATATCCAGCGATCAATCCAACATTTCCACCGCCAACGATAAACAAATTTTCAGACGGTTTCACAAGATCTCGATTGAGCAGTGTTTGAAATGCCCCTGCGCCAAAAACTCCGGGTAATGAATTACCTGGAAATGTGAGTGATTTCTCCCGCGCGCCAGTGGCAACCAATAATACATCCGCCGAGACCAGTACATATTCCTTTCCGTCCCGGAGAATACCAATCTTTTTATCCGAAAAGACTGCCAGGGCAGTACTGTGAGACCAAATTTCCACAGAAGGATATTTTGCTACTTCCGATTGCAAGGTAGTAGCTATATCAATCCCGCGCGTCCCAGCATAGACGGCATTGATTGAACCAAAAAACCGGTGGGTCTGCAAAATCAATTTTCCGCCCAACCGGTCTTTATCATCAATTAAGAGAGTAGATATCCCCAGTTTGCCCAGTTCAATCGCCGCAGATAATCCAGCGGGACCACCACCCAGGATCAATACAGGTACTTTTAATTCCAAGATTTCATTTGTCTGGTAAGCGCTGACACCAAACTCAGGAAGAGTTGGCAGTCCATCCATCGGATTCAACCGCATTTCAGGTTTCACCGTCTCCATACATGCTTTCACCGGACGCCCATTGGCTAGGACCAGGCATTGGGCACATTGCCCATTTGCACAAAATATCCCCATCGGAGCGCCATCTTTATGGTGGTGACCAAAAATCCGAATACCATTCGCAAACAAAGCAGAAGCAATCGTATCGCCAGACAGCGCTTGGATTATTTCATCCTTCCAATATATTGGAAGAGATTCCCTCTCAGGAATTCGTAGAATGGGATGTTTTTTTACTCGAAAATCGGTCATAACTCCTCGGTCGAGCGATGAAATCCAACAGGTTTTACCTGTAATTCTTATTATAATTACGAACCAGACGATTATAATGGACTACAGATGAAATAATCATTGGATGATTTGTTTTTGGGAGGGCAAGATGAAACGTATTGCGGTATTAACCAGCGGAGGAGATGCGCCGGGAATGAATGCGGCAATCCGCGCTGTTGTTCGCGGTGGTATCGATCAAGGATGGGAAGTCTTTGGCGTCCGTTTAGGCTACTACGGTTTATTGCACGGTAACATGATATCCATGGGGCGGCGGGATGTTGGCGGTATCATGCAACACGGGGGTACGGTATTGGGAAGCGCCCGCTGTCTTGAGTTTAAAACAGAAGCAGGGCAAAAAGACGCAATCCGGGTACTCAACCAGAATGATATTGAGGCTCTGGTTGTAATCGGTGGTAATGGCTCTCAGACCGGTGCATATGCACTTCATCAGCTGGGATTTCCCGTCGTCGGAATTGCATCCACGATCGATAACGACTTGTACGGATCTGATATCACAATTGGAGTCGACACTGCATTAAATATCGCTCTGGAGGCAATGGATCGATTAAAGGTAACCGCATCTTCTCACCAGAGGGCTTTTCTGCTTGAGGTGATGGGAAGAAATTGCGGCTATCTGGCACTTATGACTGGTATCGCAGGCGGGGCAGAGGCAATCGTCCTTCCGGAAGTGGAGACCGACCCGGAAGATATCGCTCAAAAACTGGTGAAAGCCTACGAAAAAGGCAAAGCCCATGCTCTGGTCGTTGTTGCTGAAGGAGCTAGATATAACGCTGAAGGGTTGGTAAAGTATTTTACTGAACATAAAGAACGATTGGGGTTTGAAGTTCGGGCGACAATTCTTGGTCATACGCAACGGGGAGGCACTCCCAGTGCTTATGACCGAATACTTGGCACCCGGTTAGGTATGGGGGCAGTAGAGTTCCTTGCAGAGGGCAAATTAGGGGTTCTATCGGGCTGGGTGGAAAATAAAGTGACATCGACCCCGTTGGAAGAGGTAGTTGCGGGAAAAAAACCTCTGGATATCGAACTACTCGCCATGGCTGGCATATTGGATAAATAGATATAATCTACAAGAGAGAGGCTGCCTTATCAAAGGCAGTCTCTTATTAGTGTTTATGTTTTAGATATGCTTCAATAAAACCGTCTAGATCCCCATCTAAAACCGCCTGGGTGTTACCCACCTCGAAGTCGGTCCGATGATCTTTTACCATTTGATACGGGTGGAGTACATAGGAACGGATTTGACTACCCCACTCAGTTTTTTGATATTCTCCCCGGAGTTCAGATAATTGCTTATCCATCTCTATTTCCTTCATTTCAAGAAGGCGGGCTTTGAGCACTTTCATCGCATTCTCACGGTTTTGAAGCTGCGACCTTTCGTTTTGGCAGGAAACCACCAGACCTGAGGGAAGGTGAGTGATTCGGATCGCCGTCGCATTTTTTTGCACATTTTGACCGCCAGCACCTGCGGATCTGTACACGTCAATTTTTAGCTCATCAGGATTTATGTGAATTTCATCATCTGCATTTGGATCTACAGGTAATACTTCCACTTGGGTAAAAGAAGTGTGGCGCCGGTGAGCGGAATCGAATGGCGAAAGACGCACCAACCTGTGGACTCCCTTCTCAGTCCGTAAGTAACCATACGCATAGGGACCTTCCACAGATATAGTCACACTTTTAATTCCCGCTTCTTCTCCGTCCGATTGGTCGATGATCTCCGATTTATATCCTTTGCGTTCGATCCAACGCAGATACATCCGCATGAGCATGGATGCCCAATCCTGCGAATCGGTTCCGCCGGCACCAGCATTGATGGTAAGCAGGGCGTCTCCTTTATCATATTTTCCACTGAGTAAAGCATCCATGGAGCGCTTTTCCAACTCAGCATCTAATTGGGAAATCTCAGCTTCCAATTCCGAGCGCATATTTTCATCGTCCAGCTCGGATAATTCCTTAATATCCTCGGATCGCTTTTTGATCTCAGTCCAATACAATACATCGGACTCCAGGTCAGCGATCGATTTCATCAACTTCTGGGCAGAATTGCGGTCATCCCATAGATTGGGGTCCTCGACGATTTTTTTCTTCTTCAGTAATTCGGCTTCTTTGGAGTTTATGTCAAAGATGCTCCATGATTTGATTAATTTTTTCCAATTGCTGTTGTATATGATCAACTAGATCTTGCATCTTTTCTCCTTCGGAGTTAACCCAAAACACCATCAACGAATCGTTGTGGATCAAATGGTTCGAGGTCTTCCAGCTTTTCTCCTAGTCCGGCAAATAAGATAGGTAAGCCGAGTTCTTTCTGGATCGCGAAAGCCATTCCACCTTTTGCGGATGAGTCCAATTTAGCAATAATCACACCATCCACACGGGTCATTTCTTTGAACATCCTCGCCTGCTGAAACGCATTCTGTCCGGTGGTTGCATCAAGAACGATCCAAACCGCGTGGGGAGCCCCCGGTAACGCTTTTCCGACCACCCGGTATACCTTTTTCAGTTCTTCCATCAAATTATATTTGGTGTGAAGGCGACCCGCGGTGTCAATAAACAAGATGTCGGATTTTTTGGTCACAGCAGCTTGAACGGCATCGAAAGCCACCGCACCTGGATCTCCATTAGCCTGTCCGGCGATCACCGGGATATGAAGGCGATCCCCCCATACTTTCAGTTGGTCCACCGCTGCAGCGCGGAAGGTATCTGCTGCGGCGAAAATTACCTGTTTCCCAAGTTTTTGATACCTGGCACCCAGCTTGGCAATGGTGGTCGTTTTCCCGGAACCATTCACCCCCACAACCAGTACTACGGTTGGAATAGATGTCGGATAAAATGTTTCAGGTATGGTCAATCGCTTGACCAATTCAGCCTTAAGAAGTTCCTGATATTCTTCTGTTTTGGTAACACCCAATTCGTTGATTGATTTCCGCAGAGAAAGGATAACTTCCTGGGTTGTTGCAGTCCCCATATCTGCCTGCAGGAGAATCGCTTCCAGATCATCCCAGGTTTCTTCTGTGATCTCGCTGGCACCAAATATAGTGGCAATCTTACCAAAAGTCACCTTGCGTGTTTTATCTAATCCGCTTTTCCATTGATCGATTATGGACGGCATACTATTCCTCAACAGTAGTGGTGGAAGAAGCGAGCTGACCACAACCAGCCTGGATATCTATCCCTCGTCGGAGTCGAATCGTACAAGGAATACCATTCCCTTCTAGCGCTTTTTGGAATTCCAGCGCCCTTTCGCGGGAAGATCCCTTGCCGCTAAATTTCTGGGTTGGATTGAGTTGGATGGCATTGACATGACAGATCATCCCCTTTAGTTTGTTCGCCAAATTTTGCGCAGTCAACCAGGTGTCATTGACTCCATCAATTAATGCCCATTCAAATGTTATCCGCCGGTGCGTGGTATCCACATAATAACGGCAGGCATCCAGTAATTCCTCGACCGGATATTTCTTATTGACAGGCATCATGCTGGAGCGTAAATCGTTATCCACCGCATGGAGGCTAACTGCCAGATTGACCTGACTTTTCTGGTCAGCGAACTGGCGTATTTTCGGCACAATCCCGACCGTCGAGATCGTCATTCGCCTAGCACCAAGTTGAAATCCTTTTTCGTCATTGAGTATTTCGATTGCTTTCATTAGTGAATCATAATTATGGAAAGGCTCTCCCATTCCCATAAATACAATATTCTTTACTGATTTGCCGGAACGCTGGATAAGACGGCTGAAGAATAATACCTGTTCGACGATTTCTCCAGCAGTGAGGTTACGGAAAAACCCCATCTGACCCGTCGCGCAGAAGGTACAACCCATGGCACATCCCGATTGGGTCGAGACACACAAAGTATCTCTCTCGGTATATTGCATCCAGACAGTTTCGATCATCCGTTGGTCAGACAGTGCGAACAGCAATTTCCGAGTTTCACCATCTTTTGACTTCAAATCGCGGATGGGCGACAGCGAATCGAATGAATACTCATTAAATAGGGTATTGCGCATAGCTAGCGACAAATTGGTAAACTCTTCCAATAAGTGCCACTGTTTCGAATAGAGACCTTCCCAGAGCTGATCTGCGCGATAAGCAGGTTGACCAAGATCGGTCAGAATAGTTTTCAATTCAGACAGACCATAATCATAAATGAGCGGTTTTATTGCCTCAGCGGGGGAGGGAGTTGTGTTCATAATCCTACCAATGTGGATAGATCTTTTTCTATAAAATCAGGCGCCGGTCGCCAGGTTAGCGCCTGTTCATGGGTGGATACACCGGAAAGGACCAATGCGGTCTTGCATCCAGAGTTCTGCCCGCCCAGAATATCTGTCTCCAGACGATCCCCAACCATGAGGACTTTTGAAGGGGGGAGAGCAAGCCGCTCAAGGGAAAGATCGATCAGGTATCTCCCCGGTTTTCCCATGAATAATGGTTCAGTCTCAGCCGCTGTAGCAACAGCAGCAATAATCGCCCCGGCTCCGGGCGTTAATCCATGCGGGGTGGGGAATGTCTTATCTGGATTTGTCCCAAGGAATTCAGCACCATTACGAATACAGGTCGCGGCAACCTCAATTCTTTTGTAGGTGATTGAGCGATCCACACCTACGATAACCACTTTGACATCCCCATCCTGATTCGGATAACCTGCCTCTTCAATTGATGCGACCAGGCTTTTTTCTCCCATGACATGAACTGAAGTACCCAATGGATAATGGTTTTTTAAGTAGTAAATCACAGCCATTGCCGATGTGGTAATTTGCCATGGATCCAATTTAACGCCGAAACTTGTAAATTTATCCAGGTATTCCGGCACTGTTCGAGCAGCATTATTCGTTGCCAGTACGACTTTGATATCCAACTCATTGAAGCGATCAAATATGGCAGGAAGATCGCCGATGGGATCAGAATCGCGCCACAAGACACCGTCCATATCGAGGATGACACCTTTAATTCCTGCTTTCTTAAAATCGATCACAATGAGCTCCCGTTCAAAGACTGTAGACAATTATACTCGGGCATATATGCATGAATACAAAAAGTAGAACCGAGGTGAATAGCCACCTCGGTTCAAGTTTTACCGTTATTCATTCATTTGATTTCAGGTTTATCAGCGACTTTCAAAATCTGATCGATAAGTCCATATTCCATTGCCTGGTTGGCATTCATAAAGAAGTCTCTCTCAGTGTCTCTTTCAATGACTTCCATCGATTGACCTGTTCGTTCGGACATGATCTCGTTCAGTCGGGCACGAAGTCTTAAAATTTCCTTCGCGTGGATCTCAATATCGGAAGCCTGCCCTTGGGCTCCTCCGAGCGGTTGATGCATATGAATGGTCGCATGGGGGAGGGCATAACGCTTTCCCTTGGTCCCGGCTGCCAATAGAACTGTCCCAAATGACGCCGAGAATCCGACAGCAAATGTGGAGATGGGATTCGAGATCATTTGCATGGTATCGTATATTGCCAATCCGGCATAAATTTGTCCGCCGGGGGAGTTGATATACATATTAATTTCCCGCTCAGGATCTTCCCTATTCAGAAATAACAACTGAGCCACTGTTACATTGGCGACTTGATCATCAATCGGTGTACCGAGAAAGATAATGCGCTCTTTGAGCAACAATGAAAAGATATCGTAAGCGCGTTCACCACGTCCCGAGGACTCGATGACCATCGGTATTACATTATTGAACGTCGACATACTCATGGAATTATTCTCCTTGGACTGTGTCAGCTACTTTTTTGCTGACTTTACTTTTTGCTGTCTTCGTTTTTGGCTTGACAGATTTTTTTGAAGACTCCACTGACTTGGTATCAACTGTTTCTTCAACCAGATCCCCAGTGGCAATTTTCTTCAGAGTTTCATATACCCGGCGATTTATGACTTGGGTTGCGGCTTCCATTGCGATAGCATTGACAAGTTTTTCTCGCGGCATTTTCTTTACAAGTTTATCAAAGTCTTTGGTCGTTGTTGCAAGCTCCTGTAAGGTTTCCTGATACCCTTCTTCCATCTCTTTTTCTGACAATTCAATTTTCTCAGCTTTGGAGATCTCGCTTAAGATTAGATTCCGTTCTAATCGCTTCTGGGCGTTAGGGTTAAGTTCCTTGGTTTCAAATTCTTCCTGGGTAAGTTTGTTTAATTTGAGATAAGCTTCAAGGTCCATCTTCTGCGAGGCGAGGTCTCTCTCAAAGCTCTTCTGCAGATCTTGCTTTTCATCTTCGATTGCCTGTGGGGGATATTTGATTGTGGCATTGGCTTTGATCTGGTCAACCACCTTGTTGTAGTATTCAAAATCATATTCCGCCTGTGAATTGGACTCAAGTTGAGTTCGAATACTGTTCTTGAAATCATCTACGGTGGCAAATTCTCCAAAGTTCTTTATGAAGGTTTCATCCACTTCCGGAAGAACCAATTTCTTAACGCTTTGAACAGAAATATGAAACTGAACTTCTTTATCTTTCAGCTTCTCATCCTGGAAATCGCTGGGGTATTTGAAAGAAAGATCAAGCTCTGCCCCTTCTTTTACTCCTACCAATTTTCGGCTGAATCCAATGAATGGCCATTCGTGTTCATCTTCTTTGCCCTTTGCATCAATCTTCACCTGGAGAGATCGTTCCGGAACGATCTCTTCTCCACCAGCAGTGCCGGCAATTTTCAAGAAAACTACATTGCCTTCTTTGGCAGCTTTTTCCAATGGTTCGAGTGTTGAGTAATAGGATCGATATTGTTCGACCACTTTCATAACTTCTTCTTCCCCGATCCCTTTGTACTCATACGGAACACGAACAGAACGATAATCATTCAATTCGATTTTTGGGGCAAGAGGGACTAGGAAAGATAAGGTGAGAGGATCCATACTGATGATCTCTTCAAGGGATCCATTGGCGCCCACCTCAATATTCTGTTCTTTAAGCATCAGAGGATAGATTTCGTCCACAACCATTTCAACTGCTTCTTCATGGACCCTCGGTTCACCAATGTAACGTACCACCATATCATATGGAGCTTTCCCGGGTCTGAAACCCGGAATTTTAGTGTGTTCGGCTATATGTCTTGCCGCTTTTTTCATTTTTCGTTCAACTAATTCTGGCTCAACTTCGACAACAACTTTTAACTGATGGTCATCACGAGGGGTGGTTTCGATTTTCAATGCATTCTTCCTTATTTATAAATGTGTACAGCAGTTTGGGAAAAGCGCCACATAAACCCTCATGCTTTACTAGGTAAGTCCAGAGAGTGTAATTTTGGTTTTTCACGCTTCCCAATGTATTAAATGCGTGCCAATTGTACCAAGAAAACGCTTTTTTAGGGCTGAAAATTGTTTTTGTATACCATTTCTAACAATCTTCTTACGAAATTAGATTAGTAGCACTATTGTTTCAATGTTTGATTATGAAAATTAAAATGCAGTTCGCAATCAATTGTTATACAACCATAGATCGACCCATCGGAATTAAGAATAGAGTTTGATTGATGACAACAATTCAAATTCCCGACAAAGATACTCAAAATGTAATTTTGCCAGTCAGTAAATGATGCTGAAATTAATCGATTAATTAATCAGGCGGTGTGTTGGGAATCGGAAATTGAACTGTTATTTGATCAGATCAACATTAAGCCTGGATGGATTTGTGCAGACATCGGTTGCGGGCCAATCGGAATTCTAGGTCTTTTGAGTCATCGAGTGGGATCACATGGACAAGTAATTGGGGTAGATTCAAATTCGGATAATATTCAGATCGCCACAGAGTAAATAGACCATAATCACTGGTTGAATGTAAAAGCGTTCAAAGAGGACTTTTATAATTCTTCATTTGAGCCTGATACCTTTAATTTGACCCATACACGGTTTGTTTTTTCCCAAATTCACTGCGATCATTAATTACTGGACACGACAATCAAGCTTACAAAACCTGGGGGAGTGATCATCTCTCAAGAATCAGACTGGACAACATGGAATTGCTACCCCCAAAATCCATCCTGGCATAAGATCAGAAATGCCCTTTTCGCTTTATTCGAACAGGATGGTGGAGACATTAATGCAGGTCAACGGACATATCACATGTTTAAAGAGGCAAATCTGGCGGATGTACAGATTAGGACAATCATCAAAGCATTGCCTTATGGGTACTCTTACCGATCTGGGATGAATCAAATGGCCATATCTATGCACGAGAAAATCATTAACTCAAAATTGATGACCGATGAAGAATTTGATAAAGCTCTTACCGAGTGTGCTCAGGTGATCAAAGACCCGCAAACGATTATCCTCAGCTATGTGCTGTGCCAGGTTTGGGGGTATGTAAATAAATAGGTGATACTGAATAGAGAAAGAGAAAAAACGCAGAACAGGTTTATTCATCCTCTGGTCAGCTGTCTCACTGACTACGAATCGAGCAATGTTGGGATTCTTTTTGTCAATTCAGTCCACTCATCCCCGAGTGCTTTGCTGATTAGCGGCTTGACTCCAGCAAATACTGGGGCAGGCAAAACCTTTTGCCAGATACGCGTCATGTTTTCACGGTCGTCATTTCCCATCAAAGGGAACATCCAGGCTATCACTTCTGGGAAACGCTCCTGAGGGGTATGGTTTGCCATCTGACCAATTGCTTGGGCTTGTTCAGGCATCGGAATAAGTTCCCTGAACAGGCGGTAAAGGTGTGAATCTTCTTTATCCAGGTGGAGGTCGAGATGATATTTGAATGCTGCAGTTGCCCGCGCAATTTGCAACGCGTCCCTTGAAGAGACAGCACTGTTGAGCGCATTGTAAGCCGCATCCAACCCTTGGTGATCCATTACATAAGCTTCTGCTACCAGAGGTGCAACAATCTCAAATGCAGGATAAATGACCAATTCCTCGCCTCGGGCATGCCATACCAGGATCTCATTGAAGAATCGGAAGCGGTCGATTGTAGGGGTGAGTTCTTTTTTACCCCTTGCAGCATCAAATGCTGCAGAATCAATTATCTTCATGTCAGCTCTAAATGCATTGTGGATGGCCGTGATGGCATCTAATGGATGAGTCATATCCTATTCCTCCTGATTAATTGATTTACGGATAATTCCTTTACGCAACATGAATTAATCCTCAGGGAAACTTATCGGATTGCATGATTAACAGTCAGTTTGAATGTAATTCGATTTGTAGGGGTTTTCAATAGAGAATCTGTTTTTTCGACTATCGAAATGGGTATATTGAGTTTTTATGTGTTCTATTCGATCGGGAATGTAGTGGGGAAAGAGGGACTTGAACCCTCACGCCTTTCGGCACATGATCCTAAGTCATGCCTGTCTGCCAATTCCAGCATTTCCCCGGCGAAACGCAATTATACGCGTAAGAATAGGTCAAGTCAATAAAACCGTTATGCAATATAATTCAAACCAATTCTATAAATTGTCGTCTCAGGAGTAGTGGAATGTCGCGAATTGTCTCTGTGGATGGGACCGGTACAGAACGGACCCGATTGACAAAATCGATTGTGATTGCTTTACGGGAGTTGATGAAACAAAAACAGGTAGATGCGCATAGCTATGATTTAACTGCGTACGTAGTTCTTGCGTTGAACATGGTTGACCTGAATGTAGACAAGACCGTGATTGCCTGGGAGAAGAGGGATTACTGGCTGAAAGCAGACAAATTCCGGATGCTATGGTCCTGGGTTAGACCATCCTCCGATAAAATACATAAAGCATTACTTGCTGGCGATTGGGCTATGATTGCCATGCAATCCGCTTTGGTCGGGCAAAAGCTGGCGTCATTGAAAGTATCAGAAAACCATCGCTTAGGGAAACCCTGGGAAGGGGCATGGAAAAAACTGCAGGATACGAAGGATTGATCAATTCTGAAGTGAGTAGGGCAGTTATCGATCCATCCTTTCGTCAAAGCCCGTAAGAAAATCTATCAAGCGCGCACAGAAAAAAGATATTACCTCTAGGGCAGGGCAGAAGACGAAACAAAAAAAATGGTCAAATCGTTTTAGGTTTCGATAAGTATCATTATCGCAAACAATATGATATACTAAATCTATGGGCACAATCACTATCCAGGCAGTAATAGACCGCTATTTGCAATCTGTAAAAGATTCGCGAAGTGACAATACGTATTTGACCTACGAGAAAGCGCTTCGCTTCTTTATTTTGCTTCTAAAGAAGAAGGACATTGATCCGAAAGTGGATCCCATAACCCGAATCGACGAAGATAGTCTTTCCTGGATGATCCAGGAGCTCCGTCATCACGCGGCTACTACTGAACGCTTGTACCTGACCACACTTACAGGTTTTTTTGAATACATAGCGGCTGAAAACCTCATGCCAGTAAATTTGCCAAGGATAAGGTTGCTTATCAAACAACGAGCCCGGGTCCCTGGAATTCGATTGCCACAGTTTCCCAAAAATGCAATTTCCACGATCATCGACCACATGGAAGGCTTGCTTCAATCAGATACTGACACCGTTGAGCTACAAACTGCATTGCATGTGATGAGAGACAGGGCTTTTATTATTACATTGGCTGAGACTGGCCTGCGGGTTCATGAAGCGTGTAATCTCAAACGTGGTGATATCGATTGGACTGAAGGCAGAGCGGTCGTCGTTGGCAAAGGCAATCGGGAAGCAGTGGTACGGTTTTCGCGTAGGTCACAGCAAGCCCTGGATGATTACATCAAGCTACGCGCAGCCCTGGATGGTGCATCCGGAAAACCATTAGGGTCGTTGCCATTATTTGCCAGACACGATAAAGGCGCGGGTAAAAAGATCAAACCGATCACTCCCACCACAGGTAGAAATATCGTTGCTGAATGGGTTGAAAAGATTCTTGGAGCTGAAGCTATAGGATCGATCACTCCGCATTCTTTTAGACATTACTTTGTCACAAGGGTATTACAAGGGACTGGGAACTTGAAGATGGCTCAGGAACTGGCGAGGCATCGAAATATTGCGGTGACACAACGCTATGCGCATCTCTCGAACGATGAGTTGGATCGAGCCTATTGGGAAGTTTTTGAAGACGAGCCACCACCTTAATATATTTTTTCGTAAATTCTCACTATTTGTTTTACTAAGCAATCAAGTCTGACCAAATCAAACCTATCCCCTGCCCTATTTGTATTTTTAGATGAAAAAGTATATGGCTATGCGCATTATGTGCCAACGACCAAACCACCATCTACACTGATCACGGCACCATGAATATAGGCGGCATCCTCACTTGCAAGGAAAGCATACACTCCGGCAACATCGTCAGCCGTCCCTAATCTGCCCAGTGGAGTATGTTTTTCCATTTCTCCCAGGACCTCTGGTGGCATTTTCTTCAGCAAGTCGGTCACAATAAATCCTGGAGCAACTGCATTCACCCGAATTTTGTACCTCCCAAGTTCCCGAGCCCAGGTTTTTGTCATCCCAACCACCCCTGCCTTGGTGGCGACATAATTTGTTTGACCAAAATTGCCATAAAGACCAACCACCGAGGCTGCGTTCAATATTACTCCCCCGCCATGCGCAATCATTGAAGGTACGACCGCCTGGGTGCAATTGAACACCCCATTCAGATTCACTTTTATCACTTTATCAAACGCATCGACAGACATTTGATTGATGATCTGCCCATCTTTCCATTTGACTAGCTGAGAATCCGATGTGATCCCTGCGTTATTGATCAGTACATCTATTCGGCCATTTTCTGTGATCGTTCTGCCTACTGCTGCCTTCACAGCATCAGGATCTGTCACATCCACAGATATGAATTGAAGCTTATGATGATCTGGATAGAGTTCCATATCAGGAGAAGTGATATCCCAAATTACAACAGATGCACCTTCGATGATAAACCGGCGGACTGTTGCTGCTCCAATACCATTCGATCCACCGGTAATAACAACTATCTTTCCATTAAATCCAAGCATAACCACTCCTTCCTAATTGCAAACCATCTGTTATACAATCATATTAAATTTACATGTATTCATTCTATCAAAGGTTACGAGACAAAAGATAATGCTATACGGTCAGATGAGAGAAGAAGTGTATCAATATGCCATCCAGATGGTTTCGGATGGGCTTGCATATGGATCTCAAGGTAATGTCAGCCTTTTTGATAGAACTCTCCGGGATCATAGCTATCACGCCGTCAGCGATACCCTATAACAAAATGAAACCTGATGATATTTGTCTTGTCGATATCACTGGTAAAACAATCGATGCCAGATGGAAGCCGACCAGTGAAATCGCTTTACACCTGGTTTTCTATCAATATCGGACAGAAATGAACGCTGTGGTACACACTCATGCCCCTTATGCTACTGTATTCGGGGTGATCCAAGAGCCCATCCCAATGATCCTTACCGAAGCTGCAAGCTGTCTTGGATCGGATATTCCAATAGCTCCATACCAGAGACCTGGCACAGTAGAGCTTGCCCATTCCGCAATGGTCAAAATGGGTACCGGCGTAGCCGTTGTCCTGGAAAATCATGGATTGGTGGCAATAGGTGAAACACTGGCAAGAGCGTATGAATCGACCCAGGCAGTTGAAACTTCCGCCCGAATAGCGATCCTCGCTCAAAATATGAATAAAACTCCAATAGAATTGGATGCGGGAGAGGTTACCGAATTGAGGAAACATTACCTCGGTTCATATCATCCAACAAAGACCAGCGACTAAATATTAATTTACAAGTAAAGATCAGGTCCGGTTTCGCAGGTTAAAACCTCCCTGCTACGTTCGTGCCGGCGCAGACAAAAAAAGGGATGTCGTGATCATACTGTTTTTATTTGATACTCATCCAGACAACGGTCGTATCATCGTCACGGATATTATTACTTGCTCGTAAATTTTGTACCCACAGCTCAAATTTATAGCTTGCATCTTTAAAGGAGAGTATTTCTTTCAAGATCGATCCAGGGCAATTGCCGGCTTCTACTTCTTGAAGCATCCATTTGGCGATCGAATCAGTCAAAATAAAAAAATCATCGCCACGTTCCCAGGCGCCAGAGAATTCCCATTCAGCGATGGAATGAACTTGCGATTTCATGGATCCGATCAAACGGGGATGATTGGTAAAATCGCTTGAATTTCTTATGGGCAGGATTCGTAATGGAACCTCGTTCCGATAGTGGAACAGGCATGTGTCACCTATTGCTTGAGCTTTCCACATGTTATGACGTAAGCCATCCTCGGAGTCTTCTGTAAACAATTGCAACCATAGAATTGTTGAATAGGCGCCCTCATTCACTACACTATTCGTTACTCCATGAGTGGGATCATTCCTGATTGCTTGATACCAATCTTCTCTCGCATCCTGGATAAGATCATTTAATGTCATCGATTTGTCAGCAGTAGAACAAATATTGACGAGTGCTTTGGCAAATATCCGAGAAAATGAGCTGCGGGTTGCACCATCGGCGACCGCGCATTGAAAAAAGGTATCGCTGACGAACTCACCCTCTCCAACTGAAGGAGCAAATGCATCTTCATTTCCTTCCGATTTGTGAGAGGATTTTGGAATTGTGAGAGCCCGCCATTGAATGAATATTTGGGATTGCATTAACATCAATCAACCATCACAAATAGTCTACCGGGGAATTGGATTGACCAACGACCGGTAAAGAATATCTCTTAGAACCGCCATATCCACCTGGTCCAATCGATTTATATATAAACAGCTTACACTGGTTTTGTGTTTACCTAATTTTGCCAACAAATCTTCCTGGTTTCGCCAACCCGCGGGTGGGTAGATGGTCAGGCTTTGTTTCCTTGGCGAAAATCCGATGATAGGCCAATCTTCGGTTCGACCATTTTTATATTGATAGGCTATTTTTCCAAAACCGATTATGCTAGGTCCCCATAGAATTGGTTCTTCGTGTGTCACTTCTTTCATCAACTCAACCAATTGAAAAGAATCGATTTTTTTTTGTTCATCAGTAAGTGAATTGAGAAAAGTTGTTACACTATCGTTTGTTGGTTTTGTTTTTAACTCGTACATCTACTATTCCTCTCCCAAAAATCGATTTGGTCGCATATCTGCATTGGATAATAATCAGGATAAAGAAAAAAGGGTATCTTTTGTGCTTAGTGTATAATACTTTCAATCCTTGATTTGGGACAAATATATGAGTGGGAAAAAAATACTGATCATCGAATCGGATGAAACGGTAAAAAATATTATTAAGAAAAGTATCCTCGGTTTCGATCCGACATCCACAATCAATTCCGCACTTGATGGATTAGCAGCAATGCAGGTGATCCAGGAGAAGATATTCGATTGTCTGATCATAGACGCAGAAATGATCCTCACGATGGGAGAAACCGGATTCAATCATTTTAGGAAATCATTCAGAGAAAGTACTCAGGTTGTCATTACCGGATACTCAAACAGTTTAAAAGATCTCCCAAAATCAATACAAGAATCCGTATCTGTCGTTTCGAAGCCCATTGATCAACGCTCATTATCACCAATACTTGCCGGCGTCATCGGTCCGTTAAAAACTGAAATTCTCCAACAAGATAGCCTCTCTTCCATCCAATATCAATTTTGCCAAGAAAAACTTCTTGGATTACGTCACCTCATCTCAGCCCGCTGCATCCTCCTAAGCGATTCAGTAGGCAGGATCCTTGTCACTGCCGGTAACACTTCTGATCTTGCTCCGGAACTAATGACCTCCCTTCTGGGGGGAGGGATCGCCTCATTACAGGAAGCCGGAAAAGCACTGATGGATGAAGCAGTCATCCACCTCTCCTATAGAGAAGGTAGGAAAACTGACCTATATGCCGTAAATATTGGAGTCAGTTTCTTAATTATCATCATCATCGATAAAACTACAGGCTACAGCAAGTTGGGTAGTATCTGGTATTATGCCCGTCAGACTGCTCTTACCCTCCATGATTACTTAACCTCCAAACCGAACCTATCAGAATCGTCGCAAGAGGTATCAAATATTAGCGATTCTGCCATCTCGGACGAATTGGATCGTCTATTCAAACAATAGGATCAGGTTTTATTACGGGAGAGCTCGAATGCAAGATCAGATAGGTGGAAATACAAAAATTAATCTCCGGGGTGGTTTAACTCTATCGGTTGTACAGATAACTCGAATACAGGAAAGCCTGAATCGATTGTTGGAATTCGTTCCAGCCAGGTTCATGTTATTGGTTGATACTTCTGGTCAATTGGTTACCACAGCCGGAGATAAAGGTGTGATCGATCCATCCATTCTTGGTTCCTTGATCGCAGCTGATCTCGCTGCCAGCCAGGAGATCGCTCGCCTGACTGGTGAATTTCAAGATTATCAGATGATATTACGTGAAGGGGATCGAACCAATATCATCATTTCAGAAGCAGGAAAAAACCTGGCATTACTGGTTATATTTTCCAGAGAGACCCCACTGGGCTGGGCGAGAAAACTGATCCAAAATTCGGCGAAGGAGATTGGTTCTGTAGCTATTCAACCCGTCGAGTTCGTTCACGAGGAACAGATTGCCCCTCCGGAAGGAAATTTGCCTGAATTGTTCACCGATGCACTCGACCAGATCTGGAAGGATTGAAGTAGATGTTCATCAATTGGCAACTCCGCCAAATTAATCTGAAGGTTGTCTATTATGGACCTGCGTTGAGTGGGAAAACCACCAACCTGGAGCAGATCCATGCCCGGATAGATCCAACTCGGCGAAGCGATTTAGTGTCATTGAAAACATATGAAGACCGGACGCTTTATTTCGATTTTCTGCAGCTGGAGCTTGGCAAAATTAACGGACTAACTCCCAAAATCCAACTCTATACTGTCCCAGGCCAGGCGTTTTATGAAGCAAGCCGAAGACTTGTATTAAGGGGTGCCGATGGTGTCGTTTTTGTAGCAGATTCTGGTTCGAACCGAATCAATGACAATATTGATTCCTGGCAAAACATGAAAAAGCATCTAATTTCTCTAGATCTAGACTTAGATCACCTGCCCATCATCGTCCAATTCAATAAACAGGATCTTCCAAACGCTTTACCGGCGCCTTTTCTCCAGAATATCCTGAATTGTCAGAAATATCGAAGTATCACATCTGTTGCGAATATGGGACAAGGTGTTTTTGATACACTAAAAGCCATTATTTCTGGTGTGGTTGTTAACCTACAAAAAGATACGATGTAATAGGTAGAGATGAAGCATAAAGAATCGCCCCCCCATTCCAGCATTCAATCCATATTGATGGAAGCAAAGCATGCAGGTGCGTTTGAGCGGATTTTATTAACAGATAATCAAGGATTACCCATTGCATCATCTATGGATGACATAGAACAATCTGAAGTTTATGCGGCTGTTGTATCCATGATTCAAAAATTGGCAACTCAGATCAACCAGGCGTTACAATCATCCAGCACGGCTGAATTTGTATTGGATGGTATTGATGGCAAGCGTCTGGTAATTCGACCGTTCAAAGTTAAGGAAACAGAATTACTCCTGTCTGTATTAATCCCTGATCATCAGTCGTCGTATCGTCGTCTTCTCGCAAAAACGATCAGATCTATTAAATCAACCTGGATATACTAGGAGGAAGAAATGGCTATGCAGGGAAGTCTTCACGATATGTCAGTGGCAGATATCATCCAGGTGAACTGCCAGGATAAGAAAACGGCGCGGGCGACCATACAAAATGGACAGAAAAAAGCTGTCCTATTCTTTTATGATGGAAATGTGGTCCATGCTCAACTGGATAACCTGCAAGGTGAAGAAGTGATCTATCAGATCCTGTCCTGGGATGAAGGGGACTTCAGCATTGATCTCGGGATAGATTCACCAGAAACAACCATTAAACGGAATTGGTCAGGACTTCTTCTGGAAGGTGCCAAACGGTTGGACGAATTAGCTTCTGAAGGTGGTGTGGAATTGGATCTCCTTCAGACACCAATCGACCAAAAAGATGAGTTAATTCAAGGGTTGTTGACGAAATATATGGAATCCATTCCATCTGCAGATGCTGTTTCTGTCATTGGAATTGATGGATATATCAAATATATCGTTCAAAAGAATTTGATTGACGAAGCTGTTTTCGGAGCTACTGGAGCTGCAATACTCAACCTGGGTAAACGATCGTTAGGATTGCTTCGAATGGATGGTTTTTCCAGAAGCGTAATGGGGGGGGATAACAATTCGTTCATGGTCGCTGTTATCAATAAATACACCATCTTAGTGGCTATCTATTCTGCCCCGCTCCAAAAAATATCCATCGATTGGAAAGTTATTGAACAACTGATGGGAGATGTGGCTACACTCCTCTAACGGTGGAGAGTCCCGTCCGGCATTATCGTCCCAGTTAATGAAGACGCATACGATAATTGTTCGAAAGTAATTTTTGCATCCAATAGATTTGCCCGAGAAAGATTCACGCCATCCAAATTGGCATTTGTCATGATTGCCCGCTGTAGACACGCGCTGGAGAAATTCGCGTTCATTAAATTTGCATCTGTAAAATTGGCAAGTGTAAGGTTGCAATTCATAAAGTTTGCCTGGAATGCTGACACCTTCATCAGTTTTCCTTCATATATATTTGACCAGGAAAAATCTCCAAGATTCATTGTACAACTTTCCCAATTTGTCCATCGGGCAGAAGCGTGGATCATCTGCACACCCGTCAGGTTGGCATAGGTAAAATCAACTTTATCGAGGTTCGACTGGCTAAGGTCTGCAAAATCCATTCTCGCTTGTGAGAGACTTGCGTTCAATAAATTCGCCCCGGTAATGTTAGCTCCCCGCAAATCACATTGATTCATGGAAGCATTACTGAGCATAGAATCACAAAGATCGGCGAGGATAAGGACTGAATCATTCAAAGTAGAACCTATAAAAACCGATCCATTGCCAAAGAGCGCCCTCAAATCTGCGTGTTGGATATCCGAACCGCTCAAATCTGCATTTTGGATATTCGCCGCATTGAGAAGGACCTTACCCATCTTCGCATAACGCAATTCTGACCCCTCCAGATTTGCTCCAATCAGTTTTGAGCCTCCTAACATAGCCATGTTCATTTTTGAACCCGCTAATTCGGCAAACATCAGGTCCGCATTGGGTTCGATCTTCTTTCCATTAATAATCATGGAATAGTCCCTTCCGGCTGGAATAGTTACGGGGAATTATGCAATGATTATGCCAGAAAAATCACGAAAGACGGTATTCGCATTATCGGCATGTTTATTGCATAATATCCATATGATTCCTATTAGATGGCAGGTAAACATGAAAATAAAAACCATCCTTCTTGTTAGTGTGATAACCAGCTTACTGCTGGGAGCATGTGGATTAATCCCATCCTCCAAACCGGTGACTGACGATGCGATGCAAACCGAGATCGTAATGCTATTAACGTCTGATGGTCACTGCAACACCTATACCCCCAATTGTAGAAACTCCAGCTCCGGTGGAACCATCTCCGACCTATAATCCTTCTATGCTTCCAGGTGTACTGGTCACAGCTACGCCTGAAGCCGTTAAAGAAACCGTTGCGCCTCCAGTTCTGAATATCACGCCCTCTGAGCCAACTCTGGAACTCCTTACATTTACTCCAGATGACGGCCAGGCATCCACAGATGAATCGGAAGAACCGAAAGCGACGTCCACACCCTCGCCTTCAGACCCGGTGGACGAATTGGGGGATCCTGATTTAATTGACACATTCGATAATGGCGATAATTGGTTCTTAGGCAAGGATTCCTTTGTTGATTTGAAAGTCTCCAATGGAAACCTGGTTATGATCGGATTATCGCAAACCAGTGGCTGGCGAATGACCAATCGAACTGTCAAAGATGGTTACGTCCAACTGATCGGAAAAATGATCGAGTGCAAGGGCGCAGACGGGTTCGGATTGATGGTTCGGGTACCAAATGTGACTACTGGAAACAGCGGTTACCTCTTTGGCGTCACTTGCGATGGGAAATATGGCTTGCGCAAGTGGAATGGCGAAAAAATGCTTACTTTGATCAATTGGAAAGCAAATGATGCCATAAAGAAAGGTTCCAATCAAACCAATCGGTTAGGAATTAGCTTGATTGGCAATGAAATTAAATTGTATGTTAATGGTGTATATGTAGGCTCAGCCGTCGATAAAGATTTCCGCCAGGGTGGTTTTGGATTATTCATTAGCGCCAGAGAGACCGATAAAATGACAGCCCTCCTCGATGAGATCGCCCTGTGGAACGAATGACTCTTATTTGATCGCTATCAGAGCCAGGGTGACCCTGGCTCTGATTATTTAACTTGTACTAGTTTCTTTTTCTAATTGTTAGTTCTGTAAGATCCGGGAAATCAATTTCCAACCGGCGGAGAGTATCTAAGGTCGGAATCCCCTGGTCGTCCCATCCACGCCTTTTATAAACAGCATTTACCAACTGCTCATATTGATCTTCTCGGTACATCCTGAGAGCGGAAACTTTTTCCGGGGTACTCATTCCGGTGGTATCGATACCAGCTAATTCGTTTAAGGCTTTGTCATATCTTTCAGCCCGAGATTCGTATTCCTCATCGGTAACCGGACCCATCGCGCGGTAGGGCGGATAATCAGATGGTCGAGTCCCATACCCCAATTTGAGATTGAATACGCGTTGAAAATTGTATACCCGTTCCGATTGAAGCATCAGGTCTTCTGGCGTCACTTTTTGTCCGGTAACCCCTTCAAAAAGCCAGGTGTAATTCTCTACATGCTCCGGTACTTTAGCTGGTTCTGCGGCGGTCGCATTTGATTGCGGGATAATATCATTCCAGGGTAATTTGCACAGCCCATGCAGGCTAAACCAGGTACGCCACACAGGAAAATAATGGAGTGCTTCCGCTTTTGCTTCAAATGTGGGTAATTGTTTATGCACCATATCAATAAAGATCAACCACGCGTCATCGTGCTGGGCACCTTTATTTGCCAGAGCATACCCACCTTGTTGCGCGAGGGACTCTTTTGTCATGTATTCGGAAAATTCCAATCCCTTGCTTTCCATGCCAATATCCTTGAGGATCGAAGGGTCCGCACCAAACTGCTTGTGGAAGATCTCTTTCATGGCACGGACGCCTTGCCCTACTACCACACCAAATCCTTCTCCCTTTGCCATACCGTGGATCATATCAATCACGGATTTATAATTTCCCCACGTCAGATCCAATCCACCCGTACGTTCCAGGTTGAGAATTCCAAGTTCAAAACATTCCATTGCAAAGGCGATGGAGTTGGCGAGCGAAATGGTATCAATGCCGTAGGTGTCACAATAAAAATTCATTTCTAGGATTTGAGCGGGGTCAAAGATGCCAATATTTGATCCCAACCCGCCCAGGGTTTCATACTCCGGACCATCGACTGCTACAATTTGGTCTTTATACGGACCAGATTGTAAATGAAAATGGGGAACCATGTGAGTACATGCCAGGGTGCAACCATACCAACACCCATCTGGTGCAGAGTGGTCAAACTTTTCCTTCCAAACTCCCCCCACAATATGCTTCGATTCTTTATCAGAACCAAATTTATAATTGTGAACAGGCAAAAGATCGAAGTCATTCATGATCCCGACCAGGTAAGGCGTGCCAATTTGCCCCATATTATTCTGAGTTTCATCGAAATCAGAGATCTCTTTATTGATACGTTTCCCTGCCTTTCGTAACAACTCCAGGTCAGCACAGCCGTTGCTGTCTGCTCCAAGATGTGTGTATTTCACTACTATTGCTTTGATATGCTTGTCCCGTAATACCCTGCCGGCTCCACCACGGGCAGCTTGTTTTATTCTGACTTCCTTCCTGCGTGGGTCATAAAAGCTGATATTTAATCCGGTGATCGGCACATAATCTGCCGCTCTTCCGGCAGAGATCACAGAGATTCCACGCATCTCCCGTTCATCCTCTGCATACATTTCCGTTAGCAAACGATTGATCAAATGTGTGTCGAGAGGGTCATCAGGCGCTTCCTCGATCCTAATTTGACCGTGATCACCATCAATAAAAATGATAATTTCTTTGTCAGATTTTCCTTGAATTTCGAGAGCATCCCAACCTGCAAATTTCAAATAAGGTCCAAAATAGCCACCGCTATTGCTATCAATGACAGAATGCGTCAGGGGGGAGACGGTTACAACTGTTGCCTTTCCAGATCCGGGGTATTGCGTGATTCCCCCGATCGGTCCACCTGATATAACCAGTTCATTCTCTGGTGAGTTCCATTTGGTCTGCTCGCTTACAGCCTGCCATAACAACCATAAACAAAATCCTCTTCCTCCGGTGAACACATGTTTCATAGCATTTGATACAGGTTTTTCTTTGATTTCCAAGCTATCGACGTTGACGTAAAGGGTACGGTTCGCATATCCCCTCACCACCGGTTGGAGTTTGTAGTGCTGCTGAACCAACGTCTTGTGTTCTAGTCGGTCGAATTTCATGATTGCTTGATCCATTACTCTCTCCCTGAGTTTGACTTTAGTAATATTATAATCAATAAGGATGCGAATTATTGGTTTATGGCTACGCGCATTTTATTTTTATCACTTTTTTGTTTTGATTTTGAACCACTTCTTAGAGGATAAATATGATTTCCATTCCTCTGAAATTTGGCAATCACGCATTAGCGCTGACGATATCTGATCCAGCTTCGACGGATATTATCTATCCGCCTCGTATATTGGCAGAAAAACCAGGTTTCGAGAGCGTCCAAGATGCTCTCCAAAATCCAGTTTCTCCCTTAGACCTCGTCAAACTTCGGTCTGCAAAACAAGTGGTCGTTGCCATCAATGATAAGACCAGACCAGTTCCATATCGGCAGATTTTACCACCCCTCCTGAAGTTCCTATCCGCTCAAGGTATTTCCTCAGACCGCATACTTTACCTGGTTGCAACAGGAACTCATACTCCCCTTTCGCAGCAGGAGCTGGAAAAATTACTTCCGTCTGATCTTCGATCAAACAGCTTGATCATTTGCCACGATTGTGATCAAAACCAACAGATAATTTCTGTAGGTAAAACTCCGTCCGGTACAAGGGTTGAGATCAATCGTACATTCTATGAAGCGGATTATAAAATTGTGATCGGCAGTATTGAGCCGCATCATTTTATGGGATATTCCGGCGGTGTAAAAACTGCTGCCATTGGATTGGCAAGCAGGTTATCCATTCGCCAAAATCACGCTCATTTGACTTCTCCCCTATCCCATACGGGCAATTATGAGACGAATCCGTGCCGGATCGATGTCGAAGAGATGGGAAAATTGATCGGAATTGACCTCGCCGTGAACGTGATCCTGAATACCAATAAAGAGATCATCGCCACCTTCGCCGGCGATCCGTTGGCTGTGATCAAAAACGGTATTCCAATTTCCCAAAAGAACAGTCAGGTTAAAATTGAGCAGAAATATGATCTCGTGGTCGTATCCCCGGGTGGGTATCCAAAAGATATCAATTTCTACCAGGCGCACAAAGCCATAACAAATGCAGCCGCTATGACAAACGATGGCGGAAGGGTTATTCTCATTGCCGAGTGTGTGGAAGGACCGGGCAGCCTGCCTTTTCAGGAGTATATGAAGGGTAAGACTACACCTGATCAGGTACTCGAGAGTTTTATGCAGACCGGGTTTGAAATTGGTCCACATAAAGCCTTCCTCCTCGCCAGGCAATTGAAACGGATTGAGATTTCTTTACTATCCTCGATGCCTGATGAGCTGGTTCATTCACTTTTAGTAGAGCCGATTACACTGAAAGAAATTCGGAGGTTGATCGAATCGAAAAGGCAACAAGGATCAAGAATTGCGATCCTGCCCTACGGTGTAAACACTGTACCGCAATTTCTGGAATAAGCTGGATGTATACTCGACTATCCACCATTGTATGCTTCTTGATCGGGAGTTAGACAAATTTGCCACAGATTTAGTTCAATTTATCGGTAACGTTTTAAGAGACAAACGGGAATAATTTTGAATGGGTTATAATGTTCTACAGAAGAGACTTCTTCGGTGGAGGATCATATGACTGAGAACGTTCGCACCCCTGGTAAGACGACCATTGCCCCTGATGTATTATTATCAATTGCTAAATTGACAACCTTAAGTGTTGCGGGGGTTCATAAATTAAGCGAACAGCCAGCAGATATGGGCAGCATCTTTAAAACCAAACGAAGCGAGGGGGTAAAAGTCGAGGTTGAGAATAACACCGTCTATGCAGACCTCTTCCTTGAGCTGGATGGCGAAGTGAATGTCCGGGAAGTCTGCCGAAATGTACAGGAAAAAGTTGCACGCGCAATCTCAGAGATGGTTGGAATGGAAGTTGGACGCATCAACATCCATGTTGAAAATATCGTATATTCCACGAACCAGGAATAGCGATGAAGTCTCGGACCAAGGCTCGCAGTATTGCTCTGCAAGTCCTTTATGAATTAGATCAATCAACTCATGCGGTAGGTGACGTTTTCACACATCGAATAAATGACTTTCCGCTGGAAGAACCTCTGTCCCAATTCGCAAGTTCCATCGTACAAGGTATCAACCCTTTAAGAGAAGAGCTAGACCATGTAATTTCCAAGCATGCTCCTGAATGGCCATTCGATCAGGTAGCGATCATAGATCGAAATATCTTACGAATTGCTGTTTGGGAAATGGTTTTCGATTCTGCCACACCAATCAAAGTGATCATTAACGAAGCGATCGAATTAGGTAAGTTATATGGATCAGACGCCTCCCCTCGTTTTATTAATGGCGTATTAGGTAGTTTGGTGCAGAATGAGAATGAGATAAAACAATACTTCGAGAAAAATAAACATCGCCAACCAGAATGATATGGCTATGCGCAGGATTTTCGTGACAGTCTCCCGTTTACTTACTTTTTTTATTATCGCAATAATTTTCTTATCAGCCTGCTCCCCTTTTGTTTCCTCACCGCAATCTGAAACAACAATTACCGACCAAATGGTTGAGCTGTCTTTTAAAGTCATTCCCCTGGCAGGAAATTTCTGTCCGATTGAGCAGATGGAAATCATCTTGTTAGATGATCTACCTGTTTATCCTCAGGACCAGAGTGTCGTTCTGCTTACAAAAACACCAGATTCTTACTATAAAGCTACCATCCGGGCTTCCATTGGTACCACAATACATTATCAATACCGGATCGATAAAAAGTTAATCGAATTGGCCCCTAATAACCAACAGGCATTCTTCCGTTCATTTTCGGTGAATGGCTTCGATGAGATTCAGGATGTGGTCTCAGCCTGGGAAGGATGCAATTTCGAAACTGAGACCGGTTCAATCTCAGGACAGATATATCTGGATGGATCGCCTACGTACGGACTATGGATCCAAACTGCTGGGTTATTTACGACAACTCACGCCGATGGGACCTTTGAACTTCCTGATACCCCGGTAGGTCAGTATCATCTTATTGTTACCCACCCGGATGGAAGGATCAAACCGTACCAACAACTCGTCAGGGTAGATCCGCGGAAAGTAACCGATGTCAATCTTAATTTAATATCCAACAAGTTGGTCGATGTTACATTCATTGTCACCGCGCCTACCCAATCGCAAGATTCGGATCTTTCCATCAAACTGGTGTCAAATCAGCCTGCATTTGGTGGATACATTATTGCCTCTCCATCGAACACTTTCTATTCATCGACACCGCTTCCGGAATTGATCCACCAGGACCAGAATATTTATTACATCAGTATGCGATTATATTCCGGTACTGATTTTCGTTATTATTACACTCAGGGCGATGAACAATGGAACACCGAAGTGGATAAGAGTCACAAACACCAGATACGGCATATCTTTGTCCCTGATGGTAATCTCACGATCAATGACTCAATAATATCGTTCATCGAACCTGAGTTGTCCCCCATCCATTTCAGAATCAAGACTCCAGAAAATACCCCATTAACTGATAAAATTTCGCTTCAATTGAAGCAAACCAATTGGACGCCACCCGTAACTATGAATAGGGTATCCGATTACGTTTGGGAATTTGCACTGACCTCCGGGTATGATCCCCAAGTACCACTTCATTATCGATTCTGTAGAAATGGCCAATGTGGAACGGCTGGTGAAGAAACGACAGAGGGTATTGAATCTGACGATTATAGCCTGGATCCGACAACGAAAGAACGAACAGTGAATCATGTGATCAATGAGTGGAAATGGCTTCCTATCAGTGATCAGACAGCCCGATTAACAGTTAGCTCGTCCATCCAGGAAAAAGATAGAAATGATTATTGGAGCGGAATGGAATGGTCATCGTGTATGGATTCTTCCTGGAGAAATTTCATACCATTGGCAATTGACCGTTCGTTTTCATACTCTCCGAATTGGATCACCATCCGTCCTGGGTTCTCAATCGATCCTGATCCATATCAAACCATTTTGGATGTGAACCAAACCTATTTACTTGATCAGGTGAAAAATACATTGGTTCAATATGAAGGCAAAATTAAACCATCCATTGCCATATTCCCAACACCAATACTAGCCCATCCAATCGAGGAATGGCTGAAAACCAACAATGACGATCCGGATGGTTGGCGACAATGGTCAGAGTTATACCAACGGTCAATTTTGGATACAGCCTCATATGCTGAATTGAACGATTTCGACGCAATCATAGTTGGAGGTGAGTGGATTGTCCCATTTCTACCCCCCGATTCTGATCCTTCCCTGCAAATTTCCATAGCACCGTCGGATGCTGATACTTATTGGGTGAATTTGATCTCTGAAATTCGAAAGGTATTCAACGGTAAGATCGTTTTCGCTTTGCCTGCTGAAATTAACTATACCGATCCCCCAGTATTTCTCGACAAAACGGATTCCATATATTCAATCCTTACTCACCCTGAACAATATTCAGATAATCTAAAAGTCTATCTCACTTCAATTCTGGATTCCCGAGTAAAGGTCCTGCAGGAAACTTACCATAAACCAATCATAATTGGGATCAATTACCCATCCATTCCTCAGATTCCTCCGCAGGCAAACGGGGCAATGCAGGGTCCCTGTCAAAAACCCTACGGGTCAGAGTGGTCGTCCCTGGCAATGACTTTTCCTGTAGATCTACAGGCACAGGTAAATTATTATTCCATCCTGTTATACCTGATCAATGAGAGAGATTGGGTTCAAGGTTTTGTCTCCCAGGGGTATTTCCCGGTGGTCGATACATTGGATTTTAGTTCGAGTATCGGAGGAAAACCTGCCGGAAGCCTTATTCAATTCTGGAATCAATCCATTTTTCCGAATTAAATAATCATCCGACTGACAATACCTGATCAATAAAACAAATTGCAAATATATTCAAGACCCCTTATAGTGGGTGGGGTTCTTACAGATTATTTGCAATTCCAGGATAATTCGCAAATCAGAGATCAAGCAGTTACAATCGTGATGATAAAGCGAGGCTTTATAAGTTAGAGCAGGGGATCTGGTCAGGAAAGACGCATTATCCAGAGTACGAAGACAGCCATTGCGATAAATGGACCATAAGGTATCGTTCTGAAAGGACGGTATTCTTTTCTGACAAGGGAAGTAATGATCAGAATCAGGCTATACACGCCACCAAGAAGAATTCCGAAGAATAGGCCGACAATTATTCCTGGCCAACCCAACAATAATCCACAGACGCCTGCCAGGGTCACATCCCCGAATCCAAGTCCTTCCTCCACCGGCGTGCCACGTCTTTTCGAAAGGATTCGCCCGAACCAGATTCCAATAAAATAGAGGAAAAGCATGATGGCAAATCCAGTGACTCCACCAAGAAGTGTGACGACCACTCCATGCTTGATATATCCAATAATTCCCATACCTAAAGCACCGATAAGGCTTACTGAGTGGAGGATTAAATGGTGTTCTATGTCAATGACAATGACCAGAGAGAAAAACAGGAAAACAAAAGCTGCTTGCACAATGGTCAATGGTGATTGGAAGAAGTAGGTCGCTATGAGGATTGCCCCCAGGAATATCGTAGAGCTCACAATCCGATGTCTTAATGAGACCGTTTTTCCACAAACACGACATGGTCGGTTCAGTAAATACCTGTCAAACCCAAATTCTGAATGGCAATCATCACAAGCGGAATTTGTCAGTTTTCGGTACAATGGAAGAACATCTGCTACATAATTGATGAAAGCGCTAAAAACCCAGCCAAGGAGTGCTGAGATTACAAGCAGGATTTCTGGTTTCATGGTAACCTTTCCGGAATCATATCCACAATTATAGCAGGAGGAGATAATGGAGCAATTTATAATCCACGGCGGAATCCCCCTCCAGGGTGAAATGACACCTTCAGGTAATAAAAACTCGACATTACCTTTACTGGCAGCATGCATTCTTACCGATCAACCTGTGATACTCCATAATATTCCCCTAATCCGTGATGTTCTGACCATGCGAGCTCTATTGGAGAGTCTGGGTGTGGTATTTGAGGAAATTGACCAGCATTCCTGGAAAATTCAGGCAAAGAACCTTCGTCCCGCAGATCTTGACCCAGATATCTGCCGCAGGATTCGAGCTTCCATCCTGCTTGCGGGGCCAATGGTTGCCCGCCTGGGCGAATTGCATCTACCACCTCCCGGTGGAGATGTGATCGGGCGGCGCAGAGTGGATACCCACATGATCGCAATCAAAGCGTTGGGGGCTGATGCCAATTATGATCGAATGTTCCATTTCAAGGCAAAAAAGCTAATCGGCGCAAATATCCTATTGGATGAAGCAAGCGTTACTGGAACTGAAAATGCGATCATGGCTTGCGTCACTGCGGAAGGACATTCCGTAATTCAGAATGCAGCATCAGAACCTCATGTACAGGAGTTATGTCACTTCTTAAATGTCCTGGGGGCGCAGATTCACAATATTGGTTCCAATACACTTCATATTGATGGGGTCAGTTCTCTTCACGGCGGTGAATTTACGATTGGACCTGATTACCTGGAAGTGATAAGCTTTGTCGGGGCTGCTGTCATTACCAAAGGAACTATTCGGATCCGAAATGCGGGGCATGAGTATCTGGATATGATCCGATTGGTCATGGGGCGACTGGGGGTCGAATGGGAAAAGGATGGACCTGATCTCATAGTCCCATCCCGCCAACCAATGAATGTAGAACAGGACCTGGGTGGTGCAATACCAACTATCAATGTGATGCCCTGGCCAGCCTTCCCGACAGACCTGATGAGTATTGCAATTACCATTTCCACCCAATCACAAGGGACTGTCCTTTTCCATGACTGGATGTACCCATCTCGCATGTACTTTACTGATAAGCTTGTATCCATGGGAGCTCAGATTGTACTATGCGATCCACACCGGTGCATCGTCCAAGGACCAACCCGCTTGTTCCCGGAGAAAATGGAAAGTCCGGATATCCGCGCTGGCATGGCGTTAGTCCTTGCCGCCTTGTCGGCGGAAGGCAAATCAGTCATACGTAATATCGGTCAAATTGATCGAGGATATGAATTAGTAGATACAAAATTAGCAAATCTAGGTGCCAGGATCGAAAGAACAGAAGGTTAAATATATGAGGTGCTCCTGATTCAAAAGGCAGACCTCTTTGCATTTAATGGATTATTTCGCTTCGTTCACAACATCTAGAAATTGACTTACAGCATCTCTAATGGATGATTCAGGAGTGGCACCCACCTGGCGATGGATGATCTTCCCGTTATAAAAAAATAACATGGTTGGAATTCCTTGAACACCATACTTGGTTGCCCAATCCGGATTTTCATCGGTATTAACTTTAGCTATGATAAGTTTCCCATCGAGTTCGCTCGATAACTTTTCCAAAACAGGTGCGATCATTTTGCATGGGCCACACCACGGCGCCCAAAAATCAACGATTACTGGTAATTCTGCCTTTAGGACACTCTTCTCAAATCCGGCATCGGTTACATGAATGGGATCACTCATTTTCTGCATCTCCTATAAATATTATGTATCTAATTATAGATTGGTCTTGAATTTTCGGTAAGGGAAAATATGACGATTGTAGTGGATGTGCTGCAATTAACATACTGTTTTGTTGTACAATGATTTTTATGGAAATTCAAATAGCAGTAGCAAAAACCAATAAATATGCATCCACCGAAAGCGGAGATACATTTGAAGTGATCGAAAGGCCGAACGGGGGATTATCTGTCGTCCTCGCGGACGGTCAAACTTCTGGCAAAGGCGCAAAAGCAGTTTCCGGGCTGGTAGTTAGAAAAGTAATCTCGCTGTTGGCAGAAGGTGTGCGAGATGGCGCGGCTGCAAGAGCGGCTTCAGACTATCTCTTTACTGAAAAAAATGGAAAGGTAAGCGCAACTCTTAATATATTTTCCATTGATTTCCTGACCAAGACTTTGGTAATCTCCCGCAATAATCCCAGCCCGGTGTTTATTTCGAAAAAGGATAAGATGGATTGCTTATCGGGATCCAGTCAGGCTATTGGCACCTCTCGGAATATCCGTCCATCCATCACAGAGATTCCAATCACAATTGGTTTGACTGCAGTGATGTTTACCGATGGTTTGATGACGGCTGGTGAGCGAAAGGGCCGCCAGATGGATATTTGCACAGCCTTGGATGCACTTCTCGAAGAACAAAGCCCTGGCTCTCAAACGATAGCGGATGCCCTCCTGGCTCAGGCATTACGGTTAGATGATGGTCGACCTGGAGATGATGTCAGTGTTGTGGTATTACGTGTAATTGAACAAAATACCGATGAAGTCCGCAGGATGTTGGTACGACTCCCGGTTCCTCCTTTATATCAGTGATATCGCCGATAAATGATTCTTTCTTGATTGGTCTGGTTGGCCCATGCGGGTCTGGAAAAACCACGTTGACAGCATTATTAACAAAAGAGGGGTATCAGGCAAGACCAATAGCCCAGGAACATTCATTTGTTCCCTCTATGTGGCAAAAGATCACAAATCCTGATTTCCTGGTTTTTCTGGATGCGTCCTATCTGGCTACTAAAATGCGGCGCCAATTAGATTGGACCGAGAATGAGTACCTGGAGCAACATCGTCGATTAGACCATGCGCGAGCTCATGCAGATCTATATATCATGACGGATCCTCTTTCACCAGACCAGGTGCTGGAGATCATATTGAAGAATATCCAAACCACTTTCGCAGGACGTCTGATAACTTAACGAACCCTACTCATGCAATCCCAATGAAGGTATAATCACCCAATCCGGCCAGCACGAGCTGGCATTTGTGTGAATTGGAGGAATACCGCATGAATCGACGCAATTACATCATTCTCGCCGCGATCGTCCTCCTGGTAGCCGTGGCAATTTGGATCGATCTACCCGGCAATCCAGGTATTCAAATAGGAAGTTTTACCAGATCGCTGGAAACCCAATTAGGGTTGGATTTGCGAGGAGGATTACAAGTATTATTGGAAGCGGATCTTCCCGCAGACACTCCCATCGACCCTCAATCCTTGCAAGATGCCAAACAGATCGTTGAAAATCGTAGCAATGGTCTCGGAGTAAGCGAAGTAGTTTTCCAGGTTGCAGGCACCCGAAGGATCGTGGGTGAATTTCCCGGTCTGACCAATGTGGATGAAGTGCTTGATGTTCTCAAACAAACCGGTCAGCTTGAATTCGTCGATATGGGCAGCGCTCCGGCTCCTGAAGGCTCCATAATTGAGACAGATCAGGGCAAATCAGATACGACTGTCGCAACAGTATCCCCCACCGTCACACCTGAAACAGCAACCACACCCGCAGTCGATACCAGTGTTCCTCCAACGGTATACCATACTGTAATGACGGGTTCTGAATTGAAGACAGTTGCAGTCAACCGCACTCAGGTGGGAAAGTATGTGGTTGAATTCACGCTTAAACCTGATGGCGCAAAAACCTTCAAAGATTACACCACCGCAAATGTCGGGAAATATCTTGCAATTGTTCTGGATAAGCGAGTAATTTCAACCCCGGTCATTAATTCCGCGATCACCGAAGGTTCCGGTATGATCGAAGGCAATTTCACGGTCGAATCGGCTAATGCCCTCGCGATCCAACTCCGATATGGTTCTCTTCCAGTACCCCTTAAGGTTGTAGAAAGCAGGATCATTGGTCCGACCCTTGGTGAAGATTCTTTGAATAAATCTTTGATCGCAGGCATCATTGGTCTGGTAATTGTTATCCTATTTATGGCAATCTATTACAGACTGCCAGGTTTGGTTGCGAATATCTCCTTGATCATTTTTGGGCTCCTCACTTTTGCACTTTATAAAGTGATCCCAATCACACTCACATTGCCCGGTATTGCAGGTCTATTGTTGAGCACCGGTTCGGCGTTAGATTCGAATATTCTGATCTTTGAAAGATTGAAAGAAGAACTCCTGGCGGGACGCACTATTAAGCAAGCAGTACAACTTGCCTGGAATAGAGCCTGGCCTTCCATTCGTGATTCGAATATCGCGACCATCATCACCTGTATCATTCTCTACTGGTTTGGTTCTTCCTTTGGTGCGAGCATTGTAAAGGGATTTGCAATTACGCTAATCTTAGGTGTGGGTGTATCGCTCATCTGCGCACTTCTGGTTACTCGAACACTCCTCGCCCTTGTGCTTGAACGCTTCAAACCGACCAATCTACCCCGCTGGTTTGGGCTCTAAGAGGTTAACTACATGAATATTATCGGAAAAAGAAACATCTTCTTCATCATCTCTTTACTTGTCATTGTCCCGGGTTTTATCGTTCTGGCTATCTGGGGAATACCTCTTTCAATCGATTTCACCGGCGGGAGTCTCCTCGAAATCGCTTTCAAATCCGGGACTGCCCCTGCTCCGGCACAGGTAATCGATATTTACACCCAACAAGGTCATAAAGACGTTCAGGTACAATCAACAGGTACCAACCAGTTGATCATCCGCTCTGATTTTATGGATGATACCGGACGTAGGGCGGTAATCACGGAAATGGAAACCCGGTTCAGCGATCAGGTGGAAATTCTGCGATCAGATAGTGTTGGACCTACTGTTGGTAAGGAAGTTGCTTCACGCGCAGCAGGCGCTGTTGCAGTTGCAGCACTGGCAGTAATCATCTATATCGCCTATGCGTTCAGAGGCATCCCACATGCCTTCCGATATGGCATTTGCGCCATCCTCGCTATGTTCCACGATGTCGCCGTTGTCATCAGTCTGGCTACCATCGGCGGACATTTCTTTGGCTGGCAGATTGATTCGCTGTTCCTGACTGCACTGCTCACCGTGATCGGCTTTTCGGTTCAGGATAAGATCGTTGTGTTCGACCGTATTCGTGAAAACTCCAATATCTACCGAAAATTACCCTTCGAGACGCTGGTCAACCATAGTATCGTCCAAACATTACAACGTTCCATCAATACCCAATTGATGACAGTCGAGTTTATGCTCCTCGCACTGGCTTTATTCGGTGGAGTCACACTACGCGAATTTGCTGTCATTCTTCTCGTCGGATTGTTCAGTGGAACGTATTCCTCCATCTTCATAGCGGCATCCACTCTGGTTGTTTGGGAAAATCGCTCCAGTAGAGCGAAGGCACTTGCCAGATAATATATCCTCTAAATGGAAATCGAATAAAATGGAGAGTATGAGACGACAAAATCTTTCGCAAATTGGGCAAATCGAAACTCATACCTATTCAAAAGGAAATTAATACAGCCGGGTTCTAAGAAATATTTAGGACCCGGTTATTTATACCCAATATAGGAGATCCTCATGAGAAAAGAAGTCATCCTCATTACGGGGGTTAACGGTGAAATTGGTCATGGACTGGTGAAATATCTCTCAAAAACAAATGATACACAAATCGTTGGTTTGGATATCCAACCGCCGGATGACTTTATTAGAGACTGTTGTGCGACATTCATCCAAGGTGACATCCTTGATTTGATGCTGCTTGGGCGGTTAGTCGGTGAGTATGAAATTAAGACTATCTATCATCTGGCGTCGATTTTATCTACCAAGGCAGAATACAATCCAGAGACAGCACATAAGATCAACGTAGAAGGGATGTTAAATTTGCTTCGTTTGGCTGTAGAGCAGTCTCAATGGCAGGGACAGTCGGTCAAATTCCTCTACCCCAGCTCAATTGCGGCTTATGGATTTCAAACCCTTGAGCTGAAAAATCAAGCCGGGAGAGTGAAAGAACATCAATCAGACTTTCCCACTACCATGTATGGTGTAAATAAATTGTATTGCGAACATCTGGGAAGATATTATGCCCGTTATTATAAACAGCTATCCGCGGACCGGGATAGATCCATTTATGTCGATTTTCGAAGTATCCGTTTCCCAGGTCTGATCAGCGCAGATACAATACCCACCGGGGGCACAAGCGATTATGGTCCTGAAATGTTACATCACGCTGCCCAGCAAAAACCATATCATTGTTTTGTCCGACCTGATACCCGGTTGCCTTTTATGGTTATGCCTGATGCAGTGAAATCTCTTGTACAGCTTGAACAGACTCCACGGAAGAATCTCACGCAATTGGTCTATAACGTCACCAGTTTTAGCCCTACCGCGGACGATTTTTATAAACATGTAATCAAAGCATTCCCCATCGCAGAAATTGATTTCGTACCAGATCGCAATCGTCAGGCAATCGTTGATTCCTGGCCTGCCGACCTGGACGATTCAGCAGCCCGTTCTGACTGGCAATGGAAGCCAGATTTCGATGAGGCACACTCATTCGAAGATTATCTTATACCTGCCGTTCGTGGAAGGTATCATTAATGATAAGAGGAGGTTTTTAGGAGGGATTTACTTCATCACAGCTCTTTATTTCAAGATAAGAAACATATGAATTCACAAGAGAGGGATCGGACCAACCACTGATCCCTCTTTTGATCTTAATAATTGGGAAACAGCCGAAGCCAATGTACCCAAATCTGTTCTCAGCCAGCAATCAAATTGCATTCTCCAAGCGTGAGTAAAAATACTTCTTAGCCAATTCCGTCGCCCCGACATATAGGATCGTCAGAGCGATCATGGTTAACATGACTGGCGCAGGAAGAGGGATAAAACCGAATATTGAAACGAATGGCAGGTAGGGTAATAAAAGGGTAATGGCTATGAAAACAAGTGTGCTAATTAATAACAGCTTACCGGGACGGCTATGGAGAAAGAAGTGGCGAGTTCGTACGACGAGTGCTATGACGAGTTCAGTAAGTAAAGATTCAACAAACCAGCCAGTACGGAATTGCTCGGGAGATGATCGGAATAAAAACAATAAGGTCCCAAAAGTCAGAAAATCAAAGACCGAACTGACCAAACCGAAAAGAACCATATAATTCCGGATCAATTTGGTATTCCAGCGACGCGGCTTTTCCACCATTTCCCGGTCGACATTGTCACTAGCAATTGTAAGGGCTGGAATGTCTGAGAGGAAATTATTCAACAATATTTGAGGCGCCAATAGCGGCAAGAAAGATAAGTACAGGGAAGCGCCAGCCATACTGACCATATTACCAAAATTCGCACTAATCGTTGTCAGGATATATTTCAGCGTGTTACCAAAGGTTACGCGACCTTGATCGATGCCTTGTCTAAGGATGGACAAATCTTTTTTGAGTAATACAAAATCGGCTGCTTCTTTTGCCACATCCACCGCAGTATCTACAGATATACTCACATCCGCCGCATGTAACGCAGGCGCATCATTTATTCCATCTCCCATATATCCGACAACATGTTTTGTCTTTTGGAGGGCAAGTATTATTCTCTCTTTTTGGTTTGGATCTACTTCTGCGAATAACGTCGTCTTCTCCGCTAGATGCCAGAGCGCTTCATCATGCAAGTTATTCAGTTGACTCCCAGTTAGAACACCCTCGAGCGGAAGATTCACTGCCTCCGCTATGTGTCGGCCAACTTTTTCGTTGTCACCGGTAATTATTTTGAGCTGAACTCCCCGTTTCCTCAGATCGGCTATTACTTCCTGGACATCTGCCTTTGGTGGGTCTAAAAAGAGAAGGAATCCGGAAAAAATGAGGTTATTTTCATCTTTATATGTGTAGCCTTTTTGATTCCGGGATCCTTTTTTTATAGCAAGACCAAGCACACGAAAACCCTTATCACTCCAGCCACTATATTTTTTTTCAATTTCTTTTAGAAACGATGAATTTAATGTTTTAGTTTCGCTGCCTACCTGAATCTTGTCACAAATTTTCAGGATGTTAGATAATGCTCCTTTGGTAATAAGCGTAATTTCTCCCTTAGAGTTGGTGGTGACAATTGTCAAGCATTTACGGACGAAGTCGTAAGGGATCTCACTTACTTTTTTCTCATCTCCTAAATCCAAACCGGCCTTCTTGGAAGCTTTCTGGATCGCATCATCCAATGAATTTGTCAGACCTGTTTGGAAATGGGCATTTAAATTGGCATAACGCAGGACATCCTCGGAGGGTTCACCTTTGATATCCAGAGCACCATCCAGATGAACGATGCCTTCTGTTAGAGTACCTGTTTTATCGGTGCATAAAACATCCATACTGCCGAAGTTTTCGATTGAGGTCAAACGGCGGACAATTACACCGCGTTTAGCCATCTGTTGAGCACCATATGAAAGTGTGATGCTAATGATCGCAGGCAGTAATTCAGGAGTCAAACCTACTGCAAGCGCCAAGGAGAAGAGTAAAGAATCCAACAAAGGTTTTTTAAGAAAAACATTGGCGGCCAAAACAATGACCACCATTACCATCATTACCTGCGTGAGCAAATTACCAAAATGGCGGATGCCCCGTTCGAATTCTGTCTCCGGCGGTTGTAAACTGAGACGTTCTGCCACTTGTCCAAAAACAGTAGATTTCCCAGTTTGAACAATCAATACCCTGGCGGTACCACTACTGACATTGGTGCCCATGAATACGGTATTAGTCCTCTGAGCTAGGCTGGCAGAAGAAGGGAGAACACTAGGCTTTTTCTCAACCTGAAAAGATTCCCCTGTCAAAACTGCCTGGTTTACATAAAAATCGTTCGCTTCAAGTACTATTCCATCTGCGGGGATTAAACTGCCCGCTGACAGAAAGACTATGTCACCTGGAACCACTACTTCTGTGGATAAGTTTTGAGGTTTCTCATCACGTAGCAGGTTTGATTTAATGGTAATTTTGGATCGAAGTTTTTCAACCGCGTTAGTTGCCGAGTATTCCTGCACAAAACCCAGGATCGTACTACCCAGGACAATGGCAAGGACAATGATGGCATCAATCCATTCTCCCACGATACCTGAAACGATCGCGGCAAAAATAAGAATTAATACGAGTGGACTTTTGAATTGGGATAAAAATAGGCGAAAAACTGTTGTTTTTTGTTTTGCACTAATCGTATTTAATCCGACCAATTTCAGGCGCTCATTTGCCTCCGCAGACTTGAGTCCTTCTTCGGAAGTGTGAAGCATTGATAACAATTGCTTTATATCCATGCTCCAATAATCAACACCCGAAATCTGTAAATTTGGCTTTACATTATTCTTATCCGGCGAAAGTAAAGGCGCTTTCTTCACAAGTCCCTCCTGGTTTCATTTGCTTTTTCCCAGCATTATTATCGTATAACAATTGAATCATACCTGACCATTTTTGTATGGACATTGTGTAGCCTAGAAATTGATGGACTCAAGTTCACAACTAACTAACTCAGATTAGTAATGGATTGGATTTACCATAATTCGAGTCTTATGTGGTACTTGCATTTATGAATATAATTATCATTGGGAGGACATATGAACTCACAAACGAATTCAAACCAATACACAATTGGTGAAGACGAAAAAGTATCTCGGGTGATGGTATACACTTCATCTCTGTTATGCTGGGGGGATGTGATCACCAAAGAGATGATCAGGGTAAGTACCTGGTTAAGAACGAATGCTGCTCCCGATCACCTCACACTTCATCAGGCAAAAGTGCTACAAGTGCAACACCAATCCCAGGAAAAGCCTGCGGTTTACAAAGACCTTCATATTCCCCTTTCCCAAATATTGTCCTATCACCTGATTCCACCCGCACAAGATCCACTGGATTACGATCCGAAAGACTGCATAAGGCGATTGGAGCCGGTCACCATATTGATCGGACCATACCGAATGGATGGAAATTTGATGATTGCCGAAAAATCGGATATCAACAAATTTCTGGAAATTACAAAAGAGACTTACTCATCATTATATGAGGTGGAAATCAGTTATCCGATGTCAACTTCCACTGGAAAACTAAAAGTACCATTCTTGATCTATAAGTTTTCGGAAGCTATGTTTTCATCCACCGTCCAGGAAAATATACCTGTTGTTATTTAGAAGATTAATTGGGGAAAGTTCGAAAGCAGAAGGTCCCCCATCGACTGATCCTGAGCCATCAGTGATGTTTCTTTTCGAATACTCTTGGTAAAAGATAGACTAATTTCGGATTAATAATAAATACTGAATTCAACTTATCCGGTGAATGTCTCTACCGCGGTGATTGCTCTCCCGATTCTTTCTAATACTTTCTCGCTCCCAAGGATTGCCATACTTTCAAACAGAGGTGGACTGACTTTCTGACCGGTTACAGCTACGCGTAATATGCCAAATACTTGTCCAGCAGAAAATCCTGACTCCTCCACAAAGGTTCGCATCAAGGGTTCTGATCCTTCGACAGTCAAGGGGGAGACTTGGGCAAGAATCTGATATGAATCCTTAAGAACCTTCAAGGTTTCTTCGCGAGTCATATTTTTCCCGATCAGCTCTTCTGGTAACGAACTGATTTCATGAAAGAAGAAGCTGGTCAATTCGACGGCGTCGTCCAATGTCGTCAATCGTTCCCGTATGATTGGAGCGATCCTTATTAATGTGGAAAGTTTTGCCTCCAGACCAGCATTCTGAAGATAGGGTAATACTCTTTCAGCCAGATCTGAATCTGATAATTTGCGAATATGCTGACCATTGAAGTAATCAAATTTTTGAAAATTAATAGCGGCAGGAGATGGGTTTAAGTGGTTCAATGAGAATTTTTCGATCAATTCCGGCATCGTAAAGAATTCTGTTCGGTCGTCATAACTCCAGCCCATTAAAGCAATCCAATTTATAACTGCATCCGGTAGATATCCAAGCTCTTCCAGGTCTTTGATAAAAATCGAGTAGCCATCTTTCATGGCATCTGCAGCTTCTCGCTTGCTCATCTTTCCTTTACCACTTGGTTTTAGAAACACAGAAAGGTGAACATATATTGGTTCGGTCCAGCCAAATGCGCGGTGGATCAAACCATGCAGGGGAAATGTTGACAACCATTCCGATCCGCGGATGACATGCGAGATTTTCATCAAATGGTCATCCACAACCGCGGCGAGATGATAAAGAGCCCATCCATCCGACTTCACCAGAATGTAATCGTCCAAATTCCGATTATCAATCCGAATTTCGCCACGCAAGACATCACTTACGATGGTCGATCCTTCTTTTGGGGTTTTAAACCGAATAACATATTTCTCACCGCTTTTGATTCTTTCGCGGGCTTCCACAACTGAAATCGACCGACAAGTACCATCATAATGGACCAATTCTTTCTTCTGTTGTTGTTCCAGCCGTACTTTTTCCAGTCGTTCGGCGGAACAAAAACAATAAAAAGCGTGATTAGATTCAATCAGACGCTCTGCATACTCCATATAGATTTCTTTTCGTTCGGATTGCCGATATGGTCCATAAGGTCCACCTTTGTCAGGACCTTCATCCCATTCCATTCCGAGCCAATGCAGGCAGTGAACAATCTCTTCTTCCGCTCCTTCCACATACCGACGAAAGTCAGTATCTTCAATTCGCAAGACGAATTTTCCGCCAAGCTGTTTGGCGATCAGATAATCATATAAGGCTGTTCTCGCTCCGCCCAAATGAAGATGCCCTGTTGGAGATGGTGCAAAGCGTACTCGGATTGGGTCCTTTGACATAACGGTGCTCCTGATCAGAATTCTAATGGTTTTTGACGCAGTACGACGCTCTCCACAAGTCCGACGCCTAAAAGCATGGATAAAAGAGAACTGCCTCCGTAACTGATAAATGGTAACGTAAGTCCTGTGACCGGGATCAGTTTCAGGTTTACTCCCATATTCACGGCTGCCTGAAAGAACATCAGCATACCAAAGGCGTATGCTATTAATGCTCCATAGGAATCATGGGCTAAATTCCCTGCCCTCAAACACCGAATAATTACAAAGATTAATAACGCGATGATGATCACTGTCCCGATAAAACCAAATTCTTCAGCCATGGCCGAAAAGATAAAATCGGTATGTCTGACTTTCAAAAATCGGAGTTGCACTTGACTACCATGTCCATATCCTTGTCCTAATAAACCACCGGAGCCAATACTAATTAATGCTTGCTCTACATTGTATGTATTTCCGTAGGTCGCGTTCGGATCTGGCAAGACGAATGTGATAATTCGTTGTTGTTGATATGGCTCCAGAAATGGAAACGCTGCAATACCGGCAAAAATTCCAATGATGAGCATAAAAAAGAGGAATTTCGGATTTATTCCAGCTATCCAGATCATCATTAACCAGATGACCACTAATACGATGGTCGTACTTAAATTTGGTTGAAGAATGATCCAAACAACCAAACCGGCAACGATCAAGATACTCTTCAGAACCCATCTAAGATCATGAGGTTCGTGTTGCGTTTTGGAAAAATAGTCTGCCAGAACCAAAACCAGTACTATTTTTGCCAGCTCAGATGGTTGAATATTTACCAGTCCTGTTTCGATCCATCGAGCAGCACCAAACCTGGCTTGTGAAGAAATAAAAACCACAATCAGTAAGATAAATGTGATTGTGTACATCACCTTGGTTACAGATGCCCAATAGTGATAATCGATTATTGCTGTGGCGATCATCACCACTAATCCGATGGCGAGGAAAATAAGTTGCCTATTTACATAGCCCTCAAGCTCCTGATTACCTGCGACGGCAGATTGGATCATGGCGACCCCGAATATACTCAGGATAATCACTGCACCGAAAAGCCAATAATCAAAATGCCGCCAAATTTCTCTTTTAATCAAGTACTACCTTCATCTTTCGATATTAAGACTCGTTCCAAATCCGAGTACTACCAATTATCAAACTCTTTTGTAGATCCATCAATCAACTCGGCCTAACGTCTTATAGAATTACCGACAGAGGGAAAAAATGCTCATGGCGCGGTTGTTGGATTTCCCGCTGATTGTAATTCAAGGTAAGCTTTTATTACTTCCATTACGATTGGACCGGCGACAGATGAGCCCTCACCACCGTTATAAACAAAAGCCACCACCGCGATTTCCGGATCATCATACGGAGCATAACCGACATACCAGGCATGTGCTGGCCAGCTACCTGGGACGCATAATTTTTTTGCGTCAGCAACATCGTCACAATATTCTGCTGTGCCAGTCTTTCCGGCAGAAGGGTTCGGCTGCCAGGAAGCCATTTCTTTGGCCATTGTACCAGTCAGAACTACCTCACGCATACCTTCCTTTGCTTTTTCGATCACCCAGGGTTGGACTATCTTTTTTTCAGTGGTAGGAATACTACCGTCATATACAGTGATAACTGGATCAACAGTAATGTCATGAATCATTTCTGCTTCGAAAGGTTTGGTCACTTTGCCTTCATTGTCGACGTATTCTTTGATGATAGTCGGTCTCATGAGTTTTCCATCATTTGCTAATGTTGCAATTGACACAAGAACCTGGAGAGGCGTGGCAAGCACATAACCCTGACCCATAGTACCGATGTAAGTATCACCAGATGACCAATTTTCCCCTACATTCAGCCTTTTCCACCGCGGGTCAGGAATCAACCCGTTTTCTTCACCGGGAAGTTCAATTCCAAGAACCTGACCATATCCCAAAGCCCGTGCATATTCGCCGATCCGATAAATTCCCAATCCCCCGTCCGGTACTTCGTCCTGGTATCCTCCACCGATCTTGTAAAAATAGACATCGCAAGATTGGGCAACCCCCTTTATAAAATCAACTAATCCATGGCCAGTCTCCAACCAACAGACGTATTCTCGGGGTGTTCCAGGATCATTGGCGTAAAACACTTGATTGATCACGATCTTACCAGGATCCACAAGCTGCTTATCTAAGGTGATCACACCTTCATTCAACGCCCCGATCGCAGCTGCCATCTTAAATACGGATCCGGGTGGGTGTTCGGCAGATATGGCGTGATTAAATAAAGGACGGAAAGGATCGCGGATGAGTTGTTCATAATAATCTCCGGGAATTAATCTCGCCATCCGATTGTTTTCGTAGGTTGGATAAGATACCATCGCAAGAATTTCACCGGTTTTTGGATTCATTGCGATCACGACACCGTTCTGCGATTTTACTTCTGCCAGATGGGTGTTCCAGAAATCGATCTCTCGCTTAAGGGCGGTTTTCGCTGCCAGTTGTAAGCGGGTATCGATTGTAAGTTTAATATTCTGTCCCGGTACAGGCTCGATAGGCTCCTCCAAATTACGGATCTCCATACCTGCCACGTCCAATTCAACAAGCCGTTCTCCATTTCTGCCCGCTAAATCCGTTTGAAGCTTTGCTTCAACACCTGCATATCCAACCTTATCTCGCCCTGGTAAGAATCCCAGATCACGATATTCCTGTTCAAATGCCGCAGGGATTGGACCGAGAAATCCGACAACTTCAGATGTAAGATCACCCGTGGGGTAATCTCGAATAGGCTCCACTTCCACGTCTACCCCTGGCCAATCTGATTTATGCCCTCGTATGACCAAAGCTGTTTTTTCATCAATGTTACATTTGATACGCACCGGATTATATGGCCAGTTAGAATCACCGATCAAAACAATCTGCTCAATCCCCAGGTCGGTTAAACAGGGTGTGAACAAACGTACTGTCTCATCATTTATTTCGCCATTACTCACCGGAATATTGATCAACTCACTTAAATTTCTGTAGATCTCTTGAACCGCACCAGTATCCAGGGGAAGAAGTGCAGGAGTAATCACAACATTATATGAGGCAATATTTCTCGCGAGGACAAATCCATTCCTGTCGTAGATGATCCCTCTCGTAGATGGAATAGTAATTCGCGAGGTACTGTTATTGAGTGATTTTTGGGTATACTCTGCTCCCTGGACGATCTGAAGACTGAATAACCTGACCGTATAATAACCCAAGACCAGGGCGATAATGATGTAAAAGGTAATAATTCGCCATTTTTCAAAGCGATTTTCGGCGGGAAGTGATGATCTCATTCATACTCTTTCGGGTAGACCCAATCAACAATATCCTTTACGATCAGGAAGATGGGAATGCCAAGAAACATATTTAGTGCACAACTGGGTAATATCACCGCGGTGAAACTGAGTACAAAGGGCAAGCTGGTCCGTGTTATGCTTATCCCGATGAATGTGCTTAGTAGAATGATAATCGTACCTAGAAAAGATACCAACACCATTGTGAGGATGGGGATATTCCATAACCGGCTGCGCAAAATAATCGCAAGGAATGCCACCAGTACGTACCCGAGAATTACTGAATAAAATGGGGCTGCAGTAATAATACTCGTAAAGATGCCTGCAATAAATGCCCACCACAGCACCTGCTTATTTGGACTCTGGAGCGCCCATGCAACCAGTACCAATAATATCAAATCAGCGGTACCGTAGGCAACATTCAACCTACTAATGATTGCTGATTGGAGCACCGCTAATACGGCGAAGATTGGGATTCCGAGGAGTGTAACCACTTTTTACTGGGCTGGAAGAGGTATGAGCGGTGTGATATCCAGTGGACGGAAATTTGTAATGACGAGAACCACGCTCAAATTAGAAAAATCTACTACAGGCTGCAAACTCGCACTTTGAAACAATTCATTGGTACCTTGTTGTACGCTGGTGATCTGACCTACCAATATATTTGCAGGATATTTTCCACCAAGACCTGACGTTAATACTACTTCTCCTGGAAGAACTTGCAGATCTTGCGGGATAAGTGAAACAGTGATCTCACCAGTCACCGATCCCGCCATAGTCACTTCAGTTTTAGTGGTCTCCAGGATCGTATTGACGACGGAACCGGGATCATTGATTAGCTGTATTCTGGCTGCACCAGCCGTTACAGCGTCTACAGTGCCAACCAGACCGTTTTGGGTTACGACTGGCATTCCATGCTTGATTCCGCTATCAGAACCATGGTTAATAATGACATAGTGTAAAAATGGACTGGGGTCTCTTCCGATCACACTGGATGCGATATATTGGTTTTCAGGGTTTTCTCTGGCGAAATCGAGCAACGCATATAGCACTTTTGATTCGTTTATTTGTTGCTGTAATTCAATGATCTGGGTCTGCAACCTGGATATTTCAGCCTCCTGTTCCAGATTGCGTTGACGAAGACTTGCTACATCTCTTGGAACAGTAAAGAAATCATAAATCGCAGTAAATCTAGTGGATACCCAGGTCTGGAAATTTACAAATGGCTGCAATGTATTGTTTACTAACGGATTGGCATATCCGCTCAGTGACAACAATAAGATTCCTGCAATAACTAAGGACGACCACTCCCGTACCTGCGTACCGGGGAAATTGATTTTTCATCATATTTTTGCGATTTAATCCAACTATCCCTACCGTCGATTAGAGCTGCGTTCGACCGGAACAAGAAAGCGACTATATTCATCCAAGTTTTCAAGCACCATTCCCGCTCCCCTTGCGACACAGGTCATCGGGTCTTCTGCTATCCAAACGCGGAGACGAAGCTCATCGCTCAGTCTTTCTGCCAAGCCTTGAAGTTGAGCGCCTCCTCCAGCCAGACAAACCCCAGTTTCCAGTAAATCGGACACGATTTCGGGTGGTACTTCATCCAATGCGTCTTTAATGGTGTCAATTATTACCCGGACTGAATTAGATAGTGCTTCCCGAATTTCCACGGATGAGATCTCCAAGGATTCAGGTAATCCGGTGACTAAATTTCGTCCGCGAATTGTCATTGTTTTTTCGTTTTGAAGTGGATACGCGGATCCCACAGATATTTTCACTTGCTCAGACATCAATTCACCGATGAGTAAATTGTATTTGTTCCGAAGATAGGAAATAATATCCTGATCCATCTCATCGCCTGCCACACGGAGGGAACGGGACACTACGACCCCTCCCATGGAGATTACAGCTACTTCGGTGGTTCCTCCACCAATATCGACAATCATAGAACCACGTACTTCCAGCACCGGAAGTCCAGCCCCCAGAGCGGCAGCCGTTGGTTCTTCGATGAGATATACTTCCCGTGCACCGGCAGCCATGGCTGCATCGTAAACCGCACGTTTTTCTACTTCGGTTGCGCCAGATGGTATTCCAACGACTACGCGAGGTCGGGGTAAGGGAACTATGCTCTGTTGGTGAGCTTTATATATAAAGTATTCCAACATTGCCTGTGTAATCTCAAACTCGGAAATAACACCATCGCGCATGGGGCGAATCGCAACCACATTTTGTGGTGTCCGGCCAACCATTTCTTTTGCCTGAAGACCGACTCGTTGAGGTTTACGCGTGCGTTTTTCTATGGCCACCCAGGATGGCTCATTAACGACTATACCTTTACCTCTGACATTGACCAGGGTATTCGCGGTGCCCAAATCAATGCCTATATCAAGAGAGAAAAACCCCAGAAGCCAGTTGAGGGGATTGAATGCCAAAGGATGCTCCTCACAAAATGCTAGTTGTTATGTGGCTAACCTCGCCGGATTATACCATACCGTGATGATGGGAATTTCCTCTCTTCCGTTACACATCAACCACTATTTATTTTAATAGGATGTACAAAAAATGAGTAATCAAAAACGGTTTCAGTTCAGTCGAATTTTCCTCCCTGCAATTCCATTTGAATATCTGTGAGGGAATCACTGGCGTGAATGATCCTGAGTGGGACTTCATTTGAATCTAACTTGACCGATTTTATGGTTTGTCCAAACGAGGTTGGATCGAGAACAACCAGACGGGTTAATAATCGTTTCATTCTAGAGTGTTCAATCGCAGTGATCAAAGATTGGCTTATCACAGGAGTGATCAACCACAAAAGTGATCCTCTGGGTAGGAAGCGGCTTTGGAAGTCGAGCACAGAATCAAGACTGAGGTCGCTAAATCCATCGATCAAGGCTAATGCTTCCAATATCTTAATAAACTGCCGGTCACCCCTATCGGCGGCGAGGAATTTCCAGCGATCCTCCCGCCAAATTGTTCCCACAGCATGATGCCGGTCCAGGTAATATTTGCTGATGGAAGCTGAAATTGAAGTCAGGTAATCCAACGAAGACGGCTGGATTTTTCTGGGCGATTTTCTCTCCAGCATCCAATACTTTCCCGGTTGTTGCTTAATTTTCGCTTGCCAATGAATTGAGTGATCCAAATCTAGAATAATGTATACGTCTGATTGCGGATCCTGATCAAATTCTTTCACCATTAAATTTTGTGAACGAGCAGTAGAAGGCCAATGAATTTTATTTAGAGGGTCACCCGCAGAGTATTCACGGATTCCTGCAGCGTAAGGTGTAATGTCCGGTGATTTTCGCCTGCGAGATTTTCCTCCTGGCAGAAATCCAAATGGTTCCACCAGTGACTTAATTTCAATTATGGTAGGGGTTATTAGGACATTTTGTGAGTGTGGAAAGACCTTTTCCATCACGAATATACCAAGAAGATCCCCCGATCGAATTTTCGTCGGTCCAAGTTTATAAAATCCACGCTGGTATATCTGGGTATAAGCAGAATAATTACGTATCTGATTTGCACCAATTCGTGTCAATATTTTTGAACCAGTATTATCAGGGATGTCAGATTGGTCAACCACTTCCACCCACGCTTTCCAGAGCCATGAGATATTAGAGATCTCATAGATTTCATGTAGGAATTCCCCTGATTCCATCCTGTCGTCACGAGAGTATCTCCGTAATTTAATTCCGGCTAAGGAGTAATAAGTCCAAAGCCATGAAAAAATGATCACCCCCACCCAGAGAACCATAATTCGAAAAAAAAGTAACTCGCCAATTACAAACGCAGCTATGCCCGTGACAAAAGCAAGAGAAATGACGGTCCAGAAGGAGGATCCGGGTTTCATTTTTACCTGGAATAGCCTATATCGCCTGGAATGGGAATAGACCCTAAAATTTCCAGAAGTATTTGCTCCGCAGTTAAGTGCGTGATTCGACCCTTGGGACTCACAACTATTCTATGTGAGATTACTGGAACGAAAAGCATCTTGACATCCTCAGGAATTACATAATCCCTCCCGAGGATAGAAGCCTTTGCTTGCGATGTTTTGAAAAGACCAAGGCTGCCTCGAGGGCTGGCGCCCAAGTAAATATCTTCATGCTGCCTGGTCGCATTTACAAGATCAATGACATACCGCTTGATCGAATCAGAAACGAATACCTCTTTTACGCTATTTTGACATAATGCGATCTCATCCTGAGAAATGATTGGAGTCAGACTATCTATCGGGTGATGGAGTTGTTGATTTTCCAGTATCTTTATCTCATCTGATGTAGATGGATACCCAAGCTGAATTTTGAGCAGGAAACGGTCTAACTGCGCCTCTGGCAACGGGAAGGTACCTTCATACTCAATTGGATTCTGTGTTGCCATTACCAGAAATGGTTTTGGCAATGAATGGGTTATTCCGTCAACGGTGACAGTTCTTTCTTCCATCGCTTCCAGAAGGGCTGATTGTGTTTTTGGCGTAGCGCGATTGATCTCATCCGCCAAGAGGACCTGTGTCATAATAGGTCCTGGTTTGTACTCAAAAGTTTGGTTTTGTTGATTAAAGATGGATACTCCGGTAATGTCGGAAGGAAGCATATCGGGGGTGAATTGAATTCGTTTGAATGTGCAACCAACTGTCTTAGCCAGACTACGCGCCAACATTGTTTTCCCGACACCGGGTACATCCTCAATCAGGATATGTCCTTGACAGAATAATCCGATCGTGATCAATTGAACAACGTGTGGTTTTCCAATAATGACCTGTGAAACATGGTCAAGTATTTTTTGGTAGGTTTCTTCCACAGATTTATTTTTCGTTAACATCAACTTTTCTCCGCCGACTTAGATACATAAAACCAGCCATCGTGCCAAAGATGCTGATAAGGCTTGTCCATGATCCCATTTTAATGGATGCAGGTTCATATTTAAACTGAATTGTATTCTTACCTGCCGAAACTTTAATCCCTCGAAATAGATAATCCATCAGTTCCATGGGAACTTGTTTCTCATTCAGGTACACATTCCAACCTGGGTACCAGACAAAGGACTGCATCAACCACCCATCAACCGGAGTCATCAACTCTATTTGTTGCAGATTTGGTTGGCTAATTTGGATTTGAATTTTGGTTTCATTTTTGGTGGGTTGGCAGGGCATCTGTTGAGGTGAGCCTGCCTTTTCCACGATTACGTTGGAAAGGATATTCCCTGACAAAATCTTTTCTTTTACTAATGAAAGGGACTCGTCTTCATTTTTAGCAAATTCCGCACAGGAAAAGAAGTGATATGTTGATGGATCGCTAATAGATACATTGCCAACTTCTTCATTTTCCGGCTGTACAATCTCCACTTCGTCGACACCCAGGTACCGTAAGAGTTCATCAGTCACAAGGGAAGGCTAATTCATCACATCTTCCATCCAGATTGCATAGCGGAATGGAACAAATGGATCAAAATTATTGACTGCCGGTTTGTTGTTGAGAATATTTGAGTTAGGTAGATACGTTGATGTCAATGTTTTCCATCTGTCAACAGGTAAAAAAGTATCAAAGCGGAAATAGCGATCAAATTTTATATATGATTCGTCCTGAGGTGAAATGAACAATCGATCATCGCTTGTTTCGACATTAGGCTTTTGCTGGGTTTGATCCAAGCTCTTGAAAGGAATCCCTGGATTGATAAAAGAATTAGCATAAACCAAATCTCCAAGGATAAAAACGACCAAAAGATTATTCCAGATTGGGGAGGAAATTTCCCTTTTCGGGGAGAAAAGATTGAAGATAGTAAAGGCGAAAAACAGTATGCTCGTATGTAATATTCCAATCAGGTAACTTCCTTGAACCGTGTTTTTTAGGATGTTCTGTGCAAATAGGGCAGTAATTACAGCCCCAGCACCTGCCATCGCACCAAGGCGAGACCAATATAGTCTTTTTCCTGTGGGTTCTTCCCACTTTTCCAAACCGAAGCCGATCAAAATTGACAAGCCCAAAACGATCCAGATACTGAATCGGGACGGTGCCTGAAAGAGGTTGAAGGTGGGCACATTGTCATAAAGAAATGGAAAAGCGAATGCATTTTTTCCCAAAGCCAGGATTATTCCCACCGCACATATTCCGATAGCAAAACCATGGATGTGTCGGAGATCAAATCCTGATTGATGAAGTTTATTCTTGCGAGAAAATATCCCAGAAATGGCAAGGATAACTGGAATGAACCCAATATAAATCGCATCTTCCCAGTAATTATCCGCGGTGACCCAATAAGTATTTCGACCCGGATTTCCAAACAGGTCTGGGGAAAATAAGGTTAGAAATCTCCATGGCCAAAAGGAGTAGTTCAGAGCATATCCCACATCTACTGATTGCGATCTTTGGCTCTGGGACATGTATTCAGCAGTCGGTAAAAGTTGGATCGCTGAAATGCCGATTGCAAGGACGGTTATCAGTCCAAAGATACCAATTTTCTTCCAGATCAAGGTCTTTTTTCCAGACAGGGTAATGATCAACATCCAGGCAACAACAATAAGTTGGCAATACCAGGTCAACTGCGCGTGACCTCCCAACAATTGACAGCTAAGGGAGACCAGGTACAGAAATACAAACTTTATGCTCTCCTTATGGTTGCCAACTTCCAGCGCGCGCAACCAACGTAGGGTGAACCATAGGAGCCATGGAAACCAAACGAGGACGGCATTCATGCTTAGAAAGCTGGCACGAGCGATGAGATAACCGCTTAATGAAAAACTTAATCCGCTTATGGTTTGAGCTAGTTTTCCGAAACCAATTTCCCGAATCAGGTAGACCATACCAATACCCGAAGCAATCAGGTGGATGATCACCAAAACTGTTTGGGCAAATGCAATTCCTTTAATTGAACAACATGCGGCGCCAAGCCAAACCAGGATATTCGGCGGATACAATAAAGCGGATTGGTAATTCGCGAATAACGGAGCACCCATCCCTACCTGATCACTCCATAAAGGCAGGATTCCCTGCGAAATCATTCGCCAGGCATCAACTCTCCAGGGCAGGAATTGAAGATAAGTTGTTCCCCAATACAAGAATTTTCCTTCCAGAAGCAGGGACCCGATCAGGATAATTGGACCGGGAATCTGCCAGAGAATTGGAGAATGTTCCTGAAAAAATGATATAACTCGATTTCGTGTCATGGGATGATCTCAAGAAGGGAAACGCTACCACTGGAGAAGATTACCTTCGATCCAGGTATCTGCATCAGATCCTGACCTACTGCCTGACGCTCCCTATCACCAAGAATGGCATACCTGACATTGAATTCTTCGATCAATTTTGTCCGATCGACGGTCGTTGAATTTCCCCGGTAAAACAACTCTGCTTGGTTTTCAAAATAATCGTATTTCACAGATTCTGAACCCAACCCCAGAGTGACGTTTGAGGCTGTCCAGGCGGGTAATTCATTACCGGTTCGAAAGATCGTCAACACATTCTTTTCACCATCTAGTGATCCAAGTCTATTGTAAATGTTTACATATTCGACCGGTGTAAATGTAGGCGATGCGAGATTTCTGCTTGATCCAATTGACGTAATTAAAATGATGAGGGTTGATGGGAGAACAATCAAGACAAAAGCGATGTTCGCGAAATACTGCGTCTTCTTGCTTAACTTTTGAATGATAAATAAGGCAAGTACGATCACCATGATCCATATTCCCAATGCCAGTCTACGCTGGAAATTCACCGGGAGAATGACCAGAAATGGGAAAATGATCATACAGATAAGTATTGTTCGAAACGATGGTGTATTTATGGCTACGCGCAACTTATTATAATTAATGAGTATGAATAAATAAAATACCCCAAAGGAAAAGAAATAATAAATTGGAGGTTGAGCCAACACAATGCTTTGCTCATTCCAGCCTCTCAGGAATGGATTATCCACTGACTGAACAAGCATGTATATCACCCAGCCAAGGGCTGGCAATAACGATAATATGCTCATACCCATTATTATTGTTGTCTCTTTTATTTGTTTTTTATTCTGGATAAAGACATTCAAATAATAAATACCAAGGATAAGAAACCCAATCGCCACATAGATGGATTGCATCAGACCTACTATAAATAAATATATGCCTCCGAAAAAGATCTGTCGGGTTTGGACCTTCATTCCGTTCCCCGCCGGCCTGACTTTAAAAAAACAAGAAAGGGATAAAAAAAAGAAACCGATGCCCATCGCCAGATGCGGTAATGTAAACACACTAAGAAATCCAAATGTTTCTGGAGATAGAAACTCCAACGGAACTCCATCTCCTGGTAAATTTCCCTCGAAGAAGAGCATTACCCATCCTGCTCCCGCGCCGAGAGTTGCTACTCCTGTGGCGAAAAGTCTATATACAGTACTGAGTGGAAATATCCGAATAAACCGATGGATTCCGATGACGTAGACAAAAATCCCAAGGCAGCGAAATAATTGAAACAAGGCTACTAATTGGGTGTGTTGAGCCGGAGGAGATGCCAATTTACCAATCCATAAATAGGGCAAGAAAACTAGCAATCCATCCTGAGGGGCAACCGTAAAGGGTGAACGAAATAAATTATCTCCAACAGACCCCCTGAGCATCTTTGCTATATAGCTATTGCCATCTTCCACACCAACCAAAAACCCACTAAACCGCCATTCCTTAGTCTGTGAAGCGAACCCGATGATATATGGAACACTTGTGAGCAGGATAACAACCAGAATGAACCAACCGAGGATCTTTCTTTCTGTTTTATTGGTCATGGTCGTTCCTTCAAACCTACCAGGAGGATTAGCAAGGTGATAAGGGAGATTGCTATTCCCAGATAGGTCAACCAGGGATGGTAGACCATGACGAGGGAGTGATTTCCAGATGGTATTTTAACTGATCTGAATATGGTTTCGTCTGTTTGGATCTGGACAAATCGTCCATCGAGTGAAGCTGTCCATCCTGGATACATGACATCGGATGTTTTCATCGTCCCGGGACCTGAAACCAAATACTCGATCTTATTTGGTGTGTAATTTACTAAAGTAACTTTTCCTGGTTGCCCTGCCCCACCAAGGATCATGGGATAAGGATGAAATCTCTGATTCTGATAGATCCAAATTTTTGGACCACTCGCGATCTGCAACCAGTTGGTTTTTTGCATTGGAAAACTGGCTACTATGTACCGAACATTCAATCTTGATAGTAGATCCAGATTTGGTACCGCATCCTTATTATCTTCGGTCGGATTCCCATTCAATAGGGGTGGTTGCACAACGCTGTATTGATCATTAGGAACACCACTCGCCCCGGAAAAAAAGTTGACATACTCGATCAGTTGTAAAGGATGAACTCCTTCAGTTAATCCGATCCCATGATTTATCGCCTCATCCTGCCCAATCGAATAGGACGGCGAATACACCCTCTCGGAAGGATATTCCTGAATCAGATTTAGGATCGAAGCCGACACCTGATTTTCTGTAGCTTTGGATGTAAAGGTAATTTGGGCGATCAATCCAATTTCCAGGAAAACGATCAAACAGACCCCAATGACAAAAGAGCGAGGTTTTATGACTAATTTTTGCAGCAATCCAATCATGATAAATATGCAGAATAGAATCAAAGGAGTGATCAACCATAACTGATATTCACTCTGAGACCCCTGACGCTGAAAACCCACAATGATACCAGTGATTAAAAATACAAAAAAGCTCAGTAGTAAGATCGATGAATTCTTTTTCCTATTATTTGACTCCATAAGGGCAGAAAAGCCGTATACCGCTAAAATAATTATCGCAATCGACCCGGGAAATAAAACGCGTGGAGGTATTCGTAAACTATTGAGGGCAGGAAGAGATACAAGCCACTTCATTCCTGGTACCTGATCGCCCAGAGCGAATATAAGTGAAAACACAAACACAATCAACCATGGCATCGTTTTTTTCCTATTTGATGCGACCAAGCTGATAAGACCAAACAGGAAAATACTTGAACCCGTAAAGATCATCCATTCCGCTGTACCGCCTATGGATGGAAAGACAAGGGTCAGCAGCTTCCCAACCGGCAAGGATAGTTCTAGATTATCTGCTGCCGTTAATTGACTACGGGTTGATAGCGATACATATTGGATAAAAGGGAAGAGAAAAGGAGCTGACAAGAGCATCCCGAAGAACAGGCTTTTACCCATCCGAATCATTTCCAGGAAAACAACTTTGGTTGAGATAATTCCTGAAGTAGAGAGATTTTGATATTCCGCGGCGATCCAAAGCAAGATCCCATAAGGAATCCAACGCACATCTGCCAGGATCATCCCAGCCAGGATCAACGATTGCAGTATCCAGGATCGGCTTTCTTTTCTGGCCGCGAAATACAGCAGCCAGGGTGAAAGGCATAAGGCGAATATATAGGTAACATGCCCTGCGCCAAAATGGGCATATATCTTTGGAAGCAATGTAAAGACTAATCCACCAAACAGACTGAGGTTCTTTGCCAACCCAATTTGGTGGAGATAAGCATATAATCCAAACCCACCGAGAAATATATGAAGGACCACCAACAAATTCAATCCGAAAGGTTGAGGAAAAACCAACGCCAGCCAACCTGGGGGATACCACAATCCCGAAAGAGGATCTGCGTCAAATGGGTATCCACTAAGGATCAATGGATTCCAGAGAGGAATTTGGTGATATTCCAATATCGATTTTTGAATAAACATCAGATTCGGTGAATGAGTGATTTGAATATCGCTGAATTCATTCCCGATAGCAACATGATAGGAAGAAATCGTCGGACCAATGAACAGGACCGGTACGACTAAGAAGACGATCCAGAGGGGGATCTTATTAATCCACTTCATAGATTTTCAATGGACCAGACTCAAAAACAACCGGATACATAAATTCCGGGGAGTTCCAACCAGTTGCCTGTTCGCGCGGACCGACGAGAATATAGTCCACCCCTTGTTCAACGATTACTCTTTCACAGGTATGTAGATTTCCTTCCCGCAAACAATCCAAAATTTCTTTCTTCCGAACTGAAGCGTTCGGAGTTTCAAATGGATGCCCATACACCACTCCAAGGGATGTATATGCAGGGATATATAATCCCGTATCTGGTCCGGTCAAAACAGTTGAAGATCTGTTCGCATGGTCGGACAACCAGGTAAATCCAAAGAGCTCATCATGGTACAGAAATAATAAGGGATTCTTTTGCGTAACCGCTAAGATTCCCATTGCAATCAGAATTAGATTCGTGGGTACGATGAATACAAACCAACCTAAACGAGCAAGATTTCCCAATTTTGGACGCGACTCCATCCATAAATCGATCTGTTGAAATGCAAGGACGGCCAGGGGTACTGACGCGGCGAGTAAATACCGGCGTTGCAATTGGGTAGGTATGAAGCTCAATACAATCGTGACAATCGCCCAGATAAACAGGATTCTCGGAGGAGTGGATCTTCGTTTCCAGCACCCATATATGTAAAGCAAGGCGAGGATCAAAGCTGGTGAAAAGGAAAAGATCCAGTCGATCAGTGTAAGCCCCGGCGTTGTATTCTGCTTATTCCAATTGGCGAAATTCGGGTCGGAGTTAATGATCAAGAGCGAATAGACCATATACGGTAGAGCCATGAGTGCAAAAACAACAAGCGCAATGGTTTCGCTTCGGTTGATCCAATTCTTAACCAACATCCAAATCCAATCAACACTAAACACTAATCCAAGTATGATATTGGCAAAAGGCTGAATGATCGCCAACAGAAGAGCACCGACAGCTAAGATCGAATAACGAATAATAGAGCTAGTCTGCTTCCACGCCCAGACCATCCAAACCATTAAAGCGATCGAAAGTGGAAAATGGGGATTGGTGAAGGATGCGAGAAATGGGAATGACTCAGCGATCCAAAAATCCCCTGGTATTTTACCTGCAGGAAGAATAAGCCAGCCCAATCCCCCACCGAAACACAGAATGGTCATCATCCAAGAGATCTGAAGTTTTTTTGTGGCTGCTAATGTAGGTAAGGTCAGCCAAAATGTGAGGAAAAGGCAGACCGAATTTACAATTCTACTTACATGGAAGATCAATATTGGACTTAACGCCAAAATTTTGGCGATATGGCCAAGGAATAAGTAATACAAGAAAAGGGGTTTCCTTCCAACATCTGGCGATGTAAAAGGTAATCGGAATAACCAGGAACCAGATTTACCTTGTTCGATCTTAGCGAGGTAGGAATACTCATCCTGGGGATTCTGCAGGAATCCATTGAATACAACCTGAGCATCAGATTGTAGACCGGCAAATAGATATGGACCTATCAGCAATAGAAGGAATAATGCGAATAATATCCAGGGAAATTTACTCCTGCCCATGGTTGACAGTATACTCAAGAATAGCTTCACCCGCAAACCATGATGGTTTCATTCTTGCCAATCAGGTCAACCTTCCCTATAATCAACTCCATGAATAAATCTATGAATCTTTTCCTACTTCAACAAACTGATATGAAATTGGATCAGTATGATCGTCGTATTTTGGAAATTAAATCGATCATCTCCGACCAGAGAGAACATGATCAGCTTACGAGAACAATAGACCTGATTCGGGAGGAACGATCTGAACAGGAAAAACAACTTCGAGCTCTCGAAGATAAGATAAGAAATACTCGAATTAAGATGCAGCAATCTGAAGGATCCCTCTATGGAGGCAAGATCCAAAATCCTAAAGAATTGCAGGATTTGCAGACTGAAATCAGTCATTTAAAGGGACAGATTACCCAATTGGAAGAAACGGAATTTGAACAAATGGTCCTTCTTGAAGCAAAAGTGACATCGGAAAATGAAGCCATCAGCAAAAGGGATTTATTTGATCAAAGGAAAGAGGAAGAGAATCTTATCCTTATGAGTGAAATTGAAAGTCTGAAACAAGCGATTGCCCGGGTAATGCCAGAAAAGGAAGCCCTGACTGCCGGTCTTGATCAGACATCCATGGACATATATCAAAAATTGAGAAAAACGAAATCTGGCATTCCTGTCACTCAGGTTGAAGAAAATACCTGTGAAAAATGCGGTGCGGAAATCACCCAGGCAGTTTGGCAGAAAGCGCGTATCTCGCAAGAATTATGCTTTTGCTCCACTTGTGGGAGAATTATCTATGCCAAGTAAGCCCGTTGAGTCTCGCGAAACAAAGACCGCCCAGGAGATACTGGAAAAATATCGAACACAGGTGTTCCTTAGAGCTCAATCCCTCCACCTGTTAGCTAATTTATTTCCGCTGGATGATATCCTGGTCACTCCTGGGCTCATCCCCCCGCCGGTTCAACTCTCGCCAGATTTTACTGGTGTGCCCAACAGCCTTGTGCACCACGAACTACCCTATCTTCCAGACTGGGGTGAATTCCTTGCGCCATATTCAGTAAAAGCCATCCCGGTTTCCGAAGTATTAAGAGGAGGGATGAATATAGCCATAATTGGGCAACCAGGTACAGGGAAAACATTCGCTCTTGCTTCGCTTTGCAGTCTGGTCGCTCGAAAATCTTCTGCCACAGGTTATCTTAATCAATATATTCCAATCCTCCTGCATGCCAGGGACCTTATTGAATTTCCTCATGCTGAGAACCCACTAGAACAACTGGTTGCAATCACCGCCAGTTATCATCCTGATCTTTCCCCTGCGAAGTTGGACACGCTTCTACGAGAGAGTTTCAGACAAAATTCGGTGTTGTTATTTATTGATGGGTTTGACGAATTGCCTAGAAATTTGATCCAGGAATGCCGGGATGAGATCAGATTACTCACATCCCAGTATCCTGAATTGAAGTTTATCCTCACAGGACCAACTGATTTCATGGACGGGTTTATCGCGATGGGTGTATATCCCATGGCGATCAGTCATTGGAATCGGTTACAGAAAAATCAATTTTTAAGAAAACTTACCCAAATGTACTTTAAGGTCTTCGAAACTGAATTATCGGATGAAGACCGAGATATCCGGCTTCAATCACTCCTGACCTGGGGTATGGATCAGGATGCTGCCCTCGGTGCCCTTGAAACAACCATTCAAACAATTTGTGCGTTAGCTGGTTTGGATGTCGGAAAAACCTCCTTCGATATTTTACAGAATTATATCAACCAACTTGTTCCGGTTAGCTCAACGAAAGCCTCTTTGGAAGTGCTCGCCTATCAAACTGTAATCAGCGAAAATCCGATCATCAATAAATATGAGGTCGACCATTATATTCCGGAGTTAATTCAGACATCAGAGGCGGAGACAGGATCTTCACAACCTCAGACTGCCAAGGCATCCAAAGCCCTTACGCTTGTCTCTAAACGTATGGTATTGCAGCCGACCAATCATGGAAATGTCATTTTCACTCACCCCGTCTTTCTTGGATTCTTAGCCAGTAATGCTTTGATACGGAATGGGCAATGTCAGGTTGTGTTCAATCAACCTGATTGGTCTGCCAGGGAACTTTCATTGAAATATCTCTCTCATATGATCGATATTTCTCAATACATCCAATTAGATCGTATGGATGAGGAAGCTCCTCTCTATAAGCAGCTTTTTATTACCTCTCATTGGTTACGGGAATGCAAGCAAGGCGCGATTTTTAGACCTCAGATCATGCGCCGGCTAGCTCAAATATTGAATAATGATAATCAACCATTTACAATCCGCGCAAAAGCAGCTGCGGGATTGGTTTTCGCCAATGAGAAGAATATCATTGGTCTTTTCAAACAATATTGCGAGGCAAATTCGCCGATCGTAAGACGATTGTCAGCTCTTGCTTGTGGGATTTTGCAGGATCCAACCTGTATTAATACGCTTTCAGAATTATTGGGTGATTCCGAGGCGCCTGTTCGAAATGCCGCGGCTATGGCTCTTGCAGGATACAAGCACCCACAAGCCAAGGAATTGACAGCTCAGATCCTGTTACAGGCAGATGAATCCATGCGTCGGATTGCGGCCGAAATGCTGACCTTAAACCAGGCGGAAGGCATCCAAACGCTGAAAGATGGTGCATCCTATAAAGATATTTTAGTGAGACGAGCCAGCGTATATGCTCTCGGTTTAATACCTGAAAAATGGAGCATCGATCTACTAAAAAAGCTCCAGACCGAGGATGGACAGTGGGTGATCCGAAATACGGCAGCTCAAATGCTTGAAAATATTTCCAGTATCGATGCCCATATTCCCCGTAAACTTCCAGAACCCTACCTCGCTCCGTGGCTGGTTGCTTATGCCGGCAGAAATGGGGAAGGAATTTCTCCATCCATATCCCCACTCCCTTTGTTGATCCGTGTCCTTGCCAACGGCAGCGATGATGAAAAGATAGCCGCAATGGAGTATTTAGGCTGGTCGAGTGAAGAAGGTGTGATAGCTCGATTATATGACGCAGTCTATCAAAGGAATTCCAATGTGAGAGAATATGCGTTGTATACCCTGTGGAAGATCTCACTCACCGGTGTACATTTTCCTTCGATCAAGAAATTTGGACTAAGCTAATCTGGAATTTGCGCAAGAATTATTTGATGCGCAGCTGATTCGGATATTCCCTCTATCCGGATAACCTTATCGCGGTTGGATTCCCCCTGTACCAGGTCAAAGCGTGTTTCAGGGATGTCAAATATTTGATGTAAAAATCGAAATAGCGCTTTATTCGCTTTCCCTTCGAGTGGAGGTGCTTGCAATTTAATTTTTATCCTTCCATCTGAAAGAATCCCAACAATCTGGTTTTTTTGAGAATTCGGTTGTACCCGGATATGAAGAAGGGTATTTTCACTCATGGGATCTGAAATAATACTGTCGCGAGGAGCGATCCCAGAAGTTGAACTAATAGGAGCAAAACCAGCGGGCTCAGGTCTAAAATCCCGAGCGGCGGGACTACTCTGCGGATCGGTAGTAATAATGGATTGACCAGACTATCCAGAAATTCACGAACCCGGTGATAAGGAGGAAGGATATAACTTAATACCACATCCACGACGATTACCAATATATAAACCTGAACTAGTATTTGCACGAGCCGTCCTAGAAAAAATCCCATATTCACCTAACTCCTTTTTCCAAATAAAGCTGTTCCGATTCTAACCATTGTGGCACCTTCTTGAATGGCTATTTGATAATCCAAACTGGTGCCCATTGATAGTTGATCTACTTTCTGGTCCGGGTAGCGCATTTTGAGTGTATCCAAAAATTCTCGTCCTTGAATAAAGTATCTTCTTGAATCTTCTGGAACATCGGAAATGGGCGGCATGATCATGATGCCCCGCCAGATCAAATTTGACATCCTGAGAATGCCATCCAAATCCGACCACAGTAGTGCCCGATCCGATTCAGTATGAATTAGATATCCCGATTTATTCGGTTCGACACCGATATTGATTTCGACCAAAAAGGATAGGATCTTCTGTTCAACACTTAACTGGTCTTGGAATTTTCTGGCTAATTTGAGAGAATCCAGGGTTTGAAGGAAATCAAAATAGTGGGCGACCAGACCTGCTTTTCGCGATTGGACATGCCCCACCATATGCCAGGAAACATAGATCCCAGCTAACTTTTCCTTTTTCCCCGCTCCCTCTTCAGGATAGTTTTCCCCCAGGATCTTTCCACCCGCGTTAAGGTAAGCATATATCTTTTCGAGTGATTGTTTTTTACTCACCGCAATCAATTCGACATCCGACAACTTCCGACCGCTCTTACGAGCAGAGTGATCCATAGTATCCAAGATTTCATGGTAATTCTGCTTTATGTCAGACAAGAGATCGATCAAAGCTAGTCCTCTTCCCTTTTGGATAATCTGATCAGTGCGCCAAAACGACCAGTCCTTCCTCTTTCTTTACGGTGGGAATACCAGTCCTGGTTTTGACAAACTGTGCATAATCCTGCCAGTTCTAAGTTTTTCACCCCTGCCTGCTCTAATAATAGCTGATTAGCTTTCCACAGATCTAAGTGTGATTGCTCATGATCTTTATAAAAAATTTCTTGTTCCCATTGGGGATGTAGTTTTCTAAATAAGTCTACAACATCTTCACCCACCGGATAATGCTTCTGGCAGATCGAAGGACCAATGGCGCTAATGATATCACCGGGGATGCTTCCGAATTCTTTTTGCATTGAACGGATCAATTCGCCTGCTACATCTTTGCTGGTTCCTATCCATCCAGCGTGTGCCATTCCAACAGCATGATGTATGGGGTCATATGCCATAATTGGTACACAGTCCGCGAATCTCATCAGTAAGGTCAATCCAGGTGTATTGGAGATGATGATATCCGCTTTCAGGTGTTCCTCATCCATTCCGCGTGGTTTTGTTGCAAGGATATAATCTGCACTGTGAACTTGCCAGACATCGTAAACTGTATCATATGGAATATCGACCGAATGTAGCAACCTTTTTTTGTTTTCCCGTGTATTTTGGATCGAATCACCAACAGTTCCACCGATATTGAGGCTACTCCACGGCTCTGGTGAAACTCCGCCATGCCTGGTAAAAATGCCATGTTGAATGGGGAAAGTAATCAGGTTGTCGAATTCAATCCACTTAATATCTTCAAACGAATGAAATCCCATCACAGATTTACCTGGTTTACTGCAAATTTTTTCGCAAGTGACTTCCGACTATCACGCATAGTCTGTTCAATCAAAGGGTAACCATACCAGGCTGTACTGATTCCGAAAAGTAATCCGGTAATTGTTCTTAATAAAGGTGTACTCTCGCGGATGGGAAGCCAGGAAATCGTATTTTCCAATAAACCGGGTAATTGGGATACTCCATCCAATCCCATCGGTAAAATCCCAAGTACAACCCAGGCGTACCACGGAATCGATCGAAGTCGATTCCCTGTCAGTGAGAAGAGTAGACCGAAAAGAAGGATGCCGCCGTAGATGGCAACATCCCTTTCGCAGAGAGCAACTTTATACCCGAGAACGGTATTCCCCAGGAAATTGCGGGATCCCCAAATATCAGAGCTCTGCATACCTGTTGCCTGTTCGAAAGACAACCCCGATTGTGCTGCCAATTCACGAGGATATGCCGCTTGTTCTCCATATAGGAACCAGGATCTGAACGCCAACTGATGGCAGAGTGGGCTATAAATTTTATAGATGATGGTTGCGGGTAAGGTCGCACCTGCCCGGTTGAGAACAGGCGCCAGAAATGGTAATCCAACAAAAATAAATAACAATGAATTAAATAAGATCATATAATTTCGGGTGAGCCAGTAAGAAAATTTATCAGAACCGCTAATGGCGGACCCTCGATTTATTTTTTTCTGATAGACCAAGTCTCCACTATCAGTAAGAGATTTTTGACGATCTTGAGCGGCACCAAGAGTCATTTTTATATCTGCAATCGTAAATGGAGTAAATAGATGGTAGGGTCCGACCTCTAAAACTGGAGTTCTCCCGATATAGCCTTGATATATATCCTGCTCTTCATCGATATCAATTGTTACCAGGTTATGCGGATATTCGTTTTGGATATCAGCCAACCATCCGGTAATTTCTGCCAATGACGAATCATTTTTAGATGTATATACTACGACATTAACCATTTTTAACGCCCAATCTCTGATCTAAAGACCTATATTGAATGGTAAACCGAACCTGGCTAATTTTTCAAAAACACCAGCCAGTAACAAAATCCCAACTATGATAAGAACAATTCCCATCGCCACTTCGATCCAATGAAGTACCCGTGCGTATTTTCGCAGAATATGGGTCACCCAGCCTATTCCTATAGCCGCAAGCAAAAACGGAATCGCCATCCCTGCTGAGTAGACGGCAAGCAGTACAAATCCTTGTTGAAGATTTCCCCCGTTAAGAGCCAAGGCAAGGATTGCTCCGAGGACTGGTCCTACACACGGAGACCAGCCGGCAGAAAAGAAAATTCCCAGTAGAAAGGAAGATATCAGTCCGCGGCTGTGATCTACCTGTGTGTGCGGGCGAAGGTCATACTCTAAAAATGGAAACCGGTAAACTCCGGTCATATGGATACCAAAGAGGATGATCACCACACCACCAATTTTCGCCAGAATTCCTTTTATGGAATAAAGAAATCCGCCAAGGGCGGAAACGGCTAATCCAAGCAGGATGAAGATAATACTAAATCCTAGAACAAAAGCAATCCCATGCGCAAAAGTAAGCCATGACGATTGCTTTTCTCCTCTGGATGCTTCGAGCGATCTTCCGCTTAAGTATCCAATATAAGCTGGAACCAATGAGAAAACACAGGGTGATAAAAATGAAACCAAACCTGCCAGTAAAGCCAGACCAATGGTGACTGTCATGCAACGCCTTTACGATTCAACAACAACAATTCTCGAAGATCCACTCTTCCAGTCGTTCCAGGTTAGATCGCCTGGATCATAAGGGACGACAGGAGTTGTCCATCGCCATACGAATCTGGCATCTTCCGGAAGGCAATTAACGCAGCCATGCGATCGGGCAAATCCATATTCATTGTGCCAATAAGAGGTGTGAATGGCTGCACCGGTTGTGGTGAAAAGAGATGTCCATGCAATAGCCGGCGTATCGAATGCCTCCCCCGTCCCACCACCTGCGCTCATATGGAGGGAGAAAAGCTTGCGCCAGATTGGGTGATCACCCGGAGGAGTTGCCCATCCTTTTGATAGCAGTGGTCCGGTCGAGACTCTGCAAAAGTGGACTTCCCGGTCGTTTTCAAAACACGATAGTGTCTGACGAGCCAGGTTTACAACTACCTTTTTATTTTCCACGTCCGGAGAGATCGGCGTGACCTCTTCAGGTGTAATTGGCTTGCAGGCTTCCGCAGGTGTCCAATAATACTCTTCAGCAGCTCCAAATCGCTGGGTCAACAGATATTGAACCTGGTTGGATTCATCTGTTCGGATCTGGCTTGCCCAAAATACCTGTCCATAATACAACCGTGGAGTTAAAGCATGTTGGAGCCAGTACGTTCCCGGTGGACCTTGTTTGATAATATCCACTTTAGGTACTGTGATCTCTACCCACATGCCCGGGCTTGCACCATAGGAAGGTAATTCCGTCAGCGGCTTATTTCTTATGTCCTTAACAGGTTGGACCAAACCGGCATAAACATAACCGCCTTCAGTCTCAACCCAACGTTGATTGATCGAATTCAGGTCTAATTTGCTTGCTGCAGTCGTGTGATACCAGGGAATGACATCGTCCCGAATTACAGAACCAACTGTTTGACTATTCAAATCTGGCTTGGACTTCAGATCGAACCATGCGCCTTCCCCGCCGGCACATATGCGGCCAATCTTCTGGTCTGTCTGTGATGGTTGCATAGTTGTACGCCAATCCATCTGATTTAATACGACTGAACCAGCTGCCATTGTTATGGATTTTGAGAGGAAATCCCGTCTACTTATTAGATATTTTTTATCCATATTGGTATATACGATACTCTGCCCGAGTATCCTTGTCAACCTTTGTTAATTACATGTAATAATTCATTGGTTATTATTAGGCGTTCGACCTGGTCGATCTCTCTTCCCCAGCAGCGATCATCTGCCTGATAAGGCACATGACTTCTAACTAGATCGAAAACTCGTTGGATAGGGTCACTCATTGTCCGGTCAGGTGATTTACGTAGACGCAGATCCATAGCCCGGGCGGCTGAATAAATCTCGATTGCAATGATTTTCCGGACGTTCACCAGAATCTGATATGCATGCCTTGCGGCAGTCATAGAATTCGCATTATGGTCTTCCTGCTCCCCGGAGGTAGGCAATGAATGGACAGAATCGGGAGTTGCCAGAGTTTGATTTTCCAATACCAAAGACGCTGCTGTATACTGGGGCATCATCAATCCTGAATTCAATCCGGCAGCCTGGTTATTATCCACCAACATATTCGGTAATCCACCGTTCAGCGTTCCATCGGTCAATCTAAAAATCCGTCTCTCAGAGATCGCACCTACCTCGGCAAGAGCAATTCCAAGATAGTCCATCACCAAACCAACAGGTTCACCATGGAAATTCCCCCCGGAGAGTGCAACCCCCTGTTCAAATAATAAAGGGTTATCTGTTGCGGCATTGATCTCTTTTTCCAATATCGATTGGATAAAAACCAGTGTCTCCCAGGCAGCACCCTGCACTTGTGGAGCACAACGTAGACTATAAGCATCCTGGACGCGTCCGGCAGCATCGATCAACGTGCTTCCCTGCGTGAGTTGCCGAATTTTACTCGCAATGTGAATCTGACCTGCCTGTCCTCGTGCCAGATGAATCCGTTCGTCGAATGCGTTCGAACACCCTTCCAGTACTTCCAGAGTCAAAGATAGAGAGAGGTTGGCCATCTCAAGCAAATTTATTGCATCACTGATAGCCAGGGCGCCGATCGCGGCAGAAAAAGTTGCCCCGTTGTTCAGTCCCAGCCCTTCCTTCGGACCGAGGATGATCCTTTTCAAGCCTGCTTTTTCCATTGCTTTTTTGCCAGTCATCAAATCACCCTGGACCCACGCGAACCCGGAATCTTCCTCACAATCTTCCAGGTCTGTCGTCAGAACAAGTGCCATATGTGAGAGCGGACCCAGGTCTCCAGAAGAACCCATCGATCCTTGTTGTGGAACGACAGGGACGACATCTTTGTTTAACATGTCGCAGAGCGTTTCCACCAGGATGGGTCTGACACCCGAGTATCCTTTTGCCAGTGTATTTGCTCTTACAAGCATGGCGGCTCGGACAACGTCAACAGATAAAGGATCACCGGTAGCAACAGAATGACTCAGAATCAAATTTCGACTCAATTTTGCACAATCGGTTGGTGAAATTCGCTGGTCTGAGAAGATTCCAAAACCAGTATTGATCCCATATACGGGTTCATGATTCCTGGATATTTCTTCCACCCACCCCCAACTCTGGAGCATTCGCAGCCGGGCTTCCCCATCCAATTGGACATGTTCGCCGTGTCTGGCGACCCGGACGATCTCATCAAGAGATAATGAATTGCCATTGATGGATATCATCAGCACTCCTTTAGAAGAGGAACAAACCGGTGATCACGGAAATCGCTGGTACAGTGATATTATCAAGGTCCTTCAGTGGAATCGATTCAACTGCTGCGGCAATCACTCCCACAAGAATCAAGCGGGGAATGAAGAGGACCCACTTGATATCGAATACCCCTGCCAAAGTAAAGACCCAGACAATCAAAAGACTAAGGAGCACTCCGCAAAAAAACATCGAAACGCTTCCCGCCCAGGTCTTCTGAGGTGACCAGGGCAATTTCCATTTCTGAAACCGTTTTCCAATAATATCAGCCAACCCATCCCCACCACAGAGGATCATCAAACTGATGATTCCAATAGTGCTGTCTTTCCAAAATACAACCGTTAAAACAATAAAAGCAATACCGTAAAACAATGGACCGAGGAGAATTTCCTGCCTCCTGCCGGTCCTGGACATTGCCGTTACCGCGGCGTCATCCTTGAGGATTCCTAAACCGACCAGTGCAAACTGGATCGTCGTAGCCAACGGTACCAATGCCGCCAAATAGCGTGCATAGGGTTGGTCGTCAAAAAGTAACCAGCAAAGGACAAAGAGTGGTCCTGTTCCAATATGAATGATCTTTCGACTGAGCTTACTGTCGATCCACCCGCGTTGGGCGAAATAATCCATGATTCTCAACCAAGAAAGAGCAAGAACAAAAGTGATGACAGTCGCAATGAGATTGTTATTCAGCATTGTCCACTCTAGGTTGAAGGTGATTTAGTGTTGATCCTTGAGTTCGCGGCGGGCTTCCCTTGCCGTATCTCGTTGAGCGATAGATTCCCGTTTATCGTAATTCTTCTTCCCTTTTGCCAGTGCAATCTCCAATTTCGCCCGACCTTCTTTTAGGTACACTTTTATCGGCACAATGGTGACCCCTTTCAGACGAACCTCGTTCCAAAGGGTACGTATTTGCTTCTTATGAAGAAGTAACCTGCGGGGTCGGATAGGATCATGGTTGTAACGGCTGGCGGGATCATACGGAGCAATATGAGCGTTGATCAGGAAAGCGTTGTTTCCGTCGATTTGGATGTACGACTCCTGCAAACTCATTTGTCCATTGCGGATTGATTTGATTTCAGTCCCCTGGAGAGAGATCCCGGCCTCAAATCGATCTAATAAAAAGAATTCAAAACCAGCTTTTCGGTTTCTTGAGACCACTTTCTCAGACATGAGCCTGATTCTAACATATTATCCCAGGCGAAATAACAGGAAACCGGCGAGGAAGCGCAGGATGGCGACCAAAACGAGAGCATTCGAGATTCCCATCCAATTGACAAATAATGGTCCTCCCAAAGAGCCGATCAGTACAGCGGAGTAAAGGATGAAATTGTAAAAAGCAAGATAAGGTGGTCGATCACTTTCCGGAATGTGTTCCAACAGGTAGTTATATAGGAGACCTCCTGCTAATCCCCAGGCAATTCCTCCAATTCCAGCTCCGATTAAGTATGGGATTTCCGATTTGCTGAATGCTAAAATTGCCGGATACAAACCCATACCAATGGCACCCCAGGTAACAATTTTTTTCGTACCAAATTGCCGGGACCAGCGCGGAATCTGGGTGGAAATTATAAATATCACACCAAAGAATAGCCCGTTCCCAATACTAATAAAATTATCACTCAGCTTAAGCTGGTTAACCTGGTAAAGGGGAAAAATCGGAATACCCAGGAATTGAGTAACGTGAAAACCAAATAAACCAATCATTAATCGCATAAACTTACGATTTCCGGCGGACCTGATCATCTGAAGCATTAGTTTTATACCGTTTAATTCGGTTCTAACAGCCTCTGTGATCTCTTTCTGCTTGATCGATTTTGACCCTGATTCCAGGTTTTTCCAAACAAAAAACAGGTGAACAGAGCTTAAACCGGCACCCAGAAATCCTAGAAAAAAAACAATTTGATAATTGAGTGGAAAGATCACCCGGGTTAGTAATTGACCGCAAATAATAGAACTAATCACGGATGCCACAGCCAAAGCCGCGTTCCGGACACCCGCAAGATACCCTCTCCAATCAGGTGGGACGGCATCCGCGAATAAGTCATTGAATCCCACCTGCAGTACTACCCCGGGGATATTCATGATAAAAGTAAGGCCGATCAAAAGCCAGATCTGAACCGTTTGAGATAAGATAAAAGGGACAGGAATCCATAAAAGATAAAAAATGCGGTGATAGATTGAAAAAAGAACTATTTCCCTGGCTGTATTTCGTCCTTGCAACCACCTGCCAAATGGAATGGCGAAGAGGATGTTGACCACCGCTGGAGCTGCTGCGAGCAAGCCTAATTGGAACCCATCACCCCCGATTCGGGTGACATAAACTGTAACGAAAGACAAAGAAGTACCATTTAAGACTCCCCACCATAAAATATCCCCGATCAGGTGTAAGAAATTCCAGCGGAGATTCTCTGGTACCACTGACCCTTTCCGAACGAGAAGCATTTGCGACCTAATAATCGGGAATCGAGCGACGGTAATTCTTTTTCATCAATGGAGATGAGATCAAGAAATCCGCAGTCGAACGATTGCAGGCAGTAGGTATATTATGCAAGACAGCAATTCGGAGTAATGCTTTCACATCCGGATCATGTGGTTGAGGTGATAATGGGTCCCAGAAAAAAATAAGCAGATCTACTTTACCTTCTGCGATTCTGGATCCGATTTGCTGATCACCCCCGATTGGTCCGCTCATGAATTTGGTAACCGTCAGACCAGTTTCTTTTTCGATCAATAAACCGGTTGATCTGGTGGCAATGAGGTGATGTGTATCTAGAGTTCCCTTATTGTATTGGATCCATTCGATCAGATCCTCTTTCTTCCCGTCGTGGGCAATTAATGCTATCCGTTTACTTGTTTTCATTCCAATTTCATTTTGATTCATACTTGATTCCTCTTATAAAAGGATGAACTAGAATATCCCCTCACAGATCCGATTTTAGCCTCAAATCCATTCTTTTGCACAGGAGTACATTTTTCTTGTCTGCCTTGTATCAAAGACCTTTTTAAGCTTACAATGAGGTCTCTACTTGAGATTTTTAGAGAGCAATTGAATGCGAGATTTACGGAAGTACGCGAGTCAAACGAATACCCGCTTAATTGTAGGAGGAATTCTGGTCCTCCTCATTGTCGGTGATGGTCTGATATGGTGGATCTATGGTGGAAGTGCCGCGATCACCGGATTACTCTGCATCGGCGCAGGATTATTACCCATATTGATCATTATTGGTATCCTGGCTCTAATGGAATGGATCGTCAAGCGGAATAGACAGGCTTAGTTCCGTCTCAACGTCCTCGTAACACACTTAATATTCCCCCGAATATCCCCAGTGCAGCAAGACCAGTGATTATCATCCCCATCGGTACTCTGGATGTGACCGGGTTTCCATTTGTTTCTTCAAATGTTGGAATCACTAATTCAGGAGGCGGCGTAAATGTCGGCAACCGGGTCGGCTGTATCGTGACAATAAATTGCGCTGCCAGTGTTGGATCAATGGTCGCTGTCTGTGCGGGTGTAGGTGTCGCAGGTGGTTCGACTGCTGGCAGACTTCCCCCGTATATAGTCACTAACGAGGAATGCACCCAGGCTAATCCGCCAGGAACTCCAGGATACTCAATTTGAACCCAAACTCCGCCTTCTGTCCGGCCTTTGGCGGGTACTTTCTGTCCAGCAAGTAAGACACCAACTTTAGCGCAGGTCGTGGCATTTGGACATTCCCGCACATTGATCTGATCCTGATCCGCATTTACAACAATATAGGTACCGATCGGTGTTCCGGTCACGGTCGGGATCACCTGGGTAGGCAGATCAATAGTTGGGGCGGTTTGAGGCATTCCTTCGCCATTTACGATCGAAGGCAGAAATATCATACCGGAGAGCACCAATATGAAAACAATTAATTGAAAAAAACCATTCAGCTTATTTGGAATCATCGAAATAATCTTATCCAATCGGAATAATTCGAATTATAATCGAATACATGATACAGCGAGTCTACCATGGAGATTTAACCACTGAAGATGTCGCCCAGGACCTGGAAGCTTACTTTAACCGGGGTAATTATATTGCCCAGTCGTTTCGACAAAATGATTACGTAACCGTCCAGATATCCACCCGCACAATTCGATCTTCAGGTGGACAAACGGCGCTTACGATTTCCATCCGCCCGATTGAAGATGGATTGTCCATCCAGATGGGAGAACAATCCTGGTATGGAGTAGCCGCATCCCTTGGTTCAACCGTGTTTTCAGCACTGAGAAATCCGTTCTCATTATTGGGCAGGTTGGATGATGTCGCACAGGATATCGAATCGATTCAAATTACGGAAGATGTCTGGAAAATCATTGATAGGACGGCTGTGGCTCACCGTTCTTCCCATGAACTTTCAGACCGTCTTCGTCGTTTGGAATGCCGTTATTGCGGCGCCGCTAATCCGGTTGGAGAAGCTACTTGTATTGCCTGCGGTGCTCCCCTTGGAGATATGCAGCCTGTTACCTGCTCCAAATGTGGATATGTTACAAAAAAAGGCGAGATATTTTGTCCAAACTGCGGTAATAGAGTTCGTTTGTAAACGATGCATAGTCTCACTCTACGATCTCGTCCCTGAACCGCCACTGCCTTCCATCCCTTTCAATAAAATCATTTGCGCCTGACGGTCCCCAGGTACCTGCCTCATAAACAGGCAGGTTTTTTATGTTTTGATCCTCCCAACCATGAATGATGTCAGTTGTAAAAGCCCAGGCAGCTTTCACTTCATCACTCCTCGTAAATAGAGTTGGATCCCCACTCAGGCAATCCAATAACAACCGTTGATATGCTTCAGGTGGCTCGGCGCCAAAAGTTTCCACATAATTAAAATTCATGGTCACCGGTTGGACCTGATCCATCGGTCCAGGTACTTTTGCTCCAAAGGATAATGAGATCCCTTCTTCCGGTTGGATATTCAAAGCAAGGACATTCGGTGCATCGTACGCCATATTCCGGGCGTTAAAGAGGGAGAGTGGAACCTGTTTGAACTGGATGGCAATCTCAGTTAATCTTCTGGGAAGACGTTTGCCGGCTCGAATATAAAAGGGAACTCCCGACCACCTCCAATTATCAATAAATACCCTGGCAGCCATATATGTTTCTGTGATCGAGGACGGGGAAACACTTTTCTCATCCCTGTATGCAGACACCCGCAACTTATCAATTAATCCTGCCGTATATTGACCACGACAGGTGTTCAGTGGGACATCCTTCCCTTTGATAGACCTCAATGCCTGCAGAACCTTAACCTTTTCATCCCGTACTGCGTTCGGGCGAAACGCAACCGGTGCTTCCATGGCTGTCAGGGTGAGCAATTGAAGAATATGGTTTTGGAATACATCTCTGATTACCCCCGCATTTTCGTAAAAACCTGCCCGTGTTCCGACACCTTCGGATTCCGCAACGGTGATTTGAACATGGTCGACATATCGGTTATTCCAGAGGGGTTCGAAAATACCGTTGGCGAAACGAAATACTAAAATGTTCTGGACGGTTTCCTTTCCCAGATAATGATCGATCCGATAGATCTGGTTCTCATGAAATACGGAATGGATTACCTCTTCCAGTTCAACTGCGGTATCCAAATCCCGTCCATACGGTTTCTCGACAACGATCCGACACCAGCCTCCTTCTTTTTCCACAAAAAGCTTGTATCTACCGGTATATTCAATGATCGGGATATACGATTCAGGTGGTGTCGCCAGGTAATGCAAGACATGATTTATATTGTGATCTACCAGATATGTCTGTAATTTCTGATAGCCTTTATCATCATTGAAATCTGACTGTATGTAATGCGCGTTTTCAGTCATCCGCAGCAAAACATCTGCTTTGGGTGATGTTACACCGCCATATTCTTTAATTGATTCCTGGATTAACTCGACCAGCGTTTGATCTGTCCAATCCCGACGGGCAAACCCAATGATATGGATTGGACCATCGATCTTTCCGGCGGAAGCTAATTCATAAAGTGCAGGCAATATCTTTCGTCGGGTGAGATCGCCGGTCACCCCGAAGATGATTATTGCTATTGGACTGGTTAAATGGGTTAGCATCGCATCAATCAGCTTTCTTGATCTCATGACCGCCAAATTGGTTTCGGAGAGCTGCCAAAACCTTCGCAGCATAGCTTTCCTCTTGTCTGGTCTCAAAACGGCGGAATAATGACATGGTGATCACCGGGGCGGGCACATCCTGATCGATCGCTTCCTGGACAGTCCAGCGTCCTTCGCCGGAATCAGCGACCCATCCCTTAATATCACTAAGGTCAGCATCTTCCCGTAAAGCCAATTCGGTTAAATCCAATAACCATGATCTGACAACCGAACCAGTCTGCCAGATCTGTGAAATTTGATGTACATCAAGAGAGAATTCAGTTTTATTCTTGAGTAGTTCAAATCCTTCCGCAAGAGCTTCCATCATCCCATATTCAATTCCGTTGTGTATCATCTTCACGAAATGACCAGCCCCATGCGGGCCAACTCTACCCCAGCCCGTTTCCCTTCCTGGAGCCAGGGTTTCAAATATGGGGGTGAGTAATTCAGCGATTCCTTGATCTCCTCCGATCATCAGGGAATATCCTTCTTTCAATCCCCAGATACCTCCGCTTACTCCGGCATCCAAACACCGAATACCTTTTGATTCAATTAATTCTGCCCGCCTGATCGTATCTTTGTAATTGGAATTGGCTCCATCAACTAAGATATCGCCGGGATCCAGTAGCGGAAGCAATTGATCCAACATGGTATCGGTAACTATTCCAGCCGGCAGCATCATCCATATGATCCTGGGGGACTGTAATTGTTGGACTAGCTCATCCAGAGAATAGGCAGGTAATAGACCATTTTCCCTTTGCATATCAGCAATAATTTGATGACTCCGGTTAAACCCTACTACTAGATGACCACCATTAATCAACCGGCGAGCCATATTGGCACCCATTCTTCCAAGTCCAATCATTCCCAGTTTCATATACTTCCCTCTTTCAATAAGCCAAGAATTATGCAGGAAAAGGCAGAGGCTTTCCCGCCATCCCCGCCTGGATATTTTCAATTGCCATCTCTGCCATCCTGCTTCGAGTTTCCTCCGTAGCAGAGCCGATATGTGGCAAAATAAGACAGTTGGATAATTTATAAAGCGGATGAGTAGGAGGCAGCGGTTCAGGATCGGTAACATCCAATCCAGCGCCCCTTATCCAGCCCTCCTGTAACGCGGTTACCAGATCTTCCATTCGAACGATGCTTCCACGTCCCATATTGATCAAGATCGCCTGAGATTTCATTTTATGGAGGACTTTCGCATTAAATTTGTATCGGGTATCCTCATTTAATGGGACGTGGATAGTTAAAACATCGCTTTGAGCTACCAGCTCCTCAAAATTTACATATGATGCCTGTATCCCAAGACTTCCTTTTTGATATTCATTCCGGTTATGGTAAATGACCTTCATGTCAAAACCAAGTGCACGTCGGGCAACCGCTTTTCCGATCTCACCCATCCCATAGATACCGAGTGTAGTTCCAGCGAGATCTTTGCCCAGCCATTTAGCTGGATGCCACATCTTCCACTCACCGAGACGTGCTGCTTTGGCAGCCTCAGATACATTCCGCATAACAGCCAACATCAAGGCAAAAGTAAGGTCGGCAGTTGAATTGGTCAATACGCCCGGGGTTTTCCCAACCTTGATCTTGTGACTTTGACAGTAAGCCAGATCGATATTATCTGTTCCGGCTGCCATATTTGCAATTACTTTCAGATTTGGCATCTGTCGTAAGATATCAATTGTCAGCTTGTCGCTCAACAGACTGAAGACCGCTTCCACTTCCGAAAAACTCCAGGCCAGAGAAGGAGAAATTCCAGTCTCATTGTCCGGACCGACAATAACTGTAAAGAGTTTGTTCAATGGTTTTACCCAATCATCTGGCAAGGGATGAGTGATCAATACCAGCGGTTTATCGGCCATCTTTTCCTTATTCGAACAGGACAATTACGAGATCATTCACATTTGTGCCTGTAGGTCCTGTAATCAGGGCATCATTTAGCCTTTGAAAAAACGAAAATGAATCGTATTCTTTATGATGATAACTGATATCGATCCCCTTTTGCATAGCTTTTGTATAGGTTTTAGAATCGACGATTGCACCTGAAGCGGGTGAGTTACCATCCACACCATCTGTTGCAAGAGTAAATAGACTTACACCGGGATATTTTTGAATCGTTTCTGTCGCAAGTAACGCGAGGTGGGTATTTCTGCCACCCATCCCTTTACCAGCAGGCTGTACCGTCGTTTCTCCACCGTATATCAGAACAGTTTGATGCAAATTTCCATATAATTCATGGATATCCATTAATAACCTCTCTGCAGCCGATTCCACTGTCCCTATAAGCCAATCTCGCTGGATAATTGGTTTCCATCCTTTCAATCGAACACTCTTTTCTACCTCAGAGATCACTTGTCGAAGACTACCAATTTCAACGGTCCTGGTATTCTGAGCGCAATCATCATTGTATTTTACAGTTTCGAGGTGCCTGCCTACGCTACCATCCAAAAGGTAGCTTTTAATGGATTGGGGGATCAATCCTACAAGATCATGTTTTTCGATAATATCAAAAGCATCATAAAAGGTCGAACTATCGGATGTGGTTGGACCAGAAGCAACCATACTCAGGTCTCCAGAAATGACATCCGATAGAACCAGGCTAATAGAGGGAGAATTTCCGAGCCAACGCAACAAACCTCCTCCCTTAGTCGCATCAATATGTTTTCGGATGGTATTGATCTCGTCAATTGAGAGATGATGACCAAGTAATACCTGATTTAATATTCTCAAATCACTCAGAGATATTCCGTTGGACGGCAATATCATTAACGAAGATCCGCCGCCAGAAATCAGGAATAGGACCGGGATTGTTTCAATTTTAGCGCACAATAGATCTTGCAATGCCTGACCCGCCGCCAGGCTTTTAGCACCTGGTATGGGATGATCTCCCTGTAAGATATGGATGGTCTGAGGAAATAGGATCGAATCATCAACAGCATTTTCGATAATTACACCACTGATGACTTTTTCTCCTAGGAGATCGGTGGCTGCTTTCGCCATCAAGCGGGCTGCTTTACCTAGCGAGCATAACAGGATGCCCTGGCTGATATCCAGTTGTTGTTGGCTACCGACTACTGTCAACTTGGATGAATTTATCACCAGCGATCTTCTGACCGCATCATAGGGGTCCGATGCGATCAGTACAGTACTAACGATCTCCTCTATCAGTTTTCTGACTTTCGGATTCAATGGTGAATCTGTGAGCAGTTTATATGTATGAAATTGTTTCATAGGATTCCGATGCTGGTACTTGAGTAAATTCATCCAATTTCAAAATCTATTTTCGGTGTAATTCTTACAGTTGATGATAGTACAGAATATTAATATGAAATAAGGAGAAATGGGTCAGAATGTGTATAATCAACTCATAATCAGCCTTCATCCAATTCATAAAAAGAGGAAAATATGATCACAATTGTTGCGGATACCACCTGCAGTATTCCACAGCCTGAACTAAAGCGATTAGGAATTCCATATCTCCCCCAGATCATCATTTTTGGTGAGCAGCAATACCGGGACGATACTGAAATAGATACAGCCCAATTTCTAACAAAACTCAGGGCATCCAGTACTCTACCAAAAACAGCCGCACCGTCACCTGCTCTATATATCCCAATCTATAAACGGGAATTGGACGCAGGTAATTCGGTGATCGTACTTACACCCTCAAGTGAGATCAGCGGTACGACTCGCAGTGCCATTGTAGCAGCTGAAGACTTTCCCGGAGCGGATATCCGAGTCATCGATACTCGCAACATAGCAGGTGGATTAGGTTCGCTAGTCTTGCAGGCGTATCAATGGGCGAAGGATGGATTGGATGCCGATACACTTGAAAAGAAGGTAAAAGAGTTAGCTTCCCGGCAAAAAGTGTATTTTGTCGTGGATACCCTTGATTATCTCTACAAAGGTGGCCGAATAGGTGGGGCTTCTGCCCTGATTGGAAGTATTCTGCAGGTAAAACCGATATTAGCCATTAAGAATGGCCGCGTTGAAGCAGCGGAAAATCAACGTACGAAGAAACGGGCTCTTGCTCGAATTGTCGAAATAGTTGACAAAGAATGCCCCCACGATGATAGTGGTTTATTAACCATCTCCCAATGCGATGCTGAGGATGATGCGAAGGCATTAGCTATGGAACTTAGCCAGGTTATCACCATTAAGGAAATACCTATCTATGAAATTCCCCCGGCTATAGTGGTTCATGCCGGTCCGAAAGTGATGGCAATTAGTTTCTTTACTAAGGCTTGAAAAATCGTATAAGTGGAACAAGAGCTCCCAAACAGTTGCTGGGAGCTCTTATGGTATTGCGACTATACGCATTTTATCAATATTTGGACCAATTGATCAAAAGACAGGTCTATCGGGTTACCTTTCATACTACTCGTTCTGGCCGTACTCTCAGCGATATCCCCCGCCATTGATCGATTAATCCCAAATTTCCGCATACCCGGAATATTTAAGTCAAACCGCAGGTTATATAGTTTTTCAATCAGTTCGGACACATCGCCATTTTTAATACCTGAATACATGGCAATTTGCCTACATTTATTGATGGCAGGATGGTTCGGATTCTTCTTCATCAAAGCCTGATAATTGGCTTCAAAGACCACAGGAAGAAAACAAGCGCAGATACTCCCGTGAGGTATGGAATACATGCCCCCAATTGCGGCGGCAAAACCATGAACTGCTCCCAAACCAGCATTCGCGAGAGAAACACCACCTATCAGGCTGACATAAGCCATCTCTTCTCGTGCATCGAGATCGTTTCCGTTTTCGTATACTTTTGCCAATGATTTAAAAGCCATCGGGATGGCTTTTTCACACATGGAATCAACCAGAATCGTTGACCGGCTGGATAAATATGATTCCAGGACCTGGGTTAATGCATCCATCCCAGTTGAAGCGGTTATCTCAGGAGGAACTGACCGCATGGTCTCCGGATCCACGATAGCTACCTGAGGGATCATCAGAGGACTCCGGATGCTTGCTTTTACCTTTTTCTCTTTGAAAATGATCACAGCGTTTTTGGTCACTTCAGAACCAGTTCCAGCAGTTGTTGGGATTGCGAAGTTTGGCAAAGATGGAATCGTGATATTCTTTCCCTTCCCAACGATCTCTGCATAATCCAGAGAGACGCCCCCATTGGTTATCAACATGGCAATGGCTTTTCCCGCATCCAGAACGCTTCCGCCCCCAAATGATATTACCGCCTTTATGCCAGCTACTCTTGCCTTTTCCGCTTCCTGATCAATGACATTAGAATCAGGTTCACCCACTATTATCGCTTGATGTAAAGGAATGCTACGACCATTGATAAGCGGAAGGATTGGATTATCAACAGCATTATGCTGTCCGGTCAGAAGCAGGATGGGGCTGGTATCCGCACCAAGATAATCCGCTAATCGAGCCAAAGATCCTCGTCCGAAATGGATATGACCGGATGTAGCGAAATCAAAGGATAGCATTATTTCCACTCTTGGTTGTCTGGGAAAATATTACGGAATCGCAAGCTATGCCTCGGTTCCGACATCATACTCTCCACCAGGTTCTTCCACTTTCGATAATGTTGGGTGTCCTTATGGGAAGCCGAATCCGCTGGTGTAAGGTAAATTTCTTCTAAAAGGAAAACTGTCGGATCCTCATCTTCCTGGAATACATCGAACCGCTTTACCCCTTTTTCCTGCAGACTATTTTGTGCGTTTTCACGGGTGGCCGAGATAAAATCTTCCACCCGATCTTTCTTTACATGGACCTGTACATGTACAACAAACATAAATCCTCCTGAAGATCGATTCTTGGGTCTTCAATTACAATTATAAAGACAGTTCACCTTATTGGACAGAAGGTTATCATACCCCAGTCATGAATATACCAATTTTGTTTATTGACGATGATCTGCTTGTTATAGATAAGCCGTCTGGTGTCTCATCCACCAGAGGAGGTTACAATCAGGGAATTCCGTCTCTTCAGGGTGAATTGGAACCGATGTATGGTCGCCTCTGGTTGGTCCATCGTTTGGATCGAGATACAAGCGGGGTGATGTTGCTTGCACGAAATGCTAAATCGCACCGAACATTAAACCTAGAATTTGATCATAAGGAAATTAAGAAGACGTATCTGGCACTCATCCTAGGAATTCCAGAATGGAATGAGTACACTTGTGATCTACCCTTACGGGTAAATGCGGACCGTGCTCACAGAACTCGAATCGATGATGCTGGTAAAACAGCAGAGACATTTTTTGAAGTGATACAGCCATTTAATGATGCCTGCCTTATCCAAGCAAAACCGCGGACGGGATTAACCCACCAGATACGAGCCCATCTTTCGGGTTTAGGCTACCCAATTCTGATGGATGATCTCTATATGCCCACCAATAAATCTATGTTATCGCAGTCTCTTACACAAAGAACAAGAATTGATACCTTATTATCCAGAACTGCTTTGCATGCAAGCCAGCTGGAATTTACCCACCCATCTATCAAAAAACCTATTCTTTTACAAGCGCCCCTACCAATGGACATGACCCAAACCATAGATGCATTAGTGACTTATTTGAAATAAATAGCAGAGAGACTAATTCCATTAGTCTCTCTGCTATTTACCGAAAAAATCAATTGGGCGTACTTTTATGCTGATCAAATATGCTTATGGAATACCCGATGATTTTTATAAGGCTTTCCGCCCACATTTTCGAGGTCTTTCCGCATGAGCTTTGTCGTCTCGGCTATCTGGGTCAAATCAGCGTGTTCAAAGTTAAAACTGTGTAACGTATCTTCCATCTCGGAATAAAGGAGAGCATTTCCACCTCTCCCATGATATTCCGGCAGAATCCCCATACCATTGAAAGATATCCATTTCGTCTTACGCATTTCAAAAAGTAAGTCGATGATAGTGAATGGGGTAAGTTTGCCTTTGCCTCGCTGCATCGCTTCAGATACATCCTGAAAACCGAGTAGGAAACCAACTACTTTGTCATCTGCGGTGATGATCTTTATGAGTTTAGGATTCACCACCTGGATGATGGTATCGACCACATGTTTCACTTCTTTGGGAGAAAGTGGATAATATTCCCAATTTTGCACAAATGTGTCGTTATAAGCAGTCCCAATCTTATCTGCCCAGGAAACCAACTCCGCCTTATTTTTGAATCGCTTAACCTGGAAAATGCCTCTTTCTAGAACGCGGTGGGCTATTTCATGGATCCGAGGGTCCAAGTGGAATTGATGAGCGGGTATATAGCCGGATACAAAATCAACTTCCTTTTCAAAACCGATAGCTTCGACCAGTTTTGAGTAATATGGATAGTTGTAATTCATCATATTCATCATCTGACGGTTTTCGAAACCTTCTACTTGAATTCCATACCCATCAAGCGGACCAAATCCTTTGGGGCCCACGATGTGGTCCAATCCTCGTGCTTTTGCCCACTCAAAAACCGTATCAAAGAGCGCGTTTGCAACTTCCTGATCATCAATACTATCGAAAAAGTAAAATTCTGCATCCTTCGTTTTATGATATTGATTGAACGGTTTGTTTTCCATCGCGGCGATCCGACCGACGACCTTACCATCTCGTAGCGCCAGGAAAAACTCAGCATCAGAATGTTCATAATAAGGATGCTTGTTGCAATTCATCATTGTTTCCCAATCTACAATGAATGGCGGAACCCATTGAGGGCATTCTTTATATAAATCGAAATGAAACCGAATAAATTGTTTTACTTGTTTCTTATCCTGGGTATCGATTTTGATAATGGAGATCATAATTACCTCTCTGGAAAAAGATAAAATGAAAAACAAGGATTGATTGAAGTATAAACCTGAACACCAAACTGTCAGTTTAAACACACATACCAATTTTTAGATACACCAATCACAGGTTAGAGCAGATTCTCATTTTGATGGCTGTCTCATTTTGATGGCTTGACGATGTGATCGTCCTCAAGTATAATCCCCACGCTTAATGAACAGATAACCTTATCCGATTATCGGGATTGATCGACAGGAGTAGAAGATGGTTCCACAGCCAAAACGTAAACTTTCCAAAGGTCGCAGAGACCGCCGCCGTTCACAGGATGCTTTGACATCGCAAAATTTGGTTCAATGCAGCAATTGTGGTGAGATGCGCCTCCCCCATACGGTTTGCCCTAAATGCGGGCATTACCAGGGGAAGGAAGTCATCAGCGTGGAAAAAGATTCGAAGAAAAAATAAGTAACGAATCACCGTAAATAAAAACCGCCGAACGGCGGTTTTTTGATATCTCATACACGCGCGAATATTTTTTGTGGAATGAGTTATTTTATGTATTCCTGATACCTTGCTAACAAACGGACAGGCAACCGCCCTTTGATATCCACTCCCTTTTCTCCATACTTGATGCTCTCCACTTGCCCGTTCTCATGGAAAAGCGATATTAGTTGACCTTGCGTATACGGCAATTTCAAAGATACGAATAGATATGTTTGGTATAAAACCTCATCCATTCGTTCGAGTAATTGTTTTAATCCTTCTCCCAACGAGGCAGAGATAGCCACAGCATCTGGGAATCCATGCAACAAATCGTTCGCGTGGTTCCCCACCTTTAGCAGATCGATCTTATTCATCACATTGATGATCGGAATGTGATGTGAGTTGATCTCCTTAAGAGTACCCATGACAGCCAATGCCTGTTCCTTAGCATTTGGATGGGAAATATCAATGACATGCAGCAATAAATCTGCTTCCGATATCTCTTCGAGTGTCGCTCGAAAAGCAGCAACCAGTTGGGTCGGCAGTTTTTGAATGAAACCAACTGTGTCAGTCAACAAGATGATCTTTTTATCGGGTAGAGTGATTCGGCGTGTTGTCGGATCCAAAGTTGCGAATAATTGATCCGCGACAAGGACATCCGAATGAGCCAGCTTATTTAATAACGTGGATTTCCCAGCGTTAGTGTAGCCAACCAGGGCGACAACTGGTGTCTTTGACCGTTTGCGCATCTGTCGGTGTCTTGCGCGATGCTCCCGTATTTTTTCAATCTCTTCTTTCAACATCACGATTCGGCGGTTGATCTGACGACGGTCCACTTCCAGTTGGGTCTCACCTGGACCACGTAAACCAACGCCACCGACACTACCGGCTCTTCCGCCTCCACCACCTGCTTGTCTTGCCAGATGTGTCCAGGCACGGGTCAAACGAGGCAGCCGATATTCGTAATACGCCAGTTCAACCTGTAATATTCCCTCTCGGGTATGGGCATGCTGCCCAAATATATCCAAGATCAAGGCTGTCCTGTCCATCACCTGAAGGCGATCGTTGAAAACTTTCTCCAATTCACGTTGATGGCGGGGGGAGAGGTTGTTATCGAAGATGACCACGTTCGCTTCGGTGTCTTCGACTAACATTTTTAATTCTTCGACTTTTCCTGATCCAATAAACGTACCGGGAGAGGGTTTATCCATCCTTTGCGTCAAGACCCCAACCACTTCCAGCCCCGCGGTTTCAGCCAATTGTTCCAATTCCGCCAAAGAATCTTCAAGAGATAATATGGACGGAATGCCATGAAGTTCAACGCCAACGAGGAATGCTTTTTCTATCGGTCGTGCAGTCGATTCGGGTTGTTTTTTTGGCATACTGCGTTATTTCAACGCCATCCAATCAGCTAACCGTTGTAACGCGGTTTGAATTTTATCTGTAGGAGTAGCGAGAGAAATACGGATATATCCCTCGCCGAATTTTCCGTAGACCACACCGGGAGTGAGGCTCACACCTGTCTCAGATAGCAATTTTGTACAAAATTCTGTGCTGTCCATCCCATTCGATAGTTTTACCCAGACATAAATGGCAGCCTTCGGAGATTTGACTTTGAAGCCAAGATCATTAAACTTTTTTACGACCAGATCACGTCTATGCTGGTAAATCTCATTCCGTTCCTCCAACCAGGTCTGATCTCCAGAAAGCGCTGCAATTCCCGCATCCATGATCGCTTGAAATTGGGAAGTATCGACCTGGCTTTTGTATACACTCAGGTATTGAATGATCTGGGGATTGCCAACAACCATTCCAAGCCGCCAGCCAGCCATGTTATACGATTTTGAAAGCGAATTGAACTCGACCGCCACTTCTTTTGCACCCGGGTATTGCATGATCGATGGAGCTTTATATCCGTCAAAACAAACGTCGCTATACGGAGCATCATGAGCTATTAAGATCTGATTCCGATGGGCAAATTCGATCAACTCGAGATAGAAGTTGTCAGATGCAATTGCTCCGGTTGGATTATTTGGGTAATTGATCCAGATCAGTTTTGCCTTTTGTATTACATTTTCGGGGATAGCGCTGAAGTCTGGCAGGTATTGATTTTTCTCCAGGAGTGGTAATGAATATACTTCCGCGCCGGCTATCTCTGCCCCACTAAAGTATACCGGGTAGCCTGGATCAGATACCAGTGAGATATCGCCAGGATTTAAAAGCACCTGACTTAGGTTAAATAAACCTTCTTTGGAACCTATGAGCGTCAGGACCTCTTTTACCGGATCCAGAGTAACCCCAAAACGGGACTGGTAATAATTCGCAACGGCGTTACGAAACTGTAACGTACCAGCGTACGGCATATAACCATGGGAGTCGGATTTTTTCGCAGAACGATAGAGAGCCTCCACGATAAAATCCGCCGGAGGGAGATCAGGAGATCCCATATCCAAACGGATAATATCCATTCCTTTCGCCTTTAATTCAGTGATTCGCTGCCCTAGTGTAGTGAAAAAATAAGGTTTGAAGCCGGTTATTCTATTGGAAGGCTTGAACTGAACGGATGTTTTTTCCATATCCTGCCTTTATGTGAGAGGTTAGGGTTATGATAACAACGGTCTGGCACCTTTGACAAGTCTACTCAGAATGTTCATTCGACCCGAGCAGAGTTTTACCCTCCAACCATACTTCCAATGTCCTACCAACAGCCTCGAGACTGGCCGGACTTATTTTTTGGAGATCATCGTCGGACGTATGCCAATACGGGTAGTCAAAATCGATGATATCGATCGCAGGGATCCCTTTTTCCAAGAACGGGGTATGGTCATCCAGCATTGAATATCCGTGCCGATCAACAAATATTCCCCCATATCCAAGAGACTGTGCGGTTTTCCAGACCATATCCTGAATAAAAGGATCAGAATTGGTTTCTCGAGGAAGTGTAAGCTCAGAATCGCCTACCATATCTACTATCACCACCGCATCGGGTATCTCTCCCAAATTATCTGCAAAATAACTTGACCCCAGGATCCAATCCCAACCTGAAAGATCACCCTGATCTTCACCATCAAAAAAGACCAGCCATACCTGTCTGTTTTCAGCTAGTTCCAGCGTTCTGGATAATTCCAGAAGGACAGCCACACCAGATGCCCCATCATTTGCGCCAGGAACGGGAACATTTACACCTGGAGTGCCAGGATCATTGTCTGCGATCATACGAGAATCATAATGGGCACCAAGGATCACTAATTGACCTGTGGTACCTTTTTTTGCGATTATGTTTTTGACCGATTGCCCTTTTATAACGCCTTCCTGTCGACTGACTTTCCAACCGTTCAGTATTAAATCTGATTCAGCCCAGATAAGGAATTGCTCGTGGGCTTTAGAACCAGGGATTCGCGGTCCAAAGCTGATCTGTCTTTGTGCGGTCAGGTATGCTTTTTCACCTTCAAATGTTATTTCCTTACGAGATGGAATCAGTAACCATCCGAGCAGAACAAGAAGCAGGAGGATAGAAAAAATAAGGAGGTTTCTTGAACTGGTGATAGTCTTCTTGATCGAGTCAATCATCATTGTTTGATTCCAGGATGCCAACATATTTATTCATAGCTTCTCGGGCAATGTTTGCCATTATTTCATGTTTCAGTCGTTTCGTAGTCTTCCGTTGCATTGGAATGGTTGGGAGAAGACCGAAGTTCGCTTTCATCGGCTGGAAAGATTCAGGGTTTGTTCTTGTGATGTAATCAAACAAAGACCCCATCATGGTATCTACCGGCAGTATGATTAGTTCTCGGGAAGATAAGTAACGAACCGCGTTCATCCCGGCCAACAAACCGGAGGCAATATTACCGGCATATCCTTCCACACCAATTAATTGCCCCGCGAAAAATAGATCCTTCCTGGTTCGATGTTGCAAAGAGGATGTCAGAAACCTGGGCGAACAAATAAAGGTATTCCGGTGCATCTGCCCGTATCTGGCAAACTCTGCCTCTTCCAGACCAGGAATGGATCGAAAAACTCTTGCTTGCTCAGAAAAGGTCAAATTGGTCTGAAATCCGACCATGTTATACATCGAATCAGCAATATCATCCTGGCGTAATTGGACGACGGCATAAGGCCAGCGACCAGTTTTTGGATCGGTTAAACCGACCGGACGCATCGGACCAAATGCCATGGCAAGCATGTCGCGGTTTGCTAGGATCTCGACCGGGAGACACCGCTCAAAAAAGAAACCAGATCCCGCTTTTACCCCACTTGAAATGTCCATCTCAAAGTCCCGTAATTCAATTCGTTGAGCCTGGATAAGCAAGGAGATAAATGATTCATATTGCGGTTTGGTCAGCGGACAATTAATGTAATCGCCTTCTTCATCGACACCTCTTCCGTACCGGGAACCTTGAAAAGCCAGATTCATATTGATCGAATCACGGTAGATGATCGGTGCGATCGCATCGTAAAAAAACAGCGAATTTGTCCCGACAAAATTAGTCAGGGATTCCATTAATGCAGGCGAAGTCAATGGTCCACTGGCTATTATGGCGATGCCATCAGGGATCTCTTTCACTTCTTCGCGAACCAATGCAATCCTGGGATGGTTTTGAATAGATTCAGTGATTTTCCTGGCGAAAAGTTCTCTATCTACAGCCAAGGCGCTTCCAGCCGGAACGGATGTCTCATCAGCTATGTGAATTATGTGGGAATTTAATCGTCGGAGTTCAAACAATAGCTGCCCAGTCGCCCGATCTGGTAAATTTGACCCCAAAGAATTAGAGCAGACCAATTCGGCGAGCTGATCGGTCCGATGAGCACCCGTCTGAACTAAAGGTCGCATTTCGTAAAGGGTAACTTTGACTCCCCTTTCTGCGATTTGCCAGGCAGCTTCACACCCGGCTAATCCACCGCCGATTATCGAAATGGTTTGTTCAGAATCGTGTTTCATCTTGAGTGGATTGTACCAGACGAAAGGTTCAGGAGTCGAAGTAGGATGAAGTGAAAATTGGTCGGGCATATAAGTTGCAACATTTGCGAAAGGATACTATACTAACATCATGTTCCAGCTACAGAATCAATCCCAAAGACATCTAACGACCGCCCATCTGGCGCAGACGATGACCTTGCTTAGTTTGACAGCAGAGGAGCTTCATCAAAAGATTGAAGCGGAACTGGCTGCCAACCCTGCGCTGGAAATGGTGGAGGAGAGACGTTGTCCATCCTGTAATAGACTCCTCCAGAATCAGGATCCGTGCCCAGTCTGTTCCAGACCGAAAAATATACTTTCAAACGAGCCTATTGTTTTTGTATCACCCCGCGAAGATTTCATCTCAGGCAGTCCCATTCCTGAAGAAGATATGCCGGAAGATAATATTGGTGCTGCAAGCGAGGATCTCCCGACCTATGTACTCAGGCAGATCGCACCCGAATTGGATGCGAAAGACCGCGGATTAGCGGCATACCTGCTTACCCATCTGGATGAAGATGGTCTGCTGATCGTTTCACTGGTTGAAGTGGCTCAATATCATCATGTGCCTCTCTCCAAAGTTGAGAGCATTAAAAAACAAATTCAACGTGCCGACCCAATCGGGGTCGGATCAGCAACACCACAAGAAGCTATGCTCGTCCAGTTGGAGATGCTTGCCGAAAATCATACGATTCCTCCATTGGCTGAAGAAGCCATTCGCTCCGGGATTCATATGCTTAGCCGACATCAGTATTCAGATCTGGCCCACCTCCTAAAAACTAATGTGAAAACAGTACAAGAAATTGCCATATTTATCGGTAATAACCTGAATCCATTTCCTGCCAGGTCTCACTGGGGAGATACTCGTGAACAAGGTAAAACCAATGATCAGGTCTATCACAGACCGGATATCGTAATTAATCATTTAAACCAGGATTCGACAGGACCATTGGTCGTCGAAATTATCATGCCGATCTCAGGAACATTACGGATCAATCCCATGTTTCGTCAGGCGATCAAAGAAGTGACGAATGATAAGGTGGATGATTGGAAATCGGACCTGGAAAAAGCATCTCTTTTCGTAAAATGCTTGCAGCAACGCAACCATACCATGGAACGGTTGATGGCTCGGATCGCCTCCCTGCAAAACGCATTTATTCTGCACGGCGAGGGCGAACTCAAACCGATCACACGCGCACAACTGGCCAAAGAATTAGATGTGCACGAATCAACCATTTCCCGCGCCGTCTCAAACAAAGCCATCCAATTACCAAATGGACGAATTGTTCCTTTCGCAAAATTTTTCGATCGGAGCCTGCATATTCGTACAGCGCTGCAAGGTATCATTCAAGGTGAAAATCATCCTTATAGTGATACTGAGTTGGCAGTAATATTGGCTGAAAAAGGATACCTGGTTGCGCGCAGAACAGTAGCAAAGTATCGAGCTATGGAAGGGATACTTCCCGCGCATTTGAGACATGCTTCTGCTGTGAAACCATGAGTAATTTGCTTTCCACGCATACTCCATTTCAACCATTTTGGCGCGGCAAAAACCCAGGAATCAGTGAATTCACCACTCTTCTGGGTCTCTTAAATACTCCATCAATTGTTCTAGAATCACGCCAAAACCACATCCTGACAGCAAATCCAGAATTTCTAAAACTCACTGCATTCTCAATCAATGAATTATCGCAAGTGGAACTACGGAATCTGTTCCTGGATATCAGCAGATATGAGATCGTACAGAACGGCGATCACCAGACCCGGCTTGCCCGTCATTTGCGGGATCCCCTTGAGGTAATTGTGCGCGCCACTCCATTAGATTCCGCAGGAAATTGGCACTTGCTGTCAATCGTCCCACAGGATCAATTCCAGAAAAAGATGGATGAGCAGGTGTGGCAGGAGAAATACTCAAGCTCTTTTCAAAAGCTTTTTTCGATCATCAATCAACCTGACTTGTTAAGCAGCTTGGACCTGGCGCTGAGAGTGAGCCAGTCGTTGCTTGACTCGAAATTTGTTGGGGTATACCAATATGATCCCAAATTGGGAATATTCCAGAAGCTAACCAGCACTGAAAACCTGGATGCGCCTATTTTCCCTCAGGCGATTGCAGCCAACACCCTTCAAGTGGAGACCCAAACTGATATATGGATCCCGGGGAAGAGGGTAGGAAATGAATTTCAACGTATAGCCCGGGTCGGAAATTTACCATATATCGGCGTCAATTTCTTGTTCCAGGATTCTGTCAACCTTGGTATTCTAGTCGCCACGGATACTCAAGGGCAACCGGGTGCAGATTATGAACGAGTACTGAATATTCTCGGAACGAGCATATCAAATGCCATGTATCATCACATATTGGTTCAAAGTTTAAACTCTACGCTTGCAGAACATCGTAAAACGCTCTTAATCCGTGATTCAGCCATGGATAATACCCATGAAGGAATCATTATTGTCAAAAAGGATCTTACAGTCGAGAATATGAATCCGGCCGCAGAAATGATCCTTGGCTATGGTGTGTCTGAGGTAATCGCTGCACCTGTGGAAAACATCCTTGTAGGAACAGAGACGATCATTCCGGCATTAAAAGCTGCCATGGATGGAATCCCGACCCACAATCTTGGCAATGTTTCCCTGCATCGAAGGAATGGTCAGCCTTTCCTTGGACATTTACAGACTATACCGGTGATGGTGGACGACGGCTTGTTATCCATCATCATCATTATTCAAGATATTAGCGAAAATGAGCAAATTCGGGTTCGTACGCAACAGTTAGAGCAACGCGCAATTCTAGGTGAAGTGACTGCCATTTTTGCTCATGAAGTGCGTAATCCCATTAATAATATTTCCACCGGACTGCAAGTCCTCCAAATGAACTACGCCCCCGACGATCCTCACCAGGAGACCATTGCCCGTTTGCAGCATGATTGTGCCCGTCTAACTCATTTGATGGAATCGGTGCTTTCATTTTCGCGTCCGATGGAATATAAAATGGAAGCGACCGACCTGGAGGTCGTCCTTGGAAGATTGCTTGATCGATGGCGTCCCAGATTCGCTAAATCCAATGTTCAAGCATACTTTCAAGTTGATCCGGGGACACCCTGGGTAATCGGTGATCTACGAGCTTTAGAGCAAGTTTTCACGAATCTAATTAGTAATGCCGTCCAGGCGATGAAAAATGGCGGATTGCTGGCAGTAAAAATTACCAGCCTGCATGACAATCCATCCAATCCGGAAGTGGAAATATCGATCTCGGATAACGGTCCTGGAATACCGGATGAGATCAGAGATCATATTTTTGAGCCATTTGTGACGACCAACCCACAAGGCACCGGGTTAGGATTAGCGATAACCAAAAGGATCATCAATGCCCACAGGGGCAGTATCAGTGTTAATTCTTTCCCCGGGGGGACTGTCTTCCATGTCTGTTTGCCGGCGACAAAACCGAATCGAGGAGATACGATATGACCGCGACCATCCTGATCGTAGATGATGAAGACAACGCCCGAAAGTTTATCGCCGAATTCCTGGTATCGAAAAGCTACGAAGTAAATGGCGTCGCCAATCTGGCAGAAGCGCGAGCCGCTCTACAAAAAGATATGGCGGATATCATACTTTTGGATGTAAATCTACCTGATGGGTATGGTCCAAATTTACTGGCAGAGACAGCTACCATGCCATACCGCCCTCCGATCATACTGATCACAGCGTATGGGGATATTGATATGGCAGTTGAAGCGATGAAAAATGGCGCTCATGATTTCTTACAAAAACCAATTCAGCTCACTCAATTGGAACAATCGATTCAACGCGCCCAGGAAGTGGTTGCCATGCGACGTGAGCTTGCCCACCTCCGTAGTGCGCAGCATCAAAACATCGATTTCGTTGTTGGTGAAACCCCGGCGATGCAAACAGTCATTTCCCAGGCAAAACGGGCTGCTGGCGCGGCTGTATCCGTCATCGTAACCGGCGAAACAGGAACCGGAAAAGAGGTGCTGGCTCAATTTATCCATAAGATCGGTCCGCGTTCCGGCAAACCGTTCATAGCCATAAACTGTGCTGCCATTCAACCAACCATGTTGGAATCCGAACTTTTTGGATACGAAGCCGGTGCCTTCACCGGCGCTGAGAAGAAAAAAGTTGGGTTGATGGAAGTCGCGGATGGAGGGATCCTTTTTCTGGATGAGCTGTCCTCGATGCCGCTGGATATTCAGGGGAAATTATTACGAGCCATCGAAGAGCAAAGCTTTCGTCGCGTTGGTGGAACCGCTTTAATCAAAGTGGATATCCAGGTACTGGCTGCATCCAATCGCAATTTAATGCATCTCATCCATGATGGAAAATTCCGGGAAGACCTTTACTATCGCCTAAAGGTCGTGGATCTTCATCTACCGGCGTTGCGTGACCGCAAACAAGATATCCCGGATCTGGTCGGGTACTTCATCCGAAAAGGGAATTCACGACTTGGAATGAATATTGATGGTGCCACACCGAAAGCGTTAAAAGCACTGGTCGATTATTCCTGGCCAGGGAATATTCGCGAACTAGCTAATGTACTGGAACGAACCATGCTCTTCTGCGATGATCCAATAATCGACGTCCATCATTTACCACCCGACTTTTCCATCGGCGTCTAAGCCCTGTCGCTATCATCTGCCACGGCATAATTCTTGCAATATATCCTTCTGATTATGTTCTCAGGAGGATGAAATGTTTAATATGACTATCCCTGATTTCTTGCTTACGATGGCAACAGGAGTATTCTTACTCGGTTTGATCTCGCTCTGTATTGGTATCTTTGTCTTGGTTTCCCGCACGGTTGGGAAGGATATCACCACACTTGCCAATCAGACCGCCAAGATGGCCCAAAAAGGGATCACTGAAGACGTAGCCGGACTGGTGGGCAACGCCTCAGAACTATTAGCGGCGCTCAATGGTCTGATCAAAACGAGCGCTGGTGTTGGCGTTTTCCTGGTGATCATCGGCATGATTATGATGGCCGGCTCATATTGGTTAGTTCTCCAAATATCAGCGATGGTATAACCGCATATTTTTCATATCCCTCTCGCGTAAGGTGCTGCTATGGAACCTGCTGATCTGATTCTGCAATTGAAAGAGACCATCGCCAGCCCGCTAGCGGCTGACGTGTTTAAGAGTATCTATATGGATCCTCTCCTTTTTGAATCCTTCGAAGACCCGCAAACGATCGATACGGTTGCGGCAGCTTGCGGAGATGATCCAACCATGTGGAATCCAGCGCGTATAGGATTTGCCTTAACGGAAACCGGGCTTAATTTGGAATCCCTGGTTCAAGTACCATTACAACCCATAGCGGCCGAATTCCGACAAAAGGCGTCCGCGCTGTATCAGAAGGTATTACGCAAGCAAACCATGGTTTCTTCGCTGGAAGATTCGGTTTTTCTTGCTCTCGCCCTCCGGGAAAGACGCAGATTAACTGAATCGTGGAACGGCTTAGTTAATGAGATCACCCGCAATTACGCAAAAGATGATTTTTCCGCGGAGAATTGGAATACCGCCCTCGCAATAACGTATTGGTTAAGCCCAGACAAATCAGACTACATGATAGAGATCGACTCTCTATCTGAAGTAATGGATGGAATCAGTTATTTCATCTTGATATCGAGAATAATCTTATCTGCGCCATCCAATCTGACCGAAGAAAACATCACTCTTTTGACGGAAGCTGTCAGAAAAGTAGACGAATCCAGCCGTGTGAAAGCATTGGAATGGCTGTACGGATATGGTTTTGAGGAACTAACCCAGGAACTATCCTCAAGGCTATTGATGGATGAAACGATACCGGTAGTGGAAACTAAACCTGGGAAGGTAGATCCTCTGGAGAAAGGGATTCTCTTCGAGCGAATGGATCACCTGGCGATTCAGGAAAAGATCAATACCTACCAGTATGATTCCATCACCCGTCCATCATTCATTGCAGAGCAAGAAGAGATATTACGCCAGGCGCAGGCTCGAATGCAAGCGCAGAAAGCCTCACTTGAGAGTGGAGAAGGGAAAATTCTCGCTTGGAAAAGAGTAGTCGAGCTGGTTCCCGAATCAGACCTGGCAAGGGCAGAACTTGCTGCTGCTTACCTCGAGAACCATGATATTCGATCGGCAGGCAGTATTTCATTTGGTGATTCTGCCCACCCATTGGTTTTCGCAGTCAGGGCATGGATCGCATCAAGCCAGGGCAATCTACTCGAAGCTGAGTTATTCTTTGACCAGCTGATCCTCTCAATGAATTCACCAAAGTCAATGGATACTGGGATGATCCTCCGGGTAGTGGAAACCGCCGGTCAGATCGATCTGCCACAAAAAATGGATGTATTGCTTGCTACGCTCCCCAAAGGTCTTCCCATTCAGGGACAAGTGATTAAATTCAGGTCAAGACTGGCATTCGATCGCGGTGACCATGAGAAAGCCCGTTCTCTGGCAACCGCATCCCTCCTGCTCAATAATAAGGATATTGCTTCCCGAAGAATATTGGCGAAGAGTTACGAAAAACAAAGCCAATTCGAATCATCGTTGAATGAGTGGGAGAAAATTCTTACGATTGGTTCCAAACCAGACAGGGATGATCAACTCTCATATGCAAGCTGCGCAGTTCGGGCAGGAAAACCCGATCTAGCTATTTCAACATGCAAATCATTGATTGAAGCCAATCCTTCAGATGGATCAACCTATCTCATCATCGGCGACGCTCACCAACAATTACAGCAATATGAACTTGCAGTAGAAAATTATGAGAAAGCTGTTTCCCTTTCTCCTGAACTGGAAGGAACCTGGAAACGATTGGCAGAATTCCACCTCGCTAACGGCAGTAAAGAAAAAGCGATAGAGATCCTGAATACTGCCATCAAAGCTGTTCCAAATGCTGCCAGCCTGAATTATCTACTTGGGTGCCAATACCTTGAAAATGGCTCGAACTCAGAGGCAATCCCACTATTCCAAAAAGCACATCATTTCGACCCCAGGAATATTGATTACATCCGAACGCTTGGAGAAGGATTGCAGAACACAGGTCAATGGATGGATGCCGAAGCGTTATATAGCCAGGCAGCCAAAATATATCCGTTCGATCAGACCATTTTATTCTCCCATGCAAAAAGTTTGCTCAAGTTGAATAAGAAATCCGATGCACTAATCCCAATGCAGCATCTCGTGGAGCTTCATCCAGCCGGATCAGAGATCTATGTGATCTTTGGACACCTTGTATTAGATGACTTGATCCCTGATTATGACCAGGTTCAACCCGATGACGTGGAAACAATCTCATTGCTGGATTACTCACGCGATATCCTCCAAGACGCGAGCGACCGTGAACCATTAAATGCGCATTTGCGCTTATTGCTGGCCGAGAATCTAGCCAAATTAGGTGAAAAAGAAGCAGCCCAACAGATTTTCGCCTCGCTAACTGAGCAAATATTCACCCTCCCGGTGGATTTGCGGTGGCGGGTTAGCTATGGTTTGGGTATGACCAGTGGACAGATGGGTGAATTCGAAGTTGCTCTGGCTGCACTCCAGGAAGCTGCAAACCAAAACCAGGAAAACTTCCTGATTCATCAACAACTGGCAGAAGCATACCTGAGAGCAAACCTCGATCAGTCCGCACTTCAAGCTGCACAGCAGGCATTATCCATCGATCCAAAAGATCCAGATAACCTGATCTGGTATGCGGAGTTTTGTACCCGTTCACATGATTTACACGAAGCCTTGTCCACCTTGGATGCGATCATCAAGATGCAACCAGATAATGTCGATCTGCGAATTAAACTTGGCTCTATGCAAATTCAAGTGGGCGAAATCGAAATTGCGAAATCTACATTCCGGACTCTGGTGAGTGAGATCAAAATTTCCTCCGAGCAATATCAACAGATTGCTACTCATCTGGCTTCGCAAAAAGAGTATCAGGAAGCCGCAGGATATCTTCGATTAGGTATACAGGAAGACCCTCAAACGTCCCTACCGCTTCTGATGGACCTGGTTCAATATGAACAAAAAATGGGAGATCTATCATCCGCATTAACTACTCTTGAGACCGCCATCGGTTTGGATCCGCAGAATCGATTGCTCCAGGTCGTCAAAGCGGATATGCTCGCTTTCAGTGGCAATACGAATGAGGCAATTCTCACCCTGGAACAAGTAAATTCAAAGGATAGTCCTGAAGCGGAAGATCCTATTGCCTGGCAGACTCAGCGACTTGGTCTCCTTCTGAGACTGATTTATCTCTACCGTAGGTCTGGGGCAATTCAGCAAGCCATCCAAATGGCAGAATATTGTCTCGAGGTGTACCCAGGTGATAGCGAAGCCACCTATCTGTTGGCAGATATTGCTTACCATCAATTAAATCTAACAAAAGCACGTGATTTGCTCGATGAATCACAAATTCTACTCGCGCCACAATCGCAAGTCTCAGATTTGGCAGTGATACTCAAATCAAAGATCGATCTTGAGGAGAGCAAAATTACAGATGCCAGCGCTACCTACCAATCACGAAATCTAAACTCACGCTGGTATATTTGGAAATCCGCACTGGAAATTCTGACCTCTGCAGAAGACCAGCTGGATCTAAAATCAGTAGCTTCGATCCAAAATGAGATCAATGGATTGTCGCTGGCTGAGGTTGATCAACTGGTACCTGCCAGGGATAAACATAAAAACAACTTACCAGATATGCCAATCTATGATCCTCTGGCATCAAGCCCACTTCTGGCATCAATTATCGCGGAAGCGGCTGCAATAACCGGATCTTATGAGACCTCTCATCTGATATTTGAACAGATGAGGGATCGTTTCCCATATGAAATTTACCCGGTCTATGCAATAGCAAAACTATATACACAGCAAGCAGAAGAATTCCGACTGGCATCGATGCTCCATATCCATCGACATTTGCCGCCTGCTGATTCCTTGAGTCTTGGCTCATTCGAAGCATTTGAAGAAATGATCCTGGCGACGGAACGTGTCAGTGACTCCACCCTTGTTACAGCATGGCACAAACGTGGTACAGCAGCGTTTTACCCAACAATCGATAATATTGTTGCAGTATCATCCACCCCTGAGTTTTCACCCATGGAGAAATTCCAGATCGGCAAGTTGGCACTCGAAAACAAGATCTCAGAACTAATGCAGTTCCTTGATCAAACACAAGTTTCCCTCAAGGAGAGAACAGAAGCTGCCATTCTTGTGTTGGAAAAAGCTCCCCAGGATGCCTTGCAAATTCTAGAGTTTGTTGTTGATCAACTGGCGATCCATCCATCGTATCTGGCAGCATATTCCCTGTCTGCTCAAAAAACAGGAAATGTGCAACCTGCTCTTGATGCGATGGAAAACGCGCTCGCTCAATGGAATGATGAGCCAGAATGGCATTTAATTGCCGCTCAAATGTGTGCTCAGACAAAAAATGCCAGTGGCGCCCTGTATCATTGGAAATTTGCCGCAGATCTTGAACCTGAAAATTATGTCTTTGTCCTTGAAATGGGTAAGGGATCACTGATTTTCGAAGATACGATGCAGGCAATTCAATATCTCCGCAAAGCCGCTCATCTCGACCCGGTGAACTATCAACCCTGGTTGTATATGGCGCAAGCATATCGTGCCCATGGAGATATCAACCAGGCAATCGCATCGATCGAGAGATCCGTCACCTTATCTCCTAATCAATCGGAGCCTTTGGTCTACAGTGCTCAACTTTCGCTGGAAGCCGGACAGGCAGATGAGGCTCTAAAAAAGATTGATTCTGCGCTTCGCCTAAATCCAAAAGACACCAATGGATTAATCCTGAAATCCAAGGCTTTGCAGGCTATTGGACACACCGCAGAAGCGTTAGAATTGATCTCTCATTCATTGAGTAAAGTTGCCAATTCCCTTCCACTTCTTATCGCCAGGGCTGAGATCATTCAGGTAAAAGAAGGTCAAAAGGCATATCTCAAATCACTTCAGGAAATTGCGCAAGACTATCCGAAAGATCCCACGGTACTGCAGATGTATGCCCAGGCATTAGCTGAAAATGGTCAGCCGGCAGAGGCACTACATATTACTCAACTCGCTTTGAAAGCAGATCCTGACCAACTTGAGATGCATTTGTTAGCGGGTAGATTACTCAGGAGCACAGGTCAATTAGATCAGGCAATCGATCATTTCTCAGCCTGTGTCAATCTTGATCCTGCTCATGTGGATTCTTACCTGGAGATGGCAAAGACATACCAGGAGCGGCGGGATTTTGCAAAAGCGAGTACGCTGTTCGAGAAAGTGATTGAGATCGTTCCTAAAGACTATCGCGGTTATTACCAGCTTGGCCTCTTACTTCGCGATGCGAAGGATTATCGGGGAGCTGAAACCATGCTGCGAAAAGCATCTGACCTCACGAAAGATGATGTCAATATCCTGCGGCAATTAGGCGCAATTATTGCACTAAACCTAGTACATAATCCTCAGGAGGCATCGGTTCACTCATGAGCGGCTTACCCAATAATCCAATCCTAAATCACGGCAATATCAGCCGGGACGATCTGCTGACTATTCTCAGTGTCGGATTTCGTAAGAAAGAATACCGGTTTGTCCGCCAGTTGGTCCTCAACTGGCTGGCAGCTTATCCTGGTGATATCCAATTTAATTACTTCTATGCGCGAACTCTCGCAGAAGAAGGAAAAGCTCTCCAGGCGCTTCCCATTCTGGATATGGTCTGTAGTTCAGATCCAGAATTTATTGTTGCGCACGAATTGCGCCTTTCTGTCCTTGCGCAGCTTAGTAAAAACACAAATCAAGAAGCCGGCTATCTGTATGCTCTGAACGGGCGTCACGTTGCCGGGACTACCATCCCCGCCTGGAGCAAGTCTTATCGCCAAAGCCAGGAAGCCTTTGAAACAGATAAATTGGAAGATGCCGAATTATTGATCCAACAAGCTCTCATAGCTGATTCCTCGGTTGATCTGTCCGCGTCTTTTCACCTGCAGATCGTATCTGCAGTACACGATAGCCAGACCTTATTAAACCTGGCCAGTCTATATCATTCCCGATGGCCGGATTGCATTCCTGTGACCCTTTTCCTCGCTGCTGCAAAGCTCAGCACAGGGGAGGATACCGAGGCAGTTGCCTTATTGCATCAATGTGCTTCCCGTGATTCCTCTGGTCAGGTAATCCGTCGGATCTGGGGAGAAAATCATCCTTATCGCCTTCTCTGGCCTGAACAGATGCAAATACGGTTCGAAGCCAGTGTTCCAACTACCGTATCAGCAGCATTGGGCTGGAATCAGCTACCCTTTAGTTCCGCGCCCAATACACCACCCCAACCTGAAACTACACCACCGGTTGAGGTGGTTCCCGATGAGATCGTCACCGTGACCCCGGTAGTCGAGCCTGAGGTAATACCAGAACCTATCCCAGACAATGTTCCCGAGCTAGAAGCCAATCCAACCCCGGTCATCGAAGATACTCCATTAACAAGGCGGGATGAAGGTAAGCTGGGACCGGAAAGCCTGCAGGATGTGCGGGAAGAACTGGATCGGATTGCCACCAGACTGCGCATCAGTGGTGTTACCCGAAGCGATGGCAGATTCCCCACTTATGTAGTACTTTCCACTCGCAAGGGTTTGGAAAATCAATATGGTTCCCAATCCAGTTTTATCCTGGACGAGTTGATGAAACAGGTCGTGGAAGGAATTCGCAAGAAAAAAGGATGGAATTCAATTCTGTTATATGTGGATGATGCAGCGAGTACATCTTCTTTTGGGATAAAACCTGCTCCCTTTAACGATCCATGGAAAATCAAATTGGCCATCGCGGATCTGGACAAGGCATTAGCGAAACGCGGCGAAATGATAGGTGCGTTGTTTATCGTCGGTGGTCCTGAAGTAGTTCCTTTCCACTATCTTCCAAATCCAACGGATGATGCGGACACTCAGATCGCGTCAGATAATCCATATGCCACAGTTGACGACAATTATTTTGTTCCAGAATGGCCGGTTGGCCGTCTTCCTGGCGGAACCAATCGTGATGCCGGAATACTGCTGCAATATCTCCGCAAGATGATCACCTATCACGCGGAACAGTCAGCAGAAGAGCCCTGGTGGCAGAGAATTAGTATCTTCTCTCCTATTTGGAGCGGCATGCGACGAGTCTTATCGCATGGAATCGCCAAACTCCGCCCATCCTTTGGATATTCAGCGGCAGTCTGGAGACAGGCATCTTTGGATGTATATCGCCAAATTGGTGATGGTCAATCCTTGTTGGCATCCCCCCCCACCCGCTCCGGTGAATTGATCGGTAATGGTTTCTATCCATCCAAACTTCAATACTATAACCTTCACGGAGTGGCGGATGCGGCTGAATGGTATGGTCAGCCAGAGTTTAACGATCTGAAAGATTCCCCTGAATATCCATTGGCGGTCAGTAGCCAGGACATACCCAACGACGGAAATGCGCCTACTGTGATTTTTACTGAAGCCTGCTACGGTGCCTTTATCGATGGAAAGAACGAAGACCAGGCATTGTCCCTTAAGTTTATATCGACCGGAACGAAGGCGCTTGTCGGTTCAACTTGTGTTTCGTATGGCTCAGTATCAGCTCCACTTATTGGTGCTGATCAGTTAGCTAGCAATTTCTGGAAATTAGTCAAGATCGGCACACCAGTTGGTGAAGCTGTCCGTAATTCCAAAGTGATGATGGCTCAGGAAATGACCAAGCGACAAGGTTTCCTGGATGGTGAAGATCAAAAAACCCTCATTTCTTTTGTCCTTTATGGGGATCCCCTGGTTGCCATCCTTCACAATAAGAAATCTAGTAAAGCCATTCGACGGGAACGCATCAAAGAACCGGTGCTTACCGTCTGCGAGAGTGAAGAGGAATCTCTCGATCCGTCAGAAATAAATAGTGACATGATGTCTCATGTAAAACTGATCGTGGAACAATACTTACCAGGATTGAAAGATGCGAATTTCTCGATGAGTAAACAATATGCCAGCCAATCGCAGGCGACAGAATTGTTCTCCAAATCCACTCAATCCTTACCAGAGAAACGCACTGTGGTAACCGTGAGTAAAGAATATAAAGTGGCTAGAAAGCAACATTTTCACTATGCCCGTCTTACTCTGGACCAAAAGGGCAAGGTGATCAAGCTGGCAGTATCACGGTAACTGATTTTATAGGATTGTGATATAATCTTCGCGTATTGAAAGGCACACCAGTGGTGTGTCTTACTTTCCGCACGCGGTTCATCTACGATGAAAACGCGGGCAAATCCGAGGAAAGGAGGAATCCATGCGTAATTACGAACTTGTTTGTATTATTCATCCTGATCTGGACGAAACAGCTCTTAACGGTGTACTTGAAAAAGTTAAAGGCTGGATCACCGAGGGTAATGGAACGATCACCAAAGTCGATGTTTGGGGTCGCCGTCGTATGGCGTATACTATTCGCAAACAACGCGAAGGTCAATACGTATTATTTGAATATCAAATCGAACCATCATTCAGTGCAACATTAGATCGCAATATTCGTTTCTTAGAACCTGTCTTACGATACATCATGATTAGTTTAGACGAGTAATTGTCGAATAGACCGCCTTATATCAGCAGAGAGGATGTTGACATGACACGCAGCTTGAATAAAGTGATGATCATTGGTCATCTGGGGAGAGATCCTGAGATGCGTTATACTCCTTCCGGCAAACCGGTTACAACATTTACAGTGGCGACCGGTCGTTTATGGAAATCCTCCGATGGCGAACAGCACAGTGAGACAGAGTGGTTCAATGTGGTTGCCTGGGGAAATCTTGCCGAACGCTGTAAAAATTATCTTTCCAAAGGTCAGCAAGTGTACGTTGAAGGTCGTCTTCAAACAAGACGATGGGATGATAACGAAGGCGTGAAACATGTAAGTATTGAAATTGTAGCAAATGAAATGTTGATGCTGGGTGACCGTAGGGATAATCCTGTCCCACAAAATGGTGACAATCCTTTATCTGAAGAATCAGAAGAGGAATTCCCTTTCTAACTGACCCGGCTTTTGAAAAATCAAGGAGTGAAAGAAATGTCAGATGTAAACGAAAATGATGCTCCTGTTTCCGGTCCCAGGCACTATGTTGCCAGACCGAAATTCTGCCAGTTTTGTGTGGATAAAAACCTGAAAATCAATTACAAAAACATCGATATCATTCGTCGCTTTGTAACTGAAGAAGGTAAAATCCGCCCACGCCGGCAAACAGGAACCTGCGCCAAGCACCAACGTGAATTGGCTGGTGAAGTAAAACGGGCTCGACAGATCGCATTGCTGCCCTTTACCGACAATAAAAACGATCGATAATCCAATATATGGGAGTGGGGTGTAAGTAATCGCACTTACACCCCATTCTCTTTGTATCAGGTGACAGATATGCAAAAAGATCATCCAACAAAGATCGTCACGAAAAAACACCTTGCCAGAGTTGAGAAAGAAAATATACAGAATCGATGGATTATGACAGTATCCATCATAGTGATCGTTCTGGTCGTGGGTATTCTAGGTTATGGGGTGCTTGATCAGAGTGTCCTTCGCGGCAGACAACCCATCGCTAAGGTCGATGGTGATTCGATAACTACCAACGAATTCGGTGCATTTGTTCGTTATTACCGCTGGCAGGTAATACAACAATACCAATCTACCGCACAAATGGCGCAAATGTTTGGCTCTGATCCAAATTACGGCGCTTACTTTCAAAACACCCTCACTCAAATAGAAAACCAATTAAATACACCATCCATCATCGGGGAACAGGTCAAAAATCAATTGATTGAAGACCGGATGATCCGACATGAAGCTGCGAAACGTGGAATCACAGTAACAAAAGAAGAAGTGGATAGCGCTTTGCAAGAAGCCTTTGGGTATTTCCCTATGGGTACTCCAACCACAGAAATCCTCCCGACCTCATTTCCAACTTCCACACTCTCGCCTCAACAGGAAAAGTGGATAGCCACATTAACCCCGACAGTTGGAGTAAACCCAACCCAGGAAGCGACAGTTGAAGCTACAGGTCAACCAACCAATGAACCAACTGTTGCAGTAGAGCCAACCTCTACGAACCCTACACCAACCGTTGCGCCTGCCCCCACGGCTACAGTTTATACGCTGGATGGGTATAAAACACTCTACAATAAGTATTTGACTACCTGGAAGAACGACGCCAACGTGACTGAAGCAGATCTACGGATCATTTATGAAAGCGCACTCTTCCGCGAAAAGCTGCAAAAAGTCATCACAGCCGACGTAAAACCAGTAGAAGATCAAGTCTGGGCTCGCCACATTCTTGTAGATACAATCGATGAAGCAAATACTGTTCTAGCTCGCCTGAAAAAGGGTGAGAGCTTCATAACGCTGGCAGCAGAATTATCGAAAGATACATCCAACAAAGACCTGGGGGGTGATCTTGGTTGGTTCGGCAAAGGAAAGATGGTACCTGATTTTGAAACCGTCGCTTATTTACTAGCTGTCGGGGAAACGAGCGAACCGGTCAAATCCACATTCGGTTTCCATATAATTCAAGTTCTTGGTCATGAAGAGAAATCTCTGGATACGCAAGCATTTGACGATCTTAAGACTAAAACATTTACCGATTGGCTTACAAAACAAAAAGAAACCGTAAAGATAGAGGAATTTGACTACTGGAAAGATCGGATACCAAACATTCCTGACCTGACAACGGCTTTACAACAGCAACCTTAATTTAGTATTACAAACAGAAAAAGAGTGGTTCGTCTTGAACCACTCTTTTTTGCATGTTCGATGCTAATTCCTGGCTAACATGTCTTCAGAGACCTGATCCAATCGCAAGCTAATCGATTGGCTGGTCAAATTTTTCCCCATAGTAATGCCATAAATTACGTTCGCAGCTTGGACAGTATTTCGGTTATGGGTTACCAGAATAAATTGGATGTCCTTGCTCAATTCTTCCAACAATTCCCTGAATCGCCCGACATTTGTCTCATCAAGGGCAGCATCCACCTCATCTAAAACGCAAAATGGAGTCGGTGCAATTTTCAACAATGCGAATATCAGAGCTACTGCAGTCAGGCTTCTTTCTCCACCAGAAAGTAAGGTTAATTCCTGCTCTCGTTTTCCTGGTAGGCGGGCATGAATCTCAATTCCGGTATCGTGGATATTGTCCGGATCGGTTAACGATAGTCTCGCACTTCCTCCACCGAATAAGCGGTTAAACATGCGGGGGAATTCTTCAGCAACTAATTGGAAGGTCTTCTGGAATTCCGACTTCATGAGTTGGTCTAGATCCATTAAGATCTTCTTCAGATCTTCTTCTGCCTTGAAAAGATCCACTACCTGGTTCTTCAGGAAATCATGTCTCTCCTTTGTGGAGAGATATTCTGCCTGCGCTTCCGGGTTTACCGCACCCATCCGACGAATCAGTGCTTTTTGTCGGGTCAGACTCTCTTCTAACTCCGGGGAAAGTTTTTCAACATGTGGCAACTCTTCCACCATTCCTTCAAATGGTAATGGGGTTGGTCCGGATTGATCTTCGGAATATTCAAAAGCCACAAGCCCAAAATCTTCCTCGATTCGTCTTCGCAATGTTTCAATCGCTTCTTTTTTATAGGAGAAATCCATCTGAGCCTGGGTCAGGTATTTCTCCCCATTCGCCAGTGTATTTTGACTATTATTTTCAATCTCCAGCATCTGATTGTATTTTTCATCGAATTCGGTCAGCTCCGCTTCAGCAGGAAGGATCTGCTCTTGAAGGAGAGAAAGGTCGGTAGACCGCAGCACTTCAATGCTCTTCTTCCCTTCTTTCTCTTCCTCCAATTTCAACATATTTTGCTGGATCTGATCGATCTTCAGCGATAAATTTTGAAGGCTTTTTTCCGTATTGGACAAGAACTCCTGCTTCTCTCGAATCCGGCGTAACAGATCATTGAGGGCACGCTGGTTGACTGCAATATTTGTCTGTTGAAAGTTGTATTCAGATTGATACGTATCGATATCCTCAACATCCATTTCCTGGTTGATCAGCGAGAGCTCGTCTGTCAATTTTTTCACTTCCGTATTCATATCCTGAATACCTACCCGTGATTTGCTGATCTCATGATCTACTTGTTTTTGTTCAGTTTCCAGATTGAGTTGCTGAGTATAATTCCAATCAAGTTGCCGCTTGGCTTTTTCTTCTTGAAGCGATACTTGTTGATACTGTTGGTTTACCTGACGGAGATGATTTTGTAATTCTGCGCTCTTTTTTTCAAGGTTGGTGATATTCTCTTGGATGTCTTGCTGGGCATCCTCATCTTTCTCAATTTCTTTTCTGGCAGAATCCACTTCGGTCTGAATGTCTTTTAGCTGTTGCTGCAGATCCTGCAGCTGGCGCGGGCGGCTAATTCTGGCGCTGGGACCTAATTTACCACCTATAACTGCCCCATTCTTATAGAATAGTTCTCCATTGAGAGTCACTACTCTGCCGGTATCGGGTAATTGCTTGAGTACCGATTTCACATCCTTCCTTATTCGAACAACAATCACATTGTTAAGTAACAATTCCAGGAAACTTTGATAAGATGGTGGGAATTTGATCAAATCGATGGCATTCCCAATAATGGATTCGTCCTTTATTGATATCTTATTTTGACTTCCAATTGAATTTTTGGAGAAGATTGCAGATCGGGTGTTGCTGACTGATTCTAGAGCGCCCAAAGCAAATTCCAGATCTTGTTCATCTGAAACGATGACAGAATCTACAAAATCGCCCAGAGCGGCGGCAATGGCTGCCTCGTATTCTTCGGGAATCAAAAGCTCACTGCTCAGTGCTTTTTCCATTCCGCGCAGATCGCCATTTCGGATAAGCGTTAACAATTGTTTGGCGCCGGCTGAGTATCCGGTGAGGTTTTTCTCTGCCTGGATAATCACATCCATTTCAATTTTCAATTGTGCCAAATTGCCCTGCAGCTTACCCAATTTTGCCCTGTTGGAAGTTAATTTGGATGTAAGGACATTTTGTTCACGCTGAAAACTGGTAATCTGAACCTGAATGGATTTCACATCCCGATCAACCTGATCCTTCTCGATCTTACTTTTTTCTAATTCAATTTGAAGGGTTTCGACCTGGGATGAAGACTCATCGATTGATTTTTGGATAGTATCTTTTGAGATAAAGATTGATTTTTTACGATTGGTTTTCTCTTCTACTTGTGTCTGGTATTGGATGAGAGTGGATTCCAATTGATTGATCCGACGTCTAAGCTCGTTTACAGCTCTTTCTCGGCGGGTCTTTTGCTCGCGTAATTCATCCAAACGAAGTTTTACTTGTTCTGTTTTCTTCTTGGATTCGACCAGATCCAATTCGAGTGTTTCTTTTTCGTCTTCCAATCCTACGATATTTTCCCTGGTCGATTCTAATTCCTGTTTTAGCCTGACCTCATCCATGTGGTAATTATTCAACTGGTCAGATAAGGATCTAAGTCTTTCCTCAATTACTGCGATTTCCCGAGATACGATTTCTTTTTCATTGTGGAGTATGGATGCCTGGCCGTGCCATTGATTCAGCTTGGTACGAAGCTCCTGGATCTGTAATCGGAGTTGGCTTACCTGTGTGGCAAGAGTACCATGCTTTAGTCGATCCGCCTCCACAATTTTTTCCTGGCTCCTGACCGAATCCCGTTGATGAAGTAAATCCTGTTGACTCTTATACCAATGGTATCCATACCATTCGCGTAAAGTCATCCGCAGATCAGCTTTGACTCTCTCAAACTCCATCGCTTTCTTGGCTTGCCGCTCCAACTGGCTTACTCGGGGTTCAAGCTCGGCAATGATATCTTTCACCCGTTCTATATTTCGATTTGTATTCTCCAAACGGGTAAGTGATTCTTCCCGCCGGGATCGGTATAAACCGATTCCTGCCGCTTCTTCGAATAGCTTTCGGCGCTCTTCAGGTCTGAGAGCCAGGGATGCATCAACCATTCCCTGTCCAATAACGGTAAAGGTACGTTCGGATAGACCTGATTGGGAAAGAAGTTCGCTGATGTCCCGTAAGCGGACCCGCTGCCCGTTCAGTAGATACTCATTTTGTCCATCGCGATACGCTCGGCGGGTAATAGCTACTTCCGAGTAATCAATCGGCAGCCAACCCTCAGAATTATCAAAATGGATAGTAGCAGATGCCATCCCAGCTCGAGGTCTTCCTTCTGATCCGGAGAAGATCATATCTTCTGTCTTTTTTCCCCGAAGTAAACCATATACCTGTTCCCCAAGAACCCAGCGTAATCCATCGGCAATATTCGATTTACCTGAACCATTCGGTCCGACGATGGCAGTGATCATCCCGGGGAATTCAAATGTTGACCGGGCGGCAAAAGTTTTGTATCCGTGAAGTTCCAGAGTCTTAAGTCTGAGTGGCATAAATAATTCCCAAAATGAGATTAATCATGGTCTATACCAATTTTTAACAGTGCCTGCCGGGCAGCTTGTTTCGCCCCTTGTTGCTTACTATGACCAAATCCGATACCATAACTTTCCCCATTGATGATGACTTCCACTTCAAACTCTTTGTCATGATCTGGACCGCTAATATTGCGAGTATTATATACAGGTGTGTATAACCCATGGGATTGGGACCATTCTTGCAGTCGACTTTTTGGATCCTCAATTTTGTGATTTGTGATGATATCCATTGCTGCCGGATCCAATAAGGGTGTAATAAAATGGGTCACACCATCAATGCCTGAGGAAAGGTAAATTGCACCCACTACCGCCTCAAAAGTGTCGCATAAAATGGGTACTCTATCACGTCCCCCTGCTTGCTCTTCTCCCCTTCCCAGTCTGATCGCGTTTCCCAGATTTATCATCCTGGCGAATTGAGCCAGCTTTTCTGTGTATACCAGAGCCGAACGCATTCGGGTAAGATCCCCTTCCGGCATTTCAGGGAAGTGATGATACAGATAGGCTCCCACTATAAAATCCAGAACTGCATCACCGAGAAATTCCAGTCGTTCGTTATCTTCCAAGGCATCGGGATGTTCGTTGATATAAGATCGATGGGTTAATGCCCTGGTCAGCAAGAGTAAATCTTTTCCGAAAGATAGATTTAAGCGCTTAGCCAGATCACTCGGACGCTCATGATCATCCTCTGATTTACCTGCATTCATGAACTTACTCCCGAGTTAAAGGAACGCAAAACCCATACCAATGTGCTGGATCTTGAGACCCTTGAACTCTATTGACTAGAATATTTATAGCCAGATCCCGATAGTATCAGGATTATTGGCTCGACCAACGTATTAATTTCGTGTTTTAATGCTGACCAAACCAGAGCCGAGGTTGGTTCAACGTTGATTCCCCTGATTGCCAATTGAGACCGACTACTTAGAATGGATTCCTCTTCGATTGCCACTATCTTACCATTATTTTTATTTAATTGCTCCAGAATTTGTTCACCCCGCACGGGCGTCGTAACCCGGACGCCTTCTGCGACGGTTGGTCTGGAAAGATCATTGGTTGGTTTATGGCTATACGCACTGTATATTGGTGCGCAATTCGCCGCCTGAACCCCTATAAAAATCGGCAATTCCTTCATGCTTCCAGCTTGAGCCAGTGCCTGGAAGCCCCGTATAATGCCTAGAAATAGGCTCCCATGCCCCACAGGCGCGATTACTGTCCCAATTTGCATGTTGGTCTGTTCAAGCAGCTCATACGCGATTGTGGCAATTCCCAGCATTCCAAAAGGAAGATACGCATGGCTGGCATATGGAGTTCCTTGATTTGCTGCTTCGCGAACAAGACGTGCCGCTTCTGAACGCGGTCCTTCTACGGGTACAAGATCCGCCCCATATTGTACTATCTGGCGTAGCTTGGGTCCTGATGCACTGGATGGTACGTACACCGTTGCGTGGATATTTGATTTAGCTGCGTAAGCAGCAAAAGACGCTCCTGCATTTCCAGATGAATCTTCCACTGCCTCGTGAACATTTCGGGCTTTCAACTGCGCGGTAAGAACTGCGGTCGCTCTGTCTTTGTATGATCCAGTTGGATTTTGATACTCTAGTTTATATCCAATCGATTTTCCCTGATATGAATCCCAGACCAGAGCAGTAGATCCTTCACCGAGCGAAATACCGGAAGGATCAATGTTCATCCCAAATGTATGTTGATATTTCCAGATCCCCGAAAAACTATTGTCGACCAGGTCCGGCTGATAAAGAGGAAGCGTTGAAAGATCATATACTCCACCACACGCTGGACATAAGTAAGGCAAGCCTTGTGTGGGATATGGTGATTGGCATTTCTGGCAGCGGATGATTTCCATCATTTCAGGTTTCCGGGTCGATGTGTTCCCTCAACCCACTCCTCACCGGTCGGTCCAATTTCCTTTTTCCAGACTGGAACGATCTCTTTCAACCGGTTAATACCATATTTCGCTGCTTCAAAGGCACCCTCATCCCGATGACCGCTGCTTACGCCAATGGCTGTTGTGATTTCCATCGGATGGAGAGTACCTATTCTCTGTACCAGGAAAATGCCGTACACCTTAGGCCATTGTGCACGGATCTCCGCACAGATCTGTTCCATTTTCTTTACTGCCATTGGTTCATATGCTTCGTAGTTCAATTTAATGGTTTGGGGATGGGATGTATTTGGAGATTCACCCCGGACAAAACCTGTAAAAATCACAGCGGCACCTATATGAGGTGCTTTGATCAAGGCTGATAATTGATTGAGATCAATGTCATCCTCGGTAACCAGCGTGATACAGGGTAGATCACTACCTCCTGAGACAGGTGGAAAGATCCCAACTTCATCGCCATCTTTCAGCGGAATATTTTCAGTAGCGAATTCTTGATTCACCGCCACCAGGAAGTGATCCAATCGGTTGGCTAAACCAGGAAAAGTCTGGATTAATTTCGCTTTCAACTCGACCAGGTTGTGGTCGGTTTCCAGGGTAATCGATGTTTCTCGTTCTCCGGTTAATTCCCGGGCAGATGCAAAAAAATGAATGGTCACATTGATCGGAAGGTCACTCATTTACAATATCTCCACTTTTGCCGCCATGCTTCTCTATCAACCGGATATTGTGGATCCTGGCATCCTTCTGAACTGCTTTGATCATGTCATAAACCGTGAGGGCGGCAATGGATACTGCGGTGAGTGCTTCCATTTCAGCGCCTGTTCGATCAAAGGTTCGGATGGTTGCCCTTATATCTACTCCGGGTAAATTTTTATCGGGTGTCAGGATCACCTCGATCTGATTCAATTGAATTGGATGACACAATGGGATCAGATCTGCCGTTTTTTTTGCTGCAAGAATACCTGCGATTTGTGCCACCCCAAGCGCATCCCCTTTTTTAAGGTTACCTTCGATTAGTAAATCCAAAGTGGAATGATTGAGGATGATCTGGGCGCCTGCAATTGCAATTCGCTGGGTCGATTCCTTGGTAGAAATATCGACCATATGCGCTTTTCCTTCTGAATCTAGATGAGTCAAGGTTTTATTTGCCATAGGATGATTATACCCAACCCCACTCCAAAACTGGAATTGTGTACAGACAGGAAGTTCGTTGCTATAATACCCTCTATGCCCGTTCTTGTTCAACCAGGTCTCCCTGAAGATTACCGTATCAATACCAGTGTATACGAAGGTCCACTCGACCTTTTATTAACATTAATTGATAAGGCGGAACTGGATATTACCAGATTGGCTTTGGCTCAAGTCACAGACCAATACCTGGCATACCTGGAGAGTATCGAATTTAAAGATCCGACCGAGATCTCTTATTTTCTAGTTGTCGCTGCCAGGTTGATCCAGATCAAATCAGAAGCGCTTCTTCCCAGTCCTCCGACCAGAGAAATCGGGGAAGAAGACCCTGGAGAAGCACTCGCTCAACAACTCATCCTCTATAAAAAATTCAAAGAGGTTTCGCATTTTTTCTTCTTGCTTGAAGAAAAACATCAATCGACCTTTTTACATATCGCACCTGATTACAAAACTGAAGGAATACTTGATCTAAGCGGGATAACTATTAACGAAATTGCTGAGGCTGCCCGTATGGTCCTCATGGGAAAAAATGATCCAACCTTCGGTGATGCCGTCATCACCCTCCCTCAGGTGACTATCCGTGAGAAGATCGGATTGATCGTATCCACCTTACGGGAGAATGGATCGGTCTCATTTTCCTCGATGCTTCAGAATAAAAATAATCGGCTTGAATTAGTGGTCACATTTCTTGCCTTGCTTGAATTGGTGAAACAACATCTGATAGAGACCCGCCAGGATCAACTGTTTTCGGAAATCATGTTGGAACCGAGTGGAATGATCGACGAAGTATCTGAATATTCAATGGAATTTGGTGAATAACCTTATAAACCCTGTATAAACTTCTCACGCAAGCTTGAACTATGCTATAATTTTTATATGATTCCTGACGAAAATATCTCTACCGAGCAAAGCATTCAACATCAGACAGATCCTGAGCAAAACCGGAAAAGGAATATTACGTTTTTCGTAGTTGCTCTGGGAATCTTGATTTTGGCAGGTATTATATTTGCCATCATCTCCCTCTCCGGTATGGATTCCAATGGTACTGGAAAGATTCGGGATATTTTCATCATCTTCATGGCTGTTGAGTTTCTCGTCATTGGGATAGCACTGGTGGTTTTGATAATTCAATTGGCTTCGCTAATTAACCTCTTGAATAATGAGGTACGCCCTATCCTAAAATCTACCACCGACACCGTTAATACGTTAAAAGGTACTACCCAATTCTTGAGTGATAATATGGTTGGACCGGTAATAAAGTTGAATGAATATCTCGCCGGTCTTAAGAAACTTATCGATTTAGTCAATATCTTCAAATAATCTGACAAGGGTTCTTGAAAGGAGCACAATATGTCTGATAGGTCTGATTTTGGATCGTTTCTGGTTGGTTTTGTCATTGGTGGACTGACTGGTGCTGCGGTTGCACTTCTACTCTCGCCTCAATCTGGTGAAGAGACCCGTACCATGATCAAAGAAAAAGCCATTGAGCTTAAAGATAAAGCTGTGGATACGTATGAAGATGTAGCGGAAAAAGCTGAGGTATTTTCAGCGGACGCAAAAGTAAAAGTAACCAACCTCGCGAAAGAAGCCAAGGTGACTGCTGATGAACTTACCAGCAAAGGTCAGGTCGTGCTCGAGCAGCAAAAAGCAAAAGTAACCGAAATCGCGAAGAAAGTCCGTAAAACAACCGACGCGGAATAGGTTTCAATTTTTAATTTATTTAAATCGAAATCCCTACCCAGGATGGTTTTTTACTGGGTAGGGATTATATATTCCCACTTCAAACTACTGTTGCCAAACCATTTGCAAGACAGATCCGATCTGATCGATCAAATCTCCAGCCAATACCGAGGCTGGATGTCCACACACCTCACTTGCCAAAAGCGCCGCTTTCCCGTGAATCCAAACTCCGGCTGAAGCTGCTTCAAAAGCAGGAAGACCCTGCACGCGTAATCCGAGGATGATTCCCGCTAATACATCGCCCGTCCCTGCGTGAGCCAACGAAGAAGAAGCAAGCGGCATCAGGTACGATTGTCCTTTAGGCTCCGCAATAATAGTCCCGGCTCCCTTGAGAACTACAACACATTTCCATTCCTTTGCGTATTTGATGGCAACTTCCCGCCTATTTGATTGGATCTCCTCAACACTCAGTCCAGTTAAGATGGACATCTCTCCCGGATGAGGAGTAAGGATAGTTCCTGGCGGTAATAGCTTATGCCACCCTGCCGTTTTCGCCATCAGTTTTAAACCATCGGCGTCAATAACCAAAGGAGGGAGGGTATAGGTTTCCTCATTTTTCGTTGTCCCACCTGTATTAAAACCAATATGGTCAGATTTCTTGTTATCGGCGAAGAGTATATTTCGTACGAATTTTTCAGTCGCCGGTTCCAATCCCATTCCGGGACCGATCAACATCCCATTGATCGTTTCATATGTTTTCTTGAGAATATCAACCCCACCAACAGACAGGCGTCCACCTTCTTCAGGTAATAAAAGCCAGATCGCTTCTGGAAACGCCCCTGCCAGAATAGGATGTATAGTGGAAGGCACACCCATCTGTATCATTCCTGCACCCGAAGATGCAGCTGCCTTACCGGCGAGGAGGGGTGCTCCTGTAAAATTGGAACTGCCGCCAACTACTACTCCTGTCCCGAAGGTTCCTTTGTGACCCAGCCTATCTCTCATAGGGAGCATTTGATGCACCAGGCGATCACTTAATACTTCAGGCAAACCCTTTTGCCAGCCGGGGATTACCTGGTCAAAACCGATCGGTGAGACAAGTATTTCTCCACAATACCCCAGCGCACTCCCTTTCACCAGACCTTGTTTTATGGCAGCCAGACAGATCGTTACGTTCGCAGGAATTGTTTCCTCCGGAACTTCACCAGTATCGCAATCTATTCCACTTGGATTATCCACTGCTACAGTAATAAACTGGAATGGGCGGTTTTGAATGATAGATTTCACATGAGCCAGAATTTTCTTCAATTCTGGTTTTAATGGCAGGGTAGTACCCGTACCCAACAATCCATCCAGGAGAATACAATCAGTCAGCATGACCTCATCCAGTATTTTTTCCCTGCACTCACGGATCTGGATATTTGATTGGGATAATTCAAATAAATAGGGATCCGAATCTTTAGAACGATGATAGACCAAAGCTTGAACATCCCAGCCTAATGATGCCAGGATTTCCAATGCGATGATCGTATCACCCCCATTATTCCCGGACCCTGCCAACCCAATAATTGGATACACTCCCCGGAGGTGGTCATATAGCCTATCAACAATATGGGCAATCCCACTTCCGGCTGCCTTCATCATTTGATCATAGGTAAGACCTTTTTCATTTGCCTTTTCTTCCAATTCCTTCATTTCTGGTAACGATACCAAAACCATGCCTACCTCCTCCTACTTTATACTACTCATTATAGCCATATTGGGTCAGGTAAATCACCTTGCAGAAAAGGTTGTTATCGTCTATCCTTAATTGTAGGAGTAGTTAAATAAAAAAGCCGCATATAGCGGCTTGCTTAGTGCGCTGGGGGGGACTTGAACCCCCACGCCTTGCGGCACATGGCCCTCAACCATGCCTGTCTGCCAATTCCAGCACCAGCGCGGAAAGCATTGCTATTATAACTGCCTCCATTTTCTTGTCAAGGAAGCCATTTCCAATTCGAATATAGAAGGAGCCATTATGACCGTTATTTTAGATGCCATGGGCAGTGATGCCCACCCTGATCCTGAGGTACTGGCTGCGATCCGGTACACTAGAGAACTTACTGAAGAGATCATTCTGGTTGGTGACGAGAATATTTTGAACAGGAAAATCGCTGATCATGGAGGAAAAGATCTCCCTATAAGGGTTGTGCATGCCGCAGAAGTGCTGGAAATGGAAGATAAACCAGTAGAAAACGCCCGAAAAAAAGCCCAAAATTCCATGGCTGTTGGAATGGAATTATTGAAATCTGGAGATGGACAGGCATTCGTTACAGCAGGTAATACGGGCGGCGCGATGGTAAATGCTTTATTGAAGCTTGGTCGAATAAAAGGTGTATTACGACCAGCTTTATGCGCTCTTTTTCCAACAGCAACCGGGAAATGCGTCGTTTTGGACATCGGCGCGAATGCTGAATGCAAACCTGAATTTCTGCTTGAATTCGCCGTCATGGGAAGTATCTACGCCCAGAAAGTGCTGCATGTTGATAAACCTCGGGTAGGATTGCTTTCCAATGGTGAAGAAGCAGGTAAAGGTAACCAATTGGTCAAAGACTCTTTCCATTTGCTTGAAAAAACCAATCTTAACTTTATTGGCAACGTGGAAGGGAAAGAACTCTTCGGCGGCAATGCGGATGTGGTTGTGACGGATGGGTTTACCGGGAATATCTTGCTAAAAACCAGTGAAGCAGTCGGTAAACTTATCATCTCCAAATTAAAAGTTGGGTTATTATCCTCCATAAGAACGAAAATCGGGGCATTTCTGGCAAAACCAGCTTTCAATGATGTTAGAAAACTCATGGATCCTGCGGAGACTGGAGCTGTTATACTACTTGGGATTGATGGATTGGTTTACGTTGGTCACGGCCGATCGGATGAAAACGCTATGTTTAGTGCGGCTATTGCCGCCAGACAGGCTATCTCATCGGGTCTATTGACCAGCTTGAGAGAATCCATACAAACTCAAATCGCACAACTATAATCCTTTTGGAGAGCTGAATAATCAATGAAAATCGTTACGAACGAAAAACTGATCAAACGAAATTCACAAATTGCAAAGATTACCTTTTATGCTTCCCTGGCCATATTTGCTGCTGGTCTGATCGCATCATTCCAAAGGCCGGATGATCCCAGTTTGCTTACATGGACAATGGCTGCTTTGATTCTGGGTTTTACATTTTCCCAGGTTAGTATCTACTTCCAAAATCGATTTGGGAAAAAACCTCGTCCAGATGAGCATATTTCAGATTCGCTCAAGGGATTGGATGCGAAATTCACCCTCTACCATTACCGCTCTCCCCTCTCTCATCTATTGGTCGGACCATCAGGTGTTTGGGGATTTTTACCGTATGCCCAGAATGGGACGATCCGTTTCGATAAGGATCGATGGAAACAAAAGGGTGGATCTGTACTGATGCGTTTATTTGGTGGAGAGAGCCTCGGACGACCTGATATGGAAGCTAAAGCTGCCGAAAAGGAAATTTCAAATATGTTGATCAGGACTTTTCCTGATCAAAACGAATTTCCGCCCATCAGAGTCGCTTTAGTGTTCACGAATCCAGCGGTAAAAATTGAAGCTGAAGACGCACCAATTCCTACTCTTCCAGCGAAGAAACTTAAGGATATCGTGCGTAAATTTATAAAAACTGAAGCAGTTCCAGATGAAACGCTGGCGAAGATCAACCAGTATCTTGAAGAAAGATACCCTCTTAAATAGTATTACCCATTGAACAATTAAGAGGATCGGAGTTAACTCCGATCCTCTTGTTTATTAGATCTACCTGCTGCTTTCCGGGGTTGCTTTCCATCGGGTTTATCGACAGGCTTTCTCGATCTATCTGATAACGGACGCTTGGCTCCTGGGCGGGTTGTAACAATTCTTCGGCTCGCAGGTGGTCCTGCCGGTTTTCGGTACGGTCTTCGACCCGGACTTGTTTTTTTCAAGGTCTGGCGGATCTCTGAAACACTCAGAAAACGCCATTCGCCAGGTTTGAGAGTACCTAATTGAATAAGTCCAATTCGCACTCGCTTTATTCTTAATACGGGCAAACCAATGGTAGATCCGATCTCACGGATCTGACGTTTGCGACCTTCGTGCATGACCACTCGAAGTGTCGCACTGTTCGCGGAAGTATCAATAATTTCCACTCGAGCCGGTGCAGTCCGATACCCATCATCCAGAACCACACCTCTGCGCCATATATCCAACTGGCTGGTTTCCGGTCGGTTGCCAACCTGGACGATATATTCTTTTTCATGCTCATACCGTGGATGTGTTAATTGGTTGGCAAAATCTCCATCATTGGTGAGCAGGATCAATCCTTCGCTGTCATAATCCAATCTTCCCACCGGAAAAAGATTGGCGTCAACTGGCACGTAATTCAATACATCCGGTCGAGTATCGTCCTGATGAATGGCAGATAACACCTGGCGTGGTTTATGTAATGCAATATATACCGGTTCAGGAGGTCGATGGATGGGTTTAAGGTCAACAAGGATTTTATCCTTAGAAATATCTGCCTTCTCCCCTATTGTCGCAATCTTCCCATTCACAGATACTCTGCCTGCCCGGATAAACAATTCGCAGCTTCTGCGAGAGCCATACCCAGCCTGGGCTAAAATCTTTTGTAATCTTTCTTCTGCCATTATTAATCCTTAAATACTTTCTCACGGATCTCTTCAGCTTGTTGCTCACCCAAATCTAATTCAGGTAATTCTTCAAGGGAATTCAGACCAAAATATTGTAAGAAATCAGTGGTGGTTCCATAGATGATCGGTCTTCCCGGTCCTTCCCCCCGTCCGATTTCCTCCATCAATCCCTTACTTAACAGGCTTTTGATCACACCATCACTATTGACACCTCGAATATCATCTAACTGCGGACGGGTTACTGGTTGTTTATAGACGACGATTGCCAGGGTCTCCATCGCAGCCCGGCTTAATCTGCTGGTTGCCTGTAAACCCAGGAATTTCTCAATCATCGCTCCAAAAACTGGGCGAGTGGTCAATTGGTATTTTCCATGATGTTCCTGTATGGATAACCCGGATCCTTGCGAATAACGATCTTTCAGAGCCTTGAGTCCTGTTTCGATTTGTTCCGGTGTCAAGTCCGCCCCGGCAGCCATTTGAGCAACTGTAACAGGTCCGGGTGCCACAAATAAAAAGGACTCGACCAATGCGTCCAATGAAGCGTTCAGTTGATTTCCAGATGAATCTGTCATGCTATAATTACCCGAGTAAAATTTTTTGTTTAGAAAGAGGATAATGAAAAAACCTATTCAGATCATCATTATATCAATCATTGTCGGGATACTGGTCATGAGCTGTAATTTGGTCTCGAACTTTCCCGGTCTCGGTAAAAAGGCACCAACGAGCACCGAGACTCCTCTTATCTTGCCGACTCAAATTATTGTTGATCCTACAATAGTAATAAGTGATGACATCACCACAATTTCATTCACTGAAATTGATGTCATGTCCTGGATAAACCAATACCAATTAAGTAATCCCGATATCCTTCTCAAAGATCCTGCGGTGAAATTGGATAATGGTATTGCTCAGATCAGCGGTAAGGTAGATAGCGGATTTATTTCCGGTGATGTCTCTCTGGATTTTTCGGTAGGTATTGGAATGGACGGATCGCCAGAGATCTCAATTATTAAAATGGAGATCGGTGGAATGGATTTACCACAATCGATGAAAGCACAATTTTCTGCAACGATTAACGAGTCGATTGTTCAGGCGATGAAGAATGAATTGGGCGGGCGAACCATCCAAAGCGTACTCATCGATGACGGTAGAATGACCATCCAAACATCAAAATAAGATTAAAATCGAACCAGTATGAAAAAATCATGGTTACTTCTCCTTCTTTTGTTGTTGACAGCCTGCCAGGCTGTAGTGCCACCGAAGAATCCCGAGATAACGGTAACCATTGTGGTTGACGGCAAGGAATCAATCGTCAGTGTGCCCGCCAACTCCATCGTTCAAACCGCCTTGACCAATAGCGGTGTAGTTTTAGGACCACTTGACCGGATCGATCCTCCTCTGAATACGATCGTCGCCTTGAATGACAGGATCCAAATCGTCCGAATTCGCGAAGAATTCACCGAAAAAAACGAGATCATTCAATATGAACAGAGGGTTATCCATAACGAAAGCTTGCCAGAGGGTGAGATCCGTCTACTCCAACCTGGAGTGAATGGGGAAAGAACCGTTACCTATCGGAAAATCTATGAAGATGAAATGGAAGTTTCTAACCTGGAGTTCAAATCCATCACACTTAAAGAACCTGTTCCTGAAATTACCATGGTGGGTGTCCAGGTTCCATTCAGTCCAGTAAATATTTCGGGGGTTCTTGCCTATATTGACAATGGTAACGCCTGGCTGGTGGACGGGTCGACGGGTAATCGTCGTCCATTGATCACCTCCGGCGACCTGGATGGAAGGGTATTTTCCATCTCATATGATCGGGAATGGCTTCTATATTCACGAAAAGGTGATACCTCATCAGGGATCATAAACACACTCTGGGTGATCCGGCTTACTAAAGAAGGCTCTCGACCGATTGACCTAAAAATAAAGAACGTGATCCATTTCGCAGATTTTGTTCCAAGCTCCAGCCAGATGATCGCTTATTCCACAGTGGAACCTCGGGATGCAGCACCTGGTTGGCAGGCAAATAATGATCTGTATTACAAAAAATTCTCATCCTCAGGTACGCTAAACCCTCAGATTGAAGTTGTGGAAGCGAACTCTGGTGGAATTTATGGTTGGTGGGGTAGTAATTTTGCTTGGTCACCAGACGGCACAAGACTGGCGTACACACGTCCGGATGAAGTTGGAACTGTAAGTCTTAAGGATGGTAAATTTCTCTCGAAAATATCCTTGATTCCTTATGAAACCCGATCAGATTGGGCCTGGGTGCCTGGTGTTACCTGGAGTCCTGACGGTAAATTCTTTTACACCAGTGTCCATAATCCGATCGGAAATGTCAACAAGCCTGAAAGTTCAACTGTTTTTGATTTGACAGCGTTATCGTTGGACGAAGAGTATCAGATTTATATGTTGTCTAATAACGGAATGTTTTCAAATCCTGTTGCATCTACTTTCCGTGAGAATGGCAGCTTCTATGTTGCTTATCTTCAGGCGATCTTTCCCGAACAAAGTGATAACAGTCGATACCGATTGGTAGTGATGGATCAGGACGGATCAAATAAAAGCATCCTCCTTCCTGAAGAAGGATCCCCTGGCTTAAATCCACAAACTGTGGTTTGGTCTCCTGATTTCCAAAATGGATCATTTGTTGCTGCAATCTATGAAGGTAACCTTTGGTTGGCCAACTCAACCACAAAGGAAAAATTCCAAGTGACCGGCGATGGTCTGGTCATCCGAGTAAGTTGGAGATAAAAGTTAAATGGAGTATATATGCGGATATTAATTACAGGGGCGGCAGGATTTCTTGGTTCTCATCTATGTAACCGATTAATTGATGAAGGACATCAAGTTATCGGTATGGATAATTTCATTACTGGAAATATAGAAAATATTGCACATCTTGATGGCAATCCAAATTTTGAATTTTTCAAACATGATGTAGCCAACTTCATTTCTGTTCCAGGTAAGGTGGACGCGGTCATGCACTTCGCTTCTCCTGCCAGCCCAAATCCGGCTTCTCCTTATGGATATCCGAACCTCCCAATTCAGACGATGAAAGCTGGCGCTCTCGGTACTCACAATACCCTGGGGGTTGCAAGAGCAAATCAAGCTCGATTTCTTCTCGCATCGACAAGTGAGATCTATGGTGATCCACAGGTTCATCCTCAGGACGAATCCTACTGGGGACACGCTGACCCAATTGGTTTCCGCTCTGTTTATGACGAAGCCAAACGTTTCGCCGAAGCCTTGACTATGGCATACCATCGATATCATAGTTTGGATACGCGCATTGTCCGTATTTTTAATACTTATGGACCTAGTATGAGATTGGATGATGGCAGGGTTGTGCCAAATTTCATCTTACAAGCTCTTAATGGGGAACCTCTCACAATTTACGGTGACGGAAGTCAAACCCGGAGCTTCTGCTATGTAGATGATCTGATCGATGGCATATACCGGCTATTGTTATCAAATGAACATTTTCCGGTAAATATCGGTAATCCACAAGAAACCTCCATAGCAAATTTCGCAGAAGTGATCAACCAGCTGGTTGGCAATTCGGCTGGGGTCATACGCCTTCCCGATCGCAGACTGGGAGATGACCCACAACGACGACAACCAGATATTACCCGTGCACGGACAATTCTCGGTTGGGAACCAAAGACATCTGTTAAAGAAGGAATTGCAAGGACCATCCCATATTTCAAGAAAGCGCTAGACATTGCATGATCATAACGAATATGAAAGAAAGATCTCGATTTCTACGCTTTGCAGTAGTAGGTGTCATAGGAGCGATTATCGATTTCGGGGTTTTCAATATTTGCACAAATCTATTTGGGATAAAAGCAATATATGCCAGTGTGATCTCTTTTATCCTCGCTGTCTGCAGTAATTTTATTTGGAATTGATTTTGGACTTATCCGGATTCCCGAAGTAAACATGTTGTTCACCAATTGGTGCAATTTCTGGTAATCAGCTTGATAGGTTTGCTGATCCGCACACCTACTTTTGCTTATCTGGAAAAAGTCCTGATCAAAGAACTGGAGTTGATATCTGGTCAGCTCCCGTTCACCCCGATTTTCATTGGTCATAATCTCGCCCTTGCGATCGTGATCATCCTGGTTATGTTCTGGAATTTCTTTGCTAACCGATTTTGGACTTATGCTGATGTACAATAAAGCAATCAGGAAAAAGAGGTTATGGTAACGATAGTAAGACCTGTCCCGGTGTACACGACAAAAGGCGATGTTGGCGCATTTCTCGTCTACCCATACCTCTATAATCCATGTGGAGAATGGATCGGATGGGTAACTCCCGAAAGGGAAGTTTATTCAGTTTTAGGAGTATTTGTCGGTCGCCTTGGAAATCCACCCAGGGTCCTCCGGCGTCGGGCGGATGAATATCAACGCCCCCGAAAATCACCACCATTCATACCTCAGAAAATATATCCCCCGGCTACTTTTCCACTTCCACCAATGATGCCCGAACTGGCATATGACACGATCGATGTATTTATCGAGCTACCAAATCTCCTGCATACTATCGATTCTGGAGAGCTGAAAGAAGATCTAGGATAAGCCTTGATGGATGAGAATTTTGAAAAGCAGAATAAAGGGGAAATTCCTCATGAAATCCGCTCCCTCAAGGATTTAATTGATACTGCTACGGGAAAAAATAGCTCACTAAGCGATACTCTCCAGAATACCGCTGAAGTAACTGCTTCTGACGTTTTACCATTTCCGTTCCAGGCAATTGTTGGGCAAAAGGAAATGAAACTGGCGCTCCTTCTTTCCCTCATCAATCCATCCCTGGGTGGTGTGATCCTTTTGGGTCCTCGTGGCACCGGGAAAACTACAGCAGTTCGGTCGTTACTGCCGCTCCTTCCCATGGTTGAGCGTAGCGCCTGCGTATTTGGCTGTCTACCTGAAGATATTGAAACCGGGGGAATGGATGCAGTCTGTCCCGAATGTGCCAAAAAGTATGCCGAAGGTGTCCCTCTTACCCGCAAAGACCTGGTTCGAATGGTCGAAATTCCGCTCAACTCGACTATTGATGATGTGGTTGGCGGCATGGATGAACGGATTGCAAAAACTGATCGGTTTAGTATTAAAAAAGGACTACTGGCACAGGCGGACCAGAATATCCTCTATATAGACGAGGTGAACTTATTGCCCGACAACATTACAGACGCCATATTGGATGCCTCTGCCCAGGGAAGGTACACCCTTCGCCGCGGTATGATTTCAGCGTCTTATCGGGCTCGTTTCAATTTGATCGGTTCGATGAATCCTGAGGAAGGCCGGCTCCGACCTCAGATCATGGATAGGTTTGGTCTGAGGGTCATAGTCCAGCGGTTGGATACAGTAGAAGAACGTAAGGATGCGTATCAACGCGTACACGCCTATACTACTAATCCAATCCGTTTGACCATGGATTATGTGAACGATACGGTATATATCCAGAAAGAAATTATTGCAGCCAGAACTTTATGTAAGAGCACGGTTATTCCAGATGAAATCTCCTCATATGGGATCGCATTAATTCAATCCATAAAAGTTGACTCATTGCGGGCAGATATCACGCTTTTTGAAGCGGCGCGAGCATATGCTGCATCCGATAATCGAACAAATGTGATCAAAGAGGATATCAATGCAGTGGCTCCCATGGCACTTCGACTGCGTCGTTCCCGCTTCATGGATGATTATTTCGAGCAACAACGAAGCGAAGAAGAAGAAATTCAGCAAGCCATTATTGGTATAGAATAAGCAATCATCTCATGCAGAAAAATAATCATACCCACCGATACCGGTTGGAAACCTGTCTCTCAGGCGAAAAACCTGACCGCCTCCCCATTGCATTGTGGAGACATTTTCCCGTTGCAGACCAGGACCCACTGTTACTGGCTCGGATGACTTTGGAATTTCAGGCACAATACGATTTCGACCTGATCAAAGTGACTCCTGCCAGTTCATATTGCCTGCTTGATTGGGGGGTAAAAGATACCTGGAAAGGCAATCCGGAAGGAACCCGGGATTATTCCACAAGGGTCATAAAATCGCCGGAGGATTGGCTCAAACTGAAGGTGGTTGACCCAAAAACAGGCTCTCTCGGGAAATCCCTGGAGGCTTTACAACTAATTCTACAAAACCGGGACTCGTCTACTCCGGTAATTCAGACGATCTTTAATCCTCTCTCACAGGCGAAAAACCTTGCAGGGCAGGAAATTCTACTAACTCACCTACATGAGCACCCTGCTGAGCTTCTACGGGGTCTGGAAACAATCACAGAGACAATTCAAGGGTATTTGATGGAGTTGGTGAGATTGGGCATCGATGGCATCTTTTATGCCGTTCAACATGCACAATCGCATATATTATCGTCAGAAGAATTCAACCGGTTCTCTTCGAGTTTCGACCATTCGATCCTGAAAGCCGCCCAACCTTTGTGGCTGAATATGCTTCATGTCCATGGCACAAACGTGCTTTTTGACCAGATCTCAAATTACCCAATCCAAATCGTAAACTGGCACGACCGGGAAACAGGTATCAATCTTGTTGATGGGTTGAAGAAGATTCCTGGTGTTGCCTGTGGTGGATTGAGCAGGGATGAGACCATGTTGTTGGGATCTCCAGATAAAGTTCTTGAAGAAATTCAGGATGGCTATGACCAAACTGGAGGAAAACGATGGATGATCGGCACTGGGTGTGTAATGATGACCACGACCCCTATCGTCAATATTCAAGCAGCCAAAGCAGCAGTTTTAAGATTTTAAAGGTGTGGGATGGGTGAATTACGAATTATCAGTGGAACAGCCAGGGGGATGAAATTACGAGACGTACCCGGTGATAGTACTCGACCAATTACGGATATGGTAAAAGAGGCATTGTTCAATATCATTGGTCCGGATATTGAAGGCGCGGCGATCTGGGACCTTTTCGCTGGGACTGGGGCAGTGGCATTGGAAGCCCTTAGCCGCGGCGCCAGTTTTGCGAAGCTTTCCGATAATAACCGTAATGCGCTTCAGACGATCCACTCTAATTTAATTCACACCCGCCTGGATGAAAAAGCGAAAGTGGTCAGAGGAGATGCATTTAATTTGCTGCGGGCAATCCCGGATCGACAATTCGACTATATCTATATCGCCCCACCACAATATAAAGAAATGTGGAAAGAAGCAGTCTCTCTGGTTGACGAACATTCTGAGTGGTTGGTTAATGACGGGTGGGTGATCGTACAAATCCACCCGAGGGAATTCGAAAAATTAGTATTGACTAATTTGGAGAATTTTGATGAGAGAAAGTACAGTAACACCCTATTGGTTTTCTACCAAAAATCTCCATTTGAAGACCCTAAGAAAACTGAGTGATCATTCTCTCACCTGAATAATAATACCTGCCATACAATACAGGATCATTTCGGACCCAGTTGGTAACTCTTGGTAGCAACTCATGCAAGTCAGGAACTACCGGATGATCGTGTAGTTCATCAAGGTTTATCCAATGGTGATTACCTTCAGCTGACGGTGTTATTTCCCCACCACCATAATCACCTTTAAACACAAACAATAAAATTCCGGGTTCATTCGCTGTATCAACATGAATGACACCGCATAGATCCAGAGTGATTCCCTGAAGACCGCTTTCCTCTTTTAATTCCCGTTGGGCACAGGCGTAAATTGTCTCGTTCGGTTCGAGATGACCACCTATCCCATTGAATAAACCTGGCCAGATACGTTTAGTGGAAGAGCCTTTCAGTAATAATACTTCCGCCTGGTTATATATAAAGATCAAAACACGTGGAATTACTGTATGTCTGGTGGATTCGATTCCTTGTCCATGCATAACGTACCTCATGAGCCAGCGGCAAGATTTGAGAATTACAAATCTTGCCGCTGGTAGTGGTTTACATCATCTTCATATTAATACGGATCTAGTCAGCCAAATCCTTGACATCATCCGCAGATATCGTTTCCCCCAGGAAATCCAAGGCATGCGGTTTCACGGGTGAGTGAGTAACATATTGTTGCACCAACGGTTTCGTGTCTTTCAGGTTTAACAGGTCAAACAACTTGGTGAACTGGTCTTCCCACGCTTTGGCGATCTTGGCTTTCTGGTCTGCAGGTAAATTCCAGGATTGCTTCTTGAATGGACCGACAGCGCTTTTACGTGACTTGTAATAGAACTGCTCGTTGGTCATATCCGGTTTACGGTCTGCTGAGTTGTTTTTGTCAAGATAAGCATATATCTCAGTTTTAAGATCGACCGGAATCAGATCGAAGAAAATATTCATAAAATTGGTTGCCAGATGGATCTCACATGCCTCGGCATCGACAAATTTCCCGAATGCACTCTCGGGCAATGTGCTGGCTCCATGTTGCACTGCGCCTCCGAGACCGAATTCCTTGCGGGACATACGGCTTAATTTCAGCATGGTATCAAAATCTACACTTACCTGAGCAATGGATCCATCAGGTAAAACAACGCCGCCATGAGAGGTACCGGTTTGGATACTGATTTTGCTTAATCCGATCAGGTTCTTATCGATCTTTGCTAGATCTTTTGTAAATCCGGAAAGATATGCGCATAATTCTTCCTCAGTCGAATTATGCCCACCCACTTCACCAATTTCACCACCTACTGAGATAGTGACATTTTTTGGTTCCACAGATCGAATATAAGCAGTTAGCAATGAAGAAAGATCCGTATTGACAGTCTGCTGATCGGCAATCGTGGTTTTGCTTAGATCGACCATCGTTGATGTGTCAACGTCAATATTCAAAAATCCTGCAGAAACCGCCTCACGGATCAACGCCTTTAATGCCTCTATTTCCGCAGTTGGGTCTAGTGCATACTTTTTCGAGGATACCTGGAAATGATCACCCTGAATAAAAACTGGTCCAGTGTATCCTTCCTGAACGGCGGCGGCGAGAATTGAAGTGGCATACTCTGCTGGTCGTTGGTCTGTGTAGTTCATTTCTGAGCGAGCTATCTCGAAGATCATTGCGCCTGCATTGATTTTCCTGGCTACCCGGAAAACTGCTTTGGCACAATCAAACGCCAATACCCGTAAGTTCATAGCAGGGACAGTAAATGGTTGCTTGATCGAATCTGCACCACGAGCCATATACAGTTCATGGATGGAAGCCGGATAAATCCCGATCTCTTGTGCAGCAGCGCGAATAAAATATCGAGCCCAACCAGCTTTTTCCCCACCGGCAAGAGCTGACAATTCTGCAAGACGATGGACATTCGCCCGGAATACTTTTTCGTCGTTTACAGTGACCTTCCCATCTATAAAGGAGATCGAATTATTCACTGTCTGTAATACTTCTTTGATCAATGGTTCGTTCATTAAAATAACTCCTGATGATTGGATTAGCTTAAGAACATGGGGACACCCATGAAGTCTTTTACCCGTGGAAGGTAGTGTTCAGAATCATAAAAACTTGGAACGTCCACTCTTTTCTTGCCTGACATGATGATATCCACTGGTACTGTGGTGTATTTACCGCCGTGTAAAGCAACCATCTTTCCAGTTTCTCCGCGGCGAATCAGTTGGCTGGCTAGATTGCCAAATGACATAGCGACCATTCGATCTAAAGAATCTGGAGCGCCGGAACGCATCAGATAACCGATCTGTTGATACATGATATCCTGTCCGGTCCGTCGTTTTACTTCTTCCGCAAGCATCTCACCGACGCCCCCTAGTTTTCGATGCCCATAGGCGTCCGCTTCTCCACCTTCAATCACTTCACCACCTTCCATGATCGCTCCTTCGGAGATGGTCATGATGGCGTAATTGGAAGGATTGTTTCTTTTATCTTCCATTAGATAGCTGCATAATCTTTCCACATCGAATGGAATTTCAGGTATGATAGCGCGATCAACATAGCCCAGATATGCAGAGATCAAACTCGTCTCACCGGAATTTCTACCAAAAAGTTCCACAATGCCGATCCGTTCGTGGGAACCGACCGATGTTCGCATATTCGTAATGAACTCGACCGAACGGGTTACAGCAGTCGAAAAACCGATGCAATAATCTGTCCCATAGACATCGTTATCCATCGTCTTTGGAATGGCTACGACTGGGAACCCTTCTTTATGAAGCCGGGCTGAATAACTGAGGGTATCATCACCACCAATAGTCACCAGGTAATCAATTCCCAGGTGGGCGATTACTTTCAGGACGTACTCAGTATAATCCATCGTCTCCGGGTTTACTTGTTTTCCGAAATTGGAAATTTTCAGGAAATCCGGAACTCAATTCAATTTTACATTTTGGGGATTCGTTCGGGATGTGTGAAGAAATGTGCCGCCGGTACGATCTATCGTACGCACATCATCACGGTCTAATGGGCGGATATAGTAATCATGCGTTGACGGTTCATCGAGGTTATATTGGAGTAATCCCGCCCAACCTCTCCGAATGCCTAACACTCTGTAACCTGATTCCAGGCAATTCAGTACTACAGACTTCATACAGGGGTTCAGACCTGGTACATCCCCCCCACCGGTAAGGATACCAATTGTTTTAGACATACTGATGTTCTCCTCAAATAAAAAAATAAGTGCAAAATGGATCAGGCAGCAGGGGTTTCTTCTGCCTTTGCCATCGGCATTTCAAAAGTTATACGTGTTCCTTGCCCGGGTACACTATCAATTTCCGCTCGCCCACCCAGCATCTCCACCCGGTCCCGAGTGATCTTAATACCCAGATTCCCATCAGATTGAAGATCATCAGCGGCAATACCTTTGCCATTATCATCCACACTAACTCGGACAATATCTGAGTCAATATTCAAGGTTACCTTTACCTTACTCGCCTGGCTGTGTCGGGCAGCATTACCAAGTAATTCCTGTAACGACCTGAATATCATTACTTCCAGGTAGGAAGCCATTCGGGTCTCAGAACCTGAGATGACCAAATCCACATCCAGACCTGTCTGTTCTTTATACGTATCGATATATCGTTTAACCGTTGGCACCAAACCGAGGTCGTCTAACATCATCGGGCGCAGCTCAAAAATAAAGTTTCGTACCTTTTGAAATGTAGACATGGCTGAATTCTTAAGGTTGGCTAATTCATCCTTCGCCCTCGTCTGGTCAACATCGAAAAGCCGCATCGCTATTTCAGTTTGGAGAATAAAATTCGAAAGAGCCTGTGCCGGACCATCATGCATCTGCCTGGATAATCGTTGCCGTTCTACTTCCTGGGCATTGATGAGCATTTGCACCATTTCGGCTGCATTACCCTTTTTGTTATCTACGTTTGATTTACCTGATTCAAGGATCTTCTTGGTTTTTTCCAAGAATGACTGGTACTTTTTCAGTGAGATCTGATCAGCTTGAAGCTTTTCAATTTGACCGCGCATTACCAATAATCGCTGTTGAGTGTCCAGCGCTGAATCATATAGACTGCGAATTTCCTGCCGGGGAAGGGATTCCATGGCGGTCTGGGTCTGTTGGAGCTGAGCTGTTAAGGCTGCATTCTTTTGGGTGATCCGCGACATCTCTGCCTGGCTCTGATCCACCAGCATACTGATCTCGCGGATGGAACGACCCGTCTGATCGTATTCTGAATTGATTTCGCTCTGGAAGTCTTCCCAGGGGTTAACCTGTTCATTCCCACTTTTTAGCATCATCGCAATGCTCCTCTTCTGAGATGGTACCGATCCCCGTGCGATTGATACCTAACGAATAAATTATACTCAATTCTAATCAAATGTTATAGACAACCTCGCAAGCAGAATTATTTTCCATTGGTGGATTTGGATTAATTGTTGCCTATTAGAAAACAATCTTTCACCCCGCAAAAACCTATTATATATTTATTCGATCAGGTAAATAGCCATGTTCCCACCCCCCGATTGGATGGCAAATTTCCCAAGCGACCTATATACTTCCAAAGTTTGGATAGGGAGTGGTGGCTGGTACCAATCGGGAAATATCATCAGGTAATTCGCATGCCTCGCTTGAATATAATCGGATAATTTTTCCTGATTTCGAATAATTGGTATGACGACTGGATCAATCAATCCTGCCAGATCCAGTATTTCCCGGTTTCCGAAATAACCGAGTGCTCCTATATCGTGAGCAGCTATGAGTGATCCAGATGGGGTATTCTGAGCTATCCACTTGGCAGGTTCGACCATCTCTGTTTGGATAATGGCAACATCCATGGCGTAAGCGCTCGCTCCCAACCACAAAAAGATCAATGCGACTAGAATGACTGAAGCCGTATACGTTCTCGTTATTACAAACTGAATCGGTTTTGGAAAAATAGAGAAGTCAACCTTCCCCAGGCTATCGAGGGAGAAGACCAGATAGATCGCAAGTATCGGCATAACGTATCGACCATGCTGATATAGTACCGGAAGTCTTAATGCATATAATCCAACAAATCCAAGGATCCAAAGGATTATGGCTATGCGCAAGTAGTCTTTTTTCTTGATCGAGTGATAAATCCCATAAAGAAATCCGGGTAAAACTACCATTCCAATACCTGCCAGAGGCGCTTGCCATAGCCTGAAGTATCGGAGAACAAGATTGCCCGGCTCCTGATATTCCATTTGTTTGGCGAAAAGTGTATTTGGCCAAACGGATCCAGATATTGAATAGTTGAACCAAAGATACCCCACCAGTAAGAGTAGGAATGGCAAGATGAATCTACTTATTTCTCGCCTCGTGTCGCTTGTCTTCCAATAGACAACAAATGCAACCAAAATCGGTCCTAGTAAAGTTAACCCATCCGGCCGGGTCCATAGGCTTAGCCCGGTCAAAACCCCCACCAAAATCCATCGCGGTTTCGGGTCGAGTAATTCCAATAGCACAACCAGACATAAAAACGCCTGGAGCAGCGTTTCCATCCCTGAAGCAGCCGCCCAAACCAGGTGCCATTCCCCGATCACTAAGATCGATAATGCAATCGACCAGCTTATAGTCTTCCTGGTCTTAAACCAGATATAAGTACGTGATCCGGTCAGGGCAAGAATCAATACTCCAAGACTGATTGTCCAGGTAAAAGTTGGTATCTTCAACCAGAATCCAATGGATAAAAGTACGGTCCAGAAAGGAGAAGTGGATCCAGCGGCTGGCTGGCCTGGATTGAACGCCCACTCACCTCTTTCAGCCAGGTTTCGGGCAAATGTCTGGTGAATCCAGGCATCGTCCAATGGAAAACCCGTCGCATAAGTACTCTTACTGACAACCAGGAAGATCGCCACAAATGTGATTGCAACCAGACCAATGCCGACGTAAACCAAACGTGATCTCATTGTGGTTTCCCGCCAGGATTCAAATCGAAGACCTGAATCCCATCAAATTCCCCGACAAATTCAAAGCCATATCGATCTGCTTGCGGATTCTGATACAGATCATTCAACTGCGGTATATGGTTGCTATCCAGTAATAGAAATCTGGCGGAATACTGCTTAGCAAGCTGTAGAAGAATATCTTCCTTAGCATACGGAATCATAAGTGCCGGGCGTCCGGTAATCGCATAATAAGCGGGCGGATTATTGACAATAACCGGCTGGTGGTTTTCAGGAAATTGCGAATCCAAAACCGATTCCAATTGCTGATACTGAATCCAAAGGTTGGATTGGTTATATTGCTCCGCCCGCAGATCGGAAACGATCAGATATCCGCTGATCACACTAACTAATATTCCCACCCCGATGAAAATGCGATTCTCATCCAGGATAATCCGTTGTTTTGAAAGTCGTAGTCGATCGCCGAGTTTGGACAAACCCATCGGTGTGATGATCCATACGAAAGGTTGAAAAATTGCAAGAGAGTGTAGTAATCCTCCCCGCATACCAGCCAGAGGAAATATAACGGTCATCAGAACAAAATAGATACACAATGCAAAGAACATGAACCATTTCAGAGTTTTCTCACCCAGGTTTCTCCAGCCGATAATCATACCCGGCACCAAAACGATCAAACCGTTCACAGCAATGATAGAGAGCATATTGATAAAAAAGGCTTTTAGGCGTAAAGATAAAATCGTTGACCATCCAGCAGCCAGCCAGGAAGTCCAATTAAGCTGGTCTGGCGGATAGCTGAATAATTGGTCGTATGAGCTCAACCATAATCCCCGTGAAGCGCCGGGGGGGTAGATGTTACCAAATTCAATTACATTTCTGGAATACCAGGCGCCTGTGATAACAATGTAGCCTGCGAGAAAAAGCAATATATCTGGAATTACCAGATTAACCCACGCGGGAGTGCGTTTAATTCGTAGCGTGACCAACAATCCACCAAGTAAGAAAAGCCACAGCAATCCGTCCGCCCTTGTCAGGTGGATGATTCCGCTGATCCCACCCAGTATTATTGGTACATACCATTTTTGATCAATGCTCTTCTTACTAATAAAATAAATAATCGCGAGACCGCAGAGGAAAAGAACAGCAAATCCATCCGGTTCTGTAACAAATTTAAGATAATATCCACTGGCAAGGACAAGAATTCCGGATAGTAATGCCCAACGTTTGTTTTTCAATAAGTCGTAACTCACCAGGTATGTCAGTGGTGAGGTGATCGCGAATAGAAACACAAACGGAAGACGTGCTGCGATGAGTGATGAATTACCACCCAAGAACATCCCAAATGCCGCTAGAAGCGATGCACCTGGCATCCAATACGTGAAGGCGGGGAATGGAATACGGTCAGGTCCTGCCAAATAGTTCCACAGGGCATAATCCATCCAGCCTTTTCCTTCGTAGATCGTTTTTGCTCCAGCGTAATAATAGTCCGCATCCATATACCCGGTATATGGTCGTACCCATAGCAGCATCGCTCCTATGAGTAAGCCACATCCAAAAAGGATCAAGGCAATCTTTTTCATTTGGCGAACTCATACCATAACAAATCGCCAACGGCAAAAGAAGCCTGCTGGGTATAAATCGCATTTAATTCGGTAACTCGGGGATGCTCCGAATAACCCATTTGCTCATATTCTGATAGCGCCTTCTCATACGTGATGAAGTAAACATTGGTAGCCCCATCCACAGCCGATTGGATGGTTGAATAGGCTTCCTGGTGGATAGCCTTCTGGGTTTGCACAGCCAAAGTGTCATTATGAGAGCCTTCCGAATCTGCCAGAAACCTCTGGGGAAGCTCAGGATTATAGATGATCATTGGAAAATAACTCAGCTTAGTGTCATGTAGGATCAGGCAATCTGATGGATCGCATCGATCTACCAATTCATTCGTCATTCGCTGATATGGAGAACGTGGGAAATCGTGAAATTGATATTGATAAGGAAGGGAAATGATCGAAATGAGAACGATCACAATAAGATTGATGATCCCTGAGGAGATTGGTGTTTGCGATTGAGTATCCAATTTCTTACCCTGCAAACCAATCATTGCCAGGAGTAGATATATTCCTAATCCGGAGGTGATAAACGCCCGGGGAACAAATATGGGACGCATCAGATATGAGACAACGAATAAAAGAAAAGGCGGCAGAAAGATCAGCAACCCGAAAAATTGGGTACTGGAGTCCTTTCTTCTCTTCCAAACCAGGATCGCGAGGACGATTATCACCTGTAATATAAGAACTGTCAGGATGATCAAGATCGGATTTGGTTGCGGCATCGAACCGAGCAATTGCAAGAGTGCTTGTAAAATTTCGATTACACCAGGCTGGGGAGTCCAAAATGCTTTCTGGATTTTTTCTATCTGACCTGGTAGTAATACCAACCAGGGTAGAAAACCTACCGCAAGGATTCCTTGCGCAATAACCAGTTGTCCAAACTTTTTCCATTCGCGACGGATGAGTAAGAAAATATTAGTAGCAATCAAGGTGAAAACTGCCAGATTATGGCTATAAACTGCAATTGCCCCGAATACGGTCAACATCACCCAGCTTAGCTTGGATTGTTTTGTTGATTGGATCAATCGCCATGACATCCAGAAATACCCAATGCACCCTATTTCCAGCAAGATGTACATGCGAATCTCTTGCGCGTGATAGATCTGGAAGGGTGAAATGGCAGTAAGGAAGGCTGCCACCAGACCGATTCTCCCGCCACCAAGTTCCGTTCCGAACCGGTACACAAGGTAGATCACAAGTAAGGAAAGGATTACATTCAATAAACGGATGAACCAGATGGATTGAGAGACCATCATCCAGTAATGCAGGATGAAATAGTACAGAGGCGGCATGGTGTCTGCGGATGTGCCACTGATGATTGCCGGGATCGATTGCTTTGATAAGAGGATACTAAAGGCGTCATCGTACCAGATACCCCGGGAGGAGATCGCAATGAGGCGCAGAATCGAAGCAATAAGAATAATTAGAACTAACGTGAAATAAGGATGTTCCTCAAGGTACGTCAACCGAAACCCACCGGGTTTATTCATACTATGCTACTCACGATGTGCCTTCAATGAGTGAGCGGTTTGGTCGAACAAACCACCAGCGAATCCACCAGAGCAGTATCAAGAGGGCGAAAGGTACGACCAGATACATAACTGGTTGTTCATCCGTACCCCGAACTGTTGCAAGGAACAAAGCCCAAAGACCTGCAAAAAGGATCAGGTAGATCACCCCATTGAACCACTTTCCAAAATTTTGCCACCGATCCAACAGTATTTTATTGACGAGAAACAAAGGGGCGACCAACGCCACATAATGGGGAGTAGCTGTACGGTACGCCACCAGGTTGGTTACAACGAGAGTAAGAAATGCAGTCCATACAAAAGTATTCGTATCTTTTCCGCGGCTTCGGATCCACTCAACTACCAGGTACAGATAGAACATACCATGCAGGAAAAAATTGACCTGTTGCATGATGCCAGGCATCCATGATGCTATGATGGATAAGGTGGAACCAATTCGGTCGGTATAAGTCGGATAACTAATCAGTTGTCTGAGCCAATCTATTGGCCAGCCAGGCAAGAGGAGATAACTAATGATCATAATGACAACGAAACTTGTCAGTGTGCTTCCGACAATCTTCCATCTCTTAACCGTGATTGCCCAGTACACTACGTAAAGAACAAGCAGGTAACTCATCTGAGGTTTTGAAGTGGATAGAGTTAATAGTATTCCAGCTACAACATCCTGTTTTTGTTGAATTGCCCAGATTGCCAACAGCATCAACAACGCATTGATCGCAGAGTACTGCCCCAGGATAATCGCACGGATTGCGCAATACCAGAGTAGACCGAAAAGGAGGACTCCGATCAATCCTAGATGTCGTACTCGCCACCCGGATATCCGAAGTGAGACGATGGTAATTAATACCAAGCTGAGCTCAAGCACGGTCATAAATACTGCCCGTGCCAATGTATATTCCATCATGGCGAAGGGGGCGAAGAATAGCATGGAATAAAGTGGATATACAAAGTGAGCAACATCCTCACCCATAGAAGGATTTGCCGCTCTGCCATAGATCAATTTTTGCGCAATCAGGCTTACATCATTCGAATAAGGATTTTTCCCATTCATCAACCATTCGTGGGCGCCATTCCAACGGGCAAGAAAATCATTCCCTCCCGGGTTCTGCAGGGAAAAACGATAATTAATGACAGTCAATCCTAGCGGTATGGCTATCACCGCAAGAGCTAGTACTACGAAGAGGATAACTTGGCTTCTTGATTTTGTCTTTAGGTTCATGGGATAATTGGACCGTTTGTTTCAGGTATTGTACACTTAAGCAGAATCATGGTCAATTTCAGAAAACCTAACCGAAGGTGATTTCAATGAAGCTTTCCATCGCACAATATTCCATACAATTTGGCGAACCATCCCGAAATCTAGAATCCATCCATACAATGGCCAGACAGGCAGGAAGGGAAAAATCAAATCTACTTCTCCTTCCTGAATTGTGCTTGCATGGTTACCATTCTGAGACAATAAAGAATAATGCAGATTATCACCTCACAGCTGTCCTACCTGAACTTATCGAGATCGCCAAAGAAAACTCGCTGGATATCTGCGGATCATTTATAGAAGATGAAAGCGAATATCGATATAACACGATGATCTATCTGGATAAAAATGGGCAGCTTTTAGGTAAATACCGAAAGATCCATCTTTTCAAACCTCTTCACGAACACTTTCATTTTCACCCAGGATCACAAATCACAGTTGTAGATACAGCATTTGGGAAATTGGGATTAGCGATTTGTTATGATCTCCGTTTTCCCGAGATGTTCCGAGCGATGACAGCCCGGGGAGTGAAGGGATTTTTGATTAGCGCTGAATGGCCAATTGAACGCATCGAGCATTGGCAGGTCATCACAAAAGCACGTGCCATTGAGAATCTTGCCTGGGTTGCTGCTTGCAATTGCATAGGAAACACTCAAAAGACACTCTTTGGAGGTTCCAGTTTATTTGTTTCTCCATGGGGAGAAACTCTGGCACAACTGGAAGGTAAATCTTGCCGAACAATTGAATTTGACCCGGCAATCACAGATCAGGTTCGCCAGAATTACCTATTCCTGGACGATATAAGGTCCTTCACTGAATGAGTGTATAGATCGCTGTGGTTGGGTCTGCGTAAACGGAGGTCCAATCACCCGAACTCACGAGCTTGTTGACCAACGGCGATCGATGTGGGATAATTATCCATGAAATCTGATAGTGATCCAATAATCGATCCCACCCTTCCCAGCCATTGGTAATGGTCTCGTAGTCCCGCGTTAACAATTCACCATAAAAATCAGTTTGACCATCGATAAAAACTAACTCGTCAGGCCATATCCTGAATAGTAGATATCCACCCCACATAAAATCATTAAACATTCTTCCCTGCTGAGGATGGTTATATAACCATTCCACTGCCTGGACCGGATACTTGCTCGGGGAGTACTGGTTTCGTTCACTCAAAGCTGGCTGAAAGCGAAACAAAATCGCTCCAAAAACTAAAATCAAGATCGACAATCCGACCGGATACTCAAATCGAATTGATACTGATTCGCTCTGCGTCTTCCCTGGAACCACTTCGTTTATTTGGTCCAGGTGAAGTTTGAATTTAGGGAATAAACGGGAAAAACAATCAGCTTGTATGGGTAATGCAATAATGATAAATAGAGGAATATTCCTACCACTTGTGATTCCGAAAAAGCCAAAACTTATCAAGAGTAGGATACTGGCGATGGAAAGCCTTTTCCAGCACAATATCAGGCACACAATTCCCATGATCAATAAAGCTGAAAATGGCAGGACACCTGTTTCATACAATACAGGTGCCATATATTCAGCGGTATGGCTTACCAGATACCGACTCGACAAGAATCCAAAGATCGTTTGCCAAATCCGAAGACCGTCTGGATTTAAGAGACTAACAATGAGAGAGCTCCCAATTAAAAGACAGTATTGTTTGAGCGCTACTTTGTTTTCTGCCCAATTTTTAGTAAATATTCCCTGGAGGATCGATCCACCCAAAAATATGCCTAAAACTACAATGCCGATTATGAACGCACCGTGGGTGTTGACCCATAGCAGCATGATCAGGCTTGACCATAACATTTTCCAACGGAATTTTATTGGTGAACTGAGTAATTCCAACCATAGGACGAGGAAAAGATAGGTGAAAATATGCGGTCTTGCGAGCCAGTGAATCCGAGAGGCGGCAATTCCGATCACGACCAGTATTAATGTGATCGGGGTGGACTGAGTGATCCGAAATACCCGGTAAGTGATCAACCAGAAAACCAATCCCAATATCAATGCAGTGATCAAGACGACACCGGATAGCCCCATCCAGTTGAAGGCTAGCCTGAAGATCACTTCGGCGATCCATTCATGGGGCGAGAAAGGATCCCCAAAACGGGTATGGGAAAACTCATCCTCAGTCGGGATGACGCCCCGGTCGAGTATGACCTTTCCAATTGTCAAATGTCGTCCCAGATCGCCGTCTACATTGAATAGAAACGGTCCAAGCGCAAGGCAGCCTACAAAAACACTCAGGAAGATAATCGTCGGTAAGAAATAGGGGAAAAAGCGGGAAGGTGAAGTAGATTTCATGGCTGTTGAGGTTGATATAGTGGTCCCAGAGCGGATATGGGCAGTGGATTGGTTAACTTGAAAAAGATTGTAAAATCTTCAATTCGGTTTTCTTTCCAGGATATTCCATGATCCTTGAGAAGAATTCTGATCCGAGCGTCCAATTCAGGAAATTGATATGTCACCAGAGATGTCTTCTCAGACTCAGCCACCCGGTTGGTATATGGAGTGTACCGGTCATCCCTTGAGGTGTATCGGAAATCATGGTGATATGGCAACCTAGGAATCAAAAGTATCTCTTCATCCGAAAGGAATGCCATTGGGTAAGATATCCAATAGCTGGTGTAGCCGATCGTTTCATTGTTTTCCTTTAAAAACTGCATAACCCCATACAACTGTGAATGATCAATATCAGTAAATGGAGCAAATTGAGTGGTTAATCCGGTTGGAGAAGTCCTCTCCGCCTGAATTGATCCTCCCAATTGGAAAATCAGGATAAAAGTAACAAGACCCCACGCATGTAGAGATCGTGTCTGCTCTAGATTAGCCAATACCCGTCCACCGATGATGGCTAATAGCAGGCTTAATGGCAGGAAGTAGCGCCCAGATGGGTCGACTCCAAAAGGGGTAAAGAGAAACACCACGAATAACAAAATCACCGGAGACGAGAGTAGGATCCAATAATACTTGTTCTCTTCAGACTTCTTCCACCGTAGGATTACCCATCCCCACAGGATACCGACCAATGGAATTAGAGGGAGGAACAACCACCGCGCTGACCAGGGCGGACGAAATCCCAACGCTGCAGGGATTCCCAAAAGGAAGAAACTTACCAAGTGATTTAAGGTGGTTGCCCAAAATCCAGTCTGTTCCACGGCGATCGCACTGCCAGCCAATTCGCTCAGTAAACCGGTCAAACCATTGGTTGCAGCATAACTGATCCACATTGATGCACCAATGACAGTTCCTATCAGAAGCAGACCGATTGAGGACAATGTCGATGATGCAGACCTGTGTGATCTCCATGTGGTAATGACGCTGATCAATACCGCCGGCAAGGAAAATAATAGGGAAAACCCAAATGCCCATACTCCAAAACCACTCACCACGCCCAAAATTAAGAATGGAATATTTGCCGGAATTTTCTGAGGTTCTAACCCACGTTGATAGATACAAACGGCAAGGTAAAGACACCAGATCCCAAGTATGAAGGCTTCGTTATATCCTCCCAATGTGACCGTTGTATATAAAACTACATTCACCGGAGGCAGTGAGAAGAGTAATACTGCCCACCACCCAACCCGGCTGGAATGATAGATTTTCCGTCCAAGCAGATAGACCGACAATAGCAATATCATCCACAGACATATCTGTAATCCGCGCATGGTTGTGATAGAGTCATCAAATATCCGGAACGCCAGCGCGTTCAGTCCAGCATCCAGACTGCCCATATACGCCTGTCCGTAGAAGAAAACGGGTCTTTCACCTGCCAGGATATGGCGGGCCATCAACCCAACGACAGCCTCGTCACTATTGAATGGGATCCGCCCATTGAGAGTCCAGAACAATCTGAGCGCAATTCCGAGCACAACCATGCAGATGGTTATGAATGGAAGCAGAAATTGCTTATATCTCTGTGACCGGTCTGTCGTTGGCATACTACTCTGTTAAGGCAATCTTTTTTTCCAGAAAATAAACTTTGTTATTGGTTGTGCGTTAAGTTGGTTAAAACACTGTATTATTGTAGCGTGAAAAGCTTTCAGCACAAATCTTGCTATGGTTTATATAAGACAGCCTACTTAATTGAACCTTCAAACACCTCGTATGATTAAACGAAATATATTTACACTTATCTGCACCATCCTGGCGTTGCTCTACCTGGGATTCTTCTTTGGCGGATTAGCTTCTGTCCCATTTCACCCGGATGAAGCAACCCAAATCTTTATGAGTGGTGATATTCGGGAGATGTTTTCAAAACCCGCAAGTCTTTTCTATTCATTTGAAAATTCAGACACGCCTCGCCAGCATTATCGGCTGGTAGATTCTCCTCTAACCCGGACGGTTATTGGAAAAGGACTCATATTAACCAGACAGCCTGGTCTGGAACAAGATTGGGATTGGACCGCAACCTGGGATCAGAACATAAAATCGGACGCCTATCCGACTGATACTGTTTTGGTCATAGCCAGATCATTCGTTACCATTCTTTTCCCTGTTGGACTATTTGCGTTTTTTCTCACTCTTCGCACCTTTACAGGTCGATGGCTCAGTCTGATGGGTGTCATCATATTGGGGATGAACTCTCTTCTGCTGCTTCATTCCCGAAGAGCAATGGCCGAATCAATATTAATATCGCTTCTTCTGCTTCTGCTATGGAGGTTTTCCAAACCATACTCGACCAGAAATACGATCTGGATCGCTATTTTGCTTGGATTAATGATACAAACCAAACAACTTGGCTTACCAATTTTGGTAACGAGCGTACTCGTCCTGGTGTTTCAGGGGATTCGAAAAAGAGGGTGGAAATCACTCCTCCATTCAATATTAATTCCTGTCGGCAGCGTTCTTTTACTTATGTACATCCTTAATCCTGTCATGTGGCAAGATCCGATCCGGGTTGCACCAATGATGATTGCTCAGCGACAGCTCGTCAGCCAGAACCAGTTGAATACTTTTAGCGCCCTCAATGGCAATCTGGCTTTGAATACACCTGCCTCGCGGATTTTAGCCGTCCTCGCACAGACATTTTTTGCCCCTCCGGCATTCTTCGATATTGGTAATTACTCCATCGCCCAAGACAGCGCGATCAGTTCCTATGCAGGTAATATTCTAAATACATTCTTCTCTGGGTGGATCTGGGGGGGTGCTTTTCTGATATTTACCATATCTGGGTTGATCCTCTACGGTAAAACCTTTATCCGACAGAAAAAAGAAATCCCTGTCATTGTAACGATTGCATTACTTATAGGATTGGTACAATTTGTGGTTTATTCCTCCTACCTTACAATTGGATTCCAACGTTACTACCTCATCTTTATCCCGATGGCACTATTAATTTCTATATTTGGAATTCATCAAATCCAAACCAAGAATTCATCAGGCGTATTAAACAAAGATGGGTTCATCAAATGATGAACCCATCTTTTCTATGAGAATTTAGTTCAGCCGATCAAGTTTGGGGCGCTTTTCTTGCTTTGTGTAATTCCCCAAACCACTGCTGTGCCAAGAACGAGAGCGGCGATGAGAACAACGAAGTTGATCCCGGTTCCCGTAAAGAGAGGATACTTGACGATTACCGGAGCAGCCAACAGAGATACCATATTGACAACCTTGATCATTGGATTCAAGGCCGGACCAGCGGTATCTTTGAGCGGATCACCAACGGTATCACCAACAACACCGGCTTTGTGACGCTCTGAACCTTTACCGGTGTTCGCTTCCAGATTTCGAGGTTCATCTTCAATGGCTTTCTTCGCATTATCCCAGGCTCCACCCGCATTAGACATGAAAACAGCGAGAAGCTGACCGGAGAGGATCACACCCGCAAGAAAACCACCTAGTGCTTCGACGTCCAGGATCAAACCGACTAACAATGGCATGGCAACGGATATAGCCGCCAGAGGTATGAGTTCTTTTTGCGCTGATGCGGTGGAAATGCTTACCACCCGGGCGTAATCCGGCTTGACGGTGCCTTCCATGATTCCTTTGATCTTAAACTGATTACGGACCTCAAACACAATTTCCGCAGCAGCTCTGGCTACCGCTTTGATGGATAGCGAGCTAAATAACCATGGAAGCGCTCCACCCAATAGGAACCCTACGAATACCTTCGTATCTGAGATTCGGATGGTTTCCATCACATTGGACAAACCCATTTGAATTTGGACCCGACTTACATCGGTAATGAAGGAGGCAAACAAGGAGACTGCGGCGATGACAGCAGAAGCGATTGCAACACCCTTGGTGATCGCTTTGGTCGTATTACCAACAGCGTCAAGATCAGCCATGATCTGGCGAGCTTTGAGGGTGTTCTCATCTTCCATGCCATGCCAGGACATTTCACCAATACCATTGGCGTTATCCGAGATCGGACCATATGAATCCATCGCCACATTATTACCAGTGTGGCTGAGCATACCAATACCGACCATTGCGACAGCATATAAGACATATATCGATCCATCCGCCTGATATAGTGCGAGGCTCAGGATGAAGCTGATTGCGATCACGACGAGCGCCCAAACCGATGATTCCATTCCGGTTGCAAGACCGGAGAGAATTAAGGTGGCGGGGCCAGTATCTGCCGCTTTGACGATGTCTTTTACAGGTGTTTTCTTCGTTGATGTAAAGTACGAGGTCAGTGGGTTGAAAGCTACTGCCAAACCCACACCGATCGTGGTCAACATGCCCAGTCGCCAATCTTGCGCGTACCAAATGGCTACAACAAATGCCCAAATGATCGTATTAACCGACGAAACTTCATAGGATCGGAACATAGATTCTTCCGCATCATGTGCACGGAGGAATTTGATCGGAAATTTCTCCCAGATCGGCACCGTAAACGTGCCAAGGATGGAGCTGATCACGCCGATACCGCGGATGATCAAAGGATATACGATCCATTTGAGACTATGGGTCGGATCAACTGCCATAAGGGAGATGCCAAGAATTAAGGATGAAACGATGGTAACTTCATAACTCTCAAAGATATCCGCAGCCATTCCGGCGCAGTCACCTACGTTATCACCAACCAAGTCAGCAACGACGGCTGCATTACGCGGGTCATCTTCTGGAATATCTTTCTCGACTTTTCCGACCAGGTCAGCACCAACATCAGCCGCCTTGGTAAAGATGCCACCGCCAACACGCATAAAGAGCGCGAGTAAAGTTCCACCGAACCCAAAGCCGAGTAATGCGTCTGGAGCGGCTTTACCAAAAATTATAAAAATGACAGTTCCACCAAGCAAGCCAAGACCATCGGTTAGCATACCCGTGACGGTACCTGAGTAATATGCGATCGATAATGCTTCGTTGAATCCTCGTCGAGCGGCAGAAGCGGCACGAACATTTGCCTGGATCGCCATCCGCATACCCAATTGTCCAACCAGAAGGGAGAACGATGCGCCCATAATGAAAGCTACCGTTCGACCCACGGCAATTATTATTTGCGTGTTCTGCGGAAATTCCTCGCTTGCTTCAGCCGATGGCTGAACGATATATACACTAAGGAAGAGAGCAATTGCGAGCAGAACGATCGAAGGAAGAATGGTTTTTAGTTGACGGCTAAGATAGCTATCTGCCCCGATCCGAATCGCGTTCCAGACTTCCTGCATCTTTTCGGTGCCCATATCTTTCTTCAACACGCTATTCCTCAATAACCAGGCATAGAATAAGCTGATAAATGCAACACCAAGCACGCACCATATTGCGACTGACTCAAACTGCGATAGACCATGACGACTTACATCAAACAGATTCATAAGCTCTCCTCATCCATAATTTGTCCTAAATTATACGCTATAAATGATAATTGGATTAATTTTTTTAATGATATTGTAAAATCTATGACACAAACGTGAGATTTTTCCCATTTTAATCATTAGTCTTTCATTAGAACAAAAATTACTACTTGAATTGGTCATTTACCTGCTGTATAACAATACAAGTCGGAAAATGGTCAATTTTTTCCGACACTTACGGAGAGATCAGGTTGCCGGGTCTGCGGATGAGCATGCTTGGCAATTCATTTTGTAAGGAGCTTACATGATTCAGGTTGAAGGTCTCACCAAAGACTATGGATCTAGACGCGCCATCGACCATTTGACGTTTGAGGCAGCCAGGGGTGAAATTCTGGGGTTTCTTGGACCGAATGGGGCAGGTAAGACAACTACCATGCGCATCCTCTCTGGATTTATGCCTCCAACATTTGGAAATGTTACTGTTGGCGGATTCGATATTATGCGTCAGTCCCTTGAGGTCCGAAAACTGGTGGGTTATCTGCCGGAGACGGTTCCTCTCTACCCTGAGATGACAGTATTTTCGTATTTAAAATTCATGGCAGATCTCCGGCACCTGTCAGATGCAAGGGGAAGAGTGACCGAAGTATTAAACCTGGTGCATCTCGAAGATAGAGCTAAGGGGCTCATAAGCAAACTTTCCAAAGGCATGCGGCAACGCGTCGGCCTCGCTCAAGCATTATTACATCAACCTCAAATCTTAATCCTGGATGAACCAACCATAGGGCTCGACCCCGGCCAAATAAAAGAAGTGCGTAAGCTGATTCAAGAGATAGGAAAAGAACGAACTGTCTTACTCTCAACTCACATCCTTTCAGAGGCACAACAAGTCTGTGATCGGGTATTGATCATCAATAAAGGAAGGATAGTAGCCGAGGATACGCCTACCCGGTTGCAACATCGCCTCACGGGTTCCCAGCGGGTTCAAATGACCATTCGAAAGGAAGTCGATGGAATTGCTGACCAACTTACTGATGTGCCAGGGATCATCGACTTCGCCAGATCAAGTGATGGTCAATATGAATTCAGTATGAACCCAACGATGGATCCCAGACCTGAAATCGTACGACGGGTTGTTAATGCCGGCGCAGACCTTATTGAACTTAAGGAACTATCGATCAGTCTGGAAGATATTTTTATTGAATTGACCAGAGAAAATCCGCCAGAGCCGTCTCTATCCGACGAAACAGATGATGATAATAGATCAGGTGTTGAATGAGAAACATTTGGACAATCGCAAAACGGGAGTTCAGTCATTATTTCATCAGTCCGATCGCTTATGCAGTTGCATTTCTGGTGATGCTTTGGCTAGGGATCTTGTTTTATGTGAATACCCTTGGCGCGGTGCTAAATCAGTTTCCACCTTCATCTAATTTTATTATTGGCTGGTTGGTTATTCTATTTCTCTTTACAACCCCTGCCATCACCATGCGGGCAATTGCAGAGGAACAGAAACAAGGCACATTAGAAACCATGCTTACTGCTCCAGTTCGCGATGCGGAACTGGTAATAGGGAAATGGCTTGGTTCCTTACTTTTTTGCTCTTCCATTATTGCAATCACCTGGATCTTTCCGGTCATTATCAATCGCATGGTTGAACCTGCCATCGATCCGGGTTTGCTTATTGCAGGATACCTGGGAGTTTTCCTTTCGGTTAGTTGTTTTCTCGCGATTGGGATACTCATCTCCACAATGTTCAGCAATCAGATTGCCACCTTCTTTGCGACATTGATCTTCCTGTTGGTTTTTTGGTTTTTTAGTATTCCCACCCAGATGACTCAAAATCCGACCCTGTTCACAGAGGTTGTACGATATCTTGATCTGAGTGAGCACTTTTACAACACTTTCGCAATCGGAGTGATCGAATTAAAAGATATCCTCTATTTTATTAGCGTGACTACCTTTGCTTTGTTTCTGGGGTCCAAATCGGTGGAAACACGGAGGTGGCAATAATGGATCTTAAACGACGATTGATCACCCGATTTGCTTTGACTCTTACGGTATTGGCAATAATTGGATCGGCTATTTACTTCTTTCTGGCAAGAAAATTCGATATTTATCTGCAAATTGGGATTGGACTAGTAATTATCGGACTTGCCATATTCGCGCTGATCAATCCTCAAAAGGTCAGTGAAGCCTTCACCGGTCGGCAGATCAAATATAGCAGCAATATGGCTATATACATTATTGCCGTGCTTGGAATTCTGGTAGTGGTCAATGTCCTCGCGAACAGATCATCCATGAAATGGGATTTGACCGAGGACAAGGCGAATACACTCACTGAGCAGAGTATTCAGATCATCGAAAATTTACCCTCCCCGGTTGAGATCATTGGTTTCTTCAGTAAAGATACATCGAGTGAACCAGCACGTCAGCTACTGGAGAGCTTTCAGGAAAAATCGAATGGAAAGATATCTTATCGTATCATTGATCCTGCTGCCGATCCTGTCACATCCCAGAACTATCAAGTCAGCCGGGATGGCACATTGGTACTGATACTTAATGATAGGCAGGAACAGATCACATTGCTCAACGAAACTGAACTCGTATCTGCCATGATTCGCCTGTCAAATCCGGACAAGCCGATTGTATATTTCCTTACAGGACATGGAGAAAGATCCATAGAGGAAGTAGACCAAAACGGATTTTCTCAAGTAAAGTCCATTCTCCAAAAGAAGAATTACATCCCAAAAACATTGAATTTGTTCGTGACTCCCTCCATCCCACAGGATGCAGCGTTGATCGTAATTGCAGGACCTCAAAAACCCTTATCAGTTGCAGAAGTAACCTTACTCACGGAATTTCTGGATCAAGGTAAAAGAATGATCATAATGGAAGATTCCAAAGTGATCACAGAATTTGGTGATGAAACCGATCCATTAGCTGATTATCTATTGAAGGATTGGGGCATTCTACTAAACCAGGACCTTGTTGTCGATCCTGCGAATAATCCACCAACTCAGGCAATAGCCAATGAATATGGATCCCATCCGATTACAAGGCGGTTGGATCGAATCGTCACCATTTTCCCAACGGCAAGAAGCGTAATTGCATCATCCAATGCACCTTCTGGTGTCAGTATCGTGGAACTGGTTAAGACATCTGTAAATTCATGGGGTGAAAAAGATTTCATTAGCTTACAAAAGAATCAACTTCAATACGATGAAGGGACCGACAATCCGGGACCCATCTCAATTGCGGTTGCAGCGACAAAATCTGATACCAACGGAAGAGTGGTGGTATTCGGTTCATCGTTTTTCGCCAGCGATCAGAATTTTGAGGCATATGCAAATGGTGATTTGCTGATCAATTCCATCGATTGGGCGGCAGAAAATGACCAATTAATAAATCTAACTCCACGAGCGGCGATTCAAAGGGTATTAATCCCGCCAAGTACGCTTTATGTAAACCTGATCTTCCTCGTGGTAATTATTTTCATACCTGGAGGCGTTATTGGCGCCGGGATCGCGATGTTCCTCCACCGGCGAAGATTGGGGTAAACAGCAGATTGATGATTGACAGATATTTCAGGCAGGATTGCTGTAAAACACAAAATCATCTCCACCTTTTGTACTATTTATTCGGTGATTGGTTGATAGCCAGATATGGATAAAGATCACTATGCTCACCCATCCGATGTGGTTACTCTGATACATTGGAATCGTTTGCAAGACCTCAGCTTCGTTCTTTTCGATTCTGGATAGAGGTTGAATGGATTGCAAGGAATTCTATTCCGAATGAGATTGGATACTCTCCTTATGGATCTTTTACAAACCACATCACGTCCAATATCAAGGTATTGAAAATGAAAATAAAAACGGTTATTCTGATATAGCTATTGACAAGACACTCCAACGCCAAAATTCTTCTATTCAGAAAGTTTTAATTGACGCGTGATAGCATCATGCGGTAGGATTTTGTCGTTTATGATAGGTTATTGATAAATGGATGATATCGTATTAAATGTAGTCGAGGAAGATGAAGACGAATTTTCGGCGATCGCTCGCTTGATTGAGCTCGGCCGAACTAAATCCTATGTAACTATTGATGACATTTTGCACTTCTTCCCTGAAGCAGAGCAGGATGTTGAACAATTGGAAGAAGCTTTCGCTGCTCTCCTGAGCGCGGGTATTCCGTATATCGAGGACCTGGCTTCCATCGAAGGACCGAATGAAGAAGACCTCATTCCGGACGAAGAAGATGAGATGGAAGAACGACATGCGAACGTTTTAGATGACCTGGCCAATATCGATACAAACGATACCATCGGATTGTATCTAAAAGAAGTTAGTAGAGTCCCACTCCTTAATGCAGAAGAAGAAGTTACCCTTGCCCAGCGGATTGAGCGCGGACGGATGTCTCGTGAGGAGCTGGCAAAAGGAAATACAGCTAATCGAAGACGGACAGAGTTGCGCCACTTAATTGAAGATGGCTGGTCTGCCCGCGAACATCTAATCACCGCCAATAGCCGGTTGGTAATTTCTGTGGCAAAGAAATATATGGGTCGCGGTGTACCATTTCTCGATTTGATCCAAGAGGGAAACATCGGCTTGATCCGTGCCACCAAGAAATTTGATTACCGGCGCGGACATAAATTTTCCACCTATGCAACCTGGTGGATTCGTCAAGCGGTGACGCGGGCGATTGCAGATCAGGGTCGGACCATCCGTGTCCCTGTGCATATGGGTGATCAGATCAACAAACTCTTACGGATTCAGCATCAATTGACCCAACGTCTTGGTCGAGAACCATCTGTTGATGAATTAGCTATTGCATTGGATGTTCCACCCAAAAAAGTGGAAAACATGATTCAGGTAGCCCGTCGCCCGCTTTCTCTTGAAACTCCCACCGATGACGAGGAAGACTCTGTACTGGGCGATTTTATTGAAGATGATCAAGCACCTCCACCCGATGATTCAGCCACTTATAACCTGCTCCGTGAACATCTGGAAGAAGTCTTAAACAGCCTACCTCCACGAGAAGTTCGGATATTACAACTCAGATATGGTTTGATGGATGGACAGGCTTACACTCTCGAAGAAGTAGGCCGGAAAATGGGGGTAACAAGAGAAAGAGTGAGACAAATTGAAGCGCAGGCACTAAGTCGGCTTCGGCATCCAACAATTCGACGAAAATTGCGTGATTATTTAGGCGAATAATAAAAAAAAAGCTCCTTCCTATGTGAAGGAGCTTTTTTAATCGGTACAATACTTGCATATTGATGCATTATGCTGCATACTATTCTAGGGAGGTAACCCGGATATGCCAAAAATAGCCTTACGAGCCTATAATCGTGAGATTAGTAGTTTGATTGATCGTGGTCAGACGGATGAGGCAGTAGCCCACTGCCAATATATCCTGCAAACTTATCCCAAACATCTTGAAACCTATCGTCTTCTAGGTAAAGCATACCTTGAAGCACACCGCCACACTGAAGCAATGGACCTGTTTCAGCGTATTCTTGCGGTTGTTCCCGATGATTTTATTACTCATGTTGGGATGAGTATTATCCGCGGTGAAGAAGATGACCTCAATGCAGCGATCTGGCACATGGAGCGGGCTTTTGAAAGTCAACCATCTAATCAAGCGATCCAGGATGAACTCAAGCATTTATATGGTCGTCGTGATGGTCAGGAACCAACAAAAATTCGTCTCACCCGGGGAGCGCTCTGTCGGATGTATGCACGTGGAAACCAGAATCGACAAGCGATCGCTGAGATCAAATCGATTCTCAACGAGACCCCAGATCGACCCGATCTGGAAGTATTGCTTGCCAGAATGTACTTTCTTTCTGGGATGACACCAGATGCCCTGGCACTTTCACAGAAAATTCTTGAGAAACTACCCTTCGGTTACGACACAAACAAATTAATGGTGGAAATATTACGCTCATCGAACAAGATGGGTGAAGCTGACTTCTATTTGAAGAAAGTGATTGCACTTGATCCTTACGAATCATTTGTATCAGACCCGAATGTCTCGGTTGACCAGATCCCTGAAGATTCGATCCTAATGGAGAAATATTTCTATGATCCAACAGGACAGAGTCAACCAACGGAACAGGTCGGGCAAGCCGAAATGGCAGAAGAGACCGCTCCAGATTGGTTGGTATCAGACCTTGCTGGTGTAGACGATATGGGATCCAAGGGGTTTACTCGAATATTGGATTCAACCGCATTGACCCAGGAAACGCCTCCCACGGAAGACTCAACTACAACACAACCTGTTGTGACAGAACCGGCGGAAGAAAACCTACCTGCCTGGTTGCAGAATTCCGAAGTGTCCAAGGACGAAGAAATACCTGATTTCCTTAAATCTACAGGTTGGGCAACTGCAGGATCTATCACAGAAGAGACTCCACCCGCCCAGGTAATTAATGTAGATGAGCCGGTAATTCCCCTGGAAGGCGAAATTGTACCAGCCGAAATTCCGGATTGGTTACAGACAATGGCACCAGGTGGTGATACACCATCATCTGATGAACCTGTAGCCCAATCGGGTGAATCTTTTTCAGATTGGCTAAGCGGACTGGATCAAACACCGCCTCCATCCGAAGAAAGTCTTGATACTTTACCTGAAATGACTGAGCCAAAAGCTGTATTCAGTGAAGCAGACACAACTCCTGAAGCCGAGCCTGCTGCGCAATTGCCTGATTGGCTGCAGCAAATTTCGACCAGTGGAGAACCTGCAATAACTGAAGAACAAGGGATCTGGCAAAAAGAAGAGTTCCTCGAGGAGACCCCTCCCTCTCTGGATTCTATCCTTCCATCAGATAAACCATTTACGGATGAAGAATTCCCGATTGCCGGGGGTACCACTATACTCGCGCCAGAAGACCTCCCTGATTGGCTTCAAGATATGCAGCCCGCCGCCGATACAACGACCAAGTCGGATGAAACCATGGAAAGCATTCCCACGGTTGAGCCACCCACTTACAAACCTTCGCAAGAAGTGGTAACGATGGCTCTTACTCCCGAAGAAAAAGATTCAATGCCGGAATGGTTGGCTGAGATCCAACAATCTATTCCTGTAGAAGACCAAAAAGAGGAACCTGCTGTTGAGCCTGTTGATGAGAAACGAACAGCTACCCTACCTGATGAAGACCGAGAAGAAGTCGAACAGATGCCCGATTGGTTACATCTATTAGATCAGGATAAACCAATAACCGAATATGAGCAGGCAGAGAATATTTCGGATGACACCTTTTCTTTTGAATCTATAAAACCCACGAATATTTCCTTGGAACCAGATACATTGTCAATGGAAATTCCAGATGACAAGCCCACAACCAGCATTCTCCCACCTAACCCGGAAGATGCAGCAGAAGAGCTGCCTGAATGGCTGCGTGAGATGGATACGATGCCAGCAGAAGGCACAAGTCCTGTCGAAGAGGTATCTTCTGAGACACCGCAGGAAGGATTCCCCGATTGGCTGAAGGGATACAATCCTCCTCCAGCAGAATCTCCATTGCCGCCCGAGGAGCCTCTTGTTGAACCAGAAGCAGTAGAAGAAGTACCTGCCTGGTTGCAAGATCTCACAATAGGATCCGGTGAAGATAGTTCTGAACCAGAGCTGCCAGATTGGCTTAAGGATATGCAGTTCAGTGCAGAGACTGGAGAAGAAATCGGCGAGGTTAGTCAATCTACCGAATTGCCAGTATGGTTACAGGATTCTCGGGATCGAATCAAAGGTGGAAGAGGTTGAAACAACCTTACCTGAAGGTCCCCTCGAAACCTCTGAACCTGTCGCAGAGGAGGTCAATCTGACCGAATCTGGTCTGGTTGAGATGGAAATTGAACAGCCAGTAGGTATCCCTGAAGAAATTCCATCTGCCGAAGTACCTGAAGAACAAGTGGAGATTAGTGAGACGATCCTCACAATATCCGATAAGGTGGAAGAAGAAGAAATTCCTGCCGTCGAAGAAGCCGTCAGTTTGATCGAACCAGGCACTAGCGTCGAAGTGGTTTCTGAAGAAACGCTATCCGAAATTCCTGAACTGGAGATAACTGAGCCTGTATTACCAGTGGATGAAGAAACGGAACCTGTAGAATCCATTCTCACCGATGAAAGTGCCGCCGCAGCCGCTGCCGCAATTGGTATTCCTCTCTTCGCAGAGAACGCATCCAAACCCGGTGTCACCGAATCCCTTCCTCCGCTTACCGCTTCCCAAATCCCAGTTGAAGAAGAAACGCAAATTCCTGCTGAACAGACCATGGAAGAGCCTCTCTCTGTGGTAAATGTGGAAGAAGAACTATCTCAGGTTGAAGTACCGGAGACTACCGAAGCAATGGTTTCAGATGCGCTGGAATCGATCATGCTTCCGGAAGAGCCAGCACTGACAGTCACCAAGGAAGAAGCAGTTGAGATGGTTTCTGAGGAGGTCGTTCCACCCACAGAAGAATTCATCCCGGAAGTTGCTGAAGAAGTAGTAAATCCTATTGAGGAACCAGTTTCAGAAATTGAGGAAGTAGTTGCTGCAGAACCCATTGCCGAATTGGAACCGGAACCGGTGGTCGAAGAGGATGTCCTCGTCCCCACCGAAGAAATTGCGGCAGTCGCAATGGTGGAAGAACCTGTCCTAAAAGCTGAAGAAGCCGCGGTTGCCCTACCAGAACCTGATTACGATATCTTATTTACCAACGCTCAACGGATGGTGGAAGCCGGTGATTATTCTACCGCCCAACCAGCTCTGAGTAACCTGATCATATCCGAACAAAAATTGGATGATATCATCGCACTGGTTCAGGAAGCGTTGAAACGTGATCCGACTGACTTCGATCTCTGGTTAACCCTCGGCGATGCCAATGGAAGGTCTGGAAAACTCCAGAATGCGCTCGACGCCTATACGAAAGCCGAAGAATACCTTCAATAGTTCATTGTCCAGGTTATGATATACTACTCGGGGTGGCAAACCCCGAGTAGTTTTATGCTTGTTTGAGAGGTGATATTTTGGAAAGAACTCTTGTCCTGATCAAACCGGACGGCGTCCAACGCGGTCTTATTGGAGAAATAATCAAACGTCTTGAGAACCGGGGACTACATCTCGTATCCGCAAAATTCATGCAGGTTGACAAGTCATTAGCTGAACGTCATTATGCCATTCACAAAGGAAAACCATTTTATGATGGTTTGATCCGATATATTACCGCCTCACCGGTTATGGCCATGGTTTGGGAAGGACCAAATGTAATCGCTGCGGTCCGCCAGACGATGGGCGCAACAAAACCAACTGATGCCGCGCCAGGTACAGTTCGTCATGATCTGGGTCTGATCGCAAGCAGGAACCTTACCCACGCGAGCGACAGTCTGGAAAATGCGAAGGTGGAAATTGAAATGTGGTTCGACAAAGATGAATTGTTATCATGGGATCGGGTAACAGATAATTGGATTTTCGATTTATAAAATTGTTATCATCTGACCAATTTGTCCTTGACGGGTAGTGCTGGACATGATAATATATCCTCCGTTCGGGGGCGTGGTGTAGCGGTCTAACATGCGGCCCTGTCAAGGCCGAGATCGCGGGTTCAAATCCCGTCGCTCCCGCCTGAACGATCAAAAACTGCGAAAGCAGTTTTTTGTTTTCAATTCCCGTCCCCATAAGGGGATAGTATCGCTCCCGCCTGAACGATCAAAAACTGCGAAAGCAGTTTTTTGTTTTCAATTCCCGTCCCTGTAAGGGGATAGTATCGCTCCCGGTAGACCTTGAATTTCAATTTGCTTTAGTAAGTATCTGATCATTCTGGTATAGTTTTCTATCAACAACAATAAAATAATCCCTTTTTTTCAATCCTGGAAGGGTGATAATATGATCGTTACTGGATTTTTGGAGATTTTTTCGTTTCAATAAATAGGTGATCCCATAGAAAATAATCGAATGCCTGTATTATTCATTGGACATGGTAGTCCCATGAATGCCATTGGAGAAAATGAATTTTCGCAGGGACGACGCGAAATGGCTGCCAAATTGCCAAAGCCGGATGCGATCGGAAACCTGAGGCTCTCTCGTAACCGGGATGGAAAAACCGAGGAATATTCATTATTTTGGTGGATTTCCTAGGGAATAATATGAAGACTCATATCCTGCACCCGGCAGCCTATGACTGGCTGAAGGAGTAAGAAAGATAGTCCAATCTCAGTCGATTGGGCTAGACCAGGATTGGGGACTTGATCATGGCTATTGGATCGTTCGATAACAAATGTATCCCAAAGCGGATATCCCGGTGGTGCAATTCAGTCTGGATTATACGAAGAATCCCCATCAGCATTACGCGATTGCCAGGAAATTAGCTTCATTGAGAGACCAGGGGGTTCTTATTCTGGGAAGCGGAAATATCGTTCACAATCTCCGCAGGTAGTATTCGAGGATGATATCGGAAATTTTAACCAGCCTTTCGCTTTGGAATGGGCAAAAGAAGCAAGTGAGATCTTCAAGAAATTGATTGTCGAGAACAACCATAAAGCATTGGCAGATTATGCGTTGTTAGGTCCATGTGTCCAATTGGCAGTTCCTGCGCCTGAATGTTACTTACCCTTACTTTACGTTCTTGCATTAAAAGGAGAACAAGAGAGTATTACTTATTTTAATGACAAACCTATTGCAGGTTCCCTGACCATGACATCCTTATTGATCCAATAACCCCACTTGAGCATATCTTATACCTTGTTTCTGGAGAATCATTGTTCTTAGAAAGTAAGGAAATCGCGCATGACCTCGAATATTATTCATATTAGTCTGGTCGATCCCAGACCAGAAAAAAACTTTTCCTCAGCCTGAAACTAACCTGGCAAAGATCCTTTCCGGAAGTGACTATCGCCAAAAATTCCATGCCAATCTGAAGACGTGGAATCCGGTGATCGCTTTTCTCTACCAGATCGGAATTCTTCCGCTTTTTGGCATGTCTAAAACTGTGATGCTATTAATTACAAGGGGTTGTAAGAGCGGCAAGATCTGATATACCCCAATCGGATATTCCAACGTCGGTGGAGAGAAGTATCTTATTTCTGCCTGGGGAAAGGGTACAGGTTGGTATCGAAACCTGACCGCCCATCCAGAGCAGGTCGCCATTCAAATCGGACTAAGAAAACATACTGTTAATGCACAAGAATTATCGGACCCAATGGAAATCCATCGGATGTTGGAAAAACGTATATCCGAATCTCCGGATATTGCGAAATACCTCTTTGGTTGGGATCCTGAAACCGATCAACCGGATAGATCCGATTTTTCTCAGATAATTGAACGGGTTTTATTGATAAGGATCATTCCAAAGCAAACAGCCGATTATGTTCTCCTTAACCGGTGAACGGGTGAAGCATCTCACCCGTTTAATTTCATTTATCAAGTTTACGATCTGGATGATGAAATGAATTGGTTACATCTTTTGCAACATCGAGAGATCATCAGACGACCTGTGTGAATAAACCCCCCGATATTTGCCGGGCAATAAATCAGCAATCAAATACATAACTTCATCTGTAACGTTCTGTCTGATTTTTTTATCTTTGATATCCAAACCATCCGTCAAACGATACATTTCACCAACCCGGATATGGAATTCTGTCCGAATAAAGTGATGCATATTGTCCCAGACTAATTCGCCACCAAAAAATGCCAGGGGCAGGATGGGGGTTCTGGTCAACGCTGCCAGCAGGGCAAACCCAGGCTTCCCATGCTGTAGCTTACCGGTTTTTGAACGGGTACCTTCTGGAGCCACCACCAGGATCTGTTTCTGCTTGAGGACTTCCCTGGCTCTTTGTAATGCACCTAAATCGACTTCACCACGTCGAATGGGTATGGCTTTCCATGTGGAGAATAAGGCGCCAAGAAACGGATTATCCCAGGTTTCTTTTTTTACAAGTCCGGTGATGGGTCGCGGCAGCATGTGGGTATATAAAAGAGGAGCGTCGAGGAAATTTACATGGTTCACAGCAAGGATCAGAGGACCTTCCATCGGCACTTTCGCAAGTTCGATATCATCCACGCGACAAATGGTCCGTGAAACCCCTCGAATGGCGAAATTGAGCATTCTGGTCGCTATTGTCATATGATTATTTTAACAAACCAGATCAAGGGCTAGTGGAACCAATTCGACGACAACTTCCTTGCCGTTTGTACAAATTGTCTCCCCATCTGCATGGGCGGGAATTGAACCTTGCAGTGCAGTAATCACCACTTTCTTACTTTGGTAAAAACGGACAGCCGGATGCCCTTCCTGTGAACCTTTCATAAACCTGGTAATCAACGGGAAAGTCTTCAACTTGGATACCTGCGAAACGCAGCATAGATCAAATTGGGTATCGTGCGGATCTCCCTTTGGAGCCATGAAGAAACCGCCACCCATTCGTATACCATTCATAATTGACACCATCAATGCTGACAAAGTGATGGTATCCTGATCCATTACCACTTTCAAGTGAGGTGTTTTGTAATAGATAAAAATAGTTTTTAGAGCAGCGACAATGTAGGATGTGAATCCTTTTAATCGCTTCATTTTTGCAGCTTCGAAACCAACAACTGCATCAAATCCAATACCGACCCCATTGCCAAAATATCTTCCATCCGGGAAATTATCCCCAAATGCGATTCCAAGGTCTACCTTGCGAGGTGCTGTGTTTACCAGGAAATGACAGGCTTCATCAACTTGAGTTGGAATTCCCATGGAAAAGGCAAAATCATTACCGCGACCAACGGGTATCACCCCCATAACCTGGGTTTTTCCAGTGCTATTTTTTACTTTCATCAGACCATTAATGACCTCATTTGAGGTGCCATCACCTCCGGCTGCGACGACCGTATCTCCATTTTCACACGCCTGAACAGCCAATTCGATCGCATGCCCAGGGTATTTCGTTTGAATGAGAGAATAATCCGTCTGATGACCATCCAATATCTGTTTGATAGTTGGTATCGAAGCTAAACCATTCCCCCTGCCGGATATTGGATTAAGAATAATTGTAAAATGCATTGTCACCTCTTGTAGAACGGATGAGTTGATTGTAGTGGAGGGACAATGGTTGGTCAAGTCAATCAATTTTTAGGGTCAACATATAAATGAAATCAGGGTTCTGTTAGTCACACAACCCTGATGAGAATATATCAACGGTTTGGATTACTTTTTATCAGGATCTGGCAACATGAAATCCCGGATCACTCCGGTCAACTCGCGATAAGAGGAGATGAAAGCGCGCATCGTTCGAACGGTAGGGCCAAACGTGTCAAAATCTTCGACCATCATCTTCCCGGGGTTATAGGCGCGGTCAAAATCGGGAAATCGTGTTACCAATTCATCGATAATTCCTGGATCAACAGGGAAAGAGAACTTATCGGTAATTGGAAAATTGGATTGATTGAATTTCTTCTGCCATCCGTAGGGAATGGTCAATACAATATCCCCACCAATGAGCTCGGTCCAATGCAGGTGATTTCGATAAGCCGCAGCTAATGGACGAGTACGATATCCTTTTTCTTTATAGATGGAGTATGTTTTTTTAATGCAGGCAATTCCAGCCCAATTTGCAACTCCTGGATTTGCCAGGATTCCATCCCTCTTCATTAGCACCTGTATCCAGTCATCCATCCGACCGATCATCAGTGTGCATACAGGACTCATATCTGCGACAGATTTTCCTTCTGCTTCTCTCCGTCTCAATCCGCGCTCAATAGCTTCTGCCACAGCGATAGCTTGAGGAACACAAAAACTAACCGTGGCATTGATATTCACTCCGTGATAGGTTACTTCTTCCATGGCTTTGATACCGATACTGGTCGCAGGTAATTTGATCTGCATGTTCGGAGCCAACTTGTGAAAATGAATCGACTGTTCCACTAACGCTTTTTCATCCCGATAAGCGACTGGATTCGTTTGAATGGATAATCTTCCCTTGAGCCCATTTTCCCGTTCAAATACCGGATACAGGATGGCAGCTGCCTTTACTGCCATTTCTTCAATCAGTTTCCAGGTGATTTGATCCTCTGACCAGGTTGGATTGTCATTGATCAATTCAATAATTCTATTTTTCCATAAGGGCATTTCTTTTTTCAGGACATCCAATACAATTGTTGGATTGCTGGTCGCACCAACTGCGCCATTCTCGATGGCATAAGTCAATTCTTCGATTGAACAAGAGTCATTCCAATAATCGGTTTTTGTCGCAGATGCCATTTCATGCAATGGACTTTTATAGGTTGCCATGGTCTCTCTTCCTTTTTTATTTGGTTTTCAAATCGGAGAGCTTCCGCCCCCGACAGGTGTCACGAGTATCAAGCAATTTCCACTCACCAGACATGTGTCTAATGGGATAATCTGATCATCCATCGCAGCGGCTGCCAATTCTGCTTCAGTCGTGCCAAAATAATGTAACAAATCTCTGACTGTGGAGCCATCTGGCAGCTCTCCGATCCACAATCCCGGTGTATCAGACTGGGAGAATCTGCGGAGAGTACCATATAACTTCACAGTAATTTGCATTTTATGGCTTTCCGGAGCTGATTGGGGCTGCTTTCATCAAATCACCTACCCAGCCAACCCCTAATTCCTCCAGCTTAGCCTGTGTCGGGACGCCGTTCGAATCCCATCCCATCATCCCATAATAGAGAAGGAGGGCATCTTCAAACTGTTCCCGATCAATTTTGTGACCTTTGAGCGTTCCAGCGCGCATGGGCTCGAAAAATCGGTGGGGAAGACTGTCGTCGGCTCGAGTGAACCCTCTCATTACATTGAAAGCGCGAGCCATCGTCACCCCGCGTTCTCCCACCTTCATTAGATCAAATAAGCTGGTCCACCAGCCTGTGATGCATCCAACTGTCTCAGCCATCTTATTTAAACCAATAGCTCTAAATTCCGGAACTGCAGTGAAAATACACCAATCCAAAACATCGTGGAAGCCCCAGATCTGCTGCAAGTACACAAAGAGACGGACTTTGGTTGGACTCAGATCTTCCGCAGGGACTGGTTCAAATAGACCGACAGGATCCAGATCCTCCAAATCCACCCAATTGAATTCCTTGCTCTTATCACCGGGTTTAATGAACCATGGATCGTGGGCTGCCTGAAGATGATCTCCACCGGTTGGGGAAACAGCATATCCCAAACCGACTCCCCATTTTCCACGCGGTTCATGGTTTGGCAATTCCTGACCTTTAACCTGGATTGCAAATGCTTCTGCACCCTGGCCAATTTTCTTTGCCACTCGCAAACTTCCCTCGGCCAGGATATCTCCAAATCCTCTACGATATGCCAGATCCTCGATCAATTTCAAATAAGTGTGGGGATCGTTCCATTTAAGTTCGACCCCACCCGTATCTTCTTTATCGATCATGCCTCGCTCAAAAGCTTCAATCACAAGGGATAATGTCGCCCCGGTGGAAATGGTATCTACTCCGAGTTTGTTGCACAATTCGTTCGTTGCTGCCACCGGGACGATATCATCCACACCGAGGTTGGAACCCAACAATCCGATACTTTCGTATTCAGGTCCCCCGTATTCGCGCGTGACGACAAAACCATCCTTTGCACCCTCAACCGAGCGCTTGCAGGAAACCGCACAGGCAAAACATGTCTCTGTCTTGCCATTTAATTCACGCTTCATCGCCTCGCCACTGATCGCTTCAGCATGGGCAAAGGAGCCATCCTGAAAATTATAGGTTGGAAGAATACCAGAGACACTTACCGGGACGATCCCCTTGGATGTTCCCAATTCATGATGAAGGCTGACTGCCGGGTGGTCTTTTACACTTCGGGAGAACCAGGTGGCTATCTTCCCCAGCCCCTCTGGGTCTGCGATCTTCAAACGCCGATTTGTTCCTCTGACTACGATAGCTCGCAGGTTTTTACTTCCCATAACCGCGCCTAATCCACCCCGTCCATGGAAATTACGAAGGTCGGCGGTGACATTTGCGAACTTTACCAAATTCTCGCCAGCAGGACCACATTGGAGAACTCGATACTTCGGTCCGTGTTTTGCTTGAAGTTCCCGCTGTACTTCTCCGGTGCAAAGCCCTCGATATTCTTCACAGGGTAACACTTTAATTTGGTCATCTTCCACGAGGATGTAAACCAGGTTAACCGATTTCCCTTCCAGGATCATTCCATCGAAGCCGCAGAACTTGAATTCTGCTCCCCACCAACCTCCGCATTGAGAATCTGCCAGACCACCAGTAAGAGGTGATATGGCAGCCATCGTATGCCGCCCTTGCCCTGATATGGGAGCCCCAGTGATGACTGAAGTACTGATAATAATCTTATTCCCTTCACCTAATGGAGGCGTACCCGGGGGAACTTCTCTCAAGAGATAATAGAGCGCCATATTTCTGCCACCCATATAACGGCGGTATATTTTTGGATCCACGTCGTCTACGGAAATCAACCCTGATGTGAGATTGATCCGCGCGTATCTCCCCCAGAAGCCACGATACCTTTGTTCCATATCATCCTCCGGTTAGTCGAATTTCTTCGATGGAATATCAAGTAGGTCGCAGAAAATGGTCAGTTCTTCGATAATATCACCTTCGATCATGTGAATATGGTTGGATGAATATTCATGTAGAAATTCAGTCTTAAGATTCGTTTTGATCAACGCTTTAGGGAACGCCGGGGTGATTGCGCTTAATTCATACTTTTCCGGATTAATGATCTCACCAGGAATAATTGCCATCCAATATTCACCATTTAATCGGCAGAATCTTGCCAGTGTAACCTTACGCGGGGTGGCAATGGCAGGCAAGGCTCCGCCCCCCTCCTTTCCAAACACATGGGCTTCGATTGACATGGATTTCAAGCCGGTCGGATCTTCTGCCGTTGCACAGAAACATGGAGGGATTGCGCCGCAATTGGTTACAACCAGATTCCCATCATTTGGATTGAACAGTCGTAAATCTAACAAGGCTGCAGGTGAACCGCTGATTAGGTGCATAACCTGCATTGTAAGAGCGGCATCCGCATCTGATTCGCAAGCATGTATCATGACATCCTTTGATCCAGATGGGTCAAGTGCACTGTTCATCAACATATGTGCAACACATTGAGAGACGTACCCATCGCTCAATTCAGGTTGACACTTCACTCCTACGAAGTCAAACTTCTTTTCCTTTGCAATTTGAAGGGTCGCCAAATAACTTCGCACTTGTTTCTCGAGTTTATCAATTGTGAAACGCTGATTGTATACAACCTGCTTCACCCGGGTAGTCAACCAATTGAAAATATTTTTAACTTTTTCCGGATCCATTAATTCAGCTTGATTTTGAATCTCCAGTTGGTCAACATATTCAATGTTGACTCCAAATAGTTCTTGCCAGAGTACCGGGTTGGCACCACCAGTAAATATACCAAGGCTGGGACCGCCGAATAATCCCAAAGTCTGTCCGCGCAGATGAGCTATCGCCCCGGCTGCCCGGATAAATGCCCGGATCCTATTGATCCCTTCTTCTGTATGTTGATCAAATACCCGGAAATGGGTATATCCAATTTGGTCTAACGAACCACCAGCCCCGAGCAAACCCACCATGCTGGATGTCTCAGGTCTTTGGTTACCCACTAAAATTGTGGGGAGCTTGGATAAATTAGCCAACTTCAAAGTGAAAATGGGGTCTGCCCAGACCGGAATATGGATGATCAATAGGTCAGCACGTCCCCTGGCAATACGATCCAGGAATTCTGCGACTTGTCTATCACTGTGGATGATCCCTGATTCGATAATCGAATTTTCGCCAGAAATCCACTTCATCGAGCGCATTTCTTCATCGACGAGGGGTGTACGGATCTCTCGAAAATCTTCCCGGCTATCTGAGAGGTGTGCGAGTGCGACGGTTATGTTCATGCAGTTTATCCATTCTTTCGGTTGCTATTCAGATATACCGCGAGCAAGATCACTAGACCTTTGACCGCGGGTTGTAGAGTGGGAGGCACTCCTAACAAATTCATAATATTGTTTAAGACGGATAGGATGACCACACCCATCAACGTACCCATGATCGTTCCCAATCCACCGCTCAGACTTGCTCCACCGATCGAAACTGCAGCGATCGTATCTAAAGACAGCCATGTCCCAGCTTGGGGATCTCCCAATCCTACTCTTGCCACAAATAAAATGCCGCCAACCGCTGCCAGACAGGAAGCGATGATATACACAGCCATCTTCACAGTTTTTACCGGTATGCCGGAGATAAACGCAGCTTTTTCGTTCCCTCCAACAGGAAAGATAAAATGACCATGCCGTAATCGTAGGAACAATGCAGCAATCAATAGAATAAATACACAGATAAATAAAGGATATGGTATGCCATGCCAACTGCTCTTATAGAATTCTGTAAACCCAGGTGGTATCTCAACCCCTGCCAGGCTTGTATAAACAGTCCCGCCACGGCTGCCACCCCAGTCACTCAGTAACTTGGAAACAGAATACCCGATCTGCATTGTTGCCAGAGTTACAACAAAAGCAGGAATTCGGATATAGGTAACTAATGCCCCATTCACCAGCCCAAATATGATAGCCAACGCAATCGCAGCGACAAAAGCTCCCGGTAATCCATAGTGCTGGAAAAGAACAACTGTCACGCTGCTGGCTGCCATCACTGCACCCACGCTCAGGTCAATCCCTCCGGTGGCAATGACCATAAATTGCCCGATGGCTACGATGATCAAAACAGAATTCTGAAATACAAGGTTAACCAGATTATTCGGTTGTAAGAAGACCCCGTTGGAAAAAACGGATGCCAGAACGATGAGACCGACTAAAATGATCAATGTTTTTAGATTCGAACGTGCGTCGACTGTTAATTGAGATTGGTTTAATGTGATTGATTTCATACCGGATCCTATTATTTCCCAATTCCAGTTCGACGAAGCTGACCAAGCGCAACCGCCAGGAGGATCAATACTCCTTTGATGGTTCCCTGCCAATATGGAGTGATTCCCAGCAAATTTAGGATGCTGTTGATCACACCAAAGAGGATCACACCAATGATGGTCCCTTTGACCGAGCCAATCCCACCGAATAAGCTTCCCCCACCAACGATCACAGCCGCAATACTCTCAAATTCATAGCCATTTGCGCCTATCGGTGACCCCGAGCTCAGGCGTGCCGTCCATATAACCCCACCGATGGATGTCAACAAACCGGATAGAGCATAGACAAGCAGCTTAATCTTGCGAAGATCGATGCCAGATAGGCGGGCGCTCTCTTCACTTCCACCTATCGCATAAATATACCTGCCAAGTTTTCGGTGACGTAGGAAATACCAAACCCCAGTGGCTGCCAGTAACAACAACATTGCTGATACTGGAAATCCCAACAAATTCAGCCGGCCAAATGCGAAAAATTCTGGAATATCTACCGATACGGGCTTGGCGTCAGAGATGAGAAGAGCTAATCCTCTGGCGATTCCAAGCATCCCTAACGTAACCACAAAAGGTGGAATTTTAGTTCGCGAGACGAGTAGACCATTCACCACACCTAAAAGCGTGGCGGCGATCATTCCGCACAAGACTGCGGTGACGATCCCACTATTTTTCATGATGACTGCCACGACTATCGAAGTGAAGGCAACCAGCGATCCCTGGGAAAGGTCGATCCCTGAGGTAAGGATAACAAGCAACTGACCGAGTGCCAAGAACCCGATGATCGCGTACTGGAATAATATTGCAGACATATTTTGTCGTGAGAAAAAATTCGGAACGAAAAATATGCCCCAAAAAATCAGTGCGATCAATGCTACTAAAGCGCTATTGGCAGTGATCCAACGGAAAATACCCAGCGGGGATGTTTTAGAGGATTGGTTCATTGGTTTCCTCGTTGTGTAGTAGCAGCGCGATGGATAGAATTCTCTCTTCTGTAGCTTCTTCCCCCGATAATTCCCCCGCGATAGTACCTTTTGCCATGACTAAAATCCGATCTGATTGCGTTAGTATCTCAGGCAAGTCAGATGAAACCATCAAGATTGCTTTTCCCTGGGCTTTCATCTGTTGCATTAATTTATAAATTTCCATTCTTGCGCCAACATCCACTCCACGGGTAGGTTCATCCAGTAATAAAACATCACATTGAGCTGCCAACAACTTTGCCAGAACTACCTTCTGCTGGTTTCCTCCGCTCATGTACATGACCTGCAAATTTGGATTGTCAGGTCGGACATTCAGGGAATGGATCATCTCTGTAGCTGTCTTTTTTATCTTTCTCCATGGTATGATCTCCAATTTGGATTGACGTTCCACCATGCCATATGCAATGTTTTCGGCCATCGAGCGGGTCAGTACTAACCCTTCCTCTTTCCGGCTTTCAGGGAGCATACCGACACCCATTGAGAGAGCATGACCGGGAGATTTAAATTTCACTTCCTTTTGCCGCAAGTAGATCTTTCCGTGATCCAAAGGGTCCGCACCGATCAACATCCTCAAAGTTTCTGTCCGACCTGCGCCCACGAGACCGGCGATACCAATAATTTCGCCCCGATGCAATGAAAAGGAGATATTTTGAACAATACTTGAACGGGTCAATCCTTCCACCCGGAACATTTCTTCGCCATTGTTTTCTGAACCACTTCGTTTCGATAGGTCAATTTCTCTGCCAACCATTGCCTTTACAAGAGCGTTTTTATCAAACTCCCGAACAAACCCAGATCGAACCAGACAGCCATCGCGTAATACCGTCACCCGGTCACCGATCTGGAATATCTCTTCCATATGGTGGGAGATATATACAATCGCTATGCCTTGAGTTTTTAATTTTTCTATAATTCGAAAAAGGATTTCAATTTCAGAACTGGTGAAAACCGCGGTAGGTTCATCCAGGATTAATACCTTACTATTAAGTGAAAGTGCCTTGGCGATGGCAATCAATTGCTGGTAAGCTACCTTAAGCGAACCAACAGTTACATCCAAATCAACTTCTGCCCCCATTTCCTGAGTGATCTTCCTCGCTTTGCTATTCACAACCTGCCAATCGATCGAACCATCTTTTTTGATCGGTTCACTCCCCAGAGAAATATTCTCTGCACCGGTCAACGATGGTACCAGATCAATTTCCTGGTAGATCGCATTGATCCCATGTTCACGAGCCCAATGGGGATTATTATTCTTTACAGTTTCGCCCTGGTAGGTGACGGTTCCCGAATCAGGTTGATAAGCGCCTGAAATAATCTTGATCAGTGTTGACTTTCCTGCTCCATTCTCACCGACCAGACAATGAACCTCGCCTGGATATAATTCCAGGTCAACCTGATTCAATACCTTAATACCACCGAAAGATTTGGTTATGCTACAAAGCTTTAAGACAGGCTCGTGATTTTCCACTTTGTTTCTCCAAGATCAAGGTTGGAAGGGAAGGATTTGTTATAATTAGTGTGACCTTCCGTAGTGTTTGCCGGGCTCTTTGAGGGACGCGGACCTATTGGAAGGTCTACTTTTTCCCAGCATCTACAAGAGAGGATCAGGCTTATCTGTTTTGATCCTTCCCTTCCTTCGACTATTTACTAGAATTCCAAACCGAGACCTTTGATCTGTTCGAGGTAAGTCTGTGCTTCATCTTTCTTGGCAGCATCAAAGACTTTGATGTCTACCTGTTGGCGTGCTTCAACAGTTTTCCCATCGAGGATGTCTTTACAGGCTTGCATGGCTTTTTCACCAAAGTATGGAGGAGTTTGGGTTTCGCGTGCAATTTCACCAGCCACGACGGCTTCAATCGCCTTGAAGTGACCGCCTTCTCCAACTACATAACCCAACAGTTCTGTCCGACCAGCAGCTTTGATCGCCTCAACGGCGCCTATGGTCATGTCGCTATAATCGGAGCGGACGACATCGATTTGACCAACTGGGAAGCGTTGCAGGAAGTCTTCCATTACTTTCATACCGCCATCTTTCGTAAAGCCAGCGTCAGAGGTTGCAATGACCTTGATGTTGGGATATTGTGCCATTACTTCATCCCAACCAGAATTGGCATCAATCACAGGTGAAGCGCCAGCCAGACCCTGGACATGGACCACACTACCTTTGGCTTCACCGTATTTGGCAGTCAGGAGTTCAACGGTTTTTTCAGCCAGTAGTTTTCCCGAAAGGACATGGCTCTGGGTGATTTCGGTCTTGTACATACCAGTTCCGGGTTCGGCATCAATGGTACGATCGATGATCACAAGGGGAACATTGGCATCTGCAGCTAATTGGACTACCGGGGCAGAAGCTTTGGACTCAAGCGGGGAGACGATCAAGCAAACGGGTTTCTGAGCAAGCATATTTTCTACATCAGCCAACTGTTTGGATGCATCCTGATTGGCATCGATCGAAACCAACTTGTAGCCAAATTTCTCGGCTTGTGCTTCCATATCTTTCTGATTGGTTACACGCCAGGCGTTGACCAGTTCGGCTTGAGAATATGCGACAAGCATTTCAGCCGGAACAGCAGGCGCTGCGGCTGCAGGGGCAGCTGGAGCTTCGGTAGCAGCAGGTTCAACAGGTGCGGGTGCAGCAGGAGCTGCAGCTGGCGCGCAAGCGCTCAAAACTAATACGAGCAGTGAAACTATTGCGACAATCTTGTAGATGCTGGATTTCATTTTCTTTTCCTCACTTAGAATGGAATTGCTTGTGGATTGAGTGTGTTACTAAAAACGACGATAGTGCATTAAATTTTTGCCTCATTGCCAGAAATGATCCTGGCAGTTAAGGAGACCGTCTGGGTACCACCTCCCTTCAATATAAATTGGGTATTTCTTTCAATTGCCTTATCCAAGTTATTGGGAATACTCGACCAGGGTTCCAATGCGATCACGTGAACCCGGTTCCACCAGGGGTAACCCGGTGCTTTCCCAAAGACCAGCCAAAGCCAGAGATACGGAAAAACAGATAAATCCCAGCTCACTTTTATTCCCAGGGATTGATCAGGCTGTATCACTTTGAACCATCCCTCTTGAAAATCTTTCAGATAAACCAGATCAGCGAATCCACCATCTATTCCTGGGCAGATAGAGAGATCCAATTCTTTTCCATTAAGATCACAGATTAGAGGCCAGATGAAATTACTTCCGGGAGAGAATTTTGAGCTTTCTGCAAACGATGGAGAATGAACCTCCCCATTACATGGTGGGAGCACGATCCGTGTCCCTTTCTGTAGGAAAGGTTCTCCAAACGCAGGGTGATGACCCCACATAAAATATTGTTCATCTGGTGATCGGTTAGTCACAGTCTCATCGATGAAAAGGGAAGGATTACCCAATTCAAGACGGATCGTCCGTTCAAGGTGAAATGGAGTCCGAATACAATCAACAAAAAATCGGACTGCAATTTCGGTGGGAGAATCCAATATAATTTCGTAATCCCATCCCAGTTGCGCAACTTCGCCGTGCAATCCTAGCTCTGCGCCGCGATAATCTACTGGTCCCCCGCCCGGGAATATCTCCTGCCATCCGCCGTGATATGTATCCAGGAAGGATCCTGAGCTCATTGAGCTGGTTGGATGCGACTGGCGCGGATCAACTAATCCCAAAGGAGAAACCCATAAGAAGTCGGTATCGGTGGGTTTGTAGAGCAGAGAAAAAAGATCCGCACCCTTATCCAATAAAATGCCTACGCGCAAAAGATCGTTTTCCAGGATTATCGATCGCAACCCTTTATAGGTTAGCTCGTCCGTGATCCTACATCCGAAGTGACGATAGGCAGCCCGGCTCACTGAACCACCGACCCATCTATTTCTTTGCATTCACTGGTTGATTGGCGAATGACCAATTCAACACTCAACGTGGTTGATTTGGGTTGCTCACCCGTTTCGAGCGAATTGATCAAGGCACGGGCAGCCAGAATTCCTTTCTCGTAAGCAGGCTGCCGAATGGTTGTAAGTTGCGGTTGGACGAATGACGCAAGAGGAATATCGTCATACCCGACCACACTGATATCTTCTGGGACGCGCAATCCCAGTTCCTGAATTGCCTTCATGGCGCCAATCGCCATCATGTCGTTCGCCAGAAAGATCGCAGTTGGTTTTTCTGAAAGCTGCATGAGCTTCATTGTGTAGTCATGCCCTCCCTGGACAGAACTGGTATCCGTGATCATTACGAATTGGTCACAACAAGGGCACTGGTTCCGTTCCATGGTCGCCTTATATCCATTTAATCGATCCAAACTCGATTGCAGGGAAGGTTTCCCCAGATAAGCGATCTTCCGGTGTCCTAATTGGATCAGATGCTCGACCACCAATGTTGCCCCGTAGAAATTATCAACATCCACATACGTCATGTGCTCTTCTTCGGAGATCTTGGCCGTCGACACATAAGGAACATTTTCCTGATTCAATGTAGTTATGATCTGTTTGTGGAACGATCCCGGACTTAATAGTACGAATCCGTCCACTCGTTTTTGTTTGTAGATATCGAGGTAATTGACTTCATGGGCGTAACATAAGACCATGAAATATCCTCTTGCATCGATCTCAGTGGAGACTCCCCGCATCACCTCGGTATAAAAAGGATTAGAGAAGATATAAGCAGCTTCATGCGGGATGATCAACCCAATATAGCTGCTCTTTTGCATGGATATGGCTTTAGCGAAAGCATTTGGATGAAAATCATAATCATCGATGAGTTTGAGTATTTTCTGCCGTGTATCACGATCTACATCCGGCTTCATATTAAGGACTTCTCGAAACGGTTGTTTTAGAGACGCCAGCGATTTTAGCTAATTCCCCAATTGTGATTCGCATATGCTCCTTAAAATGTATCGTTTGATCCGTAACCGATACCGTAACCGGTTTCGTAACCGGTTACGGTTAGTATAGCGCGAGAAAAATCACTTGTCAATAGCCAGCTTTACGATTGCTTGACTTTATATCGCTTACCCCGTAGAATGATTCTATCTTTGGGAAGAGGACTGGCCTAGCCAGGCACCGAAGGGGCAAATCCATATCATGGATGAATCTCTCAGGTAGAAGGACCCGGGATATAAGTCTCTGGAAAGTCCGCCAGTACCGAAGGGGCAAACCTCATGAGCGAGGCGAATCTCTCAGGTTAATAACAGAGGCACACGGTTTTGCCGTGTGCTCATTTATTTAATCAAAACTTCAATGGAGGATACGGATGAATATTCCAACCGGTTACAAGTTTTCGAAAACGGACGAATGGGTTAAGGTGGATGGCTCAATCGCCACTATCGGGGTTTCCGATTACGCCCAGGAACAACTTTCGGATGTTGTCTTTATTGAAATTACCGTCAGCGAAGGTGATACCGTTCAAAAAGGAAAAGTTTTTGGGACCGTTGAATCGGTCAAAGCTGCCTCAGATGTCAATTTGCCAATTTCCGGTAAGGTCGTCGCAGTTAATGAAGCGTTGGCAGATACACCCGAAAAAGTTAATACCGAACCATATGATACTGCCTGGATGATCAAAGTAGAATTATCCAATCAAGCCGAACTTAACGATCTGCTGAGCCCAGACGCATATAAAACCTATTGCGAAACACGGGAACACTAACATGTTTATTCCTCATACACCCTCTGAAACCAGGGAAATGCTGGATGCAGTCGGAATTCCGTCCGTGGAACATCTATTTAAGGACGTTCCGGCTAAATTCAGGTTTCCAAAGTTGGATCTTCCACCTGCTATGACAGAGATGGAGATTCTGGCAGAATTACAAAACCTGGCATCTGCCAATAACTCAACCGAAGAAATGATCACCTTTCTCGGTGCTGGTGCTTACCGACATTACATACCTGCCGCGGTCGACATGCTGTTGCGTCGGGGTGAATTTTATACCGCTTACACCCCATACCAGCCGGAAATCTCTCAGGGCACATTACAATCCATCTTTGAGTATCAAAGTGTAATTGCCTCCCTTACCGGTATGGAAGCCTGTAATGCGTCGCATTACGATGGCGCCACCGCCTGCGCGGAAGCCGTCATCATGGCATATCAGAACTTTCGCGGTAAACGCTCCAAGGTGATTCTTTCCCCCACCCTAAATCCCATGTATCGCCAAACGATCCGTACATACACGCAGGGATACGGTGAAATGCTGATCATCGGTGACAAGGTGGCGGGAATCCCTTCCGGAAATCCGGATCCTCTTATCAAGCAAATTGATGATCAAACATCCCTTGTCCTGGTTCAATATCCAGATTTTCTCGGAAACCTGTACGACTACACAAAGTTGATCCAGAAAGCGCATGAAATGGGAGCCCTGGTTGCTGTTTCGGTCAACCCATTAGCTCTGGGTCTCTTAAAAACACCCGGTGAGATGGGTGCAGATATTGTTGTCGGAGAAGGACAGCCTTTGGGTATTCCACTCTCCTACGGCGGACCTTACCTGGGGATTTTTGCCACTAAGAAAGAGTACATTCGTAAAATTTCAGGTCGCTTGGTCGGTGAAACGGTCGATTCAACCGGGAGACGCGCTTATGTACTCACCCTTACAGCACGGGAGCAGCACATCCGCCGTGAAAAAGCCAGTTCCAACATCTGCACTAATCAAGGCTTGCTTGCCCTGGCATCGACGATCTACCTTAGTCTGGTAGGCAAATCAGGTCTTAAGAAAGTGGCGGAATTGAATTATCAGAAGGCACATTATGCCGCTGATCAGATCACCCAAATACCTGGTTTTTCGATCTGCAGCACACAACCCTTCTTCAATGAATTCGCAGTTTGCTGTCCAACCCCTGCTGGCGAGATCATTACCCACCTTTTGGATCATGGAATCATCGCTGGATATGATCTTGGTTTAGTAATCCCGGACATGAAGAATTATCTATTGATCGCTGTTACCGAAATGAACACTCGCGAAGAAATCGATATCCTTTGTGAAGTTCTCGCGGAGGTGAATCATGACTGAACCAACCATATATGAAATTTCGTCTCCTGGTCGTGAGGGGGTCCGTTTCCCAGAACCGGATGTTCCAATAAGCGATTATCCAAAAGCATTTCTCCGCAAGGAACTTCCACTCCCAGAGCTTTCTGAATTGGATGTTGTCCGTCATTTTACCAATCTATCAAAACTTAATTACAGTATTGATGGCGGATTTTATCCACTCGGCTCCTGCACCATGAAATACAACCCCAAAATAAATGAAGTAGCTGCCCGGATTCCCGGCTTTGCTACCACCCATCCGCTCCAGCCGATCGAAACGGTACAGGGTAATCTACTACTAATGTTCCAACTACAGGAGATTCTCAAGGAAATCAGTGGCTTCGCCGAGATCACATTACAACCCGCAGCCGGGGCACAAGGCGAATTGGTAGGTGTTCTGATCATGCGTGCCTATCATAATTCGCGTAATGATTCCAAACGGAACAAAGTCCTGATCCCTGATTCTGCTCATGGGACCAATCCTGCAACATCCAGTATGAGCGGAATGGAAGTGATTGGTATCCCATCAGATGCCAGGGGAAACGTGGATCTCGAAGCCCTCAAAGCTGCCTGCGATGACACACTGGTTGGTTTGATGCTGACTAATCCTAACACTCTCGGTTTATTTGATGAACATGTCGAAGAAGTGGTAAAGATCGTTCATCAGGCAGGCGGGTTGGTATATGGAGACGGCGCGAATCTGAATGCTCTGCTTGGTATAGTCCGCCCGGGCGACCTTGGTTTTGATGTGATGCATTTCAATTTACATAAGACCTTCTCAACCCCGCATGGTGGTGGAGGACCTGGCTCTGGTCCTGTCGGTGTTGCAAAACACCTGGTTGATTTTCTGCCTGCGCCAATTGTGACCATCCTTGAAGAGGGTGATGATGATAATGCACCACTTTACGGTTATTATGATCCCCCCAAATCCATTGGACGGATGAAAGCATTTCAGGGTCATTTTGGCATGATGGTTCGAGCATATACGTATATCCTGATGCATGGACCGGATGGTTTACGAAAGATCTCGGAATATGCGGTTCTCAATGCCAATTACTTGTTATCTAAAATACGGAAAGCCTACACCCTCCCTTATGATCGAATCTGTATGCACGAATTCGTATTGGAGGGTCATTGGAACGACGCCTCCGAAATCCATGCGTTGGATATAGCAAAACGACTGATGGATTACAACTACCATCCACCGACCAATTATTTTCCCCTGATCGTCAAAGAAGCGCTCATGATCGAGCCGACTGAGACAGAGAGTAAACAGACATTGGATGGGTTTGCAGACGCCCTGCTGAAGATCGCCGAAGAGGCGCATTCAGAGCCTGAGTTACTCAAGTCGGCTCCACACAATACGCCGGTTGGCCGCGTGGATGAAGTGAAAGCAGCCCGAGACCTGGTTTTGTGTTGTTGGATACCTGAAGAGATCGACTGATTAGATCCAAAGAACCTCCGCAAACAATTGCGGAGGTTCTTTTTATATTAATTTGTTAAGGAATTCATAAGAATTTCCTATTGTGTATCACTTTTGCCAACGCCATAATCAATGTAGGGAATCTGTAAAGATAAAAAGAGTAAAAATTGGATGGGACAGAAGGTGAAATTGGAAAAGAAAGTCAATAAAGGGCAGGGATTTGTTGAGTATGCCCTCATTATGTTGCTGGTTGCACTCGCAGTCATTATTATTCTGTCTTTGTTAGGTCCTGCCATTGGAAATGTCTATAGTAATTTTATTCCTATTATTTAGTCTTCTTTATTTTTATCCAGGCTGTCGTAAAGACAGCCTTTTTTATTTTAGGATCAGCGAAACCGGACAATGATCGGAGCCAAGTACGTCGTCATGGATCTGGACGTCGACGACCCTGTCAAGAACACCGGGAGAGATCATATAGTAGTCCAATCGCCAACCAATATTCCGGCTTCGGGCATTCGTGATATATGTCCACCAGGTATATTGCACTTTCTCGGGGTAAATTTGCCGAAAAATATCCACCAATCCATGGTTGACATATTCATCGACCATCGCCCGCTCTTCGGGCAGAAAACCGGATGTCTCTTGATTCTGTTTTGGATTCGCCAGGTCGATTTCGTTATGCGCTGTATTAAAATCCCCAGTAATGATGACCTGTTCACCTGCCGCGACCAGAGTGTCGTACAATGCCAACAATTCCCTGTAAAATTCCAATTTGTATTCGACCCTGTCCCTGCCCCGTTGTCCATTGGGAAAGTAAATATTAAACAATCGGAATCCATCATGAATGCTTTGAACCACTCTCCCTTCAATGTCAAATTTTGGATTCCCAAGCCCAAACGCAACAAGGTCTGGCTCTTTACGAAAGAAAGTAGCCACCCCGCTGTAACCAAGCCTCTCAGCCGGGTTCCAGTGGATAGTGTATCCAGGAATATTCAATTGTTTTTCCGTAAGCTGATGCGGTTTGGATTTGATCTCCTGCAAGCACAAGATATCAGGTTGGGCCACTTCCAACCAGGTTTGAAATCCTTTAGCAGATATTGCTCTATACCCATTGACATTCCATGTCGTGATCTTCATTTTCTGCTCCGGTTGCTTTATATTTAGCCTGTGGTAAACTTAACTAGATTATAAGGAGGAAATCTATGGATGTCAGTCCCACGAAGAAGATTGTTTATATCGAAGACGATCCAGAGATGATTGACTTGGTGGAACTGATCTTGAACCGACACGGTTTTTCGGTAAAAGGCGCTCATGGTGGCAGACAGGGCATAGACACCGTTCATCAAGTAAATCCAGATCTAATCCTCCTTGATCTTATGATGCCCGATCTTGATGGCTGGGATGTATACCAACAGTTAAAATCGGATGAAGCAACGAAAACCATACCCGTGATCGTCATCACAGCGAAAGCTCAATCGATCGATAAAGTCCTTGGATTACACATCGCGAAAGTGGATGACTATATCGCCAAACCATTCCGTCCTCAGGAATTACTGGACAGTGTCGACAGGGTAATCAATAAACGCTAGTTATCAATTACGATTTTCAATGTTACAATTTTTCGGACGGCCATCAAGTCGTCCGAATTCTTATGAAAACCAAGTCTCACATAACAAACCGATCCAAACCCGGCAATCCTGATATCACGATCAGAATCTGCAATGACTTCACCTCTCGTCTTAAAGGCTATATGTTCGAACGGACGATCAGGGAACATGAAGGTATTCTTCTCAGTTATAAGAAAGAGTCTCGGCTAGATTCATCAATACACATGTTGTTCATGAATTTTGATCTGGCAATTATCTGGTTGAATCAAGAATTTCAAGTGGTTGACAAAACCTTAGCATTAAGATGGCGGCCATATTACGCACCTGCTATCCCGGCTGCCCATGTGTTAGAAATTCATCCAAACCATTTGAATGACTTCTCCATCGGTGACCAACTTATAGTAGACCATGCGTAAACTTATCACACTATTCATTATTCTAGCCGTCTGGTTAACTCCCGCGCAAATAAATGTATCCGGACAGGACGGGCAACCTGAAGGTCCCATCTACATCGTGCAGCCAGGTGACAACCTGACGTTAATCGCATCCAGATTTGGGTTGTCAGCGAACGAGCTTATTGCTGCAAATTCAATTGTGGATGCGAATGCCCTGAAAATTGGCGATGAATTGGTCATTCCCGGGCTTGAAGGGGTCCAAGGATATCTTATTACAGAGACAGTTGGATTTGGTAATTCCTTGAAACAATTGGGAATCCAAAACCAGGTTCCCCAGACAACCCTGATCAAACTTAATCATCTTACTTCTCCGGCTGAACTCTATGCAGGTGTAAACCTGGTTGTCCCACAGGCAGAAGAAGGTAAAAAGCTTGTCGACCGATATCTCCTCCAGGGTGGTCAATCTTTATTGGAATTTGCCATGCTTGGTGGGACATCTCCCTGGGTATTAATGGCTCAGAATGAGTTGGCTGCTGCCTGGGATGTACTCCCGGGAGAATCGTATTATTTACCGATTGGTCTCGTGGATGCTTCATCAAGGCTGACCACGTCTCCTTTTGATTCTGTTGAAATTAGTCCACTACCCCTTATTCAAGGTAAAACGGCAGTCATCCAGGTCAAAACAAATCAACCGTTTGAATTCGGAGGAAATCTTACCGGTCATGAACTTCACTTCTTCCCAGAGTCGGATCAAGGATTCGTTAGTTTTCAGGGAATTCATGCACTGCAGGAACCGGGAATATATCCCCTCTTACTTTCTGCAAAACTACCTGATGGGACTCAAGCCCATGCCGAACAAATGGTCATCGTGCAGGATGGATTTTATGCCAAAGATCCGATTCTGACGGTTGATGAAAGCTTTGTCGATCCCGCCATTACCGAGCCAGAATTGGCATGGTTGTTACAAATTACTTCGCAAAATTCCATAGATAAGCAATGGACCGGAATCTGGCAAAGTCCTTCACCATATAGTTACCAGGAGTGCCTGAATTCGAAATTCGGAAACCGAAGATCCTATAATGGTGGTCCATTCACCAATATTCATACCGGCGTTGATTTCTGTGGTGGGGACGGTGTCAAAATCTACGCTCCAGCTGATGGGACAGTTGTCTTCGCGGGAGAAAAGACTGTACGCGGGAACGCCACGATCATCGATCATGGCTGGGGGATCTTTTCTGGCTACTGGCATCAAAACCAGATCCTGGTAAAAGAAGGTGATAAAGTGAAACAAGGGGATGTGATCGGCCTGGTTGGTGGAACAGGGCGAGTCACCGGCGCACATTTACATTTTGAAATTTGGGCGGGTGGAGTTCAAGTTCAGCCATTGGATTGGCTGCAAAATATCTATCCCCCGCAAGAATAAACCACTTATTTAATTTTCCCAACCGCTTTAAGTAACACAAATAACCCAGCTAGAGTATCCAAGCCGGATGTATTTCCCCATGCAAGTAGAGTGGATTCAATCTTGTTTAGGGAAGGATTTTCAGAAAGGAACTCATCCAATCCGACAATGATTCGTTCGTCTGCCTGACCCCTGAATGCAAATTCCATGATATTTGCTGACACCAGTGTTGTTTTTTCAAATGCGGCAGATAGCAGGTGCTCCAGGAGTAGGTCTATTCCCGGGATTGTCGAAGACACAATGCCGTATCGTACGATTCCCAATACAATACCGCACAAAAAATCATCTCCGGAAGGCGTCAATCCTCGCCCATACCCTATCACTCGAAGTAAGTGTGCCAACTGTTCTTCCACCGGAGCAATTCCAAAATGGTTGAGGATCGGTAGGAAACGGTCTTCCAATGGTTTATCCGCTGAATCCAAGAGATCAGGGTCACCAGCCAATAGTGGAAGGCGATTAAAAAGACTTTCGTTTTTCTTTAATGCGAGCGACATTAATCGAATCGCGCGGATTACCATTGGATCGATCTTTATATAATTCCGTACCGCCCAGGCATCCGGTTTCCATATTTTGGCAGGAAGCAAATCAATTTCGATCTCCTGGGAAATCTTGATCCGGTCGAATGTTATTTCTGATCTGGAATCATCCCCCACCATTATTGGGTTTGCTTGGTTGAGACTGATGGACAAAGGTCCACGAAATTTATCTTGCGATAGAAATATCACACGTTTCGAGGGATGTCTAAAGAAAATTCCTTTGGATGTATCACCTAAAATCTGTAATTCACCTGGGTTCTCCCTGAGTTCTTCCACACCCTCGCCAATCCACTCCGCCTGGAAAATTTTTATCATGACTTGATTAAATCACACATTTTACATTTCGGTTTACTCATATCAGGATGTGACAAAAGTCAGGCTTTGTCTGACATCTTTATACTTGACCTTTGTTGTCGTAATCAGCATAATATATTTACTTTGGTATCGCATTTATTTTTTATACGGAATCTCACCCCAAAAAATAGGCAGGTGATAGTGTTAACGTGCCGTTTTAATGTTTAACGATTGAATGACTCTACCAAACAATAGGATGTAACTGGATCATATTCCAGATCGAAACACAAATAGCAACAACATTAACCGAAAAACCAAATCTATTTGAAAGAGAGGATGTGAACATATATGATTTCTGCGCATCCAGGGTTACCTGAATTTGATTATGTCAGGCCAGCCACTCTCACGGAAGCCAGCCAATTTCTGGCTAGCCATGATGGCGAAGCAAGACCATTTTCCGGTGGGACCGACAGTTTCGTCCGAATGCGGGATGGCTTTTTCACCCCCAAATATCTGGTAGATATCAAAGCATTGGAAGGTGCTTCAATCCTGAGCTTTGACCCTCAGATGGGTATTACGATCGGGGCAGCTGTCCCAATGAATCGAGTAGCCGCCCTACCTGAGGCGAATAAATACTATCCGATCCTGGTCGAAGCCGTCAAATCTGTGGCGAGCTATCAGCTTCGCAACCGTGCAACTATTGTTGGTAATATCTGCAATGCATCCCCAGCAGGTGATACCATCGGTGCAACGCTGGTGTATAACGGTATCTTACATGTCCATGGTTTGGATGGTGAAAGATCCATCCCAGTCCGGGAATTCTTTACAGGTCCCGGAAAAAATGTCCTCAAACCAGGTGATATCGTTCTTTCAATTACCCTTCCAATTCCACCGACGAAGCATGCAGGAAAATACCTAAAGTTAGGTCGTAACCGATTGAGTGACCTTGCCATCGTCGGAGTAACCGTCATGGGTGCAAAGGACACAGCCACAAAATCTGGTTACCGATTCTCGATCGCAGTTGCTTCTGTTGCTCCAACCCCTGCCGTCCTCTTGAAGGCAGAAGAAGTTTTGGCGGAGAAAAAGCTTACATCTGAAACGATCATTGAAGCTGCTCAGGCTGCTATGGATAGTGTCAAACCCATAGATGACGTCCGAGGAAGCGCGACATACCGCCGTTATATGGTCCGAAACCTGGTAAAACGGGCTCTCGAAGAGACAGCCCAGCAATTGGGTTGATCAGACCGAACTCAATAAGTATCGGAGGATAATATGGGTTTTCATCAAATTACATGTACGGTCAATGGGTCATTGGAGACGGTAACTGTCCCATCCAATATGACTCTTTTGACGATGTTACGAGAAAAGCTGGCATTGACTGGAACAAAGAATGGTTGTACCGCAGGTGAATGTGGCGCATGCACTGTTTTGCTGAATGGCGAGCCACTGAATAGCTGCATGATGCTTGCTGTTGAAGCCGATGGTCAGGATATCCTTACCGTGGAAGGTCTTGCCAAGGATGGTCAACTGGATATTGTCCAACAGACGATCATTGAAAAAGGCGGTGTCCAATGTGGTTTCTGCACACCCGGCATGCTCATCTCTGCCCATGCGTTACTGAACCGCAATCCCCACCCCAGTGAACAAGATGTCGTGGAAGCGCTGGTTGGAAATTTATGCCGCTGCACTGGATACTCTCGAATTATTGAATCCGTTCAAGCAGCTGCTGAGCGGTCATAATGCCAAATCCGACCAAAGAATAGGAGACTGCATATGGCTCAAGCTGAAACTAAACTCGGTACGTTAAATCCTGTCGGTAAGAGTGTTCGCCGATTAGATGTCCTGGAAAAAGTTACTGGTAGTGCTCAGTACACAGACGATATCCCGTTTGGGAATGGTTTACTTTTTGGACGGGTGAAACGAAGCCCGGTTCCCCATGGGATCATCAAGAAAATCGATATATCCAAGGCAAAAGCCTTACCCGGTGTTAAAGTCGTAGTAACAGGGGAAGATTTTCCGAACCTGGTTGGTCTTTACCTCAAAGATAAATTGATCTTCGCCCGCGACCGGGTACGTTTTGTTGGTGAAGCAATCGCTGCAGTTGCTGCGGTTTCTGAGGAGATCGCAGAAAAGGCGGTTGATCTGATCGAAGTGGAAATCGAGCCATTGCCAGCCGTATTTGATGCTGAATTCGGCGCCTCGAAAGATGCTCCGATACTCCATCCGGATCTCGGAAATTATGAGTGTCCTAACTTTATTTTCCCGATACCCGGAACCAACATTTCCAACCATTTCAAGATCCGTAAAGGAGATACAGACACTGCCTTTACAAAATGCACAACGATTGTCGAGAAGAAATTCCGCATTCCCCATGTTCAACACGTTCCGATTGAACCTCATATTGCCGTGGCACAGGTGGAACCAGATGGTGATGTTACAGTGTGGGCATCTTCCCAGTCACCTTTCTCTCAACGCAGTTCATTCGCCAAAGCATTAGACGTATCAGAAAGTAAGATCCGGGTAATAGCCGGGTATGTAGGTGGCGGATTTGGCTGCAAAGCCGGCGTGACCATGGAAAATGTTGCGGTTGCACTAGCTTCCAAAGCTGGAGGACGTCCTGTTAAAGTGCGCCTTACCCGTGAAGAAGAATTCTTCACCAACTTTGTCCGGCAAGGCTTGATCATAAAGCTGAAAATCGGCTGTGACGGTGAGGGTAATGTGCTCGCCATGGAAAACACCCAATATTGGGATGGCGGTGCTTCGACCGAATATGGCGTTAATATCACCCGAGCCGGTGGATACAATTCATCTGGACCATTCGACATTCCCAACGTAAAAACCGACGCTTTGTGTGTTTATACCAACCATCCTATCGGTGGTGCTTATCGCGGATTCGGTATGTCCGAATTACACGCTGGGATCATCCAGACGATGGATATGCTGGCGGAAAAGATCGGCATGGATAAGGTGGAATTCCTCAAGCGAAATGCCATCCAGGGTGGCGACCTAAATGTGACTGGGATGAAGATGCACCCGGTTGGATTACAGGATTGCATCGATCGGGTCGCCAAAGAACTTCATTGGGGCGAAAAGTCTGAAGCCAGCTCACCCACAAAGAAACGCGGCAAAGGAATTGGTATTGTCTGGAAAGCACCATCCATGCCCCCCAATGCCGGCTCCTCCGCCGAAGTTCGTTTGAACGAAGACGGTTCGGTGACTGTCTCAGTCGGTGGTCAGGAAATTGGTCAGGGTACTTTTACAGTTATGGCACAGATCGCTGCTGAAGCGCTCGGTGTAGCATATGAGATGGTGAAAATTGAAGGACCTGTGGATACCCGCTACAGTCCTTACGAATGGCAAACTGTTGCCAGTCGATTGACCTGGAGTATGGGTAATGCTGTCCGTCGCGCCGCAGAAGACGCCAGAAAGAATGTATTAGAGATGGTGGGAGAAGCCTGGAATGAAAATCCTGCCGATCTTGAAATTAAAGGTGGCGTAGTTATCTCCTTGAAATCGGAAAATACCGTTCCCCTTAAAGATATCGTCGTCTATGGCATCCCGCGGAAGGATGATAAAGGTTGGATCGGTGGACCTGTCTTAGGTCGAGGCAGCTTCATGCCCACCTATGTCACCGGGCTCGACAAAGATTCCGGACAGGGAGAACGAGCGGTCGTCCACTATACCACCGGTTGCCAGGGGATTGATCTGGAGATCGATACCGAAACGGGCAAGATTGAAATATTAAAGGCAGTATCTGTCTTTGATGTGGGCAAAGCAATCAATCCTGATCTGGTCAAGGCACAGATCGAGGGTGGTTTCATTCAGGGTATGAGTTCAGCCATCTTTGAAGAGATGAAACTGGTCAACGGCGTGATGAAGAATCCGAGCTTTGTGGATTATCGTATTGCAACCACAGCCGATCTCCCCAAAGAGAATATTGCGCTCTTCGTTGAAACCGCTCAGGATGATGGTCCCTGGGGGGCGCGCGGAATTGGAGAGCACCCGATGACACCCACGATCGGCGTCCTTGCGAATGCCATCTATGACGCAGTAGGAGTCAGGGTTATGAATCCACCCCTCAGTGCGGAAAAGATCTATTTAGCAATGTTGGAAGCAGGGAAAATTCAATAGGAACAATATCAGTGTACCGGTGAGAGCCGGTACATTGATTGTATGATGCATCATATGACAATCATAAGATGCTATCTGAAAAGTATCACTTGTTATGTCTGACAACCAAAGATAGACTATAAATATACCCATTTTTTATGGAGGTTCTTTATATGGGATCATCTGCAGAAGATATGATCAATCAGCTTAAGGAAATGCGCCAAAAAGCATCTGAAGGTGGTGGTCAAAATCGTATTGACGCCCAGCATGCCAAAGGCAAAATGACTGCTCGCGAGAGAATTAGCCTTCTCATAGATGAAGGCTCTTTCCAAGAAATAGAACCATTCATGACACATCGCCATCACGATTTCGGTCTGGACAAGGACCGATATCCCGGAGACGGAGTAGTTGCTGGTTTTGGAAAAGTAGATGGTCGCCGGGTATGCGTATACGCCCAGGATTTCACCGTTATCGGTGGATCTTTTGGTGAAGTTGCCGGTAAAAAAATCGCCAAAGTGATGGACCTCGCCATGAGCGCTGGAGTTCCGGTCATTGGCATTAATGATGGCGGTGGGGCACGAATCCAGGAAGGGATTTGGAGCCTGGAAGCATACGGTGAAGTATTTTATCGAAACACCCAGGCTAGCGGATTAATTCCCCAGATCAGCATGATCATGGGTCCTTGCGCCGGTGGTGCGGTCTATTCACCAGCCATTCAGGATTTCATCATTATGGTCCGCGGAATGGGAAATATGTACATCACGGGTCCTGAAGTTATCAAAGCTGTTACTGGTGAAGCGATTGACAGCGAGATCCTTGGCGGCGCGGACACACATAACACCATCAGCGGTGTTGCGCACTTTGCTGCGACCGATGAAAAAGATGCTGTCGCCACGGTAAAGAAAATCCTTTCCTATATCCCATCCAATAACGCAGAACCCGGTCCTATGGCGGTATCCAGCGATGATCCCTGGCGGGCTGATAAAGCACTTGACACACTCATCCCAGCAGACCCCTCAGCATCTTATGATATGCGCGATGTGGTTCATAGCGTATTTGACCTAGGTTCCTTCTTCGAAGTAGCTGCTGGATACGCACTAAATGCGATCGTGGGTTTCGCCCGTTTGCAGGGACAACCAGTTGGTGTTGTTGGTCAGCAGCCGGCAGTAATGGCGGGATGCATTGATATCAACGCATCCGACAAGATCGCCCGTTTTGTTCGTTTCTGCGATGCATTCAACCTACCCATTATTACTTTCAGCGATTCTCCCGGTTTCCTGCCAGGCGTTTCCCAGGAACACGGCGGGATCATCCGTCATGGTGCGAAAATCCTCTATGCGTATTCGGAAGCTTCCGTGCCCAAACTTACCGTCATCACCCGCAAGGGTTATGGTGGTGCAATGATCGTCATGGGTTCCAAATACTTGCGCGCAGATTTCGTTTATTCCTGGCCCTCCGCTGAAATCGCGGTCATGGGTGCCGATGGCGCTGTGAACATTCTTTATCGTAAGGAATTGAAAGAAAGCCAGGATCCACAAGAAGCACGTGCCCAGCTGGTTCAGGAATACAAAGATAAATTCTCCAATCCTTACGCCGCTGCTGCTGCGGGTCACATTGATGACGTGATACTACCGTCTGAAACCCGTCAGCGTCTGATTGCCTCCCTTGAATTATTGAAGGATAAGCAAACCAGCCTTCCTGCCAAAAAACACGGCAGCATACCGCTCTAGTTCGTGAGCTGAAAATAAGGATAAGTCATTGATATGGAGGTGGAATCTTGAGTGAAAATTTTGCAGCTGGTCTATCTATTTCAATCTCTGGGATTTTGATCACCTTCCTTGCGTTGGGTATCTTCATTCTGGTTATGGTTCTCTTGCAGAGACTTTTTCCAAGCAAAGAGGCTGCCGCTTCTTCAGAACAAGCCATCATCATGATAGAGGAGCAGCCGGTCCTGTTGGAGAAAGTGGAGGAAGAAGATGAGGACCTACCCGTCATCTTCGCCACTGCCATAAGTCATTTCCGGAGCAAAGCACAAAGCTCCCTGGGTACTTCACTGATGGACGGGAAGTCAGGCTGGTGGGCTTCAAATAGGATGAATGCGCAGCAAGGTCTTGGAATTCGAATCAAGAGGAGTGGGAAGTAATGAAAGAAATCAAAATCAATTTCAATGGTAAAAAGTACGATGTGAAAGTAGGCGACGCCACCTCTTCACCCGTGGAAATCATTGTCAACGGAAAATCATATCAGGTGGAATTTGAAGCTGAATCTTCTGGTCCTGTCGCTTCAGCGAAAATGGTCGCGCCAGCAGCACCGGTGGTAGTTTCCGCCCCTGTGATGGCAGCCCCCACCCAAGCAGCAGCGTCTGCCCCTGCTGGTGGTGTTGGCGTGCGTGCACCCATGCCCGGGACGATCGTTCAGGTTAATGTCCAAGCCGGAGATAAAGTCACCCGTGGTCAGCAACTCGTTTCCCTGGAAGCGATGAAAATGAAAAATGCCATCCGCGCCCCACAAGATGCAGTGGTCAAAGCTGTTCATGTAGGGGAAGGTCAAAAAGTACAGTATAACGACATGCTAGTATCCTTCGAATGAGGTGAGTATGGATTTCTCTAATCTGTCAGTCCTGCTATCCGCACCTCTACAACTCACCTGGCAAAACGGGGTGATGATGGTATTGGGTGGCATCCTAATCTATCTGGCGATCGCCAAGGATTATGAACCTGTCCTTCTGTTGCCGATCGGATTTGGTGCAATTCTAACCAACCTGCCCCTGACCGGAATTACTGGTCCGGACGGTATGCTGGGCATTCTCTATAAAGTAGGTATCCAAACCGAATTATTCCCGTTATTTGTCTTTATCGGTATAGGAGCCATGACCGACTTTGGTCCGCTTCTCGAAAATCCGAAGATGGCTCTTTTAGGAGCCGCGGGGCAGTTGGGTATTTTTGGAACACTGCTTGTTGCGCTCCTCCTCGGTTTTACCCTGAAGGAGGCGGCTTCCATCGGAATCATCGGCGCGATAGATGGTCCTACCGCTATCTATGTCTCTTCGAAATTGGCACCACATCTATTGGGTCCAATTACGGTATGCGCTTATAGCTATATGTCTCTGGTACCGATCATTCAACCACCCATCATGAGGTTGATGACTACCATGGAAGAACGAACCGTCAGGATGCCTTATTCCAAGAAACCGGTGTCCCGCCTGGTTCGTGTTCTTTTCCCGATTGTCATAACAATTGTGGTATCCCTCATTGCCCCCAAAGCTTCACCATTGATCGCCGCGCTTATGTTCGGTAACCTGGTTCGCGAAGCATTGGTGGTTGACCGTTTGAATGATGCTGCACAGAATGAGCTTTCAAACTTGACCACACTCTTCCTTGGAATCACCATCGGAAGCACTATGAACGGAGTTGACTTCTTAAAACCTCAGACCCTCTATATTATGGTACTCGGACTCGGTGCTTTCGTTTTGGATACAGCTGGCGGCTTGTTGATGGGCAAATTGATGTACGTCCTTTCCGGTAAGAAATTCAATCCATTGATCGGTGCTTCTGGAATTAGCGCTTTCCCGATGTCAGCTCGAATTATCCAGCGGTTTGCGAATGAATACGATTTCGAAAACTTCATTCTGATGCATGCTATGGGATCCAATGCTGCCGGTCAACTGGCAAGTGTTGTTGCAGGTGGTGTTGTCCTTGCATTACTTTCGGGTACGATTTAGTCTGGGAATTATCGGATCGGAATAGTAAAATATTCCTTCCGATAACAAGAATAAGATCAGGTAGCATCCAAATAGTATTACTCAATACAAAAGGAGAAAAACCATGAAACTAATTGATCTAACCATTCCTCTGGGCATCGCCACTCCAGCCTGGCCAACGTATGAACCCTTACAGGTAAAATACTTTAAACGCCTCGCCCCAAATGGCGCGAATGGACAGCTATTGACCCACTCGAACCATCTCGGCACCCACCTCGATGGTGAAATCCATTTCTACACTGCCGGTAAAGATATTGCCGACCTGGATATGGATTATCTTGTCCACGAAGCAGCCATTGTCGACCTTACAGACGCCACGGGTGATTATCAGGTCTATACCAGCAAGATGATCGAAGACCGCGTCGAAGTCAAAGAAGGCGACATCCTTGTCATCCATACCGGGTACCATCACTTCGGCTGGGATCATCCCACTGCGGATGAGATCCGCTATATGGTCAAACATCCCGGTCCAGGTCAGGAATTTGCTGATTGGGCGAAGAAGAAGAAATTACGCTGGATAGCTGTAGACTGCGGATCCGCAGATCACCCGATGAACACCATTATCCGCACCTGGATGCCTCGCCAGGCGGCTGAGGCGGATAAGGTATTCCAGAAGCTGTACAACCAAACTCTCGCAGAATTTTATGATGACAGTAAGTACCAACTGATGCACATTGACCTGTTCCCGAAATCCATTATCCACGCGGAATGTTTTGGAGGTCAGATCGACCTTCTTCTAAACCGCCGCGTTCAGGTCGGATTCTTCCCCTGGCGCTTCGTGGATGGTGAATCTTCCATCGGTCGTGCGGTTGCTTTCGTCGAAGATAAAGAATACGACGAACTGATGAAAAAAGCAGCCACAATGCCGAAAACCAAATTTGGTGATGCATACGACCCGACCCATGTCGATCGGTTGAATAAACTATCGAAAATTTAGTCGTGAGGTTGTATAATTTATCACTACCCCAATTTTAGTTAAGGAGAACCTACCGTGAGAATTGACCCACCCGAGAAAGTTTCTGAAGAACAATTAACGATCGATGTACGTGAGATCGAACCATTACTGCAAGCTCCTCCCATGGACCTTAAGCCATGGCCAGGTGCTATGGTTAAATTAAAAGATGGTCGCACCCTGTATATCCGGGAAGCGAAATTGGAAGAAGCCCCCATGATGGGCGAATACATGAAACGCTTAATGACCGTTGATCATGACTTCTACGATATCGTCGGTGCTCGTGTTTATGCCGAAATTCTGGGTTGGTACCGCAAGCGTTTGAAAGATCCCTATACCCTGGTTGGTTTGATCGATGGTCTTTGGGCTGGCTTCGCCAATGGCCGTTTGATGAGCGAAGACATCAACATCAGCCTTCACACCATGGCACTTCTCCGTGGTGGTCGCATCGGAGCTGTGATGTATTACGCCAAAGCCTACTATGGTTTTGAGATCCTTGGTAACAAGGAATGGTGGGCAACCTATGAAAGTTACAACGGATGGATGCGCTGGGGTCTCGGAATGGCACAGCCTTCTTATCCTTGGCCAGAATACCAGCATGAACTGGGTGGCGCTCGTGTTTATTATGTCACCAAAAAATACTGGGACAAGGTTGTTAAGAACTACGTCCGCCAGATGACCGGTGCAGAATTGGACTTCAACGTTCCAGATTCCGTCATCAAGGCAAACGAAGTAATGCGTGCTCCAGAAGAACTGCTCGTATAGTTAATTTTCGGTACAACAAATAAACTGCCTCCTACCGGAGGCAGTTTATTTGTTCCATCGTTTGAGCCCATTCAGATTTTTCTTTATTTCACTTGTGTATGGTTTTACCCTAAGGTATAATTACCGCGCGAAACTGAGATTTAGAAAACGAGGCAAGGTATGGCAACTGCCCCAGCATTACTCCAGGTGGATATTTGGGAGAATTACGAATTCGTTCAAGAAGACCTGGATTTTATCAATAATTTTTTGTTCGAAATTGAAATACCTCAAACCACCCATGAACTTCTCAAAGCGGTAATCCAAAATCGCATCGAGAAGGAAAAGGTTTCCATTCAAAAAAAACAACAGGAAAAAGGACGGGCTTATCAACCGAGCGATGTGTATTCGGTTAATGAAAAAATGGTCTTTCCTGCCCTTGGTTGGATAGAAGGAAAAGTCGTCGGAATTCGGTCTGGAAATAATCCCGAAATAGCCCCTTTCAAGATAATCGACGTCCAATTCGAAAAGAATCATGTTCGCAGCTTTGCTGCTGAATTGATGGAGCATAAATTAAATACCCCTCCGGAAATGAAAGCGGATCCGCTAGAGTTCCAGCCAGATCATGTAATGGAAAAGTATGGCGAATCTCTAGAAAAACAGTTGGATGAATCTCTCTCTACTGATCCAGGTCTAGCGTTAATTACAGGTGCCTGGTTTCCACGGGCCTTATTTGTAGATATCAGTATCGGGCAACTCAATCTTGCTGAAGCTGTTCTCGATATGGCAAACGGCGGTCCGATTTCGTCAGATGCATTGATCGAACAGTTGGACCTTCCCCCGGGAGTAAATCCCAAACTGATAGAGTTGTCTCTGAATTTGGCTCTTCAGGAAGATCCACGGTTTGATGAGGTTGGTGCCTCCGGGGATGTTCTTTGGTATTTGGAAAGACTCGAACCAGACAACGTCAGAAATACACCCTTATTTTTACAATATCAATCAACAGCAATCTCCCGCGATCAATTTACACCACAATTGGAAGAACTGGAAAAATTGCTCGACGATGAATTTTGCTCTTCCTGCACAGAATACGAAAAAAAGAACCAGGTTGAGGTCATTCTAACTTACCCTCACTGGCGGGCAGGCACATTACCTCTCACCAGTCGGACAAAAAAACTCTTCCCCACCGCATTGGAATCACCCCGCATCCAGTTTTTCTTTGTCGATTCGGATACAAAAAACAAAATTCAAGGCTGGGTGGTGCGTCCAAATAGATACGTAGTCGGTCTAAGTGATTGGTATCAGCAAAACGGGATCATTCCTGGGAGTATCATTACCATCCATAAAGCGAACACATTGGGCGAGGTGATGATCAAAGTTGAAAAGAAAAAAACCAAGGAATGGCTACGAACCGTCATTGTTGGCAAAGACGAAAAGATCGTATTCGCTCTGCTTAAACAACAGGTTAATACTACGTACGACGAGCGCATGGCAACCGTCATTCCTGACCTCCAGGGATTAGATAAGATCTGGGAAAGCCAGGCTGCTAAACGACCACACTGGGAAAACATCGTCACCCAATGCGCACAAGAACTAACCAAGTTGAACCCACAGGGGCACGTTCATGCTCAAGAGTTATATGCAGCCGTGAATATTTACAGAAGATGCCCACCTGAAGCGGTCTTCAATGTTCTGGTTACTTCTCCTGCCTTCCAATTTGTTGGCGATTTGTATTACAGATTAATTGAGCAAGGTGCCCAGGAATAAGCCTATGGAAACCAAACCTCATTTCTCATTTGTTAAACCAACCATTCACACGCCATTCCATATCGATTATGCCTGGTGGAAAGAACATGATAATAATTGGCGGGTATTTTTATTCGATTATTTATGCCCGGAGCATCAAGCCTTATACGCATCTTCGAATGAAGATGAAATGATCGATCATATTGATCCGGAGACTGCCGAAGTCCACCCGATAGATGGATTGCAACAAAAGCTGATGATCCATTGCTCAAAACAAGAAGGCTTTGTGGATGAGAATCACAGCGCCGTTGATAATGTTTTCCGGATCTTCTTATCCAATGGAAATTCTCCTCTTTCGCCGGAAGAATTGGGCAATTTGATGGGAAAACCTGCAGATACCGTTTTGCGATTGCTTTCAGGTGCACGCGTGTTTATGGGCATTCGCCCATACAATTTGTGATACGATTACCCCATTGCCCCAGTAGCTCAATGGACAGAGCACCGGCCTTCTAAGCCGTTGGTTGAGAGTTCGAGTCTCTCCTGGGGCGCACTTGATTGGTTGAGAGCCCCCATATGGGGGTAGTATCCGAGTCTCTCCTGGGGCGCCTTTTTATGTACCCCCTTACCAAGGGGGTCGCTCCGATGAATTTCCGGAGCGGGGGGATTTAGATTTGGTTGAGAGCCCCCATATGGGGGTAGTATCCGAGTCTCTCCTGGGGCGCCTTTTTATGTACCCCCTTACCAAGGGGGTCGCTCCGATGAATTTCCGGAGCGGGGGGATTCAGATTTGGTTGAGAGCCCCCATAAGGGGGTGATATTCCCCTACCGGGGAAGATGTCGAGTCTCTCCTGGAGCGCCTTTTTATGTACTCCCTTACCAAGGGGGTCGCTCCGATGAATTTCTGGAGCGGGGGATCCAGATTGGGTTGAGAAATCCTGATACAGGAGATCGCGTTAACCTCATGAATCTACAGTCGCTTTTTCACCTCACATACCATTTCAAATTTACCTGCAAATAACAATCCATTTTTCTAACGCTAATCATATATCCACACATATAATTAGAGTAAGGAGTAGCTATTGCTCACTCCTCAAAGGATATTCTATGAACAATGAAATTAGCTTCATCCCATCGGACGAGACAAGTAGCGAAAACCCAGAACAACCTACCGGCGTGATCACCTGGCGCGTGTCAGTCCGCCGACCGCATACCTGGCATCCTCCAACCGATCTGTACGAGACCGAAGAGAAATTCATTATACGCGTGGAAATCGCGGGAATGAACAAAGAAGAATTTTGTGTATCGCTGGACAATAATAATCTAACCATTTCCGGCGTAAGACCCGATATGCCACTCAAACGTTCTTTTCACCAGATGGAAATTTTGTTTGGGGATTTCAAGACCTCGGTTGAATTACCTTCCCCGGTGGACTCTGATCGTGTTACCGCGGAGTATCGCGATGGTTTTCTGAACATCCATTTGCCAAAAACACATCCAACCATTATACAAATCAAAGAGTAAACCTTATGCCTGCATCCAGATGGAACGAAATAGCCAACGACCTCATAGATTGGATTGAGGAAGACCAGAAGATCATGGAAGAATATTTGCTTCTCTCCGGACAGCTGCCCGCTCCTACCGAATCGAGTGAGGAGATCAAGAAAAGCAGTTTAGCCGAAGATGACCGTTTGTCCAAATTACCCGAAGAATTACCCATACTTCCTCTACGTGGTGTAGTGGTCTATCCCGAGACGACCGTTCCACTTACCATCGGGCAACCCCGTTCGATTCGCCTGGTGGATGACATCATCGCCGGTGATCGTTTGATCGGATTGCTTACCTCCAAAGATTCCGAGATAGAAAATCCCGGACCTGATGACTTGTATCATATAGGTACCATTGCTGTCGTTAACCGTTTATTTCGAGCTCCTGATGGGACGATTCGTCTCCTGATGCAGGGTATCGCTCGATTCAAAGTAACCGAGTTTACGCAACATGAGCCTTTCCTGAAAGCTAAAATTGCGCTATACCCAGAAAAATTAGAGACTGGTTTAGAAGTGGAAGCTCTAGCGCGGAATGCACGTGACCAATTCGAGCATATCGCCGAGATGATCCCCTCCATTCCGCGGGAATTGGTCGCCACTATTGCCTCCCTCGAAGATCCACTCCAAACCGTATACTCGATTGCCAACTTCCAACGGATGGATGTCTCGGAGGCACAGGCAATACTGGAAATTAATTCTGCCAGTGAAAAGCTTCATAAATTGGTCAGCGTCCTCGCCCGTGAAGGAGAGGTACTTGAACTTGGGCAGAAGATACAAAACGAGGCGCGTTCCGAGATCGAGAAAATGCAGCGCGAATACTTCTTACGCGAGCAGATGAAAGCTATTCAAAAAGAATTGGGGGATGGTGATGAGACCGCTGCCGAGGTGGATGAGTTCAAGAAAAAAATTGAAGCAGCACATATGCCGGAAGAGCCAGCCAAGATGGCTGTACGCGAGTTGGAAAGGTTATCCCGATTGCCAACTGCCGCCGCAGAGTATGGTGTCATACGGACCTACCTCGATTGGTTGGTATCTTTACCCTGGGCAACCAGTACATCCGATAATTTGGATATAGCCCATGCGCGTGAGGTACTTGACCAGGATCATTACGGCTTAAAGGATATCAAGGAACGTATTCTTGAATTCCTGGCAGTCCGGAAACTTCGCAATGAACGCGCGTCTGACTTCGCTAAAATGGTCAAGAAAGATTTTATTCGCAAAACTCGGGAAGGCGTCATTTTGTGCTTCATCGGCCCTCCCGGTGTCGGAAAAACATCCCTTGGTCAATCGATCGCCCGGGCATTAGGGCGTAAGTTTATCCGGGTATCCCTGGGTGGTGTGCGTGATGAAGCTGAGATCCGGGGTCACCGCAGAACTTATATCGGTGCTCTACCGGGTCGGATCATACAAACAATCAGAAGAGCGGAATCTCGTAACCCCGTCTTCATGCTGGATGAGATCGATAAACTCAGTTTCGATTTTCATGGCGATCCCGCATCTGCCTTATTGGAAGTGCTGGATCCTGAGCAGAACTCTGAATTCAGAGATAATTACCTGGAGGTGGCATACGACTTATCTCAGGTAATGTTCATCACGACCGCAAACTCCTATGAAACGATCCCTGCTCCCCTGCTCGACCGGATGGAAGTGATCCAGTTGGCTGGCTATACAGAAGGAGAAAAATTAGCCATCGCGAAAAGCTATCTTATTCCAAGGCAATTACGGGAAAATGGGCTTAAGAGTAAGGAGATCTCCTTTACTGATGCCGGTATTCGTGAAATTATCCATTCCTACACCCGTGAAGCCGGAGTCCGAAACCTGGAAAGGGAAATTGGATCCATCAATCGCAAGTTTGTCACTCATCTGGCAGAGGGAACGAAAAAGACTATTACCATCAATCCTCGAATCGTGCATGAACTTCTCGGAAAACCCATTTACCGCGGTACCGAAGAAATATTGATGCGAACAATGCTCCCGGGTGTTGCAACCGGTCTTGCCTGGACCCCGGTTGGCGGAGATGTGCTCTTTATTGAAGCAACGATGATGTCAGGTTCAAAAGGGTTTCAGGTAACCGGATCCATTGGAAATGTAATGCAAGAATCAGCCAAGGCTGCACTCTCATATATTCGATCCAAGGCTGCTGACCTGAAAATTGAAGCCGATTTCTTTGATAAGCATGACCTTCACCTGCATGTTCCTGCCGGAGCGCAGCCCAAGGATGGACCATCTGCAGGTGTCACGATCGCTACCGCGCTGGTCTCACTCATAACCGGACGACAGGTTAATCCCGATGTGGCCATGACTGGTGAGATCACATTGCGTGGTCAGGTTTTGCCAGTAGGCGGTATAAAAGAAAAAGTCATCGCAGCCCACCGAATTGGCATTAAAACTGTAATTCTACCTCGTCGTAACGAGATGGACCTCGATGACTTACCCGCGGAAGTGAGAAATGCGATAAAATTTATTCCAGCAGATAACATTGATGATGTGTTAAAAGCCGCCCTCATGAAGAAAAGTAAACCTCTGACAAAACCACAGAAGCTGCCTGCCAATGCAATCAAGCATCATTAATGGAGCCAGGATGAATCCAGAAGGTCATATATACATCATCGAAGATGACAAAACCATGGTTGGCTTATTAAAAACCCTCCTTGAAATGGAGGGTTTTCAGGTTTCCACATATGACCACAGATCCGGAATATCCATTCCTACATTGGTATATTCAATAAATCCATCGATGATACTTATGGATGTGAATCTTAGAGACCTGGACGGTCTTGAAATTCTTCAACAAATCAAATCCGATCCGATGGTATCCGGAATTAAAATTATTATGTCATCGGGATCCGATTATAGAGACTTATGCCTCCGTTATGGGGCTGACAGTTTTCTTCTCAAACCTTATATGCCAGATGATCTTATCCGGATGATCCGGGAAGTACTGGCAAAGAAAGATAGTATGTAGGTGAATATTTTGGGGAAAAAACCGATTACCCTCCGTTGGTACAACATTGATTTGCATTTACACACGCCGGCTTCGAGTGATTATCAACAGGAAGGTGTAACTTATTTAGATATCCTCCAACGCGCTGAAGCACGTGGCGTGGATATGTTGGCTTTCACCGACCACAACACCATTGCCGGATACCGGCATATGATGGACGAGATTAATCAGCTAGCCCTGTTAGAAAAATTGAACCGCTTGCTTCCTGAAGAAAAAACCAAATTGGCTGAGTATCGAAGATTGACAACCCAGATCCAGATATTACCTGGCTTCGAATTGACCGCAACATTTGGATTTCACATCATTGCCTTATTCTCGCCATCAACTCCCTTACGTGATATTGAACACCTTCTACTAAATTTAAATATTCCTTCAGATCAGGTGGATGAAGGGTCTGCGACAGTCGGCGCAACCAGCGATGTTTTAACGGTCTACCGGATGATCAAGCAAATGAACGGTCTCACCATAGCAGCCCATGCCAATTCCGCAAATGGAGTTGCTATGAAAGGGTTCCCACTGGGTGGTCAAACACGAATTGCCTATACGCAGGACCCCAACCTGGATGCCCTTGAGGTAACCGATCTCGAAATCAAGGGCGGCCGATCATCAGCAGGTTTCTTCAATGGGACGAAACCGGAATATTCCCGCCGGATGCATTGTATTCAAGGTTCGGACTGCCACCGACTTCTGACCGACCCGGTTCGCAAAAAAAACCTGGGCGTCGGAGATCGCACCACCGAAGTATTATTGGCAGAACTAACCTTCGATGCATTGAAGGATCTATTCACCCACAATGATTTCGCACGGACACGTCCGCGCAGGTTACAGGAAGAGCCAGCATTCGATTTTATTCAAACCGCGATCGATGAAGGTCCGAATATCATTCAAGAATTCCATGATAGTATGACCATTAAAGGCGGGAAATTATACGCTCTCATTTCAGACATTTGCGCCTTTGCAAACACAAACGGCGGGACAATTTATGTGGGTTTATCCAGTGATGGAAAAAAGCCTCCGGTTGGAGTTCTGGATGCGGATAACGCACTCACTCAATTGGAAAAAGAATTGGCGAATCGGATCAGCCCCCATCTGCATTGTACATTCGATGTAAATGAATATCGCGGGAAAAAGATCATTCGCGTCCTCATTCCCCGTGGTGATGATCCACCTTATGCTGTCGATGATAATAAGATCTACGTTCGCGATGAAGCAGAAACGGGGCTTGCCATCCGGGATGAGATCGTCAACCTCGTTCTACGAAATCAGAAAGCCCCAATCGCAGAACAGGACCAGAACCGTGTATCTACCCCAGCCAGCATGGAAAGACCACCGGAATTACCGGTTGAAAAACCCAACGGGATAACTGCCCATCCGAGGACAGGTGTGGAGATCATCACAGTTGAAGAACGAAATGGTGTTCGTTACTACACCATGCGTGACTTGCGAAATGGGAATATCGTTAAAAATGTCACCCACTCCTCCGCTCGCCGGTTGTGGCACTACGCCATCAAACGATATGATGAGATGGAATCGTTGGGCGATAAATTGCAGATCCATTGGCAGGGCGAATATGGGCTAGTCCGTAAATACCAACAAGGTCAGATATTTATCTATGACCTGGTTCAGAAAGAAGACGCTGCTTTCCGATTCTATTTTGGTGTGACGCCAAATGGTATACATGGTCCCTGGAAGACTTTGACAGGTGAAGACGAAGCATGAATTCGTCTGCATGGTTCATACGTGAGATAGTTTTTCCGCAAGATTACCCGCAGGTGGCTGAGCTCTGGCAGTCTGTTGGCGGCGGAGTAAGATTTGGCAAGTCGGATACTAAAGCTGAAATCCAAAAGAAATTACTACGAGATCCTGATCTCTTTTTGGTAGTTGAACTGGATGGCAGGATCATCGGCACAGTGTTAGGTGGATTCGATGGACGGCGTGGGATGATCTACCATCTGGCTGTCGCAGAGAATTATCGAAAACAGGGAATTGCGCATGCTTTGATGAATGAGATCGAAAATCGTATCACAGCGAAAGGCGCATTAAAAATATATCTAATGATGGACAACAAATTTCCGGATTTAGTCAAGTTTTATACTAAACTGGGCTGGTCTATGATGGATGTTGTTACTGCCGGAAAGGAATTTTATCCCAAATGATTCGATATGCAATTCTCACCATATCAGACCGCTCAGCAAGGGGCGAACGCCCAGATCTCTCGGGTCCTGCCCTGGTGGAAGCCGTCAAGGGCGGAAATGGTAATGTGGTTTTAACTGACCTGGTCCCCGATGAGCAGAATCAGATCGCCGCGGTGTTACGTCACTGGTGTGATGAAGACCGGGCGGATATTATCCTGACTACCGGGGGTACAGGATTCTCACCGCGAGATGTTACCCCTGAGGCAACACTGCAGGTGGTCGAAAGGTCCGCCCCTGGGTTGGTTGAAGCAATGCGCTGGAAAAGTCTTCAAATCACCCCACATGCAATGCTGTCTCGCGCACAAGCAGGTATCCGCAGGAGAACTATCATAATCAACCTGCCTGGCAGTCCAACTGGCGCGATTGAGAACTACGAAATGATCGCCCCTGTACTACCGCACGCCATCGAATTGTTGAGGACAGACCATATCCCGGATTCGCACCATCACGTGTGACACTTTCCAAAAAATATCTTCCCTGTCAAGGCAATTTAGAAATGTCCTAAACCTGGCTAAATAGAAAGGTCCTAATCATCTAGAGAGAGAAGAGGAGAGTTATTCAGTTTTCTGCCATAAGCTCGCCAAGGGTGGTTGACAGGGGGGATGTAAACCTCGTGATCAATCGATTTTGTAGAGACGATCTTGGGTCTTTTAGGTTGTATCTGAACGACTTTCAGGGAGAGAGACTGGTGATTCAGGAAGGCAGAAACAGCGCCGGAATCATCTTGCAAGATCAGGACCTCGCGGCCAGTGAGATGTTTGGGAGGACGGGTAGTGATGATCTGGTAAATAACATGATCGAACTGGATCTGGAGGTCTTTTGAAATGATACGGAAATCATGAACAGAGAAGAGGAACTCAAGGTCGATGGAGGGGTTCAGGGGAAGATGGGCATCACCAGTTGAACGGGGAAGAACAGCAAATTTGTGGTTATAGGATTGAATGAAATCAGAAAGATAGACATTTGCTTCCTGATAGGAACAGATGGAACGTAACCGCAGTTCCTTGACAAGGCGATCCTGAAAGGTCTGATTAGCACGTTCCACCCGACCTTTAGCCTGAGGTGAATTGGCACAGATGAGCTCGATACCCAGGGAAGTGAGGGCACGATTGAATTGAGTAATGGCCTCCTTGTGGAGACTGGTCTTCGAATTAACCCGGAAAACACTGAATTTGTCGCTGTAAAAAGCCACTGGCAGACCTACAGAGCGGAAATAGGACTTGCATAGCCTGGCGTAGGCAAAGAAGCTCTCATGCCCGACAAATTGGGCTGCCAGGATTTCGCTGGTGGCATCGTCCACGAACAGCAACAGGCAGGCTTTTGGACCTCGTTTTTCCAACCAGGCATGGTAGGAGCCATCTATCTGTACCAATTCCCCACGCCGGAAACGGCGCTCCCTTTGTGGATGGGCTTTTTTCCTTTTGATCTTGGGATGATGGATCCCCTCTTCGATCATGATCTGACGCAGTGTCTCTTTGCAGACTACAATCCCTTTGTATTCTTCCAGTTTCTCCTTCATCAGGGTAGGACCAAAATCATGGTAGATAGGATTCCGGATGAACTCTTGGATGTCCTGTTGCTTCCTTTCATCGAGTTTCCGGTTTCCGGGCTTCCCGCGATGTCCGGATACCAGGCCTGTAGCTCCTCGTTTCAGGTATTTGGATATCAACCGCCTGATGTGCCTTTCACTGATCCCCAGTTTTCTTGCTCCCTCTCTCTGCGTTATCCGCTTGTCTAGCGCCTGTTCTATGATCGTTTTTCGTATCAGCTCTTCTTCCGTCATTGTGATTGTCCATTTCATGGTTTTGTCCTCATTAGGACATTTTAATTTAGCCAGAATAGGACTCTATCATTTAGCCACTACACAAAAAATATCTTCCCTTGTCTATCCTACTGAGGCAGGATATAATCACCCGTTGACTTAATTCAAGGAACGAGGAAGAGCGATGATCGATGTAAATGACTTACGTAAAGGCACCACGTTTGAATTAGATAATACACTGTATAAAGTATTGGATTATTCCCACAATAAATCCGGTCGAGGGAATGCCTCTATCAGGATCAAAGCGCGCAATATTCGCACAGGCACCACCCTGGAAAAAACCTTTCAATCGGGTGATCGGGTGCAAGATGTTCGATTGGATTTCCATAACGTGCAATATCTGTATGGGGATGGGGACAATTTTCATTTTATGGACCTCGAAACCTATGAACAGCCTGCCATTCCGGCGAAAATCATCGGTGAATCTGCCGGATTTCTAAAAGAGGGGATGGAAGTAAAACTGACCTTTTATCAGAACGAAGCGATTGATATTGATCTGCCCACCTCTGTGGATTTGAAAGTGGTCCAGGCTGAGAATGCCGTAAAAGGGGATACAGCGACAGGGGTGACCAAGAAGGTTAAAACTGAAACCGGTCTTGAAGTCAGCACCCCATATTTCGTCTCAGAGGGCGACACAATACGGGTGGATACTCGTAACGGCGCCTATGTAACCCGGGTGTAATTACTGCCGGTAAACAGGAAAATGGTTTTACTAATCAGAATGACCCAAAAACCGCGGCTTTATTGCCGTGGTTTTTCTTACTCGTGAAAGGAATTTGATGAAAAAACATCTGCTGATCGATTTGGATGGAACACTTCTCGAGAACGATATGGATACTTTTGGTCCGGCATACTATCGTCTATTGGGGAGCCACCTCTCTATAAGGATTTCTCCGGACATGATGATCAAGTATTTATTATCCGGTACAAATGCAATGATCAAAAACCTGGACAAGAAGAAAACTTTGGAAAACGTGTTTGACGAAGTATTTTATCCTGGTATTGGAATTGAAAAGAGCAAGATCATCAACGATATCCAGGAGTTCTATAAGGTAAAATTCCCGCTATTGAAAGAGATAACCCGTTCCTTACCGGATGCCATTCATTTGGTCAGAGAAGCGATCCGGATTGGATATAAAGTATCCATTGCTACCAATCCACTCTTTCCACGTACAGCTATCTTGCAGCGTCTCGGCTGGGCTGGTCTGTCTGAGGAGGATACTGAATTTACCCTGATCTCATCCTACGAGAGTTTTCATTTTGCGAAACCCCATCCAGAGTATTATCTAGAATTTATGGAGAAGCTAAATGCCTCACCGGTCGACTGTGTCATGATCGGAAACGATATCGAAGCTGATATCGTCCCGTCGACCCAGGTTGGTATATCTGCTTACCACATATCCAACAATTCAGATAGTCTGCAGGAAAACCGTTGGCCATCCGGCAAGCTAAAAGATGTTCTCCCCTGGCTAATGAGCATATAAGAAATGTATAAGAGTTTTACAAAAGTCTTTATATCACCCTAAAACGAATGGGTTGGATTGGTATAATCAAGTACAAAGAATAAATGACCACCGAATACCGGGAGGTATGAGTGAATTCTCGCAATCAATCATATATAGTGTATTTACTTCTTTTCATCGCAATCATCGCTATGGTGTTTACTCAGTTCAGACAATCGTCCACTGGAGCAGATACCGTGACCATTAACCAGGTCGCAGCGGATATCAAATCCGGTCTGGTTCGGCGCATTAGCGTGGATGAAAACCGATTGGCTGTTGTTTACGCCGAAAGTGAAAAAAAATCCAATAAAGAACCCGCTGAGACCCTCGTTAAACAATTGGTGGATTTGGGTGTCACATCGGATCAAATGGCTCCAGATAAAATTAAGATCGAAATCAAGCCACCCAATGCCTGGGTCGGAATCTTAACGATCATGGGATATGTGTTACCTTTCCTCATTCTGGGTGGAGTCTTGTGGTTCATATTCCGGCAGGCACAGGGCAGCAATAATGCCGCCATGTCATTTGGAAAATCCAAGGCACGTATGTTTACAGGTGACCAACCATCCGTCACATTTGCGGATGTCGCCGGTGTGGAAGAAGCCAAGGAAGAACTAAAAGAGGTAGTTGAATTCTTGCGCGAACCTCAGAAGTTCATTTCTTTAGGGGCGCGCATTCCAAAAGGTGTATTGCTGGTAGGACCTCCTGGAACCGGTAAAACATTGCTGGCGAAAGCGGTATCCGGTGAAGCAGGTGTACCCTTTTTCTCGATCTCCGGTTCGGAATTTGTAGAAATGTTTGTAGGTGTTGGCGCCAGTCGTGTACGTGACCTATTCGAACAAGCGAAACGCCACTCACCTTGTATCGTTTTCGTTGATGAGATCGATGCCGTCGGTCGGCAACGCGGTGCTGGTCTCGGCGGAAGCCATGACGAACGGGAGCAGACCCTTAATCAGATGTTAGTGGAGATGGACGGTTTTGATACCGATACCAATGTCATCATTATGGCTGCTACCAACCGCCCTGACATCCTGGATCCTGCGCTGCTGCGCCCCGGTCGTTTTGACCGCCGGGTTGTTCTGGATCGCCCTGATGTACGTGGTCGGGAAGCTATTCTCAAGGTGCATGTCAAGGGTAAGCCCCTCGCTCCCAACGTGGATCTAAACATTCTTGCTCGATCGACCCCCGGTTTTGTGGGTGCTGATCTGGAAAATTTGGTAAATGAGGCGGCAATCCTCGCAGCGCGCTTGAATAAGAAAGTGATCAATCAGCCCGAATTTGAAGAAGCGATTGAGCGTGTAATCTCTGGACCTGAACGAAAGAGTAGATTGATCAACCCGGAAGAAAAGCAGATCGTCGCCTATCACGAAGCTGGGCATGCTGTCTTGATGAATGCCATCCCCGAGTCGAATCCGGTACAAAAGGTATCCATCATTGCCCGCGGGATGATGGGTGGGTACACATTAGCGCTTCCTGAAGAAGATCAAACACTCATGTCCCGCAAGAAAATGCTGGCTGAGATCATCGGTCTGTTGGGTGGTCGGGTCGCTGAAGAGATCGTCTTTGATGACATTACTTCCGGGGCATCCAATGATATCGAACGGGTAACCCAGCTTGCCCGCCAGATGGTTACCCGCCTCGGTATGAGTGACGAGTTGGGACCTATGGTCTATGGACAAAAAGAAGAATTGATCTTTCTCGGTCGGGAAATCTCTGAACAACGAGATTATTCTGAAGCGATTGCAGAAAAAATAGATGCAGAGGTTCGCAAGGTAGTAAATCAAGCCTACAAAGAGGCGAAGAAAATCCTGACTACCTATCGTAAGGAATTGGATGCGGTGGCAGACCGGTTATTGGAAGTGGAAACACTTTCTCGCGATGAGTTCGAAAAAATCTTCCCTCCGCCCAATCCGAAGAAGAGTGGCACTCCAATGCTCACGCCAAAAGCTGTCTAGTTGAACTTAAAGGCTGTCCGTAAGGACAGCCTTTTATTTTAGATTTAGATAGGTTTCGACCAGATTTCTTCGTAATACTTTGCCAACAGTCGAACGCGGTAAGTTATCAATTAATAGAATTTCCCTTGGTTGTTTGTAATTTGCCAGGTTTTTCTTGCAATGATCCATTATCGCATGAACATCGAGGACGGCTCCTGGGTTGGAAACTACCCAGGCTACCGGGATCTCTCCCCGGTGCTCATCAGTTATTCCTGCCACGGCGACTTCAGCCACGCCTGGAAAAGACAAGATCACGTCTTCGATTTCTGACGGCCATACCTGCAATCCGCCCACTTTAATAAGATCTTTCTTTCGTCCTAAAATATAGAAGTAACCGTCATTATCCATTCGTGCGATATCACCCGTATAAAGCCAACCATTTATTAGTACTAATTTCGTTTCTTCTTCGCGATGGAAGTATCGCTGCATTATCTGCGGTCCTTTGATCAGTAATTCTCCTTCCTCATCGGCAGCGAGGTCTTGAAAAGGTTCTGAAAGGGAGATGATCCTGCATTCCACATCTGATAGCGGCATTCCAATGGAGCCGGTCTTATTGGCTCCCTGCACTGGATTGCAATGGGTGGCAGTTGGCGCTTCAGACAGACCATACCCCTCGACCAACCTCCCGGAGATCAATTGCTCAAAGCTCTCCTTAATGTTCGCTTGAAGAGGCGCTGACCCGGATATGCAGACCTTTAATACTTTTAGATCATCCCTGTATTCCGCCAGGTATTCCGAATGTAGAATGGCATAGTAAAGTGAAGGAACGCAGGGAAATACGGCCGGCTTGTACTTTCTGATCGCTTCGAAAAGTGTTTTCCCTTTCCCGGGATTGGATACCAGGATCATGGATGTTCCCAATTGAATGGCCAACCACATTCCCAACACCATACCATACACATGAAAAAGAGGTATGGCAGCCAAAACTGGCTGGCGTGTTTTCTTTTGAAGGAGCCAGGTACTGAATTGATACACATTGGATATGAGATTTCGATGGCTACCTACCGCTGCTTTAGGCACACCGGTTGTACCGCCACTATATTGGAGGATGGCTGGTGAATCAGGGAGGATTGTAATAATCGGATCAGAGACACCATATATGGATAATAATTCCTTCAACCGGAGTATTCCGGTAGACCCAGTCGCGGTATGGTTCAAAGCAGTGGTTGGTACATCTGAAACGGAGAATTGTTCCTCGGGATGAGCCAGGATTATCATTCTGATAGGGTGTTCTTCACTCACCTGGGTTAAGATCGGTAAATGGGATTCCAATGCGAAGATCACATCTGATCTGGAGTCATGTAGATGGAAGCTGACTTCACGAGGTTGATATGTCGGATTAAGAGCTACGACAACTCCTCCCATTTTTAATATCCCAATGTAGATAATAACGAAAGCTGGAATATTGGGCATCATTAAACTGATCGAATCACCGGGTCGGCAACCTATGGCTAATAAACCATCCCGGATCTTATTTGAGAGAAGATCGACCTGGCGGTAGGTATAGCTCTGGTCTTCATAAAGAATACAAGAATTGTTGGTAAGCTTTCTGGCCTGGTTCTGGATTAAATCAACGAGTGTGATTGCAGGATAATCCAATCTGCTTGGTACGCCAGTATCGTAATGATGTAGCCAGGGTTTTTCCGTTACTTTCATGAATTCTCACCTTTTTGAAGAAACGATTTAATCAATGCCACAATAGTACCAAAATTTTCGGTCGAAGCAGTAAACCAGGTAATACTTGGATCAGTCTCTTTGAACCAATTTGCCTGCCTCCTGACAAACACTCTTGTTCTACGTTTGATCAAACTAAACGCTTCATCCAGCGTCGACGTTCCATGTAAATAATTCCGAATTTCCGGATATCCGATTGCGCTCATCGAAGGAAGATTTTGGTCATATCCATTTTCCAATAACCTTTTTACTTCCTCAATAAATCCATTGGCAATCATTGATTCGATACGTTGATCGATCCTAGCATATAATTCTGTCCTGGGTAGCGTCAGACCTAATTGGAGGATCCGGTACGGGCTTATAGTCAGGGTACGCTGTGAGGAGTAGGTAGCTCCAGTCGAATAGACAACCTCCAGAGCTCGGATGACCCGGCGCGGATTATTCAGATCTACCTGGTTGAATGCAGATAGATCCAATTTCCGTAACCACCGACCGGCTTCTTCCTTTCCTTCATTTTTCCACAACTTTTCAAACCAGATACGTAAACCAGGATTTGCTGCCGTTTCAGGAATATTCCATCCCTGGACTAATGACCGAATATACTGTCCTGTACCACCAACCAAAAGTGGCGTTTTATTCCTCCGGTAAATTTCCTGGATAATTGCAGATATTCTTTTTTGATAGTCACCCAGGCTGATTATTTCATCAGGGTTAGCAATATCGATCAAGTGATGCGGTATCATCCGCATTTCATCAAAAGTAGGCTTGGCAGTTCCGATATCCATACCACGATAGAAATACCGTGAATCGCTGGAGATCACCTCCGCATTGATCGACTCAGCGATTTTGATTGCAAATGCGGTCTTACCGACCGCTGTGGGACCTACCAGGATAATTAACGGAATACGATCAGTCATTGCCGACATTTTCAAAATGTTCCAATTGGAATTCGGGATTTCCAGGATTTCCCACAATGGCGATCAAGTCCAATCTCCAATCCTGGGGGAGGTCATTTCGATCAGCCAGCACCTCGGCGATCGCAAGCAGTAAATGAGATTTCTTCTTGGGCGTTAATGCTTCTTCAGGATACCCCATATCGATATTGGTACGGGTTTTCACCTCAATAATTACAGTTTGCCCGTCTCGAATAGTGATCAGATCCAACTCGCCGTAAGGTGTATGGACGTTCCGATCCATGACCACAAATCCTTGCTCCTGAAGATAGTCATTTGCGAGTTGTTCGCCCCAGCGACCAACCTTGATGTTGTGTGCATTTCCCCTATTGCGGTTGGTATTTGTCATGTCAAATTTTTTGAATAGTAAAAATCATCGCCTGTAATCGATGATAAAATGAGAATAACCAGACAATCTTATCATACCTATGCCTACTGCTGAAATCCTAACCATCGGAACCGAAATATTGCTCGGAGAAATTCAGGATACAAATACTTCCTACCTTGCACGAATCCTGAAGGATCTTGGAGTAGATTTGTATCGAACGCAGACTGTTGGCGATAACGCTTCCAGGATTGCGATTATTATACGAGATATTCTAACTCGGGCTGATTTTGTGATCACTACCGGCGGGTTGGGACCAACCGTGGACGACCCAACCAGACAGGCGGTCGCTGAGGCGCTCCAAGTTCCCCTTGTTTTTCGGGAGGATTGCTGGGTGGATATCCAGGATTATTTTCGAAGGATAGGCAGGAATATTCCCGAGAATAATAAACGACAGGCTTATCTGCCTTCGAACGCAATTCCAATTCCAAATCCGGTTGGCACTGCCCCCGGATTTATCATGGAATATTCTGGCAAAATTATCATCTGTTTGCCAGGTGTTCCAAAAGAAATGGAAAGACTTACCCAGACTTCAGTAATCCCATTCATTCAGGAGCATTGGCAGCTTCATTCAGTGATCCGTACCCGGACGATCCATGTAGCCGGGATCGGTGAGGCTCAACTCGATGATCTCATAGGAGATTTCGAGAGGATCAGCAATCCAACCGTTGGGTTACTGGCGAAATCAGGTGTTGTTGATATTCGGATCGGTGCGAAAGCCGAAACGATCCTCGAAGCTGACCAGATGATTGAAGAGTGTATTCATAAACTCCAACCGTTGCTGGGAAATCATATAGTTGGTTACGATCAAATTGGCTTGATAGACACGGTCATCAATCTATTCCAGAAGCATCAGACCCCTCTCGTTATCCAAATAATTGGATTTAATGGCAGGTTCTCTGATCTATTCCAAATGAAAATACCAGAATGGATAACCATACAAGAAGTCACGAAAGACAAGAATAGTGCTTTCGTGGAAACGACAATCCCCATAGTTTCCGTGGCCGGGAATTTTGATTTACATCCGGCTGAATTGCAGATGATGGTCAAATCGCCGGATATTGTAAAAGAGAGCGTTCGCAAATACGCAGGTCCTCCAGAAAATAGTATATTATGGGGTATCAATACTTCTTTGGATTTCATACGCCGGTATCTGCTGGATATCCTTAGTGATTAGATGGGAGAGTTTATGAAACAGGTAGATACGCTCTTTTTTAATGCCCACATCCTTACAATGGACGAAGAATTTCATCAATACCCTGCGGGGGCAATCGCAATAGATGGCGACTGCATCACAGATGTCGGTGATGAAAAAGAGATAAAAGCAAAGTATCTGGCAACTCAATCTGTGGATTGTGGTGGAAAAGTACTAATTCCCGGATTGATAAACGCGCATACTCATGTCCCTATGACCCTCGTTCGTGGTCTGGCAGATGACTTACGGCTGGATGTCTGGTTGATGGGCTATATGATGCCGGTCGAGAGAGAATTCGTCTCGCCTGATTTTGTTCGTCTGGGAACATCCATCGCTTGTGCAGAAATGATCCGAAGTGGTGTAACCAGTTTCGCGGACATGTACTATTTTGAAGAGGATGTTGCCAAAGCAACTGCAGCCGCTGGGATGCGTGCTTTATGCGGGCAAACGGTCTTGAAATTCCCCAGCCCAGACGCACGTTCATTCGAAGAGTCAATCTCATACGCCCGGGATTTCATTTCCCGATGGAAAGACCATCCCTTGATCGTCCCCGCTGTATCTCCTCATGCTCCATACACTTGTACCGCAGAAATCCTGAAGGCATGTGCAAACCTTGCTCTGGAATTCGATGTACCTATTCACACACATATATCTGAGACCGCACTCGAAGTAGAGAATATGAGAAATGAACAGGGTATGCCGGTTGTTCCATATATTAAGAAACAGGGATTGCTGGAGGCAAAAGTTCTCGCAGCACATTGTGTTCATATCGATGAAGGGGAAATGCGCACTTTCCTTCATTACAATACCGGCGTTGCACATAATCCATCATCGAACCTAAAGCTCGCCTCGGGTGCAGCTCCTGTCAAGAAAATGCTGGATGTAGGTTTAAATGTCGGGATCGGCACAGATGGACCTGCTTCGAATAACGACCTCGATATGTTTGAAGAGATCCGCCTGGCGGCATTTCTGGCGAAAAACACGAGTGGTGATCCTACTGCCCTTCCCGCGAGAACAGTCTTAGCGATGGCTACGCGCATTGGCGCCCAGGCATTACATATTGGCCACATTACAGGCTCCCTCGTTCCGGGTAAGAGAGCGGACATAACCATTGTCAACCTCGATACCCTGCATAATTCCCCCAAATTTATGCGTGATCCAAATGGGATCTATTCTCAGATCATTTACGCAGCCAAAGCACAGGACGTTACCGATGTAATGGTTAACGGGAAGTTCCTAATGCGGGAAAATAAATTATTAACCATCCAGGAAGATGACCTATTGATAGGCGCTCAGGAGTATGCCAAAGAGATCGATAAATTCTTATTTGTGCGTGAGAAATCAGTTTTATCAAAGCTGATTGCCATCGGTGGCGCTGCTGAAGTGGAGAGCTTTGAAGTCCAAATGAAAGTGGAAATTGATGACACCGATCAAGTGGTCCAAAACCTGAACCACCCGGATGTGGAGATCCTGAGGAAGCGTCATTACCACGAATACGATACCTACTTTGCATTTCAAGCACCAGAAACGGATCGGTTGCGATACCGAGAAGACGATTTTATCGCAGACGATGGGCATGTTGAAAATACGCGTTTCCGTTTGACTTTGATCGGTCCTGCAGCAGAACACCATTACGATGAAAACATCAATCTGTCTCGGAGTTTATATATCGCACCTGCCAGCCAGAGTCTGCGATTTTACCGTGAATATTTTAAACCAGATCAGGAGATGGAAGTAGAAAAAGACCGGCTGCGATATCGGGTGTTGTTCCAGGGTATCGAGTTTTATATCAACATCGATACCTTGATCAAACCGATCCATGGACATTTCCTAGAGATAAAAAGTCGAACCTGGAGCTTGCAGGATGCTGAGATCAAAGCACACAAAGTGACAGACCTTTTGCAAGTGTTGGTCAAATGTTGCACCGAACCGGTTACCAAAGATTATTTTGACATGCTGGACTGATTCTTAATGGGAAAACAAAGCCAAAATAAGCCTAAGATCAATGTCCTGTTCATCGCCGCTGAAGCTGACCCATTTATTAAAGTCGGTGGACTCGGCGATGTAGCTGGATCATTACCGGGAGCCATTCGGGAAGTCGCAAACCTGCCGGATTCTCCAGCAGATGTCGATATCCGTTTAGCGATCCCATTTTATCCTTTACTTAAAGAGAAATTAGCTGATGCTGTCCTTTTGGGAGAGTACACCCTGACGTCCGGAACAGAAGAACAAACCGTGACCGTATATGAGACTACGAATGGGTCCATTCCTGTGTACCTGTTGGATGGCGATCCAGTTCGTCAGGTTAATGCCGTTTACTCGGATAATCCATCAGCCGATGCTGAAAAATTTATCTTCTTCTCCCTCGCATGCACTCTGTTACCTCGGTTCCTTAACTGGTCGGTGGATATTATCCATGCAAATGATTGGCACACCGCTATTGCAGTCTACGGGTTGAAAGCGATGAACGCGTTTCGTTCTCCTTCTATCAAAACGGTGTTATCCATCCATAACTTACCTTATCTCGGTCAGGGATGCCAACCTTGCATGGAAGCCTATGATGTACCAGCATACCCTTTTGGCCTATTGCCATCCTGGGCGCAACATCTCCCACTCCCCTTAGGTCTCTCTACTGCGGATCGAATCATTCCAGTTTCTCCGGGTTATGCACAAGAAATTCAAACACCTGAATTCGGTAGTGGACTGGAAAGGTTATTGCAGAGCCGTTCTAAGCATATTGTAGGAATCGTTAATGGGATCGATCAGAACCAATGGGATCCAAAAATTGACCCTCTGATCCATCAAAATTATGGTCCACTTTCGATCGATCAAAAGTGTGAAAACAAACAAACGCTATTGGATTCACTGGGTTTGGATACAAACTTAAAAATTCCTCTGCTGGTTGTTGTCTCGAGGATGGATTATCAAAAAGGTATCGATCTGGTAGTGGGAGGGCTGCAGGAATTACTGGATTTCCATTGGCAGGCTATTATTCTTGGTTCAGGAGATCCTGCGATTCAGAATGGTTGCGTCTCTTTTGGTGATCAGCACCCAAATCGTGTTCGGGTGATCACGGGTTTTCATGTGGAACTTGCACATCGTCTATACGCAGGTGGCGATATATTTTTGATGCCTTCCCGATACGAACCATGCGGCATTTCTCAGATGATCGCAATGCGTTATGGAACGGTACCAGTCGCCAGAGCAACTGGGGGTTTACGTGATACCATTACCCCCACTCGTCCGGGAAATCCAGGATCCGGATATTTATTTGAACAAAGTACTTCAGTTGCATTTGCCCAGGCAATTCAATTTAGCCTGCAAGATTATTCTGATCCATTGATCTGGAGAGAAATCCAGAAAAATGCTATGAGCAGAGATTTTTCCTGGAAATCGTCAGCCTTGAAATATATCCATCAGTATGCAGACCTGGTTCGCGCAAAATAACTTAATGGGAGGAGATATCAATGAAAACCAGAGTTGTCATCCTGGCAGGTGGTGAGGGTTCTAGATTGGGGATATTGACAGCGAAACGTACCAAACCAGCTGTCCCATTTGCTGGAAAATATAGAATTATTGATTTTACCCTTTCCAATTGTGTCAACTCAGAACTATACGACGTCATGTTGATCGCTCAATATCGACCTCATTCTCTGATTGAACACATCGGTGCAGGAAGTCCCTGGGATTTGAACCGTGATATCTCTGGCGGAGTTCGCATCTATACCCCATACCGTGCCCGGGGAAATGCAGATTGGTTCACCGGTACGGCTGACGCAATTCAACAAAATTACACTTTTATTAAACATAACCAACCCGATATGATCTTGATCCTTTCGGGAGACCACATCTATGCAATGGATTATGAACCTTTGATCACTTTTCACCTGGACCACCAGGCTGACCTGACAATGGCATCTATCAAGGTCCCTATTGAAGAAGCCTCACGGTTTGGAATACTTAAAATCGGGGAGAATTATAGAGTAACTGATTTTGTGGAAAAGCCGAAAGACCCTCCTGCCACCATCGCAAATATGGGTGTGTATCTCTTCAATACCTCCGTTCTCGATAAAGTGCTATGGCAAGATCATAATACGAAAGAATCATCGCATGATTTTGGCAAGGATGTGATCCCTCGAATGATCCAGGAGAATGCGCGCGTCTTTGCTTTTCCTTATAGCGGCTACTGGGTAGATGTGGGTACGACAATGAGTTATTGGAAAGCTCATATGGATCTTATACAGGCAAATCCATCGATTGATCTGAATAATCGATCATGGGTCATCCATACGAAAACCGAAGAGCGCCCACCCGTTTATATTGCGGGTAATTCTACGATCTGTAATAGCATGATCACTGATGGATGTGTGATAGCCGAAGACGCAGAAATCATCAATTCGATCTTGTCACCTGGTGTCGTTGTACAAAAAGGTGCCAAAATTATCAAATCCATTATTCTCACAGATACCATAGTCGGTGAGAATTCGACTGTCATGTATTCCATTATTGATAAGCGAGTCCGTACCGGAAAAGGGTCAGTCATTGGTGGTCGAACATCTGATATCGATCCAATGATCACAACCGTGGGTAAGGCAACTACCCTTCCCGATAATATCGTATTGCAACCCGGCGCGACGATCGATACGGAACTAGGGTTGTCTGACTTCAAAGAAACAACAATCAAAAGTCATGATTTTGTTCAAGCCAGGAGGAAACCGCATGTTGAGTGAGCGGAAATCGGGCATATTATTACACCCAACCAGTTTGCCGGGACCTGATGGTATCGGCGATCTCGGTCCTGAAGCCTACGTATGGATCCAATTTCTTGCCGATGCTGGTATTAGTCTCTGGCAAATTTTGCCACTTGGACCAACTGGATATGGGGATTCTCCATATCAGTGTTTCTCTGCTTTTGGTGGAAACCCTTACTTGATCAGCCCGGTACTTCTACTGGACCAGGGTTGGTTGGAGGGTTCGGATTTTCAGGATCGGCCAACTTTTGCCCCAGGTCGTGTAGATTTTGGTCCTGTGATTCAATGGAAAATGCAAATATTAACCAGGGCGTTTAAACGGTTTCGAAGATATGCCACTAAAGAATCCTTATCCGAATACCAACTTTTCTGCTCCACTCAGCATGAATGGCTTGATGATTACGCCTTATTTATGACGATCAAAGAAGAGAATGGAGGAGTAAGCTGGACATCCTGGCCTGAAAGTTTACGTATTCGGGACCCTCACGCGTTAGAACAATACCGCCGTTCCCATGCAGAAGAAATAGACCGGCAACGGTTCTTTCAATTTTGTTTCTTTTCACAATGGAAGAGAATCAAGAAATTTGCCAACCAAAATGGCGTCTCGATAATTGGAGATATCCCAATTTTTATTTCCCATGACAGCGCAGATGTTTGGTCAAAGCCTGAACTATTCTACCTGGATGACCTTGGCAACCCAACAGTCGTTGCTGGAGTACCACCTGATTATTTCTCGCCTACCGGTCAGCTCTGGGGAAATCCTCATTATAGATGGGATGTTCATAAAATTTCTGGGTTCGATTGGTGGATAAGACGAATTAAAAATTGTCTGGAGACTGTGGATGTCATTCGTCTTGATCACTTTCGTGGTTTTGCAGGGTATTGGGAAATTCCTGCAAACCTCCCAACTGCCGAGATCGGGGAATGGAAAAAGGGACCCGGTCATGAGTTCTTTGATGCTATCTTGACCGAGTTAGGAAGGCTTCCATTGATCGCAGAAGATCTCGGTAAGATCACTCCGGATGTGGTCGCCCTGCGTGATAGTTTCAATTTACCCGGCATGAAAATCCTACAATTCTCATTTGGTACGAATGGAAAAGAACCCTTTTTGCCTCACAATTACACACCAAATTGTGTTGCCTACACAGGTACCCATGACAACGACACCTCAATTGGTTGGTACAAGACTGCTCCGGAAGCACAGACAAAGTATTGCTTGAAATATGTCCACAGCACAGGCGAAGATATCGCCTGGGATATGATTCGATCAATATGGGGGTCGGTTGCAGCGTATGCGATCGCACCAATGCAGGATTTTCTCAGATTGGATGGCGATAGTCGGATGAATTTTCCCGGTAGACCATCAGGTAATTGGGGCTGGAGAATGCAAGCGAGCCAGATGAACTCGGACCTGGCATCGGAAATTGCAGAATTGAACCAGATTTATGGGAGAGGACCATCCATGACTTTGGATTGATTTGGAGTTTTTGATTGGTTCAAACTGACTATTAATATCCCCGAAAGCAAAACAAGTGCCCCTCCCAGTTTTAGTAGGGAAGGGATTTCTTTGAATATGAATAAACCAAATATCGTTGATCCGATCGGTTCAGCGAGAAGTGCGATAGATACATAAGAAGGAGAAAAATGTTTCAAAGACCAATTAAAGCTTGTATGACCGATCAATTGGGGAATGATAGCCAATCCAATTAACCAGACGAACCCACTAATGCGAAAAGTAAATAATTGGCTTCCCGATAGTATGCTAATTCCAATCAAAAGTACCGCCGCTACACCATATACGATGGATATATATGGGGTGGTCGTGATCGATTTTTGAACCTTTTTTCCGATCAGTAAATAACCTGCCGCCATCCAGGAACCGATAAGTGCGAGAAGATTTCCAAACAAAGGTGCTGAAACTCTAGCTGATCCATTTCCACAAACCAATCCTTTTACAGAGAGGGAGCACTCCTCGCTGAACGCTATTACCAATCCACCCATGAGAGACAACGCTAATCCATAGATAAATGGTTTGGTGAGCTTCTCGTGTTGAAATAAAACCGAAAATAAACCAATCCAGATTGGAGTCGTGGTCACCAGAACAACGGAACTGGCAATGGTAGTGTATTCCAACGAAGTGATCCAACTTGCGAAATGGAGGGAGAGGATAAATCCTCCCAGGATGCACCATAGCAGGGTAGGGCGTGTGATTAGTTTGAAATCCTGCCACGATGTTAACAAGGCAAATGGGAGTAATAGGATGACCGAAAACAATAATCGGTACGCGGCGATCTCGATCGAGCTAATCCCCTCGCCTTGAGCTAATCTTACAAAGATAGCTCCCGTGGATGCAGCAAGAACACCTGTGAATAAAATTACAAATGCCCGGTTTTTGGTTGATTTTCTCATTTTCAATATTGAGTTCAGCTTGACAAGGTTTCTAGCGTTGGCTACAATCTAAACAATACAGGTGTTTCATCAAACTGTTATAGGAGGAAACAGAATGCCCTTTGAATTATCCCCACTACCGTACAGTTATGAAGGACTTGAACCATATATCGATGCTCGGACAGTAGAGATCCATTATACCAAGCACCACGCAACCTACCTTAACAATTGTAATAAAGCATTGGAAAAATACCCGCAATTCAGCAATCATTCAATTGAAACATTACTATCGGATCTTTCCATATTGCCGGAAGATATTCGGACAACGGTCAAGAACAATGGCGGCGGTTTTTATAATCACAATCTCTATTGGGAAAACATGCAGCCTCCTACCTCCAGTAAACCAGCTGGACAACTATTACACAAGATTGTGGACACATATGGTGATCTGGCAAAGATGAAAGAAGAGATGGAAAGAACTGGATTGGGTCGCCTCGGGAGTGGATACGCATGGTTATGCCAGAAAATGGATGGCTCTCTCCAAATCCTCGCGACGCTTAATCAAGATTGCCCTCTATCCGATGGGTTAAAACCACTTCTGGTTGTTGATGTTTGGGAACATGCCTATTATCTTAAATATCAAAATCGGCGGGCAGAATACCTTACAAATTGGTGGAATCTGGTAAACTGGACAATAGTAAATAATCGGTTTGAATCATAAACTTTATCTGGAGGAAATAATATGACACACGTGATCACTGGTTTATGTCTTCGTGATGGAGGCTGCGCTACAGTTTGCCCGGTTGAGTGCATCGTTCCTGGAAAACCTGTAGAGGAATGGCCCTGGTACTATATTGATCCCGACACCTGTATTGATTGTGGCGCGTGTGTGCCAGAGTGTCCTTTCGCAGCAATTTTCCCGGAAGATGAAGTTCCGTCCGCCTATCGAGCAAAAGGTGGAGAAAAATTAGCCGAACCGGTTGGGACTGCCGGGTTCACAGAAGTCTATGATGGAAACGATCATCATGGTGATGCAGTCCATATTACATCCACCAAGACCCTCCAAGCTGGTGAGATCGTCAATCTGATTCCAGCCACTGAAACGAATGCTGATTTCTATAAAAAAGGCCCAGGCTACAACGCGGCTAAGTAAAAACTGACACAAAAAAATGGCAGACAATGATGTCTGCCATTTTTTTCATTTTTAAGTATAAGTCTGATTAAAGAGATTCTTCAGCTAGAAGTGCTGCACCGATAATTCCTGCATTATTTAAAAATTTCGCCGGAACAATCTCCGTACCTACCAGGAGATATTTCTGATACTGATTGAATTTATTGCTAACACCACCACCGATAATGATGAGATCCGGATATATCAGTGAGACCACATATTTCATATATGTATTTAATCTCGATCCCCATTCTTCCCAGGTCAATTTCTTATCCTGTTTAACAGCAGCCGATGTCCGCTTTTCTGCATCTTTCCCATCCATCACCAGATGACCTAATTCTGTGTTTGGGAGGAGCTGTCCATTCACGAAGATTGCAGATCCGATTCCTGTTCCCAGCGTGAGCATAAGGACAACACCCTTCTCATGACCTTTTCCTGCGCCAAGACGCATCTCCGCCAGACCTGCAGCATCGGCATCATTGATCACCTTCACGGGTAATCCTGTTGTTTTCGAGAATAGCATATCGATATTGGTTCCAATCCAGCTTTTATTATGGAGATTTACAGCTGTCAACACGATGCCATGTCGAACAACACCAGGAAATCCTGATCCTATTTTGCCTTGCCAATTAAAATGAGTTGAGATCAAACCTATAGCTTCCGCGATGGGTTCAGGTTTTGCGGGAATGGGTGTCTCCACTCTAAATCGATCGCTGGTTAGATCACCGTTTTCTATGTTTACGATTCCACCTTTAATCCCCGAACCACCGATATCAACTCCTAAAACTTCCATCCTTGCCTCCGTTGGACAATTTCATGGACAGGCATTATTGATGTGCTCATCCAATGTCTCTGAAAAGTTATGCCGACCAGATCCATCGCATGCAGACCTAAAATAATAATAATGTGTATCGGCGGGGAAGGCAACCGCATTCAAAGATTCAATTCCAGGATTACATATTGGTCCTGCAGGTAACCCGTCTACCTGGTACGTATTATAAGGGGAATTGACCTGTAAGTCAGTAAGACTCAACGGAACTTTCCACCAGGTCTTTTCTTGAGTATCATACCCCAGTGCATATTGAACCGTTGGATCAGTCTCGAGCCTCATTCCATTATTGATCCGATTATAGAAGACAGATGCGATAATTGGTTTCTCCTCATCGATGACTGCTTCACGCTCAATAATTGACGCGAGGATTACAGCCTGATAAAGGGTGAGATTTTGTCTGTTAAATCCTTTTTCCATTTTGTTGGTTAAAGTGCTATCAAATTGCTGAACCATATTGCGGATAAATGCTTGTGCCGAAATATCCCGATCCAATGGGTAGCTTACTGGAAATAAAAATCCTTCCAAAGAAGAAAAGGATTGATATGGAGAGGGCAAATCTGGGATATCCCCGGGGTGTTCAACTTCGGCAAGAAATTCAGCTCCTGAGAATTGAAAGTCATAACTAGCAAGCGATGTGGCTATCTCTTCTGCTCTCCAACCTGGGAGAACTGAGAACTTGGTTCTGTCACCAAGAGATGTGCAAAGCTTATCGGCAATTTCAATTCCGGTCATCGTCCCGGATAGGTAATATTCGCCACTCCGTAAACAACGGTCTTGCCCCCGATAGATCAAGTAGTCTGTGAAAACATCCTGAGAGTATATTAATTCCTCCTGTTCAAGCCGCATAGCGATGGAATTGACGCTTTCAGAGGGAATGACTGTGAAAAGGATACGTTCTCCATTCGGATTATGGGGAACGAGCAGGCTTTCTCCTGTGCTATATAACCGGTACGAATACTGGAATCTTTGGATGAAACTTAGCTCTTTGGATGGTGCTCCGTAGCGATTCTCCACCTGCCCCGGTAAAATTAGAGTGACAATCGCCACACCAATGCAACTGACAAAAACCAGTATCATAAGTGCAGGCAGATATCGGGATGCTTTCCTTCTTCGTCTTCGGCTAGGCTCACTCATCTGATCTGATCCAAATATCTTTGGAGAATAATTACGGCCGCAATAGCATCTCGATGACCTTTTCTCTTTTTCCTGGACAATCCCATCTCAATGGCTGCTTCTTTGGCTTCATTTGTAGATTCATATTCATCGATCAATGTGACTGGAATTTTACTAAGGGAGCGGATCTCTTCTGCTAATCGAAATGCTCTCAACCCAGAGGATGTTACATTCCCTTCATCATCCAGCGATTGACCGAGAACGATCATCTCTGATGAAGTATCTGAAACGACCTTCAGGATGGCTTCAGCGTCACCTTTCCTGGATGTATGGTGAATTGTACCAATAGGGTTCGCAATCATCCCTGTAGCGTCGCTCACAGCGATACCGATACGTTTTTCACCAGGATCAACGCCAACGATCCGCATATTATTGCAGCTTCACGAATATCCGAGATGAAAGATACGGAAACCACGGCCAGGCGTTTGGATTCATTTCAACCTCGACACTTTTCACCTGAGGAAACCTGGAATCAATGAGCTCTTGTGCTTTTGAAACTGGCTGACCTCGTAGTAGTGTAAATAGCTCTGCATCTTGGATCGATTTCCAAGTTTCTTTTTCTCCATTAATGATACAAGAATAAATATCCTGATCCGAGTCAGCCTGGCAGCTTAATGCAAGTCCTGAACCTTCAGTCGGAGCGACTTCATCTCCATCAGAAAGGCTAAGCGCATTCACCTGATCAAGGTAATCTGCCAATCCCTTTCTGGAAACAGATGCCATCCTCACTGCTACGGTCATTTCGAGTGTAATTGATGTGCCAGGTCTACCCTCATCCGGGTAGTACTCTTCAACCAAAATATCTTCCACCATAAAGCTTGGTTCCAATAAAATTCGATCTTTCTCTATTGATGTACCGAATTGTCCAATGGCTTTTTGTCTGATGGTTTCGAGTACCTCCGCCCGGATAGTATTGCGATCCAGTGCACCTGGCGAACTGACTTGACGGCTTAAGCCACCTGCAAGGGGAATATCATTCCTGACCTTCATTTGTGTACCTTGAAGTGAATTGATTTGATTAATCTCTCCGATTGTCACATTGCCGACTTCACCTGCCTCCCGTGCCATTACAGGGACTTCCACCTCAGATCCCACTTTTCCTTCCAGGATTGCTTCGGTCATTGTCTCAAAGGAGATTGATGACACACCACCCGTCGCCACTAACGTGCCAAAAGGTATCTCCTGGGTGATGTCAGTCATATTTGTAAAAATGACAGAACCCTGGGCATATTCAATGGGAATAAGCGCAGTCTGAGTGACCGGATTGGTTTTTATGATCGTAATTTTCTCAGAATGTATGCTGGCTGGAACATTTCCAGATATTGTAGATTCAGAAAAATCAGAACTTAATTGAACAGGAATCGCAATATGCTCCTGAGTCCTGAATAAGGATAATTTAATATGACTCGAAGGAATAACCAGAACAAGGAATGATACTAGAACGAGGAAAAAGATACCGCTAGCAGTCAGTTTTACTGGTCGAGAAATTTCTGTTTCCGGAATGCTTTTCGGCTTAGTAATCTTTTTTTCAGTATTGGTTCGGATTGGTCGCATCAAAGAGTTGGTTGTATGATCCTTCCATTGACCGTTGTTTGCCGCTGCAATATCCTCGAACGTCTGAATTTCCAAATCCTGGCAGCTTGATCGGGTTTCCAGATTGCTGGTGATCATCCCGATCTGTCTCCCACTATGCTTCCCTTTGCGCAGAATTTGTTTTAATGCTAACTCTTTGGAGAGCCATTGATAGGATCCGGTATCATCCAAGACCAGGCAGGGGGCGTCGGCTAAGTTGACCTTATCCAATAGAGAACTAATATTGTCATAGGGTTCGATTCGGATGACTTGGATCTTCATATCTTTGCGATTATACATGAATATCAGTCAGAGGATCGGTTGTGCAGATATTTCCTGGTTTCGGATGCGGTCCAGTCATGATTTTTAAGAGATTTTCCCAAATTTACACAACAAATAACAGGATAGATTAAATAAAATCAATCCAGCCAATCGAAAATACGAGATGGATGGTTCTAGTGGGAATCCCTTCCAATTATTCTTTTATGATTTGTTCTACCAAACTTAGGAATTCTTTCTTTTGTATATCCAGACGTAATATCCGCCTGTTGCGTGCCTGGAGTGATTCGAAATCACCGAGCGCCTGGGCATGCTCTAATACTCCGAAAGTGGTTTCACCGGTTGCCAAATCTTTTTGCGCCTTCGCTGTAATCTGAATAAACAAACCGGTATTTGCACCACCTTTATGAATTTGTCCAGTGGAATGCAAGAATTGAGGACCAAATCCTCGCGTGGTCGCAAGCCGTGTATTCTTGTGCAGATAAATTCTCAATAGATCGATTGCTTTTGCTACAGCCGGGTCGTACGGAAGGTATGCATTGATGGCAAAGTAGTCATTCTTCTGAGCAGACGCGATAAAGCGGCTCATCACTTCCTTGATGTTAATTGCGCCACTGAGCCGAATATTCTCCGATGTGTATGCTTGAATTTTCTCAGTGAACCAATCAGGTATTGGTTCGTCAAATTTGCCAGATTGTTTATAGACATCCAATTTCTGAATTGTCCTTGTTTTATTATCCTGTACATCTGGCTGATCGAATGCATTTACTCGAATCACGGAACATGCAACTGCGATGGCAATTTCCCATCGATAGAATTCAGCAGCAAAACTGTATGCATCAGATATTGGATACACGAGAGCGGGAAAATTCATTTTCTGAAGCCGTGAAATGAAAGCGTCGAACTTGCCGTTTCTTCGCATGTACACAAAAACGCGGTCTTCGCCATAATATTTAGTTGCTTGTGGCTTTTCCCGGACAATTGGAATAATACCGCGACCTTGTTTCCCGCTGCTCTCTGCGATAAGCTGTTCCAGCCAATCGGCAAAAGATTCATCTCCGGGATCACAAAGGATCGTTAATTTATCTTTTCCGCCTAATGCAGCCTGTCCCAACAAGGCGCCCAACACCAGACCAGGGTTAGCTTCCGCTGGCACGGATGGCTTGCACTGTAAATGCATCTTCTCAGCCTGGTCTATTATTTTATCCAGATCTAACCCGATCAATCCTGCAGGTAGGAGTCCAAAAATGGATAATGCAGAGTACCTTCCGCCAACAGTTGGATCTGCAAGAAAAATCCGTCTGAAATTTCGGGCTAAAGCGGTTTTTTCCATCGAAGTGCCTGGATCGGTGATAGCAACGAAATGGGAGCTGGTATTCATGCCACATTTCTTTTTTGTCAACAACCAAAAATATTCCAGGAACGCGTTCACTTCGACCGTTCCACCCGATTTACTGGCAACGATGAAGAGTGTGGTTTCTGGTCTGATTTTATGGGCAATTTTCCTTACCTGATCAGGATCGGTTGAATCGACAATATGCATCTTCAACTGATTTTGACTGCCGAACACATTACCGTATAATTCCGGAGCAAGCGACGATCCCCCCATACCTAATAGGACAATCGATTTGTACCCGTCTGAAAGGATTTGGTCCCGGAATTGGTAGATGTCGGAGATCCATTGCTTGGACGTTTGTGGTAAGAATAACCAGCCTAACCGCTTCTTGATTTCGATTTGATCATTGCTCTCGCTGCTCCACAATGACGGATCCTGCTCATACATCCGCTCGATAAATCGTTCATCGCTCAATAAATCGACCCGGACTTGTGTCTCCTGGCTCAATTTGCCAGATTGCTTGAGGAATTCCTGTTTGCGTTTTTCAATAGATTCAAGACACGTTGTGTACGCATCAGAAAACGATTTCACGCCTTCATCTTCCAGTTCCTGTGTCACCAAATCCATCGATATTCCGATATGTTTAAGGCGTTCAGGTATCTGTTTAGCTGCATTGATATTCCTGGAAATTCGGTCTTGAATTTCTGCATGGTCGAGAAGAGCAATTAAAGTTTGAGGTGGCACCGTATTGACAGTATACGCACCCATTAATTCCTCAACATAGATCACGTCACGATAATCAGGATTCTTGGTACTGGTTGAAGCCCATAACGGACGTTGGAATCGCGCTCCTTTTTTCTCGAGCGCTGCAAATCGCCTGGATTTCCGATGGGCGAGGTAGATCTGATATGCGAGGCGTGCATTAGCAATAGCCGCCTTGCCCAGTAATGCTGAGCTTTCCTCAACATTGTTATTGTTTTGGATCAAATCATTGAGATATTGGTCTACTTTTGTATCAACTCTGGATACGAAGAAGGATGCCACGGAAGCGAGTTTGTCAATCGAGAATCCCTTGTCGATTCTTTTTTCCAGACCGAGAAGGAAAGCTTCGATCACTTCTTCATACCTTTGCAGTGAAAATATCAATGTCACATTTACATTAATTCCATCTGCAAGAGCCGCTGTGATCGCCGGCAATCCTTCTTTCGTGGCGGGAATCTTAACCATGATATTGGGTCGGTTGACCAAATTCCAGAGGCGACTTGCTTCTGCAATTGTTCGTTCGGAATCGCGTGCCAATAACGGGTTGACCTCGATGCTGACATAACCATCCAAACCATTCGTCTTAGTATAGACTTTTGAGAATAGGTCCGCAGCCATCTGAATGTCTTCTCTTGATAACTGATCAAAAATCTGTGTTGACGACAATCCGGACCATGCCATCGTTTGAATGGCAGAATCATAATCGTTGGATTTACTGATGGCATTATTGAAGATAGTCGGGTTGGAAGTTACTCCATAGATCTTTCCGTCGCTGATCCATTGTCCCATTTCTCCGGATAGAAGCAATTTACGCTGAATATTATCGTACCAAATGGATTGTCCCAGGGAGAAAAGTTGGATGCTTCTATTCATAAATCACCTGATAGATCAAGAAGATTCAATACTCTTAATTTTACTTATTCTATTTAAATAACGCGGTTCAGGATTTTGTGTGGCTCGCAAGAAAGCAACGACAATTTCCCGAGCCAATTCTGTACCGATGACCTTTCCACCGAGACAGAGGATATTCATGCCATCGTGTTCAACACCCTGATGAGCTGAATAGACATCATGACAGACGGATGCGTATGCGCCTTTCACTTTATTTGCTGCGATGCAAACCCCAATTCCTGATCCACATAGTGCGATTCCTCTTTCTGCTTCGCCAGATTGAACAGCATCGGCTACTTTCTTAGCGAATTCAGGAAAATCAACACACTCTTCTGAATATGTGCCGAAGTCGAGGACATCATGACCTTCAGCTTTGATCGTATTCAATATCGTTTCTTTTAGCATAAATCCAGCGTGGTCTGTTCCAATGGCTATGCGCATATCATCCTGCTCTTTTCACCATTTTACGACTTTCTTCTACGATTCGCTCTACTGTAATTCCCAAATTTTGATAAATAGATTTATATGGAGCAGATGCACCATACCTATCCAATCCAATCGTCATGCCATGATCTCCAACCCACTCATTCCATCCGAGTGTTGTTCCTGCCTCAACAGCGATCCGGAAAGGGATATTTGATGGAAGAACAGATCGTTTATATTCATCGTTTTGTGCACGGAATAATTCCCAACTTGGGAAGGAAACCAATCGTATGCAATGCCCTTCCTTCGCCAGAGTTTCCCCGGCTTCAACTATCAAACCAACTTCCGATCCAGATGCCATCAAGATCAGGTCAGGTTTGCCAACTCCAAGGTCAGCGAGAATATAAGCGCCATTTCTCAGGTTATCTTCTCTCGAAAAGATCGTCCGATCCAGAGTTGGTACTGCCTGACGTGTTAGAATGAGTGCGGTTGGTCCCATATTGCGTTCAATCGCCAATGTCCAGGCAATTCTGGTCTCATTTGCGTCTGCCGGTCGGATGGTTACCAATCTGGGTATAGCCCTAAGGGCAAGTAAATGTTCGATTGGTTGGTGAGTCGGACCATCTTCACCCAACCCAATGCTATCGTGAGTAAAAACCCAGATACTCTTTAGTTCGGAAATTGCAGACAGCCGGATAGCCGGGCGCATGTAATCGGAAAACACTAAGAAGGTGGCACCATAGGGTCTTACCCCGCCATGATACGCCATGCCATTAACCACCGCGCCCATTCCATGCTCGCGAACACCAAAATGGAAGTTACGTCCTTCCGGTGTTGCTTTCTGAAAATCTGGAGAGCCTTGCAACCAGGTATTATTGGATGGAGCCAGGTCTGCTGATCCACCAATCATCTCTGGTAGGCGAGCTGCTATCGCATTCAATACCTTGCCTGATGCAGCGCGAGTAGCCATTCCCTTCTGATCTGCGGGAAACACGGGTAGGTCTTTATCCCAATCTTGGTTCAGCTTCCCGGTTAATCTTCGAGTCAGTTCAGCTCCGAGATCAGGAAAAGCTAAAGAATATTCAGCAACAATTTTTTTCCAATCTTCTTCCAGCGAAGATCCACGGTCAATCGCTGACCGAAAAAACGATAACACGTCTTCTGGAATGAAGAATTTTGGTTCGAGGGGCCATCCAAGGTTTTGTTTAGCGCCGTTTAATTCTTCCTCACCAGGTGGCTCCCCATGTGCTTTGCTGGTGTCTTGCCGGGTCGGCAATCCAAATCCGATATGTGTCCGACAAACGATCAGACTTGGTCGTGAATCGTCCTTTGCCTTTTCTATTGCGTTATCAATTTCAGCAATATTGTTTCCATCTGTAACATAAAGGACCTGCCAGCCATATGCTTCAAATCGTTTTCCCCTATCTTCCGTGAAGGCAAGCTCAGTGGGACCATCGATTGTGATATGGTTATCATCATAGAAATAAATCAATTTTCCGAGTTGGAGATGCCCGGCTAACGAAGCTGCTTCAGACGATACACCTTCCATGAGGTCACCATCTGTAACAATTGCATACGTGTAATGATCGATAACAGGGTATCCGGTCCGATTGAATATAGAGGCGAGATGCGCTTCTACAATCGCCATACCAACCCCATTAGCGAATCCCTGTCCAAGAGGACCTGTGGTCGTTTCCACCCCCGGGGTCAGCCCATATTCTGGATGTCCCGGTGTGAGGCTTCCCCACTGGCGAAATCGTTTCAATTCATCGAGTGGGAGCGGGTAACCAGTGAGGTGTAGAAGGGAATACAAAAGCATTGAACCGTGTCCGCCGGATAATATAAAACGGTCCCGATTTGCCCAATTTGGATTGGAGGGATTGTGTCTGAGGTGTTTCGTCCAGATGGTAAATGCGATGGCTGCTGTCCCCATGGGAAGTCCTGGGTGACCAGAATTGGCCTGTTGCACTCCATCGGCGGAGAGAAATCGAATGGTGTTTATTAATTTTTCCTGCATCGGTGTATTGTCTGCCATTATCTCCTCCTGAGTACGCAGCTATAAAATTGTACCATGCAATACTCGGTAGGGAGTTCATAACTGAAGCATCCACCTCATAAATGCTGAGGCGGATGCACATTAATTGATGGTAATAAACAGTTAGAAAAATGAATGTATTTACACTTCAGGTGGATAGTTTATTTCTGTGAGTAACTTGATGATCCCTTCTTTTGTTGCCGGATTATCAAAGGTTATTTTCACTTGTTTCTGTTGAAGATCTCCTTCCACCTCTTTGACTCCATCCAATTCGGAGACTTCATTTTTGATGGTGTGAACACAGTGATTACAGTCGATATTCGGAATATTAAATGAAACGGTTGTCATAGCCACCTCGCAAATTATTTTATCTACATATTGGATGCAATGTCTTGAAATAAGTGACATTCGATTTTAATTCATCAACTTGACACAAGGCTTGTTCAATTCTAAACTACATACAGGATATCCAGAGAGGAAGATATGACTTCAAAAGGATTTTTTGCCAGTAAACCATTGGATGGTAAGACCGTTTTTATCACGGGGGCAGCAAGAAGAATTGGTAGAAGTTTAGCACTGACCGTTGCTCATGCAGGAGCCAATGTCATACTCCATCATGGTCACTCCCCAAAATTAGCCACACAAACCCAGACAGAAATTAAGGCTTTGGGAAGAGAAGCATATATCATTCAATCAGATTTGAGCGATTTGAATCAATCATCCGAATTGATGTATCGCGCCAATGCTTATGGACCGATCCATGCGCTGATCAACAACGCTGCAATTTTTGACCCGATCTCTATGCTGGAGACAACATTGGATGAATGGCAAAAACACCTCAATACCAATCTCACCTCTCCTTTTTTACTATCTCAGGCCTTCGCAAAGGAATTACCTGAAGATGAAAAAGGAAAGATCGTAAACATACTGGATTGGCGTTCTCTCAGACCCGGTCCTGATCATTTCCCTTATTCTGTAACAAAATCTGCATTAGCTGGAATGACAAAATCAATGGCGATACAGCTCGCTCCGAGAATACAGGTCAACGGGTTGGCTCTGGGCGCGATCCTTCCTCCCGCAGATCAAACCACAGGGACGGAAATCCTAGAGAATATCCCAGCCCAGCGTTGGGCGACATTGGAAGAGGTTGGACAGGCGCTATTATTCCTTCTTTCCGGTCCAGAATATATTACCGGTGAGATAATTCACATTGATGGTGGTAGACATCTTATTTAGATACTGGAGTGTTTATGGACCGAATTCTAATTAAAGATATCCTGGCGCGGGGTGTTATCGGTGTAAATGATACTGAACGGCTTCACCCGCAGGATATTCTTGTCAACATCGTTGTTTTCGCAGACACGACGAAAGTGGGCAAATCGGATAATATTGAAGATAGCGTTAACTATCGGACGATCACCAAAAAGACCATCTCGATTGCCGAATCTGCGCAACGATTCACGGTGGAAGCGCTGGCAGAAGATATCGCTACGTATATCCTGACATTGCCAAATGTCAAAGGAGTTCAAATTCGGGTAGAAAAACCAGGCGCTGTTAGGTTTGCCAGATCGGTTGGAGTAGATATTGAGAGATGGAAGGATGGATCGTAGTGTCGTTCTCCTATTAGGTTCCAATATTCATCCCGAAGAAAACATTACCCGGGCAATTCAATTAATCAAACGTAAGTACCCAATCGTGTCGTTTTCCTCCATCTGGGTATCACACCCGGAAGGTGGCGAAGGAAATGATTTCCACAATCTGGCGATTGAGATCCAAACCGATCAACCCATTAATGACCTGAAAGACCGAACTCTGCGCAGTATAGAAACAAAACTTGGCAGAGTCCGAAGTGAAGATAAAAATGCTCCTCGTACAATGGATATTGATATCATACTAAATAATGACCTGGTGATGGATGCCAAGTTATGGCAGTATGGTTTTATAGCAATACCTGTTTCTCAGATCAAACCATCCATTGCCAATCCATCTACTGGAGAAACATTAGATGGATTTGCGAAGAAATTAAAAAGGAAAAGCTGGATGATTGAACTTCCAGCTTATCCTTTCTCAGATTAAGGCTTCTTGATTAGATATGGAGAGGTTCAGAACCTCGCGAGATATTATCCAGAAATTCCATACGAGTAGCCATGTTAGTTCGAAAATATCCATGGACAGCAGATGTGGTCATCCGCGCATCATGTTTCTTAACCCCTCGCATCATTGAACAAAGGTGCATGGCTTCAATTACAACAGCTACGCCCTTCGGGTGCAATAATTCATTCAAAAAATCTGCTACCTGACTGGTCATTCTCTCCTGAACCTGTAATCTCCGAGCAAACATATCTACAATTCGGGGGATTTTGGACAAACCTATCACTTTCCCATCCGGAACATATGCTACATGCGCCCGTCCAATGAATGGCAACATGTGATGCTCGCAAAGGGAATAGAATTCAATGTCTCGAACAATAACCAACTGATCATACTCCACATCAAAAAGAGCGTCATTTACCATGGCAATAGGATCAGTTCGATACCCGCTTAATAATTCCTCGTACATCCGGGCAACACGTTCGGGTGTTCTCTGGAGTCCATCCCGGTCAGGATTTTCCCCCACAGCTGTAAGCAGCTGAAGAATCGATTTCTGCAAATCGTCCCGGTGTATACCGTCATCATCTATCAGCCCTGCTGCTTTATATACCTGAGTGTATTTTTGTTCCACAGAAACTCCTCTCATATGCAAGGGCTGTCAGATTTGACAGCCCTGATCTTGTGCACACCAATGACAATTAATGTAAAGGCTTAGATCGTGTTTATTTACCCTCAAACAATTTCCGGAATTATGACACCATACGAACCATCACGTCTTCGATATAAAACATTGATCGAGTTGTTATCCACATTATAGAAAACAAAGAAATCTTCATGACCAAGAAGGTTCATTTGCTCCAGCGCCTCCATCTCATCCATTGGCACCAGGTGAAAGGTTTTTCGTTTGACGACAATAGGAGTTTCGTTTTCATCCATCACTACTGGTTCAGGGGAGACCTCAGCCGATGATTTACCATCCCCTCGTCCCTTCGCATGTTTCCCTTTATATCGTTCAATCTGACGTTGCATCTTATCAATTGAAGAATCAAAGGCAGCGAAAAGGTCATCGGCTCTCTCTTCCGTTCGAAGAATAAAGCCCCGCCCGCGAAGCGTGATCTGTGATACATGTCTATCCGATGCACTTCTAGCAGACTTAATGTGACCAAGATCAATCCTTACATCCTCCAAATCTGTGAGCAATCGTTCGAACTTTACTACTTTCTTTTGTACATATTCTTCAATCCGATCCGTGACTTCCATGTTCTTCCCAATAATGTCAATTTTTGCAACCATCGGATCCTCCTAAGGATATTTATATATTTCTATTTTCGCCCAATTGTTGGATTATTTCAAGTTGACATATCACCTAAAACCGCTCTTGCCACGGAGACCCCGTATACCTCCTTTACACCTGAAAATTTTAATGCCCGGGCACATTCGTTGATCGTCGAACCTGTAGTAATGACATCGTCAATGAGCAAAACATTTTTATCCTTCCATCGCATTTTGGTTGAGCCAAAAGCATCCTTCAAGTTGACTGCGCGTTCTTCAGGATTGAGATGGACCTGGCTTTCAGTATTTTTGGTCCTCTGTACCGAGCTTGTATCGATAGGTACTTGTAGTTGTAAAGCTACCGGGTAACCAAGCAACCATGCCTGGTTATAGCCTCTTTGTTTCATTCTCGCCTTACTGAGGGGGACAGGAATAACAGCATCCACTTTCCACCCGGCTTTTTTGACTAACCCGGCTAGTGAATGGGAAAATACTTCCCCAAGAGATAGATTATTCTGATATTTTAAAGAATGGATTGCTTCTTTTACGCTTCCGGAATAGACAGCCCACGAACGGATCGCGTCAAAATGTGGATCATATTTGTTGCATCCCTGACATACCTGATTATCCCGAATTGGATAGCCACAAAGATCACAAATCTTACCGGATATTTTTAATATAGATTTTTGACATGCATCACACCAAGTTTTTCCCGGTTCTCCACACCCACCACATTTGGGAGGATATATCCAATCCAGGGATTGCCAGAATAAATGGTATGCAAATTCGGCGGGTCGAACCATTCGCCCACCTTTCTCTCACGTAATTGTCGGTTTTATTTGAACATACTTCCCAAAGCTGAATGGAATAATTTCAAGGCTGCTGGTGTTAATAGGACGATCATCAAACTCGGGAAAATCAAACCAGCCATTGGGATAAGCATTTTAATAGGGGCTTTATGAGCTTCCTCTTCAGCCATTTGTCTACGTTTTATCCGCATTTGGTCTGATTGAATCCGTAACACTTTCGCCATGCTGACGCCGAGTTGCTCACTTTGAATTACAGCAGCAACAAAACTTGTCATTTCTGATATTCCGATCCGGTCAGCCATATCTCGTAAAGCTTCCCGGCGTAATTTCCCGAGTTGTATCTCGCGAATCACCCGTCCAAAGGCAAGCGAAATTTCATTCGTCCATTTTTCACTCACCTTATGCATGGCTGCATCAAATCCAAGACCCGCTTCCACGCAGATTGTCAGGAGGTCTAACGCATCCGGCATTCCCCTTCTTACATCTTTCTGACGTCGACCGATTTTACTGCTTAGCCACATCTGGGGGAAGTAAAACCCTAATATTGTGAATCCTGCCACGAGAAGCATAATTCTGCCAACCGGCCAATTTGTTTTTGCTACCGTAAATACGAGGATTAGCAAGCCGCCAAATAGAACACCAATACCAAACTGGAGAACCAATACCATTGAAGGTTCCATCCGTCCTGGATTACCCGCAAGCTCAAGTTTACGTTGGGTGTTCTGTAATGCATTCTGAGGAGTTAGTTTTGCCGCAAATTCACCCATCCTACGTGCCAATGGGTAAATAATTCGTTCTGTAAAAGGTTGCGAAAGTTCAATTTCTTCAAGATTTACCACACCCTCGAATGTACTATACTCTGCCAGTCGTTTTTGAAGGACATCTTCGCCTTCAGGCATACGTAAACCAATGACAATCAAAATGATTGCCCCGACTATGACCAATCCTCCAAGAACTAATAATGCGATCATGGTCTAACCTCCAATATTTCCTATACTTCTACTTGTCCGATCTTATTCATAACGAAGTAACCGCCGATGATCATAAGAGCTCCGACACCCAGAGCGATATAACCGCAAGGGACAGATTCTGGTTTGAAGAACTCCATCATATATTCCCGGTTTAAGAGATAGAGGATTGCGATAACAATCAACGGCATCAGGGATAAGAATCGTCCGGAATACATTACCTGTGATGTTAAAACCCGAATTTCACCTTTAATCCTCACGCGCTCTCGAATCGTATGTGAGATGGTATCCAAAATTTCTGCCAGGTTACCACCAACTTCTCGCTGAACATTCATCGCCGTAATGACAAGATCCAGGTCATCACTGGGAATTCTTCGCAGCAGGTTGTCCAATGCTTTTTCTGTGGATACCCCAAGCGAAATTTCTTGAACAACCCTCCGGAATTCATCTGCAATTGGATTTGGCATTTCCCGGGAAACAGCTTCCATTGCTTGCAGGTTTGAATACCCAGCTCGCAGGCCATTTACCATTAGGTTCAGCATATCTGCTAATTGTGTATCAAATTTGACTAATCGTTTCGATTGTTCACGCTTGACGTAGATCCGGGGTAAGTATATACCAAATATAACACCAAGAAGGGCAACGATGATCGAATTGGATCCAATGTAAAAACCAACTACGCCCATAACAAAGGCAGCAATCACCATCACTGCGATGTATTCGCCAGGTTTGAATTTTAAATCTGCCCTTGCCAGCTCTTTACCGATCCGTTCGCCCCAAGAGGATTTTTCAACTTGCCGGGTTAACCAATCGGTCAGGACAGCCTCTTTGGCAGCGTCCTTCGTTTGCTCGTAGTGTGCCTCATCTTCAATATAGCGACCGAGACGTTCCTCAACCAGAGTTCGTTCACTGGTTACGGAAATCACAATCCCAAGAATCAATAAGATGAAGGCGATCGCACTCCCAACGATTAATACAAGAGTCAGACCGGTCATGATATATTCCTTCGAACCAACTTAGGGTAAATATCCATGGGCTCTACTTCCGTAGGTTAGTTCCAATTCCAAAGATTTGTGGAGGCAATCGGATACCGGATGCTTCAATCTTGTCCATAAATTTCGGACGCAAGCCGGTTGGTTTCAACCTGCCTACCACACGACCATTTTCATACCCTTGCAGATCAAAGGCGAAGATATCCATGGTTGTTATTACATCGCCTTCCATGCCAGAAACTTCCGTAATACTTACAATTTTTCGGCTCCCATCCCGCATACGTTCCTGATGGACAACCAGATCGATAGCTGAAGAAATTTGTTCCCGAATAGCCCGGACGGGTAAATCCATCCCAGCCATTAATACCATGGTTTCCATACGCGAAAGCGTGTCTCTTGGACTATTGGAGTGGGCAGTGGTCATCGAGCCATCGTGACCGGTATTCATAGCCTGGAGCATATCCAATGCTGCTTCATCGCGGATCTCTCCAACAACAATCCGGTCTGGTCTCATTCGAAGAGCATTAACCACCAATTGGCGGATGGTTACTTCTCCTTTTCCTTCAATATTCTGAGGGCGGGATTCAAGTGTAACCACGTGCTCCTGACGAAGCTGCAACTCAGCTGCATTTTCGATGGTGACGATCCGTTCATCGCCCGGAATATATCCGGAAAGAATGTTCAGTAAGGTAGTTTTTCCAGAACCTGTACCACCAGAAATGACGACATTCAATCTGGATTCAACGCAGGCTTTTAGAAAGAACATGCACTCTTGTGTGGCTGAACCAAATCCTACCAATTGATCAATGGTAATAGGATTCTTGGAGAACTTACGGATGGTGAGGACAGGACCGACCAAAGAGATTGGGGGTATGATCGCATTTACACGGGAGCCATCTGGTAGACGCGCATCTACATAGGGGCTGGATTCATCGACACGCCTTCCCAAAGGCGCAACAATACGATCGATAATCCGCATGACGTGTTCGTTGGATTCAAAAGCGCTGGGTTCCCGAAAAAGCTTACCACCTCTTTCAATGTATAGTTTGGTAGCGCCATTTACCATAATTTCTGTAATAGTTCCGTCCTCAAGCAGTTTCTGCAAAGGACCAAAACCTAAAATCTCCGCGCTGATCTGTTCAAAAAGACGGGTTTTTTCCTGTCTTCCCAGAATAATATTCTCTTCAACCAAAATCTGTTCAAATAGTGTCCAGATGGTTTTCTTTACTTCATCCACCTTGGAGACGTCTGTCGCCGGATCCATCTCCGCTAACAACTTGTTTTGCACCCTTGTCTTCAAATCCATCAAAGTATCTTGCGAACCGGATGGAACAAAAGGTGACACCCATTTCTGTTGTAATGGTGATGTTGGCGTAGACGGTGCCTGTGGGTTTTGTTCGTCCCCTGATGGTGTCCCTTGACCGCTGCCTATTCTGGATAATAAGGACATAATTTGTTACTCCATTGTAGGATTAATACTTCCCTACGGTTTTTTCGATATCGGCATTTTCAAGTCTCTTCAATTTTTCTTTCACTATTTCAGCAAAAGCCAGCATACTCTTTCCGATTGGTTGCGACTTATTATCCACCATGAAAGGGATACCGGTATTAATAGAATTTAATACAATACGCTCTTCAAAGGGGATCACAGCATTTATTTCTTGTTTCAAGCTTTCGCCAATCTTCTCAGGTAATAAAGCTATCCGCTTGTCATACTTATTCATAATGAATATAACACGTTGGCGTCCTATTTGGAATTGATCGACCAAGGTCAAGAAAGCTTTTGCATTCTTGATCGATGGAATCTCCTGTGTTGTAATCAAAATGACAGCGTCGGAAACCTCGATAGCATCTAAAACCGTTTCAGATAAGTGTGATTCTGTGTCAATTATTACGAAGTTGTACAGTGATTTAAGATATTCCATCACCATTTTGAATTCGCCAGGTTTAATTCCCTCAGCCATCTCAGGTCGAGGTGGGGCTGCGAGAATGTTCAAACCGGATTTGTGAACTATCACCACATCATTGATGATGTCCGGGTCTAACTCCGCAGCCCTTGGAGTAAGGTCCACGACTGAATTTCTGGCTTGTTCGTTGTTGAAAACTGCCACATCACCATATTGCAAATTTGCATCGACCACTATTACCTTGGAGTCTGGACCCATCAGTGTGATTCCTAGATTAACCGCAATCGTTGTAGCACCAACTCCACCTTTCGGGCTGTAAACGGTAATAATTTTTCCATGGGTGAGGGAAAGAATTTGTTTTCCACCCACGGTCGTCTGTAACTGTTGTGAGATGTTCACCCGTGCCTGTTCTTCCAGGGCCATCTTTCCAACAGTCTGGATCGTATTGATCAATTCATCAATAGCGGGGGGTTTTGCGAGAAAGTTTCTCGCGCCAACCAGCATGGCTTTTTGCATGTATTTGGGATCGTACTGAACAGAGAGAATGACAATTTGCGTGAATGGCAATTTGCGGCGTATCGCTTCTGTCGCCGCAATCCCGTCCATGTCAGGCATATTAATATCCATGAGAACAACATGGGGTTGGGTTTCAGTTGCCAGCTCTATACCTTCGAGACCAGTCCTGGCTGCACCCACCACTTCGACATTGCTCTCGAATTGAAGTAGCTTTCGTATATTTTCCCGGGTTTCAGGGTTATCATCTACAATAAGGACCCTGATTTTTTCAACGTCACCCATAGATATCTCCAGATGGACTGCCTTTATTGACTACATAGGTGGTAAGCCTGTGATTTACAGGCTTACCCATCCCCTTATTGTTGATACTTTTCCAACCTTTCCAGGCTAGCGTGGTGCTGGTTGAACTTCTTCCAAACCAGCCGGTAGAGTTAGTTCTGTTTTGCCTGGTTGAAGTGCATACGGTTGCTTGGCAGGCAATGGGATTGAATAGCTATCCATAGTATATTGCAATGTGACCGCATCTGTCTTCACGCGTTGTTCATCACCAGCACCACGAAGAGCCAATGTCATCTGTGCGCCAGAGTACATCAGGTAATTCAGTGTGACCGCATCCTGAGGAGTCACTACCAGGGTTATGATCTTGGGTTTCTTTACGACCGGTGCGGCAGCTGCCTGTTGATTCGGCGCAGGGGTTGGTGTTGCCTGCGTTTGATTAGTAACTGTGGTCGGTGTAAGAGATGATTCACCTACTTCAAGTACCATAACATCTTGAAGAATGGTTTGTGAAACAAGGCGAGGACGTTGTTGTTCTGAAGGTTGTAAATAAACTGGCTGGGCAAGAGTTTGATCCTGTTCTGCACGTCCCTGTTGAGATCCTTCACCGACTCCCTGTACGATTGCCACAGCAGATGGATTTTCCGGACTTCCGGGGGGAATCACCACTCTGGCTGTTACATTTGGTAGAAGGGATTGCCAGGAACCATCCACATCAACAAACATCATCGTTGAAATGACGTTTACATGATCACCAGGTTGGGGAGCATAGCCAACGCTTGCGACAGGATTAAGAATGGGTATGGTAACTGCGACCATACCGTCAGGTATTTTGAAGGAAGACAATGATCCTTCCGCCGTGTCCTGAACCAAACTGCTTGTGATTGGCATTTTTGCGTCCAGATCGATCTTTGCCCGTTTCCCAACCACCTGACTTATCTCCGTGAAGAATACCCCGGGGACAATCAGTTTTTTAGGATATGGAACAGTGGTCAGAACTTCGGTTGTCAAAATGGTTCCATAAGGAACAGATTGAACGCTCATGACAATGTTCGACATCTCGTCGGCCGGGGCAGGTGTGGCGGCTGATGGCCTAGCTGCCAGTGCCTGCGGTCGGACAACCAGCAGATACAACGCAGCCACCCCCAGGATAAGGATTATCGCGATTAAGATGAAAATCCTCCCTCGTCGCTTGGTACTTTGAGCCATAACAGCCTCCCGTCTCTTCACTTTGTGAATGGTTACTTATGCTATCATATCCAAACTGACTTAAATGTCAAGCAAGACAGCTTGATTTACGCCTTTATAGGTGCAAGCATCTTGCCAGGTGATAAGCTGATTGAGAAAATAAGGACCCTGTCTGGGACAGGGTCCTTTCGATTTAGCAAACCAAAAATGGTTAGCCACAATTATCCATTAGATGGATGTCATAATATTACTGAAGATGTTTCCGATAGCGGGGCCTAATAGGGCAAGAATTACGATAACAACTACGGCAACTAAAACAAGAATTAAAGCGTATTCAACAAGACCCTGGCCTTTTTCATCACGTGCGATCATCATGCGGTTATCCTCCTTTCGGTCGAAATGTTCCTTTAATATATTGAGTTGATTTCATTATATATGCTGCCTGGTTGAATTCAACGAAAATTTCTTACAAAAACCTTACAAAGGCGAGTGATCAGTGAAGAAGCACAGATCGATCAGGACTACTTTCTCCTCAGTTTTGGAGGTGAGTATGAGCATTACCAGTCCAGTTATCAGCTAGTAAAATGAAAGATCCTTTCGCGGATGCCAATTGATACATAGAATGGTGGACCTTTGGAAAGCTTACATTGATTAGATAGTGTCTTTCGTTGAATAACCTGGAAATGATGGACCCTGTCTGGGGCAGAGTCTCTCAAGCATGGTATACCTGAACAGTATTACCATTTATGTCAATTAGATGGATAGAAGGATGTTACTAAATATGTTTCCTATTGCAGGTCCTAACAAGGCAAGAATTACGATAACGACTACGGCAACTAAAACAAGAATTAAAGCGTATTCAACAAGACCTTGGCCTTTTTCATCACGAGCGATCATCATGGGTTTCACCTCCTTCCGGGTTTGGTTTTTCTAAATAATGATCTAATCCTGAGTATATGTAAATAGAATCGGATTTCAATGCAAATTTCTTACAGAAACCTTACAGGAAAGGTCAATGTATCCGATTCATAGACATGCACAGCAAACTAGATCACATCCAGTTGAGAAACTTCTCACAATTCCGTGCGTATATATTGTGAGAAGACTCAATCCATCCTATAATTATTCCGTAATAGGACATGATCTATGATGCAATTAAGTTGCCAAAACTGGCATTAGGAGGAAAAATGACAGACATGTTTGATAAAGTAACCGCTCAACAGGATGTGATACGGAAGTTACTGGGAAAAATACCAGGATTTAAAGGCTATTTTGAGAGGGAGAACCGCAGAAATTCGGATAAGATCGTTCGCGATATGATTGCCACTCGTTTTGATGAAATTTGGAATCGAGTGTCCACTCTTCAGCGCGAATTGATTCGTGCGGGAAACTTACAAACTGTGGGTGATCTCGAATCTGCCGCAATCAAAATTCGGCAATTCTCTGACAGGATTGAAAAAGCATCTTATGGATATTCAGGATTCTTTGATGCGGTAAAAGTCAATGAAGCTGAACTGGCGCAGGTTTATCAGTACGATCTGTCCATGTTAGACCTGGTCGAGCAAGTGGGGAAAGCGGTAGATAACGTCGAATCTTCCTTTAATACAGAAGGACTCCCCGCAGCGATCCGCAATTTGGTTACCTTATCAGATCAGGCAGTACAAACATTCGACCGGCGCAGTGAAGTGATAACCGGTATCTCATAATTCATCTTTTTAGGATATGGAGTAAATCAAATGGCTAGAATTTTTGATGTCGTAGAATACCCCAGTGAGATGCTGGATGAAATCGTCCATCGTTTTCCTGAGGTCGGTGTGGCTGATCTTCGGATAGGTTCACAAGTGATAGTCCGTGAATCTCAAAAAGCTGTCTTCTTCCGTGATGGAAAAGCATTGGATGTTTTTGGTCCTGGTCGTCATACTATCGCCACAGCCAATATCCCATACTTGATCGATTTCGTCGGAAAAGCGTTCAATGACCGAACTCCATTCACAGCTGAAGTGTATTACGTGTCTATGCGCGAATTTGCTGACAGAAAATGGGGAACTCCCCAACCCATCATCGTAAGCAATCCTGGTATGGGTCTGGGAGTTGCATTACTGCAGGGCTTTGGATCCTACGCCGTCGAGATAAAGGACCCACAACAGTTTGTCGTTCAAATTTGCGGTGCTCAGGGAATTTATCGTATGTCGGATATTGAAAACCGACTTCGCGGCATGCTCCTTTCCAAATTACAAGATCTTCTATCCGAAACAGCGGCAAAGAATTCGGTAGTTCAATTGCTGGCTCTTACTGAAGAATTGGGTGCTGGCGTTAGAGCAAAAGCTCAGGATGATTTCGCAGCCATCGGTTTGACCCTCAAATCCTTCTATATCTCCAACTTGAAACCCTCAGAGAAATCTGCTGAAGAGTTACGAGCAATGGGTATGCTCGACATGCAAACCTACACTCAATTGCAGGCTGCTGATGCCATGCGCGATGCTGCCCAAAATCCTTCCGGTGGGGCAGGGTTGACTGCCGGAATTGGAGCAGGGTTAGGTATAGGGAATGTACTCTCGCAGTCGCTTCAAGGCATGACAGGCGCAGGGGCAATGTCACCTAAGACCAATAGTGCAGTTCCGACTAATGGCATGGCCGATGTCATGACTCCCGCCGATGCAGCCACTATCCTTAAGGTATCTGAAGAGGACATTCTTACTGCGATATCCGCTGGGGAATTGAAAGCCCGCAAGATCGGTTCCGCATATCGGATCAGTAAAGAAGCTCTCGAAGCCTATCTTAAAGGTTAATGAACACTTTTCAAGGTAACTTCTCAAACAGAGATAGTATCGCTACTATCTCTGTTTATTATCGTCACTCGAAAATCGAGTAGAATTATTGATGTTAGACAATTTAATATGAACGGGGAGAGTGGATGAAACTTCACGAGTATCACTCCAAACAGATCTTCTCGCGTTATGGAATCCCCATACCCAGGGGAAGAGTAGCCCTAACAGCCAGCGAAGCCAGCCAGATAGCCGAAGAATTAGGGAACCGGGTCGTTATCAAATCACAAGTTTTGGTTGGGGGACGCGGAAAAGCAGGTGGCATCCGTGTAGCCAAGAATCCGAAAGAAGCAGAAGATCTGGCAACCTCCATACTTGGGATGGAAATCAAAGGATTACCGGTCAGAAAAGTCCTCGTTGATGAAGCAATCTCTTTTGACCGTGAATTGTATCTGGGTATTACGAATGATCGGAGCCAACACAGACCTGTGATGATCTCGTCTGCCTCGGGCGGTGTGGAAATTGAAGATATTGCCCGCTCTGAACCGGAGAAGATAGTAAAAGTATGGATCAATCCTTTACTTGGTTTGAAGGATTACCAAACCCGCGAAATTGCCAGCGGCATTGACCTTCCACACATATATTGGAAATCTTTCCTTGAAATTGCGCGAGGATTATGGTCGGCTTATCGCGATCTGGACGCATCCCTTGCCGAGATCAACCCCTTGGTATTGACTCCTGCCGGACAATTGATCGCCCTGGATGCAAAAATCACACTCGATGATAGTGCCATGTATCGTCACCCTGATCTGAATGAGCTTCGGGATCTGGATGTGGAAGATCCATCCGAAGTGGAAGCCAGAAAATACGGTCTCTCCTATATAAAAATGGATGGAGAAATTGGTTGCCTGGTCAATGGAGCAGGACTTGCCATGACCGTAATGGATATGACCAAGTTTTTTGGAGGATCTCCTGCGAATTTCCTGGACATTGGGGGCGGAGCCAGTGCAGAAAAAGTCTCTGCTGCGATGAAAATAATACTAGCAGATCCAAAAGTCAAAGTTGTGATGATAAATATCTTTGGAGGAATCACCCGTTGCGATGAAGTTGCAAAAGGTGTGATTTCGGTCATCAAACAAAATGATAAACCGATCCCGGTTGTCGTTAGAATGATCGGGACAAATTCCAAGGATGGTCTTGCTATCCTTGCTGAGATAAAACCTCAAGTCTTTGAATCCTTGAGTGAAGCGTCCAAAGCTGCTGTAACATTGGCAAAAGGATAACACGATGAGCATCCTCATAGATAAAGATACTCGAATCATCGTTCAAGGTATCACTGGAAATGAAGGTCTATTTCATACCCAGCAGATGGTGAAATATGGGTCCAATGTTGTTGCAGGTGTTTCACCCGGCAAAGGCGGAGAGTGGGTTCTCGATGGTAAGATCCCAGTTTTCGATTCAGCTAAATTAGCGATGGAGGCAACCGGCGCGAATGCATCCGTAGTATTCGTTCCTGCCCGATACGCATCTGATGCATTATTCGAGGCAATTGATGTTGGACTTGAATTGATCATCTGTATAACCGAAGGCATCCCCGTTCAGGATATGATGAAAGTGACCACATACGGAGAACAGCATCATATTACGATCATTGGTCCGAATTGCCCCGGTATATTAACCCCGGGTCAGTGTAAAGCCGGTATCATCCCGGGCAATATCGCCATTCCTGGAAATATTGGGGTAGTAAGTCGATCAGGAACACTGACCTACGAAATTCTTTATTCCTTAAAACAGCACCACCTGGGCGCATCCTCTTGCGTTGGCATTGGAGGCGATCCGGTAGTTGGTTCCAGCTTTATCGATATTCTCTCGCTGTTCGAAGCCGATCCATACACAGAAAAAATCATCCTGGTCGGGGAGATTGGTGGAACAGATGAGGAAAAAGCCGCGGAATATATTTCCAATGAAATAACAAAACCTGTGATTGCTTTTATCTCAGGTCAAAGCGCCCCAGCAGGAAAAAGAATGGGACACGCCGGCGCCATCATCGATGGAGCCACAGGCACTGCATTAAGTAAAATGATCGCACTGGAAACCGCCGGAGTAAAAATTGCTCACCAGCCGGAAGAGATCATCGAACTACTCTAGGAAAAACATAAGGCGCAAGACATGCTTGCGCCTTGTTATTTAATCTAAATTCCCAATTTATTTTTTGTGGGTGTCTGCGTATGAGACGACATCGGATACAGTTTTAATATTTCGCGCATCTTCGTCGCTGATATTGAGATTGAACTTCTCGCAAAATCCATCAATCAGGAAAAATTGATCCATTGAATCAGCCTTGAGGTCTTCAATAAATCGTGTTTCCAGAGAGATATTGGCAGTGTCCATTTTCATGACTTCCGCAATAACTTCCCTTACACCATCCAGAGTCTCTGCCATTCGAATCCTCCAATAGTCTGTGTTTTCTACTAAATGAATTGTATCGTTCATCAACAACTTGTCAAGGAAACCCATTATATCTTCAAATTTCGAAATTGACAGGTCAGTTGACCTTGATTATAGTACTATGTGAAGGAACACCAAATGCCCATGAAAGATACAAAAATCTCCTCTCGTAAACAGGATCATATCCAGATCAATCTGGATAAAGATGTTCGATCCGGGATAACTACCGGATTGGAACAATACCGGTTTTCTCATTGTGCCCTTCCCGAGCTCAACTTGAGGGAGATCAAGATATCAACCACTTTCCTTGGGATTCAGCTGCGGTCACCGTTATTCCTTTCATCCATGACGGGCGGGACACCGGAGGCAGGATTAATCAATCAAAACCTGGCAACTGCCGCAGAAAATTGTGGGATCGCTATGGGGGTTGGATCCCAACGAGCCGCTTTTGATGATCCCCGGCAAAAAAGCAGCTTCGAGGTCAGGAAATTTGCGCCATCCATTCTGGTCATGGCGAATATAGGTGCAATTCAGTTGAACAACGGGTACGGTTTGGACGAATGCCGTAAAGCTGTGGACATGATCCAGGCAAATGCCCTGATCCTTCACTTGAATCCGCTCCAGGAAGCTCTCCAACCTGAAGGAAGCGGAGACTGGAAAGGACTTACGAAGAAGATCGAGGGGATCATACATCAGGTGGGTGTACCTGTGATCATAAAGGAAGTTGGTTGGGGGATTTCCGGAGAATTGGCTCAGGTCTTCGAACAAATGGGGGTTGCAGCCATCGATGTGGCTGGTGCCGGCGGAACATCCTGGTCCCAGGTAGAGATGTACCGCCTGAAAGATGAAGGCGAAAGGACGATCGCCTCGACATTTCTAAATTGGGGGATACCCACAACCGATGCGATCATCCAGGCAAGAGCAGCCGCGCCAAAGACAATCCTGTTCGCAAGTGGTGGAATAAAAAACGGTTTGGATGTCGCAAAGTGTATCGGTTTGGGCGCTTCACAAGTAGGTATTGCAGGAAGGATATTGAAAGCCGCCACTATTTCTGCGGAGAATACCATTGCAACCATTGAACAAATCAATAAGGAACTGACTATATCCATGTTTGCGGCAGGGATAGACTCTCTTAAATCGTTGAGGAACACTCCTAAATTGGTCAGGTTATGATGAATCCCTTTGAAGAATACCCCATCATTGGCGAAATGAGGTCGGCGGTAGAAGAAGACCTCAAGTTGACTATCAATCTATCTTTTTCTGATACATTTCATGAACTACGGGATATGATCTCTTACCACATGGGGTGGATGGATGACTTCGCGCAGGGAAAACGCATCCGTCCTCTTTTGTTGCTTTTGATCAACCAGACACTTGCCAAGGATTGGAAAAATGCGGTACCGGCAGCCTCGGCAATCGAACTTATTCACAATTTTTCATTGATCCATGATGACATTCAAGACCATAGTGAGACGAGGCATGGTCGCCCAACCCTGTGGAAAACTGTCGGAATTGCCCAGGCGATCAATGCGGGGGATGCCCTGTTTACAATTGGTCTAAAGAAAATATGGGACCTCCAAAAAGTATTCGACATTGGCTTGGTGTCCCGGATCTCAGTGATCCTAAATCAAACTTGCCTACGACTTACCCAGGGACAGTATCTGGATATTAGCTTTGAGGGTCGTAGTCAAATATCTGACCGGGATTATCTCGAGATGATTGCCGGAAAAACCACTGCCTTGCTCTCGACCTGCACCCAGATTGGCGCCATGCTGTCTGAAGCATCATCCAGTTCAGTATTATCAGCGGTTGAATACGGGCACAACCTGGGATTGGCTTTCCAAATTGTGGACGATTATCTCGGCATCTGGGGGGACTCTTCCGTCATAGGGAAATCCGCTGCCATTGATCTGGTGAATAGAAAAAAGACGTACCCGGTTTTGCTGGGTTTAGCAACCGATAATCGCTTTACCAAACGTTGGAATGCAGGTCCGATCTCGGAAGAAGAAGCACCCGTTGTGGCAGATCTGTTGGCAGAATCCGGCGCAAAGTCAGTGACCATCCAGAAAGCAGATGAGTATACGCAAAAGGCGCTCACCAACTTATCGGAACTTTGCCCAAAACCCGAAACACGACAGGTTTTGGAAGATCTTACGCAATGGCTGTTAAAGCGGAATCTCTAAGAGAGTGTCACGCTCCTTGACAAGGATTCTGGCAATCCTTATAATGCTTCTACGCCAGGCGGGTGTCGCCAAGTGGTAAGGCAGTACCTTCCCAAGGTACCATTCGTGAGTTCGAATCTCATCACCCGCTCTTTCTAATCTCTCTGTAAAATACATTCGTGCGCCCCCGGAAGGGGGTGGTATTCAAATCTCATCACCCGCTCTTTCTAATCTCTCTGTAAAATACATTCGTGCGCCCCCGGAAGGGGGTGGTATTCGAATCTCATCACCCGCTCTTTCTAATCTCTCTGTAAAATACATTCGTGCGCCCCCGGAAGGGGGTGGTATTCAAATCTCATCACCCGCTCTTTCCAATCTCTCTGTAAAATACATTCGTGCGCCCCCGGAAGGGGGTGGTATCCCCATAAAGGGGACGATGTTCGAATCTCATCAACCGTTGTAATATACAAACTTGAATCAGAATAATGATTCAATCATTCTGCATCGCATGCACATCCTTGTCCGAATCATGTAGAATAATAAGTAGAACTTTATTCATGATAGGAGGGTCTCAAACATGTTGGTTGAAGAAAGAATGTCTCGACCAGTTCTGACGATCACAAAAGATGTCCCGGTTCAGGATGCACTGGCAATGATGCGGAAAGACCACGTCCGCAGGTACCCGGTTGTGGACGAACATGGCAACATGATCGGTATCGTGACCGACACCGATCTGCTCAACGCGTCTCCATCTGAAGCCACTACTCTGAGCGTCTGGGAGATCAATTACCTGCTGACTAAAATCACTGTTGAGCGGGTCATGGCGAAAAAGGTGTTAAGTGTAGCCGAGGATTCTACAATTGAAGAGGCTGCCAGTCTGATGGCAAGCGCAAAAGTTGGTGGGTTGCCCGTCTTAAAGGACAACAAAATAGTCGGGATCATCACCGAAACCGATCTATTCGGTATCTTCCTCGAAATGCTCGGAGCGCGCTGTGCAGGCGTCCGAATCACCGTCGAAGTGGATGATGTCGCTGGCAAGATTCACGAGATCACCGGGGTGATCAGTAAACTCGGTGGAAACATCCATGGATTGGGCGCCATCCAGGGCAGCTCCACCGGCAAAACTGATCTTACTTTGAAGGTCAGCGGAGTGGACCAGACAATTTTAGAGAATTCTCTCCTCCCGGTTGTGGACAAGATCCTCAATACTCGGATGGAAAAAGGAACCGGCTGCCAGTAAATTAGCTTTCATAGAGTAATGATGTTTATCACCCGCCGTCCTGGTTGGGTGATTTTTGTTGACATTTCGTCTACCTACATCTACACTAGACCCATGCTTGCCAGGGTGTTTTCATGTGCTGTGATTGGTTTGGAAGGGGTCATCGTTGAAGTCGAGGTGGACACGAGCGGTGGTCAACCAGCCGTCGTTATTGTCGGTTTGCCTGATGCGGCTGTCCAGGAAAGCAGGGAGCGGGTTCATTCCGCCATTAAGAACGCCGGGTTATCTTTTCCCCGCCGGCGCGTCACTGTCAACCTGGCTCCTGCTTCCGTCCGAAAGGAAGGACCAGCTTACGATCTACCCATCGCTCTTGGAATCCTCGTCGCAAATGAGCAGATAGAGCAGGATTCTCTGAAGGATACGCTGGTTCTCGGAGAGCTCTCGCTCGATGGAACAGTCCGGCATGTTCGTGGAATTCTCCCCATGACAGCCGTTGCCAGGCGAGAAGGATATAAACGGGTGATAGTTCCCGCCGAAGATGCCCCAGAAGCCGCGTTGATACCGGATATTGATGTTATCCCAGTTCACAACCTTAGTGAGTTAGCATTCCACTTAAATGATGCACAGCCGATCGCTCCACTCCCTCCCGTTGATCCAGATGAAGTAGAGATCATCGTACAAACAGATTTTCGCGAAATTAAAGGGCAGGAGCATGTCAAAAGGGCGATGGAGGTGGCAGCCGCCGGAGGACATAATATGCTTATGATTGGTCCGCCCGGGGTAGGTAAGACACTACTCGCGCGTGCCATGCCTGCAATCCTTCCCAAAATGACCATTGATGAAGCGTTAGATGTGACCCAGATCTATTCCATAGCAGATCAGTTGCCACCAGGAATCCCATTGATACGAAATCGTCCTTTCCGGTCCCCACACCATACCATCTCTCATGCGGGATTGGTTGGTGGAGGGAATATTCCCCACCCCGGTGAAATATCGCTTGCTCACAGAGGTGTGCTTTTCTTGGATGAGCTGCCCGAATTCGGATCGCGTGTCTTGGAAGTGCTGCGGCAGCCGATTGAAGATAAAGTGGTCACGATCAGCCGCGCCCAGGGGACCCTTACCTTTCCGGCAAACTTTCAACTGATCACCGCGATGAATCCTTGCCCGTGTGGATATTATGGCGATCCGGTCAAACCATGCACCTGCGCCAGTTCCACCGTTACCAAGTATCAAAAACGTATATCTGGTCCACTTTTAGATCGGATCGATATTCACATCAATGTCCCCCGAATTGAATTTGAAAAGATGAACGATAACCGGGTGGGCGAATCGTCCGCGGACATTCAAATTCGTGTGGAACAAGCCCGCCAGGTTCAGAGACAACGGTTTAATGGAACGTCTATCGCATCCAATAGTGAGATGCGTCCGGCAGAGATACGAAAGTATTGTGAATTGGATGATACCGGTCGCAATCTCATGAAGTCGGCAACCAATCAGATGCAGTTATCAGCCCGCTCCTACCATCGCATTTTGAAACTCGCTCGAACAATTGCAGATCTTGCTGGATCGAGCATGATCTCGCCGACTCATCTGGCGGAATCGATCCAATATCGTCCGCGAATGAATGACTTATAGTAGCGAATAGAATATCCATCCGATGAAAAAACACTTTCAACTGGTCTGTCTCGGTCGGTCGACGGTCGATCTTCTTAACCTGGTGGATCACTTTCCGTGCGGTGATGATCTGATCCGGGTGATCGATAGCAGTATTCAGGGTGGGGGACCAGTCGCCACAGCTGCAGCAGCCGCATCTTGCCTGGGATTACGCAGTGCTATTTTGGATTGTTTAGGGGATGACTGGCGGGCAGAGATCATTCGCAAGGAATTTGAAAAACAGGGGGTCTGTACAGATTTTTTGCAAACAGAACCGGGATGCTATTCCTCCCAGTCTGTCGTATTGGTTGAAAGCAGGTCAGGAAAAAGAGCCATTATCAACTCCCGAGGAAACACTCATCCTCCTGCAATTACGTCGGAGGTCATTACTCTTCTTGAGTCATGCAACGTCCTTCATATTACAGGGACTTATTCCCAGGTTGTACTTGATGCCATTAGAATCGTACACCATGCGGGAGGTAAAGTCAGTTTTGATGGAGGTGCCGGACTCTACAAAGAAGATGATCGAAACATCATTCAACAAGTGGATTGGTGTATTTGCGCTGAGGAGTATGCCCATTCTTTGACTCGCTTGAATGACCTGCGTGCGATGCTTAATCATATCCATGAGATGGGTCCTGAGATCGTTGGGATCACTTCTGGTGCAAATGGCAGTGACTGGCTTCACGTTGACGGCAGTATCATACACCAGCCTGCCTATCCGCTTGATAAGGTGGTTGATACTACCGGTTGTGGAGATAGTTTTCACGGTGCATTTATCTTTGCTATGTTGAACAACAACTCGATCCAGAAAGCTGCCCAACTCGCGTCTGCGGTAGCCGCGATCAATGCCCAATCTTTGGGTGGACGGGCAGGGCTCCCTGATTTAAAGACGGTTCAACAATTTATCAGTTCTTTATGATAACCACCTATATTTTGGATATAATCGTAGATGAAAAAATGAGCAATAACCCTTTTTCCGCAGGAGAATCCAATGGCTGAATTTTCCCGATTTGAGATATATATGATCTTGAATAGCACGAAACCCCTCTGGTTAGGAAAGGTTGACTTGAGCGAGGCGGATCTTAGGGGGGGAAATTTCCATGGCGCGATTCTCGCCGGAGCGGATCTTCACAAGTGTCACCTCCAGGGAACTGACTTTGTTGGAGCTAACCTTGGAGGAGCTAACTTACAAGATGCGATACTGGTTGGCGCAGATCTCCGCAGGGCATATCTTCGGGGGGCTGATTTGCGGCGGGCTGATTTACGTGAGGTCAACTTAGCAGAAGCTGACCTGACCGATGCGAACCTTTCTGAAACCAATCTATTGGATGCCAATATGGGTGCGGTCGATCTTACCAATGCCAATTTAACCAACGCGAATCTCACGGGGACGAATGCACCTGACCACCTTATTTTACGTGCAAAATCGTTAGCTGGAACGGTCATGCCTGATGGATCGGTTAATGAGCAGATAGCCGGTGGAAAAGAAGCCTGACTGGGCTACAAAGATCATCCATGCAGGTACCGATCGACACACATTCTCGACAATACGAACACAGACGACAAGATTCCATCCATTTACCTTCCAACGATCCCCCATTATGTGATTGATGAATGATTCAACTTCGCTAGAATCTGTTGCTCCAAAAAAACCATCCAATGCTTTTCGCCTTCGCTGGACCACTTCCTCCTGGATTTTGATCAGTTCCTTAGTTTTCATCATCGCATTGATCCTGATCGTCTGGTGGCCGCTGGTTCTGGATTACGTCTCGTACTTCCAGGCTGACATTCCCTGGTGGAACCAAACCGATTGGCTATTAATCGCGATCTTCCTTTTTATGTCAGCCGCAATCATGATCAACGCCGATATTCGGAAGGATTGGTTATTGATCGTTGTCGGATTGGCAGGCGGTTTCATCATCGAGTCATGGGGTACCAATACAGAATTATGGGCTTATTACACGGGCGAACGTCCCCCGCTCTGGATCATCCCAGCTTGGCCGATTGCCGCGGTCACAATCGAGCGAATGACTCATCTGGCATCATCATTTATCGCCCGGATTTCAGCCGCCTGGATTCACAGATTGTATTTTGGCACACTTACTTTTTTTCTAGTCCTATTCTTCATTTTCCTGCTGCCGCGAGACTTCAATCCTTTCAATTTAATAGCCTTCCTGACCGTAGCCGGGATTATATTCCTACCGCAGGATCGATCACACAGTCTTTTGACTTTCCTGATGGGTTCCGCCCTGGGCTTTTTTCTCGAATACTGGGGGACATCAAGGGAATGTTGGCAATACTACAACCACGCCGTCCCGCCCCTTTTCTCGGTCCTGGCTCATGGTTTCGCTTCCATCGTATTTTGGCAGGGAAGAAAACTGGTGATCAGTATTTACGAATCTGCCGATCATAGGCTTTCAGGAAAATCCCTTGCAGATTAATTTACAAGATGTTGGTTGAAATTGCCCAGACCAACATCTTGTTTATGAAACCACAAACAATAAACTTCATTACAACCAAGTGAGATTGATCTAATTAAAATTGTTTACTGATTTCAGTGCTCCAATTTTTAATATAGTCCCAATCTCGGTAATCACCCGGCACACCTTGAACCACTACCATTACAAATACAGCCTGCCACCATTTCAGCTTGAACAATTCCAGTTTGCCATTGAAAAAGGCTACATTCAGCGGGCGTATCTCAGACGCCGCTTTCAGCATCGGATTGAGATAATATCCCAAGGATGTAAATCGCTCTTTTAAGCTCAACTTCCCGGGTGTCTTCGGACTTGCTGCCAGAGAGGGATCTAATGAAAGTGGAATAACGGGTAGATTTTCAGTTGGCACCTGGGTCAACCGCATGGCGCACGCGAAGTAAACCACTTTCTTGGTAGATAATTCAGCCCTATTTCGGGTCATGAATCTCCTTGCAGCACTATGCCAGCCAAAGATCATTGGGGCACCAACAACCACGGCCTCATACCCATCCAGACTGTTTACATCAGTAATTCTTTTGACATCAGTGACATGACCATTTTGGGTAAAAACTCTGGCAATTTCATCAGCCACTTCCGCCGTACTGCCGGAATTCGTAGAATAGGTAACCAATATCTTGCTCATTCACTCGCTCCACCAAGAAATTCAACAGACACAAAGAAATCCAATACATACGGAGGCTTTAAGACACGCCGTATGCTTTGAAATAAAGCCAATACCGGGAAACTAGTATTGACCAATCAATTTTGCAATAAATTTGTGGAAACCGTGAATTGATTTTTCCTTACTGGAATACATGAGGATGCATTTGCCTTCGATCGGAGTAACGCCAAGTTCCCGGGCTACTTTACCTACTTCTACTGATTGGGCACCTTGTTGGAGCCAGATTTTGTTAATTCCGGCGGCAACCGCTTCCCTGATCACCTGAACAGATTTTTGGGGAGGCAAACAGATGACAACGCCATCGACTTTGCCAGCCAGATCTGAGACACTTGCATAGCATTTATCGCCTTTGACTTCATCCATAACTGGATTGACACCGAATACCTCATAACCGTATGTCTTCAGTTCAGTGTAAATGGCTGTGCCAAATTTTTTTTCATTGCGCGAAACACCCACAACAGCCAGTCTTTTGGCTTGAACGAACTCCGCAATTTTTGGATCCATTTTTCTTCCTCTTTTAGATAATTTGTTTTAAATTGAAACGGTTCAGGACTACTCATTACATACGGAATAATAAATAGTTAGTTGCATATTTACACAGAATTTGGAAATTTCCTTTGATAAATTTCGAGAATACCCTTGCCCCTTGCGTTCATTAGCGTATAATATATTCATGCAGACGAATATATCCGCTCCCGATGTATTCCGGGTACTTGGCCAGCCCATTCGTATTCAAATCATTTTAATTATTGCTTCATACGATGCCTGTGTTTGTCACATGGAGGCTGTACTTGGCGTCCGGCAGGCAGGCATATCCCAGCATCTAATGGTGCTCAAAGACGCGGGATTAGTACAGACTCACCGGGAAGGTCGGAACATTTTTTATCGGCTCGCGAATCCTGACCTCTATACATCTATTTTACAGGTCGCTGTTGCAAGCGGAACTTCCCCGGAAACCCTGGCATCTTATGCGAAACGTCCAGTGGAGGGTTGTCCATGCCCTTCTTGTAATCCGGGGATCGATGCGGAACTCACTTGCAGGAAATTAGTAACATCGCAAACAAAGAAATCATCCTAATCATCAATTGGAGATACGCTATGGAAAAATCTGTCACCCAAAAACTGTCATTTCTCGATCGATTCCTCACTCTTTGGATCTTTCTCGCTATGGCTGTCGGGGTGGGTTTGGGATATCTCTTTCCGAAAGCGGTGGAAGCATTCAACGCTACTGTCTCGGTTGGTACAACCAATATTCCCATCGCCATTGGGTTAATTCTGATGATGTACCCGCCTTTAGCAAAGGTCCACTACGATGAACTGGGAAGAGTATTCCGCAATTGGAAAGTGCTAGGCTTATCACTGTTACAGAACTGGATCATCGGACCGATCCTGATGTTTGTTCTTGCCATTATTTTTCTTCGCGGTTATCCCGAGTATATGGCGGGGCTGATCCTCATCGGTCTCGCACGCTGCATCGCCATGGTGATCGTCTGGAACGAACTCGCCAAAGGCGATACCGAATACGCTGCTGGGTTGGTAGCCTTCAATAGTATTTTCCAGGTCCTTTTCTACAGCCTATATGCATATATCTTTATCACCTTGTTGCCGACACTTTTTGGAATGAAAGGTGCGGTTGTCCAGATCACCATCGGGGAGATCGCCAAATCCGTCTTCATCTACCTGGGTATCCCCTTTATTGCAGGATTCATCACCAATCGGGTGCTAATCCGCTTTAAGGGGAAAGGATGGTACTACAAAACCTTTATACCCAAGATAGCACCCATCACCCTGATCGCGTTGTTCTTCACCATTCTGGTCATGTTCAGCTTGAAAGGTAACCTGATCGTCACAATCCCTATGGATGTGGTTCGGATCGCCATACCGCTCCTGATTTATTTTGTGGTTATGTTCCTGGTCAGCTTCCTGATGGGGAAGGCAGTCGGCGCCGATTACAAACAAACCACAACATTGTCGTTTACTGCTGCCAGTAACAATTTCGAACTGGCAATCGCGGTGGCTGTTGCCGTCTTCGGGTTGAATTCAGGACAGGCATTCGCCGCTGTAATTGGTCCGCTGGTGGAAGTGCCGGTGATGATCGGATTGGTGAATGTGGCATTTTGGCTACAAAAGAGGTTATTCAAAGGGAAAATGATCGCTGGTATGGATAACCTCGAAATTTGATAGGGAACCGGATGGATGATTTTTCCATTAAAAATAATCTACTTCCGGGTACACAAGTTATCTTGACCTTAACTAATGAATTCAAGCCTTACAAATTAGCACCTTATCGATAAAGAACAACTTCCATTCAATTTAGGAGAACCAATGTTTAATCCGAACCCATCATCTAGCTATTTTGAACAGATCGCCACCAAATGGGATTCCCTGCAAGCGGGTTATTTTACCGAAGGTGTGAGGGAAGCCGCGATAGGAAAAGCATACTTGCGGGCTGAAATGGTCGTCGCGGACGTTGGCTGCGGGACAGGTTTCATGACTGCAGGTCTGGCGCCATTAGTTCAGCAGGTACATCTGCTGGATGGATCACCTGCCATGCTACAGGTAGCCAGAAAGAAACTGGCAGAGTTTGGTAACCTGATTTTCCACCAAACCGATGGGGCAAATTTACCCCTGCCTGACTCGAGTGTGGATGTCGTCTTTGCCAATATGTATTTACACCATTGTCCAGACCCATCGGCTGCAATCAGAGAGATGGTACGGATTCTTAAGCCGGCTGGACGATTGATCATCACCGATATGGAACCACACGACCATACCTGGATGAAGGAAGAGATGTCAGATGTGTGGATGGGCTTTTCCCATGCTCAATTGAAATCCTGGTATCGTGAAGCCGACCTGGTTAATGTGATGATCCAATCCACCAACCAAACCTGTTGTGCAGACAGCCCGGATATCTCAACCCGGGAAGAAAAAGCCACAATAGGCATCCTCATTGCCGCCGGTACCCGGAGGATGGCTGTGCGTGAGATAGTCCAGGGAGCTTATGGCGCTCGAGCGGAGCTGGGTGGCGATTGCTGTGGCAGTAATCCGGATAACGCAATCCTGTATAAAGCCACTTGCTGCGGCGGTTCATCGGAAGTCGTGGAAGAATCATCCAAACCGAATGGAAGTTCCTGCTGCCAGAATGATTCCTATCTTCCGACTGAAGGTGTAACCTTCTCGACAGATTATGATTCCGCTGAGAGATCATCCGTTCCACCGGAAGCGGAAGAAATATCGCTGGGTTGTGGTAATCCAACGGCTCTAGCGAATCTCAAACCGGGAGAAGTTGTCCTGGATATTGGCAGCGGTGGCGGGATGGATTCATTCCTGGCTGCCTCCCGGGTTGGACAGGTAGGGCATGTGATCGGCATCGATATGACTCCTGCCATGGTGACCCGGGCAAAGGCGACCGCAGAGAAATCCAAGATCAGGAATGTCGAATTTAGACTTGGGCAAGCCGAATCGCTCCCGGTGGATGACAACAGTATCGATGTGATCTTATCCAACTGCGTGATCAACCTTTGCGAAGACAAAGGGTTGGTTTTTCAGGAAGCATTCCGGGTACTAAAACCGGGCGGCAGGCTGGAAGTCAGCGATATGGTAACCGACAAAGCATTCTCTGCCCAGGCTCAAGCTAATTCTGGCGAATGGACCGGTTGCGTATCAGGTGCTCTGCCGGAGACGGAATACCTTGATCTGATCGAAGAGGCAGGTTTTACAAGGATCAGATCCCGCCGTAGTTCGAGCGCTGGATTGGTGGAGGATGTACATGTATACAGCACCACTGTATCGGCGGTTAAATCGGGTAGAAGAACAAACCTTGAAACAAGTTCCAGCTGCGGATGCGGTACTGGGTGTTGCAACTAAAAATCAGATCTTACCAATTTCAAGTTACTTAGACGAACTCCGAATCCAAAAAGGATTCGGAGTTCTATTCATCGTAATCCTATACCAAAAAACATGTGGCTATCTTTATCCTAGATCACCAGGATAATAATCCCTCCGACCGTCATTAACATTCCAATGACGGTTTTGGCGGTTAATGGATCATGAGAGAAGATCAAGCCCATGATTGCGCCAAATAATGGAGAAGTGAACGCGATCGGCATCACCTGGGTGAGCGGGGCGCCTTTCAGAGCGATATAAAAGCATAACATTCCCAACGCACCTGCCACCACGCCGCCGCCGATGATCATGTAGAGGAGAGCTTTTGTCCCTGCCTGCGGGATGGTCTTCCACTGTGGGAAACTCACCGCAGCCAGGATGATGAAAGCCACAACGGTGCGGATGGTGATCCCCACCTGCGGTGACAAGTTCCCCAGATGCAATCCCTTCTTTTCGAAATACCCACCTACACCCCAGGCGATGGCAGTCAACAAAGCGAATATCTGTGGTTTCATCAGTTTTCCTCAAAGAAATGATCGATATTTATATGGCTATGCGCAGTAGGTTAATCGGCCAGAATGGCGTGAACAATCTCGCGAAACACCGTTGTATGATAATCAACATCCGTTTTTGTGGTGGCAGGCGACATCAACGACATATTATGGAAAGGCGTCATCAAAATCCCACGATTTAAATTGGCAAGGTGCATATACCGGTCAAGGTCAAAATCGACCGCAGCCTCGGCATCTCCCCCATTTCGGGGAGTTTGTTCACAGAACCAGTATTCGGCGCGGGCACCCAACCGGTTTACCACCCATGGTAACCCAAACTCATCGATTGCTTTTTGGACCTGTCTTGCCCACTCTTCGGCAAGAGGGATCATCCGGCTGAATGCTTCCTCCGTGAGGACATTGGATAATGTCGCTTTCACCGCAGCCAGCGATAAAGCATTCCCTGCCAGTGTACCGCCAATACCACCCACATCTGCCTCATCGATCGTGGTGGTCTCGCCGATCCTGTCAGCCACTTCCTGAGTAAACCCATATACGCCTACTGGAATTCCACTGCCTATTGGTTTACCAATGGTCAACATATCAGGCTTGAGATCATAGGCTTTGGTGTATCCACCTGGTCCGGTGCAGATGGTATGGGTTTCATCGATGATCAATAAAGTGCCAAATTTGCTGGTTAACGCGCGTAGAGCATCCAGGTAGCCTGGATCAGGATGGATAATGCCGATATTGGTCATCACCGGTTCAGCCAGCACGCAGGCGATATCTTCTGGCGCCAGTGCAGATTCCAGGGCAGCCAGATTATTCCATTCGATCACACGAGTAGTCGTCGCCGGGTTGACCTGTGGACCAACAGAGCCAGGTCTCGGTCCAGGGACTCCATTATTAAGGGTGCAGAAAGTCTCATCGACGGTTCCATGGTAACAGTAGTTATAAACCAGCACATACGGTCGTCCGGTAATATGACGCGCAATACGCAAAGCAAAACGGTTGGCATCAGTTGCGGTCAGAGTGGTTTGCCAATACTTTAAACCGAACCGGCGTTGCATCTCCTCGCCCACCCAGATCGAATCTTCGGTGGGAAGCATGTAGGTAATACCTTTATCGAGCTGCTCCTTGATCAGTGATATGGAGCTGTCCGGAGAGTGTCCGGTCATCGCACCGGTATCTCCCAGGCAGAAATCCACATACTCATGTCCATCGACACAGGTAAAATGAGCTCCCTTTGCCGATTTTACAAATAATGGAAATCCGCCAGCCCATCGCACCATCCAATTCATCGGGACGCCAGCCAGTAAACTCGCCTGAGCTCTTTCATATAAAGCATAGGATTTTGGATGACGGTCTTTGTATATCTTCAATTCACGGTCAAGGCATATCTTGAGCATGTTGCGGTCAATTGTGGCCATACAGCTTCAACCCTCCTGATCGAATTTGATAGATTTGGATGGGTTAATTATATGCAAGATCAATGACAAGAAAACCCACACTCAAAGACCGAATCACTGGCTGAGACCTCTCAGTTAATTTGCCCGGTTAATAATCTCGTAATAAGTTGGTGGGTAAAAACACTTGTATTGTGTTAAAATAGTGGCTATAATGTGGTAGAAAGTGGTAATAAGTGGGTAGATGTGGGACGCCGGTAAAATTTCCGGCGTTCGATCTTAATAAGGACAATAGAACATATGTTCCTGGGCAGATACGCTCACTCATTCGACGATAAAGGACGCATCGCGGTACCCACCCGGTTTCGCGATCTCCTCAACGATGGTGCGTATCTTACCCAGGGATTCGACAAGAACTTGATGATCTGGCGGGTTGTCGACTTCGAAAAGATCTATGAGCAGGTCAACAACATGAGCATTACAGATCCGAACGCCCGCCTGCTCAAACGATTGATATTTGCCAATGCGGTGCATGTGGATGTAGACAAGGTGGGAAGAATACTTGTTCCACAATACTTACGGGATGCCGTCGACCTTTCTGGCAGTGCTGTCATTGTCGGGGTCGGAGATTATTTTGAGATCTGGTCTCCCACACTCTGGGAAACGCAAAACAGCCAGATACAGGACAGTGAAACAAACACCCAACGCTTTGCAGCGCTGAACCTTTCGGCTAAATAATCATGGCAAACCAGGTGAACGACTCCAAACAGCCACACCTGCCCGTACTTTACCAAGAAGTAATTCAATATCTCAGCCCAGCCACACCAGGGAAGTTCGTTGATGGAACGGTCGGAGCCGGTGGGCATGCGTATGGGATGCTTTCGACCTTCGGATCAGGCAATGAGCTGCTTGGAATAGATCTTGATCCGGTCGCACTCGAACATGCCAGCGCCCGCCTGCTATCCTTTGGAAAATCGGTTCAACTTCATCAAGGTAGTTATGCAGACATTTCTGACCATCTACATCGAATCGGGTGGTTGAAAGTACGTGGAATTCTGCTCGATCTGGGCGTTTCGTCGATGCAGTTGGATATGCCCGAGAAGGGTTTTTCCTTCCGGGCAGATGCACCCCTCGACATGCGTTTCAATCCCTCGGCTCCTCTCACAGGAGCCGATCTCCTTAACGGATCGGATGAATCGGAAATTTCCCGCATTCTATGGGAGTATGGCGAGGAAAGACAGGCAAGACGACTGGCAAAAGCCATCGTGGCTCGGCGACCGGTGGATACAACCAGCCAATTGGTTTCGATCATTGAGAAAACAATTGGATATCACCGAGGCGGAATCCACCCGGCAACCCGGACATTTCAGGCAATCCGGATCGCTGTTAATGATGAATTGGGTAATCTGGAAGCATTTCTGCCAAAGGCTGTGGATGCGCTGGAATCAGGTGGACGATTGGCGATCATCTCCTTTCATTCGCTGGAAGATCGGATCGTAAAACATTACTTTCAACGTGAGAGCAAGGATTGCATCGAGTCGCCTCTGCCCATCGTTTGTACTTGCGGACACAAAGCAACGGTAAAGATCATCACCCGTCACCCTGTGGAAGCGAGCGATGAGGAGAAGAGCAACAACCCGCGATCACGCAGCGCAAAACTGAGAGTTGCAGAGCGGTTATGAGATGGCATGAGATTTGCAAACTGTTATGGTTACGATGATGAAAAATAGATTGATACAAGCCTACAAGTTAGTCCCCTGGAGAAGCCAAATGCAATGGTTGGGATTGGCATTCCTGGTCGTCGTTGCCATTTCGTTGATCGCCTGGCTATATTTATCAATTTCAGCGAAAGCCAGCATCTCCGGCCGCCAAATCCAGGAATACCAGAGCATTAAGACGAAAGCGGAACAAAATATCGCTGCCCTCGAGACGGATCTTGCAAATATCACATCCTCGGTAGAGATGGCGAAACGCGCTAAACGGTTGGGTTTCAAGGAAATGTCCCCGGATGGATTTGAGTATATGGTCATCCCTGGCTACGGGGGGAAACAGTCTGCCATTCTCGCACCTGAAAAGTTGACACCGGATCTACATCAGGATGTCGTAACGACCGAATTTACGCAGTCTCTCTGGGATTGGGTCTATCTCAGCTATGTCGAACCATCATTGAACCGGCGGACACCATGAAGACACCGCATTATTCCCGCTTTCTCTTATTAGGAACGGCCTTATCCCTGGTCGGTTTTCTCATTATTGCGCAGATGGTCCATATCCAGACCAGCAAACAGGCCAAAGCTGTGACTGACTTTGGTAAAGAATGGGCTTTCGTGCCAAAAACCATTTTTCCGGAACGGGGCAAGATATATGACCGTTTTGGAAGCTTATTGGTTGGCAATACACTCAAATACGAGATCGGGTTAAATCTCGCAGATGTGAGTGACCCGGAAACTATCGCCCGTGCCCTCGAGACCATTCTTGGTTTGGAGTACCAGGCTACCCTTGAAAAAGCGCAAACCCCTGGTTCTGAGACTGCTGCCTACGTTTTGTTGAAAGATTTCGTCCCGTCGGAAAAAGCGCAGGAGATCCGTCAACTGATGGAATCATACCAGCGTATGGCGGAACAGCCCGACAAGAAAGACAAGTTTTCACCCAATTTGGATGGCATCATCCTGACTCCCCACTTGCAACGAAGTTATCCCGAAGGAAACCTAGCCTCCAATATCCTCGGATTCTATACCCTCAATACCAGTCAGCCCAGCCGCACTCCTGACCGGCATGAAATACGTATCGGCGATGGCTTCTTCGGTATCGAAGAGAAATTCAACGATATCCTGGCGGGTACCCCGGTGGATGTCCAGGTTCCTTTGGACCCGAACCTCGTAGATCAGATCCCACAGGTTCCTCCTGGTGGTGACATCATCCTGACTATTGACCGAGAAATCCAAAGCAGTATGGAAAAGGTCATTGACAATTCCGTCAAATCTTCGGGTGCTGTTTCCGGCACTTTGATTGTTCTAGATCCCAAAACAGGTGAATTGATCGCAATGGCGACCTCGCCCAGGTTGGATCCAAATGAGTACTGGAAAATCGGCAAGATATTCGACAACGCCGCCTTCTATAACCGGGCTGTATCCACTACATACGAGCCAGGGTCTGTTTTTAAGGTACTGACCATGGCAACAGCGTTGGATGCCGGTGTTGTCACCCCCGAAACACCTTTCCTTGATACCGGCGAGTTCGAGATCGGTGGAGCGATCATCCGCAACTGGGATGGAAACGCCTGGGGCGAACAAAACATGATCGGGTGCATGCAACACTCCCTGAATGTCTGCCTCTCTTGGATAGCCAAACAGACAGGACCAAAAACTTTTTACGAGTACATGGAGAAATTCGGTATCGGTCATCTGACCGGGATCGATCTGGCAGGTGAAGCTGTCTTTCCCCTGCGCCTTCCTGGAGATAGTAATTGGTACGATGTAGACCTGGCAACCAATTCATTCGGACAAGGATTGGCAGTCACCCCCATCCAGTTAGCCTCCGCGGTAACTGCAGCAGCTAATGGTGGCAAGATCATGGCTCCGCATATCGTCAAATCGGTCATCAGTAATGGACGGCAGTACAACACGAGTATTCAGGTTCTGTCTCAACCAATTAGCGAGCAAACGGCTCACACATTGACCGAAATGCTTGCCGTATCTCTTGAGGATAAATCATCGGATGCTTTGATCGAAGGATATCGAGTTGCCGGAAAAACCGGCACAGCAGAAATTCCGACACCCTGGGGTTACTCATTGGGACAAACCAATGCCTCCTTCGTCGGTTGGGGACCTACAGATGACCCCCGATTCCTCGTTTATGTCTGGCTCGAAAAACCAAAGACCAGTATCTGGGGTTCCATCGTAGCGGCACCTGTTTTCCGTGACGCGGTAAGTGAGCTTGTAGTTTTAATGAATATCCCGCCAGATGATGTGCGGGCAAAAATAATTAATTAAGGGACACAATTGCTAACTTTAGCTGACATTCTGGAAGGATTGACGGGAAATCGTCCGAACGGGGCAGATCTTGTGATCACCGAAGCCTCGATCGATTCACGTCTGACCATTCCAGGATCACTATTCGTTGCGCTTCCCGGAGAACGGGTGGATGGACACAATTATGTTGGTGACGCCTTCCATAAAGGCGCCCATATTGCCCTCATACAAAAAGACCTTTCCCGGTTATTCCCGGTGATTGATCTGACGAACGGTCAATTTTCAGGTCAGCTTCCTTTGCCTAAAGTTCCTTTCTGTATTCTGGTTGAAAACACACTACTCTCCCTCCAGAAAATAGCCCGATTCTGGCGTTCAAAACTTGATGTCCGCGTGGTTGGCATCACTGGAAGTGTGGGTAAATCCACCACCAAAGAATTGGTCGCGGACGTTTTGAATCGAAAAGGTCGGAACTCTTCGTAATCCGGGTAACTTGAATAATGAGATCGGTCTTCCATTGACTCTGTTGAGGCTTGGCTCTGGATATCAGAACGCTGTCCTTGAAATGGGCTTCTATGTCCCCGGAGAAATCTCATTACTGTGTGAAATTGCCAGACCACAGATCGGGATCGTGACCAATATAGGAACCGTTCATGCTGAACGGGCTGGTACACAGGAAATAATCGCCAAGGGAAAGGCTGAGTTGATACAGGCGCTCCCTTCTGATGGTACTGCCATATTGAATTATGACGATCCACGCGTAAAGGCGATGGCTTCTCTCACTTCCGCCCGGGTAATCAATTATGGTTTGGATCCAAAAGCCGATCTATGGGCTAGTGATATTGTCGGTGAAGGGTTGGAGGGGATCCGTTTCACCCTGCATCATCTCGGCGAGAGTTTCCAACTAAGGGTTCCCTTGATCGGTCAACATTCAGTCCATACCGTCCTGCGTGCCGCTGCGGTAGGCGTTGCTGAGGGAATGTCCTGGGGAGATATCATTTACGCCCTCCGATTCAGCCGGACTCAACTTCGACTCGTTGCTGTCCACGCGTACAACGGCGCCATGATCCTTGATGATACCTACAATGCCTCGCCAGAGTCGACGCTGGCTGCGTTGAATCTTCTTGAAGAATTGGATGGACATAAAATCGCTGTTCTGGGTGATATGCTAGAGCTTGGTCCGTATGAAGCCGAGGGGCATGAAAAAGTGGGCTATCGGGCAGCAGAGGTCGTGAGTGACTTGGTGACATTAGGTGACAGAGGAAAAATAATTGCTGATGCGGCTCATTCTGCCGGATTGTCCAGAAGTCATATTCAGGCATATGAATCTACGGATGAGATCATTGCCTATCTGAAATCAAGGTTGACCCCCGAAGATGTCCTGTTGGTAAAAGGCTCCCACAGCATGCGCATGGATAAAATCGTGACTGCGTTGGAAGGTTCAGTATGAAAGAAACCTCACTGGCGCTTACACTCAGTGCGTTATCTTTTATAATGGCCGTCATTTGGGGCGGACCTCTATTACGTGCACTTCGCCACTTCAAAATCGGTAAGTTGATCCGGGTGGAAGAACCCGATTCTCACGTCACCAAGATGGGAACACCGACCATGGGCGGCGTTATGTTCATTGCACCGGTGATTTTCCTCACCCTTCTGCTAAATGCAGCATCCTTGATCGGCGTGGATGTCCTGGGAAATTCTGTTTTATTGCCGAGCTTCGTTCTGGTTTCTTATGGGCTGTTGGGCGCGATCGATGATTGGGAAGGTATTCGCGGACCTCGCCGGGGAAATGGAATGCGCATTCGGACTAAGTTCCTCTTGCAAACCCTTCTCGCTCTTGGTATCGCCATCATCCTGCAATACGTACTGGATGTACCACAATTACATTGGCCTGGAGCAAAAAAACCGCTTGATCTGGGCATTTGGTACATCCCGATTGCCATGTTCCTGATCGTTGGCGCTTCGAACGCAGTGAATTTTACTGATGGGATGGATGGATTGGCTGGTCTGATTTCAGCTACTGCCTTTGCCGCATTCGGTGGAATTGCGCTCATGCAAGGAGATGTGTTCCTGGGTCGGTTTTGCTTCACGCTGGTCGGAGCGGTATTCGGTTTCTTATGGTTCAACGTCCATCCAGCACAATTATTCATGGGAGATACAGGATCGCTAGCTCTCGGTGCGACGCTGGCTGTCGTTGCATTGATGACAGGGCAATGGCTTGCTTTGCCGATAATTGCCATAATTCCTGTCAGCGAAGCAGTGAGCGATATCCTCCAGATTGCCTATTTCAAACTCACAAAGGGAAAACGCCTCTTCAAGATGGCGCCGCTCCATTTACACTTTGAATTGTCCGGATGGAGTGAAACGCAAGTTGTTCAACGGTTCTGGCTGGTCAGCCTATTATTCGCCATGCTCGGTTTGGCGTTCACGATGGTATAGCTATGTCAAATTGGTCAGGTAAACGCGTCTTGATAATTGGAGCTGCCCGTCAGGGATTAGCTCTCGCGCGTTTTCTGGCGGTGGAAGGGGCTCATATCACCATCAACGATAAACAGCCGATCGATGCCCTCCGACCTGCAATGGAGGAGTTGGATGGGCTGAAGGTTCAGTGGATGGGTGGTGGGCATCCAGTTTCTCTGCTTAATGATTGCGACTTGGTCTGTCTTTCCGGCGGTGTCCCGCTCAGCCTGTCAATCATACAAGAAGCAGTTCAGCGGAATATTCCCCTCACCAACGACACCCAGATATTTATGGAAGTGGTTCCATGCCCGGTCATAGGTATTACCGGTTCCGCGGGAAAAACGACCACAACTACACTCGTTGGGCGAATGGCTGCGCAAAGTAATAAACCAGCCCAGCGAACTTGGGTGGGTGGAAATATTGGTAATCCGCTGATCGCTTCTGTCAGAGATATGAAAAGTGAAGACCTCGCAATCATGGAAATTTCCAGTTTCCAATTGGAACAGATGACGATCTCACCCGCGATCGCGGCTGTCCTCAATATCACGCCTAACCACCTTGACCGCCACGGAACCATGGAAACTTATACGGCAGCCAAAGCTCGTATCTTGGAGTATCAGAGCTCAGCTGACACCGCAATTCTCAATCGACAGGATACTGGTTCATGGAATCTTCGATCTCGTGTCAAAGGGAAATTACTCACTTTTGGAGAGTCTCTGTCTACCTCTGATGAGGCTGGGACATTCATCGAAAATGATCAGGTGATGTACATCGAGAATTCAAAAAAGGAAAATCTACTTCCCGTCTCGGAAATCCAACTACGCGGAAGACATAATGTGAGGAATGTGCTGGCTGCCTGTGCCATCGCAAAAGCAGCCGGTCTTCCAGCGGAAGCGATCCAAAAGGGGGTGCAGGGATTTGGTGGAGTCGCCCACAGATTGGAATTTGTCCGTGAATATCGAGGATCGCGCTGGTATAACGACTCTATTGCTACCGCCCCCGAACGAACAATGGCAGCGATCCATTCATTCAAAGAGCCGCTCATCTTACTCGCTGGTGGCCGAGATAAAAACCTGCCATGGGAAGACTTCGCGAGATTGGCAAACGAGCGGGTGGACTTTCTCGTTCTGTTTGGCGAATCGGCAGGAAAGATCGAAAACATAGTAAAAGCACATCAAAATTCATCCAGCTCCCTCAAAGATATCCACTTATGTGGAACGCTGAAGGAAGCCGTTTTACATGCCGCCGGGATCGTAAAACCAGGATATGTCGTACTTCTTTCCCCGGGTGGTACAAGCTTTGATGCTTACAAAGATTTTGAAGAACGTGGTGAGGAATTTCGAAAATGGGTGCTACAACTTTCGTAAAATCGTCTATACCAACTTTACCAGAAACTGATGCACAGCCGCGTCGGCCATTAAAACTGCGCCTGGATGTACCTCTATTCATCATTATCGTTTGTATGCTGGCGTTTGGTCTGGTAATGCTTTATTCTGCCAGCTGGGATTTTGCAATTACTCACGATATGCCATCAACTTCCATTTTTTTCAAACAACTCCGCCTGATGGGGTTGGGGTTGGTGCTGGCATTCATAGCATCCATGATCGATTATCACCGTTACCAACGTTACATCTTGCTCATCATGGCTGTCACGATCACCTTACTCTTCCTGGTTCTGGTTTTCGGCCGAGGAGAAGCAGGTCCTGCCCGCGGTCTATTCAATGGCTCGGTTCAGCCTTCTGAATTATCTAAACTTGTCATCATCATCTACCTCTCTATCTGGTTATTTTCCAAAAGAGATCAGATCCGTAGTTTTAAAATGGGTTTTGTCCCGGTCATTTTCATCCTCGGGATCATGGGTGGTTTAATTCTCTTACAGCCTGATCTTTCAGCGGCAGCTACCGTGATCATCATCGGAGGTCTTTTATTCTTCCTGGCTGGGGCAGACTGGCGGCAGATCATTATCGCCATGGCTTCTACTGGTTTGTTTGGCGTGATCGGTCTCAAACTTTATAGTACCGGTGCAAGCCGTTTTCAAGACTATTTAGCTGGTCTGAAAGATATGACTGAATCATCCTACCATGTGATGCGAGCTATGGAAGCAGTGATCAATGGTGGTTGGTTCGGGGTCGGTATCGGCAAAGCCAATACCAAATTCACAGGGCTACCTTTCCCCTATACCGATTCGATCTTCGCAGTCATCGTAGAAGAAATGGGATTGATTGGTGCGGGTGCGGTTGTAGTTTTATTTGCCCTGCTGCTCTGGCGCGGATTGACCATTGCCAAACGGGCACCAGATCAGCTTGGTTCTCTCCTCGCCGCCGGTCTGACTATCTGGATCGTGATGGAAGCCATGTTGAATATGGCGGTTATTATCGGGCTCTTCCCATTTGCAGGAAACGCACTTCCGTTTTTTAGCGCTGGCGGGTCTAACCTGGTGACCTCCCTCGTGGCAATTGGGATTCTTATGAATATTTCGAAGTCGAATATGACCAAAGAAGATAAAGAAGGGAGTGCCTTTAGTGCGATTGTTGATTTGCGCCGGTGGAACGGGCGGAGGCGTGTATCCCGCGCTCGCCGTGCTTCAAGCTCTGATAAACAGAACTGAAGCCGTCCTTTGGGTAGGAGGTAAAGGTGGTATGGAAACCGACTTAATTGAACGAGAGAAAATTCCATATCGATCGATCCCTGCTGCAGGTATTCATGGTGTGGGTATTAAAACCCTGCCGGGAAACCTGATCAGATTAGCGAGGGGATATTTTGAATCTCGCCATATCCTCCAGCAATTTGATCCGGACGTTTTATTCTTCACCGGTGGCTATGTCGCAGTGCCGATGGCACTTGCCGCTACTGCGCGTGAGTCTTTGTTGTATGTACCGGATATCGAGCCAGGTCTTGCCCTTAAGACCATTGCTCGTTATTCAGACCATATCGCCGTGACAGCTAATGAATCCAGGGAATTCTTTTCCAATAAACCGGTGACAGTCTCCGGTTACCCAACCCGCCCCGAGTTGTCCCGATGGTCTCGGGAAAACGGGCGACAGTTTTTCAACATTACATCAAATTTACCTGTAATTCTGATTTTCGGTGGAAGTAAAGGCGCGCGTTCAATAAATAACGCAGTGACATCCCACCTCTCAGAGATATTGACATTTGCAGAGGTAATTCATATCAGCGGAAGTTTGGATTGGGAAATGGTTCAATCCGCCAGAGAGTCCCTTCCCACAGAATATAAAGCCTCATATCGGATATTCCCATATTTACATGAAATGGGGGCGGCTCTGGCTTCAGCAGATCTGGCTATCTCACGGGCAGGCGCCTCCACTCTCGGAGAGTATCCCCTGTTCGGGCTGCCTTCAATCCTCGTCCCTTACCCTTATGCATGGCGATATCAAAAAGTGAATGCGGATCATCTCGTTGATCATGGTGCTGCAAAAATCCTGGTAAATGATCAATTGCAAGATCGCCTTGTATCGACCATCCAAGATCTTCTCCGCAATCCGGATGAATTATTGAAGATGAAGACTGCCGCAAAATCACTGGCTACGCCCGGGGCAGCCCAGAATATTGCCAATCTACTTGAAGAATTAGCCAGCCGCAGCATCCTAAGGAGGGGTCATGGTTAGTCTGACCATCGTTTTCTGGATGTTAGTCATTATTTTCGCTGTGATCGGTGCGATGCGAGGATGGGCAAAGGAGCTTTTGGTCACATTTGCCCTCATCCTTTCAATATTTATCCTCACCGTTTTGGATAAATTTGCGCCGGAACTCGTGAAGTCATTGGCAAAAGATGGTGCCTCCTCCCTCTTTTGGCTCCGATTTGCGGTCACTATGGGATTGGTGATCTTTGGCTATCAATCAGTCAGCATTTCCCGAATTAGCGCTTCTCCCCGTCTCATCCGGGGAAGCATGCAAGACACACTTCTGGGGTTGTTCATCGGCGCTCTCAACGGTTTTCTGGTTGTCGGAACGTTATGGTTCTACCTGGATCAAACGAAATACCCGCTTCCATTCATCTCGGCGCCTATCGCAGGGACCGAAGTCGGCGACGCGGCTCTGAAAATGATCCAGTATTTTGCTCCTGCCTGGCTTGGAACGCCAGCCATTTACTTCGCCATTGCCATTGCGTTTGGTTTTGTCATCGTGCTGTTCATCTAAAGGATCCTTGAAAATGGACCATATACATCTCATCGGGATTGGAGGAAGCGGATTATCAGCGATCGCAAGATTGTTGAAGGAATCCGGCTACGAAGTTAGCGGATCTGACCAGGTTACTGGACCGGTTACGCTGGCCCTCCAACAGATGGGCATACAGGTCTATAAAGGACACCATGCGGAAAATATTAACACTGCAGATTTGGTAGTCCAGTCATCGGCCATTTCACCATCCAATCCTGAAGTCAAGGCAGCCATCGCCAAAGGCATTCCGGTTTATAAACGGTCAGAGTTCTTGGGGAGATTATTGCGGGACAAGACCGGGATTGCCATAGCCGGAACCCATGGAAAAACAACCACTTCCTCGATGATCACCTGGGTGCTCACTCAAATGGGTAGAGATCCTTCCTTTATAGTTGGAGGATTGATCAAGGGTCTTGAAACGAATGCCCATGCTGGTAAAGGGTCTGAATTTGTAATCGAAGCGGATGAATATGATCGAATGTTCCTGGGTCTTCATCCAATCATCGCCATCGTCACCCACCTGGAGCACGACCATCCTGATTGCTATCCGACGATGGCTGAATACAGTCAAGCATTCAAAGAATTTATTGGCACCATCGAACCACACGGTACTTTCCTTGCGTGCGCTGACCATCCTGCTGCAGTTGAATTATTGGATTCCATCCCATCCTACGTTCAGGGAATGCGTTATGGCATTAATCCTGGTGCTCATTACCAGGCTGTAAATCTACAGGTCGTTGATGGTTATTATCATTTCGATCTGGAGAAAAACTGGGCGAATAAAAAAGTGAAACTGGCAAAGGATGTGCACCTATCCATACCAGGACAACACAATGTGCAAAATGCCACGGCCGCCCTGGCTGTCGCTGATCTGCTCGGTCTGAATTTACTGGAAGCAGCTCTGGCAGTCGCCTCGTTTCAGGGAACCGGCAGGCGCTTTGAAGTGGTCGGTACGGTTGGTGGAGTAACCCTCGTAGATGATTACGCTCACCATCCAACCGAAATTGCAGCCACTTTGGCAGCAGCCCGTTCACGATATCCTGATCATCGTATCTGGGCTATCTGGCAACCGCACACCTACTCACGCACACGTCTCCTGGCAGACCACTTCGCCGAATCATTTGGCCAGGCAGACAAAATCATTGTCACAGAAATCTATGCCTCGCGTGAGAAAAAAGAAGAGTACTCATCCGCTCGTGTAGCGGGAATGATCAAAGGTGGTTCAGCCCTATTTATGGATACCCTGGAACACACCACCGATTATCTACTCGCACACCTCAAACCCGGCGATCTTGTTGTTGTCCTTTCTGCCGGGGACGCGGATCAGATCAACCAACAGCTTCTGGTGAAGCTGGAAGAAAGGACAAAATGAAATGGTAGAAAAAAATCACTCATCCATGAAGTCCAAAGGGTCGAACGGTCACGATATCCTAAACAGTAAAGCGGTTGAAGGCAGCTTACCTCAGAACCAGGTCAAATTATTGGAAGGTAATTACACAGAGAAGGAACGTCGACAGGTCGTCATGAAACTAATTCAGTTTATGAAGACCGGGTAAAAGGCGAAGGAGAATGATTGGCTAGCATCATCACGGACCGGTTGGTAAGCCATTTTGGCGAACGCCTTGAACAACATGTTTCACTTGGGCGTTATACCTCCGCGCGTGTTGGTGGAATGGCTGATGGCATGCTCATAGCAAAATCGGCAAAAGAACTTGCCGATTTCATGCTTTACCTGTGGGCCGAAAAAATTCCCTGCATCATTCTAGGCGGAGGTTCCAACCTGCTTATAAGTGATGATGGTTTCCATGGAATCGCCGTACTCAATAGATCCTCCGAATTTCGAATTGAAAAATCCGAATCGGAGGCTATTGTATACGCTGAATCTGGCGTCAACTTTGGGAGTATGGCTCGGAAAGTCTCCCTTGATGGCTGGTCTGGTTTGGAATGGGCTGCCGGTATTCCAGGGACTGTTGGTGGAGCAGTGTATGGTAATGCGGGTGCACATGGGGCGGATATGGCAACCAGCATGAAAGAGGTGGAAATTCTCTTGCCCGATGGCAGCCTCCATGATTGGTCGGCTGTAGAAATGGAATATTCCTATCGATCCAGCCGATTAAAAAGTGAGGTCAGCCAGGCAGTGATTCTGAGTGCTGGATTATTCCTTCACCCCGCCCAACCAAACGAAATCCAAACCCGGCTGGATGATTATTTGGAAAAACGCAAGTCCAGCCAGCCGGCGGGTGCCAGCCTCGGGTCCATCTTCAAGAATCCAGAGGGCGACTATGCAGGGCGGCTTATTGAAGCGGCAGGACTCAAGGGCACCCGGATTGGCGGAGCCGAGATAAGCAGTAAACATGGTAATTTCTTCCTGAATGATGAGAAGGCGAAGGCTCAGGATATTTATGATCTGATCCGCCTTGCTCAAAAAAAGGTGTTGGATCAATTTGGTATTGAGCTGGAAACCGAAATCGAACTTCTTGGCAGCTTCAAGGATGGCAATTAATGGTAGCAATACTTAATGTGGGTGTAATTTTCGGTGGTCGCTCTGGAGAACATGAGGTCTCCCTTATGTCTGCCAGGTCGGTTATGAATGTCATCGACCGCGAAAAATACCGGATTTTCCCGATTGCCATAACCCAGGATGGTTCCTGGCGCTGGGGTGAAGATGCGCTCGAGCAATTGTCTGCCAGACACCCGGAAAAATTATCCCCGGCTGCCATATTCCCCGATGTGTCCCGCCATGGATTGTTCCAGATCCGATCCGAAGCAGGAAAAGAGCTGCTTGAAAAAGTCACCGATCTGGATGTTGTCTTCCCTGTCCTACATGGCACCTTTGGTGAAGATGGGACTTTGCAGGGATTATTCGAAATGACAGACATCGCGTATGTCGGTGCGGGGGTGTTGGGATCGTCAGTTGGTATGGACAAAGGTCTGTTCAAAGACCTGATGCGTGCCAACGGCATTCCAGTCGTTGATTCCGTCCTTGTGACGCGTGCCATGATCCACAAAGACATGACCAAAGTGATCGGGTTGGCTGAAGCCCTGTCTCCTTATCCCCTTTTCGTCAAACCTGCCAATCTGGGCTCCTCGGTGGGTATTTCCAAATGCCGGTCCCGGTCAGACTTGATGGAAGGGTTAATGGATGCAGCCCGATTCGACCGCCGCGTCCTGATTGAACGTGGTGTGGATGCCCGTGAAATTGAAGTGAGCGTCCTGGGCAATGACGATCCAAAAGCATCCGTCGCAGGAGAAATTCGACCGGGAGCGGACTTCTACTCTTATGACGCGAAATATATCCTGGACAACTCTGAGCTCATCATCCCCGCTCCCCTCAGCGGTGAGTTGATGAAGAATATCCGAAATACCGCTGTCCAAGCCTTTATCGCCGCGGATTGTGCTGGAATGGCTAGAGTGGACTTTTTACTCGATAAGACAACCGGTGAGTATTATCTCAATGAGATCAATACGATTCCCGGTTTTACTAAGATATCGATGTATCCGAAATTGTGGGAAGCCACAGGATTGGCTTACCCGCAATTGATCGATCGATTGATCGACTTAGCCCTTGAACGCAAAGCAGACCGGGACGCGACCACCCGACAATACAGGAGGGAAGCATGACGACCACACTACGCCACTCCGCAAGTCGAGCGGATCATGTCCGTTCACGACGGGCAAAAGACATCAAACAAAGGGTTGTCATAGCCAGCGACAGCGCCCGGATGCCTGGTCGCTACACGCCAATTGTTTCCCGCAACGAACCGGATACAGTTCCCATCCTGCAACAAGCGCATAAGAAAGGTCGTCGAAAATTCTATCTCCCACTGTCAGGTGGCGCCGAGATCCGTCTGCCCGCAATCACTATCCTCAAACCGGGCTGGCGATTGGTTTCTTCACTTATTCTGGTCTTTTGTGCGTTGGGAATTTATGCCATGTGGACGCAGCCGTTCTTTCGAATCAGCAATGTTAAGCTGATGGGAGCAAATCGTGTCACCCTCGAAGAAGTACAAAAATTGGTACCTATGAATGGGCAGCGGATGCTCACCATCCTGCCTGCGCAAATTTCGCGGGTGGTCCAAAACGCATATCCCGTCTTATCCAATGTGAAAGTCAGCCTCGGCTTCCCGGGCGTGGTCTATGTTCGGGTGCAGGAACGAGAACCTGTGCTGCAATGGCAACAAGGCGGATCCACCCAATGGATCTCTGCGGATGGAATTGCCTTCGAACCGAAAGGTGAAGCCAAAGAATTGGTCACAGTCACCGCGGCAGGTGCCCCCCCGACCGGTAAGATCAACCTGACACTGGTCTCACAGGAGAGTCGAAAATCCCTTGCCAGCCTGATCATCAAACCGGAAGACCTGGTTGACCCGTTGTCTCAGCCTTTGAACCCTCCCCGCGCATTCATCGATCCTCAAATGATCCCTGCCATTCAGGCGATGGCGAAACAAATTCCTGAGGGTGTTCAACTGGAATACCACCCGACCTATGGTCTTGGCTGGACTGACCCCCAGGGTTGGAACGTCTTCTTCGGATTGAATCCGAATGATATGCCACAGAAATTAACTATGTACCGCGAAATCATTGCGAAATTGGAAGCTCGGGGAGAAAAACCTTCCCTTGTCTCGATGGAAAATCTCTATGCACCTTATTACCGGATGGAGCAATAACTATGGACGAACCGATTGTAGTGGGTATTGATGTAGGTACATCCAAAGTTTGCACTCTGGTCGCCAGGGTGGAAGGAGAACGCAGCCTGCGTATTTTGGGTGTGGGAATCGAACCTTCCCAGGGCATCAAGAAAGGTACAGTTGTTGATATATCGGCAGCCACCCAATCCATCGCCCGTTCCGTGGAAAAAGCAGAGCGCTCATCCGGGCTTGAGATCACATCAGCAATCGTGAGTCTGGCAGGATCCCATGTCTCATCCGTGAACAGCCGTGGTGTGGTGGGAATCGCCGGTCGGGTGATCGATCACAACGATGTAGCTCGCGCACTCGAAGCCGCCCAGGCAGTCGCCATCCCCCATAACCGTGAGATCATCCACGTCATCCAGCGCAGCTTTACGGTGGATGGGCAGGATGGAATCCATATGCCGATCGGAATGCACGGCTTCCGCCTGGAAGTGGAAGCCCACATTATCACTGCGGCTGCTGCCACTGTGGAAAATATTCGTCAGGCAGTCAGCTCTGCCGGCGTGCAAACGGCACAATTTGTACTCAACCCACTGGCTTCGGGAGAGGTAGTCCTCTCCGAGACCGAACGTCAAATGGGTGCAGTAGTCGTCGATATCGGCGCTGGCACCACCAGTATGGCTGTATATATCGATGGCGATGTATGGCACACCATGGTTCTCGGTGTCGGTGGCAGCATGATCACCAGCGATATCGCTCACGGCTTGCGTTTACCCATCTCGCAGGCGGAAGAACTGAAATTACAGCATGGGTACGCCCAAATGGATGAAGTCACTGATGAAGATAAGTTCACCATTCGGGCTTTCGGAGAAGATCAACCGATTCAGGTGAGCCGCAAGGAATTGGCTGAGATCATCGAGGCGCGCACGGAAGAAATCTTCTCATTGCTCCTGCAGGAGATAAAACGCAGCGGATATGATGGTCTGCTGCCCGCAGGTATGGTTCTAACCGGAGGCACCAGCCAGATGCCCGGTATCCGTGGACTGGCAAGCCAGGTGATGGGTTTACCCGTTCGGGTAGCCCGTCCCGAAAATCTGCTTGGTCTCACGGATCAGCTATTAGCTCCACCGTATTCAACCAGCGTCGGTCTGCTCTACTGGGCGCTGATGATGAGCGAATCCAATCTCTCACCCCAAAAACGTGGCACGCAGCATAATCGCGAGCTGCTTCGCTGGGACCAGATCAAGGATTTCCTCAAACGCTTGCTACCTTAAAATTCGTAGCTATTTTCGGTTGCGTCAATAATCATTTCGCATAGAATAAAAGAGGAGAATAAAATGGATACTACTGCTCAATCAAACTCAGAATCATTTGCCCGCATCAAAGTTGTCGGAGTTGGTGGTGGCGGGTGCAATGCAGTCAATCGAATGATTGAAGAAGGACTGCATGGCATCGAGTTCATCACCGTCAATACGGACGCGCAAGCCCTGCAGCTATCCAAAGCGCCAACCAAAGTCCGCATCGGGGATAAAACCACCCGAGGACTTGGCTCAGGCGGTAATCCGGAAGTTGGCCGCAAAGCCGCTGAGGAATCTGCTGAAGAGCTTTACGAAGTCCTCAAAGGCAGCGATATGGTCTTCGTCACTGCTGGTATGGGTGGTGGCACCGGGACCGGAGCCGCTCCCATTATTGCTCAGATCGCCAAAGAAGTGGGCGCGCTGACCATCGGCGTGGTCACACGACCATTCGCCTTCGAGGGATCCCGCCGCGCAGCGAATTCTGAAGCTGGCGCCACCCGTCTGAAGGAACACGCAGATACCCTCATTGTCATTCCCAATGACCGCCTGCTCTCCATTGTCGATAAACGCGCCAGCCTGCCGGAAGCGTTTAAGAAGGCAGATGATGTGCTTCGCCAGGGTATTCAGGGTATTTCCGAATTGATCACCGTCCCCGGGCTGATCAACCTGGACTTCGCAGATGTGCGCACTATCATGTCCGAAGGCGGCGCAGCTCTCATGGCTGTCGGCAACGCCTCTGGTGAAGATCGTGCACGCATTGCCGCGGAACAGGCGATCTCCAGTGAACTGCTCGACATCACCATCAACGGTGCCCGCGGTATTCTCTTCAATGTGACCGGTGGAACCAACCTGACCCTGTTTGAGGTCAACCAGGCTGCCGCGATCATCAAAGAAACTGCCCACCCCGAGGTGAACCTCATCTTCGGCGCTGTCATTGATCCTGCCATGAAAGACGATCTGCGCATCACCGTCATCGCAACCGGGTTCGAGCGCTCCGGGATCAAACCAGTGGAACGACCTAAGCTGGTCGAGCAACCCCAGCCGATTCAGATATCTCAACCGGCTCGTGTTCTCCAATCCGTGGAAGTCGACCGCCAGTCAGTTCCCGCCATGGTGGATTACTCTTCCAAGATCGTGAATACGGACGATCTCGAGATCCCCGCTTTCATTCGCCGCCGCCAGATCCGGTAGTATCCATTTAAGCAATTTATCGGTACACATTTTCCTGGGCGCCCTCTCCTACGGAGGGCGCTTTTTCGTTGTTGCATGATGTCATTCTGAGGAGCATCTCGCCATGTCATTCTGAGGAGCGCAGCACTATGTCATTCTGAGGAGCGCAGCGACGAAGAATCTCTCCGAGACTCAGGCGTACTCGTGCCTGCGCAGAGATGCTTGAGCCCATCGGGATGCAGGATGACAGATGATGAGCAAGTCATTCTGAGGAGCGCAGCAACGAAGAATCTCTTGGAGACTCAGGCGTACTCGTGCCATCGTAGAGATGCTTCGCCCTATCAGGCTCAGCATGACAGATGATGAGCAAGTCATTCTGAGCTGCTTTACAGCGAAGAATCTCTCCGAAGCTCAGGCGAACCCGGGCCTGCGCAGGGATCCTTCACCCATTCAGGGTTCAGGATGACCACAATACGATGGCTCAGCATGACCGCAAAACCAGTGACCTGTTTTCTGATCTCCGATTACCGGTTTCTATCCTTTCGCCCCAACATTAGAAACCTTAAATATTTGTTTATGCGCAATTAATTTAAGAGTACTGTCGTTATTCTTGCTTGCTTTGTCCATTCGCCTGTGCTAAAATGTTGCCACGTAACTAAATAAAGGGGGTTTTCGTCGGGGTACCCCCATATACGGGGGTATGTTCCTTAACCTGGAGGCGAATCGATGAGATGTCCGTACTGCAACAGTTGGGATTCAAAAGTCATCGATACCACCCATGATGCCAAGGGGGGCGTCCGCCGCCGCCGGGAATGTGAGGTCTGCGGCAAACGTTACAGTACCTACGAACGCGCGATCAAAACTGCGCCGCTCATCGTCAAACAGGACGGCTCACGCGAAGAATTTGAACGCGAGAAACTCCTGCGCGGATTGCGGATCGCCTGCGCTAAACGACCTGTCTCTGCCGCCGACATCGACCGGTTGGTCGGAGAAGTGGAAACTCAGCTCGAAAAAATGGGAAAGGCGGAGGTAACATCCAGAACCGTGGGCGATCTCATCATCGCCGGCTTGAAACAATTGGACCACATCGCGTATATCCGGTATGCCATTGTCTACCTCAACCTGGGGGACCTGCGTTCCATCCGTGATGAAATTGACCGCTTATTGGAAGGATAACTATTAATGGAATCAATACCCACCACAACCAAGTCCGGACTTCTGCCAACCCCTCCCCCACCAGCGGATCTGCCGCCGGTCCAATTGACCGAGAATGCCCGCCAGGTGCTCATGAAGCGCTACGTCCGCCGCGGTGACGACGGCAAACCGTGCGAGACCGTCGAAGAGATGTTCTGGCGGGTGGCCTACCACGTCGCCAAGGTCGAGGAAACCTGGCAGGGCGATGTCGATGCCCGCGCCCTCGAATATTACCACCTTCTCACCACCAAGAAATTCTTCCCCAATTCCCCCACCTTCACCGGCGCCGGCACCCCCCTGGGACAGCTGGCTGCCTGTTTCGTCCTGCCCATCACCGATGACATGGGCCGCAGACTCCGCCGGCATCTTCCAGACCCTGCGCGACGCCGCCCTCATCCAGCAGACCGGCGGCGGCAACGGCTTCTCCTTCTCACGCCTGCGCCCGAAGGGCATCACTGGTCAAACTCCTCCGCCGGACAGGCCACCGGACCGGTCGGCTTCCTGCGCGTCTACGACCACGCCTTCGGCGAGATCGCCCAGGGCGGCACCCGCCGCGGCGCCAACATGGCCGTCCTGCGCGTGGACCACCCGGATGTGGAAGATTTCATCACCTGCAAGACCAACGAGAACGCCGATCACCAACTTCAACATCTCGGTCGGCATCACCGACGCCTTCATGCACGCCGTCGAAGAACGACGCCGATTGGGACCTGCTCTTCCCCGATGTCGCCAGCCCCGACTACCGCAAGTTCAACGGCACCCTCGAGCAGGCCGACGCCAGGCCGGCATCCCCATCAAGGTCTATCAAGACCGTGCGCGCCCGCGACCTGTTCGACAAGATCGTCACGCCAGGCCCACCACAACGGCGAGCCGGGCGTGCTCTTCCTGGATGCCGCCAACCGCTCCAACCCCGTCCCGCACCTGTACCCACTGGAAGCCACCAATCCGTGCGGCGAGCAGTGGCTCGGACCCTACGAGAACTGCTGCCTGGCTCGGTCAACCTGGCCGAGCACCTGCGGCCCGGACGGCACGGTGGATTGGGAAGAACTGCGCCAGCAGCGTGGTCCTCTCGACCCGCTTCCTGGATGACGTGGTCGACGCCAACGCGTACGTGCCGGCCGTGCCCCAGCTGCAAGGAAGCCGCCCACCGCGCCCGCCGCATCGGCCTGGGCATCATGGGCCTGGCGCGACCTGATGTACCACTGCGGCGTCCGCTACGGCTCGCACGAGGGCCAGGAGTTCGCGCGCAGGTGATGGAGTTCGTGCGCTACCACTGCCATGCAGACCAGCATCGAGCTGGCCGAGGCAGCGCGGCGCCTTCCCCGCCATCGACGGCTCGCATCTACGACCCGAGCAACCTGACCTGGCACGCCGCCCGTCCCCGCTCGTGCCCTATGGCCACGACTGGGGCCGCCCGGCCGTCGATTGGGACGTCATCACCGCCGGCATCCGCAAGCACGGCATCCGCAACGCCGCCCAGACCACCGTCGCCCCCACCGGCACCATCGCCACCGTCGCCGGCTGCGAAGGCTACGGCTGCGAGCCGGTCTTCGCCCTGGCCTACATCCGCCACGTCAACGACAACGGCAAGGACCTGCAGCTGACCTACGCCAGCCCGCTCTTCGAGGAGGCGCTCGAAGCCGCCGGGCTCGAACCCGGAAATGCGCCAGGAGATCGTCGAGACAGGTCATGCGCGACGGCACCTGCCAGCACGTCGAGCGAGCTGCCCGCAGACAGTGCGCGACGCCGTTCGTCGTCTCCGCCGACATCACCGCCGAGGAGCACGTGCGCATGCAGGCCGCCCTGCAGGCCTTCGTGGATAACACCCTCTCGAAGACGATCAACTTCCCCCCGGCGCCACCGCAGAGGACGTGGCCACCGCCTACATGCTGGCCTGGGAGCTGGGCTGCAAGGGCATCACCGTCTACGTGACCGGCTCGCGCGACAAGGTGGTGCTGGAGACCCACGCCACCGCCTCCGGCAAGCAGAAATTACTGGATGGCGCCTCCGCTGAGATCACTTCCCGCCGACGGGCAGTTCCCGATCTGGCACGAAAGCAAGAAGCCGCGCCCGCGCTCCCTGCCCGGCTACACCTACCCATCGAGACGCCGCTGGGCAAGGCCTTCGTCACCATCAACGAGAACGGCGGCGGACCAGCCCTTCGAGGTCTTCATCAACACCGCCAAGGCCGGCTCGGAGACCGCCGCCGTCTCCGAAGCCATCGGCCGCCTGATCTCGCTACATCCTGCGCCTGGCCTCCCCGGTCGAACCACGCGCCCGCCTGCAGGAAGTCTTCCGCCAGTTGGCCGGCATCGGCGGCGGACGCTCGCTCGGCTTCGGCCCCAACCGCGTGCGCTCCCTGCCGGATGGCGTCGCCCAGGTCCTGGACGAGTACCTGGAGCAGAACGTGGATACCAACGGGATCCGCGATCTTCTCGAACCATGGCGTGAAGCCTGAAGCGGATCCTGCCGCCGACCAGCTCATGCTCAAGATCGGCGACCTGTGCCCCGAGTGCGGCGAGGCAGCCGTGGTGAACGAGGAAGGCTGCCGCAAGTGCTACGCCTGCGGGTATAGCGAGTGCTAGAGTAATATCCCTCCCTTGTATGGATCCCCCCTCCCCCCCTTGATAAGGGGGGCTTTTATTCCTTTCCCCCTTACTAAGGGGGCTGGTTTTTGTCCCCCTTACTAAGGGAGGCTGGTTCTTGTCCCCCTTACTAAGGGGGATTGAGGGGGATTCTGGTTCTGTCCCGTTTCCTAAGGGAGGCTGGCGGATGTTGTCCCCCTTACTAAGGGGGATTGAGGGGGATTTTGGTTCTGTCCCGTTTCCTAAGGGAGGCTGGCGGATGTTGTCCCCCTTGATAAGGGAGGCTGGGGGGTGTTGTCCCCCTTGATAAGGGAGGCTGGCGGATGTTGTCCCCCTTACTAAGGGGGAAAGAGGGGGATTCCCACTCATCGTATACAATTAACCCATGCCCAAACTGATCCAATCCAAATTCTTCCTTCCCTACAACCCGGCCTTGAAAGAAAAAGCCCGCACCCTACGCAATAACATGACCCCCGCCGAAAAACACTTGTGGTATGACTATCTCAGCCGCCACACCCTCCGCTTTCTGCGCCAACGTCCCATCGACAACTACATTGTGGATTTCTACTGCCCGGAACTGAGACTGGTGATCGAAGTGGATGGCGACACCCATTTCTCGGACCAGGCGGAGAGTGATGACGCAGAAAGAACAAAGGTTTTAGAATCGCATGGGTTGAAGGTGATACGGTTTACGAATTGGGAGATCATGGCGCAATTTGATGGGGTGATTGGTTCGATCGAGGAGTCCATCGCGGGGATCGGTTCGGGGTAGGAGAACTAACTGAGTTACCATGTTGAATCCCCTATTAGATCCCCCCTACCCCCCTTAGTAAGGGGGGCTGCTCTGGGAAGGACGGGCAGTCTTATTTGATTTGCGTGATTCGAAATGTGATGCCAGAATATCCATGGGGATAAGTGATATGAATAGCGGGTGGATTAGCCAATACCATGCGATGTTGTAAGGCTTGGGGAATCATGGAATCTGATGAGAACTCACATTATGTAGGTGTTGGGTTTCAAGCAAAGCCCTTTACCCAACATACCCGCTCTCCCCAACCTACGACTGATAAAAAATGTTGTCTGGAAATTTTTGTAATCGAGGGAGGAAGCTAATGACAGAAGATAAATTGATTTCTATATGGAGAAATTTACCTTCCATTCCACCATATATCCTTGATAGAGATAAGGAAGAAATTGATATATATACTGAGGCTGTTGCCTATTCCTCATATTCAGAATTTTCAAGTCATTTGGAAATAATTCGGAAATCACCTAGTAAATTCCATTTAGGCCTTCTCCCTCTCCCTTACTTAGGAGATCTGCGTAACGGGAAGGTTTTCCTATTATTGGCAAATCCGGGACTTGGGACTTCCGATTACAAGGCTGAGTATGAAGATGCTGATTATCGACAAGCAGTCTTTGATAACCTTAACCAGGTGAATGATAGAGAATTTCCGGTATTCTCACTGAACCCAAAGCATTCTTGGCACGGAGGTTTCTTGTACTGGGAACCTCGGTTTTTTCCGATTATCACTCAGATAATGAAAGAAACCAATTGGAAATACCTAGATACTTTACACTTTTTATCAAAACAAATCGTTATTCTGGAATTGATTCCTTATCACTCTAGAGATTCAAGTTATCAGCCAAATCTCTTCTCATCGAAAGTCATCAGGGATTATGTTCACGAGACCCTCATTCCGAGAGCAAATGACAAAGAGATCTTATTCGTTGCAATGAGAAAGGTGAGAGAATGGGGATTTGATAGGGATAATTCAAAATTTCATTCAGACAATATTATTACTTACAAATCTGGAAATGCTCGTTCCGCTTCGCTTCAAGTCGGGTCAGTCGCGTATGACCATGTAATAAAAATTCTTTTATCATTCACATAATTCATTCTGAAGGGAGACTGTTATGGAAGGTTGGGTTGAGTGTGATTTGCGAAACCCAACATTTGTATCAATCAAAACTGATCCATAGTGTTGGGTTTCGAGTCGCGGTATTCAAGCGTGACTTCATCATAATTAATAAAGGATTGTAAATAGTATTTGCAATAATATTATATGTTTTGCGTCATTCATTCTTAAAACATGATTTGCACCGTTACTATTGATAGTATAAAATCCAAGTAGAATTGATCTTATTTTGAGGTAGGGTAGACATGAAATCATTAACAAAATTGATTATGACAATAATAATCCTATCCATCACTCAAAGTGCTTGCGGTTCTCAAGCATCGACAAACGACAGCCTAAGCCCTGAGGAGATCAATACAATTGCAGCAGCAACTGTAAGCGCCTTTTTAGGCACTCCACCATCTGAGGTATTGTCAACCCAAAAGCCTGATATAAATTCAACTGTAAGCACTGGTAGCACGAACGCTTTTATAATTGTTATTTCTGATAGTGTAGTGAGGTCTGGACCAAGTTTAGAATATCCCGTTTTACAGGTAATCGGTAAAGGTACAACTATAAAAGCTTTCAAAGTGAGTAGTAATAAAGAATGGATATCATTAGATGAAAACGATATCAGTTGGATTCTGCTTTCTAAAGTAACATTAAATGTTGATGCGAATGAATTGCCCATTGCAACAACTTCATTATATGCACCAACGATTACACCTCTTCCTCCAGTAACTCTAGAAGATATCTATGCCAATTTTGATAAGATGACAGAATTACAATTCTCTGAATATCAAAAAACCATTATTGGCAAATCGATACAACAAAAAGTCAAAATTGGAAACGTGAACGACAAGGGAGTCGTTTCACTTCTGGGGGAATGGTCTCCAACAATAATCAATCTTACAGAATTCTGTGTCATCGTTAATAATGTACCAAGAGAAATCGCAATTAATCTTAATGGGGGCGACGAGCATTATTTACAGGCAAACATAAATGGGATAGTTGGTAACTATAATTATTACTATAATTGTGAGAATACCCTTGTTTTGGTTTATGGAAGCCTAACTGGTTAATAAGCTATATCGGGGGATGATTCCTATTATCCTAAACCCAAAAATCTTATACTCACATAATCTGTGGCACATTGTCGGACTGCTTCTCCTAATCGTCAAAATCCAAAAGGCTGCCCTCTATAAGACGCTGCCCTCGTTCATAACCCAGTTTATTCTACCCATTACTCCGCCTGTGCCACAACCTTCTCTATCTTCTTCACCTACTCCCCCAGACCAGGTGGATGATACCCCCTGCCTAAAACATCCCCCCAGATTTTGGGATTTGGGGGAGCAGCAAATTCACGCATTGTCCCAGGCGATCACCTCAATCGCTCGAGGACTTGCACCTCGAAGATCGGAACATTTCCCATAAAGAAATCGCTGAAGGTTCTATTCGTCACTAGCCCCTCAATGTGATATTCATACGTTTCGCCGGTACGGAAGACAATATTACTGCCATTCAGGTCCTCAAGAGGTACGCTGCTCTGAACATCATCGGCCAGATCCAGGACATAACAACCCTGGCAGGACATGCCCGAAATCATCGAATCGGGTCCATGGAAGATGACGACCTGGCCTAAGGCTGTGGGGCTATCCTGATCGGTGGATACATCACCGGAAGCGAAAAATTCAACCCAGCCGGTAAGAGACATGATCTGACCAGAACCAGGAATCGCCTGATCTTCTGGCGAGGCATTCGGCTCAAGCGGTGACACTTGTCCTTCAGGCGTGCTGATCACTTCTGCGTAGGGAGTTGATGCAACAAGGGGCAGCGGCGTGATGGTGGGCATCCCAACACCCGCGCTGGTCGATACACCCGGTCCCCAGCGGGCATCAATATCATCCGTCGGACCGCTCAATAACTGGGCGATATTTTTTCCATTTGCGTCCATGACATAAATATCCCAATTCTGACCATTATCAACATTGAGCAGGATCTTTTGACCATCCGGTGACCAATCGGTGTAAGCGAACCGATCGACATCGCTGAATGTCAGGCGAGTCTGATTACTCCCATCCAGGTTCATCGTATAAATATCATAATGTCCATCGCGATTCGAATCGAACGCTATCTTTTGACTGTCTCCTGACCAGGTGGGAGATACATCGACATCCGCGTGATTGCTGATATTGACCTGTTCGCTCCCGTCTGTATTCATGACATATACATCATAGTTTCCATTCCGGTCTGACGTGAAGGCGATCTTGTTGCCATCGGGGGACCATTTGGCCGAATAATCATTCGTCGGATTATTCGTCAAACGGGTTTGACCGCTTCCATCGGCGTTCATGATATAGATTTCCATGCTACCATCGCGATCGGAAGTAAAAACAATCCGGCGTCCATCGGGAGACCAATCAGGATATGTATCACTGCCGGGGGAATTGGACAGATTTACCTGGGCGCTCCCATCCAGGCTCATGGAATAGATCTCGGCATTTCCATCCCGGTCCGATAGGAATGCGACCTTTTTCCCATCCGGTGAGAGGTCAGGAGCGCCATCGAAGAATTGGGTATTGGTCAATCGCATCTGACCAGTTCCATCTGAATTCATGATGTAGACTTCTACGTTTCCATCCCGTCCGGTGGAGAAAACGATCTTGCTCGGCTCGTCAGGAGTATCCGTTTGGGTTGGTTGGGTTGGCGCGGAACAACCAACCAATAGGATCACTATGCCAAAAACGAAAATGACCTTTTTCATCTGGCAGCCTCTTTCTTCAGAAATCCGTTGACAGCAATAGAAAATATCTCGTTTTTCATTGAGTGTTCGTTGAGAGATTTTTACACGCGGGTTATTAATATTTATCCCCACTTGGGTGATTATATTCGGGGAACTGCCTTAAATATAGCATTATTTCATCCGTATGGATGATTCCAGTGTCAGATTATTACATCAGATATTGGAAAAGGTCTTTTCAATGGCAGCATCTTGGTAAAGTTGGTTGGTTGGGTTGAGGATGCACGTCCGAAACCCAACAAATCTCATGACCGACCTCAAATATCCTATAATCGCGATATGCGTTAAAATGACCTCACCTCCCATACCCGAGGACCCACCCTCCCCCCGCACCTCGAGCCGCATCATCACCCTTATAGCCTGGGTGCTGCTGTTGGCTGCCTGGGGCTGGTACACCCACACCCACGACCTCACCCCCGCCCAAACCGTGGCGCGCTTGGCGGCGTTCCTTTCCGTTTCCTCGTGGGGAATCTACTTCTACATCGTCATTTACTTCGTCCGTCCAGTCTTCCTCTTCCCGCCCACCCTGCTCACCATGGCAGCCGGTTACATCTTCGGACCGCTGCCGGGCATCTTCTACGCGCTGCTCGCCAGCAGAATCACCGCACTCGGCGGCAGCGATTTCTTACCCTCCACCTGTTTGGCTTTTAAGGCTTCCATCCCGGCGGGGGTTGAGAGCCAGGCTGTAAGGGATGACCGCCAGGGTACCGAGAACGCCAATGGCCAGGATGATAAAGAAAATAGTCCAGTTAAACTCGTTCATTCCAATTCCTTTTCAGGATTATTGGCTGCTGCGGGCATGAACAGTGTAGAGAAGATCCGTTTGCGGCGTAATTGGCCGGTCGGATCGGTCCCTTCGGTGAAATAGGGTAGCAAGATTTGGTTGAAATTGGCGGCGAAATCCGCCAGGACGGCGTCGCTCATGTGGAGAACCACCTGGGAGTAGCCTACCCCATCCGCAGCCAAATCCACGTGGGGGGTCTGGCGCAGGTAGGTGGAGAATTCGTCCAGGAGGGTGACGACAAATGAGTTGAAATAATGCATGTGCTCTACTTTGCTCAGGTTCGCCATATCTTCCCCGATCAGATGGGTTTTTAATGAGGTATTCAAGGCGTACACTTTTTCTGTGGTTCCGTGGACACGGCGCTCTTCCACGATGATGAGGACGTTCCCTTCCACCAGGCGATTGATATGGCGGTAAAGGGAAGCCTGCGGGACATCGGGCAGTGCGTCTGCAATCTGCAGCGGGGTCAACCCGGAATTGCCGGACAGGGTCATCATGCTCCGCATTCGGATGGGGTGTACCAATACGTCGATAAGTTAGTTTCCTGTCATTGTTCACCTCATTATTATCATTATTGAAAGTGATAATATGATTTACTATCACTTTTGAGAACGTCAAGGGTTTTTATTAAAGTACTTTGGTAAGCACTATCCCTTCCTCGTCCGCCCCCTGGCAGGAGAAGAGGTCAGCATCAACAACCCCTGTGAACAGGCATACATTGTAGTGTAGATCTACATTAGCAAACTACAATAATTTTCTTTGCAATCTCGTGATCTCCGTGGTGAAAATTTCCTGAAATCATCTCTCTTTGATTCTTCTGCGGTCTACATACCTTTGTTTTTTTATAGAACGCAATGAGTGTTTTCTCCTTACAACTCGAGCAGTATTTTGATTGACAAGAGCGGCAATATCAATATAGTAATAACGGTATACCAATCCATCACAGAGGTTGAACATGACTCAACGCCTTCGCACACCTTGTTCCAATATTTTGACTCCTTTACGTATTGCAATTGTCAGCATCTTCATTTTTTGCACCCTTTTCCCAAATCCAATTTCACAAAACCATACCGTTAACGCAGCAGCCTGCACCCCGGGTGGTGCTATCCGAACGGGTTTTGTCCTATCAAACACGCTGGCTGCCAATGACGACGGCTCCGCTCCCCTCACCTCCCTAGGTTTTGACCTGCGGTATTTTGGACAGAGTTTCTCCAACATTTATGTCAACAATAATGGAAACATCACCTTCGATGCGGCAAGATCCTCATTTACACCAAGTGGCATGAAGGGGACGGCTTATAAGGTTCTAGCGCCATTTTTTGCCGATGTGGATACGCGTGGTTCCGGCAGTGGATTGGTTCAATATGGTCAGGTGCCGGATATCGATGGACATAAGGCATTCGTTGTCAACTGGCCAGGTGTTGGCTACTTCAGCAGCAGTGTAAACAAATTAAACACGTTCCAATTAGTGATTATTCTGAGGGAAGACCTTCTTCCTGCCGGTCAGTGGGATTTTGAGTTCAATTATGGTCAGATCCAATGGGAAACTGGAAACGCCAGTGGGGGTACCAACGGTCTGGGCGGGACCTCTGCGGCTATCGGTTTTACCGACGGAGTCCTTGCAGATCCTTACTTTTATGAAGTATTCGGGTCATTAATCCCTGGTTCTTTTCTTGATTCCAATTCAGATACGGGTTTAATCCACAATTCGAGAGAGTCCTCTCAATGCGGTAGGTATTCATTCGCAGTCCGCGGCCTGGATGGGATCCCGGATATCAATCCATTGCCTGAAATTGTCGTGACGTCCCATCTACCAAATCCCTCGGAAGCATGGACCCCTTACAATGTCATCGTACAAGTAAACCGCTATCAAGATTCCGCTATTCCGACCGGAACTGTTTTAGTCTCAGATGGTGAGGGTATTACTTGCGAAATCAATCTGGTTGCCGGAATGGGATCTTGCTCATTGATCAGTACTGTGGATGGCAATCTCACACTCACGATTATTTATAGTGGTGATTCCAATTATTCTACTAATCGAGTTAGTGTTGAACATACAGTCGCGCAGGCGCGCGGACCCGTTGTGGTCGCGGGGGAGAATACACACCCGGCCAATGGAAGCACCATAGACCAGTCCATTAACCAGTTACAGGTAGCTTTTAATAAAGATGTACTGCATGACGGTTCTCCCAATGCAGCAAACAACGGGGTTAATTATATATTCGTAGAAGCTAATGGCGATGGGTTCCAAACTACTGGATGTTCAGTCGAGCAAAACATCAATTTACCATCGGTAGACCTCGGCGATACCATCATTCCTATCAGCAATATTACTTATAGCAATAACAATGGGAACGGACCTTTTGTAGCCACACTCTCTGTTCCTACGTTGTCGGCTGGGTCTTACCGGTTCATCATATGCGGTACAACCTCAATACAGGATTCTCTTGGCAATGATTTAAATGACGGCTTGACGGACACCATCATTGATTTTTCGATTACCAGACGGCTTCCCTCTGCCCTACCGAAGACCGGCTTTGCTCCGCAGGATAAGCAAAAATTGGATTCACAACCGGTTGAAAAACAGTATCAATACCTCCAGGATCTGGAGCTTTCGATCCCTAGTTTGGGCGTGGAAGCGCCCATTATTGGTGTGCCGGTATCCAAAGACGGTTGGGATGTGACCTGGTTGGGAGATAGTGCCGGCTGGCTGACGGGTAGCGCTTACCCAACCTGGGAAGGGAATTCAGTCATAACAGGACACGTCTGGTCTGCCACAAACACCGAGGGACCGTTTGCCCATCTAAAAGCGCTTTCGTTTGGTGACGAAATTCGCATCAATGCGTGGGGACAGGTGTATGTGTATGAAGTAAGAGATAATCTGCTCATCTCCGGGGATGATCTTTCAGCGGTTATGATGCATAAGGAAGATCATTCCTGGATCACCCTCCTGACCTGCGAGGACTACTCCCCGGAGAAGGAAAATTACACAATGCGTAGAATTGTCAGGGCGGTGTTAGTCGAGACCAAGTGAAGATGACCGGTATTCTGAAAAACGCACCCCAAACGGGGTGTGTTTTTTTTCATCCCCTTCCCATAATTCCATTGGCCTGATACTATTGTCAGACAATCCCCTACCTTATGAGGACATGATGACTGATCTGAGCATTAAACTCTGGAATCTGGAATTCGCCCATCCGGTCATGCCGGCTGCCGGTCCGCCTGTGATGGATGCCAAAGCGCTGGCTGCCTGCGCACACGGAGGTGCTTCTGCCCTGGTTGCGAAGACCATCTCTACCTCCGCAGCGGTCATCCCTCACCCCAACATGGCGGATTTTAAAAGTTACTTCCTGAATACCGAATTATGGTCGGAACTCACACCGGAACAATGGATCGACCATGAACTTCCGGAAGCCCGCAAGTTGGGACTGCCGCTGATCGTCAGCCTCGGCTATACCACCAAGGAGATTGCCGAACTCGCTCCGCAGGTGGCAGATCTGGCGGATGCGTTGGAACTCAGTACCCATTATGTCAGCAACGACCTGACTCCGGTGCAGAACACGATCCGCGCAGCTAAGGATAGCTCGGGTCTGCCGGTGCTGGTAAAGGTGAGCCCATTCCGCGACATCCAACGCTTTGCCGAAGCAGCCCAGGAAGCCGGCGCGGATGGAATCGTAGCTGTCAATTCATATGGTCCTGCTTTGGGTATCGATATCGAGCGGGGTGGACGGATGTGGATGGGTGGAAAAGGGTATGGCTGGATATCCGGTCCTGCCCTCAAACCGATTGCCCTGCGAGCCGTGTACGATGCCGCCCGGACGGTGGATATTCCCATCATTGGCGTGGGCGGAATCAGTAAAGGGACAGATGCAATCGAATTCTTGATGGCTGGCGCGAGCGCCGTCCAGGTTTGCACAGCAGCAATCACGAAAGGTCCTGAGGTGTTCGGTAAGATAGCCCGTGAGATGGATGCCTGGCTGGATCTACATGGCTATACCTCCGCTAAAGAGATCATCGGTCTTTCTTTACGCCAATCCCCACCGATGATGGAACATCCCCCGGTGGTCGTTGCCGAAAAATGTAACGGATGCGCTCTGTGTGCGATCAGTTGTCCCTACGGTACGTTATATGTCCAGCAGAAAATGATCCATGTCCATGAAGAACTCTGCACCCGTTGCGGATTGTGTATTTCGCGCTGCCCGAGCGGAGCTTTGCAGGTTTAAGACCTCCTTCTAATTCCCCCATTATTTACAAAATGGTGAGAGGCAAGTAGGGTACGAAAAATGACAGGAATGGAATAAAATGATTGGCGTAAGTTACAGGGAAGAACTGCCATGATCACAACCACACATCAGTTGGGAGAGGTCCTCTTTCTAGAATATGCAGATGCTGAAAAGCTAAACACAGTCCAGAATGCTCTGGATCTGGTATCCGTCTGTGGAGAAGAGGGAGTCCACAGGGTTTTGCTTCACGCCGATCACCTGGATGAACGATTCTTCGACCTCAAGACAGGGCTGGCTGGAGAATTCCTATTAAAATTTACCAATTATTATCTCAAGGTGGCGTTGGAGATTCCTCGCGGACGAAATTACGGGGAACGATTCACAGAATTCGCGTCAGAGACCCGTTACAGCCGCGAGTTTCGCATTTTTTATACCCGCGAATCGGCAATCGAATGGTTGGTGACGGAGTAAGCCGGTTCAATCAGGCAGATCGTCTGCAGTGGGGAATGAGAGTCAATCTTCTCCCATCAGGTTTACGTATATAAAATATCCTCTCCCAAAAGGGAGAGGATATTCGTAATAGACAGTTAGCGGTTGAACGCGCGCCGGTAAGATGGACGTGCCTGTGAAGGCGTCCGAGTTGGGATAGGGGCTGCGACCTTGTAATCAAAGCCATCCAGCATCATGGTTTCCATCTCGGTTGGCATGATCCTTTCGAGAGTGCGAACCATTTGGAAGTCGTCCGGTGTCACAAAGGTGAACGCGTCACCGGTGTGATGGGCTCTACCTGTCCGGCCAATGCGGTGAATGTAATCATCCGCCGTGCTGGGCATGTCAAAATTGATCACATGCGAGATACCTTCGACATCCAGACCGCGTGCTGCGATATCGGTAGCGACCATCACCCGAAAATTTCCACTCTTGAATCCCTTGATCGCTTGTTTGCGTTGTTCCTGAGAACGATCACTATGCAAGCTGGTCACCTTTTCGCCGGTTTGTTGGATCTGCCTGGCGAGTTTCTCCGCGCGGTGGCGGGTTCGGGTGAAGATCAATACAGATTGGGTATCCGTGGTCTTAAGTAATTCCATTACGAGTGCTGTCTTCAAATGTTGAGGAACTGGCAGCAAGGCATGGGCAACGGTTTCAGCGGGAGCGCTCAGCCCGATAGAAATTCGGGTCGGATTATGCAGAGCCTGTCGCGCCAATTGATCAACAGCATCCGGGAAGGTTGCTGAGAAGAGTAAGGTCTGCCGGTTTGCCGGGACCATCCGGATGATCTTTTTGATCGAGGGCAGAAAGCCCATATCGAACATCCGGTCTGCTTCATCGAGGACCAATACTTCAATTGATTGAAGATTGATTCGGCGCTGCTCAACCAGGTCGATCAAACGACCCGGGCAAGCCACGATGATCTCTGCGCCTTCCTGTAATGCGCGAACCTGGGGTGATTGGCTGACCCCGCCAAAAATGGTCACGCTTCGAATTTGGGTACCCGTAGCCAGGCTGCGGATATTCTCGTGGATCTGATCCGCCAACTCGCGGGTCGGAGTAACAATAAGTGCACGAACTTGTCGTCCACGCCCCTGGAGCAGACGATGAAGAATCGGCAGCACAAAGGCTGCAGTCTTACCGGTGCCGGTCTGAGCGGTGGCAATGATGTCTTCGCCTCGCATTACAGCGGGAATGGCTTTTTCCTGAATGGGAGTTGGTACAGTAAAACCAAGTCTAGTGATTCCGCCATGTAGACGTGAATCAAGATTAAATGATGAAAAATTCAATTTTTCCTATTCTTCAGAAGTCAGGAGATGTATCTACGGAGAAGCTGTGCTTGACAGAAGAGAACGGCTGCGACTGCTGAACTAATGTGTATTGCGTAAACCAAAATTGAACAGTGCAGCGGCTGAAATAATATCGGACACAATATATTTGATATGTAAGGGCTTTATTTGGGTTCCCTGATAAATTAATTTGCTGCACAGGGATCATTGCATATTAAAGCCAAGTTTCATTCTACCACAGAAAATGGCTGGAAACGGAAGAAGGCTATACAGAAGGAATTGGTAATCAGTAATCGGAAATCGGATATCAGTATCGTAGGAACCCAGGTCCACACCGAAAATTCTATTTAAAAATTACATCCTCTCCCAAATTCGAATAGGATCATGGAAATGGATCTTTGATAGACAAAAACGATGTGTGATCTAATACTATCCGATCGGGAACAGAAAGAAGTGGACCCGATATTTTACTCAGCCAGACGCAGTGAAATTCTGCCGCGTTCAGCTTCGACCTTGATGATCTCCACTTCGATGATGTCAGCCACCTGCAGGTACGTACCAGTTGGCATCTGTGTGCGGTGCAGAAGACCATCCTGCTTCACGCCAATATCCACAAACGCCCCAAAATCCACCACATTACGAACCGTCCCTTTGAGCTTCATCCCTTCGGCAAGATCTTCCATCTTGAGCACATCACTGCGTAAGATGGGCAACGGTGCATCCTGGCGCGGGTCACGTCCCGGACGGACCAATTGCTCAAGTATATCCATTAATGTAGGCGCCCCGCAACCCAATTCAGCAGCCAGTTTTTCCGGAGTGATCTCAGACCGTAACAGCTCGACAGCCAACTTACGGTCTGGCAAAGAAGCATTCGTGGAGATCCCAACCCGTTTGATAACGGCTTCCGCTATCGGGTAGCTCTCCGGGTGGATGGCTGACGCATCCAGTGGATTGGTCCCCCCAGTGATCCTAAGAAAACCTGCGCACTGTTCGAAGGCTTTCGGACCCAGGGTGGGCACGTCCCTGAATTCTTTCCGGTTCGTAAATTTACCGCGTTCATCCCGGAATGCGACCATTTTTTCGGCCAATTTCGGACCGATCCCGGCAACATACGCCAAAAGTGAAGGCGAGGCAGTATTCACATCCACGCCTACTTTGTTAACCACGTCTTCAACCACTCCATCCAATGAGTTTTTCAATAGGGACTGATCCACATCATGCTGGTACAACCCCACCCCGATGGAGCGCGGATCGATCTTGACCAATTCCGCCAGAGGGTCTTGCACTCTACGGGCAATCGAGACTGCTCCCCGCAAAGAAACATCCAGATCGGGAAACTCCTGTCTCGCCAATGGGCTGGCAGAGTAGACACTGGCTCCCGCTTCATTGGTAATGATGTATTTCACTTGCGGCAGCTGTTTGATCAAATGGGCAGCCAATTGCTCGGTTTCCCTGGAGGCTGTTCCGTTACCGATGGAGATTAATGTAACCTGGTGTTTGCTCACCAAACCGTGCAGGGTAGCCAGGGCTTCATTCCATTTCTTTTGTGGTTCGTGCGGATAAATCGTGTCTGTTGCCAATAACTTTCCGGTTGGATCCACTACCGCTACTTTGCAGCCGGTTCGAAAACCGGGGTCTAACCCGATGACGGTTTGTCCTGATAGTGGCGGCTGGCTGAGTAGCCCACGCAAGTTGTCACTGAACACATTAATGGCATGAATATGGGCTTTAACGGTTAGATCCCGGCGTACATCCCGTTCAATCGCGGGAAGCAATAGCCGATCCGCGCTGTCATCAATCGCAAATTCCATCTGATCGTACCAGGGAGAGTTGACATCCGGGCGGAAAGCATTATTGATGGCGTATCGCCAGTCACGCTCGGGTACCACGATTTTTACTCTAAGCACACTTTCGGTCTCGCCCCTATCAATTGCCAATACCTGGTGAGGACGAAGCCGGTCGATCCGGTTGGAGTATGCATAATACAGCTCATAAACCCGTCGCTCATCCTTCGCATCTTCCTGGATTTCCGCTTCCAGATTGGCGAAATTAATGGCTCTGTCTCTGGTCACGCGCCGCACATCAGCATGATCGCTGATGGCTTCGGCTACGATATCCCTCGCGCCTGCCAGCGCATCATCAACACTCACCACCAGGTCATTGATGAAAGCACTCGCCGCCTGTTCCGGTTTGTCTCCCCTACGCGACTGTTCCAGTATCATATCAGCCAAACCCTGCAGCCCTTTTTCCCGGGCGATACTGGCTCGCGTGCGACGCTTAGGTTTGTAAGGTGCGTATAAATCTTCAAGTGCAGTCAATGTTTCTGCAGTCTTGATTTTTTCTTCCAGCTCTGGGGTTAGTTTATCTTGTTCCGTAATAGTAGATAAGACCGCTTTTCGCCGATCTTCCAGTGTTCGCAACCGATCCATTTCAGATTGGATTTTGCGAAGTTGGTCTTCATCCAACGTACCGGTCGCTTCTTTTCGGTATCTTGCAATAAATGGGATGGTATTCCCGGCGTCCAATAGGTCGACTGCAGACTGGACCTGGGTGGGTTTGATATGCAATGATTTGGCAATAGTGATGTCGTAATCAGTCATAACGATGATACCTTTAGTTGGATGGAGTGACTGCAAGAAATTGTAACATGCCTTCCCTCCTGGAAACCTTTTCACGTTTGAAGATTGGAAAGTTAGGCAGTTTTAATTAGAGTTGGCTATGCGCAGTTTCCGAGAGACTAATGGTTATCCTTAAAAAGAGTTATCGTGTTCGGAGTATACTACTCTCATGGAGGTGACCATGAAACTAATTGACCTAACCAGTTTCCCCCGCTATAAACATTTTTTACTCTATAACAGTTTCGATTACCCCCACTTTAATCTGACTGCTTCTGTCGATATTACTCATCTTCAACCTGTAATAAAAGAGAAAGAGCTTTCCATCACTGTCACATTCACCTATCTTTTTGCCAGGATTGCAAATGAAATTCCAGAATTTCGATATCGGATCAGAGAGAATACCATCGTCGAACATGAAGTGGTTCATCCATCCACCTCCATTCTCACTCCCGGTGACTTGTTTTCTTTCTGTACGATTGAGTATTCCCCGAATTTTGATACATTCTATCCCCGCGCTATAAATCGGGTGGAAGAAGTCCGCCGGCAGCCTACCCTGGACGACGAACCTGGTCAGGATAACCTCCTTTTTATGTCCAGCATTCCATGGATCTCATTCACTCAGATCAACCATCCTATCCACATGCATCCCGTGGATTCAGTTCCCCGCATCACATGGGGAAAATACTTCATCGAATCCGGCCGGATCAAAATGCCTGTTTCCGTCCAGGTTCACCATGGATTAATGGATGGTATCCATGTAGGTCGATTCTTCATTCACGCTCAGGAATACCTGGATGATCCGGATCGCTTCTTATTAAATGGATTCGCTTAAATAAAACGAGAGGAGCATCCGAACGCAGATACTCCTCTCTACTTAATCCAGCCATCTCATTTGAGCCAGTACAGTAAACCTTTCAGGGCAATGGCATAGACCCGGTAAGGTTTCGGACCCACAAACACTTCATCGCGGATAAAGATGGTTGGAGTCCCATAAAACTGGGTCTTCACCACTTCCTTTAGCAAACTCTGAACGGTGACTTCGGTATCAGCCTCAGCCATACATGCCCGTATTTCCGGAGGGTCAAAACCCACTTCGGTTAAGATTCCATCAATCACAGCTGGATCATCTAACCGGGCTGCTTCTCCCTGGAAAAGTAGTTCATTCATAGCCCAATACTTTTGTGGGTCTTTTCGATTGGCACAATAGCCCATCCGGCTCATTGTGTCGGTACTTTCCTTCACCGGGTAATGGAGAAAAACCATATCCGTTTGATAGCTATCAACAAGCTTTCGGATCAGAGGATAAGTCTTTCGCGTATATTCACAATGGTAGCACCCAATAAAATACAGCGTCTCATTTGTCTTGTTATCCAGAATGGGAAAACCTTTCAGATTCACATTCTCAAGCGAGAGGAAATCATCTCCGGCGCTCTTCGGACGGCAGACTGCATTAACTGCAGACACTTGATTATTTTGATTTTTTGGATCGAATACACAGAAACCGGAATTGTTCGTGCCATTGCAGTTTCCAGTGGTATAGAAAAGGTACACACCTCGAACAGCCATAAAGCTGCTTGCAGCCAGTAAAACGAAAAAGACCCAGGCGATCCCTTCAAAGTACTTGTTCAAAAATCGTGCGCCACCTTCTGAGCGTATGATCACCAATCCCAAGATTTTCGCCTTCATTTTCTCATCGAAACCGGTATTGCATGGGCGAAATGTTACTCTGCGAAAAACACAATCAAAGGCTTCCCGGGCTAATTGACGATTGCTGGCGCTGAATATTCCCAAAATCGAGAGAACGACAAAGGCAATGATACAAAACATAAGTTAGAGGACCTTTCGGATCTTCCTGAGGTTTTCGATGAAAAGCTCTGCTTCTTCCACAGTATTATAAAAATAAGTGGATACTCGTACGCTGCCTTTTATTTGGTGTGCATGGAACCAGGAGTGGACACAATGCTGACCTGACCGAACGGTTATTCCAGCCATTTGATCAAGCATCAATGCGATCCGATGCGAATCGATTCCCTGGAAGTAAAATGAGGTCACACTTCCTCTTTTTTCTGAATCCGCCGGACCTATTAAATTAATTTCGGGAATATTCTTTATCCCATCTGTGATAATTCGGTTCAGATGGTGTTCCTGCTTCTGAATGGCATCAAAGCCGATCTTTTGCAAATACTGAACAGCCGCGCCCAACCCAATGATGCCTGCATAATCCTGTAATCCAGCTTCAAATTTTTCGGGAGGTGGCAAGAATTCGCAGGTTTCATAGGTGGACGATGACACGGTATCCCCACCCACTAGAAATGGCTCCAGTTTTTCCAGGAGTGCGTATTTCCCATATAGAACTCCCGTCCCAGATGGACCCAACATTTTATGCCCCGACAATGCCAGGAAATCTACATCCAGCTGTTTCACATTGAGTGGTTGATGGGGTGCAGTCTGAGCGGCATCCAGTAATACCAAAGCGCCCTTTTTGTGCGCGAATTTGATTATCTCTGAAAACGGAAAACTGACTCCATCTAGGTTCGATGTCGAACCGATGGACACAAGCTTTACATCGGCAGTCAAATTTTGCTCAAAGGCAGAGAAATCAAACAAATTATCAGGAGTAGATCGAACGATCTTGATCTTAATCCCTGTTCTCTTCGCCAGTACCTGCCATGGGATCAGATTCGAGTTGTGTTCTTTATCCGAGATCAAGACTGCATCTCCGGTTTTAAGTCCCAGGGAAAATGCAACCAGATTGATCCCTTCGGTAGTATTACGGGTAAAGACTATTTCCTCTTTTTTGGATGCGTTCAGAAACCTGGCTATCTTCTGTCTGGCTTCATCAACTCCATGTGTTACTCCCGCTGCCAGGTGGTGCATTGAACGGCCGCTGCAGGCTGAGAGCTCCGAATAATATGTAGTAATCGCATCCAAAACAACCTGCGGACGGAGGCTCTGGCAGGCGCTATCTAGATATATGACTGGCTTACGTTTTTGCTTTTCTTGTAATAGAGGAAAATCTTGGCGGATTCGTTGGATGTCCATTACCTTCCCTGCCGAGACAAAAATTTTTTATGGTCTAGTTGAAGGTAATTATACTCAACCACGGGTTAAAGTAAGATTAGGAATCGTCGCACATGCTTTATTTCAGAATGATCACTCATTTAATGTATTGGTCCGATGGGATATCTTTTCTTTATACATTCGGTCGTCTGCTAGTCGCATTACTTCGGCCAAATCTCCCTCAGGACCACTGCAAGCCGCCCCAATGGACAACCGAAGGTTCTCATCTCCGGTATCTATCAAAGTCTTTTTAAGGCGCAGAACGGCTTCCCGGGCGGGCAATTCTTCAGTTTGAGGTAGTAAAACTCCGAACTCATCTCCACCAATCCGGGCCACAATATCTTCAGCTCTGATTACTTTTTGCATACACTCGGCGGTTTTTCGCAACAGTGTATCGCCAGCGCTGAGACCAAACCGGTCGTTGGTTCCCTTCAGATAATCTGTATCGGCAATGACAATACTCACCGGGAATAGCCGGCTTACCTGCAAGCGGTTTAATTCAACCTCGAAGAAATTGCGGTTGTATAAACCGGTGAGAATATCTCGGGTACTCAGCCGTAATAATTCCTCTTCCATACGCTTGCGGTCAGTAATATCTTTGGATATGCATAGAACACTGATCACATTATGGTCATTATCAAACATGGGTTTGACAGCGGTAATGTAGTAGCGGTCACCATCCAGGCGCGGAGCCCTAACCTCTAAAACCTTTACTTCACCATGTTCAAACACCCATTTCACAGCCGTAAATCACTTATCGGCTTCACTCTTCTCGAATACATCCCATACCTTATGGTGAATAAAGCTTTCCAAAGACTTTCCCACCCCATCGGCGAATGCCTTATTCACAAACCTGTACTGTCCATCACGGTTGAAGGCGAAGATCGGATCGCTGGATTCATCCAATAAGGTTCTGTATTCTTCTTCGCTATCCATTAACGCTTGCACAGATTCCACGAAATCAAGGGAAAGCTATTCATATCCGGAGATATTTTCTCGAAATTTGGACATTTCTTCGATCAATTTACTCTTGGTCTAAGCGGACATTTCAAGATCTACCATGTCTGCTCCAACGGTCATCCTATGAATATATATCATTAAACAGATAAGGTTCGTTCTACATATGGAATTCGCAGTAAAAATGGCCTTGTTTCCCTTAATTATATAGTGACCTGATAAATTTTCCGAAGGATCGAATCTTCTCTTGGGAAAATTTTACACATCAACGCAATTTAATGAGCAAAACTTACATATCAACCTAAAGTCCAATAATTAAAATCAGGCAGCCAATCAGGTATAATTTTGTTATTCCTACAAATATTAAAGGGGATCTTTATGGCAAAATGGACAGCTGTCGTCGCAGGGAATATCGGCTCTGGGAAAACATCTCTGACGGAACGGATTGGATCACGCCTTGGGTGGAAGACTGCGTTTGAGTCGGTATCAGATAATCCTTACCTGCCAGATTTCTACCAGGACATGAAGTCGTGGTCATTTCACTTGCAGGTATATTTCCTCGGGCACAGGGCTGACCAATACCTCCAGATGCAGAACGATCCGGTTTCAGCCATACTCGACCGCTCGATCTATGAGGATGCATACATCTTCGCACGAGCGCTCAATCACATGGGTAATCTAAATGAACAGGATTATCATACCTACCTTCGGCTGTACAACCTGGTAGTGAGTCGATTACCCAACCCTGATCTCCTGATTGTCCTGCGGGCGCCTGTCCCAATTTTGCTGAAACGGATCCAGGCTCGTGCACGGAATATCGAAACGGGAATTAGTTCCGACTATCTTACCCTATTAAACTCCTTCTATGATGATTGGCTTCAGGATTTTGACCTTTGTCCGGTACTGACCATACAAACCGAGAATCTTGATTTTGTTCATCAACCAAAAGCTCTTGATGTTGTCGTGGATCGAATCAATCATAAATTGACAGGTAAGGACGAAGTCGTTTTGTAAAAAGACGGAAACCAGTAATTGGTACGCACATTTGGTCACTGGTCACTGATCTTTGATCACTACATTCCTTTTTCTAATATTCATTTTCATAATCAATGCAACTTTCCGTCATATTCACCGTATATATCTTAGGAACTAATATTGCAGGACTGAATGAGCGCAACGGCACACAGTATCTCTGAAACCCAGGAACACCCGCTCGACCCGGCGAACTTCACGGAAATCGTGGAGCAGTATCAAAAACCGGTGTTCAATCTGTGCGCCCGTATGTTGGGGGATGAAGTTGAAGCTGAAGATGCTGCCCAGGAAACATTCTGGAAAGCATATAAGAACATCAAATCGTATGACCCTGACCGCCCATTCCTGACCTGGCTGCTATCCATAGCAGCCCATTATTGTATAGACCTGATCCGGAAACGCAGATTCGGCTCTGTCAGCATCGATGCCATGCCGGACGATTTTCTTCCAGATCTGGAAATGCTACCGGAACACTCTACCGCGCAGTCCGAAGAACAAGCTCGAATCCGAGAACTACTCAATACTTTATCACCGGAGGACAGGTCTGCCGTAATTATGCGTTATTGGTATGACTACTCAGATGAGGAGATTGGAAAATTGCTACATCTTACTGTTAGTGCCGTGAAGAGCCGATTGTTTCGCGCACGCAAACATATGGCTCAAGAATGGCTGACCAAAAAAAACAAAACCCTGCTACCAAACAGGAGGACTCATGAACCATCAGCCGTTTGAAGATTGGATTTTTGAAGAGGATCTTTCAGATAGTCAGCAAGTAGGTTTGAAACAACACCTGGCTACCTGTGAAGATTGCCGTAGTTTACAGAAGGCGTTGAAGGGAGTGGAATGGACTTTTAATAATGTTGTAGAAGTTCAACCTCGTCCCGGATTCAGTCTACGCTGGGAAAGATACGCGGAAAAGAAAGTAAATCAAGAACAAAACATGGCAGCCTGGATAGTTTTATCTGCGCTGGTCATGGTTGCTTCAAGCATCGTTCTGGTCAATTTCGGCGAAATCTGGTTTAAGGATATAAATTTCTTCCAGTTGGGTATCGCCGGTATCGTTCGAACAATCGACATTGCAACACAAACAGCAGAGTGGGTTTCAGCTCTTGGCTTCATATTCAAGGCTATCCCATCCGGCTGGGTTCAGACAATTGGTCTCATAATCGGTGCTGCCGCCATCTTCTGGGTGACCATCTGGATTGCGGCCATACGTAGAATTACCGCTGGTCAAACGAGGGGTGTATGAAACGCTTCCAAATCCTCCTACTCTTATTTGTAGTACTAACGTTATCGATCCCTACACCTGTGCATGCTGCTTCCGCAAAGGATGACCGGGTCGTGATGGGTGGCAGTTTTATTCTTGAAAGAGACCAGACCCTTAATGGCAATCTGGTGGTTATCGGCGGAACCGCGAAAATTGAAAAGGATGCAGTTGTCAATGGAAGCATTATTCTTATTGGCGGACAGGTAACCATTAATGGAATAGTTGAAGGATCGATCTCCCTCTTCGGAGGGTCCGCGAGTTTACAAGATTCTGCGATCGTTCTGGGTGATATCTATGTCACTTCTGCAGTATTAAACCGCAGCGACCTGGCGGAAGTCAAAGGTGACATTGTTGAGGGAAAACAGCTTCCCCCAGGCTTTATTATTCCCGATCAAGTTACAGCGCCAAATCCAACTACTTCTAGTCCCCTCGGAAAGGTCACAACCTTATTTGGAAGTCTACTATCAATTTTCTTCTTCAGCCTGGTAAGCGCCAGTATTGCGATCATAACAAGTCTCTTCATGCCTCATGCGGTTCAGCGTGTATCAGATACGATTGTGAAGAGTCCAGTAATTGGCTTCGCCACATCCTTGCTTACGTTGATAGCTCTCCCATTCGTCCTCGTACTTTTGATTGTTACGATCATCTTATCACCTGTCGCCATTCTACTGGTTGTCGTAGTCGCTCTAGCTTCTTATATGGGATGGGTTGGTCTTGGAACAGAACTGGGAAAACGTATCGCCGGATTATTCAAAACAGTCTGGTCGGTGCCGATCTCTGCGGGTATGGGAACCTTGATCCTCAGTCTGATCCTGGGTGTGGTCGCATTGATCCCATGCCTGGGCTGGGGAATTGTCACCCTCATCGTCCTGATCGGTTTAGGTGGTGTCATCTTGAGCCGCTTTGGTACCCGATCATACACTTACTCTGGAACCCTTTTTAAATCAAAATCAACCGATCCAGCCATTCAGAATGGTCCGTCTGAACCTAAAGACCCAGTATCATAAACTGGAGGAAACCATGAAAAAAGAAATTCTAATCGCACTTTCTGTTTTAGTTTTCAGCTCCATGGCTTGTGGTTTTACCATCAACCTGCCAACCGTTGAAACCGGTCCGGATAGGGTTTACAAGATCGATGAGGCACTTCCCGAAAACGATCATCCTGTAACACTTCGGATAGAAGTCGGGGCTGCCTCACTGGATGTTCAACCCGGTGCGAAAGCCCTTGTTGATGGATCGATAACATACAATGTCAATGGTTGGGAGCCGTCTATTTCCCGAAATGATGACTCCCTGGTCATCAAACAGGAAACCAAAGGAATTAAGGGTATTCCCTCTTCGTCCATCAAGAATGAATGGGATCTCAAATTAAATGATGATGTACCGATGAGCGTTGAGCTAGTTGCTGGCGCCTATCAAGGCAATTTGGAATTGGGTGGTTTATCTCTCCTCAATTTGAAGGTAGAAGATGGCGCCAGTGATTCAACGGTCAATTTCTCTGAGCCAAATCGATCGGTGATGGAACTATTGGATTATCATACTGGTGCATCCAATATCACTCTGAATGGTTTAGCCAATGCCAACTTTAAGGAGATGGTCTTCTCAGGTGGTGCGGGCAACTACAAACTCGATTTTTCAGGAGAATTGTTGCAAGACGCCCATGTGAATGTGGATGCGGGTGTAAGTACCATCAAAATTGTCATTCCAGAAGGGATGAAGGCAGAGATCCATGTTAATGGTGAAATGAAAGGCGTTAACACCACTGGTACCTGGACTGTCGACAGCAGTAACTATTCAACTCAGGGATCAGGTTATGTGCTTAAGATCGATGTCGATATGAACCTTGGCTCCCTCGAATTGATCCAGGAGAAATAAATTACCGATAGAAGATTCAAAATACTGCCTGGAACATTCCGGGCAGTATTTTATTTATGAGGTGATATTGATCCTACTGGTATAGTCCTTCGTGAACGACATAGTGATACACTTCGGGAAATAAAAACTGCCAGAACATTCGATGCGCATTGACACGTGATCGGATCTCTGCAGAAGATATCTCTACCAAAGGGGCGTGCAAGAATGTCACTTTATGCCGAAGGTTTGGCAGATTTTCATATACATCGATCAGGTTAATTTTCACATTCGGACGGCGTAATACAAGAAGTCCAGAACAGGCGTCGACAAATGCGGATGGTGTATGCCAGGTAGGCAAATCGTATAACGAATCTCCCCCCATGACATAATAGAATTCATCTCCGGGATAATCTCGCCGGAGTAATTTCATAGTGTCAATTGCATAATGTGGTCCACTGCGGCGGATCTCAACATCAGAAAAAACAAACTCAGCGGATTGTTTTACCATTTTTTCCACCATTACCTGCCGTTTTTCTGCAGGGGTAATTACGACCCCCTTTTTGTGCGGTGGATCTGCGGTGAGAATCCAGAGAACTTTATCCAAATGTGCTTGCTCAAGGGCTTCGACAGCCAGGATCTGATGACCGATATGGGGAGGATCAAAGGTTCCGCCAAATACGCCTACGCGCATATTTTACTCCTGCCACTCCAATTCATTTTCGCCTACGAAAACTGTTTCCCCTTCTTCAATACCAGCTTTTCGCAGGGCTTCATCGACACCCACATGTTGCATCATCCGTTGGAACCGTCGGACTGATTCTTCCATCTCCCAGTACGTCATTGCAGCTGCTCTTTCAATTGATTTCCCTGAAACTCGCCAACCGCCTTCTTCTTTCAGCACAGTGAAATTCCGGGCATCTTCTTCCGCTCTATAAACCGGCAATTCCGTTGGTTTTTCCTGAATAGGCGCTGTTTTCAACAGCTCGGCAGCTTTCCAAAGTAATGGTTGGAGATCCGTCCGCGCTAGAGCAGAGATCGTGAGTAGCTCGATCCCCTTTTTCTTAAAAGCGGACTTTAGCTTCTTTACTTTCGCTTCAACATCCGTCTGGTCGATCTTATTCAAGACTACTAATTGTGGTTTTTCAGCCAACCTGGCATCAAATAATGCCAATTCGCTGTTGATCTGGCTGTAATCTGATAAGGGATCATCGGATTCACCATTTAATAGGTGGATGATGATCCGACAGCGCTGAATATGGCGTAAAAACGCATCTCCTAAACCGGCACCCAGATGGGCTCCTTCAATCAATCCAGGTATATCCGCCAGGATAAGTTGATTTGCGTCATCCAGATAGGACACACCCAGGTTAGGCTCCAGCGTTGTAAATGGATAATCAGCGATCTTGGGTTGAGCATTGGTTACCGCTGCCAGCAGACTCGACTTTCCTGCATTGGGAAGACCGACGATGCCAACATCCGCGATGAGTTTTAACTCCAAACGCAGCACTTTCTCCTCAGCGGGCTCCCCTTTCTCGGCTGTTTTGGGAGCCTGATTGCGCGAGTTCATGAAATGCGGATTCCCACGTCCGCCACGTCCGCCCTTGCATATCAACAGACGCTGTCCATTCTCGACCAGGTCGCCTATAAGTTGACCTGTAGCATCATCATAAATGATCGTTCCCGGCGGGACCTGAACGATACAGTCTTTTCCGCTCCGGCCAGTCCGATCGTTGATGGCGCCTTTACGACCGTCATCCGCAGTGTATTTGGATTGATGCTGAAAGGTGTATAGCGTGTTCATATGCGCGTTTACTTCCAGGATCAGGTTGCCACCATGGCCGCCGTCGCCCCCGTCAGGACCGCCACGTGCCACATATTTCTCCCGGTGGAAGTGGATCATACCGTCTCCACCATTACCGGATCGCACTGAAATGGTTACTTGATCGATAAACATGCCTTCATTATAACGGACGATGGATGGGAATAGGGATCCGAGATTGGACATCGCTTTAGCTAACTTATTCATGTCATACTTGAGCTGTGATCCATCATCGCCGTTCGATTCGACTGCCAAATTACGATTACACCCAACCAGGCGCGTATTTCGTCACAATTGTTGTGAAAGATCGCATCTGTCTGTTTGGTGATGTGGTGGACAGCGAAATGCAATTATCTGAATTGGGATTATTGGTTGATTGTGAATGGAATCGGATCCAAAAACGGTTTGAACGTGTGGTATTGGATGTGTACGGAATTATGCCCGACCATTTTCATGGGATCATCATTATCAACGATCCTGGTAGGGGCACGGGGGTAAATCCTCCCCGTGCCCCTACCCCGGTTGAACAATTTGGCAAACCGGTTTCGGGATCCATACCGACCATTGTCCGATCATTCAAATCATCGGTAACGTATCAGGCGCGTGCCCGTGGCATGTATCCAGATGGTGATATTTGGCAACGGAATTATTATGAACGGGTCATCCGAAACGAACAGGAATTGGATCGGATCAGGTTGTATATCCAAAACAATCCACTGAGCTGGTCTATTAACCTAAGAAACCGAATAAAATAGGAGGCGGACTCGAGGTTCGCCTCCCAATGGTATTCCCTGTGTTCTCCGCGTTCTATGCGGAGAATGTACTATTTCCCGAATTTCTTCTTCAGAATATCTTCCAGGGTCGGTTGACCGATCTCCTGCAGTTCGTAGCGAACACGCTGCATCGGTTTATTCACCTTGATGATCCGGTTCAGGTCAATCGGTGTGGCACTGATCACCATATCCACATCGGCGTTATTGATGGTCTGCTCGAGGTCTTTGGTCATCTCGTCGCCATACCCCATCGCGGGAAGGATCGGACCGGTGGATGGATACTTCTTATAGGTCGCGGCAATACCACCCACCGCATACGGACGAGGATCCACGATCTCAGCAGCGCCAAAGCGGCGGGCAGCCACCCAGCCGGCGCCGTAAGCCATCTCGCCGTGGGTGAGGGTCGGACCGTCTTCGATCACGAGGACACGTTTTCCACGGATGGATTCGGGATTATCCACGAATAAGGGGGATGCGCCTTCGATCACAACGGCATTTGGATTCAGCGCATGCAGGTTTGCACGAACTTTCATCACATCCTCGGCATTAGCTGTGTCAACCTTATTGATGACGAATACATCGGCGGCGCGGCAGTTGGTCTCACCGGGATGGTAAGTGCTCTCATGACCCGGGCGATGGGGGTCGGCAACCACGATCTGCAAGTCGGAAATATAGAACGGGAAGTCGTTATTACCGCCATCCCAAAGAATGATGTCCACTTCCTTCTCGGCCAGCCGAAGGATGGCTTCGTAATCAACACCGGCAAATACCAAGACGCCATTGTCGAGGTGAGGTTCGTATTCCTCGCGCTCTTCAATGGTGCATTCGTGTTTATCCAGGTCTGCGTATGTTGCAAATCGTTGCACCTTCTGTTTAACAAGGTCCCCGTAGGGCATTGGATGGCGGATGGCGGCAACTTTGTAACCCATTCCACGAAGAATTTGGGATACACGACGGGTGGTCTGGGATTTGCCAGAACCAGTTCGCACTGCACATACGGAAACAACTGGTTTGGTACTTTTCAGCTGGGTTAGACGAGTGCCCATCAGCCGGAAATCTGCTCCGGCAGCCAGCACAATGGATGCTTTGTGCATGACGTATTCATGGGGTACATCGCTGTATGCAAAAACCACTTGATCCACCTTCAGATCCTTGATCAATGTAACCAGGTCTGATTTCGGGATGGATGGGAATCCCTTTTGGATACAACGATCCCGCCAGTTCAGCAGGGTATTTCCGCTCATCAATATTCGGAATTTGAGTAGCGGTGAAAGCCACTACTTCGTAGTCTTTGTTATCGCGATAGAAGACATTGAAGTTGTGGAAGTCGCGCCCGGCGGCGCCCATGATCAGTGTTCTGATTGGTGACATACGGTTTCTCCTGAGGGTAAAGGGTAACCGTCCCGGAGGAGAAAAGTCAACCCGGGTCGGCAGCGTTGAGTCTCACATCGCTTCTGGGGCTGTGATGCCCAATAAAGCCAAACTGTTTGCCAGTGTCTGTTTTGCTGCAGCCACCAATCTCAAACGAGCTGAGCGCTGCGGTTCAGTTGTTTGTAGTACTGGACATTGATTATAAAAATCATTGAAGGATTGCGCAAGTTTAAACGCATAATTGGCAATATACAATGGTTTTAAGTCGGCAGCCGACCTTTGGACTTCAGCCGGGAAACGGGAAATCTGATCGATGAGAACTACTTCTGATTGTTCCAGCGGATAGGAATATTCTCCTGAAGTTGGAATCATCGATTGGTTCTTGCGAAGAATACTATTCGCCCGTACGTGTGCATATTGAATATATGGAGCTGCCTGCCCATCAAAATTGAGGGCTTCCTCCCAATCGAAGGTGACGATCTTTCCGTTGTCTCGGTTAAGCATAGAAAACTTGATCGCACCGAGGGCGACCGATGTGCCTATCGACCGTTTTTCTTCTTCTCCCAAAGATGGATTCTTCTTTTCAACAACAGCCATAGCTCGCGAGATTGCTTCGCTGAGAAGGTCCTCCAATAATACAACCGTTCCATCGCGGGATGACATGGTCACATTTCCAGGGAGGTTGACAATTTCATAACTGAGGTGGGAACAGCGGGACGCCCAGTCATAACCCATGATCTCGAACATCTTATAGATCTGTTGCATGTAAAGGGATTGACGAACATCGATCACATAGATGGATTTCTCCAGGTTGTAATCCTTGAATTTCTTGATTCCAAGGGGAAGGTCGGTCGTCGCATAGAGAGATGTCCCGTCCGAGCGGAGAACTACCAGTACCCGGTATTTTTCCTGGGATAAACCCAAAACCTTGTCAATATTGATGAAAACGGCTTCATCGGGGCGACCATCAGTGGCAATACCCTTCAAAATGAGGTCAGCCACGAGAGCCTTACCTTCATCTTCGTTTTCGCTGGGAAAATAATATTTATCGAACTTCGCGCCAAGGATGGCGTACATCTGGTTAAAGCCATCGATCGACCACTGCCTGGATCGCTGCCATAGATCCACCACTTCCGGGTCACGCTGATCCCAACGGACGAACAACTCTCGTACGGATGCGGCAAATTCAGGATCGTCGTTGAAACGCCGGTCAGCTTCCGCATACAGGTCACCCATCCAACGAGTGATATTTTCGGGGGGGTGTTCTCCCTGATGAAATTGTCGGTAGTTCGCCAACCATTTCAGCACATGAAGTCCAATATCACCCATATAATTAGCGCGGATCACATCGAAGCCAGCGAACTCAAGTATCTCGCAAACACTCGATCCAAGGATGAGATTGCGAAGATGCCCGACATGGAAAGCCTTGTGGGTATTAGGCTGGGAGTATTCGACCATTACCTTTTTCCCACCCTGATCACCTCTCCCAAAATGTTTCCCTTCGGTCAGCGATGTGTTTACAACCTGTTTGATAAAAGTACCTCTATCGAAGGTAAGGTTAATATATCCTTTGATTACCTCCACTTTGGAGAAACCCTTAGGAATACCCAACTCTTTTGCAAATGAATCAGCCAATTCGCCAGCGAGTACAGGAATATTTGTTTTTATCCCTTGAGAGCGAGCATAGGAAGATGCCAATTGGAAGAACGAGGTTGATATGCCCCACTGACCGGCGAATGGGATGGGCGTCCAGGAGAAATCCATAACAGGCAGGTTCTTATGAGCACAGAAACCCGCTAGTTTATCATTTAGGTATTGCAGCTCTTTTTCAAACAGACTCATTGGTGTGACTCCGTGGAAAAATTATATCAGGATTGATGGAATCGAGAGACTTGAAAACAGAGGACCAGGAATTAATAATTGGGAAATGGTAAGCGATGCCTGATATCAGGTCATTAGTTACTGGTTTTACTCACCAGGGAAACAAAAAAGCGGGAGTATTAGCTCCCGCTTGCCTGTTATGACCGGTTGTTACTTCGTCTGTGTGTTTAGGCGTTTCATCAGACGGCTCTTACGGCGCGCGGCGTTGTTTTTATGTACAACACCCTTTGCAGCAGCAGTGTCGAGTGTGCTGATTGCGGTAGCAACGGCGGCTTTCGATTCTTCAGCTGTTCCGGTGCTGATCGCCTTATGAGCAGCAGTGATAAATGTACGGGCGGAACCTCGATACACGCGGTTAGCGATGCGTTTCTTTTCGTTTTGTTTGTTTCTTTTGATCGCAGATTTTATGTTTGCCAATTTCGTCCTCCGAAAATTCTTTCACACAACGAGCGGTAATTATACCGTAGGGTCTGAAATTGTCAATGGAAAGGGATAAATAGAAAGTAGTAATTTGTAGACTAAAGCAGTAATTGGTAAATTGAAATTTGTAACTAATTTCCAGTTTCTAGTTTCTGTATTTTCCCATATTTGACGGTTGCCCTATATAAAGGTAATATTAGATCGCCAGGCAGGACGGATGGGCGCGGCCATAAACAGTTGGCCGAGGAAAGTCCGCGCTCCAGAGAGCAGGTTGCCGGGTAATACCCGGTGCGCCGTAAGGTGCAGGATAGGGCCACAGAAATATACCGCCCCTCCCGAGTGATCGGGATGAGGGTGAGGGTGAAAAGGTGGTGTAAGAGACCACCGGCGCCAGTAGTAATACCGGCGGCCAGGCAACCCCCTTCCGGAGCAAGGCCAAGCAGGGATACAACCGGTCCGCCGGTGGAGATAGCTCGTCTCCCGTAATCCCGGGTAGGCTGCTAGACCGGAGCGGTAACGCTCCGACCAGAGAGATGCTCATCGCCTTGGGCGAAGTCCTTAGGGATACTTGCCCACGGTACAGAACGCGGCTTATAGTCCCGCCTGGCAACTTTTTTCAATCGTGCCCCTGGATTCAGCGTAATAAATAGACACGGGACCAACGCATCCAAAATCTGCTTCCAATTTTGATCTAACACAGATGATATGTTTGCAGCCCATGATTTTCATCATGGGCTGCTTTATTAACTAAATTTCACTGGAAAAATCACTTCGATGATGCTGTTTTGGATTTCCATTCCGTTCCAAAACCATCTTCTCCAATATTTCCGTCGTCAATGATTTTGGTCTTTCCAATGGTTTACCCATTGCTCTGGACCAGGTCACATGGGTTGTAATGCCCAGAATACGACTAAAGCCAAACAATACAGTGTAGAAATCAGATTCAGTCAATCCAAAGAAACATTGTAAAGTTCCGTTGATCGCATCCACATTCGGCCAGGGATTTTTTACCTTATTCGTATTGCGCAGGATATCCGGCAATACCTGGTATACCATGTCGACCAGTTTGAATAACTCATAATCGGGCATATACTTCAGGGCAAACTCATATTGAGCAGTAAAACGGGGATCTGTTACACGAAGCACCGCATGACCATACCCGGGGATGACCCTCCCACTATTTAAGAAGTTGGTCAGGTATTCACAAAGCTGGTCTTTTGTGGGCAATCCATCGAAATATGCCTGAATATCCTGCAGCCAACGCAAACATTCCTGGTTAGCAAGACCATGCAGTGGACCCGCAAGACCCAACATCCCTGCCCCGCAAGAAAGATATATGTCTGATAAAGCCGATCCGACCAGGTGACTTGCATGAGCACTGACATTCGCGCCCTCATGGTCAGAATGTAATACCACGAACAATCGCATCAAATCCATGTATGCCCGATCATTTTTTCCAATCATGTGAGCAAAATTCGCGCTCCAATCCAATTTCGGGTTTGGGTGGACGAAAATCCCTCCGCGATATTTTAAGTTATATATATTAGCCACAATGGTTGGAAGCTTGGCTGTCAGGTTCAAGCTGTCTTCCAGGTAGAAACCCCAGTAATCTTTTTTATCGATCCCGTAATAAAACCGGCGTGCAAACACTGATTCGCTCTGAAGCGCCATGATCGCCTGTGAGAAGAGTGTCATTGGGTGAGTATAAGCAGGCATCGGTTGCAGAGATTTGAATACATGCTCCGGAACATTACTCCTCACCTTCCACTCGATTTCTACTTCGTTTGCTTCCTGTTTTGTGGGCAAGTCACCGGTCATCAGTAAATAATATAAACCACCAGCCAGAGGAAAATCGCCATGATCTGCTTTGGGCAACAAATCCAGAACCTGTTGAACAGTATATCCTCGTAATCGCAAACCTTCATTCGGATCCACATAAGAGACATCACTTACCTGGATCGGCACCCCCCGGATTCCCCCATAAATTTGTTCCACGGTGACATCCGCGACATTATATGATCCACTATCGTGAACCAGACGGTTCATCCGATCTTTCTCAGCTGGAAGCTTCGATGCGATTTTCTGTTCTATATTCATCTTGATTTCCTTAGTGAATTACTGGATTGGAAATAGCTATAACCCATCTGCCTTGAGACTTCCTGGGCAGCGGAAACAACTTCTCTGGCATACTTTTCGATCGTTTCTTTTGTGAATCGTTGTGAGGGACCCGATATTGTCAGTGCGCCAATGACCTCACGCGAGGAACCAAATAAGGGTGCAGCCACACCAGATGCGTCAGTGATCCATTCTCCGTGGGAAAACGCATATCCCTTAAGATGTACTTTTTCGAGTTCTGAACGCAAAACGGATGGGTCGGTAATCGTCCGCGCAGTGAATGGAGCAAGGGCACTGGTTTCGATGACCTCACGGATCTTTGCCTCCGGTAAAAATGCCAGGATCGCTTTCCCGGCAGAGCCGGCGTATAGAGGCAGTCGTCGCCCCAATCGAGCGACAATTCGGACAGTTTGGGGAGATTCCAACCGTTCTACACACACTCGATCATGACCATCCAACACATACAAACTGATAGTCTCCTGGGTTATCTGTTGCAATTCCGTCATAACGGGCTGAGCAATGGTTCGAATATCCAGCGCTGTCAGGTAAACACCCGTCCAAGTTAGAAGACGGATTCCCAATGTATAGCTGCGGGTGATTGGGTTTTGGCTGAGAATTTCGCGTTCCTTGAGTGATGTCATCAGCCTCCCAACGGTACTGGTAGTCAATCCGGTAATGCGTGCAGCTTCACGGACTCCCACCTCAGGGCGATCAATGTTGAAACAATCCAGGATGGCGCAAATATGTGCGAGAACACCTTTTTCGTCATTTTCCATTATCACTCCGGTGTATGTCTCATTTATTGATACAATGTCCCATATAATATTGTATAATAGTGTACTAATATCACGATTGCTTGTCAATAGAATCCATCAGCGAATCAAGACCGTGTACAGGTGAACGTCGAATGTCAACGCATTCAATCAGCAATGAGAATATTATCCAAATTGATGGCAAACAATTGGTCGTTCCTCCGATGCCCGTCATTCCTTTTATCGAAGGCGACGGGATCGGCATGGATATTTGGCCTGTCGCCAAACAGGTTATTGATACGGCGATAGCAAATGCCTATGGTAGGGACAGGCGAATTGTATGGAGCCAGGTATTTGCAGGTGAAAGATCATTCCGGGAACAAAAAACCTGGCTGCCTGAGACTACCTTGAATGCCTTCAAAAACTATCATGTTGGGATAAAAGGTCCGCTCACAACGCCCATCGGTGAAGGGGTTCAGTCGATCAATGTCGCGCTCAGAAAATTGCTCGATTTATATGCTTGCATCCGACCGATCGAGTATTTTCCCGGGGTTCCTTCGCCCATGCGCCATCCCGAAAAAGTAGATATCGTTCTGTTTCGCGAAAACGTGGAAGATGTATATGCAGGGATAGATTTTCCTTTTGATGGAGAGAAAGCTATCCGTCTTCGTGAATGGCTGAAAGACCATTATCCGGATGATTACTCCCGGATCCGGTTCCCCGATTCGAGCGGTATCGGGATAAAGATCATCTCGCGGGAGGAATCCTACCGTATGAACTCGATGTGCCATCGAATACGCATTGAAAAATGGACGAAAAAAAATCACTCTGGTCCATAAGGGAAACATCATGAAATACACCGAAGGCGCATTTGCTCGTTGGGCTTATCAGGTCGCCGGAACAGAATACCGGGATCATGTCTATACGCAAAATCAATACCTGAGCTCTGTAACCAACAATGGTCAACCATTCGCAGAACTGGAAAGAACCGATGCCCTAAACTCAGGCAAAATAATCATCAACGATCTGATCACAGATGCCATGTTCGATCGAGGGATTAGCCACCCGGAAGAATTTGATGTGGTTCTTACAACCAATTTGAATGGAGATTATCTTGCCGATGCTTTGGCATCCCTGGTTGGTGGAATCGGCATATCCCCTGGAGCAAATATAAATTTTGAAACAGGAAATGCGATCTTCGAAGCTACGCATGGTACCGCGCCAACCATTGCTGGTAAGAATATCGCCAATCCATGCTCGCTTATTCTCTCCGGGGCATTAATGCTGCGTTATCTTGGCTGGTCAGAAGCAGCCGACATAATCCACTCGGGTGTTCAGAAAGCAATTCAAACAAGGTATGTGACTGCGGATTTTTACGAACACATGGATTCAGCGAAACTCGCTTCCACATCCGAGTTTGCTGAACATATCACTTCATTAATGTAGGTTATCAATATGAACCCGTCCCCATCCTTTTACTTAAAATATATTGAATTGGCTTCAGGAACCTATCATTACTATCCCATCCAACAAATGGAAGGTATTTCCGATAATAAACTGGACCAACTCCCATACTGTATTCGAATACTCCTCGAAGGAAGTCTGAGGAGTGTGGCAAACGGAAGTGGAAGCCTGGACGACCTGGTAAAGATCGCAAGGTGGGCACCAATTTCAATTGAGCCCAGACCAACAATCGGATACACCCCAGGAAGGGTCGTGTTACAAGATCTGACCGGAGTTCCCGTTTTGGTTGATCTGGCTTCATTAAGATCAGCGCGCAAACGTATTGGGGAAGATCCAAAAAAGATCAATCCCGTAATCCCAGTCGATCTGGTGGTTGACCACTCGCTCCAAATTGATTTCTTTGGATCCGCTGATTCAAAACAAAAAAACCAGGAAATGGAGTACCTGCGTAATAAGGAAAGATATTCATTCCTGAAATGGGCTCAAAAAGAATTTTCCAATCTTCGAATAATTCCCCCTGGTGGAGGAATTGTGCACCAGGTTAACTTGGAATATCTGGCGCAGGTAATCCAGGTCCGTTCGGTAGATGCCAAGAAATGGGTACAGGCTGAGACATTGGTTGGAACCGACTCTCACACATCCATGATCAATGGGTTGGGGATTCTCGGTTGGGGTGTAGGTGGGATAGAAGCAATTGCGGCGATGCTCGGGCAGCCTGTAGAAATGCTCCTGCCAGATGTTGTCGGAGTCGAATTGACAGGTCAGCTACATTCCGGGACATCACCCACTGATATTGTGCTTACCCTGACCCATTTATTACGGAAAGTGGGTGTGGTAAATAAAATAGTCGAATTTTTCGGACCGTCCTCATCCGCCTTGAGCGTTCCTGATCGGGCTATGATGGCAAACATGGCTCCTGAATACGGCGCCACCGCTGCCTATTTCCCAGTTGATGATAGAACGCTTGAATATTTATACGATACCGGTCGGAAACCTGAAATGGTCGAATTGGTAAAAGCCTATTATCGTGCGCAAGATCTGTTTCGTGATGGTAATTCGCCAGATCCTGAATATTCCCAGACGATCCGCCTTAACCTGTCTGAAATAGAACCATCCCTGGCCGGACCAAAGAGACCGCAAGACCTGGTGAGATTATCCACCGTTGCAGAAAACTTTAAGACCTCGTTATTGACCCCGGTCGGTCAGATGGGGTACGGTGTTTCTGATCTCGATAATTCACAACCAGTTATGATTAATCTCCAGAACCGAAGCTACGCATTGGAGCATGGATCGGTTGTTATTGCGGCTATCACATCTTGCACCAATACCAGCAATCCAACCGCGATGATATCAGCCGGTTTATTGGCAAAGAAGGCGGTTGAATTGGGCTTGACCACCAGTCCGGCCATCAAAACCAGTTTTACACCTGGGTCACCTGTGGTCGTTGATTATCTTCAAAAGGCTGGTTTGTTGCATTACTTGGAAGCGCTTGGTTTTTATGTCAATGGCTTTGGGTGTGCCACGTGTATCGGAAACTCTGGCCCCCTCGCCCCCCAGGTTGTTGAGGCAATCGAGGAGCACCACCTAATTACTGCCGCAGTTTTATCCGGGAACAGGAATTTTGAGGGTAGGATTCACCCAAACGTTCAAGCCAATTATCTCGCATCCCCTGCCCTGGTTGTCGCTTTCGCAATTGCAGGTTCGATTCGGGTGGATTTGGAGAATCAGCCGATCGGGATCTCTGGGACAGGGAAAGAAGTGTTCTTCGAGGATATCTGGCCATCCGAAAATGAAGTAAGTTCCCTGGTTATAAAATCAATTAACCCAGGTTCTTACGTTGGTAAGCGTAAACAGTTATTTGAGGGTGACCAATTCTGGAAAGGGTTGGACGCTCCAGACGGGGCACTATATCCATGGGAGTTATCTTCTTCCTATCTAAAAGAAACACCATTCTGTGGAGCAGTAGAACGATTTCCGGATGAGATCCAGCGAGCGCGAGCTTTAGCCATATTCGGAGACTCCATTACAACGGATCATATCTCGCCGGCTGGGGCGATCTCAATCCATACCCCTGCCGCGGATTATCTGCTCGATCTGGGTATTTCGCCACGCGAATTCAATACCTATGGTTCCCGTCGAGGAAACCATGAGGTTATGGCTCGAAGCACCTTTGCAAATATCCGGTTGAAAAACAAGATGCTCAGTGGAAAAGAAGGTGGATTTACCATCCATTACCCGGAAACCCGGCAGATGAGTATTTTCGATGCGGCTGAACAATATAGATTGGAAGGAATCCCGCTGATCATCATTGCAGGAAAGGAATATGGAACAGGATCCAGCCGGGATTGGGCTGCCAAAGGACTGCGATTATTGGGTGTACGTGCTGTGATCGCTGAATCATTTGAACGTATTCACCGATCCAACCTGGTGGGAATGGGCATTTTACCCCTTGTTTTCGAGGATGGGATGAATGCCGAATCTCTGGGATTAACTGGCGCGGAAGAATTCACTCTTGTCGGGCTGAACCAACTGGCTACAAAATCTTCAATTCAAGTGACTGCTTCCACCGGGATGACCGTTCAGACATTCCGGGCAACCGCATTGATCCAATCGGATTACGAGCGAGAAAGCCTGCAAAAGGGTGGGGTATTCCAGATGTTTAACCAATGAGAAGCTACGTACAAATTAGCAGTTAAGCACAGTTCTTGACAAATGAAATGGTTATCTGGTAATATTTATCAATATTATGATAACTATAGAGCAAATTAACCCAACCTTTCTTTGCATCTGTCTCCAGCGGGTAGGAAACTAACCGCTGCTGGCGTAGTCTGTCATTCCCACACCCCACCAGAGCGGCTTCCTGACCCGCGTTGAACACTGGTAGGGGTGTATTGTTTTAATTTTTCCTTTCCCATTGAGATATGGAGCATATAAATGAAAATCGCGAATAACGTTACCGAATTAGTCGGAAACACGCCCCTTGTTCGTATCAATCGTATGGCGGCTAACCTGCCCGTCCAAGTGGTAGCCAAATTGGAATTTTATAATCCTGCCCACAGCGTCAAAGACCGGATCGGTCTGGCAATGGTTGAAGCGGCAGAGGAGGCTGGTCTGATCAAAACAGACACCATCCTATTGGAACCCACCTCCGGGAACACCGGGATCGCCCTGGCATTTGTCGCCGCTGCACGTGGATACAAACTGGCGCTAACAATGCCCGAGACCATGAGCAAGGAACGCCGCATGCTGCTACGCGCTTATGGTGCTGACTTAGTCTTGACACCTGGACCTGAAGGCATGGCTGGTGCGATCAAGCGTGCCGAAGAGATGGCAGCTGCCGACCCGCGATACCTTATCCTGCAGCAATTCAAGAATCCCGCAAATCCTGAGGTTCACCGTCGAACCACCGCCGAGGAAATTTGGCGTGATACGGATGGGAAAGTGGACATTCTGATCTCTGGGGTTGGTACCGGTGGGACGATCACCGGAGTGGGGGAGGTCATAAAATCCCGCAAACCATCTTTCAAAGCCATCGCCGTCGAACCGGATGCGTCGCCCGTACTATCAGGCGGACCGAAGGGTCCACACCCCATTCAGGGTATCGGTGCCGGTTTTGTTCCGGATGTACTGAACACAAAAATATATGACGAGATCATCCGGGTGACGAATGACAATGCCTTCGATATCGCCCGCCGAATGGCGAAAGAAGAAGGTTTGCTGGTCGGAATTTCCAGCGGCGCCGCAGTTTGGGCAGCGCTGCAGGTGGCATCTCGACCAGAGAATGCCGGTAAATTAATCGTTGTAATCATCCCCTCCTTTGGGGAACGCTATCTATCGACCCCATTATTCGCCAATCTGGCAGACTGAGGAAATCCCATGCTAAGAGCATTTCGTGGTGATGTCAAATCGATCTACGACCGCGACCCGGCTGCCCGTACTACCCTGGAAGTGATCCTGTGCTATCCAGGGTTGCAGGCAGTCTGGGGATACCGGATCTCTCATTGGCTCTGGCGGCAAGGATTCAAATTACTGGGGCGCTGGAGTTCCCAGATCACACGCTGGTTCACCGGCATTGAGATCCATCCCGGCGCTACCATCGGACCGGGCTTTTTCATTGACCACGGTATGGGAGTAGTCATCGGTGAAACAGCCGAGATCGGTGCGGATGTCACACTCTATCACGGGGTGACACTCGGTGGAGTGAGTCTGAACAAAGGCAAGCGCCATCCCACTTTGGAAGATGGCGTGGTTGTTGGCGCGGGTGCAAAGATCCTGGGTGCAATCACCATTGGAGCGGGCAGCCGGATCGGGGCGAATTCCGTGGTTGTAAAATCCGTACCACCCAACTCTGTTGTGGTAGGAATCCCGGGACAGGTCGTTTCTCGTACACACACGTTGTCGCCAGGGAAGCCAGACCTGGAACATGACCTTCTGCCAGATATGGTCGGTACAACCCTTATCAACCTCATGGACCGGATGGAGAAACTCGAAGGACAACTGCATTTGCAAAAGAATGGCTCCGCTCCTCACGTACCAGAGGAAGGGGTATGGCGAGGGATAGATTTCCACATATAATTGGATAAACTCAAGAGTAGGGGATATATGAAAATTGTCAAAGTCTATTTGATGAAATCCCTCGTGGATGGCGGACAGGGCGGTAATCCGGCCGGAGTTGTTTTAGGCGCAGATACTCTGAGCAGCTCCGATAAGCAAACAGTGGCTGCCAGAGTCGGTGTCTCTGAAACGGCTTTTTTATCCGCATCCAAAATCGCAACCTATAAATTGGATTTCTTCACCCCCGCCCGCCAAATTCCCCACTGCGGACATGCCACCATCGCCGCTTTTTGTCTCCTCTCCCAATCAAGTGTTTTGAAAGATGGGCAATACACAAAAGAAACCATCGACGGGATTCGCACGATTCAGATATCCGATGGGAATGCTTTCATGGAGCAAAAACCCCCACAATACCTCAATCCTCTTGATAATGGAATCGCGATGTCAGTGATCAGTCATTCTCTTTCCATTCAACAGCCCAACCTCTGGCAGACTTCTCCACCCCTCGGAGTCCATACAGGTAATCAATTCCTGATCATTCCAATTCCGAACCTGGAAACACTCAGGTCGATCCAACCGGTCCAATCGGAGATTGAGCAGATCAGTGAATCGTTGGATTGTATTGGCTTCTATCCATTCACACTGGAAGCCAACAAGCCAGACCGGATAGCCAGTACTCGTATGTTCGCACCCCGTTTTGGTGTTCCAGAAGAATCCGCTACGGGTACAGCAGCCGGACCACTGGCGGGGTATTTACACGAAAAGATGAATATTCAGACAGATTCTTGCTTCATTGAGCAGGGTTGGGAAATGCCAAATCCATCACCCAGTCTGATCCAGATCCAGACTAAAATGTCGCATAACCAGATCAGTCAGATCATGGTGGGAGGACGTGCCATCATAGATAAGGAATTGTCTCTGACGATCTGATAATTTCCGTATAAGCATGTGTACAGGGCTTGTAAAATATACTCTCCTCTTTCTATAATGAAATAGCGGGTTCACACACGGAAAGGAGAGTATATGGCACTGGTAAAGCATTTACTGGAAAGAAAAGGAAAAGTAGTCTGGTCAATTCCATCATCCACTACAGTTGCAGAGGCATTGAAATTGCTTGAAAAGCATGATATTGGCGCAATGCCTGTCGTGGATGGGGACAAATTGGTGGGTATTCTGTCTGAACGGGACCTGGTCCGAAAAATGGCCGGCTCTGGGAAGATGGACTTCACAGCACCCATCCGGGAAATCATGATCACCAATGTTTATTTTGTGGAGACGAACAACAGCGTGGAAGAATGCATGAAATTGATGACCACCAAGCATATCCGCCATTTGCCCGTGGTAGAAAAACAAAAAGTGGTTGGGGTAATCTCGATTGGCGATCTGGTCAAGGAGATCATCGCTGACCGAGAATCGACGATCAAGAGCCTGGAAAATTATATTACCGGTCAACACATAGTTGGATAAAATTTTTATGTTGATATATGACACCTCCCGGAGAAATTTACCCGGGAGGTATTCATTTACTCAGCAACGGTTTCGATTTGAAGAGGTTTAACATGGCACCGCCCGGTTCCTGGTCATCCAGGGTGGCAACCTCGCGGATCAAAACCAATGCAGTTCCACCATCTGCCAGGATCATGACCACCTTCCGATTGACCCGGTCCACGATGGCACCGGCGAATGAGCCCAAAAAGACATGTGGTAGTAAAGCTACCAGAGTAGTCATCGCAAGGATGGTTGCGCTACCGGACATCTGCGAATTCGAAGTTGGCTACCGTCGGCGCTAAGGACAATTACGCGGTCTACCTCATCCATCCGATCATTCTGGTGCCGGTCTGTTACGCTCTCAGCTTTTCCAGCCTGGATCCAATGGTCAAGTTCGTCATTTCGATGGGGATCGCGATTCCGTTGTGCTTCCTGGCTGCGGAGGTACTGAGGAGAATTCCGGGATTGAAGAGAATTTTGTAAGAGATTCGAAGAATAGAGGATATCGTCGGGGCGCCCCTTGTGCCCGCCTCTTCATTCAGGCAATATTATGGAAATTCTGATGTTGCATAAATTTCTAAGAAGTCTCATTATTGGATAAATTGAGAAAATTTCAAACTTCCCAGCCAGGAACTAAAATTAATGGAAGAATAATATGAAAGCTTTCATTGGAATTACAGATTTGCATTGGTATAACTTGTTGAGTTATCAGAAAAATCTGGAAGAAGTTAATTTTTGGCAACCATCAGGGAATACTGCATTTAAAGTACTTCGCCCTGGAGAATTATTTCTCTTCAAACTTCATTCGCCTAACAATTTCATTGTTGGTGGTGGTTTTTTTGCCCACTCAACAATATTACCCATCAGCCTAGCTTGGGAAGCATTTGGGATTGGTAACGGTGCTTCAAGTCTTATTGATATGAAATATAAAGTGGCTAAATATCGGTCGCAAGAATCCCCAGTGAAAACTGATTTTCCCATTGGTTGTATTTTGCTTGAGCAACCCTTTTTTTTGCCAAAAGAGTTATGGATTTCGGCTCCTTCAGACTGGTCACGCAGTATAGTAAAAGGAAAATCATATGATTTAGAAATAGAACCAGGATTATCTCTGTGGAATAAACTAAAGAACAGACTTGTATCCTCAAACCTTATTCAGGAAGATAGACCAAGGTATGGAGACCCAATGATCTCTTTTCCCAGACTTGGACAAGGATCATTCAGAATTCTTGTTACAGATGAATACGAACGAAGATGTGCAATCACAAATGAACGAACACTTCCTGCACTTGAAGTTGCACATATAAAACCGTTCTCCGAAAATGGAAAGCACGAGATCAGTAATGGGATTCTTCTAAGGAGGGATCTACATGCTCTTTTTGATAAAGGCTACCTTACCATCACTCCATCGTTACATATTGAAATCAGCCAAAAAATCAAAGAAGAATTTGAAAACGGTAGGGATTACTATAGACACCATGGAAACATGATCCGACTCCCAAGAAATTCGAATAATATACCAGGTAAAGAATACCTAGATTGGCACAACCAGAATATTTATAAGGGGTAATCCCTCGAGATATCCTCAATTTTATATCAACTATTCGAGTGACAGCTGAGTATTAGTTTTCAAAGGAAATAGCCCGAATTCATTTCTACTGTTACCCCCTACTACTATGCCAAGGAAACCTTCTATCCCACGGGAGATATAAACCTCGCCAAGCGACCCAGCCGTGTCCTCCCACGTCGCGCCGCCCCTAGTGGGCGGCAGAAAATAATTAAACGGACCTGGGACGAGAGATATAATTACTCTTATGAAAGCGCAAGATCATTTCGGTAAAAGCTGGCGTCTGGCGGGGTACGATTACTCGCAGGCTGGGGCATATTTCGTTACGGTAGTAAGTAAACACAGGACAAAGTTGTTCGGTGAGATCATTAATTATGAGATGATCCTGAATAGTGCCGGAGAGATGGTAAAAGGTGTGTGGCTGGCACTACCCGACAGATTCGCAGGTTTGATTTTAGATGAGTATGTGGTAATGCCAGATCATTTCCATGGGATATTAATTCTAAATGACGATGAAATGCTGGGTGATAAGGCAGGGACAAGCACAGGGAGAACCAGGGTGGGGACAAGCCCCACCGCGACAGGAACCGAAATTGAACCTGCTATAGAAGAATCTGGTTTGATTGAGGTTCGGAAGAGAACCGAGTACAGCATCAGCGACGTGATCGGGGTATTCAAATCCATCACAAGCGTGAAGTATATCTTGGGCATTGCGGATCATAATTGGCAGTCATTCGAGGGGAAACTCTGGCAGCCAAGCTTCCATGACCGAATCATCCGTAATGTTATGGAACTCCAACGCATCCAGGCATACATCAATCAAAACCCTGCTCGACGGGATGCTCATGACCTGGATTATGCAAAGATAACGAAAACTCAGTCGAAGGAATAACTCAATTCCTCCAGTACAAACCAGCCGCTCGAATGAATGAAGGCGTCTTTGGGCGCGCGGTCGAAGTAGATCCTGAAGATCTACCCGGAATCTATCTATGCTTCTCAAGTCCTCCCCCGCGATCTATGTAGGGGAGTGTTGGGCGGGGGCACCAGGCTTGGTCCTTGGGATTCAAATCCTCTTTCCGACCAACAAAGAGTCCAGGGGCGGGATCGGATTTCAGCCCCCACCTATCGTCCTCCCCCAAACTCGGGGGGGGACTTGGATTTAACTCCACTATGTCTTCTCGTTCGATAGAATGTATCCGCCTGAGAACGGCAGAAATGTACCGTAAAAATCCGTCCGGAATGAGTTTGTGCTTCTCGAGTTCCTCCCCCGCGGGCTATATGGGGGAGGGTTGGGCGGAGGCATCGGGTTTTTGGACTGATTGAAATCTAAAAGCAACCGTGCCTACCTTGAAGCCTTCTCCAAACACAAGTAAGGACTTGGATTTCAGCCCCCACCTTTCATCCTCCCCCAAACTCGGGGGGGGACTTGGGATTTAACTCCACTATGTCTTCTCGTTCGATAGAATGTATCCGCCTGAGAACGGCAGAAATGTACCGTAAAAATCCGTCCGGAATGAGTTTGTGCTTCTCGAGTCCTCCCCCGCGGGCTATATGGGGGAGGGTTGGGCGGAGGCATCGGGTTTTTGGACTGATTGAAATCTAAAAGCAACCGTGCCTACCTTGAAGCCTTCTCCAAACACAAGTAAGGACTTGGATTTCAGCCCCCACCTTTCATCCTCCCCCAAACTCGGGGGAGGACTCGGGAATCCATGCCATCTTTCATTCATTCTTAAACTCGAATTGGTCTTACTCTTCAACACCAAGGATCGATTCCAGTGTCAGGATGACGCTATTCATATTCTGGAATATCTCCCGAGCCAGAACCCGGACCACCCGATATCCCAATCCAACCAGATAATCTTCCCTGATCTTGTCGCGATCCGCTTTCAGATCATGGACTTCACCATCTATCTCGATGATGAGTTTCTTTTCAATGCAGCAGAAATCAACTACATAATTTCCGATCGGATGCTGCCTGCGGAATTTACACCCGCGCACCTGGCGGTCTCGCAATTCGTTCCAGAGCAACTTTTCTGGGAGAGTCATATTCTTTCGCAGGGATCTGGCTAATGATCGTTGTTCTGCAGTGAGTCGCATGCTAAATTTCCTCTTGATTGCAAATCAGCTACATAACTCAATTCCTCCAGTACAAACCAGCCGCTCGAATGAATGAAGGCGTCTTTGGGTGCGCGGTCGAAGTAGATCGTGAAGATCCGCCCGGAATCTGTAAGCACAGTGAAGAAGTCCCTGCCCACACCCCAGGATCCGCGGCTCTTTGCCACCGCGGCGTGCTGAGGCTGCATATTGCGCGCCATGCGACCCTTGCGGGCGTAATCGTGCCACTCCCGCAGCATTTCCACCACCTCGAAGCTCTCCCCCTGCCAGCGGAATCGGTCCGGGCAGCCCTGTTTCTTCTCCAGCAGCGGCTCCCGGTCAAATGCTACCTCAATCGGATCTCCGATAAAGCGGATGGGGCGTAATTCCATAAGTCCATCTGGTACACCGGTTTATGCCCATCCAACAGGATGAACGGGGCAGCCCGTTTGGGCGATATGCCCAGGTCGGCGAGCTGCTTCAACTCGGTGAGCTTTCTTTCCTTGCGTCCATTATATATCCGCTCGGCGCCCAATTTCCCGATCCCAGGGATGCGCAACAGGGTTTCTTTCTCCGCCTTATTAATTTCCACCGGCTCATCCTCAAAATTCTGGCGCGCCCAGGCAAGCTTGGGATCCGCGTCCAACGGCAGGAATCCCTCCCCGCGGAAGGGCAGCTCCTCCATCCCGAAGCCATAATCCCGCAGCAGGAAGGACGCCTGGTACAGGCGTACATAGCGGGTGTAATCCATTGGTGGCTGATTCTCCAGCGGCGTATCGGCTGCCGGGCTGAAGGCGGAGTAATACACTCGCGCCAGACCGTACTGCTTGTAGAGCAGTTCACTGATCTGGAGCGTTTCGACATCCGTCTCTCCCGCGCCGCCCACCACCAACTGGGTTGTGATGGATGCCGTCTTTTCGAGCACCTGGTTCGCCAGACGGGTCTTGCGGAACCTGTCCATCATCAGGATGCGGGGGAACAGATCGCCCGGCAAGTCCTTCTTCGGCGCCAGGATCTTCAAACGGTGCGGATTCGGTCCTTCGAGGTTGATGGAAACCCGATCGCAAATCTGCATGCAGCGTTCGATCTGTGCTTCCTCGGAGCCTGGCATCACCTTGAGGTGGATATAACCGCGATAGCGATACCTGCCTCGCAGGATCTCAATGGTCTTGATCAGCCTGTCCTGGCTCTTCATCCCACTGCCCGCGATCCCCGAACTGAGGAAGATACCCCGCACCACCCCTGCCTGGACCATCTTTATGAAGGCATCGGCCATCTCTTCGGGGGCAAAGCTGTAGCGCTGCAGATTGCGCGGCTGGCGAAAGACGCAGTAATGACAGTCGTTCTCACAGGCGGTGGTCAGCATGGTCTTCAGCAGGGGGATGGTCTTGCCGCCGCCCATCTGGGCGTGAAACACGCCGAATTTCTTCGGGTTGACTCCCAATTCCGGGTCCACCATGCGTCCAGACACTCGCCCGCATCCGCCAGACAGGGTGATGGGAGGCAGCCCCTCCTCCTCATGGTCAGCCCCATCAGTCAACAAACGTAATTTCTGGAAGGCATCCATCTCTACCCCATCTGCGACATGGCCGCGAAATCACCCAGAACCGGTAGCGTGGTAAAAGGCAGTTCCTGCGCCACCGGTTCCCCGCGCAGCCACTCTGCCGCCTGGAATTCGTCATCCGCCAGTCCCAGCGGCTGGAGGAGCGTGGCGGCTGCCCGCAGGAACAGTATCCGGTAGCGTTCGATATCCAGCTGCCGGCGTTCCACCGGGGTAGGCAGATCCCAGGCATGCACACCCGGTTTGCCCATCACATACAGGAAGCGTATCCGCTGACCCGGGCGTAGCGACTTGCCAATTCTCTCCAGTTGCGCCAGGGCGGCCGCGGTGGGCACCCGGTCGGATTTGTATTCGTCCAACGAGCGGCTGAGTTTGAGGGTGATCAGGTACTTCTCCATCGGCAGCAGCCGCGAGCAGATGTCCGACAGGCGGCGGTTGAACAGGCTGCGCAATCCGGGGTAGAGCGCCGGCAGTTCCTCCGCACTCTGGGCCTGTGCCAGGTATTCCAAGGCTTCCAACTGTGGCTCAGACACGCACGGCGGGGTATCGTTACGACGTGCCTCAATCCCGCGGATCTTCAGGCTGCCATCCTGAAAGACGCCAAAGTAGCGGTTCGGCACGGGGATGCGCTCATCCCGACGCGAGGGTAAGAACGCCACCCAGCGGAAGATGCCGTCCAGAGCGATGGGCAGCCCAGTCCGATCGGCAATGTCATCCAGCACCGGCTGAAAATCCTTCACTTCCGAAGCGCCCGGCTTTTTGATCCACAGCCCATCGACGTACATGTGCAGGATCCCGAAACCGTGGTCTTCAGCCGCTTCCTTGGCCGCCAGGAGCGTCTCACGCCCGTAGGCTGTCACCGCCTGGTGGGCTTCGATGCGACCAAAGCGAGCATTCTTGTATCCCAGGTAACCAAAACAGGTCACCAGCAGCCATTTGTGTGCCTGGGCGCACATCTTATAGCGCTTGACGCGCGGATCCCACTTCGGCAACGTCCCCATGGCCATCTTCATCTCGATGCGCTTCTCCAGCAGCGGTTTGAGGGTCTGCGGCACCAGCCCCATGTGGGTCTGGTCAATGTACATGTTCAACTGCGGTACCAGCGCTGACTCGGGGATGTGCTTGCCGATCGTTTCGGGCGAGATGTTGAAATGCACCATCACGCTCGGATACATTGAGATGAAATCCACCTCGCCCACGTGGCTATGCAAGCCGATGGTGGGCTGGTACACCAGTCCGCCCTGGTCGCCATAGAACAGGCTCAAGGCTGTGCGCGGATCTTCCGCCTGCTGCTTGTGCCAGGGGATCATCACCCCCATCTTGAGGGCGGTGATCATCTGCATGGAGGAGATGCCCGAGCCTGGCGAGACGCGCGAGGTGACCTGCAACGGCAGGCCGGTGACGCGTCCCAACTCGAACACGCCGTCCAGGCCGTAATCGCCCCACAGCATGGCGTTGGTGCGGTCGAGGTGCAGCCGCCCGAACAGGTGCACCTGTGTGCCGCGGTGAATGACCTGCCCGTACGAGAAGTAGACCCGCTCGCCTTTGTGCTGCACTCCCCGCCCCGGTTCGCGGTTGAGCGGCAGCGGCACCTTCCACTTGCGAGATTGTGAGATCAGGTAGTCGAGCAGCCAGGTGTCACCCCAGTTGGTGAGGATCAGGTCGGGGTCGTAGGTCTGCAGGATGGAGGCGATGTTGATGAGGAAGGGACGCTCCGGCTGCAGCGCCAACCGGCCGGTGTGCTTTTCGTAGCGAATTTGGATGAAAGATGGCAGGCTGTGGGCCGGGTTGACCTCCGGCTCGAGCGAGAGCAGACGCAGCGGCGGCGGCAGGGGATCCAGTTCCCAGGGGGTATCGCACACCTCCACCTCGGTGATGATGCCCTGTTCGGTGGAGCGGATGCGGCAGTACGCCAGCGGGAAGATGCCCAGTTCCGCCTGGACAAAAAGCGCCAGGGGCACATCAGCATTGTAATAGGTCAGTTCGGGGAAGTCGCGGGCTGCCCGCTGAAAGAGGATCGGCTGGGCGAAGGCATCCTGCACCTCGATAGCCAGCACGGGGATGGGATCGTCGATGAACAGGTCTTTACCGCGGGTCCGGCTCAGACGGACTCCGCGCTGGGAGCGCAGGTACGCTTCGAGCTGGTCCACCCGGCGGGTATCTCCGGCGGCATAGAATGTGAGCGGGAAGGGGCGGGTATAACGATGGCGCCCTCCATCCTCGCCCACAAACCAGACCACCAACCCCTCGCGGGGAGCGGCAAACACATCCAGCACCCAGCCGGTGCGGTCGATCAGCCCGGTGGTCATGGCGCCCTTTCCGCCTCGAAGGGCGGGTCCGCGCCGGGGGCCACCGGCAGGACGCCGGTTCCTTCCAGCAGACGGCGCATCCGCACCACTTCCTTGTGTTCCTCCAACAGCATGGCCAGCAGGAAGGTTTCAAACGGTAAGGCATGCGCGGCGTAGGCAGCTGCGGCGAGATGTTTTTGCGCAGAAACGAACAGGTCATCCAGCGCAATCTGGTCGGTACGGCGCAGCGCGCGGCGAAAGCGGCCAAAGGCCTCCTGTTCGCCCAGAAAAACTTGTGTAATGGAAGGAAGTGTTCTACCCATAATAAGTACCTCCAATCGTGTCCCTTATGTCCTGGTCTGGGAATTGGGACATGAAACCCTCCCTCCTTGCGAAAGGAGGAGAAAACCTGCCTGGAGCGATGTTGTGATTGGCTATGCGAATAGTCGCAGGGCTGGCTGTTGAACAGGCGCTTCGGCCTGCCAGACGTCATCCGCCCAGCCCAGCACCGTCTCCACCAGTTCGATCTGATCGTCGTGCCCGTAGCGGGCCGGACGCAGCCCCACCAGCAGGATCGATTGTTCGGCGATCCGGCGCATGGCGGCATGGCAGCGGTCCAGCAGGCGGTGGCGTTCCGGCAGCGAGATGTTGTCGTCGTTGAAGGTGCCCAGCAGGTCCAGCACCAGCGTCACGGCGGCGGGTTGGAAGACACCCGAGCCGAGTGCCACGCTGTGCAGCGGAGAAGCCGCCCCGCATAAGAGGGTCTCCACCTGGTAACAGGTGAAGGCCCTCGCCAGCTGGATGCGCGCCAGCGTGGTTTCCATATCCGCAGTGAAGCGGCGTATGCTGCGCGCCACCTGGTAGGCGTTGAACTGGTTGCCGCCATCCAGCACCCTGACGGTGCTGCGCAGGGCCAGTCTGCCGGCCGTTTCGAGCATGAGTACCCGGGCGGCGTGCGGGGCGAAGAAGACGTAGATCTTGCCTGGGCGCAGTCCCGAGAGCGCCGGCAGCCAGTTGCGGGAAGATGTGAGTGTGTCCATATTCGTATTATATAGAACAATTGTTCTAATGTCAAGTAGGGGTGGTGATGTCAACCGCAGAGGTTGCGCGGTAAGTGTAGCGATCTGCGCTCGGGCAGTTTCGACATGATGATAAACTAGTGTCCTTGCCCTCGCTGGGAAAATTAGTGGGTGGAAGAGGCGTTGCCTCTTCCACCCACATGCCCGTTTCTCCATGGCCAGTTTGGCATTCAGCATTTTCGGGGATGTTGGCATCTGGAAGAAGGGGAGCCACAGGCGCTCCTTCTTCCAGAAATGATTCCCCCTTCCGGTGAAAACTGTTTGGTTAGCAGACCATTCATCACCGGAAGGGGGTAGGGGGATGGTGGGAATGCCTTATTCAGGAACTTCCATTTATCGCGACGATCTGCGCTCGGGCAGTTTCGCCACGATACTTGGCAAGTACTCTTGCCCTCGCTAAGATTCTTAGTGGTAGGAAGAGACGTTGTCTCTTCCTACCACATGTCCGTTTCTCCAAACCGGCTTAGCTTTCAGCATTTTCGGGGATGTTGGCATCTGGAAGAAAGGGGATGTGGTGGAGCGATACTCTCCGGCTGTTTCATCCCGCGCATCAGCATGAATTCGCTCAGCGAATATGGCATTCGGGTTTTTAGGGAAGTCGGTCATCGGTCGAAGAAATCAGATAGTATCAAAGTCCTGGTGAATGTGTTTAATATTACATGTGAGGTGATAACCTTCACATGACATTCTTCCTCATCTGCGATATATTCTTAGTCTGGTACATTTTCAGTTATTGGGAGGGATAATGGCTTTTGGTATCATCGTCGTCGTGGGGCTGTTGGTGTGTGCCATCCAGGCCATCCGCAGCAGTCATCTACTCATCTCTGCGATTTGGTTGGCTGGCAGTTCCGCATTGACAGCGCTTCTGTTATACATTTTCCAATCGCCAGAAATCGCGGTCATCGAATTAAGCGTGGGGGCAGGTTTGGTGACCGTTTTATTTGTTTTCGCCATCAATATTATTGGTGAAGATCCCAGCATAACACTTCCCGCCATTCCCAAAACAGTAGCCAGGGTCCTGATTGTTTTGGCAATTGTGGCACTCGGCTGGATGATCCTGCCAAATATGAGTACACCACTTACAGGTACAGATCTTCCATTTTCCTCATATCTGTGGGAAACCCGTAAGCTGGATATATTCTTACAGGTAGCCTTTATATTTGCTGGCGTCCTGGGTGTCCTCAGCCTTCTTTCCGAAGACCGATCCCACAAGATGGGAGGACATGCATGATATTCAATCTACAATCCATCGGTCTGATCGCGGTGGTTGGACTGGTCGGAATCGGCATCTATGGTTTATTGATCACCCGAAATATGATCAAGATCGTTGTTGCCTTGCAAATCCTGGTCAAAGGCGTATTGGTCGCCTTTATTCTGGCTGGATCGATGCAGGCAAAAAATAATCTGGCTCAAAGTCTCGCTCTGACTGTCCTTGTCGCGGACACGATCGTAGCAGTAGTTGCGCTGGCATTGGCGGTTCAGGTTCGTAAAGCGTTCGGCAGCCTGGATCTCAAAGAACTCACACAACTGAAGAGGTAAGGCATGTCTCCCACCCTCGTACTCCTTACCATCGCCTTCCCCTGGATTGGCGCAGTCCTGATCTGGCTGGCGGGTGATAACCATCGTAAACTGGTGACTGGACTGGCAGTCGTGTTCTCGGCTTTAGCTGGAGTCTCTGCGTTGTCGTTGATCCCATTCTCTACCAGCGAGCCTGTGGTTTCCATCCGATATGGTAGTCCTTTTGGTATATTTACAATGGTGCCCGACGGTCTGGGTGTTCTATTGGCTGCAATTGCCACCGTAATTGGCTGTCTGGCAGTCATCTTCTCCATAGATTACATGAAAGGCGAAGAACAGCTTGCTCGTTATTTCGCCTTTATGCTCTTCTTCATTGGCGCCATGGCAGGTCTTGTCCTGACCGGAAGCCTGTTCTGCATGTTTCTATTCTGGGAAATAACCGCGCTATGTTCATATGCGTTGATCTCCTTCAACAATGATGATCCTAAGGCTGTCGCAGGTGGCATCAAAGCCTTGATCATGACCCAGGTCGGCGGCGTCGGTTTGCTGATTGGTGCTTTGATCGTGTATACCTACACCGGCAGCTTCGAGATCAACAGCTTCCTCAAAGATCCGTCCCTGGTTCCAGCCGGGATGCTGGCTTTTACCGCCTTCGGATTCCTGGTCGCGGCGGCGGCAAAATCCGCCCAATTCCCCTTCCAAACCTGGCTGCCAGACGCCATGGAAGCCCCCACCCCAATCAGCGCACTCATCCACGCAGCTACGATGGTCAACGCCGGCGTCTATCTGCTGGCTCGCTTCTACCCAGCCTTTGAGGATGTACCCGGTTGGAAGATCAGTGTGATCACGGTCGGCGTCATCACCGCCCTGCTCGCCGCTTTGATGGGTCTGGTCGCCACCGACCTGAAGCGCGTCCTGGCTTACTCTACTGTCAGTCAGCTTGGATATATGGTCTTTGCAGTCGGTACCGGGGCGATATTCGCCTCTTCCTTCCACCTGCTTAGCCATGCCATTTTCAAAGCCTTGTTGTTTCTGGCAGCCGGAGCCGTGATCCACAGTGTAGGTACCCGGGATATGAAACAGATGGGCGGTCTGGGTAAACAAATGCCGGTCGTCCGGAATGTGTTTGTGATCGGAGCCTGCGCTCTCGCCGGATTGCCGATCTTCAACGGATTTTGGAGCAAGGAATTGATCCTGGAAGCCGGATTGGAACTGACGCCGGTTTGGACTTGGTTAATGTTCCTTGGCGCAGGTTTGACTGCCTTGTACACGTTGCGGATGGTCTGGTTGGTTTTCTTTGGACAACCACGTGGGCAGTTACACGGGCATGACGCTGGCAATGCGATGAAGGTTGCCCTCTACCCGCTGGCGCTTGGCGTCCTCGTCAGTTGGCTTGTCGCTGGACCTCTGGCTGATTTATTCCACCAGACATTGCCTGCCCACGAAATACACAACCTTCCCACTGGCGAGATCGTGCTCGAGGTCATCTCTGCCCCGGCTACCTATCTTGCCCTGGGAGTCATTGGGTTGGGCTTTCTGGCTTGGATTCAGCGCGAGAAGTTGGCCGGCGTTCAGAAGGCATTCGGTTTCATAGCATCTGCTGCTGAAAACAGCTTTGGGTTTGAAGCAATAAACAGGGGTTTAGTTCGGCTGGTACAAGGCGCCGCCGAAGCTATTCGCCCTTTGCAAACCGGATCACTTAATTGGAATATTGCTGGTATCCTGGGCGCCATCATCATCTTCCTCATCGCCGTCATCTGGGGAGCGTAACATGATTGCATCACCTTTTCTTTGGATTTTCATCATCCCATTGATCACTTCCCCAATTGCTTATCTTGTTGGACGATTTACATTTCATCTTGTGGGTAAGAAGCAGCACATTAACCTTGGAGCTTGGATTACCCTGATCGGGCTGTTGGTTTCTCTGGTACCCCTTATCAAACTGACGCCATTGCAAGGTGATTTCACACCACAGAGCTATCTTTCCGGTATGATCTCCTTCCGATTCGACGGTATCAGCCTATTAATCAGTTACACCGCCATTGTTTTGGGTGCGTTGAGCGTATTGTTTTCCACCCGATATCTGGAGAATGATGCGGGACAGGAAAAATTCTACGCGCTCTTCCTTCTGATGGTGGGATCGATCATTGGACTTTCCATGTCCGCCGATCTATTCAATTTGTGGGTCTGGTTTGAGTTGATGGCAATCTCGACCTACACATTGGTAGCCTTCTATCGAAATTTGAAGGGTAGCCTGGAAGCTGGTGTCAAATATTTGGTTCAGTCTGCCCTCGGATCAGTGCTCGTTCTACTTGGCATTGCGATTGTTTTCGGTCAAACCGGGACGCTTGATCTGCAGCATCTTCAATCGATTGCACAACCCACTCCTGGTCTGCTGGCTGCAGGGGTATTGTTCCTGGTTGGTTTTGGTATCAAAGCAGCACTTGTACCATTGCATACCTGGCTGCCGGATGCCCATTCACAGGCTCCCAGCAGTATCAGCGCAATGCTTTCAGGCATCGTTATCGAAGCCGGACTGATCGCCCTCTTACGCGTGTTGGTAAGTTTGAGCGATGCTTCTCCGCGCTGGGGACCGATCCTATTGGGATTGGGCGCCATCAACATGCTGGTCGGCAATCTGATGGCATTACGACAGGACCAGATCAAGCGCTTACTGGCTTATTCTTCCATCAGCCATATCGGATACATGCTCGCCGGTATCGGTGCGGCTTTCACTTTCGGCAGCCTGGATGGTGCGCAAGGCGGTTTCTTCCACTTACTGACCCACGGCTTTATGAAAGGCTTGGCCTTCCTCTCCGCCGGTGCTCTGTTATTTTCCCTGGTCATCCAAAAAGGTGATCATCGCCCTTTGGTCCGAGCCGATCTTAATGGAGCGGGCAAACGCTTTCCGTTAGAAGCATTAGGTTTTAGTGTTGCAGTGCTCGCGTTAGGCGGATTGCCGCCACTGGCTGGTTTTATGTCCAAGTGGCAAATATTCACAGCAGGTGTATCCACTCATGAGTCCTGGATGCTGGTTCTGGTCATCTTTATGGCATTGAACAGCGTTCTTTCGCTTGGTTATTATGCCCCTCTGGTGAATGCGCTTTACCGGCGGGAAGCCCCGCAATCGACTCTCCAGGCTCCCCGTTCAAGCCTTTTGATCACCATTCCGATCGTTCTTCTGGGTCTTCTCGTTGTTTCGATCGGATTCTTCCCACCCCTGATCACATGGTTATCCAATATGGCCGGCAGTTCTCTTGTTGGCATGATAGGTTTTTAGGTGAACTTAATGAGTATATTACTATCACCTCCAATCGCCTTCTTACTCTACATTCCATTGGTCCTTGTGTTTGTCCTGGTCGGCCGACGAATGGTTGGACAGATCCAATCCTCTGACTTGAAACGCTCCCTGTATTCAAGTGGCGAAGAAGCACCAACCAATTTCGCATCGCCAGGATACAAACCGTTCTTCCTTGTCGCGCTCTTCTTTGCCATCCTTCATCTGGGTATCCTCGTTTTGGGAGCTGGAAACCTGAACTCCACCGAAGCCATTTTTCTGGGTGGGTTGATCCTGGCATTGTTAGCCCTTGTACTCGGGTAATTGTTCTTACAGGTAGGAGAGTATTGTATGACAAATCCAATCGCACAAACCTATGACAACATTCTGACCAGCATCAAGACCTGGGCAAGGATCAATTCCCCCTGGGCGATCCACTTCAATAGCGGATCCTGTAATGGCTGTGACATTGAGATTCTCGCCACCCTGACTCCGCGGTATGACCTGGAACGCCTGGGTATCAAGCTGCAGGGCAGTCCACGCCATGCAGATGTATTGATCTGCACCGGACCCGTCACCCGCCAGGCGCGGGAACGATTGATCCGAACTTACCAGCAGATGCCTGAGCCGAAATTTGTTGTGGCAGTCGGCTCTTGCGGAATTTCTGGCGGCGCATTCCGGGGATGTTATAACATCGCAGGAGGTATCGATCAGGTCATTCCTGTGAATGTTTATATCCCTGGCTGCCCTCCTCGTCCTGAAGCGATCATCTATGGCGTGGCGCAATTATTGGAGTCATTGAAACCAGGCAAATCGGGTGGACAACAAAAACCAACAACCATAACAGAAGATCAAGCCAAACGTATGTTTGAAGAACAGCTGCATGCCGATCAACCTTCCGGAGAATGACATGGATACATCAACCTTACTTGGTACCGCCCGCGAGTTATTGACACCGATTTCAACCGATACTGCTTCGCCGGAGGAGAATCGTCTGGATGTGATCATCCCTTCCGCAGATCTCATCCGTGCGGCTGAGATCCTTCACAATGCTAAGTGGGGTTATCTGTCCGCCATCACCGGGCTGGATCACATTCCATCGTCTGTGGCATCCACTGAAGAGCGGGAGTGGGCTCATATTGGCGAAGACCAGGAGCAGACCGGTTTCGGATACGGGGGATCGATAGAGGTTCTGTATCATTTTTGTGATGGCGCCGCTGTGGTGACATTACGCGTTCAACTTCCCTACCAATATCCAGTGGTGCCCAGCATCTGTAAGATCATCCCATCTGCAACCCTATTCGAAAGAGAATTGATCGAGATGTTCGGCGTGAATGTCGTCAATACTCCCAACATAGAACATCTTCTTCTACCAGATGATTGGCCTGCAGGGGTTTATCCACTTCGCAAAGAGTTTATCGGTTTTGACCAATTCGATGAAGGGAAAGAGAGCGATTATGATGCTTAATGACCGCCCTGAAAAGTTTATTGTTCCAATTGGACCGCAACATCCAGCGTTAAAAGAACCTGGTCATTTCGAGTTCACTGTTGATGGAGAGATCGTCACCGACGCCTCTGTTCGGCTTGGGTTTGTCCATCGTGGGATCGAGAAGGCTACTGAAAGTCGAAACTGGACCCAAAACCTGTATCTATTGGAACGAATATGCGGAATATGCTCTCACATACATGCCTTTGCTTATGTTTTAGGGGTTGAAAAGCTGGCAAGGGTGATCGTTCCTCCCCGGGCACAGACGATCCGGGTTCTTGTTGCTGAACTCGAACGATTGCACAGTCACCTGCTCTGGTTGGGTGTGGCAGCCCATGAGGCTGGATTTGACACTCTGTTTATGTATACCTGGCGTGACCGTGAGACTGTGATGGATTTACTGGAATCACTGTGCGGTAATCGCGTCAACTACTCTGCCAATGTATTGGGCGGAGTGAAATGCGATGTCAATGACACCATCCGGTATAGTATTCTTAAAGGTGTTGATTATCTCGAACCGCGAACAAAAACATATCTGGAACTGATCACAACCGAAAAAACGCTAACTGGCCGTACGCGCGGAATCGGCTTCATGACCAGAGAGACCGCCGAAGAGTTGGGTACAGTCGGTCCCACTGCTCGAGCTTCCGGGCTGGAACGTGATATCAGGGTCGAAGCGCCATATTCTGCCTACCCAGATTTCCCGGTACAAATTGTACTGGAAGAGAAGGGTGACCTGGAAGCACGGTTTGTTGTTCGGGTGAAAGAATGCTTTGAAAGTTATCGGTTAATTCGTCTGTTCTTGGACAATCTGCCTTCAGGAGAGATCACCGTTCGTGTGCCCAGAAGAATACCTGAAGGGGAGACCATCAGCCGGGTAGAAGCTCCCCGGGGTGAGTTGTTTTACTACATCAAGAGCAATGGCTCCGAGAATCCAGAACGGATCAAAGTCCGTACACCAAGTATTAATAACTTCGCATCGGTTATAGCTACCGCTGTTGGGCACAACCTGGCAGACATACCCATGATCTTGTCAGGTATTGACCCATGCTTCTCATGCAATGACCGAATGATCACCATCCGGAAAGATGGCAAGGAAATCACTCCTGATTGGGAAGAAATCCGTAAATACGGGATCGAGTTCTACTCATGAACCACAATATTCATCCCATTATCGCACTATTGTTTTTCCCGGGCGGATTATTTGTGATCCTGGGAGGATTGGTTTACGAGTTCATCGATCGTAAACTGATAGCCCGTTTTCAGAACCGTATCGGACCACGCTTCCTCCAGCCGTTCGCAGATTTTGTCAAATTATTGGCGAAAGAGGAAGTCATCCCAAGCGGTGTCAACCCGGCATTGTTCCAAAGTTTGCCAGTGGTCGCTCTGGCATCTGCTCTGACATCAGCATTATATATACCGATGGCTGGTTTCCAGCCGGCGTATCACTTCACCGGCAGCTTGATCGTTACCCTGTATATGCTTAGTGTGTTGACACTATGTACTGGTCTGGCCGGAGCTAATGTGGCGAATCGGTTTTCGATCATTGGCGCCACCCGTACGTTGACTCAATTATTCTCGTACGAAGCGCCCTTTCTTCTGGCTCTGCTCGGACCAGCCATTGCTGCCGGTACCTGGGATATTGCCGCCATCCATTCCTACACGCTCACCCATCCCTGGATGATTGCGATGCAACCGATCGGTTTTGTCGTAGCGTTGATAGGACTGATGGGAAAGCTGGAACTGCCGCCCTTTGATGCGCCTGAGGCGGAAACAGAGATAGTCTCCGGGGCTCTTACGGAATATTCAGGTCGCGGATATGCCCTTTTTCGCCTGGGACGCAACGTGGAATTGATCATCGGATTGACGCTGGTTTCTGCATTTTACCTCGGTGGACTTGCCAATCCGCTATTCTTCCTGGTGAAGACACTGGCACTATTATTGGTGATCGCAGCCTTACAATCTCTGTTTGCGCGCTTGCGCATCGACCAGACCGTCGGCATGTGGTGGCGGGTAGGCGCATTGCTGGTTTTGGTGCAACTGCTGGTTATCATCGTCCTCAAGACAACAGGAGTACTGGCATGAAAATCGGAAGCATGATCGGAGATATCCTCTCCTCCTTGTTCAAGAAACCGGCGACGGTCCAGTATCCATTCGAAAAGCTACAAGCCCCCGAACGATATCACGGTAAATTACACTGGGATCCGGAAAAATGTACCGGTTGTCAGTTATGCATCAAAGACTGCCCATCGGATGCGATTGAACTACTTGTCATAGACAAGGCAGCGAAGCGATTTGTTATCCGCTATGATGTGGATAAATGTACCTATTGTGCTCAATGTATTCAGAACTGCCGCTTCAAATGCCTGGAAATGGATGAGAACGATTGGGAATTAGCATCCATAAAAAAGCAGCCTTTTACGATCTACTATGGACGTGATGAAGATGTGGAATTCCTCCTGGCAGGAAAGCCTGGCGAAAACCCTCCCTGTCCTGATCTTGAAGCCGACTAACTCAGTCGCGCTGGTTGGGATCGGTAACCCCCTGAAGGGTGATGATGCTGCTGGATTGGTGGTGATTCACAGTCTGCAGGATCTTGATCTGTCTGACAACCTGTATAGAATCGATTCCGGTGCAGTTCCAGAGAACTGTTCCGGAGTTTTGCGTAAAATTCAGCCTGCTTTGGTGATCTTTATCGATGCTGCTGATATGGGCATGGAACCGGGGGACATTGCTCTCTTTGATTCAGAGCAAATCGAGCAGGTTTCCGGCATCACCCATTCGCTGCCATTTGGAATTCTTTGCCAGTACATCAAGGCTGAGATAGACTGTGAAGTCTGGGTGCTTGGAATCCAGCCTGTGCAGAATGAGCTCCTCGCGCCACTGTCGGACACTGTAGCCGAATCGGTGAACACAATCACCCGATTTTTTACCGATGTCTTTGTGAGAAGGGTTTCATCCGACGATGCAATCTAACTTGTTATTTCAGATTGCTGTATACTCTGCGCGGATTTGTTACAACACGAGTGTTGTCATGCTGAGCCTTAATGGCGAAGAATCTCTAGTAAAATCGTTCCTAACCTATACAAAGGAGAGATCCTTTGCTCGCTGAGCTCTCTCAGGATGACGGTTTGAGGTTACTTCAACTTCTCCAGCTGCTCTTTCAACTTCGCCGATGATTGCTGAAAGGTAACCATCTTTTGCCTTTCCTTCTCTACCACAGCCGGAGGCGCTTTCTCTCCGAACGGGCTGTGTAACAACGTCTGCAACCGTTCGATCTGCCCGTCTAACTCCTTCAATTCCCTCTCCAACCGATCACGTTCAGCGACCAGATCAATCCCTTCCTCCAATCGGAGGAAGATCTCGATGCCAGAAACAACAACGGCTCCGGAACTTTCCACTTCGGATGGGCGTTTTTCGCGAACCAAAACCAGGCTGCGGTCTAGGTGTGAAAGAAAACAGATCGAACCCAACTGGGCTTGGACGGTTGTGATCTTGTCGCCGCAATAGAATTGCGCTTCCAGCTTCTTGCCCGGGGTGATGTTGTTTTCAGCCCGATAATTTCGTATAGCACGGACAATATCCATGACCAAATTGAATTGGGTTATGGTTTTTTCTTCCTCTTTTTTGTATGGTTGCGATTGAGGCCAATCCGCGATCATAAGTGCTTCTTTCCAGCCGTTAGGCGGAGTGAAATTCGCTTCATGGGTCTGACAGGTGGCTTTTAAATGACCCCAGATCTCTTCAGTGACAAAAGGAATGAATGGGTGCAGTAAACGCAGAGAAGTATCCAGTATTTCCACCAAGTTCTGAGCCGTGTAATATGCTCTATCGTTGCCTTCGCCCATTTGCATTTTTGCAATTTCCACATACCAGTCAGCAAATTCACTCCAGAAGAAATCATAAAGTTGTCGACCAGCCTCGCCATATTGGTGTGATTCGAACAATCGATCCACATCCCGAACAATCTGGGCTAAACGCGTCTTGATCCATTTATCTGCCAACGTCCAGTCAGGTTGGGTTTTGGGTTTCGCGGGAGCATTCTGGATCGTCATCATACTAAACCGGGCGGCGTTCCACACTTTATTAATAAAATTACGATTAGCCTCTACTTTTTTAAGGCTCAAATTCATGTCACTGCCGGGAGTGGAGCCAACCAGTAAGGTAAAACGCAGCGCGTCCGTACCCAACTCATCCATTACGGTAAGGGGATCAACAACATTGCCCTTGGTTTTACTCATCTTTGCCCCATGTTCGTCGCGGATCAATCCATGTAAGTAAACCGTATGGAAAGGTGGCTTGCCTGTAAACTCGATCCCATTCATGATCATGCGGACCACCCAAAAGAAAAGGATGTCGTATCCGGTTTCGAGCACGGCGGTGGGATAGAAGTACTTATAATCGGGTGTCTCTTCCGGCCAGCCGAGGGTGGAGAATGGCCACAACCCTGAAGAAAACCAGGTATCCAGTACATCCGGATCTTGCTCCAGATTTCCACTTCCGCATTTCGGACAGGTGGTCGGATCTTCCCGTCTGACAATCATTTCATTGCAATCCTGGCAATACCAGACCGGAATACGATGCCCCCACCATAATTGTCGACTGATGCACCAATCCTGGATATTTTCGAGCCAGTTGTTGTATACCTTGGTGAAATGATCCGGGATGATCTTAACAGCACCGCTCCGCACAGCTTCCAGGGCGGCATCAGCCAATGGTTGAATCGAAACAAACCACTGAGTGCTGATCATTGGCTCAACAACTTCGCCACCGCGTTGGGTGCGGGGAACATTTAATAGGTACGGTTGTTCTTTTAAAACCAACCCGCTTTCAAACATATCCTTCCAGATCTTCTTTCGACACACAAACCGGTCCATACCGGCATATTTGCCACCCACTTCCGTCACGTGAGCGGTCTCATCAAACATGGAAAGTATAGGCAATTTATGCCTCTGCCCGATGGCATAATCATTCGGATCATGTCCAGGGGTGACCTTCAAAGCTCCGGTCCCAAATTCACGATCTACATAGGTGTCCGCGATTACCGGGATTTCCCGACCGAGGATGGGAACTACCACTTTGCGACCAACGAAATGAACATAGCGAGGATCTTGTGGGTGAACAGCAACTGCGGTGTCTGCCAGGATCGTCTCCGGTCGGGTTGTGGCTACTGGAATATATTCTCCACTATCGCCTGCAAGTTTATACTTAAAGTAATATAGAATCCCATTTTCTTGCGAATATTCCACTTCCAGATCGGAAACGGCCGTCTTCAACCCTGGTGACCAATTGATCATGCGCGGTCCACGGTAAATTAACCCCTTTTCATACAGACGGACAAATGCTTCCCTTACTGCTTTGGATAACCCTTCGTCCATCGTAAATCGAACCCGATCCCAATCGCAGGAAGCGCCCAAACGGCGGATTTGCTTGAATATGATTCCACCGTACTTTTCTTTCCATTCCCATGTGCGTCGGACAAATTCCTCCCGACCGACAGTTTCCCGTTTTGTGCCTTCCTTCTCCAGCATCTTTTCCACCTGGAGCTGGGTGGCTATCCCAGCATGGTCACTGCCCGGGACCCAGAGAGTTGGGATTCCTTTCATCCGGTTATACCTGATCATCAGATCTTCCATCGATACGAACATCGCATGACCGAGGTGAAGCTCACCCGTCACATTCGGCGGTGGGATGGATATTACAAACGGTTTCTTTGTAGAATCAAAACCAGGTTTATTCGGATCATTGGAGGGCTTGAAGAAACCATTTTTCTCCCACCAATCATATAACCGTTGTTCGGTGGGTTTGAAATCATACGCTTTGGGTAGTTCGATTCCCGTCATTCTTACCTCCATTGATTACCGTTCTCATTACAATTGTGATTTTCTAGTCAGGTTGTCGGTCGATATTTGGGTAGTCGCCTGGTTAAAAAAGAAATCCCTTCATCCTGATGAGGACGAAAGGCGAAGTCTTCCGTGGTACCACCTCGATTCACCGGTTTGCGGTGCACTCGGTTAGCTGTAACGGGCATCCCGTGCGGTTCTACTCTCCATAGATCAGATTTCTTCCGCAATCACCTCAGGCGACATTCAGAAATTTCTATTGCGGGCGCTTTCAGCTATAGCTACCCTTCTCTACCAATCGGAAACATTCTTACTCTTCCTGATGGCAAGATTATATCATAGGATGGATCGTTTAGAAGCACACCAAATGGGATGGATTAACCGGGAATTCATTGATCATCTTGGCGGTCCTATATGATTTCTTTTGTAAGAACTATAACGGAACAAAACCAACCTATAATTAGTAATGTCAGTTATTCAGTGGAATATCGCCTTATTTCAAAGGGATTATGAATAGTATTTTTCAGCATAAATTCGCCCGGCTTTCTCGTCCGTCCTGGATTTGCGCCTTCATTTCCTGCTTTTATCTGGTTTTCATAATAGCTACTAATACCTGGGATCCGATGTCTTTGATTCGAGTCGGCGGGCATTTCGATCCGCGCATCGGTGGGCAGGAAATGGGCTATGATGGTCAATTCGCCTATCAGATTGCCCGCGATCCAATGAATGGTTGGCAATATGTGGATCTTCCATCCTATCGTTATCAACGAATTCTATATCCTGTAGTATCAATGTTGTTATCTTTTGGCAATGATGCTTTACTCCCCTGGGTGATGATCCTTATCAACCTGGTATCCATTATCATGGGTGTTTATCTGCTTGAAAAGATACTTGTCCACTATGGTCAATCCCGCTGGCCCGCTATAAGTTATGGCTTATTTATTGGAACGCTGATGTCGCTTCGGTTGTGTCTGAATGAACCACTGGCTTACGCGCTTGCTATTGGAGGGACGTATTTATACATAAGAGGGAGATTGACAAGTTCAGCTATCTGCCTTGGGCTTGCTGTTTTGACCAAAGAAGTGACCATTCTATTCGCAGCGGCTTTCATTATCTATTTACTTTTCCGAAGCACAAGAAGTGGGATATTTTTCGGTCTACTTGCATGCATTCCTTTTCTTCTGTGGAAGATCGTACTATTCACCTGGTTCCATGATTGGGGATTGTCTGCTGGGGGAGCTATGGCTACCACCTTTGAATGGCTGCCGTATGCCGGCTGGTGGAAATTAGCAAATGTAACACTTTCAGGTTTTTTGACGATCTCGGTATTGATCGTCCCTCTGGTGATCATCCCCTCAATCCTGGCTATTTATATTTCCGTACGCAAGTTCTTATCCCATCAGGTGGATGAATTCACTTTATTGCTGTTTTTTACGGCGATCCTGATTCCATTTCTTCCATCTTCGAATATCCTTGATCCCCTTGGCGTTTCGCGGGCATTAATGGGTCTGGTCATCGCCTGGCTGGTATTCGGTGCGCGAAATCAATCCAAACGGATCCTGAATTATTGCTACCTATTTGCATTGACAGGAATATTCACCTGGAAGGATACATTCCTTCCCGTGGGGACATTCTCCCAAGATAGTTAAGCAATTCCTTCCACGATCACTGCCTGCGTTCTGGCTGCCTGGTGACGAAGATTGCGCGCAGGAGCATACTCAGGCGAATTGATCCACGCTCTGGCCATGTCTATTGATTCAAACTCAAGCATCACCAATCGCCTGGGATTCCAATCTCCTTCTGCCGTTTCCACCTGACCGCCTCGAACAATGTATTTTCCCCCATACAGGCTGACGGTCGGCGGACCCATTTTCATGTATTCCTTGTAGAGCTCGGTGTCTTTAACTGATATATCCAAAATGATATAAGCGGTCATATTTATCACTCTTGACTTTCTACCTACCCATACTGATAACCTGGTCTTCCCAGCGATGCCAATCTCCGAACCGTTCAGAAAGCAGTTTTTTCCCTTCTCCGGGGCAAGGCAAACCAGCTAATTCCAGGTCCGCGTCCACCATGATCCTGACCAATTCATGGAATTTGATCTTCGGCTCCCAATCCAATTGCTTCTTCGCTTTCGATGGATCTGCCTGGAGATAATCCACCTCGGTCGGACGGAAATAACGCGGATCGATATCGACATACTGATGCCAATCCATATCTGCGTAACCGAAAGCTTCATCCAGGAATTCACTGATCTTATGCGCTTCTCCGGTGCCAATCACATAATCATCGGCATGATCTTGTTGCAGAATATGCCATTGTGCCTCGACATATTCCGGCGAATACCCCCAATCACGGCGGGATTCGAGGTTGCCTAGATAGAGTTTACTTTGCCGGCCTGCCTTTATTTCAGCCAACGCTCGTGTGATCTTGCGGGTGACGAATGTTTCCCCCCGCCGAGGAGACTCGTGATTGAAAAGAATGCCATTAGATGCGTACATACCATACCCTTCGCGATAATTCCTTGCGATCCAGTAGGAATATACTTTCGCAGCCGCGTACGGACTGCGGGGTTCGAAAGGTGTGACCTCGCTTTGGGGTGGTTTTGCACCACCAAACATTTCACTTGAAGAAGCCTGATAAAATCTGGCTGGGATTCCGCTCTTTCTCACCGCTTCCAGTATCCGGATCGTTCCCAAGCCAGTAACGTCGCCCGTGTATTCTGGCATATCAAAACTAACCCGCACGTGAGATTGGGCGGCAAGATGATAGATCTCATCCGGTCGTATTAAATAAATGACGCTCACCAGGGTATCTGATGAGGTAACATCACCATAGTGGAGTGAGAGGTGTACTTTCTTGCCATTGTTATGAGGATCAGCATAGAGATGATCAATCCGGCGAGTATTGAATGTACTGGCGCGGCGTATCACTCCGTGAACTTCATATCCTTTGGATAAGAGCATTTCTGCGAGATATGAGCCGTCCTGTCCGGTAATTCCTGTAATAAGTGCTTTTTTCAAGGTCTTTCTCCAATTAATAGGATTGTTTTGAAGTATAACCAGTGGTGAAATTTGTGTCAAACGAAGGCAGGACACGAAGGCTGGAGTTGCCAGGATAGGTAGCCAAAAATTGACCCTGATTTTGCCGTATTTTAATGTTCCGCCTACCATTAAATCAGGTTCCCATTCTCTGGTAAAATTCAATTCAATTAAAGAGGTAAAGTGAAACGACGAAATTCTTTCTCAGCTTTGCGCTGGATTTCCCTGTTATTTATCTTTGCGGCAGTGATCCTGACTGTATTACAGCTTATTCGCTACAGCCGTATCCGGGCGAATTTCCCATCGGGAATGATCATTGCAGGTATTCCGGTTGGAAATTTAAATCGAGCGGAAGCTGCTAATCGTTTGTTGTTAGTCTATTCCACTCCTGTGGAATTACGCTATAACAACGCCGCGATCCAAATCAAGCCTTCGCTGGCTGGTTTTGATTTGGATTTGGAGGGAATGCTCACCGCTGCGGATATGCAACGGGTAAGCCAACCATTTTGGACCGGATATTGGGATTATCTATGGAACAGGAATATTGCCACCACTGAGATTCCACTTCGGGCCAATTTCTCTGAGGAACGATTACGAGATTACCTGCAAAATGAGATCTCGATCAGATATGATGAACCACCGACCCCACCCATCCCTGTTCCTGGAACCACCGCATTTCAACCTGGAAAACCCGGCAACACATTGAATTTGGATCGGGCTATCCAACTGATTCAGGAAGCATTTCGCTCACCAGGCAAACGGATGGTAAATCTTAGTTTTGAGAACACACAAGCACCCCGTCCCGCCCTGCCTAATTTGCAGGTATTGATCCAACAAATCATCCAATTGAACAATTTTGATGGAATTGTTGACATCTATCTCGAAGACTTACAAACAAGTGAGACCTTACACTTTGCTCTCCAGAATGGCGCCGCGTTGCCTATCGATCCGGATATCGCTTTTTCAGCAGAAAGTACCATCAAAATCCCAATCATGGTTACGGTTTTCCGCCGAGTGGATGAACCAACCCCACAGGATATCATCGACTCCCTTGCCCTGATGATCCAGGAGTCCGGAAATGACCCGGCGGATAATTTGATGGACAAGGTGCTCACGAAAGGCTTTGGTCCCAGGGAAGTTACCCAGGACATGAAAGCGTTAGGGCTGCAAAACACATTTCTGGGGGCATATATGGCTCGTCCCGATTTTATCGACCGACCAGAGACCCCGGCAAATAAGCGAACGGATATTTTCACCGATCCCGACCCATACAGCCAGACCACCCCATTGGATATAGGCACAGTATTGGAAGATATTTATATGTGTTCGAATACAGGGGGAGGCGGAACTCATGGCAGCCTTCCCTGAAAAAGTGACTCAGGCAGAATGCAAGCAGATGATCGCTCTCCTGGCAGGAAATAAGACTGTTGCGATCCTGCTTGAAGCCGGTCTGCCCGAAGGGACGCAGATCGCCCATAAACATGCGTACGCCACCGAAGGGGATGGATTGATCCATACCATGGGTGATTCCGGGATTATTTATACACCTGGCGGAGATTACATCATTTCCATCTTTATGCACCACCCTGTCCAACTGGTCTGGGATCCAATCAACCGTATGGTCGCTCAGGTATCGGAAGCCGTCTATAATTACTTCAATACCCGGTAGGAATATTTGTCATCACAAAAACATGACTATGCGAAAGAGCACAGCCATGTTTTAATGGATGATCTTTGCTTAATTGAACGGAATTCGATGTAATTTTCGGATGAGCAGCGAATAAAGTTCCTTCTGTTTCATCCCCAGGTTCTCTAAAATCCCTGTCTCCATCGACCACGCTATTGGCTGTACCTGATCGAACAAATCCGTTGAATCCAGGTAACGGTTACGAAAATGATCGAAACGATTTCCAAGCCCGACGAACTGGTCCTTTTCAATGTATTTATCAGCCAGATAGACCAGTTTTTGTTCAAGTGTCCCAGGGGCAGTTGACGTGTTCAGGGGAGTAAATACCTGGTGTCTGCGAACGATCTCAGCCAGTAATGAATAACCTTCCTGCTCCAGTATTTTCGCACCGAATTCGCCGTGAGGAATCCCTGCTTCCCGCCAGACCTTTTTATCCAAGTCATGCAGTAATCCACCCCGCTGAGCCAGGATCGGGGAAACAGGGAAATCCAGATCGCTAAGCATCTGTCCAAGCAGGTAAGCAGTTAACCCAACCAACTGGACATGCCTGTGCAATCCGTGAGATGGCGGATATTTCTGCCAGAGCTGATTGATCTGCACAAAGGATGGTATCTGCCCGGTTTGGATTAGTGAGTAGGCAACATCCCATTGGTCGTATCGGGAAATTTCCCCATCGTGCAAGGGATGTTCGTAAACATCGCTTTTCTCCCGCCGAAACCAGATACTTCGCAATCCTGCCCTGACGGCACCCTGTGCATCGTTGGAAAAGTCGTCTCCGACTATCAGAGCCTCATCAGCCTGGAGATCATGGAAATTAAGAATTGATTGGAAAAACTGGCGGTCAGGTTTGCCAACACCCAATTCTTTGGCAGTATGGATCGCATCAAAAAAAACATCCAATCCAACCCTGCTGAGTGCCTGTCTGACTTTCCGCTCGCCTGATTCAGCGGCATTCGTCCCCAGCAGAATCTTTACTTTCCCCTGCAATGATTCCAAAACCTGTCGGACGCCGGGCGTCTCTTGAACAACATCCCAATCTGCCATCGGACCTGCTTTCGATGGCAAGTCTTCCATGACAGTATCACCCCAATCAAAAATCACTGCTTTGATCATTGTCACCTGTGCAATCCTGTTTTCGCAATTATAATAGGCAGGTTCATAACTACCAACATTACGGGGAGAATAGTATGGGATTTATCGCGTTTCCAAAGAATTTTTTATGGGGTGTCGCCACCTCTTCCTATCAAATTGAAGGCGCCTGGAATGAGGAAGGCAAGGGGGAAAGTATCTGGGATCGATTCTCTCACATGCCCGGTCGGGTTAAAAATAATGATACCGGCGATATCGCCTGCGATCATTTTCATCATTGGGATGAGGATTTGAAACTGCTCAAAGACTTGGGGGTAAATACGTATCGCTTTTCAATATCCTGGCCTCGAATCATGCCTGGTGGTACTCACCCGGTCAATCAAAAAGGATTGGACTTCTATGCCAGGATCATCGACCGGTTATTAGAGTATGATATTCAACCCAATGTGACCCTCTACCATTGGGACCTTCCTCAAGCATTACAGGATCGGGGAGGTTGGGTCGTCCGAGACTCCGTCCAATGGTTCACCGATTACGCAGAAGTGGTGTTCAAGCAGTTGGGCGACCGGGTTCCATTCTGGGCTACCTTCAATGAACCCTGGGTCACAGCCTTTCATGGTTATTTTACCGGCATCATGGCGCCTGGTTATCAGGATTTCTCGAAAGCGATGCAAGCCGCCAATCATCTGCTGGTCGCTCACGCTAATGCGGTACAAATGTTTAGAATGCTGGCGTGCCCAGGCAAGATAGGGATCGTGTTAAATGTCTCTCATACCATTCCGGAATCAAACAAACCTGAAGATATCCTTGCAAACCAGCGGTATTGGGACTATCTGAATGGCTTATACCTGGATCCGTTAGTGAAAGGATATTACCCAGCAGAATTGATGTCGTGGATCGGCGAATCCGCTCCGAAAATAGAAGCCTCTGATCTGACATTATCCAAAGGGTCGGCTGATTTTATTGGGTTGAATTATTATGCAACCGAATTTGTTGCATACAACCAAAGCGGAGGCCTTCTAAAGCTGAACACCCGCCCATTCAGTAGTTCCCCGTTTGATAAGACTGCACTGGGATGGGGAATCAATCCGGATGGGATCCTGGCGTTACTAAAAATCGTGAAAGAACAATACGGAAATCCGTTGATATTCATCACCGAAAACGGAACGGCTATGAATGATGCGATTTTGCCGGATGGACAGGTAATGGATAGAGATCGGATTATGTATATCAGGGAACATTTGCTCAAATTGGCCGAAGCGATTGAGAACGGTGTGAATCTGCAAGGTTATTATTACTGGTCTCTCCTTGATAATTTCGAGTGGGCACACGGATACGAACCCCGCTTCGGATTGGTTCGGATCGACTATCAAACCCTCATGCGCCATCCACGTCGCAGCTTCTCCTGGTACCAGGATGTGATCCATACGAATGGGTTGTGGGAATAAAATCGGGTATAATTTGCAAGTTCGCCCCCGTAGCTCAATTGGACAGAGTACCGGACTTCGAATCCGTTGGTTGTGAGTTCGAGCCTCACCGGGGGCGCTTCCTATTTAACAAACATTTTGGTTGTGAGCCCCCACTGAGGAGACGATGTTCGAGCCTCACCGGGGGCGCTTCCTATTTAACAAACATTTTGGTTGTGAGCACCTTACTTAAAGGACCCCCTTATCAAGGGGGTCGCTTTGGTGGTTTCCAAAGCGGGGGGATCTATCAGTTTTGGTTGTGAGCCCCCATTGAGGGGACGATGTTCGAGCCTCACCGGGGGCGCTTCCTATTTAACAAACACTTTGGGTTGTGAGCACCTTACTTAAAGGACCCCCTTACCAAGGGGGTCGCTCTGTTGGTTTCCAGAGCGGGGGGATCTTTCAGTTTTGGTTGTGAGCCCCCATTGAGGGGACAATGTTCGAGCCTCACCGGGGGCGCCATCCAATCAGCCAAACAGATTAATAAATGATCTCCTATTCCCTCGCCAATCCTGGATTTATCATCGTCCAATTCTTACCCTGATCCCCTGTGGTAGCCAGATTCGTCGTATCGTCATTCCAGGTCAGGGCATACCAATGCGATGCATCGACAGTCTGAAAATCAATTCCATACCCCTGCCATCCAGGTTCAATAGTAGCTGAAGTCCATGAAACGCCGCCATCATCTGACCAGCGCCACTCTTGATTGAGATCAACAACGTGAACCTGATCCACCGTATACATGTTCTGGCGGGATTGATCCACTCTTGTGATCGACCAGATCGAATCACCATCCTGACTGATCGCATCAAAAAATACCACGGTTTCGACTGGTGACACCTGCCTACAAGCGACTTCGATCCGAATAATAGAACCTATTGACTCGTGGATTGGATTGCTGCCACAATATCCCGATTCCATTGAAAACAACGATTCGTATCCAACTGGAACAGGTAAATCAACTGCCTGCCAGGTACTTCCACCATCCATCGTCCGATAAAGCAAAACGCCAGCGGCAACACCATTACAGCTGCCTGTCAGCCAACCGTGGAGCGAATCCGCGAACCAGATCCCATTCTTCGAACAGGATTGGATCCCAGCATCATTATTGATCGGATCCACGATTCGAGTCCAGGTACTACCTCCATCCAACGTGCGATAAATGGTCAGATAGTCATGGTTCATTCCGGCGCCGACATGGGCAACCAACCAGCCATGACTATCATCCACAAAAAAAAGATCGCTGATAAAGAAACTTTCAGATAATCCGGATTTATCCAGCGGGGAACTTTCTGACCAGGTAACACCCGCATCATCCGAAATAAATACTTTCTCATCAGGTATTGGTTCTCCCCACCTTCCTGAATAAGTCAGCCAGATTTTGTCATTACCCCTGAAACCAGCAATCAGATCCAGGGACGTTCCGGTTATGATGGATTGCAAGGCAGGTGGAGTAGAATCTATCCATGATTTTCCGCCATCCATGGATTTTATGAGCCGGGAATTGGTCCCTGTTCCACCAATCCCAAATGCATTCAATGGGTCAATGAAATAGAATTGAAGCAAATGAAAATTCGAAACCGGCTCCATAGTTGATAGGTTTTCCTGAGGTGTACTCGCCGGGATTAGCGTTGGCAGGATTGTTGGAGCCGGGATGGATGGAGCAGTTGTGGATGTGGGTGGTACTGATACTGTAGCTCTTGGATTGCATCCAACCAGGAAGCTGATAAGTAGTAGTATGGAGATATTCCTGAATGTACGCATCTTTTACCTGCCTTCAGTAGGTGTGAGAGCAATTCATATTTCAAATTATACCCTTATCAAACAGTCAGCCTGTGAGCATTTAACTCACAGGCTTGTATGATTCAAATGACGCATCAATCTACATTATTCTTTGGATATCGCTTTTACAAAACGCTCTGTGATCAGATGTGGACGAGTAATCGGACTTCCCACGACAACAGCAAAGGCACCCATATCCATTGCTTTTCTTGCGCGATCCGGTGAGTTGATCCTACCATACGCAATCAAAGGAATATGTAACCGCTTGGCGAGCGTCCCTATCAGTTCGTAATCGGGTTCTCCAGTCTGACCGTCCGGATGGTACCCCGCCAGGGTTGTCATTACGGCATCCGCCCCCATGGTGGCTGCCAGAACCCCTTCGGTCGACGTCGCAACATCTGCCACGACCGGTTTGCCGGTCAGCTTCTTTACCCGTCGGATCAATTCTTCCACCAGCAGACCTTCGGGATGCGGCAATTGAGACGCATCCAGCTCAATCATATCCGCGCCTGCGGTTGCGATCATTTCTGCGTGAGTGACCGTAGGCGTGATGGAAACAGAATACCCTGGTACATGAACTCGGAATAATCCGATGATGGGCAGACTCACCCGGGCACGGATAGCCGCGATATCCTCCGGGGTATTGGCTCGTATGGCAAGCGCACCACCCGCAGAAGCAGCCTGAGCCATGGCAGCCATGTATTCGCAACCATAAAGTGGCTCACCAGGTTGGGCAAGGCACGAGACAATTAATCCGTGTCTAAATTTCCCAAAGGGTTCTGGTACGATGTTGTCTGCTTCCATTTACTCACCTATACACCGATCAAGAATAGGAAAGCTGTGATGTTCAGGACGCCCCCCATATCGTTATTATATCTATTTTTGGATAACCTTGACATAAATTTTCCGTATACATTTCAAAGCTTGCCCCCAAATCTTGTGTAGACTAGAATCAGGGTTAATGGGAACACGAAAAATACTTCACATGGACTTGGATGCTTTCTTCTGTTCTGTTGAGGAGCTCAAAGACCCCAGCCTCATTGGTAAACCATTCGCGGTGGGTGGAGCGCCAGACGGCAGAGGTGTAGTCTCCACCTGTTCTTATGCCGCGCGGAAGTTCGGAGTGCATAGTGCCATGCCCACTGGGCAAGCAGTTAGACTTTGTCCGGAATTACTGCTCGTCCACGGACATTATTCTGAGTACACCCGCTACTCTCAGCGCGTGATGGATATCCTCCAGCAGATCAGCCCGCTGGTTGAAATTGTATCCATTGATGAGGCTTTTGTTGACGTCAGCGATCTCCCTCAATCACTGGAGTTAATTGCCAGACAAATCCAGCAACGGATATTTACCGAAACAGAACTTCCATGTTCCATCGGCGGTGGGACAAGCAAGCTGATCGCAAAGATAGCAACTGATGTCGGGAAAGCCAGATCGCGGACTGGATTGGCGCCAAAAGCCATAACCATTGTCACTCCCGGTAAAGAAGATGAATTCCTGGCACCACTATCTGTTCAAGCGATTTGGGGCGTCGGACCAAAAATGACAGCCCATCTGAATGAGGTGGGTATCGAGAAGATAGCAGATATTCAAAGGATGAGTATGGGTGAGTTGAGAGGGGTGGTCGGAAATGGCGCCGGCTATCTATACGATGCATCCCATGGAATCGAACTCGTCACCTGTCGTGGTGGAGCATGGGATAAAATCGATCAGCCAGGAAACAACCTTTGGCGAAGATATCATCGACTTGAAGGAACTTGAAAAGACATTGGGCTGGTTGACCGAAAAGGTTGCCCGAAGACTGCGGGATGGTCAGCTCTGCGGCAGCACAGTCAGAATCAAAATTCGTCTGAAGGATTTTTCCACGTTCACCCGGCAGATCCATTTGGAAACCCCAACTAATGTGGAGAGTATCATCCTGGAAAACGCGCTGGATTTATTCCACAGTTTTCATCGTCCAGGACATCAGGTCCGTTTATTGGGTGTGGGAGTAAGTAGTCTGGGAGAATCCTGGCATCAGATGGATTTGTGGGAATCAAAAACCGAAAAAGAGATCCGACTCCATGAAGCAATGGACTCATTACAGCAACGATTTGGTAAACAATCCATCCAGCGTGGAAAGATAAAAAGAGAATGATGGACCTGCATTCACTAGGATGTTATTGGATCCTTCCCGGAAAATTCATGGCTGGACGCTACCCGTTGCGAGAGAATCCGGTCGATCTTCATCCGTCGGTATATGCATTAATGGACGAAGGAATTCGTTGCTTTGTCAACCTAACTCACCCGGAAAATGACCATTTACCTGAATATGCCAGTGCCTTTATACCATTCAAGCAACAAAATATCATGACAGTTCAGTATTACAGGTTTGGTATCAGAGATTTCGATCTTCCCACGCCAGAGCTCATGGTGCAGATAATGGATACAATTGATCGACAAATTGAAGGAGGTTCTCCGGTATACCTGCATTGTCTCGCGGGCAGGGGTCGGACCGGTACGGTAGTGGGTTGTTGGTTGGTCAGGCATGGATCAGATCCCGGAGATGCTTTGCGAAAGATCTCTGACCTGCGAAAAGGATTGCCGGTCTGGATGCAGCCATCCCCTGAGACAGAAGACCAGCGTGGATTTATCCGAAATTGGAAAATCGGGACATAATAATTTCTTCCGCCTTAAGAATCTCTCTGGTATAATTCGCCCGACGCCACCGTAGCTCAGATGGTAGAGCAGACGTTTCGTAAACGCCAGGTCATGGGTCCGATTCCCATCGGTGGCTCACTATCTAAAAGATATTTCTTAATTGTGATTAGTATTGCAGAAGAGTCGATTATGACCGTTCTAATCTATTGTCCAATACTTCATATCATATGAATTAAGTATCAAGATTTATGATGTGTATCGGGGGATTCATGAGAGAGGATCGTAAAAACAATTCCATATCCTTTCTAGCTAGTTGTATTGTACTTATTGGGTTTATCCTCAGAATAAGGCAATATCTCTTTAATCGACCATTATGGCTTGATGAATTAATGCTTGCGCTGAATATCAGAGATCGTTCTTTTATAGAGTTACTTCAACCACTCTCCGATAATCAAGGCGCTCCGATCATATTTTTGTGGATAGAAAAGTTCTTCTTTAGCTTCGGTGGGAATAAAGATCTTCTCTTACGAGTATTCCCACTGTTAGCCGGAATCGTTTCGATCTACCTTATGTGGAGAGTATCCCAGTCCATTCAGAACCAAGCAGGTTCGCTACTATCGATTGGATTTTTTGCTGTCTTACCCATCTTGATATATTTTTCTTCCGAAGCAAAACAATATTCAAGCGATGTTCTAATTACGTTACTTATTTTTTGGATGAGTTTGAGGTTGTTCAAGGATCAAGCTGATTGGAAATCCTATCTTCTCTTTGGGATTACTGGTTTAGTTGGAATGTGGATGTCGCATCCTGCGGTTTTTATCCTCGCAGGTGCTGGTATTTCATTGGCTATTTCATTGATCCGAATTAGGGATTACAGGAAACTAATCTGGCTGAGTGGGTGCATATTTCTCTGGTTGATAAGCTTTGCATTGGAATATTCAATAAGCTTGCAGGCAATTCGAGACAATCCCAAATTCGATGCTTACTGGAATACTGGATACATGCCTTTCCCCCCATGGAGAGACATCGAGTGGTTTGGAAGAACGGTGATCAATTATTTTCGTTATTTGGGATACCGAAACAACTATTTTGCTTTTATTCCGATCAGCCTATTAGTTATCGGAACAATATCTATTTTTAATAGAAGACGTCAGGTAGGAATACTATTCATAATCCCAATCTTAGCGATGTTGATTGCATCAAGCTTTGAAGCCTATTCTGCTATGGCAAGATTACTATTATTTCTAGTTCCAATCACCATTCTTTTCATCTCCGAGGGAATTATTAAAGTCGGAGATGTCGTAGCCAAACACAATCCATTACTTGGAAGGACCATGGTATTGGTATTTACGATTCTGGTCCTGGCTCAGCCAATAGAATCCAGTATTACCTATTTACTGGAACCTCACAATAAAGAAGACACGAAGTCAGTTCTAGAAACCCTCAAGGAAAATTACCGAGAAGGAGATATCATTTACTTGTACTACCCTGCAAGGTTTTCTTTTTGGTATTATGCAGACCAATATGGATTTGATGAGACAGACTATATAATTGGCATCAGGTCTGTCGATGAACCGGAAAAATATATAGCGCAAATTGACCAATTTATTGGAAAAAGGCGGGTATGGATTGTAATGACCCATAACTGTACTACTTGTATTGTGGACGAATTTGATTATATTTTGGATCATTTGAATCAGATCGGAACACTTAGGAAAAAATATATTGAAAAAGGTGCCTACTTATACCTCTATAACTTGAAGCAACCACCCCAATAACGAACTATTGGTAAAACACCATCAACTTACTCAAAAATATAGGTGAAATAATCGATGAGTACTTCTTCCGAATCTGTAGCAACTCCAAAACAAACCAACTGGGCAGGGATAACCAATCTTCTTATAGTATATGTCATCTGGGGAAGCACCTACCTGGCGATCCGCATTGGCGTCAAAGATGGCTCGGGGTTTCCTCCTTTTTTCCTGGTTGGAAGCAGAGTGACGATAGCTGGGCTGATACTGCTTACCATGGCTATCATAAAAAAACAGCGAGTACGACTTAGCTGGAGGGAAGCAGGGCTGCTGGCATTATCCGGAAGCCTGTTGTGGGTGGGCGGAAATGGTTTGGTGTCCTTTGCCGAACAACGTCTCAACTCTGGAATTGCTGCTTTGATCCTCGCAGCAACCCCGATCTATGTCGCCATCATGGAAGCGATCATTGACCGCCGCAAGCCTTCCGCCTTTCTGGTTATTTCCCTCCTGGTTGGGTTCGCGGGAGTTGGCTTACTGTCCGCGCCTGCATTCCAGACCGGAATTCAGGCGGATGTGGTTTCGGTGGTGGCTATTTTGGTTGGAAGTTTGCTTTGGGGCGGCGGCAGCCTGTTACAAAGCCGTAAACGCGTAGATCTGGCTCCCGAGGTCAGTTCATCTTATCAACACCTTTTTGGTGCGATCGGACTGTTACTGGTCGGTTTTTTGAGCGGAGAACCCCTCCCTCAACCGATCCGGGAAGCCTGGTTTGCCTGGGGATATCTCGTAATATTTGGTTCGGTTATTGCTTTCACAGCATTTGTCCGGGTACTTCGTTTGCTTCCGACCAATATCGCCATGACCTACGCGTACGTTAATCCGGTCATTGCTGTGCTTTTGGGTTGGATGATACTCCAGGAACCGCTAACTGGATGGACACTTGGTGGTATGTCATTGATCTTATTGGGTGTGGCTGGTGTATTCAGGGCAAAACAAAAAGACTAATCTCCTCTATTTTTGCGCTGTCATAGATTGAGCAGCCTGGAATACTCTTCCAGGCTGTTTTTGTGTGTATATGAAAGAATCCAGAGAAAATTCTAATATCGGCGATTGGCAGCGCTTGTCTATATAGAACATTTATTCTATAATAATACAATGTCACCAGGCTTGCTTCCACTCACACGCAGAGAAATCACCGTCCTTCGCTATGTCGCCCAGGGCTTGAACGCCAGGGCAATCGCGCGCTCATTACACGTGACGCAGCGGACGATCCATTATTATTTCAAAACAGTTAAGAACAAATTAGGTGTCCGCACTATGGAAGAAGTTATGTTCATAGCCGGGCGGGATAGTCTATTGGGTGAATATATTCCAGGGGAAGAGGTTTAGACCAAATCCAGCCATTGTTGAAGGACAGCCCGATCGAACCCGATCATTTCCCACCAATCCAAACCGTCTCTTTCCAACCACCAACGAGCACGTTCTGCACAGTTCTGTTCAGGGCTTTGTAGATCTTCGAATGCCTGCACAATGACAGCTCGTGCAAGAAGCAGATAAGGGTCCATTCTGGTCGTTTCTTTTGATGACATATTTCCCCGCGAGTAAAAGTTGAAATGCGAACAATGGCAGACTGGCAAGGTCAAATTTCCATAAACTAGCGTATATTATTAGAATACTTGTTCTAGTTATATAAGTCAACCTGTCATTTATAACAGGCTCGTTTATAATTAACCCATGACTCGAAAGAACTCCCCCCTGGTTATTGCTATTGCTGGTGGATCTGGCTCGGGCAAGACAACTGTCGCTCAGGCTATCCTCGACCGGGTAGGTCGTAATCGGATCGCCTACCTACCCCACGACGCTTATTATAAAGACCTCAGCGCACTTCCACCGAATCAGCGGATGGAGGTCAATTTCGATCATCCTGATTCCCTTGATACCGACCTTCTAATCCAGCATATTACGCAGCTTAAGAATTCTCAGGCTGTGGATCTGCCGGTCTATGACTTCAAAACCCATACCCGCACAACTCAATTCACCCATATTGATGCCCAGCGGATAATTTTGGTGGAAGGGATTTTGATCTTCGCAGAAAAACAATTGCGAAAACTGTTCGATGTAAAGATATTTGTAGATACAGACGCAGATATTCGTTTCATTCGACGCTTGGAACGGGACATATCCGAACGCGGACGTACAACAGAGCATGTGATCAATCAATATCTGAAAACCGTCCGTCCCATGCACATGGATTTTGTGGAACCTTCCAAAAGATACGCCGATGTGATCATCCCTGAAGGCGGTTTCAATGAGGTCGCCATGGACATGGTCATTTCACACATTCAGGAATTGCTTACGGGGGAGAAGTAAAGCTTCATGGAAGAGGCTAAGGGTAAACAATGGCGGAAGCTATTAGCCCTCGTCCCGGTCATCCTTATCACAATTCTGATCTTTGTATTTCGAGATAGAAGTGAAACAACTGGAAGGCTTTGGGCTTCCGGGCATCTTCCTGCTTTCCATTGTTGCCAACGCAACCGTCATCCTTCCTGTCCCCGGGGTCTTGTTGACCTCAACCATGGCGACCGTGTATCCTCCGATTTGGGTGGCACTGGCTGCCGGATCAGGCGCTGCCATCGGTGAGATAACAGGGTATATCGCCGGGTATTCCGGGCAAATAGTCATCGAAAATAAATCATATTACGCCCGCGTCGTGGATTGGATGCGAAAATATGGCGGTTGGACGATCGTATTCCTGGCGTTCATCCCAAACCCTGCTTTCGATATGGCAGGGATCGTGGCAGGTGCATTGAAAATGCCCATTGTAAAGTTTTTGTTATGGTGTTGGGTGGGGAAATTCTTAAAGATGCTTGCTTTTGCTCTTGCCGGATCTGGCATTTTCTTCTGGTTGAATAATCTGTTCAAGTAACTTCCACCATTTGATATTGATCATAATCTGGAGCTCATATGGATTACACCGTCATCGATTCCTATCTCGAATCCCATTTAGATGAAAGCATCGCTGAATTAAGCCAGTTTGTCCGCCAACCGAGTATTTCTGCCCAAAACCAAGGGATGGCAGAATGCGCTGAGATCGTTCGGTCTATGCTTGAACGGCGCGGGTTCACAACCCAGGTCTATCCAACAAGCGGTGCACCGATTGTCTTTGGCGAACGAAAGGGAATTTCAGATAAGACCCTGCTCATTTACAACCATTACGACGTTCAACCCCCGGACCCCCTGGAGCTCTGGCTCACTCCCCCATTTGAACCCACAATACGTGATGGGAAGTTGTTTGGTCGTGGTTCCAGCGATGATAAGGGGCATCTGGTATACCGGTTATTTGCCCTGGACGCCTTGCTTGCCACTGCTGAAGAATTACCTTGCACGATCAAATTTCTGATCGAGGGCGAAGAAGAATCATCCAGTGAAAGCTTGCCGGTTTTTGTGAAGGATCATATCGCTGAGTTACAAGCGGATGCCTGTGTTTGGGAATATGGCGTGGTAGATGATCAAGATCACCCACTGATGTCGCTTGGATATCGTGGAATTCTTTATGTCGAACTAAGCGTTGAGACCGCTTCGCAGGATGCTCACTCTGGTTTGGGCGGGACTATCTTCCCAAATGCCGCCTGGCGGCTCGTTTGGGCGCTCAGTTCACTAAAAGGGCAGGATGAAAATGTGCGTATCGCGGGTTTTTATAATAAAGTGAAACCAGTTTCCTACCGCACCCGCGCTCTGTTGGAAGCTTTGCCTGATCCGGCCTCAGATTATAAGGAAAGGTACGGCATTAAGGAGTTTCTTCGAGGTCTGAAAGGTGGAGCTGACTTACGGTTGGCTGAAGCGCATGAGCCCAGTTGTACTATCTGCGGACTCACATCCGGGTATCAAGGACCTGGTTCAAAAACTGTTTTACCGGCAAAGGCGAGCGCCAAGGTTGATTTCCGCCTTGTTCCAGATCAAGATCCGGTAGAAATTCTCGAACTTCTGCGAGCCCATCTCGACCGTAATGGTTTTGATGATATTCAGATCGAGGATCTGGGTTACCAAAAACCAGCCGTCACCAATGAAGACCATCCTTTTGTGCAAATGGCTGTCCGTTCAGCCGAAGATGTATATGGTGAAATGATGAAGATCCTGCCCAGCAGCGGTGGATCAAGTCCGACATCCACTGTAAGGGAACATCTTGATATCCCCATCATCAACATCGGAGCAGGTTACCCGGGCGCCCAAATGCATGCCCCGAACGAAAACCTCCGTCTTGATCTCTACCTGAAGGCGGCAAAACACTTTACCCGGATCATCAACAGTTTTGCAGGATTAGACAATAGGTTCGGGTAACAATGAACTTTATACTTCCTTGGCTGTATTAGATAGGTTTTTGGTTGGTTGAACCTACTTCAGTTTCAAAACTTGACCTGGATGGATGATCCAGGGGTAATACAGGTGATTTAGTTCGGCGATCTTCCGCCAATCCAGGTTCAACCTCCGGGCAATATCGGTAAGGTAATCACCCTGTTGTACTGTATAGGTTTTCTTTGAGGCTTTCTTTGGGGGATTTGGCGTAGGGATCGCCGTAGCAGATGCAGAATCTTTTTTGCCATCGACTACCACAGCCATATTGCCCAGAATCGACCAGGAAGTTTGAAAAGATGTCCAGGAATAATATTGCTGACTTCCGGTAAAAGCATCGATCACCTCAACTGAATCTTTACTATAACCAGTCATAATCATGGTATGCTCGTACCGGGCGACAATGACATCTTCTCCACTCTCAGTGGTAAATGTTTGCCCCTTTCCCTTCCAAATCTGACCTATCACCCATACAATGACCGGTTTCCCCGAAGCGATTTCACGCTTCAAGTCGTCCTTGCTCATCCCGGTCTCATTGCGGGCTTTAACACCCAGCTTCTTTAACGCTTTTACCACAGGAGGAGCATGTACTCCATACGAATTGGGGGGAGTACTCCCCCAGGCATCGTCTACATAACCCACAAATCCCTTTTCCGGATTATCCGAGATCGGGAGTTTAGCTAAAAACTGATCCTCGCTAAAGGTGACTCCCCAGAAGTCTGCCAGATCGACAGCAGATCGGGCTTCACAGGAAAGGGTGTGTTGTTGCGGATGCCCGGTTACGCCATCAATATAGGCTGAAGATGGGATATCATCGGCAGATACTGCCTGGGTTGGCACCAGTGTTGTTATCAGTATCGTCAGAATCAATATGATGAGGGAAGAATTTCGAGGTTTCATCCAACCGATTGTACGAGAAAAATAAGAAATTTCCAAATACATATTGGATTAACGATCTCTCACAATAAATTGTTCCCCAGCGAAGAATCGGACATCCAGGCTAATTTGGGGTCAGGTATAATCCAAGTATGGATTTTCTGCGGGAACAAATCTATCAGCTAACAGATATCAATTTGTCCGATCATCAGGTTCATCAATTTCAGCGTTATGAAGAGTTACTGATCGATTGGAATCAACGGATCAATCTAACTGCGATCCGAGAAGTGTCAGCGATTCGCATCCGACATTTCCTGGATTCATTGACCTGTTGGCTGGCTATGAAAGACACACCAATATCAAAAGTGATCGATATCGGTACGGGAGCTGGTCTCCCTGGGATTCCACTTAAGATAGCTTTTCCAGAAATTCGATTAACGCTTGTAGAATCCACTGGCAAGAAAGCGCGCTTTTGCCAATTGGTGGTCGATGAATTAAAACTGGAACAGGTGACAGTCCTGAGTACGCGGGCAGAAGAGATCGCCCATCAGCCCACGCATCGAGAATCCTACGATTGGGCGCTTGCTAGAGCAGTAGCATTGATGCCATCCCTGGTGGAATACTTGCTTCCCCTGGTTCGGGTTGGTGGATCAATTCTGGCGCAAAAAGGAACAGCTGCAGTACAGGAAACAAAATCCGCTCAGAAAGCGATCCAAATCTTGGGAGGATCGCTCGATAAGATCATTCCCGTGTCATTGCCGGGTGTAAGTGAAGAACACAACCTTATTTGTGTGAAGAAAATAGCAATTTCCCCATTCATCTATCCGCGGGCTGCGGGATTACCTCTCAAGAAACCGCTCCAATAATTCTACCTGCCTCGATCTCCCACCTTGTGATCGAATGCAAAAATTCCGGAACAAACAAATCTTCATCCGTGGTTGTCAGAACTGCCTGATCGACCATACTTAATGCATCCAGTAAAAATCTCCGCCGATTTTCATCCAATTCTGCCAAAGTCTCATCCATTAATAGCACAGGTGCGGTATTCGTCTTCTCTTTCATCCAGGAGACTTCTCCCAGTTTGAGAGATTGTAGTACAGTGCGAATTTGCCCACGCGAGCCATAATCTGCCTGGTTTAATCCATTCACCAGGAATTGAAGATCATCTCGATGCGGACCACAAGTCGTGATCCCGCGCTGGATATCATGCCGTCGGGATGACAGTAATTTTTTATGAAATACACCCGCGATATTGCTTTCCATATCTTCGGATGAATCAGCCGGTAAAATAATTGCTGGAACAGAAGAATTATATATTAATTGAAAATTTTCTTGCCCGCCCGAAAGTCGAACGTGGATCGGTTTTGTAAGAATGTTCAAATCATGTACCGCGTTCTGCCGTCCTGCAATTATGTGTTTACCGTGAGTCACCAGGAGATCATCCCAATAATCCAATTGATGTTCATCTCCGCCTCTTTCACCAAGATCCTTTAATAGCGCATTGCGGCGAGTAAGAGCCTGTGTATATTTGCTCAGAGCAGTGGTATAGCCTGGGATGATCTGACAAAAGACCAGGTTCATATATCGACGGCGCTCTTCGGGACCATTTTCAAATAATCGTGTCATCTGGGGAATAAAGACCACTGAAGTAAACAACCCGATTGCATCTCCGGTGGATTTCTTCACCCCGTCAATCAGGATCTCTTTACGCAACCGTCTCGCACCATCTTGAGTTTCCTGCAGGATCAAGCGAATTTCCAATCGATGGGTAACTTCATTCTTTTCAATCTCTGCGACGATCCTACCTACAGGTATGGGTTCTTCCCTGGCCAGGAAATGGATGGTCTGGGAATCCTGGGATGTCAGAAAGGAAGTAAAGGTAGCCAAATAGTAGATCGATTCTAGGAGGGATGTCTTTCCCTGGGCATTCGCGCCATGCAATAAAACAATCCCGCTTGGAAAGTCCACATCCAGGCGGGAAAATGCGCGAAAATTCGTCAGCGATAGATGGGTAAGACGCATTAATCCTTTATCAATTCTTCCTCTTCATCAGTCGGCTTCCACACTTTTGTAGCCAGGTCTGTGAAAAGGATCCCGTTTAAATGATCGATCTCGTGCTGAAATATTCTTGCCAGCCACCCATGAGCTTTATATTTGACCAGCTTACCCTGACGGTTTTGTCCTCTTACAACTATCTTTGAGTAGCGCTCCACTTCCCCGGCAAGTCCGGGAACAGATAAACAGGCTTCTATTCCCATTTCCTTCTCGTCTGATACCTCGATGATCTCTGGATTAGCAACAATATACAGTTTTTTAGGTGCGTCCTCATCATCCTCACTGCCATACTCGACAACGATCAGACGGAGCAATTCATTGATCTGCGGAGCCGCCAGTCCCACCCCAGGCGCTTCCCGCAAGGTTTCAACCATATCATTCGCTAATTTTCGAAAATCCGAACCGAATTCGGTCACTTTATGCGCTTTGCGCCGGAGTACCGGATGCGGAACGGAAACAATTTCTCTTAAAGCCATACATCCTCACATAAAAGGTAAAGATCGAAAATCAAAATAGGTTACCGGAACTCAATATTCCAGTTGTGGTCTCCTGTTTGTGGTCTCTTCCCTCTGATTTTACCTTAAACTTCAGGATGAGGAGATATCTGTTGGCTTCCGGTGGTTGTACGAAATTCATCCTGGTGATTATGGTAGGTCGCGATCCAATCACCGACCCTTTCGCGCTCAGCCCGAATATCTCGTTTTTGTTCCTGGTATTGGTGATCAGCCAGTCGACGGAAAAGGTCCTGTTGAACCCGGGAAGGATCATACACCTGATCAAATGTGAATACACTTGTCCCTACATGGATGTAAACAGTTCCGAAATTCAGGATCAGCCCAATAATGCCCAGACGTTTATACTCAATCGAGAGAATATTATCCAATTGTGCAATTTTCTTCTCTTCTTTCCCGAATGGTTTCTTGTCCAAATCAATGATCTGGTCCTGGGTGATCTGAAATGTGTCATTGCGCCAGTCAAGATAAATATAAGTCATCCATCCGAGCATCCCGAAGCCTAACATCAATAGGAATCCAAATGTCGCACCTGGAGAGATGAATGAAAATCCATCATTTAGTCTGATCACCCAAATCCCCAGTAAGAGCAATGAAATAAGGATCGGTTTCCAGCTCTCCCGAATTAAGATAAACCAGTGTTTTCGGTAGGTGACAATTCCCTGGCTACTTATCCGGACTTTAAAGAAGTCAGCAAATAGCTCCTGAAGAAATCCAGGTTCAACCTCTTCAACTGGTTTATTGTTTTCTGCCTGACTTGAATCAAGTGCGGCGACGGTTTGTCCCTGCGTAAGTCTTCGGCGCAGTGTCTGCTCGATGTTATTGATCTCATCGCGCTTGTTGTTCACCCTTGCCTGCTCCCAATGCTGGCGGATCAGACTGGCTACATCATCAGGGTATTCCACATCCGGTAAAACGAGTGGACCGGTATAGGTACGGACGATAACATTGCCATACCCGAAGATTCGACCAAGCTGGCCGGTCTGCACATCGATGGATTGAATTGTCGATAGTGGCGCTTCCTGCCGGCTGTCATAAAGACCATATAATCTTTCCATCCATGCAATTCGGAGGCTGGTAACAATGGAATAATCATTTGCCCAATCGAGAGCATTCCAACCTGCCCATATGAGACAGATGATCGTCAAAACCAGACCAACAATCCAAATACCGGCATCAGACCCTTCCGACCAGCCTGTGATTAATGCCATCAGAAAGAGAGAACCTACCAGCGCTGTAAAGGGCAGTAACAGCTTTCGGATAAGGAATAGGCTATGCTTTCTTCCAATGAAAAATACTTCCTCTCCATCTTCCAACCAATGGATATTTGCCTGTCGTAACAGGTTATTAGAAGTTCCTCCAATGTGAAGATTTGATGCCAATTGGGGAATCCGATCAGCCAGGTCATATAGAACAGACCGTTCTATTCGGATCACGAGTAAAGTGGTGATGGCTACAACCCGATATGGGACTCGACCTCCTGCCTGTAGGCAGTCTTCGCCCCAACAATTGCCTGTGGATATTTGACGAAGGTATGCTTGTTTTCCTTTTGACGATTTTGTTTGGCAAGCTTTTCCAGATTGCACGATATACAATGCCTGGCTTCGTTCACCTTCGCGTGAAATTTCCGCTCCCCTGTCCACCTGGAAAACTTCCACAGCACGGACGACCTCAGCTAATTGAAAATCATCAAGCCCGAAGAACAGATAATTCGCGCGTAATGTTTTCAGTACATCATCAAGGGCAATTTGGTTACTCATAAACACTCTCTCTTTAGGTATCACCTTTCAGAGTGCACAAAGCATACCAGCGGAGGGAGTCTTTCTGGAAATAAACCAGTTGCTTATGAGTTATTTTCTTGGGAAGGAGGGGGATCCGTCAGATACTTTTCCATACGCCAGGCAGGTTCTTCCAAATAATGCCAGTTGCCCGCGTCATCCTGATATGACCACAGACCCGGGTCTGGTCCATTGATCAGGTATCCAAGACGCTGGTAGAGAAAGATTGCCCTTGTATTATCTTTTGCCACATTTAAGCAGACGATCGAAAAACCACGACGTAAGAGGTCTGATTCTACATAATTCATCATATGCGAACCTATCCCCATGGAACGATATTCATCCCTAACCCGAAAACCGAACACATAGGCTCTAGTTTTTCCATCCGCCATCGTTGAATTTGCACTATTCAGCTGTACAAAGACTTGCCCTACGATTTTATTTTCTGGTACAACCACCACCCACATCAATGTGATCCCGAATAAGGTTCTTTGATATGTGTCTGCGTACAACCGGCGAAAATGTCGGTATTCCCCATCCCACTCAAGACCTGCCAGGTCAGATTCAATCACTGGCCGAAAAGTCAGGTGGAGCAAATCAGGTTTGGATGGATTCTTTGTTTTCGGTGTAGGTTCTTTGTTCATAGGTTCGATTGTAGGTTGCCCAATTTTGATAGAAGGTCTTGTAGGAAATCTTGTTCCTGATCAGCATTGACGATTACACCATCCAACCAGGCATTTTTAATCTCTCGCAGAAGAACACGATAGGTCGGTCCCGGAGGAAGTCCCATCTGTTGAAGAGAATGTCCGTCTATCCCGGGCTCTATATGGCGCCACTGAGATAGAAATTGGCTGATTTTTTCTTTGATCTGTGGCTCGACATCAGCAGATAAAACAACCAGCGCAGGTGGGCTGATATCCTGTAATCTTTCGGTCACCTGGGATATTTTTTGAGTAAATATGGCTGACCGGTCATTGAAAATCCGATTTGCCTCGAATATCGTTCGGGTGATCTGTGCTGGCAACCTCAGGCGGGAAGCAATTGATTTTATTTCCTCGGGAGCCAGAGGATACAGAAGATAGCAATAGGCGAGGATTTTTCGGGTTGAGTAACTCCAGTACCTGTCAGCGATTTTCCAGTTGTCAGGCTGAGATTGATTCAGTAATTTATCCAGCCGGAATCCCCTATCAGATTGCCACAGGAATGACGGGTGAATCTTATGCAGCAGGTCTACTTCCAGGAGACGGTTGAAACAGAGGGACGGTTGGTCCTCCAATAAGATCAGATCCACCTCGTGGCGGATACGCTCGCCAGAAACTGACTTTAATTGGTCAGACGCCTCCTTTAATAAATCCAGTGTGCGAGATTCAATCTTAAAATTGAACCGCTGTTCAAATCGAATAGCCCTCAAAATTCGGGTGGGGTCGTCAATAAACGATAACGAATGCAAAACACGGACATATCCCTTTCGAATATCGTTATATCCTCCCCAAAAGTCCAATAGGTCGCCAAAATGACGGCCATCCAGACGCAAAGCAAGGGTGTTGATCGTAAAATCACGTCGATGCAGATCTAATTTTATGCTGCTTCGTTCCACTGTTGGAAGAGCGGTCGGATGATCATAGAATTCCGTACGGGCAGTAATAAAATCAAGACTATCCGGTAAGGTAGAGCTATTTCCAACGGATTGCTCGGTATCTGGCTGCTTCCACTTTTCTTTGAGTTTGGATAAATACCACTTTGAAGTGCCAAACCGGCTATGACAAACCAATTTGCCGCCATATTTGGAGCTTAACTTCTTTGCCAGAGAAATTGCGTCTCCTTCAATGACTATGTCAAAATCAAACCCTGGCTTTTCCAGGATTAGGTCGCGCACAAAACCACCCACAATATAGGCAGACATGTGTTCTTCACTGGCTGATTCGCCGATGGTCTTAAGTAATTTAAGCACTATCGGAGGTAGGACGTCTTCCAACTTCTGAGCCAGATTGCGTAATTTGTGATTGGCAGGTGGTTTTGCCAGTACTTTAAGGAGATCGGTTCTGGTGACAATACCGACAATCTCTTGCTTGTCAGGGTCAACCACTGGGATTTGCCCCCATCCAGAATCAGTCATTATTTGTTGAAGGTGTTCCAAAGAATCAGATGGGGATACGAAAATTCCTCCCGCTTCCATGAGACTGGCAGCAGTCAAGTTTAGCTTATGAGCGAGAGCCCGATCGACCGATCGCCGGGTCAGCAGACCTACGATCTGATTATTCTCGACTACCGGGAACCCCTCATAACCATATTTCTGCATCAAACTCGATGCGTCTTTAGCCTGGATCCCCGGAGCAATCAATCGTGGACGGCGCGACATAATCTGACCAACCACCATAGGCGGATGCAAATAGGAAGGCAGCAGCACCTTCAACTCATCAAGGATCTCTTCAAGCCGATCGGAGGAATCAATGGTCTCTTCTGGTTTCCGACGAATGAGCGCCGCGGCGGCTCGCTCATGCCCTCCACCTCCAAAATGAGCTGCAATAGCTGCCACATTCACATAATCGGAAGTCGAACGCATGACCATTCGATAGCCCTCTTCGGTTGACACGATGATGAACAAACCATCCGGTTCGAGCAGATCGCGAAGTTTATGGGCGATACTCGAGATCTCTTCCGACACTCCCACTCCGGAAGAGATGGAGGTTATGATTTTTAGTGATTGAATGGAATGGGTCTGAACATTTGATAATAGTTTCTCATACAGTTTTTGCTGTTCTGGGGAAAGAGGGGGATTGAGGTAGCCTGACGCTAATCGTAATGAGGCTCCTTGTTCCAATAGAAATGCCGCACTGCGGATATCTCGAGGGGTAGTGGAAGCATAGGCGAGGGAGCCTGTATCTTCATAGATCCCTAAAAGAAGAAGGGTAGCCTGAATGGGTGAGAGGCTGATCTGGTTTTCTTGCAGCGACTCAACCAATAAGGTGGTGACGGCTCCGACACGCTCACAGCGGATCTCCCATGCCGGATCAATGTTTTCTTTTGTACTATGATGGTCGATCACCAGCACTTTGGTTTGATTTGTCATCCCTTTCAAGGTAATCAATGATTGGGTATCTACCAGGGTGATCTGTTCAATAGGCTCAGCAGGTAAATCTCGTATATCCAATAGATCCAGTTCTTGCCCGTACAGAGAAACAAATGCGCGGACATTCCTGTTCATTTTTCTTGGCAGGACAGGTAGGTCACCATCCTGGAGCATCGAGGCTCCCATTAGTGCGGCGAGGGCATCGAAATCTGCTTGTTCATGGGTAAGAATGACACGCATATGGGTATTGTAACCCATTCTCCTCTGCCAGATAAAGCCTTCACAAAGACTATCCCCGCACCCACTAACCGGGGATATACTTTAATCCAGACGAGGATGATATGCCAATTATCAAGATCCCATCCTATTTTCAACCTTTTACCGATTGGAAGACAGAAATAACCGTCAAACCGGGAAATGTGGGATCGGCTCTGGAAGAATTATTTGATCAATATCCAGATATGCGAAAACATATCTATACGCGTTGGGGAATCCTATCTGCCAATGTGATCTTTTATCTTAATCAGGAAGAGATCTTTACTCAACAAGGGTTGGATACACCTTTTAATGAGGGTGATAGGCTGATCATGGTTCCTACTGCCTCCGGTGGATCAAATTGTAAAGAAACGCTGTGATAAAATTAATTATGCCTACATTAAAACTTCCTCAACCATTGCAGTCGTATACTCAGGGCGAATCTCTCCTCATTCTTAGAGGTGGTACAGTTCGCGAGATGCTAGACGATCTGACGAACCGATACCCCGATCTGAAACCGCATATGTATACAAAAAAGGGAGAATTGGCGGCATTTGTTCATCTCTTTCTGCATGAGGAAGATATTCGGACGCGTGAAGGATTGGATACTCTTCTTGAAGCAGATGACCAACTCGTTCTTGTTCCCAGCATTTCAGGAGGATCATGAATCCCCTTCCTGCCCTAAGTCGGGATGAGATATCGCGCTATTCAAGGCAACTATTATTACCCGAAATCAGTATGCTCGGTCAGCAAAAATTGAAAGCTGCCAGCGTATTGATCGTGGGTATTGGTGGATTAGGCTCACCAATCGCCCTGTATCTCGCCGCAGCTGGCGTCGGACGAATCGGGCTGGTAGATGCTGACACAGTCGATATATCGAATCTTCAACGTCAGATCATCCATTCAACTTCCGCGAATGGAACTTTAAAGGTTGAATCGGCGAAGAAAAAATTAGAAGAGATCAACCCATTAATTCAGGTGGATACATACCCAATTAATTTGGACCATACCAATGCAATGCAAGTCAGTGAAGGGTACGATATCCTGGTGGATGGAACCGACAATATACCCAGTCGATATCTGCTCAATGATCTGGCAGTATTAACCCATCGTCCCTTTATCTATGGATCAATTTACAGATTCGAAGGACAAGTCAGTGTCTTTGGTCTTCCGGAAGGTCCTTGTTACCGCTGTCTGTTCCCTGATCCGCCACCGCCTGGCAGCATCCCTTCCTGTGCTGTCGCAGGAGTATTGGGAGTTCTCCCAGGTTTGATCGGTACCCTACAGGCTACTGAAGTGATTAAAATTATCACAGGCGCAGGTAAGACACTTAGTGGTCGGTTAATGCTGGTAGACGCAATGGATATGAGTATCGATACAGTCAATATTCGAAAACGTCCTAACTGCCCGGCTTGCGGAGAGTCTCCTGAGATCCATGAATTGATTGACTACGAATTCTGGTGCGGAACAGGTGAAGACGTGGATTTGAGCTTAGCCGGCAAAGGACTCGACCTTGAACCACGCGAGGTTCAAAACGAGCGTCTGATGAACCATCCAATGCTTCTCGTTGATATTCGCGAGCCTTTCGAAATCGAACTGGCTAAAATCGAGGAAACACTTGCCATTCCAATGGGTGATGTGGATCAAAGAATATCGGAGATTCCAAGGGATATTCCAGTGGTATTTTTCTGCAGGAATGGAATTCGGTCCGCCCAGATCGTTCGACAACTGGTGCAAAGATCGTATACAAATGTGCGTAATTTACATGGCGGGATCAACGCCTGGGCTGACCAGATCGATCCTACCATCATACAATATTAGATGGAGCATGAAGTGAAAGACGTTTCAAGTTGGCAAAAGTACACATTGCTTGCTGTTCTGGCCCATCCAGATGATGAGACATTCGGAACAGGTGGAACACTTGCATATTATGCCAATAAAGGGGTATCAGTCCATCTCGTTTGCGCGACCCGCGGCGAGGTCGGAGAAATGCCACCAGACATGATGCAGGGGTTTACTTCCATCGCAGAGGTAAGAGAAAACGAGCTTCGCTGTGCTTCTCAAATCCTTGGAATATCCGGTCTTACATTTTTAGACTACCGTGATTTGGGGATGCCGGGAAGTCCTGATAATACACATCCCAGGGCGTTAACGGCTCAACCTCTGGATGAGGTAGCGGCGCGGGTGGTTTCACACATCCGTCGATTGAAACCTCAGGTAGTCATCACTTTCGATCCTATTGGTGGATACCATCATCCGGATCATATCGCTATCCATAACGCCACAGTCCTCGCCTTTGACTTGGCAGCACGACCTGATTACGTTGATCCAGATAACCTACCGCCTCATAAGCCAGATCGCCTGTATTATCAAACCATTTCCCGTGGATATTTACGCGCAGGTATTTTCCTCTTGCGCATCAGTGGTCACAATCCGCGGAAATTTGGCAAGAACAAAGATATCGATATGGTTAAGATCGCGGATGTCAATTACCCGATCCACGCGAAGATTAATTACGCAGATGTAGTCGATATTCGTGATAGGGCATCTGCCTGCCACGCAAGTCAGGGTGGTAAAGAAATTGCCGGGGGTATTCAGAAATGGCTGCGTAAGATTTTTCAATCGACAGAATTATTTATGCAAGCTTATCCTGTTCCTACCAGCCGAAAACCAATCTCTGATCTCTTTGTTGGAATAGAATCATCCGTGGGGATTTGAGGGAACCGCAGACTGGCATTAAACGTCAATAGAAGGGATAATTTATTACTGGAGAAGATGCAATGAATGTCAGACTCTTTCAATTGGTTGTTCGATCCGGACCAACCCCGGGGAAAATCTTTCCAATAATGAAAACAGAGGTCATTATCGGCCGTGATTCAAGCGCAGATATTTTGGTGAACGACGCAGAAGTATCTCGTCACCATGCAGTGATTAAATTCAACGCGGATGGTTACTCCATAGAAGACCTTGGATCTACCAATGGCACTGTCATCAACGGAGATAGGTTGACTGGACCTCATGTGCTCAAACCTGGTGAAGTCATCAGCCTGGGCGAACACATTTCCCTCCTCTTCGAACCACAACCAGTCCTCGATCCTGATGCAACCATTGTCTCGGGAAGACTCACTCCGTCTTCAAGCCAGGTTCCTTTTCAGTCCGCTGGAATGCCGCTAGCAGGAAGACCTATTTCACCACCCACCACACCGGGATTATCCCCGGAACCATTTTATATGGATGAGGTTGATGAAGAAAAAACCAAAAACATCCCAACCTGGCTGATAATTCTACTTGTAGTTGCAGTTCTTGTTACCTGTGGTTGTCTAATTGCAGCCCTTGCATATATTGATAGCAATTTCCTTTGGTGTGATCTACTCCCGTTTCTCCCTGGCTGTCAGGTGTAATTGGGGCAGTAGCTTTTGCTTTTTTGAAGGGGATCAATGATAGAAAATCGGAATGAATCTTCCCCACGATGGGGTATGGCAATGAAATTGGTGGTCGCTTTGACCATCGTCACTATCATCGTTGCGCTTGTGATGCGATTCCGTACGATCATCGGTCCACTTTTGCTATCGGTTATTTTGTCCTATCTCCTCTACCCGGTCGCGATCTGGTTGGTCAGACGCCTGAAATTGAAGTGGTCCCTGGTTGTATCACTTCTTTACGTTTTGATCGTGCTTTTGCTCATGGGGTTACTCACCTGGGGCGGGTTCGCCCTGTTTACTCAGATAGAGAGCTTCATCCAATTCCTTCAAAAAGTGATTACATCCCTGCCTGATACGATCAATTCTCTGTCACAACAATCGTTTACCCTCGGCGATTTTTCCTTCAATCTGGCTCAATATGATATCAATCAATTGATCAACCCTCTCCTTAGTAGTGTGGAGCCGCTATTGACCAGCCTCGGCGGAGTGGTCGCCACACTTGCAGGAGGCGCAGCAGAAGGTTTTGGTTGGCTGGCTTTTGTTTTATTAGTCTCCTATTTCATCCTATTCGAGACAAGAGGGAAATCTGGCAGATTGATCAATTTTGATTTGCCGGGATACGAGAATGATATCCGGTTGATGAGTACTGAGTTGGGAAGTATCTGGAATGCCTTCCTCAGAGGACAGATCCTGATCATTCTAATTACCGTGGTGGTTTATTCCATTCTCCTATCCGTCCTCGGGTTACGTTTCGCGGTTGGAGTAGCGGTATTGGCAGGTTTCGCTCGATTTGTTCCATACGTCGGTCCCGCAGTCGCGTGGACAACACTCGGTCTGGTCGCTTATTTTCAGCAAACCAATTACTTTCAATTAACCCCAATCATTTATGCCTTGATGAACGTGGGAATCGCCTTGATCATGGATCTGATATTGGATAACTTTGTGGCTACCCGAATCCTGGCGAAGACACTCAAGATACATCCCGCGGCGGTTCTGGTGATGGCATTTATCGGTGCGAACCTGATCGGATTGGTCGGAGTGGTTCTCGCTTCACCGGTGATGGCATCGATCAAACTGTTTAGCAGATACCTTATTCGCAAACTGTTCGATCAAGATCCATGGGAAGGTTTGGAACACATCAAGGTATCGACCGTTGAAAATCAATGGTTGAAGCGATTACGCCGGACCTGGAAGAAATTATTGACCCTCATCAGAAAAGGCTCCCCACAAACCAAATAGTTATGGAATTTGATCACCGATTGCTATCGCAACCAGTGAGTCGTCCCACCAGACGATCAGATATCCCTGCCATTCTTGAGATCACCCGTCATACCTGGAATGGTTTGGAGTATGTTCCTCGGATGCTCGAGCAATGGTTGTTGGATACATCTGGTTGGATGTTTACTGCCGAGATTTCTGGCAACCCAGTTGGTATGATCAAATTAAGTATTCTCACTGATGACCAATGGTGGATCGAAGGATTGCGCGTAAACCAATTAATTAAGAATCGTGGTATTGGAAAGCATCTGTTCAATTACGCAATCAATTTTTGGAAGCAGCAACTAAGCGGAACTTTACAAATGTTAACTGGAGAAATGAACTCTACATCTCTGCATCTCGCAGATGTTGCTGGTTTTCAATTAAAACAAAAACTGACTTTGTTTTCAGCTCTTCCCATCAACACGGATCCTTCTATTCTCGCCCTTAGCCAAGTTGACGAGATTCAAGCAATTGGGCAGCAAACTTCTGCATTCGATACTCATTTATCCCTTCCCCAGTATCTCGATTCAGGTTGGCGTTTTAATTCATACGATACCCAAACTGTTTTAAAAGCCATTCAACTAAGTCATCTCTGGAAAGCGTCGAATCCAAATGGGTATGTAATCATGGACGAGCATCCGGAAGGGGAACCAAACCAGGGTGTAATTCAAGCGATCCTTTGTCAGCCGGAAGAATTGGAACGATTCCTGATGGAATCCCGCAAGATAGCTCACCTGCAGGGTTGGCAGAAAATTCAATAGATGGTGCCGGAAACATATTGGGATCTTCCCGCGCTTCAAAAAGCCGGATATCAACAAAATCTCGCAGATTGTATACGGATTTATGAGTATGAATTACCGAAGTAGATTAGTATTCTTAAACGCATTGAATGACTTTCTGGTAAACTAATGTAAGACCCATGTAGAAAAGAATGGGGACAAAAATTAATCAACCTGAGGAGGACAGAATGGCTGAACATGAGAGCCCAAAAACACAAACGATCGTCGAGACTGATCAATATATAGTCTGGAAATCAGATGAACCGGATGGGGAAATGGTGTATCACATCGAAGTAAATAATGTGACCTTGCATTTCTTCAAAGAAGAATGGGAAGAATTCCTGGAACTGATGCGTATGCTGTTGAAGACTGTTAAATAAGCAACCTTTACTTCAATCTTTCAAATTTACTGACCTTTTACTCCCAGGGATGGATAAATCTGAATCCCAATCTGATGATCAGATTGGGATTTTATTTTCCCTGTTTTATCTCCTCTTCAAGTAAAACCGTGCTTGGTAGTGTTTCTGTCTGATCCAATTTTGCTTCCATCCAGAGCAGGGTTACATGCTTGTGGAAGCCAGCCTGATAAAACGAATCTTCTGCCTGACCGGATGGATAGTTTACTGATTGTGGATGGGTGCTGCGAACGACTGATCTCGCATGAGACAATAACGTACTGATGACCAAATTCTGATTCGCTGCGTCTGTTGCAACCCACAAATTATCTGCCCAGGTTCTGGCAATTTCCCAGCTTACAGCTCCGATGAATTCACCATTTTTCCGAAGTGCCCAATCTTTGATCTTGTCACCATTGATCAACCGGGTAAACTGGGTCAAAATGGAAGGTCTTAATTTCTCGAGGTTGACCGGAAGGTTCCAAACTACTTCTTTGTGATATACCCGGTAGAGCATCCGATATTGAATATCCCAATCTGAGGGAATACAAGGAGTGATGGAATAACCTTGATCGATCGGGGTTATTTCTCTAGTCGTGGATGCATGCCAGGATGTTCTTCTTGACTTTTCCACAAAACCCATGTCTCGATATAACTGAATGGCTGCCGGGTTGTCATCCCGAACCTGAAGCCATGCAGCAGGCGCATGTTTATTCTTGATATACTCCAAAGCAGCCCTGGTCAAAGCACGGCCAATTCCACGTCGCCGGAATGAAGTAGCGACAGCCACATTTGCGATCAAGTAAATGGTATGTTTGTCTTTTTGGAGAGGGATCAAGGTCAAATTCCCTACGATCTTCTCCTCTTCCTCCCAAACAAGTCCTTGAATTGGCAGGGCAAGATCATCCACGTATGAAGTTAGAAAAGCTAACATTCGTGCATCATGTGCCGACTTTCGCATCTGGGTCAGGTAGGCACGCCCATCCTCATCCATGGTTCCGGCAAAAGAGATCTCGATCAAATTCGCGATCTCATCGAGATCCTTCCTCACATCCACCGGTCGGATATGGGGATCTGCAATAAGCTTTGCGGGAATTTCAGCCTGTGGCAACATAAGCCAATTATATAACAGACAAATAGGAAAGTCGTTCAAATTGCATCTTTGATTAAAAAAGATACAATAAAGAGTAATTCAAATACAGTGTTAATACACTTCCAATAATTTCCTGATTATCCGGATGTTATAATCTTCAAAGAATGTTGGAGTGAAAAGCCTATGATGAGATTTGATCGTTTTACAGAACGAGCGCAAGAAGCCGCCCAACGCGCTGCGGAAATCATACAGCGCTACGGACATAATCAGATAGATACCGAGCATATCCTGCTTGCCTTAATAGAACAACCTCAAGGGGTTGTCACGCAAATCCTCGATGTACTTAAAGTGGATACCAGTGATCTAACCGAACGTCTGGATTTTGTATTAAAGACCACACCCAAGGCGAATATCTTTGGTAGTGGTGCGGGTCAGATATTTATCACTCCGCGCGTTAAACGAATTATCGATTTAGCGAATGAAGAAGCCAATAAACTGAAAGATGAGTATATTTCGACTGAGCATATCTTCCTTGCAATCCTGGCAGAGAAGAATACCAGCGCCGCACGCATCCTCGAAGGCGCCGGTTTGACGCGAGATCGGGTATATGATGCGGTTATGCAGATCCGGGGCGGGCAGAGAGTGACTGATCCCCAGGCAGAGACTCGCTACCGCACACTCGAAAAATACTCCCGAGATCTGACACAGATGGCTCGTGAAGGTAAATTGGACCCGGTGATCGGGCGTGATAATGAGATCAAACGGGTGATGCAGATCCTATCCCGACGAACCAAGAATAATCCGGTTCTAATCGGAGAAGCGGGTGTTGGTAAGACGGCTATTGTGGAAGGATTGGCAGAAAAGATTGCCTCCAATGATGTTCCTGAGATCCTGATGGGTAAGAAAGTCATCTCGTTGGATCTGGGCGCCATGATCGCCGGTTCCCGGTTTCGGGGGGAATTCGAAGAGCGCTTGAAGGCTGCCATCGAAGAGATCCAGCGATCCGCCGGTGAAATCATCCTTTTTATCGATGAGCTGCATACTGTTGTCGGTGCTGGCGCTGCTCAAGGTGCCATGGATGCCAGTAACATGCTCAAACCCGCCTTAGCCCGCGGTGAATTGCAATGTGTCGGCGCGACAACCCTCGATGAATATCATAAATATATCGAAAAAGATGCCGCACTCGAGCGCCGCTTTGCTCCGGTTTTTGTGGATGAGCCGAATCCGGAAGATAGTATAAAAATGTTATTAGGCTTACGGGATAAATACGAAGCCCATCATAAAGTACGATTTTCTGACGAAGCACTAACCGCGGCAGTAAAACTCTCTGCCCGTTACGTCACAGACCGCCGTTTACCGGATAAAGCCATTGACTTAATGGACGAAGCCGCCGCAAAACTCCGCGTTGCTTTATATTCCATGCCCCCCGAGTTAAAACAAATGAAAACGGAAATGGATAAACTGACAGCGGAAGAAGAACAAGCAGGTCAGGAACGTGATTACGAACGAGCAGCTCGAAAGAAAGCAGAGCGTCTGCGAATTACGGAAGATTACAACAAGGAACGTGACAGATGGGAATCAGAGCATAAACTCGACGATGTGGTGGATGTCAATGATATTGCTGAAGTAATTCAGCAATGGACTGGCATTCCCATGAATCAAATGATGGAAACGGAAGCTGAAAAATTACTTCATATGGAAGAGCGCCTGAGTGAACGAATCATCGGTCAGCCTGAAGCGGTTGCTGCGATCTCAGATGCCATCCGCCGCACCCGCTCTGGTCTTGCAGACCCTCGGCGACCTATCGGCTCGTTCATCTTCATTGGACCATCCGGTGTGGGCAAGACTGAATTGGCGAAGGCTCTGGCCGAATTCATGTTTGATGATGAGGAAGCACTGGTTCGGATCGACATGAGTGAATACCGTGAACAACATACGGTATCCCGTTTATTTGGCGCCCCTCCAGGATACGTCGGTTACGAAGAAGGCGGACAACTCACGGAAGCTGTACGAAGACGTCCTTACCGGGTAATTCTGTTCGACGAAATCGAAAAGGCTCACCCGGAAGTTTGGAACGCCCTTCTCCAAATCCTTGATGATGGTCGCCTGACGGATGGCCAGGGTCGTACAGTCGATTTCCGCAATACAGTCCTCGTTATGACGAGTAACCTTGGGACAGAATTTGTCCGAAAAGGTGGAACACTTGGCTTTATGCCTCAGACAAATGATGCTGCTGAGAAAGAATCGCACGATAAAATCGAGAAGGCACTGAAAGGTACCTTCCGTCCTGAATTCCTCAACCGGGTCGATGAAATAATAATGTTCTCACCCCTCACAATCGACCATATGAAAGAGATCGTGGATCTTCAGATGAAAGAGGTACGGGCTCGGTTAAAAGAGAATGGTTTGGATGTTGAGATCATGCCGGCTGCCCGCGAATGGTTAGCAAAAGCAGGTTACGATGAGAATTTTGGCGCTCGACCATTGAAGCGTGTCATTCAGAAGCAGGTAGAGAGTCCATTATCCATCAAACTGCTCGGTGGGCAATATAAATCGGGTGATACCGTTGTTGTAGATGTGGATGCCGAGAAAAATGTGATCAATTTCCGCAATCTAACACCGGAGATTCCGAAAGAAGGAAAAGAAAAATCGGTAAAAAAGAAAGTGGAAGTCGAGTAAAAACAACTTCCTCCCGTTAATATAAAAGGTGGGCTGCGGAATGGCAGCCCACCTTTTTGTGGTTAGCAGAGAATCAAACTTCTTTTTTCTCGTGTAATTCCTTTTGGTGGGCAGCGATAATTTCAGCAGTCAGGTGTGCAGGAACAACTTCATAGTGGTCATGTACCATTTCGAAATAACCACGTCCGCCGGTAATTGAGCGTAATTGGGTTGTGTAGCGTAACATCTCCATCAGCGGGACTGTCGCAGTGACAATGGAATGACCTTTTTCGGTCTCCATACCCTGGACTCTGGCGCGACGAGTGTTTAGGTCACCCAGGACATCACCCATGTGTTCTTCTGGGACGGTGATTTTAACCATCATAATCGGCTCATTCAATGCCGGACCCGCATCCAAAAAGGCGAGCTTGAATGCTTCACGTCCTGCGATCTCAAAGGCGATTGGTTTGGAATCTACCGGGTGCTCTTTCCCATCAAATACAGATACTTTAACCCGTTGAACAGGGAAACCGGCTAGAATGCCTTCTTTCATTGTCGCCCGAATACCTTTTTCGATGGCAGGCATATAGCTCGAAGAGACGGCTCCCCCGAATACATCATTCACAAATTCAAAATCTTCTTCCGGTAAAGGTTCAATCCGTAAATGGACTTCTCCGAATTGACCTGATCCCCCAGTTTGCTTTTTGTGACGATACATTGCCTGGGATTTTTTCGTGATAGTCTCAGTGTATGGGACTCTGGGTTCCTCGGTGGTCACTCCGACCTGAAACTTGGATTCAGCCCGGCGTATGGCAACGTCGATGTGTTGGTCGCCCATCCCTTTGAGAATGGTTTGAGAAGTGGAGTGCTCATTATGCCAACTCAAGGTCATGTCTTCTTCACAAAGCCGGGTCAAAGTAGGGCTGATTTTTGTGCTATCAGCCTGAGTCTTGGGGTTGATCGCAACCTGGTATAGACCGTTGGGATAGGTAGGGGTGGGGAGAGTGACGGGGTGAGCCTTATCGCACAGGGTATTGCCAGTGGATGTTTCACTCAATTTTGGTACCACACCGATATCACCGGAGTGAACAGTTTTGATAGGTAAGACTTCTTTTCCGCGTAATAATTGAATGCTGCCAAAGCGTTCTTCCACGCTTTTTGTCTGGTTCCAAACCCGGGAATCGGCATGGACGATACCAGAATAAACTCGAAAATAAGTCAATCTTCCAACAAAGGGGTCCGCTGTCGTTTTCCAAACATAAGCAGCTAGCGGTCCATTATCGTTTGCGACCAACATTTCCTCACCTGATTTACCAGCAGCCACCACCGGACCAATATCCGCTGGGGAAGGCATTAAGGTAATAATGGCATTCAATAAGCGCGCGATCCCTGTTTCAAGTGCGCCGGAGGAACAAAATACCGGTACGAATGAACCAGTTCGAATAACGTTCTTCAGACCACGGATCACTTCCTCGTCTGATAAAGAGCCGGATTCCAGATATTTTTCAAGTAAGGTGTCTTCACCTTCAGCCGCAGCCTCAACAAGTGCCATACGAGCTTCGTCTGCTGCAGCTTTGTATTCGGCTGGTATTTCTACACCAACTTTACCATCCCCTTTATAGGCTTGCATTGTCAGAAGGTCGATGACTCCCTGAAACCCCGATTTTTCTCCCCAGGGCAGTTGGGCGTTGATCAGACGGCTTTCAGTAAATTTCTGTACAGATGCAACTGCGTTTTTAAAATTCGCGTTATCCCGTTCCATTTTATTGATAACCAGGAACCGGGGAAGTTTGAAAGTGTCAGCATGCCGCCAGGCAACTTCAGTTCCAACTTCCAGTCCTGCGACCGAGTCCACCAGGATCAGAGCGCCATCGGCAACCCGTAAGGCAGAAATAACTTCACCGACGAAATCCGTGTAACCAGGAGTATCTAGAAAATTGATCTTAGTGTTGTTATATTCAACCGGTATTACAGACGTAGAAAGGGAAATACCGCGTCTCTTCTCTTCGTCTTCAAAATCCGACGTGGTAGTTCCATCTTCAATTTTACCCAGGCGGGTTGTTGCACCAGTGAAGTGGAGAAACGCCTCGGTCAGCATCGTCTTGCCAGAGCTGGAGTGCGAGGTGAGGGCGATGTTTCTGATGGATTCAGTTGTATATTCCTTCATGAACAAATACCTTCCTGACAATCATGATATGGCACGAGACTCTATTTTAAGGGATGAGGGCGAGTTTGTAAAGCATGCTTTTCTGGCTTGTAGTGGCTAAATGATAGAGTCCTATTCTGGCTAAATTAAAATGTCCTAATGAGGACAAAACCATGAAATGGACAATCACAATGACGGAAGAAGAGCTGATACGAAAAGCGATCATAGAACAGGCGCTAGACAAGCGGATAACGCAGAGAGAGGGAGCAAGAAAACTGGGGATCAGTGAAAGGCACATCAGGCGGTTGATATCCAAATACCTGAAACGAGGAGCTACAGGCCTGGTATCCGGACATCGCGGGAAGCCCGGAAACCGGAAACTCGATGAAAGGAAGCATCAGGACATCCAAGAGTTCATCCGGAATCCTATCTACCATGATTTTGGTCCTACCCTGATGAAGGAGAAACTGGAAGAATACAAAGGGATTGTAGTCTGCAAAGAGACACTGCGTCAGATCATGATCGAAGAGGGGATCCATCATCCCAAGATCAAAAGGAAAAAAGCCCATCCACAAAGGGAGCGCCGTTTCCGGCGTGGGGAATTGGTACAGATGGATGGCTCCTACCATGCCTGGTTGGAAAAACGAGGTCCAAAAGCCTGCCTGTTGCTGTTCGTGGACGATGCCACCAGCGAAATCCTGGCAGCCCAATTTGTCGGGCATGAGAGCTTCTTTGCCTACGCCAGGCTATGCAAGTCCTATTTCCGCTCTGTAGGTCTGCCAGTGGCTTTTTACAGCGACAAATTCAGTGTTTTCCGGGTTAATTCGAAGACCAGTCTCCACAAGGAGGCCATTACTCAATTCAATCGTGCCCTCACTTCCCTGGGTATCGAGCTCATCTGTGCCAATTCACCTCAGGCTAAAGGTCGGGTGGAACGTGCTAATCAGACCTTTCAGGATCGCCTTGTCAAGGAACTGCGGTTACGTTCCATCTGTTCCTATCAGGAAGCAAATGTCTATCTTTCTGATTTCATTCAATCCTATAACCACAAATTTGCTGTTCTTCCCCGTTCAACTGGTGATGCCCATCTTCCCCTGAACCCCTCCATCGACCTTGAGTTCCTCTTCTCTGTTCATGATTTCCGTATCATTTCAAAAGACCTCCAGATCCAGTTCGATCATGTTATTTACCAGATCATCACTACCCGTCCTCCCAAACATCTCACTGGCCGCGAGGTCCTGATCTTGCAAGATGATTCCGGCGCTGTTTCTGCCTTCCTGAATCACCAGTCTCTCTCCCTGAAAGTCGTTCAGATACAACCTAAAAGACCCAAGATCGTCTCTACAAAATCGATTGATCACGAGGTTTACATCCCGCCTGTCAACCACCCCTGGCGAGCTTATGGCAGAAAACTGAATAACTCTCCTCTTCTCTCTCTAGATGATTAGGACCTTTCTATTTAGCCAGGTTTAGGACATTTCTAAATTGCCTTGACAGCATGCTTTTCTGGCTCAACCGGGCAGCTATTACGATCCAATGCGCTATAATCAAAAGTGCCCACATACATCCAAAAACAACATCGATATGATATTAAATCGCCCTCCAAAACCTTTACCGAATCTCAAACTTGTCCGCCAGACAGCTTTCTTGAGCTTGATGTTTTCTTTGGTCATATCGGCTTGTTTATCTAGTCCGACCGTAGTTCTACAGGAGATTGCACCATCAGCTACGCTAACCAAAGTTGTTCATTCCGCAACTCCAACTCCAGATCTAATTAAGATATGGATCGATCCTGATCTCCCAAAACCCATCCAAGACAGTCTTCACATACCAGCCGGGTATATCCGTTCGAATGCTGATAGCTCATCCATTCAATTTACTATGGTCGAGGTTGCAGGTCCATCCGAGTGGATCTATGCACTCGCTACTCCATTCTTTAGTACGAAGGATAACCTTTCCGCCAAAACGCTGCGGGCGATATGGAGCGGTCAGAATACGGATTATTCAGTCCTCATTCAAGAGAATGATTTCAATCTTTTTCGGCGTTTCTGGGGAGATAGCGACCACAACCAAGTACGTGTGTTGGGTACTTCTCCAGAAGCGGTTGATTACCTGAATCGAACCGACGTCTTGTACCTGGTTCCATTTCATGAATTATCTCCAGAGTGGAAGGTACTTCAAATCGATGGGATTTCACCTCTGGATAAAGCGTTTATCAGTGCGGATTATCCATTAACCATCCATTTTGGGTTTAAAAGCTCGAATAAAATCGCAGAAAATCTTTTCGCCCAAACAGACCTTCCTGCCACCAACCGTGAGACGGATAAGATCACAGTGCTCATAATGACAGGTACAACGGCTCTGACCCGCGCCATCGGCTATAAGATGGATCAAAATGGGATCACCTATCCAGCCGATAAAATTCGGGACTGGCTTCGGACTGCAGATATTACTCACATCAGCAATGAGGTATCATTCACGCCTACGTGTCCTCCGGCAGATTATGACCAGCGCAGCATGGTTTTCTGCAGTCGTCCAGAATACATTGGTCTCCTGGATGATGTCGGAGCGGACGTCATCGAACTGACCGGTAATCATAATCTGGATTGGGGAACGAAACCTTATTTGTATTCGCTGGACCTATACCCAGAACACAATATGAAAGTTTATGCCGGTGGGAAGGATATACATGATGCCAGAACGCCCCTTCTACTTTTGGATCACGGAAATAAGATCGCTTTCCTCGGATGCAACTATGCCGGACCCAGTTCAGCCATTGCCACTGCCAACTCTCCCGGCGCGGCGTTCTGCAATTATGATTTTTTCCAAAGCAAAATCAGTGAATTGAAAGATGACGGCTACCTTCCCATCATGACACTGCAACATAATGAATACTACCATCTGAAATTATCAGAGAAGCAGATCGCTCAATTTAGAAGAATGGCTCAGGCAGGAGCGATCATCGTACAGGGAAGCCAGGCGCACTTTCCCCAGCCTATGGAGTTCCAAAATGGGTCATTCATCCATTACGGTTTGGGCAATTTATTTTTTGACCAAATGGATATCCCAGTTAAAGGTACCCGGCGGGAGTTTATCGACCGATATGTGATTTACGATGGTAGATTACTCTCAATTGAATTACTCACTGCCATGTTGGAAGACTACTCACAGCCTCGTCCAATGACATTCTTGGAGAGAGAGTCTTTTTTGCAAGAGATATTCACCGCCTGTGACGCCATTCCATAAAGACGGTACTAAGTCAGGGACTGGAATAACAGGCAAACTTTTCTAGTAGTATTAGATTCGACCCATTAATGATTGATCAGGATGAAACCTCAATACCATCACCTTTCGGTGGAACCATGAAATTTGCAGCATGGTATGGTATCAGTGTAGGATTGTTAATGATGTTTCAATGAGCGTTTTTCCTTATCACCGGACAAATCCCGGAGGTGCTGACAGAAGCTATCCGATGGGGGTTCCACCTTGCAGCGGAATGATTGACCGCCTTTGGTCTCTTGGTCAGCGGCATTGGATTATTGAAAGGCAGGGGTTGGGCAAAATTAATGATGCTGGTGTCTGTTGGGATGGTAATCTATTCCGAAATAGTAAGTCCGGGTTATTTTGCTCAACAAGGTCAATGGGCATTGGTATTGATGTTTGCCTTCCTCGTTCTCGGAGCAATATTCAGCATATTCAAGCTCAGAAACGGTATTATTCCAAAATGAACTCTCATTAATTCCGACAAGGATGATGAGTCTGGTTGGAACAAATGATTTAACCCAGCTTCATATAAGTGATCTATTGTATAATTCACTAAATTAACTGGAAAAACAAATGGATATACAAGAATTAACCAAACGCATGAACGAATTGGTGGAAAGTAAGGGTTGGTACAAACCGGAAAGTCTCCGCCCTCAAACATCCCGTAACCTGGCGATCTCCCTCAGTCTGGAATCAGCCGAAGTGCTGGAGCATTTCCAATGGAGCGATACTTTCAAAGATTCCAAAGAATTGGCTGCAGAGCTGGCTGATGTCCTCTTATACCTGTTGCAATTAGCCGATGTCAGCGGAATTGATCTCGAAAGAGCGGTGCTCGAGAAAATTGAGGCTAATCATAAACGCACCTGGGATGACAAAGAGAAGGAACGAGAATGATTCTTACTGTTTTTGGAGGATCGGCACCCAAGCCGGAAAACTATGAATATCAAGAAAGTTATCTGGTCGGTCGTCTGGCTGCTCAGGCTGGGTGGACAGTAGCAACGGGTGGTTATATCGGGGTTATGGAAGCGGTCTCGAAGGGTGCAGCAGAAGCAGGTGGTCATGTGATTGGTGTAACCTGCGAAGATCTTGGCTGGTTGCGTCCAGTGGGGGCGAACGCCTGGGTGAAAGAAGAACGCAAATTTCCCACATTGCGCGAACGATTATGGCACCTGGTAGATATCTGTGACGCCGCGATCGCTATGCCTGGCGGCGTGGGAACCCTGGCAGAGATCAGCGTGATGTGGAATGGGCTGATCATCCATTCCGTGCGACCCAAGCCATTGGTACTGGTAGGAGCAGCCTGGCATGAGATCATGGACAGCCTCCTCGATGAACAACGGGATTATATCCGGGATGAAGATGCTCATTGGTTAACCTATGCCTTCAGTGGGCAGTCTGGTTTTGATCAGGTCTTGATGAAGATTAATGATACGGTCACCCCAAAATAGATACATAGACAGGATAAATTAGTATGGCAGAAGAGAAATTACCTTTACGCAGCGAAAACTATTCTGAATGGTATAACCAATTAATTCTGCGCTCTGAGATGGCAGATTATGCACCTGTCCGTGGATGTATGGTCGTCCGACCATACGGTTGGGCGCTCTGGGAGAATATTCAGCAGGCGCTGGATAAACGGTTTAAGGCAACAGGGCATGTCAATGCTGCTTTTCCACTGTTTATACCCATGAGTTTTTTAGAAAAAGAAAAAGAACACGTCGAAGGATTCTCGCCGGAATTAGCTGTGGTCACTATTGGCGGTGGTGAAAAACTGGAAGAGCCACTGGTTGTCCGTCCAACCTCCGAAACCGTAATCGGTTATATGTACAGCAAATGGATCAAAAGCTACCGTGACCTGCCTTTACTGATCAACCAATGGGGAAATGTAGTTCGCTGGGAATTGCGGACCCGATTATTCCTCCGAACTCTGGAATTCTACTGGCAGGAAGGTCATACTGCCCATGCAACCGAGCAGGAAGCGGAAGAAGAAACCCGCAGGATGTTGGATGTATATACCGATTTTGCCATCAACGAAGCAGCCGTCCCAGTTCTACCTGGCATGAAGAGTTACACAGAGAAGTTTGCCGGCGCTGCCCGGAGCTACACTATCGAAGCAATGATGGGTGACACAAAAGCCCTTCAAGCCGGTACCAGCCATAATCTTGGTCAAAATTTTGCCAAAGCGTTTGAGATCCAATATCTCGATCAGAATAATGAATTACAGCATTGTTGGACAACCTCCTGGGGATTATCCACTCGTTTCATCGGAGCCATTATCATGACTCACGGTGACGATCAGGGTTTGGTGTTACCTCCACGATTGGCGCCCATTCAGGTAGTGATTGTGCCTATCTTCAAGAACGATGAGGAAAAGGCGAAAGTGATGCCTGTCGTAGACCGCGTCCAGCAGGACCTGGGTGAGATACGCGTGAAAGTGGACGACCGCACAGAAGTCACACCAGGTTTCAAATTCAATGATTGGGAATTGCGCGGAGTTCCCATCCGGATTGAGATAGGACCGAAGGATGTAGAAAAAGGATCTGTTGCAATTGCCCGCCGAGATATTCCCGGCAGGGAAGGCAAGCAATTTATCCCTCAGGAAGGATTGGGTAATTTCGTCAAACAACTATTGCTGGATATCCACGATAATTTGCTGAAGAAAGCCACCGAATTCCGCGACTCCAACATCCACTCACCTTCAAACTATGAAGAATTGAAAACAGTCGTGGAAAATGGATGGGCGTACAGCCACTGGTGCGGAGATGCAGCTTGTGAAACAAAAGTGAAAGAAGACACCCGCGCAACTACTCGCTGTATTCCAATCAGGGATAATGAAGTCTCTGGAGCTTGCATCGTTTGTGGTAAACCAGCAGAGAAAAAAGTCTACTTTGCAAAGTCCTATTAGGAATCGAGAGAGTGGAAACTGGAAATTGGTAATTGAGTACTCTCAATCTCCTCTCGTGAGGAGACTGGCAAATACAATTGTCTGGCCAATTCGCTTTTACTATTTTCTCCTTTCAATTTTCTTAAACCATGCCAGCCATTCAACTAGATAAACTCAAGCTGCAAACAGCAAACCTGGCTGGAAAAGTCGGACAGCCGGACATATTTCAGTCGGAATTGCTTGAATTATTTGATCTATACAGTAACCGTACTTTCCGCGCTGGCACCAATACATTATCCAGCCGAATGTCCTCCACCTATCACGTAGCCGACCGGGTGATATGGCAGATAGAACGCGACTTGGAACCCCAGATCCATATCTACGACCAGGATCAGTCTTTATTACTTGCTAATATCCTTTGGAGTGGAGAATCACTAGAAGAGAAGTTGATTGCCATATTCATTCTGGGTCAGATCCCTGTGGAAGTTGATCAACCTGTCCTTGAAACTTTTACCCGTTGGTTTCAACCTGAACTGGATTCCCTTCTCCGAATGAGATTGGTTACCGTTGGATTACATCGATTGCGGCGGGAGAAGTTTACCGACTGGATGGGGTTAATTCAGGAATGGATTGCGTCTCCACTGGAAGAGAAACACGCCCAAGCATTTCTTGCCCTGGTGGAATTGCTTCAGGAAACTGGAGAATCCCATCTCCCTTCTGTAAATAAAATAATGCGTGATACGATCTTAACGATCTCGCCCCAAAACCATTATGAATTATTAGCCCTTTTTCGGGTTATGGTACAGGTATCATTAATTGAAACCAGTTATTTGACCGGTGAGATACTTGGCAATTCGGATCCGAAAAATATCAATCATAAACGATTGTTGCGTAAGATGATCGAGCTTTTTCCAGAAAACGCTCAAGCGGAATTGAAACGAAAATACCTCGAACATTTTCGTTCATCCCGGTAATACTACGTTTCAAGTGGGACCTACCTTTCACAAACTGAGCTAATCCTATCATTTATGGTATAATTTTCCCCGTTGACTGGTCCTGCCAGCGGTAAACGCTGCCGGCACGGAGACTTGCAGATCATAATTTTTTTACAGGAGCAGTGTCATGCCATTGAATAAGGAATTAAAAACCAAATTGATTGAAGATTTTCGCCGAGCAGAAAATGATACCGGAAGCCCAGATGTTCAGATCGCCATCCTGAGCAAACGTATCAGTCAGCTCACCGATCATCTCCGGGTGAATAAGCTGGATAACAGCTCACGCCGTGGTCTTCTGAAACTTGTTGGACAGCGCCGCAGATTACTTGCCTACTTACGCCGGGAAGATTATCTCCGCTATCTGGCCATTACTGAACGCCTGAGCATCCGCAAGAAATAGCAATTTGAGAGTAGATGGCGCACGACTGACCATCTACTCTTGTTTTATCAAAAGTTTTGATTGAAAATCAAATCAATTTTGATTTCTCCATTTCAATGGTGATACAAACTAAGGATATTACAGCATAGGCTGATATCAAATTTCATTAACCACGCTGGTTAGGAATTGAAGCATGTCCAAGAGCCAATCTTGACCATCCTTCAGTCCCTGACCGGGTGGGTACAAACAGGGAAAGAAAAATTAAATGAAACCCGAAAGTAAACAATATTCAGCCACAGTCGGTGGAGAACTTTTCACGTTCGAAACCGGAAAGTTGGCAGCCCAAGCGGGCGGTTCAGTTACCGTCCGTGTTGGCGATTTCATCGTCTTTGCCGCTGCAACAATGGGCGGCGTCCGTGAAGGGATCGATTTCTTCCCACTCTCCGTGGAATACGAAGAACGTCTTTATGCCTCTGGGAAAATTCCTGGATCCTTCTTCCGTCGCGAAGGTAGACCCACCGAAGACGCCATTCTGACCGCGCGTCTAACCGACCGTCCCCTTCGTCCTCTTTTCAACCAAGAAATGCGGAATGAAGTTCAAGTCGTTTTATTCTCCATGTCCGCTGATGGCGTGCACCCGTTGGATATTCTTGCAATCAATGCCGCATCTGCCGCGTTGATGATCTCCGATATCCCGTGGGATGGTCCAATCGGAGCAGTCCGGGTTGGGATGCTGAACGACGAGCTGATCGTAAACCCGTCCTTTGCCCAATTGGAACAGAGTCAGATGGATCTGCGCCTGGCTGGTACAAAAGATGCCATTTTGATGGTTGAGTGCGGTGCCGATGAAATCCCCGAAGATATGATGGTGAAAGCTCTTGCCTTCGGACACCAGGCGATCCAATCGATCGTTGCTTTACAGGAAAAGATGGCTGCCGAAATCGGCAAAACCAAGAAAGACGTCAACATTGCAGAGAAAGATACAACACTTTTGAAAAAGGTCTCTGCTCGTGTCAGCTCTGGTCTTGTCGATGCTCTCGAAAAACCACACTCCAAATCCGAACTCTATGATGCGGTCGACGAATTGGAAGCCCAGCTTGTTACAGAATTCTGCGCTGATGATGCTTCTCTCGAAAAACCGGTCAAAGCCGCTTTTGAAGAAGTATATAAAGAAATCGTCCGATCACGCATCATCAATGATGGAAAACGACCGGATGGCCGCTCCCTGACCGAAATTCGCCCGATCTGGTGTGAAGTCGGGACAAGCCCATGCGCTCACGGTTCTGGATTGTTCACACGTGGAGAGACACAGGTTCTCACCATGGCTACCCTTGGTACCCCCAAGGAAGCGCAGGAGATCGATTCACTCTCTCCGAACGATACCAAACGCTACATGCATCACTATAATTTCCCACCCTATTCCACCGGCGAGGTCAAACCTCTCCGTGGTCAAAGCCGTCGAGAAATTGGTCACGGCGCGCTGGCTGAACGAGCTCTCTTCCCGGTTATTCCTACCGAAGAACAATTCCCTTATACCTTACGCCTTGTCTCTGAAGTGCTTGCATCCAATGGCTCTTCTTCGATGGGCTCTGTGTGCGGTTCTACTCTCGCACTGATGGACTGTGGCGTTCCGATCAAAGCTCCCGTAGCCGGTATCGCTATGGGTTTGGTTAAAGAAGGCGATAAATACCGCATCTTGAGTGATATTCAGGGATTGGAAGATCACCTCGGTGACATGGATTTCAAAGTCGCTGGCACGGAAGCAGGAATCACCGCCCTTCAGATGGATATCAAAATCCGTGGTATCACCCCCGAGATCATGGCGGATGCGTTAGCCCAGGCTAAGATCGGTAGACAGCATATCCTTTCGATCATGCTGGAGACCATTCCGCACTTCCGTTCAGATCTGAAGCCGCACGCTCCCCGTATTACCACGATCAAAGTGCCGATCGAGAAGATCGGTGCAATCATCGGTCCCGGCGGGAAGAATATCCGCGCGCTGCAGGAAGAGACCAATACCAAGATCGATATTGGGGATGATGGTACCGTCTTCATCGCCGCAACCGATGGTGTAGGCGAAAGCCTTGCCCGCGAACGGATCGAAGCCCTGACCGAAACACCTCAGATCGGGCACATTTATACCGGTAAGGTTGTTCGAATCGCCGATTTCGGTGCATTTGTCGAGATCCTGCCTAACATCGACGGCATGGTTCACATATCCCAGCTTGATTCTGAGCGAGTGGAGAAAGTGGAAGATATCGTCAGCATGGGTGATGAAATCTCCGTTATGGTGATCGACATCGACCCCGTTGGCAAGATCCGTCTTTCTCGACAGGCTGTACTCGAAGGCTGGACCGCAGAAGAAGCCAAATCCCGCGATAGCAAACGATCATCCGGAAGTAGACCCGGTGGCAGCGGACGTCCCGGTGGAGACCGTGGCGGTCGTCCGGGCGGTGATCGTCGTCCTGGTGGCGGTGACCGCGGTGGGTATAACAACCGAAGATAATCAAGTCTCAACTCCCGGAGTAATCCGGGAGTTGTCTATTTAACAACCCATCGCCCGTCCAGCGTCTCTCGAAGATAGGTATAGGGACGTCCAGCCGGACGCTTCTATATGAATTTTATCGGGGTTGTTTATATAACCAGAGTCTGGGACCCCCGCATCGATATCGGAGATCGCCACGCTCGCTCCCAACGCTTGCAATGACATGGTTCGTGTATGGCTTTGCGATCTGCCCCACCCCATGCATTGCGAATGTGCGATCTTTGAAGTTGTAGGGAAGTCATTGCGATGCGCCCTCAGGGGAAGACCTCCCTACTTCAATTTAAGGATTTGTATTGGAAGGTGATGAAAATATTCTCGGAGTAGGAGACAAAGCCTCTTACTACCAGATGCCTACATCTCTTGAAGGCGTAGTGGCGTCCGGCCGGACGCCACTACAATATCCGTAATAATGTTTACTACCTATTTTGCAGTGGGGAGGTATGGCATTGAATACCCAGGAATCCCAAGCAATTCCGCGAGCGCAGCTTTCATCGCTGTCCGGTCATCCCAGGGGTATTCGATCTCACCAAAACACATGCTTTGCTCGTGACCTTTCCCGCAGGAGATGACGAGATCACCAGGCTGTGCCATTCGTAGTGCCGTGCGGATCGCCTCGCCACGGTCACCCACCCTGAAATAACTCTCTCCCTCAACCCCACCCCGGGATTCGGCTCCCTTAGCCATCTCTGCCAGAATTGCATCCAGGGATTCTGTGCGGGGATCTTCAGCGGTTAAGATGGAGATATCCGCTAATTCTGCAGAAACCTCGGCCATCATGCGGCGTTTCTCGCGATCCCGCAAGCCTGCTGAACCGAAAACCGAAATGACACGACCATTTGTCAGATTTCGAGCTGTTTCCAGAGCCTGCTTAAGGGCATTTGGGGTATGCGCAAAATCCACGATTGCAGCGAAAGGCTGACCCAGGTCAATCACCTCCATCCGACCGGGAATACCGGGCAGATTCGTGATTCCCTGTCGGGCTGCCTGAAGAGGCAGGTGCATGCCATCCACAGTCAGAGCGATCGCTGCCAGGCAGTTCGAGATATTATAATTACCAACCAGCTTGCAGGCGAAAGGCGCATCCCAGTTTTCCCCATGGACAGTGAAGTTAGTTCCTGCGGGGGTAGCTTCAATCTGATTCGCCCATACCTGGGCTCGGTCAGTTAAACCATAGGCTATCTTACGGGTGCCTCCCAGTTCAGACAGGTACGGGTAAGAACTATCATCCAGGTTCAGGATGGCGCATCGATCTTCAATAAAATCTTTAGAGAAGGTTTCGGCTAATCCTGATATCAATCTTCCCTTGGCTGCCCGATAATTCTCATAGCTGCCGTGGTAATCAAGATGTTCATGAGTAATGTTCGTTACGACCCCATAATCAAATTCGCAGGCAGTCACCCTTTCCTGCGCCAGCCCATGCGATGTGGTCTCAAGTACCACATGGGTCAAGCCGGCAGCAACCATTCGAGCGAGATAGCGCTGCACATCAGGCGCTTCCGGAGTCGTAACATGAAAACCGGTATCAAGCACTTCTTCGCCAATGACCGCATTCACGGTGGATATGATGCCAGCACGAAAACCAGCGGCAAGAAGGATCTGGTATATCAGGTTGGAAGTAGTCGTTTTACCGTCAGTTCCAGTTACGCCGATCATGGTGAGGTGACGGGCTGGAAAGCGATAGAATGCAGCGGAGATCCAGGCTAGTGCCTTGCGGGAATCATCCACCTGGATATAGGGGACCAAACAATCTATGGGTTTCAATTTCGTGCCAACAATCGCAATTGCGCCATTTTGAATGGCATTGGGTATGTAGGAATGTCCGTCCGTACTTTCGCCTGATAAAGCGACAAACAGCTTTCCAATCGTCACCTGCCTCGAATCAATTGCGATACCGGTGATCGGCAGGTCTGGCACTTCAGACAGGGCAGAAATTGGTATTTGTTCAAAATACTGACGTAATGTTTGCTGGATAAACCCGGTCAAGACTCATCCTCCAGTGAAATTCATAAATAATTGTAACTGACTTTAACCATTAAGGAGATTAAATAGATCAAGCCCCCATGTGTTGAGGGCTTGATAAAAATGATCTATTCTTAATGTAGAGATCTGAGATCGGAAATCAGATATCCGGTCTCCGGTTTCTGACCTCTGGTTTTAGTTCCCGTTTTATTTCATAACCTGCCGTAGTGATTCCAATTGCCCGGCTACCGAACCATCCACCAGTTTGTCGCCAACCCGGATGACCAATCCACCTAGAATCGACGGATCGACCGAGTAAGTCACCACAGCACCTTCTCCGAGTTTGGATAGGACGTCCTGTTGAACTGTTGATTTTTCCGCATCTGTTAATGGCAAGGCACTAGTGACTAACGCCGCATCACCCTTAATTGCTTTATCTTCCAATACAACCACTTTGCCTGCTTTTACACCTGAGAAAAATTCCTGCAAGAGGACATGCTGCCGTTTTTCATCCAGGGTTTCACCGACCAATTTCTGGGTTGCAGCGATGGCCAACGCGGCGACCTGCCCGCGCAATTCTCCCAGCATGCGGTTGCGTTCTGTGACCGCATCAGCCAGTGCAGATTCTTTCGCTTTAGCTACATCAGCTTCCGCTTCGGCACGAATATCCTTCGCAGCGAGATCGGCACGGTCTGATGCCTCCCGGATCACCTGTCCAGCTTTTGCTTGGGCATCTGCAATGATCTTTGCTGCATCGGTCTCCGCATTCGCGCGAGCTTCTGCTGCAATCCGGGCATCTTCCAAGCCTTTGGCAATTGCTTCCCGGCGCTTCTGAAGCATATTGGTTACCGGTTTGTAAACCCATGCCCGCAGGACAATAAAAATGATCAGAAAGTTAAAAATCTGAACCAATAAATATCCAAGATTAATACCAAGTTTTTCCATTATTCACCTGCCCCGGATTGGTTAGACGACCTGAAAGAGCATGAGAAATGCGATAACCAGACAGTAAATAGCGATCGCTTCTGAAAACGCAATACCGAGAATCATGTTCGTCAATAAATTGCCATAGGTATCCGGATTACGCGCCATGCCTTCAAGCGCTCCCTGGACGCTCAGACCAATTCCTATACCAGCGCCCAATGCGCCGATCATAGATAATCCTGCCCCAATAAATCGAGCTGCCATAATAATGTCACCAGTCATAATATATAAGCCTCCTCAGCAGATCTTACAAATCGAAAATTGTTGAATAATTACGCAGCTACGTGCTCATCCTCACTACCATGTCCGTGAGTAGCCATGGACATGAAGACCATGGTCAACATACCGAACACAACCGCCTGAATGAGACCGATAAAAAACTCAAACCCCAAAACGCCTGATTGGATCCAAACCGCACCTGCAGGCAAAATTGAGCCGACCAGGAAAAGCAATACTGAACCGGCGAAAATATTTCCAAACAACCTGAATGAGAACGACAGAATTTTTGAAAACTCGGAGATCAACTCGAGAATGGAAATGAGCATATCCATCAAGCCGAGCCCAGGTTTCTTGAACAAAGTGGTGAAATTGAGGAATTTAGTAAAGTAACGCGCCCCCTGTGCTCGGGCGCCAATCACCTGGGTCATAATCACCGATACTAAGGCTAGCGCGGCCGTGAAATTTAAGTCAGTTGATGGCACTCGCACAAATGGCACAACAGTGTAACCTTCTCCACTACTTTCCGCCGTACCTTTCACGATAGCCGCGATACCGCTGGTAATGTCCATCAAAGGATTGCCGTTCGCTACCTGATGTAAACGACCAATGCTATCAACTCCGGGGATCAATTCCAACCAGTTGGAAAACAAAACCAACAAGGTGATGGTCGCGAAATAGGGGAAAATCGTTTTTGTCCATTTCCCGGCGGTTGATTCCGTCAGATTGTAGAGCACTTCCAGCAATGCTTCCATCGCCCCAGAGATCCCTTTGGGGACAAGGCTACCGCTCTTCACTGCCCGTTGGACAGCGATTGCGATCAGGATGAGCAGGACATCCACGATCAGGGTGGCGATGATTGTATTGGTTAGATAAAAATTCCCGAAAAGCGGATGTTCCGAGACATGCTCTGGAACCACTAGAATATCCGGTCTGATGGGTGGAAATTTACTGGCGAAGAATATGCTTAACCCCATAAATAAAAATACAAACCAGCGGTTCGTTCCCCAACGCCATTTCTTTTTAGTCTCCAAGATTCTGCTCCTCCTGTGGTGCTTCTTTCGGCTTTTCCAGTTTCATCTTTTTTATCGCTGCCCTGACCAGAAAAATCATGATCACGAGACTGACTGGGACCGACGCGATGAGAAGACCGATCGTATACCATGGCTTCGTCTGAAAACGGTTATCAATATACATCCCACCAAACAACGCGAGCACAATAATTAACAAGGTCAGACAGCCGACCTGGCTGACTATCCCTACAAGAGATAGATTGATGAAGCGTTGTTTCTTTGATATTGATTGTTTCTGATGTTCCATGAGTCAAAACATTATAACAAAGCGATTTTTTACAGTCAATTCACAACCTTGTATTGATCAGGATTTTAATCAAAAACGCCTTTCATAGTAATAAAATCTTCATATAAGGAAGGCGTTTTCATACTATTGCCATGTTAATTAATTGAAAATGGACGCGATAGCAGTCTCGGCTGCCTGAAAAAATGGTGAGAAAAGTACTCCGATCACGATGATCCCAATCGCATAGGATACCAATGACCATTTTGTAGCTCGCGACACAGGAAGCTGATCCGAATCTCCTTCCGATCTTCCCAGATAAACTACCTTTAGGACTACCAGATAGTAGTAGAGCGCTATGATTGCATTTAAGACACCAACTATGGCCAGAGCAAAGACCCAGGGTAGCTGAATCATACTTATTGCAGATGAGAATAGCAACACTTTCCCAACGAATCCTGCGAATGGGGGTATACCTGCCAGCGAAAGGAAGGCAGCCAGTAGTGCCAAAGCCAGGGTCGGCGATCTGCGAGACAATCCTGCGTACGCTGAAATCTCATCAGACCCGAGTGTTCGACCCACTTCAGAGATAATCCCAAAAGCTGTCAGGTTGGTTATCATATACGCCATCAAATAAAGGACAACGCTGGTTAATCCAAGCCCAGAAACAGCCGCAACACCTATCAGCATATATCCCGCTTGAGCGATCGACGAATAGGCTAACAGCCGTTTGATATTTTTTTGCCGCATAGCTTGCAGGTTTCCAAAAGTCATACTTGCCATGGAAAGAACTGCTATTATCATGCTCCAAATTATCCGCTGGTCAAAGAAAGCGATTGGTAGTAAGCGTAACAGAACCGCGAAACCAGCTGCTTTGGATGCTGTGGAAAGGAAACCGGCGACAGGTGTGGGTGCACCCTGGTACACATCAGGCGCCCAAAAGTGAAATGGGAAAGCTGAGATTTTAAAGCCTAAACCAACAAGTATCAACAAAAGAATCAGGAAGCTGGTAATGCCCGGGACTACTGAAGAAAATACCTGACCGATCTCATAGATCTGTGTGGATCCGGACATACCATACAGCAGGCTAAAACCATATAGCATTATTGCAGAAGTGACCGCCCCATAGATGAGGTACTTAAATCCTGCCTCAGAAGAGGAAGGGTCTTTGCGGATGAATCCCGCCAGTATATAGAGGGGAATGGATGTGGTTTCGATGGCAAGGAAGAGCATGATCAAGTCAGCGGAACCAGCCATCAAGCTCATCCCCAGGATGGAGGTGAGCATCAATAGATAAAACTCACCTTGTCGACCGATCTCGTCATAATTCTTGATCAATAAGGCAGTAACAGCGCCGCCGAAGAGGAAAAGCAGAGTGAATAAGAAGCTCATCCCATCCCACCGCAGCATGCCTCCGAAGATCAACATCCCTCCTTCGGGGGCTGGACGGGCAAAAATTACGGTGAGGATGCCGATCACAACCAGACCGGCTGCTGTAAGCCAGGCTAGAATTTGTCTCTTCTCCGCGCGGATGACCAGATCCAGGATCAGAATCAGGATAGCCAAAGAGAATATCCCAATCTGAGGGAGAATGGCTCGAAGCATAACAGGGCTATAAGGTAGGACCATTATGCACCTCCCACCAGGGATAGGATGTGTGTAACTCCTGAGCCCACTACATTACTGATCAATGATGGGAAGATCCCGAATACTATCATGAAAACCGCCAGTAGTACGATTGTGATTTTGTCCAAAACCGATACATCCGAAAGATGCCCTTCCAATTCTGAGGGAACCTGCCCGAAGAAGACCCGATTAATAACCCTCAAAATATATGCTGCGGTGATAATCACTCCGAGGATGGCGATGACAGCCGCGTATGGTGCAGACCGCCACAATCCCATGAAAATGGGAAGCTCGGCTGCAAAACCGCTAAATCCGGGCATTCCCATCGATACCAGTCCAGCGATGACAAAGCCCACCCCCGCAAAAGGCATGATCTTGAACATACCCCCCAATTGCGAAAGTTCGCGAGTGTGTGCCCTGTCATATACCATTCCGACAATAGCAAAGAACATAGCCGTCATCACGCCGTGAGAGAACATCTGCATCCCGGCGCCGGTTAAGCCGTCTTTCGAAAACGTGGCAAACCCCAGCATGACCAATCCCATATGTGAGACCGAGGAGAAACCGATGACATATTTAAAATCAGATTGGACCAGCGCGATCAGGGCTCCGTACACCACATTCACCAGGGCAAGACCGATCACCAGGGGCGCCCAGATATGAGCTCCATCCGGCAGAAGCATGATACCTACGCGAAGCGCGGCAAACGCGCCGACCTTCATCTCCACACCTGCCAGCAACATTGAAATGGCAGTTGGCGCAGCGACGTGACCATCCGGCGCCCAGGAGTGGAATGGAAAGAGACCACCCAACACACCAAATCCTATAAATATAAATGGGAACCAGAAGCGCTGGAATTCAAGGGATAACCCAGCTTGTTCCAATTGAAGCAGATCGAAGGTGTTTTTTCCCGCTGCAAAATAGATCGCCAGCGCACCTACCAGCGCCACGATGGACCCGATAAACAGATAAAGGGTCAGTTTCATCGAACCGTATTCCCGGGTCTTTGGCCAACCCCAGACGGCAATCATCAAATACTTCGGGAAGACCGCAATCTCAAGAAAGAAGAACAGCATGAACAGGTCAAGTGATGCAAATACCCCAAAAACGCTGGAGACAAGAAAACAAAGAAACGCAAAAAACTCGCGGGGACGGTCATCAATCCGCCAGGAGATCATCACCCCGGTGAGGGCGACAATGCCAGTCAACAGGACCATCGGCACGGAAAAACCATCCACGCCGACGTGGTAGGAGATACCTAATTGGGGGAGCCAATCAAGCTTCTCCAGAAATTGGTATCCAGCAGTGGAAGTATTATAAGAAACAAAAACCCATAAGGATAATAGAAATGAGACCGCCATAGCAGTTAATGCTGTGATTTTGACCGCATTTTTCCGGTCTGCCGGATAAAGCAGGATGAGAATTCCAGCGACCAGTGGTGTAAAGATAATGACACTTAAGATTGGAAACTGCATCTGCCACTCCATCAGTACAGCAAGGTAACCGCTTTATGAATTAGATCCAATATCCACGCCGGGTAAATCCCAATTGCCAGGATAAATACAACAAGAGGAATGAGTACCAGAATTTCGCGGGTGTTGATATCGGTAAGGTGACCAACCCATTTTTCATTCAAAGGACCATGCAAGACAAGTTTGATCCCTTTTAGAATGTACAGACCGGTGAATAATAATCCGACCATACTCAGAGTAGTCGCGATGGTGAACACAGGCCAGGCTCCCCGAACGATCAGGAATTCTGATACAAAGCCATTTAAACCAGGCAATCCGAGTGAAGCCATGGAGACAAAGATCAGTAACCCGCCAAAGACTGGGACGAGAGGGAACAACCCACCAAACTCGCTCAGCTTGCGAGTGTGGGTTCTTTCATAAATCACCCCGACCAGAAAGAACATCCCCGCGGAAGTGAGCCCATGATTGAACATTTGAAGCACAGCGCCGTCCATCGCAATATGCGCATTTTCAGTGCCGGCAACAGCCGCAGCGACAGCGATACCCAAAACCACAAAACCCATGTGGTTTATTGAAGAATACGCAACCAGTCTCTTAAAGTCATCCTGTCCGTACGCGCCGAAGGCTCCAAAGATGATCGCCATTGTTGCCAGCAATGCCAGCCCTCCCGCGAAGGTCTTCGATTCGACCGGGAAGAGCGGTAGAACCAAGCGCAATAAGCCATATGCGCCAAGTTTGAGCAAGACACCTGCCAGGATCATCGATCCGGGGGTGGGCGCTTCCGTGTGAGCATCTGGCAGCCAGGTATGGAAAGGCCAGATTGGAACTTTGATCGCAAAGGCGATCACAAACGCCCAGAATGTGATTGCCTTTACTGTCGCAACCGGTATACCAAGCAAGAAACCACTTACCAGAGGCCAGCGAGCGAATACTTCCAGGAGATCAAACGTACCACACACCACACCAATTAATTGGATCGATAGCAGCAATCCGAGCGAACCGGCCATGGTATACAAAATGAATTTCAAGGAGGCATAATTGCGATTCTCTCCGCCCCACTGGTTGATCAGGAAATACATCGGCACCAACCCGATCTCCCAGAACAGGAAGAAAAGCATCAGATCGAGGGAAAGGAAAACGCCTAGCATGCCGGTTTCCAACAGGAGGAACAAGATCAAATACGGTTTTATCCGGTCTTTTATCGAGAAGGAAGCTAATAATGAAAGAGGTGTGAGCAGGGTAGTCAGCAATAACATGGTAAGCGAGATCCCATCGATGCCCAGGTGGTAACGGGAGTTGATCGCCTCAAACCAGGTGTAGTTTTCCTGAAATTGAAAACCACTCTGTCCAGACTGGAATTGAGCCCACACATAGATTGCCAGACCAAAGGGCAACAAACTGGACAGGAAGGCAAATAAACGCAACAGTCGAGAATCCTCTTTAAAGAGGAGCAAGATCACCAGAGCCGCCGCCATCGGAATGAAGAGAATGAGTGATAGGATGTGTTGTGTAATAAAATCCATCGATTGCTCCATCTCAGAGTTACTGCAGGGACAATAAAATGCCCAGAATTACCGCACCGACCAGAATAATGGTCAACAACGATGTTGCCAGATATTGCTGCACCCGACCTGATTGCATGCCGGTTGCAACCTGTCCCGCTTTTTGAACACCGGTTGCCAGTGCGTCACCACCGCCATTGATCACAGGAATGTCGAAGAACTGGCGGAAGATCCTGCCGATCCAAAGGAAGAATCGCCCGATCAGGTGCAGGAAGCCATCAATGACTTTTTTATCCACCCATATCGAAGTAAATACCTCGGATATCCAGGCAGCAGGTCGAATGAACGCGACCTCGTACAACTCGTCCATATAATATTTGCGAACCAGCAGGTTGTGGACCGGACCCAGCGCTTTCTTGAGCGGATCCTCCGTTCCCGCGACTGTGTTGCGATAGACCAGCCATCCCAGGAATAATCCACCCAGTGAGACAGCCAATGATGTCAATAATGGAAGCCAGGAGAATTCCACTGCCGCCTCAGCTTCACCCAACATGGAGCCGACGAAATGCTCAAACCAGTTCGGGACCAGGCCGCCCAGAGCCGGGAAATGCTCAGGAATGCCAACCCAACCGGCGGTGACCGCGAAGAAGGATAAGATCACTAATGGAATGGTCATGCTGGGGCGCGATTCATGTGCATGTTCCGCGGCGTTTGTCCGTGGTTTGCCGAGGAAAGTGAGTGTGATCTGACGCATGGTGTAGAAGGCGGTCAGTAAGGCAGCCAGTCCAAGAACCACAAAGATGACGGTCTGATTGCCTGCGAATGCACCAGCCAGAATTTCATCTTTGGACCAGAATCCTGCCGTGATGAGGGGAAAACCGGAAAGTGCGAAGCCACCGATCAGAAAGGTCCAGAATGTGACCGGCATTTTCTTGCGAAGACCGCCCATATTCACCATATCCTGAGGATCCACATGCTCGCCAGTATGCAGTACCCCATGTTCCATCCCGTGGATCACAGAACCGGAGCCGAGGAATAATAATGCCTTGAAGAAAGCATGGGTGACCAGGTGGAATGTCGCAGCCGTGTATGCGCCAATTCCAAGCGCTGCGATCATATATCCCAATTGGGAGATGGTCGAATATGCCAGGACACGTTTGATATCATTCTGGGAAATGGCGATGGTCGCCGCGAAGAGAGCGGTGAACGCACCGATCGTCGCCACAATGGTCAATGCCGGGGTTAACGGCATTCCATGTTCCCACCCTGCAGAGAGCAAGGGGAAGATGCGGATCGCCATGTATACACCCGCTGAAACCATGGTCGCAGCATGGATCATGGCAGATACCGGGGTGGGACCTTCCATAGCGTCTGGCAACCAGACATGCAGGGGGAATTGGGCACTTTTGCCAATGGTGCCGATGAATAACATCAAGCCGATCAACCCGGCTACCGAGAGACCAAGAATCGTGGACGGTGTGTTTGCCATCCGTGCCAACAATTCGGGGTTACCGAAGATCTCTTTGTAATTCAACGTCCCAGTGGCGTAATACAGAAAAGCTATCCCCAACAGCATGAAGACATCACCCACCCGGGTGGTAATAAATGCTTTGATGGCGGCTTTCCGAGCGGATTCCTTTGCAAACCAGAATCCGATCAACAGGTAGGAGCACAACCCCATGATCTCCCAACCCACATACAGGGTTAGCAGGTTATCGCTCACGACCAGCACATACATTGCAAAAGCAAACAGGCTGATGAAAGCGAAAAAACGGGAATACATCGGCTCTATGGACGGTACCCGATGGGTATGACCATGATCGTCGACCATCTCCGCACCAAGCGGGGGTAAGCCAGCCCGATCATGTTCTCCTTTTGGTTGACCGAAATTGTGATAACCCACCGAATAGATGAAGATCATCAAAATGGTCCACGAGACGAAGAATAGAACAACCGCAGAAAGGTTATCGATTTGGATGCCTATGCGCAGCGCATTCGCCCCGATCGGGAGCCATTGGAATGAATTCGCGATAGGTTCTTCAGCCAGGTTCGGGACCTTAATCGCAGTGAAGAAGACAACCATGGATACCAACCACGAAATTCCCGCTCCGGCTAAAGCCAGCGCATGGCTGACACCTTTCCATTTATTGGTCCAAAGTATGATCAGTGCGAAAGCCACCAGGGGTGGGAGGGGGATGAGCCAAACTAATGATTCTGTCGTCATTCTTCTTTCATCCCTTCATCTCGTTGACTTCGTCAGCCACAACTGTGGACCTGCCACGGTAGACCGCGATGATGATCGCCAATCCAACCGCCACCTCGGCAGCCGCGGCAGCAATCACAATGATGGCGAAGACCAATCCATTCATGGTTGATGTGGTGATGTATCTCCAAAACGCGATCAGGTTGATGTTGACCGCGTTGAGCATCAATTCGATGCCCATCAGAATGCCGATCACATTTTTCCGTGCAAGAACGCCGAAAAGCCCGACACTAAACAGGGCTGCAGCGAGGATCAGGTACCAGGAAAGTGGAATCATGCTCTCAACCTCGCAACTTTTTCATGATCGTTTCTCGCGGCCGACAAAGATCGCACCGATCAATGCTGCCAGAAGAAGGATGGATGCTACTTCAAATGGGATGAGGAATTGATCCGGGGATACCAGGGAAACGCCCATCCGAACGATCGGATCAAAATCCGCAGGAATGGCTTGACTGGTCAGGGTAAACCCGGGCCAGCGCGATAAGCCATACACCACCGCGCTGAAAAGAGCCAGGGCAGTGATGGCGCTGATGACCACCTGGCGGTTGAACTGGGTACTCTCGTCGAACATCATCCTGCGGGTGAGCATCACAGCAAAAACTATGAGGATGGCGATGGCTCCGATATATACCACCACCTGAACTACGCCAAAGAAGGGCGCTTCGAGCAGGACAAAGACGACCGCCACCGTGAAGAGGGTCAGAATGAGCCATAAGGCTGCATGCAGCATCTTCCGGACAGTCACAACACAGACAGCGGCTGCGATCATCAGTGCCGCTGTCAACAAGAAAATTACCTGGATCAGTGTCATGAATAATTCCTCATTCACCCATTAATTTACGTACCATTTCGCGATTATCATCCGCCAGGGATTCGATCTGATCACGTCGGGAGGATAATGGTTTTCGACTGAATAATACGACGATAGCGATCACCAGGATATTCACAGCCAGCATGGCAACATTATGCGTAAATGGTGTAGCTGATTCGAAAAGTTTCTCGATGACCGCCGTCAAACTGACTGTGAGGATGGCAATGGGAGTTAACACTTTCCAGTTGAGTGCCATCATCTGGTCGATCCGGAAACGGGGTAAGGATCCACGGAAGAGAATAAATACGAAATAAACTACCATGGTCTTGATCGCAAAATATACAAAACCGAGGATCGGAATTTCGACCGCCCCCGGACCCTGCCATCCCCCGAGGAATAAAACCGTGTAAATCATGGAAGCCGTGAAGGCATGCATGAACTCGCCAACATAGAACATACCGAATTTCAAACCAGAATATTCAGTATTAAAACCTGCCACGAGCTCTGATTCGGCTTCGGCCAGATCGAAGGGTGAACGTCCCACTTCGGCAACCGAGGTGATGAAAAAGATGATCGCGGCGACAGGTGCTATGAGAATGAACCACACCTGTTGATGCTCGATGATCGTATTGATCCCCATTGACCGGCTAAGTAAAACCGGGATCAAGAGAGACAAAACCATTGGCACTTCATACGATATCAATTGTGCCAGGATCCGGAAGCCCGCGAGCAATGAATATTTATTATTTGACGCATATCCCGCAAGGATGATCCCCAGCTCACCAATGGCGCCGACAGCCACGATATAGAGCACACCTACATTAATATCCGCTCCATAAGTTGTGACAGTAAATGGGATAACCGCCCACATGAACATGACGGACGCTACTACCAGGATGGGCGCCAGGTTATATGGGATCTTGTCCGCACCGGCTGGAGTGATGTATTCCTTCGCAAAGATCTTGATCATATCGGCGATGGGTTGAATGAGTCCCCATGGACCAACCCGGTTTGGACCAAACCGATCCTGAATTCGGCCGATCAGTTTGCGTTCGTACCAGATCAGGAATATGACCCAGAGCATCGAGAGAAGGGGTAGGATGACAGCACCAGCAATATTCACCAACGGATAAGCGAGCTGCTCGCTCATTCCCGCGTTCACCAGCAAAAGCTGCAGCCATTGACTGATGAAAAGTAGTGGATCACTCCAAAAGGGCATATCTACTCCTTAGTGAGAAGAGAAGGAATACTAATTCAAGACCATTCGAGGGCACCTTTTTTCAAGGCGTACGCAAGGGCGCCAGCTAAAATCAAGAGGAAAAAGACCCCTTCTAGAACACCAAAGAGCGTCAATTGATCGAATGCGACAGCCCAGGGGAATAGGAAAACAGCTTCAATATCAAAAATGAGGAAAACAAGCCCATATATATAATATTGCGCTTTGAATTGAACCCAGGTCTCACCCACTGTTTCGATACCACATTCATAGGATGAATTCTTAATGGAATTTGGTTTTTTGGGAGCCAGGATGCCAGCCAGGGCGATTGCGACAGCCGGCAGTGCAATTGATACCGCCATAAAAACACCGATGTATAACCAGTCCAGTTGCATAATACCCCTCGCCGTGATGGAATGGGATCGGATCTGACCCGGCGGATCCTGCTGCGCAGGTCATACCTATAATTCTATCATAAATGACTTTAGCCCCGAAAAGTCATCTAGTCAAGTAATCTTGCTTCGAATTCTCGAAAATCAAGATACCTTATCGTATCAGTATACACTCTGAAAAGACGAATACTGATTGTCATATATCCGCAAATAATTATCATACCGGGGGTTACTGGAAGACCGGAAGAGGATGGTTTTTTCGGAGCCTGATCTCTCAGGCGGCTTTTCGGCGCAGCACGAATTTTATCAGCACAAAGAGCACGAACCCGATCCCCGCCAGGATCAAGCCCACTCTCTGTATTTGCGGATGATCCATCCCCAGGAAGGATAAGGATCTACCCTCCAGAGGGATGGAAGACAGTGGAAGTGTGACTTTCTGTCCATCAACGAACGAGAAGACCAGATAGGTCCAGAGCGAAGCGTTCCATGATCCAGCCTGTACCGGGATGACCACCCAGGTCAACCCTGCTGGCTTCTCCACTTTAACGGGTGTTTGGATCGATCCATCAGGCAAGATCCATTGGGTTGATTTATCGATTCGGGCTTCCACTGAAAGATCCACTCCCGGTGGGAATTCTTCCGGGCAGCGAAGCTGGATTTCCTGGCTGATCCCCGACCGCGATCCGGTCCGCAGACTCTCCGGGAACCGGGTAGACAACGCCACCCGGCAGGATTCCAAATACCCGGCAGGGAATGTTTCGAGCAAGAGATCGGATTCTGATCGATCCAAATGGGAAAGGACCTCGTTGATCGGCACTTCAAGGGTACGCACCGATCGCTTATCCGGCAGATAAGAAGCCAGTAACAGCCCGACTGCCGCCAGGAAAATGCAGATCACAAACCAATATTTTCTCACGGTCATTATTTTACCTTATCGCCTGTTTGACTATCCTGATGTCTGGTATATCCGCTACAATTAGTCCATGCTTCCCGTTTCACGAAGACAATTTCTCTCCATTCTCGCGGCTGTCCTGCCTGCCTCCTATTTACCGATCGGGACCAGGCAAACACAGGAAAGGATTATTTTCATTCCGGTCAGGGAATCATTACCGGCAAAACTCCTGTACCGGGTAGTCGACCGCTTGCATCCGATATTGGACGATGAGATCAAAACAACGATCGAACCAGGGCTGCAATCACTTCCCCTCACCATGGATGGGATTCTGGTGGCCAATGAACACGTCCGGGTTCACTCACTTTGTGAGAAAGATCTCGCCGAATTATTTGCTGCCTCGAACAGCGCCCGGACCGGTTTATATATCCATTCCGGATTCCGCTCGTATGAGGAACAAGCATACGCCTACAGCCACGCCAAAGACAAGAACACCGTCCTGCTGCCCGGCACGTCCCAGCACCACACCGGGCTGGCACTGGATTTCACCTCGAGCGAAATAGGCAAATTGGTGGATATCAATTCCGGCTTTGAACAGACGAAAGCGGCGAAATGGCTTGTAGATCATGCCTGGGAATATGGCTATCTACCCACTTATACGAGCAACCACGATGAGATCCGAAACGAGTCGTGGCACTACCTGTACACTGGACGAGACATGGCGAAGTCATACCGCGAGTTGAAGGCTGCCGGCTGGTATGGGGACGTGTTCCTCCTGCAGACCGCCATCGGATTGGGCATGGACCGGCTGGTGCTGGATGGGCTCCCTTAACAGGCGGGAGATCAGAGAATAGAGATCAGGGATCAGTGAGTAGATATCCGATCTCCGTTCCGCACATACCGATTTCCGATATCCGATCTCCTATCCCATGGCAGACTGCCTTTAATCAAGTTAATTCTGATGATTGTCATACTGAAGATAAGAAAAACGCAACGAATACTCACGTTTAATATTACATAACTCCCGATTACTTCTTAATCACCCTACCACCGATTGACTATCCATTTTCAGTTGGCTATACTTTTACTATACCTATTATTTCCCTAGAAAAGGATTCAATCATGAAAGTTGATCTCCCAACTCCTGTATCTGTTGAAGAAATGAAAATCGATGTACGTGAGATTGAAGGTATTCTCTCTGCACCGCCGATGAAACTGCCCGAATGGAAAGGCGCCCAGGTTAAACTTCCCGATGGACGCATACTTTATATCCGCGCGATAAAAGACAGCGATATCGACCCCATGCTCGGCTACCTCGAAAAGGTCATGAAAGTCGAAAAAGACTTCTATGATATCGTGGGCGTCCGTGTCTATGGCGAAATTCTGGCACTGCGCCGCAAACGCCTCAAAGACCCCTTTACTTTCGTGGGTCTGGTGGATGGTGAATGGCTTGGTTTCGCGAATGGCCGTGTCTGGGATAAAGACGTAGCTGTCAGCCTGCACACCCTCACCTTCTCCCGCCGTGCCAAATTAGGCTGGCCGATGTACTATGCCAAGACCTTCTACGCGATGGAAATGGTCAAGGTCCAGGAATGGTGGTCCACTTTCGAAAGCTACAATGGCTGGAAAATGGCCGGTCTTTCCATGGCGCAACCGACCAAACCCTGGCCACAGTACCAGCACGAACTTGGCGGCGCCAAGATCTTCTATGTCAACCAGGATACCTGGCAGGGTCGTTTGAAAGAATACTGCAAGCAGGTCCTTGGCGACGACCTGCACTTCAACGTGACCGATGAAGTGCTCAAAGCCAATGAGAACTTCCGGGTTCCCGAGAAACTCGACCTGTAAGATTTACCTGTATTGAGAAACACTCATCCCCTGGTTCCTTTTGGAGTCAGGGGATGTTTTTATGTACGGATGGGTACTCCCTTATCAAGGGGGTGGCTTCGCTTTGAACTTGAAGCCGGGGGATCTCATGCCCCCGCGGATAAGCCATCATCCGGCTGGATGCGGGTGAACAAATTCGCCAACAGCAAAAACACAATCGGACCGACCACGCCCCAACCGGCAATGCCAATCCAATTTGCCACCGATGGCGAGAACGGCAGCCACACCAGACCCGTGATGCAGATGACTCCGGAGACGACCATCAGAATCCGGGTGGCGTTCTGCAGCCTCCCGCCCCGGAAGACCGGTGCGGCGATCAGCATCGAGAGCGCAAAGAACCAATCCCAGGCAAAAGTATCCATCGTTTGCGGCAGGGGCGGCCAACCGGGGGTTACGTACGCGGCACTCCACATGCTTTGCGCCAGGGCAGGTGACGGGCAGCACGAACAGGGCAAAATTCACGCTGGAGGTCAGACTCCCAACAGGATCATGAACGCCAGGGCAGCCAGGCTGTCGACTTGTGTTCGGGCGCCGCGTAGGCGTGAACAGCCACCATCGTGAGGATCAGGAACGGCACCATCAGCACGATCAGCACCGACATGATCGAGAGGTACGGGTCACTGAATCGGATCGGTGGGATTCTGGACCGAGAGATACCCGAGCAGCGAGGTGATGGCGTAGGCTTCGTTGACCACGAAGGTGGTCCACGCGCCGATCATGCCCAGGGTCCGATTCTGCGGCAGGAAGCCCGGTCTGGGAATACGCTGGATGGATTTCATGGGTAGACACCCCCTGTTTATTGGGTCGGGCGTAACAGGAAAAGCGGGATTTCGCGGGTGGTCTTCTTCTCATACTCCGCGTACGACGGTGCGCTGGTGATCACTTCCTGCCAGGCCTGGGTTCGCGCTTCCCCCGAGAGTAGTTCGGCGGTGACGGGGATGATCTTATCGAGCACCTGCACGGTGACCTGGGGATGGCTGATCAGGTTGAAGTACCAATTCGGGTGGGAGGGTAAGCCCGTATTGGACGCGACGATGACATACCCATCCGGATGGGAAAACCAACCTAATGGGGTGGTGTAGGTCTTTCCGCTCTTGCGCCCCTGGGTGGTGAGCAGAATCACGTTGAATCCGCGGAATTTTCCACCCATCTTCCCGCCGGAAAATCTGTACATCCCCACTTGTAAAGCCATAAAGAATTTCATTAGAAATTTCATGCGAGTATCCTTATGTGTTCACCCATTGTACACGACACGGTAATATTGTGAGGTGGTCCAGGCGCCAATCGTGCCCAGGGTCCGATCCTGTGAGCGGAAGCCCGGTCTGGAAATACGCTGGATGGATTTCATGGGTTGACCCCCCTTTAACAGCCTACGGCTCGCAGAGTGCTTGCAGATAAGGGGGTGATTGTTTCATTAACTATTGGATAAATTCCCAGAAGCCGCATTCAGGTTCTATCTGCACCTGATATGCATTCTTTGGAATATACATCGTTCCACCGCCCATCCCAAAATGGTTATTTATAATATCACCGGTTGCAGTTGTTACCGACCAGTAACACGTGTCTGAGTCTTTATTTGAAGAACGCCACACGCCCAAAGACATTTCGCTTGGAACCAGGTAAAAACCAGCTTGTCGGTTTTTCTTGTTTTCTGGAACAGGTGTATTTGTAATTGTTGGGGTTAGTGATGGGGTTTGGGTAAATTTTGGAGTAGGCGTCGGTGTAATAGTAACAATGACAATTTTTGGTGTTATGGAAGGAGGAATTGTATAGGTGGGTTGAATTGTAAACGTCGGCATGGCTTGTAATGTTTCAGATACCGCTTTTTCAATAGTTTTTTGTGAAGACCCACATGCTGATACAAGGAACATAAGAATTAAGAATGGTATAAAATTATTCATTATTCCCTCCTAATAAATATCAATTGCTCTCGCATCAATAGCATCATTGCCTTTGCCATAGGAACGATGCGGTGCGGGAGATAATACAAGTAGTCATCGAAAGTAGATATACCCACGATCCAAGTTGGTAGGTTGGGTAGAGGATCATGATCCTCTACCCATCAAATCCGATTCCCCACCTCGATACTTCATTCCACAAACGAGACTGGTGATCCGCCTCGACCACATTTAGTTCAATTCATAAATAACTTTAATTATATCGCTCGAAACAATAAACGACAAAAATTTTTCGCCTGGGTGCTGGGTTTCGCCGAATGCGCTCAACCCAGCCTACTAACTAATTTCTGAAGACCAAGCTTGTCCTTATAGATTGTTTTATTGCCATTAGTGGATTGCTCGATATAATCATTCTCGATAAGGAGATTTACAAATCTACTCACGGTAGATTTATTAACCCCAACCGATTGGGCAATTTCCGCTTGCGAGAGATGTCTTTTATCGAAGAGTAAGGAAATTATTCTCTTTCGGTTACCCGTCAAAATATTCTTAAACTCATTTTCCATCTCATTGTTTTTCCGTTTTTCGATCTCAAGATATTGGTCCTCAAAGCAGATAAAAAGTCGATTTAGGGTGTCTCGTATTTCAACTAAAACTTCAAGAATCTCGCTATTAGGTTCATTCATATCGACCTCGAATATCCTAGGATTGATAGAATTTCTGATTGCTTTTCGCAACGGTTGGAATTACCAATGGGCGAAGAGTAAAGTCTCTCTGACATTATGTCATTCAATCTGTAAAATCTCGTCCCCTTACTCAGTGTGGTGTCTCATCTGGTGGAGACAATGTTAGGACTACATCATCAATGGTAGATAATTGATCAACAGAGATTCGAATCTGGAAGCTAATGCTCTAGAGTGACCACGAAATATTAAGATACTTTTCTAATTCCCACTTCTTTCTCCAAAAATATTATTAGTTCGACTATTGTATGTAGTTGTAGGTTTTCAATCTCAGTAGGTGATTTGACTATGTGAAACCAAGAATGTGTCTTATCATTGGCATCTTTTTTAAGTGGCTCTATGAGTTGATTAAGTCTTGCAATCGCTTTTTTGCCATCATGAGAAAAACTATTTCTCGCATTATAAAGGTTTTCGAGTACCACAGAAAAATCATGATATCTATTTTGCTCCTTATTGAAAACCAACTCATATTTGTCGGGATACTTTTTCTTCAAAATGTCAATTATTAAGTTCTCAACAATTTTCCGAAATAATATGAAGACAGCTGTATAGCACTTCGAATAATATGCTCTTGATAGTTCGCTTATATGTTCCTTGACGAAGTAATCGTCTGACACGTAATTTATGAAGTGTGTCAATTCCTTTTTATTTTGGGTTCTCTTGCGGATTGGGGTGATCTTGACTTCAGGAAGTGTGTTTTCCTTTCTACTGATTGGTATATCTTTTAATGACAATCTATCTTCAGTGTCGAGCTTTCGAAGGATCGATGAGCTATGCTTTTGCGCAATAATCTGGGCAGCTGCATTCATGGTTAAAGAAGGGGTTTTTTGCCGTACCCTAGATATTTGGGAACGAATGGTAGATTTTTGTAAACCAGTGCGGTTTTCAAGAAATACGAGTATATCCGGGTTTAATCTTGTTGCCATTTTATCTGACAGTCTTTTTATAACTATTACCCTGCTTCATAATTAGTCCAAAATCAAGCCACTGGCTCCATAGATCAGATACAGTATTTGGTGAGATCTTCAATTTCTCACAAATGTCATCTCTGTTTAAGCTCCCTGTCAACTCAAATATTTTTTCCTCCAACTCGGTAGAGATTGCTTTCTTCTTAATTTCGAAGTAATTAAATCTAACTAGTATTTCCAAGTATCGCTCGATATTCTTCAACGATTGAGCATTTTCATCTAGAGTCATACCTGTTTTTCTCCTTCTTTGGAACCTTTGGCCCTTCTTTGATTCTGAAACTCGAGCTGCCACTGCCGCAGGTGTAGATCCTGAGACCAATGCTATTGTTGAATAATCTGGCCAAGATCATATAAATAAATTATTGCTTCTGTCTTAGTTTTATCTACGATTCTTGTTCTATCTATAGAAAGTAAAGTAATAATTGTGTCAAGCTTTTTTGTTAGTAAAGCAAATTGTTTATCATCCATATTTCCCTCCAGATTGAAAAAGCGAAGAATTGAAAATAGCTTAAATTACTTCAAAAATTGGTAGATTGTTTACAACCTCATTGATAAATTATACTAGTACCTTATCATCTCAAGCATCGATAAATTGGGTTGACTATCATGGACTGTATCCCAACAATCCATTTTTTCACCGCCCTGGTCTTCATTTTCCCCCACACTAATTTATTTTATCAATTATCGCATAAAATCCAAAATGCATGCTCCCTATTATCCCCCCAAAATTCTAGATTTGGGGGGATGTTCGAATACGAGTTATATAGAGCGATTCCGGGTTTAGTGCTACACTAATGCCATCCCAAACCCAAATTCCCATGGAGGATGTGAATGAGCCAACACCCTGCCGAACCGTTCCGCATCAAAGTGGTCGAACCGATCCGCCTGATCGACCGGTCAGCGCGTGAAAAAGCCCTGCAAGAAGCAGGCTACAACCTTTTCCTGCTCAAAGCCGAAGATGTCTTCATCGATCTGCTGACCGACTCAGGCACCGGCGCCATGAGCCAGGACCAGTGGGCGGCCATCATGCGCGGCGACGAATCGTACGCCGGCGCGCGTTCCTTCTACCGCTTGAAGGAAGCCATGGACGATATCTTCGGCTTCACATTCTTCGTCCCCACCCACCAGGGACGCGCCGCCGAGAACATTCTGGCCGCCTGACTGGTCAAGCCCGGCAACTATGTCACCTCGAACATGCACTTCGACACCACCGACGCCAACATCCGCGCCCGCGGCGGACGCCCGGCCAACCTGGTCATCGACGAAGCCTTCGACCCCGAAATCCACCATCCCTTCAAGGGCAACATGGACATCAACAAGCTGCAGGCCTTCATCGAAAAGACCGGGGCGGAGAAAATCCCCTTCGGCATGATGACGGTCACCAACAACGCCGGCGGCGGGCAGCCCGTCTCGATGGAAAATATCCACGCGGTGGCGGAGGTCTACCGCGAGTACAAGATCCCCTTCTTCATCGACTGCTGCCGCTACGCCGAGAACGCTTACTTCATCCACCAGCGGGAAGAGGCTACGCGAATACCTCCGTGATCGATATCGCGCGCGAGATGTTCACCCTGGCCGACGGATGCCGATGAGCGCCAAGAAGGACGCCATCGTCAACATCGGCGGCTTCCTGGCGATGAACGATGAAGAGCTCTTCCAGAACGTCAAGAACGAATTGATCCTGCGCGAGGGCTTCCCCACCTACGGCGGACTCGCCGGACGCGACCTCGACGCGATGGCGATCGGTCTGTACGAAGGGCTGGACGAGCGCTATCTCTCCTATCGCCTCGAGCAGACCGCCTACCTCGGCAACCGCCTGATCGAAGAAGGCATCCCCATCATCGAGCCGCCCGGCGGACACGCCGTCTATCTGAACGCCGGTAAATTGCTGCCTCACATCCCACAGGGCGAATTCCCCGGGCAGGCGCTGGCGGCAGCTCTGTACCTCGAAGGCGGCATCCGCGCCTGTGAGATCGGCTCGGTCATGTTCGCCTTCCCTGATCCGGACAGCGGCCAGATGGTCTACCCCAAGCTGGAGCTGGTGCGGCTGGCCATCCCGCGCCGGATGTACACGGAAAGCCATTTTGCTTATGTGATCCAAATTCTGAAGAAAGTAGCCGAGCGTCGTGAAGAATTGGGTGGCTATCGATTCACCTATCAGGCGCCGATGATGCGCCATTTCACTGCCCGGTTCGAACCTATTCGAAAATAACTGATCAAAGCCCCCTCCTTGAATCCTCCCCCGACCAATATCGGGGGAGGACTTTGAACACGGATTTAACCAGGAATTCTAGTCAATTGCATCCATAAGTCCTCCCCCCGGCGTTTTTTCCGGGGGAGGGTTGGGTGGGGGACCAGACTGGCACCAAGATCAGATTAGAAAAGCCCCCTCCTTGCATCCTCCCCCGACCAATATCGGGGGAGGACTATTATGGCTGGTTTACGCCAGAGAACATCGAACTGAGAAGCATTCAAGTCCTCCCCCAGAAATATCTGGGGGAGGGTTGGGTGGGGGCTATCCCAGCTCACCTTTCGCATTCTCCCACAGATCATTCATCTCTTCAAAAGACAGGTCGGATACCGATTTGCCAGCCTTTCGTGCGGACTCTTCAATATACCCAAACCGACTGCGGAACTTCTGGTTCGCTCCACGCAACGCACTCTCCGCATCGATCTTCCTCCAGCGAGCCAGATTTACCATTGCGAAAAACAGGTCACCCAGTTCGTCCTCGTACTCCTCTGGCGTGATCGTTTCTGAAAGCTCAACCAACTCTTCCCTGATCTTGTCCAATACCCCTGCCTCATCCTTCCAGTCGAATCCTACCCGGGCAGCCCGATCCTGGATCTCCTGGGATTGGGATAACGCCGGAAAATTAAGCGGGACGCCATCCAATAAGGAATTCTTCTCGCTTCCGTTACCCGCTCTCTCCTCTGCTTTCAATTTCTCCCAATTGGATAGTACATTGTCAACCCCATCCACCTTGACATCTCCAAACACATGAGGATGGCGGCGGATGATCTTGTCATAGATCCGTCGCAGGATATCAACCATTGAGAAGTCGCCATTTTCGGTGCCGATCTGAGCGTTCAGAACGATCTGGAGAAGAAGGTCGCCAAATTCCTCCGCCATCTTTTCCGGATCTTCCTGATCCATGGCGGAGAGCGTCTCGTATGTCTCTTCCAGCAAATGCTTGCGCAAAGAAGAATAGGTTTGTTCGCGATCCCAGGGGCAACCGTCCGGTGCGCGCAGATGGGCGATGATCTCCTGGAATGCCTCAAACGAACTGCCATTCTCCATCGGAGGGACATACAGGGCAGTGGTGATATCGATCCGCTCGCTGCGGTCGATCTCAAACAAGTGCAGCTCCTCCACCATCACTTCAGGAGTCCCGGCGGCATGAACCAGTCTGACCGGATGCAGGTCAGGATAGACCGCATTCAGGGTCATCTTCAACTCTGCAGCGACTGCTCGAGAGTAAATTTGGGTAAATAGGACGGGCATGTCGGGCGGGTAATCCGGATGATGTTTTTGTCCCACTTCGATCGCATCCGCCAGAACCAGCTTCGGGAAGGGATCCAATCCCAGTGCGGTACAGACCGGTTCGATGAAACTCACACCCTCCACAACCTTGACAGGGATTCCTTCCAACGTCGCCCTGCGAAAGATCTCCGGGCAGGTTGTCTCTGCCACGAATGGATGCCCTGGAACCGCATAGATGACATCTTTTCCTTCCCGAGCCAGCTTGAGAATCGTCTCGATGATCTGGTCGTACACCTCTTCAAATCGCTCGGCGGATTCATACAGCGAATCGAATGAATGGATCTGCTTTGTCGTCTGCAGCGCTTGAACGACCGGATGCCGCTCCGTCCGGGTGTAGATTTCTTCTGCTGAGTTGAGGATGTCACGCGCCTGTACAGTCAACAAGTCCGGTGAGCCCGGACCAAGTCCTAGTAAGATAATTTCGGATTTCATTGATTTTTCCATGGATGATATTTTTGTTTGATTTTACCCCGAATAGACTTTATAGTATGTCGATGTGTATCTCGGAATCAGAACAGGTATATTTTGAATAGTGCGCCTGTGGGAAAACACCTTTTTCAGGAATATTTACGAGAATATTATTGGTTTCCTTGACGCAATCGAGTACAGTAACAGAAACAGAGTAGATTTAATCGGCGATCTGGTGATTCGACCATGCCTATTCGCATGATGTTCAGGAGGTTTGTGTATGGTAAAACCATTGCAAAAGCAAACCAAAAAAGTGGTCAGTGAGATCCCTCTCGATCTGAATCAAGATCCTGAGTTGCAGGAAAGCGAATCACTCTATCGCGGTTTGTTTGACCACATGCTTGACGGATTCGCTTTATGCGAGATGATCTATGCGGCTGGAAAACCCATCGATTTCACATACCTCAGAGTAAACCCTGAGTTCGAACGTCTGACTGGTTTGAAGGATGTGATCGGAAAAAAAGTAACTGCGGTCATCCCCGGCATTCGGGAGACCAATCCGGATATATTTGAGATCTATGGCAGGGTCGCACAGACTGGGATCGCAGAGAAATTTGAAACCTACCTTTCAGTCTTGCAGATCTGGTTTAGTGTCTCAGTTTATAGTCCACAGAAAAATTACTTTGTCGCCATCTTTGAAAACATCAACGAACGGAAGACTGCTGAAACCGCGCTTCGCTCCTCTGAAGAACGATTTCGGACGCTATCAGAGACCCTCAGCGATGTGATCTTTGAGTGGGACCTGCACGAGACCATCGATTGGCTGGGCGGGATCGATGAAATGTTGGGCTACCCATCAGGAGAATACCCGCGTACTTTGGATGGATGGCGTTCAACCATTCATCCAGACGATATTAAGAAGGTGGATCGTATCCGAGTAGAGGCAATGGTTGGCAAAAAACCTTTCCAGGTGGAATATCGAATTCAACACAAAGACGGTACCTGGCGTTTGTGCCAGACGCGGGGAGTCATTGTAAAAGACCTTCAAAATCACTCTGCCCGTATGGTTGGCAGCCTGACGGATATAACAGCCCAGAAAGAGATAGAAACAGAATTGGTTCGCCAGGCGTCGATCACGAATACATTGATCAACTCTCCGAGGGATTTCGTTTTGTTTTTGGATCCTGAGGGGACAATCCTCAACATCAATCAACTGGGCGCAAAAGTATTTGGATTATCAAAGGAAGAATTGGTCGGACAGAATATCTATACCTTCTTACCTGAATCTGAACGGACCGAGAGGCGGAAGATCATTGCAGAAGTGATGCGGACAGACATTCCGGCACAGGTTGAAGACATCCGCGGCGATGAGCACATATTGAATCGGATCTATGTGACCCGGGATCCGATCTCGCAGGAATTGATCGGAACTGCCGTTTTCGCCGAGGATATATCTGAGAGGAAAAAGAAAGAAGAAGAGATTCGACAATCTGAAGTCCGGTTTTCGACTATCTTTTCTTCCAGCCCTATCGCCATGCTCATCCGGGAATTGGATAGCGGTTTGATTCTCGATGCGAATGCGGCTTATTTCAAGCTGGTGGAAGGAGATCGGGAGCAGATCATTGGAACGAAGGTAGATGGGTTGATACTCAAAATGAATTCACAGGCTCTGCATAAATTTGAGAAAGAGATCTGTATTGCAGGGAAGGTGAGTAATCAGGAAGTCAATTTCCAGACATTGAAGGGGAATAATCGGACGATGCTGGTCTCGTACGAACCCATTGAGATAAATAGAGTTCAATGTCTTCTTGCTTCAGCGCTGGATATTACGGCTTCCAAACAAAATGAACAGGCTATCAAGAACCAGGAGGACCTGCTCCAAATGACCGGTGAGATGGCAAAAATCGGTGGCTGGGAATTTGATCCGAACACATTGAAAGGCACCTGGACCAAGGAAGTCGCAAAGATTCATGAACTGGACCCTGACCTGGAGACAGACGTAAACCTGGGAGTAAGCTTTTACCCCGGAGAAGAGCGAAAGAAGATAGATAAAGCGATCAAAGATGCCATCGAAAAAAATCTTCCCTACGATCTGTCTCTTGAAATGGTGACAGCCAAAGGAAATCATAAGTGGGTCCGTACCATGGGGCTGCCGATCAAGGAAAATGACAGGGTCGTAAAAGTACAAGGGATTTTTCAGGATATCACCGAACAGAAGAAAGCTCTCGAAGCCGTTGAAGCCAGTGAAGAAAAGTTTAGAACACTTTTCGAAAAATCGCCGATTGGTCTATCTTTAGCCGATAAAGACTGCCGCTTTATCGACGCCAACAATTCATTTTGCGAACTCTTGGGTTATTCAAAAGAAGAAATTGTACATAAAACAGTTGCCGATATCACCTATGAAGAAGATAAACAAAATTTTATCCATAATTCTGAAGCTGTTCTTTCTGGTGCGAGTCATGGGTACAGCACGGAGAAACGATACATCAAGAAGGACGGTTCTCTCATCTGGGTAGAAGTAACAACCGCCCCGATCGTGGATAAGAACGGAAATTTTGTGTATGGATTGGGAATGGTGAATGATATAACCGAACGAAAGCAGGCGGATGAAAAGCTAACCACGCAACTTCATCGGGTTTCTGCTCTGCGTTCCATCGATACCGCTATCGCTTCCAGTTTTAATTTACAGGTGATCCTCCAAGTTTTGTTGGAAAACGTCACCCAGGAGTTGGGTGTGGATGCCGCTTCGGTACTACTGTTGAATCAAAACCTGAATGTATTTAATTATGGTGGGGGGCGTGGTTTTTCTGGTAATTATTTCTCCCGATTTAATCTGCGAATGGGAGAAGAATATGCCGGGAAGGCGGCACTTGAACGTAATATTATCCACATTCCAGATCTAAACCTGGTTGATTATCCCGCTAAAATGAGGGAATTAATTCAGGGTGAAGGATTTGTCTCATTTATTGCCGTACCCCTGATCGCTAAAGGTAGGGCAAACGGTGTTTTACAAATATTCCACAGATCTCCATTGAACCCAGATCCTGAATGGATGGATTTCCTGGAGACTCTTGCAGGTCAGACCGCGATTGCCATCGATAATACCCATCTTTTCAACGATTTGCAGCAATCCAATATCGAACTTACCATGGCGTATGATGCTACCATCGAAGGATGGTCGGCGGCAATGGATCTGCGCGATAAAGAGACGGAAGGTCATACGCAGCGGGTCACATATCTGAGTCTTAGATTGGCTCGTTTATTAGGCGTTTCTGATTCGGAACTGATCCACATTCGGCGTGGGACATTATTGCATGATATCGGAAAAATGGGTGTGCCAGACTCGATCCTTCACAAACCAGGTCCGCTAACCGATGAGGAGTGGGTCATCATGCGTAAGCACCCGCAGTTTGCCTATGACCTGATATCATCGATCAAATTCTTGCGACCTGCGGCAGACATTCCATTCTGTCACCATGAAAAATGGGACGGGTCCGGCTATCCCAGAGGATTAATGAAAGACCAAATTCCTCTCGCTGCCAGATTGTTCACCGTAGTTGACGTTTGGGATGCGATCACCAATGAACGACCGTATCGGAAAGCATGGTCGAGAGAAGAGGCTTTGGAATATATGCGAACACAGGCTGGTAAGCATTTCGATCCAAATGTTGTGAATACATTTTTGGAAATGATCTTGAATGAGACCAATTAATTCATCAATGGCAATAGCCGACCATAATTAAGTTGGGCTTTCTATTAATATATCGACTTCTCATCGTCAAACTTACAGACGAAGATATAAATCTATTTGGGACGAACGCTCTTACAGTAAATACCTGAACCAGGATAGATCTGTCGAAGTTACCAGAATCAGCAAAGCCCATTGTCATGGGCTTTGCTTTATGAAAATCAAAATTATCTGTACTTTCTAGCGTTTTGTGTAAGTAGGTGCCTTACGAGCGCGTTTGAGACCGGGTTTCTTACGTTCCTTAATTCGTGGATCACGAGTGAGGAAACCACCTTTGCGCATGGTAGGAACCAGCTCCGGGTCAAACTTGGTTAATGCACGAGCCAGACCGAGTTGAACTGCATCTGTCTGACCGGTGACACCACCACCCATCACTTTTACGGTGATATCATATTGAACACGATCGTGTCCAGCAGCTACCAGAGGGGCAAGAATGGCATCGAGGTCGCCAATCCGAGTGAAGTATTCTTCTCCGGTTTTTTCATTAACAATGATCCTACCAGAGCCACTCATCAAACGCACACGGGCGGTGCTCTCTTTACGACGCCCAATTCCTTCAAAATATTGAACTGTCATGCTGCCACTCCTTTATTCAACTGCTTCGGTGATCTGCGCAGCATGGGGATGCTGTGCTTCAGGATAAACACGAAGTTTCTTGATGATCTCACGTCCAACTTTATTATGTGGGACCATTCCCCAAACTGCATGCCGGATGACCAGATCCGGGCGATTTCGAAGCTGTTCTTTCAAGCTGGTCGCCTTCAAACCACCGGGATACCCGGAGTGTGTATAATAATACTTTTCTACCAACCGGTTACCGGTAACCACAATATGCGCTGCATTGATGACGATCACTGAATCGCCCATCGGTACACCAGGTGTGAAGGTAGGTTTGTTTTTTCCAAGCAACAGGGAAGCGATTTGGGTGGCAACGCGACCTAGAGTCTGCTCGTTGGCGTCCACAACTACCCAATTGCGATCAATTTTTCCTTTTAGGACGTAGGTCTTGTCCACTATATTCTCTCCACAAGCTAAGCTTTGTAAAATTACACGTTTTAGTTAATCTTCGCCGTACTGTACACTGGTCAATTCCAACCCGTGGGCTGGAGCGATGCCCGGAAATTCCGGTAATCCCTCCTCAAGGTTGGTAACCAGGCATTGGATGTCTGCCCTTCCTGTGGCAATTACTACCTGGACAAAGACCAGTCTCCTTACCATATGGTAAAGAAAAGCATTTGCCCGGATGGTGTACCACACCAGGTTTCCTTCCAATTGCCACTCTGATCGGAGAATTGTTCTGACCGTAGTACCGCTGGGGCGGGGTGGGTTCCCGAAAGCGGTAAAGTCATGCTCCCCGACAAAGAGGACCGATGATCGTTGTAGCAAGGCAAAGTCCAGAGGCTGTTCCAATCGCCAGGTATTTCGCTCCAGAATGGGGGACCGTACAGGATCGATGAGGATCCGATACCGGTACTCTCTACTGGAAGCACCATAACGAGGATGGAAGTCGGCTTTGGCTTCACGAATCTGCCTGGCGGAAATGTCCCTGGGTAGATTCGCGTTCAAAGCCTGACACAACGAGATCGGTTCATGCTTCCAATCGAGATCGAATGCAATCACCTGTCCCGAGGCATGCACTCCAGTATCTGTCCGACCGGCGCTGAGAATGGATTTACCATTCCAACCGATCTTGCGGAGTGCGCCCTCCACTTCACCTTGTACGGATCGAGCGTTTTTTTGACGCTGATATCCGAGGAAATCCGTGCCATCGTAAGCGAGTATCACTTGGTAACGTGCCATCCGATTCAGCCCTTCCGGACGAAACGGATCCCTGATCGCTCAGGGCAACCCTGCACTGCAGGATTATTCTTCAACCAATTCAATGATCACCATTTCGGCGGCATCGCCAAGACGTGGTCCAAGTTTGAGCATGCGGGTGTAACCACCATTGCGTTTGCTGTAGCGAGGTCCAAGATCATCAAACAATTTCTTAACAGTTTCGGGTGCATTTCCCAGATCGCGGGCTGCCAGACGACGGGCATTCACTTTTTCAATATCAGTTTTTGCTACGCTGTTACGAGCCAGGGTGATCAGCTTTTCAGCTTCACCACGGATCGCTGCCGCTTTGGCTTTTGTCGTTGTGATCCGTTCGTGCTCAAACAATTGACTGATCAAGGTGCGGCGTAACGCTGTCCGTTCATCTTTACCACGACTTAATCGATATCCTGCTACCTGATGTCGCATCTTAATTACTCCACATCTTTTTCGTCATGCAGGAAGCCCTTTTCCCGCATTTTTTCGCGAAGCTCATCCAGGCTCTTCTCGCCAAAATTGCGGATGGACATGACTGCGTCATCACCCTTTTCCAGCAGTTCCAGCACATCACCAACAGTGGTGATGCCGGTGCGCTTCAAGGAATTGAACACACGCACGGAAAGGTCAAGGTTTTCAATCGGTGTCTCGGCTGCTTCACTGGTAAGGCGACTGCCGGCATATTCTTTTTCCACGCCCAGATCGGTAATTTCTTCACTGACACCGGCTAAAAATCGTAGGTGATCAATTAATATTACTGAAGAGGTCCCGAGTGCTTTTTCCGGTGAGACGGTACCATCAGTCCAGATTTCCAAGTTCAGTTTGTCATAATTGGTGCTCTGACCAACACGGGCTGATCGGACATTCCAGTTGACTCGTTTTACCGGGCTGTAGATCGCATCCACTGGAAGTTCGCCGATCGGAAGCTTGCCGCTGCGTTCAGTCGCTGGAGAATAACCACGTCCGCGTTCCACGGTCAGATCAATCTCCAGCTGGGTGTTTTTGTCATCCACAGTGAACAAGTACAAGTCCGGATTGACAATTTCAATCTCAGCTGGTGTTTTGATATCGGCGGCGGTGACCACGCCCTCACCGCGCACATCGAGGTGCATGGTGGCAACATCCACATCAAATAATTTGAGGCGGATCTGCTTGATCTGCAGCATTACCTGGATGACATCTTCACGTACACCAGGGATATCACTAAATTCATGCAGTACATCTGAAACACGAATGGATGTCACCGCAGCACCATCCAGTGAGGACAGTAAAACTCGGCGCAGAGCATTGCCCAGGGTAACGCCAAAACCACGTTCCAGCGGGCTGATGACAAATTTGCCATAATTACGGGCTTCAGCTTCACGCTCAACTTTCGGCGTAACCATGTTGCTTAGACCAGTCACTTTCAATCCCTCTTGCCAATACACCCTAAACGACCGCGTATCAGCACTAGTTGGCTTTAGCGAGAGTAGTACTCGACGATCAGCTGTTCATTCAGGTTGCCATCAATTTCAGCTCGTTCCGGCAAGCGCAGTACTCGCCCCGACAGGTTTTTCAGATCCCGCTCCAACCAGGTGGGGGCATTGCGTTTTCAGCAATATCGCGCAATTCCTTGAAATAGGTTGACTCGCGGGAACCTTCCCGAACAACGATCTCATCACCCGGGTGAAGCAGCATGGAAGGAATATCGGTGCGGCGTTCATTCACCATGAAATGACCATGTGTAACGAGCACACGAGCCTGCGCACGATTGACTGCAAATCCCATGCGATAAACCACATTATCCAAACGGGTTTCCAGAATTTGAAGCAGATTCAAACCAGTCATACCACGATGCCGTTGGGCAAGTCCGTAGAAACGGCGGAACTGACGTTCCAACACGCCATAAACGCGGCGGGCTTTCTGTTTTGCGCGCAATTGGCGGGCATAGTCTGAGGCACGATCGCCACCACGGGCGCCGGTCCGACCATGCTGACCAGGGGCAAATCCGCGTCTTTCAAATGCGCATTTGGGGGTAAAACAGCGTTCACCCTTCAGAAATAGTTTTTCACCTTCACGCCGGCAAAATTTACATACCGGACCAATATATTTAGCCATATCGTTATTCCCTCTCTTAATTCTGATACACACGGCGTTTCTTCGGAGGACGGCAGCCGTTGTGCGGTACCGGGGTGATATCCGAAATGGAACGCACCCGCATGCCCAGCGCCTGTACGGCGCGGATGGCAGATTCACGACCAGGACCAGGTCCTTTGACGATAAACATCCACTTCCTGGATACCCATCGCTGCAGCGGCTTTGATCGCCTGTTCGGCAGCCAGACGGGCAGCAAAAGGAGTGCTCTTGCGTGAGCCCTTGAAGCCGGCAGAACCTGCGCTTCCCCAGCAAACGGTATTACCCTGCTGATCAGTGACAGTGACGATGGTGTTGTTGAAGGAGGCAAAGATATGCACCTGCCCGGAAGACAGCGTGCGTTTTACTTTTCGCGCACCGGTAGTTCGTCTTGTCGAGCGTACATTTTGTGCCATAAATCCTCTCTATAGTTTCAATTTACAAAGTCGCCAGGCAAATCCACACCTCAGGCAGCCGTCGGGATGAGGGTACCCGTACCGGGGTGTTGGATCCTGCGCCAGCTTATTTCTTACCGGCTCCACGGCGGCGACCGCGACCGGCAACTGTCTTTTTGGGACCCTTGCGTGTACGGGCATTGGTGCGGGTCCGTTGACCACGGCAAGGAAGATTGCGGCGGTGGCGCATGCCACGATAGCAGCCGATCTCGATCAAGCGTTTGATATTCATGTGCACTTCACGACGCAGATCGCCTTCGACTTTGTAAGTCTTGGAAATAAACTCACGCAGTAACGCGGCTTCCGCCTCAGTCAGATCTTTCACGCGGATATCTGGATTGACACCGGTCTCTTTAATAATTCTCTTGGCTCGGGTAGGCCCAATCCCAAAAATATAGGTCAGACCAATTTCGACACGCTTATTGCGCGGGAGATCAACACCTTCAATTCTCGCCATATCTCATTATCCCTGTCGCTGTTTGTGTTTTGGATTTTCGCAGATAACAAACAATCTGCCGCTACGTTTTACGATTTTGCATTTAGCGCAGCGCTTTCGAATGGATGGTGAAACTTTCATGTAACTTCCACTCCTTCAATAATTCCGGCGGTTTTAGTTAAACCCACGAAATAAAGATTATACCTTTCGATACCGATTCCGTCTAGATGAGTTGTCAGTATCTGCGGGCCATTTTCTGTGATCGCGACTGTGTGCTCGAAATGTGCGGTCAATTCGCCATCTTTTGAAACCACTGTCCATTCGTCCGGTAGTACTCTGGTCATATACGATCCCAACATAACCATCGGTTCGAGGGCGATGGTCATCCCATTTCGAAGTTCCATACCTCGACCGGGGATTCCATAATTGGGGACGGCGGACCTTCGTGCATATTTCGTCCAACACCATGACCGGTATATTCACGGACAACATTCATTCGGTTCTCTTCCACAAACTTCTGTATCGCAGCACCGATATCACCTATATGATTACCAGCTACCATCTGCTCGATCCCAATGTATAACGACTTCTCGGTAACGTCCAACAGTTTTTGGGCTTTGGTAGAGATCTCGCCAACCCCAACTGTAATCGCCGAGTCACCCACGAACCCTTCAAAGACAGTCCCACAATCCATGGAAACTATGTCACCTTCTTTAAGCTTGCGGTTGCCGGGTATCCCATGAACCAATTCATCGTTGATACTGGTACAAATGCTGGCTGGATAAGGATATGGTCCTGGATAGTTCAGAAAGGGAGAATAAGCTCCATGTTTTTTCAACACCTCTTCAGCCGCGGCGTTCAGATCTGCCGTTGTGGTACCTGGTCGAATAATACCGGCGGCAAATTGCAATGCCTCCGCATTAATCCGGCCTGCTTCGCGCATGATGGCAATTTCTGCAACACTTTTGATGTTTATCTGACGTTCCCAGGACATATCGATTCTCACCCTTCAGAATTATAAAGCTGCTAATACCTGTTTCGTCACTTCGTCTATCTCCAAAGTGCCATCGATTTCAAGGAGTAAACCACGGGTATGGTAATACTCGATCAGTGGGGCAGTTTGTGCAAGATAAACCGAGATCCGATTCTGGACTGTTTCCGCTTTATCGTCTTCTCGTTGGTAAAGTTCAGAGCCATCGACATCGCAGATTCCTGCAACCTTTGGCGGATGATACTTTCTGTGGTACACATGACCCGCTGCCCGGCATGAAAACCTGCCCGACAAGCGTTCAACCAATACCCCAGGAGGAACCGAAATCAGTGGAACTGATTTCACCTCACTGTTAGTCTCCTTCAGCATTACCGCTAACGCTTCCGCCTGGGTGGGAGTGCGAGGAAAACCATCAAGGATGGCGCCTTCCACACAATCCGGTTTGCTCAGGCGATCACGGACCATATCGATGGTCAAATCATCTGGGACCAGATCGCCGCGGTTGATATACCCTTGCGCCTTTTTACCGAGTTCAGTTTGCTTCGATAGATTCTCACGAAAGAGATCACCTGAAGAAATATGAGCCAGATGCAACGTGTCTGCAATTACCTTTGCCTGTGTACCTTTACCCGCTCCAGGAGGTCCCAGCAAAACGTAATATCGCGCCATGATTAGCCCTTGATCAGGCATTCCTCGTAACCGTGCAGCTTCAGCTCGGTGTCAATGATATTAAAGGTATCGCGGACAACACCTACCACGATCAGCAAACCCGCGGATGAGATGAGGAATATGGCCGATGACCTTCCGACCTGAGGAAGTAACGCGCCAATGAGATAGGGAAGTACAGCAACCAGACCGAGAAACAGCGCACCAGGCAGCGTGATGCGGCGTTGAACACTGGTCAGATACTTCTGAGTAGGTGCACCTCGTACAACACCCGGGATCTGAGCGCCTTGTTTCTTTAAGTTTTCACCATAATTCTGCTGTGAAAAAAGTACATCGGTATAGAAGAAGGTGAATATGACGACCATTAAGAAATATAACAGCGAATACCATCCACTCTGCCCACCAAATACGGAATTGATACCACTCGCAAGGGATGCTACCCAGGCGGTCTTGGATTGAACAAAGTAACTGGCAACAATGGCAGGGAAGGTCAGGAGGGATTGAGCAAAGATCAATGGGATCATACCCGCCATATTGACCATCAAAGGCAGATTACTCCGGACAGGCATGGACATACGATTGCCTACCCGTCGACCAGGGAATAGCACCGGAACATTTCGGCGTCCCTGTTGAACAAATACAATGGCGAAAATAGTCAGACCCAGGATGGCAAGGACAAAGAAGATCAACCACCAGAACTGTTTATCAGACAGTAAATTAACCAGCTGAGATGGAATTCGTGCGACGATACCCGCGAAAATGATCAGCGAAAGACCCTGATTGCGAATACCATACTCAGAGATCAATTGACCCAGCCAGATGCCCAGGATGGTTCCAGCCACCATACTGACAATGGTTGTCAATGTTGGCAGTAATGCCTCACCAGAAAATCCATACACCCGCAAAACGGATTGACCACCGGCGAGAGTACTAAAGATATTGATCTGTCCGATCGCTGAGAGCAAAGCCATTGGGATCGTTCCGATGATCGTCCATCTTTCCATCCAGTGTTGTGCTTCTCGCGGATTCTCTTTCATCTTCCGCTCAAGGGCGGGGATGATTGGGATCAAGAGTTGCAGAATGATCTGGGCGGTGATGTATGGATATACACCCATCGCCAGGATGGAGAAATTGGATACTGTACCACCAGAGAGCAAGTCGAGCAGGTTAAAAAGGTTTTGACCAGCTCCACCCCCCGTTGCGATACTCGCCAGTACTGCATGGTCTATTCCCGGCACAGGGATATTGGCAGCCAGACGGTAGAGTACCAGAAGCATCAGGGTGATTAGAAGTTTCTTGCGGATATCCTCACTTTTCCATAGATAACGCCAGGCAGACCGCTTCATGATGATTTCTCCCTATAGGATCGTTTAGATCAGATGGTCTCTACCGTACCGCCAGCGGCTTCGATCTTTGCTTTGGCTGCTTTGGTAATTCGATGAGCATACACTTTTAATGCAACGCTCACTTCGCCACCGCCCAGGATTACAATGGGATTGGCAACTTTACGGATAATTGCAGCTTGAGCCAGCACTTCCGGAGTAACTTCAGTCCCGGCCTGGAAAGCGCTCAATTGATCGAGGTTGACTTCCTGATATACCACCCGATTGATCGGGGTAAATCCTTCACCGCGCATGAATGGTAAACGGCGGAAGAATGGCAGGTTACCACCCTGACGGTAAAGGCGTGGACCTTCACCCGTTCGGGATGCCTGTCCCTTGGTACCACGACCGGCGGTTTTACCCTGACCGGCAGAGATACCATGTCCAACGCGTTTGCGGTTCTTTTTTGAACCATATTTGGTCTAAGATCATTCAGTTTCATTGATGTACCTATTCTTCAATCAGCACAAGGTGATTCACCTTGTTGAGCATTCCGCGCAGGGATGGAGTATCAGGATGTTCCACAGTTTGGTGCATCCGATGGAACCCCAGCGCGCGCATTGTAGCTTTATGAACTTCAGAGTATCCAATGGCGCTTTTCACCTGGGTGATTTTCACCATCTTTACCTGTACTTTTGCTTTTTTAGGCATTCTTCCTCCGCTCCCAGAAAGGCAGAAGTTCAGAGACTTCTTTACCACGCTGAGCCGCTTCGGTCTGAGGAGATTTTAAAGTTTCCAGAGCATGAAGGTTGCTTTTACCACATTCAGTACATTGGCGCTGCCTAAGGATTTCGTCAAAATATCATGGACACCGGCTACTTCCAATACGGCGCGCACACCACCACCGGCAATAACACCGGTCCCCGCCGATGCGGGTTTGAGCATAACTTTGGCACCTGCCATTTTACCCAGTACTTCATGAGGAATGGTCGTCCCAGAAAGGGAAACCTTGCGAAGATCTTTGTGAGCCCGTTCGGTTGCTTTACGCATGGCATCAGGAACTGCATTGGCTTTGCCGATCCCCATCCCGATTTTACCATTGTTATCACCAGCAACAACCGTCACGCGGAATTGGAAGCGACGGCCGCCTTTTACCACTTTGGCAACGCGGGCAATTTCGATGACACGCTCATCGTAAGCGGATTCAGTTGGTTGATATTCAGTCTTTTCCATATCCGTTCCTTCCGAGTGCTCTCGTGGTTAGAATTCCAGGCCGCCTTCGCGGGCGCCATCGGCCAGGGCTTTTACCCGACCCACATAACGGAAACCACCACGGTCAAACACCACTTTGGTGATACCTTTGGCTTTCGCACGTTCAGCCAGAGCTTCTCCCACCTTGGCAGCTTCTTCCGATTTCTTCAGCCCTGTAAGCTGAGCCCGCAGATCATTATCCACTGTGGATGCGGAAGCCAGCGTTACGCCAGCCACATCGTCAATCACCTGGACATAAATCTCAGCCAGGCTGCGGAAGACTGCAACGCGTGGGCGATCAGCCGTACCGCTAACGGTTTTGCGCACGCGTTCGTGCCGGCGAATACGTGCTTCAGAACGAGATTTATTAGCCATTACTTCACCTTACTTCTTTGCCTTACCAGATTTACCGGCTTTACGGCGGATCTTTTCGCCTGCGTAGCGAATACCTTTGCCATGATAAGGCTCAGGTGGACGAACTTTGCGGATGATCGCTGCAATCTGTCCAACTTCTTCTTTGTCTCGGCCATGCATCTTTATCTGGCGGGTTTTAGCATCGACCTCGAAGGTGATCCCTTCAGGAGGTTCGATCACCACCGGGTGTGAATAACCAACATACAACACCAGGTTCTTGCCATCCATCTCAGCGCGATAACCAACACCTTCAACTTCCAAGAGTTTATCAAAGCCAGTGCTGACACCGACCACCATATTGTTCACCAATGCTCGGGTGGTGCCGTGCAGAGCTCATGCTCGCGGGAGTCCGATTCTCTGACAACGAGAATTTGACCACTTTCATTTGTGATCGTCATCGCCGGAGAAAAAGTCCTGCTCATCTCACCTTGCGGTCCCTGTACTTTTAGGCTGGATCCCTGGATCTCAACCTTCACAGTGGAGGGAACCGCTACCGGTAATCGTCCAATTCGAGACACTGTACTATCCTCCTATCCAGCTGGATTACCAGACCTTGCAGAGGATCTCGCCGCCAACGCCCAGCTGACGCGCGCGACTGTCCGGTCATGACACCCTTGGGGGTGGAAAGGATGGCAATACCAATTCCGGAAAGCACCCAGGGGATATCCTGTTTCTGGGTGTAGACCCGGCGACCGGGGCGGCTGACACGTTCCAGACCGGTGATAACCGGATGTCGCTCTCGTCGTTCACCGACATATTTGAGCTGGACACGCAGTACTTTTTGTACCGCTTTTTCACCATCAACAACTTCAAAACCTTCGATAAAACCTTCTTCCTTCAGGATGCGGGCAATTTCCGCCTTAATCTTGGAAGTGGGCATTGCAACCACTGGATTGTCCCATCAGCACGCCATTGCGGATGCGGGTCAACATATCAGCAATAGGATCAAAAACACTCATTTTTTACCTCCGCTCAGGCTACCAGGATGACTTTGTCACGCCGGGGATTTTGCCCTGCAGGGCCAGTTCACGAAAACAAATGCGGCACAAACCAAAGCGACGAATAAACCCACGTGGGCGTCCGCATAACCGACAGCGGTTTCGCACCTGGTTCGGAAATTTCCGACGCAATTCACGATATTTCATGCATTTTTTTGCCATATTACGATCCCTTCTTGAATGGCATGCCAAGCATTTGCAGCAGAGCCCTGGCCTGATCATCATTCTGGGCGGAGGTTACAATTGTGATTTCCATACCGCGCACCTTGTCGATCTTGTCGTACTCAATCTCAGGGAAAATCAACTGCTCGCGTAGACCCAGGGTGTAATTTCCACGACCATCAAAAGCATCGGGCGAAACACCACGGAAGTCACGCACCCGCGGCAGGACAATATTCATCAAACGGTCAAGGAAGGACCACATGCGCTCACCGCGCAGGGTAACTTTGGCGCCGATCAGGCGACCTTCACGCAATTTGAAGTTCGCGATGCTCTTGCGAGCTTTGGTCACAACCGGTTTTTGACCGGTGATCTGGGTCAGATCATTGACCGCAGCTTCGAGCGCTTTGGGATTATCCAATGCTTCGCCCATACCAATGTTGACGACAACTTTCTGGATACGCGGGACCTGCATCACATTTTCCAGGCTCAGTTCATTCACCAACGCCGGTGCTACTTCCTTTTGATATCTTTCTTTCAATCTATTCATCTTGTCACTCCCAGGCGGCCTATTCGTCGATCAGCTCATTGCAATTTTTGCAAATGCGCCTGGTTTTTTCGTCTTCCCGTTGCAAACTCACCCGGGTGGCTTTGCTGCATTTCGGGCAAACCAGCATCACATTGGATAGTGATACGGGAGCTTCAAAGCGGACTTTTCCGGGGTTGACTGTCCGACCCTGTGATTGAACCTGGCGTTTGGTGTTTGGTGCGAATATTGACACCCTGAACAACTACCCGGCTATCTTCAGGCAGTACATTGATAACTTCGCCGCGCTTTCCTTTGTCTTCAAGCCGACCGCTGATCACTTCTACCGTGTCACCTTTGCGAATTTTGACTCTCATTCTCTTGCTCCTGATCTCCTAACCTCAGATCACTTCCGGGGCCAGGGAGACGATCTTCATAAACCCTTTTTCACGCAGTTCGCGGGCAACCGGTCCAAAGATACGGGTACCTTTCGGGTTCTGACCATCAGTATCCAGGATGACAGCCGCATTATCATCAAAGCGAATGGAAGAACCATCTTCGCGGCGCCATTCTTTGGCACAGCGCACGATCACAGCTTTGACCACTTCACTTTTCTTGACCGAACCCTGCGGAGCTGCGGATTTCACCGTTGCAACCACAATATCACCAACACACCCATATTGGCGGGTCGAGCCACCCATGACATGGATGACAAGCAGTTCGCGTGCGCCGGTATTATCGGCAACTTTAATACGTGACTCTTGCTGGATCATGGCTATTCTCCCACGCCGGTATCTTCAGTCCGTCGTTCGCTGACCACGATGGATTCAACCACCCAGCGCTTGTCGGCTGAAAGCGGTCGGCTTTCCACAATCTGAACCTTATCACCAATCTGGCAGCCCAATTCATCATGTGCTTTGACGCGTTTGCTGAGATGGACTACTTTCTTGTAAAGAGGATGACGGTAGGTGCGTGTAATTTCCACCACAACTGTTTTGGTCATTTTGTTACTGGTGACAACACCAGTCATTCGACGACGTTCGTTCATGCTACACCTTCCTTCACAACCGTGCCTGCGCGTTCTGCGCAGGATAGTCTCATACCGAGCGATCAAACGCCGGGTGATTTTCAGACGGCTGGTATCCGTCAACTGACCGGTCACCACCTGAAAACGCAAGTTCATCAGCTCATCGCGGGCATCCGATACTTTGGTTTTCAATTCTTCCGTTGACAGCAATCGTAATTTCTGATGTTTTCATTACTGCTCTCCTCCAAGTTCATGTCTCGCAACGACTTTGGTCCTGATGGAGAATTTATAGGTTGCCTGTTTAAGAGCTTCCAGAGCCATATCTTCTGGCAGACCACTGACTTCGAACATAATACGGCCTGGTTTCACAACCGCCACCCAGTATTCCACATTACCTTTACCTTTACCCATGCGGGTTTCGGGTGGTTTCTGTGTGTAGGGTTTGTCCGGGAAAATCCGGATCCAAACCTTACCACGGCGCTTCATCGCACGGACGATGGTACGACGGGCTGCTTCGATCTGACGGGCAGTAACCCAACCCGGTTCCAGCGCCTGCAGACCATATTCACCAAAGCTGACTTCTGCACCGCGCAGAGCCTTGCCCGTCATGCGACCGCGCATCTGCTTGCGCCACTTAACACGTTTTGGCATCAACATATTCGTTACCTCATCCAAAGTTATCTGGAAATAATCCAGTACAGGATTATTCACTGACGTACACGCCTTCAGTGGCTTCGACTTTCTCTTCCACTTCCGGCATGGCTTCGCCCTTATAGACCCAGACCTTTACACCAATCTGGCCGTAGGTGGTCAAGGCTTCTGCGCGGGCAAAATCAATATTCGCACGCAGGGTTTGCAGCGGAACACGACCTTCACGCAGCCAGACTGATACGAGCCATTTCTGCACCGCTCAAGCGACCAGCAACCTCGACTTTGATACCCAGGGCACCCTGGCGCATGGCCTGCTGCAATGGCGCGTTTCATGGCGCGGCGATAAGCAGACACGACGTTCGATCTGTCCGGCAATATTTGCGGCAACCAGGTAGGCATCAGTATCCGGATTTTTGATCTCTTTGATCTCAAGATCAATCTTCTTACCGGTCAATGCTTCGAGAGCCACACGCATTTTTTTTACGCTTTCACCTTTGCGTCCAATCAAAATACCGGGTTTGGCGGTATGAACGGACACTTTAACTTTCCCGGGGAAGCGTTCGACTTCGATCAGAGAAACACCGGCTTTCTCTGCTTCAGACTTCGGACTACTTTTCGGATGGCGAAATCCTGGTGTAGTTGCTCTGCGTATTCTGTACCTTCAGCGTACCAGCGACCTTGCCAGGGTTGATTGATACCCAGACGAAACCCAATCGGATGTACTTTTCGACCCATATTATCTCCTGTTGTCTGTTCTATCTTCTACAGGTGTCAGCTGTTACTCTTTTTCCCGCAGGACGACCGTGATATGCGAATTGCGGCGCAGAAGCGGTTTGAAACGTCCGCGGGCACCAAATCGGCGCCATTTGCGAGTTGGGGCTTCATCTGCGAAGATCCTGTAGACAAACAGATCATCGCGGCTGACGCCAAAGTTCTCTTCAGCATTGGCAACGGCAGAGTCCAATACCTTGCCACATGACGCGCGGCGACATTGGGTAAGAAACGCAATGTGTTCATCGCATCGACAGCTTTCTTTCCACGCACCAGGTCAACTACCAGGCGAACCTTCTGAGCAGACATGGAAGTGAAGCGCAACTGAGCATGAATATCGTGTGCCATGGCTTACTTTCCCTTCACGGATGAAGATTTCTCCGACATGTGACCACGGAAGTGGCGGGTCGGGGCAAATTCACCCAGCCGGTGACCAACCATATTCTCGGTGATGTAGATCGGAACATGGCGGCGTCCATCATGCACGGCGATAGTGTGCCCAACCATCTGCGGGAAGATCGCGCTTGCGCGAGCTCCAGGTGCGCATGACTTTCTTCTCATTGCGAGTATTCATCGCTTCAATCTTCTTAAGTAATTTGGGCTCAATGAATGGACCCTTTTTTAGTGATCGTGACATATATCGATCCTTTATCCTGTCAGAATTCCATTAGCCTTACCGGCTGCTCTTGCTGCGACGGCGGACGATGTATTGATCAGTCTGCTTATTGCGGCGGGTCCGGTAACCCCGGGTGGGTTTACCCCAGGGCGATTTCGGACCAGGCATACCAATAGGCTGACGACCTTCACCACCACCATGCGGATGGTCACGCGGGGTCATCGCAGTACCACGAACAGTCGGGCGGATACCCATATGGCGCTTGCGACCAGCTTTGCCAAGTTTGATATTGCTGTGATCCAGGTTGCCCACCTGACCAATCGTCGCATAGCAACCTGGCGAACCAGGCGAACTTCACCGGAGGGCAGACGAATCTGGGCAAAATCACCTTCTTTGGCCAGCAATTGAGCTGCTGCCACCGGCGGAACGAACCAATTGACCGCCTTTGCCTTCTTTCAGTTCAATATTATGGACCATAGTACCAACCGGAATATTGGCAATGGGCAGGCAGTTGCCGGGGCGAATTTCAGCGGTCGGGCCGGATACAATCGTATCACCAACTTTCAAACCCAGCGGAGCGATGATGTATCGTTTTTCACCATCCGCATAATACAGCAGTGCCAGGCGGGCGGTGCGATTTGGATCGTATTCGATCGCTGCTACTTTGGCAGGAATATCGAGTTTCTCACGTTTGAAATCAACAATGCGGATGAACTGACGATTACCACCACCCTGATGACGGACAGTGATGCGTCCATAAGCAGTTGCGACCACCGCGTGCCTTGCGGATAACGATCAACGATCGTCTCGGGGTGGATTTGGTGATTTCTTCAAAGTGTAACCGGTCATGCCGCGCATGACCGGGGGTTACTGGTTTATAGATCTTGACAGCCATTACTCAACCCCTTCAAAGATCGGAATGCGATCTTCCGGCGCCAGGGTGACAATCGCTTTTTTGATAACCGCGGATCGCGAACCAGCTAAACGGCGGCTGCGTGCCCGGCGGCTGCGTTTGCCGGGCGCATTGATAATATTCACACGCAATACTGTCACATCGAAGATGGTTTCAACAGCATCCTTCACCATGGTGCGGGTGGCATCTGCTGGCCACTTCAAAGACATACTGGTGCAGTTTGCTCGACCTGGTAATTGATCTTTTCAGTCACCAGCGGGCGGCGGAGGATATCATAAATGGTTGTCATTGTTGTCTCCTCCTATCCCAGATTGGCCGCAATCACATCCAGCGCTGCAGCGGCAGGATGAGCTTATCAAAGGTCAGCAGATCGCGAATGTTGAGATAACCAGCCATCAAGATTTTCGCATCCGGAATGTTATTGGTGGAGCGAATGATCATTTCATATCCTCGATCTTTTCAGGAATGAGGATCAATGCGCTGTTCGCACCAACCAGCTTGTTCAAGGCTTGCGCCATCAGACGAGTTTTAGGCTCGGTGAGAACCATATTCATCAACGACCACGATCGCGTCTTCAGCTGGCCTTTGACGAAAGAGCGGAGCGCAATGCAGCGCGGCGCATCTTGCGAGGCATTGCACAGGGTGTATTTGTGCGGATGCGGGGTGTGAACTCCGACCGCCACCTCTCCAGTGCGGGGCGCGGGTGGAACCCTGGCGGGCACGACCTGTGCCTTTTTGCGTCCATGGTTTCTTGCCACCACCAGCAACATCGCTGCGGGCCTTTGGTTTCATGTGTACCAAGACGGGCATTCGCCATCTGGCGAACGTAGTGCCTGGTGCATCAAGTCAATATTGATTGGGGCTTCAAAGATCTCCGCGGGCAATTCAACTGTGCGGACCTTTTCGCCTTCCATATTAAAAACATCTACTTTCATAGTTATTAGCTCCCTTACAGAAAACGACTCAGGGTTAGCCCTTACTGCTTTCGCGCCTCCTTGATCATCACGAGACCGCCACGGCGCACCGGGAACTGCACCACGAACACCAAGCAGATTGCGTTCCGCATCCACCAGCACAACTTTCAGATTCTGCGCGGTTACACGGTCATCGCCCATATGACCTGGACCACGCGAACCCTTATAGACACGACCGGGAGTTGTACCAGAGCCGCGTGAACCAGGACGCACGTTCCCGGTCAGATTGACCATGGGTCTTGGGACCACCACGGAAATGATAGCGTTTCACAGCACCTGCAAAGCCTTTGCCTTTGCTGATGCCAATCACATCCACAGCTTCGCCAACGGCGAACACGTCAACCGTGACCTTGTCGCCTTCGTTGACCTGAGGATCCTTGGCTCGAAATTCACGCAAAAAACGCAGTGGGGGAAGTATTGCTTGCTTTTGAGGTGACCCAGTTCACCGCCGGTCAGTCGTTTGGGTTTAATTTCACCAAAACCCAACTGCACCGCGGAGTAACCTTCTTTTTCGGGCGTGCGAACCTGGGTAACGTAACATGGCCCAGCTTCGATGATGGTGACTGGAATTGCCGCACCATTCTCATCGAAAATCTGGGTCATGCCGATTTTCTTTCCAATCAGCCCTTTCAACATCTCAGTTTTCTCCTTTAGAATGTAATATTGTTGAGACTGTCAGCCTGGGCTTGGCTGCATCATCTCCAGCGTAATTCAGTCAGACAGGATGCCGAGCTTTTCGCGTGGCACGGTCGTTCCTGCTCTTGAATTACCGTCGAGCGCGGTAAACTTGTTACCGACGCGAACGCATATTGTACCACCATATCTCTAACTTTGTCCAGACACGGTGTGGTCAATAACTATGTTAACAGTAATTAAATCTTAATTTCGATATCGACACCGGCAGGCAGATTCAAGCCGCATCAGCATATCAATCGTTTTTGAATCCGGATCCAACACATCGATCAAACGATTATGGGTGCGAATTTCAAAATGTTCATGTGAATCTTTATCGATAAATGTAGAGCGGCGAACGGTAAATCGTTCAATCTTGGTTGGCAAGTGGTACTGGACCAACTACCTGAGCGCCACTGCGTTCTGCCGTTTCTACAATCCGTTTGGCGGATTGATCCAGAACACGGTGGTCATATGCCTTCAGTCGAATACGTATTTTTTGTTTTGCCATCATTATTCACCTAGTCCAATAATCTTGGTGATCACACCGGCGCCAACCGTCAGACCACCTTCACGAATGGCGAACTTGGAACCCTGTTCCAACGCCACCGGGACGATCAATTCCACTTCCAGGTTGACATTGTCGCCAGGCATGACCATTTCCACCCCTTCGGGCAGCTTGATGTTGCCCGGTCACATCCATCGTCCGGATGTAGAACTGCGGCCGGTAGCCAGTGAAGAACGCCTTGTGGCGTCCGCCTTCTTCCTTCTTCAGCACGTACACTTCGCCATGAATTTCTTGTGCGGGGTGATGCTGCCCGGCTTGGCCATCACCTGACCGCGTTCCACATCCGTGCGCTCAATTCCGCGCAGCAGCAGACCCAGGTTGTCTCCTGCCATGCCTTCGTCCAGCAGCTTGTGGAACATTTCCACACCGGTCACACACTGAGCTCGCGTCTTTTCCTGCAAACCAACGATCTCCACCGGTTCGCCAACCTTGATCTTGCCGCGATCCACACGACCGGTCACCACTGTCCCACGACCTTTGATCGAGAACACATCTTCCACCGGCATCATGAACGGTTTGTCCATCGCACGCACCGGCTCGGGAATGTACTCATCCACCACCCGCAGCAGTTCTTTGATGCAGGCATATTCCGGCGCGTTCGGATCCGTGCTGGTGCTTTCCAACGCCTGTCAAGCGCTGACCCACGCACGATCGGGATGGTGTCCCCGGGGAATCTGTAGCTCGGTCAGCATTTCGCGCAGTTCCAACTCCACCAGTTCCAGCAGTTCCGGATCGTTCATCTGGTCGATCTTTGTTCAAGAAGACCACGATGCTCGGCACTTCCACCTGGCGCGCCAGCAGCACGTGTTCGCGCGTCTGCGGCATCGGTCCATCCGGAGCCGCCACCACCAGGATCGCTCCATCCACCTGCGCTGCTCCGGTGATCATGTTCTTGATGTAGTCACGGTGTCCGGGCATGTCCACGTGCGCGTAGTGCCGCTTGTCCGTCTGGTATTCCACGTGCGCAATGTTGATCGTGATCCCGCGCGCTTTCTCTTCCGGCGCGTTGTCGATCTGATCATACGCTTTGAATTCAGCCATACCCTAACATCTGGCACTATTTCGTGATCGCCGCGGTCAACGTCGTCTTCCCATGGTCAATGTGTCCCATGGTCCCTACATTCAGATGCGGCTTCGACTTCGGTCAAATTTCTGCTTCGCCATATCATTACTCCTGTTAGAATAACTTCTAAGAAGACTAAATTGGATTATCGTTAATAATTTTCTGCGCCACCGTTTCAGAAACTGGAGCATAGTGATCAAATTCCATGGAAAAAACCCCGCGACCCTGGGTGGCTGAACGCAGTTCGGTGGCATAACCAAACATCTCTGCCAGCGGAACATTGCATCGGACCGCCTGGGCATTACCCGGGCGGGCATTCCATACCCTAAGATACTACCGCGGCGGGCATTGATCTGCCCGAGCACATCGCCCAGATATTCTTCAGGAACAACAACTTCCACTTTCATGATCGGTTCCAGCAGAACAGGAGCACCCTTTGCATGCCTTCTTTGAAGGCGAATAAACCGCGCCATCTTAAAGGCCATTTCACTTGAATCCACTTCATGGAAAGAACCGTCGATCAACGTGACTTTCACATCAACGACCGGGTAACCAGCCAAGACACCGGTTTCGGCTGCTTCGCGGACGCCTTTTTCAATCGCGGTGAATATATTCTTGCGGAATCGAACCACCGAAGATCTTGTTTTCGAAGATGATGCCTCTTCCACGCTCGGCAGGTTCGGCATTGATATACAACATGACCGTATTGACCATGACCACCAGACTGTTTGACATACTCGATAGTCTACCTTCATGACCGGTCTGCGTGATAGTTTCACGATAAGCTACACGTGGACGACCGACATTGGCCTGCACCTTGAATTCGCGCAACATTCGGTCCACCAGAACATCCAGATGAAGCTCGCCCATACCGGAGATCATCGGTTTGACCAGTAGCCTCATCGGTATCGAACACGGAAGGTCGGATCTTCTTCGGATAGTTTACGTAAGTGCTTCAGCCATTCGATCCTGGTCGACCGTAGATTTCGGTTCGATGGCGATAGAAATGACCGGCTCAGGAAAGCTAATGCTTTCGAGAATGACTGGTTTGGTCGCATCGCAAAGCGTATCACCGGTGAAAGTTTCCTTCAGACCCAGGATCGCGACAATATCACCAGCAAATACTTCATCAATATCTTCACGCCGATCTGCGTACATTCGCAGCAATCGTCCAACTCGTTCCCGTTTCCCCTTGATCGGATTGAAGGTCATGGCGCCCTGGTTGAGTTTACCGGAGTAAACCCGGAAGTAAGCCAGTCTGCCTACATAGGGATCGGTGACGATCTTGAAGACCAAACGCAGCAGAACGGTTCATCATCTTCCGCTTTTCGAACGACCGTTTCATTCGTGTTGGGGTCGATCGCGTTGACCGCGGGGATATCAGCCGGTGAGGGAAGGTAATCGATCACTGCATCGAGCAAAGGTTGGACACCTTTATTTTGCAGTGACGTACCACAGAAAACTGGGGTTGCTTTGTTTTCTAGAACTGCTCTTCGTAGAGCTGTTTTTAATTCTGCAACCGAAATATCTTCACCTTCAAGGTACTTAAGGGTGAGATCATCATCGAGTTCCGCAATACTTCTCAACCATGATGTGCGCGAGCCTCTTCTGCCTGAGGTAACAGATCTGCTGGTATTTCAGCATAAGTGGCTTCACGACCAAGTTCATCTTCCCAGATAGATCGCCTTCATTTCCAGCAGGTCTACCACACCTTTGAAATTCAGCTTCCGATCCCGATAGGCAATTGCATTGGGATGGGATTGGCACCCAGACGTTTGCGAATGGTATCGATCGTGTGTTCATAAGACGCGCCGACGCGGTCCATTTTATTTGCAAAACAGATGCGGGGAACCGCATAACGATCAGCCTGTCGCCAGACAGTTTCGCTTTGAGGTTCAACACCTTGTACTGCAGTCAAAAATGACAACACCGCCATCCAGAACTCGCAGAGAGCGCTGTACTTCGGCGGTGAAATCGATATGTCCAGGTGTATCAATAATATTGATCTGATAACCCTTCCACTCCGCAGATACGGCTGCAGATACGATGGTAATACCGCGTTCCCGTTCCTGTTCCATCCAGTCGGTCACAGTGGTACCTTCATCCACAGATCCGATACGATAAGTTTTACCGGTATAGAACAAAATACGCTCGGTAGTAGTAGTTTTACCGGCGTCAATATGGGCAATAATGCCTATATTTCTGTACTGCTCGAGAGGATGTTGACGAGGCATTCAGATCTTCTCTTCACCAATAATTAGTCTAATAATCGATTACATCCGGTAGTGAGAGAACGCGCGATTGGCTTCAGCCATTTTGTGGGTTTCTTCGCGTTTCTTCACGGCGGTATCCGGTGTTATTGGACAGCATCCAAAATTTCTCCAGCTAGTTTTTCCGCATAGGATTTACCAGCTCGAGAGGTCGCAGAATCAATGATCCAGCGCATTGCCAGAGTGGTACGACGGGAATTAGGTACTTCCATTGGAACCTGGTATGTGGCGCCACCAACACGGCGTGGTTTGACTTCCACGGAAGGACCAACATTTTTCAACGCCTGATCTAATACTTCCAGCGGTTCTTTACCAGATCGTTCCTTCACGATATCCATCGCATCATACATCAGACGAACGGCAACACTCTTCTTACCACGGCGCATCATGCGGCGCGATAAACAGAGAGATGTACATACTCTGGTAACGGACATCCGGTATGATTACTCGCTTATCGGGTTTTGCTCTACGTGACATGCAGCTTACTCCCTATCCAAGAAAATTGACGATCAAATTACGCTTTTGGACGTTTGGCGCCGTATTTGGAACGACCCTGCGCGCGCTTGGCGACACCAGTCGTATCCAAAGTACCGCGGACGATGTGATAGCGTACACCTGGCAAATCTTTAACACGGCCACCACGGACCAGAACCACAGAGTGTTCCTGGAGCTGATGACCTTCGCCGGGAATGTAGGCTGTCACTTCGAGACCATTGCTAAGACGGACACGGGCAATTTTTCGCAGAGCGGAGTTTGGTTTTTTCGGTGTCATGGTACGGACAACCGTGCAAACACCACGCTTCTGAGGTGCCCCGTCGGCTTGGCGAACGCGACGCTGCTTCATTGTATTCAATGTGTAAAGCAGCGCTGGTGCCTTGCTCTTAGCCTTTTTGGTTTGGCGACCTTTTCTGATCAGTTGGTTAATCGTGGGCACATCTGCCTCCCAGTAAGATTGGTTGCGATACTGTTCGCATTTTCAAGTTTTCAATAAGCAAGGCCATCGCAAGTGATGATGGCCTCACCTGGTTACCCTGAATCTGAATGGGTAAGGTATTATAGTTACCGCAATGCATTCAGGACGACGGGGAACAATGTTACCATGTGCCCCAGTTTACGTCAAGGAATCGTGCTTTATAGGTCAGAAAAATCGCCGAGACCTAATAATCCTGTCCCAATTTTGGGAGGACGGATCTTTTCTTCATCCTTGCCGAATTTGATCAATTCATTATTCTCGGTTACCGCTTCAACAGCCAAACCCAGACTCTGCAATTCTTTAACTAATACCCGGAAAGAGGCTGGAATGCTGGGCTCTTCGATTTGTTCACCTTTCACGATAGCTTCGTAAGTGTTTACCCGTCCAGTGACATCATCCGATTTGACAGTGAGCATTTCCTGCAAAGTATACGCTGCGCCGTAAGCTTCCAACGCCCATACTTCCATTTCACCAAATCTCTGACCACCGAATTGAGCCTTGCCGCCCAGAGGTTGCTGGGTAACCAGACTATATGGACCGGTGGAACGGGCATGAACTTTGTCTTCCACAAGGTGATGGAGTTTTAGCATGGTCATTAGACCGACAGTGACAGGTTGATCAAACAGCTCACCCGTCTTGCCATTATGAAGAGGTTGTTTTCCAAGGGTTGGAATTGGCACACCTGTTCTCGCCATGGTTTCCACGGTCTTTTGGCGGATATTTTCGTTGGTAACATCCTCCAGAGAAGTTCCCTGTTCGGTGAGCCACAAACGATAGCAGGCATCCACCGCCAGATCATCACGCTGCATTCTTTGCGCATTCGTGCCTACATTCGATTCGAAGGCAACGATCTTATCCGCTTCGAAACCATGATCTATCAGATATTCGTGGAGTGTTGCCCGCCGGGCATATGTCCGTTCGGATGTGAGGCGATACACATCATATCCGCGTGGACCCAGGTATTGTTCCAGGTAAAGCAACCGTACTTCATCGTCATCCTGAATTGACTCAGGTAGATAATCTTGTTGCTTCAACCATTCCCAACCTTTTTCAACGGCTTCTTTCCAGGCTTGGTCGATCATCCAGGCTCGGGCTAATTCTGCTTCAATTTCTTCCTCGCGTGCACCATCGAAAACTGGTGTGATCGCTCGGAACCCTAGTCGATCTGCAGCCCAACCCAGGTGGGTTTCCAAAACTTGACCGATATTCATACGACCGGGTACACCCAATGGGTTGAGGATGATATCTACCGGCGTTCCATCATTGAGATAAGGCATGTCTTCAACCGGTACTACCTTGGAGACAACACCCTTATTTCCATGTCGTCCCGCCATCTTATCACCGGCAGTTATCTTACGCCGTTGAGCGACAGCTACGCGCACCATGCGTTCGACACCAGCAGCGAGATCAGTATTGTCTTCCCGAGTAAATTGTTTTACATCTACAACCTTTCCGCGTTCACCGTGCGGAATACGTAGAGAGGTATCTTTTACATCGCGGGACTTCTCACCGAAAATTGCCCGGAGCAGACGTTCTTCTGGGGTTAATTCTTTCTCGCCCTTTGGAGTGATCTTACCGACCAAAATATCATTCGGTCCTACCTCGGCGCCAATCCGGATGATGCCATATTCATCCAGATCTTTGATGGTGTCTTCACCCACATTAGGAATGTCGCGGGTGATCTCTTCCGGTCCCAGCTTGGTGTCACGAGCTTCCACTTCGTATTTTTCAATATGAACGGATGTAAAGCGGTCTTCCTGAACCAATCGCTCTGAGATCAGGATCGCGTCCTCAAAGTTACCGCCCTCCCAGGAAACAAAAGCCACGACCACGTTTTGCCCGAGGGCAATATGACCGCCATTAGTGGAGGAGGAGTCGGCGATGATGTCACCTTTGTGGACCCGTTGACCTTTGATGACAGCCGGTCGCTGATCGATACAGGTGCTCTGGTTGGAGCGCTGATATTTGCGCAAATTATATGTTTTATTAGTATTGTTGCCATTTCTGACGACAATTTGTTTCCCGGTAACTGAGACAACCTGTCCGTCTTCCTCGGCAACAACCACCTGCCCGGAATCGAGCGCGGCAAAGTATTCCATACCGGTCGAGATGATCGGAATATCCGGATTGACGAGTGGAACCGCTTGCGATTGCATATTCGATCCCATCAACGCCCGGTTCGCATCATCATGCTCCAGGAATGGAATTAAAGCAGCAGAGATACCAACAACCTGATGTGGTGCAACATCCATATAGTGGATGTCTTCTGAAGGTAGGAATTTAAAGTCTGAGTGGAACCGGCAGGAGATGCGATCTTCGGTGAATTCACGGGTCTCATTTAAGGCGGCGTTCGCCTGGGCGATCACGAATTTATCTTCCCGATCAGCAGACAGGTAATCAACAATATCAGAAATAAATGGGACAACCATTACCTGGGTATTGCTCAACTTGGCGATCTTTGGCAGGTCTTTTTCGGTAATGCGATCGCCCGTCTTGAGAACTACCTTGCCGGAGGCTGAGTCAACCAGATCTGCCCGCAGTTTACGACCCAACAGAAGGGGATCAGTTGGAGATAACCATTTAATTACTCTCCGGTATGGTGTCTCGATAAAACCATATTCATTGACTCTGGCAAAGGATGCCAGACGACCGATCAGACCGATGTTTGGACCTTCAGGTGTTTCGATAGGGCAAATTCGTCCATAGTGGGAATGGTGGACATCACGAACATCAAAGCCAGCCCGTTCACGTCGCAGACCACCGGGACCCAAAGCAGACAATGTACGCTTATGACGCAATTCTGCAAGTGGGTTGGTTTGGTCCATGAATTGAGAAAGTTGGCTTGAGCCGAAGAACTCCCTTAAAGCAGCTACAACGGGTCGAATATTAACCAAACTGGTTGGCGATGGTTCTTCCTGCTCACGGATGGACATCCGCTCTTTGATGACACGTTCCATCCGGCGCATACCGATTCGCAATTTATTTTGAATCAATTCGCCAACCGTTTTCACACGGCGATTGCCGAGATGGTCGATATCGTCACCCCGTTCATCACCGTTATTGATGCGAATCATCCGTTTGAGGAGTTCGACAATATCGCGTTTTGTAATCGTCCGGTTGGATACAGGTATAAACTCCTGCAAGTCCAATTTTTGATTCAGTTTATATCGGCCAACTTTTTCCAGGTCATAATGACGCTGGTCAAATAGTTGTTCCTCAAGGAATTGACGTGAGTTATCGAGTGTAGGCGGATCCCCTGGCCGCATCCGTTTGAAAAACTCGATCAACGCCGCTTCAGCAATAGTCTTCTTATCGCTCAAATCCCAGGCAGGTTCCTGTTTCAAAGTTGATGGGATGAACTGTCTTTCTGGATTCTTATCAACGTCTTTGAAGAGTTCGATCAATTCTTCATCAGAGCCATGGGTTAAGATTTCATTCGCAGTCCCATCGCTTACTGCTGCAAGGGCGCGCAGGAACACAGTGATTGGCACAGTGCGCTTGCGGTTGAATTTTAAAATAATGTAGTCGTTCTTACGGGTTTCAAATTCCATCCAGGCGCCACGGTCAGGAATCAACTTGGCCATCGCCAGCGGACGACCTGTAGCGCGGTCCATCGCCGCTTCGAAATAGACACCTGGCGATCGGATCAACTGAGAGACAACAACACGCTCGGTACCATTAATGATGAAAGTACCTTTTTCGGTCATCTCAGGGAAATCGCCCAGGAATATTTCCTGAACATTCGGTGAGGGGATCTCTGAACCGGCTAGCAACACTTTGACATACAACGGGGATGCATAAGTCAAGTCTTTCTCTACGCATTCTTCGATTGTGTGCTTGGGTGGTTCAAACCGGTAAGCTAATCCAAAATCTTTAGCCTCCTGGGTTTTGCCCGGGAAGAACAACTTCATCCCTTTGTTGTAGCTTTCAATGGGTGAAAGCTCATTGAATAGGTCATGTAACCCTTCTATTTTTAATCTCTGGAAGGATTCTAGTTGAACTTCGATAAGTTTTGGCAGTTCTAAACTGACGGGGATACGCGCATACGATTTGGTTGGTAAATCCGATGCCATTCGCTTCTCCTGGTTGAGTTAACCTGGCGTATTAATGTACAACAATAAAGGCTCTGAGCCTATAGATAGCAAACGAATATTATATCGAATAAGATCGATAGAGTCAAGAAACTGGTCATTCCAATAAGAAATTTAGGTTATACAGTACTTGATTTGCTTTGCATTGGCGATTTATTCGACCAATATTTCATTCATCCAATCGCTCCCTGCAAATAGGCTTTTGTCCGTTCTTCTTTCGGATTTTCAAAAACTTCTTTCGCAGGACCGCTTTCGACCACTTCCCCCAGATACATATAACAGACATAATCCGCCAGGCGGCGGGCCTGCCTTAAAGTGTGGGTAACCAGAACTACCGTGTACTTTTCTTTTAGTTCCATCAACTTACTTTCAATGTGCTGGGCGGAGATGGGATCCAATGCAGAGGTCGGTTCATCTGCAAGAATGACCTCTGGCTCCAGAGCCAATCCTCTCGCCAGGCACAACCGTTGCTGCTGCCCGATAGATAACGAAGTTGCCGGGATATGCAATCGTTTTTGTACTTCATCCCATAATCCTGCCATCTCCAGGTAGTGCTTTACTATCGGCTTCAGATTTTTACTTTTATTGACCCGATGGATTCGCAATCCATACGCTACATTTTCATAGACAGACATGGGTAATGCATATGGTCGTTGGGCTAATAATCCAATCCGAGTCCGAATTTCTGTGACGTCAACCGAAGGATCAAAAATACTCTGACCATCTAATAACACTTCCCCATTCACTCGTGCGTCGTCATCCAGATCCAGAAAACGGTTTAGAGATCGCAATAAGGTAGTCTTTCCACACCCTGATGGACCGAGAATGGCTGTCAGTTGTCCTTTGGGAACGTCAAGGTTAATATTTTTCAAGACATGGGTGTTCCCATAGTAGACATTGAGGTCACGAATATTGATAAGTGCTTCCATATACCACCTATTTTACAGAGTACCTGGATAATCTAGCCGCCAGGATACGGGATAGTATGCTGATGAAAAGGACTATGAAGGTTAGAACCAGCGCAGAAGCATAAGCCCGCTGTTGAACTTCCGGGAATGGCGTGGAGAGTTGAAAAAATACTGCCAGCGGAAGAGATGCGGTCGGGTCCATGAGCGACGTGGGAATACGATCCGTGTATCCGGCAGTAAATAATACAGACGCTGCATCACCTATGCCACGCCCGAAAGCAAGCATCACTGCCGTGAGCAACCCCGGAAGCATTTGCCTTAAGACCACCTGAAAGGCAGTTTCAAGTCGGGTGGCACCGAGTGCATAAGAGGCATCCTCGAGTTCTTTTGGCATCATCCGCAGGACCTCATCCATCGAACGAACCATGATCGGGAATTCGACAAACGCCAGGGTGATGATACCGGCTAGCAGGGATGCTCGCATGCCCAAAGCGAGCATGATCGTGAACCCGAATGCCCCATACACGATCGAGGGAACACCCCAAAGCACATCTAATGCCAATCGCACCGACATTGCCCAACGAGCTTTACGCTGAATATAAACATTCAATCCAAGCGCGATAGGTAAGCCTAGTATAAGCGCCAGTACTGTTCCGCCAAGTGCAAGGTATAGAGAACCAATGATTGCATTTAAGATCCCACCTTCCCGTCCGAGATAGAATCCACCTTTAGGTACTTGCGAGATCATCGCCCAATCCAAGGCCGGCAACCCTTTTATGATCAGGGTGATTAGGATCCAACCAAGACTCCCTCCGACGATCAAAAGGGAAAGGTACATCAATACTTTGACGAATGATTCCGTTAACCTTTGGCGGGAAATGTTTTTCATGCCATTGACCTCATCATCATTCGACGTAGAACAACTGCCGATATCAGGTTAAAGATCAGGACTATCACCAACAGAAGCAATGCTGCTCCCAGCAAGGCTGCATCGTACATCGGTATCGACATCATTTCGCCATAATTGTTTGCGATCAACGCTGGAAGAGGATACGCAGCGTCAAAAATAGAGGTCGGAATATTGGGAACATTTCCGATCACCATCAGGACGGCTATGGTTTCTCCAAACGCTCTCGAAGTACCCATTACGATACCTGCAATCAATCCAGTCATTGTCCTCGGAATGATGACATACCGGACAGTTTGCCAACGGGTTGAACCAACTGCCAGGGATGCCTCATGAAGACCCTTTGGTACCGTGCGCATGATCTCATAAGAAATGGCAATGATGAATGGCATCACCATCACCGCCAGAACAAGTCCTCCTGAAAGGATGCTATAACCGGTAGGATTCTTTGAATGGAATAATCCAATTGTCGGAAAGGTTTGATTCATAAATGGACGGAGAGTGTTCTGCACCCAGGGGACAATTACCAGGACACCCCACAATCCGTAAACTACAGATGGAATCCCTGCCAGGATATCGATGATGGGTTTAATAATGGTTCGGGTAAAACCGCGTGCGTATTCGGAAAGATAGATGGCCGTGAATAAACTGACAGGAATGGCAAAAACCATCGCAACAGCGGTTACCCAAATTGATCCGCTGATGAAAGGCATGAACCCAAATTGTCCGAGGGATGGTTTCCAAGTCTGTCCGAGTAGTAAATCTGCCAGGGGGATCTGTCTCAAAATCGGCCAGGCGCGGATCAACAATGCAACGATCAACACGATGAGAACAATCGCCGGGAAGAGGCTAAGTGAAATGAACAGCCCGGATGCTCTTTGATCCAGACGTTTGCGGGAGACCAGGGAACTCCTGGTCTCCCGTTGGAGATTACTTGGTTGATCGTAGGTTTCGAACGCCATTCTTATTTAAGTAATGCTTGCGATTCCTTTAATTGATCTGCTGTAAGCTTCACATATCCGGCGGAGTCAACATAGTTTTGACCATCTGCAAGGATCCAGGTAATGAGATCCAGGGTTGCGGCGCTTGGCTTACCTTTGGTAACCAGGTACAGAGGTCGTGCGGGTGGAGATGGGTAACGATTCGTCGCAACTGCCTCAACTGCCTGAGTCTTATTCTCAACTTTCTCATTGGCATCGATCTGACCATTTGAATTTACATCAAGGGTCAGGACCGCAGCACCAGCGACGGGAGCTCCAGTCTTTGTATCGAATGCATAATTCAGGTTATTATACCCAATCCCAAGCGGATCTTTAATAACTGCTTCCAATACTCCGGGATCTGCATTCACGCCGATTCCCTTCAGTTCTTCCTGATTTTTACCGCCAACGTATCTTACCCACATTTCGGCAGCACCGCACGCATCGGAGCGAGTGTACACATGGATCTCGTCGGTGACTTCAGGTTTACCAATTACCTGTCCCCAGGTAGTGATTTCTCCCGTGAGGAATATACCAGCCAATGTCTCTTTGGTAATTCCTGTTTTTTGCAGGTCAGCCAAATAAGGGTTTTGGGCAGATATTGTACCAAATACCGCATCGCGTGTAACCGCAATACCATAAGCCCCCTGATCGATTTCTTCCTGTGATATCTCACGGGAAACCATACCAATATCCACGGCGCCAGCTATTGCATCTGCCATTCCCTTACCGGCTCCGCCAGCTGATACATCGATTCGGATATTTGGATTTACTTTTTGAAATTCTTCTGCCCATTGCACCATCAAAGGGTACAATGCGAATGCGCCAGATACTGAAATCGTCGTCTGTTTCCCGGAACGATTCTGGGCGCCTGAGAAACCCGCGCATCCTGCTAGCATGGATGCGATCATTGCTAAGACCATAACCGAATACCACTTTTTCATACTGTTCTCCTATGCAACTTCAAATGATATTCCACTATAAGTAGGTAATTCCTATTATAAATAGTTCAGAATTCATTATCTACAATGTCTATTGATTTAGTAGTATATTACGATAACATTTTTCCTCTGTCAAGGGTGTAACTTGATTGTTTTGGTATCTGATACAATCAGAGAATGACCAGGCGAAAAGCGATCTTTATGATGCTCAGTTCGATTGGAATTGGTATCCTGCTCGTCATTGGTTACCTGCTCCAACCGATTACCATTTGGATCAATGGTGAGCCGAAGACCATCCGATCATTTGCCCTCACACCCGGGGCTATCCTCGCGGAGAATGGAATCATAACGACGGTTGGTGATATGGTTTCGCCAGATATTAATACTCTTTATGTACAGAACCAACCGATCATCATTAAGAAAATATCTGCCTACACGGTATTTATAGATAACCAGCCGGTCCCGGCATTCGCGACAGAGACGATTCCAGCCAATGTATTAAAGCAGATGGGTGTGGAGCTTTATCCGATGGATAGGGTAGTTGTAGATGGGAAAACGATCGACGCCCAAGTTCCTATCCGATGGAGGTCTGCCCATACTCTTCAGATATATCGATCTTTTCCTGCACAACTCAAAGTCGATGCCGATTCTGTAAGGACAGTTTCGATCCGGACCAGAGATCCCATGGAAGTGGTCTGGCAACTTAGGCTGGGAGCCACTGGAGCAACACTCTCCCTGGAAAAAAACAATGGCGAAGGAACTTCTCCAGAATTGATCTATCAACTTCATCCACCTGCGGGAGATAATGAATCTATCGGATTACATGTCTCAAATAATTCAGGGAATCTCGGATCGATGTACGCGTATCATGGGTTCGCTCCACAGGGATTAGATCAGATGACTCAAGAAGATATCCGCATCTCAAATGGGATCCTTTCCTCAGAAGTTGTCAGGATCAATGAACAACTTCAGATAATCCCAAAAAGTCTACCGTTTGCCATCCGGACTGAGCTTGATGACAACCTGGAACTGGATCAGGTAAAACCAATCCAATCGGGAGCTTATGGTGTATCCATGCAGCTCACGAGAGTACGCAACCAAAATGGCGAAAAGATTAACGAAAAAGTGGAATCGGAGACCATAATTCAATCCCCCATAGATGAAGTAACCGGCTACGGCACAAAGGTCAATGTACAGACGATGTCTGCTGGTGGCAGGACCTTTGAGTACTATCGGGCTATATCCATGTATGCCACATCCTATTCTCCATGCAATCTGGGAACACCCAAATGCAATAGCACTACAGCCAGTGGAATGCAGGTGAAACAGGGGGTCGTAGCAGTCCTTGGACGCTGGTACAGTTATATGGTCGGTCAGGAAGTGTATGTTCCCGGTTATGGTTTTGCCGTCATTGGAGACCTTGGTGGAGGCATCCCCGGTACTCACTGGATCGATCTGGGTTACTCTGATGCAGATTTTATACCCTGGCATTCCTATGTGACTGTATATTTTCTTACCCCGGTTCCGGCTACCATTTTGTACGAGCTTTGAGTCATCATGAAGCTGCCAAACAAATTTGATCCCGTATCCCTTCCCCCCTTGGATATCCCTTTTATCCTTCGTCAGGCAGGATTGAGCCCGAATAAAAAATTAGGACAAAATTTCCTTTCTGATCCAAATATATTGATGAGACTAATTACATCTGCGGAAGTAACAAAAACGGACAGAGTATTGGAAATTGGATCGGGACTGGGCAGCTTGACTCGATATTTAGCGGTCTCTGCGCAAACGGTAACCGCAGTGGAAATTGACAGAAAGATATTCCCAATCCTTTCCACCCTCCTCGCTAATTTTCAAAATGTCAATCTGGTCCAGGGTGATATGCTCGAGCTTTCACCTCAAACGTTGATGGAGAATGCGGGGTACCTGGTCGTCGCGAATATTCCATATTACATTACCTCGGCATTGATCCGGCACTTACTTGAATCTACCTGTCAACCATCACGAATCGTCCTGACAGTCCAAAATGAGGTAGCCCAACGGATATGCGCCATGGACGGTGATTTTAGTCTGCTTGCCCTTAGTGTACAGGTGTATGGACGACCTGAGATCATGTTTCGAATTCCAGCCGGGGCGTTTTACCCGGCGCCAACGGTGGATTCGGCTGTTGTACGTATCCATTTATATAAAGAGCCTGTCATCCCATCCAATGATCTGCATATATTCTTTCGACTGATCAAAGCTGGATTCTCTCAAAAACGAAAAACATTGAGGAATAGCCTCTCGAGTGGATTGAAATTATCTCCTGTTGTAACAGAAGAATGGTTGAAACAGAACATGATCGACCCCATGCGCAGGGCAGAAACCCTTGCGCTCGAAGAATGGCAGACCCTTACTCAGGCATATAAAATATTATCGAAATAACCCTTCAGGTTTACTTCCTGAAAGGCTATTGATTTTGACAGAATAGTACCTGATTATCAGGCAACCGGAATAAATTTGGTGGCTAAAGTACTACAAACCGGGCAGTTTCCGGTTGGTTTACCAATATGGGTGTGCCCACAGATCGGACACACGTAAATTTCCATCATTTCATTTTCCTCAGACAGATTTGCGAGAGCTTGCTTATATAATTCTTCGTGCTCTTTCTCTACTTCCCAGGCATATTTAAAAGTCCGCGATGCCTTTTTATCCCCTTCTTCCTCGGATACATTATAGAACTCCGGATACATGGTCGTCACCTCGTAATGCTCCCCTTCGATCGCAACCTGAAGATTTTCGCGGGTGGAATTGACTCCACCCAGAGTTTTGAGATGATTACCGGCATGTATGGTCTCAGCTAGTGCAGCCGCCCGGAAAAGTCGTGCCACCTGTTTGAAACCTTCCTGCTCCGCAGCCACAGCAAAATGATGATACTTGCGTGATGCCTGTGACTCTCCTGCAAATGCTGCCGCTAAATTTACTTGTGTTTTGTTCATACTTTTCTCCTGTCATTTAATGTTTTGATGCATACCCAACAGACGCCAAACATTGACTGCTGCCTCTACTTGAATTCGAAAAGACATCTTCGACTGACCAAACCTTCTATCCGCAAAATGGAAGGGGATTTCCTTTATTTGACTACCCAGGCGGGATGCAACATATAACATTTCTACCTGGAAAACATAACCTGTGGAACGTATTTCACTCAATGGCATCCTTGTCAGGAGATCACGCTGCCATACTCTGAACCCGCCAGTCACGTCTCTCACTGGTAGATTTAGAATCGTCCTCGAATAAAAATTTCCGAAACTTGAGAGGGCTTTTCGCCAGAATGGCCATTGGTCATCCAAGCTTCCCCCATTAATATACCGTGAACCAAGAGCCAAATTGGCACCGGATTCGATGGCATCTCGCAATTCGAGCAGTTTTTCGGGTGGGTGCGAAAAATCGCAATCCATCTGCCCAACCAGATCGGCGCCATCAGCAATTGCCTTCTTAAAACCAGCGAGATAGGCAGTTCCCAGACCCATTTTCCCCTGCCTGTGAATAATGTCAACCCGGCCAGTTTCTCTTTTCAATTCATCTGCCAGATCACCGGTTCCATCGGGACTGTTATCATCCACAATGAGTAGTTTGAGATCAGGCAGGGGAAGACTGAATAAAGCGGAGACCATTCTAGGAAGGTTCTCCGCTTCGTTATAGGTAGGTATTACAACAACGAAAGACAATACAACACCTTTACTACAACAGGATCTTTAAGTCTTCGGCTGCTCTGCGCATATCAAGGAATATGAGACCTAACTTGGCATGGTCTTGGGCAAGAGCAGTCAGAACAGCGTCCTCACCGATATTCATGATGATCACATAACCATGATTGCCTTTTATGTACACTTGTTCCAGCCGACCTTTACCGAGTTCTTTCGTAATTTTTTCCCCCAATCCAAGCATAGCCGCAGACATGGCTGAGACACGATCTTCTTCTGCATCTGCCGGTAATGCTGATGCGATTGTAAGACCGTCTACGCTGACAACCGCAGAGGCTTCAATATCCGGGGAAGAGGCTTGCAGTTCACGCAACCTGTCAACCATCATCTGAGATCGATTTTTCGTCACTGTGAACTCCTGGTAATGGAATACAATGAATACCGTTCAAGAGTAATCTAGCACAGGCACCCCGAATTGTCAAGCGGAAACCATCTGGGATTAAATTTCCGATTCCTGATTTAGTTACTCTTTTCATAAATTTGATCCAAAATGTCGTTTATAATTCAACAAAACCTAATTGGATTGTGGATCGAACCAGGAGGTACAGGACAAGACTATGAGATTTTTACGAATTATTTCGATCGCAGGCATAATCGCCACGATTTTCTCTCCGATGTTATCTGTTTCAGCAGAAGAACCGAAGGATACGAACGAACCATATAGGGGAAGTTCGATATGTGTTCCAGGAAGTGAACTTTTTGATGGCTGCCAATTGGATGGTCCTGCTAAAGTTCAGCTTGACTGGCAGCAAAAAGGAATGAGCTACCCATTAATGGGTCTTCCTGCTTATACACCGGATGCATCATTCAACGAATTGCCTTATCGTTATGCAGCTATTCTGGCTGATCCAAAAAGAGAAATTCGGCTATTCCCTTCCCTTGATGATGCGGTCGCAGCAGAGAATCAATCTGGGAGCATCCCTGCCGGCGCATTGCGTTGGGTAGCCTATATCTCCCAGGCAGATGTGGGTGGTGGACATTATGTGCAGATACCCGATTCCTTTGAATGGGTTCGAGCATCACCCGCTGAGGTGGTCAACTTTCAGGGTCTGGCTTTTTATCATACTCCCACCCAGGAATTCGGATGGTTGGGCGATCATACTACCAGTAGGATCGCGCCAAGTCTGGAAAGCGCGTCAACCGGTAAAAGGTATCTTCGCAATACGGTCGTGCAGATATTTGGAACGGGAAAAGGAAACCAGGAAGAGTGGGTACAAATAGGAATAGATGAATGGGTTGAAAGCCGCTATGTTAAAAAAGTGAGGATCAACACAACACCTCCGGAAGGTGTGACCAACAATCGGTGGATCGAAGTAAACCTGTATGATCAAACTTTAGCAGTCTACGATAACCGCCAATTGATCTATGCCACAATGATCGCCAGCGGATTGGATCCTTTCTTTACCAAGCCAGGTCTGTTCCAGGTCCGTGAGAAGAAAGAAACAGAAAAAATGACCGGCGCATTTGAATCGGACCGGTCAGACTACTACCAACTCGAAAAAGTACCCTGGACAATGTATTTTGATGGCGCTCGCGCTTTACATGGTGCCTATTGGAGAACTATGTTTGGGTTTCCTCAATCACATGGTTGCGTCAACCTATCTCCGGGCGATGCTCATTACTTATTCGATTGGGCAAATGTTGGCGAATGGGTTTATGTTTGGGATCCTTCAGGCAAAACACCGACTGATCCGTCGAAATATGGGGAAGGTGGAGCGTAATCGGATCAGGGTAGTAATCGGATGATCATGCTGGAGACGGCAAGGTCTTCTGCAGTGAAAATATCCTGTTGGTGCATGATCAGCCTGACTGAGGTCGGGCTGTTTATTTCCACTTTATATGATTTTGCTATCCTCGTAAAGTCGAGGGAAGCCTGGATGACATCTGGGTCTTCAAATCGTGCGATCATCTTACCCGATCGATCGATCAATTCAAACAATAATCGGCAATCCACCCGGCAGCGAATGGCACCGTCTATCACTAATAATCCGTTCCTGATATTCTGGTCTGGATACGGTTTGAATAATGCAAAGGGGTCTTTTAAGTTATCCGGTTCAGTCATTACCTGCTTGCCAAATTGCATCAAAATTAATTCTTCAGAAGCCAGGGCGATCATCCGCTTATCCTCATCGTACGTATAAAGCACCAGGCGCGCTGATTCTGCAACAACCCTCGGGGTAAAGGTGATCTTTTCGTTGATATTCATCCGCCACCCAACTGTTGATGAATTTGCCCAGGTTTTTTCTTGTAACACTACCCCATCTTCCCCAATTAATTGCATATGAACGATCCCTCTTGATCCCGGTAAGACGGCTGCGGAAAGAATAAAAGGCGATGTTACTTTTGATAATGAAGAGGGAGAAAAGATTCGGATGGGTGCGTCATGTATTGGTGGCGGGAGTGGCGTAGGAGTGTTTGTGGCTGTTTTGGTTGGTCTGGGCGTCCTGGTGGGATTGGGTGTTCTGGTTGGTCGCTGAGTCTTGGTCACCTTTGCTGGGGTGACAGTGAGTGCAACGATTTCTTCCGCAATCGCATCCTCTGCTTCTTGAGAGGGGATCAACTCAGTTGGTGAAGCGGTAATGGGTAGGGGAGTACCAATCTGATTTGGTAATAATGTGTTTGTTATCGTACGCTGGGGAGACTTTTCTCTTGTTGATACCAGAAGTTCTCCCGGTTGAGTAGTAACACCGGAGCATCCTACCAGAAACAGTCCTAGTAGTACTGTCGTGATGGGTAGCTTGATCAAATTTGAAATTGTAGTACGCATGAATCAATCAGTGCTTGGCACCTGGTTCTCATATTTCTTAATAGTATCCATAAGCGCCTGAAGCGGCACAGGTTTCAAAAGATACTCAGATGCTCCTTCGTTCATACAGACGATGGAATCATCGAAACTGGCGCCGGCAGAAAGAATAATGACAGGGATTTTTTCAAATTCCTTTTCTTTTTTGAGCTCCCTTAATACTGTCAGTCCATCCATATCTGGCATCATCAAATCAAGAAAGATCATACGAGGCTTTTCCGCGCGAAGCAGTTCAAACGCTTTCGCTCCTGATCTCGCCAGGTTCGATTGGTACCCCAAAAGCTTGGCTGCCTGCCCCATAAGCTCCAGAGTGACCGGATCATCGTCTACAAATAAAATGACTGACATATTTTCCCCTGTCGTAGAAGGATTTGTACTTCTTCACCTACCTGTGCAGTAATCAGACCAGTTAAGTTGGATTAAAAGCAAAAGAAGCGATTGATCTAATAGTTAACTTATAGATCATAGATCTCTGAGTACTTTTGTTTTAGATATCGCAAGTATGGCTCAGGCGAGATTTTTGATCCGGTGATCTTCTGCACCATGTCCTGGGGATCGAATTTTGCACCATATTGGTGCAAATTTTCCCGCAACCAGACGAGGAGCGAAGTGAAATCACCATTTCGGATCTGAGAGTATAGGGTAGGCAATTCCTCTACTATCTTATCCCAGAGTTGGACCGAGATCAGGTTGCCAAGCGCGTACGTGGGGAAGTAGCCAATGGACCCTCCGCTCCAATGGATGTCCTGTAAAACTCCGACCGTATCATTGGGTGGAGTTATCCCAAGATATTCTTCCATCTTGGAATTCCAGACTTCAGGAAGATCCTTCACTCTTAACGTACCTTCCATAAGGGCAATTTCAATTTCCATCCGTAGCATGATATGCAGGTTGTAGGTCGCCTCATCAGATTCTACACGGACGAGGGAAGGCTCCACTTTGTTAATTCCTTTGTAGAAGCTGTCCAGGTTCACATTACCCAGGGTCTCAGGGAAAAGTGACTGAAAGCGAGGGTAAAAACAGATCCAGAATTCTCTGGAACGTCCGACCAAGTTTTCCCACAGCCTCGATTGAGACTCATGTAGTGCCATGGATGCCCCATTCATCAGAAGCGTGCGGCGTAGACGGGGGCTAATCCCTTGCTCATATAAAGCATGACCACATTCATGCATCGTCGAGAATAAGGCTGATGATCCACTATTTGCCAGGAACCGGGTTGTAATACGGACATCATCCGAGCCAAAACTGGTTGTAAATGGATGAGCAGCTTTGTCTTGCCGTCCACGTTGCCAATCGTATCCAAAACGAGTGATTACTTCCACGCCAAAATCCCATTGCTTTTGCTCGTCAAGAGTGACTTTGAGAAAGCTGTCATCCACTGGTTTGCTCGCGGCGATCGCCTTGATCAAGTCGACTTGTTCAGTTCGAAGACGACCAAAGATGGTTTGAACGTCGGCAGTTTTTAGACCTGGTTCGTAATCATCGAGGAGTGGATCATATATATGTACGTAAGGTTTAAAGAAGTCAGCATATTGGCGGCGCAATTCAACAATTTTTTCCAGGTGTGGGAGAAATATGTCAAATTTCGACTCTGTTCTTGCACTTACCCAGGCTTCCTGGGCTATAGAGGTAACTTGAGTAAATTCCGAGACCCATTTGGAGGGGACGTTCTTTTGTTTTGTGTATTCACGATTCGTGACATGAATCAGCCGCGCTTCATCCGATTCGGGGTGTAATGATCCCGCATAGGGAAGGAGGTCATCGAGCAAGGTGCCAATTTCATCACTGGTAAATCGTTCATGAGTAATTCTTGCCAGTGTTGATAATTCTTCACCCCGGGCTTCGGAACCGCCAGATGGCATATATGTCTGCTGATCCCAACCCAGGACAGCCTGTGCTCCAACCAGATCAGACACTTCATTTAGGATTGATTTGAGTTTAGCAAGCTTGGATTCCATGACTACTCCAGGTAAATTAGGCAACCCGCCATCGAAGTGTTTCTTTATTCAAAGCACGTAGAATTTCGTTGGCAATATCATCAGCCGCACGAGATTGAGCTTCCACTGTTTGTGCCCCCACATGGGGAATGGCAATCACTTTTGGATGTGCAACGAGAGCAGTTAATCCAGGTGGTTCCACGCTGAAGACATCCAGCGCGGCGCCTGCCACTTTTCCAGAATTCAACGCTTCTATTAAGGCTGCCTCATCGATCACGCCCCCCCGAGCAGCGCAAATGAGAAAGACTCCTTGTTTCATTTTAGCGAAAGCATCCATATTTATTAAATTCTTACTGTCTGTCGTCAACGGGATGTGCATGGTGATCATATCTGCGCGCTGATAAAGTGTGTCGAGGTCAACAGGTTCCGCACCACGTTTCTGGATTTCATCAGCCGGAATGAGGGGATCATACCCGACCACTTTCATATCAAAAGCTAGAGCACGTTTTACGACGGCTGCACCGATCCTACCCATTCCAATGACCCCGAGGGTTTTCCCGTTTAGTTCGGACCCTTCAAATTCTTTTTTCAACCACTTCCCTTCCTTCATGCTCTTATCTGCCCGGGGAAGGTCACGCACGATGGAAAGCATTAAGCCGAGGGTTAATTCTGCGACGGCGACAGTGGTTGCCAATGGTGAATTCACCACAATGATGTTTTTCTCTTTGGCGGCAATCAGATCAATATTATCTACACCAACACCGGCGCGTCCAACTGCCTTCAATTTCTTTCCGGCATCCAAAACCGCTGCTGTCACTTTGGTCCGTCCCCGCACGATCAGGGCATCATAGTTACCCACAATACCCAGTAATTCCTCTGCTGAGATCCCGGTACGATCATCGACCGTAGCGGTTTGGCGAAGAATATCCTGTCCGTTTTTCTCCAGACCATCTGTAAGTAATACATTCCAGTTTGCCATTGGTTTTCCTCCTCATTCACAATAGAAAAACACTCAATATACTTAGATTTTACTCGATTTTATATTCATGATCGAATTTAGACTCAAAAGGCCTGCAAGTATTCACCTTGCAGGCCTTTTGAGTACATAGGACTACATACTCTTATTCGTATCGTAAAGCTTCCACGGGAACCAATCCTGCTGCGCGGTTCGCCGGATATAAACCAAAGAATAAGCCAACTGCTGTTGAGAATAAAGTGGCTAACAGAATTGAATCTATCCCCACTTTTGGATTTAACGGAGTGCCGCTTGCCGCAGCGATCTGTCCAACTGCCAGCGCTATAAGGAACCCAAACAATATTCCTAAGAGTCCGCCAAACAAGCTTAATAAAGAAGATTCGGTCAGGAATTGGATCAGGATATCGCGCCTTCGAGCGCCCAAAGCTTTCCGTAAGCCAATCTCGCGGGTCCGCTCTGTGACGGAGACAAGCATGATATTCATGATTCCAATACCGCCTACCAGTAATGATATGCCAGCAATTCCGCCCAGGAAAATGGTTAAAACACCAGTGATAGTTTGCGCGGTTTCAACAATGTCTTTTTGGGAAAATACAGTAAAGTCATCTTCTCCGAGGCGGGAAAGATGCCTTGACCGAAGTATCTCAGATACCTGATCTGAAGCCAATTGAACCGTTTCCGCTGAAGTCGATTGAACAATAAGCATATCCACTGCTTCATGGTTTCTCTGTTTGAGTAATCGGACCTGGGCTGTGTCAAATGGGACCATAATGATATCATCCTCGCCACCAAACGAGCTGCCACCTTTCTTTTCCAAGACACCGGTAATTCGGAATGGCTGTCCTTCCACCCTGATTGTCTCACCGACGATTCCATCAGTCCTATCGAACAACTTTTCCGCCAACCCTGCACCAATGACCGCTACCGAGGCGCGTGAGTAGACCTGATCTTCAGTGATTAACTTTCCTTCTGTGACAACATAATTTCGTATGGATTGATAATTGGGGGTGATCCCACTTACCGTTGTCGTTACCTTTTCCCCACCGAAAACCACATTCACTGAACCCTGAATGACAGCGGAGACGTCTTCCACATCAGGCGCAACGAATGGATCCGAAATAGCTTGCATATCAGAAAGAGAAATTGGTTTCGGATTCTGAATTTTGACATTCTGATTCCCCTGAAATACAAAAAGCAGATTGGTGCCGATACCGCTTATGGATCCGGTTATTGTCTCCTGGGCTCCTTGACCGACAGCCAACATGGCAATCACAGCTGCCACTCCGATGATGATCCCAAGGATGGTGAGACCTGATCTCAACTTATTTGCAGTCAGGCTTTCCATCGCTTCAATAATTGCTTGACCGATGTTCATGATTCCACCTCCACCTTTCCATCACGCAGATGGATAATACGGTGGGTTTGTGAAGCGACCCCGGAATCATGGGTAACGATAATTAAGGTGGTTCCGCGTTCGCGATTGAGTTTCAACAATAGTTCCATAATTTCTTTCCCAGATTTCGAATCCAGGTTTCCGGTTGGTTCATCCGCCATAATAATGGCGGGGTCATTGACCAACGCTCGCGCAATGGCTACTCTTTGTTGTTGTCCACCGGATAGTTCGGTGGGTTTATGACGAGTTCTGTCACCCAATCCTACCAGGTTCAAAGCTTCACCTGCCCTAGATTTTCGATCGGAGGTAGCACCAGCATATCGCATCGGTAATTCCACATTCGCTTGCGCAGTAGCCCGTGGAAGCAGGTTGAAATTCTGAAAGATAAAGCCGACCTTCCGATTTCTGATCGATGCCAGTTGGTCATCCTTCAAGTTCGATACAGCTTCACCATCCAGGTAATAATCTCCGTCCGTGGGGGTGTCCAAACATCCCAAGATGTTCATTAATGTCGATTTTCCTGAGCCAGAGGGTCCCATAATGGCGACCACTTCTCCCCGGTTGATACACAGAGAGACTCCATCGAGTGCTCGGACCTCTACCTCACCCATCTGATACACTTTTGTCAGATCGGTCGCCGCAATAACGCAATCAGACATGGCGATTATCCCCCTCTCATCATAAACATACCGCCAGGTCCAGAGGTCAATTCAAGTCCCGGGTTCAAAATAATTGAATCCCCTTCCTGAATATCTCCAGAAACCAATTCACTGTAGGTACCATTTGACGACCCTGCAGCAATGTCCACTCTGGTGGGAACATTATTTTTCATGACGAAAACTACTCGTTGTCCATCGAGTTGGCGAACAGCCCTATTGGGCACCAGCAACACATTGGAAAGTTCTTTGGTTACTATATTTACTCCTGCCGTCATCTGAGGTAAGACAAATTCATCCGCATTTTCAATTTCAACCGTGACGACAAAATTGACTACTCCATTGGTTATCGTACCTATACGGGCTACTTCAGCGACTTTTCCGGTGTATTCTTTACCACTGATACTATCGAACGTGATAACCGCGGATTGACCGATTTTTATCTGATTGATATCCACTTCAGAGACATCTACGTCTACCAGGAGATGAGTCATGTCATCCAAGCGGAATGCCTCCACACCAGCAGACACCACATCTCCGGGTTTAGAATTCACTTCCGTTATTCGTCCCGCAAAAGGAGCGGTGATCCTTGCCAGATCGATTGTGGCTTGTGCAGCCGATACTCTTGCCTGGGAAGCCGCGATATCACGGGGGTCTGTTCCACCTTTAATACGCTCGAATTCGCGTTGGGCGTCCATCAGTTTTGCTTCGGCAACAGCCAATTTGGCATCTGCTTCTTCAATTTCTTTCACAGTTGCGTCGCGTTTCTTTTCCTTCAAGCGAGGACCGAATGAGGTCATCTTTCGTTCGGTATACGTTATCTCGTGGTTTAGAGCTTCTCGATCCTGAAGTGCATCCTCATAATCATCTTTTGCGTTTACGACAGCAAGTTGCGCTTCAGCTACAGCAACCTGTGATTTTTGTAGACTTTCCAGAGAAATTTGTGCATTAACCAGATCCGATTCGGCCATTATGATGTTCTGACTGAGTGAAGTTTTAGATAATTGAGCCAGAACATCGTGAGCATTTACCTGATCATCCAAATTCGCGCTTAATTTTTCGACAATCCCATTGGTCTGCCAGATCAAAACAGCAGATTGATTTGAGTGGACGGTCCCTGTGGCGCCAACAGTGGCGGTGAATGTGCCTCTGGTTAATTGCTCGGTTTGATATTTGGATTCAGCCTGAGCTGTTCTTGCTTGTGACGTTGTATAGAAATACAACCCCGCAGCAACGGCAATTACAATTCCTACGATGATGAATACTTTCTTTTTCATAGCCTTTTCCTTAATGGTATTGTTCGAAAATATAATTAGGTGTCCTAACTAATGGTTGATTATAATGATAAAACCGGTATAAAAGTACGACAACATATGAAGGTTTTATTAATTCCTCCAATATGTTTACGTGATTGGGTCTGGAAAGTTGTAATTTTCCGAGGAATTTAATCAATTCTAATTGTCATCTGCGATACTATACTAACATCATTCGTTATGCTTGGGTCTCGCATGTCAACACTTTATCGAAATATAGTATCTTTCACTCTGGTTATTCTATTTTGCCAGCAGAGCTGGATTCCTCTTACCGATCCCATCGAACGGGTCCGATCATATACCCGCGCCATCGAGTTTGATTACACAACCTGGACATTGGATGCTTTAAAAGTAAAGTTGGACCAGGCCCTTGTTGGATTGGATGGTTACGTCTCGACAGAGCAATCATCAGGTTTTGTACTGAGATATATAGAATTAACCCGGATCAAGCAGGAGTATGAATCGCAATTGGTCCAGATCTACTCTAACCCGGATGTTCGTAACCCGACCCTTGAATCTCAGCCTATCCTTGATCAATTGGATTTGGTCAAAAAGGATTTGAATTATGTCAGCCCGATTGCAGAAGGTATTTTACAGAACCAGATCTCTCAGGTGGCAACGTCGCTCCAGCTTTCTTTTATTGGACAACCCATCCCACCATTGCTTTTTCATGCCACCCCTTTGCCACAGGCATTGATTGTCTCTCCCCGTGATACTATCCGCCAGGATGCAAACATCTCATTGAAGACCAATCTTCCCCTCCAGGATGTCCTCAAGATAGAAAGTGAAGTATCGAAAGGATTAAATGTATCCAGCCTGGTGGAAGATGTAGGCGGGATAGGTACCTACCCCACAATGGTACAGCAAACTTCAGATATCAATTGGCTATGCGAAGTTGTATCTCACGAATGGATCCACAATTACCTGCAATTACGTCCCTTGGGTCTTAATTACGATACCAATTCAGATTTACGCACGATGAATGAGACCACAGCCAGCCTCGCGGGTAAAGAGATCGCCCGGGAAGTCATAAGGCAGTATTATCCCAACTTTTTACCGGTGCCTGATCCTGCGGTACCGACAGAAAACGAGAGGCTAACCTCACCAGAAGAACTATCGCCACCTGAATTTGATTTCAGGGCAGAGATGCATGCCACCCGAATTCGGGTAGATGAACTCTTAAGCAAAGGAAAAATTTCAGAAGCTGAATCGTATATGGAAGAACAGCGTGAATACTTTTGGGATCATGGGTATCAAATTCGTAAACTGAATCAGGCTTATTTCGCATTTCACGGTGCGTACGCCGACGAGCCTGGTGGTGCTGCTGGTAGTGATCCAGTAGGACCGGCTGTTCGGGAATTACGCACGCAATCTTCATCACTTGCAGCCTTCATTCACAAAATATCCAGGATGACTTCTTTCGAACAACTTAAGAGATCGATTTCAAAACAATAAATGGCAAAATTAGTCGTCCTTGTCATTTAATTCACTGCCCAAATCAGGCATCTCTCTCTCAATTGCTTCGGGAGATTCCCCTCGTTCTAGTCTTCCGACGACCTCATTGAATTCAGGCGGCATGGTCTCTCCAACTTCCTGGCTCATTTTTCGCATCATCCTCCCCAGGCTTTGCGGGTCTTTCTCCATCGAACTGATATCTGTATCAGGGAATGCATCCAAACGGCTTTCATCCGATCGAGCCACTCTGATTTTGCCGATCTTCCGATGAACGGCATTACTTCCGCAATAAGGGCATTGGATTGATGCTTTGTCGTACTCTTGATACGAAAGGCTCAATGAAAATCTCTTCAGGCAATTTTGACAACGGTAATCGTAGGTAGGCATTCCTACTCCTGTACTATCTTTTTTCGAATTATAATCAATTCAAGTAAGAATTTCACCCAGAGATCAGGATACCTTATGCCGGATGAACCTCTCTCCTTTGATTTATACCATCCCAATCCATTGATGATAGTTATTTCTGGACCGTCTGGCGTGGGAAAAGATTCGGTCGTAAAGGCGTTGATGAAACGAAATAAAAGCTATCATTTCGTTGTGACGACTACATCCAGAGAGCCCCGGGAGGGCGAAATTGAAGGTGTGGACTATTATTTCGTCGCCAAAGCTGAATTTGAACGATTAATCGCTGCCAATGAAATGATCGAGTACGCATTGGTTTATGATCAATATAAAGGTGCGGCTAAACAACAGGTGCGCGATGCCTGGGCGAGCGGGAAGGATATCTTGATTCGAGTGGATGTTCAAGGGGCAGATACCTATCGCAAGCTCTTTCCAGAAGCGTTATTGATCTTCTTGCTTCCAACCAGCCCGGAGGAATTGATCTTTCGATTACATGACCGGCGTACTGAAACCGAGCAATCGATTGCAATACGAATGGCAACCACTCAAAAAGAGTTGGAGTATCTACCAATTTTTGATTACATTGTATTCAATCCGGCGGGCAAATTAGATGACGCAGTCGATAATTTGGAAGCCATCATATTGGCAGAGCATCATCGAGTAAAACAACGAGTAGTGAACCTATAATCATTGAATCGCCCTCAGAATTGGGCGTGGCATCAATAACGGTATTTTCAAGAGGATCAGTATGGATTATCCACCAGAACAAACCAATATGAATTCAGAGCAACCCGCACATCGCGAGGTAACCATTCGCCGGACCATGGCGAAACCCATTGCTACCTATGTCATTATGGGTATCACGATCTTGTTTTACATTGGTCAGGCTGTGAGCGATCTCCTTACTACCTATGATTACCCCTTTATAGTAGGCGGAAAAATCAACCAATTCATCATGGCAGGCGAATTTTGGCGATTGATAACCCCGATTCTCCTGCATGGCTCCATATTCCATCTGGCGATCAACATGTATGCGCTTTATTCGCTTGGAGGTGGTCTCGAATCATTTTATGGACACAAACGATTTGTGACTCTATATCTGTGCGGTGGGTTTGCAGGAAATGTACTTTCATTCTTCTTTACGCCGAATCCGTCATTAGGCTCATCCACAGCTATTTTTGGTTTATTGGCTGCAGAAGGGATCTTTGTGATCACCAATCGCACATTTTTTGGCAATAATTACCAACGGATGATCATAAATATTGTGGGAATTGCTCTGGTGAATTTTATGATCGGTCTGACTACAGCCCAAATCGATAATTGGGGACACCTCGGGGGTTTGCTCGGAGGAGCAATATTCGCCTATATAGCTGGTCCGCGCTGGGAAGCAAAAGGATTTTCCAATTATCTGGAAATTGTAGACACTCAGGATGGGTCGAAGGTATGGTTGGGAGCAGCCATCATTCTGGTTATTTTCAGCCTGGTTGTCGCTTTTAAGTTTTACTCCTGATATTTCGCTCAATATTCACTAAAATAAAACAACTCCTCCTGATTTAATTCTTCAAGAGGAGTTTTATTTATGGCTTTTGCTTATGGCAAATTGTAAAATGCTTTGTCAGATGCATACCCCAAAAAGAAACATCTTATTCTATTCCATGCTCGCAGTTTTCTGAGTTCGGATCTCGCCCAGATTTTCTGCATAATGACAGGCAACCTGATGCCCGGATTGTAATTCGCGAAGAACCGGTTCGCTATCAGAGCAGTCAGGTCTCGCCCATGGGCAACGGGGATGGAATCGACAACCGGACGGTGGGTTCAGCGGACTTGGGACATCGCCAGCTAAAATTATCCTTTCCTTCTTCAAACCTGGGACAGGAGAAGGGATAGCGGACAGGAGGGCTTTGGTATATGGGTGCAGCGGGAGCCGAAACAGTTCTTCACGGGAGCATATCTCAACAATTTTGCCCAGATACATTACAGCAACCCGATCCGAAATATGTTCTACCACACCAAGATTGTGTGCAACGAATAGATAGGTCAAACCAAATTCTCGTTGCAATTCTTTTAATAGATTGAGAACTTGCGCCTGGACAGACACATCAAGGGCGGAAACGGGCTCATCGAGCACGAGGAATTTGGGTCTGAGGACGAGTGCGCGGGCGATACCGATCCGCTGCCTTTGTCCACCGGAGAATTCATGCGGATACCGGGTGGCATGGTAATCTTCCAATCCAACTTTCCGCATGATTTCTAAAACTTGATGGAATCGCTCTTTTCCAGAACCGATATTATGGATTTTCAAGCCTTCCGCAATGGATTCGCCGATCGGCAAACGGGGATCGAGAGATGCATATGGATCCTGAAATATTATTTGCATATTGCGACGCATTTTCTTAAGGTCAGAGCCTTTTAATGCAAATATGTCTTCTCCATTGAAGAGAACTTCACCGCTGGTGTGCTGTAATAACCGAATAATGGTATGTCCAACAGTAGACTTTCCACATCCAGATTCTCCAACCAGACCAAGCGTCTCACCCTCTTTGATATCAAACGAGACATCATCCACTGCTTGAACATGGGCGACTACTCGTTTGAAGACGCCACCCATAACCGGGTAATATTTGACCAGGTGTTTTACTTCCACCAAATTTGTTCGAGGAGTAACCAAATCATTCATCTATGTGATCCCTTATCCAGTGACAACTGGAATATCCTCATTCTTCAAAGGTGCAGTATGACCTTCTCCGTCTTGATAAAGCCAACAGCGCGTCAGGTGATCGTTCTTTCCATGTGTCGGGATAAGATCTGGTTCGTGTTGGGTGCAGATTTTCATTCCGTACTGCTCCCGGACACGACAACGAGTCGAAAATTTACACCCCGCAGGTAGATCGATCAAGTTCGGTACATTACCCGGGATTGCATCCAGGGTTTCCTTGATCTCACCAACGACAGGAACAGAGGATAATAATCCTACCGTGTAAGGATGCAGCGGGTTATTAAAGATGGATGTGACAGTTGCCTGCTCCACAATTCGACCAGCGTACATGATCGCCACCCGATCTGCCATTTCTGCGATAATCCCCAGATCATGTGTGATCAAGATGATGGAAGTATTGAATTTTGAGCGTAAATCCGTTAGCAGTGAAAGAATTTGTGCCTGGATAGTCACATCAAGTGCAGTTGTTGGTTCATCAGCTATCAACAATGTTGGATTCAAGGCTAATGCCATTGCGATCATCACACGCTGCGCCTGACCGCCAGACATTTCATGAGGGTATGCATTCGCTTTCTTTTCGGCATCCGGAATTCCTACCAATTTCATCAATTCAATGGCTTTTTCTTTTGCGTGCTTTTTATCAACCTCACCATGAATTTCAAAAACCTCAACGATCTGGTCACCCACAGTGAAGACCGGATTTAAGCAGCTTTGAGGTTGTTGAAAGATCATGGATATATGGGCGCCACGCATCCTCTCCATTTTAGATTCAGAGAGAAGCAATAGATCTTTACCTTCGAAAAAGATCTTCCCTTCCAGAATTTTCCCGGGTGGTTCAATCAAACGCATGATTGACAACGAAGTAACACTTTTTCCACAGCCAGATTCTCCAACCAGACCGAGAATTTCACCGGGAAACACCTGAAGATTAACATTATCCACAGCTTTTACGATGCCGTCATCACTATAGTAATACGTAACGAGACCTTGAATATCCAGTAAAGGAACTTGATTTTCCATCTTATTCAACTCCATCCCCTACTCAGCAGATCTAAGTCTTGGGTCGATGGCGTCACGTAATCCATCACCTAATAGATTAAATGCCAGCACAGTGATCATGATGGCGATTCCCGGGAAGAAAACCAGATGCGGTGCGGTAAATACCTGGTTTCGTTCAGTTCCCAGCATAGTACCCCATTCAGCCAGTGGTGGCTGTGCACCTAAACCGATAAAGGAAAGTGCGGCTGCATCCAAAATAGCAACTCCAATTCCGAGGGTTGCACGGACGATCAACGGAGGAATTGCATTTGGAAGAATTCTCTGAAAAAGAATATGCCAATGCGAAGCGCCTAAAGCTCTTGAGGCGGATACATAGGAATTTTCCTTTACTGATAATACACTGGCGCGAACCACCCTTGCATAAGAAGGGATCGATACTATCGCAATCGCCAATAAGGCGTTTTGTAATCCTTTCCCTAGCACCGAGACAATGGTGATGGCTAATAACAGGGATGGGAACGCAAGCAATACATCCAGGATGCGCATAATGACATTATCCAGCCAACCCCCGGTATATCCTGCAAAGGCGCCCAACAGCGTTCCGATTATGATCGCGACAGCAACCGTCGAAAAACCGACATACAACGAGATTCGCGTACCAAAAATTACCCGTGTAAATTCATCCCTAACATTCCCGTCGATGCCCATTAAGTGTTGCGGCTGATCTGCCGGGCATCCGAACAAATGGATGCAGGGGACATCTCTGCGGGTTACCTGTTCAACCCCGATCAGCACTTGGTCCGGCGAATAGGGAGTCAAGAAGGGAGCGAAGACAGCGATCAAGATGATTGCTCCCAAAAGGACCATCCCTACGATGGCTGAGCGTTGCTTGAATATTCGACGAAGAGTTAACCGCCACAAGCTGTTGGAGCGGTAATCTTTGATTGCCATTTGGCCATTAAGTGTGGTTTGAGCAGTCATTTATTACTCCAACCGTATACGCGGATCGATAAACACATAGGATAAGTCCACCAAGAGATTGATAAATACATAACCAGTTGCGATGACAACGGTGAATGCCTGGATGATCGGAAAATCTCGGGCAGTGATCGCATCATATAAAATTCTTCCGACCCCAGCCAGACCGAAAATCGTTTCCGTTAACAGAGCTCCGGCAAATAGAATTCCAAACTCCAAGCCAATGATGGTGACAATTGGTAGCATGGCGTTTCGAAGAGCGTGTTTCAGGATGACCAGGTTTTTCCGTAACCCTTTCGCGCGAGCGGTCCGAATATAATCCTGTTTCAAGACTTCCAGCATAGAAGAACGCGTCATTCGGGCAATAATGGCAAGAGGAATTGTCCCCAGTGCAGCGGCAGGTAGCAGAAGATGTTTGATCGCGTCGCCGACCAACTGCCAATTTCCAGTCACTATTCCGTTGAGGATGTATAAATTGGAAAAAAATTCCAAAATGTAGAACTTCGTGGTGGCTGGCTCAGCCACCCAGCCCCAGATCTGATAAAAGGGGACTGATGATATTCCAGCGGTAAGACGTCCTGACGGGGGTAACCAGAATGGTGTGTCCTTCAATAACAAGGCAAAAGCGTATGCCAGCATCAAACCAAGCCAATATACAGGCATGGATACTCCCATGTTCGTAACAACCATGGTCGCCACATCAATAGACGAGTTCCTTTTTACAGCTGAGATTATCCCCGCCGGAATACCAATTACAACCGAAAAAATAAGAGCAAGAAATCCCAATTCCATCGTCATTGGCAGACGTTCGGCAAGGATCAATATTACCGGTCGGCTGAAGCGGATCGATTCCCCAAAATCGCCCTGAACTATCCTCCCAATATAGATGCCAAACTGGACTGGAATCGGTTTGTCAAATCCATATTGTTTCGTAAATCGTTCACAAACATCTGCTGTCGCTTTTTCCCCAAGCATAGCCCGGCAAGGATCACCTGGAATCATTCGGGTTAATGTGAATGTGACAACCAGGATTCCAAACAATACCGGTATGGCAAGAAGAACACGTCTGATAATATATTGAAGCATTGTCGATCCAAATTGTTATAAAGGATAATGGTGCAACGCGGGATGTAGCCAAAATCCAGGCTGGACCATCCCGCGTTGCATTTGGTCAATTAATTTACATGTACAAAACCGATATTACTCGGCCGGTACATTTAGAAGTTTCTGCCACAGCGTACTGAAATACTCAAATGAACCAGTATTTCCCTTGTGGAGAGGATTAGCGGCATCCCAGGCAACGATCCAAGACTCAGCTACATCAGCAGCGTCCAGCTTGGAACCATCGTGGAAAGTAACTCCAGGGCGAAGGTGGCAAGTCCAGACAGTCAGATCAGCATTCGGATCGCAGGAAGTAGCCAATCCGGGTTTGACTTCAGTTCCGCCGACTTCGAAAGACAGCAGGGATTCAAGAGCCTGTTCGCATGCACGCAGTGATTCACCATCGGTTTCATCATTGCAGTACAAGGAAATAGGTTCAGCATTCTGCATCCAGACGAAGTTCTCGCGGCTTCCCGGTTTCACAACAGAGAAGTTTTCGTTGCCGAGCGGGGAGGCATGAGCACCTTCCACGTCAGCGCGGTAAGCGACACCGGAACCGCCATGAGCTACAGGAACCACCGGAACCAGTTCTTTGATCGCATTGTTGGCGGCTTCATAGATGGCTTTGGATTCGGCTGGGTCGGCGATACTTGCACCCTTGACCAGATTCTCGTAGATCTCTGGGTAGGGGGTACCGAACTGAGCCTGGGATTGACCAAAGTGATAATCCAGGAAGTTGGTGATGTGCGGGTAATCAGCATTCCAACCCAGGAGGTGGAAACCATTCAAGCGACCTTGGGCAGAATCATCGATGAAAGCACCTGATTCCATAACGGTAATTTCTGCATCGATATTCAGATTCTGTTTAAGTTGATCCTGGATATCGGTGGCAACCAGAGTTACCTGGGGTAGATAGGCGCGGACAACGTCGCGTAAGTATAGATTGGTCTTGAATCCATCCGGGAAACCAGCTTCAGCCAGAAGGGCTTTACCAGCCGCTGGATCAAAGGAATACCAATCTTCTCCAACACAACCATTGGGGATCGCGCATGGTGTGAAATGGGTAGCGACTTCTGATCCCTTGGGATAGAAGTTGTCTACGATTCGCTGGCGATCGATGCCCATGGCAACAGCCTGGCGAACTTTGACATTGTCAAAGGGCGGGAAAGTATTAGTCATTCCAATGTAGAAGATATTCAGGACTTCGCGTTGTTTCATAGCCAGGTTCGTATCAGCTTCAATGGTGGCGAAATCTTCAGGAGCCGGGTTGTCGATGCCATCCACAGTACCAGATTGGAGCTCGAGTAAGCGGGCAGCTGATTCAGCAGACCATTTGAATACAATGTTCGGGACCTTGCCAGCATCGCCCCAGTATTTCTCATTTTTCTTGAAAACAATACTGTCGCCACGATTCCATTTTTCTACTGAGTAGGGACCCGTTCCGACTGGCTTCTCAAGGATTTGTCCGGTTGGCATTGCATATTCAATGTATTCACGAGGTTGAATAGAGAATGCTGAGAAAGCAGCTTTGGACGGGAACGCAGGATCGGGAGCGCACAGGCTGAATTCGATAGTGAGTTCATCCAGAGTCTTGATTTCTTTGATCAGCCCACCATAATCGCAGCTGGGTGCAGCCAATGACAAGGCTTCATATGGTTTTTCTTTATAACCTGCAGCAGGGACTTGCGCTTGTGGCTGGCAGGCAGCAAGCACCATGCTCAGAACGACCACAACAGCCAATACAACAAACAACATTTTTTTATTCACAATCTCCTCCGTAAAACGTATCAAATATAGTATTGAATGGCGATTTAAATGCAATATAGGAAGTCCAGCACCTCCCTTCATGAGATTGTTAATTATTGATTAGTATGCATTATATAACATATAAAAATCATATGTCAATTATGATGATAATCAGCTTTTGGCACGGTGTCCTGCTATATGAGACAAACACACCAATTTGCATACCGAATCACCAGCAATGGGGGTTAGGTTTACTACCCATGTAAACTAGTTAAGGGTATACTCACAGTCTCAACCCCAATTTGGAGGTCCTATAATGAAACGAGCGGTCAGCATTAGCATCGGCTCTTCAAAAAGAAACAAAGCTGTGGAAATCGAGTTGTTGGGTGAAACAGTTCAGATCGAACGCATCGGCACGGATGGTGACATGGATAAAGCCGCTGCCATGTATCGCGAATTGGATGGTGTTGTCGATGCGTTTGGCGTAGGTGGTGCTGACCTTGGAGTAATGGTGGATCGTCATTGGTACCCACTTTATTCAGTTCATAAAATGGTAAGGGATATTAAAATCACCCCGACAGTTGATGGGACGGGGTTAAAAAATACGCTGGAAAAAAAATCCGCTTCCATATTAAAACGGGTTTTAGGTGAAACTGCCACTACCGGAAAGAAAGCATTAATTATGACCGGGGTGGACCGCTGGGGGATGCTCGAATCTTTTGTAGAAAACGGCTACGAGTGCACTTTTGGAGATATGATGTTCTCACTCGGAATGCCCTTTGCTCTCCACCGATCCGACTCAGTAAAATTAATGGCGTCGTTGCTAATGCCAATTGCTGGCAGAGTTCCATTCCATTGGGTATATCCAACCGGTAAAGAACAGGAAAAACGGACACCTAAATATTCCAATTGGTTTTACTGGGCGGATGTTATCGCCGGCGATTGCCATTACATTACCCGCTATATGCCTGAGCGATTAGCCGGAAAAACTATTGTGACCAATACGACCACCCAAGATGATATCCAATTGTTCAAAGATGCAGGTATCAAGTCAGTACTTACTACAACACCGGTATTGGATGGTAGGTCATTCGGTACAAATATGATGGAGGCTGCCATTATGGCAGCTTCTGGTCGGAAAGATCCAATCGACTATGCCCACCCGGGAACCTATTTTACTGAATTGGGCAAGCTGGTTGAACAGATCGGATTTGAACCACAATACCAGGAGCTCAATTGATGGATGCCATAATCACTGCCGGGGGAATTCCCCTTCCTGGAGAACCTCTTTATGAATACACCCGCGGTGGATCCAAAGCCATGTTGGACTTGGCTGGAAAGCCGATGATCCAATGGGTCCTGGACGCGATAAGTCGATCACCTAAAATCAATCACATCATCGTGATTGGTCTCAGCGAGCTGGGTGGAATCACCTGTCCCAAGCCGATCACATTTCTTCCAAACCAGAAGGATATGCTTGCCAATATCAATATTGGGCTTGATGCCCTCAAACGTCTTCAGACAGGGTCAGAATATGTGTTGATCGCTGCCTCAGATGTTCCGGGTATCACCACCGAGATGGTGAATTGGATGGTGGATACGGTTGAGATATCCCACTCGGATATTTGTTACCAAGTCATAAAACGCGATCTGATGGAAGGAAAATTCCCTGCTTCCCACCGTACATATACACATCTCAAGGGAATGCAAATTTGCGGTGGAGACGTAAATGCGGTACGGGTGAATATGGACCCGAGCGTTAGCAATCTGTGGGAACAATTGATCGCCTCCCGCAAGAATCCGATCAAGCAGGCATCCATTCTTGGTTTCGATGTATTATTCGGATTATTATTCCGTTCCGCTACAATTGAAGAACTCGCCCGAATGATCAGCAAACGACTAAAAATAACTGGGAAAGTGATCCAATGTCCCTACGCAGAGATGGGTATGGATGTAGACAAGCCCAATCAGTTAGAGATAATGCGTCATTTCCTTTCCAGGAGGCTGGTCGGGTGAAATTGCAGGAATTGATAGAGTGGGATGAAACAACCTCTAAAAACATGCAAATTGTGGAGACCGATCACAGCCTGAAACCATTGGCTGTTATTTTCGCCCACTCAGGTGATTCTTGGTTTTGGTTGGTTGGGCTTGTCGTCATCTTCCTTTTGGGCAATCCATTCTGGCGAAATATTTCTCTCGTTTTTACCATCAGCTTCATACCATTGGCAGCGATTGTATTGTGGATAAAATTCACCATCCGCCGAAAACGACCAGAAGGTCAATGGGGACAGATTTATCGCATCACAGATCCACACTCCTTTCCATCCGGTCATGCAGCAAGAGCGTATCTATTCGCCACTCTTGCTATCGGATTTGGACCGGTTTGGTTTGCCATATTGTTATTCATATGGGCACCGCTGGTATGTCTGGCACGGGTATTGACTGGGGTTCACTATATTTCTGATGTAATTGCAGGGATGGTTGTCGGTATACTAAGCGGCGTATTTATCCTTGCCATTCTACCCGCACTCTCCCCATTTATCCCGGTACTGATCAAAATACTACCAGCCTTCTGATCCGATTAATAATAAATAAGCCTGTCGTATAGTCACGGTAGGCTTATTTTTATGGATATATCAGGAATTATCGAAGTGTGGTTCTCGCTCGGATCGCGTAAGATACTCTTGCCGGTACACGTGAACGGGTACTCAAACGAGCAGGTATTTTTGCCTGGGGCATGACCATATCTCTCGATACATCCGAAGCTTTCTGAACCAAACCCCAGCGGGATGCTCCCAGGTATAGGATCTCGAGAATTAATTCACGATAATTAATTCCCTCGGCTTTACCGATCACACAAAGATCACTGAAATCTGGTGTAAGACCCGGTAATGAATTGATCTCCAGTAGATTTGGATTCCCTTCTGCATCGCACCGGAAATCCACCCTCGAAACATCCAATGCACCAACAGAAATATGCGCTCGGATTGCTAATTCCTGTAACTGGAGGGAAAATGCGGTGGAAATAGGTGCGGGACACAGGAATTGTGGTACGCCTTCATCACCGAGATAGAGTTGTTTGGCTGAGTGCCCGTACACACCCGGAGTGACTGATGTGGCACTTTCCACTTCGAGAATCGGCATACGATGAAAACCATCTCGTTGATATATCTCTGGATGGAGGGTATATTGATGGACTCCAGGTCTGCCAAGAACACCGACCGTAAATTCACGACCCGGTAAGTATTCTTCAACCAATGCTGGTTGATCATATTTTGAGATGACCCAGGTTACTCGATTCCGAAGCTCTTTCACATTATGGACGATGGATTCAGATCCCATCCCCATTCCAGTCCCTTCACGGGCTGGTTTAACAAACATGGGATATCGGAGGGAAGGATCGATCGGTTCATAACCACTACTGAACTCCTGGAAAGGAGCAACAGGCAGACCATTATCGCGCCAGATCCGTTTGGTGAGTGTTTTATCAAGCGTAATGGCGTTTGCAGTCACCCGGGAGGCAGTATAGGGTATGTGCATCATCTCGAAGACAGCGGGTGCCTGAGCTTCACGCCCGTCACCGCCCAATCCTTCAGAAATGTTGAAGCAGATGTCTGGAACGACATCGCGAAGAGTGTATGGTAAATTTATATCGGCTGGAATAAAGATCGCTGAATGACCGTCGGATTCAATAGCCGCTCTGATGGCTTCTATTGTCTCTTTTTTGTCGAATTCCGCGCCGGCATCGGTTGGACCTTCTGTGGGTAACGATGATTCCCCCTTGATATTGGCGATAACGGCTACCCGCCAGGATTTAACCGGTCGCGGTTTGGTACTGGGAGGCTTGTCGCTCTCTTCCAAATCAGATTCGTATGTGCTTACATTTTCCATGATCAAATCTCCTGAATTTTTATTTTTCAATGTGCCAGTATAGTCTTATTTCATGAGAATACAAGAGTTATAGACAAGTCTAATAAGATATTAATGTCATCAATACTTACGTAATAATCACATTAAAGGTTGTACTGTGCCAATCGATATCAAGTAGGCTTGAAGGATAATTGATTTGAAGACCCGTGGAATAGCCATGGATCGCTTTTGCTTGCCAAATGAATATGCATGCGGTATGCTTACTCTTTGGGAGTGGCAGGGTCCCGGTGGGTTCCCCGGTCTTCAAAATCGGTGACGGGTCGCTTTGCGGGCCGTGGTGGGTTCGACTCCCATCCACTCCCGCCTGTGTTTTGAAGAAATGGAATTTAAGGAAAAAAATGATCAACCTGGATCGAAATTCGCTTGATCCTCTCGTCCAGCGATATTTTCAAATTGAGAGTGTGACATCGGGGGAAATCCGTTCCAAACCATACCTGTTATATACCGGTCGTTTTTACAACCAGGAGGTTGAAAAAGCTCACGCAAGCCTGGTCCTTTCCCTGAACCCATCACATATCATGCCGTTATTCCGGGAAGAGAATGGTAAACCAACAATTATTCTGACAGAATCGGTTCAATCCAATTCAAAATCGAAACCAATCCTCAATTTAGTATTTTTTATTTTGACACTGCTAAGCGTTTTATTGAGCGGGGCACTTTACGCTCTTGGGGGTGAACAAAGCACCACTAATAATATCTGGATGGATCTATTGAATAACCTGGGCAAAGGCTGGCCATTCGCGCTAAGTTTACTTACCATTCTGGGCGCGCACGAATTTGGTCACTACCTTGCCGGGCGTTACCACCATACAAATGTTACTTTACCTTTCTTCATTCCATTTCCATTAAGCACTTTTGGAACTATGGGCGCGTTCATCCAGATGAAGGATCTGCCGAAAAATCGCAAACATCTACTGGATATTGCGATCGCTGGTCCTCTGGCGGGTATGCTTTTCGCAATTCCGATCTTGATCGTCGGTCTTCTTCTTTCAGAGGTGCAACCACTCCCCTCAGCGGTAGCGCAAGGGCAGGCATTCCAACTGGAAGGGAACAGTCTGCTCTACCTTTTCCTCAAATGGATGACCAAAGGGCAACTGTTACCCGAACCGGCAAGTCTCGCTGGTTTGCCGCCCATTATTTTCTGGGTCCGGTATTTTTTCACCGGGCAGCCAGTTCCGTTGGGTGGCGTGGATGTCATGCTCCACCCAATGGCGTGGGCAGGCTGGGCAGGATTGTTGGTCACCTCATTGAACCTGATCCCCGCCGGACAGTTGGATGGAGGGCACATATATTATGTATTATTTGGCTCCAAAGGAAGTAAGAGAATCTTTCCATTTATATTGATCGCTTTAATTGGGCTTGGTTTTGTTTGGAATGGATGGTGGCTTTGGGCAGTTTTGATCTTTTTTCTGGGTCGTACACACGCCGAACCAATGGATCAAATTACTGAATTGGATAAAAAACGAAAATGGTTGGGGGTATTTACCCTAGTCGTCTTTATCCTGGTCTTTACTCCGGTGCCGCTCATCGTAATTGGCATGTAACTTGGATTGTTTTCCGTATATGGAGCCATTTTCCAAAACTATCAATATCATTCTCTCCTCTGCCCTTATCCTGGTCGGCTGCTCACCGATTTTGCCAACAGTTAAGCTCCCCACATCGACAATACAAACAGATCAAACCGGGACAGTCACTCCCACTATAAAACCCTTTCAAACATTAATTCCAGAATCTACCCCCACACCTTCTTCAGCACCAGGGATAGAGTTCAGTACGTCAGATGCTAAAGGACAAAAAGTGATATTCTGGCATCCCTGGGTGGGAAAACGGGGAAAAATCATTGAGCAAATGGCCTTGGAATACAACTTATCCAACCCATACGATATTCAGGTGGAGCCCAGAGATTGGGGAGGGGAAGATGCATTGGTCGGAGGTCTTTCCTCTTCCATTCAAGATCCACCCTCCCTGGTTGTCCTCCCACCCGAGTACCGCATTGCTTTTGAACAACAAGGTCTCTCATTCCTGGACTTGGCTGATTACATCAATCAAACCTCTGCCGAGATTGGGATGACAGGCATCCAAGATTACCCCGATACTCTTCTACAACCGGTAAAAACGGAAACAAAACTCTTCGGTCTTCCTGCATCCGGAGACACCCGTGTGATGATCTACAACAAGACCTGGGGAAAAATTCTTGGCTTCGACCAGGCCCCGACCAATTGGGATGGTTTTGTCGAACAGGCTTGTGCTGCCGCTCAAGTGAATAACAAATTATCTGATAGAAGATTGCGGGGGACAGGTGGATGGCTGATAGATCGCTCACCCGAATCCGCCCTTGGCTGGATCCACGCATTTGGAGCTCCTGTCCCATATACCTCTGAAGTCAAAACCACCTATTCCAGCCCAGCCTATCAAAAGGTGTTCAGTCAATTACTAAGCTTACGATTGAATGGCTGCGCATGGGTGGGGAAAAACCCAAATTCAGATTTCTATTTTTCAGACCGGTTAGCCCTCTTTATTACAACGCGATTATCTGATGCTGAATCCTTTGGTAAATCGATGACTGCTACAAAAACCATGGATCAATGGGAGATCTTATCCTTTCCAGGAAATGTTGGATCTGATAACTGGTTGGCAGAAATGGACTACTATTTCATACCATCGACAGATAATAACCAGCAACTTGCCTCCTGGCTTTTCTTAAAATGGATCTCAGCCCCTGAACAGGAATTACGCCTTTCATTGAGTGATGGCTTATTACCGGCAAGAAAAATCACATGGGATGTCGTTTTGAAAGCTAATCAGTTTCCAACCCAACAGGTCGAATGGATGACAAAAACACCGAACCCACTATCAAGTCCATATCAACCCGAATGGCTCATCGGGAAAGCAGTCCTAGCTGATGGATTCCGTCAAATCATGGAGTCAAGTTCAACAGAAGAAAATTTATCAGAGATCCTTGCTGGAATGGATTCCTTCGCTCAGGAATTGGAAAACAAATGATTATGAATTCGAATTCACCGATCGTGATTTTCACAGATGGCGCTTGTGACCCTAATCCTGGCAGGGGAGGGTGGGCTGTTGTAATCCAACAGGATGGGAAAATTAAGACCATCTCAGGTGGAGAAAAACAAACAACCAACAATCGGATGGAATTAATCGCCGCCATCATGGCGTTGAGAGCGATTCCGTCTTCGGCCGATGCCGTGCTTCATAGTGATTCTGAGTATGTGAAGAAGGGGATCACCGAATGGATGTCAAATTGGAAAAAACGGGGATGGAAGCGCAAAGGGGGAGAACTACTAAACCTTGATCTATGGCAAGAGCTGGACAGATTGAATTCGGATCGGAAGGTGAGTTGGCAATGGGTCAAGGGTCATGCCGGTCATCCTATGAACGAGATGGCTGATCAGCTTGCGAGTAAAGCCAGTAAAGAAGCCTGATAGCCACGCCTAGATTTTTCCGCTCTCGCAAGTCATTGCGAACCTACGAAGTAAGTAGAGAACAACCTCTCCCTACTCTCCCCTGCCCAGGGGAGGGATTGCTTTTAAATCAAAAACAGGTTGGGTACCCGTTTATTGGAGAGGCGACGACGGGATGCGTACCATCCCCTTCCGGGGAAACCCGTAATGCTTTAAATCAAAAACGGGTTGGGTACCCGTTTATTGGAGAGGCGACGACGGGATGCGTATCATCCCCATTCGGGGAAACATGTGATGCTTTAAATCAAAAACGGGTTGGGTACCCGTTTATTGGAGAGGCGACGACGGGATGCGTACCATCCCCTTCCGGGGAAACCCGTGATGCTTTAAATCAAAAACGGGTTGGGTACCCGTTTATTGGAGAGGTGACAACGGGATACGTACCATCCCCTTTCGGGGAAACCCGTGATGCTTTAAATCAAAAACGGGTTGGGTACCCGTTTATTGGAGAGGCGACGACGGGATGCGTACCATCCCCTTCCGGGGAAACCCGTGATGCTTTAAATCAAAAACGGGTTGGGTACCCGTTTATTGGAGAGGCGACGACGGGATTTGAACCCGTGATGAGGGTTTTGCAGACCCTTGCCTTGCCACTTGGCCACGTCGCCGTAAAAAATGGGCTGATAACTTTGGATCTTTCACCCATCAGTATCAGCCACAGTTTTCTGAGCGGGCTAAGGGACTCGAACCCTCGACCTTCTCCTTGGCAAGGAGACGTTCTACCAACTGAACCAAGCCCGCATTACCTTGAGGGAATCTGACTGGTGCCAGTAGTCTACCCTGAGTGCAAGCGAGAGTATAACGAATTCCCTATTGGATGTCAACCCTTGATCGGGGTACACCCAACTCAATCGTTAGCATTCCCACTGGTTAAATCAAAGGTGCCGAGACGCAGAATCGGACTGCGGACACTGCGATTTTCAGTCGCATGCTCTACCAACTGAGCTATCTCGGCACATTCATAATTGCTGCGTGATTTTACTAAGAAGGTTGGTAACTGTCAAGCATCCTCTCACCCTTATCCCCAACAGTATCGATCTGTGTTTTAATATGAGTGAGATATCCGTGGCATAATTGGTGCAACATGGTTAGCGTAATCGCTTTGACAATCTATCCTGCCAAAGCTAAAATGAAACAGGGTGATTTTTCGCACACCTGTTATCTAAGTATGCAAACCGGGGAGTGATCGTGAGTAAATGGGCAGATAAATATGTCATCGGCCTAACCGGAAATATCGCCACCGGAAAAAGTGTTGTCAGGAAAATGCTCGAGCGCCTGGGTGCGTTCGGGTTGGATGCGGATGCGCTCAGTCATAGGGCGATTGCTAAAGACGCGCCAGGTTATCAGCCGGTCGTTAATTATTTCGGACGGTGGATCCTTTCCGATAATCAGCAGATAGATCGAGGTCGTCTGGCTCGGATTGTGTTCAATGATCCAGCCGCTTTGACCGCCCTGGAATCAATTGTCCATCCATTGGTTAATCAAGCGGTGGACATCATCATACGGCGCGCAAATCAATCAGTTATCGCGATAGAAGCAATCAAGCTGCTCGAAACCGACCTAAGAGCAGCCGTTAGCAGCATCTGGGTGGTCACTTCTCCCCGGGATACCCAGCTAAAACGTTTGGTCGATGTCCGGAAAATGGATCAAAATGAGGCAATTCGAAGGATCGATGCCCAATCCACCCAGGCTGAAAAAATCACCCACGCCAATGTGATCATTACAAACAATGGCTCCTATGAAGACACCTGGAAACAGGTGTATGATGCCTGGAAAAAAATCGCTCTCCCCACCAGTATCCTGAAAGAGCCGATTGTTTCAATTCCACGAGGTAAACTTACAGCCAGGCGTGGTACACCTAAAGATTTTGACCAGATGGTTAAATTAGTCAATCAACTAGACCCCAAAGAAGAAAAACGTAACCGGGCAGAGTTTTTGCAAACATTGAACGATAACGCTTTTATTCTCCTGGAGACTGATAACAAATTGGTTGGATTGGCTGGTTGGCAGGTGGAAAATTTGATCAGCCGGACGACCGATATTTTTGTCGATCCAGCCATCCCCATTCAAGAATCCATCCCTGTGCTCGTAGATCATGTAGAGAAATCAGCCCGCGATCACCAGTGTGAAGCATCACTTATTTTTCTTCCACCGTATATGGCAAGATTGAACGAACTTTGGCATGCGCTCGGATATGAGAATCGGCCTCCCCATTCATTGGAGGTTCAAGCCTGGCAAGAGGCAGCTATCGAGTCAATGCCATTCGGTACATTAATGTTTTTCAAACAACTTAGGCAGGATCGAATCCTCAGACCGATTTAACCTGTTCTGTTTAGAATCCTATCTACGTTGCGTCGCTTTTACAGGGTGTCTTTCAGCAATCCTTGAGTAAATAAATTGTCAAATTTTCTCAGCAATCTTACCCTCCTCTTTCAACGGCTCAATTGGCTTAGTCTTCTGGACCTTTTAATTGTGACGGTGATTTTCTATGCCTTGTTGCAAATGATCAAAGATACCAAGGCTGTGATCTTATTGCGAGGTATGATCATCCTGGTACTCCTATTGAGCATTCTGACCACTGTCATAAATCTACCCGCTTTTAGTTGGCTTATAAAAACAACCCTTCCCGCTTTGCTCTTAGCCATTCCTGTGATTTTTGCACCTGAAATCCGCCGGGGATTGGAACGGATTGGCAGAGCTGGTTCTATCATTACGATTGGTCAAAAATCATACCAATTTGAGATGGAAAAGACGATCCAGACAGTAGTTGCAGCGTCATCCCGACTGGCAAGTAAGAAACATGGTGCACTGATTATTTTTCAACGGAGTGATAGTCTAAAGGAGTATATTCAAACTGGCGTTCAGCTTAATTCTTCGATCACACCGGAATTGCTACTCCAGGTATTTTATCCAAATACTCCACTGCATGATGGAGCGGCAATCATTGTTCATAACGAGTTGGTGGCTGCTGCCTGTGTGATGCCGCTCTCAGCCAGCGGAATTCTTAACCGGACACCCGATCGCTCTCTGGGATTACGCCACCGGGCTGCATTAGGGATTTCGGAGGCGACAGACGCCATCGCAGTTGTTGTCTCAGAAGAAACTGGCAGCATCTCGATTGCTCACGCTGGCAGAATGATCCGGCGTCTTGATCCGGAAAGATTAGAAAATATCCTTACAGCATTTTATCGCCCGGAAAGGGTTACCAAACCAGCCACCTCTCCCCTCAAAGCTTTCATACGAATGATCAAAGGTGGACGGGAGGATGATCGATGATTACCCTCCTGCGTGCGTTCCTCAAGAACTTGCCGACTTTACTGATAGCCATAATTATGGCGATATCTGCCTGGACCGCGGCTGTGATCTCCTCAGATCCAAATGAGTTACGCGTGTATGCTCAACCCATTATTGTGGAATACCTCGGACAGGATCCACAATTGATTGTCTTAGGCTCATCGGTCAGACAAATTCGGGCAACGATCAATGCTCCGCGGTCTGTATGGACTGCTATTAATGCCCAGACCAGCCATATCAAGGCATTCATCGACCTGTCCGGACTCTCTTCAGGGACTTTTGAAATACCCATCCAGGTACAGGTTGACACGCGTCCAGTGGAAGTGGTTCAAATTTCTCCAGAGACAATATCGATAACCCTGGAAAAAATGGTTAACCACACCTTCCCAGTCCAATTGATGATGAATGGAAATCCAGCGGTTGGATTTCAGGCTGAAAAAGCAATCATCTCACCGACTGAAGTCATGGTGACAGGTCCGCTCTCCTTGGTCAATCAAATCGAACAGATCCGGGCAACAGTTGAATTGAACCAGGTAAAGCAAGCCGTTCAGAATACACTTGTACTGCAAGCTGTGGATGCAAATGGAGATTTTATTGATGGGGTCTCAATCAGCCCGGAAAGAATTAATGTCAATATCCCGGTCACCCAAAAAGGTGGTTATCGGAATGTGGTTATCAAGGTTGTCACTCAGGGGACCCTTGCGAATGGTTACCGTTTGACCAATATCTCTGTTTATCCACCCAATGTGACGGTTTATTCCAACGATCCATCAAAGGTGGATAATTTACCTGGTTACGTAGAGACGAAACCAATTCAATTGGATAATATTAAATCAGATCTCATCTTGCCGATAGAATTGAACCTGCCAGACGGAGTCTCTCTTGTGGGAGTAGAGCAGATCAACTTGCAAGCCGGGATTGCAGCGATCGAAAGCAGCCTAACCTTATCTCGCATTCCGATTCTATTTGAAGGTCTTTCAGACGGGATGACAGCTGAGGTTTCTCCTGAAGTGGTGGATGTGATCCTTTCTGGTCCGCTTCCATTATTGGATCAACTTACCGCAGGTGCTGTTCAAGTGGTTATCAATCTAACCGATCTGTTGCCCGGGACTTATCAGATCATACCGAGCGTAAATGTCGATTCGCAAGAAATCAGAATCGAATCGGTATTACCGGCAACCATTGAAGTTGTGATACAATCCAACGCCCCAACTCCAAAACCTTAAGAGAGAAATTATGAGAAAGAATGTTGTCGCCCTCGTAGGGCGACCGAATGTGGGAAAAAGCACATTATTCAACCGTTTGGTTGGTGAACCACTTGCGATTGTGGATGATACACCAGGTACTACCCGCGACCGGATCTTTGCTGAAGGCGAATGGCTTAATACGACCTTTGATCTGATCGACACAGGCGGAATAGATCCGACCACTGCCGCTTCAGGAAAAGACCCATTATCCATCGGATCAGCGGATTTCATTGAACAGATCCGGGCTCAAGCTTTCATCGCCGTACAAGAAGCAGACGTTGTTTTATTTATCACAGATGCAACGACCGGCGTCGCCCCGGCTGATCTGGAAGTGGCAAACCTACTCCGAAAATCTCAAAAGAAAGTCGGAGACCAATCCTATCCACCTATTTTATTGGTCGTAAATAAAGCTGACAGCCCTCGATTAAGAGAAGTGGCGTCCCAATTCTATGAACTGGGCATGGGTGAACCGTATCCAATTTCTGCTCTTCATGGTACGGGTACGGGCGATCTTCTGGATGCAATGGTGGCAGTTTTCCCCCATGAAATTGAGGAAACCGAGGATGAATCTGCAAAGATATCGATTGTAGGAAAGCCGAATGTCGGAAAATCCAGTCTTCTTAATCGCCTGGCTGGCGAGGAAAGATCCATCGTTAGCCCCATCGCTGGGACAACCCGTGACGCTATAGACACACACCTTGATCTCGATGGTACCGCTGTGACATTGATCGATACTGCCGGAATTCGAAGACGGGGTAAGATCATACCGGGCGTCGAACGATATAGTGTAATTCGGTCTTTGCGTGCAATTGAGCGCTCTGATGTGTCTTTGTTGGTCATCGACGCGGTGGATGGTTTATCTGCGCAGGATGCGCATATTGCGGGTTTTATCCTTGAAGCCTGGAAGAGCGTTGTGGTCGTTGTCAATAAGTGGGATGCAGTTGAAAAAGATAACGATACAATGGATCAATATACCGAATACATCCGTCGCGAACTTAAATTTCTGGCTTACGTACCTATCCTGTTTATCTCTGCCAAAACAGGTAAAAATGTTGATGCAGTAATGCCCCTGGCTTTGAGGGTTCAGGAAGAGCGATTAGTACGATTGACAACCTCCCAAATCAATAAGATCATCCAGGCAGCCCAGGATGCTCACCCAGCCCCATCTCATGCTGGACGCAGTATGCGAATGTATTACGGAACGCAGGTACGCAGTGATCCCCCTACTTTCATGATTTATGTTAACGATCCAAAGCTTGCTCATTTTAGTTATGTACGATATCTGGAAAACCAGCTTCGAAAAGAGTATAGTTTTCTTGGGACACCGATTCGCTTTGTCTTCAAACCACGTCATTAATAATTCCCTAATGTGCCAGGCATATAATCCCTTCATGGGAGGACAGATTTTTTATGACTGACGAGCACCTTCCTGGTACATCTGCGCCAGAGAGTTTACCGGGAAAATCCCATGACTCAACTATTCGCCGGGTAATATTCGATATTGCCGAGACGCTGATTCTCGCTTTGGTGCTTTATTTCGGAATTGATGCCATTTCTGCCCGAGTACGGGTTCAGAATGTAAGTATGCAACCAACCCTTTTTGAAGGTGAATTCGTCCTTGTGAGCAAACTTGCTTACAAAATCGGTGAGACCAAGATTGGTGATATCGTTGTCTTCCATGCACCTACTGAACCTGGAGAGGATTTTATTAAGCGAGTTATCGGTACTCCGGGTGATCAGGTTAAAATTTATAGTGGAGAGGTGTTCGTAAACGGTTTTCGACTCGATGAAGTATACCTGGCAGATGCGCCAAATTATGACGGCGAATGGCTTGTCCCGGAAGATAATCTGTTTGTCCTGGGCGATAACCGTAATCAATCCTCTGATTCCCATCGTTGGGGATTTGTCCCGCTGGAAAACGTTGTAGGACGTGCGGTAGTCGTATACTGGCCTCTGAGCAAATTTACCATACTTGATCAGCAAAATATTGTTTCGGCAGATCACCAGTAAGAATTGGAGTGCCCTCTCCAAATTTAAATTGGTTTTTATTATTGGAAGTACAATAGTATGACAATGCAACCAGACACAAATACACCAAACACCATACCATGCATAGAATGCCAGGTGGGCGTGATGCATAAACGGCATCTTACTTACTTTACCTGGTTGGGCGATGAATTGATAACAGTGCCCAATTTTCCTGCATGGGTTTGTGATGTCTGTGGAAAACGCGAGGATGACCAGCAAGCTGAAATGTGGTTGCACACACTATTAAAACCCGAAGCTGGTAATTCCACAATTAAATCTCGTAAGCATCGCCAGAAAATAATTCGCCCTCCTCAGCCGCCTGTTCCTGATCATAAAAGTTAGTACAAGGTGCTCACCCCGACAAGGTGAGCACTTTTATATATCCATTTTTTGATAAATGTCCTTTCGGTAAACCCATTAGGAGTGATTGTGACGGAAAATTATACGAGACGTTTAGAATGTTCTCGAACAGATTCATTTGACGAGTATTCAATGGCATGCTATGATGCGGGTAGGAATTATTTCTTATTATTTTATTTTTTTTCGGAGCTATTATGAGCGTTGATTTTATTATCCGATTAATCGGGATGATTGGCTTTACGGTTTTAGGCGTAATATGGGGGGTTTCACTCGGAAAATCAGCTCAACTCTCCACAGCATCTTTTGTCTTGACAGTTGAACAATATGCTTTCACCCTCGGATTGGTCGGTGCTTTGGTTGGCTTGATCCTAACACCGTACATTACAACCAGACCATTTCGAGCACTGCTTTCTCTCATCAAGAAAATTTCTACCCAGTCTCTTTTTTCATCCATGATCGGGTTGTTGATTGGATTGCTGTTTGGCGCGTTATTAGCATTTCCATTCTCACTACTTCCACAACCATTCAATTCGATCATACCTTTTATCGGTGTGATCTTGTTCGGTTACCTCGGTATTGCGGTTTTTAATATGCGCCAGAATGATTTGATAGGTATGTTCCATTCGTTTCGAGGGGACCGCGGAGGAAAATCAAACTGGGGAGATGGACGAAATATCCTTCTGGACACAAGTGTGATCATTGACGGGCGGATAGCGGATATAGCAAAAACCGGCTTTCTCCCGGGCACTCTGATCATTCCTCGTTTTGTCCTGAATGAATTGCAATACGTTGCCGATTCTCCAGACAATCTTCGTCGGCAGCGTGGAAGGCGTGGCATGGAAGTGCTCGCCTCATTACAGAAAGATGGTTCCCCGACACCTGTGAAGATCCAGGATATCGATGCGGAAGGTGTGAAAGAGGTCGATGACAAGTTGGTTGTCCTTGCACGTCAAATGCGCTGCCCCATCTTAACGAATGATTACAATCTAAATCGGATCGCCGAACTTCAGGGTGTGATCATCCTCAATGTCAATGAGCTCGCCAATGCTGTGAAATCAGTCCTGCTCCCCGGCGAGACCCTCATAATGCGGATTATTCAAGAGGGAAAAGAATTTGGTCAAGGTGTCGGATATATGGATGATGGAACTATGGTTGTTGTTGAAAATGGTCGGGAGTTGATCGGCAGGGAGATCAATGTTACTGTCACGAAAATCTTGCAAACAGCAGCCGGAAGAATGATCTTCGCCCGACCCGAAGATGCCTACGAAAACGGTCATTAATCCCAAAAAGGTATTTTTATGAAAGAATGGATTACCGGAAGAAATCCGGTTCTTGAAACCCTTAAAGCAGGGCGGCGGCAATCTTTTCGTGTTCTGGTATCAGATACGATCCAGGCAGACGAACGGATTCAGGAAATTTTGCGTCTAGCTCGACAATCACGCCTGATTGTCGAAAAAATCCCTCGGCTTCGGCTAAACAATCTAAGCGACAATCATCAGGGAGTCGCACTCGAAACGAGTGTTTATCCTTATCGGGAACTGACGGATATGGTAAGCCTGGCCGAAAGTCGAAAAGAGCCGTTATTCATACTTATTCTGGATACCTTGCAGAATCCGCAAAACCTTGGAACTCTCCTTCGGAGTGCAGAAGCATTTGGACTGCATGGCATCTTATTACCTCTCCGGCATACAGTTGATATTACTCCTGCTGTTGTAAATGCGTCTGCAGGAGCAAGTGAACATCTGCTGATTGGGATGATGAATCTTGCGCAGGCAATGGAACAGCTCAAAGAACACGATGTTTGGATTCTTGGATTGGACAGTACTGATGAATTGGCTCCGATCGAATCAGTACGAATGACTGGACCTTTGGCAATTGTTGTCGGGAGCGAAGGCGAAGGGATGCGGTCATTGGTTCGGAAATCGTGTGACCAATTGGTTCGTCTGGGGATGAGTGGAAAGATCGAATCATTAAATGCCGCAGTGGCAGGATCGATTGCCCTCTATCTGGCATACCAGCAGCGATCAATCCAGTAGGATTCGATCAATGCTGTCGTAAACAATATACGATTTCGATATCTTAGAAATAATAAGAGCTGTAGTCATTGCGTGGTATCCTACCGTAAGTAAATATATTAATCTACGCGAAAGCATCGTCCACCCTTTAGTTTCGGTTTATCCATGATTAGGATATGGAGTAGGACCAGTCCTTTCCAACATCCAAATAAATTTACTTACATCGAATGATTTTTACCCAGATAAGCTAGAACCAGCCGAATTCTTCCAGATTTACTGCCTCATTCAGGTCAAAGCGGACACCTTCTTCTTCAAGAAGGCTTTTTTGGATTAAGGTTCCAAAACCATGACCATGCGGACTGATTTTTCCGAATCGATTAATAACCCGCTGCCAGGGAACATCCGATCCTTCAGGTAAGGAAGACAGCGCAAATCCGACCATTTGCGCGGAACAAGTACCGAGGATACCTGCGATTCGGCCATAGGTTGTCACCTTTCCGGGTGGGACTTGCCGCACAAGTTCGAATATCTGCTCGAATAAAGGTCTATCGCGTTTCACACATACTCACAAACTGGATAGGACTTGGGTCCGATCAAATATATCTGGACTTAAACTGGGATTCTCAAAAAATATTTTACCCTCTTTGAAAAAGTAGATCAGTGATAAGAAAGCGTTGGAGACGATCCGGATATCTGTCTCTGATTGTTGCCATCCCCCTGGTCTGAATAAATTATTCCGAACCGCATACCAGGATGACATTGTATGTTTCCAATCTGGAATGAATTCGGCATCCTGGAGGTGGTCCTGCCAACAAGGTGGTGCGAAGTTTCTGGCACCGAGTTTGATGTACTCTTGCGCCTTTTCTGCCCGAATCGCGGAGAAGGTTCGACCTCCGCTGAGGTGAATTATCTCTTCGGAATCAAATATCGGCCAACTTAATGCGAAGCGTTTGGCATACATACGCAGTAGGGATTTTTTATTCTCCATCACCCCATTAAATATCGCGCCTAGCTTTGGTTCATTCAAGAGGATTGGAAACCAGGAAGCCGGGCTTGAACTTCCTGTGATTATTTCAGCTACATAACCTAATAAATCCCATGATAACATCCACGCGTGAAAGTGATGTTCTGGAGGCGATTCCCGTAGTTTCCAGGCTTGTTCGAACCAATCATTTAAGACCAATTTCTGATCTTTCGGTAACCGTACAAATCGTCCGTAATCAATCTCTATCGAAGAATCATACGGAATATTATCAAGTGTGTTGCAAACCATTTATTCTCCTATCCTTCTTTCACCCAATTCTACTATAGGTTATTAGACCCTTTCCCGGCATTAGTTGGTGTAACATTCTTTCTGTAATTTGCTGAACCTTAACAAAAGAGGTGAGTCAGAAGTATCCTAAATAGGTTACCAGACCAAAATAGGAGACTGAAATGACTCACCAAGAAGATTATACCGTTACAAGTGAACTAGCTGAAAAAGGTCTAGAAGCAGTTCCGGAACTGATGCGGATATTGATTAACAATGTCATGCAAGTGGAAAGATCCAAGTACCTGCAAGCTGAAGAGTACGAACGGACCGAAGACCGAAAAGGCCATGCCAATGGCTATAAGCCAAAGACGGTTCGGACCCGAATCGGTGAGATCACCTTTGCAGTACCCCAGGTACGAGAAGGAGGCTTTTATCCTTCAGCACTTGAAAAAGGTCTAAGAAGTGAACGAGCTCTGGTAACAACACTGGCAGAGATGTATGTTCAGGGAGTTTCCACCCGGAAAGTAAAAGCTATCACCGAAGAGTTGTGCGGGATAGAGATATCATCCATGCAGGTCAGTCGGGCAGCCGCTCAACTGGATGAAGTCCTTCAAGAATGGCGAGAAAGACCTTTGGGAGAGATAAGCTATCTCTACGTGGATGCCCGCTACGAGAAAGTTCGTGAAGCTGGACAAGTAAGAGATGCGGCGGTTTTAGTGGCTTCAGGCATCACTCCAGAAGGCGAAAGGCAGATCCTTGGTGTTTCTGTATCACTTAGTGAGCATGAAACCCACTGGAAAGCCTTTCTGAAGAGTCTGAAAGATCGTGGTCTAAATGGCATGAAACTAATCATCAGCGATGATCACGAAGGTCTTGGAGCAGCTCGGAGAGCGGTGTTTGGAAGTATCCCCTGGCAAAGATGCCAGTTCCACTTGCAACAAAACGCTGGGGCATATCTGCCCAAACAGCATATGAGATTGGAGGTGGCCGCAGACATCAGATCCATGTTCAATGCTCCAGACCGAAAGACTGCTGAAGAGTTACTACAAGCAGCCATCCAGAAGTATGCCGCTTCCGCACCGCGCTTATCGGCTTGGCTTGAAGATAACCTTTCCGAGGGGTTTTCGGTTTTTGATTTTCCTTTGGAACACCGCAGAACGATCCGGACAACCAACAGTCTGGAGAGGATCAACAAAGAAATTCGCAGGCGTACGAGAGTTGTAGGTGTTTTTCCAAATGAGGCTTCTTGTCTCCGGTTGGTCTCAGCGTTACTCATGGAGATCAGTGAGGAGTGGCAGATCGGAAAACGATATTGTTCTGGCAAGTCATTGAATTGTTAAAGAACGATGGGTATTTCTGACTCGAATTTACAGAAAAAAGGTTGCGTAATCCGGCATTAGTATAATGATTGTATAAATTTATTGAATGCAGTTATACCCGAAATGATATAATTATTTCAGATAAAAATATTACTGTTAAATTGGAAAGGATGCCAAAATGATGATCAGTAAAGAATTACAAGCGTTAATTAATGAGCAAATAGGACATGAATTCGAGGCTTCACATCAGTATATTCAGATCGCCGCATTTTTCGATTCTCTCGCTCTTAAGAAAGCGACCGAATTGTTCCTCAAACAATCAGATGAGGAGCGCGAACACGGTCTTAAATTTGTAAAATATTTGATGGAGACAGGGGGACAGGTTGAGGTGCCTGCTATCCCCGCCGGGAAATTCTCATTTTCATCAGCGGGAGAAGCTGTACAGTACGCCCTTGATTGGGAATTGGAAGTTACCCGCCGCATCAATGCATTGATGGACCTGGCGATCAAGCAAAATGATCATCTTGGACGTGAATTCTTAGGCTGGTTTGTAACGGAACAGTTGGAAGAGGTCTCCAATATGGATCGTCTTCTGCGTGTCATAAAGAGCGTAGGCGAGAAGAACCTAATTATGCTTGAAGCTTATCTCTCCCACGGGGATTAACGAATCATTTCTTACAAAAATAGTATCGCTTTTGCGATACTATTTTTTATTTAATATCCCCTCAATCTCTCCAACCACTGATTAGCATCACCTGCAACCTGTCATTGCTTAATCATCTGATTTTCGTTCGTTGGACTCCAGAAATTATGGCTTTGAGGTGATCTGACTGTACTGGTCACCGCAGGAGCAAGCCTTCACCGATTGATTTTGTTTGGTAAGCGAACCTTGATATGGTCTTCCGGCTGAATGGGTTATCCATCCTTCCAATGAGAATGGAATGATTCCATCTGCGGGAACCCATTGCCCGTTGTATTTTCTGGCGATATGGATGTGAGTACCAGTCGCGCGTCCTCTCTCACAAGACGGATGACCGATCACGTCACCTGCTTTCATCTGTTTACCCTGTGGAGCAGCATCAGATGACGACAGATGGAGATAAAGTATCGCCCAACCTGTCCGTTCATCACCGTCGCCATCCAGATCAAGTATTGCCAGACCAGGTTCTGCCCGGACGATCAATCCATCGGCAACGGCGGTAGCCCATTCAATTGAAGCAGCACAACCGCTCAGATCCGAAGGAGGTGCGAAATCGATTGCCGCCCAAGGATTTTCCTCACCCCAGACTGGATGGGGAGCTCCCGTAAAAGACCAGGATTTCCCGGCAACAAATGGCAGCATAAGGTCGGGTTGTTGAAGACTTCCAGGCATGATGGGTTCATGCGTATCCGGCCAAACTTCACCGAAGAGTTTCCTGTAAGTGGCAGCAAAACCATCATGCGCAACAGCATGATAATAGGCATCTGCAGGAAGAATGGATGCGAAATAATGCTTAAGTGAGACTGTCGCCGCGTTTTGCCATGGATCGAAATATTCCAATTCTCCAGTTAAAAGCTCCTGGGAAACCAATTTTCCATCCAGGAATTGATAATATCCATTATTCAATGTATCTGCCAACCAGAGGAGTTGGTAGTAAAGGTTGCCAAAGAATTCCTGATAGTGCCCCAACAAGTTACTGTCCACATTCGATGGGCGGATTGAATTGCTCAATGCTTCCGCCCGATATTCCAGGATCGCCAGGATAAGACGAGGACTGACCGAGTAACTTGTGGCAATATAATCCACCAGCTCACCGCCTGAGCGCCATCCACCATAGGCATATATCGAGTAATCTTTGAGCCATCCGGGTTGGTCTTCAACGAATTGGATAGTGTTGAAATCCTTCTGAGCGGGTCCGTTGACGTATAACGAATTGGGAATGATCTGATAGGCTGAACCCCATAAAGGTCGGTAGTAGATCGGGATTTTAACAGGCATTCCTGGCGGCAGGGTTGTTGTGGATTGCGGAATAATGGGATTAGCTTCTAAAATTTCCGGGACGGTTGTATTAAAGCGGACCGCCAAAGCAGAAATCGTATCACCATCTTGAATGGAATAATCGACCAACTGACCAGGTTCGAATATTTCCCGGGTTGGCAATAAAGTTGCCTTGACAATTTCCTCAGGAGGATATGTCGGGGTCATCTCCCGATAGATAAGCTGGGGAGGAGGCAGACAGGATACTAGTAATACTGAGAGTACAAGCAGCGTGATACTTATTTTGAGCTTGTTATTGATCATGATAAATTATAAGATCTCTCAACAAATGGTTTGAGGGGAGAAACTGGATGGAATTGTCTTTGTTTCATGTATAAAGAGAAAGGTAATTTGATTACCTGGTTATTTTACTTTCAATGAGAGTGCTCTATCAAACTACATCAAGGTCTTATTGTACCGCTGAATCGGAAGATGGATCCAAATCGGTACGAATAATGACCGTATCTTTCGTCCCACAAGAACAAGCCGTGATCATTTGATTACCTTTGGTGAGGGTTCCCTTATAGGATTGGGCGGCGGCGTGCGCTTCCCAACCATCCATCACGAAAGGTAATGGTCCGCCTGCCAGGATCCACTCGCCATTGAACTTACGAGCCATATGAAAATGCGTGCCGGTGGAGAAGCCCCCTTCACAGGATGGATGACCGATAGGTTGTCCCTGTTCAACAAAATCACCTGCTTTAACTCGATCCCTGGTTGCAATGTGCATATAAAGCAGGTCCCAACCTGTTTGTTCATTGCCGTCACCATCCAGATCCAATACGACAACTCCGCCACCCGTGCGCGCGACCACACCTGATGCAGCAGCGAGGACCCATTCATTTGAAGTTTCGCAGCCGCTGTTGTTCAAACTAGGTGAGAAGTCTAGTGCGGCGCGGGCTCCCAGTGCCCCCCATGCAGCGTGCGGACCCCCAGTAAAGTTCCATTCGGTATCTTTCTCAATGGGAAGGATCAAATCGGGTTGCGTGATTGTGGCTGGGAAAAGAGGCTCAACAGTCATTGCTCTTAACCAGGGACTACCGAACATCTGTTGGTGAGTAGATGGAAACCCTGTATCTGTATATACCGCTGCTTCCCATCCGGCACGATCCAATAATTGAGCAAACAAATACTGGATTGCGAATGTGCCCGCATTAAGGTCTGGCGCGCCTTTGATGGTCGATCCATCCGGAAATACCACTTCTGTGACCAATCCTTCGCGCCATCCGTAATAGCTAACATTCAATTGACTTACTGCCCAGGTAAGTTGGCTGTATAGTCCTTTTTTAAGCGGATCGATGTGCCCGAGCGGATATTTCTGGGCGGTCTCACCAATGGGTTGCCCATAAACCCAATGGCTGAAATATTCAAGAATGGACAGTAGTGTTCTGGGGTTGATCGAGTTTTCAATCGCCACTTTTCGGATAACCCCTGCACCATCCAACCAACCAGAACTGCTGAGGTATTCTCGATAAGTGCTGAGGTAACCGCCCGCATTATCAACGAAACCATCGATATCAAAATCTAATCCTGAAGGTGAAAAAACCAACTCACTATCAGGTATCACTTTTTTATCAGATGATGTCTCTATATTCCTCGGTGGGATCATAACGAGCTGCTGTGGATCGAGAAAACCTGACCGCGGAAGATTGATAGTGGAAGAGATCTCCGCAATGGATACTCCGAAACGGGTTGCCAGGGCGGGAAGTGTATCTCCTGCTTGAGTTTGATAAATAATCGGTGGTTCATTTGAGGTCACAGCCGGTTTGATCATGCTGGTCAGCATCGGTTTGGGTTCTACTTGTTCCGGTTCGATTTTTATAGACCCTGATATTCCGAGGGTATCAGGAACAGTATTGCTTCCACTAACTCCTCCCACCTCAGATACTGACATGATGGTTGGTTGAATTGGAATAGGGGTTGGTTGAATAGATATAGGAGTTGGTTGAATTTCAGGCAATGATTCTATTTGAGTTGGTTCGATCGGTAATTCGGGGGCTGCAGCAATTGTAACTGGACTGCTGGGAGTCCTTTCGGTTTCAATTGGGTCAAGGGTAACATAATCATTCGTGCAAGCGCTTAGCCAGAAGATCGCAGAAGTAATTACAAGGGTAGAGAACCAACGGAGTCTATTTTCATTCCCGCTACCGTTGGATCTGGTTTTCTTCCTGCTGCCCATTGTATGCTTCAATAACTTCATTGTTCCTGCTTATAAATCCATCGTATTCGGTTCCGGTTCCGCTGGATGTCCATCCATCAAGGTTGAATGGGATTATCCCGTCAGCGGCTATCCATATTCCGTTATATCTTCTTGCCAGGTGAAGGTGTGTTCCGCTAGAAAGTCCGCCTTCACAGGATGTGTGACCAATTCGGTCTCCAGCTTTCAGATCAACGCCAGCCTTTACACGATCCTGTGAATCAATGTGCAAGTATAGTACCGACCAGCCGGTTTGAACCTTACTATCTCCATCCAAATCCAGAATGACTACACCGGCGTTCGAATATACAATTTTTCCATCTGCCACGGCTGTGACCCATTCATTATTCAGAACACACCCCATAGGCTCACCAGGTGGAGCGAAATCAATTGCCGACCAGGCACTTCCATCACCCCATCCGCCGTGAGGTCCGCCGGTAAAGGACCATGGTTTACCTGGTTCGAATGGTAATTGCATTAATGGCTGCGAAAGATCAGGAGGGATCAATCCTTCCAGCGTTGCATCAAATGGGTAGCCAAAAAGATCGGAGAAGGTCTTGAAAAGACCATCCGGGGATGTTGCAAATTCCCAATCTGTTCGTCCATAAAGTGATGATAAAAAATATTGAACCCCGATAGTACCGGCATTGATCGTATTATCAACCGGGATGATCGAACCGTCTACCAGAAGCAGAGCAGGCAATGCATTGATCTGCCACAGGTAAAACCCCTTGTTCAATTGGTTCGCAGCCCAGGATAGCTGCCGATATAAACCTGCGTATCGTTCATCAATATATCTAAGTGGATATGTTTTTGCTGTTGTTTCGGGGGATGGGCTGGTAATCCAATGGGATGTATATTCCAAAGCTGCGATCAACAACCTCGGATTCACTGAATTCTCCATTGACACTCGCTCTATGATCTGAGCGCTAGTCAGATTCTCGCGGTCCACTACCTCCTTGTATGAACTGAGGTAACCGGATCGTTCTTTCAAGAAATGAGCTGCATCAAAGGATATGCTGAATGGACTGGCAACTAATTCTGAATCAGGAATGATCTTGAAGGAAGGTCCCCTGCCAGAGGGCGTTGGGGCAGGAACTACTAATCGTTGCCCGATGCTCAAGGCATTTGGATTTGCTAGCTGATTCGCGTTGGCAATGGTATCAACTGCCACTTGATAATGTTCCCCTATGGTAGCAAGAGAATCGCCTGCCTGCACTGTATAGTCGAAGGGATCCAACCGAAGGGTGGGAACGATATGGGGAGGATCAGGCGTTGGGGTAAGGATGGGCTCATCCGGAGATCGGGTTGGTAATAAATACCAGGCGCTGGTGGGAATGCTGCCGACTATACAACCGCCGGATAAAGCAATTCCAGTGGGACAAGGAGTGGAGATCACCCCTTGATCGGATGGATTCCATGGTTCCGCGGGCGGAGCCTGTTTACGACAGGCAATGAGAGCAGCAATAAGGACAAGAATAATGACGACCAGGTGTCTCTTCAAGGATATCCTCTACGAAAACTTGGCTGTTAAAGCTTTTCCTCCCAATAAGTGCATGTGCAAATGCAAGACTGTTTGCCCGGCGCCCGCGCCCGTATTCATAACCAGCCGATACCCTTCCTGGATTCCTTCCTTTTCCGCCAGGAGCCGAGCCACTGTGAAAATATGCCCGAGTGAAAGTTCGTCACCAACCGTAACATCGTTGAGGCTGTCAATATGCTGATTCGGAACGATCAGGTAGTGAACCGGCGCAATTGGATTGATATCCTTGAACACAGTGATCTTTTCATCTTTATATATCACTTGACTTGGAATTTTTCCTTGTACTATTTTGCAGAATATGCAATCGTCTTTCATTACGCCTCCAATCAAGGTGTTGTGGATATCGTTGGGATGGATCCATACTTGTCTTTACAGACAATATCATAGTAAAGCAATTCTGTTTCACGATTATTGTTCGCTTCAGTGCGAGCCTGGTCACCGATCGTCAGTACCTCATCGATACGATAGAGCGCATCGGTACTCCAATAGCGAGGGAGAGTCAATAACGGGTCACCAAATTCACCTTCCGGTAGATAAAGTGGCCTTCCTGAATCCTTTTGGTCTGCCTGAGGCACCCAGTTAAACATGAGAGGACCTCTGGGATTGGTAGTAAACCCAAGGCGATACCCGGCTTCGCGGGCGACTTCCATGCCACGTTTAGTAAAGCTTCCGCCCGGCCAAATGAATGCAACAGGTGTATTACCAAAATATTGTGAGATCACCTCGATCGGTTTATAGATCTCCTGGTGAATATATTCTTCTGACGAGCCAGGATTGATATTTGAGTTGTGTTCAAATCCATGAGCTTGCATATCAAGATACCCCTGTTTCACCAATTCCTGTAATTCGGGATAGATCGCTGGATTCAAACTCACATTACTTATCCACGCATTCGTCACCGTCTTCCAACCGTATTTTTGCAAGAAAGGAATAAAGTGATCCAGATAGTATTGAGCAAAATGGCGGTCATCAACCAGGAAAACCACAGAGCGCGGTGGTATCGCGGTATTCTTTTCCATAAAATCAGCGAGCTGATTCATGGTGATGGTTTGAAATCCCACTTCTGCAGCATGCTCCATGATTTTTTTCATGGTAGCGTGGGTGATGCTGTTGTAAGCCATGTCTGGGGACGCTTCTTTACTTACCCCATGGATCATGATAACCATCACAACAGTACCCGGTGAGCTATTATTCGGATCCCATTTTGCCTTCAGATACCCGCAGGTATCTTTGATGTAGGTATGGGGAGGATCCAACGGATTGAGTATGGTGGTTTGAAAAATACCCGGTAATGCCGGTGGAGTACGAATGGGTGTCGGAGTCGGTGGAATGGGTGTGGCGGTTGGCTCGGGTGTAAATGTCGCCGGAGGAAGGGTTGCTGTCTGGGTAAACTCTGGCAATTCAGTTGGAATGATGGTGGTGCCTGGGGTACAAGAAGCCAATATGCTTGAAACCAATAATACCCAAAGCATGTGTCTGCGAAGAAATTTCATGAATGATCCTGATAAATGGTGCTGAAACGCGTAAATTAGTTCGGGCTATACTTCATGGAGGCGGCGATGGAGGTGCTCAACGCTTCTACGCTGAAGCCTTTTCTGATCAGCACACGAAGGATCATATCCACATCCGCTATGTCATAGATCCTGTTTACATGGCTGAGGACGATATCACCATTTTTTGCCCGGTCCACCACGTTACTCAATGTAGATTTGTCGTTTCCCCCGGATTCCAGCGACCACAATACATGCTGCATTCCCCATTGCGCAGCGATCCCTCTTACCCGAAGATTTCGGTCACCAAATGGAGCCCGAAAATAACGAACCCTATATCCGGGCAGCATATTTCGGATCTGGTATGTGAACATCCGAAATTGAGTATGGATCGCTTCGTCACTCAATTGAGTGAAAGGCATATCATGGACCCAGCCATGAAATGCAAGGTCGTGTCCCTCTTCGATCAGGCGGGGGACATTCACTTTGCAATGAATGAGGTCCGCACCCATTACAAAAAAAGTTGCTTTGACGCCATGCTCGAGGTAGACATCCAACAATTCGGTTAGCTGGCTATCATCAGTCACATCGTCATAGGTGATTGAGATCACTTTCCTCAAGGTATCTCCGGTAACAACTTCATGGTTTGCCATAAAGTTGATTTCTTCAATTGGAAGATCTGGTTTTTGGGTCTCGGATATTGCAGTTGGATCTATAGGTTTCTGAAGTGTATCTTTATTAACATCAGACGTTTGAATCACATTTCTGGATGATAAATCTTGCATAGTAGGGTTAAGACCGGCGTATAAACCTGCCCCCGCCAGGGATATGCCGACATTTTTTAATAACTTGCGTCGGGTGATTTTTTGTTTTATATCCATACGATTTATTATATACAAATTTTACCAAGGATTTATAATAAAGGGGTATTCGTACACATTGGTCTCGATGGTGGGATTGGACGTTACCGGAGCAATGAATGTCTGACTTTAAAGCAGACCGGATTTACAAGTTAGAACGACTCTTAGAGGTGAGCAGAAATCTAAATGCGAACCTGGATTTAGATTCCTATTTAAAGTCCATTATCGAGATCGCATCTGAACTAACCTACAGCCAGGAAACATCCATCCTCGAGATCGCCGAAGAAGGCGATCATCTTCACTATACGGCAGCCCCCTGGTATCGAATTGAAAAACTGCGGACACTTAGTATTCCATTGGAGAAAAGTATTGCGGGTTGGTCCTTTACTCACCACCAGCCGCTTGTCATTCAGGATGCCCAGAATGATCCCCGGCTATTTAAAGAGGTCGATCGGGTGCTGGAATTTGAGACCCTGAATATCGTGGTTGTCCCAATGGTGATTAAAGGACAACCCATCGGTATCATGGAAGCAGTAAACAAGAACAATCGCACGAATTATACTGAGGACGATGTTAGTACCCTCGAAACATTGGCGGCTCAAGCAGCGGTTGCCATTCAGAACCAGAAATTGTTGGATAAAGCCCAGGCAGCTTATCGCCAGCTGCTCGAACTTGACCGCATGAAAACCGATTTCATTGCCATCTCTTCGCATGAACTGCGCATTCCGACCGGTTTAATTCTGGGACACGCTTCCCTGCTCCAGGACGAGATGACTGGAGAAGCCCGCATTCAATTGGATACGATCGTCCGCAATGCGGTCCATTTAAAAGACATCATCGAAGACCTGGCAGATGTGGATCACTTCCAGACCGGGATGGCAAAGATCCGACGGCGACAGGTGTCGATGGACCGGTTGATCAAAGACGTCGTCAGCTCCTACCAGGAACTATCCCGCGAGAGGAATATATCCTTACGAGCAGACATCTCAAAAGCGAATATGGTCATTGAAGGGGATGCCCATAAGATCCGGATCGCCCTCGGTAACCTGGTAAAAAACGCGCTCACCTTTACCGACCCGGGCGACAGGGTGCTGGTCACAGCAGAAGAGATACCCGGGTATGTGAAAGTCTCTGTCATTGATAATGGTATCGGTGTGCCAGAGAAAGACCAGCAACGCATCTTCGATCGCTTCTACCAGGTAGAATCACATCTTACCCGCAGACACGGTGGAATGGGATTAGGCTTATCGATCGCGAAGGGGATGATTGAAATGCACGGGGGGAGATTATGGGTTGAAAGTATGGAAAACAAAGGGAGCAATTTCCAATTCCTGCTTCCAATCAATACAGCCCAGGTCAACGCGGCTCAGAAAGTATTTCTCTCCTGACACTATTCCAATTAAATCAATTGCAGCTTAGGATAACACCAGACCACTGGCTGTCTTTTGATATAATTCCCGTCGTGGTTCAGTACCCCATTTCATCTTATGGTTTCATTCATGCAGAATAATCTGTCCGCATTTATCAAGAAGTACGATGTCTACCTGCTTGCACTGGTGCTGTATATCCCTTTCATTTTTCTAGGATACGGCGCGGATTCAGATACGTATGGGGTATTGTGGACCGGGCAGAAATTCGCGCAGACCTTTGACTATGTCCCATCCAGACCGCCCGGGTTCCTGGTATTCGAGACGATCACGTTCTTCCTCAACAATATCGGTGGCTTCGTACTAACCAATTTATTTGTGTTGTTGATGGCACTGGCAACGCTGTATTGCTTTAATTGCGTCATGCGGTTCTACCAGATCCCACATCCTAAAATTTTGACGATCTCCATGATGGTCCACCCGATCTTCTGGATCGAGGCTACGGCGACCATTGATTTCCTGGTCGCAATGGGATTCATCTGGATCGGTTTTGCGCTTCTCCTCAAGGGACGCTGGTGGGGAGCAGGGATAGCCATGGCGTTGGGGGTCGGTTCGCGTGCCACATCCGTGATTGCTGCAGTGTGTATCCTGCTATTTATTTTTCTCTCTCAACCTGACCTGCGTAAAAAGGCTTTCTGGGCTGCTGTATTGATGGGTCTCTTTGGCGCGGTCATGTATCTGCCCTCGGCTGATTTTTCCCGCTGGACATTGAATTTCCTTCGTCCGGCGGTGGGTGGAGAGGAATATTGGACACCTTACCTGCGAATCGGACGCTTTCTGTATAAAAGCCTGTTCTTCTGGGGCATCCCGGTCTGGTTGATGTTCCTGTATGGCTTCTGGCGGTACTGGAAAGATCACAAAAAGATCAACTCATCCCCGTACCGCTGGCTTCTGCTGTTTTGCCTGGTGACCATCGCTGCCTATGAAGCATTCTACATTCAGATCCCCACCGAACCGGCGTACCTGCTGCCGACCATCCCCTTCTGGTTGATGATGATGGGCGTGGTTTTCGAGACCAGGCCGAAAGTGTTATGGGTATTGGCTGCCCTGGTTTTTATCTCCAATTTTGCGATCCCCAATATTGCCCGCCCGAACGATCCCAACCATGCCACCAGCGTGAGCTATGGACTCTGGATCGAGACCGGGCGGTTGCCCGAAAACCTGCAAAAACGGATCGAGTATGTGAATTGCGGGTACCAGATGTGCCCGGAAGATATCCTACCGGCGCCCAAGGTCAAGAAGAATAAATAGCCGCGTCTTGCGGGATAAGATGAGGTTGGGTATAATCTCAGTCGCTTCGGGGTGTGGCTCAGTCCGGCTAGAGCACACGGTTCGGGACCGTGAGGTCGAGGGTTCAAATCCCTCCGCCCCGACAAAATCAGAAACCCTTGACCAGTGAGGTCGAGGGTTTCCCTTTACAGGGATTTCGCAGGCTCAACAAATCTCCTCCGCCCCGACAAAATCAGAAACCCTTGACCAGTGAGGTCGAGGGTTTCCCTTTACAGGGATTTCGCAGGCTCAACAAATCTCCTCCGCCCCGACAAAATCAGAAACCCTTGACCAGTGAGGTCGAGGGTTTCCCTTTACAGGGATTTCGCAGGCTCAACAAATCTCCTCCGCCCCGACAAAATCAGAAACCCTTGACCAGTGAGGTCGAGGGTTTCCCTTTACAGGGATTTCGCAGGCTCAACAAATCTCCTCCGCCCCGACAAAATCAGAAACCCTTGACCAGTGAGGTCGGGGGTTTATTGTGTTTGACTGGAACACTATTTGTTTTTGTCACGACTGACTATTCGTCAAGAACATAAATAGGGATTTTTCGTATCTTACTTGATAATCATATAAAATATGATAAAGAAAAATAGCTTTAGTAATTAGAAACAAGACAATGGGAAATTGTCGGCTATACCAGGTTAAATAATTACAATTCACAGATTACACATTAATAAGAATTTTGTCAGATTCTCTACCGGTCACTAACATGAATCTAAAACCGTTTCAAAAATCCACCATTCGGACCATGGTATGGCCATTCATAATTACCGCGATCGCCATATTTATAATCATGAGTGTGGGTATACGCAATTTTACACGGGGAAATACCCTAGGAGTTGATTTTTTTTATTACTGGAATTCAGCCAGATTATTCGTTTTTGACGGATTATATCCATACAGTGAAGAGACTGCTTTGCAGAACCAGCTTGGATTATATGGTCACCCTGCGATGGAAGGTCAAGATCCATCTTATTATAAGAATCCATTGTATTCGATATTATTGATGGTACCTTTTTCTCTCCTTCCATATGACTGGGCACAGGCTGTATGGATGTCATTCAATGTTATCTGCGTGATATTTACCGGTATTTTTGCATTAAATAGAATACCAAAGTGGATGATTATTCTATTTACTTTTTTTTATCCAGTACTGTTTTGTCTTATCGAAGGAAATTATTCTCTGATCTCGGGGTTATCTCTATTATTATTTTTTGGATTCATTTATAACCAGAAAAAAAGGAACACAAAATATCAAATAATTATTGGCATTCTGCTCTCTATTTCCACCTTCAAGCCCCAATTATCCTGGCTTTTCCTAATTTGGATTCTCCTTTATGCATTTAAGGCGAAATTATTCCCACTGGTCTTAGCCTTTATCGGAACAATTCTGATTAGCTCAACCTTAATGCTACTTTTTTTTCCGAAATGGCCAATCGATTTCGTCAAATTACTACCCACTTATCAAGCAGATGGGAATTTGATTTCTGTACGTACCCAATTATTTCTTCCTTATCTTTCATTCCAATCAGCTGTGATCGCCGGCAATATCATACTGGTAATAATTGTTATTATCCTGATTTTTCTATTCTACAGATTTAATTTTAAGGCTAATAATACTAATTTGATGCAAATCGCGATTATTGGCCTCACGACTTTTATTGCTCATCCTTCTGGTTTTACTTATGAGCAAATCTGTTTGCTCATTCCTATTCTGGTGATAATCGACTCAAAACAACATATCGGGTGGCAAGAGACAATCACTTGGATTATATTCTTCTTAAGTTTTTATTTATTTTTATTTTTGAGTTGGACATTCAATGACACAGGAATCATACAGAAAGGACCTATGGTTCTGATGTTCGCGTGGCTTGGATGGTTCACTAAATCGATATGGAAAAAAAAGATTACCCCTCAGAATAGCATTTGAGCAAGATATACAGTTAATAACATAGACGCAAAGGTATTAATGGTCAGTTAAATAATAGGTTTAGTTTCCCGCACCGCCCAATCTAATGATTTCAGAAATGTCTTTGTCAAATTCCTGCATGATCTCAGGCAACCTGATGAATTGGTCAACAACACTTGGATCGAATTGCTTGCCCGATTCATTGTAAATATACTGGATTGCTTTTTCCTTACTCCACGCAGCTCGATACGGTCTCTCGCTGGTCAGAGCATCCCAGACATCCGAGACTGCAAAAATCCGTGCAGCGAGGGGAATCTGTTCCCCTTTTAATTGATCCGGATAGCCATTTCCATCCCAGTATTCATGATGATAGTGCGGGATATCCAACGCAGGTTTCAGGTATTCGATCGGGGAAAGCAACTTATAGGCAAGGATAGGATGTCCCTTAATGATCTCGCGTTCCTCATCAGTAAGCGGACCTGGCTTATGCAAAATGGAGTCCGGGACACCTAATTTTCCAATATCGTGTAATAGAGCTCCCCGCCGAATATGTTCGAGGTCTTCTCCACGAATATTAAATATATTAGCCAATATCAGGGTTAAATCTGTGACCCGTTCGCTGTGTCCTTCCGTTTCTTTATCGCGCAAATCCAATGCCTTAGACCAGCCCTCGATAGTGGCATCATAGGATAGACGCAACTTCAAGTTCGATTGAGCCAGGTCATTGAACAAAGACAGATCATCGATAGCAATGGCTGTCTGACTGGCAAGAGTGATCAGAAAATCTCGCCATAATTTGTTAAATTTCAATGGAGTTCGATTGAAAACCTCCAAAACGCCTACACAATTTCCCTTTGCAATTAATGGTAAGGCAAGATAAGAGGAAAATTCCTCTTTGGTGGTGAATATCGAATTAACAGGCAGATCATATGGACTGGTCAGGTCGTAATATTCGATCAAAGTTTTGGTCAATGCGACCCAGCCTGCCGTTCCCTCTCCGACCTTGTATCTTGGGTAATCCGATTTTTTGATTCGAAAGCCTTTCATCATGACTGGTTCCAATTGCAATGTAAAGGGATCGACCAATTGAATACAGGTGGCATCCACTTTAAGATTTCTGATCAGTTCGTTGGTGATGACCCCAAGAACGGTATTCAGATCGATGCTGCCTGAAATCGCCTGATCAATGCTGTGGAGTGCCTGCAGATGTTCTACCTGTCGTTCAACATCCTCAAATAAATTGGCTCGATGGATTGCATTCCCTGCATTCTCACCAAATGTTGATAGTATTTGGGCATCGTGTTCAGTAAAAACTTGAACCTGTGGGGACTTTTCCCTTGCAATACACAGCACACCCATTAATTCCGAGGTCGATTGGATCGGTACAAAAATGGCTGGTCCAATATTATCTACGTTGATTAGCCCATCTACCCTATCGGGATCCTCAAAATAATTATTGACGATGACCGGCTCTCTCGAGCGCATCACCCTGCCGGAGACTTCATGATGGATCGATAACTCCGATTCCTTATTCAACTTCATGAAGCCATCCATATATTCAATATGAAAGGTATTACCAGGTGTATCCAGTAGAGTAACCAGGCAGGCATCACCCCGGATCGCCTGTTTCGAATATTCAGCCAGAATCGGCAGCATCTCTTTCATCGTCTGCGCTTTTCGGAGGGCTTGAGAAAACTCCATAAAACTCTCTAATTCAGCAGTGCGACTCCGATAATTTGCTTCAGATTCACGCAAACTTTTTTCTCCTGCCAGGCGTTCGGTCATATCTTCAAAGATGACAGCGAATTCACCGGGTCTGGAACGGAAGACTTTGATATTCATCGACCTGTCAATGGAAGGAAGATAGGCTTCCACGGTTGTGTTTTTGTCGGTAGTCGATACCTGAGCGAAGGTTGATAACCAATCCTTAACAAGATCGGGCGTGGTTAAGCTGGCAATACTATCTGTGTCCTGTGTAATATTCACACCAAATTGTTCTTCAAATCGCTTATTTGAAGTGAGATAACGAAAATCAATGGCTTTTCCCGATTTATCGTTTATAAGTTGTGCATCAAAAAACGCATCAGGTATATTTTGGAAGAGGAGTTGATATCGTTCTTCACTAACCTGTAAGGATTGCTGAAGTCGATAATCAGATGTCATATCCTTAAAAACCAGGACAACTCCCACGGTTTCTCCACTTATATCCTTGATCGGCGCTCCGCTATCAGAGATCGGAAATTCCCTTCCATCTTTCGCTGTCAGGATGGTGTGATTTGCCAGACCTACGACCACGCCTTCTTTCAACACTCGATCTATGGGATTATTGACCGGCGAACCGGAAAATTCGTTCTTGATCTTGAACACCTCATAAATATGGTGCTTTAAGGCATCCTCTTCCTTCCATCCGGTCAATACTTCTGCTGCGTGATTTAGATTCTGGATCAGTCCGAGCGTGTCCGTGGTGATCACTGCATCACCAATGCTATAAAGGGTGGTCCTGAAAAGATCCTGCGCCTTCGTTTTTTCCTGTTCTGCTTCAAGTTTTTCTTTCAAATAGTTTTGTTGAGCCCTGTTATAGAGTAAGCTGAGACTAAACCCTGAGAGTGTAAATAACAGACCCAATATGATGATCCCTAGAATGGATCGATACCTTAATTCGGCGAACACTTCGCTTTGATCCACTTTGCTGACAAGAAACCAATTCGTCCCTGGTAATGCCTGAAGATCCGCAAGAACTGGGATACCACGATAATCGGATCCAATGAATTCACCTGTTCGTCCCAGGACAGCCTGAACAGCAGGGATATCCAGCCGGGTGAGAGGGAAACTAAATTGAAAAGCGGAGTTGAATCTGAAACGCAGTTCGTTAATAAAGACGGCTTTCCCATCTTCTTGTCTAACCAGGAGGGTTTCCGCCGACTGACTAGGAGTTGGCCAGGTTTGGATGAGGGGATAAATAAACTGGGAAGGATCCACGCGCAATATGATCAGTACAGGATCCGCTGCGATCGACTTTCTGAATGGAGCAATAATATCCAGGTGAATTTCCTCCGCAAGATTCGCATTCGTAAAAATCACCGAAGACCACATCCTCACTGGATATTGCCTCAGAAATTTGACTAAGTACATTATCGGGAATTTGTTCCTGCTTCTCATTAACTGAAAGAAGGACATTTCCATTTTGGTCAGTAATTAAAATGTCGTCATATAGATAGAGTGTTTTTAAGACAGAAATTCGATTCCGAATTGCTTGTTTGAGGTCATTGTTTGCGGGAGCTTTCTGAGACTGTGTAATCTGGTCCAGAAGATTATCATCTGAAGCTATAGCTCTGGCGTCGGCTAATCGCTCACCCCGCCAACCCAGGATCTGGGATACTTTTAGATCTGCAATCGCATTAATTTCATCATATTTTTGGGTAAGAAGAGAATTGTACTCATTCCGATACAGAATATATCCAATACCAACCAGTAAGGCGGCTAAGCCAGCGTAAACCAACCAGATGAACCATCGGTTACGTTGACTAAACCAATGATACGGCATACGCCCTCCCTCTTTTCAAAGCTAGATCTACTATTTCCTGATACTTTATACATTTGTCTAAACAAGTATTGTAGCATATCAATCCAACGTTCTACCTAAAAATCATGTGAAATTTGTCTTCGGCTGACAAGTAGCAATACGTCCTTGATCAATTACTAAAGAGATTTTATTATTTTTCTGTATATTTTATATTCACCAGGCAGAAAACGCACTCTATTTTGACCAATTAGAATTAATAAAATCGCGTAGTTAATCCATCCAAAAATCAAACGCTCTCAAATGGTTGATCCCGTTGATTGGTCTCACCTCTCTGGTTGTATCCGCCTCCGGATCGTTTGGACAGGAAACCGGTGTTTAAATTCCATTCACCACTGTTTAAGGGGAAACGGTTCAGTTGACTGGGAAAGAGATGTATTCCAATGACACGCTTTTCATTTCAGCCACCTTGAGGGGTACAGACCTGGTGACTTTATTCGTACGCATTCCCTTGCTGATCCTTTCATTCATTAAGTATCGCCGTGGTACCTTTCAGGGAGGATTGCTTCTTGCCGGTGTGCTGTCGTCTTACTTCCTGTATATCAGCGCTTCATTGGGGCGGGGTACTGCCAAAAATAACCTTTTTCTGGTGGATATCGCGTTATTTACCGCCAACTTTTATGCATGCGCCATCGTTTTATACGTCTCGATGCGCAGGAATTATCTAATCAATTATCCAATTGATTTCCAAGACGGGGAATGGGGATATTTATGATCATTGTCGGGGTCGGTCTTCCTTCATTTGGTTGAGTGATGTTGTATCTGCCGTCCTTGGGAACCGGCCGCCAACGGCTCTTGCATCGTATACCACGATTGAGACATATACGCTTGAATTCGGGATCATTGCGGTAGCCTGTTTATTAGCAGGCGTACAGTTATTGCGAAATATATCTTTCGGTTTTCTGATGGGAGCAATGCTAAATATCATGCTTGCGCTGGTGGGCGTGATGGTCATAGGTCAGACCATCTTTCAGCTCGTCTCGGGGATTCAGCTTAGCCCGGGTGAGTTAATCGGTAAGGTAACTTCATTTGTCATCATGGTTGGGATTGCCGTTAGGTTTACAATATGCATATTCCGACTAGCGACATAATATCTCGAGAATAAAACCAACTTGAATTGATCGTTGAATCAAACGCCCGGACCCAGTAAGCGGATGAAATCTAAATAACTTTCGAATAATCAAGGCAATTAGTTTTTATGACGGTTTTGCCCTGTACATGAATGGTGTTACCTTCCTTGACGGGTTCATCAATGCTCTTATAATAAAGTCAACATCTTACCCGAAGAATAAGGTACTGATCATTTTACAGAAAGCCAGTGGTCGATGTGAACCGGCAGCGATCTTGACCCCATCCACTTCGGCGCTCCACTTTGGAGCGGATTCCTCTGGAGAGCGTTTTTTGCATAAAGAGGACGGATCTGCCCGTTATCACAGTCAGAGGTCCCGGCAGCAGTCGGGATGAAAGCAGGTGGCACCACGAATAAGCCCCTTCGTCCTGCATTGGAGAAGGGGCTGTCCTATACCCACTGGAGGTGCTATGTTTGACATCAATCTCATTCGCGAAAAACCGGAACTCGTTAAAGAATCGCTCGTAAAGCGGCAGATGGACCCATCCCCCATCGATACGATTCTGGAGCTGGATACAAAACGTCGTTCTCTACTGCTTGAAGTGGAGAATCTAAAAGCTGAACGAAATGCTGTCTCGAAAGAGATCGGCAAGATGAAGGAGCAATCGGAGCGGCAACACAAAATTGACGCGATGCGGCTTCTTGGGGATAGGATCACCGAGCAGGATGAGCAGGTAAAAGCGGTAGAAGGTGAATTGGATGGGCTGGTCGCTACCATTCCCAATATGCCATCCGAGCAGGTGCCCTATGGAAAAGATGACAAAGACAACCCTGTCATTAACACGTTTGGTGAATTGCCGGCGTTTTCCTTCACGCCCAAAGCGCATTGGGACCTTGGACCCGCGCTTGGCATCATCGATTTTGAGCAGGGAATCAAGCTGACTGGTTCCCGTTTCTATGTCCTCAATGGTGCTGGCGCACGGTTACAAAGGGCTTTGATCGCCTGGATGCTTGACCTTCACATCCGCCAGGGTTACGTGGAAAAATACACCCCTTTCATGGTCAAGAGCGATGTCCTGTTCGCCTCCGGACAGCTTCCAAAATTCAAGGACAATTTGTACCATGACGCCGAAGAAGATTTTTGGATGGTACCGACTGCCGAAGTGCCACTGACCGGGATCCACATGGGCGATTTTTTGGAAGAATCCGTCCTGCCGTTAAATTACACTGCCTATACACCCTGCTTCCGCCGGGAGAAAATGAGCGCCGGACGGGATGTGCGCGGGATAAAACGCGGGCATCAATTCGACAAGGTGGAGATGTACAAATATACTCGCCCGGAAGAATCAATGCAGGAATTGGATAAGATGGTGAATGACGCCTGCCAGACAGCAGAGTTGTTGGGCATCCCCTATCGCATCATCCAGCAATGCACCGGTGACCTTGGCTTTAATGGCATGATTGCCTTCGATGTGGAAGTATGGGCTCCCGGCTGTGCAGAGTGGCTTGAGGTTTCCTCGATCTCCAATGTGGGTGATTTCCAGGCCCGCCGCGCCAACATCAAATACCGGCCGAAAGACGGCGGAAAACCACAATTCGTTCACACCCTGAATGGATCGGGGCTTGGTTTACCACGCACTCTGATTGCCGTGATGGAGAATTACCAGCAGGAAGATGGGTCGATACGCGTCCCGAATGTCCTTAAACCCTGGATGGGCGGGATAGAAGTTATCTCACCAATCCCACTATGAATCCTCTCCTTGAATTAGGAGTGGTTGGGCTGGTCGCTGGAACCATGGTGGTCAGTTGGTTTGGATTGATCATCCCCGTTTTTCCAGGATTGAATATCATATGGCTTGCTGCCCTCGGATGGGGTATTTATAAAAGCTTTGCCTGGCCTGCCTGGCTGATATTCGCTTTTATCACTCTCCTGATGATCGCCGGTAATTGGATGGATAACATTTTTGTCAGTGGCAAGGCGCGTCTTACAGGAGCTAGTTGGTGGTCCATCCTGGCTGGCAACCTGCTTGGCATACTGGGGGCGATTCTGTTACCGCCCCTGGGTGGGTTGCTATTCGCTGTGCTGGGCGTCCTGGTGGTAGAGCTTCTCCGCCACAATGATTGGCGAAAGGCGTTACATATCTCGAAAGAAATGCTCTTCGGTTTTGGCTGGGCTATCCTAGGTCGATTAAGTATCGGAGCGGTGATGATCTTCCTTTGGATTCTCTGGGCATACCAGATTGTCTAACACCGAATCAACTCCACACAAATAACCTCAGCTGTAAAAGGTATTCAATTGGATCAATATCCTCCTCCGATCCCATTCGAGGGAGGATAAATGGTGGCGGACTCAGCTTAGATGCGGAATAATCTGAATTTTAGTCCATTCAAGCTCCATGCAAAGCAATTTACTATAATAAAAGTAAAAGAATAACTTTGAGGTGATTCATGCAGGGTCGTGGTAAAGGCGGGCTGAAGAGCATCATCTCAGCACCGGATGAAAAACCGAAAGTCACCCTATCACTACTTAATCGGGTGTTGAAATATTCCCTTCCTTATCGGAAGCTGATCATAGGGGCGCTGGTCACGATTCTGGCGCATACTGCGCTCACTGTGTTTACCCCGCTGATCATGCGTGATCTGATCGACCAGACCATCCCCCAGAAAAATATACCTCGTTTACTCATGCTCGCGATCGCCCTTCTATTCATTCCTATCATTATTGGCGGGTTCAATGTCCTCCAGAGACGGCTGACAGCCAGGATCGGCGAAGGTGTGATCTATGACCTGCGCATTTCACTTTATGCCGCCTTGCAACGCATGTCTCTCCGCTTCTTCACCAATACCAAGGTTGGCGAGTTAATGAGCCGGTTAAACAATGATGTGGTCGGCGCACAAAACGCGATCAGCAATACCATCGTCGGGATCATCACGAATATCATTCAGGGCATAGTTATTCTGGTGGTTATGCTCAGTCTGGAATGGCGGCTCACATTGATCAGCGTTGCCATTCTTCCGCTTTTTATTTTCGCAACCCGCTCGATGGGATCCCGATTGCGAGACATCGCACGCAGGCAGATGGAAGCGAATGCTCACATCAATGCGCTGATGGGTGAGACCCTTAACATTGGTGGAGCGCTTCTTGTGAAATTATTCGGACGTAACACGTTCGAAGTGGATCGATTTAGCCAACGGGCGCAGTCTGTGCGCGATCTGGGTGTGCAACGGGCATTTATGGGTTCCATATTTATCACTCTGGTTGGTTTAGTCACCGCGATCGGTACTTCCCTGGTGTATGGATTGGGTGGTTATTTTGTGATCAGGGGTGAATTTTCCATAGGCACTATCATTGCGCTCGGTGCCTATCTAGGAACGCTCTATGGGGCATTACAAAACCTGACCAATGCGCCGGTTGAATTTTCCACGTCCATGGTCAGTTTTGAACGCGTTTTTGAAGTCATCGACCTCCCTGTTGATATCCCTGAAAAAGAATCAGCATTGGAGCTTGACGACATCAAAGGCGAGATCGATTTTCAAGATGTCACTTTCCTATATAAGATTGGCGATGAATTCCTGTTGAGTGATGTTCACCGATATGGCAGCCTGGATACAGTCACAACCGTTTTATCAGGTCCATCTGAAACAACTGAAAGCGAGCTGACTGCTGTTCGGAGTCAGGCTCGCGGAAATGCGCTGGAACATGTCACTTTTCATGTAGAGCCGGGACAATTGGTTGCGCTGGTTGGACCAAGCGGCGCGGGTAAAACCACGCTAACCTATCTGATTCCCCGCCTGTATGACCCAACCGAGGGAGTCATCTGCATCGATGGTCATGATCTAAAAGAAGTTAAACTCGAATCCCTTTCCAGGCAGATCGGGATGGTCACACAGGAGACCTATTTATTCCACGATACGATCCGAACGAATCTTCAATATGCCCGATTGGAAGCCACCCAAATCGAAATGGAAGAGGCTTGCAAGATAGCCAATATCCACCATTTCATCAAAGACCTGCCCGGTGGCTATGACACGATCGTGGGTGAACGCGGATATCGTCTTAGTGGGGGTGAGAAACAACGTCTTGCTCTGGCAAGGGTAATTCTCAAGGATCCGAAGATCCTCGTTTTGGATGAAGCGACCAGCAGCCTGGACAGCGAATCGGAAAAATTAATTCAGGAGGCTTTAAAACGGGTCATGGCGAAAAGAACCAGTATTGTCATTGCCCACCGGCTCAGTACCATTCTGGCTGCTGATTTGATCCTGGTTATAGATCGCGGGGAGATTGTCGAACGCGGTGTCCATTCAGACCTGCTCGCGCAGAATGGTCTTTACGCCAAACTGTATAAAACGCAATTTAGAAAAGATAGCTCGAATGCTTAAGTCGGATCAAGAAACAACCATCGCCGAATGAAAGTAGACCCAAGCATGGGTACCCATTTGTTTACCCCTCAATGATCTCATAGCGAGAATGAATGGTAACCGCTTTGGAAAGCATTGCTTGGGCGGGACAATACCGTTCTTCCGATAATTGGATCGCTCGTTCTGCCGCTGCCGGGTCAACACTTTTCCCGGTGATCTGGTACACGATCTCGATATCGGTAAATACTTTGGGATGTTCTGTGGCGCGTTTAGCGTCAACAGTCACATTGAATGCGGAAACCTGTTGCCGTTTCTTGGTCAGGATGGATATCACATCCATTGCTGTGCATCCTGCCAACCCAATGGCAATCAATTCCATCGGTCTGAATCCTTCACAGGCGCCGCCTTCTTCAGTTTTTGCGTCCAGCGGCAGGGTAAAACCGCTGTTTGATGTCCCATCGAAACGCATGTTCTTAATCCAGGTTACATTCGCATCCATAATTCCCTCCACTTTTCAGCCAGCCAGTGATTTTCTGATCTCGTCCACCAACATTTCTTCCGGACCGGAACCGACCATCGTGAATGTCCCCTCATTTATTGTAGTGTGAGGAACGCCACTCACTTGATATCTGGCAGATAACTCATTGAATTCTGTTGATTCGATCATATCCGCCGTGACAAATATGTTTTCCAATGCCATTGCATGGGCGAGAGTCACCGCCCTGGGACAATATGGACAGCTTGGAGTTACAAATACCTGCAAATGGATATTTCGATCCAAAGTTTGAAGGAATTCGCGGGTTGCTGGTTTGAGACCTGAATCACGCCGGGAAACAAGGATAATATCGTTTATCAAGGATGTAAACTCATGTCCGGCTGGGATCCCATAAAACCGGATCCCGAAATCAATGATTTGCTCATGTTCTGAACCAGTTAAAACGATAGCCGGAGTCTTGTCTACGCCGTACCTCGCCGCCATTTCAGAGTGATACTCCATATCAAACGAATCCATGCTCAACATGGAATGCAGAGGAATGATCTCTTCCAATAATTGCCGGGTTTGCGAGCAATAATCGCAGCGCTCCTTGCTTTCAAAAAAGAGAATCTTAACCGAATGGGCGAGATTCTCATCAAGAACACCCTTCACTTGAGCGGTAATCTCATCATTCAACATCCGTTCCATATGGCTCCTTCATCAAAACTTGATGGTAGAAAATTATCAGGTAAAGCAACTGGCTTCAACATACCCGCACTCATTACAAACCAAATTTAGGAAATGGTCATATTGAAGTTGACCTTTTTCACAGGCAGGACATTTTCGATCACTTGGAACGATCTTTTCCACCATGGGCAGGCTGTCCGACCAGGCAGTTTTCTCGTCCTCGGATTTGTTTTTCTTTTGAAATTCAGCCATTATTGCTCTGGGAAATAATCATCAAGCTGAAGGGTGTGAAGCAATCGTTCTACCATTGGTCCGGGTGCCTGTTGATCTTCACCGCGTTGATGATACAAAGAAATCGTTTTTCGAGTCGTATCCACTACTATCCTGCAGTGATTACAATCCTGGATATGCGCTTCGATATCTTTCCGAAGCGCCTGAGGAATATCTCCATCCAGATAGTCACAAAGACTATCGAGCAAATCGTGACAATTTTTTGTTTCTTCCAGATCACTCATAATTCACCGATAGCTTCTCTCGAAAATAACCGGACAGATCCTCACGTAAATGCAGCCTGGCTCTTAGCAATCTTGTTTTTACTGCCATTTCAGTAATGCCAAGGGAAGCTGCCGTCTCGCGGATGGAAAGATCTTCAATATCCCGCAAGATAAATACAAGCCTTAATTTCTCAGGTAACAATGAAATTGCTTCATCCAATTTACCTTTTAATTCATCCTTAAGAAATGATTCCTCTGGCAGATCACCCCAATCGATGACTTCTTTTGGTTCAATCGTGTCTTCACCATCTTCAACTGCATCCAGTGAACTCGCAATCCGCTTTGCTTTCCTCAAGATCATCAGAGATTCATTAATTGCTATCCGATAAATCCAGGTGGAAAGTGTTGATAATTCTTTAAATCCCTGAATACCTTTAAAAGCTTTTACAAAGGTTTCCTGTAATACATCCTCGGCATCCTGCTCTGTCCCAAGCATATTCAACGCCAAGCGGTAGATCGGAGAAGAGTATTGTTCAACAAGATGTGCAAACTCTGCCCGATCTCCTGATTGTAATTTCTCCAATGATATGGCTGCTTTTTCTTGATCCTTCATTTGGATGTATCCAATTTTAAAAAGTTACATCATCCAATCAATGGCCAGGTAGGTAGCGCATCAAGATCATATGCAGATCGTTGACCACTGATGAGGCGATAATATCCGGCACAGCCGATCATGGCGGCATTATCCGTACAAAGCGAAATATGAGGGATATGTACAGGCAGGTAGGAATGAAGAGTGAATGCCTGACGAAGTGTTTTATTCGCCGATACCCCTCCAGCAACAATGATCTCCTTCGAACCGAATTCTGCGGCTGCTTTAATTGTCTTGGTCACCAGAGTATCAACTACGGCAGCCTGAAAACTGGCAGCCATGTCCGCTACTGGTAGCGGTTTGCCAGCCGATTCGAATTGTTTTACCATCCGCAGAACGGCTGTTTTTAGACCACTAAAGGAAAAGTCCCAGGCATTATCCAGTTTTGCCCTTGGGAAATTGAAAGCCTTCGGATCGCCGCCTTCCGCTGCAAGTTGTATGGATGGACCTCCGGGATAGGATAAGCCAAGTAAACGGGCTACCTTATCAAATGCTTCACCTGCAGCGTCATCCTGGGTCTTACCCAACTGTTGGTACTGAAGATGACCTTTGATCAAAATCAGTTCAGTATGCCCACCGGAGACTAGTAACGCCATCAGCGGAAATTTGGGTTCCACTGGAGGTTTGGTTCCTGGTGGAAAACTGGAAGCCGAATAGACCCAGGCTGAATAAATGTGTCCTTCGAGATGGTTCACTCCGATCAGAGGGATATTTCGACTTAACGCCAGACCTTTAGCCATATTTAAGCCAACAACCAGCGATCCTGCCAGTCCCGGTCCCTGCGTCACAGCAATGGCGTCGATCTCCTGCAAGGTAATGTGCGCCTGATGTAACGCCTGGTCCACAACGCCATAGATCGTACGTATATGCTGACGCGAAGCCACTTCGGGGAAAACACCTCCATATTGAGCGTGTAGGTCGATCTGAGATGCGATGGTATTGGAATATAGCCTGCGTCCGTCTTCAAGAACCGCCGCTGCTGTTTCATCACAGGACGATTCAATCCCTAATATTCTGGTAGGTATGTCTGCCATGCTTATCCTTTCATGGGTAGGACCAAATCCATCGGATAATCGACACATTTTATAATAGTGCCATCCATATCTATATAATACGTATCCTCGATACGGACTCCCATTCCTTTGTCAGGGTAGTATAAGCCGGGTTCGATGGTGAAGACCATACCGGGAGCTAAAATATCATTGGACGCAGCCAATACGCTAAACCAGGGCTGCTCATGCACGTTCAGACCAAGACCGTGCGCCAGGCTGTGATTGTATCCATCGGTGGTATTTGGATCCGTCTGGACTGTCGGGTGCCCCATTTTTTCAAACATATCGCAGGTCATTTTCTGATAATCCAGGCAGGGTGTCCCAGATTTCAATGCCGGAACGATGGTATCGTACACCTCCCTCACTTGGTCGTACAAGGCTTGAGCAGCTTCAGGAGCATAACCCAGGCACCAGGTGCGTGTGAAGTCATAAAAATAACCTCCGCCTTTTTCGCATGGATAGATATCAAAACAAATGGTTTTACCCAGAGTGATCTGATCGGTAGGTGTGCCGCTGGAGTGTCCGATCGCCGCATCGCGCCCAATCGAGAAGATGGTGTCTTCCGGATTTTCGGCGCCTTCCTCTGCCAGCCAGAGATTGATACGGCTCTTCAAATCTGCCACCGTCAGCGGTTTTCCTTCATGGTGTAGGACCTCGCCCTTTACTGATCGTGTTTGGAGGAAATCAGCCACCCGACCAACCACTTTTGTTGTCACCTTTCCCATCTGGATGATGCGATCCAATTCGGCTTTATCTTTGGTAACCCTCGCCTTACTGACCACCGATTTGTCAGTTACTCCAACCAATTCAATGTCGGGCATCAATTCTTGCAGGAAATGCAGTGCCTTCCAGATCGAGCTGAGTTCAACTACACCCATGACAGCGACTTTTCCATGCGTCAATCCGGCTTTTTCAAATGTGAGGCGAATCATCTGCGCTTCGGCAAGATGTTTGTCCCCGTGAGATGCTTCCAAAACATTGAAATAATTAAAATCAGAAATTGTATGGATTTGAAGACCAGATTTTGCCGCTTCTTCCCTTTCCAGCGGATTGACACACATGATGGGGGAAGTCCCCTGCTTTTTCACCAGAATAGCTTCACTGAAATGCCCGCCTCCAGTTAGATAAACCATTGGCGGATTATGGAATCCATTGCCAAGGACGAGCAGTCCATCGAATCCGTCATGCTTCATCAGTGCGTCAATTTCTTTTTTCATTTATTTTTCCTCAATGTGATGTTTGCTGAACCGACCGCAGGAAATCAGTTTCCTGCCAGGGAAGTACAGTCCTAGGGTCGAATACCACTTTATCCGATTCGATGCGGGCAATGATTGGCGGGTCCAAGTCACGCAATTTTTTCATATACCCCTGGGGAGATTTTACGGTCAGGGCGAATAGGACGCTCGGAATTGTCTCTCCAGGTAGACTTCCTCCACCTATAGTAGATTGTCCATCCAGCAGCTCGCCAAAACCCAGCAGGGTCTTCCATCGCTCAGCGGTTGCCCGTATATCTGATAGGGGATAAGAGATCATCTGCCAGATGGGAATGCATTTCTCAAATTCTGCTTTTCGATAATGGAGTAGGGTCGCCACAAGACCAGCTATACAAGTTTTATCGGCTCGAACTGCTCGAGCCAGCGGATGTTTGCGAACCTTATCAAGCAATACTTTCCGTCCCAAAATTATGCCGGCTTGTGGTCCGCCTAATAGCTTATCGCCAGAAAAGCAGACAATATCGGCACCAGCCTGGATAGATTCCTGTACCATTGGTTCATGTGCCAGACCATATCGTGAGCAATCTACCAGCGTACCTGATCCGAGGTCGTCTATCACCACCCCACCGAATGAATGAGTTAATTCACAGATCTCTGGCAGGGTCGGTTCGGCCGTAAAACCGATAACTTTAAAGTTCGATGCATGAGCACGAATGACGACTTGGGCACCTGATTGAAGGGCTTCACGATAATCATCCAGGTGAGCCCGGTTGGTCGTTCCAACCTCCAGCAATTTTGCACCGGATTGACGCATCACATCCGGAACCCGAAATCCACCACCGATTTCCACTAGCTGCGTGCGGGAAATGACAACTTGCTTCCGAGCCGCAAGAGCGGACAACACCAGAAGGACTGCTGCTGCATTGTTATTGACCACAAGTGACGCTTCCGCACCTGTTAGTTGGTGTAATAGATCTTCAGTATGTGCAGCTCGAGTTCCCCGTGATCCTGTTTGAAGATCAAATTCAAGGTTGGAGTATCCTTTGGATACATATTCCATAGCATAGAGGGTCTCTCTGGATAATGGCGCTCGTCCAAGGTTGGTATGCAAGATGACGCCGGTTGCATTGATTACCGGTTTGAGAGTGATTGCTGTCCATTGAAGTAACAATTGGTGGGTTAGTCGGATGATTTCTGCATCGCCGGGAATACCGGTTATGGAATCGGATCGTATATCACCCAAAATCTGACGGAGAGCATCAATTGTCAGGTTACGTCCATATTCAAGAAGAATCGGTTGAAGAGGAGTAGATTGCAAAACCTGTTCGACCGATGGGATATTTCGTAAATTCTTCATTCTGGCTTGTCTTCAGGCGGAAATATTCCCTCGTTTTGGACCAGCTCATCCGGTGTGCCGTTTTCCATCGGGCTCCAACGACTCTTCTCACGAAAACGGATCAGTCCTTCAATCACAACCAGACCTATTGCAATGACTACACCGATACCGGGTGTTAATATCCGGCCTAATTGCAACCAGGCAATCACACCTGAAAACACACCGATCCAGCAAGCCTGCCGGATAACAATAGGTGTATCAATAGGTGGGTAGCTTGGAAAACGTATATTTAGGAAAACGATCATAGGAAGACCGGTTCCTGTCATCGCCAAAGTGATGAAGAAAAAAAACAACCAGCGCGGTCCTAATGTCGGAAGTGTGCTGTTGATGAGGTAAAAAACTCCACCCCATCCTATCAAGGCAAGGAGGATGGAAAATGGAATGAACGAACGAAATGGGGGCAGTTTGCGTGGAATTGGGTTATCTTCCATATGTAGATGATTATATCCCATCTTAGTTTGAGGTGAAAACAAGGCGAAAAGCGCAGCGAAAGATCGTCTTGAGCAGTAATTCATAAGCGCTACAAATACCATATTAAAATAGGGTTATGTGCCGGAGATGCTATGAATAATTTACGAGGTATGTTAATTCTTATAGTAGTTCCGATCCTGATTGCCGCCTGTTCGGGATTTACTGTCCGGTATGACCGGTCCACCCTTACTCCCGAAGATTCGAGAATATCTTCCTCCACTAATGGTGGAAGACTTCCGGAAGTTGTAGCACCTGCGAGTAAGATCTTTCCGTACGACTGGGAGGAGATTACCCCGTACCAGGCAAACCTGCGTTCAACAGAGCAGGAATCTCTTCTTCACTTGACAGGCTCACCGCAATACCGAATCCATCTCAAGATTGATGAATCCTTACAAATAATTACTGGAAAACAGGAAGTTTTATATACCAATCAAGAGGAGATGGCACTTGATAGAATCATCTTCCGGATCTACCCATCGCTCTTTGGTTCCACAGTTAAGATAACCAACGTACAGGTCAATGGGGAGCAGGTTAATACCAGGGACGAACTGTCAATCCTATCCATTCCCCTGAAATCCAATCTGGAACCTGGTTACGCGGTTGTGGTTTCGCTTCAATTTGAGTATTCCATGCCCAGGGACGCTGCCAGTAATTATAATATTTTCTCTTCCAGTGACGGATTGCTGACCCTGGCTCATTTCTATCCCATGCTCGCGGTGTATGATGACCTGGGTTGGCACACGGAGATCCCTGTTACCCGAGGCGACGTGACCTATACCGATGCCGGACTATACCTGGTGCGGATCGATGCACCAGCGCAAGTTACTTTGATTGCCAGCGGGACTCAGATTGCTCAGTCAAAAAATGGAAAAATGCAATCGGTCGAGTATGCAGCGGCACCTGCCCGTGATTTCTTCCTCTGTGCAGGGAAGGATCTGGTGCAGCAAACCCGCTGGATGGATGATGTGAAGATCAATAGTTATGCCCCAGCCCAATTCAAAGAGGGAAATAAGAAAGCACTCGATTCGGCTTCATTAGCAATTCAAACCATCTCCGGGATGGTCCGACCCTATCCGTATTCGGAATTTGATGTAATTGCCACTCTCACCAAGGCAGCGGGAGTGGAATATCCCGGGCTGACTGTTATCAATCAAGATATATATGATCCTGAAGCAGAATTCGGTGGGCTGTCGTCAGAAGTACTGTTGAGATCTGTCATCGTCCATGAGGTTGCTCACCAGTGGTTTTATAATTTGGTGGGAAATGACCAGGTAAACGAGCCCTGGTTGGACGAATTTCTTTCGCAGTACATTACCTATCGGGTGTTCGCAAACTCATTTGGAAAACAGGGAAAGGATGACTACCTGGCTTCCTTCTATGATCGTTGGGATCGGGTGGACCGGGACAAGATCCCTATTGGATTGCCAGTTTCGGCGTATAGCGATGATGCTTATAGCGGAATCATCTATGGCAGGGGGGCAATCTTTTTTGTCCAGTTGGAAAAACAGATCGGAACGAAAGTAATCGATCAATTTCTCCATGATTATACGGGTAGGTATAAATGGAAGATTGCAACAACAAATGAGATTCAGGCGGAAATGGAAGGGGCGTGTTCCTGCCGGTTAGATTCTCTATTTAAGGAGTGGATCCGCCCTTAATAGAGAAATGGAGACAGAAAAATCCGTCTCCATTTGAATATGTGCCATTCAGGTTTTTATGCTTCGAGAGGTTCTGCAACAATAAAGAGACGACCCCAGGATAATTCATCTTCGGCGGCGATACAGGTCTGTAGGACCAGGTGGGGATCGCCTTTGTAGATTTTTTCAAAAAGCTTCGTGGCAGTCAGTGTATCTTTTGTGGTTAGGTCCACAAATGTTGAGGTTGGGCTATTGGGTGAAAGCGCCTGATATTTTACAACACTGGTAATGATGTATTTCTTAAGGCTGCCATCCCCATAGACGATTGTGATAATGTCTTTTTCATTCAGCTTCGAGAAGTTGGAACCTGCGGCAAAGTTGTGTGCCAGGAGTCCTGTTGTTCCATATGTATCAGCCATTTGAAATTGGGTTGCAACACCGGCAACAGAGGAGACAAATCCATTATTTCCGGAAGGCTGCTGCATCACCCGCAGCGCCATGATATTCTCGACATACACGCCCCGGATCAGATCCTTGCCATCTTTGACGGCATCGACAAACTCGTGTAAGGCGGCAATTTGAGTTGTATTGGTGGTTATGGACTGGATATTTGTCGAACCCGGCGTTACCGGAATGAAATTTGCAGAGGTCACATTAAAAGAAAATAAACTGGTCAGAGAAAAGATTGCCAGTAAAAGTATTCGTGTAATTGCCAGGAAAATTTTTGCCATCTCGTCCTTAAGGACAAGGGCAGCGCCGTTTGCTATCAGATAGGTCATAAGGGGATAAACAATCAAACCAATAACAAGACCATGTCTTCGGCGGCTTGGCAGTCATCGCTTCTCAGCTTTAGACCCATAGCTTTGCGGCCTCGGTTTTCACCGAGTGTGCCCTTATCGAACATCAGTTATAAAAGTGCTACCGATAAACTTCACTAACACGATTATAGGTTAGTTATTAGTAAGGTATTGCATATTAACCTTACAATCACCTTACAGGCCAACGATCCTGACAAATTACCGTTATTCATCCTTTGTACAAGGGTTCCTAAATGGAGAAGATTAAAACCGAATGGAACAGGCTATAATTTGTATAATGCTCGATCGTAGATAATTGTGCATGTATCAGAAAGATAAAGATCTCTTGAAAGGATGGATTTGATATGTCACCCAGCTCTCCGGATAAACGTCTTACATTTAATCCCACCCTGCTTCATTTAATAAAACCTGTTCCATCAGATATTGAGATCGCCCAGGCAGCGACTCTCAAACCCATCCTGCAAGTTGCTGAGGAGATGGGTGTAATGCCAGACGAGTTGGAACTGTACGGTCCGTTCAAGGCAAAGGTCAAATTGGAAATACTCGACCGGTTAAAAGATCGTCCCAATGGGAAATATATTGATGTGACAGCTATCACGCCAACACCACTGGGGGAGGGCAAAACAACCACCACAGTTGGACTGAGTCAGGCATTAGGTGCGCATCTGCAAAAAAGCGTAATCACCTGCATCCGCCAACCAAGTCAGGGACCGACTTTCGGCATTAAGGGTGGCGCAGCAGGTGGCGGTTATAGTCAGGTCATTCCCATGGAAGACTTTAACCTTCACTTGACTGGAGATATCCATGCCATCACCGCTGCCAATAACCTGTTAGCCGCAGCTATCGATGCGCGGATGCTGCACGAATCAGATGCCACTGACGAGCAATTGTTCAACCGATTATGTCCGGTAGATAAGCAGGGCAATCGCAAATTTGGAAAAGGGTTGTTGGGTCGAGCGAAGAAACTGGGGATCACTAAAACCAATCCCAATGATTTGACTCCCGAAGAGCGCAGGAAACTTTGCCGGTTGGATATTGATCCCGAAACCATCACCTGGAAACGGGTAATGGATACCTCAGACCGGTTCCTGCGCGGCATCACTGTGGGGATGGGCGATGAAGAAAAAGGACACAATCGGGAGACCGGTTTCGATATCACCGTCGCCAGTGAGATCATGGCTGTCCTGGCTCTAACCACCAGCCTGAAGGATATGCGCGAACGACTGGGCAAGATGGTCATAGGACTGAGCAGATCTGGCGAAGCCGTTTCCGCGGAAGATATGGGCATTGCCGGAGCTTTGACAGTGCTTATGCGTGACGCGATCAAACCCAACCTGATGCAAACACTTGAAGGAACACCCGTTTTTGTCCATGCTGGACCTTTCGCCAATATCGCGCATGGCAACAGCTCCATCCTGGCAGATCAGATCGCCTTAAAGCTGGCTGATTATGTGGTGACCGAATCCGGTTTCGGCGCAGACATTGGCATGGAAAAATTCATGGATATTAAATGCCGCACATCCGGTCTGATTCCGAATGTGGTGGTGCTGGTTGCCACTGTCCGTGCCCTCAAGATGCATGGAGGCGGACCAAAAGTGGTTGCCGGAAAACCATTGGATGCAGCCTATACAGATGAAAATCTCGATCTACTCCGGGCAGGTGTACCCAATATGCAACATCACATTAAGATCGCCCGAAAATTCGGGGTTCCGGTTGTTGTTGCTGTCAACACGTTCTCCACGGATACTCCGGCCGAATTGGAACTGATCCGACAGGCTGCTATCGAAGCCGGGGCGGAAGATGCGGTCGTAGCCCGTCATTGGGGTGAAGGTGGTGCAGGCGCAGAAGACCTGGCAAAGGCTGTTGTAAATGCAGCAGAAAAACCAGCATCCTTCCAATATCTTTATCCATTGGATAAATCGATCAAAGAAAAAATCCAGATAATCGCCCGCGAGGTTTATGGAGCGGATGGTGTGGATTATTCGCCCGAATCCGAGGAGCAGATTAAAGCGTATACGCGCCTGGGCTTTGATGGATTGCCGATCTGCATGGCGAAAACTCACCTTTCACTGACCGCAGATCCAACCATTAAAGGTGTGCCGACTGGATTCCGTATCCTGGTACGCGAGGTGCGCGCATCCGTTGGGGCAGGTTTCTTATATCCCCTACTGGGCAAGATGAGCACTATGCCCGGTCTGCCTACACGCCCGGCATTCTACGACATCGACCTCGATCTTGAAACCGGCAAGGTGATTGGGTTGTTCTAAGGGAGAAAATAGAAAATAGAAAATTGAAATTATTAATTGGGAACTGGTAACAGGAGACCTGTTACCAGTTTGTCTTACTACTTACCCGTTACTGCTTTTCATTTCCACTTTCCAATTTCTACTTTCCAGTTACTGATTTCAGGGTTTTACACCGCTCTTCCATCAATCCCACCAGATTATTATCGGGATCACGGATGAATGCCATCCACAATTCGTGGTCAGGCATATCCGCGATTTTGTGCGGACTATGCTCCGCGGCAGCTCCGCGCGATAGTACGGCGCGGTAGGCTTCATCCAATTGATCAGTCTTGAAGTACAGCACCGAGTTACCCGGGGGTGATTCCTCACCCTCAGGCTTGGTAAGCATGATGCGGACGCTGCCGGCTGACAAAAACGCCAGGTTCGGTCCGGCGCTAAATAGGAACTGCAACCCCAATACTTCCCGGTAAAACTTCAGCGAGCGATCCACATCGCTAACTGTGATCGCAATCTGTCCAATCTCGTCGAGCATAGGCGTATCCCTTTTTTCTCAGGATAGCCTCTCGATCAACATTTCTCAAGGAGTTGTAATTGGTAATTGGTATCCGATCTCAGATCTCTGTTCCTTACTCACTCCACTCCCACTTTTTTACTGCGTCGTTCCATCAGGACAACATCACGCCACTGCCCGTTCAACTTGCCCAGTCGCTCACGCTTCCCCACCAGGCGGAAACCGCAGGTAAGGTGGAGGCGGATACTCGGTTCATTCTCCGCCAGGATGCCCGATTGCAGTGTCCAGATACCACCATCTTCCGAGTTTGTCACCAGCCGTTGCAAAAGTAGCCGGCCGTACCCTTGTCCACGGGCGGATTGCGCCACGTAAACGCTTACCTCCCCGACCCCGGAATAGACACATCGGCTCGAGACCGGCGTCAATGCCGCCCAGCCAACCACCTTGCTGCTGTCATCCAAGCCTACCACACGGCAGGTCTTCAAATGTCCCGCATCCCAATTCTCCCAATCGGGGGTTTCTGTTTCGAACGTGGCATTTTCTGTCGCGATCCCCTCTTCATAGATAGACCGGACAGCCGCCCAATCGTCAGAAGTCATCGCTCGAATGATCATGGCATCACCATCCTAAAATAAGGTTCAATTATTCAACCAGCGTTCTACCACCTTCGGCAAGTCGATGGATGAGCCGATGCGGGTAGTACAGCCGGGAATGGACTCTAAGAACAGCTTTCCATATTTTTTAGACAATATCCGTTTGTCCGTTACCACAACAACGCCTCTGTCTGATTGGGTGCGGATCAGGCGCCCAAATCCCTGACGGAAGCGCAGAATCGCCTCAGGCAGGCTGTACTCGTTGAAGGGGTCGTCAAACGTCTCGGAGCGGGCTGCCACGATCGGATCGCTGGGTACGTCGAATGGCAGCTTGGTGATCACCAGAACCGAAAGCGCCTGCCCCGGAATATCCACACCCTCCCAGAAGGAGCGCGTACCGAGCAATACCGACTTCTCGGAGCTCTTGAAGCTCTCCAGCAGGCTGGCTGAAGAAGCCCCTTCCCCCTGCTCATAGACGGTGATTCCTTTATCCGCCAAAGCAGGTACCAAATAGGCTGAGGTCTGTTTCAGTTGTGAATAGCTGGTGAAGAGCGCCAGTAACCGCCCGTTGGTGGATTTGCTCAGTCGTAACAACAGGTTGTTCAGCTCTTGTTGGTATTGCGAGCCCATGCTTGGCTCGGGTATATCGTTAACGATGTAGAGCATGGCTGCATTCTCATAGTCGAACGGTGAGCCGACCGATAACTCATCAGCATCTTCCGCATCCAATCGCCCGCGCAGATAGTGGAATTCGCCTGCGGTGGTAAGCGTTGCCGAGGTAACGATGACACATTCCTTCTGGTTCCATAGATGCTGGCGCATCAGTGGACCGATCTCGAGGGGCGCGGCGTTCAGGCTCAGGCGGGTGCCAGTATTGTTCAGTTCAACCCAGTAGATTCGGTCGTTCGATGGGGTTGATACCAGCCCGGTCAGGCTGATATTGATTTCGGTCACCCGGCGGATGAGGTTGCCGAGCGAACCCTGCACATCCACCAGATCGTCGGGGGCAGTCTCAGCCTTCTCTCCCATCCACTGGAAGACAGTCGCCAGGTGAGAGAGTAATTGTTTAATGGAAGCGCTCAGGTCGTCCCAGACGATCTCGACCTCTGCCCAATCGGGCTGGGTGCGGGTAGCGGGGACGATGCGCACCTGTTGAGAATATTGCACTTGCTGACGCTCATTAGCCTGCATCTTGAGGAACTCATCCACCGCACGGAAGAACTGCATGGATTGGTGCTGCACGCGGGCCGCTGCATCGGTAGCCTGCTTGATCTCTTTTTCGAGCGCTGCCAATTCAGATGGCTTGACCATCTTGTATATCACTGTCAGGAACCGTCCGAGGATTCCGCTGGACGATCCTCCTACTTCCTTCAGGAGACGGTCTACTTCTGGCTGGGTCACGCGGAACGCCAGCGCATTGGTGGTGGCTTCCTCCAGGTGATGACCTTCATCCACGATCAGGTACTGGTACTCGGGCAATACCCTGCTGCCGGTGGCGATATCCGCCAGCAGCAGAGCATGGTTGATAACGATCAAATGGGCCGATTGGGCTGCCTGACGCGCCTGGTAAAACGGGCAGGCGCCCCCGGTGCGTTTGATGCAGTTCTCGATCGAGCAGGCTTCATCGTCGGCCGAGAGCTTGGTCCAGGCTTCCCGTTCGTCGGGTCCTGTGAGTGTCAAGTCGGTGCGGTCACCCGTGCCGCCCTGGCTCAGCCAGATCAGCACCTTGGCGAGGACTCGCATCTCCTCCAGGCTGGCAGGCTGGCGCAGTCGGGCTGCCTCTAACCTTCGCGGGCAGAGGTAGTTGTTCTTGCCTTTCAATACACAGGCTTGCAACTCCGAGCCAAGAGCGGTCTTCAGGTCGGGGATGTCTTTTGTGATCAACTGTTCCTGTAGGTTGATGGTGTTGGTAGAGATGACCACCCGGGTATTGTTTTGCATCGCCCATAGCGCTGCCGGGACGAGGTAGGCAAACGACTTGCCCGTGCCGGTGGCAGCTTCCACCAAAAGATGGGCACTATCGTTGAACGATTGCGTCACCCGCCGCAGCATATCCACCTGCTGCGAGCGATTCTCGAAGCTGGGAAAGTACTTGGCAAAGGCGCCACCGCTTTCCAACAAGGCTGCTGTTTCATCCACATCCAGTGGCTTGATCTCGGGGTTTGGTTTGAGTGGCGCGCTGAAGCTAGCCTTTCCAAATAATCCTTCGGTCACATGGACGCCCCGTTTGGCGGTGATTCCAGCGCGTGCCTTCCTATGGAAAGCCCACTCGAACGGTAGTCGCCCGCCCCACTCGAACGGCTCGCTGATCCGCAGAATCTCAGCCAGCAGATCTGTTGAAAGCCCCTTCTCAAGATCGGTCAGGCGCTTGTACAATTCGGAGTAAACGCGGTAGGTCAGGCGGGCATCATCCTGCGCACGGTGCAGGTCTTCGGTGATTGGCAGCCCCAGCTCAATGGCCAGCGCACCCAAGTTGTAACGCCGGGCGGATGGCAATAACAGCGCCGCCAGCTCGAATGTATCGATGAAGGAATTATCCGAAAAGGCCCCCTGGCGTCTGAGGAAGCTCAGGTCGAACAGAATGTTCTGCCCTAAGATGGGGGATTCTTCGACGAAAACGGTCAGCTCGGGAATGATGGATTTAATGTTCGGGGCGGTCACGACATCCTCGTTCTTGATGCCGGTTAGTTGGGTGATGAATGTGGGGATGGGACGTCCAGGATTGACGAAGGAACGCCACTCGTCCTGGATGCCGTCCTCGTTGAAACGTACCGCGCCGATTTCGATGATGGCGTCGCGGCGCGGGTCCAGTCCAGTTGTTTCGATGTCGATGGCTACGATGGATGTCATAGGTTGATTATACCAGTGGGTCCTTGCCATCCTGCTCGAATCGAAACGATAATCCAGGTGATCCAATCTGATTATTTATCGGAATTTGATCTACGAAATGGAATTCAAATTCAAGCCGCAAATAAAATGATTTATCTAAGCAATAAGCGTAGCCTAAGGTTTCCTCATATTTCATCGTTTTTTAAGTTGTATCTACCTTGATTTGGAATATTCGGTGAACATTAATGCGGGTTTTATTGCAGTTTGTGTAATAGCGGTCATAATGAATTTTGGAGACAGATTTGTTTGTCCCCTGATATCCTGTGTTTCTCTTACTATATATACTTCATTCATGGGAAGACGTTCGGTCCCAATTCATCGAAGCTGATTGAGAAAAACGATGGGACAACTACTAAAAAAATTATTCAACTCGACGACTAGCTGGGCTTGGCGTTTATTTATTTCCACCAGACCCCAGCTTTCACGTGCTCCAATCAAATCCAATGACGATTCTGTCACAATTCCATCTGATGGCGGATCAAGCGATCGTTGGAATTATTTGTGGTTATTAATTATCCTGATCCCTTTCCTGGTTCCCATCAGTTTCGTTCAAGCAAAAGGTAGAACGGTACGGGTGGGGGTCTACCAGAACATGCCCAAAGTCTTTCTGAATGAGAAAGGACAGGCGGATGGGTTCTTCATCGACCTGTTGGAAGAAATTGCCGATAGTGAAGGATGGACCCTAGCCTATCAACCCTGCGAATGGGAAGCCTGTCTGGCTGCTTTACAAGCAGGACAGATAGACCTGATGCCTGATATGGCCTATTCGCCTGAGAGGGATAAGCTCTATGATTTCCATCGCATCCCCGCCGCGGAGAGTTGGTCGCGGGTGTATGCCAATCCCCAATCGAAAATTAATCATATCGACCAACTAAATGGTCAGGTCGTAGCCGTCCTCAGCGGATCTATACAGGAATCAGTGATCAAACAAACAATGCAGGCATCCGGATTCGATGTGACCATCCTGCCGGCAAAATCACCGGAAGAAGCGTTCAAATTGGTAGAGGATGGTTCTGCCATTGCCGCCATTACCAATCATTTTTTTGGAGATTATTCCTATCAAAAATTCGGTCTGATACGGACCTCCGTTATTTTTAATGCAACCACACTCTATTACGCGACAGCACAGGATCAGAACCACGATCTTTTAGATGCCATAGATAGACACCTGGCTTCATGGCGCGATGACCCAAATTCGGCTTACGCCAAGATCATGAGCCGTTGGTTGAATCCGTCCGGCTCAAATCGCTGGTTGGGAACAATTGCTTGGATCCTCGGCATCATTGGTTTCCTATTTGGGCTTGCTGTTATTTGGATATTCCTCCTCCGTAAGCAGGTAAATGATCGGACCAGGCATCTGGTTGAGACCAACAAATCATTGCGCGAGAGCGAGGAAAAATATCGTTTAATATCGACCGTGGCATCCGATTATATGTTCTCATCGGTGGTCAATCCAGACGGGAGTCAGACGTGTACCTGGGTGACCGGCGCCTTTGAGGCAATTACCGGTTATACCTTCGAAGAATATGAAGCGTATGGAGGATGGCGCGCCTGTCTGTACCCGGATGATCAGGGAATTGACGATCAGGATTTGGAAATGCTTAGACACAATCAACCCATTGTCAGCGAGATAAGGACTATCGCGAAGGATGGTCATATTGTCTGGGTACGTAACTATGCCCACCCTGTTTGGGATTCAGAACGGAATGAGTTAGTTGGTATCAATGGTGCTGTTCAAGATATTACTGACCGCAAGATCGCTGAAGAAAAAATCGATGCCAGCGAAAAACGTCTTTCATTAATTTTTGACACCGTAAGTGATGTTGTATTTCTTTTATCTGTCGAACCGGATGATTGCTATCGCTTCGCCTCTATGAACCAGGCTTTTCTTTCCGTTACAGGTCTGACAAGAGATCAGATCGTAGGCAAGCGGGTGGAAGATGTGTTGCCGGAAAATAATCACGTGATAACCAAAGCCAGATACAAACAGGCAATTCAAGAAAACAGAACCATGAAATGGGAAGAGGAATTTGCATATCCCACTGGCAAGCTCATCGGCGAAGTGGCAATTACTCCATTCTTTGATAACACCGGAGTCTGCACTTACCTTGTGGGATCTGTTCATGATATTACCGAAAATCGACGGGTTGAAAAAGAGATCCGTGAATTAAATGAAGTACTCGAGCAGCGGGTGGCAGATAGAACTGCCCAATTGGAAGAAGCCAAAGTGAGAGCAGAGTCTGCCGATCGGATGAAATCAGCCTTCCTTGCAACCATGTCGCACGAATTACGCACTCCGCTCAATTCGATCATCGGGTTTACCGGAATGATCTTGATGAAATTGGTAGGTCCGTTGGAGCCTGAACAAGAAAAGCAACTTAACATGGTCCAGGATAGCGCACGTCACCTCCTCGACTTGATCAATGATGTGTTGGATATTTCGAAGATTGAAGCCGGGCAATTCCAATTGGTGCATGAACCCTATAACCTGCAAGACTCCTTCAAAAAGTGCATTGACATTACCAATCCATTAGCCAGAAAGAAAGATTTAATGCTATCAACATCAATCTCACCAGAGATCGGGAATATGATTGGTGACCGGCGCAGAGTAGAACAGATAATCTTAAACCTCCTAAGTAATGCCCTTAAATTTACCGATCAGGGCGGGGTTGAACTACGAAGCACTGTAAAGGATGGAATGGTACTCACATCGATTACGGATTCTGGAATGGGAATCAAGAGCGAACAAATCGGGTCGCTGTTTCAGCCATTCAAACAGTTAGACACAGGTTTAACCCGCCAACACGACGGGACCGGATTGGGTCTTTCCATATGTAAAAGGTTGGTTGAATCAATGGGTGGGGAAATTTGGGTCGAAAGCACATGGGGAAAAGGGAGCACATTCTCCTTTACATTGCCGCAAGAGAGGATGATTTCATGAAAGGAAAAATTCTATTAATCGAAGACAATGAAAGAAATCGCTACCTGACCACCTTTCTCCTGGAGAAAAATGATTATCAGGTTTTTCAAGCGGTTGATGGTCCGGCAGGAATAGAAATGGTAAATAAGGTCAATCCTGATCTAATCCTTTTGGATATTCAATTGCCTGGAATGGATGGATATACGGTTGCGACTGAATTAACGAAGAACCGCAATAAATGGGACATCCCGATAGTCGCTGTAACATCGTACGCCATGGTGGGTGACCGTGAACGTGCTTTGGCTTCAGGCTGCGTGGGGTATATCGAAAAGCCAATTAATCCAGAGACCTTTGTGGCGCAGATTGAACAATACCTCTCACCAGGCAAAATTTCAACTAAGTAGGCTAACGAATATGGTTAAGATCCTTATAGTTGACGACGAAGACAAGAACTTGTATCTATTGCAGGTCCTTCTCACCTCAAATGGTTATGAATTAGACTCTGCAAAAAACGGGGCGGAAGCGTTGGAGATTGCCCATCAGAGCAAACCGGATGTGATCATAAGCGATATTTTGATGCCGGTCATGGATGGCTTTAGTTTCTGCCATGCCTGTAAGGAAGATGACCGGCTGAAGAATATCCCTTTCATTTTCTACACAGCAACCTATACTGAACCCCAGGATGAGGCGTTGGCTCTCAGTCTGGGAGCTGAACGGTTTATTGTCAAGCCGACGGAACCGGCACTATTTCTAGAGCTATTGAAAGAAACCATTGATAAATATGCCACTGGTGTATCGGATGTCCAGCAGGCGAAGCTCGGAACAGAGGAATATTATAAGGATTACAATGCAGCCCTCATCCGCAAGCTGGAAGATAAGGTAGCTGAGCTCGAGGAAAAGAATCGAGAAGTCGAAGCCGAGAATGAGGCACGAAAAAAAGCGGAAGAGGCGCTTAAAGCGAGCGAGGCGAAATATCGTGCCATTTCCACCGTAGCCTCTGATTATATTTATTCGAGTGAGATAGAACCGGATGGACGCATTATTCAGAATTGGACAGCCGGTGCCTTCGAGGAGATCACAGGATATACACGCGAGGAATTTATCTCGATGGGTGGATGGCGTGCCAGTCTGCATCCGGATGATCGGCAAATCGACGAACAAGACATGAAAACTCTGGAGACTAATCGACCAATTACCAGCGAACTTCGCACAATCTCGAAAAGCGGAGAGACCGTCTGGGTACGAGTATCTGCCCAACCCATTTGGGATACCGATCAAAATAGGTTAGTTGGAGTATACGGCGCTGTTCAAAATATCACCGAACGAAAACTCGCCGAGCAGAAGTTACTGCAACAGACCGCCCGCGCTGAAGCACTGGTTCATACTGCTGCACATATCAATTCCAATCTGGATCTCGATGGAGTTCTTTCGGCTGTCTGTGTAGAAACAGCCCATGCCCTCTCGGTTCCCGGTGTTGCCCTTCGAACATATGATCCGGTAAGTCAAACTATCTCGATCGTTGCCGATTATGGATTACCTGCCCTATTACGTGAAAAGAGTGTCCAAATACCCATCAGTGATTATCCAAAAGTGCTTTCACCCTCTTCAGATGCACCTGTCATTATCCCAAACGCGAAAACTGAATCCAGATTACCGAACGCTGATCTCTACCAATCAATGGACCTCTTCTCAATAGTCTCAGTCAAGATCAAGAATAAGGATACTTTCATCGGTTCCCTATCCATTTATTCCACGGGTAAAGAGCGCCAGTTCAGCGAGGACGAGATTATTCTTCTGGATAGTCTGAGTAATCAGGCTGCCCAGGCAATTACCAATGCGCACTTATTTGCAAGTACAGAGCGACAATTGAAAAACATTGAATCGCTGCATACGATTGATAATACCATTGCTAACAGTATGGACGTCAAGCTGACATTAAAGGTTGTCCTGGACGAGACTATTGAACGGTTGGGCGTGGATGCGGCGGATATTTTATTATATAAACCGACAAGTAATACCCTCGAAAGTTCAGTCAGTCAGGGATTTCGTACCAATGCAATGAAAAAGGTATCCCTGCCGATCGGTTATGGGTTTGCAGGTCAGATCGCTGCTGATTGGAAACGGATTTTTATCCATGATATCTCACTTTATCAAGGGCTATCTTCGCATTCTTCAGTATTTGCAGAAGAAGATTTTGTGTCCTACTGCGGTCTCCCTTTGCGAGCGAAAGGCCATTTGATCGGAGTATTGGAGGTTTTCAATAGGGATCATCTCAATCCTGATTCGGATTGGTTCAATTTTTTAGAGACATTGGCTGGTCAGGCAGCAATCGCCGTCGATAGTATCAAATCATTCGAAGACCTTCAGATCTCCAATACCAGGCTGATCCTGGCGTATGACGCCACCATCGAAGGCTGGTCAAGGGCGATGGACTTGCGGGATGAGGAAACAGAAGGGCACACACGGCGGGTTACCCAAATGACCATCCAACTTGCCAAACACCTGGGAATCAGTGACGATCAAATCGTTCATATCCGTAGAGGCGCCTTATTACATGATATGGGTAAATTAGGCATCCCGGATCGGATCTTACTCAAACCAGGGAAATTAACAGATGAGGAGTGGGTAACCATGCGGAAGCATCCGCAATATGCCTATGATATGCTTTCATCGATTGATTATCTTCGACCGGCCATGGATATCCCTTATTGCCATCATGAAAAATGGGACGGATCAGGCTATCCACGTGGATTGAAGGGTCCCCAAATTCCGATGGCAGCCAGGATATTCGCGGTGATTGATGTATGGGACGCTCTCTCATCTGACCGTCCTTACCGTCCAGCCTGGGAAGAAGCTAAAGTACGTGAATATATAGAACAAAATTCGGGAACCCATTTCGATCCCGAGATCGTTTCAGCCTTCATGAAGCAAATATCGGAAATAGATTTATATAAGTAGAGAGATTACCTCACCTTGAATGGTGTGGACTTCAGTCATACTAAAGAGTAGGGCATCGCTTAGCGCCCTATTCTTTAGTATCAGTAATTCCCTTTCCTGTTTGGGTCCTCTCTCAACTGGAAACTCTCACTTGATTAGTTCAGATTCATTTCTGAGCATCAAATTAGAGGGTATAAAGGTTATTTGTTATTCAACGATCTCGTAGACCAAGTCTCCAACTACCAGGATAACGTGGTTGCCGAGGGCCAGACCAGCACCAATATCTGAGCTTCTGGCAACCATGGCGAAGTACTCTTTGGATAAGAATTTGATCTTAACTGATTTCATCGTGTCGGGATCGAAGCGGGTATCCACCCAGACGCCATCCTTGAGGACAAAGGTTCTTGAGCCGGCTGTCTTGATTACGTCTGCCACGCCAGGGATAGCGGGACTTCCACTGCCTCCACCCCCTCCACTGCCTGTTGCTCCGAGGTTTTCGGCAGCGCTCATTGCTCCGGCATCAGCGGCTTTATTGACCGCGCCTTCGCCACTCACCTGGGTGGGTGCCGCCACCTGGGCAGAGAACTGCTCCTGGGCGATGCGCTGTTGGGCGGCCGCTCCAAGGGTATCGGTCTCCGTGACGAGGTACGAGGTATAAGGGGTGACGATACCGAAACGTATGGAGAGCGCGACGATCTGTTGGATGGTTTCCCGATCAGCCCCACTCAGACGTACCAGGTTGAGCAGGGCGCCGATCTTGCGGTTAGCCCACAGGCGTGCGATGTAGCTGTTGTTCCCATCAAGCTCCCCTTCGACACCTCCGGAGGAGAACTCAAGACTAGTGAAGATCTTCTGATAGGTCGAGACGCCGTCTCGCCCGGTCAGAGTAATATCGACGACTCCAAAGTCGCGGTAACGACCGGTGACGATTATCTGCGAGCCAAAGAATAGGTCAGGCAGCGGATTGGGGTGCATGTCGTACGTGCTGACCCCATCCACTCGGACGGCAAGGTCGGTGAGGGAAGGTGCGCTGATCTTCTGGTAGAAGCTGGAGATGGCGGCTTCGGCATCCACACCCGGCGGGACATACACGCTGCTTCCGTGGTGATCCTGGGCAAGCTGGTCAAGCAGGATTGTATCCACATCATAACCAACTCCAAAGGTGAACAGCTTCAAACCGATCCGGGCGGATTCTTTGACGTTCTCAATGATACGGGTCGAGTCGGTCTCTCCGGAGGTGGGCAATCCATCAGTCAGGAAGATAACATAGGTTGGGCGCTCACCGTCATCCATCTTAAGAGCGGTTTGAAGAGCGTCCTGGATGTTGGTCGAACCGCCCGGAGAGATCTGGTCGATCCAGGCTTCGCCCTGTTGAGCATTCTCAGCTGGTTGGAGGTAAGCCGAATACATCTCAACGGCGGATGAGAATCCGATCAAATTGAAGTGATCACCCGGGTTGAGCCTGCGAAGGATAAAGTGCGCGGCAGCTTGTACCTGGCGGAACTTTTCCCCCTCCATGCTGCCGGAGTGATCAAGCACCAGGATCAGGTTTTTAGCGATGATCTCATCGGCTCTGGTTTGCGGAGGGTTGATGAGCATGAGGAAGAAACCATCGGGGTCGGAGCTGTCGGTGGGATCGCGATATGTAAGCAGGTGAACGCCTTCTTCCTGTCCGACGGTGTAAAAGAGCAGGTAATCCTGGTCTGGAGTGACATGGGCAGCTTCATAACCTGCCATCCATTCCCGGTCGGAGGTATGTGACACAGATGTAGTATGGCTGGGTGAGTAGACGCTCAGGATAGGGTCGTTGGACTGGATGTGAACGGTAACTGAGACTTCCTCCAGCGGTTGGAGCGAGAACTTCTCGGTGTTGAGGGGGTAGCGGTAACCGATCAATCCGTTGTCGGTTGTGAGCACCTGAGTATATTCCAGCTCAATGCGGCGTTCCTCGTTGGGAGCGATCGGGTAAATCCGAGCCATCACAGCTCCGCGCCCGACGTATTCAAGTAGAGCCGGGTCTCGCATCTGCCGGACGATCTCTTCATATTCAGCTCGGGCAGCATTGGCGTCCAGAACTTTGCCCTCAACTGGTTTACCATTCATCCACAGCTTGAAATTGGTTACCACTGCGTCTGCGGGGATAGGGAAGGTATAGATGCCCTCGACTGTCCATGTATTGGGATTGCGAAAGACCTGGTCCACCCGAGTGACGGCAACCTGGTCGACGATTTCCACTGTGACGTGGTGATACTTGATGATGAGTTGCTGCATCACCGGTCCAGGACCGGGGCAGGGCATGGGCAAGCATGGGCGGATCGGGTCTGGGATGATGATGCCGTCCGCGCGGGCTGGGACAAAGGAAGTGATTAAGATACTTACAACCAAAAACAGGGCGAACACGATCTTCTTGAACATGGGAACCTCCCTCAGAGAACCTTCTTTACCCAGTAAACGAAAACCCGGGGATAAATGTTCCCCGGGGCTGGAATACGATTGCAAGGTCGAAAGGTTATCAGGTCTATCGTTGCCGTTCAGTCAGAGCCTGTAGTGCAAGTTCGTAATCTGGCTTGATCTCCAGGATATGCTGATAGATCAAAGTCGCTTTTCCAGGATCACCTGCCGCTTCCAGACAGCGTCCCAGCATATACAGCGCGTCAGGGTCTTTGGGTCGAATCTCGATAAAGCGGAGCAACAGGTTCATCCCCTCTGAAGCCTTCGTTTGCTGGGGAAGTAATGCCTGAATCAAATTTTTTATGAGTTGTGGATTTTCCGGATCTTGTTCCAACCCGGAACGAAGAGCAAGTTCTGCTTCTGCAAATTCTTCCAGTAAGAGATATGCAACTCCCAGATTATTCCAGGCATCAATATGCTCGGGGACCATGCTCGTGACGACCTGCAAAGAGCGAATTGCTTCCCGATATTTGCGGAGCTTCATTTTCTGGATCGCTTCCGCTAACATTTCATCCAGATTGACCTCCCGGATAGGTTCATCCATGATGTTCGACCCCATTGTGTGTATGATCGTCCACTTTCTATATCTCCAGAAAACAGATTCTCCGATTGTTGACAGTATACCATGTTGGAAATTTAATATTATGGCGGATTGATTGCAAAGATCACTCAGTTTCTATACGCATCTATTTTCTTTGTAATATCAACAAGGGAAGGACTGCATTTACATTTTAATAGAATTAAATGCAGAAGAAGGATCTGATTTTTCGACCAAACGGAAAAATAATTACCGTGGAAGGCAGGCTCCATTCCAGCTAAAAAGTAGTTATCCGATATAATGCAATAAAATTCCTATGAAAAGAAGATAAGCGTATAATTAATTCCAAGGAACCATTCCTTGCATTTGTTTTTGCAATGATTATGATTAGGTTTGCATCATCCCTTGAAAAGTATCGGTATTGGATATGGGTGCTATGAGACAAACGAATATTCTGGTAATTGAAGATGATGAAATGGTATCCAGAACCATCGAACGGTGTTTGCGAGGAGATGAGTTCCATATCCTAATATCGAATTCCGGGGTTGATGGATTACAAAAAGCCCGCCGACAACCTCCCGAACTTATCATCCTGGACATCATCATGCCTGGGATGGATGGTTATATGGTTTGTCGTGAGGTCCGGGCTGATCCCCTCCTTAAAGATGTTCCTATCCTGTTCTTGACTGCTAGAGCCAAGGACGAAGATAAGATTGCCGGGTTTACACTTGGTGCAGATGATTACCTGACAAAACCTTTTAATGTGGATGAGCTGATACTTCGCGTTCGTGCAATACTCCGGCGCACACGCCGCCAGCCCCATGGAATGCTGGAGGAAATTACCAAACCGTTCAAGTTAGGAAGTATCTTCGGAAAAACTAAGTCCCCGCCAAAAGAAGAGGGCGCAAAAGCTTCTCCAAAGGGAAACAGGACTATCGCAATTCGTGGATATATTCTGGATACACAATCATATGAATTGACGACTGTCGATAATAACAAGTTCCGTCTAACGCCGGTTCAATTCGATTTGTTGTACCACCTGATGAGTCATCCTGGTGAAATATTTTCCCCAAGCCGGTTGTTGGATGAAGTCTGGGATTACCCAACTGACGCAGGTAGCCCGGATCTGGTCAGGGTGCATATCAAAAACTTGCGTGACCGGATCGAAGTCGACCCCCATAATCCAAAATTTTTAGCGACGGTTCCTGGATACGGATATACGATCCGCACTATTGACGAATAAATCCTGCCTTAATATACCCGGATCTACCTGAATTCGAAACGACTTTATTCGGGCATATATATTGCATAAATGAAGGTAAATTAAGATCGTCCACGGGCAAAACCAATGTCATACCAGCGTGAACCTACCAACCCCCGATTACGCGAAATAATCTCAGCTCTGCAGACACTTTCCTCGAGCCAGAGCCAGGAAACTGACCCAAAGAAAGTTCATTTACAATATGCCCAATTAATCAAGCGATTATTAAATTGTGAAATTGTCGCATTATTATTGGTGGATCCCGACGATCATGAAATCCTAATCCGTAAAGCATTAATTGGCGAGGCGGATTGGTCATTGGTCGACAGATTTCAGATCGACCTGCCATCCCTTGAAGGGGTATTCACCGATCAAAAGATTGTGCAATTAGAACATCGCACCTCATTACTGAATGATTTTCCATGCCTCGATCTACTTAAAGAGCAGCCTTTCCTTAATATAATGTTTTCTCCCATCATGGGTCAAAAGCACTTGATGGCGGTTATCCAGGCAGTAAATTCACGTCCATATCCCCTCGATCCTATCAAAATGGATATGCTGCTTTTGATCTGCCATTCCTTTGCTGGCGCTCTGACGAATCAACTTGCAATCCGACAGCTAAAAATAGATAATGCCAATCTTGAATCCTGGCGGCGGGAATTGCTCCAATCCCGTAACACCCTTCGCTCCATGTTCGATTCCATTCCATCCTCGATCTATATTATCGATAACAGGTACCAAATCGTAGCCATCAATGGAAGTCGATCCAGGCGAGCCGGTCAAAAACCGAACTTTCTGGTGGGACAAATTTGTTATGAGGCTCTGTATGGGAAGTCCCAGCCATGTCAAGGATGCCGTGTGAATGAAACATTTGTCTCCGGTGCGAACACGACCCGAACCGACCGGCAATGGATCGACAACGATCAAAACACGGATTGGGAGATTACGACCTATGCCATCTTGAATGAAACGGATACGCCAGTTCAAGTGATCATCTTCGAACAAGATGTGACCGTTGAAAAGCGGTTGGAATCCAACTTGATCCAATCAGAAAAACTGGCTGCGGTCGGTCAGCTTGCCGCTGGTGTTGCGCATGAGATCAATAATCCACTTTCTGCGGTCATAGCCAATGCGCAATTATTAAGACGTGATCTCCCCCACGATGCGGAAGATGCACTTGAATCAGTTGGCTTGATCGAAACAGCAGGATTACGTGCTTCCCAGGTTGTCCGAAATCTCCTCGGTTTTGCTAGAAAAGAACAATTTGATTTCATGCAAATAGACCTGAATGAAACAATTTTAAACGCACTTACATTGGTGAAACATGAATTGGTGAATTGAAGTATTGATCTCGAGACCAATTTGGCAGATGATCTGCCCCTGATCAATGCCAGTCGTGACCATTTACAAAGTGTCTGGATCAATATGATCTTGAACGCATCTGATTCAATTGAACATGCTAACGGGAAAATCGTGATCTCAACCAAGAATATCAATGGTGAGTTCCAGATCACAATTGCCGATGATGGCGCTGGGATTTCACCGGAAAAAGTCTCGCGGATCTTCGAGCCTTTCTTTACAACCAAACAACCCGGAAAAGGAACTGGTTTGGGCTTATCCGTCTGCCATAGAATTATCAAGCAGCACGGAGGGTATATTCAGGTAGATAGCCTGATCGGTACCGGGACCAAATTTACAATCCATATACCGGAGGGTCAACCAAAAAAAACTCTACCTTACAGGTAGAGTTTTTTTTGGTTTATAGAGATCGTCTTTCGCGATCGTAGTTTTGACCCAGAAATCCTGGGACTGTGGATCGACGGAAAGTGAAGATCATGACCAGGATGGTCGCCACATATGGAAGCATCAATAGAAACTGGTAAGGGATTCCGATACCAGAAACCTGAACCTTATAGGATAACACTTCAATTCCCGAAAAGAAGAGGGAACCGAACATAATATTGAGCGGTTTCCAACCACCGAAGAACGTTAAGGCGATTGCCAGCCATCCGCGTCCTTTCACCATACCGTCAGTGAAAGTTCCGGTATAGACCAGTGGCAGATATACTCCCGCCAAACCGATCAATGCTCCACCTGCGATAGATGTCAGATAGCGCATGCGAGTTACATTGATGCCCAGGCTGTCTGCTGCCTGCGGATATTCGCCTGTTGATCTTAACGCCAGGCCAAAGCTTGTTTTATACAGGAACCACCATAGGAATACTGAGACAACCACTGATGCATAAACCAGGATGTTTTGATTGAAAAATACTTCTCCTATGAATGGAATCTTACTCAATAATGGGATCTGGATATCTTTGAGGGTATCAACCAAAGGAGGGCTAAGTGTTACTCCAATGATGAGTTTTGGCAGCAAAGTGGATATCCCAACGCCGATAAAGAACAACGCCAGTCCAATGACAAACTGATCCATTCGAAGTGTTGTTGTGAAATAAGCCAGCGCAAAACCAAAGATTCCACCTACGACCATGGCTGCCAGAATGCCAATGGCCAGACTTTGGGTGTAGTAGCTCACCAGGAAACCTAATGAAGCGCTCACCAGCATGATGCCTTCCTGCGCTACATTAAATACACCTGTCCGACCACCAATCATCGTACCTTGACCTGCCAGTACAAATGGAACCATAGTCAGAAGGATCAGTTTTGAATACAAAACCAAAGGACTTTCTATACCAGTCATACTTATTTCCTCCTAACCACATCTGACAGCAAAACGAAGAGGAGAACCAACGCTTCCACGATGAAAACCATTTCCACCGGGATCATCAGGGTGCGCTGCATGGCACTCGCTCCTACCTCCAACACTGCAATAAAGAATGCCACGAATGGCACAGCCAGATTATTCCCCTTGGCGATCAGACCGATGATCATACCCAGAACAAGGAAGTTGGATTGCAGACCTTCGATGAGGCGATGCTGCACTCCGGCGACTTCAATAGCACCAGAAAGACCACCGATGCCGCCTGCGATCACCAGGGAGAGGACAAACATCCGCTTGACATTAATTCCATACACACCCGCCGCACGAGGATTCGCTCCTGTTGCTACCAGTTCATACCCACCAGTCGAACGGGTGGTGTATATGTATACACCAGCGGCAACCAGTAACGCGAGTATCAAACCAGTGTGCAAGGGGGGATTGTTTACCAGTAAAGGTAGGAAACCACCCGATCCAATCAGCACAGTTGTCGGATGTCCAGCGCCGGGATCGCGCCAGGGACCGGTCGCAACATAGTTGATCAAAGCGAATGAGACGAAATTTAAGAGCACAGTCGTCAAGATCTCGTTAATGTTAAATTTGTAAAGGAGCCAACCAGGTATTAATCCCCAGATCGCGCCCGCCATAACTCCACCGAGAAGAACCAATGGAAGCAGCAGGTAGACTGGCAGATGGGAGAACAGTATTCCCATCGCAGTCGCACCAATTGCACCGACGATCAATTGACCTTCCCCACCAATATTAAATTTGCCTGCAGCCAGAGGGACTGTAAATGCCAGTGCCTGTAAGACTAACGGGATAAATTTTAATAATGTCTGAATGAAACCATTGGGGGTTCTAAAAGAGGTACCTAAAATCGTTGAATAAGCACGGAAGACATCGAAACCCATCAGCGCAATAAAGATCCCGGCCGCAGCCAGGGAGGCGATGACCGCGATCAGGTACGGTATCAGGGAGGATAGCAAACTCGACTTAGGTTTTATTGCTGTCGTCATTTTATGCCTCCGCCTTGTAGCCGCTCATCATCCGGCCGATCTCGTATTTTTCGAAGTGCCCGCGTTCGAGAATGCCGACAAGCTCACCACGGTACATTACTGCGATCCGGTCGCAGAGTAACAGTAATTCATCCAGATCTTCAGAGATCAACAATGTTGCCATTCCATTTTCTTTCCCTTCCAACATCTTGGAATACACGAAATCCATGGATGGGATATCCAAACCTCGGGTTGGGTTATGGGCAACCAGCAGTTTGGCTGGTTTGGAAAAAGCGCGGGCAATCAGTACACGTTGAATATTTCCACCGGATAAATTACCGCCTACATCTGATGGACCTGATGTTTTGATATTATAGGTTTTGATCAGGTCATCGGAGACTCGAAACACGGTCTTCCAATCGATGAAACCATTGGAAGTGTAAGGTTTCTTTCGGTGATATCCAAGGATCAAATTATGGGCAACACTTGCTTTTGGCAGGAAACCATCGTGTAATCGATCTTCAGGAATATACGCAATCCCTAATTCCAATCGCTCGGAGGAACCGGTTTTTAATAGGGGTGTATTGTCCAGTCCAATACTTCCACTGGTGATTTCGCTTATCCCTAGTATTGCTTCTGCCAGTTCGCGTTGTCCATTTCCTGCGACACCCGCGATACCAAATATCTCGCCCTTCCTAACCTGAATATTGACATCCTTCAGGAGTGGAACTCCACCTTCTTGAACTATACCAATCTGCTGTACATCAAGTGAGATGCCAGTCTGGATATCAGTCTCACCGCCGGTGGATTGACCACGCGAGAAAATGACACTGTTCTTTATATCCATCTCATCACCCACCATACCGCGAACGAACGCTTCTTCACTGGCTTCATTTCGTCTGAGGGTGACCACGTTTCGACCGTTTCGTAAGACACTGATCCGGTCGCACACGCTTAATACTTCTCGCAATTTATGAGTGATAAATACGATCGATAACCCTTCATTTACCATAATCCTGAGCGACGCGAATAGATCATCCACCTCCTGCGGAGTGAGGTTGGTCGTTGGCTCATCCAGGATGAGGATTTCCACCCCCCGATACAATGCCTTTAATATTTCCACTTTCTGTCGGGTGCCCATCGGAAGATCTTCAATGAGCGCATTCAGGTCTACATCCAGATTAAAGCGTTTTTGTAAATCCTGAATAACCTGTGTCTCCTGCGATAAATCCATCGTCAGCTTTTTCTTAACTTCAGTACCTAAAACAATATTCTCTAACACGGTAAAGCTGGTTATTTGCAGAAAATGTTGATGGACCATACCAATATGAAGGTTCAATGCATCCCGTGGAGAAGATATGGTAATTTTCTGGCCTTTCAGTGAAACCTCACCGGAATCCATTTTATATAGACCAAATAAAATGTTCACTAAAGTGGTTTTTCCTGCGCCATTTCCGCCGAGTAAACCATGAATTTCCCGGGCGTTCAATTCGAAATTCACATCATCAAGGGCAAGACTCTTATCAAAGGTCTTCCGTATTTCCTTCATGGTGAGGATGGGCGTATCTACCATTTGTATCCCTGTTTATGTTTCTAATATCAAATCTTGCGAGGGGTTGGGAAACCGCCCCCCGCAAGATCCTGTGATTAACAACGATTGGTGCGGTTTGAATGAGTTCTACTCAACTGGGTTTACATCCTTCACAACCTGGATCTTCCCACTAACAAGGTCGGCGATCACGGCGTCCATCTCAGTGGAGACAGTTGCGGAAACGTTGTTCAAGGGGGTTTGTAACTTCACACCGGTATCAAAACCAAGCGGATAGTAACCACCTTTTTCACCAGCCTGTACCTTGGTTACGATGTCTTTCAACGGACCAGAGAAATCATAGATCAGGGAGGTGATATAGTTGTCTGGTGCGAATTGCGCTTTGTCCGAATATTTAGCGGTTACGAGGACTTTTGTTCCTGAATTCGCTTTCACTGATTCGAACACACCCTGCATACCAAGGTTTAAGGAGCCAACAATTACATCAACACCTTCCGCGATCATTGCATCAGCAACCTGGCGGGATTTGGCGGGATCATTGAAATCACCAGCCCAAACGGGTTTGAATTCGACCGTCTTACCAGAGTCGGCTATCGCTTGTTGCATTGCATGTACTTCTGCGTTGGAGAACGGAAGGGTCAAACCGCCGATATAACCGATTTTTCCGGTTGTGGTTGCGCGGGCAGCTAAAGCACCGATACCGTAGAAACCAATATGGAAATTGCGATCGATGAACCAAACGTTCGCTGGCATTGCTTCTGGTTTCGCATCACCTTCAGCGATGAAAACGACATCCGGGAAAGATTTGGCTAATTCGAGTGTTTGATTTACGAATTGACCACCATGTGTCCAGATAATGTTAAAGCCCCCATCCACATATTCCCGCATTACACGATCGATATCGGGGACGGCAACACTCTCTGAATAAGCGGTTTCAACCCCCAAATCTTTCTTTACTGCTTCGGTGCCCAGGTATGCCATACTGTTATAGTCTGCATCAGTAATTACGCCGGGGAAGATCGCTGCAAGCTTGAGTCCCTTGGTCTGTTCTACAGGCGCGGGAGCGCATGCAGTGAGTACCATGGCTGAAATAACTACCAGGGCGAACAATAAATAACTAACTTTCTTCATTGAAAACCTCCATAAGGAATTGTGGATTTGGCAAACATCATTATGATGAGATTGTTACCAATTTTCAATATGATATTTGTCCAGCAGTGTAATATAGAATAATAAAAATGATAGTATTATCTGCATATTATCTGCCGGAGTAGTTCGCCAGTTTCCTTAAGCCGTGATTTCCCTGATAGTTTTGATTATTTGCCATCCCTTTTATTAAAGACTATCCTTTGAGAGTGCTTTCAGGTCAAACTTGCTTATTTGAGAATTGAGCCTCGCTTTTGCGAGTACGGAAGGCGCCAGGCCTGCTTTTTCCATCCCTAATAGGCAGGCACCAACGACCGGAAAGGTATCCAAACGAATCAACCTGGCATTCGGTGCAAGATCCCAAATCCGATGTTGCATCGGTAGAATGAGCAGATCCCCACCGTCAAACATACTCCCAACCTGGACTACCTCAACATCAGAGCTTTGCAGTTCAAGCTGAGATATAACAGCCCGGGCGAGTTCACCCAGTTCTTCGCCAGCCCATCGAAGAATATCTATAGCAACTTTGTCACCCTTATTTGCAATTTCAAAAATCAATGGCGCAGCAGACGCCGGTATATCAAACTTCCCGCGACACAGACCTTCAACTAGATCAGGCAAGTCTTTGGCACCAGTAAGTTCAATAAAAGCCGTTGTTATCGCGGTGGCAGGTCCACGGGAAGTCCATTCGTAAGCCACCCTTTGGATTGCTTTCGCTACCAGTTCTGTTGATCCCGCGCCTTCTCCCATCATATTCCCGTATCCAGTCACATGAGCTATTCGTTCCCGATCCTTCGTCCACCCCCAGCAATTGCAACCAGTACCGGACACCACAGCGACTCCCCATCCTTCCGAGGTTCCGGCAATCAAACCCAGGCAGGAATCATTGACGATCTCCAGCGGGCAAGGCAAGCGTAGTTCGCTGAGTATATGGTTGATCATTGGTTTTTCTGATAGCCAGTCGTATCCGGATATACCAAATCCAGCTCCATTTAATTCATCGATTCCAATTCCTGCACTAGCCGCTGCATCCGATGTTGCAATCCGGACCGCGTCAAAAAATCTTTCGTATCCAACATTCTCATAATTACCTGGTCCACCAATACCAAAACCGAGAACATCGCCATCCTGGTTGATGATCAGGGCGTGTGTTTTTGTACTTCCAACATCGAGACCTACAAAGTACATCTTAAATTCCTCATTCATTCAAATTGTTTGCTAATTAGCCATAATTGAAACTGATACTTAATCCATTAGAATTCGTCTTAGGTGTCAGATGCTTTCCTGTTTATATCTACTAATCATCGCGGAATTTCTCTTGAAATGATTTTACCCGTATCGGTTTTTCAACACAAACCAATTCTGACCTGGGGAAAAAGGATGGTTTGACTTTCGCGAATCAGTTTGTTATACTTTTTAGAACACGTGTGCAAACAGGAGCTCAGGCTTCCATGGTAGTAACCATTAAGGACATTGCCCGTTTGGCGGGGGTATCACATACGACCGTCTCAAGAGCCTTGCATGACTATCCAGCGTTGGCTGATTCAACTATTCGAAGGATCAAAGAGATAGCGGAATCGACGGGGTATATTCCTAGCGCTGCTGCCAGGGGATTAAAGACAAGACGCTCATTCACGCTCGGAGTGATCTTAAGTAATATTGATGATCCGTACTTCAGTGAGATCCTTCAGGGGATTGAAGATGAATTGCGCGATACTGGGTATAGTCTCTTCGTGGCAGCCACCCACCGAAACCCACAAATTGAAGAGTTGATCGTACGGGCGATGGGCGAGCAACGGGTGGATGGAGTTATTGTCAGCTCCACCCAATTCAATACCAATCACAGCCGAATGTTACAAAAAATCGGGGTTCCAGTGGCTGTCATAAACAATCAAGCCGCTGAACTATACCGTTACTCGATCTACCATGACGATGAATTTGGCAGCAGGACCATCACCCAACATATGATCGATCTCGGTCATAAACATATTGGATACCTGGGGAATAGTCTGTCCGGTAAAACGAATGAAGATCGTGAGCTCGGCTTTATTAATACAATGAATGATGCGGGGCTTCCTGTCATCCGAAGATGGATCCATTATGAACCATACGGAATCCCAGAAGCAGGTGTGGCCGGTGGAAAATACTTCCTCAATCTCGATTCCAGACCAACTGCAATCGTCTGTTTCAATGATTTGATGGCTATCGGATTAATGCATATTCTCCAGGAATCTGGATTGAGCATTCCGTCGGATATATCCATTTCAGGTTTCGATGATATTGCTTTATCCAATTACACCTCACCACCACTCACCACTTTTCATCAACCAAAAAAGGAAATCGGCGCAGCTGCTGCGAGAATGCTGCTGGATATGGTTGATCGATCTGATGATGACTTATTGGAACAACCGCGTATTCTGATGTTGCGTGGAAATTTATTAATTCGTGGAACCACCATATCACCTCGCCAGGAGTAACTGATGTCACCTTATTATTCACCTTTATTAATACCAGCCGACCATTCCAAAGAAGAGTATATCCACGTCACCCCGGCTTCTGCCGGATGGGAACATTTGAATTTTGCTGTACGGGATCTGACCTCAGAATACCCATGGACCTCATCTACCGATGAGTATGAAATGGCCATCGTTGTACTGGGGGGGATCTGCCGGATCGAGTTCAGACAAAGGAGTTTGGGATTCAGTCGGTCACCGTCCCGATGTGTTTCATGGGATGCCATACACCCTGTATCTTCCACGGAGGACCACCTTCAAAGTTACTTCGATCACCCCTCAGGTCAAGATCGCATATGGATGGGCAGCCGCATCAAAGGATTTCACCCCCATATTAGTAACTCCCGATAAAGTAGAAGTGGAAATACGGGGAGGGGAAAATGCCACCAGGCAGATCAACAAAATGATCCCGCCGGGTTTTCCCTGCGAGCGGCTGGTTGTCGTCGAAGTCTACACGCCTTCCGGGAATTGGAGTTCTTATCCGCCTCACAAACATGATGTCCACCGGGTGGATACTGCGGGGAATATTATTGAAGCCGATCTCGAAGAAATATATTTCTATCAAATTACCCCATCAGACGGATTCGCTTACCAACGAATCTACACAGATGATCGCAAACTGGATGAACTAATTCTGGTTAAAAATGATCAGCTTATCCTTTCACCCGAAGGATATCATCCCGTTGTGTCGGGACAGGGATATACTTCTTATTACCTGAACATCCTGGCCGGTTCAGCGCAATCCCTGGCGTCTGCCGATGATCCGCAATTTGCCTGGATCAAAGATAGCTGGAAATACCTGGATCCACGCTTGCCCATCGTGAGCATGGATATGGAAAAATAAACCAACACTTATCTTATGGAGGATTTGAATGACATTGCGGTTTGGATTGATTGGGGCTGGTCGGATGGGCAAAGTGTTTGCCCACACACTCGCATTCACAGTTGCGGAAGTGGATCTGGTCGCTTTGGCAGATGCCAATGAACAGACGGCTGTTGAAGTTGCGGGGCGTTACAACGTCAAAGATCATTACACTGATTACCATAAGTTGTTGGATCGAAAAGATATTGACGCAGTGGTCATTACAACACCCACCGGTACCCATGTCGAAGTCATAAAAGCGGCTGCGGCTGCTGGTAAACAGATCTTCACAGAAAAACCACTGGGTGACACTTTGAAAGGCTGCGATGAAGCTATCGAAGCGGTTAAAGCAGCCGGGATAAGCATGCAGGTCGGTTTTATGCGTCGATATGATCCAGCTTATCGGATGGCTAAACAGAAGATCGATGAGGGTTTGATCGGTAAGCCGGTCATTTTCAAGTCCATCAGTCGCGATCCCAAAAGAACCAGCCTGGAGTTTGCCAGGCGCGAGAACTCAGGCGGTTTGATCCTTGATATGGGCGTACACGATTTTGACCTGGCTCGCTGGTTAATGGGAAGTGATGTGAAAAGCGTTTACAGTATCGGTGGCACATTGGTTTACCCTGAATTAAAGACGGTTGGTGATATTGATAATGCCATCCTTTCGTTAAAGATGGAAAATGAATCCATTGGCGAGATCGATTTAAGCCGAAATGCGGTGTACGGGTATGACATCCGTACCGAAGTACTCGGCTCGGAAGGTGGATTGGTCATTGGTAAACTGCAACAAACATCCACGCTGATGATGACTCGAGCTGGTGTTACGCATGATACTGTCCCCTATTTTATGGAACGGTTTGGAGAGGCATACGCGGACGAAATTCGGGATTTTGTGGATGCATTGCTCAATAATCGTCCAGCCGCGGTTACAGGTCTGGACGCCCGGGCTGCAACTGCGATAGGAATTGCTGCGACCCTTTCACTGGATGAGGAACGTCCGGTAAAATTATCCGAAATTGGATAATTTCTCAAAGGAATATCGAATATGATCCGAATTGGAAATGCGCCCTGCTCCTGGGGCGCATTTAATACCAACCAGAGTATTCAATACCAGCAGGTACTGGATGAGATCCATCAAACCGGATATGAAGGCACAGACCTCGGTGATTGGGGATTCATGCCAACCGATCCACCGCTTTTGAAGGATGAGCTTAATAAAAGGTCTCTACATCTTATCTCGGCATTTGTTTCAGTCGATTTCAAAGACAAGAAGGCACTGCCAGATGGGATATTCAGAGCACTGGAAACGGCTCGACTATTATCGGCGGTTGAAGAATGCAACCCATACCTGGTTTTATCTGATCTCAACGGAAATAATCCACTCCGTACTCTGAATGCGGGACGGATCAGACCAGAGATGGGGTTACTCCCTTTCCAATGGCAAAATTTCGCCAGTGGTGTGGAACAGATCGCCTTACAAGTGAATGAGAAAACTGGTATTCGTACCGTATTTCATCATCATTGTGGTGGATACGTCGAAACCTCAGGTGAGGTTGGTATGCTGCTTGATTATACCGATCCCAGCCTGGTCGGTCTTTGCCTGGATACAGGTCATTATCGCTTTGGAGGGGGTGATCCGCTGCGTTTATTTAAAGTTTTTGCGGATCGCATTCGACTTGTTCATTTTAAGGATTGCGACCCAGCCATTGCTGCAAAATCTCGGGAAGAAGAATGGAGTTATTTCGAGTCCATTGAACAGGGTGTCTTCTGTGACCTTGGAAAGGGAGAGGTCAATTTCCAGGGTGTAAAGGCAGAATTGGAGGAGATCGATTATCAAGGATGGATTGTTGTCGAGCAGGATCAACTGCCCGGAAAAGGATCTCCTACAGAAAGCGCTCTCCGAAATAGGGAATATATCCGTTCGATCGGATACTAATGTACAACGGACTCTCAGGAAAAGAGAGTCCGTTTGATTTTGAAGAACTAATAACCTTTTAGGAACTGCTATTAGATTTTGGAATATGCGGGATCAACCAGCCCAGAAAAGCATCCTGACTCCGGCTTTGCAAAGTATAGGTCCCGGGACCGGTGAGTTCCACAACCAGACCTTCGCCACCCAAAATGGTACTTTTCCAACCGGCAACTTTTCGGACCTGATAGTCCAAGGTTGAGTCAAACGAAACTAGATGACCGGTATCCACGACTGCTTTTTCACCTGCACCAAGCGTAACCGAATGGATTGCCCCAAAGGAGGAGAAGAGCAGCTTACCGGAGCCTGTAACTTTAAGAAGGATTAATCCTTCGCGCGAAAAGAATGTCTTCGCACCACCCCAGGCAGTATTCAGCGACAATCCTTCTGATGAAGCCAGATAAGAACCGGATTGGAGAAAGACCTCTTTCCCGGCAACCTCCATCTCTGCAAGGTCACCAGGAAGCGCCGGAGCAAGCGTGATTTCCCCACCTTGCGATGCAGCGGTAAATCTGTTCATAAAAAAACTTTCGCCGCCCAGTACCGCTCGACCAAGCGACTGTAATAAACCTCCTTTGGCTTTCGTCTCCATCTGCAGACCTGCGGACATACTTACCATCGCACCGCTTTCAGCCTGAATCGATTCTCCGGGATTGAGTTTCACAATTGCCAGTGAATAGGAAGGACGATATAGGATTTCGGTTTGCATACTACCTCCATTTTTAAATCATTTTATTGTAAGATCCGGAAATTTCCAGACCCGGAAGATCAGTTGTCTACAATGTGCAGTGTATAATCACCTCTATGCTTGATTCCCCTAAGCCACCCAGCTATTATCGTACCATTATTCATTTACTGATCCCTATCGCCATTCAGGCATTCTTCAATTCCGCCCTGGCTTTGGTAGATAATATATTTGTTGGTCAGATTGATGAGATAGCTGTCACTGCAGTATCGCTGGCTTCCCAGGTGTTTTTCATTCTGTCGCTTATTTATTTCGGTATTAATAGCGGATCTGCCATATTTACGGCACAATTCTGGGGAAATAATGATTCCGGGAGTATTCGGAAAGTCATTGGAATAAATTTGCTGATCAACATCGGTTTAGGACTGGTGGTAACACTTCTCGCAGAATTGATACCTGAGACAATTCTTGGACTTTACACCAGGGATCAGGCGGTTATTGCAGCGGGAGCACCATACTTAAGAATTTATGCAATTGGCTATGTTTTCCTTGGCATCACCCAGGCACTATACTTTACTCTTCGCAGCACACAGAATGTAAAAATTCCGATGCTTGTGAATAGCCTCGCATTAGTTGTAAATACTTCCCTTGGATATATCCTGATATTTGGAAAACTTGGGGTCGCGCCTATGGGCATCGAAGGCGCAGCCATAGCCAATGCGACTGCTCGAATACTTGAATTTGTCGCATTATTCGTGATCCTGATCTGGTCAAAATCATTCCTCGTTCGAGATTATAAAAATATCTTTCCAATCCACAAAGAATTCGTTCTACGATTATTGAAATATGCAGCACCAGTCGCGCTTAACGAACTACTCTGGTCAGTTGGATTCTCCACCTACAATTCTATCTATGCGCATATCGGAACTGAAGCTGCTGCCGCCACAACTATTGCATTTAGTCTGGAAAACTTGTTTTTCGTCCCTTTCCTGGGGCTGGGAAATGCCTGTGCAATTCTGATCGGCAATCAGATCGGTGCGGAAGACCAGGAGCAAGCCTATCATTCTGCTGCGCGGTCGTTGGGCTTGACGGTTATCACCGGAATCGGTATGGGTTTGACCATGTTTCTAACAAAAGATTGGATCATCCAAATCTATCATATCAGTGACATAACTCGAGATTACACACTGCTCATTATTTCCTGGTTGTCGGTCGTGTTGATCGCCAAATCGTGGAATATGGTGGCTCTGATTGGAGTGCTTCGAGCGGGAGGTGACACCAAATTTGCCCTTGGTCTGGAGCTATTTACCATGTGGTTTTATGGCGTGCCCGCAGCCTGGATTGGCGCAAATGTCTTCCATCTTCCGGTTTATTGGGTCGTGCCAATTGTTTTGATCGAGGAATTAATCAAAGCGATTATTTTGTACACAAGGTTCAGATCAAAAAAGTGGATACATCAACTCTCTCACCCAACAGTGTAATTAAGAAAAATAACGAAGGCCTCAAGACGCTCGTTATTAATCCATTAACCAAATTACTACCTATTTTTCGCCCAGCGCTTTAATATCTGCTGAACCTGAAACTTCCTGCGTCAATTTCGGTGTACCATAATAAACCACGTTGGATGATCCCGACAGATTGAGATCCAGCTCATCATGTGCCCATACTTTCATATCTGATGCCCCTGAAGCAGTCAATTTCGCCTTTTTTGATTCCAATTCACTTGCATCAAATGTGCAGGACCCGGATAGATCAATCTTTTGTTCCAATACGCTCCCAGCCAAGACAAGTTTCGTTGCACCGCTTAGATTTCCGGAGAGTTTTTCCGCTTTCAGGTCATTGATCATAATGCTTCCGGTACCACTGATATCAATCCGCAGGTCAGTCGAACTCAACGAATCCATATTTACATTTATAGCACCCGAAGTTCCGATGGATGAAAGGTCTTTTACTCGAACTTCATATTTGATTGGTCGGGTAGGTTGGAATGAACGCAAAACGCCATCATCGTCAAACCCAATGTGGAGGACCCTGTTAACTACTTCCGTTTTCAGATAAGGCAATAGGTTATCTTCCATTTCAACCGTCACACCTTCCTGATCACCTTGAATTAGAGTTACCTCTCCGGTGCCAGAGAAGTCAACACTATGGAAACTGCTCACCTGACGTTCTTCGCTGATAACTTTCCCGGAACCGCGCAAAAAATTCCCATTGATGGATACACATCCACTCAATAGAAACAGGGTTGATAATCCGATTAGCAGTTGTTTCATTTGCATACTTCTTTATAACCTTCAGCAATATTGTTCCACTTCTCTTACGCCAGAACAAGCTCAAAGTTGCAAAATGGCATTCGCCCTGTTCATGTTACATGTGTATTTTTATAAGTCAATTTCTCTGGAATCGGACATAATCGAGCAAGCCCAATCTTGGAAGTCGATTAATGGTTCTACTTCAATGAATTGGAGAAAGGGTTTTCCTTTAAGAATGTAGCCGCAATGCTTTCTGGGCATTCTCGAAATAGATTTTTTTTAATACATCATCAGGTAAATAGACACCATAGATAAACCATCTTCCCTGAGTTGGGATGATCCCGGCAGAATAGTTGAAATATTCATCATCGGTTTCCAGAAATCGATAGGCTGTCTGATAACCAAATTTTTCTGGACCCTGATCCAAGCCGAATAGAATTCTATCTGCATAATTAACCATAAATTTCCGGGCAGTATAAGGTTGTCGTCCTAATTCACCGATCCTGCCGGAAATATCGACATACAAATTCGGGCAACGATCCAATAACTTGCCAACCCATCGCAGATTTTCGGCGAAGCCAGCCATGTGCGCACCTATAAAGGTTGTTTCAGGGTGACTTTCAACCAATCTGCCAAAACCTTCCAGCAAAGAATCAAACTTTGGATAAGGCGGACTTGGAAAGTGCCATTCGGGATGCGATGACAATTCTTCAAACCGTTCATTCTGTCCGTCCATTGGCTCAAAAAAAGCGGCGGGGTCTGCGGTATGCATGATCACAGGAATATCAAGGTCCGCGGCTGTTTTCCAAACGATATCGAGGCGGGCATCATCCACTGAAACTAGCATATTTGATTGGTCTCTTACATGCAAACCAAAATTCTTCCATACTTTTAAGCCGTCTGCTCCCCATCCGATCTTGGATCGGAGTTGTCTCGCTGCCCATTCCGGAAACTTGTTTCCTAAGTCGCTCCACCGTTCCCATTCAATCCCGCAGAACACCCGGAATGTTTCAGGGGCTTTTTGCTTCAATTTGGTCAAGTGGTTTTGAAGTACTTTATCACCCCAAGCCCCATCCAGATCTACAAATACTCTGACATTTACTTCATCCAATATGGCAAGCAATTGCGCGATTGGTTTATGAATCCAACCTCCCCCAAAATCGTCGTCCAGATGGTTATGCGCGTCGATGACAGGAAATCTGGCTTTTTTGATCAGCGTATTTTTGGTTTGTAAATTGGGTAATGGATGATAGTCTTCCAGATTCATCACTCACCTCAGAAATAATGGGTACTCAAAGAATACATTTATTATGACCTGGAAGCAAGCAAAATCCGTGGTATCTATCAGCAAAAACCATCAAATGCACAATGCTGGAAATACCTACCGAAGGGATCCAGTGATTTGTTGGACAGAGAATGTATGCCACAAAAATCCAACAATCCATCCTAATCCCATAAAGAGCAATATTCCGAAGATCAAACCAGAAGTGCCGGCAGTATTAAGCCAGATCAATCCACCCGGGAGGTCCAGGGCAATGTAGAGATAGCAAAGCAAACCTGCCAGAATTGTACATAAACCCCATCGCAGACCCCAACGGAGCGAATAGACCCTATAACCAATCAGATAAGCGATATATGATCCCCCCACAATCGTAATAATCGCTAATAGCCAATCGAGAAAACTTGGTTTTGTAACAAGGTTTTTGGTTATGGTTTCTTCGGTTGCAGTCAACGTGGGAGCAAATGTAACCGTAGGCTTATCAGTAGAATCCGGCAATGGAGAAGGTTCCATAGCCACAACAACAGCACCGGCATCCTCAGGGACATCCAGTTGGAGAATTGCCGAAGTGATCGCCGGTTCAGAAACCGCGTGTATTTGCATCAATCCCTTGCTGGTAATTTTATAAGTAGCCCGTGCAACCCCCATTGTGGTGACAGATTCGATCTGTTGAGCAGCAGATACATCATTGCTGTTATTGATAATAAATCGGACAACTGTACCATCGGGTACCGCCCGACCATTATGGTCCAGGATCACACCGGTTCGGACGGGAAGCGTGTCTCCGATTTTATATTCGGGTGGTCCGACAGGAGTAAGGGTGGATAAGATGATCCCTGACGGCGTAGGAATGGGTATCTCAGGTAGGTCCAGCATAAGGGGAATGATTTGTGATGGATCAGGCGATGTGGCATTGATCAAATCGTAGCCTACACCAGGGATGGATACTGGTGAAGCACCTCGGGGGGATAGCTCCTGGAAAAGAATGGATCGCGCGACTGTGATACAAGCTGTTAATTTGCAATAAACCCCATAATAAGCTGTCACTTTTGAAAGATCTGTTGAATCGAGATAGTATGGAGAGTTGAAAGCAAATACTACGACCTTCTTATTGCGAAGTAATTCTGATTTTTCGCTAAGCATTCGTTTGAATGCCGCAGAAGCCGCCCGGTTTGAATCCAGATCCAGCGTACCGATAACGATCCAATTTGCCAGACGAATATCTTGTTCAAGGTTGGGTGGGACATTCACCTGGTTGAGCCAGTCAAGCACATTCTGGAATGAGTACGATGCCAACCTTTCATCCACCACTTGATTCCCGGAATTCGGACCATATGCTTCGAGAATTGATTTTTCTAAAGAGTCAGCAGCTAATTCGGTCGTTTCGGGGCAGGTACTACATTGCCGTACCTTTTTACTATCCATCAGGAATAAAATTCGTTCCCGCCGATCAGGTGGATCCGTTAATACATTGGTAATTTCTGCCAGGGGCGGATTGATCAATGTCGCAGCATCCTGGGCAATCGTATAATCCAACCCTGAATTGGATCCAATCTTAGAGATCGAATTCGGATCAGTCTTTACTTTATCGATAGTAAAGGTTGGATAGAGTTTGTATTTGAGGGTCAAGATCCGAAGCACAGATTGATTGATTCGTTCTGCAAATGCCGGATCCAGGGTATATCTTTGGGTAAAGAATTCGAGGGTACTTTTGATGGACTCATACGAACTTTCATCACCGGTGCCTGCGAAATTGTCCACATAAAGCAGATCACTTCCGGCAAGGAAAGCAGAGCGGGCGGTTTGCTTGGCGTCAAAATTCTGTAGCGTTGGATCGGTGAATCTGCGAAGTGCCAGGCTTCCGAGGTTATCGCTCATCATCAGCCCCCCGTTCTCCCGCCAGGATGCAAATTGAGGCAAGGCAATAATTTGAGATAAAGCAGAAGGGTCAAGGCTAACCGGTTTGGTAGTCGCGCGGATATTTCCCTGGAAACCTTGATAACGGATGTGCGATACCATAAGTCCATCCGTGTTGCTATTGGCTTCTAGATTTTGTGTGACAGCAAAAAAGGGTGCCAACTCGATCTGTTTCAGTTGCTCGAGTGATTTTCGAACTGTGGCTACTTCTGCCTCGAGAGGTCGGTCAGCGGCACCCCTGCCAGGAAAGTTTTTACCAATTACCGCCACACGATTCTGACTGCCGCTATGGATTCCGGAGATATATGATTTTCCCATCTCCCCCACCCAGAAAGGATCACCTCCAAAGGATCGCACCCCCAGATCATCTCCACCTTCCTGTAGAGGCATATCCAAAACATCAAGGGAAGGTCCGACTAACAGGTTTACACCCAGTAATGATAGATCAGCTCCCAGCGCGGAACCCGCGTTTAAAGCGTCTTCTAATTTCCAGGTGGCGCCGATCGTCATTTGATTAGGGAGGGGTGTCAGACCTGATAATATCTGGTCAGTTGGCGAACCATCCCCATCCTGAGACATTCCGATGAAAAGAGGAACATATTGAATGGATCTGTCTCTTTCAGTGGATGAATTCCAGCGGATCTCTTGCAAATTTGAGATCATCTCGTGGGCTGTTTGGACAGTGTTTTCAGGACCAGAAAAATTATCTTTATCTGAACGAAGGATCACACCACCTATATGCTGGTTTACGACCAGCTTGTAGATATCCGTCTCTTCTGAAAGGTTCCGCCCGAGAAAAGTGACAATAAATAGCTGACCAATTTTTTCAGCCGGGGTCATGGCTGCAAGCAAGGCAGCTGCCTTCACCTTGGGATCATCAGCCTGGTTGGATTGTCTGGCTGCCACTGGGCTGAATGACGAAAACATTCCTGCCAGAATTGCAGATAACAAGATCCAGGAGAGGAATCTTATTCGGATATTTATGTGTTTATCGGTCCAGATAATCTTCACGATGTTTGCAACATACCTGTTCATGGGCTGCGGAATTAATGTTTCCACCCGAAATAACCAGGACGGATGGGACATCATTAATTTTACCAGAGAGAATCCCTGCCAGGCTTACAGCAGCCGATCCTTCTATTCGTTGATTCATTTTATACCAGGCAAAAGCGATTGCCTTCGAGATCTCGTTCTCAGATACCAGGATGATCTCATCAACAATAGTCTTGACAATTGGAATCGTGATCGAACGATCTTCCACCCGTCCTTCCAAGCCATCTGCCAAACCGAGTATTTCGTTGATCCCATTCTGGTGATTCTTATAAAACAACCCATGCATAAATGGAGATCCGGCAGCCTGTACCCCGATAATTCGCACATGCGGATAGCTGTGTTTTAAGACCAATCCTATACCTGCGATCAACCCTCCTCCACTGACAGGAACAATACAGGCTTTTATGCGATCAATCGGGATTTGATCCATCAATTCGAGAGCTATGGTGCCCTGCCCGGCAATCACCTGACCATCATTGTAGGGAGAGATCCAGGCAGCATTCTGCCGGGAAGCATATTCGTGCCCTGAACTTTCCGCCTTCTCATAACCGCCAGGCACTTCGATAATCTCGGCACCGAGATCACGCATCGCCTGAATTTTTATGGCTGCAGCATTCTCAGGAACAAATATTGTGGCATGGGAATCTGTCAACCGGGCAGCTACCGCTACACCTTGACCATGATTACCCGCAGAAGCAGCAACCAGACCATTCGACCGTTCCCATTCCTGGAGACTCAATACCTTATTAACCGCTCCCCGGATTTTAAATGAACCGGTTGTTTGTTGGTTCTCCATCTTGAAGAAATATTCTTCTTTCGGGTCAGTCTGCACCGGAGTTATGCGGATATGCGGTGCGATCCGATCTCTTGCCTGGAGAAACCACTCAAAAGGAATCATGAGACATCTTCAAGAATACATAATGCTAATTTGGGATCATCGGTGAAGATTCCGTCTACACCGTACTCAAACATACATTGGATAGAATCCGCTGCGTTTACAGTCCAAACATGCACCCGTTTACCTGATCGGTGCTGTCGCTCGATGAAATCCGGGGAGATATCTGATATATGGGAGTGTATCGCTTCACGGGGTATCCAGAAATTCATGGGCGATCGAAAGAACCACCCCTTCCATCCGGGGAATGTCAATAATCCAATAGGAACATCGGGGCACATCCCGCGGGCTTTGATCAGATTGACTGGAAGAAAGGAAGAGAAAAGAGTGGATTCCTCGAGATGAAATTGTTTGATCAGTGAAACCACTCGTGTTAGCAGATCATCCTGTGGGGAGGCATAATTGGTCAATTCGATATTTAAGATAACGGAATTACCAAACAAATCGAAAACTTCCCGCAATGTTGGTATGTGTTCACCACGGAATTTTGAGTCGAATTTCTCCCCTGCATCCACCTTCCGCAGCTGTGTCAGGGTAAATTGCCGTATGTCTCCATTTCCATTGGTCGTACGATCAAGTGTCTGGTCATGAAGTACGACCACCTCCCCATCACCTGTGAGTTTGACATCTAACTCAATTGCTGGCGCACCCAGTTCAACAGCCAACTGAAATGATGAGAGGGTGTTCTCTGGAGCATAGGCAGAAGCGCCCCGATGTGCAAAAACCATCGGAGTTTGAAACCGAATTTCGGCCATTTATAATTCCACGAAATAGGATTCGGCTGCCCGGTCGATCAGTTCAACACTCATGATCGGCTCTTTACCGAAATAGCGGGCAAAGTCGATTATCTGATCGCACAGGTCACGGGGATGGGAAGCACGTAACCGCCGGTCTTTCTTGATATACCATTCCTGAAGGAGATGGGCGAGACCCTGATCGCTATACGTAACACCTTTGTTTGTGGCGACCTGTTTAAAGATCTCGCGATAATCCTCATAGGAAGGATCACCAATTTCAATTTTGTGGCGGAGTCTTCGCAGAAAGGCTTCATCCACCAGATCTTTTGGTGGAAGGTTGGTAGAAAATACCACCAATACATCAAAAGGGATCTCTATTTTCCTGCCGGTATGTAAGGTAAGATAATCAATTCGGTTCTCCAATGGCACGATCCATCAATTCAATAAATCACGAGGACGAATCTGCTGCCTGCCAAAATCATCGATCAGGAAAATCCCCCCATTCGCCTTCAGGTGGAACGGCGCCTCATAATATTTATGTACATCATCATAAACAAGGTCTAACCCGGCGATGCTCAATTCACCGCCGACCACAATAAAGGGGCGGCGAATCTTTACCCAGCGGGGATCTCTCCTCACACCGCGCAAAGTCCCAGGTCCCTGGTAGGTTACCGCTTCTTCATCTGGAGCAACCAAATGATTGACAGTATCATACAACTTAACTACCTGCCCATCGATATAAAGAGCATAAGGTATATAGATGCTCTGGCTGAGTATCTGATTCCCAATGGCGCGGGCAATACTCGTTTTCCCATTCCCGGGAGGTCCGTACAGGAAGAGGGAAGTGCCTGAATTTACCGCAGGTCCAATTCGTTGGAATGTCTTTTCGGACAATATTAGCTGGCTGAGGATTTGACGCATGATCTTATCCGTCACCATCGTCCGACCGCGGCTTTGTTTACGTTGTGATTCGTTGTACATTTGGATCGGTACAGGTGCCGGACCGGCGTACTGCGAACGATCCAACGCTTCACGGGCACGTGCGATCCCTGCGCTGGTGATCGCCCATTGGTAAGCACCTTCTCCCAACCCAACCTGAGATGATTTCACTTCCAATAATTTTTCTCTTTTTAAAACTTCCAGGAGTTGGTCGACCACGCCCACATAGGGCAGCGCGATCTCCTCGGCCACTTTAAAACCGGTCAAATATCCCTGGTAATAAAACACTTTCAGAATAAGATCCTGAACCCAAAGTGGAGACAGACCTGTGTCCTCGATTTTCGTAATGGCAGGAGGAATAAACGGAGCGCTCACGTTCTGTCCGCCGGCGTGTGTATCTGATCCGGATTTATGCGGGATGGGATTCATGCAAAGATCCTCCAGCGAAATGTGCTTAGATTTAAAATATTGACTATACCCCTCTAAATTATAGCATGCCCTTTCCTACAGACAAACTTTTCCTTGCCCAAATATTGACCCGACTTTATAATAAACCCATGCAAATATCAGTCGTAATTCCTGTCTATAATGAAATTCAAACCATAGAAGAAATTATCAAGCGAGTGGAAGCCGTCCAGGTTGCCACGGAAATAGTCATCGTCGACGATGGCTCCAGGGATGGTACCCGGGAATTCTTGACCACTCTCCAGGACCCGATCGTGCGGGTAATTTTGCATGATAAAAACCAGGGCAAAGGCGCAGCTGTTCGGACGGGGATCCAAAGCGCTACCGGGGATATTGTCATTATTCAAGATGCGGATCTGGAATATGATCCAAGGGAGTACCCTGAGCTCCTTCGTCCCATTTACGAAGGGATCGCGGATGTAGTGTACGGGTCTCGCTTTCTCGGTGGAGCGAGACGACCGATCCTTTATTGGAATATGGTCGCCAATAAACTCCTGACTTTCATCACCAATATCTTATATAACAATATCCTCTCTGACATGGAAACCGGATATAAGGTATTCAAACGGGATATTATCAAAAATATCCCTCTTCGTTCAAGAAAATTCGATTTCGAGCCTGAATTCACCGCGAAAATATTAAAGAGAAAAATTCGAATTTATGAAGTACCGATCAATTTTAATCCGCGTGATTACAGTCAGGGAAAAAAGATACATATGAGTGATGCGTTTTACGCAGTCTGGGCGTTGATCAAATACCGGTTTGTTGATTAGTTCTCCACACAGAGACAGAATAAAAGCCCATTCTAGGGCTTTTATTTTTGACTGGGATGTATATCTTTGAGCTTAAGCTGTAAATTGGAATAGCCGTTATACGTATTTTTCTCAAAACTGAATAGGATATCTATTTGATCGGATATTGTTTCAGCTAGATAGCCAAAACCAAAAGCAATGGCATCGAATTTTATCAATCCCTGTTGTAAGGTCATTTTCAAGTGCTTTAATTCAGCTCCGATCGGGCGTTTCGCCACAACTTGAACTGCTTTACAAATAAAATAAGGTTCCTGGTTACCATATCCTATCGGTTGTAATAATTCCAGGTTTTTGAATAAATCCATTGTCAAATCTTTGAAAGTAACTACCGCATCTGCGTGAATTGTTGGAATTAGGTCCAGCGTATTTAATTCTCGGTGGGCGATCTCTTTCAATCGTTTGATTAATTCGTCCAGATTCTGATTAGCTACGGTGAAACCCGCTGCAGCAGCATGACCTCCATGACGGATAAGCAAATCCTGGCACTCGTCCAATGCATTGGTTATATGAAATTCGGGGATACTTCGGCAGGAACAGCGGGTTGTGTCGACATCCATTTTTCCTACTACCGCTGGACGGTAGAATTGGTCGGCTAGACGTGATGCCGCCAACCCAACGATCCCTTCGTTGAAGTCTGGATCAACGACAAAAAGGATGAAATCCGATTCAAGGCTGGTTGTTATTGCCTCAACTGCCTTCTGTTGAGTCTCCCGAGTCATCTCCTGACGTTCGATATTGCTCTTATTTAAGTTATTAGCAAGCTCAGTCACTTTGATGGGATCCGTACATTCCAATAGCTCGAAGGCGTCCATTGCTGTCTTCAACCGCCCTGCCGCGTTCAGGCGAGGACCCAGTGTAAACCCTATATCAGAAGCTGATGTGTTTGCAATTGGTAAAACTGCCACTTTGGCCAATTCCTTCAGACCTAACCGTCTTCCAGACCGGATAACCTGGAGACCGGATCGAACCAGGACTCGGTTTTCACCAACCAGGGGAGCCAGGTCCGCCACAGTACCCAACGCGACCAAATCCAACCATCGTTCGGCATATCCCGTGGGAGCTCCCGTCCGCAAAAGTACTGCCTGTGCCAATTTTAGAGCTACCCCCACACCCGCCAGGTCTTTGGATGGGTATTCATCTCCCTTTTGTTTCGGGTTGATCACAGCGAATGCCTCAGGGACGGAGTCTAATGGGTGATGATGATCAGTTATGATCAGGTCAAGACCTATCTCATTGGCGAAGTCAGCTTCGACCATGGAGCGAATCCCACAGTCCACAGTAATTACTAATTTGACTCCACTTTCGTGAAAAGACTTCAACGCTTCCGTATTCAGCCCGTATCCTTCTTCAAATCTGTCCGGGATATAAGCCTTCACCTCGGCGCCTAAGCCTTTGAGCAGTTCGACCAAGAGCGCGGTTGCTGTGACACCATCTACATCGTAATCACCATAGACAATGATGTTTTCATTCTGATTGATCGCCACATAGATTCGATCGACTGCTTTTGTCATTCCCAGTAATAGGTAGGGGTCAGGCAAAACAAAATCCGTTCCGAACAGATAATCCTGCGCCGCCTTCGCAGTTGTGATCCCTCTGTTATAGAGGATTGTCCGAAATATGGGCAGGTAATCTGTCAGGGCATTGTAAACACCCGGATCGATTGCCGGGCTGACATCCCATTTTTTCCATTTAAGATCGGGAGATATTGTCATTATTGTCCGCAATAGAGGCGAGGGATCCGTGCTGCAAAGCCACAAATGACTTCATAATTTATGGTACCCCAGCGATCAGCAATCTCTTCAGCGGTGATTATTTCACTTCCCTGGCTACCCAGGAGAACCACTTCGTCACCAATGGTTGCCTCAGGGACAGTATCCAGTTGCAGCATACACTGATCCATGCAAACCCTTCCAACAACAGGAACCCGCTTTCCTCGGATTAGCGCATAATTGTTGGTCACCCTTCGGAAGCCATCTGCATACCCAATGGCAATCGACCCAATTCGTTCTATTGATTGGGTGGTATAGATATGACCGTAACTGATCCCCCGACCTGCCGGGAACATATTAACGGATGTGAGACGGGTTTTCCAGGTGACAGCAGGTTTTATCTCGGTGGGAAGAGGTGTTTGTGGCGATGGATGGCACCCGTACAATGCAATTCCCGGGCGAACTATATCAAAACGAGCCTGAGGATAATTTAGTATTGCGGCAGAGTTGGCAGCATGAATGTAACGCGGTGCTAGGCCTGCCTGACGAATTTCTTTCAATAGGAGTTCAAATTTACGGATCTGATCGATAGTGGTATTGGCTTGAGGTTCGTCCGCCCGTGCGAAATGGGTAAAGATACCTTCAATCTGGAGCTGAGGATATTTCTTCAGCGATCGGATCAATTCAGTGGTTTTCTCGGGGGAAACGCCCAACCGGCTCATACCAGTATCTACTTTGACATGAAGGTGGAGTTCATTATTTGCTTTTAAAGCTGCTTCAGCATATGCCTTGCCAACTGCCATATCATATACAGTCAAGCGAATTTTATTCTGTATTGCACTTTCAACACCATCGACGGAGGTGAATCCCAGTACTTGAATAGGGCATTCCAACCCGGCATGTCGCAAGGCTATCGCCTCTTCAAGACGCGCAACTCCAAGCCAGCTTGCGCCTCCATCCAGTGCAGCTTTTGCGATTTCGACCGCACCATGACCATATCCATTGGCTTTTACAACCGCCATCACTTGTGTCTGGCTGATGCGTTGTAGTTCACGGATATTTTGCCTGATAATATCCAGGTCGATTTCCAGCCAGGCAGTATATCCGTTTGAATTCATGGGTAAAAGTATATACCGGCTTGCAGACCGGGTCAACTGAACCAGATTAGATCAGCGTATGTAATTGAACCCGTTTATAATTTACCCATGTCGATATTTTCTTATGAATTATTAGCGCAAGATGGTGCTGCGCGGGCAGGTATACTTCATACACCCCACGGTGATATCCCAACGCCCATCTTTGCACCGGTTGGCACACAGGCGACCGTCAAAGCGCTCACCCCCCAGCATCTGTTGGAATTGGATGCGCATTTGGTGCTGGCGAATACCTATCACCTTTGGTTACGTCCCGGTGATGGACTGGTTCAGGAAATGGGTGGATTGCATAAATTTATGCAATGGCCTCGCCCCATGCTAACAGATTCAGGTGGGTTCCAGGTATTCTCACTTGCCGGAATGCGGAAGATTGATGAGGACGGCGTTACTTTCAAAAGTCATATCGATGGGTCCACACAACGGCTTACACCTGAAAAATCAATTCAGATTCAACAAAACCTGGGTGCGGACATCATCATGGCATTCGATGAATGTGCGCCACCGCATGACCGCGAATACAATATCCTGGCGATGAAAAGAACCCACGGCTGGGCAGAAAGATGTCTCATGGAAAAAACCAGGGATGATCAAGCGCTATTTGGGATCATACAGGGTGGGGTATTTCCGGACCTGAGGACTGAATCAGCACAAATAATCGGTAACATGGGATTTGAAGGAATTGCGATCGGCGGTTTATCGGTGGGGGAGTCGAAAGAAGAAATGAATCAAATACTGGACACTCTTCAACCCCTTCTTCCAAAAGATAAACCCCATTATTTGATGGGTGTCGGATCACCTGAAGATCTGGTTAATGGGGTGATGAGGGGAATTGATATTTTCGATTGTGTTCTGCCAACCCGTCTGGCGCGTCACCAGGCTGCCATGACCCATACCGGCAGGATCAATATACTCAACGCTACCTACGCGCATGATTCGAGACCAATAGATTCGAATTGTAGCTGTTACACTTGTCGATCATTCACGAGGGCGTATATCCGTCATCTGGTCGTAGCGAAAGAAATGCTCGCATCCACCCTTTTATCCATCCATAATATCCATACCCTGTTATCACTCGTACGAGAAATGCGTCTGGCGATATTGGATCATAAATTTTCCCAATACGCAGCAAATTATCTCGATAATTATTGTAGGAACGACATCGCAGAAGGAGAAAGCTAACCTCCATGACAATTTTTCAATCGATCCTGCTTGGAATTATTCAAGGGCTGACGGAATTTCTTCCCATCTCCAGCTCCGCGCATTTGGTACTTGTGCCATATTGGTTCAACTGGCAAATCCCAGCGGATGAAGGCTTTATCTTTAATGTATTGGTCCAAATGGGTACCCTGGCGGCAGTAATAATTTACTTCTGGAAAGATCTGATCGTCATTATTTCAGACGTCATAAAGGGATTGATAGCAAAAAAACCATTCGCGGATCCATCCGCGCGTTTAGGTTGGTGGATCATCCTGGGAACTATTCCTGCCGGTATTTTCGGGTTACTTATCAAAGATCAAGTGGAAGCTGCCTTCAGTAGCCCCATGATAACTGCCATATTTCTACTGGTTACCGCAGTACTTCTCCTGGTTGCCGAATGGATTGGGAAACGACAAAAATCCCTTGCAGAAATGACCTGGTTGGATTCAATCATTATCGGCGTCTTCCAGGCTATCTCTGTCTTTCCGGGTATCTCGAGATCAGGCGCGACCATTACAGGAGGAATGCTTCGTAAATTCACCCGACAAGAGGCTGCCCGGTTTTCATTTCTGCTTTCGATCCCGATCATGTTGGCTGCTGGAGGATTAGCCACATCAGACCTGGTGGGTCTACCTGTTCTGAGTGATTTTCTACCTACTGTATTGGTAGGAATTCTTATAGCAGGCGTTGTCGGCTACCTCTCGATTCGTTGGTTGTTGGGGTATCTGATTCACCACACCTTTTTAGGTTTTTCGTTTTATTGCATCGGGGTTTGGCTCATCACATTTCTCGTGACTGTGGTCAGGGGATGAAAACGAAAACTACATCAATACTATTGATTTTTGGCTGGATTCTCGCAGCCTGCCAACCGGCAGTTATGGCTCCCCTTCCGGCAATCATCACCCCTTTGCGAATCGTCATTACCCCGGCAAACGCTCATTTCGCCAGTTTGATCGAACGCTGTACTTCTGAATTACCGGAAGTCACCGCCGTTGTGGATATCATCCCCTTTGCCGATGCGAAAAACGCAGTCTTTGACTTGGCAATAACAAGTGGAGAAGGGTTGACGAATCAGACCTATTCTCTAGGGGAAGGACAATTGATACTGATTGTTCACCCATCCAATCCTGTGGATTCTCTGACTGCAGATCAAATTTCTGGTATTTTTGGAGGATTCTATCCGACCTGGCAATCGATAATTCCCGAACAAACTGGGGAGGAACCGAACAAGGCGATCCAGGTATTTTCATACTCCCAATCAGATGATCTGGGAAAGTTATTTATTAACGAGTGGATGGGAGATACAATTCTCAGCCTGAGAGCATTTTTCCCACCTGATCCACAGGAGATGGTCAAGTCAGTCGCTGATGACCCAATGGCTATCGGTTATATTCCTGCCGCATGGAAGTCCAGTTCGGTAAAAAAAATAAATACACTCAGTGAAATCAATTACCCGGTGCTCATGAGTACACTCAAGGAACCAGAGGGTGGATTGCGAGAATTGATGGGCTGTCTTCAGAAAGAGATCGAGAAGTAGCGATCAAAAAATAATATAGAGAATATGACCGAAGAAAAAACAACATCTAACCCAGTTACCCTTATCCTGCGCGGAAAAGAATATACCTTCCCTGCCAACCTATTTGTTCACCAGGCATTCAAAAGATTGGGGTTGACCAGTGAAAGCTACCTGGTAGTCCGTGATGGGGAAGTCATCACTGAGGACACCTTATTACATGCCGGAGATCGCATCCGGGTCGTGCCTGTGATTTCGGGGGGGAGTAATACCCCATGAGGTGCCGTTCCTGTGGACAGACCGCGTCAATCAATATGCCGCAACACAGATTGGCATTGTGTAAAGTACATTACCTGGATTGGTTTTGCGAACAAACAGAGAGAACCATCCGTAAGTATAAGATGCTGGAAAAAGGGCAACCTGTCCTGGTTGCCGTCTCTGGCGGAAAAGATTCACTTGCCTTATGGGATGTCTTACATCGCCTGGGCTACCTGGCCGATGGATTCTACATTGATCTCGGTATTGGATCTGATGATCATTATTCGTCGCGTTCGTTGGAATTTGCATCTCATTTTTCAGAGCAAAATCACCTTACATTACACGTGATCCATCTCCAGGAATTATACGGAAAAGATATAGCCGGGTATATTCGGGGCGGCAATCATGGGCAAAAGCGTCCATGCTCAGTCTGCGGATTGGTTAAACGCAGGTTATTCAACACCTTTCCGAAGGATCATGGATATTCAGTTCTAGCTACCGGTCACAACCTGGATGATGAGGCGGCGGTCTTGTTTTCCAACACTTTAAGTTGGAATTTGGACTTGCTCTCCCGACAGGGTCCCATCCTGGTCGGTTCTGAGCACTTCACAACCAAGATCAAACCGTTTTGCCGGTTTTACGAACGGGAAACAGCAGCCTATACACTTATGCGTGGGATCGAGTATATCCAAGAAGAATGCCCTTTCTCAGGCGGATCCCGCACCAATTTCAATAAGACAATATTAAACCAGGTTGAAATAGAACAGCCGGGGGCAAAATTATCTTTCTATAATGAGTTTATTAAACAAAAACAGGCTGGTTTTCTCCAATCGCTTGAAAACCAGCCTGCTGATATGACACTCTGTCCAGAATGCGGGGAACCCACAACTTCCACCGGTAAATGTGCATTCTGTAAATTGATCGGTCAAAACAATTAAGCAGTCTCCAGGTAATGCTCCACTTCCCAATCAGTAACTCGAACTCTATACTCTTCCCATTCTGCCTTACGGGAGCGTACAAAGGCTTCATATAATATTGGACCGATTGATTCTTTAATTACTTTATCCTTATCCAATTCGATCATCGCTTCTTCCAATGACCCCGGTAATTCTTTGATCTTCATCCGTCTTCGATCTGCGCGGGTAAGCTCGTATACATTGACATTATTTAATGGTTCGGCAGGGATCAATTCCTTCTCAATTCCATCCAACCCTGCTGCCAGAATGGCGATGAATGCGAGGTACGGATTGGAGGAAGGATCCGGGCAGCGAAGTTCTGCGCGAACAGCCTTATCCTGTCCTGGCTGAAAACGGGGGATACGAATGAGGGCTGAGCGGTTTGTTTGAGCCCATCCAACGTATACCGGGGCTTCATAACCGGGAACCAGGCGTTTATAGGAATTGACTGTGGGGGCGACAATGGCAGAAAAACCTCTGGCATGAGCCAATTGACCAGCAATAAAACCATAGGCTATTTTTGATAAATGAAACTTATCTTTGGCATCAAAGAATAGATTGTTACCTTTTTTATCAGATAAGGACTGATGACAATGCATGCCAGATCCATTGATTCCGAAGATCGGTTTGGGCATAAAGGATGCGACCAAACCATTCTGAGCTGCGATAGCCTTTACGGTATATTTCAATGTGAGCACATTGTCAGCGGTGTGAACCGCATCGGCGAAGCGAAAATCGATCTCATGCTGTCCCAAGGCAACTTCATGATGACCCACTTCCACATCCAATCCCATGCTGATCAGTGCTTCCATTAATTCGGTCCGGACTCTGACAGCTTCATCATTTGGAGAGAAATCGAAATAGCCGCCTACATCATGAGGAACCGGGTGGATCAGCTCACCATCGTTCTTCCGAAGAAGGAAGAATTCAGGTTCTGGTCCAACATTGAAAATCCAGCCCTTGTCTTCAATACATTTCAGGTAGCGTTTTAGCATTCCGCGTGGGTCGCCATCGAAAGGCTGCCCGTCGGGAGTGTAAATGTCACAAAAGAATCTTGCCCTTTTTAATTCGTTAGGAGACCATGGAAGGACAGCATAGGTTTCAGGATCCGGCCTGAGATGCATATCGCTCTCCTGGATGCGGGCAAATCCTTCGACTGAGGAACCATCAAACCAGATTCCATCGTCAAGTGCGGTTTCCAAACGTTCCACCGGGGCATCCAAGGATTTCACAGCGCCATTCACATCCGTGAATTGATAGGAGATGAATTTTACATTATCGTCTTTGACCTTGAGTAATAATTCTTTCTTATCCATTCCTGAACCCTTCCTGGCGTAAAATATAAAAACACCTGGACAATATCGGATGTCCAGTGTGATGGGCATTGGGTGATCGCTGAAAAAAGACCCCACCATGCCGTGTGTTGCAGGGTTTTGAACCTGCTTTCGCAGGACGGGATGTACCCGATAACTTTGCCTTGACCGAAGTCTATCGCATTATTACCGAAAGGTTGATCCCATTTTTTAAGGTGTTGGCTCAAAACGTGAGAGCAACATCACGAACACAGCAGGGCAATAACCTTATACCACGATTTCATAGGGATGTATAGATAATTATTAATCACCCTGTAATTATTAATCACCCGTTTCTTGCCTGATAATCTTTCCTGTGATATGGTTGCGCTATGGATTTGACCCGCTGCTTTATTGCCATCGAATATCCACAAATCATTTTGGATCGGATCATAAAAACCAGGAATGATCTGAAGGCGATCATTCCAGACAAAACTGTGCGGTGGGTAGCGGATGGCAATCTGCACCTGACGACCAAGTTTTTGGGAGAGATAGCTCCTTCCGTTCTGGAAGAGATCCGGAGTAACATGCGGAATATCTGCTCAGTAATTCAGCCCATTCAACTCCATATTCGTGGGATGGGTGTTTTTCCAAATTTTAAGAACCCGAAAATCATCTGGATCGGCGCTGAAGAATCTGATCCATTACTGGCACTTGCCCGCCGATGTGATGATACTTGCTCTCTTTCTGGAATTATGAAAGAAGATCGCCCATTCAAACCACATCTGACAATCGGACGTATCTCACAAAATGCCTCAGAGACCCATCAGCGGTTGATCAGCGAATATTTCCGCTCTACTCCAATTCCAGAGTATGGAAAATTCGTGGTTGACCATCTGGTTCTATTTAAGAGTGACCTGCAACCGACCGGACCGATCTACACAGTGATTGAACAATTCCCGTTCATTTAATAATGACCATTCATCACGAAAAATTATTCACAACAGATGTGTTAGAATGAGGATTATTAAGGATACCTATGGTCGATCAAAACTACGAAATTGCACACAAACTGGTCAGCGCATTGGAAGAAAAAAAAGCTGAAAATATTATTCTGATGGATATTCAGGAGATCGCATCCTTCGCGGATTATTTTATTGTCTGCTCGGGCACTTCAGATCGAATGCTTCGTTCTTTGGCGGATATCGTATCAGAGACCGCTCACAAAGAAGCCAGCTTGCGGGTCAAAATTGAAGGATCCGCAGAGAATGGTTGGATCGTTGCTGACTGTGGAGATGTGGTCGTACACCTTTTCTCCCCTTCCCGTCGTGATTATTATCGCTTGGAAGAGTTATGGGATAAAGGGAAAGTATTGTTAAGACTTCAATAAGTCTGATTGAACTGAGACCGGAGCAAAATTCTGCTCCGGTTTTTTTTTATTTGAAAGCGAAAATATCTATTCAACATAGGATTAAAATCTTCGGTAATTGTAGGTGAATGCTACATACCGTCAGAAAATAATGAAGTCAACTAACAATCGACTGGAAAAATCCTACGAAATCTTTAATGTTTCCAATATCTCTTTTGAATGATCTGCTGGTTTTACATTTTCAAAGACTTTGAGGATCTTCGCATCCCCATCGATCAAGAAAGTTGTTCTGTGGACTCCTTCATACTTATGACCAAAATTTTCCTTTGGTCCCCAGACCCCATATACATCGCATATTTTATGGCCAACATCTGATAATAACGAGAAGGGAAGGTGGTATTTTTCTTTGAACTTGATATGAGATTTTTGAGAATCCGGGCTTACACCCAGGATGATCACATCGGCTTTTTGATAATCTGCGTAATCATCACGGAAGTTGCATGCTTCTGTAGTGCAGCCAGCAGTATCATCTTCGGGATAGAAATAGAGCAAAAAAGTCTTCCCGGAATAATCAGACAACTGATGAATTTTCCCTGTCTCATCTGGTAATACAAAATCAGGCGCTTTAGTACCGGCTAGAGGTAACATAATTCATTTCCTTTCTAAATTATTGTATATCTTTTGAAGAGGTATTGATTGGATTATGTATAGGGAAAAAGAGATGAAGAGGGTCGCCAAATCGAAATCAGATCATTAAAGAATAATACGGATCTTACCCATCTTGGAAATCGAATAACCTGGCAGGATAGATAATCGTTTTTGAAATACAGGACTTTGGGCTGTATCCAACAGTGTTAGAAGTAATGGATCAGCGAGGTAGTCTTCAGGGATGATCAACTCATATGTTTCATTATATAAGGGGATAAAATCAAGATCCAGCGCATTGGCGGCTGAAGCGATACCCAATCCACAATCTGCCCTATTAGATGATACAGCGGCAGCTACAGCCAGGTGAGTATATTCTTCCTGGTCATACCCCGAAATGGTATCCGAGCCTATTCCAAGTTTTTTAAGATGATAATCCAGTAACACTCGGGTACCAGCTCCTCGCTGCCGATTTACAAAATCCACCCGTTGACCAGAAATATCAGGCAAAGATTGAATGTTTTTCGGATTCCCTTTTTGAACGATCAAACCCTGGAGCCGTTCAGCCCAATGGACGACTGCCACTTTTCTGCCATCCAGATATTGTCTAATGTAGCTAAGGTTATATTCACCCGTTTCAGGATCCAGTAAATGGGAACCCGCAGCATGAGCCTCTCCCCGCCGAAGTGCCACCAATCCGCCCAAACTTCCGACATTGGTCGAGACGAGACGGACCCCCTTTTGAAATAACTCATCAGCCAGAACATCCAGGGTCAGATCGTGCGAGCCTGATAGGAAGAGGGTCTTTTCCAATTCTGTCGGATGACGATACAATCGAACGGTCACCTGGGACCCCGCTTCCAATCCCTGTGTACCCCGCGGAAGGATGGTGATTCCATCCGCTTTCACGAGGGAATTGATCACTCCGGCACCACGGGGTAAAGGAGCGGCTACCATTACGCCACCAACTTTGCCGGCAACCATGCGGATATAGTCATCATCCCCAGGAGGAGAGTTAATCTTATGAGTGAGTCTGGCTGAGATCGAATCCACGATCGGCATTTTCTGACCGGTCCAGATAGCCAGGGTTGGCTGAATCAATATTTCACCGGTCATCGCAGCGGAAACCGGATATCCGGGAACACCAATGATTGGGACTTTTCGTGTTTCAGTAACCTGGATCATCCCAAGAATTACCGGATGCCCGGGACGAATGGCAATTCCGTGGACCAGTAACTGCCCGAGAGATTCTATAACGGTTGAACTGTAATCTTCAGATCCAGCCGATGAGCCTGCATTGATCAATATCAGATCATGGTTTTGTGCGACAGACCAAACCTGGCTCTTGATCTTTTCAAAATTGTCCTCCTGCACTGAAAATCGAGAGGCATCTCCACCCCAGAGATTGATCTGTCCAGCCAGGACAATACTATTGAATTCAATGATGGAGCCAACTCTAACCTCTTCACCAACCGGAATCAATTCGGTGCCAGTGGGGATTATCGCAACCCGCGGTTTTCGACTAACCAGAATTTGAGTATGACCGCAAGCCGCCATTGCACCCAGATCCACCGGTCGGATGGCATTTCCAGCAGAGAGGACCAATTGGGTCGCCACAATATCTTCGCCCATCAAGCGAACAAAACTCCACGGAGGGACAGATGCTCGTATCTCGATATATTTTGGTTCACGTATATTCGATGCTTTAGAACCTGATTCTTCAAACGAATCCACCTGTTCGATTGGGATGACTGCATTGGCAAACTCTGGCAATGGATCACCGGTATCCACATAAACTGCCTGGGTTTTTATATTCAATCGTACTGATCTGGAGGGAAGAGCAGATGCTGTATCTGAAGATCGAATCGCAAACCCATCCATCGCCGCGGAATGATAATGGGGAGAAGAGATTTTCGCCCAGACAGGTTCCGCAAGAATCCGCCCAACTGCATTTTCATCCAACGGAATTAACTCGCTGCCCAAAACTCCATTTATCCCCGCTTCATTGAGAGCCTGAATCCAGCGTTGCCATGCTTGCTCGAGAGGAATATCTGTCAGATAAACGCTCATCATTCTCCCATCAAATTATTGAAAAGGAACAGGCGTAGAAACGGGGGACCAGGGTAGGATACGGGAAAAATCTGCCATATCAAACTCACCCCGAACTTCAATGCGGCTCAAGTAGAAAACAACGTGGATCGAATGAATATATGAAGTGCCTAACCCAACTGCCCCAGTGTAACCAGAACTGGCGACTCCACCACCTACGGTCGCGTCGAACGCACCAAATGGATACGCGTATGTATACACCGTCTGACCAAGAGCATCCTGCAAGACGGACTTTGAATACGCCGATTTAGTTTCGATCGATCCATGGTTCTTGGATAGATCGATATGTGAATGACTATGACTACCTATCTCCCAGCCTGCGGCTGACATTTCTTTCAGTTGATCCGCGGTGACAAAATCTGTTGCCTTCAACCGGTTGGTCACTATATAAAAAGTACCTACCAAGCCCAGGTCTTTCATAACTGGAAATGCATTCTGATACACATCCAGATCGCCATCATCGAAAGTAATCACCACGGTTTTTTCCGGCAACGCTCCTCCATCCCGCAGTATTTTCACCAGATCGTGAACGGTTACGCTCGAATAACCCCAATCTTTGAGTGCATTCATTTGTGCAGAAAACATGCTGGGGGTGACATCATAGCGACCGGGTGTTTCAGTGAAACGAATATGATGATAAAGAATGATCGGAGCGATAACTTTCGCTTGTTTTGGATAAGTGATCCAGGCGGGCGTTGGTGATGGCAGCGGTGTGCTGGTTGGTGTTGCAGTGGGCGTAGCTGGTAGAGAAGTACTCGTAGGAGATGGAGTCAGGGCAATTGCAACTTGTGTCTGTTGTTCTCCAATTTGATCCATGATCGAAACGGCAACGGCAGTCTGTTGTACTGGAGTGATCGCTCCGGGGTTACAGGCGGAAATCAGGAATGCAAAAAGAATCAATGTGATTGGGATGTGTTTCATAACAATTCTACGTTGATCGTGGAACCGGCTGAAAGTCCAGTCTGATCTGATGGGATGTGAGCTAAGGCATCGGCGCGAACCAAATTAAAAATCAGATTGCTTTTAAAATAGATCGGTGTGGCGATCCAATGATCCGCTGTACCCGCCAGACTGACGGGAACCCAATCTTCCCTACCGGCGACGGATGGTATATTTGCATTTAGTACTGCCTCTACGGATGGATGGAAATTCTGGACGTTTTGACCTAGCAGCTTATGAACTGCTGGTTTAACAAATAGACCGGCAATCACCAACGCACTGACTGGGTTTCCCGGCAAACCGATCACTGGCTTGCCATTACAGACAGCCAGAATGGTGGGCTTTCCCGGTCGCACCTGTACTCCATGCACCAGCACGCCCGGATTCCCCAGGCTTTGAATCACCACTGAGGTCAGATCCCGGGAGGAGGCAGAGGAACCGGCTGTAATCAGCACCATATCGCATTCAGAAAAGGCTTTATTGGCTATTTCGCGCATGGATGCTTCGTTATCCGAAACAATTCCATAAGGGACAGGCTCTCCACCTGCTTCTTGAACAACCAGACTCATCGTGGTCGTATTGATATCGCGTACCTGACCGAGCTCGGGTGGTACGTCAGGAGAAACCACTTCATCGCCGCTTGAAATAATCCCTACTCTCGGTTTCCTCGCAACCGAAATTGATGTGTGTCCGATCGACATCAAACCACCAATTTCAACTATGCGCAACATCTTACCATGCGGGATTATCAGATCCCCTTTCTTAACATCTTCTCCAGCCTGGATCAGGTTCTCATTGACACTAACAGCTTTATAAATTTCCACTTCACCGGTGTGAACTTGCTGGGTTTGTTCAACCATCACCACCGCATCTGCTCCTGAAGGGATCATCCCGCCAGTATGAATCAGAGCTGCCTTGCCTGATTCCACTTCAAAAGCTGGTTTTCCACCCATCGGCACTTCACCACTGATGGTCAAAAACGCGGGGATGCTTTCTGAAGCACCATGTGTGTCCCCTGCCCTGACTGCATAACCATCAACGGTGCTGCGCGGAAACTCGGGTAAAGGATGAGGGGCGAAAATATCTTCCGCCATGATTCTTCCGCTGGCTTGCATCGCTGGGATCTTTTCCGTAGGTACGGGTTGATCAGGAATGGTTTGCAGAAAATAAGATAGTGATTCGAAAGGTGGTCGCAAGGTTAAGAATTGAGGCATTTTACAAAGTCCAGAAGCTGAAAGTTAAGAAATAGGCAGAAACAAGGAAAAGCGCGCTGGCTGTAATTCGATACAACCTCCAGGCAGGTTTCTCCCCAGAAGCAATCCTGTTTAACAGGAAGACTTGCAAAGAGGCAATTATAGCCGTTAATAATACCGGCCAGATGATCCGCCAGGATAGACCCATCCAAAAGGCTGCTCCCAATAGTAGATATCCGAGGAGAATCAATATGTGATGTGTTCTTACACCGTTTTGCCAGCCGATTCGAGTCAATAGAGTGCCGGTTTGTTTGCTCGAGTCCACCCCGTATGATTCAAATTGAAACGCGATTTGCATCGCGAAGAAAAATGCAGTCAACGGAAGGGTGCTCATCGATACTATTCGATTCAGCTCATGATTCTGAAGCAGGAAACCAACTGCCGGTATGATTTGACAGGCTAAAAATGAGAAGATGAACTCTCCCAGGCCTGATCTCCACAACCGAATGGGTGGAGTCACCAATGATAAGGCAAGCAAAAATCCCGTGAAAACTACCAATCCTAGAGCGAAATATAAAATACCTTGATATATCATCAAGACCGTTATGACTGCAGCCGTTGTAAGGAGCGCTGTGACGAGAATAAATATGATATTCTGAATACACAGGTTTTTCCTTTTTTCTTCGGGCGGATCAAGCTTTGAGCTGCTAAGGTTTGCCGATTGGCGGTTGTAAAACTCTTGAAGTACTATGATTCCTGAAACACTTACTCCAATCCAAAGTAGACCGAGGAAAAAAGAAGTCCAGACAATTTCGCTCCCCAGATATCGGGCAATCCCTACTCCGAGAAGATAGAGAAGTAGGAGACAGAAAGCATAATATCCATTTCTGCGATTAATAAGTCGTGTGAGAGGATGCATCAGTTCGGTCATATCGGTATTTTAGGTCGTCGTCTCCAACCCTAAGGCTGTTACACGAATGATCTGCCCAGAAATATACTCGTTCTTGATCACATATTCCAGCGCCTGTGAAATCTGCTCTCCTTTTACTGCATCTCCGCCCGGACTTCTCAATAATAAACGCTCCCACTCATCCGTTGAATACCCGTCCGGTGGGAGTACCGGAGCCAAAGCCAGGCAATTTACCCTGATATGTGGCTTAAGTCGTTTTGCCAATATCTTTGTTAGATGCTCAATGCCTGTCTTTGACAATCCGTATAGAGGATACTTGCTCCATGCCTGGTCTGCGAAATAATCACTAATATTGATTATCGATCCACGTTCTTTCATTCGGTCGGCTGCCAATTGTGAGCAGAATAATGGCGCCCGCAAATTCAGGTCCATTGTCGATGCAAAATCTTCTTTTGACAGGGATAATATATCATTGGCTTGCATTGTTGCCGCGCTGTTGACCAGGAGATCAAGTGTACCATCCAGTTTATCCAGCTCAAAGAATAATTGCTGGATCGCCTTGACATTAGTTAGGTCCGCCTGGAGGATCGATGCCTGCCCAGGTTGAGCCAGAATCTGATCACGGGTTTCGCAAGCAGCAGATTTGGATTGGTTATAATGGATGACAACCTGATAACCAAGTCTGGACAATGCCAGGGAGATCATCCGGCCAACCCGCAGTGCTCCTCCTGTTACGAGCGCTATCGGGAGCGGTCGGGAATTCTTTCCTTTTTCTCTGACTTCCGGTAATGGCATGGATTGATTCTAGCATGATTACAACCGATTTCGGGTGTATCCAATTTTCTCCAAAACTGTTTGGCAGGAAAAGGGTTAAAATTAACATGTTATAATTTACATAGAGGTGGGGTATCCTGCAATATCCCCTTAAATTTCATTCGTTCTGGAGGAGAACTGTGAAACAACGCGTATTCCTGATCCTATCCATTGTTGTTCTGTTCAGTCTGGTTTTAGGCGCTTGCGCCCCAAAATCATCCAACGTCAAGGTCGCGACAGATGCTACCTTTCCACCCTTCGAGATGATGGATGATACCGGCAATAAGCCGGTTGGTTTCGATATCGAGATGATGGAAGCTGTAGCGGCAAAAGCCGGTTTCCAGGTGGAATGGGTAAATATCGGATTTGATGCAGTTATTTCCGGTGTTGCTCAATGCCAATACGATGCTGCAGCAGCCGCCATTACTATCACCGATGATAGAAAACAGAATGCTTTATTCAGCGACCCATACATCAACGCTGGGCAGATCGTCACCGTCCGTAAGGATGAAACAGCCATCAAAGGACCAGCCGATTTGGTAGGCAAAAAGCTGGGCGCTCAACTTGGAACCACCGGAGAGATCGAAGCGAAGAATATCGCCAGCACCGATGTAAAGCCGTATGAACTCTTATGATCTCGCATTTCTCGATCTCATGAACGGACAGATCGACGCAGTAATTGCCGACTACCCGACCGCTCTTGGATTTATCGGGCAGAACAGCGATAAGCTGATGACTGTTGGTGAAGTATTCACCAATGAATCCTACGGGGTTATGGTCTGCAAGGATAAGGCTGATCTTGTTTCAAAGATCAATAAGGCACTCGCAGATTTGAAAGCCGATGGAACTATTGCCAAGCTCGAACAAAAGTGGTTGGCAGAAACGAATTAACTGCGGATATTCGCACAGAAGCGAGGTCCACAGTGACCTCGCTTTTTTCATACCACTACAGGCATAGGTAAAATGGACGATCTAGACCAACCTCCCATATCCACAGCGGATTTTCCGCTCCCCATTTCATCCAACAAAAACCCAAAATGGAAATTTGATCGTTGGTGGCTGCTTGTTGTTTTTGTGGTCGCCATGATCATCCTGCTGGTAACCACCAGTCCTGACCCATATAGACGCATTGTGGTTTTCGTCAAGGATGGTATTGGAGTAACGTTAATGGTTACCGTTACTTCATTTGTTCTTGTACTATTCGCCGGCTTGATCGGTGGTTTGGGTCGATTATCCAAAAATCCGATTTTATCCGGGCTCGCTTCTATCTATGTTGAAGTGGTCCGTGGCATACCTCTGCTGGTGCAGCTATTATTCTGGTATTTTGCTTTTCCATCCGTCATCCAATCATTCGGAAAATCGATCCATTACCAACCCTTTGAAAATTATCTCGCCAACCCGGTTGGGATGGCTATTCTTGGTCTGACCTTCTGCTATGGCGCCTATATGAGCGAAATTTACCGGGCTGGAATTCAAGCTATCCCCAAAGGACAGATGGAAGCAGCGCGGAGTCTGGGTATGTCATATTTCCAGGCTATGCGATATGTCATCATCCCACAAGCAGCCCGTGTGATCTTGCCTCCGGTGGGAAATGAATTCATTTCCCTGCTTAAGGACTCCTCCCTGGTAAGTGTTGTTGCAGTAGCGGATATGACCCGCCGGGGACGAGAGTTTATGGCAGCGAACTTTATCCCGATTGAAACCTGGCTGATGGTCGCGTTACTCTATCTGGTGCTGACCCTGCTTTCCGCCCGCATTGTCACCTGGATTGAACAGAAAACCCGGATTGAGAGGTAAATGCCATGAACGAAATCATTCAAGTCAATTCCATTCACAAATATTTTGGCGACTTACATGTCCTCAAGGGGGTTTCCCTCCAGGTGGAAAAGGGTGAAGTAGTTGTTATCATTGGACCTTCCGGATCGGGAAAATCTACTTTCTTACGCTGTATCAACCGTCTGGAAGAATACAATGAGGGGTCCATCGTCGTGGATGGCATTCCTTTGGACAGTACCAGAAATATCAACCTGGTCAGAACAGAAGTAGGAATGGTCTTCCAGTCATTCAATCTTTTCCCTCACCTCACGGTAATCGACAACCTGACATTAGCGCAAAGAATTGTCCGAAAACGGGATAAAGCCGAAGCAGAAGCCGTCGCCAGGCAATTACTGGTAAAAGTGGGTATCCCGGAAAAAGCAGATAATTATCCGATCCAGCTTTCCGGCGGGCAGCAACAACGTGTTGCCATTGCACGAGCTTTGGCAATGAATCCAAAGATCATGTTGTTTGATGAGCCGACTTCTGCCCTTGACCCAGAAATGATCCAGGAGGTACTGGATGTCATGCTCAATCTTGCGAAAGAAGGTATGACTATGGTCGTGGTATCCCACGAAATGGGATTTGCCCGCGCTGCCGCCAATCGAGCCATATTCATGGATGATGGCTTCTTTGTGGAAGAAGCAACCCCCAATGAGCTATTCAGCCACCCCAAACAAGATCGAACAAAATTATTCCTGAGTAAAGTACTCTAATAATAAAATAAGTCCGGGGATTGATCCTCGGACTTATTTTGTATTAATATAGACTCTCTATCCAATCCTGGAGAGAGAGATTATGGGATAATTGTTACCAGTAAGCTAATGGCAGCCAGAATGCCGACGGCGATTGCCAGATATCGTTCCGGTGTGGAGGATTTCAAATAATCGAGCGGTTTGGGAACCACGGTGATGGAACGGGAACGCTGTACAGGGATCGTATCTCCCAGCAATGCCTGGCGAAATTCTTCAACGGTCTGCGGTCGGTCACTAGGATGTAGACCCATCGCCCACAATATTGCCCTATCGGTCCGTGAGCTGATGGAAGGATTCAATTGTCTGGGGGGAATTAAGCTTTCGGGATGAAGGAAACGTTCCCGCGCATCCAGCGGAGGGGTATTCGTCAGAATATGGTATAGGGTTGTGCCAAAGGAATACACATCCGACCGGGTATCTGTATGACTGCTGTCACCACCATACTGCTCCAGCGGAGTATACAGGGCGGTACCTCGTCCCTGGAGGATCGTGATGGTCACTTCTCCGGGAGCAGCCAGTTTGACCAAACCGAAGTCCACCAATTTGAGCAAATTCGAAGGGGTGACCTTCAAATTGCCAGGTTTAATATCCCGATGCAATATGGGAGGATTCTGGTTATGGAGATACGAAAGCGCATCAGCAAGCTGGTTCGCCCAATCAAGGACGTCCGGTTCTGGCAAGAATGATCCAGATTGGCGGGCTTCGATCATCATGGTACGAAGATCTTTTCCGGGGACAAAGTCCATCACGAGGTAATCTCGTGTACCAATGGAAAAATAATCAGATACTTTGGGGAGATTGGGGTGATCCAGCCGGGCTAAAATAGTGGCTTCCCGCTGGAATTGGTCACGCGCTTGCTTAACCAGCTCAACGGGAAGTGTCCTATCATGTTCTACTTCTTTTACCGCACATTGACGGCCTTCCAGACGGAGATCATCAGCCAGGTAGATGGAACCCATCCCTCCCTGACCAATAATCCGGTTCATACGATATCTTCCGCGTAATACCTCTCCTGGTTTTAGCGGCAAGGCTTATCTTCTCCGTTTGGATTTGTCATGTTGGCAATAATAATATTTTTCGGCGCAATAATCTTATTGCCAGATTCTTGTTTTCGGTTAATATTATACCGTAAAGAAGATATCAGATTAAGTTGGTGAATTATGGCAAGACAGAAAAATGAAGATGTTCCCCTTCTCATCGGACAGTCCGGACCATTGGCAGGACAGCGCTGGATGATCAATAAAACATTATTGCTTGGACGAGACGCTTCCTGTGATATCGTGATCCCTGACCGGCAAATATCGCGTTACCATGCCAACTTAATGCCAGCCACCAACGGGACGATCCTCGAAGACCTTGGAAGTAAAAACGGGACTTTTTGTAATGGTCAGCGGATCGATCCTTCAGTTCTCCTGCAGGATGGTGATTTAATTCAGGTGGCATTGGTGCAACATTTTGCCTATTTGAATTCTGACTCGACTTTACCTTTGGATATTTCTCAATTGCCCATTCCAAAACGAACGGAGCGGCTGCATTTTGATCCACGCTCCAGAAGGGTATGGGTCGGTCAGAAAGAAGTGCTTCCCCCGCTATCTGCGCAGCAATTCCGAATGTTACAGATCTTGCATGAGCAGGAGGGCGCTGTCGTTTCCAGAGATGAATTAATCAGCGGGATCTGGGGAAGCGACGCGGCAATGGGAGTTTCGGATCAAGCACTTGACGCACTGGTCCGCCGGCTGCGTCAGCGACTGGCTGAGATCGACCCAGACATAACCTACATTTCCACATTGCGGGGTTCCGGGATCAAATTCGAAAATATCCCTGAATAGGGTCTTTCACCCAATAAATTGCTAAACGAAATCGTATCAGTAGAGCTAAATTACGAGGTTAAGTAATCCCTGGTCGGGTGTAATTCATTCATCTGGTTGGATACCATTACCTAATCCAAGATAGAGCTTTCGACAGGTTATGATCAGATCATAGAAAAAGGACCGCTGCTTTACCGCAGCGGTCTTTGATTTCCAGATTTCTAATTTCTGATTCCGATCTCCAGAAGTTACAGAGCCATGTTCTTCTGCATCGACATTCTAAGAGCCAATCGGTGAACCGACCGAAGTTGATTTAGGACAGCAGGATCTTCCCCCTGGGTTTCGGCCTGAGAAATAACGCCAGTAATCAATTGAATAAACTCAGGAGATATCATCTCTGGCTGGCTTTCCAAGACCGTTTTCATCTGTTCGTCGTTTTCTGTCGCAAGAAGTTTTTCGAGAAGGGCATACTCCGGTGGTGGAGCGGATGCTTTCTGAATCACATCCACTATCTTCTGCAATTTTCCTCCGCGTTCCAGATCTGATTTTTCGCGAGCAGTCTGCAGTTCTTGTTGAAGCACATCGATAAATAACTCATTGACTGCCGGCAGGATCTGTTCAGTTGTCTTTTCAATATCAGGAGAAGAAACGATCTTATCAAGAACCTGCTTTATCTTCGCGGCTTGTTCCTGAAGCTCCAAGTCCAATTCAGCCGTCATCTTCAATAATGATTCGCGTAGTTTAGTGAGCCGGTCCTTTTCATCGCCATTCGCCTTATCGATCTTGCCGCTTAATATTTGGAAGAAAGCATAATCCAATCCACTACGAGCCAGGCGTACCAGTGTTGCAGTCCTAATTTCTGAAGGTGATTCAACAATCAAATCAACCAGCTTCTCGCGGGTCAGCCCGGATTTACTTGCTTCTTTCAGGCTGTTCATAGCCGCTTCGGCTTCGTCGTTTTGTTTCTTAATATCCTGACCGATCTTGGTTTTTTCTAATAAGAGTTGTTGGATCTCGCCGAATTCACGAGTGGATTTTTCATCCCGGCTCATGACAGCGGCTTCCATTAATCGGCTGAATATAGCAAAAAATGTTTCATCCACCAACCCAGATTCGGTTTCAAGGATCTTAGCCCGATCATCCGCTGGCGTAACCATCAATGTGCGGATAAGGTCGATCTTCTTTTGCTGATCCTGGATCATTTCCTTGGTAATGCCATCGCCCTCTAGGATCCGTTCCACCAGATGCTGCATCGAAAGCATAGTCTGGGGACGCAAAAGATAGCCTTTTCGTTTTTCCTGTGGAAGCTGGTTCATTACTTTATTGATCATCGGACCAACCAGTTTTTCCTGTTCATTCAACGGCAATCCAATTTCGGGTGGGAAGAAAGTGAGCAGCAATTCTTTTTCGGCATCATGGTATACGATCGGGGTCGGAAGCATTCCCTGAAATCCACAGGATGGACATTGAATTAAATTGAACTGCCCCGAAAGCAACGTTTGTTTGGCTTGTGGGTCAGTATTCATGTCAAAAAGTTGATTGATATCCGCCATGACGGGCTGGCGGCAACGGGGACAAAGGGTTCGGGTCTGTGGCATGAAATTATCTTTCCTGATTGAGATTGTGTGATTATACCACTCAGAAAACCATGATTTCTCCACCGTATAGGCATGAAATCAGGTGAAATTAACAGTTACTTTGAAAATTATTCACTACGGGGAAGGGAAAAACTGATTTGAGCCCCGCCAGAGGGACGACTATCCACCCAGATGCTTCCATGGTGTGCCTCGATGATCGCCCGCGCCAGGTATAAACCCAGTCCGGCTCCTTTGGTCTTTTTTACAGCCTGTGGGGATCGATAGAAGCGATCGAAGACATGGGGTATGTCACTGGGATCGATTCCCGGACCCTCATCGGTGACCGAAATGATCACCTGGTCTGTTCGAACCTGACCGCTAATATTGATCTCCCCATCTGGAGCATATTTGATAGCATTCGTAAGGAGATTGCTGATAACCTGACGCAATCGGTTTTCGTCAGCGAATATCAGAGGAAAATCTGGGGCGAACTCAGCTTTAATAGTATGCCTGGATGTTTGAACGCTAAATCGTTCCACCAGTTGATGGATCATTTCTGGTAGGTTGACATCTGTACGCTTAAGCGACAAGGCACCGGATTGCAGCCGTGATGCATCGAGTAGATCTTCAATCAAAGAGGTAAGACGGTCGGCTTCTTCTTCGATAACTTCCAGGCTGTCATCCACAACTTCACGATCCCATTCGGCATCTTTCCGCCGCAAGGTGCTAACATAGCCTTTGATCAATGCCACCGGAGTTTTTAGCTCATGGCTGATGATGGATATGAATGTACTCTTCAACTCATCCGCTTCGCGAAACCGGGTGATATCCCGGGTGGATGCAATGATGTTGGTCAACACACCGGAAGCATTCATAAGCGGAGCGTACGTGATTCCTACAGGCAAAGGTGGATTGGGTTCAGTCCGTAGTAGATCACCCTCGACATACAATGTAGCACCAGGCGTCAACGGCCAGCCATCCTGGGCAGCTTTTTCGAGGGTAGTTCCTTCCGGCGAATTCGCCCAGCGGACGATCTCAGCATGCGGTTTCCCGATGATCTGGTCTGACTTTTGTTGGATAAGTCGAGCAAAAGGAGGATTGCAGCGTTGGATTTCAAATTGGGGAGATAGAATTAATATTCCGTCCGCCACCGAATCCAGCAAAGCATCCATGCGTTGTTTTTCCTCCTTGACCTGTTTCAATAACTGCGCATTTGAGACGGCGATGGCAGCCTGGTTGGCAAAACTGCGCAACAGGATCCGGTCGTTATTGGAGAATGTATCGGGATAGCTCCGAAAAACAAAGATCACACCGATCACATTTTGACGGGCAACCAGGGGTAATCCAACACCGGTCAGAAGACCAAAACTGGCCAGGGAGGCGATATCCTGCAGGATACGGTTGATGGCAAGTAATTCCGATGTCTCCGGATCATCCTTCTCAGGAATTTGTTTTAATAACGGCTGAACATAGCGGATAAAATTGGTCGCCAACCCATCGGAAGCAGCCGCTCTCCATCCCCCCGGTTTTTCGCGAAGAGCGATCAATCCGGCTTGACCGGCAAGCATCTCCAATGCGATCCGAAGTATCCGGCTAAGTAGCTTATCCAGATCTAATTCTTCGGTCAGAGCACGAGCGATCTCTAATAAATAATCACGCTGACGGATGCGCAAATCAGGCAGAAGCATGGGCTCAGAATTCCTTCTCCGCTATTGTAATGGCTTCTTCCAAAATAGCGAGACCTTCGTCCAATTCCTGAGTGGTTACACACAGAGGAGGGCTGATTCGAATAACGCTTTTCCCGCATCCTAAAGTGAGCAAACCGTGCTCAAACGCGAGATCTACAATCCGGTCGCGTAAATCAGAAGCAGGTTGACGTGTGTTCTTGTTTTTAACGAATTCAATTCCGATCATTAATCCGATCCCGCGCACCTCTCCGATCGAAGGATGACGGACTGCGATCTCTTCCAATATATCCATAGCATCCAAACCAACTTCGATAGCATTCTGAATCAACCCGTCTTCCAATACTTCCATTGTGGCAAGCGCCGCCGCGCACGCGATCGGATTACCTCCATACGTATTGCCATGGGAGCCTTTTGGCCAACGCACCACACTCTTACGGGCGATCATTGCTCCCAGTGGCATACCGGATGCAATTCCCTTGGCTGTGCAGACGATATCGGGCTCAATCCCAAAATGCTCGATAGCCCACCATTTGCCAGTTCGACCCATCCCGGATTGGACTTCGTCAACGATCAACAATATTCCATATTTATCGCACAAAGCCCGTAAGGCGGGGAAAAAACCGGGGGGTGGAACAATATAACCGCCTTCTCCCTGGATCGGTTCCACCAGAATACCGGCGATATCATCACCGGGGATCAATCTACCGATAACCTGTTCTTCGATATAGCGGACTACCGTCTCGCCATAGTCTTCACCTGGATTCGAGGCTAATATGGGATGGTAAGGATCAGGGTAAGGTGCGTGAAACACACCGTTCATGAGTGGGAAAAATCCCTTGTGGTAGGAAGATTTACTGGCCGTAAAAGTAACCGCCCCCATGGTTCGACCATGAAATCCACCCAGGAATCCTATGAACTGGCTGCGCCCAGTGGAGTAGCGGGCCAGCTTGATCGCCGCTTCCACACTTTCGGTACCAGAATTTGTCATGAAAGAGATAGCTTTTTCTTCGAATGGAGCGATCTCATCCAGTTTTTCCCCCAATTCCACCCATTTTGGGTGGTAGAAATCTGATGAGATGTGAATGAACTTTTCTGCCTGCTCTTGAATTGCTTTTACAACTTTCGGGTGACTGTGACCAGTCGAGTTTACTGCTATGCCTGCTGCAAAATCCAAAAATTGATTTCCATCTACGTCCCACACCTGACAACCTGATCCGTGATCCATAACAAATGGGTATCCTCGTGGATAGGAAGGAGAAATGACAGCCTGGTCGCGATCCACGAGTTCTTGAGCAAAAGGCCCTGGTAACTTCAATGGTTTCATACACAACCTCCTGTAACCGAAATATACATTTGGTCAAACAGATATGGATAGTACAGGTTCGGAATATTGCAGCAGATTGATTATAACATTTGCGGCTTTGACCCAGTATTGGGGCTGTTGGTATAGATCATATATATGTAATGAAATAATGTATACAGTTGATGCCCTTAAATGTCCCGTTTTTTGACTTTTGATTTGATGTATGCTATTCTATGGAAATCCTATACTTGGAATGTGTGTATGCAGCGAGAGCGAGTATCAGAAAACGTGTACTGGTTTCAGAGTGAGATCTATGCTCAGGTGACCGCTGGTGTGATTGCCGGTCCGCAATGGGCTGTCCTGATCGATACTCTGGCTATGCCTGAAGAAACACTGGCAATGCGAGATTTTATTGAAGCTGAGCTAAAAGTGCCGGTCCGATATATTATTAACACCCATCACCACGGTGACCATTGCTGGGGAAACAGTTTTTTTCCCGGTGCTACAATTCTGGGGCACTCCCTTTGCCGTCAACTCCTGGTTGAAAAAGGTCCCACTGCCCTCGATTCTGCCCGCAAACAAAACCAAGCCTATAAACAGGTAAAGATCGTTCCTCCCCACCTCACCTTTGACAGCGGCTCGATTTCCCTGCGCGTCGGAAAGAAAAATCTCATTCTGATGTCGTTGCCAGGTCACAGCCGGGATGGGATCGGGATACTGGTGGAAGAAGATCGAGTCCTGTTCGCAGGCGATGTTTTCATGCCTCTTCCCTATGTGGTTGATGGCGATCTTGAAGAAATGACTGAGACTATAAAACATATCGGCAAGATGGGTCTTGAAAATGTGATCCAGGGGCATGGCGATATCATCTTACGAGGAGAGATCGAAGATTCAGTGCGAGAAAACCTGAGTTACCTGGCAGCTATTCGTAAGGCAGCGAAAACTGCATTAAGACGTCGGAATCCATTTGATTATCTCGCCGAGATCGACATTGAATCCTGTGGTAAATCCAGAGTTCTACTCACTGGTCTGGCTATCGAGTTGCATAAACGCAATTTGCGCCATCTCTACCAACAAATGAAAGCGGAAGAGACCCAAGAAGTAATAGAAGATCCCATTGAAGCAGAAGAGTCTATCTGATTGAATAGTGTTTACCAAGCATCATAATAATAATCGCCTCCAATTTCGGAGGCGATTATTCTATTTTTGAGAGAACCACTATTTCGATTGCTTTTTTTCCTTCAGCCAGGCACGCAATCCAACCACCCGCTCATTTCCCTGTACTAACCGCTTGATATTTGGGATCAATGCGACAACCAGCAGGATCAACCCACCGACCCCGAATCCGACGTACTCCCATGGACTGTTTCCATTGATCGCTCGGACCAAAAAAATAATTGTGGAACTTATTCCAATGGAAAGGGTCGCCACGGAGGCATAGCCGAGAATTAGCAGCGTAACGAGGACAATGGGTAAAACGATCCATAAAGTTGGAGTAAATAATCCAACCGCGGCACCCAGAAAAGGAGCTCCGCCGGCACCTCCGCGTAAGATCACATTGCCATCCTGGTCTCTTTCCAATAAATGGATGGAGTAGTTGTGACCGGCAATTGCCAGCAAACCAGCCACCGCGGCTACCCAGGAAAAATCCGGAAGTATGTACCGGGCAATACTGACCGCCATAGCCCCTTTAATAAAGTCCATAATGGCGGTGACCGCCCCGGCTAAAAACCCTGCTGCACGACCGACGTTTGTACCACCTGTCCGGCCACTTCCGATCAGACGGATATCTTTTCCGCTGAACGCTTTGACAAGGATAAAACCAAATGGAACCGCACCTAACAGATAAGCGGACGCAAGTGTTATGATGGTTTTCCAGATGTCCATAGGCATGAAGTATAACACCTCATCCTCATTTCAGTTTCTAGAAATGCCCTTACCAATCGAATAGTTGATGGTGGAAAAAAGTCAAAATTGATAAGGTCATTTTATTGAACTTGAATGTCTACAGGCTTTACCAGGTTATCCCGAATCAAGAATCCCCTCACCAACCAGTGATCACGATCCATAGACCAGATCAATGTGTAGGCGTCTGGATAAAACGCTTCCTGAATATCAATGGCTGAGGGAAACGACGGTCCTTGAGGATGACTATGATAGATGGCGAGCATGTCCAATCCCGCTCGTTCGATCCGCATCATCACTTGGAATTGAATCTGCGGATCCATCCGATAGCGCACCGGGTCGTGCAATATATTCTCTACCGGGTAATGCCTGCGAACCCTGCCGGTGGAATCGGCAGCAAGGATTCCACAAGCTTCTTCGGGGTTATGCTTTCGCACCCAGGCAAGCATAACCGATCTCATATAAGCGGACATCAGGATCGGTGGTAACACTGGCCATGGATTCATCGCCTCAAGTATCCTTTCATGCCAGAAGTAACGCAAGGATTATGGTTACCACGATAGCCGCTGCGGGCTCGATAAAATCCTGTCGGGACAGCGGCTGATGGATCGTTCTATCTGCCAGGCTGATTGCCGCATAGAGGACCCCTACCAGCAAGAAGCCAAATTGAAGAAAATTAAAAGGAAGATAATGGAGTGCGATCGCAATTTGTCCGGAGAGCAAACCAATGGCGATAGACCAACCATATAACCAACGCCCTTCCGATGTTTGATACAGGGAACGCAAGGTTAATAATCCGGCTGAGATCATTACTGCCGGAACCACCAGGTACAATCGCGTTCCAGAAAAGCGAAGACCGGCTGTCAGGACGACAAAAAGGGCATAGGATAGTCCTGCCAGACCTATCAATGCTATCTGTTCTTTGCTGCTCGTTGGATGCACTGAGTAAAATTCACCCCAGAATACGAGCGTAAGTAAAATACCACCCAAAATATAGACCATCCACCAGGCAGCACCCGAGGGGAGGGCGTAGAGCGGAACACCGATCACCCAGGCAGTTAATGCTGGGAGCAGCCAATGTTGGATCCTCTGTCGAGGTTCCAGAGCAGGATAATCTGCCAATAACCAATCCATTCCCGCAATCGCGAGAACCGCAACCCCGAGCCAGATCATATTTCTAAAATTAATGGAAAGAGGTAAGAAAAATCCGGGTAATTGGATGGAAAACTGATTCCCAGGCTGGCGAATGAACTGACTCACCGCATAAACCAGTAAGATGGTAGCGATCAAAACGCTCATACGAGAGCTGTCTGGTCGGATGGATTTCTTTTCCATAGATGTAATTCTAACCTGAATCAGCTTGTGGTAAAATTAAAATTTGTATGAACACTCCTGCCTGGAAGAACCTTCAAGAACTACGTCCCAAGATCATCCCCAGCCTCCGGGCTGGTTTTGATGCTGTCGCTAACCATATCTGGTTGATCTTACTTCCGGTTCTGGTTGACCTTCTGATTTGGCTTGGTCCCCATCTCACCATACAAAAATTATTGGAACCTTTGCTGCTTCAGATGAGCCAGATGCCTGTGATGGACAACAGCGCGATGACGGAAAGTATCAATGCCGCTCAGGCTATCTGGGCTACCATTTCCGAACATTTCAATCTGGCAATGTCGTTGCGATCCATTCCGGTCGGTACACCCAGCCTGATGGCAAACTGGCTACCGCTGGCTACCCCGTTTGGTAAGCCAATCGTTTTGGAAGTACAATCCGTATCAGATGCCATTGGTTGGTGGATCATTCTAAGCCTGGTCGGATTGATGATTGGGAGTTTGTTCTTCACCCTGATCGCCCAGGTTACTGGAAAAGAAAAACTGCCGATCACACCCGGCAGTCTGGGTTGGGTGACCTGGCAATCCCTCCTGATGGTAATCGTCATACTTGTTGCCATCGCCGTTCTAAGCATACCGGTTCTGGTTGTTTTGGGCTCGCTAACCTTGATCAACCCGATTTTGGGACAGGGAGCACTCTTCCTGGGTGGATTATTGCTGGTCTGGTTGATCGTTCCATTGATTTTCACCCCTCATGGGATCTTTGCTCTCCGTTTACCATTTATTCGAGCACTGGCAACCAGTGTTCAGGTCGTTCGTTACACTTATTCTGGCACCGGTTTCTTCTTACTCCTGTTGGTCGTCATCAGCCAGGGGTTGGATACGCTGTGGCAGGTTCCAAAGGAGACATCCTGGTTAACCCTGGTTGGAATTATCGGTCATGCTTTTGTGAATACAGGCGTACTTGCTGCCAGTTTTGTTTATTTCCGCGATAGTCTGCGATTTGTGCAAGAGTTCCTCGTCCAAGCGCAACAAATGCAACATGCAATGTCTGATGTAGTGAAGTAAGGTTGGGAGGTTAAGAATGGCAGATTCCAACGCTGTAAACAATTACGGCGCAAAAGATATCCAGGTTTTGGAAGGTCTTGAGGCTGTTCGTCGCAGACCGGGAATGTATGTCGGCGGAACAGATATGAAAGCATTGCATCACCTCGTCTACGAGGTAGTGGATAACTCCATTGATGAAGCATTGGCGGGGGTCTGCGACCTGATCAATATCACCATCCATCCGGATAGCAGCGTGACTGTTGAAGATAACGGACGCGGCATTCCGGTCGATATCCACCCTGAAAAGAAGAAATCTGCCCTTGAAGTGGTGATGACAATCCTGCATGCCGGCGGTAAATTTGGCGGCGGCGGATATAAAGTGAGTGGTGGATTGCACGGTGTCGGCGTATCCGCCGTGAATGCGCTTTCCGAGTGGTGCGAAGTGCGCGTCAAACACGACGGTCAGCTATTCTTCCAGCGCTATGAACGGGGTATACCTCAGGGACAGGTCAAACCGATCGGCAAATATGACCCCAGCGCCCATGGAACGATCACAACCTTTAAATTTGATCCGATCATATTCAAGGAACCGGATATTGACTATCGGTTTGATACTCTGGTCCAACGCTTCCGCGAAATGGCATTTGTCACCCGCGGTGTGACCATCTGCTTCCTGGATGAACGCACCGGTCGTGAGATGACCTTCCACTTTGAAGGCGGGATCAACTCCTTCGTGCGTTATCTCAACCGCAACCGTGAAAAAATCCATCCAGTTGTCTACGTAGAAAAAGAGATTGATGGTGTCGGGGTTGAAGCCGCCATTCAATATACCGACGCCTATTCAGAATCGGTGTATTCATTCGCCAATACAATTAATACTATCGATGGCGGAACTCATTTGACAGGTCTACGCGCTGCTACCACACGTGTCATTAACGATTATGGTCGGCGGTCCGGCTTACTCAAAGAATCAGATCCGAACTTCTCGGGTGACGATACTCGCGAGGGCATGACAGCCATTGTAAGCATCAAACATCCGGATCCACAGTTTGAAAGCCAGACCAAGGTCAAGCTGATGAACCCGGAGGTGCAGACCTACGTCCAGCAGGTGGTAGGCGAAGGCTTCAGCCGCTTCCTGGAAGAGAATCCCCAGGCAGCCAGGGCTATCATTCAGAAATGCCTCACCTCCGCCCGCGCTCGCGACGCGGCTCGAAAAGCCCGCGACCTGGTTATCCGAAAATCTGCACTGGAAAGCCTGACCCTGCCCGGCAAACTGGCGGACTGCTCAGATAAAGATTCCTCCAAGACCGAGCTGTATATCGTCGAGGGTGACTCGGCGGGTGGTTCTGCCAAACAGGGACGCGACCGGCACTTCCAGGCAATCCTTCCCTTGCGCGGTAAGATCCTCAACACCGAACGCGCCCGCCTGGATAAGATCCTGTCCAATAACGAGGTGCGTGCCCTGATCTCTGCTCTTGGGACCGGAATTGGTGATAATTTTGATGTCAGCGGATTGCGCTACGGCAAGATCATTATCATGACCGATGCAGATGTCGATGGCAGCCACATCCGCACGCTGCTGCTGACCTTCTTCTTCCGTTATATGCAGCCCATCATCGATGATGGGCATATGTTTATTGCACAACCACCCCTATATAAGATCAGTCATCGGGACAAAACCCGCTATGCCTACACCGATCAGGACAAGGATCGCATTTTGAAAGAGATGGGTGTGAGCGCTGAAAAGGCGAGCATCTCACGCTACAAAGGTCTTGGTGAAATGAACCCCGCCCAATTGTGGGAAACCACCATGAACCCTGAAAACCGCACCTTGTTGGTTGTGGGGATCGATGACGCCGCGGAAGCGGATCGAACCTTTGATATGCTGATGGGTGAGGCAGTTCCACCCCGGACGCGATTCATCACCACCCACGCCAAAGATGTAAGGAATTTGGATATTTAGGGGAGTACCAGAGACAAGAGATCAGAAATCAGAGATCAGTGAACCGGCCGAAAGGCCGGTTTTGATTCTTAGAGAAAATGCGTAAAATGATAGATATATAGGATAGTCTGTACAAATATGTTTGATATTCTGATATTAACCTCTGTTTATTCTCATTTACATGACGATAGACTACACCTAGAATAAAATAATAAGTGTTTCGCGTAGAAAGAATCAGCGGGAAAGATGTAACACCTGGTTTGAAATTAGGGAAAAAGAAATTGCGCGACAATGTTAGTGAATGGGTGGTTTAAAATAGTGATCACATTCCTGATTAATTAAGGGGGGTCAAAATAGGAATAAATCGAAAATCTGCTATTGTTATTGCAGTCATTGTCTTCCTGTATTATCACAGGCTGCGGCGCAGTCCCACTCCAACCAGATGAAGGAATTTTGCTGCCCACCCCGCCGCCAACACGTAGTGTCCCACCGACTCTATGTACCCACCCTGACCATACCAACTCTGGCCTTACCTACCACCGAAGTTGTTGTACCAACGCTGGGACCTCTCCCAGAGTTGGGCGAGCTTGATCCCTTGCAGAAATCCGGATCAGTGTATTACATGGACCCAGATGTAATCATCGACAATGGTGATGGCACAGAGATGGGACTTAGCCTGATGGGTGTGCTTCCGACTGGTTTTCCAGAAATATAGATTCAGCATCATACTATAGGTTTAATTAAGATAAGCAAATTTGGGATGAATTCTAATAATTACATTCATATTGGCGCTGGAACCTTGGTCGCTAGCAATGGTAAAAAATATATTATTACTGCAAAACACTGCATAGATGAATTAGATAATGGAAATCGACCACCTCAACTGGGTTCTGATGCGCCCGACCGGGACAGCTACATGGGATTATAGCGTGATGATTTCCACGCCCCTACCCAAAAGTCGGTGTCGTTATGGGTAATAATGCCAGTAAATTTTATCTTGACTATTTTAAGTCTAGGGTTTTTACATTCAAAGACGCTAACTGTATTTCAAATACTGATATAGCGTTAATTATGTTACATCCAATCTGATAGTGTCTTCAATACATGTAGATCAAGCATTCATTATATTTTAATACCACCATAAAAGAGATATCACAACACTCAAATTATGGACATAATGATGGATGGGCTATATGCGGAACACCTGGAGAAAATGGCTTCGACAACACAAAAGATCCAATTTATGGCACGGTTAAAGAATAAATCATGGCACAGATAGAAAATTTGAAAATTATTGCCTTTTTATTGATCCCCCGGATTACAAGGATCTGGGTATCGGATATGATAGATGGTTTTGCAAAATAGATTATTGGCAAAGAACGAACAATTACCTTTGTCATTTGGTGGGATGAGTGGAGGCGGGCTTTAGGAAAATAATTCGTAATGAAAATGGGCAATTCAGTTATTATATTGGCGGGGATTAATTATTTACAATCGAATCTTGAAAATGATATTCGGACAATCACATGCCACGGTTTTCAGACAATTCAAAAATTAATAAATTCGTTCGAAGCATCTCTTCCAAAATAAGAACATTTTTATGGGATAGTTTTCGGACGGGGGTGTGTCTTTTCTGAACCCCACCGTGAGACTACATCCTTCTAATCCTTTCCTCAGCCGTGGGGATGCCATTTTCCACCACCTGCCAGACGTCCATCCTTGAACATCTCATATTCTCGGAAACAACAGGGGATGCCATTTGCTTTCCAGGGATCGAGTTGATCCATCAACTGGAAGTGCAGATGGGGCGCTGTTGAATTGCCGGAATGGCCGACATTGCCAAGATGCTGTCCGGGGACGATCTTCTCCCCTGCTGCCACCCGAACCGATCCGTTTTGCAAATGGGCATACAGAACATATCCATCCACAGATTCGACCATGATCGAGTTCCCGGTTAGGACGCGGAGGTCGGGCATCCGTCTGAAATTGAAATCTCTCGCGTTTTTGAACATGTTGAATAGACCCCTGGCTAGGTGGACCGGGTCGCGCTCCGGGGTGCCATCCTGCACCTGGACGACCGTCCCGGCAGTCGCCGCGTAGATGGGTCTGCCCCAGCCGTAACACTGCGTGCAGCGGAACACCGAATAGCAGGTAGCGAAACGTGCTGACCTGATAAAACTTTTTGCCGGTGCCGTTCGGCTTCACCCCCAGGAAATCAAAGGCATAGGTTTGGCCAAGCTGATCGGTGCCGTGGCTGGGGATCCTGGTACCGGGGGTGTTGGGGGCGATCCACTCACCCCGAAGGGGAAAATCGACAATAACTGGAGTAATCATTTATGGATATTTTCAATTTTCGTGTACGCAGCTCAAGGATACTCGAAAACCTGAATTCATTGATAGCGGCTGCTGGTTTTGAAAGTTCGACCGGAGACGAAGACTGAATGACTATAGATCAAGGCTAAGCGCATTTCTGATCTGGATGATGCGTTCATCATCCACACCAGCCGTACTGGCAAAACTGTGCCACTCCTTGAATACGGTTATCACCTGATCTACCATCTCATTTGCCCGCCTGGGTTTTATGCCCCCCAACCCTGCCAGGGCGATCAGGTCCCGGCGGTCGATCTGATCTCGTTTGCCCTGGATGGTCATCTGGTGACCATTGGTCCACGCGCCGCTGGGGTTGTAAGCATAGATCACATCGAAAGCCGGTGATAACCGCCACTCACCATCCCTGTTCATCAGGAAAGCGATATTTTTCACATGGTCATCATGGTTTCTACCCACAACATTGAACATGGCACGCAGTATATGCTGTTCGATATCTTCATGTGGCAAGTCCAGACGTTTCATCACCTGGGTTGCTTCTTCATACGAGAAAGCGGCCGGCAGGTTGTAGTCGAGATGAGCCATCGCAGCCAATGACAGCATGTGAATCTTGCCGCCTTTTTCATCACGGTCAAACCGTTTTGTCATGAAATGGCTGCGCCCACCTTCATGGTGAAGACGGCAAAGGGACATGTTTATACCAACCTGCGATGCCAGTAAATAGTAGGCATATTCGATTTTTCCATAACCCTGGGGATCGGTGAGCTCCTTATCTCGATTATTACTGACCCCATCGAACTTCAGGATCCAAGGCTCAAATCCGGGCATCAGTGTTACCTGACCAGACCGAAATTCATTCGTTTTTTGATTCCAAGCCAGGACAGCTTTCGCTCTGGCACCCCCGGCTGACGTGCCTACCCTTAGAATATCACCCATAGCCTCACTATTTTCCGGGGATAGAACACCTTGCAGACCCGCCCGTTGATCAAGGATCTGATTTGACAACTCCACCAACTTAGCCAGTTCAATCGCTCTTTCCCTGGTCTTGTTCTCGAAAATGGCTGGCTCATACTCCAATCCGCCCATACCCCGGGAGCCGATGTAACAAAGCCGCTCAATTGAGTTGAAACTTTCCGGCGACCGCCCCTGAGTGGCAAGCCAGGCATCAATCACGGCATTACCGAATTTGTCTGGAAGGGAATCAGCAAGAAGTCCGGGTAACCCATGGAAGGAATTCTGGGGAAGCGAAGGGAACACATAAGGCGATTCCCGTATTGGCATCATCAGTGGGGACAGTTGTCTGTTACTTCGCAAAAAATCAGGGTGGTATTGAAACACCGCACATTTTCTATCTTCCAACCAGGAGGTAGCGCCTATCTGACTTCCCCAAAGTGTGACTTTCGCATCAGTCATGATTTGCTATCCGTTTCATCCCCCCACATCCACCCGGTGGAGTCGCTGATAGGTTTGACTCTTCTTGCGCGTTTACGCTCTTTTCCAATCTTTCGGACACGTTCTATCGGGCGTACTGTTGCATCAGGTAGAAGATTTTCAAGGTCCGCTTGAAGGTTGAAAGCCATTATTACTCTTACAAAGGTATCGAGAGAGATTCCTTTTCCGTTCTCAAGGTTAGTAATGGTTTTGATGGAAACGCCAGCTTCTTCCGCAAGTTTTGCCTGGGTCCAATTTCGTTCTAACCTGATATCGACCAGTTGGCTGCAAATCGCAGAAAGTATCTGCTTACTCGTCGCAACTGAAAAATCAATTTTTGGTGTCATATGTTTAGGTAACCCGTCGAACAATTCCTGATGTTTTCCAAATCAGTATAGCATTGCCTGGAAACTTTTACAATATATTTTAGTATTTTTATACTATTTATTGTTATATATTATTATTATTAGTATTTTATTGCTAGTTAGATTTCAGCGAGAAATTTAACCGGACTGCATTCAGTTACTTGTCGATGCGTCCGGCATCCATTATATTATTTCCTTATTCGCGGGTTTCGTGATCCGTTCGTTACTTGTGCTTCGTAGTTCCATTGCCGATAGTATTCGCCTCGCGCCGTCGGGGTTGATTCTACTGGCATAGAGCGCTTCAATCTTACAACCAGATCTGGTATAGACATAGCAATCATTTCATTGTATGATTAACTTGTAGTATTTACACAAATGAGGTGGGTCATGGCGATTGACAAAACCGGACTGGATATATATGTTCCCCCCTGGCAGGCAGCCCGCCAGCTTGGAATGGACATGGATACGATCTCCCAGGCCATCCACGAGGGAAGACTTCACGCGGCAGTGATGACGGATGGCACGATAGGTATCAGCCAGCAGAGTGTGAATGCCTTACTCCCCAGGGAATCCTTGCCCGAGTACCTGGAGAGTAAGGAATTACAGGGAGTACCCATCAGCATCAACGAAGCCGGGCGTAAATACCATCTCAATACCTCTACTCTGACCCGTTGGATGCAGCGCGGATTGATCGCCCAATTGGGGAAAGCGGGAAATAAAACCCTATTGGATGAAGCGGATGTGGCTTACTGCGCCAGAGTGTATGGGCAGAATAAAGGTCAGGGAAAATGGGCATTCGATTCGTCCGGGCGACCATATAAAAATTAGAATTTTACTCCATGTTATCTATTAATAGTAGTATTGCAACGCAGTTAATTAATACTCAACATTTACAACGAATATTTGCTACATGTATAATTATTCTTGTATGGATATAGCTCCCATCCGCTCGAATGTTTAGATTATTATTGCCTGTCCAACCAGTTGAGCAATAGAAGACCATTACGATTCATACCTCTTTATCGCTGGACCGTGTAATTTTGTTTGGTGATAACAATTGGTTGGAGCATCGAGCGGACTGGACACAACTGAATTCCAAGTAAGCTCCCAGTCTCATTTACTTCTCAGACAGTTCATTTCAAAGGAAGGATGGCAAGTATAAATTCTCAATTTGGGCAATGATTGTGTGGGTATTAGGTGCAGGCGATTTGGGATTTGCGATCACTCTACTATTTGTGAGTGTAATGAAGCTTTCCCGGAACAAATTCCTTATTCCTAATGTTCTCTTCGTTTCCATATTTCTGTACGCGTTTATCGCCCTAAATCAAATTGATCTAGCCGCTTTACTTGCCAATAACTTATTCTGGGGGATCCTGGCTGGTCTTTTAGTAAGCATTATCCTGATCAGACATACACGGTCACAACCTCGCTCTCGAAAACCGGATGATCAAAGCCTGGCATTCGACCCTGGCTGGGCGGGATTGATCTATGGATTTATAAATGTGGCATTCCTGAATGTGATGCCTGTCATTGCGATGTATATTGCAACCAGTGGGTTTAGCTTGGCTACGACCATCTTTGGAAGAATCGCGGGAGTGTAATCGGATTGGCGGCCAGTTTGTTAGTTGCATTGCTGTACCATTTGGGTTATCCCGAATTTCGGACAAAGAAAGGGCGTTTTATTTTCCTTGGCAACAGTATCATCACCTGTCTTATATCTTGAGCGGAAATCCGCTGGGAAGCCTTCTCAGCCACCCGCTCATGCACATGACTGCCGTTTTACAAGGTCCAGAAACAACGATCCAACTCCCCCGCATTTCCAGGCGGAATGGAATCAGGTATAACCAGTAGATAGGAATTAATCCGATCACGTTCCCGTGCTTCAATCGATCCTCGCTAGAGAGGGTCGATTTTGATTCCTGCCTATGGTCGCCCAGACAATCCAAATTGCCAGAACTCGACTCAAATCCCGGATCCATTCGGCTATATCCATTTACTTAGACAATCATTGGTTCACGTCGACCATCCCTGCTACACTGCGAATGGAGACAGGATATTTGGGGTTGTATAAAATCCAATATCGCTGGAGTGAATATGAGAAAATTATCGGTATTTAACCTGGTTACCCTGGACGGATTCTTTCAAGGACCAAACCATGGCATCTCCTGGCGCAGGGTGGATACTGAATTCAATGATTTCGCCGGTGACCTTACCGGTTCCTCAGACACATTGCTTTTCGGACGGGTAACTTATCAGAGATGGAACAGTACTGGCCATCCCCGGATGCTCAGAAGAATGACCCGGTCATGGCTGGCTTGACGAATTACACTCCGAAAGTCGTTTTCTCCCGGACATTACAGGTGGCTACCTGGGAGAATTCAACGTTTCACCATGGAGACCTGGTTAATAAAATCAAACAGCTTACGCAGTTATCGGGGAAGAATACTTCCATCCTTGGCAGCGGCACGATCATCTCGGCGTTAGCCCCCCTCGGATTGGATCGACGAATATCAATTCTTGCTCAATCCAATCATCCTGGGCAATGGAACACCCATGTTCAACGGAATCAAAGATAGGATCAATTTCAAGCTGGTGCAATCCATGGCATTTAATTCTGGGAATGTGTTACTTGTATACCAGCCTGGGTAAGACATTATTCATCTATGCAAAACGAAAATGGTTGTTATACAGGTCAATCATAATCAATATGTAAAGGATTAATATGACAGAGATCCCAACCATACGGATCAAACGACAGGATTTGTACGATCAAGATCTGCCAAGCGGTTTAGCAGCTCCAGCCAGGAGAGCCCTGATTGAAGCTGGATATACGACCCTTGCATTGCTGGCAGGTGCAAGCGAGGCTCAGATCGAACGGCTGCACGGAATAGGACCTACGGCTTTGGACCAGTTGCGAAATACACTCCATGCAAACGGTTTATCGTTCACTGATGAGAGTATTTCCCGTCGAGAACCTTTCCAGATCTAAGATTTCAACGCGTTACTTACCTTACCAGTCCTCATCCCAGGTCAGATCATTTCCCCGCAATGGCTTCCACCATTTCCTGGGTCTTTATGGAATCCCATCCAGTTGTGAATGGTTGCTCGTGGGTGGCAACGCAATCCAGAAAATGCTGGATTTCCGCCCGAAATCCGCGACCGGTGGTGGTATCTTTCCCGGAATCATAATCCTCGCTCCAGATTCGCTGCTCATCACCTTGGGAGATCTTTAACTGGCGAAACGCATCCACTTCCATGGTCAGCCCATCCCCTGCCAACAGATACTGCTCGCGCCACCGTCCAGCCCGCATGGAAGTGATCACCTGCGCGATCCCACCCCCATCCAGAGAGATGAGTGCGGTAGCGCCGGTGAACTGCTTGTCAGCACGTATCTCAGTGTGGATGACCTTTCCTTCACCACAGTAATAACGGAGTGTATCCACCAGGTGGATGGTATCGTCGTATAAATGACCACGGACATCATCGTGAAATGGTTTGACCCGAAGCTTGGTAAAAATGGCTTGTTCTACCTTTCGATTACCCCAATACTCTTTAGCCCTCTGGTGGAGGGGAGCATACCGCCGGTTGAATCCGACCATCAGAATTCGCTGCCCGGCATCCGCAATTTCAGCTAACTCCCGAGTCTGACTGGCGTAAAGGGTGGCAGGCTTTTCCACAAAAACATCGATATCTGATTTGAGAAGTGTGCTTACTAGATCATAATGGGTAATGGAGGGAGCCAGTACGAAGGCAGCGTCCGGTTTCCAGGATAGGATATCATCCATATTCCGGGCTGTATTCGAAACTTTCCAAATAGATTGCGTCTGCTCGACTGTGTCTTCGGTCCGAGCATATATTTGAAGTTCAATATCCGGTCGGGCGGAAAGAAATGGGAGGTAGTATTTCTGGCTGATCCCGCCCAAACCCAGGATGGAAATTTTCATTTAATCATCTCCTTGGTTTTCCATAACAAGACTCCCAGACCTTATTCGATCTTCAATAACCCGCGAAGCACCATAAATGCTTCCCGCATCCCGTCATACACCCCTGGCAGGCGATAAACCGTTTCGATGCCTATGAATAGAGTGATGACCACTATCGGAATAAAGTACCAATATCGTTTTATCTGAGGATTGGATACCAACCATTGCTTCCGTGTAAACCACCAGGATATCGCCACGGTCAACGAGGATAAAACCAGGTTGAGCCACTGATTATTCCTGCCCAGATCGGCAGCCTTAAGAAATATGGCAATAACCAGAATCAAAGGTAAATGGACCAGGTATGCATACAGGGAGAATCGCCCCAGAGGCAGCAGCAACCAGCCTGTAATTCTTTGGATCCAATACCAGTAGCGGGTTACCAGGTGAAGCATGACCGCAAAAAAACAATAGAACGCCACTAATCTGGCAGGTCCTAAATTGACTTTGGAGAAGGCTTTTGTAGAAAGCCAGTGTAAATTTTCGGTGGTTATACCCAAATTGGCTGCTACCAATGGATTCTTTATCAGGTAATAAGCAATGATCGTTAGAATTACGCCAGCAACTGCCAAAATAAGCCAACCACGTGGTATAGGACGGCTGAGCACTTTGTTCTCATTATATGGCTGATATCCAACCAACAAACCACTGATCATCAATAGTTGCGCGGCAGAGAAATTGATAAAATTGCTACTTCCTGCCAGAACTGGGAAGTTCCCTGCAGTGGGGGAAATCAGATAGGCGAGATAGAAGACAATAGAAGTTGCCAATATGATCCCCTTCTTCTGCTTCTCAAGGAAGACCAGAATGAGGGGAAGAAACAGAAAGAATAAGGCATAAACCTGGAGGATTTCTGTGTACGGATAATGTAACTTGTGAGTCATTGTTTTTATGACTATCTCCAAGGGAAGGGACATGGATAGATCTCGCGCCCATCTTAGTTGTAAATGTTCCGAAATAAATATAAATATTATCGACGTGGTAAGTGCAATCAGATACAGGTTGACGCATCTGCTGGCAGCTTTCTTTACCCCTTCTCCCAGACCTTTTTGTTGGATAATCTTAAAATAAACGATTCCAGCCAGTAAACCGGAGAGAAATAAAAAACCTTCGGCTCCGGATACCAAAAAACCGGTCCCACCTATGATCCAATGGAGTAATGAGTAACCGGCAGAGTGATCCACGAGCATCCGAAGGATAAAGTAACCCTTTAATAGGTCCAGGCGAAGGTCCCGCGAGTTGGATGTAAGGTAAGCTTGTTCGATTAGGATTTGGGTATCGGAAGTCATTGGATCCTTTGGAAAAATAGAATGATTGTATTTTACATGATAGTCACTGGAAAAGAATTGAATGAAAGGGATTAGATGTTGCGTTCACCATAAAAGCATGATACAACAAGCAGTATGGTCTCAAAATCTAACCAATCGTCTCCCGTAGAAACGGTGCAGAACGAACCGCAATCAGAGGTGATCTCATTAGTCGCTCATGAATTGAAAAACCCCCTTGTTTCCATCCGCGGATATTCAGAGTTACTCCTTTCGGGCGCAGTCGGCGAAATTAACAAACAACAAGCGGATTTTCTAAAAACCATCCTGAATAATGCTGACAGGATGGCTGAACTGATCTCCGACTTGTTGGATGCTGCCCGGTTGGATTCTGGCCGGGAGAAAATTCAACTGGCTTCAATCCAATCCACGAAGGTTATCCAGCAAGTAGTTACAACCCTGCTACCGCAACTGGAAGAAAAAGGTTTATTGTTATGTACGGACCTCGAGTCTGACCTACCGGCGGTTCAGGCAGATGAAAACCGTTTGATCCAGATTTTCACCAATCTGCTCAGCAATGCAGCAAAATACACTCCACCGGGTGGAAAAATTACGATTACTGCTCATTCAGATGATCGGAATGTCATCTTTGCAGTTCAGGATTCCGGAATTGGCATTAAATCAATTGATCAGAAGAAAATTTTCCAGCGGTATTTTCGAACCGATGACGCGCAGTCCAGAGATATTCCGGGGACCGGTCTAGGGCTATATATCTGTAAGATCCTCGTTGAATTACACGGCGGACGGATCTGGTTCGAAAGTGAATACAGCAAAGGCACCACATTCTTGTTTTCGCTCCATAGATAGTTTTTCCATTAAGTTATCTACCCCAAAGGGCAATTCAATATCCCATTCAATTATTTTTATAGATTGTTTGTATAATCTTTGTATATCTTTTCGTCGCATTATTCCCTTATTTATGTATACTAATTAATGTCTCAATTATCCGGAAATATTTCAGGCTTTAGGGAAATATCCTCAAATGACCATAAAAATTGTTACAGACAGCACATGCGACTTGCCTGAATCAATCATCCAAGAATTGGGGATCACAGTCATTCTCTTAGGATGGACAAAGCTATCGGGATACGGTTGACCTGACCCGGGAAGAGTTCTATCAACGGCTTCCTACCAGCCATCCACACCCAACCACATCTGCACCTGGGGTAGACGCCTTCCTAGCTGTTTATAACAACTTATTCCAGGGTGGTTCGGACAAATTTGTATCTATTCATATTTCAAAATCTCTAAGCAACACTTATCACGTTGCTGAATTGGCATCAGGAGAAATTAAGACCCCAAACAAAGTGATCGTACTCGATTCAGGTCAACTTTCACTTAGGCTCGGATTGATCTATGGTGAAACAGGGGGGAGTTCTCGAAGAGACAATCCCGGCGATTGAAGAGGTCCAATCGAGGACGTTTGCTTATGCCAGACTGGACACCCTCGAATACCTGCGTCGTGGGGGAAGATTGTCGTATATGAAGCACACCATTGCCAGCCTGATGGACATGAAACCCATAATGAAAATGGTCAGGGGTTTGGAATTACTCCCGGCACCCCAATTACTTCGGCAATGCCGCCCAGTGGTGGGCATTCTTCTTAATGGCTGCTTCTGTAGGCGCCTTCTGGACCATATTCAGTCCCATTATCATGTCATTTCTGCTGGTACGGGTATCTGGTGTGGCATTATTGGAGAAAACCCTGATAAAACAAAAACCGGGTTATCGGGAGTATGCCGAGACAACCAGCCCGTTCATCCCCTGGTTCCCCCGTCCATCCCATAAACAGAATAAGGGAACCTGACATGAAATTTGCAAAATCGGAATCGCTCCTGGGTGTCTTGGCGATGACCGGAATCATTATCTATGAAATTATCAAGGGAGATTTCCCTAAGGATGGGGCACCCATCCTATCAGTTCCATGGGGAATTGTATCTTCGGTCGATCTCATGTAGGGTAATTCTATTTTCCGGCTGGATCATCTATCGGGAGAAGTCCCTATTTCGGGCTGCCATCTGGGTTGTGCTGATGATGGTCCTGGGGTTTTCACAGGCGCTTTATATACATTTATCGCTTTACAAATGAGCAAAGGCGATTGGCATACATTCTGGCTGGACATCGGTCAGCCCTAAGATGGAGACATGGTGGTAAATCAGAGCCGTCTCAGGGATGAATTTGCCTAGGGCATTTACTGAACGAAATACTCTTTTTCGATTCCCTGCCAGGTCTCGTCTTTATTCACCCTCAGGAATGATCCAAGAATGGGATGTACTGCCTTGATCTGTTCCGCCATCCGTTGGGCAACCCGGCGAACTGCGTAATGAGCCCCGGGAGCGGATCTCAGTTGAGTGAAGGAAAATGCTTCACGGAAATTGAGGGTCATTAACACCCGCCGGTGATACGCATTTGGGACCAGGTAGGAAGCAAGGTGCAGATTCGACCTGGCAACTTTCTCATACCCTTCGCGGGCGAGTTCCATTGCCTGACGATATTCCTGCTCGAATCCAGCATCCACCATCAATCGCGGAACCGAATACCCGAGATCACAGGTCAATAATTGGGGCGTCTGTGTCATCATTCGATGTCGTTTTACCTCATAGTAGGCTCCCTGGTCCATCGTCAGATCAAATGTATAGCTGGAGTGTTCAGTCTCCCGGATCGGGTAATCGAACCTGTCCATACGGTTAAGATAACGACCCGCAAGGGTTGACCGCTCCGATCGGGTCATCGCACCTACATACTTCAGGCAATTCTGGTATAAGTCAGTCCCATCCCGATAAAGGATTGCTGCCAGAAAACGTGCTTCACCGTCTTCCGAATAACCCACCAGCTCACACCAGTCTGAATCTTCTGATGAAACCTTCGACATCGCTACCTGGGTACCGGATTCCACTTCAACCAGGTAAGGTTTTTGATGGGCATATTTGACCAGAGTAGGGACCTCTTGAAGGGCTACCATTTTTATCTCTTCACCGATCTGGCGAACTTCCGTCAAAGGGTGACTGAGCAATTTGGATATCAAATGTTCCAATACGCGGGCATTTGCAGTCAACCCTACATTGGCAAGTGCTGCTGCGGGAAGCAGGTATCGGCAGGAATCAACATACACTGATTTTAAGCGTCGTTCGTACGCAGATTCATTTTCATCTTGATTTCGCCTACATTGTTCAGCGACCACATCCCGGCAAAGAGGAAGTGATCGCTTATATGCTTCGAATAAACCAGCACATACGGTTCGATACTCTTGTTCTGTTCCCGCAAGTTTGATCTCTTCCGGAACGAAATAAGCATCAGATGACCATTTCTGGTAACGGGTGGATTTTTCGGTGAAAGAAGCCAATCGGCTCGATTCAATCATCTCTACAGCCAGGCGGGAAACATTTTCGATCGCGATGTGCAATATGGCATGTTCAGCCACAGACGAATGCCCATACCCCACAACCCATTTCTCATTGAATTCGGCGCTTCTGTCTTCTGTTAGATCGCGGGCAATTTCCATGAATGATTCAGGAGACCTGGATGTTTTAGCGAATGCGACAGCAATCGTCTCCGGGCTGAACTCGCGCGGATTGAGGACATATACCTGGCGATCGAATCCTGTCATGCTACTATCTCCCTGGCTACACGAATATCCGCTTCAATTTGTTGGATGAGCTCCTGAACAGACGAAAACTTATTCTCGTCTCTCAATCGGTCGATGAAGCGGACTCGCAAAGACAGATTATAGAGGTCATCTTTGAAATCCAATAGATGTACTTCAAGTACCGGGAGGGTCTCTCCTGTTTCGAAGGTTGGCCGTATGCCGATATTGCACACAGCTGATCTGGATTTATCAGACCAAACCACCTGGCAAACATACACCCCATTTTTCGGTAATAGTCTCTTGGGAGGGAGTGAGACATTGGCAGTAGGAAAACCAATTGCGTGACCACGACCATCGCCATGATGCACATCTCCCACAACCGAATAATACCGTCCAAGCATCGCGTTTGCTTCGCGTATCTTACCCTCGCGCAATAGTGATCGAATGAGACTGGATGATACAATTTCCCCGTTTGTGGTGAACGGCACGATCTCCTGAAGTCTATAACCAATCTCGATACCGATTTCGGCAAGAACATCAGCCGTTCCCGAACGGTCTTTTCCCAGCGCGAATCCCTTGCCAACCAATAACTGCCTGATATTGATAAATCGCCCGATATATTGCATAAATTCCAATGCGGTTAATGACGCCAGCTTCGTATCAAATGGGATCGTGATCACAAAATCTACACCCAACTTTTCTAAATGTTCAGCCTTTTCTTCGGGTGTTGTAAGATAAAACAATTCCGGCAAACCTCGTAATACTTCTGCCGGGTGGGGATAGAATGTGAGCACAACTGCTTGCATCCCTGTTGAATGAGCTCCATCAACCAGGTCGCGAATCAATTGCTGGTGACCAATATGAACTCCGTCAAATGATCCGATCGTCAACCAACTGTCGCCGAGGTGTTTTTCAGGTAAGCCTTTGAAATGTTGCATGCAATGTATCCGGCTGAAGTTCTATCTACAGGATTTCTGCCAGGTCAGGAAAAGAAGACTTTTTTAGGTTGCCATTCATTCGACTCTGTATCAGCTTCAAGAAGGGCAACCAACTCGCCTTCTTCACTTACGCCGCGCGCCCAGCCGGTCGATCCTTCCACCGCAGGAACCCGGTGTCCGTGGCGAATGGCATCCACCTGAGCCACATCAAGTTCAACTGCCGGCCAATCGGTCAAGGCTTCCGCAGCAGGGATCAGGTACTGATACCAATTCCCCTGTTCGAATGCTTCCCGTAATTTCCGAAGAGGTACTGCATCCCGCAGGGTAAAGCGTCCGCTCTTAGTTCTGCGCAACCCGACCAGATATGCGCCACAACCGAGTACCTTGCCCAAGTCGTTTGCAAGGGAACGCACGTAGGTTCCTGAAGAGCAGTACACATCGATCACTGCCTCTGGCGGAGCCCATTCGAGTAATTCCAGACTGTATACATGGATCTTCCGTGGAGCGAGTTCTACTTCTTCGCCCTTGCGAGCCATTTCATAGGATTTTCGACCATGCACTTTTACAGCGGAGTAAGGTGGAGGTACTTGTTCGATCTCGCCAACAAATTGCTCCAATGCCGTTTCGAACTGTTCTTCAGAGATCTCAACCGAAGAGGAGGCAGTTACACGACCTTCCTCATCAAAGGTATCGGTCGTCGCCCCCAGCCGAACCACAGCCTGATAGCGCTTGTCGGACGCGGACACATATTCACTCAATCGCACTGCAGGACCCACCAAAATCACCAATACTCCAGAAGCCCGTGGATCAAGAGTACCAGTATGACCGGCACGTCTAATTTTTGTACCGTTCCGGATCACCTGTACTACATCATGGGAGGTCATGCCAATAGGTTTATCTACAACCAATACACCGGAGATGGCATTTTTAACGTCAAATTGATTATCATCCATCATCTCATATCCTGCCCTTTTGATTCATTCTATCCATTTTTTTGGATCGTTTCCAGAAATTGTAACGTTGTTGAGAGAACAATCGGTTGAATTTCTTCAAATGTGCCAGGAATATCCGCTCCTGCAGCTGCAGGATGTCCACCACCACCAAATTGAAGAGCGATCTGGGATACATCCACACCGGGGATCGAACGCCAACTGACTTTAACCGTACCGTTTTGCTGCTCTACAAAAATCATGGAAATATCAAAATCATCTATCGCAGAGATCACGTTGATTAAATCTGCATCATCATTACCTGAGTATCCGCTTGAAATCCGGTCTGTGAGACGTAATGATCCCCAGACCAACCGGTCTTTACGCTGCAAGCTCGACAATCCTGCACCCCAATACCGGGCTGCAAAGAAAGGTCTGCGCAGAAGGGCACGGTTATACTGCTCGGGCAGATCAGCGCCCCTTTCCATCAGATCAGCGGCGTGTCTTAATGCTTTGGGAGACATATTCGAGGTTCTAAAGCCAAGCGTATCGGCAATAATTCCAGCCATGAGAGCATTGGCAATATCTGTGGAATAGGGTAACCCCCAATCATTCAGGTGTTCGCTGATGATTTCGGAAGTGGCTACCGCCTCGGGTAAGACCAGGTTGAGCTGACCAAATAATAAATTTGTGACATGATGATCGATATTGATGTCTGGATTTCTGTAGCTTTTTATAATGGAACCCAGCCGTTTCAGATCAGAACAATCGACCGAAATAAGCAGATCCACTTCACCCTCAGCTTTTTTAGAAATCAGTTTCGCACCTTCGAGGTGTCTGAAACTGGCTGGGACACCATCTTCCAACACCATCTGGACTTGCTTCCCAATAGCGATCAGTCCGAGTCCGACAGCCAATAATGATCCGACCGCGTCGCCGTCCGGGCGGATATGAGATACCACTAATACTTTTTGCGCGTTCTGAAATCGATCGCGGATGTCCTTGTGAATGTCACTCATCATTCTGAATGGCTTCCTCTGAAGTGGTTGGTGTTTGTTTGATCTCGTTCAACAATTTTTCTATTTGATCGGCATGTTCTGGGGTGGGATCCCAATGGAACCGTAAGCGGGGGAAAGTACGCAATTCAATCTGAGCAGCCAATTGACTCCTGAGAAACCCGGATGCGTGATTCAAACCGGCTAACACTTCCTTCGATCGTTCTTTACCTTCCACGACCGAGACAAATATATCGGCATAGGCAAGCTCGCGATCTACCCGGACATCATTGATATTTACACCATCCAACCTGGGATCACTAACCCGTTGAATTATCGTTTGGGAAAGGATCTGACGTATACGGTCGGCAATTCGATCAAGACGGATCTTGGAAGGCATAGTTCACCTCAATCCAACAGCGCACTCTTTACCGCGCCAACTTTTTCAACTATATAACAGACCAGTGTGTCTCCTGGTAAAAATTCAGAGAAATTCTTTAATGAAACGCCACAATCAAATCCGGTGCGGACTTCTTTCACGTCTTCCTTCTCATGTTTCAAGGAAGCCACTTCTCCCTCATGAATCGTCTGACCGTTTCGAATGACCCTGATCTTCCCATTTCGTTTCATTTCACCCGAAGTAACACGGCAGCCGGCAATATTGCCCAACTTAGTGATCTTAAAGACAGCTTGAACCACTGCCTGCCCGAGGATCTCTTCCCTGAATTCAGGAGCCAGCATACCTTTGAGAGCTTTTTCCACATCTTCCATCAACCGGTAAATGATGTTGTACAGGCGAATGGAGATGCCTTCAGCTTCTGCCAGACGACGGGCGGGGGTCTCTGCTGTTACGTTAAACCCGATCACAACGGCAGCCGAAGCCGACGCGAGAAGTATGTCATTATCAGTAATGTTTCCGGTGGATGCATGCAGCACATTCACTTTAATTTCACCCTTGTTGAGGTCATTCAGTGAATTGACGATAGGTTCCAATGAGCCTTGCACATCCGCTTTAATAATTAAATTTAATTCTTTGAGGGCGCCCTGTTCAAACTGGAGGAACAGATCTTCCAGAGTGGTTTTTGGCGCTTGAACTGCCTGTTGGGCATTCTGTTTGATCACCTGTAATTTAGCACGGGCATCTTTTTCAGATGGAACCACTTCGTAGATGTCTCCGGCGGTTGGGACATCGTTCAATCCCATCACTGCAACAGGGGTGGACGGTCCTGCCTTGCGAATTCGACGGCCTTTCGAATCGAACATCGCTTTGATCTTGCCATAGGCGGAACCGGCAACAACAACGTCTCCCATTTCCAGTTCGCCATTCTGCACGAGCAATGTCGCAATGACCCCTTTGGACCGGTCCAATTCCGCTTCGATCACAGATCCGATCTTTTTACCATGGGGATTCGCTCTGATATTGGTTGATTCTGCTACAATCAAAATCGCTGCCAATAGATCGTCGATACCAGTTTTCTGTTTCGCCGACACCGGAATGACCATCGTATTTCCTTCCCACTCTTCTGGAGTGAGACCGGCATCAGACAATTGTCGTTTGACAAAATCCGGGTTTGCATCCGGACGGTCGATCTTGTTCATTGCTACGATGATGGGGACCTGGGCAGCTTTGGCGTGGGAAATCGCCTCTTTGGTCTGGGGCATTACGCCATCATTTGCTGCGACAACCAGCACAACAATATCCGCACCTTTGGCACCGCGAGCACGCATTGCCGTGAAAGCGGCATGACCGGGTGTATCAAGAAAGGTGATCGCCTGTCCGTTATGTTCCACCTGGTATGCTCCGATGTGTTGCGTAATACCTCCAGCTTCACCAGCTGCTACATCCGTGTTACGAATGGCGTCCAGTAAAGTGGTTTTTCCATGGTCAACATGCCCCAGGATAGTAACAACGGGTGCTCGCGCGACCAATTGATCGGGAGCTTCTTTTTCGATTTCTACTTTCCAGGAGGCGAGTTCACCCGATTCCTTTGCGGCGACTTCTTCTGCCGCTTCCATGGAGGCTTCAAATCCAAGTTCTGAAGCGACAATGGCAGCAGTATCGTAATCGACAAGTTGGTTAATGTTTGCCATTACCCCATTACTCATCAATGCCTTGATCACTTGGATCGGATTCGCTTTTAGCCTCTCCGCAAGATCACGGACGCTGATGCTCGATGGGAGCTCGATGGGAGTCGATTTCACTTTCTCGCTCATTTGACACCTCCAAAATATTTACTTACTTTCCTACCTGTTTACCGATAGTCAGGTTAAGTGACCATCTCAGGTCATTAGCCATCTCGATGAGCGAGATCGGTCATGGTAGAACCGAATAATTGCTCAGGCAGGATTCTTGTTCGAGTCTGGTGGCTCGTCATTCAAAACCACCAGTGCGGGTTTAAGTGTGACCGCAAAATCAGCTAACCTTTGACGGTCTTCTTCCGTCAATTCTGTTCGAAGGGCACTTGCCAGAGGACCTTTGAGGGCTTTCTCCCAACAGGAAAGGTGGTCGTGAAGGTAAGCGCCCCTACCGTTAAGCTTTCTGGTACTATCCACAAATACACCTTCAGTGGTTCGAACAATTCGGATCATGCTCCGTTTGAACAGTACCTGCCTGCAGCCTACACAAGTACGCTGCGGGATATGTTTTCCGGAGTGTGAAGATTTTCCAGTTTTGCCAGCCATCTTTCAACCCGCTCTTCTACCAGCTCGATAGATTTACCAGTCTCCCCACGTGTCTCCGCCTCGTTTATGTTTTTTATGCACGAGGACGACATCACGATCGGGATCATATTCAACTTCAGTGTGTTTCTTCTTTTTCTTCTTGCCGCCCGCTTTCTTCGAGGCATCCGAAGAGTCTTCTTCTTCTTCGGATGGTGTGGTCACCTCAAAAACTTCCGGACGTAACGCGAAGATCTTATCCAGGTCAGCAGGAAGCTCGTCTTCCACTTCTTCTTCAACAACTGGCACAAGCACCGGTTCTGTTTCTACTTTAACTGCTTCCGGTATCACTTCCGTAACAAGCTCATCAGTCGGCGGAATAGTTGCATCTACAACTGGTTCTACAACGACCTCGGCCGTTTCAACGACAGGTACCTCTTCAACTGGTATCAGTTTTCGAGCAGCCAGGGTTTCTTCGATCTCAGACATACCCTTCGGGCTCATTCCCTGTAATGCCAGGACAATGTCACTATCCATTCGAATTTGAACAGCCAGATCACCTGCCGTCATAAAACCGGCATCCAATAAGATCCCTGTAACATGATCTGAAAGTTTGAGCTCATCAACCGGAGTCTCAAATGCGCTCGGGGGCAGAAGCTGAATCACCTGCTGTCGTTTCAAATCCTCAGGTTTCTTTTCAGCTAACCTACGGATGGCAGTCTTCCGTTCGACCCGGTCAATGAAGCGTGTCAGCAGATCGGTCTCGTCGATCCCTAGGGGTCGACCTTCCCGTTTCTTGGCAAGTGCGGCTTCCACATGAGGGACCATTTCCGCTTCCGCTTCGGCAATGGCTACGTATTCAGGATCGTCGCGCAGTTTGTTGAGCGAATCCTGGGCAGCTTCATCGAGTTTCTTAATGTCGATTCGCCATCCGGTAAGCTTCGCTGCCAGGCGGGCATTCTGACCATCCCGACCGATAGCTAGGCTGAGTTGATCTTCCGGGACAACTACAGTTGCCGTCTTGCCGCCATCCGAGGTATCGTTCAGATAAACACCATTTACTCGGGCTGGGCTGATTGCTTTGGCAATATAGACCGCGGGATCATTACTCCATTCAATGACATCGATTTTTTCGTCATGTAATTCTCGAACGATCGCCTGTATTCGAACACCACGAATACCCACACAAGCGCCAACCGGGTCAATACCCTGTTGAGTTGCGGCCACAGCGACCTTCGCGCGTTGACCGGGTTCTCGTGCGATGGAGCGGATTTCTACCACGCCGTGGTAAATTTCTGGCACTTCGGTTTCGAGCAACCGCCGGAGGAAATTGCGATGTGCCCGTGAGAGTATTATCTGGGGTCCGCGGGAAGAGTTTTTTACTTCCAACAGAATCGCACGAACACGCTCATGTACACGGAAACGCTCACCCGGGATCATTTCTTTCTTCGGGAGAGTACCCTCCGCTTTTAGATCCATCCCGATGGTGGTTGCCATGGCATTGACTGCCTGAACAACTCCATTTGTGATCTCTCCAATTTGCTTATTAAAATATTCCATCTGAGCAGAACGTTCCGCTTCGCGAATACGTTGTTGAATAACCTGGCGTGCGGTTTGCGCAGCCACTCTACCGAAGTCACGGGGAGTAGATTCGACAATAACCAGATCGCCTAATTCTGCCTCTGGGGTAACCAACCGGGCAGCATCAAGCTCGACCTCGGTTGATTCGTTTTTTACTGATTCAACTACTTCTTTTTCAGCAAAAACAGTCACGCGACCGGTTTCTGGGTCAATTTTCGCTTCGACATGCTGTGCGTTGGAGGCATTAACAGCACGACGATACGCGGAAACCATCGCTGATTCCAACGCCTTCAGAATCACTTCCTTGGGAAGTTGTTTTTCCTCCAGGACTTCATTGAAAGCCAGCACGAATTCGTTCTTCATTTCTTACTCTCTCCAAATTGCTATTGAGGTTGATAATACGCAGAAAAGTGGGGGTTACCCACTTTCCAATGAAGGCAGTATCGACAATTACCATTAACATAGCTATTTTAATGCAGAATAGGATCAAACGCAAGGGATAACACTCGGTACGCGTCTTTTTTATGCCAGTATCGGACAAATTGGGCAATTGACAATATTATTTTATTATTTGAATCTGTTTTCAGAGAAAACAGAGTTTACCACTTGTATAATAATTTGCAACTCATAAAATGAGGAGTATATGAAACGCGATTTTCTGTGGTGGCGTGATGGTGTGATTTATCAGATCTATCCCCGTTCATTTAGTGACAGTAATGGGGATGGTATTGGTGATCTGCCCGGGATTATATCCAGACTGGACTACTTGCAAATGCTGGGGGTGGATGCTATCTGGTTGTCTCCGATCTACCCCAGTCCGGATAAAGACTTTGGATATGACATTAGTGATTATGAAAACGTTGATCCACAATATGGGACACTCGCCGATTTTGACAAACTCGTGGACCAGGCTCATCAAAGAGAGATCCGCGTAATCCTGGATGGAGTATTTAACCATACTTCTGATCAGCATCCCTGGTTCCAAGAATCCCGCTCCAGCAAACACAACCCCTTCCGCGAATGGTATTACTGGCGTCCTCCTTCTCCGGATGGAAGTCCGCCGAATAACTGGCAATCGGTCTTTGGAGGGCACGGGTGGGAGTATGATACTTCTACAGAAGAGTTCTATTTTCACCTTTTCTTGAAAGAACAGCCGGATCTAAATTGGCATAATCCTTCCGTTCCCCGGGCTATTCTGAATGTGATGCGTTTCTGGTTGGACCGCGGGGTCGATGGATTCAGGTTGGATGTGTTCAATGCCTACTATAAAAACAAACACCTGCCAGATAATCCCCCAAAATTTGGTATACGAGGTTTTGATCGTCAACACCATATCCACGATATTTCTCAACCAGAAATGATGCCATTTTTGTCTGATTTACGTAATCTACTTGACGCCTACCCGCAAAGGTATGCCGTCGGAGAGACCTTTTTGGAAACATCTGAAAAAACCGCCCAATACGTCGGAGTAAATGCCCTCCACGGGGCGTTCAATTTCGATTTTCTCAATCAATCCTGGAAAGCAGACCAGTTCCTTAGATCGATTCAAGTGTGGGAAGCAGCGCTTGGTGAGGATCGCTGGCCAAATTATGTTATGAATAATCATGATGTGCCGAGATCCACAACCCGCTACCGGATGGCTGTTGATGACGCGCAGGCAAAGCTGGCAGCCATGCTTCTTCTTACGCTGCGAGGTACTCCATTTTTATACTATGGAGAGGAGATCGGGATGAGGGATATCCGCTTATCGCGGAAAGAAATAGTCGACCCACCCGGAAAAAAGTATTGGCCAATCTATACCGGAAGAGATGGTTGCCGCAGCCCAATGCAGTGGGACGATGGGGATCATGCCGGTTTTAGCAATGGAAAATCCTGGCTACCGGTTCACCCCAATTACAGGTCCAGAAATGTAAAAAACCAACAGGATGATCCTGATTCGCTACTAGGCTTCTATCAGCGAATGATTCAATTCAGGAAAGACAATCCAGTTTTACAATATGGAAAATGGACACCTCTGGCGAAAAATTTTCGGAATACATTATCTTATTTTCGGGAAGATGACGAAAAGACGTTCTTGATCACCCTAAATTTCAGTCCGAAGGCAACAACAACAGTACTTCCGGGTACAGACACAAGTTGGAAAATTAAATACAGTACTCATAAGATGGAATCCGCCAATAACATGGGCGAAATAAAAATGGATGGTTTTCAGGGGTTAATATTTGAGCGGGAGAATAAAAAGCCATTCTGATATGTTTTTTCCGGCCTGACTTAAACCAAGGATGGGACATGGGCACTGGTGATTTTTCTACTAAGTTTGGGGCAATCCTTAATCCATACATATTGGGTGAGGATTTCACCCGCCACCGCCCTCTGGATCGCTATCTCCCCCCACTCCCTGTAGGGATGGCGGCAAAGCTTTTGCCAGATCCCAAAACTACTTCCGGATGGATTTTCGATCCGTTTGGACAATCTCCAGATTTACTCATCGAATTGGCTCGGGCAGGGTGGAAGATTCTTGTCTGCCTGAACAACCCGATTCTCCGGTTGATGCTTGAATTACTTTCTCACCCACCCTCCTCAGACGAGGTGACCCATTGTGCTGCCGTCCTTGCGTCATCTTCCAAAGGGAGCCAACGATTGGAGCAGCATCTTCAAGGGTTGTATGCAACGGAATGCAGAGCCTGCCATAGTAATCTAACCGCGGATACATATCTGTGGGACCGCGGTTTTGAAAAACCATATGCAGTCGTTTATCGCTGTCCCAACTGCGGCAATCAAGGGGAGTTTCCATTATTGCCCATCGATGAACAAGCATTGGCAGAAAGCAAACGGAATTCGCTTCCCCGGGCTTGGTCTATTGAAAAGATCGCCCCGCCAGGTGCTCCGCTGCGGAATGACGCCAGCGAGGTTGTAAATAGTCATCTTGATCGCCCTTTGTATTTCCTATTCACATTGCTAAACCGCCTACAGTCCATTTCGCTTTCCAACAGGGAAAGACAGATCATAAATGGCATATTATTGGATGTGCTGGATGATGCTACACCAATACACCAGATCGGTCATACGATCCCGCGTCCCCGACAATTTATGATCCCAATCCGATTTCATGAACATAACCTTTGGAAATCGTTTGAACAATCGGTTCAACATTGGGCGTCAATTGAGGACCCGGTTCAATTAACCACCTATCCAGAGTTGCCGGATGGACCAGGAATTTGCCAATATCTCGGAAGAGTCCGTGACCTGGCGGAAAAACCACTTCCAATGCCTATTTATCAAGTCTTCACAATTTTACCCAGACCAAACCAGGCTTTTTGGACCTTATCCGCGGTCTGGTCTGCCTGGCTGCTCGGTCGGGAAGAAGCCAGTCCAATAGCGCAGGTTATCGGTCGCAGAAGATACGACTGGAATTGGCACACAAATGCCCTGACCCAGGTATTCCATGTCATATCTAAAATCGTCTCTCCCCGGGTTCAGATTTAGGTCTTGCTTCCTGAGTTGGAACCATCTTTCCTTGTCAGTGCGTTTGATTCCCTGCCTCTGGCGGGTTATGAATGTACCAACCTGGCAATTCGAACAGAGGATGAGCTAGCTCAAACCGCATGGCGAGTATCAGAGAAGGACAATAACCAGCCTTCTTCGTTAATCTCGACTTACGCACAAAAATCATCCATTGATTATTTACTAGACAAGGGAGAACCCGGCGAATATCTGGATATGACCAGCGCTGCGATCCTTGGTACCCATCAAGATATCCGGCTTTCTGCGGATCTACCGATGACAACATTACTGCAACAGTTGAAGGCAGCATTTTCAAATCCGATTTACTTTAGACATTATGGACACGGCGAACAAACATTGGAAAGCGGTCATTGGATGTTGAAGAACCCACCGGGTGGAAGGGCTAGCCAGGCAGATCGCTTGGAAGAAGCCGCGATCAGACTGCTCTCCTCAGGCAGGTCTTTGACCATACGGGAAATGGAAACTGAATTGCGGAAACAAATCAAACCGATCTTTTCTCCCATTAGAGAATATCTGATGCATATCCTTGAATCTTATGCTGAAGAAGAAACACCGGGATCAAATAAGTGGATCATTAAGATCAATGAGCATCCGACCCTGCGAGAATCTGACCAAAGGACAATTCGTGGGATGATCGCCAATTTGGGGAAACAATTTGGGCTGGATCCATGCCATGTTGATCAGACAGTTGAATGGTGTGACCTAACCTCGGGAACTCCACTTTACCGATTTTATATATTGGCGAATGCCCAATTCAATCAATTCATATCCGTTGAAGAATTGTCTTCCCCCATGCAGGTACTGGTGATACCCGGCAGCCGATCCAATCTGGCAGCTTACAAAAGGCAAATGAATCCCTGGCTTGATGAACAATTGCGGGAAAGCTGGCATATCATCAAATATCGACATATCACTCACCTGGTCGAGAATCCGATGATGACCAGGGAAGTATTCGATCTGTTGTTGGATAACGATCCTACGGAATATCAACCACTTCAAATGCAATTATTATGAAGAGTGTGAGATCAGCCACCTGGTAAAGTTGGTGTCTCACTGGGCACCGGCGTTTCCGTCGGGATGATTGGAGTATTTGTCTCAGTGGGTGGAATAAGCTCAGTCGGCGTAAGCGTCAGTGTTGGCGTTGGTGTCTCCGTCGCGGTCGGAGTCTGGGTGGGAGTAGGTGTTGGCACCTGTAGGTTTATTTGGATCGTTTTCTCCGCATACCCACCCGTGTTATTGACCATGCGCAACTTTAAAGTGATCACACCTGCGGGGATCTCTTCCAGATCCCAGCTATAGATCATCTCGGGATCACGATAACGATCTGTATCCTCATCAACCAACACCTTCCATTTTGTGGGTTCGTCTCCAATTCCATATGACAGACTCACATTTTTATATCCATCACCATCCGCTTCGATTTCAATTTCGAGAGGACTATCGGTTATTCTTTGATTTTTCGATAAACCAACAAATCTTAATGTCGCATGCGGATCCTCGGAGGTGCATTCGCGGCTTGGTGTGAACAGATATGGCTTCTTAAACTTCATCGATTTTGCCCACGATATTCCATCATCCGTCTGTTTTATCCATTTTCTTGCAGTTGAATCTTGGATGTTGATCGTGAACATTTCCTCAGTGAAATCTCCACACACCTCCGAAGCTCGAAGTCCTGTCCAGGTATCGATGACTAGGTTCTGCCAGAGATCCTGATCCTTCCCGAGAGGAGGTTGATCCCCAGTAAAGATCTCTTCCCTTGTTTCGGGGCACCACTTGGATGGTTCAGTGCCCGATATCTCACAAATTTCTCGAGAGATGATGGCATTCGGTCGGGAGAAATTTGTTGGATTATTGCCTGTCAGGTGCTCGATACCGAATTGCATGACGGAAGCCCAAATTGGCGCAGCCCCAGTCAGACCAGTTGTGTTCTCCATCGGCGTATAATCCGCATTACCTATCCACACTCCCATTGCCAGGTCCGGGGTATACCCGATCGTCCAGTTATCCCGGAAATCATTTGTGGTTCCAGTCTTAACGGCAACTTTGAAAGGAAGGTTGATTACTGAGTCAGCTCCAAACATCGGAGTTCGCGCTTTGTTATCAGATAGAATGGAGGAAATCAGGTATGCATGTTCAGGTCTAACTACTTGTTCCAGACCTTCAGGCTTATATTCGTAAACAACATTACCCAAATAATCGACGATCTTGGTTATGGCTACTGGCGGTACCCGAAGACCACTATTCCCGAATGTTGCGAAGGCGCTCGTCATCTCGAGAAGTGTGACTTCACCACCTCCAAGCGTAAGAGAAAGACCATAATCATCCCGGTTTAGAGTGGTTATTCCCATTCGGCGGGCGAATTCGATCATCCCCTCTTTTTGCGGAGTGGCTGGGTTATCGTATATTCCAACAAAATTTAATGTTTTTACAGCGGGGATATTATATGAGTTGGCAAGAGCATCACGCAGAAGTACAGGACCGTGGAAACGCCCATCATAGTTGACAGGTTTATATGGGTCACGGGTATCATCCGGGTTACCGGATGGCGGAAACTCAGATTCGACATCCCATAATAAAGTTGCTGGAGTCCATCCTTTTTCAAATGCAGCGACATAGGTTAGCGGCTTGATGGATGACCCTGGCTGTCTGGGGCTGACTGCCATGTTGACCTGCCCGGAAATGGCTTCATTATAGAAATCAGCAGACCCAACCATGGCGAGTATTTCACCAGTTTGTGGTCTGATCGCAACGAGGGCGCCATCCTGGACATTTTGATCAGCAAGATCTTCCACCTGTTTCGTAATGACTTTTTCCGCTTGCCGTTGAATCACAGGATCAAGCGTGGTATATACCGTAAAACCTGATCGGTAGATCGTCTGTGGGTCAAATTTAGCTTCCAATAATGTCCGGACATAGTTAACCCAATGCGGGTGTTTCATTTCATAAATGATAGGCTTGAATTCGTAAGCCGAGATTTCATCTACTGCTGAAATTACTTCTTTTTCATTGACGCAAATTGGTTGGACGCTATTACTCACCTCGATGCAGTCATCCTGTTTGCTCATCTCCAACATGAGCAATAGGACCTGTTTCAATCTGCCAATTGTCGCCTCTCTGTTGGTATGAATATCATAGACAGCGGGCGCTTGAGGTAATCCGGCTAGAAAAGCAGATTGAGCAAAATCCAACTGGCTGGCGGAAGTGTTGAAGTAGGTTTGAGCTGCGGCTTCCACCCCATACGCCAGATTGCCGTAGTTGTTTTCATTCAGGTACAACTCCAATATCTCATCTTTTGAATAACGACGGGTGATCTCTGCCGCAAGCACTATCTCTCGAGATTTTCTCTGCAAAGTTTGGGCATACCGCTCTTCTGGTGTGAATAGAAGAGTTCTGGCTAATTGCTGGGTAATTGTTGACGCGCCAGAAGTGATCTCGCCCCTTGTGTAATTCTGGAACATCGCCCGAGCAATAGCCAGTGGATCAAATCCTGGGTGAGTGTAATATTCTCGGTCTTCTGTAGCTATCGTTGACGCGATGAGGTAGGGGGATATTTTTTCAAGCGGTGTATATGTTCTCCGACCTGCATTCGGATCAAGTATTTCATAGAGTGTATTCCCATTTCGGTCCAAAATTCGAGTAGTCTCAAACTGGGACGTATGTGATTTGAGATCTGCTGTGTTTGGCAATCCCTGCGCAATTCGGAAATATTCAAATACAAGGAATGATCCAATCCCGACAAAGATCAGAATAATAACAAACAAGGCTCCGATGAGCGACCTTACCAGGCAACTCGACCAGTTGAAATCGGAGGATGAATTTCCACCCCTCCCGCCGCCAATCGATCCGCGACCTGTATCCTCGAATTTGCGGGTAATGCCAGGGTCTTTCTCTGAGATCGGTCTTATCGGAAGAAATCCGGGCTGAGCGGATGGAGCTGGTGTTTGCGACCCGGCTTTGGGTAATGGGGAGGGTGGAGTTTGTTCGATTGAAGAAAGATTCCGTTTTACAGGAACCACTTTGGTTGCATTTATATCGATTTGATCTACATTCCGGGGTAAAGGCATACCGGAGCTATCCACAGCTGGCTTTGAGAAAACGGGGGTTGGGGTTTGTGAAATGGGCGGCGGTGGATTTGGCAGTTTTTTTCTCAGCGGAGTATCCTCTGACGCGATTGGAGCGGGTGGGATCATACCTGGTGCCAGATTTGATTTGGCAGCCTGTGGTGATTGCACCGGTACGGATGGCGGCGTAGATGACGCTGTTGGATCTGATTCAACAATTTCCGCTTCGTTCTCGTGGATTATGACAGACTTACTGGAAGATGGGACCTCTTCCAATGGATCATTATCCAATGATGTCAAATTGGCAGGAACTGTATTCAAACTTTCGTCGAGCATTCGAGTGCCGCCAGGTTCATATTCTTCACCGGCGGCGGATTTATTCTCATGGCTATTTGATTGGGCAACCAGACGTCGAAATTTCTCTTTTGCCTCGTCATCTTCATGATTCGATTTGGATGATCCCTCTGGAACTTCAATTTCAGGTTTGGTCATAAAAAGCCTCAATTTCGATTAATCCCTTTGACCCATAAGACACTCACTCGTAAAATGATAGTATGCCCGATAAGAATTTCGGTAATTTGCTCGGATTTCATCCAATTCTATCAGCCGATTCCCGTTTTACCCAGACAGATTTCGCTAATGATCAATCTTGGGAGATATGTGAAGATTCACAAGCTCCCTTACATTTGCTTGCAGAAACCAGTTTTGGCTTGCGGGCAAAGATGGCACAAGTCTTCCCAGTTTTGTTGGATGCAAATAACTTGCCGTTTCGTGATCCTTATCCCAAGCTCCAACTTGAGAAGATCCTGCCCGACCTGGTTATGTACCGGGTAGGGCTTTTCTCTGATATGGACGTCGAATTGATACTAAACGTTCCCAATTCGCAAACCTTATCTGGTTTGTTTACGATCAAAATGACGGGAACGAAAGAAAAGAGGATTCGCGTTGGTGTAATGGTCCGCTTGTTACCAATTCAAAATGGACAAATAATGAGCATACAGCAGATGGACGAGCGAACCATCCTTACAGGTCGGACAGAAGATCTTTACCCGGTGTGTGTTGTTGCGGGAATTCCCATTGATGTACACCGCCCACAACCTGGATTGGTTGTGGATATTGTCGCGATACCAGACCATCCTGTACATATTCGTTGGGCGATAAGTTCAACAAAAAGTAAAGCAATGTCACTCGAGTCCGCCATTCGATTTAGCCAGGGTATTCAAGTTCCCTCAATTCAAAGAAGCATCCGGGAAAATGAAATCGGAGGGCTTCAAATCCATACTGGTAATCCAGATTGGAACGAGGCATTTCACCTTGCCCGTGTTCAAAGTCATCGGCTGTTCTTCTCTCAAAACGATATATTGCCCTTCCCCACCGCAGTAAATCATCGCCAACCAGATACAGGTAATTCGCTCCGCGGAGATGGTTCTGATTATCTGCCTGATCTACAGGGTCTTTCAGTGTGGGAATGTTACTATGCAATCCATAATTTATACCTGCCGGAACATCCCAGGCTTGCTGCAGGGTTATTTTCTAATTTTATTCAATTGCAACAGGGGTATGGAAATGTCGACTACCAACCCGGATTAGGTGGCTATAAATCTCATATTCTTGCCCCGCCCATCTTGGCAAATTTACTTCTGGAGATCCATCAATCCTATCAAAATATAAATTTGATTCGAGAAAGTTATCCGATTCTTGTTTATTTAGTAGAGCGATGGATAGATTCAGATCATGACAGGGATGGTGACCACCTTCCGGAATGGGATCATATTCAACAGACTGGCTGGGAAGGTAATCCCTTATTTGATCGGTGGGCAACAAAAAACAGACCGATCCCAATTGATTCAGTTGAGTCTCCACAATTTGGCGCGATCATTTTCCGAGAACTACTCTCTTTAGAGGCATTGGCGGGAGTTCTCGATAAACCGGATGATGCCCTTCGTTTTCGAGAACTGGCAGAACTCACAAATGAACAAGTAAAATCGATGTGGGATCGACGAAGAAAGATCTTTCGCTATCGGGATCGGGATACACACTCTGTACCTTCTGGTGAGTTGCTTTTTTCCGAAAAGGGAAACGGAATATTTTATCCTGCAAAAACATTTTCTCCTTCACAACGATTGGTTGTGGAGATCCATATTCAACCACCGGCTACTAGTGCTTATGATTTCCGATTAGTTGGGATGGATGAGCATGGGTTGCATATAGTAGAAAAGCTGGAAGATAAACAGGCTGCGAGCGGCGTGCACAGATATGTGATCACATCCCGTCATCATTTCGCTCAACTAACTCAAGTCAGTATCTCTGGTCTGGCTGAAGACGCACGCTGGTCCATCCACTCAATGGATCTTGGACAGATTGATTTGACAAATTTCCTCCCATTATGGGCTGGTATTCCCAACAAGGCTGATGCAGATGCCTTGATGACCAGACGTTTTATCCCTGATTGGTTCTCGCCAACCCAGGCAGGATTACCCATGATCGTTGATTCAAATTCATCCGGTAAAACGAATCAAACAAACCTCAGCAATCCTCTTTTCCACTCTTTGATTCTGGATGGATTACTCCGTTACGGTTATCAAAATGAAGCAGGCGTGCTTGTAAATGGTTTGATGGAGGCTATAATTAAAAATGTAAGAACATCTGGGGCTTTTTCGCAATCCATGGATGTGGTCAGTGGGATACCTTATGGAGCAAATAATTCCATGTATGGTCTTCCACCAATAGGATTATTCCTTCGCAGTCTTGGATTGGAGATCTATGCACCAGATCGAATGAATGTATGGGGAACCAATCCTTATCCATGGGATACCGAAATCTCCTTTCGTGGTACAAGGATTTTTCGGAGTGAGAAAGATGTGGAGATAACGTTCCCAGATGGTCAGACGATTCATCTTCAGGGTCCAGAGAGGCAACAAGTATCACGGCGGACTGATCAAGGAGGATTATGACAGAAGAACAGCAAACCTTATTGTTGATTGCTGTTGTACAGGCACAGGACAGTGACAATGCAGCGAATGCCCTGCACAAAATCGATATTTCTGTCACTAAACTCCCCAGTGTTGGCGGATTCCTTGGGAGGAGAAACACCACCTTGCTGATTGGTGTGGAAGCATCGAGAGAACGGGAAGTGATGGCAGAGCTTCAAAAGAACTGCCGTCAAAGGGTTGAATATATATCCATCCCGCTGGAGAGTGCTCCATTACCATTACCAGCGCCAACTCCTGTAACCATCGGTGGTGCGGCGGTTTTTTCTATCGATGTAGAACATTTCGAGGTGATTTAGCCATGAAACTTATCATTGCCATAATCCAGGATCATGACGCAGAGCCAGTTTCCAAAGCACTTACTTCGATGAGTTTTAGAGTGACACTCGTTGCCTCAACCGGCGGATTTTTACGGAGAGGTTCTTCCACGCTACTTATCGGTCTAGAAGATCACCAGGTGGAGCAAGCCCTTCAAATATTGCGTGACACCTGTTCACTCGCCGGGGAACCAGGACAGAAGCGGGCAACCGTCTTCGTCTTGAATGTTCAAAAAACAGCTTTCTTGTAGCAAAAAACTCCTTTACTAAAATCATTAATAAGGGGTAAATTTGATTTATTCTCACGAATTTTATTGGATATGATTTAAGACAATCGTGCTACACTCATCGTAAACATTGATCAGCGATTTAAGGAGGAATTATGCAATTCGGCAAAGCTTTTTCATACGTTTTTGAAGACAAAGACTGGTTTAAAAAACTGGCCATCATGGGACTTATCAGTCTTATCCCAATTCTGGGTCAAATTGTTCTGGTTGGCTGGATGATAGATATCATTAAAAAACTCATTCACCATGAACCTACCGAATTACCCAATCTGGACTTCGGTGGACAACTTTCCCGTGGATTCAGCGGTTTTGTGGTTGGATTAGTATACGCGCTTCCTGTCATCGTTCTATTGATCATCCAATCCATTGTCATAACAGTTACAACGGGTGGAGCAAACAGTGATAACGCCGGAGCACAAAGCGGGGTGGTAATAGCTATCTCCATTTGTTTCGGTCTCGTCTACGTTCTCTATTCCCTTATACTGTATTTCATCTATCCGATCGCGTACGGGCGATTGGCAGAGACCGGCAAAATTTCTGAAGCTCTAAAATTTGGTAATGTCTTTGGTCTGATCAAAAAAGCTCCTGGAGCGGTATTCATTGCGCTTCTGGGAGCCCTGGTGGCGTCATTAATCGCTCCACTTGGTACCATTGCTTGCGCGGTAGGTGTACTTCTTACCTTAACGTATAGCTCCGCGGTCACAGGACATCTGTTCGGTCAGGCATACAATGTAGCCACCGGTAATTAATATAAGCAGGAAATTAAATAACATAAAACAACCTGTTGAGAAAATCAACAGGTTGTTTATTTATTCGTGAAATTCTTCCACCTGATAGGTGCTGACATCCAGATGTGTCTTGGTCCAATAATTTCCGGGAGCACCCATCTTTAAGCATAATTGTGAAAGGAAAGCATTCGGATTAGGGATCTTTTCCCAGACCTGTGGAAGGAATGTCGCCCGGTGTCTTCCTTCTCGTAAAATCACACCATCGATGTTTGGATGTAAGAGACCAGGCAAATCCTGTGGAGAATCATATTCCAAAGGGATGGGTGTCGTCAACCGAGAGATTTCGATCCTGATTGTTTTAAGTTCATACGCCTGGACGGGGGCGAATCGGTAATCATCCAAAGCGGCAGCAATCGCATGTTCCTGAACATCATCCACTAATGGTTGATATGGTTCCAATGCACCAATGCATCCCCGCAAGTCTCCAGAGATGGTTAAGGTGACAAAAGCTGCACCTTCAGCTACCAAGAGAGGTGATAGACCACTCCGTTCGATATACAACATCGGAAGTCCATGAACTGCGTTCTCTATTGCGGTACGGGCAATCTGGAGAAGGAAGGTCTTCTCAGTCGGGGAGAGTTGACTCTCTGGCATTATTTGTGCAAGGATTGATAAGTCTGGTTTGAGTAGAGAAGTGGTCTTCCCTCGTCGCTCGTTTTTACAGCAAGCACTTCTCCGAAGAAGACAGTATTCTGACCGAAACTGACCGTCTGAACTACTTTGCAATCAAAAAAGGCGAGTCCACCTGTAATTAATGGAGCTTTCGTTTCGAGGGTGAATGTATCGACCCCGGAAAACCGATCACCTTCCTCAGGTACACGACCTGCGAAGCATTCAGAAATTGCTCCCTGCGATTCTTCCAAAATCGTTATTGCGAAGAATCCGGATTGCTGAATTAGTTGATGGGTTCGGACCTGGCTGTTTATGGAGATGCAGATGATTGGAGGAATTACTGAGACAGAGGTAAACGAGCTGACCGTCATACCATGGTAACTTCCTTCATATTCACTGGAGACAATGGTGATGCCGGTAGCCCATTTACGCATCGTTTGACGGAATATCTTTTCATCAACAATCATGAATCACCTGATTTTCAAAGGATACATCCTTTATACAATCGAGTGGAACTAACGTCAAGCTAATCAACCTCAAGTTTTAGAATTCGACCCGTTATTTCAAATGGATTGCCAGGTGTGCATCTGGTACAATCAGGAAAAGGCAAGCAATATGATTTAATCACCTGCACCATCAAAAAAAACACCCATCATAAGTGCTAGACCGCCTAAATTCAATTTTTGGACTTCACTCGGTACAACCCTGAGCGTGGCAATTCTGGTGGCAACATTATTTACCGTTTGGACGCCCGCAAGCCTTTTCTCTAACCGTTTGGCGGATAGCCTCTCAAAAGCAGTCAATTCCAAGCCAGCCCCTGCCCGAAATTTACCCACACCAGCTCCTTACACCGCACCTCATATCGGACTGGTCGCCGGTCACTGGGGTGAAGAAAAGCCTGGATTCGTATGTCAGGACGGGACAAAGGAAAGTGATGTGAATCTGGCGATCACGACTCTCGTACGTCAGAAGCTGGTGGAACAGGGTTATTCAGTCGATCTTTTCAAAGAATTTGATCCTAATCTCAGGCAATATCGTGGATTATTGTTGCTTTCCATTCACACCGATTCATGCACGTATATCGATGATTCAGCCACAGGATTTAAGTTGGCATCCTCTCTTTATACCGACGGTTCCAATTCAAAAATTCAGCGACTTAGTTCCTGCATTGTCAACCGTTATTCAGACAAGACCAAATTATCTTTCATCAACATTACTACTGATGATATGACCAAGTTCCACGGCTTTGAGGAAGTCAATATTGACACTCCCACACTCATAATGGAACCGGGATACTTGAATCTCGATCGGGAGTTGTTAACAAAATCACCCGACCTCGTGGCCCAAGGGATCACTGATGGGTTGTTGTGTTATTTGAAAAACCAACCGCTTCTCCCAACTCAGACACCTGCCACATTGCCATGACACCGAACCAGGACCAAGCCAGATATCTACTCCAACAGGCTAAAAACGCACTTAGCCAGCGGCGAATTGATGATGCTCGCTTATTATCCAGGCAGGCATCTCAATTAGCTCCTGAATTGGAGGAATCATGGTTGATGATGGCCGCTGTGTCGTCACCGCAGGCTGCCCTGGTCTACCTCAACAAAGCCTTGCAGATAAATCCTGATAGCGACCGAGCTAAACGCGGATTGGTGTGGGCATTAAGCAGGCAAGAGCACGCACCTGAACCTACGCCTACCCCGACTGTATCTGCCGATCGCTTGATGAGCATTCAGGCGCCCATTTTGCAGAATACCAGTTCAATTTCTCCAATCCCACCTGAACGACCAGCCGTATCAAGATTGTCCAGTTTTGAAACCGCTGCTTCTGTTCCGTTGGTGATGGAAGAGATGACGCCGGTGGTGAAAATACCTGCAATTGAAAAGGAAAATCTTTTTTCCAAACAAGTAGTCGTTTGGCCATTTCTTCTGCTTGCAATACTACTCTGCATTGGGATCACTGGCATTTTCCTCCTCAGACCCTTTTTAAGTGTTACAGCAAGCGAGCAGCATTATGCTCGCTACCAGGGCGAAATTGTCAAACCCTCACTCACATATACTCCAACCCCAACCTCTACACCGACGCCACTTCCAACCAACACACCAACTCCGACACCCAAACCGACAAAGACTCCAAAGCCCACAGCTACCGAGACACCAGACATTATCGAAGTCTCGAGATATGAAGCGGATGGAATACCGGATGTAGGCAGTAAAGAACACTGGATCGATGTTGATCTCAGCTCACAGAGTGTCTCTGCCTACCGGGGGGAAGAGCTCGTGAATACCTTTATCGTCTCAACCGGAACATGGCAGCACCCGACAGTGACCGGCAGTTATCACATCTATGTGAAATACCGTTTTTCTGATATGTCTGGACCTGGATACTATCTTCCTGATGTACCGTATGTGATGTATTTTTATGAGGGGTATGGTCTGCATGGGACTTATTGGCATAACAATTTTGGGGTGCCCATGAGTCATGGCTGCATTAATTTCCGTACAGAAGATGCTGCCTGGCTGTACGATTTCTCGAATGTCGGTACACTGGTCCATGTTCATTATTAAATTCTGATACAATCCAGACAATTATAAGGATATCAAATGTCAGGTGAACCGTTATTTAAAGGATTAGTGGTCGATGAAGATGATCAGCCAGTTGCTATAACCAGGGTTGGCGACGAATCCTTTTATATAGTCAATGACTCGGGTTTTCTACGTCATATCCCATCTGAACAGGTTGACCGTCAAGTTCTGGAGATGATGCGTTCTCAGATCGAAGGAAATGAAGACTTATTATCCGAACAGACCGCAAAAATGCTTGGACAGGAAGATATTTTTAGTCGAGCTTTGATCGCGAATCAACTTAAGAATCTTGACCAACAATTTGCTATGATGCTTCAGACTGGTATTCCGGAAGAAGGACGCGCGTATATGGGGATGATGGGATTTAAGGTGATCATAAATCTCCATGGTGAAGTGATCAAAGTGGTACAACCTGCCGTGCCATCTGACGAGGGCGAATAAATTCCCAACAGAATCATCCAAACCTTACAAATCGTGTTATACAATATAAATATCAGCTCACTTTTGGAGGAACTCAGATGACCTCTGAGTACGTAATTAACGTTAGCGAGACTACTTTCGAATCAGAAGTACTGGTTTTTTCACAGAATATTCCAGTCCTGGTTGATTTTTGGGCTGAGTGGAGTACACCCAGTAAGATCCTCGGACCAGTGCTGGAAAAATTGGCAGATGAAGGGCATGGGAGTTTTCGTCTGGCGCGGCTGGATGTGGACTTTAATAAAAATATTCCCGTCCGATATGGCATCCGGTCGATACCAACGGTAAAAGCTTTCATGAAAGGCCAGGTCGTTGCTGAGTTTATGGGGCTTCAGCCAGAAGCCAAAGTACGTGAATTTATCCGCACCATTTCTCCCAGTCCGGCTGACCTTCTAATCGAAAAAGGAGGAAGCAATATTCGCGAGAAAAACTGGAAGGAAGCAGAATCGACCTACCGGGAAGCACTGGCGCTTGATCCGGGAATGCCGGCTGGCTTATTGGGTTTGGCACGCTGTTTGTTGGCTCGTGGGGAAGGCGTAGAAAGTCTTGCCATATTAAAGAAGTTCCCTACCAGCCATGAGTATTCCTCTGCTGAGGTGCTATTACCTTTGGCGGAAGTGTTTTCTACCATCAATGACTCGAAAATCAATACAGATAATCCTTTTGAAGCTGCCATGTGGAATAATATCCGTTTGGCTCAGCGCGGGAATTTTCCTGCTGCATTGGATGGTTTTTTGGACATTATTCGTAAAAATAAAGGCTTTAAAAGGGGTATGGTTCACCAGCTAATACTTGCCATCTTGATGGTCGTAGGCGATGATGACCCGGAGATCCGTGCCTATCGGGCGGAATTGGCCTCCATTCTTTTTTAATAGAAATATATAAAATACAAATCCACTCGAGCATTACTCAAGTGGATTTGTATTTTATTGTGTTGAGGTTTTATTTTACCAATATCAAATCACCCCAGGTGGTTGGATCTGTCAGGATACGTTTCGATGTGCTTGACACCATGGATTGCTGGTCTTTACCCTTATTTGAATCATCATCTGAAACTGAAGCAGCAAAACCGAGCCTTAATCCGGTGTATGGATCGATCCCCAGCGTCGACCATCGTATACCAAGCGTCACCCGGTATCCGGTGGATGTGGGTTTGACTCCGACGATTGCTTTTGTCAACGACCCTTCTTTTGCTGTTGGATACCAGAGGTAAGCTTCCGGATTTTCTCCAACCTCATTATTTCCAGGTGAAACACCGATCTGATAATCGTCCCAATCCAGCCATTGCTGCCAGTAATCATACTGAACCGCTGTATCGATCAATATTTCAACACTATCACCCAGATAGATGTTTTGCTTCTTGGATAGCTGCGTGTATTTGTCATCCGTTACTTTCCAGGCGATATAGAGATAATCCTCATCCCATTGGACTTTATAGGAGGAGGATAGATCATCCGAATCATCCCAATGCTCATTTCCAAAGACCACCGCATTGGAAGAGTATTCATCTGCTATCCAATCTCCCCAACCGCCGTCCATAGCTGGCTGCTTCTTCACATATTGTGCTTCCGTCCGGGGTCCAGAACGGTGCGTGGGTGGTACCGGCGTGGGAGGGATGGGTGTTTTGGTAGAAGTAGTTGTTGCAGTCGGTGCACTCGTAGGAGGAACCGCGGTGGCTGTCGGCAGTTGAGTTTCTATGATGATCTGAAGGGGAGTACTGGTAGGTAGAATGACGGTTCCGGTTGGCAAAAATAACGCGGTCATCGTCGTATCCGGTGTGGGAAACACAAATGGAGTGGGAGTTGCCATAAACGGGAGGTTGCATGCCAGAGTGGTGATCCCGATAACAATACCGACTATCAGGATTCCGATTGATTTTGATTTCATATATCCTCCAGTAGAAAGCTATAAAAAACGTTTGAATCATCCCCACAACCATGCAACAAATAAGCCAAGTACGATAAATAGACGTCTTATAGTGAGGATATGTTCCAGTGATAATGTTGTAGAATTATCCAGGAGGAATCATGCTGAAAAAATTACGCTCATTAAATTTACATAGAAACGTCTGGACTTTCACCTTTACCTCTTTTCTCACAGACGTATCTTCTGAAACAATTCAATATCTGATTCCTCTTTTCCTTTACAGTGTGCTGGGAGTTAAAACCTCTATCATTGGTCTTGTCGATGGTGTAGCCGAGACCACCGCCAGTTTGATGAAGGTCATCTCTGGCTCGTTATCAGATCGACTTCAACAGCGGAAACCTCTTGTCGTTTTGGGATACTCTTTATCATCCTTCGCAAAACCATTCTTTTACCTGGCAGCGACCTGGCCTGTCGTTTTGATCATTCGCTTTGTGGACAGATTGGGCAAAGGGATTCGGGTCGCCCCACGAGATTCACTTTTAGCTGCCAGCGTAGAAAAAGAACGACGTGGTTTGGCTTTTGGAATTTCCCGGGCAGGAGATGCCGCAGGAGCTTTCGTCGGGATCCTCATCGCGGCATTAATAATTTGGTTCACCCAGCAAAATTCTCGAGAGCTCACCCGGCATACATTCCAACTCGTGGTGATAGCCAGCATGATCCCAGCCTTACTCGCAGTGATCGTACTGGTGCTGGGCTCGGTGGAAGTTCCTTTTACTACTTCAATGGGTGGTCAAAAGAAACTTTGGGACACCGCTGGAGTAGGTAAACCATTCTTTACCTATCTTGTCGCAGCGATATTATTCACTCTTGGTAATTCATCCGATTCCTTTATCCTGCTACGGGCACAGGAAAGAGGATTAACCCTGATCCAAGTGATGCTGATGTTGATGGCTTTCAAAGCCGTTTATTCAATCCTATCCGCACCGTTGGGAAAACTATCCGATCGGGTTGGTCGGAGGCGATTGTTGATCATCGGCTGGGCGGCGTATATTCTGATCTATCTCGGATTTGGGATCGTGTCTTCCGGCTGGGCGATCTTCGCTGTTTTTGTTTTGTACGGAATTTACTACGCTATGTGTGAAGGGGCTGGTAAAGCATTCATAGCCGACATGGTTCATGAAGACCACCGGGGTAAAGCGTTCGGTCTGTATTACACCGCCATCGGAATTGCTGCACTCCCGTCCTCGTTTATTGCAGGCGTACTCTGGCAGGGAATAGGATCCTGGAACGGGTTTGGACCATCAGCACCTTTCTTATTTGGCTCGGCGATGGCAGCCATCGCACTGTTCGTACTGGTCGTTTGGGTCAAGGACCAGCATCCGGAACCACAACCTGTTGCCACGACTTCGGATAAATAAGATTTCACAATTCATAACGTCTTAAAAACGTATCGATTATTTCATCTAACAGAGTATCGGAATTCTTCAGGCTTGCCCCATCCGTAAATAAGGCTGGATACGTTAAACAACCTTCCACCATTCCGTAGAAGATCCGCGCAGCGAGTTCAGGAGATTGAAAATTCAGTTTTCCATCCTTCTTTGCTCTTAACAGCCACAGGATTAATGCTTTGTGTGGTTCATATTGACTTCGCGTGGCTTTGCCAAACTCAATATCCATTAAGAATACCGAAGTAAACAACTTAGACAAACCTCGGCGGATAGGGGTATTAATTAAATATAGTTCCGCCCTGGCAAATTCCCGTAGCTGATCACCCATAGATAAGTTGGTTGAATATTGAATGGGTTTAATCTCTTCGCGTTGTTTGAGGAAGTCCGCCACGATCGCCTGAAATAAGACCTCCTTGCTATTGAAATGATTGTAGATGGTACGTTTTGATACTCCTGCAACTTCAGCAATTTTATCCATGCTGGATTCCGCGAAGCCATTTTCGATGAATACCTTTGTGGCTCCTGCCAGAATAGTCTGGTGTTTATGGGTCGTATCTCTTTTCTTTCTGGCTTTGATGTCATTTGTCATATCCGTACTCCGTAATTATATTACACTTGTCAGTGTAATATAATATTGACATTTGTTATATTACACCGTATAGTGTATTTTAGTTTGATTAATAAAGCAAGTCCTAGAAATGAAATTTGGAGAAAAATGAAAGCGATCAGGAATAGATTTACAGTTGCATTGGGGTTGGCCCTGCTACTCCAGGCCTTTGCCCCCCTCATCAGTGGAGCCGTCCTTTTCAATCCCCTGGTGGATGAAAATGATATGGGAAAGACGATGCTCCATATTACTCAAAACCAATTGGTTGCTAATCTTTCTGTATTTTTGAATATTGTAACCGCGATGGGAATCATTTGGTTAGGCGTTCTCTTCTTTGATTTGCTCAAGAAGGTGAAACCAATTTGGGCAACCACCGGGATGTTGTTCTACACTCTGGAAGCCATCATGCTCGTTATAAGTCAAATCGCAGCCTTTGCCCTGATTCAGATCAGTCACGTCTATTCTGCGAACTTCGATAAATCCCTTGAAGTGGCGGGACAAGTTCTGCTTCAGGTTAAGGATTTCTCATTCAGTTTGGCGATGCTGCCATTCGGAATCGGTGCGATCCTCTTTTATTATCTATTAGTCAAGAGCAAAGCCCTCCCGACCTGGTTTTCCGTCTATGGATTGGTCACCGCAATCCCTGTAATGATCGGCTCGACCTTAAGCGCTTTTGGGATCGATGTGCCATTTATAATTTATGCGCCTTATATTCCCTTTGAATTCTTTTTTGGCTTTTTCGTATTGATCAGAGGAATATCGGAGCAATCCCTTATCAATCAAAAGGAATTTCAACAAAGCAGCACATAGAAATGTCAAGAATATAAAGAAGAATATGATTCTTCCTTTTCCTGAACTTGCAGGATGCCAACCTAAAATTCTACATCATTCCCCGGGTCGGCGCTCAGAATAATTTTTGAGCGGCGACCTTTTGTTCAATTTCAATAATTGTCTTTAGGAAAACGCAATTTCCGCCTAACCGTTCGTAAATCTTCTATCCGATAGCAGGGCGATGTTCTCAACATGATAAGTCTGCGGGAAAAGATCAAAAGGCTGCACCAAATCCAACGCATACCCATTTGCAACCAGCCGGGCAACATCCCGGGCAAGGGTGGTTGGATCACAGGATACGTAGATCAATTTTTCCGGCTTCATATTCACCAGGGAATTCAAGACGATATCAGCCAGTCCAGCGCGTGGGGGGTCTGCAATTACAATCTGGGGATGAACATCCAGGAAGGGCAACACCTCTTCTGCAGCTCCCTGGTACACCGAGACGTGGCTATATTCCACCAGGTTGGCGGCAAAATCTTCACATGCAGATTCAGATTGTTCAATCCCGATCAGGTTCTTGACCCTGGATGCGACAAACTTACTAAACAAACCCACCCCACAATAGAGATCGATCAGCGTATCAATTTCTTCTACCGGTAGCAACCCAAGAACATATTCCACCATAAGGGTGGCAACCGCTGAATTCACCTGAAAAAATGAATTCTCCGAGACCTGGAAAGGCTGCCCTGCCACAACGATCTGGGTATTGGGACTGCCCGCCAATACCAGGCTTCCAGCAGCGCTATGATGAAGAATGGAATAGGGCAGATCTAACTCGACTTCGGGCATGGAATCCATTTCCGAATCCAGGGTGATCACGATGTCATCCTCATCTCCACACCTGATCGAAACACTATTCATTAAAATCGTTGGGTCCAGTGAAAGGTTTTTCCACGCCTCGTCAATCGGTTCGAGGGGTAGGAAGCATTCTTCAATGGCAATCACTTCATGTGATCGCGCCTTTTGGTATCCCAACCGCCCTTCAGAGGTTTGATGAAATTGCACAGTATTGCGATAATTCCATTCCGCGGGTGATCCAATAATTGGGTTGATAACCAAACCATCTACTACTCCCACCCGGCGAAATTGGTCCATCACGATTAACTGTTTCTGCTCCAATTGGTATGGGTAAGTCATATGTTGGAGTTGACATCCACCACACTGACCAAAATGTTTACATCGGGGAGCTACACGTCTGGTGGATGACTCAAGTACCTCCACCAATTCCGCTCGGGCATATTTTTTCTTGTCTTCCGTGATATTAATGGAAACCTTCTCGCCGGGAACGGTGAAGGGAACAAACACTGCCTTGCCATCGGCTAGGCGTCCGACCCCTTCGCCTCCGTAAGTAAGCCCATGTATGGTAATTTCCTGCGCTGAATTCATTTTCTCGCTTCCCGTTTCTGATACTCATCCCATCTTATCATCAAATCAATGGGTTACCCGTCATACGCTGTAATTGAAACTTGGGGGTTGGAAATTATCTTTAAGGATCTGTCGAGGTGTATAAACATGGTAGAGATCCTTTCCCCCCGTGAATGGGGCTCAGAATGACCGATAATGAGCCTTGTCATACTGAGCCTGCGAAGCATATCTACCATCCTCCCTCGCTGCATTCTATAGAGAAGCGGATAATCAGTATGCGAGTGAAAATCAAAATGATCGAATAGGATTATCAACCGTGCGATTAATCATAAAAGACGAAGACCTTTAAAGTCTTCGTCTTTTCTTTGAATTGAAGTACGCTTAAAGAGTCTTCAGATACTCTTCCATATAACCGGTCAACTTCTCCACATCTGAAAGGCTAACCTCGCCCATGTGTGCAATCCGGAAGGTTTTCCCTTTCAGATCGCCATATCCGTTCGCGATCCGCATTCCCTTTAGTTTGAGGAATTCGTTGAGGGCAGCGATATCCATGTTTCGGGTATTGTTTATGGTAGAGACAGTCTTCGACCGAAAACCCATAGGGGCTAGTGGTTCCATTCCGTGAGATATCGACCAATCCTGGGTGCGTTTTGCCATGGCAGCGTGACGGGCGAAGCGGTTCTCGAGACCTTCTGCCAAGATGCGATCCAATTGGACATCCAGCGCCCAAATAAGAGACATAGCAGGGGTCATAGGGGTGGAATCTTTGACGCGATGTTTTTCGAGCAACAATAGATCAAAATACCAGCCACGGAATTTTACGGTTTCGGCTTTCTTCATGGCTCGTTCAGAAGCCGCGCCAAAAGCTAATCCCGGTGGAAGTGCAAAACATTTCTGGGATGAGGTAAGGAGGAAATCCAAACCCCAGGCATCAAATTCTACTTTTGCACCAGCCAGGCTGGAAACCGCATCCACCAGGATCAAAGTATCCGGGCTAACTTTATGAACAACATCCGCCAATTCCTTGATGGGATTCTCTGCGCCAGTTGAAGTTTCGTTATGGACGATGGTCACCACTTCGTACGGTTTGGCTTTAAGTGCTTCCGCCAATTGAGCAGGTTGGATCACCTCACCCCAGGCAACCTCCAATTTGTCTGCCTGTTTGTTATTCGCCACTGCGACATCGTACCAGCGTTTGGCAAATGCGCCATTCACACAAGATAATACGCTCTCATTGGCGAAGTTGCGAATACCCGCCTCCTGCAAACCTGAACCCGAGGAGGTGGAAATGTAAACAGGACGTTCGGTAAAAAAAACCTGGCGCAATTTCTCGTCGCATCGGCGAAACGTGGCTTCAAAATCCTTGCTTCGATGTGGAATCATGGGTTTTGTCTGGGCAGCCAATACCTCATCCGCGACATCTACTGGACCTGGAACAAACATTCGGGACATACCATTCTCCTTTGTGTCTCTGGTTATCTGGTAAAAAACTCCAGTACATTAACTGGAGGCTTCAACCACCCTGAATCACTTTAAAATGAAAGTTAGAATGATAAGCACACCAATAAACATGGCTGCCAAAAGACCGATCCGTTTAATACCTTTGATAATTGGACTGTAATCGGGATTAAATTCGGTGGACCCGGAGAAGCGTCGCGGTGGAGCAGCCTGTTCAATAGGGGAAGACGATACGGTGGAAGCACCGGATGACACTTGTCGTTTCTGTTTCTTGCTCATACATACTCCTTAAAGTTATTTTTGTAACGCCGCGGAAATCACGATCCGCTGGTTATCTACAAGATATGGGTAGCAGGAGACCAAAGTTATTATTGGCTCGCCTGATGCTCCCATCAGGTCAACCCGGGTTGGTTCAACCACCTGAGTGTTTGTCACTGTATATACATACTGGCGAGCATTGGTGAAGAGAGTGATCTGGTCACCGGTTTTTAATTTATCCAGGTCGCGGAAGATCTCTCCAAACACATCGTTATGTGCAGAAAGGATCAGATTACCATCTTCTCCCGGATCCACACTGCCAATATGCTGCCCCACCCCTTTTTTAAGTTGTTCCCAGCCATCGCCTTGAACAACCGGTGCATCCACCTTGATCGCTGGAATTTGGATGCGGGTCGCCTGTTCCGGACTGGCGGTGGGGATAGGGATGTTCGCCAGGCTTTGTACCGCTGGGCGTAAATGAGCAGGTATTTCTGCTTCGTTCGGTTGCGCTCCCCCGGCAGATGTCGGTGGAGTATGACCTGACGGTAATACCACTGCCGAAATAATGGCTGTCGGAGTTAGCGCGGGTTGTTCGAGTGCAGAAGATACTTCGGCATTCAAATTCCGCAACATACCGAAAGCGCTGTACATGATAAAGATCAACCCCGCTACTGCAGCAACTTCCACCAGGAGCAAGAAACGGTCGAATCCGGTCTTGTGCTTCGACCGTGGTCTCGTTTGACCTTGATGAAATTCGCCGGCCGTTTCCACGAATTCACTGTGAAGACTATGCAGGGAAGATGGCTGCAAATCCCGTGCTACTTGAATTACTCTGCCCGATTTCTGAAATTCACCAAGGCGTTCAAGATGATCACCGCGCTGCTTGTCCATCAACATACGGCGCAGATCCGCGGTGGAAAAGTCTTCGACGGGTCTCCTTTTACGGGTTGGCATAGGCGAGGGTGGAGATTTCTCCGGTTAAATTATACCTCACTCAGGTTTTATTTATACCTTAGAGGACATAGATATCGTAATGAGCATCATTATTGAGTACAAATGGAGTTCATATCAAAATTAAAGTAGTACAACCCAGATCCAGGACTTTCCCAACTATCTAATAAATTGCCTTTCCGCTCCATTTTATGGATAAACTCACGACCTTCATTAAACATCTGAGTAATAAGGATCCAAATTCGGTTGCCTGAATTATTTGAACAAACTTGATGCAGAAAATTATCTTCACTGAATGGTTTTTTGAAAACCTGAATGGTTCGAAAACTGGGTAATTTGTAATCATTATGGTAATAAATGTACGCAGGATTAGTGTCATCTATCATCATCAAAGTATCTGTTGAAACCGAATTTTCCTCGAGGTATGACAATGCTCCTTTGATATTTGCATTATCATAGGGAAAAATAAATCCCTTTATCGAGGGATAACCAATTATTACCAGTATAAGAATTACGATTTGATAACCAACGATCCTTTGAATTATGGAGGGTGACATAAAATTACTATCAATTGCGCTGCAAATATAGGAAAACGCTACCGGGATAAGAAATAGCCCCAAGCGTGAGCCGAACGGATATAACTTAAAAAAGGAGGTTAAGATTGAAATAAGAATTATCCCGATGTTAATTAATGCCCATCTCCGATCAGTTTTGAATTGACAGAAAGCACCGACCAATATGATCATTGTGATAATAATGTTTGGAGATTGAAATTGGATACTATCAAATGGATTTCTCACCGGGCGGGCAGGATGGAAACCTAGATAGCCAAGCTCTAGCAAGGCATTCCAATACCAATTCAATCCTGTGGGTGAAAATGGAAGTGGGGCAAAACGGATCCCCCAAAATTCATTAAAATACTCAATTGGTGACGAACGTCGACCATATCCGAGATAAATTGAGAGAAATAATATCGACCAACAAACTGAAATCAATAATAAGTCGTTTCTGTCATTTTTGTTTGAGAGTTTATTCGCATTGTAAATTTCTATTATTCCAATTATTGCTAAGATGTACACAGATGACATCCGTAAGGTCGTAGGTTCGAGCCCTATTCCGCCAAGAAATAACCCTACTTTCGGGTAACTTGATTGTTTATATCGTTCCCTTTTGGACAATCCATCGCGTTATGCTCCGATCCCATCAAGGGGAGCTGATTGTCTTGAATCCAATGTTGGGGGAAATCAAGTTGTGATTATGGGCTAGAGACTCGTCCAGCCACTGGCAAAAATAAACGTCGACCCGGAGGACGTTACCGCCATCACAATATGATCACTATTCTTTCGGGAAAGAGTTTGTTTGTTGATTTAGGGTTTGCTTTTCGGAGAATCATTGCTGTCGATGGTATCATCGATGGGTGCTTTGGTCGTATCCCCTTATGGTGACTCCCGCTGTACATTCTGGGTTCGGGCGGGTAGCTCAGTGGTAAACACGGTGACATCCGGAGGGCAGGTGTTCCGCCCACAGGACAACTCCACTTTCGGGTGGAGTTGTTTGTTGATATCGTGTCCCCTTTTTGGGGATCCCTGCTTCGCTCCTATCCCATCGAGGGGAGATATGGTCGTATCCCCTTATGGGGACTCCCGCTGTGCTTCTGGGTTCGAGCCCTACCCCCGGAAAAATCATCCGCGGGCAGGTGTTCCGCCCACAGGACAACTCCACTTTCGGGTGGAGTTTTTGTCGCCACCGAGTCCGATACCCTCATAGTGCCCCCTTCCCAAGAGGGCTGGTTGAGCGCATTTTGCGAAACCGGGGGATCTTAACAAAATGCTTCTTCACCACAGAGAACACAGAGCGCACAGAGGATACTTGGAAATTTCAGATCTTAAACTTGCGAAACTGTGCAAGGTCGTCTCCCCTTTCGGGGATTCCCATTGCGCTCCTAGGTTCGAGCCCTACCCCCGGAAAAATCATCCGCGGGCAGGTGTTCCGCCCACAATACAACTCCACTTTCGGGTGGGGTTTTTGTTGCCTCTATGTTCCATACCCTAATAGTGCCCCTTTCCCAAGGGGGCAGGTTGAGCGTATTTTGCAAAACCGGGGGATCTCAACAGCGTTCCCTTAACATCATATAAACTTTAGATTCATCCTTCCAGTTCGTGCAAAACCACTGCCCCGGATTTGGAGATGGATGTAACAAATTTGCGGGATGGCTTCCCTGCGCCTTCGAAGGCCTTTTGCATGGCGTTGGCCACCTGATCCATCCCCTCGAGTCCAAAGGCGATCACCGACGGGCCTGCGCCCGAAAGAACAGCCGCCGCCGCGCCACTTTGACGAGCCGCCTCGATCGCTTCCGCTGCCCCAGGGATGAGCGGCAGGCGGTATGGTTGGTGCAGTTTATCCACCATCACCTCACCGAGCAGATCGAGGTCGCCCAATTTCAGCGCTTCGATCACCAGGGGTGTCATCGCCAGATTTTCGACCGCATCCGCAAAGAGTACCTTCTTCGGCAAAACCGCCCGGGCAGCCTTCGTGGAGAGGATCACTTCCGGCAGGACGATCGCCATCTGGAGAACATCACCGCCTATTGATCCATCCCACACCGGGCGATGGATCACCCTGCCGTTTACCAGACTCGCGACAACCAGCCCGCCCTCCAGAGCTGCGCTGGCATTATCCGGATGGTGTTCTATTTCAGTCACCAGGTTAAGAACTTGCTGATTCGTCAATGGATCACCCAGTAATGCGTTGGCTCCCAATACACCCGTCAAAGCAGCAGCGGCACTGGAACCCAAACCAGAACCGATCGGAATCTGGTTGAAACAGCGGATCAATAACCCGGGTTCGGGTTTTTTACCCTGCATCTCATACACTCTTAGTGCAGATTGCAGTATCAGATTGGATTCATCCTGTGGAAGGTGACCGGCGCCTTCCCCGGTCACTACCGCGAGGAATCCACTGCCTTCCAAAGAGAAGATCGTCTCATTCCAAATATCTAGCGCCATTCCCAGACAGTCAAATCCGGGGCCGAGATTGGCGGTGGTAGCTGGTACACGAACGGATAATGTCGTCATGGTACCTCCGGGAAAAAGAAACTTGAAAGTAGAAACTAGAAATTAGTTATCATGGCACATTTTTAGCTAGTTCCACTTTCTGCTTTCTATCTACTTGTTACTTAATAGTCAATTCTTCCACTTTATGAATATCCAACGGGATGGATTGATAGGAAAAGGATTTGGTAATGATATCCGGGTCTTTCAAGCCGTGCCCGGTGCAGACCGCGACGATGCGCTTACCTTGAGGGTCAAAGCGTCCGGCTTCGATTTCATGCTTTAATCCGGCAATTCCAGCCGCGGAAGCCGGTTCCACCCATACACCACCGGTTGCGAGAAGGTTTTGGGCAGCCAATATCTCCTCATCGGTCACGGCGATGATCCGACCGTGTGATTCTTCAGAAGCCTGCAAAGCTTGTTCGCCACGGGCAGGTTTCCCTATGCGAATAGCGGTGGCAACCGTTTCTGGATTTTCCACCACATGACCCAGCACCAGCGGAGCTGATCCTGCTGCCTGCACTCCCAGGATCTGCGGCAGTCCCGTCTGCTTGAGATGATGATACTGCTTGAAACCCATCCAATAACTGGTGATATTGCCAGCGTTACCCACCGGAAGGCAGAGCCAATCGGGGGCGCTGGCGAGAGCATCGCAGATCTCAAAGGCAGCAGTTTTCTGCCCCTCTAAGCGGTAGGGATTGAGTGAATTGACCAGCGCGATCGGATGTTTTTGAGTCAGCTCAACCACCATCGTCAGCGCATCGTCGAAGGATCCCTGGATCTGAATCACCTGGGCGCCATAAGCCACAGCGCCTGCCAGCTTACCGGCAGCGACCTTCCCTTCGGGAATCAGGACAATGCACTTCATACCTGCTCGGGCGGCATAGGCAGCAGCCGAAGCGGCTGTATTGCCGGTAGAAGCGCACATTACGGTTTTGACTCTACGTCCGACTGCCTCACTGATGGCAACGGTCATACCGCGGTCTTTGAAAGAGCCGGTTGGATTGAGACCTTCGAATTTCACCCACAGATCGAATCCGCCGCCAAGCTTCTCAGCAAGTGCGGGCATTGGGATAAGAGGTGTATTCCCCTCAAGGATGGAAATTTCGGCTGTATGGGAAGGAATATCCATCAGGTGGCGGTATTGGGAAAGAACTCCGGCATAGGTCATGATAGCCTCATGGTAGATGGTTTATCTGGATTATAGCTGTAATTGGATTGGCATTCGGGTCGGACTTCTTACAATTCGGTTAGGTGATTAATCCACAATAAAAAGGTTCGCACCAATATCAGTATGAAATCGATGCGGTTCTGCGCCATCAGCCACCTGGTAACTCATTCCAGGTGTCAGGGTGAATGTACGACCATCTTTCAAGTCGGTCACTAACTCACCCGAAATTACGAACAGAATATGACCTTTATCGCACCAATGATTTGCCAGATAATCTGGTGAATGCTCAACCATCCGAATCCGAATGCCGCCGTCTTCGACTGTTCTCCAGATTGCGTGACCGCTTTCACCAGCGTGAATGGAAGGTACAACTAAGGACCAGTCTGTCGTATGAAAGGGGATGTTCAGAATTTACATTTACTCTCCTATTCCGGCATTTTCGAAGAATGATGCTCGACGATCCGCCATTCTTCACCAGTCTTCTGGTACACAAAAGTAAACCGGGCTTGTATGACCGATACTGGTTTATTTACAGGGGAAAGGATGAATTCATAGATACCCGAATTGATCGCGTGGTCGCCGAAGATCCTTACATTGGATTCGAGGATTTTTCCTGATGGCTTGTCAAGCAGGAAATGGGCGAAATAATCAGCAATCTCTGAGGTGTTATGCCGCACCTGGTTGGACACAGTTGGCAGAAGGATCGCGTCAGGAGCATAGAGAATAGCTACGTTTGCGGCGTTACCTGATTGTAGCGCTTCGTTCCATAGGTCAAAGAGAGAGTGGATGGTTGAGTGGGCGGTCATGGGATCCTCAGTGAATGGTTTTCAGATATCGTATCATAATTACGGTAACCACCTGCTTTTTTCGGTATCTAAAGCATTGCAAATCTTCAAGGCGAAAGTTATAATATAGCCCACAAAAGCGTTGACCGGGACGAGTAATCGATCCATTCGCTGAACAGGAAGGAATCTCCAGGACTGGAAGAGATCCACAGCGTGGACGAAGAAAACCACCCGCTAGCTGAAACCTGAACCGACTGAAGTAAGGAATCCGGACGCAACCGTTACCTGCATAGATGAGATTGGATTGCTTCGCTCCGCTCGCGAAGACATGCCGAGGTGATCCAAATCTGGGTGGAACCGTGTGAGTGAATCTCTCGCCCCAGTTATGGGCGGGAGTTTTTGTTTAATCATATAGTGAGATCCCCCCTCCCCCCCTTGATAAGGGGGGACGAGTGGGAATGGAGGTAAGAATGGAAGAAAGATACGAAGACAGTAAACTATATCGCATCCGTCACTCGGCGGCACATATCATGGCACAGGCTGTGTTGGAAAATTTCCCGGGAGGGAAGGTGACCATTGGACCGCCGATCGAGGATGGATTTTATTACGATTTCGACCTGCCCCGTCCGCTCACCCCGGAGGATCTGGAGAAGATCGAAAAACGAATGCGCCAGATCATCGCGGCTCACCACCCGTTCATCCGCAAGGAAGTGAGCGCCGAAGAAGCCCGCACGATCTTCAGCGACCAACCCTACAAGATCGAATTGATTGATGGGCTGGAGAATGGTGGTCTGGACGAATACGGCAACCAGATCAAAGAAAAGCCCATCATTTCTACCTACACGCATGATACATTCACTGATCTATGCCGTGGTCCGCATGTCGAGAACACCGGACAGATCAATCCATCCGCCATTAAGTTGATGTCTGTGGCGGGTGCGTATTGGCGCGGTGACGAAAAACGCCCCATGCTCCAGCGCATCTATGGCACTGCCTGGGAGAATCCCAAGCAATTGGAAGAGTATCTGTGGAAGCTGGAAGAAGCCAAGAAGCGCGATCATCGCAAGCTGGGCAAGGAATTGGGACTGTTCTACTTCTCTGATGATGTCGGTCCCGGTCTGCCGCTTTTCACCCCCAAGGGCGAGATGCTGCGTCACCTGATGGAATCCTACGTTCGCGATGTGCAAACGAAATATGGCTTCCAGCATGTCTGGACAGGCAACCTGGTGAAGGAAGACCTTTACAAACGTTCCGGTCATTACGATAACTACAAGGATGTCATGTTCCCGCCCATGGTGGACGAGAATGTCGTTTTCCGGCTCAAACCAATGAATTGCCCCAGCCATATGACACTCTTCAATGAGATGGGTCGCCATTCCTACCGGGAACTTCCGATGCGTTTCGCAGAATTTGCCACACTCTACCGGTATGAGAAAACCGGTGAGTTAAACGGTCTTACCCGGGTGCGCGCCCTGACACAGGACGATTGTCATACATTCTGCACCGAAGACCAGATCGAGAGCGAATTCTCATTGGATCTTCAAGTGATTCGGGAAGTGTTGAATCGGTATCATTTCAGTGACTACAAGGTACGTCTCTCTCTCCGCGGTGAAGGCGGAAAGTATGTGCAGGATCCCGAAAAATGGGATAAAGCCGAAGCTGCCCTGTACAGCGCCCTGAAAGCGAACAACGTTGAGTATTTTGAAGCGGAGGGCGAAGCTGCCTTTTATGGTCCCAAAGCTGACTTCATGGCTCGGGATGTCCTGGGGCGTGAATGGCAGCTCTCCACCATCCAGGTGGATTTCATCCAACCGTCGAGGTTGGGCTGTATCTACATTGCCGAGGATGGGCAGGAACATACCCCCGTGGTGTTGCATCGTGCCGTAACAGGAACCACCGAACGATTTATGGCAGTCATCATCGAACATTTCGCCGGGGCATTTCCCGTATGGCTGTGCCCGGTTCAGGCAGTTGTTATACCCATTGCCGACCGGCATATGGATTTTGCCCGAAAGGTGGAAGCTGAATTGAAGCAGGCAGGTGTCCGGGTAGCCGTGGATGAACGCAGCGAACGCATGAATTCCAAGATCCGGGACGCGCAAAAACAGAAAGTCCCGTATATGCTGGTGGTGGGCGATCAGGAAATGGAGAAAGACCAGGTCGCCGTTCGTCAACGCAATGGCGAGAACCCTGGTCCGATGGGCGCTGCAGATTTCCTGCGTTTGTTCAGGGATGCAGTTGAAAAGGGAGACTGAAAGAAAGAAACTCGATAAAAGTAACTAGTAACTGGGAACATGGAATTGTAATTCAAATTGCCAGTTACTAGTTTCTAGTTTCCTCTTTTGCTCTTCCATAATTGACGATTCAGCTTGAATCATGGTATCATCTAGGCTACATGACCGGTTCCCCGAACCGGTATTTAGATATAGTACAAAAAGAGGAGATCGCTATCAGTACAATCAACTTTCGGGTAAATGAGCTAATCCGTTCGCCTCAGGTTCGGCTAATTGGTGCGGATGGAGAAAATGTCGGCGTCGTGGATACCTATGTAGCGATGCGAATGGCAAGGGAAGCGGATCGTGACCTGGTGGAAGTGGCCCCCAATGCGGATCCACCAGTCTGCAGAATTATGGACTTCGGAAAGTTCCTGTTTGAAAGAGAAAAGAAGGAACGGGAAGCCAAAAAGTCGCAGACCAAGATCGAGATCAAAGAGATCCGCTTGCGACCCAAAACCAATGTACATCATCGTGGTTTCAAAACCCAGGACGCCCGCAAGTGGCTTCAAGATGGGATGAAAGTACGAGTATCCATCAAGTTCCGCGGACGGGAAATTACCTACCCGGAATTAGCTCTGGAAGACCTGAAAGAAATTGCTGAAGAATTGGCAGATGTAGGGATTATCGAACAAGCACCACTTCTGGAAGGCAAGATGATGGGGATGACCCTGGCTCCTGCCAAGTTCGCCAAGAAAAAAGTAGAGACGGCGCCAACAACCCCAGTGGCAACACCGATGCCTGCACCGACTGTCCCTGTAGTAGCGGCAACCCCTGCCAAGACACCAACGGTAAAAAAGTCCGCACCAGCAACACCGGTTGTTGATGTAGAATCGCCTGAAATTAAACCTGAAAAGGAATAAACATTCTCGCGAGAGAGTGATGTTCAAGGTTGGGTCATCGCTTGCCTAACCTGCGGTGAAAATCGCAAATACCAAATTGAGAGGAGTAATGCTGTGCCCCGCAAGTTAAAAACCGGTAAGTATAAGTTGAAGACCCACAAGGCGACCTCCAAACGGTTCCGCCTGACTGGATCGAATAAGCTGATGCGTACCAAAGGTGGTAAAAGCCACCTCCGTCGCCGAACCTCAGACCGCACCCTGACCTTATTGTCAGAGATGCTGCCTGTTGTAGGCTCTGGTATCATTAAGCGCGTTCGTCGTCTTGCCCCACATATGAGCAAGAAAGACTGATCGCATTGTATTGTCCCCGATTGGGGAGTTGGATAGAGTTCTAATTATTGCGGCTGCTGGATGCATGCAACAGGTTGAAAAGAAGTATCGACCGGCGTCCAGGGGTTCGTAAAGGAGTAATATATGGCTCGTGTAAAGGGTGGACCGCAGGGTCACCTCCATCATAAGACAGTTCTAAAACTGAACAAGGGCTACAGCGGCTCTCGTCACCGCCTTTACAGGCGTGCGAATGAAGCCATGCTGAAAAGCATGTTCTACGCCACACGCGACCGTCGTGTTCGCAAACGCGATCTGCGCCGGTTGTGGATCGTCCGCATCAACGCGGCTGCCCGATTGAACGGCATCAGTTATAGCAAGTTGGTCTACGGAATGAAAAAAGCCGAGATCACGATCAACCGCAAAATGCTGGCAGATTTAGCCGTGCGCGATCCGCAGGTTTTTGCCGCCGTGGCTGCGAAAGCGAAAGCAGCATAACCTCATTCTTATCAAGCGATACCGGGTGGATCATGATCCATCCGGTTTTTTTTATCCTGTAATATGACGCATCGCCTACCGTGAGTTAACATTCCGGAAGAATTGGTTTATGATGGTTTTGTACGGTTGATGCATATAGGAGGAGTATGGAAGCCTTAGGATTATTCTCTGCTTTTGGTTTGTCAGCCAGCGCCGGGCTGAATGCATATATTCCTTTACTCGTGATCGCCCTGCTCGCCCGCTTTACAAATGTAATTCATCTCAACCAGCCCTGGGATGGATTGACGTCTTGGTGGATCATCGGTTTGTTGGTTTTGCTCAACCTGGTGGAATTTTTTGCAGATAAAGTCCCGGCAGTCAACCATGTGAACGACATTATCCAGACAATCGTCCGGCCAATTGCCGGCGCAATCGCTTTTGCAGCCGGGTCAGGCGTTTTTTCAGATGTCCATCCAGTCTTCGCACTTGGATGTGGGCTATTGATTGCAGGAGGTGTTCATGCAGTCAAAAGCGCCATTGTCCGTCCGGCGGTCACTGCAACTACCGGCGGAGCGGGTAATGTGCCTGTCAGCATCGCAGAGGACGTCACTTCGACAATTGTGTCCATTCTCGCGGTTGTGGTCCCAGTGTTTATAGCTGCAATAATAATATTGGTCACCAGTTGGATTGTCTACAAGCTGTGGCTGCGTGTAAAGTTGAAAGAGGCTTAGGAAGTTCCGAATATCCAGGTCATATAAAGAGATCAATGGCTGTACCACCTCCGAGTTCCGAGATGATCTCGATCCGCCCTCCAGCCAGTTCTACCCTTTCTTTCATACCCAAAATCCCATAGTGCCCTCGATGGGCAAATTGGTCTAATTTGGCAGGGACCTCGAACCCAGCTCCATTATCTTCAATTTGGACTCGCACTCCACTCTCCAGAAAGTGGATAAAAATATAGACACTTGTCGCCCTGGCATGGTTTCGAACATTGACGAGCGCTTCTTGAACCACCCGAAAAAGAATTAACTCTTTTTCCGATTCCAAACGATTTTCTTGCCCTTCCATGTCTATCTTTACTTGAATCCCTGTCTCAGTCTGGAACTCTTGGGACAGGGTTCGAATGGCGGTGACCCATCCAAGGTCGTCAAGATAAGGGGGACGCAGTCCGCGGATAAATTGGCGAAGCTTATCGATGATCTGTTGAACTTGAATCGTTGTCGATTCCGCTTGCGGACGACGCTGCATCTCCTGTTTCAATGCGATCAAATCCTGAATCACGTCATCGTGGAGATCACGAGCAAGTTTTTTCCGCTCTGCTTCCTGGCTATGTGTCAATCCACCAATATATTGTTCCAGGTTCAGCTTTGCTTCATTCAGACGGGCATACATATCCCGAAGGATCGTCTGCAATGACCTGATCTCCTGGATCCCGCCAACTGGCTGGGTAAAAGCCTCTTCCGGATTTGTCTCCAATCGGGTAGTTTGGCTGGATAGATTCTGAAGAGGTTGGATCACCCAGCGGATCGCGAAGAATAAACCAACCACCGCCAGCAGTAATACTGGGATCAGAATAAGAGGGATCGATTGACTTACCTGAAGGGATGGCGTGGATACATCTGCCCAGGCTTCGTCCATCATCATGACCCAATTGACTGGCTCAATGGGGGCATAGGCAATGATATGCGAGCCTTGGCTTCCACCCGTATATACGACCCCACTTTGTCCTGCCAACCCGTCCAATACTCCCTGATGATAAAGATCATGGTCACTCACCGGTGAACGACCTGAATCGAAAAGTAAAAGATGGTCAGAATCAAATATTTGAATCGAAAACTGATCTGGGTTCGCGGAAGAAGCCAGCGAACGATCTATCAAACCTGCCAGATCAACGCCCCCTGCGAAAACATTTGATCCGTCAATGGATTGGGCCATCCATAACACTGCCGACTCTCCGGTCTCCAATCGATAGGCTGTACCTCCGATTCCAGATTCGTTGATGATCTGACACAAAACTTTAATATTGTTCGGATCAGGCTTTACTTGCTCATTCCGGGGTTGGAGGATTGAGCCATCCTCGCAGGATGCTTGAAAAAATCCTCGATCAAATTCATTGATCCACGGATCCACTTGCTCAAAGGTGTATCCAGTCTTCACCGCCTGAACAGCCCTGGTTAGGTCTTCTTGAAGATTGTAGAGATTGTTTTCCATCGTCTTAACGGTGCTTAATACAGCCCGAAGATCACGGCTGCCTGCCAACTGTTCCATGGCTTGGTGATGGAAGTTCTGGCTGATTAGAATGACCACGATCAGAACAATCGAAAGGGGAATAAAAAAATACAGGAAAAGACGAGGTATGGAACCAGTCCATGAGTATGTTTGTGGTGTTTTCATCGGCTATTCAATTTTCAAGCGATGGTTTTTTCTGGTCGCCATCCATTTCGATCAACCCCAATTGGATGGCTTTCATCACCGCCTCAGTACGAACTCTCCGCGTTTAGTTTGGTGAAGATATTGGCAAAGTGATTTTGGACTGTTCTACTGCTGATTTCCAATACGGTGGCGATTGCCTTATTGGTCAGACCACTCGCCGCTTTTTTTAATACCTCTACTTCGCGCTCACTCACATTGGATTTTGAGCTCCCGATGGATACTCCAACACTCTCGAACATGGATTCTTTTAGGGTGGCATCCACTACTTGTTTCCCATCATTCACATCCAATACTCCCTGGATGATCTCGGCAGGATTCGCCGTTTTCAAGACATATCCATTAGCACCTGCCTGCAAGAGTGCCTGGACGTATGGCGGGTCGTCATACGCGGTCAGGATGAGGATACCCACGCTTGATCCCCTTTTCCGGATCTCACGGGTAGCCTGGATGCCGTTCATAACAGGCATTTGGATATCGAGTACCACCACATCCGTTTGATTTGTTTTCAACAGATCCAGTAGCTCCTGCCCGTTGGATGCCTCTGCGATCACTTTGATCCGTTGATCTGATTCAAGGAATTGTCGAATACCGGCTCGGACAACGGCGTGATCATCTATCAGGAGGACCTTAATTGGCTGGGATGGTTTTTGCATGTGTCCATCATACCCTGTCCGATTCTAATTCGCAACAAAAAACATAGAGACGACATGTTGCGTCTCTATGTTTAGGAGGAGGAGATCGATATTGTAAATTTGTGTATTGAACTATGGTATCAGCGCTTACCGCCATCCCAACTCATGAAAGGCATATTGACCACGATCTCACTTTGTTCCAGTGTTAGGTCCCCTGATTCGCTTCCTTGGGTGATGTCAGCTTCAGAAGTGAGCAACTTTGGCGATTTACCGTCCGCCCAGGTTACAAATGTGATACGGCGCAGGGGTGAATAACCTTCGGTTCCAGGCGGGTTGTTAAAAACATCACCCTGGAATCCAAGTGGACCTTTCCCAGAGATCCCGTTTGTGAAAACATATACATTCGCAAGCATCTCTTCGCTTGCTTTTGCCAGGGAGGGAACCACCAGAACAGGTGATTTCATCATGGCTGTCAGTTTTTCTGCTACAGCGGAATCAGATACTTCGGTATGGGAGAAATAGATCTCCTTGCCTTCCGCATATGCCATCCCAGCCGGAATGGATGCGTAAGGAATGGAGCCGGTACCTCCCGCTGCAGTACAAGCAGTTAGAACAATAGTTCCAATAATGAGAGACAAGATTGCTTGTTTCTTCATCGATTTCCCTTTCAAGATATGAATGTATGGTTTTAGGAAGTGAATTTAAGTTTGCGTAACCGTAAACTGTTGGTGACTACAAAGACACTGCTCATGGCCATTGCCGCAGCCGCCAGAATTGGACTCATCAGACCAATAGCCGCAGCCGGTATCAAGATGACATTGTAGAAGAAAGCCCAGAACAGATTTTGTCGGATCGTTTTTAAGGTATTTCGAGACAACTCGACTGCCTTCGGTACCCCACGCAAATCGCCGCTGATTAGAACAACCGGCGCAGAAGCCATCGCCACATCTGTACCTGTGCCGATCGCAATACCCACATCTGCTTGCGTGAGGGCAGGTGCATCGTTGATCCCATCTCCAACCATGGCTACGATTTGTTTCTTCGATTGTAATTCTTTGATCAGATCGATCTTACCGCCGGGCAGAACTTCGGCATAGACATCATCCACACCCACCTGCCGGCCAATCGCTTCTGCTGTTTGGCGGTTATCGCCGGTCAGCATGACCACCCGTAGATTCATTGCCTGCAAGCGTTCGATCGCATCACGGGAACCGGGCTTGATGGTATCTGCAATCGCCAGAATACCAGCCAATTTGCCATCCACCGCCACAAGCACGGTTGTCTTTCCTTCATTTTGTAAACCACTTAGAACCGTTTGAGAGGAAGAAATATCCAAACCCTCTTCTGTCATCAACCGGCTACTACCAACAATGACCTTTCGACCATCAAAAATCGCCCTGGCGCCCCGACCAACTACCGCTTGAAATTCGGACACGTCCGCAAGGGATTGGTCTCTTTGGTTTGCTTCTGCAACAATTGCCTCTGCCAAAGGATGTTCACTGCGTTTCTCAACGCTTCCTGCAATTCGGAGTAATTCTTCTTCCGTCATCGAGGTATCCATGATCCGTATATCGGTAACCTGGGGTTGCCCTCGTGTGATGGTTCCAGTTTTATCCATGACTACCGTACCAATTTTACCGGCACGCTCCAATGCTTCACTGGTTTTAAGCAGGATACCTTGCTCCGCGCCTTTACCAGTTCCAACCATTACTGCGGTCGGAGTAGCCAAGCCCATAGCACAGGGACATGCAATCACGAGTACCGCCACCATATGGACAAGTGCGCGAGTAAATGGGGTAAGGTCGCTATTGATAGCCAAACTCGGACCAAATATCATCCAGGCGGTAAAGGTGAGAGCAGCGAGAACGATCACAACCGGCACGAATACGGCTGAGATCTGATCTACAAGCTTCTGAATGGGTGCCTTGCTGCCCTGCGCTTCTTCCACCAATCGGATGATCTGAGCCAGTGCGGTGTCTTTCCCGACTTTTGTCGTTTTGAATTGGAAGGAGCCCAAACGGTTCATGGTGGCGCCTATCACCGGATTGCCAACAATTTTCTCAACCGGGATGGATTCGCCAGTCAGCATTAATTCGTCAACCGTGGAAGACCCATTTACAATTACACCATCCACAGGGATCTTCTCACCCGGTCGAACCAGGACGATATCGCCTACAACTACTTCCTCTACGGGTATTTCGAGCTCAGATGTTCCGCGAATTACCCGGGCGGTCCGGGCGTGTAATCCCATTAATTTCTTGATCGCTTCAGATGTTTTTCCTTTCGCACGTGCTTCCAGGAATTTGCCCAGTTTGATCAGAGTGATGATCACCGCGGCGGTCTCAAAATAGACGTGACCGCTGATCCACCCAAAAGTGACTGGCAAGGAATAGATGAACGCTGCTGAAGAGCCTAGCGCAACCAGGACATCCATATTTGCCGAGCCGTTTCGAATGGATTTATACGCGCCGATGTAGTATTGTCGACCTACATAGAATTGGACTGGAAAAGCTAACGCCAGCATGACCCATTTGATCCAGGCGGAGTGAGATATAGCCATTGGTAAAAATCCAAAATCGCCTGCCATGGACAACATGAACAATGGGATAGTGAAGATCAAGCCAACGATCAGGAGGTGTTTTTGTTCTTCCATCTCCTTTTGACGGGCGGTCGCTTCTACATCTTCGCCAGTGGTTTCAGTGTCATAGGTTTCAAAACCAGCAGTCTTGATGCCAGACCGCAATTCCTGTTGAGTTACCACGGTCGGTACGTAACGCAGGATAGCCTGAGAGGTCACCAGGTTTACCCGGGCATCCACTACACCCTCACGGGAGCGGACTGCTTTTTCGAGACGGCGAGCATCATTATCATCTCCCAGATTCTTAACCTGAAAGATCGCTTCGCCTTCGGCAATCCCGTAACCTGCTTTTTCCACCCGGTTTATCATGGCCGGTAGGTCTGCCAGGGCGGGGTCAAATTCTACTATTGCCCTCTCCGACGAGAGATTAACACTCGCGGTTTGAACTCCTTGAACCTTCTTCAGACTGCGCTCGACTGTGGCGACACAATTCGCACAGGTCATCCCGGTAATTGGTAGGGTAATAAGTTTTGTTTCAGCCATGAAGCCTCCGTTAGATTTAGATGCAATTCCCGGCAATTAGTTGCCAGTCGTCCCCAACTATAATGCTGACACAGGCGCATCTCAATAGGCATTAATACCTATTGAGCCAGCACGCTGACACTGATAAACTGACGTGCAGGCAGGGAAAACCTGCCTGCAAGTAGGAGATGATTATGACAGAAATATTGCTAGCCTTTGTAACAGGACTTACAACCGGTGGATTAAGCTGCCTTGCCGTCCAGGGTGGGTTGCTCGCCAGCTCGATGGCCCAACAACTTGAAAACGATCTAGGTGTCAGCTCGAAAAAGAGTGCCAAAGGCGGAATTCATATCGCAGCCCCCATCTTATGGTTTCTGGCTGCCAAATTGGTAGCCTATACATTATTGGGTTTTCTTTTGGGATGGGTAGGGTCATTAATTCAATTAGCTCCCCTGCCACGAGCGATCTTACAGATCGCCATTGGCATCTTTATGCTGGGGCAAGCCCTTCGCATCCTCAATGTCCATCCCATCTTTCGTTGGTTTAATATCGAATCACCGGCTTTTATTCGAAAATTTATCCGACGGCAATCGAAAAAGGGAGATGATTTTTCTACACCGGCATTCCTGGGCGCGCTGACCGTATTGATCCCTTGCGGTATTACTCAGGTCATGATGGCTTCTGCAATGTCCACCGGAGATCCCATTACCGGAGCTGCCTTAATGTTTGCCTTCATTTTAGGTACTTCTCCAGTCTTCTTCGTAGTCGCCTACTTTGCCACACAATTGGGCTCCAAAATCGAAAAGTATTTTATGAAACTGGTTGCAGTGATTGTGATGGTTCTGGCAATCATGACCATCAATACGGGTTTGAACCTGATCGGCTCTCCAATTTCCCTAAATCGGTTATTTCAGAATCCAAGTGAAGTGAAAGCGCAATCGAATTTTATTGAGAGTGCATCTCTTCTTCCGGTTCCTCAAAATCAAACGAATCCGACCGCTGGATGTAATTGCGGGATGATGAAAAACCGAAATGGCAGCCTCGGAGCTGGTTCGATCTTTTCCCAGCCAACTCAATCCCCAGATCCGGAAATCACAGCACCCGACAACTCCGAATGGAATGAGGTGACTGTTCAAGTATTGAACTCCAAATACTCGCCAGATGTGGTTAAGATCAAAGCCAATCGCCCTACTCATCTCAAGCTGGAGAGTAAAGATGTCTTTTCGTGCTCACTCGCGTTCGTAATCCCAACACTTGGAGTACAGGTTATCCTGAATCCTACAGATAGTCAGACCATTGACCTTCCTGCCTTTTCAGCGGGTGACCAAATTCCATTTTCCTGCTCCATGGGAATGTTTACCGGCGTCATTCTGGTCAATTAAGGATCCAACATGATTCATAGAGAATATACCATCCCAAATATGGAATGCACCATGTGCGTAATGCATCTGGAAGCAATTGAAGACGAGTTGGAAGGCATCAAAAAGGTGCAAGCAAGCTACCTAAAACAAACTATGGTCGTTGATTTTGATGAGACTGTAGTAAATGAAGACCAAATCATCGCTGCTATAGAAGAAAAAGGGTACGTTGTTTCAGGGTGAAAAAATTTGGCAATAGTTGTGAATAAGTTATGCTACAATCCAGGCATGAGCGAGTGCCTGGATTTTTTATTAGTAAAAGCGACCAAGATTGAGATCTGCATTGGCAACCTCGTAGAAGAAAAAGTGGACGCGATAGTCAACGCGGCAAATTCGCATTTACAGCATGGGGGAGGGGTTGCCGGAGCTATTATTCGACAGGGTGGACCAATCATCCAGGCGGAAAGCGATGCGTGGATAGCCCATTATCAACGTGTATCCCATTCAAATCCGGCACTAACAAGTGCAGGGAGACTTCCAAGCAAGTACGTGATCCATGCTGTCGGTCCAATCTGGGGCGAGGGAGATGAAGACCGGAAACTTACCGAAGCGATCAAAGGTGCTCTGGATCTGGCAAACTCAATGGAATTACATTCCATCTCATTCCCGGCTATCTCCACAGGAATCTATGGATTTCCAAAAGATAGAGCTGCCACAATAATTTGCGGAACTATTCATGATTGGATAAAGAAGTCTGAGAAGTCTTCGCTGGAACTCATCCGGGTCATACTAATAAACCAGGAAATTTACGATATCTTTGATGATGTATTCAAGAAGCTCACATGATCAATTCAATACAAAATTCTCATATTAAAATTGTGAGAGAATTGCTAAGCCAATCAAAAGAAAGGCAGCAATCTGAACGATTTGCGGTTGAGGGCATTCGGCTGTGTGAGGAAGCCTTGTCTGCCGGTTGGCAACCTGATTTTATTTTGTATTCCGCTCATCTAGGAGAACGTGGTACCGAATTGGTCCACGTGGCTGAGATGGACGGAACAGAAGTACTTGAGGTTGATATTGATCTGTTGAACCGGGTCAGTGACACGAAACAGTCCCAGGGAATTATGGCAGTACTACGAATGCAGACCATTCCAGAGCCTCCACAACTCTCATTCGTTCTGATCCTGGATTCAATTCGTGATCCTGGTAATATGGGTACGATTTTGCGAACCGCCGCAGCCGCAGGAGTTCAGGCAGTCTGGATCACTCCGGATACAACCGATCCACTCGCTCCAAAAGTCTTGCGGGCAGGTATGGGAGCGCAATTTCGATTACCCATTTCTGTTGCTGATTGGACCGAGATTGCCATAAAGGCGAAACAGCACAAATTGTTTATGTATCTCTCTGAAGTGACCGGAGGAGTGCCTCTCTGGCAGGCAGACCTGAAGCAAGCAATCGGGATTGTTATCAGCAATGAGGCAAATGGCGCATCATCCATGGCTAAAACTATATCCAATGGAAGTATCTTTATCCCCATGCCAGGAAAAACCGAGTCATTGAATGCGAGCATTGCTGCGGGCATCTTACTATTTGAGACCATACGACAGCGGGAGAATTTATGAAGATCCGATCCATCACCGCGTTCATCCCACAACCCACTTCTGACGCAATTCAACGGGCAGTCGCGGACTGTGACCAGATAAGTGATAAAATCCGGGACCACGGTTGGGATGTGCAAACCCTGCGTCTGGCTACATCCCCTTTTTCGAGGTGGCTTCCAATCGACAAGTCCCCATCCGGAAAGATCAAAGAATGGGAGAAAAAGATTAAATCCGTTGGATTCGATTATCTCTCGGTTGGGTCGCTTTCTGCAGATGAGATCCCCGCCGCAAGATGGATCCCAGACATCCTGAAGCAAACCGATTCCACCTTTTGTACCCTTCACCTTGTCAAAGACCACCATTTCGTATCGAACTCTGCCATTCAGGAGGCAGCGAAGATCATCCTGCAAAATAGTCGGGCTGATTCGCTTGGTTTTACCAACTTGCGTTTCGCTGCCCTCGCCAACGTACCCGATGGATGCCCTTTCTTCCCTTCTGCAAGCGCAGGGTTTGAGCTATCTTCTTATGCTTTGGCCATAGAGGGAGCAGACCTTGCTGTGGATGTCTTCTCTAACGCGACAACAGTTACAGATGCCATTAATAATTTAACTACACGAATTACCATCTTTTGCAAATGATCTTACCAAGATAGCAGAGTCGATTGTCGGTGAGCAATTCTCTGGGATTGATTTTACCCTTGCTCCATTCCCGGATCGGATGCGCTCGATCGGAACTGCGTTGGAACGGTTAGGACTCTCTGGCTTTGGACAACCCGGTTCACTGGCAGCTGCAGCGCTATTGATGAGCATTCAAGACCAATGCCAATATAAGAAAGTAGGGTTCAATGGTCTGATGCTGCCGGTTATGGAAAACTCGACCCTGGCGTTGCGGAATGAGCAAGGCTTTCTGAGTATCGACAAATTAATGCTCTATTCCACTGTTTGTGGAACCGGTCTGGATTGTATCCCGCTGCCTGGAGATATTCAAACAGGTGTCCTCGAGGCGATCCTTCTGGATATTGCGTCCTTATCCTGCCGGCTGAATAAACCCCTCACCGCCCGACTGATGCCAGTACCTGGAAAAAAAGCCGGAGAGATGACATCTTACCAATTTGATTATTTTGCAAATAGCAGGATCATGGATCCGGGGGATAAGGGATTGGATGGCATACTAAATAAGGGTCAGGGCATCCCAATAGTTACCAGACACCCTTAATTTATTACAACAGTTATTTCACTTGCTTGAAATTGACGATGATCAGGTTCTCATCACAACTTGCAGTTGTGTCTATAAATACTTTATCAGATAACGCCCCACCGGCTTGATTGTAAAGCTGCAGCCAGAGCGTGTGATACGTTTCCGTTGGAAAATCATTGATTGTGATCTCGTATCCAGCCGGACCGTATCGGTTCACTGTTCCGCTTAAGCTTGTGATCGCTTTCACCCTTCCATGAAGGGAACCATAAAGCTGAACACGTAACCCTAATACCGGGGCATCATCCAGACCGATAACCTGACCGGCAACCCCCATCCATTTACAATCACTTTCCGGTCGCATAATGCTGCTCTTGATTGCAACCGGATTCCCGGGTTGTACTTCGTATGAATAGGGTCCGGCGGGTCCATTTGTGGCGGAAGGAGTGACCATAGCCTCTTCTGTTAACATCTGGTCACGGCTTAATGTCTCCGTTGGAATTGGAGTTTCCGTAGGTTCGGGTGTTATCGTTTGGGTTGGAGTTGCGGTTGGCAAGGGGGTTTTCGTTGGAGGCTGGGTTGGCGTTTCGCTTGGCGTGATGGTGGCGGAAGGGAATACAATCGTAGGTGGAATAATCACCGGGGGAAATGGATTGACGGCTGCCAGGGGATCAAGGAATACCCAAAAGATAAAAATCAAGGTCAGGATTGTTCCGCCAAATAGTATGGTGGTTAATCGCTTCCATAACTGATCCGGGATGGGTCTTTTACCATCTGCTTTGATCGGTTCTTCTTCGGGAATATCAATATCCGATTGGTTTGGCGGTGCGATCACTGGATATATGTCTCAATTTGACTGGCTTCTTGGCGGTTTTGAATCCATTCTTTTAGCGCTGCATGCTGCAATGTCGAATACGCATCCGGTGTTAGAGGGTGCTGGGCATCCCGTTCGATCACCAGGATAATGTGGTATCCGGCATCCGTTTGGATGACATCGCTGACCCCACCCGGCTGTAATGAGAAAGCTACGTCCTCCACTTTAGGCTGGACGAGATAACCGCGAGGAAACCATCCGAGATCTCCTCTTGTTATGGGATCATATTGCTCAGCCAGTGTTGCAAAATCTGCACCAGAACGGATCTGTTGTAATACAGATTGGGCATTTCCATCCGCAAGCAGTAGGATCTGCTGTACGTGCACTTGATCCGCTGTAGTTGGGACAGAGGATGTGATCTGATCTCTCATCCAAGCCGATGCGATAGCTTGTCCGAGTGATTTCTTGATCTGATCAAGTGTATATCCATTGGTTTCCAACCAGGAGTTGAGTTGTTCAGTTCCCCCCATTTGATTCGTCAGATCGTCCAGTTTTAGTTGAACTGCCTCATCAGTTACGATATAGTTCTCTTCAACCGATCCCTGTTCCAACAGCTTCAGTGAGATCATTTCCTCGAGAACCACTTTCTCGGGTGAAGGCTGATCCGGAAGTGCCAATTTATATCGGGCAAGTTCCGCCTGAAAATCTGCCATCAGGATCCCCTCACCGTTGATCGTGGCAGCCAGGGGTTCCGTAGTGATGGTTGGTGTAATATCAGCAGATGTCACATTTACCTGACCCGGTGATGGTACTGCCAACGGCGTGGTTTTATCCTTTGGTGAGCACCCAGTTGATATGGAAAACACCAGGATAATGGTGACAAATAGTAAGGTTGGACGCATAGTGTAGATTATACCCCATCCATATGGGTATAATAATTGCATCAGAAGGTCGGGGTATTCCCGGTTTTTTTATGCTGGAAGTAACGCTTTCGCGTGCCTTCAAGGAAAAATGAAAAAGGTACACCCATACCAGGAGAAGAGTATGTCTAAAACAATAAAGCTACTTTTAGTTTTGATCATCGTTATGGCAATCGCAGTGCCAACCGGAGTGGGGATAGTCAATGCGAACAAAGTCCCTACTTTTGAAATAGTCAGCGTTGTCCCGGATGAAGTGGTCACCATCGAAACAAGTGATTTTCCAGAGGATATGAAATTTGAGGTCCTCATCGGGCGTTACGGTAATTTCGGTATTGATGGGACCAAAGTGGCTACCCAGGATTCCGGTAAGGGCGGCGCCTTCACTGCAACATATAACATTCCCAAGGATTTACAGGGTGTTGAGAAGTTATCCATCCGCCTTGAAAACAAGGAAAGTGGATATTATTCTTACAACTGGTTTGAGAATGCGGTCATGCCAGCCAAGGATGAGACAGCGACCGAAGTCCCCGATACTACTGTGGAAGTGGTATACCAACCCAGCTTCACCGTTACCAGCGTCGAAATGGATAAGAGTATCAGCGTGACCGGGAGCGGTTTCCCTGTCGATTTGGAATACGATGTGCTGATGGGTGTTTATGGTTCAACCGGGGTAGGTGGCGTGAAAGTCACCACTCAAAATACTGGACCAAAGGGTGAATTCAAAGCAACCTATACCATCCCGGCTGACTTCCAGGGAGCATACAGGATTGCGATATGCCTGGAAAGTGCGAAATCGGATTACTATGCCTATAATTACTTTTTCAACGCATCATACCCACTGCCGGAAGTACCAAGTGTAGGAGAAGCAACGAAGGTTGCGGCACCAGTCGCAACGGTAGCCAGTTTGGGCTACCAGGGATACCCATTCTTTACGGTCACTTCTGTCAAAAAGGATGCATCTGTTGCGATTCAGGCAGAAAACTTACCAATGGATGATACTTTTGAAGTCTATATGACTGATTATTTGGATGGATCAGCAAAAATTGTAAAAGCTGGAACATTAGAGACCAAGAATGGTGGCAGCGCGGCTGCGACCTTCTCCATCCCAACAGAAATGAAAGGTGTGGCGCAAATATCCGTCCGTCTTTCAGGATTAAAGAGCGGGTTCTTTGCCTACAATTTCTTCTTCAACACTGATTTCCCTGCGCCTCAAACAACTCAGTCAGCCGTTCCAACAGAGGCGCCAGCTCTTACACCTGCCCCTACCGCCACTCCCTAGATTAATGAACTGTCATAATAAAAACCTTGCCGATGTTGTGTCCGGCAAGGTTTTTTTTACCCATGCTACAATTCAAAAAGTATAGGAACGCGTGGGATACTCCAATGAAATCATCTGCCAAGAAAATCCTGATTCTGGTTCTGATTCTATGTATTTTCACCGGCATTGCTTATTTTTGGGCGACAGCCATGGTCGATTCTATCTATGCATACCGTTCACCCATTTCTCATGACATCTCACCAGGAATTGAGAGTACCAGGAAATCACTTACCCGGCGTGTAGTTATCGTATTGGTTGACGCCTTGCGGTTGGACACAGCCAGCGATAACGAGATCATGCCGTTTCTGAATCAATTACGAAATAATGGAGCCTCGGCAACCATGCACAGCCAGACGCCTTCCTTTTCTGCGCCCGGCTATTCCACTTTGCTTACTGGCGCCTGGCCCTACGTCAATGACGGTCCGGCTTTCAATTTGGAATATGAGGATATTCCAACCTTGACGCAGGATCAAATCTTCGCAGCCGCTCGCCGCGCAAAACTAAAAACTGCGATTGCCGGATATTATTGGTTTGAAAAGCTTGTTCCTTCGAATCAGGTCTCCCTTTCATATTACACTGCGGGTGAAGATCGCAGCGCGGATGATGACGTGATAAGGAACGCTCTTCCCTGGTTGGATGATCCGTCCAACAGCCTTGTACTCATCCACATCGACCAGGTGGATTACGCGGGTCACCATGAAGGAGGTGCCTCAAGTATCGCCTGGAAAGAAGCTGCTCGCCGCTCCGATGATCTGATCAAGGAAATCACATCAAAGCTGGATCTCTCTCAAGATACTATCGTAGTGATCAGTGACCATGGACAGATCGATAGGGGAGGTCACGGTGGAGATGAGAAGGTAGTCCTGACTGAACCTTTTGTGATCTATGGAGCCGGCATCCTCCCGGGAAAATATCCGGATATCCAAATGGTTGACGTTGCACCCACAATATCTGTGTTACTGGGTCTTTCACTGCCCGCATCAGCACAAGGAGAACCTCTCTTCAAATTGGTAGACCTATCGACACAGGACCAGGCATCCTACCAGGAACAGCAGACAATTCTGCAAAATAATTTGTCAGTAATCTATGCGAAAGCGATCGGCGTCCCAGATATTACAACGGGTCCCGACGCTTTAAGTACCCTGCGGCAGATTCGGTTGTCAAAAGAAAGAATTGCGCGAGGCATCGTACCCCTCGCCTATGTCGTGGGTTTAGTATTCTTCATTTTTTATCGGAAAAGCCATTTTGGATCCATCGTTGTGGGAAGTCTGGTTTTCCTGCTTGTATTCAACTTCAGGTATTTACTCCTTGATGGCAGGTCCTACTCTTTCTCGACCATCGATACTCCATCCAATTTGATTCTATATATCGCTGTCACTTCCATAGTCGCTCTGTTGGTTGCCAGCCTGGTTTACTTATTGATGAATCGACGGCGGGGATCCACCGTTACTGACACAATTCAAACAATGTTAACTTTTGCGATCAGTCTGAATTGTATCTTGCTGATACCTGTGATACTCCATGTTTGGTGGAATGGGATTCTTCCCACCTGGACATTACCTGACTTCAAGATTTATTTTTATGGATTGTTTTCGCTTATTCAAATTCTGATAGTCTCTGTAGCTGGGATGCTTTTCGCATTTCTTGCAGGATTATTCCAGAGAATCATTCACCATCCTACCAGATTAAACAAGGCAAAACCAAATTTCAGCGGTTACCAGACTTCCGGGCAATGATGGAAGCAATTGCTTTTTCATGGCCATGCTCTGATTCAAACCATCCTTCACGGTAATCCAGGACATCCCAATCCCCAAAATACGTATTTAGCTGACCGGGCTGTAACAGCCGATCGCGGTCAATATCCGGTTTGTACTTTAAGATATCCGTGGTCAATGTTTCGAACACAACCACTCCACCAGGAACTAATGCTTGCCAATATTGATCTATTAAAGACCAATCCAGAAAATAAAAATGACATATCAGGGAAAAGTAATTTCTTGGAAGAGTAAAATTACCCAGGTCGGCGCGAAAGACCCGAACCTCAGGATATATATGTTTACTATATCGAACTGCAACCTGGGATAGATCCGCTGTAAACACCCGATAACCACGCCCCATAAGGTAAGGAAGATTGTTGCCAAGCCCAGAGGCAGCCTCGAAACAAGCGCCTTCTGAAGGGAGGAGGGACGCGTGGTTTATCAGCCATTGCCTGGGTATACATGGTTCCGCCCCAATTCTCTGCCGATATTGCTGATCCCAATCAGTCGATGTCAATTTTTCTCCCAGAATATAATCGTTACAAGGATTATAATAAATTCATTACCTTATTCACGCCATTTCTATGATATCAGATCCAACCAGCCAAACCGCACATGGCACTTTTGCTGCCCTCCAACAACCTAATTACAGGTTGTGGTTTTTTGGTCAGATGGTTTCGGTGATTGGGACCTGGATGCAAGCCACTGCACAGGGGTATTTGATCTATTCAATTACAGGTTCTGCCGCTTCACTGGGGATCATTTCATTTATCTCGGGTGTCCCCACCTGGTTATTTACCCTTTATGGCGGCGTGATTGCTGATAGGATCGCGCGGCGAACATTGTTGATCATCACCCAGTCCATCATGATGCTGTTAGCCTTGATAATGGCGGTTCTGGTATTCACAAACGTCATTCAATCCTGGCATATTGGAGTATTGGCTTTTATGCTGGGAGTTGCCAATGCTTTTGATGCCCCCACGCGTTTATCATTTATCCGGGAATTAGTTGACCGTGAACACATGACCAACGCCATCGCGTTAAATGCGACCATGTTCAATATTGGAACGATCATCGGACCTGCAATTGGTGGACTCACTTATGCTGCCTTCGGGCCTGGCTGGTGTTTCACCATAAACGGGATATCTTTCCTGGCGGTGATCTACAACCTGAGCCGAATGAACCTCATTGAGCACGTTATCCCTGCTTCAACGGGAAATACCCTCCTTGAATTAAAAGAAGGGATCAGATACGTTTGGCATCATAAAGTGATCAGGGCACTCATCTTCAATGTCGGAGCTGTCAGCCTATTTGGCTTTGGACTGGTGGCTCTTCTACCAGCCTGGGCTGTTGTCACTCTTCACGGAGATGTAACGACGAATGCCTGGTTACTTTCAGCCCGGGGTGCTGGTTCACTGATCGGAGCACTGATTCTTGCCTCCCTGGGTTCACGAAGAATTCGAGGGAAACTCTGGGCAATATCATTTTTATTGGTTCCAGTCATGTGGATCCTATTCGCCTGGGTAACACAACTTACACTATCACTGGTTATCCTTGGCGGTGTGGGTCTGGTCATCATTATCATGGTCAATTTAACAAATGCGATGGTTCAGATGCAGGTGGATGACGCATTAAGAGGGCGGGTTATGGGGATTTACACCATGATCTTTTTTGGCTTGACCCCGGTCGGATCGCTACTTGCAGGGATCATGGCTGATCAAATAGGCGAACAATGGACAGTCGCCATAAGCGGAATAGTTCTACTTGCCGTTGCCATTTTCTCCTGGATCAGAATGCCTTACTTACGCGACCTGGAATAAAGTCCAGCTAATATTTGAACAACCACTGATATTTTCGATAATCCACATTCCGGGCCAGATATTGCTCGAGAATGATATCACTTGGCATGTTGTTGAACGAATCAAAGAGATTTTTCTCATAATTAGAGCTGTATGAATAGAACAAACCCCCGTGATTTGCATAGGTACGTTGAATGCTGCTGCCAATTCGAGTCACCCCATATATGGAACCAACCAGAAGGACAAGGATGGTAGCTCCAAAAGCAACCAACTTCCTAAAATCCCTCTCCGGGAAGGGATAATTTAAAATAGTCCGAATGGCTACCAATGCCAGGATCGTCAGGGAGGGTATTGATGCACGCATACAAAAATCATTAAACACCCCACTATGGAAAAAAGGAATCAACAAGAGGGGGATCAGTGCAACCAAAAGTAATGGCCTGATAACCGTATCTTTCCCATTGAGAAAGAGTAATAGACCTCCAAGTAGAAGAAATTCGAATATAACGAAGAGTAAATAGGTCGACAGCCAGTTTTCGGTAAAAGACCAGATCCAACCGTTATAGCCGACAGAGGACTTGTTAATGGAATAATAAACCGCCATGATTATTCCAATTATTGCTGAAGGGATGATATTCGTAAACGTGAGAAATTCTCTCCATTTCCCCCGGTTAGACAGAAAGAACCAAAGCATGATCGGTGCAAGACCCAGGAAGATCCATGGCGCCCATAATAAAGTTAATGCCCAGATAAATCCGACATACCCTCTCCCGGTTTGCTGAACCAGACACCACAAGACTACTCCGATAGCAATCCATGCTGGGATAGCCTGCTGTGGAACGAAGAAAAGCAAGTCAGAATTTCCCTGGTAGGTTAATGTCTGGCTCCACGGTCCAATATATCCTGCCAGCACAGGGAAGCGACCAAATACACTCAACCACCCAGGTACATCCATCCCCCCAAAAAGGATAAACAGAATCACCAATAATAATGGGTATTTCCCTTTTGTAAATGAAAGAAAGAAATAAAAGGCAATCACCAATCCGAGCAGTGTATAAAAAAATTGAAAGATGTTGGCTGCTTCGAAGCCAAATGCTTTGCCAAATGCACCTGCCGGTAGGTAATACCCGATATAGTAGACCAATATATAGGCATCTTTCAATGTCAGATGCTGAATGATCGGCCAATTCTGGTTGATCAAATGTCCGAGGATCAGGTTATGCTTTTTATAATCCCCCACCTGATCGGCAAAATGCCCAGCGCCAGAGAAAAGGAGCCATCCGACAATAACAACGATCGCAAGTATCAATCCGATTTGATTGATTCGTATTCCAGTCGGCTGTGTTTGATTATCCCGGGAGATCTTTAGCCAGGTCAGCCCATATCCAACCACGAGTACGCCAATCGCGATGACGGCTATTGGCAACCGTAGCCAACCTGCAAAGAATATTATGTAAGGGATTAAGAGATATGCGACAGCCAGTCTGAGGATTTTCCCATCCCACAGTGGTGGAATCATCCAGCTTCGATTGCCTATTCGACTATAAAATGGTATCTCAGTACCCCGCATAATTGCTTCGATCCCTTCCAGTACATTCTAATCGAAGAGCAAGATTTATACAGACCATCAGGTGATTCAATTACCGATATACAATAAAAACGCGCCTACGTGGGCGCTTAAATCTACGATGTTGGGTTACTTCGTTAAATTCTCTTCCCAATCTCTCTGGCATATCGATATAGCGCGATAACGTTTTCTGGCGGAATATCCGGTTCAAGGTGATTCGCTGGAGCAAAGATGTATCCGCCATTTTTTCCAAGTTGCTGAATCCGGAGGTGCACCTCATCGGCGACCTGCTGTTCATTCCCTTTTAATGCATCTTTGATATCGATCGCACCCATAAAACTGATCTGATTACCATAATCCTCTTTGATCCTTTCCAGATCCATTCCAAGGATCGGTTCCAATCCGTGAAATATATCCACGCCCAATGAGATTAAACGGCTGAGAAATGGCTCCATATTTCCCGACGAATGAAAGAGCACTTTGCATCCCGGCGCAGCTTGATGAATCATATCAATCATTCGTTTATAAGAATTGGAAAAGTACCGGTCAAAGGTACGCGGGGAGATGAAAGGTCTGGATGATGCATAATCATCGCCGGGAAGTTCGATGATATCCAGATAGCTACCCACTTCGGTAAGATAGATCTCCAACAATTTGCAAAGGGTGTCTGTTACCTTTTGGATCAATACTGTTGGCAGTTCTTCTTCGTTGGCGAGATCATTGATAAAGGTGTCCGTTTTCCGTAAGGCACAACAGCGGGCGAACACCCCATACGAATCAAACGCTCTCCCAACCACCGCGAAATTAGTTTGTTCTTTCAGATACTTTGCCTGTGATGAAAACTCCTCCAACCGCATATATTTCCACACAGTCGGAAAAGAATAGGCGTGAACATCCTCAATGGTCCCATCTGCCAATGGATGCTCAACAGCCGATAAATACAATCCATCCTGTTCGTACCTGATCCCCCAGGCATCCCGCCCACCACCCAGGGTTGGTCCGCCAAGATCGGTGAACCCGCAATCTACATATCGAACATCGATATCCAACGCTTCCAGAATCCGTTCATCGTAATAATTGATCGTATGGTGTTTATTGCGTCGAAAGGGTAACACCGTAGTGCCCAACTGAAGAAAATTAATGAGTTGGAAATATAACTCATCAGTCACTCCGTAAGCGCTGCCCCAGAGCGCGGTCGGAACATAATCAGGCTCCTCATGATTGATAGCTGTCAGGACTCTCTCGCGATGATCCATTCCAATCCTCACTAAACCCAATTCCATCCAACACCACGGGAACATTCATTGCCAAGGTTATCTTAGCATCAATACAAAATTCATCACTATAAAAATACGAATGATTAGGAACTTTCGATTCTCAACTGATACCTGGAACATACCAGTTGTTAGTTATTCACCTGCCAGATTATGGGCAGCCCAACTAGCCAGACCCATAATCCCGGCGTTATTTCCAAGCTGCGCGGGAACTATCTCGACTTGGTTCACCGGCACGACAGAAACCCGTTCCCGGACAGTCTTTCGTATCGGTTCAAAGAGTAAATCACCCGCCGCTGCCACACCACCGCCCAGCACCACTTTTCGGGGACTGATTGTGACCAGAATGTTGGCAATGGCTATCCCAAAATAGGTACCCACCTGGGTGTAAATTTCCTGAGCAATTATGTCACCCTGACTGGCAGCCCTGGCGATGATATCCGGGGTGATCTTATTTAGATCATAATCGACCAGTTTCCCAATATCGGTCGTCAACCCTTGTACGACCGCCTTGAGACCCAATGCTGAGATGGCCGGACCGGAAGCGAACGCTTCCAGACAGCCATAATTTCCACATCCGCATCGTGGACCATTGTAGTCAATGGTCTGGTGCCCCAATTCACCGGCTGTTCCCCCAATACCCATGTGCAGCTTCCCATTTACAACCAACCCCCCACCTACCCCGGTACCGATGGTAAAACAGGCAATCGTATCCACACCCCGACCAGCGCCAAACTTCCACTCACCGAACGTGATAGCTCTGGCATCATTGAGAATGGCAACCGGTAAACCAGTTTGGGCGGAGATGGTTGATCGAACCGGTATATTTGGCCACTTGCCCGGTAAATTTGGGAGGAAGACTGTGGTTCCACGTTCCAGGTCTAATAAACCGGGTAGACCAATCCCAATTCCGCCAATCTCAGCCGTATTCAAATGGTTTTCTTGCGCAACCTGCAATGCAAGGGCGGACATTCGCTGCATAACGGCAGCGTGGCCATCTCGCGCAATTGTAGGAATGGATTGACTTGCGATCACTTCACCTGCATCGAGATCGACAATCCCAGCTTTAATGTTTGTTCCGCCCAGATCAATGCCAATGAACATCTTCATGGAGACTCCTGGCCGGTGGACTTATGTTGGATATCAATGCTCCCACCGGGCTTTTTACTAGCGTACCTATATTTACTTTATCCAATCTATCGAATATACGGGCGTAGAACGTCCCGCGCAATCAGAAAACCAGCTTTTACTAACTCTTCTGATTGTTCAAAAGCGCGGTCCTCGTGTTCAATACTGACCACATAGTTGTACCCAAAACGATATAAAGCACTGATGAATTTTCCCCAATCCATGTCTCCCAGACCAGGAAGTCTGGGCACATTCCAACCAAACCCAGTGGAGAAAGCGCCATTTTCATATAAGCCTTCCCGGTCAATGTGCAAGTCTTTGGCATGGACATGAAAGATCTTACTCGCGAACTCTCGCACCACCCGCTCATAGTCGATCATTTGCAGGATGAGGTGGGATGGGTCAAGATTGAGGCCAAAATTCTCATCGGGAATGATCTCCCACATCTTCTTCCAGATCGCAGGTGTACTGGCAAGATTGTGACCGCCTGGCCATTCATCATACGAAAAGAGCATGGGGCAGTTTTCGATAGCGATTTTTACGTGATGATTTTTTGCAAAATTGACAATATCAGGCCATACGGTTGCATAGACTTCGAAATTTTGCGGGACCGTTTTGTCTTTGTCTTTTCCAACGAACGTACCCACTACCGGTACATCCAGCATTTCGGCTGCGAGGATAACCTTCTTGAGATGATCGATCACCCGTCCGCGGTAATCCAGATCCGGTGAGAGGGGATTCGGATAATACCCCAATGAAGAAATGATAAGGTTCTTTTTGGCAACATACTTTTTGATCTGACCGGCTCGGTCTTTATCAATGGATGTTACATCGACCGTGGTAACACCTGCGTAACGCCGATTCGCTTTTTCGGGGGGCCAACAAGCCAACTCAAGTGATTCAAACTCATTATCGGATGCCCAATCGGCAAAACCTTCTAAAGAATATTGGGGTAATGCAGCACTAAAAACGCCCAGTTTCATTTTTTCCTCCAGAAATGTGATTCGATTCTTTGACCGAAAGGTTTTTACATAACAAAAGGGTGATTCAGCTATTTCGTAGCTTGAATTCATCCAGAATTGCCGCGGTGGCCGTTGCACCCGAGCGTGTTACGCCCGCGTCGATCATTTCCAGTAAGACATCCAGTGTTCTAACTCCACCCGCACACTTTACCTGTACTCTATCGGAAACAGAAGCGCACATTAATCGGATGTCTTCCAGGGTAGCGCCTGATGGGGCGAAGCCAGTGGAAGTCTTGACAAAATCAGCTCCGGCATCCTCACTCAGGCGGCAGGCAGTCACCTTTTCCGCATCAGTCAGATAGGCATTCTCAAGTATTACTTTTACCAGAGCTTGTCCTTCGGCAGCTGTACAAATAGCTTTTATTTCTTCCCTCACATAATCCAATTTGCCCGAACGCAAAGCTCCAATGTTGATGACCATATCCAACTCAACAGCGCCATCGATCAGAGCTTGTTTTGCTTCTGCAACCTTGACGGTTGTAACTGAATTTCCATGCGGGAAACCAATCACGGTGCCTACTGCTACATCGGTTCCTTTGAGAATTGACACAGCCAGCTGAACATCCGCCGGTTTAACACAGACGGATGCGACATGATACTCGAGTGCCAACTTGCAACCGGCGATGACTTCCAGTTCGGTCAATTCAGGTCGTAATAAGGAGTGGTCGATCACTTTTGCTAATTCTGCGAGTGTGATGGTTTTACTGTTGAATGATTTTCTCACGTAGACCGCCAGAGATAGTAAGGGGATACTTGAATTATACGCTACTCACCGGGACTTTTACGGCTGACGGTCTACTAAAATCTTAACGAATGGAATACAGCAGAATACAAGATTGCGTTGACGCTGGAAAAAGGTGGTGGTAAAATGACATCCGCTTGGGTGCGTAGCTCAATGGTAGAGCAGTGGCCTTTTAAGCCATTGGTTAAGGGTTCGAGCCCCTTCGCACTCACAAGGGCACTCTTCGGAGTGCTTTTCTGTTGGAGATTCATGGTTCAAGCCTGCTCGCTGTGCGTCCATCGGATCGCGCTCATCAGGTTCCAACAAATCAGTATGGGTATGTCTTTATTGGTTAAGTTGACTGAAAGTGTTTAACCATCGGACTGGATTGTAGTGCCTAACCGCGTAAATATGGATGGTCTGGACATGCGTCTGAAAAGTGGGAGGTGAGTGATATCGGGGGTTAATATGTCATTCTGAGCCCAGGAAGGGCGAAGAATCTCTACCAACCCATAAAAACGTCTTGATCAACATAGAGATACATTGGTCATTTCACTTCCTCAGGATGACAAATACCATTCATCGCAATCATGTAGCATCCCTTTGATGGAGGCAGGTTGGCAGAAACAATCTCATCTTACCTCTGATTACCACCATCGCACCGCCTCCGCCGGATCGCCTTCTTCCCCAATATCAAATTTCCATTGCATTAAACAAAACGTACCCGACTCGCATCGGGCACGTGATCAACGATCAAACAATTAGGCGACTTTCTTTTTCCGCCTGAAAGCACCGACCAGGATGAACAAGCCTAATAGGATGAGCGCCACTGGCCAGATCTTGTCGACATTCACAATGTTGCCAAAGGCAGCACCGAAGATACTGAACATGATCAAACTGATGACGATATTCCACAACCCGCCGATGATCGCTCCGACCTTTCGACCGAACACTCCGAATAAAATCAATCCCACCCCGACAAATCCGGGGATGAGCGCCCAGGCGTATGACCAACTGCCCCAGTCACCAGTGAGATTCTGGTAATACAGGAGTCCACCGATACCGGTAATGATCGTTCCGGGAATAAACAAACTGGGAACCCACCCAAGAACGGCAGCAACATAAAACAGCAGTCCGAAAGCGATGATCTGGATCGGCCAGGTAACATCACTATAAGCAAATTCCTTCAGCGCTGGAGATAATGCAACCGCCAGATACCACAGACCGACACCAATGAAAATGATTGCAGTAGAAATTCTTCCTTTGTTCATCGTTCGCCATCCTCTTCAGATTCGAAGTGTTGTTTCTATAGATATACGTACAATAGTTACTATAGTCGCAAGGTCATATTTGGCAAGTAGTATTTTAAGCCCAGCAATAAAATTCCAATGGATCGATTGATTTGTGATAGAAAATAAGAAAGACGTACAGATAGCCATAATTTTACGTTGATTTGATATAATCGCTCCATCCAATCCTCCGTGGGGGGAAGTATGACTGCGTTGCAATCCGTTATTCACCCTCAAACTCCTTCGAAACGCTTTTTCAGCGGGCTGAAGGATGTCTTCCCGTTAATCATCGGGGCGTTTCCATTGGGGGTCATCTATGGAGCGCTGGCAATGAAAGCTGGACTATCTGCTCCAGCCGCTCAATCGATGTCTGCGTTTGTATTCGCCGGATCGGCTCAGTTCCTGATCGCTCAGATGGCAGCAGCATCAGTTCCTGCGATCGTAATGATCCTGGCTGTTGCGGTAATTAATTTGCGTCACGCATTGTACAGTGCGTCTGTTGCCAGTTATATACAAAACCTCTCACCATTTTGGAAGAGTGTGCTTGCTTTCCTGCTTACAGATGAAGCCTTTGTGGTGGTTATTACCAACTTCGAGAAAGAAGAAAGTACTCCTCTCAAACGCTGGTATTTTCTGGGTGCTGGATTGAGCATGTGGTTTTTTTGGCAAATCGCGACGGCTGTTGGAATCTTCCTTGGAGAGATCATTCCTGCATCCTGGCCGTTGGATTTCGCGTTACCGCTCTCTTTTATCGCCATGGTAGTACCTGCATTACGAGATCGGGCATCCACTGGCGCCGCGCTCGCAGCCGGAATCATCGCTGTACTGGCATTCAGCCTGCCGTATAAACTCAGCATCATCCTCGCAGCTTTTGTAGGCATTCTGGTCGGTGTCCTTTTGGAGAAGAAAGCATGATGATCTGGATTGTCATTGTCGTTTGTGCCATCATCACATTCCTGATCAGGGTGTCATTCATCGCAGTTTTTGGAAAAAAGGAAATACCAATCTGGCTCCAGAGAGCCTTGAAGTATGTACCCCCATCAGTTCTATCGGTAATAGCCTGCCAGAGTATCCTCTTTCAGGGTAACCACTTGGATATCAGCCTGAATAATACTAGATTGATTGCCGGAATCATTGCTGCTTTCGTCGCCTGGTGGACGAAGAATATCCTGATCACCATCATAGCCGGGATGGCCGCCCTAATATTAATCCAAATAGTTCTCTGATCAGTATTTCCCCCAACCAATTACCCCGAGTATGAGTATTTAGAGTTAGCTATACCCCTTGAATCATTGTCTCTATTTGCTACAATAAGTAGTACGCGACTGGATTCATAACGCGCATAATCAGTATTCCAACATTAAGGCAACCAGGCCGAAAATAGATCCAGACGGGGATTTGGAGGTCCAAATGGACAAGAGGAGATGGATTTCGGTTGTAGGAAGAGGGATGATCTTATTCATTCTTCTGGTAAATGTACTCTTCACGAGTGCTTTCGTTAACCAGGCTTCTGGTTCAAATTGTACAGACACCCACTACATCAGCTATGGTGATACCCTCTATAAAATCGGACTTTGGTATGGGGTTCCGTGGCCAGATATCGCTGCCGCGAATGGTTTATCTTATCCTTATACCATCTACTACGGAAAAACACTCTGCATCCCTGATGCCACCTCCAGTGGATCTTCTGGAGGTATTGGAGTCGTTGTAACTTCGGTAAAAACGAATGATTATATCAACATCAAAGCTACTAATTTGCCAAAGAAAGAAAACTTTGATGTCTCGATTGGCAAGTGCTATAGCTCTTCCAAGACACTGGTTGGCAGTTTGCGAACAGATGGAGATTCGGGGACGTTCTATGAAAAATATGACATCCCCGGTAAGTACAATGGTGTATCCTGTCTGACCCTTTATCTGGAGAGTATAAAATCCTCCAGGGAAGCGTTCACTTCTTTCACAAATACGACAAGTTCAACGCCCAGTGTCAGCTCTTCATCAGATATGTACTTCAAGATCATCGATGTAGAGAAAAATAAATCTATCACCATTAAGATGTATAACCTGGTAAAGAATAAACGCTATAAAGTATTCATTGGACCTGCAGGAAGTGGCGCACCTTCCGGCTATCTTCGTGACGCGTTTACCGCAAGTTCTTCCGGAACACTTACGGCAACATATACCATTCAGTCTGCATTCAAAAATCGCGCAAAATTGGACATTCGGGTGGAAGGGATGACGATCACCGCTTCTATGGTCCAGACGTTTAACAACACAACGTATTGATGTAAAATTTGGTTATGATTTAAGAGGTCACCGTAGGGTGACCTCTTCTTATTTGCAGTTGATCACCTGACTATACGCCACATTGCAGGTGTACCAAAAACCATCGAAATCCACCAGGACCTCCATGGATTCATTCAAGTCTTCGTAGGTTTTCAACGCGATATGGTAAGGTTTATCGATTACATCCATTAACGGCTTCATTGCCAGGATTTGCAATTTACTTGCTTCTTTACCATGATCAAACAATGCTTTATTCGCTCTGGCTACATCAATAGTATCGGATGTCAGATTCAATGGACGGCGCAATGGCTTATTGTAAACTTCGTCCATCATAAACCCCATCCCTACAAATAAAGCCAACCACAGGGTTACATTCATGACCATGGGTCCAATATACATCGCCATGTGAATTTGCTCCACAATGGTGGGAAAAAGCAGGCTAACAATAACACCCAGAACGATTACTACACATACGCTAAAGATGATTCTGGTATCTTGTAGTGGTGGGATCGGATAGTTTATTTCGGCTCCAAGGAGGGGATTTAGTTGACGTATTATCCACTCCATCCAACGAAATGGAATGGAAGAGGCGACCAGGGAACAGCCAATAGCCCAGCCAACCCAGAGGATAAAAGATATCGAACCTCTCCCGGATTTTGCGGAAAAATATCCGCATAAACCTGCCAGCAAGGTAACCACAATGGTTGCAGGGATTACCTTGATCCAGGGAAACACGACATGCGATCCCGCCAGTGAAATCGCATCCATTCCCCATGCCAAGGATGAAAAAACAAACCCACCCAGTAATCCGGCTATGATCCCTACTTTTCCAACTGCTTTGGATGGATTGTAAATGGTTTGTACAGGTTCCATTTGCATATTATACCAAGATACAATCACTCTTTTAGGGTACAATTGCAAGACGATTTTCCTCCAATCACCGAAAAAAGGTCCAGCTTGTTCGAAATTATTTTCCTCGGCACTTCCGCTTCTGCTCCTTCCGTCCACAGGGGGCTTTCCGCTCAGATCGTTACTCACAATGAACATCGATTCTTGATCGATTGCGGTGAAGGCACACAACGCCAGATCTTACAATCCGGTTTGGGATTCAAGCATCTTAATAAGATCCTGATCACTCACAGTCACCTCGATCATATACTTGGGTTAGCGGGATTGATTTCCACCTATATGCGCTGGGAGGCAATCGACCAGCTGGATATCTATGGCGGAAAAGCGTCTTTGGAGAGAATCCGTGATCTGATATATACGGTCGTTCTGAGAAATGCACCTCCACCCATGGATATTCAACTTCATGAGGTTAATCCCGGTGTCATTATCGAGGAAGATGACTTCAAGGTTTCAGCATTTCCGGTTCAACACCGTGGACCTGACTGCTTTGGATATACGTTTATCGAAAACAGCCGACAACCATTCCTGGCAGAAAAAGCGGAAGCTCTTGGGATACCAAATGGACCGATGCGACGGGATTTAGTGAATGGAAAATCGATTTCCCTGTCGGATGGAAAAATTATTCGTCCAACCGAAGTATTGGGAGTTCTCCAGCCGGGAGTCAAGCTTGTCCATGTGGGCGATGTGGGATATACAGAAAACCTGGTAGATGAGGTGAGGGATGCTAACACCCTCGTTATCGAAGCGACCTACCTGGAAGAAGAAGTGGTAATGGCAAAACAATTCGCCCACCTTACCGCGGTTCAAGCCTCACAATTAGCGATCAAAGCGGGCGTGAAAAACCTGATATTGACCCATATCTCCCGCAGATACCGTGAAAAAGATGTTTTGGCAGAAGCACAGGAAATATTCCCGAATGTTAAAGTGGCGCGAGATTTTGATCGTTTCTCCGTTCTTCGGGATGGCGAAAGAAATCCTAGCGAATAATTTTCCGATAAAGAAAAATCATTCCGATTGACACGACAAATATCACAGCAATAAGCCCGATAAAAAATAGCCTAACCTGATTTGTCCAGATCGGGTTATTCCAATTAATGATCAAGTAGGTAATAACACCAATCAGGCATAGGGTACTGCTCATTAAAGCCAAGAGTATCGTTGCGAGGACCGGATTGCCGGGATGAGGATTATTCTTCATGTTTGTTTCCAGAACTCTGAATTTGTAAGACATTTTCCATTATAAATGAACATTGCTTGATATTCATTAAGTCATTGTCTTTAATAATGGGACAATTCTATTGACACTATGCGAAAAAACCGTAAAATCAACCCTAACATGTCACATATCGCTTTTACACCCCGCAAAGATAAGCAGCCCAAGCGCCATACCTCCAAGGTAAGGTCAGTTTTGCTTATGCGGTAAGCGATTTTTCCAGAATCAGAGCAGATAAGGTCTTCCTTGAAAATTGTTGAGGAAGGCTTTTTTTTATTTCTGCAAAGAAGCAACCAACACGGAGGAGGTGCTATGAAAATGGGTAAGACGAAATACTTTTTGACAGACAACTGAAAAACCAATAAATCAACCAATCGTTAGGAGAAAGAAGAATGAAGACACACTTAATTTCTAAAATTGTTACCCTGATCGTGCTATCCTCCGTTTTCCTGGCTGCCTGCGGAGCAGGCGCTGCAAGCCAGCCAACCAATACCCCGCGGGTTGTCCGCATCGTCACCGAAGCTGCCTATCCTCCATTTGAGACCGTCGATGAAACCACCAAGGAACTGGTTGGTTTCGATATGGATCTGGTCCGAGCCGTCATGGATACGACTGGATTACAATACGAAATCATTAATATCGCCTGGGATCCGCTACTTACCGGCATGGCCCAATGCCAGTACGACGCTGCCATCTCAGCCATTACGATCACCGAAGAACGTAAACAGGCGATGGGTTTCTCGAACGGCTATATCAATGCCGGTCAGATTGTAACGGTCAATACAGCCACCACCGATATTTCCGGTCCAGAAGACCTGGTCGGTAGAGTAATTGCCGTTCAATTAGGGACAACTGGTGATATTGAAGCAAAGAAAATTGAAGGGGCTGAAGTAAAAGCCTATGATTCAGTCGACCTGGCATTTCAGGACTTAAAAAACAGGCAGGTGGACGCTGTTGTAGCTGATTATCCAACCTCGCTGGCGTTTGTGGAAGCGAATGTTGAGGATCTCGTTACAGTAGGTGAGCCCTTCACCGAGGAAGTCTACGGAATCGCCGTTTGCAAGAACGACACCGCATTATTGGAACAGATCAATGCTGGTCTGAAAACCGTTTCCGACAATGGACTTATTAAAGAACTTGAACAGAAATGGCTTGCAGGTCAATAGGGTTAATAGGTATGTAAGAGAAGAGACCGATGTTGTTCGACATCGGTCTCTTCTATAATTTTCATGTAAAATTCTTTATTCCACTTTTAATATCTGGACCTCGAAAGAACCACCAGGTGCTTCCACTTTCACCACATCCCCAGAGCGATGGTTCATTAGCGCCTTACCAAGAGGGGATTCATTTGAAATTCTCCCGCCACGCGGATTCGCTTCGGCTGCGCCTACGATAATGTAGGTTTCCTTGTCGGAACCTTCTTCTTTGATCGTTACTTTTGTTCCGACCTGAATATTTTCGTGCTTTTCCTCATCGGTTATTACCCGGGCTGTCGCCAGTAGAATTTCTAGTTCTTTAATCCGACCTTCAACGAATGCTTGTTCATTCTTGGCGTCTTCGTATTCAGCATTCTCAATCAATTCTCCGCCTTCCATGGCTTCATGGAGTCGGTTGGCTATTTCCTGTCGGCGGACGGTGCGAAGGAATTCAAGTTCTTCCTGTAGCTTGTCATACCCTTCACGTGTGAGGAAAGTTATCGGCATAATATATCCCTATCTGCATTGAATGATTGTAACTGAACCCACCTAGCGGTTCGATATGAACACAAACAGCGCCCCGAAGGGACGCCATCGATAAACGCTGTTACGGTATATTACCATAATCCAATTGTTTGTGCAATAGGATTATTGCGCACGGTTGAACCAGATGGAATAAGTAATTCAAGTCGAAATTGGTGATACGCAGTTAAGCCAAACAACGATTGGTTTATTCAACGTGTGGTGGCCATTGTATCATCAGGTAGGGGGTATAACCATGCTTTTCAACTCCATACACTCTTCCAAACGAAGCCTGGCTACAGCCTGGTTGGTCAATTACTGTTACCTCGGTATCGTATACTCCAAAGGGGATAAAGACGATGGAACCGTTTTGACATACCCAGGTTTCCACTAGATACGGCTCCTGTTCTGAATCGTCCCCAGCCCTGAGTTCAAGCGGACTCCATGAGATGGTAACATTTTCGCCAACACGCGTGGCGAGCACTGATCCGAGGGCATCATAATAGGGAGACCAGGGCAATTCGATATTCAACGGATCAACAGTCGGAATTGATTCTAGATTACCCTGGACATCCATAAATTGCAAATTCATCCAACAAGGATTATTGCCACCGATCGCGCGGATCTCAAGGTATCCGGTATCCCGTAGAATTCCGATAATCTCCAACCTGTTGCCACCCAATAACCCATATTTATACAGGTACGCTTTTGATGGACCATAAAAGCACATCACATGCTCCTGATTTACCTCGCCCCGAAGAATGGTGTAGGTCGGGGCAGTCCTGGGAGTTGCCGTAGCAGAAAATGTGGCGGTCATTGTTGGATTGACAGGATCGGTCTGCAAAGGTGTAACCGAAGGCAAAGGCGCGGGGGTGACTGTAAATGTAGTGGGAATGGTTTTCGCGCCGATTGGAGTGAAAGCTGGCGGCAAAGTTTCTTTATCGGGAATTGGCTGCGTTGAACAGCCTGACAGAAATCCCAGGTATAAAAAAACGGCGATTACTGAACAAGTTTCGCGGCGTAGCCTACGGCCACGGAATTTTCGCTGGTTCAGAGTAGCCATGTTTCTCCACAGTTAGAATTTCACCGCGCGACGGTTCCCCACAGTCCGAATCATCTTGAACCGTGTAGGAGGTCTTAAACTGATTGGGAAATGAAACCGTCCACCACAGATATGCCCCATCCTGGCACACCCAGGCTTCGATGAAATAGCCACGATCTTTATCCTTGGTCATGTTGACCTGCTTCCAGGTGATAGTCACCATATTTCCATCGCGAACAGCATTCACATTTTTGGGTGGTCCATATTGGTTGTACCCGATTGTCTGTAGCTTGGGCTCGGTGAAATACAACAGCGTGACATCCCCGGTGACATCCACTACCGACGGCGAAACCCAGCAGAAGTAATTCAGCTTTTCGAATTTGATATATAACCAGTTACTATATTCGAAACGTCCACGAACAGTGCCCCTGTCCCCGGCATAGAGATCCGCCGCATGCAGATATGCCTTCGAAGGACCGTACCGGCAATGTGCTTGCATATTTACCTCTACCGCTGGAAAAGCATAGGTCGGGGTGTATGTGATCGTCGGGGTATTCGTGCTCGTAGACGTAAGGGAATTAGTCGGTGTAAGAGTCAGGGTTGGAGTGGCATTGGGGGTTGCTGTTGGTGTGGCTGAAGGGGTCGAAGTCGGGGAAGAGGTCCACTGCGCAGCCGTGGAGGTCTTCTGCTGCAAGACTTGCTCGGCGCTTGGAGCGCATGCAGAAAGTACAACCAGTAACAAAAACAGGATACTTCGCCTAAACCTCATCAACACGTCATTCATCCATCTGATTCTATCACCCATGCTTTTGAACTCCGATGGGTGTATCGGTCTGGAAAATTCTCTATCGCAATGGATATCTTCTTCCATCTCGGATTCTACTCAATTCGAATCCTGTCGCCATTAATTTCCCATAATAAAGTAGCAAATTGCTGAATAAAATAGCGATCATGCGTAACAACCAAAACGGTACCTTCGAATGAAGATAATGCCTGTTCGAACCGATTTCGGGAGGGAATATCGAGGTGGTTAAGCGGTTCATCCAAAATTAGAAAATTGCAACCTGAGGCAGACATCGCAGCCATCATTAACCGCGCCCTCTCACCATAAGAAAGTTGATTAATAGGGACAAACACAGCATCACCAGTAAACAGGTATTTATGCAGGAATGTTCGGGCGGCTGTCTCATTCTGTTTGCCTTGGCTCTGAATGAACTCAAGGGCATTCAAATGTAATGGAAGGCTGCTTTGATCTTGCTGCATGTAACCAGTTTTGACACGCGAACCCAGCTGGATTCGCCCATGCAGTGGGTCGATCTCACCCAGAATAGTGCGTATGAAACTGGTTTTCCCGCTGCCATTGGGTCCCAGCAGGCAGCAGCGAGGACCCGTATCGGAGGACCAGATCGATATTCCTGAGCAACACCTGCCCGGTATAACCCACAGATAGATTCTCGCATACCAACACATCTCTTCCTGATTCGGCTGGGTCTTTGAAGTTCAATCTCAATTGCCAACCTGTTTTCGGTTTTTCAATTCGATCTTCAGTCAGTAGTTTTTCCAGTTTATCTTCCAATTGGATCGCTCTTCCCAGAGTTGCCTTGCCACGATTCGCGAAAAAACCCCGTGCAAACTTGTCTCCCGAATCCGCTTTCCCACCACGCCGAAATGTAGCGATCCGGTGTAGATGAGCAGCCGCCGCACGGAGCTGATTAATCTCATCCAACTGATCCTGGTATGCTGACCGATGGCGTTCCTTTTCACGGACTTTTTCTTCCAGGTACTGCGAGAAATTACCTGAATATAACTTTGTCTTCCGGCTGGATGGATCCAACTCCAGGATCGCCGAACAAACACGATCTAAGAAGACCCGGTCATGGGAAACCATCAACACGGCGCCTGGGAATTCAAACAACCAATTCTCCAGCCATTCCAACATGGCAATATCAAGATGATTAGTTGGCTCATCGAGGATCAGGAGGTCAGGCTGCAGGAAAAGGGTTCCTGCAAGCGCAAGACGGGTTTTCTGTCCTCCGCTGAGGTGATTGACCGGAAAATCAAAGGGGACACGATCCAGCCCAAGCCCCGATAGGATCTTCTTTAAGGTGGGTTCGAGATTGGATTTACGCTCGATCTGAATAAGAATGTGATTGTATTCCTCTTGAACCATGGGATTGTTTGGTTGTATCGCCATCTCGTGGGATATATGGACGAGCCGGGCATCCAACCCGGTTTCAATCTCCGCAAGCTGGTCAAGATACTGTTCAACTGTGACATCTTCCGGGTATGTATATCCCTGAGGTAGATAGGCTTTGATCAGATCCGTCGGTATGTACTGAAAAGTCCCCGAATCCGCTTTTTCTACTCCGATCAATATACGCAGAAGGGTACTCTTTCCGCACCCGTTCGGTCCTACCAGACCGAATTTATCTCCATACTGCATGGAGAAAATTACTTCGTCGAGGATTGTATTCAATTGATACGATTTGGAGATCCGATTTACTGAAAGCATTGCCAACCTCTTCAAAAAACATAACCGGGGCAAATGCCCCCGGCCAGGATTAAATCCAAGTACACCGAGATAACTACCCGATACCTGTGGATTAGAGGTTTTTGTCCATTGTTTCTACATGCTCCTTTGCGTTACAAACCAATTATATCAAGGAACCTGCATCAAGCGCAATTAATAGAATCAGTTCCCGCTCGAAGGAACGGGAACTGATATTGACATCGAACCAGAGCAAAGTACTTATTTCGGACGGGTCATTCCGGTGACAGATCCACCGAGGTCTTTGATGCCGTCATAGAGGAACTGCATCACATACTTCGGATTGTGGATGTAGGCACCTGGATCCTTTACCACATAGTGGTAATTGTAACCAGCCGCGAACAATTTAGGTGAGAAGAGGTTGTAAGCAATGTTGGCACCCTTGTCGTCCTTGTCCGGTTTTCCATCCGCGTCCTGATCGAGCAGGATGTATGGGCGAGCATTCGCATCGTAAACAAAGGGAGAACCAAGTTTTGTCGTGGCGTAGTTTTGCATCGCCGCTAACAATTTCTCTTTCATCGTCTCGACTTCGCCGTAGATGCCTTCGGTGGTATCACCATCGCCATCATAGTCGGTCTTATCCATGCGGATCTTGGTAGGATCGTTCACCTGGTGGCATCCCGCGCATGCATCCAGTTTGGGCTCCAGTGCATGAACATCATGGCAGCTGGAGCATGTCTGGAAGTTTTCAACATGCAGGAACTTACCCACATAGGTCTGACCAGGGTATTCATAGACGCCCTTTGCATCGGTTCCAAAGAGAGTGGAACCAGCCGCAAAGTAGTGGACATTGATGAATTTGAGTTTGTCAGAAGCAGTATCCGGAGCCATTCCATCGATGGCTTTTGTTACTGCTGAGCCGGATTGGCGTCCCTGGTGGCAGGTGATGCACAGGTTGTTCGGATCGCCTTCACCGAAAGTGACAGCTAATCCACTTGGGAAAGTGACCTCATTGAGTTTATAGAGACCAGGCCAGGCGGCTTCATCATGGCAGGTACTGCATGCGAAACCATTGCTGGTTGGCACCATGATATTGGTTCCGTTCTCAATGAATTGCGGCATACCAGAAGCAGAGTGGCATTTGGCACAATCAGCTTCCACCTTGCCTTCTGCATCCCAGTGACGGAATGCTTCACTGTTACCAGCGAAGTGACCACTATCATCACGCGCCAATTTGGTCATATCGACCGGGGCAGCAAGTTTCGTGTTCAAATCTTCAATCGAGTCGAAGAGTAGTTGAACAATGTACTTGTTACCATGGGCATACGCGCCAGGATCCTTGACCGAAAGCTGGTAGTTATACGCCGCTTTCAACAATCGAGGAGTCCAGGATTTGTATGCGTTCGGGAAGACAGCTTCCGCTTCATCGGTCTTGCCATCGGCATTGGTGTCGATGAAGAAGTACGGATACACATCCCTGGTGTAGACGATGGCTGATTTAGCCACATCTTTACCATACACCTGAAGCGCGCCGTAGAGGGCAGTCTGGAGACCTTCGATCTCGTAGAACATGCCTTCTTTGACGTCACCATCCCCATCATAATCGCGGAGAGAAGATGGCTCACGAACGTTCTTCAGATCTTCGACAGCCTTCACATCAGAGTGACAGCCAGTACATTCCTGAACCTTGACTTCGAGAGAGTGAGAGTCATGGCAGGCTGTGCAGGTATCATAGCTTTCGACGTGATCATTCTTGGCGTCGTATGATTTGCCTTCATATTGATAGCCACCTTTTACCTCACCAGCATACATGGTAGCTGCTGCAGCAAAGTAGTGAATATTTGTGAAGGGTGCATCCGCGATAACCGTATCAGGTTCTTTATCTTTTGTGGCTTCATCCACCTGAACCATAGATGCCATACCCTGGTGACAGGTCATGCAGACTGCCTCTTCGCCGAGTCCCTTGATTTCAACACCAGAGGGGAAAACGACCGAGGTCAGCTTGGCAGTACCTTCATTATGGCAGGTATCACAGGTAAGGACGGTGCCGATGGCTGCAACTTTATCAACTGCCATCGCTGCGCTGCCATCCGCGCCAACAAAATCTTTGAAACCGTCACTGCTATGGCATTTGGCACAAGTCGGAGGTATCTCTTTTGGATCTTCCTCATTCCAGTGCGTGAATGCTGCAGCTTTTGAATCTGCATGCCCGGAGGCTTGCCAGACGGCGGCAAAGGGCGCCTTCACACCGGTGTCCGCCCCGGACTGAGCAGGCTGGGCTGGACAGGGTGTGGTCTCTGGGCACTTCTGCGGTTCTGCAGTGGCGGCTGGTGTTTGAGGCTGGCAAGCGACGACAATAAAAGCCAACCCAATTACCAAACCTACAATGATCAATATTTTCTTCATAGTTCGCATTCTCCTAGACATTTTTTGAAGTCTGGTCATCTCCGTAATTCTTAGAAACACCACCTCCTTAATTTGGAAATAAAAAAAGACGAGGGAAATCTACTTCACTCACAATAGATTATAGCCAGAGGCATAGATTAATACAATATTAAAATCAGATGACAATTCTCTTAATTTTGATATGCTTCCAGCAGGTAAATCGTCACTTAAGGACAATATTGGTCTAAATAAACCATTTTCTCTCACTTCAATTTAATCTCCATATGGCAAAATGACGCAAGGCATATCCTGCTTATTGTTATTGAATTTAAATCAATCATGGAGAAAAACAGTATGAATTCGACGGATGCCCATGCCAAATCCGCACTCCCTTCAACAGGGGCGAAATGGAAGTTTATTGTAGGAGGATTACTGATCCTTGCTGCTGTCGTGTACCTCATCATCTCATCCACTCAGGCAAATGCACAGTATTTTTTAACTGTTGAGGAGTTAAACCAAAAAGCAGGGCAGATGGCTGGTCGCGAGATCCGTATCTCTGGCGCGGTGATCGGCGAATCAATTGTCTATGACCCTCAAACGCTCGATTTATCCTTCGAAGTTGTCCATATTCCTGCTGACAATAAGGAAATTGAAGCTCAGGGTGGACTAGCGAATGTGCTTCATGATGCGATCATGAATACCAGCGCGCCCAGACTGAAAGTCGTCTATAACGGACCTCGACCTGACCTTCTTAAAAATGAAGCACAGGCAATTATGACGGGAACTCTTGATCCAAACGGTGTATTCCACGCTGAGGAATTATTATTAAAATGTCCCAGCCGCTATGAAGAAGCACTTCCCAGCCAATCAGAACAATCGAGCAATTAACCGGTATGATTTGTCCAGGCATCTTCTAACAATCATCGCACGGAATAAGCAGGGTTGCTTATTCCGTTTGCATTTATTGATAGTACTGGTCCTGACGGAGAGTGTATGATAGTTCAATTTGGATATGGGGTTCTGGTTATTGCGCTAGCATTAACTGCCTATGCGGCGTTTGCTTCGATCTACGGTGGAGTAAAGAAAGATCGTCGGTTGGTAGATTCCTCCCGATTGGCGATGATCAGTATTTTCCCACTCATTACGATGGGTGTACTGACCTTGATCTATTTATTAGTCAAGGGCGATTATACCGTTTCGTACGTATATTCTGTAACCAGCAACTCCATGCCGATCTATCTCCGAATAACTGCTTTGTGGGGTGGACAATCAGGATCCTTACTTTTTTGGAGTTGGTTGATGGCTGCCTTTGCATTCGCAGTCAGTTTACGGAATTGGGATCGGGATCGCGAGTTCTTGCCCTGGGTTATTTTCGTTCCCGCGGTTACCCTCGGCTTTTTCTTGAGCATGGTCATCTTCATTGAAAATCCATTCGTGAGGTTTTGGGCAAGCGGAATGGGTCAGCAATTTGAATCCATGTTTCAACCGGCAGGGGCAGATCTCATCCTTCCTCCGGACGGGCGTGGTCTTAATCCACTATTACGACACCCGGGCATGATTATCCACCCTCCAATGCTCTATCTCGGATTTGTCTCATTCGTCATCCCCTTTGCCTTTGCTGTTGCTGCCCTGGTTACAGGTCGTACCGACGATCGCTGGATCCGTCTTACCCGCCGCTGGACTCTGGTTGCCTGGCTTTTCCTCACCATTGGATTGGTGCTTGGGATGCGTTGGGCGTACGATGTCCTCGGATGGGGTGGGTACTGGGGTTGGGATCCGGTAGAGATCGCCGCACTTATGCCCTGGCTTACCGGAACCGCATTGTTGCACTCGGTCATGATTCAGGAAAAACGGGGAATGTTCAAGCAATGGAATATGCTGCTCACCATCCTCACTTATGATCTCGTCATCTACGGCACTTTCCTGACTCGCTCAGGTGTTTTATCTTCGGTACATGCGTTCGCTCAATCACCAGTCGGGCCTCTGTTTTTTGGGTTTATTGCCCTCACCCTCCTTGCGTCGGTTGGGTTGCTGATCTATAGGTGGAAAGACCTTAGAGCAGAAGCGTCCCTCAAATCGGTTCTTTCGCGAGAATCTCTCTTCCTTGTGAATAACCTGCTTTTTATGGGCATATTTATCGTTTGTTTCTGGGGTGTCAACTTCCCATTAATCTCTGAACTCGTCACCGGACAGAAAGTGACTGTCGGACCGCCATTTTACATCAGGGCAACCGGTCCCCTCTGGGGAGGTATCCTGCTGTTGATGGGAATCGCCCCACTCTCTGCCTGGACAATCACATCCGCAAAAACGTTAGGTAGAACGATCTGGAAAGCCCTGGCGCTGTCCTTTGTGGTTCCTATCATACTGCTTGCCACTGGAATGCGCAGTTTTGCGGCCATTCTTGGATTTTGGTTGATCACTCTTGTCATTTTGGTCACATTATACGAATATGGGCGGAGTATACGCGCAAGAGCTCGCTCGTCGCGTGAAAATATATTGCAGGCTATCTGGAATCTTACCAGCCGTAACCGCCGAAGGTATGGTGGATATATCATCCACCTGGGTATCGTCTTCATGGGATTGGGTATTATTGGCATAGAGGCATTTCAGACCCAAACTCAGGGAACCCTATCACCCGGGCAGGAATTGAGGGTCGGCGACTATGCAGTTACGTATAAAGGATTAGCTGAATTTGACGCCTCTGATGGACGAAATGTTGCCAGAGCTGTCCTATCTGTCAATAAAAATGGTACAGATTTAGGAGAACTTTACCCACGCCGTGATTTCTTCTATGATGCTCAACAAACCATGACCATTCCAGGTGTTCGCAGCACGATGGAAGATGATCTCTATGTCATCCTGGTAGATTGGCAACCAATCTCGACCCGAATGGCTACCTTTAAGGTGTACCATAATCCATTAGTGAACTGGTTATGGCTCGGCAGCCTTGTATTGATTTTCGGCTCACTTATCGCCGTATGGCCTACGCCCGAAAAAGATTAACGGTCAAACTAGCATGGAACGAGGAAATGTATGAGAAGGAAATGGTATTGGCTTGCCTTTCTTACTGCCATGGTATTGGCGGGAATTTCCATCTCCCAGGCTGCCGCGCAGGAAAAAACGCCAATCACTGACGACCAGGTGAATGAAGTTGCCCGGCAACTTTATTGCCCGGTGTGTGAGAACACCCCTTTGGACGTTTGCCCAACCACTGCTTGCGCCCAATGGCGCGCCCTCATCCGCGAGAAACTGGAATTGGGTTGGTCGAATGATCAGATTAATACCTATTTTGTGACCCAGTACGGTGACCGAGTATTATCAGAACCTCCCCGCCGAGGATTAAATTGGTTGGTTTACGTGCTTCCTCCCGTAGTAATCCTTATTGCTGCTTTATTCCTCGTTTTTATGATCCGGAGAATGAAAATGACTGCACAAAGCAATAAAGTGCATACCGTTCAACCAATCTTGCCCGATGACGAATATCTGGCACAAATTGAAAAAGAAATCCATTTGCGAGAAAAATAACGAATGAATAATCCCATCCCAGACGATCGATCCGAGATAAGCCCACCTCGCAGACAATTGCCAATCGCAGCGATGGTTCTGGCTGCAATTGTTCTCGGTGGTTTTTTATTATTCCTCTATTTTGGTTTACAACGGACATATCAGGGTCCGGTCAGGGTAAGCGAACCGGTCAAGCCATTCGCAATTAAGACCTTTGATGGTGAGGTTATCAATACGTCCGAACAGGCGGGAAAAGTTATCCTTGTTAATTTTTGGGCTTCCTGGTGTAAACCATGTGAAAGTGAAGCAGGATTTCTACAAAAAGCATGGGAATACTACCAACCCGGTGGAGAAGTCCTCTTTCTGGGTGTGGATTATGTGGATACTGAACCAGAAGCAAAAGCATCCCTGGAGAAATTTGGTATCACTTTCCCAAATGGTCCTGACCTGGGTACACGTATCTCTCAAGAATTCCGTATTCGCGGAGTGCCAGAAACATATATCGTAAAAAAAGATGGAACCCTTGGTTATATTCAAATAGGTCCATTTAGTTCTCTCAAAGATATCCAGGACAAGATAGACCCACTTCTTAATGAGTAAAGCGAGATAGGAGCAACATGGAAATTGAAGCCATCCTATTGTTATCTGCGGTCATGCTGATCGTGTTCGCGGTGATCATCCGCCCATGGATGCCTGTACAGAATAATTCAGGAAAAAACCGAACATCACGACCATCGACAAACCAACAATTTTCGGTATGGCTTGCCGAAAAAGAACGATTATTGAATATGATCCAGGAATTGGATTTCGACCACGAGACAGGGAAGATACCGGACGACCTATTCAATGAACAACGATCGGATTTGGTGCAATCTGCTGCAAATGTTTTGAGACAACTTGCGGAAAACGGATATATTGAGACAAACCACTCAAAGCGAATCGTCGAGGATATTTCCAAACCTGCAAGTACCCATGAGTATGATGATTTGGATGAATTGATCGCAAAGCGCAGGCTGGAAAAAAATGGGAAGGCGACCGGTTTTTGCCCTAAATGCGGAAACCCGCTTCAAGTCAGTGATCGATTTTGCCCCAAGTGCGGAACGACGATTTATGCTGCAAACTAATCCATGAGATATCATTCTCTGTTATTTTTCTCCTTCGCAACATTAATTCTTACCGGATGCGGCTTTTCCCTGGCAGGGGATGTAACTCCTCCACCCGGATATACACCACCCGTTTCTGTCGCTGTGAAAGCTACATCTTCGGTCTTTCCACTTATTCCTGCTAATCCAGAACAAGGGAAGAACTATTTATCTGCAAGAATGTGCGGGGTGCCATGGAGTGACCGGTCGGGGGGACGGCGACCAATCGGGTAATTTGCCAAAGCCGCCACAAATCTTGACCGACCCAAAGGTGATTGCGAATACCTCACCGGCACAATTGTTTTCTATAGTCACCGACGGGATACCTGAAAACAATATGCCCGCATTTAGTGCTGTGCTTGATGATCGGGCAAGATGGGATGTGACATCCTATTTATTTCTGATGGGTTCAGATGAGACTGACCTCTCTGCCGGAAAAGTGATATTTGATTCTATCTGTGCCGGGTGTCACGGTCTGCTTGGAAAAGGCGATGGTGAGACTGCGCGCGGATTACCGCTCCAACCCCCAGATTTTACGAATCAAAGCATTCTTTCACCCAGAACAAACCAGGAATTATTCCAGATCGTAACCAGCGGATCCGCGAATGTAATGCCCTCCTTCGAGAAGTCGTTGACCTCAGATGAGCGTCAGAACGTCGTTCAATATGTCCGAACATTATCGTTCCTCAAGGTGGTGGTCCCATCATTACCTCTCCCTCAACCGATAGAAAACCCTCCGGTTGATGACCAGGGAGGTACGCCTCAAGCTGAAAACGGAGTAACTCAAAGTGATATTTCTGTTACTCCTGAACAGGTATATATTTCCGGCAAGGTGATTAATGATTCCGGCGCGAATCTCCCGGAGAATTTGGAAATCACTCTTCATATTTTCGATCAAATGGCCGAAACATCCACAGCGAAAACAAAAATCATGACTGGCGGTAGTTTCGACTTTGGCCAGGTTGAGATGAAAGCCGGCAGGATATTTATTGCATCCGTCATGTATGATGGACGTGAGTTCAATTCACAGCCATCATTCCATCCGGGATTGGTCCAAGATGGGGAAGATTTTGTTCAACCTGAGAACGTTACCCTGGATGTGCATATATCCGACTCGACCACGGACATTTCAGCACTAAGCGCGGACCGTATGCACCTATTCATTGATTTCCCCCAGCCCGGGATGATGCAGGTCGTTACATTATTTCTGATCTCAAATAACGGTAATGAAGTTGTTGTACCCTCAAAAGATGGTTCTGAAAGTTTGCAATTTCTACTCCCTGAGGGTGCTACCAATCTCCAATTCGATGACAGCACTCTGGGCGAACGATACATGCCGATTGACAATGGGTTTTTTGATACGGTTGCGATCCCACCCGGAAAAAGCTCACACCAGGTATTATTTGCTTATGATCTGCCCTACGAGAAGAAAGCAACCATCAACGTTCCAATTGCCCTCAAGACCAGCTCTGTAAGTGTAATGATCCCGTTTGGAGGGGTCACATTGAAGAGTGGACAATTGGTGGATGGCGGGGTGCGGAGTAGCCAACAAATGTCTTTCCAGGTTTACAATGGTTCTGATTTTGGCGCGGAAGACAATTTAGTTCTGAACCTCTCGGGATCACCACAGGCAGGAGCCAGTCCACAAAAAATAAGCATTAATCCCGTCCTGTTTGGATCAGGTGTATTGATCCTGGTTATCACGGGTATACTATATTATTACTTCTGGCGTAAAGATAAACCAGCTCAGCAAATATTCACCCCTGGAGAACTCCCAACAAAAGAAGCGATCATGGACGCAATTCTATCTCTGGATGAACAGTATAAATCCGGGAATCTGAACGACACAGTGTATCAACTCCGTCGATCAGAGCTAAAAGAACAATTACGGAAACTGATGTGATTCAAGTCGATCATCTAGTGAAACGGTTCGGGGCGAAAACCGTCCTTTCAAATCTGGATTTTCAGGTGGAGGAAGGCGAATTTGTCGCTCTCATGGGTCCAAACGGTGCAGGGAAGACTACTTTTCTTAGAATCCTCTCTTCCTTGATGAAACCAACGTACGGAACGGTCATTGTGGCTGGATATCATCTGCCTGCACAATCTGCTGCCGTTCGCAGCCGGATGGGAATTGTTTCCCATTTACCTCTCCTGTATGGCGACCTGACAGCGGAAGAAAACCTGCGGTTTTTTGGCATGATGTATTCAGTGCTTGATCTCAAGACGAGGATCAGTTCTGTTCTGGACTTGATCGGATTAGCCAACCGAAAAGCTGACCTTGTTCGTACTTTCTCGCGAGGCATGCAGCAACGGTTGGCCATTGGTAGAGCAATCCTCCATGATCCGGCTGTCCTTCTTCTGGATGAGCCACATACCGGTTTAGATCAAGATGCCTGTGAAATGCTGGATCGCCTGCTCCGTGAAGTGGCTGCCACCGGACGAACGGTCGTTATGACCAGCCATGACCTTGCCAGGGTCCAGGATCTGGCACGCCGGTTCGATGTCTTATCTCGCGGAAAGATCGTAGCCTCCATCTCAGCCGAACAGCTACCTGCGGATGGCTTATTAGCCTATTATCGCCAGGCATTGGAGGGAAAATGACCACGGTGGTACCATCCAAACCCTCTTTCTTTCAAGCCATGGGAGCGGTAGTCTGGAAAGATCTGACCGCGGAAATCCGCAGCCGTGAGATCTTTTCTGCTATGCTGGTCTTCGCATTACTCGTCGTGTTGATCTTCAATTTCGCGCTGGAACTGGAAGCAGGTACTCGAGCGACGGTTGCAGCCGGCGTCCTTTGGGTTACTTTTACCTTCGCCGGTACTATTGGATTGAACCGCTCGATGGCTTCAGAGAAAGACCGCGGCTGTCTGGATGGTTTGCTCCTGGCGCCAGTCGATCGCAGCGCGATCTATTTTGGGAAGATGGTGGGCAACCTGATTTTCATGCTCATTGTGGAAGCAGTCGTGATCCCGGTATTCAGCCTGCTCTACAATATAAATTTGATCAACCCGGGATTGATTGCCGTGACCTTGCTTGGATCGATTGGATATATTGCTGTTGGGACATTACTATCTGCCATGGCAGTCGAGGCTCGTACCCGGGATATCTTATTACCGATCCTGCTTTTTCCGGTCGTTATACCCGTTGTGGTTGCTGCGGTAAAAGCCAGCACAGGATTTATTCAGAGAATTCCGCTGGATGAAATTACACCCTGGCTTAATCTGCTCGTGGTATATGATATTATTTTTCTGACTGTAGCCTGGATGATTTTTGACAAGGTTGTTGAAGAATGATCTCGAAAGGAAAGCCTATGCGCAATTCAATTGATCGATTGAAAATACTGGATATCATCGCTCTTATTCTTTTGCTGCTTGTAACATTGATGGTCTTTTTCTATGCCCCGATCGAACGAGTTATGGGTTTGGTGCAAAAGATCTTCTATTTCCATGTGGCTACTGCCTGGGTAGGAATGCTCTCTTTCATTGTTGCCGCTGTCGCCGGTGGAATATACCTTAAGCAGGGCACCAAGAAATGGGACCACCTGAGCTATGCATCTGTTGAGATAGGGATTGTATTCGCTCTCGTCGCGATTGCCACGGGTTCCATCTGGGCTCGCCCGATATGGAATACCTGGTGGACCTGGGATCCCCGTCTGACTACAGCTGCTATTATGGCGTTAGTATATGTCGCCTACCTCATGTTACGGCAGGGGATTGATGACCCAGAAAAACGAGCTCGGTTTGGCGCTGTCTACGCTATTATTGGTGCACTGAGCGTCCCGCTGACATTCCTTTCAATCCGGATATTTCGAACCATCCACCCGGTTGTGATCGGTGTTCCCGGTAACACCTCTGCTGCGTTTGAGATGGCTCCCCGTATGCTACAGACCTTTTTATTCGGATTGTTGGTCTGGTCAATTATCTTTATCGACTTGTTGTGGCACCGGATGCGGCTCGCCAACCTGGCCGATGAAGTGGAACATGCAAGATTGAGCAACCAGGATATCTAGGAGGAGAAAATTATGGACCAACCTGCCCAGACTGCCACTTATATGATTGCCGGTTATGTGATCATCTTCGGTGCTCTGATCGGTTACATCATTAGCCTGATCACCCGTTGGAAAAAGCTCACCGAAGAAAAAAAATATCTCGAACAAAAGTGAAACAGAGTACTCTGGTAAAAATAAATCAAAATGCCCGGTCCATTCGCCGGGCATTTTGATTATTAATACCAGAGCAAACAATGATCCTGTTATTCCAGATTATTTTGGCTTTTATCCCTAAGCAAACCTATTTATAATGAACCATATGTCGAACACAGGTAATTTATCTCAGCCAGTCCTGCGAAACAAAATTTCTCCACCCAGATTAAGACCCAACCGTATCCATCGAAATCAATTGGTGCAACGGGTGGAGGAGAGCATTTGGAGTAAACTCACCCTATTTTGCGCACCCGCCGGGTATGGAAAAACATCTTTGATTAATGAATGGGCTTAAAGCTCCCATTATCCAATCGCCTGGATTCAAATAGATAATGAGGATAATGTCCTACACAATTTTGTTCAGGTGTTTGTCGAATCTATAGGGTCACGATTTCCTGATTTCGCATCTTCCCTTTCCTATGTATTCCAACATTCGTTATTGCCAGTACCTGATCAACTGGCTCATTCGATCCTAAACGAACTTGAAAAATTATCGAAATCGTTGGTGATTGTGATAGATGATTATCATCTCATTCATCAAATGGAAGTCCAAACCTTGATGCGAGTATTGGTTGGTCACCTGCCTGACAACATTCATCTATTGCTGGCTACCCGCGGCAATGACGGTGGATGAATTAATGCGATTTTTCTGTGCCTATCATAATGTTCAACCGCAATTCGAATTGCTTGAGCGGATGAATTTGGGAGAAAAGAGAAAAGCCGAGTATGGATCGCTCTCTATCGGTCAGCAGCGCAGGTTGGCTTTTGCGCTGGCGATATCTTAAACCGGAGATCCTTTTTCTGGATGAACCAACTGCTGTTTTAGATGTCGCTTCCCGGGTGGAACTGCACGCCATAATGCACGAATTGAAGGCAGACGGTACAACGATCATTCTGGCAACACATGATATGGCAGAAGCTGAGAAGATGGCTGATCGGGTAGCGATCTTATTGAAAGGTAAGCTGGCGGCTATTGGTACTCCCCAACAATTGACTGCTCAGGGAAACAGACACGCATCTCAGTCCATACTGAATTGAGTTGCCTATCTAAAAATAGAGCTTCTTTTCGGGGGATTAGGAATCATCGTATCCAGGATGACTACTACATTTACTTCACAACTCAAACAGGATCGGCTGTTTCTGCCATTATTCGTTATATCGAAGAAAAAGGGGATACGTTGATCGACCTTCAGGTTGAACCCCCAACTCTCGAAGAACGATTTTTGGAAATTACAAATCTATAAACTGAATTAAAGAGGATACGATGAAAGCTTTTTACACTCACCTTCTGTATTAATTTCGTGCTACGCTGCGGATAAAACGCAACTTTTAATGAACTACCTGTTTCCGCTGTTTTTCTTTGTAATGATGGGATTGCTGATGGCAAAAGTAAACCCGACGTTCAAGGAAACGATGATCCCTGCAATGATCTTGGTCGCGGTGATGTCATCCCCTTTGCTGGGCATGCCCGGTCCAATGTTAAGCTCAAGGGAAGCCGGGATATTTCGAAGCTACAAGATCAATGGAGTCCCATCTTTCTCCATATTACTTATCCCGATCCTGAACGTACTGCTCCACATAGTGTTGGTTTCGGTCATCATCATATTTTGCGGTTATCTATTCTTTGATGGAGTTCTTCCCGCCAACTGGTTCCTATTTGCAGTAGTATGGTCCATCTCCTTTGTTGCCTCTTCAAGGCTTGGAATGTTAATCGGCGTGGTTGCTCCTAATTCACGCGCCACAATCCTGATCGCGCAACTAATATTTGTCCCTTCCATGATCCTTGGTGGTCTGATGATGTCCATATCCATGCTACCAAAATCCTTGAGTCTGATAGCCAATCTGTTGCCTACCGGACATGCGATGAGTGCATTCGCCAGCCTGTCATCGGCTGAATTACCTCAGTTCAATGACTATCTCAATCTCGGGTTATTGCTTGCGACAGGCATCCTGGCATTGGGACTCTCCTCCTACCTCTTCCATTGGGACAATTCAATCAAACGCAGACGTCCTGCCCTGTTGGGATTAGTTGTCCTCATCCCTTTTGTAATCAGTATGGCACTTTGACCGGTAGAGGAGGAGGTTCAAACCTCCTCCTCTACTTTTTGGGGATGATCTATGACAAGCTACAACTACCATATTTCACTTATTATTCCGCAACTGGTAGATCAAAAAATCATCTCCTGGTTGGGAGATCTGGCCGTAACGTATATTGATATTCAAACCTGCTTAGATGGCTCGGTATCTGACCAAAGTGAATTATTTGGGTTGATTAATCGTGTTCGAGACTTAGGTCTTCGGGTTGAGACTCTTCATCTTCAGCGGATATCACTCCCAGATAAATAGATTTCATATACTATGTTCACAATTGACTACTTCTCTTTCGTCATTTTTTGATTACAATTGAATTATTATGTAAAGAGGAGTGGCGCCAGTGAAATATATTGGAAAATTACTATTTTTGACGGCTTTATATATGGGGGTCATTTTCATCAATGTCTCATGTACCCCGCAGGTTGCTCTTGTACCAACTACTGCCTCATCGTCCACTCCAACGTCGTTACTAAGTCAGCCCGTCCAAGTCGAACCAACAGCTGCACCCACGCCGACTCCCAAACCGACCCCCGATCAAACGGTGGAAAGTCAAGCGATGCCTACGGAAGTTGTAGTGGAAGAAGTGCTGATCTCTCCATTGGGAAAAGCCAACTGTAGATCCCTGCCATTTGGAACCTCGAGAATTGTAGGTTACCTACGGACAGGACAGATCGTGAAAGCGAACGGAATGGATGTAGGTGGTGAGTGGATATCCATCCAAAATCCCGATAAAAAAGATGGATCCAGTTGTTGGGTATCAAAAACAACGGTGAAGGTCTCTGGAGATCTAACTAAGTTACCGTTTATATCTGCGGTACAGAAGTAAATTGGCATATCAATTACCTGAATTCAGACAAAAGAAAAGACCTCTAGAGCAGCTGCATTGAAGTCATAGGGCTCTAGAGGTCATCTCTTTCCAGCATAAGGGGAGCTGGAAAAACCGAGGTAGGAGAGTTTTCAAACAATAAACCAAACCAGTATCACGTTCTTCAAAGAAGAAGTATAAACGTCCCCCAGTCGAAACGTTAGTGACAAATTTCCCCAACCTGTCATTACAGGATGTGATGATTATCTCTACATTCGTAAAGCAGTAAATCAAATACCAAAATGCTTGACTTAAATTGAGCACAATACAAGCACTTGCCCTCACAGAAAACCCATATATAATGGACATATCAACCTATCCTGAAGGAGGGAACAATGGCTGAAATAGCATACTGTGTTAAATGCAAACAGAAACGTGAAATGGTCGACACCGAAAGAGTAACCATGAAGAATGGTCGTCCAGCTCTAAAAGGGAAATGCAAAGTTTGCGGCACCGGAATGTACAAGATTTTAAAAGCCTGATCCGGATTTTGTCATAAAAAAAATACACGCCCAGAAATCGGGCGTGTATTTTTTATTAATTTTCCATCTAATCTTCCGGACCTTCCTCTGGTCCGCCAATGGAATAACGTTTCAATGGGAATAAAGTTTTTACACCTTTACCCATCAACCGTAGAAGAGCGAAAACAGGTTTGAGTATCCAATCCAAAACAGTATTGAAATTTGCCATACCTTCTGCGATCCATTTCAAGGCAGGCTTCAATTTTCGTAGAGCCGGTGAATGGGAATATAGGAGGCAAAGCAAAATCGTGGCCACCGAGATCCCGAACCGAGCATAACTATTGAGCTCAAAATGGAACAGATCGGCAAGCAACAATTCTATCCCGATGTTGAAGACCAACAGGTAGGCAGCAGGTTTGAGGATCGGCTCCCGTTCAACCGCATAACTGAAAACACCCGCGGCGAAACGCATCAGGAGAATCCCGATAGCCACGCCCAGCATGACCACCCAGAGTTCTTTTGATAGGGTCACTGCGACGACCACATTATCAAGGCTGAAAACAAGGTCGGTGACCTCGATTGTAAGCACCACATTCCAGAAGTTATTTCCTTCGAGCCTGTGGACATGGGCATCCTCTTCAGATTCGCCCTCGGCAGGTCTACCCAGATTATCGCATCCCAGTTTGATCAAATATATTGCGCCTACCAATTTGAGCCAGGGATTCTGAATGACGATATTCGCCAACAAGAGCATCAATCCCCTACCGAAATAGGCTCCCAACAACCCGACTCGGAGAGCAGCCGTTCGCTGTTGCCCGAGGAACTTATTGAATCGATAACCAAACCGCCTTAGAGAAGAAGGCCAGGTGACCGGCCGGTCATCCGGCAAGTGAACTACCATAGCCCCAAGAACTGCAGCGTTATCAATTGATAAAATACCCTCCATAAAAATAAGCTGGAGAATGATCAAGGGGATTGTATAATCCATGTAACCTCATAAGAATGGTGCGGGGATGAAAGACAATTGCGCCTTCAGTATATCTGATAAGAAACACTGCTGAAATGTATCCTTTGTAATGATTGGGCTAATCTAATATCTGTCTTTTTTGTGATGTTAGCTTGACGCTCATACTTTGATGGGATAGGATTAACCGAATTGGTATATACAGAACGTGATAAATCGGATGGATGATCTAAAACTCGTACAAGATGCTATTCAAGGAGACCTGGACGCCTTCAACCGGCTGGTCTTGGCGTATCAGGATATAGGGTTCAACCTTGCATATCGGATGTTAGGTGATCCGGTCCTGGCAGAGGATGCTACCCAAGATGCATTCTTATCTGCGTATAAACACCTGAATACATTTCGGGGCGGGAGTTTTAAAGCCTGGGTCATGCGGATGGTTACCAATACCTGTTACGATGAACTCCGCCGACAACAACGTCGTCCAACCACCGCATTGGAACCCGTGAATGATGATGACGATGAAATTGAATTGCCACCGTGGTTGGCAGATGGGAGTCTCTCCCCTGAAGAGACTATCGAAACGGGCGAGCTGGATCAGGCTATCCAACATTGTCTTGGCGCACTTTCTCCAGAATTTCGTTCTGTGGTAATTTTGGTAGATGTCCAGGGAATGGATTACGATGAAGTGGCATCTGTAGTAAATACTCCACTAGGTACAATAAAAAGCCGTCTTGCCCGAGCCAGACTTCGAATGAGAGATTGTTTGCAAGGTTTCGGGGAACTATTGCCCTCGTTTTTGCGTCATGACAGGGAGGGCGTAGTATGAGCAAAGTGTTTTCCCCACAAGATTGGCAGCAAATATCAGATTACATGGATGGTCAGTTATCAAACCAAGACCGACAGGCAATTGAAGAGCTCATCAATTCATCGGAAATCTGGAAAACAAATTATCGCTCCCTGGCTGAGACCAGGCAGTTACTTCGTTCTGCACCGAAAAGACGCTCTCCCCATAACTTTACCCTTACTCAATCCCAGGCTGACCAACTGCGCAAACCCCGGTTTGCATTATTCTCCTTCCGTTTTGCATCCGTATTAACCACCGGATTAGCAGTAGTAGTATTTCTTTTCAGCTTTCTACTTGAGACATCTACATCCTCATTGCCTGCATTACCAGCGGCACTCGCCATGAAAAAGATCTCTCAAACTGAGTCTACAAGTTCCTCACCAGCGGGACCAGTAATCATTTGGGGTCCTCCTGGAACAATTCCACAGGCTTATAACGGATCAGGAATTGTTGGGGGACGTGGCGGAGGCGGTGGAGGCGGGGCGGAAGGACCCGGAGTAATACCTTATGGCGTTGGAGGTGGTGGCGGTGGTGGAGTTGATACATTCTCTTTAGAAGCGCCAACCGAAAAAGCAGTGACTGAAGCTACGCCGGAAACCTTCCCTGAGATTCCTCCTGAGATTGTATCTGAAACAGTCCCGGAATCGACACTGGAGGCTACAATCGAAGCGGCTCCTAATCTGGCTGCTGCACCAGCAACAGTAGCGGAACCTGGTGTCGCTGCTGAACCTGCACAAGATACGGCGGTCGCACCGGATACTGCACCCGCACCGGTACCTCCGGTCTCACCGGAGATCGCTCCCCAGCCTACCCAACTGCCACAACCAACTCCAACCGCTGCATCAGAAAACCAGATAGCCCGACAACCTGCTTCGGATACGACCGGATTGGGCCCAATCCTGGGTGTCCAACCAACAAATCAGGTTTCGGAAGTTGTTCCTCGTCCTGTGGAAGGGGTACAACAGCCATCAGTCTTAAATCGCAATCCACTTTGGGTCGCATCAGGTATCCTCCTCCTCATCGGCATCAGCAGCGGTATCGTCGCATTTCTAAAATCCAGGAAAAAACCCAGATGAGTCCATTCGAAGCCAAATATTGTCTTCGTTGCGGAACGCACCTGGAGACTCAGCTATATCAGGACGGTCATCTCCACCCGGTTTGCCCCTCCTGCGGTTGGGTGTATTTTCCTGATCCGAAGGTGGCTGCTGCAGCACTCGTAACAAGTGAACAGAAAATCCTTCTGGTAAAACGCCATTTTGATCCCATGAAAGGTCTCTGGACTTTACCTGCTGGTTTTGTAAATGCAGAAGAAGACCCACAAGCAGCCGCAGAACGAGAATGCCTGGAAGAGACAGGACTTGTGGTCCATGCGCTGGAATTATTCCATGTGACCACCGGTCGTGACCACCCTCGGGGAGCAGACGTAGTCCTTGTCTACCTCGTGGAAGTGGTTGCCGGAACTTTAGGCGCCCATGATGATGCCGATGAAGCAGTTTTCTTTCCAATACACTCGCTGCCGCCGATCGCCTTCCGTGCAACAAAAGAGGCAATTGTCAAATTACAATCCAGTTAATTGTAAAAGTTAAATAATTCCAGTGACGGAGTGAACCTATTTCAGCGAAGAGCATCGCCTATGACAATGCTTTGGGAATTAAATACGGACATCGGCTGCCCTGCAACAGCCGATGTCCTTTCTAAGGAGGAGAACAAGTTTTATGCTCTTGAAGACTTCTTACCACTACCGCTAGAGGTTATTCTCAATCTATCAAGGGACATTGAACTATCATCATGTTAGCTCTATTTTAATTTTCGATTCTAAAGACAGCATTAAATATTTGCGAATATTTCGTTAATATTGGTCTTAATTGGACAATTCAGGAAGTTTGTCGCGATGGTGAATGAATTACTCAGACGATTAATAATCCTACATATGACAGTATTTCTTCTTTGGTATGACCTTTATCGTGAAGAGTGTCTGTTCCTCGATTCCAAACCAAATTCAGTCTGTTTGACTCCCAAATTAGCAGTTTTTCATCCGTAGATGTGATATCTTAAAACCAGTTCGGCACGAATCCTGCAGGATTATGGTTGACAGGTAAGGATCTTATGCCAGCCAAAAAAACCAACACCAGACAATCAAAAATACCACTCAAATCTACCAAATCTTCTGTTCGCGCGGATAAGGTCAAAGGAACGACCTTTCGGGAAGTCTTATACGCCAACAGGTAAATCCAGATCAAAAAAATCGATGTCCGTCTATGGATATCAGGTTTCCCCAGAACGGAAGATGGACATCATCGGGGTGTTCCTTCTTCTGGCAGGATTATTAGCTGCATTGAGTTTATTTGCTGGCAAAGATAACCCAATCACTGCCTGGGTTTCAGGAGTCTTACGCTGGATGACCGGCTGGGGTGTCTGGATCATCCCTCTGGCAATCATGATCCCAGGTATCTATCTCATCCTTAGACGGGTTGAATCGCTACCACGTTTACCTTTTGAGCAAATAGCAGGGCTGGTATTACTGTATCTGAATATCCTGGCGTTTTTCCATTATTTCGCAGGTGGGGCAGTGGATCCCTATCTTCTTGCTGAGGATGGAAAGGGCGGCGGATTGGTTGGCGGGATAATTATCCAGTTGTTGGTCGCGGGATTGGGAGATATCGGCGCTTTTCTGGTATTGTGCGCCTGGCTTCTGGTTTCCCTTATTTTCTCTTTTGATATTTCATTCCAACAAATTGCAAACGGTGTAGGTGGTTTCTTCGGAATCGTCAAAGCATCCACACCCGAAGGCACTAACCTCTTTGATGGTTTACGGACCGGTTTCAGCGAATGGAAAAATGCGATACGGGAAACCGTGACGATAGACACCGATGATTCTCAAGAGGAGGAAGAAACCATACAGGATGGATTCCAGCCGATAAAGGGTTCGATCCAAACAATCGATGGAATAGCCTCCCCTGAGATCGCACCAAGTATCGATATTCAACCAGTGGATCCTGTTTGGAAACTGCCGGAACCCGAGAAAATCCTTGAGCATGGTTCTCCTCAGGTTGAAAATGAAAAAATGGATCTGGAGCGAGCTCGGATGATCGAGGGAACTCTAGCCGACTTTGGAGCTCCAGGACATGTTGTGGAGATCCTTCGCGGTCCATCCGTAACCATGTTCGGTGTGGAACCAGACTTTGTAGAAAACCGCAGTGGTAATCATATGCGGGTCAGGGTTTCAAAAATTGTTTCACTCCAGGATGATCTGGCATTAGCACTGGCGGCAACCAGAATTCGAATTCAGGCTCCAGTGCCGGGACGAAATTATATCGGGATTGAAGTACCTAACGACCATAAGGCAATGGTTCGTTTGCGGGATGTTGTGGAAAGTCCGTCTTTCAAACGGATCAGGACATCGTTGAAAATTGCCCTGGGTAAAGATGTATCCGGTGTACCCATTGCTACCGACCTATCGGCCATGCCACACTTACTCATTGCCGGAACGACCGGTTCAGGTAAATCTGTCTGTGTTAATGCAATATTGAGCTGCCTTCTGCTCAACAATACTCCGGACGACCTCCGATTGATCCTTGTTGATCCCAAACGAGTGGAGTTCACCAATTACAATGGCATACCTCACCTGCTCGCCCCGGTTGTTGTCGAAGCAGATCGGGTTATTGGGGCACTGCAATGGATGCTGCGCGAAATGGATGCCCGTTATCATAAGTTTTCTGCGGCGGGAGCTCGAAACCTGGAGGATTACAATGTCCGGATGCAGTTGCGGGGCGAAAAGAAGTTGCCAATGCTTGTCATCGTCATTGATGAATTGGCAGATTTAATGATGCTCGCCCCTGCTGAAACCCAGGCAGCCATCACCCGTTTGGCGCAAATGGCACGCGCAACCGGTTTACACCTGGTCGTCGCCACCCAGCGTCCGTCGACCGATGTCATTACCGGATTGATCAAAGCGAATTTCCCTGCCCGAATTGCATTCTCAGTTGCCACTATGATCGATAGCCGTGTGATTCTCGATCAGCCAGGGGCTGAACAGCTGCTTGGGCATGGTGATATGCTATTTCAGGCGCCTGATGCTGCTGCGCCAGTCCGATTGCAGGGTGTCTATGTGTCCGACAGTGAGATCCAAAGGCTTGTGGATTACTGGCGCGGGATCGTTATTGACCAGGCTGAAAGTAATTTTGAAGAGGGGGCGAACGAAGATCTGCCTCCTGCGAACATGTTGAAACAAGTGGACTTCTGGAGTCCTGGGGGAAGCTTAGGTAGGAGCAATGAAGACCCCTTATTGAGTGAAGTGACCGAACTTGTCCGGAGGGAAGGTCGCGCTTCGATCTCTATGCTGCAACGTCGTATGCGGATCGGATACACCCGGGCAGCCCGTCTGATCGATCGCATGGAAGAATTAGGAATCATCAGCGCTTCCCAGGCAAATTCTCAGACTCGCGAAGTATTGGATTATGGGCAGACGATTCCGCCCGAGGATGATGGAGCTTGAGATAGAAAAATCAGTAATTAGTAAATGGAAAATTGGAAAGAGATGGATGAAGAAACAATCTTTCCAATTTGGGAAAAAGAAAAAGCTCATTTTTGTGAGCTTTTTTTTGGCGGAGAGTGGCTGCTTGCGCCCTCGGAGCCTGGTTTCGTAGGCGGAGAGTGGCTGCTCGCGCCCTCGGAGCCTGGTTTCGTAGGCAGAGAGTGGCTGCTTGCGCCCTCGGAGCCTGGTTTCGTAGGCGGAGAGTGGCTGCTCGCGCCCTCGGAGCCTGGTTTCGTAGGCGGAGAGTGGCTGCTCGCGCCCTCGGAGCCTGGTTTCGTAGGCGGAGAGTGGCTGCTTGCGCCCTCGGAGCCTGGTTTCGTAGGCGGAGAGTGGCTGCTTGCGCCCTCGGAGCCTGGTTTCGTAGGCGGAGAGTGGCTGCTTGCGCCCTCGGAGCCTGGTTTCGTAGGCGGAGAGTGGCTGCTTGCGCCCTCGGAGCCTGGTTTCGTAGGCGGAGAGTGGCTGCTTGCGCCCTCGGAGCCTGGTTTCGTAGGCGGAGAGTGGCTGCTTGCGCCCTCGGAGCCTGGTTTCGTAGGCGGAGAGTGGCTGCTTGCGCCCTCGGAGCCTGGTTTCGTAGGCGGAGAGGGTGGGATTCGAACCCACGGTGGTCCAGAGGGCCACAACGGTTTTCGAGACCGCCCCGATCAACCACTCCGGCACCTCTCCTGCAGGCGATATTATATCAGAGAAAATTTATGGGATGGTATCTGTCAGTGATTACCATCCCATTTATCATTTGCTCACTACTCTTCTAGTTCGAAGATCAAGGGATTGATTCCTGGCCAATGCAGTTCGTAGGTTTTTAAATTTTCCGGAACACGGAACCCGATCGAAAAATCTTCATCCACCCATCCCGCCATAGTTGTGATTGTTTTGGAGCTGTCATCACCCAGGATATATACTCCTTCGGGGACCTCCTGAATGGCGGTTTGAAAAGCGGCCAGATCAATTTGCCCGCCATCCGTCCTTTCGAGAACAACCAGCAGGAGCTTTTCATTCGGGGTTGGCTTGTTCCCATTCGCCTCGGGAACAATTCGCGCTGAGATAAATTTATAGTCCCCATTCGAGGTCGGGAGGGTATTATCACCTAAAGACCCTTTCCTTTGGTTGTGGTTGCAGTGGTTATCGCCTGTGAGCTGCAGGCTGATAGGGCAAATAAACAGATCAGTAGAATTGAAGTAGTTCGAATATTCATTTTGCTCCCCTTTCATCGGCACAGTATATCAGAAATTTGTCGAAGGTTGAGCGCAGTACCCCCCCCCTAATCAAACAAAAAAGGTGGATTGATTTCTCCACCTTTCCTTGTCATATACGGTGTTATTAAGGAATCATTGCGATCTAGATCTCATACGTATCGTATAACTCGGGGTAGATTACGTCGGGAAAATTTTTCTCCTTGAATATCTCAATTAATGGCAGGCTGGACTTTGGCTCGCCGTGAACCATAAATATCTTCTTCGCGTTGTCCTTCACCCGAGCTGCATAACTGACCAATCCGTCCTGTCCTGCGTGCGCGGACAATCCACCGATTGTGACAACTTCCGCCCTGACCTGGTATTCTTCTCCAAAAATTCGCACCAGTGGCTCGCGATCTGCCAGTCGCCTTCCCAGTGTATATGGAGCCTGCCAGGAAACGATCATGATCATGTTACGCTGATCTTCAATATTATTTTTCAGATGATGGAGAATTCTCCCGGTTTCTGCCATGCCGGATGCAGAAATGATCACCATTGGCTCATGTCGGTCATTTAGCGATTTTGATTCTTCCACTGATCTAACATAATGCAAGGAATCAAAATTTAGGGCAGGGTGGCGATGTTCCCGGATGAATCTGTGAGTTTCCTCATCAAAGTTTTCCGGATGCTTAATAAAAATATCAGTTGTATTTACCGCCAATGGGCTATCTACATAAACAGGGATACGTGGAATTTCCTGGTGGTCCATCATTTCATTAAGGGCGTAAACCAATTCCTGGGTACGACCGACTGCGAACGCCGGTATGATGACTTTACCCCGCCGTTCGAATGTCCGAAGTAAAGCTTTGCGCATTTCGATAAAGGCATCCTGCGGGTCTGTGTGTCGTTTATCTCCATACGTGGATTCCATCAATAAGTAATCGCAGGTATCCGGCAAGACAGGGTCGCTCACCAGCGGAAGTCCCGGCCTGCCTATATCACCTGAGAACCAGAAACGGGTATTTTTTCCATGTTCTTCGATATTCAATATTACCGCCGCAGATCCCAAAATGTGCCCTGCATCTACCAGTTTGGCCGTTACACCGGGGATCGGTTCAAATTCCTGGTCATAGAGCTTATCCACAAGCATTGGCTTGACCATTTCAGCATCGGCAATCGTGTATAGAGGTTCCACTGGTGGTTCGCCTCGGCGTTTTCGTTTCTTGTTCACATACTCCACATCACTTTCCTGGATATGCCCGGAATCTCGCACTAGAAGATCAGTCAGATCTGCTGTGGCGGGTGTGCAGTAGATCGGACCACTGTATGCATTCTTCATCAAATTGGGTAAATTTCCACAGTGATCGATATGGGCATGGGATAGGATCATCGCGTCCAGCTTGCGTGGATTGAAATGAAACGTGCGATTTCGTTCATAGGTATCATCTCTCCGACCCTGAAAGAGACCACAATCAAGCAGTAACGTGTTTCCGTTTATTTCAAACAGATATTGACTACCGGTGACAGTCTGTGAAGCGCCAAAGAAATGTATTTTCATGGAGTTCCTCTTGATGTTCGTGGGTGGATGGCACTGAATATTTGCTCACCATAGGTTCGATATCGCCAGGGATATTGCAGCATTCGGAGGGAAAAATCTTCCCAGTGGCGGGGTGGATCCTGTGCCAGATCGTATAACAAATCCCTGGGAAGTATGACATCCGACTCGACCTTCATCTTTTCTGCTGCCGTTTTTCTGAATATTTTCAGACGGTCCAGACGTTTCCTAAATGCTGGATCCGAGACATGTTGGCGAGGCGGGTCTAGTGGGGAGCTTTTTCTACCTTTTTCCACAACCGATATGATTGTCTCTGCAAATTTATTCAATTGATATGGGCTTAATCGAATTTTATGTCGCAGAGTTCCCATTTGGCAAGTCTTACTTTGCGCGATCATCAATAATTGTTCGTTGCTTATGATCTTGAATGGAGGACGATTGGCTTTATTAGCAGCTTCTTCGCGCCAGAGTAGTAAATGTAAAAATACGGCTGCATCTTCTGGATTTAGGTCACGCGCTCCGTGAATTCGCCAGATCTCATCCTCGATCTTGTTTTCCGCCGGGACCGTGGTGCGAGTCATTCGAGCAAAGTCCTCCTGAGCCAGCTCCCATAAACCGGCTGCCCGAAGTTTGTCTTCCAAGACGTCTCGCAATTCCATCAAGTAATGGGTATCCATCCTGGCGTATGCGAGGTATTCTTCCGGCAATGGTCGCCGTCCCCAGTTTGCTTTTTGCAGACGTTTGTCCAGATTGATTCCAAATTCAGTATTTAATAGATTATTCAAGCCGACTTCATGGATCCCAAGGATTCGAGCCGCGACCATGGTGTCAAAGAGACGATTAAATTCAATCCCATAATCCCGCTTCAAACAAATGACATCATATTCAGATGCGTGGAATATTTTTTCGATCCGGTCGGATGCGAAAATAGCTGATAGCGGAGAAATATCCGGCAACGCCATAGGGTCGATCAGGTAATCGTAACCTGGGATTGAAAATTGAATCAGGCAAACTTGTTCCTGGTATGCATGCAGGCTATTCGATTCCGTATCTACGGCGATACGTTTTTCCCCCGATAGTATCCTCGTTGTCTCCAGTAATCCTTGAGGAGTGTCAACCCAGATCGGTGGAGGCAATTGTGTGTCCATTGTGTTGATTATAGTCCAGTTGCTTCCCTTGCTTCTTGGGAAATAGAAGTAACCATACAACTGTTAAACAACAGTCCATCCGTTGTGAAAGGAGGACTGTTGTTTGATTGATATATTGGAATGTTTTTTTTAATTTTGGAGCATTGTGCCACGTAGAATGAATTGCTACTTTGCTCTGACCAATTGAGAAATGGATCGAACCTAATAATTAGGTTGAAATTGGATGCCCCAATGCGACATGAGCTGCTTCCATAATTATTTCACTTAAAGTTGGATGAGCGTGGATATTTCCTGCGATCTCTTCCGCGGTTAATTCCATCTTTTGGGCGATCGTTAAATTCAGGCAATAACTCCGAGACTTCCACACCTATCAAATGTGCTCCCAGAATTTCGCCATATTTCGGATCGATGATCAGCTTGCAAAAACCTGCTGTCTCACCAAGTCCCAGCGCTTTCCCATTCGCCATCAAATTGAATTTACCAACTTTGTAATCCAATCCCTGTTCCTTCACCTGGCTTTCAGTCAGACCGAAGGAAGCTATCTGAGGTTGGCTGTAAGTAGCTCTGGGGACCATTGTGTAATCGATTGGTGTAGTTTCCTGACCGTCAATCGCTTCTGCGCATAGAATGCCCTGGGTGGATGCCACATGCGCTAAAAGCATTTTGCCGGTTACATCACCAATCGCCCATATCCCTGCGACATTGGTTGCCATACGGTCATCCACTTCCACATACCCTCGCTGAGTGAGTTTAACGCCAACACCCTCTAGATTAAGGTTGGACGTGTTTGGTTTGAACCCGATCGCGACCAGCGCCTGTTCGGCTTGGAGGGTCTGCTCACCGTCCGCCCCGCTAACCACCACTTGCGCACCATCTGACGTTGCCTTTACAGATTGGACTTTATACCCCGCCAACACTTTGATACCCCGTTTGCTAAAAGCCTTGGTCAATTCCTCACTGACCTCTTCATCTTCCAATGGGGCAATACGTGGCATCATTTCCACGAGAGTGATCTCAGAACCGTAACTGCTCCAGACCGTGGCGAATTCCAAACCGAGGGCACCTGCGCCGATGATGATCACCGATTTTGGCAAGTTGGTCTGCAAGATGGCTTCAACATAAGTCACCACATGTTTGCCATCCAGCTCCGCACCCGGTATACCGCTGGCGTGCGAGCCAGTAGCCAGGACAATATTCTTCGTTTTATGGTTTTGTTTTGATCCATCTGCGGCTGTGACTTCCACTTCACTTTTCGAAATGAGGCGAGCAGTCCCCATATAAACGTCGATATTATTCTTTTTCATCAGGAAACCGACGCCTTTGGTCAATCGGTCTGAGACCTGGCGGCTGCGCTTGACCGCAGCACCGTAATCCAATTGTAAATTGTCGAACGTGAAACCAAAATCTTTTCCACGTTCCCTTAATAAGTGGGCTACCTCGGCATTCTTCAATAATGCCTTTGATGGTATACACCCAACATTCAGACAGACTCCACCCAGCCATTGTTTGTCGATAATGGCTGTTTTCAATCCCAACTGAGATGCACGAATTGCGCTTACATATCCTCCCGGACCAGCGCCAATGACGATCACATCATAATCGCTCATATTTTCTCCCTTTCTATGGTTCAATTATAGATTGGATTCGCTGGTTGAGGCGATAATTGTAAAAGACCACAAGAGACCTTTACAGGATACATGGGATTCAGTACATTTAACGGCAGGAGAGAATTATGGCATTTTTTGATTTTCCACTTGATGAATTGCGAAGTTACAAACCGGATCGAGATGAACCAAAGGATTTTGATCTCTTCTGGAACCAAACACTCCTCGAAACGCGGATGTTTTCCCTGGATGCTCGTTTCGAACCATATCCGGCTGATTTCCGCTTGATCGATGTGTTTGACGTCACTTTTCGCGGATTTGGCGGGCAACCTATTAAAGGTTGGTTTTTACTCCCGTCTGGTTCTCAAAAACCCTTACCCTGCGTAGTAGAATTCATCGGCTATGGTGGCGGACGGAATTTCCCGGCGAATTGGCTTGTATATCCAGCCATGGGATTGGCCACATTCGTCATGGATAACCGGGGGCAGGGATCCACCTGGTCGCATGGCGATACTCCCGATGTCGAGCCTGAAGGTAGCAATCCACAGCACCCCGGATTTATGACCCGCGGGATTCTAGACCCGCACACCTACTATTACCGGCGATTAATAACCGACGCGGTCCGCGCTGTTGAGGCTGCCCGCTCTTACCCACTGGTGGATTCGAAGAAAATCATCGTTACCGGGGGAAGCCAGGGAGGCGGCTTGGCGCTGGCTGTCGCGGGTTTGGATACTACCATAAACTCTTGCCTACCCGATGTACCTTTCCTGTGTCACTTCCGTCGGGCGGTAACATTGGTGGATACTGACCCCTATAATGAGATCGCGCGCTTTGCAAAAGCACAGAGAGATAAAGTGGATCAAATCTGGCGAACCTTATCCTACTTTGATGGGATGCACTTTGCTGCTCGGGCAACAATGCCGGCGCTGTTTTCAGTAGGTCTAATGGATGACATCTGCCCACCATCAACCGTTTTCGCTGCATTTAATCATTATGTGGGAGAGAAACATATCAAGATCTACGAATTCAACAACCACGATGGTGGCGGTGAACATCATCTTCAGGAACAAATGCGGTTTGTTCGTAGCCTGGTTTGATCTTGTCTCCATTGTCCGAAACAGAATGCGTTCTATTGGTAAAGTCCCTATGAGTCAACCAGGTTCATCTCGTTGGAATATTCTCCCCCGGATCGCGCTCATGATGGTAGGAGTCCTTCTGGGCGCCACTGCTGTGATCATGATCAAAGCCGGAGATGAGCATCCGTTATTGGTAGCTTCCTTCCGATTGCTTATCGCTGCCTTAGCACTTACTCCCTTATATCTTCGCGATATTCGATACCGTACAACGCCCTATGGTTGGACTCAGATCTCATGGACAATTGCACCAGCAGCAGCCCTGGCTGCCCATTTCATAACCTGGATCATCGGCGCGCGGATGACCTTTGTAGCCAATGCCAGTCTGTTGGCGAATCTTACACCTGTGGCAATGCCATTCTTTGTCTGGGTATTCTTTCGGGAAAAGATCAACCGACAGGAGGTGGTAGGGACGTTATTGACCTTGAGTGGAGTCGTTCTCTTGACCATAACTAACTTACAGGTCTCGCCTGAGAGTGTTCCTGGAGATTTGATCTGCCTTGGATCCATGCTTGCATTTGCCTGCTATCTGGCGCTTGGCAGAAAAAATGGACAACGAATTACTCTCTGGCAGTATATGGTACCGATCTACTGGATTGCAGGTATGATGTGTCTCCTGATTGCCGTTTTCTTTATCAACCCGATCAAACCATATACCCTGAAAAACATCTTATTGATTCTTGGTCTGGGTTTGATCCCAACCGTGTTTTCCCACAGCATTTTGAATTATTCGCTCAAATCATTCCGCGGTCAGGTGGTCAGTGTGACCAACCTGACCCAGCCGATATTCTCCGGGATATTAGGGTATCTCATCTTTCATGAGATACCCGGACCATCTTTTTATCCTGCGGCCGGGATCATACTGGCAGGGATTTTGGTGGTTCTACTTACAACGAGAAAGCAGGCAACGCAGGTTACTCCAAAGCAATTGTGATATTTAACAATCTTAATAAATATCTCCAAAATCTGGATGAAGATCCGATTAAAACCACTATTGCGAGGGATTCGGTAAAAACATCTCGAAGATGACAAAGTCACCATAGGAATCTCGCCCAGGGTGGCCCAAGCCATATCCATCGGTGGGGTTGAGTAGATGGAAAACCCTGGTTATACCCGCTTGCCCTCATAAACCGTGCGTGATAGACTCATCCTATCTTAAGTCTCCAGGAGGAGATCATGCCTCCCACTCTATATCTAATTGATGGACACGGTCTGGCTTACCGGACCTATTTTGCACTTAATCCAGCCGGCACAACCGACGCTCGGTGGTTGACATCCAAAGGTGAACCGACAGCCGGCGTTTATGGCTTTGCCAGCGTACTGATACGTCTTTTGGAGCAGGAAAAACCCGATTACATCGCTGTGGCTTTCGATACCGGACGGACGTTTCGAGACAAGATCTTTCCTGAATACAAAGGAACTCGCGCAAAAATGCCGGATGACTTGCGGACTCAGATGGAACGAATTCGCCAACTAGTTGACTCGTTCAATATACCCCGCCTTGAATTAGAAAACTACGAAGCCGATGATATCCTTGGCACCATCGCACGGGAAGCGGAAGAGAAAGGATTGGCAGTTAAAATTATCACCGGAGATCGGGACCTGCTGCAATTGGTCACAGATCGGGTGATCGTCAACCTGGCTGGAAGTAAACTTTCCGAAGCCAAAGATTACTTACCTGGGGATGTTCAAGCCCATCTCGGCGTACGTCCAGATCAAGTTGTCGATTATAAAGCGCTGGTAGGCGATAAATCCGATAATATTCCGGGCGTGGCAGGAGTTGGCGAGAAAACTGCGATAAGTCTTTTGGAAAGCTATCAAACCCTGGATGGCGTATACGAAAATCTGGATAAAATGACTGCCGGTCTGCGCGCCAAGTTGGAAAAAGACCATGACATGGCATATACGAGCCAGGATCTGGCGCGGATCAGGGTAGACGCACCCATTCACCTGGAATTGGAAAAAGCCACAACCGCAGATTATGACCACAACAAAGTGGAAGAGCTGTTCCGGGTGTTGGAATTTCGTTCTTTATTACCACGTCTGTCTTCACTTGGGAAAGCACTCCCGAGTCAGGGACCGGCTCAGCAATTAAATCTATTCGGTGAAGCGTTGACCGGTTTGGGAACCACTCCAGCTTATGAATTGGAAACTGAGATCGTGGATACACCCCAAAAAATGACTGCCTTGGTCAAGCAGCTTAAACAGGCAAAGTTGATTGCCCTGGATACCGAAACGACATCCACAGATCCAATGCGGGCGGAGCTGGTCGGAATTTCGTTATCCATCGAACCGGGTAAAGGGTATTACATTCCGGTCGGACATACTGCTGCGGACTCAACACAGCTACCCCTTCAAGAAGTTAAGGCAGCTCTGCGTCCTATTTTGGAAGAGATGGCTATACCAAAAGCAGGTCACAATATCAAATATGATGCACTGGTATTGAAACGCAATGGCATTCGTGTCCATCCTATCACGATGGATACAATGCTGGCAGAATGGCTGGTCAACCCTGCGTCGCGTAACCTGGGTTTGAAAAATTTAGCCTGGGTCCGGCTCGGAATCGAGATGACCCATATTGAAGAATTGATTGGGAAGGGTAAAGCCCAACTGAATATGGCCAATGTGAATATTGCTGCGGCGGCTCCTTACGCGGCAGCCGATGCCGAAGTCACGCTTCGTCTGATTCCTCCATTAGAAAAAGAACTCGAGGATAACAACGGTCTCAAATTGTTACAGGAGATGGAGTTACCTCTCATCTCTGTTCTCGCAGATATGGAAGAAGCGGGTATCCTGGTCAATGTTGATTTCTTCAAGAAATTCTCTGTTGAGCTTCAAGAAAAGATGTCCACCCTTGAGTCCCAAGTATATCAAGCAGCAGGATCGCCATTCAATCTGAATTCGACCCAACAGCTATCCCGGGTTTTGTTCGATCGACTCAAACTCGTGCCACCGGGGGCAGGGAAAAAGACGACCGCCGGAACATTTTCAACTTCAGCGGATATTTTGGATGAGATGCGCGGACAACACCCTGTCGTGGATGCGATTCTGGAATATCGCGAGCTTACCAAGCTGAAATCCACCTATGTGGATGCATTACCACTTCAGGTGAATCCCAACACCGGTCGGATCCATACTTCGTACAATCAGACCGGTTCTGTCACCGGTCGGATCGCCTCTTCCGATCCGAATTTACAAAATATCCCAACTCGAACTGATCTCGGACGACGGGTACGGGAAGGATTTATCGCCGGAACCGGACTGGCGCTGCTATCCATTGATTATAGCCAGATCGAACTCCGGATTGTTGCCCATATGGCTAAGGATGAAGCCATGTTGGAAGCCTTCCGGGCAGGGCAGGATATTCACGCAACCACCGCAGCCGCAATCTACAATGTCCCACTTGAACAAGTCAAGAAAGAGCAACGCCGGCATGCGAAAGCCATCAACTTTGGACTCATTTATGGCATGGGAGCATTTGGTCTCAGCCGATCTGCAGATCTGACGCTGGCCGAAGCGGAGAATTTTATCAACGCCTATTTCACCCGTTTTCCAGGAGTAAAGCGATACCTGGACGGGATCCGTAAAGAAACAGCCCAACGGGGTTATGTAGAGACATTGTTGGGGCGGCGGCGTTACTTCCCGGGCTTGACAACTCAGCAAAACAATAATCTTCGTCTGCGTGAAGAACGCGAAGCGATCAACGCCCCGATCCAGGGTACTGCCGCAGACATTCTGAAGTTGGCGATGTTGCGAATCCCGAATGCCCTCTCAAAGAATAAATTGCATGGACGAATGCTTTTACAGGTTCACGATGAGTTGGTCCTGGAATGTCCCGAAGACGAATTGAAACTGACGGCTGAAGTCGTACAATCTGAGATGGAAAACGCATTCAAATTGGATATTCCCCTCGAAACCGAAGCCCGTTCCGGGAAGAACTGGGGATCAATGAAGGTAATGGTTGCAAAGTAGCGAAAAAGACTATTCCATGTTATATTTTCATTGCGGGATGTTAACATTGGCAATGATGGGGTAATCATACGATGGCTGGACGGCAGGAAATTTTCCAAGAAGCAATGAACAAAGGCCATTCAGCGGCCTGGGACCAGCAATGGGATTTGGCAGCACGCTATTACCGCCAGGCGTTGGAAGAATTTCCAAACCACCCTACAGCGCTAAGCAGTCTTGGAATGGCCATGTTCGAACAAAAAGATTTTCAGGAAGCTCTGAAGATCTACACCAAAGCCAGCCAGACCTCACCCGAAGACCCCCTGACAGCAGAAAAAATTGCTCAGGTATGTGAACGGCTCGGAAAACTGCCTGAATGTATTCAAGCATCACTTAAAGCAGCCGATCTATTCCTAAAAGCCCGAGATATGGAAAAGGCGGTTCATAACTGGAACCGGATATTGCGTCTGGATCCCGATCACCTGGGTGCCCATTCCCGTCTGGCAACCGTATTCGAACGCGCCGGAAGAAAATCTGACGCTGTAAACGAATATCTATCCATGGCTGCAGTCATGCAGCAAAGTGGTGTGGTGGAAAAAGCAACTCAGGTTGTTGAGTATGCGTTGAAGATCATGCCAGGAAATACCAAAGCGGAAGAAGCCTTGCAACAGTTACACACCGGCAAACCATTGGCAAAACCTACCCGTCCCCGTGGGACCGGACCGTTCCAATATCAGACCGGAGGCCTTCCAAACGCGTCGGGTGGACTCATCAAAAAGACGGATAAGCTGACTACCCCTAAAGAACAGCCAAAACAACCACCCAAACCTGTGGAAGAACGTGGTGATCCCATTACTCTGGCGAAGAAAAAAGCGCTAATCAAACTTGCAGACCTCCTGTTCGAACAAAACGAGGATAACAGCTCCGGTCAGGTAGCCCGACGCGGATTACAAGCCATCATGCGTGGAACAGGCACCCTATCCATGGAACAGGTGGAACGCAATAAGATCATGATGCATCTGGGTCAAGCCATTGATGCACAGACCAACGGGAATGATTTACTGGCGGCAGAAGAATTGGAAAAAGCGGTTGATTCAGGATTGGATCATACTGCGGCATTTTTCAATCTGGGATTACTACGCTATCAGAATGATAGGCTCGAAAGTGCAATTAAATACCTGCAACATCCCATCAAACACCCCGATTTTGCCCTTGCAGCACATCTCTTACTGGGCATGTCTTATCGTAAATTGAACAGAGTCGTGGAAGCTGGCGTGGAATATCTGCACGCCCTCAAGTATGCCGATTCTATCGTCACCGGCGGAGATCAAGCGGATGAATTGATCCAGCTCTATGATCCACTTATCGAAGAACAATCTAAGTCAACGGATATCGCTGCCAGCATGAAGTTATGCGATAGTGTCGGAAATCAGCTTCAGTCCATTGATTGGCGCGAAAATTTGGGAAGAGCCCGTGAGCAACTCCCCGAACAACCGATAGGAAGCCCTCCTTTACCTCTGGCTGAGATCTTTCTGGAATTGCGCAGTCATCAGATCATTGAATTGCTGACCGCCGTCCGATCTCTGGCAGCAAGGGGGTTATACCGAACTGCCATGGAAGAATCCTTCTTTGCCCTTCAATATGCACCAACATACCTACCACTCCATATCCAGATGGCAGATATGCTCGTTCAGGACGGACTGGTTCAGGAAGCATTGGAAAAATACCTGGCAGTAGCCAACACGTTCAGCTCCCGGGGAGAATTCACCCAAACGACGAGCTTGTTACGTCGCGTTGTCGCCCTGGCTCCCATGGATCTGGCAGCGCGCAGCCGGCTCATCGATCAGCTTGTATCGCAGGGAGCCATCTCTGAAGCATTAAAAGAATATGTAGATCTGGCAGAAATTTACAATCGGCTGGCTGAAATGGAAATGGGACGAAAGACTCTCACGATTGCCTTGCGATTAAGCCAGCAATCCAGTAATTTCCAGACTTCAGACAATTGACATTCTGAACAGAATTGCAGATATCGATATGCAGCGTCTCGATTGGAAACAGGCGCTTCGTTCCTTTGAACAGATCCGAACGCTGGACCCGGGAGATACCAAATCCCGCTCCAACTTAATAGATCTCAACCTGAGGATGGGACAGGATAGTACGGCCCTTGCCGAACTCGATAGTTTCATTGCCTACCTGGAGACTACAGGACAGCAACGCAGGGTAATCCCATTTATGGAAGAACTGGTACAAGAAAGGTCGGATTATCTGGAATTACACCAACGGCTGGCTGAATTATACAGACAGGCCGGACGTATCCAGGAAGCCGTAGTGGAATTTGACCGGGTGGGAGATCTACTAATGGATGCAGGTAATCGGACCGGAACGATCGCAGTGATTCAGACGATCATTTCTCTAAACCCTCCCAATGTTCAGGAGTATCGATCTGTCCTGGATAAATTGCAAAGCGGGACATAAGAAATTGACGAAAAAAGAGGACAGGTGACTGTCCCCTTTTGCAATCAGTTTACCTTTTACTCATTCCTCGAACTATAGAATAACTCAGCACGCACCGTACATCATTTCACGCACCCGCATCGCCTGTTTTCGTAATCGGTCATCGCTGGTCATCAAACCATTCATCTTCTCGCAGGCATACATGACAGTAGTGTGATCTCTGCCACCAAATGCGTGACCAATTTGAGGCAGAGAGAGTCCTGTATCTTCGCGCATTATATACATGGCTAATTGACGGGGTAAAGCTATATCCGCACTTCTGTCACGGCTGACCATCCGATCAATGGATACCTTGAACACGCTGGCAACCGTCTGGATAATTTGGTTCGGTTCAATATGGAAGGTATGCGGGAGAAGATCAGTGAGCGCGGAATTGACCAGAGAAGTATTGATGGGTAAACCGCTTAGGTCCGCGAATGCGAAGACCCGATTCATCGCACCTTCCAGCTCCCGAATATTGGATTGAAACCGTTTCGCGATCAACTCAAGGATGTCGTTCGGAACCTTTCGTCCGCCCTTGTCTGCTTTTGCCCTCAAGATCGCCATCCGTGTTTCCAGATCAGGAGGCTGAATATCCGCGATCAGACCCCATTCAAAGCGAGACCGTAAACGTTCCTCGAGTGTCATCAGCGATTTAGGTGAGCGATCAGAACAAAGCACGATCTGCTTTTCTGCGCTGTGGAGGGAGTTGAATGTGTGGAAAAATTCCTCCTGGGTTGATTCTTTTCCGGCGATGAATTGGATGTCATCGATCAGGAGTACATCCGCCTGCCGATATTTGTCGCGGAACTCGGGTGTGGTGTGATTTCGAATTGCCTGGATGAGATCATTGGTGAATTCTTCAGATGTCACATACAAAACTTGCAATCCATTTTGAATGCATCGGTTCCCAATCGCCTGTAAGAGGTGGGTCTTGCCAAGACCCACACCGCCATACAGAAAGAGAGGGTTGTAGGCTTTGGCAGGTTGATCCGCTACCGCCATGGATGCGGCATGAGCCAGCCTGTTCCCCGAACCGACCACAAAACTATCAAAGGTGTAGCGCGAGTTTAACCTGGCACCCTGTGGAGGACGTAGTCCTGTTTGCAACGAGGGAACGGTTTGAACCGTATCCACCACATCGGATGACTCAACCTCGAGTGGAACATCCTGCTCTTTCTGACAAACGATGAACTTTACTGTCTGAGGACGATTCATGATCCCGGTTAAGACCCGGTTAATAGTAATTGTCATCCGTGTTTCGAGCCAATCCCGGGCATATGCGTTTGGTACTCCGACTGTAAATTGCCCTTCCTGTGAATTAATCATCCGGCTATTCTTGACCCACGTGTCATAAGCAGCTTTTGACATATCCATTTGAAGTTGTCCGAGTGTAGCCTGCCATGCCTGTTCTGCGTTCATAGATGCTCCAGGATTTAGTTTTGGGATGCACTGAACCGGACGGAAATTAGGTACTTTAATACCACGCCTGGCTCTACTTGAGAGGTGATTAATAATTAAAATGCATTTATGGGAGTACTACTTGGGGAGGAGTGACGATCTCCTGCCCCCCTCTTGCAGGGATTACATCCCTCGATTAGGGATGAACTGATTCTAGCAGAGACCGGAAGGAGTCGCAATACAAAAAAGCGACGTGAGTCTAAAACAATCATTAATTTTAAGGATTCTTAAGCTTAAGGAATCACTTTCTTTTACAAATCTAATGTTAGTAATCAGTTAGTCAATTATTGACAATCCGTAGCCTGACAGTTCCATTTACCCCCATATATAGGGGGCATTTGTCATAAAGCTCATTTTCCCTATACGAATGGAAAATTTGTTCTAGGTTTTAATTGAATCCATACTCTTTGATTCTACATGGATGGCGTACCGAAAATGGAATCAGTATTTTTTTTGAGCATTCATCATCAAACCGGCAGCCTTGCGTCCAATCTCGACTGCGAAATTTGTTCCGCGATCCCACGGGTAAACCTGGCTCATGCTCGCGAAGTATAATCCGTCGATCGGAGTTTGAATAGCGGGTATGTTTTTTGAATGATTCACAAAGGGAACTGGCTGTGCGTATTTGGTGCGATTTAACCAGATCTTCTTGATCCATGTTTTATTGAATTCTGGGTTGATCCGCTGAATACCGGGGAGGAATTTATGCAATAGGGCTTCTTCGCTCAGTTGGAAGTTTTCGTGCTCTGGTTCCAGGTAGTCCCCGATATAAACAATTCGATCCCCCCCGAAGTGTTCCGGCGGAAGGAAATTGGTATGCTCAACGATCGCGAGGAATGGAAATCCTGCTGATTTGGGGATGTTGTACCAGTAATACCCATCTGGAGAGAGCGGCTGATTCAAGGACAGGACCATCACTACTGCGCCCAGGCTTTTAAGTTCGAGCAATCCCCGGAGATAATCTGCAGGAAGATCAGGCGCCATCTGCGCCATCAAACCGGGTGAAGTGGTAACCAGGCATTGGTCATACAATTCGTCCACACCGTTTGCCTGGATCTTCACTTTCCCATCCGATGACGGGATGATCGCCTGGATCGGTGTTTTGAGCTGAATGACGACACCCATTTCCCGGAGTTTATCCGCAAAGATGTTACAGAATCTCTGGAAGCCACCTTCAAATGTTCCCAGCCGGGTTGTCCTGCTATGCAAACGAGCCCACATCCAGGCCATATTCACCTGACGGGCATAGCGTTCACCAAATTTCCCGGTGACCATTGGTTCCCACATGGATTTATATACTGATTCCCCCGCCCATTTTCGCATCCACTTTTCAACCGTGGTATTCTCCAGTGCTTTCCAATTCGTGGTGAGCCTCAGAAAAAGACCAACCAGACCAAACCGGATCTTATTGATTCCCCATCCCAAGCCTGGGAAGAGGATCATCGACGGGATGGCATCAAAGGGATAAAATTTGCCGTTGTGATACATCACGGTGTATGGGCGGGGAAAAAGGACCTTGTCCTGCAGACCCAATTCGCGGATCAATCCCAGTATATGTTTATCTGTCGTGAACCAGTGATGATAGAATTTCTCCACCGACCAATCCCAATTCGGCTCCTTGAATCCACCTGCCAGACCACCTACGACATCTGATCCTTCATACAAGGTAACATGGTTGCCTGCGCGGATGAGATCCCATGCGGCAGCCATTCCGCCCATACCTGCACCGATGATTGCGATATTCTTCCCTTTCATCCATTCTCCTTGGCGAGTGTATCGCTTGTCTTACCTGCATCCGATTCTTCAGGGACTTTTCCCCATTTCAAGCCTTCACGAGCAAAGTAGTATCCGCCGAGGGCGGTAATTGGCAACCAGAGGGCTACATGTAGGACCAGGGTATACCCAACCGCGATGGAGTTGGGAATGGAATAGGCGGTCAGAAGGGCAATACCCGGCGCGTCAAATGTACCAATATACCCGGGCGCGGAAGGAATGGTTGTAGCTAGATTGACAATACCATTCATCAGCATCAAGGCAAAAAAACTAACCTCGAATGGGAATGCATGCATCACAAACCAATATTTTCCGGTCTCCAAAAGCCAGATAATTGCAGAAGTGAACAGGATCATTAAGGCATCCAGTGGGGAACGGAGTGATTCCAAACCGCCCAAAAAACGATGCACAATTCCACTTATTTTTTCCTGGAAACGGTGCGGTATAAGGTATTGGATAAACCAATCGGCAATCTTTCGGGATTGATGAGGAAACATCGCCGCTACCAGAAACACTACCAACACTGCGATAAAGACAATTGCGCCATAAATGGCCAGGTTTCGGATGTTGCCAATAAATCCGGATGAAGAAGTGAGTTTGGCAAGTTCTCCCAAGTTAAGAAAAACAAAAGCCAGCATGATAACGCCGTCAAAAACACGCTCTACTATAATGGTCGCCAGCGAAGCCGAGATGGGAACTCCCTCGCGGCGTTTTAAAACAGCAGCCCGAAGCAATTCACCAGCCCGGTATGGGTAGATATTATTGCCCATATAACCAATGGCAACTACAGGAAACATACTTGCCGTACTGATCTTTTTTAATGGACGCAGAAGATAATGCCAGCGCCAGGCTCGAACCCAAACCCCCAGGAAATAAACTGCAACTCCAGGAAGGATCCACCAATACCTTGCAGATTTGATAACATCCCACGCTTCCAAAATATTCAATTTGCGCAGAGAAAAATACATCAGCACAACGCTGATAAGCATTCCCAGCCAAAAAATCCACTTTTTCATGGATTTAATTCTACCATGTTATACTTTTGAGCATGCCGCTGCTCTCCGCCGTCTCCCTTGGTAAGGCATTTGGCTCACAAGACCTGTTCAGTCAGGTCTCTTTTGGGATTCCTCACCGGGCACGGATTGCGCTGGTCGGACCGAATGGGATCGGCAAGACAACCCTGCTCCGGATATTGATGGGATTGGAAGATCCGTCAGAAGGTAAGGTCCAAAGGGCAAAGGGATTGAACATCGGTTATCTTCCCCAGGAAGCCCAATTTGAACATACCGAAGCCACACTCTGGGATGAATGCCTGCGACCGTTTGCGCAATTAGTCGAAAAGCAGCGGGTCTTACACAACCTGGAGGAAGAGATTGCCCGTTCACCCGCGCAATCCGATCTGCTGGAGCGTTACGGCAAGCTCCAACATGAGTTTGACCATCTGGGTGGATACACTTACGAACTGACCATCCGCATGACCCTCACCGGGTTGGGATTCGCACCGGATGATTTTATCCGTCCGTTCACCCAGCTCTCCGGGGGGCAGCGCACCCGGGCACTTCTCGCCCGGTTGATCCTTTCCAATCCTGATATTCTATTGATGGATGAACCGACCAATCACCTCGACATCGCCGCGGTGGAATGGCTGGAGAAATTCTTCAAGGATTGGCCTGGCGCCGTATTCTTCGTCTCTCACGATCGCTACTTCATTGATCAGGTTGCGGACCATGTCTATGAGCTGGCTCCCGAGTTCGAAATCTTTCGGGGAAATTATTCCGCGTATTTACAGCAACGCGAAGAACGCTACCGCTTACACTTACGTGAATACGAAGACCTCCAGGAGTTTGTTGCCAAAGAAGAAGAATACATCCGCCGGAATATGGCCGGGCAGAATACCCGCCAGGCACAAGGACGATTGAAGCGGCTGGAGAGATTGCTGGAAGAGACACGCCTTACCCGACCGCGACAGCGTCGCAGCCTGCACCTGGCAATGAACAGCTCTGGCCGGTCTGGTGATCTCGTCATCCGAACATATTCGCTCGATGTGGGGTACGCCGATGAAGGTCAGCCTCTTTTCCATGTTCCTGATTTGATTTTGAAACGGGGCGAGTGCGCCGCAGTGATCGGTCCGAATGGGGCTGGAAAGACCACTTTCCTCAAGACCATTCTCAACCAACTTCCGCCCTTTTCCGGAGAAGTCGATCTGGGCTCTTCCTTACAAATCGGATATTTCTCCCAGGCGCATGAAGGTCTGAACCCTGACCTGAACCTGATCGAAGAGATCAACACCGTCGCACCTCACATGTTGCCGGGGGAAGTGCGCAACTACCTTGCAAAGTATCTCTTCACAGGGGATGATGCCTACAAACCTGTGGAGGTATTATCCGGTGGTGAACGCGGACGGCTGGCACTGGCAAAACTCTCGCTCACCACTGCCAACTTACTCCTGCTCGACGAGCCAACCAACCATCTCGATCTCGCATCACAAGAGGTGTTGCAGACCGTTCTTAACGACTATCGGGGTACGATCCTGTTGGTCTCCCACGACCGCTACCTAATCGATTCGTTGGCATCTCAAATTTGGGCGGTAGACCCTGACGCTAGGCAATTGTCGGTTTTCCCGGGTAGTTATAGTGAGTACAAGTCCTTCCTTGCCGGACAGGAATCGGTTCAACTGGATTCAGGTCAGCGACTCGAATCTCAAACCATATCTTCACCCAAAGACATAAAGAAGTCCAGGGAATTATCCAACTGGAAGAAGAATAAGATGTTGGATGATTTGGAAAGTAGAATTTCCGAGCTCGAGACAGAACTCGCTCGTTTGAACACTATTCTCACGAATCCACCTGCAGATCCTTTGCTAGTGGAACACTCTGGAAGAGAATACGTACGGGTAGAGCGGGAATTGGCCAGATTAGTGGAAGACTGGAGTCACCTGGCACCGGGGTAACTCCCATCGTTTTTGTCCCTTTTCTCCCCCATCTCCGTTTCTATACTGAGCTCACAAATCCATACTCAGGGATCTCGGAGGAAAGGAAAAGCATGACAGACCCATCCATCGTAATCGCCATGGATCAAGACTGTGCACTTAATAACGAAGCTAATTGGATCGAAGCTTGTCGGAAAGACCCGGCAGCATTCGTCTGGTTATACGATGCCTACATCCAGAAGGTATATCGTTACCTGTACAGCCGCGTAAACAACCAACAAGACGCAGAAGAACTCACCTCGCGTACTTTTTTATCCGCCTTAGAATCCATTCCCCATTACCAACACCGGGGTTATTTCAGCGCATGGCTATTCACCATCGCCCGAAATAAGGTCACGGATTTCTACCGGCGTGAAAAGCGCGATCTAGTTAGAGAGGATGTAGATCTAAGTAGCGGATCAGAGGAGATACTGGATGGCGTTATAGAATCAGAACGGACGCTAAAGCTAAGGTCTCTCGTCCATGCACTCCCGGAAGAGGAACAGGAATGGCTCCGGTTGCGTTTCGTCGCCCAGCTGCCATTCAACGAGATCTCTCAACTCCTTAGAAAGAATGAGGAAGCAATGAAGAAAAACATTTACCGGTTGCTGGACCGTTTACACCAGCAGATGGAGGACTGACATGCCTAAGCACGAGACCTCCAGAGAGTGGAAAGCGGACATCGAGCAAAGCATGGCTGTTCCTTCGGCATCATCTGAATTTGTCCAAAATTTGCGAGTTAAGTTACTCGCGCAAACACAAACCAAGCCAAAACGTTGGTATTCCACCTTTAGGCTTCGACTTGTCTGGAAAGGTGTGATGGCAGGATTGGTGCTCATTCTCATAGTCAGCGTGATCATTGGACCTCAAAACGTGCTGGCTGCTTTCCGCAGTTTGTTCGGTTACATCCCCGGCATCGGTCTAGTTCAGGCCAGTCCACAGTTACGACTGCTGGAGAGACCGGTCGAGATTTCCCGTGATGGGATCACCCTAACCCTGGAAAAGGCGGCTTTCGATGGCAACCGCCTAGTGGTTGTATATAAAACCGAAGGCTTGAGTCTGCAGGCGGCGAATTCCCAAGGCGAAGGTGCCGTCACCGGTGGTGTTGCTGCGATTGTGTTAAAAGATGGTACCGTTTTTACCCAGGATGAGGTTTCCTGGCGTGGATGGGCGACTGGATATCGCAACCGGATTGTATTCCATAACATCCCAAAGGATACCTGGGATATGACCCTTTTCATCCATCTACTCGAAACCATGCCGGAAGGCGCCGCGCCACAGGACTGGCAAGTCAAGTTCCACTTGTCCGCTGCGCCGCCAAGCTTGGTCATGATGCCAGTATATGAATTGGAAACACCAACTCCGATGGATCAACAACCAACAGGCAATCCAGCCACTCCTTCCGCAGAAACCGGGACGATGTTAGGAAATGCTGCCACCAGTGAAGGATTGCAGATCGTGTTAGATAAAGTGATTGAGATGGAGATTGGTTATCTCTTCCAGGGATACATAGACTGGGAAAACCGTCCAGATACAATTCAAGGCGGTGTGGACCCTTACTCTATCCAGATTTATAACAACGGAAAACTAGTTGCATCCGAACCTGCCGAGCCGGATGTTCCTGTGGAACATGCAACCCAACGATATTACTGGGCTAAACAAACCAATTCGAAAGCATTGTCCGGCGATGTCACCATTCAATTAAAAGACATCATAATCCATGAAAAATCAGATACCCCGTTTCAATTGGATCTGGGAAGTTCCCCACAGCCTGATCAAATCTTCAAGCCTAACCTTTCCTTGACTGTCAATGAAAAATCCCTTGTAATATCGACCGCCCAATTGAAGGTGGAAGCCGATGGAACAACTGATCTGCATATCTACTTCATAGCCGATCCAACTTTCCGGTTTGTATCGTTTTCCGATCCAGAGAGCTACCCATCCAGCCGGCCAGCGGGTGGCGGAGGAGGAGGTGCAGGTGAGCCTGAATCCATCGACTCGCGAGCCAATTTCGAAACGGCTTTCAAATATGGCAGAATGCCTACCGGAGTTCGCAACCTAACCATCTTCGAAGTTGTACGCAATGTACCGGGAACGGTCGAACTGCACTGGCAGGCTCCCATGGATGAATCCCTGGAGATTGTCGCCACTGAACAATCTACTCAATCCATTTGTCTGACTGATGAGTCCTGGCAACGGTTAGACTTCACTAAACCGGTGCAATTACCCGCCGGGCTAACTGGCACCCTGCTTTTGGAAAAGTATGTTACCGGGCAACCTATGCCTGCCCTGATTCGCACAAACCTACTTGGAACCTCCCAGCAGCCATTTGATTACGGCGGTTGGAGTTCGCTCTCACCAGATGGAAAGAAAATCGTATACATACATAGCGATGGTCCAGGCATCATTCTCTATGATGTGGCTACCCGTAATGCGATCGTCATCCCAGGCACAATTCCAGCGGACTGGAATCCGATCTGGTCGCCGGATGGAGAATGGATTGTTTTCAAGCGTGGCGTGGGAGGAACATATTACCGTGTCCACCCGGATGGCACAAACCTGGATATCCTCTACCAAACCACAGCTTACCTTGATTTCGGCAATTGGGACCCGGATGGAAAAAGTATCATCGCACAAGGATTGACGGATCAGGGAGTTATGATCCAGCGAGTAGACCTTATCAAAGAGACGACCACGAATCTATTCGCAACCGGATTAAGAAAAACTGTGGCTTTTCCACAGATCTCACCTGACGGCCAATTCATTGTGTATCGTGGTATGGAATTTGGGGCAGATCATTATTCAATCAAACTGGCGAAGGCTGATGGAAGCGATCCTCAGACCATAGCCGACAGTGCATCTATGAATATCATGATCGGCGCCTGGAGCCCGGATGGGAAATGGGTGATCGTCACAATCGTTGCAGAAAACAGCGAATACCTCTACAAATCGGTTTTGATCCACCCGGAGAACTGCGAGGTGCTTCCCCTTCCAAACCTGATAGGGCAGGTGAAAGGCTGGTCAGCCAGCGAGCCATAAGCCCATGGATCAAGGCGTTCAATAAAAACTTACAAAATCCCCTTTCAATCGAGAAGGGGATTTTGGATTAATAGATACGAAATGCGAAATTGCGTTTCGAAGTCACCTGACAGATAATTTCTTCACGCGGCGGATCCGTTCTGTTCGATCGGTTGGTCCACTACCATCGGTTCATCCCCGTTATAGCGGAATAGTTGGGGAAAACGCGAAATTACCAATCCCGCTGCGATCACACATCCAATCCCACCTGAGACAATGGCAAATGGCACGCCAAACGCCTGCGCTACGATACCGCTCTCCACCTCACCCAATTGCGGGCCACCCTTGAAAAAGATCATATTGATACTGAGCATCCGTCCCCGCATCGAGTCGGGGGTTTGGAGCTGGCGGAGCGTATTGCGGATGATGGTGTTCAGCCCATCCGCTGCGCCAATGACAATCAAAGCCGCCATTGTGATCCAGAAAGACGTGGACATCCCGAAAACTATGGTCGCCAGGCCGAAGATCACCACCGCGCCAGTGAGCAGCATCCCCTGGCGGACAAGATGTCTCCGTTGTGACACGAATAACGCAACCGATACCGTCCCGACCGATTGGGCAGCCGACAACCAGCCGTATTGAATGGCGCCAACATGCAGAATGTCACGCGCCACGAAAGGCAACAGGGTATTGGCGGAAGAGAAGAATGAAGCCACAAAATCGACTATCATGGATGACAGGATGATGGGGGAGTTGCGAATGAACTGGATCCCTTCCCTGATGTCGATCATGGTACGATTGAATTGCAACCGGGTGTGCTTGATCTGACTTCTGAACCGGTCCCATGGCAACCAAGGCAGCGATCACAGCAATATAAGAGATGGCATTGATCCAGTAAGCCCATTGCAATCCGAGATAGGCGATCACCAGTCCACAGATGGCGGGACCAAGGATCGAGCCGACATTGGATGAGATCGAATTCATACTATAGGCCGATGGGAGATCCTCCCTTGGAACCAGGGATGGGATCAACGATTGTCGCGCAGGCAGGTCAAAAGAGACCGCTACGGATTGGATGATCACCATGATATAGATCGTCCAAAGCTGGGTAATATTGAGGTAGGTTAGTATGCCGAGCGCCAAGGCGACCAGGATCAGGATAGTCTGGGTAAGGATGGTCACCTTTCGACGGTTGAAATGGTCTGCCACCACACCCGCGAACAATGACAAGATCATCACCGGCAGAAAACGGGCCAAACCGATCCCGCTGATGACCAAAGGCTGGTCAGACAGGGTTCGCAGATGCCAGTAGATCGCCCAGAGCTGCATCTGGGATCCAATGGCAGAGATCATGAAGCCGATCCAATAAAGAAGATAGGGTCGGTGTTTTAATGCTGGTGGAATACGCATGAAAGACTTAGGTTCCCCAGTCTCGCAGGTAAAGGAAATCGTAGCCGACGGTACGGTTGGAGAGTTTTGCGATTGGCGGCATGACCCGCTTGAATTGAAACTTTCGAATCCGGTCTACTACTGAGTGGACAAATTGTTCCTTAAATCCAGCCTCTACACAATCCTGGGGAGAATAGCGCTGGTCTATCATCAGATAGAGTAATATGTCCACTTCAGCATACGTGAAGCCAAGTTCACTCTCGTCAGTTTGCCCAAGCCATAGATCAGCGGTTGGCGGTTTCGAAACGATCGCTTCTGGTACATTGAGTGCCCGGGCTAATTGACGTAATTGGGTCTTATACAAGTCCCCCAATGGATTGATGGCACAGGCAGAATCGCCATAAAGGGTTGAATAACCCAATAATATCTCGGTTTTATTACTGGTTCCAACCACCAATCCACCAAAGCTGGCAGATTGATCATATAGAATTACCATCCTGAGTTTGGCCATGATGTTACCCATGCGGGTTTTACTTATGTCCTTGAACTGACCGATCAGAGGATCGGCCATATCGGTGATGGGAATCGTGATCGATTGGACACCCAATTGATCGATCACCTGTTGAGCATGGTCAAGCGAATCCTGTGATGATAATTTGTAAGGCATACGTACAGCAAGAACGTTTTCGGGTCCCAGGGCTTCAGATGCGAGAAAACAAGAAACCGCCGAATCCACACCACCAGAAAGACCGATGACTGCTTTCGTAAAACCCATCCGATTTAATTCTGTTCGGATAAAGCTGGTCAAGATCTCGCGCGCCAATTTGGTATTGATGGATAAATCCGGCTGCTGTTTTGAGAGTTCGATCATCTTACCCCTCTTTTCCGACGATTCGGTTCATCTCACGCATGACCAGGGCAGTACGTTCATCGCGCAGAATAGGTAAGCGGGTGCGGGTACGATGCAATTGACCCAGGTCTAATTCTGCCAAGGTGAGTGACTCCTCCGCGTACGGCGCCTGGGCAAGCAAGGTCCCATCAGGGTCGTAGACCGTTGAGCCGCCCCAAAAATGGAGACCATCTTCAAACCCCACCCGGTTGACATGACTGACAAAGGTGGTGAAAAGACTGGCATATGCCTGGTTGATATGTTCCACCCAGCGGGCAGATTCCAATTGGGGTGAACTGTTCAATCCGCGTCCAGGAGATGCAGAAGTAAAGAGCATGATGTCTGCCCCATCGAGCCAGAGCAAATAGGGTGGTGAAGCATGCCAGAAATCTTCACAAATAAGGATCCCTGCCCGACCAAAGCGGGTATCAAAAGCACGGATACTGTCTCCCCAGGCAAAAAAACGCCCTTCGTCGAAAAGACCATACGTGGGGAGATAGACTTTGTGGTGCACGTACTTCACTTCGCCATTTGAAAGATAAGCTGACGAAATATAGAAACGGTTGCGCGCGTCTTCGTCCACAAAACCGACAACGATGTCAATGCCACGGCTGGCATCGAGTAGTTGCTTAAAGATGGGATTATCCCGGGTAGGCCTCATGGCTACCGAGGGAACAAGATCCTGTAAGACATACCCCGTGAGGGAAAGCTCGGGGAATTGGATGAGATCTGCTCCTGAGGTTTTTGCCTGCTGGATCAGTTCGAGGTGGCGGTTCAGATTATAGGTAGGGTCACCTAATCGGGTATTGATCTGTGATATGGCGAGGGTTATTTTCATGAAATCGTATGCCCTAAGAGTGAGGTGCTTTTATTATACGGCGAATGAAGTTTGCAAGGTAGGCTGGAATATCGATACGAGGAGGTTGCATGTCCAATGAAGCAATCTCCTTCATCTTTCCTGGTTCAGATGACTACTTATGGCTAGGTGTTTGCCATCCTGAACAAAGTGAAGGACCTCTAAAAGGGTCTTCGACGCTTACTGCGGTAGAGATTCTTCGCCCCCGAGGTCTCAGAATGACAATGACACCTATAGCTTCATCCTCGTCACATTCCGCTTTCCTATGCAGATCATGCCCAGATATATTGGTAGAATCTCAACGAGTATGGACTGCACGCAAAAAGCGTAGCACAATTAAAATCACTAGAGCAGCACCGAGATATATCCCTGCCGCCAGGCGGTCTGAGGCAATCCCAGCCAATGGTGCGACCGGGTCTGTTCGAATAAATGAAAAGAAGAGGAGCAACCCCATCTGAAACATAAATAAATAGCCGAAGTGGAAAACTCTTGCTTTTTGATGAAGAGAGAACCAATCAACAAGACTCCCCACCAGGACGGTCGCAACCGCTCCAATCCACGCCAGGGGTAGCCGAGTTGAAGCCGATCCCATTTCGTCCAACGTGGCAGGCAACCAACTCACAGACTGGATGGGTGATCCGACGAATAATCCTTCCATTCCACTTCCCAACCAGACAGCAGTCACCAAAACTGTCCAGAGTGGTGAAAGATCCTCCAGGATTTCAACTGGAGAAATACCCTTCCATCCAACATAGATCAAAAAAAATATACCAGCGCCAAGAGGTGCGCCCGTCCAATCCAACCCGCCTTCCCAAAATCGTCCGATCTCCATTGTATGGAATTGATAATGCGACCAATGCAGAAACACAAAAGCAATCCGTGAGCCTAGTAGGCTGCCTGTTAGCAAGGAAAAGGCTGCCGGGATAAGAATATCCCTTCTTGCTTGAATGGAACGACCCACAAAACGCCTGGGCTCATCAGCGATACGCCACCAGGACCACCACAATCCCAGCGCTGCACCAGCACCCGCTAAAATCGAATACAACGAAGATTGGGTTGAATCCATGGAAAGATTATAGCCTGTCAGAACATCCCTGACCAACCGTCTTCACAAAATTGCCTGCCTTGCATGGAGCTATCCGTAATGTTATGATTAACCCAATATGCCAACCAGGAAATCATCGATTTAACGTGTTCGTCGAATTTTGATACTGATAATTCTCACCACCCTTCCGTTTTATTGCCTGGGAGTGGTAAGTCTGAGAATTCTTTCTATCAATCGGAATAAACGAACCGCAACTCCTACCATTACGAGTACTGCAACCATTACCCAGACGATGGGACCCACATCAACCTACACCCTTGTCCCATCGGTGACACCATCCATCACTCCGACGCCTTCCCTTACCCGGACTCCAACTCAGACTGATCTACCCACTGAAACACCAACAGATACTATTGTTCCACCCACGGATCTTCCAACCAATACCCCGATTCCGCCTACCATTGCCCCGTCAGATACTCCAATCCCACCAACGGCTACTTCCACCCTTCCCCTCGAGACACCTGCACTCCCATGAGGAGAATGTGATGAAATTAAGGTCATTCCAATCAATTTCCGTTAGCCTATTAATAATCTCAACCATATTGAGTTCCTGCAGTAACACGGGGAGCACGCTTCCACAATCCACTGTCATACCTTCATCCGAACCTCAGTCATTAGTTCCGGTAATAACTCCTACGTCCTCATCTGATGGCAAACCTGTCACTCAGCTGGTCATCTGGTTACCGGATCAATTGATCGAGAGAAATTCACCTCTGGTGCTTGAATTGATCCAGAAACAGACGGATTTATTCACCAGCAAGCATCCCGATTTCAGGGTTGATATACGGATTAAAAATAGTATCGGACCGTCAACATTATTGGATATATTACAAAATACCAGTCTGGCTGCATCGTCGTCCTTGCCAGACTTGATCTTATTGAGCCGGGAAGAAATGGAAGTGGCTGCCCTAAAGGGATTATTGATCCCATTTGATGGGGCGACTGATATCCTGACAGCGAATGACTGGATGGAACCCATCCGGCAATTGGCTACCATCCAGGGGAGCACCTTTGGCATTCCCGCTGCTTCGGATGCGCTGGTTTATCTATCCCCTGCCGGAGAAAATAAGACTCAACCACCCCTTACAGAGAGCAAGCCGATCCTATGTTACCTTAATGACCCGAAGGCATTCCTTCCCCTCAGCCTGTATCTTGCTGCCGGTGGATCGTTGGTAGATGAAGACGGGAATCCAGCAATTGACAAAGATGCTTTATTAACCGACCTGCAACAAATTAATAATGCAAAAGAAACGGGTGCCTTACCTGCCTGGGTGATGGATATTACTGAACCCATAGATGTTTATCGATATTTCAACTCAGGTCGAGGTAGTCGGATGGCGGTCTGGTATTCTGAAACTGCTGAATCAATTTTGTCTGCATCGGAATTATCTACATTTACTGACGCAACCGGTAACTCATCCACCCTGGTACGCGGATGGTTTTGGGCAATGACACAGCCTGAAAATTCTCGACGGATCGCCACTGTGGAGTTAGCAGAAACCCTGGCGGAAGAATCTTTTCTGGCAGAATTCCAGGAGACCTCTCATTTATTACCTGTCAGGCAGTCGCCTAAAGTTCTTGATGATCCATCCCTGACTGCTCAGGCAGAAATTGTAGCTGAGGGGCGACCCATTCCCGATGGCTTATTTCTTGTAACCCTTTCACCAATCTTCCAAGATGCGATCCGCCAAATTTATGCGGGATCATCCACTCCTGAAGAGATAGCTGATCAAGTAATGGCACTATTAAAACGTCCATAAGGCAAATCATGTCTCATACGCCCAGTCCACCACTTTCTACCATCCGTTGGGTCCTAATTACCCTTATTGTGTTTGGTATTGGTTGGTTAATATTTACAACGCAGCCAGGGGTCGTCTCAGCAAATCCACAGAATCAGGTTTCCGCTACCGAAATTCCTGCCCAAATCACCCCGACCTTACTTCAGACCGAGATTTCAGCTGATGTGGTTCGCGAGGGTCAGCCAACAGGCATCATCGTGGGGGCAATCGGCATTGTCCTCCTGATTGTGCTCGGCACCCTCCCCTTCTTACTCCGAAAAAGAAATGGCAGCGATCTGGATTAATTGCATTTCGCTCAGTGCCTATCCGCCGTTTTCTCCCCCAGACCAATTCGACATTCTTCCCTGACCCGCTCATCGGAATCGTGCATCTGGACTTGATACAACGCATCGACGGCATTCTCCCCTTTACGCTGACCTAACGCCCAGGCGGCGTGGATCCGGATGACCGGATCGGGTTCACTGACTAAGACATGTAATAATGGGTGGAATGAACTCTGATCACCCGAATTGCCGAGCGCAATGCAGACGTTTCGCACGAATCCCTGCCGCTTTGGACGTACTAATGCTGTGCGAGTATAGGTCTCTTTGTACTCCACATCCCCAATTTGAACCAGACCAGGCAAATCAGGGTATGGACTTGGGACCGTCTGGTTGTACTCATCGGGCAGACCGATCTGCTTCCGGTTCCACGGGCATACGATCTGACACACATCACAACCGAAGATCCAATTACCCATCTGTGGACGCAACTCGCGCGGGATGACACCCTTGTGCTCAATGGTGAGATACGAGATGCAGCGGCTCGCATCCAGGGTGCGGTCTTCGCGGATGCAGCCGGTGGGACAGGCATCCAGGCAACGCCGGCAGGTGCCGCAACGATCCGGCACCTGCGGAACAGGTAGAGCCGACGACGGATGAACCAACTCGAAAGGCAGGTCGGTGAAAAGCTCACCCAGCAAAAAGAAGGATCCGGTCTGCGGGTGGATTAGGCAGCCGTTCTTGCCGATCCAACCCAAACCTGCCTGGGCAGCCATCTGGCGCTCCAGAATAGGGGCGGAATCGGTATATCCGCGCCACTGGAATTGCCGCCCAAACTCTAATGCGAGCTGACCAGCCAATGCATCAAACACAGCCGGCATCGTCAGATGATAGTCCGCCTGCCAGGCGTAGGAGGCGATCCGCCCATGCGGTAATCCATCTATTGGGACCTTGATCGATTCGGGGTGAGGGTAGGGTACAGCTACAGGCAAAATGCTTTGTACCTCAGACCAAAGCAGGCGGGGATTTTCGCGGGGTGCAAGGTGTCGGTCTGATGCAAGATAAGCCATACCGCCGTAGAGATCAAGTGAAAGCCAGTCCTTGTATGTGGATAAATCCTGTCGTTGGGGTGTGATCCAGCCTGGATGGGTTACGTTCTCTCTTGGCATGTCTCCATTGTATTCGGAAATCGATGTTTTTTCATAAAACAAAGCCGAGGTGAATGCCACCTCGGCTTTGTTTGTTCACATTTGTCTTAATTTATTCAGGACAATTAAAACTACCCGCAGGTGTAGATCCCATCGCTATCGGGCTGCTAGAGATATACAACTGTACTGTATGGTTACCACTTCCCAGGCCTGATACTGTCCCCGTAGTGGCAGTTTTCGAGCCTGTAGAATTGAAAGATAAATCTGAGAATGTCGCGGATTTCAATGAACTACTTCCATCAACTATGTAGAAGTAATTCGGTGTATCTGCACTCGATGGAGCAGCAGATAACCCAATTGTCCCATCTAAAGTTGCGGTTCCACCAGAACAAACACCTTCAGCGGTCGTATTATATTTTACTGTTGTGCTCGTTGCACCAGTTTTGGTCACTTTGATATTAACATACCAGCCGGCGCCATTCGGACCACCGATGCCAAAGAAATTGCCCTGGTCGTCCTGCATCTTCCAGGTTTGAGTATAGGTACCTTCCTCTTTGGGTGCGAACATCTTTACGGTAACTTCCAGGATTCCACCAGGAGCGACATTGGCTTTGACGGGGAACTCACCATCACCGGTGATAACCGGAGAGGCTGGGTCGTTGCTGAAAGGAGCGGCACTATAAAGGGTCGTCCAGGTGCAGGATCCGCTGTTCTGGATCTTCCAGGTTTTTGTGAATTCCGCATTTGTCTTCACTGTAGTCCCATCCGGGATATTCACATCGCTGAGGAAGAATACCTTGTTGCATTCTGTTGTTCCAGCCGAGGTCGGCAGGGGAATGAGGGTATTCGTGAGCGCGCCCGGGGTCAAATTCAAGGTTGGAATTGCCAGGGTTGGAGCTACAGTCACCAGCGGGGTGGCGGTAGCCGGTTCCGGGGTGTTGGTCGCGGTAGCGGGAGGAGGAGCCATTTGGGTGGTGAGGGCTTCCACAGTCTGCGCTGCGATCGTGTTGATCTGATCCGGTCCGATCTGGGTTGGGTTTGCTGCTGACAGGTTGCATGCGCTGAGGAGGACCGACAGCAACACCAACACTGTGATGGCAGTAAAGTTCTTTTTCATGCTATTCTCCTTATATAGCCTTGCCACTTACACTTCAGCAAGGGGTTAATTGGTGTAATTGTAAACGAAAGTGTGATTCCTATCAACCTTGCCCTCTCTGGGAGCTAACAGGCACAATCCGGCCTTGTATTCAGACGTAACAGTTGTCAAATAAGTTCCAGCCTAATATCTGCATTCCACATGGAAGGTTGTTTTACCAAAGGTCTGCCCGTTTGGACTGATGATCCGGATACGCGCCCAGGCGTAATTGATCCCCTTGGTATAAGTGACCGAATCATAGACATCCTGCTCGTATGCGCCAAAAAACTGTAGGGTCTTCGGTTTATTGCGGACGCCCTGAGATCCAACCCAGGTGTAGCGTACCTCACCCGCCTTATTTGTTTTGATCTTGCCATAAAGAGTGATGGTGTACCCTTTCCGTCCGCATGCACCGCTGAAGTTATTGGGGACGGCATATGCGAGTGCGGAGACCACTTTGAATTCATCTGGACTCTCCTGGGCAACGATAATTCGGGTCCAAACCGGGTCCCCTTTTTCGCCCAGTCCAAACCGGACTCCTTCTTTATTTTGTAGTTTCCAAAAGCCCAGCTTCTCGCCTTCTTCAATCGGAGCCACCATTTTTACATTCAATGTGATCTGCTCACCAGGGGCGATATTCCCTTTCGGAAACTTGATCTCGGTTATATTCGTCATCGCTTCGCCTGACTCAAAAACCATTTTGTAGTCAGAGGTCCACGGGCATGTGCCGGAATTCCGTAATGTCCACGATTGGGTGAAAAAAGTTCCAGGAGCTATGATCGCCCCATCCGGGATCGTCTCAGAGACAAATTCAGCGTTGATACATTTTGCCCATTCGGTCGCAATCGTTGGCGTTTGTGTGGGGGTCTTGGTGGGAGGGATGGGTGTAAGGGTCAGGGTACGTGTTGGTGTTGGAGTTGGGCGGGTGGCAGTCGGCGGCACAGGCATATCTGTCCATTTTCCTGCTAGATCGGTGCTCACCGCCTGAACAGTCAGAGCGGCTGCCGTATCGGTTGCCTGTCTTCTCTGCGCTTCAGATAGTGGTCTGGGACCACAACTGGAGAGCAAGACAGCCAATACAATTAAAATCATTAATCCATTCAATCCAAGAACTGGAGCCTTTTCTCGGAATATCGAAGCCATGTCCCAGCCTTTCCCTTTCACTTAGATTTCATTATAAGAGAGGTCTGAATCCATTGCAACCGGGTAACATGCCACCAGATAGCCCCTCTTGAAATCTTTTTCCAGCAGGTCATAATAGAAACATCATTGTTTATTGAAAGGAAAAGGATATGAAAAAGCGGGACATGGTCAAATCTTTTCCGTTAATCTTTATAATAATCAGTATCACAATGGCATGCAGCTTCTTTGGATATTCGTTGCAACGCGACCAAGGAACTCCATCCGTACCACCAACTATCCCCCCGGTTCCCATCGCAGAGAGTCCTCTACCACCAATAGTAATCGAAACATCAACCCCGGAGCCTGCGACCGTCGCGCCTACCACGGCGATTCCTCCGACCGAAACAGTGGAACCCACGGTTACACCTACCCCAACTATCGCCCATCTCGAGATTCCAGCGGATAAACCACCTGTGGGAGGGCTCGTCTACGATGTGACCTCCAAAGACACTGCCCCGGAATTGCGTGCTCCATACGGTGATTCGTATCAGATCAACCGCCTGGAAAGACCTTTCCTGCAGAACATGAAATACGTACCCGATCTGGATATTGTCTACTTATCGGGTTTCCTGGGATAAGGATTGGATATATGTATCCATCGGTCTGGTAGGAAACGACCCTAATAATGAACTAGGCATCGATTACGCTGTTGAGCTCGACACGAATGAAGATGGATTCGGTGATTACATTATCTGGGCACATCCACCCTTCGTGCCAAAGTGGGAAACAAGTCCGGTGCAGGTTTACGCGGATAAGAATAAAGACACCGGCGGACTAAGCCCGATGAAATCAGATGCACCATTCAAAGGCGATGGCTACGATACATTGATGTTTGAGGACGGAACAGGAGACGATCCAGACCTTGCCTGGGTTCGCATTAACGCCGGAAGAGATGCCACTGTCCAGTTTGCATTTAAACGAACCTTGCCTGGGAATACATATTTATTGGGCGTGATCGCTGACGCTGGATTAAAAGATCAAACCAAGCTGGATTATATTGACCGATATACTGAACAGGAGGCCGGTTCGCCCGTCCGTAGTAATAAGAATTATCCGTTGAATGAACTGTTTGCGGTGGATAATGCCTGCCGACAGGCGTATGGCTTCACACCGAGTGGGGATGAACCTCAATTATGTCCAATTGACGAACCGACACCGAAGCCAAGGTCAACCATCAGTGTATGCCCTGCACCACCAAGTTGTATTGGTCAATGGTATAACTGGAATTCAGTCACCTGCACCTGCGAATACATCCTCTATTAATATTTTGAAGTATTGGAGAGCGGAATAAAAAGTTCCGCTCTCCTTTAATTTAGTGGATAGGCAAAGTGAAGAAGAAGGTGCTGCCTTCTCCTTCCTGACTTTCCAGTCCGATCTTCCCACCATTTCCTTCAATAATATGCCTGGCAATGGACAAGCCCAATCCCGTGCCTCCCCCGGAACGGGCACGATCGGCTTTGTAGAACCTCTCAAATATGCGCGGAATATCCTGTTCCGGAATACCAACACCGGTATCCTGGATGGAAACCTGAACATTATCATCCATTCTACGAACACTGACATTTATCGTACCGCCAGGCAGAGTAAATTTAATAGCATTATGGAGCAAATTAAGCATAGCCTGCACAACTCGATCCGAGTCCATATTCACTTCGGGCAGATCTGTTGGGATATTGGTTAAAAGAGTTAATCCCGCCCGTTCAGCCTGATGACGCATTCTCTCAACGGCTTGAGACACCATACTGTCCACCCGGGCAAGCTTTTTCTGGAAAGGCGCTTTTCCGGATTCAATCCGAGAAAGCTCTAACAATTCCTGAACCAATTGGGTCATTGTGTCAATTTCTTTTTCCATCAACGAGAGGAACCGTTTGGCTGCGGGAGGATCAGCTATAGCACCTTCTTGAAGTGTTTCAGTGAGCGATTTTACCGCTGCTAGGGGTGTCCGAAGCTCGTGGGAGACATTACTGATGAAGTCCTGTCTGACCGTTTCCAGCCGGCGTACCCGGGTTAAATCCTGGAAGAGGAAAAGCGCCGCCCCTTGAAGTGCATCTCTCAGAGGTGTAACAATGACCTGCATGTAGAGTTTCTCGGCGCTTAGGTCGATGGTCATTACTTGCTGCTCACCGGAGCTTCGACTGGCTCTCCAGAGATCTACAATCTGATGATGACGAAGCGTTTCCGTCAGCGTATGACCAACAGCCTGGGGTTCCTGTATGTTAAATAATTGAGACGCGGCGGGATTCAATAGCTGAACCATTCCATCTTTATCGGCGATCACCACCCCATCGGACATGGCGTTCAGAATTGCAAATAGCTTGTCCTGCTCGGTCTCCAATTCAAAGAACTGCAAACGCAGGTCTTCCGCCATCTTCTGAAAGGAACGGCTCAGTGTCCCAATTTCATCACGTCGATCCAGAATCGCATTGGAGGAGAAATCCCGGCTTCCTACCTGAGCTGCTGCCTGAGTCAACTGCCTGATCGGTCTGATAGTGTATTCGCTGATCCAGAAAGCAAGGCCAACAATCAGCAGTATTGCTGCCAGGGCGATCCACAAGAGGATCTGCTCTACATGCAGCATAGTGGTCTGGATACTCGATAGGGACTTCGAGAGACGCGCCACACCGATAATTTTTCCTGCGTTTTTGATCGGCACTGCGGTATATAGAAAATGACTCAAGATAGTATTACTGAAGCGGATTTCCCAGGCAGAGGCGCCCGTAACCGCTTGTTTCACTTCCGGCCGATTCAGATGATTCTCCATAAAGGCAAAATCCGCCTCGGATTCGCCTACAACTTTTCCATCAGGAAGGATAATAGTTACCCGGACTCCCAGTGTTTTACTTAAATGCTTTGCCTGTTCATCTACTTTTATCCAATCACCTTGTTCCAGGTAAGGGATAATTACATCTGCCACTAACTGACTTTCAGCAAGTAGACGATCCATTTGTACCTGTTGAAATTCGGATTGGAGTCTGTTGGTCAGAAACCACGCCATCCCACCAATGATTACAATCGCAAGGATAATATAGGGAATTGCAATACGCCATCGAATACTTTTCATGAATTAATCCTCGAAGCGATAACCTGCTCCCCGAACGGTCACTAATCTGACGGGATTGCTGGGATCAAGTTCTATTTTTTCCCTTAACCAGCGAATGTGTACATCCACTGTACGTGATTCACCAATGTAATCCCAACCCCACACTTCAGAAAGGATGGTGTCTCGACTGATCGCTCTACCTGGATGACTGGCAAAATATACCAACAGATCATATTCTTTTGGTTTTAGGGGAACCAGAGAACCATTAAGGTGCATTTCCCGCCGGTCGAGGTTGAGTTCCAAGTCTCCAGATCGGATAATGTTTGATTGCATAGCTCCTTCGGGTGTCATATCTTCTTTCATCAAGCGAACTCGACGAAGCATGGCTTTCACCCGAGCAAGAAGCTCTCGCATGGAAAATGGCTTGGTCAGATAATCATCTGCGCCCACTTCCAGCCCAACCACCCGGTCGATCTCATCATCCCGAGCAGTCAGCATGATCACAGGGGTGTTCATCTCTTTTCTTAATAGACGGCAAACTTCAAGACCGTCCATTCCCGGCAACATGAGATCCAATATGATCAAATCAGGTGATTCTTTCCGGGCAAAGTCCAGTGCAGAAGGTCCATCTGCGGCAATGAGAACTTCATACCCTTGCTTTCGCAGGTTATAGGCGACAGTCTCCTGCAGCGCGATCTCATCATCCACGACCAGAATTTTTTCAGACATCAGTTTGGGTCATCCTTATTAATAAGTGTAGCAAATCCTTTGCAATCTTGCTACGGGAAAAGTGTTGAATGATATACTGCCGTCCATTCTCGCCCATTTTGTTGGCTGATTCGCGATCACGCTCCATCACCAAAACTGCTTCTGCCAGAGCACTGGCATCTCCAGGTTGGCAGAATATCCCGGCATGCGCGTTTTCCACGACTTCGCGGATGACTCCATCAATTGCAAGCACGACCGGTTTTCCTGCCGCCATCGTGTCGAAGACCTTGTTCGGATAAGTGGTTTTATATAATTCCAGCGGCTTAAGAATGGCTATGCAGGCGTCTGCCCCCGCGATCACCGCAGGCATATCCAGCTTTCCAAAAGAGCGTATGAATAGGACGTTTGTCAGGGCATCCTTTGCCGCTTGCTGCTCCAACGACGGTTTTTCTTTCCCGTCGCCAACAAAAACAAATTGGACTGCCGTATGGTTCTTTAGCAATTTGGCTGCCGAGAGAACAACTCCCAAGTCATTGGAAAGTCCATGCGCGCCGGTATACATCACCACGAACTTATCTTCCAAACGATATCGGGTGCGGAATTCATGTCCATCCGAGACACCAAACATGGCAGGATCTGCCCCGTTGGGTATCAATTCCACCTGCCGGGCACCTCTTTGCGAGACATGCCCCACGAATCCAGGTGAATTTACCATGACCAGGTCAGCCCGCCGATACAGAAATTTCTCAAGCCATTCAGACAGACTGATAAGCAAGTGATTTTTCAAGACGCCAACTGCAATCGCAAATGCAGGCCACAGATCGCGCACCTCGAACAAGAATTTCGCGCCTTTAATGCGTGCCAACAGCCAGGCTGTCACTCCCTGAAACATGGGTGGAGAAGTGCCCCACACCACGTCCACATGATCCACCCCCAACCCGACCAAAAATGAAGAGATCATGAAACTAATAAAACTGAAGACACGGTGGATGAAACTGCGATGAAGTGCAGAATAGGTATATGCGCGCAGGATGGTTATCAATTCGCCATCCAATTCTTTGGTCTCCCAGGCGGATGTTTTTGATCTGGATTTTCCGGTCAGGTAGCTGATCGGGCTGGCAATGATCGTGATCCGATGCCCAGCCGCTGCCAATTCGCGGGCTAATTCATGGTGACGGGTACCGCCGGGTTCATCGAGGGAGGCGAATGCCTGGTGAATGAGCAATATGTGCATCTAGTTCACCTTCTCGAGGTCGGATAGCGGTACATAGGTAAGATGTATTTCTGTGATCAAGGTTACTGTCGATTTGATATCGGCGTATACAGCAACGGATAATGCAGGTTGTTTGACTCCATACGTCGGTGAGAACCAACCCCAGGTCGGTTGGGCAGGGTGTGTCCCGACCAAACATTCTCCAGCCCGGAACAGACAGATCTCGATAGGAGAATCAGGTGGTTGCAACGCGAAATTCATCGCGATGACCTTCTCGCCGCGGGTGAGGACCACAGAATTGGCAGATTGCGCCCATCGCCAGTCACCTTCTGCCGAAACGCCAGGAGGGAATGCATCAGGTAACAACCATTGCATCCTGACCTGGTGGCGTTTCTTCCCGACGCCAGTGGATATGAGCTTATCGCGAATGACCCATGAATCATATGGATTCCACTCTACTGTCCGTTGATGAATGATCCCCTTCGCCTGATACCCGTCATGGGAGGCAGTGATACCACGCCATCCGTCACCTATCCGCAAAGATTCGCTTGCCTCTGCCTGCGCCCAATCCACCCACAAGAATTTCCCGGCGCGCGTCATCTGGTCTTTGCCATCAAGAACCAGGGTGTTATGAACTTCGGTTCCCGCCAGGGAGTTTTCCCAGGGTGGTAACGCGTTATACCGAAATGTCCCCGCATCGCGCAGAATGTTCTCACCATCCCACCACAGATCTACGTGAAGCTGATCTGCCTGAGAAGGTCGTCCGTTATAACAAGCCGTTCGTAAAAAACCGATTGAGGTTCGGCTGTTCAGTTTTTGAACTGAAAATGGGGGTTGCCGCCGCGGCTGCTCCATTGGTAATTCTTTTAACGCAGGAACCAACCAGGCTGATATTTCGGAGATGTTTGCTCTGTTTTCCTGGCAGAATACCCTCATCGCCGCATCTGCAATATCACGGAAACTTGTGACCGGGTCTGAAGTAAACGGCAGGATCAGGCTGCCATCATTGGCTCCAAGATTGGGTGCTTCGCCAGTGGGGTTTGCAATGATCTCATCCAACCACCGTGCAGCCAGGGCAAGCTTTCGTCTGACCGGTTGGGACCATTGAAATTCTCCAGAAATGGCATTCATCCACAACGCCAGAGTGAGCATCAGCCGGTGGTAACATACGCTATGCTGAATATAGGTGCCATCATCCGAAATCTGCTGAAGAATGGCTGCCTCGAATTCACGCCATCCATCCTTCCGCCATCGCCGGGCATGAGGGTGGTTCGGCAGGGTGCATCCAGCCGTGAACAGACCAGCCGCCTCGCTGAGCCAGTGATTATTGTTCTGCGCTCTGGCATAGACCATCGTAACCGGAATCCGCTGCGCATGAAGCTGGATCTGGTGAGTGAGCAATGCAATCCGTTCATTGGTTTTTGTTCCGACGTCGAGAAATTCTCCTGCGCAGGCAATCCAATGGATCAGACGCAGTCCAACTTCCTGGGCGGATTGCCAATTTGGACCCATATATGGCGGGTTCAATCTGGAAAATTCTTCGACCCTCTCCCAGAAGCAATCCACATATCGGGGTTCCCTGGTGATCCGATAGGCGCGAGCAAGGTAGATCGCCCAGCCAAATCGGTTCGGCTCCCAGATATCCTTAATATCGGAGACTACCTGTTCGAGAGGGAATTCCCATTCAGACCAGTCGAGATTGGAATTGGGAAAGGTCAGATCCAGTGGTGTCGCATCAGCGCCAAATGGATGAAAGTCCCCAGATAGGATCAGGTCCGCTTCTGACAGAATCGAAGATTGATTGTCTTTGAGAATGGAATACACTAGCTCCGGTTGGGCGGGATGAAACACCGGCTCTACCTGTCCGGAGGGTATATTCGATTTCGCAATGGCATTCAGGGAACGGCGATAATGTCCGGTGAGCAATCCAAATCGATAGAGCAGATACTGGCTGGATTGCCTAAGCCCCAATTCCTGTGCTGCTTTTAAAGACCGGCCAAACCGACCGAGCATCTCCCGGTTATCCTACTGTTGCATCTGCTGAGAGATGACCACTGCGCAATTGTTCCACGAGGCGAATGGTCAATTCAGCGACTGAGAATAGCTCCTCGTACGGAATCGGTGGATTTCCGGAGCGTACACCTGCCAAAAATGCCAGCCAGGATGCAGCGTGCCCTTTGTCCTGGCGCAAGCCTCCCCTATGGGTGGTCCTGGCGCCATTTTTCCAAAGCTCCAGCCGGCGAAAGTCGTCCAGAATGGCGATCCTGCCGCCTGTAAACACTTCCAGGTATTCTTTGGGGGCAGAGCGATCTCCATTTGCCAGATAAGACAATGTTCCAATGGAGCCATTAGAAAATCGGGCAGTGATCACCACATTATCTTCATGATACGTCCCATCATCCGGTAAGGCTGCGATGGATCCGGAAACAGGTTGAGACCCGGACAGCCAGGTCATTAGATCCAGGAAGTGACAACCTTCACCGATAATTCGCCCTCCGCCTACTTGCGGATCGTGCAACCAATGGGTTAATGGCAACGGTCCGGCATTGACCCGGTAATGAAACATCATCGGTTCGGCTGATTCAGCCAGGAACGACTTCATCTTAATCGCAAGCGGTGCGAAGCGGCGGTTGAATCCGGCGGTATAAATGGGCATATCTGGTCGGGAAAGGGTTTCCTTCAGGTCAGAGAGTTCCTGCAGCGTTACTGCAACCGGTTTCTCGCAATAGACATGTTTTCCTGCGTTCAACGCCTGAATGGATTGGGTGGCATGCAGATCATGGCGGGTGAGGATCGCTACCAGATTGATCTTTTCATCGGTCAGGATGGCAGAATCTTCGCTGCAGGCGGTTTGGAAACCAAATTTATCAGCAGCGGTGCGGGCATGAACACCCGCAGCGGATGCGATGGCCACCTTCTCCACGCCACCCGATCTTTGAATGACCGGCAGGAAGGTGGCGTTGGCATAATTGCCCGCGCCGAGAACACCCAACCGCAGATCCTGGCTGGAGCTGGATACGAACGCCGGTGCGGAAGCAACATCCACTTTTCGCAGCGGGACCAGTTCCCCACGATCCGGGTAGGTGATCAGAACCGCCAGAAATGGATCGAGCGTTTTGCCGGTGATCAATTCATACGCCGCAGGCGCATCCGCAATATCGAAGCGGTGGGTAATCAGAGGACGGACGTTCAGTTTCCCATTCGCCATCAGATCCACCACAGCCTGCAGGTTTCGCCCCTCCGTCCAGCGGACATAGCCTGCCGGATAGTCAACCCCCTGTTCTTCGTAACGCAGATCATATCGTCCAGGTCCGTAGGATCGTGACACGATGAAATTCAATTCTTTTTCATAGTAGGGTTTACGGGGAAGATCCAAACCCACAGCTCCGACCGCCACCACATTGGCTTTATCGCGCGCCAGAACTGCCGCCAACTCGACCGGATCGTCGCCTTTCGCGTCAGCACAGATCAGAATATGGTCAAAACCCAGCCCATGAGTTAGGGATTTTCCAACCTCTTCCGCGGACGAGCGCTGCACCGCCTTATAGCCCGTCGCTTCCGCCCGTTTTACCCGTTCAGATGACAGATCAACTCCCAGCACTTCACATCCAGCAGAGCGTGCAATCCCTGCGGTCAATAATCCCAACAGACCCAAACCAATGATCGCGATCCGATCCCCGATTTGAGGTGTGGAGAGCCTGAATCCATGCAGTGCGATCGCCCCGAGGGTGGCGAAACAGGCTTCTTCGAGATCCACTGAGTCTGGCACATGTGCGAGCAGGTTGACCGGAACTAACACCAACTCCGCGTGGACGGCGAATCCGCCCCCGGCGCAGGCTACCCGGTCGCCTGGCTGAAATCCATGCACCCCTTCGCCAACTTCCATGATCGTCCCCGCGGAAGAATAGCCGAGCGTCATAGGCTGATCCAGCCGGTTGAACGCTGCTTCCATGGTGGGCAGTATCCCATCCCGCCTGGCTTTGGTGATGACTTGTCTCACCAGGTCCGGGCGGGAGCGGGCTTTTTCGACCAGATTCTTGCCCGCGAATTCCACCAACATCCGTTCTGTTCCGGCGGAAACCAGCGAGGCAGCATTGCGGACGAGGACAAAGCCCGGTCTCACTACCGGTGCGGGGACATCGGTCACAACGGTATCCCCACTTTTCATATGCTGAAGAAGTTGTTTCATAGATGTGATTATAGCAAAGACCAGGAAATATTACTGCCTACTATTAATTACCCCTTCTTTCGGGAAACTACATCGACTTGCCCGTAGGAAAATAATTACTGGCGTGATTGGGATCTCGTCTGAGATAACTTATGAGAAGGACAATATTTAAAAATAACGGCACCCATACTGAAGATTGATCACCACTATTGATCGTAACCCGTTGAGCAAAATAAACAATCGCGCAAATCGCATAACCACCATACAGTACCCACGAACTTGTGATGGATTTCTTTTCGAAAACCATAAATGTCATAAATGGGAAAAGAAGGACAAAATCCCAGGACCAGATGATCGGGGAAAAAATCGGGGTGAGAGCCAGAATCCACAATAGTGATTGATTGCCCTGTAGTCTATTCAAAAGCAATACAGATATCCCGAGTCCAATACACAAAAACAAGCCGGATAAACCAATCGCTACTTGTCGGGAACCCGAACCCGAAATCAGGAACGAGTACAGGGAAGGGTAGAACCAGGTATTGTTGGCGGAAAGATTGGTTAGAAAATCGGGAATCCAGTGCGGGAAAAGGATGAATAGTGGAACACAGGATGCGAACACCCAAAGAAATGAATACAAAATTACCTTTAGGAATTTTTTCATTCCTTGTTCGCGAAAATAAATGATCAAAAATGCAGGAAGGAACAAGACAAGTAGTTGCGGTTTCGTGAGAGAAAGGCAGAGTAATAACCCGATGACAATTGGGTTCAATCGTTTGCGATAGATCACCAGGAGCAATAAAACCAGACATATAAACAGCGAAACCTGTCCCAGAATAAAGTGCGAGATCGAAGCAGGGAATATCGCCAATGCAATAATAATAAGTGGGGTCCAGATCAGATTCTTTTGTACTTGCCGGGCGAGAATGCTGACAATCAAGCTCAAAGACGCGAGGTTGATCAGTAGCCAGATATTCGACGCCCACTGAAGTGGAAGGAAGCCGATCGGTGCAAGCAGACCAATCAGCATCGGCATCCAAATCGCATTACTGATCTCGAATAATACCTTTATGTCATACGGGCTCATCCGATGGAGCAATTGATAAGCCGGTCCCCACAAATTATTCCGAAAATCCCATGACACAGGAAATATTTTGCTTGGAATGAACCAAATGCAAAGACCCAATACCACTATCGCCAGTAGCAAAGGTGCAATACTCTTTTTCCAGGTTTGCAGCGAAGCTTGTTTATTCATCGGTTCATTTATTGAGCAGGCTGGTCAGATCCAGACCTAATTTGCAGTTTCATTTCTTTTCTATGCTTGAGATATGAATAGAGAAGCAGCGATAGGAAAGAGATAGAAAATACCCACAAAGAAATATTGTCGTAGAACGCCGATGTCCCGAGACCAATTCCCACTCCCAACCATTGGATCAAAAATCCCGGCCAGGATGGGATGAATGCCAGCCCTGATGAAAGGCTTTGTTGACTCGTGTAGGGTAACAGGTACATCGAGAACAGGAGCAATGAGCTGATGGTTTGATCCTTCCCCCAGGAGATTACCTTTGCCCTTCGTAATAAAATCGCGATCAAGGCAGCAATGGATAGGATCCCGAAAGCGATCCAGAACCCCAACTTGGCAGTGAGCGAAATATTATTGATCGACCAATAGAATTGGTTTTGAGAGGATGGATTTGTGAGGTTGTTGAGCCACTGCACTATCAGGGGTGGAGAACCAATATAACTTATCGGGATGACCAATATGGATACGATGGCAAGTTCAGCCAGGATTTTTCTCCATTCGTTTCGGCTTATCCACAATAAATAGATCAGGATAAAAAAAGTGCATTGAGGTTTTAATAGCATCATGGAGAAGGAAATTCCCCGGGCGTAGATTTCCCATCGCTTTCCTGCTGAGAATTCCCATAGTAAGATTGGAAAAACAATGACCAGAATATCCATATTGCTTTTCGCCATGGTCACCAGAAAATAGGGAGAAAGCACAATGGCAAAAAACAGGAGAAGTGGCCATTTGCGGTTATGGGTCAACCAACCAATGGTTATGACAGATAGTACTCTTGCACCAGCCGCACGGATCAAATAATAGGGCAGGAGTAAGATCAGACCCCACGGTGGATATACAAAATTTGGATTCTCAAGATAGGTCTGGGGTATGTTCGACCAAAATCCGGTTAAGTTCAGATCCCAATCAATTGGTGTCCTTTGTGGCATCCAAACGAAGATCATGGCTACAGCAGACACAATCGCAAATTGAATCCACCTGGTTGGTGTGGTCAGGAAAATGTTTCGAGTAAGTTCGATTGATCGAATAAGTGTTGATTTCAAGATTGACGCTCTGATTATGAGAATATAAGCCCAATTATAGGTTTTTTTGTGCTAATGGATGCAATCACAATCAATCAATTCAGTAACCATTTTCCTGAATTGATTGATGTCGATATTCTCTATAACTTATACTTTTTCAATTTTCATACATAATATATATGAGGTGATGACCGATCTGTTTCAACGAAAAGTCTTCAAGACCGAACATAAATAAGTCATGCGATAATTTTACGATTAAACTGAATATCCAGCCTATACATGAAATATAAAATCCAGAGCACTATATAATGCAGGGTAAATTGTTTAGAAATCGAATTATGGGGTGGGATCGATATTTACCGATGTTTATTCTTCTCATCGGCGTAGTGATGCGTATTTGGGGATATACCTCCTCAGCAATTCGATATGATGAAGCCTTATCGTTGTATAGAGCAACTATCCCTTTTTCACAGTTCCTGGACGACCATCAGTATTATTCGTCCTTATTTCTCTGGGAACTAATTTTACGATTGATCGTATTCGACAATCACTCCTTATGGCTGCTCCGATTGCCTTCGCTACTCTTAGGAATTGGCTCATTACTACTAGCCTACAAACTGATGAAAGTAATGCGGTTCAATTCATATCAGAAAACAATCTCAATGGCATTGATCGCTTTATCTCCTGGGTTAATTTGGGTTTCACAAGATGCACGTGCTTATGGGTTACTCATATTTCTGTATATTCTTGCTATTTATTTTGTTGAATTAAACAAACCTGCCGGATTAATAGCAATTTCCGGGTTGACTGCTTACACGCACGCGATCGGTCCCGCTTTCGGGATCAGTGCTCTTATTTACTACCTGGTGAAATATCCAAAAGAATATAAAAGATTTTTAGTAATGGTAGCGATAGTCTTAGCTTCATGGATACCCTGGTATTGGTTGTTTTTTAGTATTCAACCTACTCCGGGGTATGTCTCAACATTTTGGCTGGGAAGATTTACTTTTGGTGAGTTTATTCAACACGTTTATAAATCTTTCTATTTACAAAATCCTTCAACAATCACCTTTACTCTATTTATGCTCGCCACTGCTGGTATTTTCCTCTCCTTTACTTATGTGGCGGTAAAAAATAAAATTAAAGAATCAATTATCTTTTTCCTTCCTTTGGGGGTCATCCTCACCGAGAGTATTGCTTGGCAGAATGTCTTTTTCTACCGAACTGGGTTAACATTATTAATTCCATTCATGCTTTGTATCGGTATGACCTCTTTTAGATCGAAATTCAACCCTAGGGAGTTCCTAGCCATACTGTTTTGTTCTTACATCCTTTTATCCAGCGTAGTCGGGTGGAATCCATCTACTAAAGGTGGGGCGATTGATCAAGCAGCTAAATATATTGCACAGAACTGGGAAGAAGGAGATATTCTCTATTACGGCACTGCTACGGTCGGATTGCCATTCCATTACTATCTGAAGGGTAAACCTGAATATATTATTAATGGAATAACCAACGAAAACCTAACACCACCTACTGTCGATATTTTCGAATCGGCATCCCTTGATCGTATTTCAAGCAAACGGACTTGGCTGATATATCCGGATGACATTTTTCTCCCTGCTGTACAAAAGAAAATCCTCGCTGATGCTGCGTCCAAGGGTAACCTTTTATTCCGCATAAAGATATTTGAAATTCCTGATATCTACGTGGTTCTAATAGATCATTAATGGTACAGAGATAATTGAATTAGTGAATCTAAACCATGCTTGATTAGATACCTCATCTAGGTGCTATAATCGACCCTGACCATGGAACCCAAACCCGCCCCCATCATCCCGGAACGAAAACCAGTTAACAAGTGGTATCTGCTGGTGACGATCGTCATCGCAGCCATCCTCTTATTCCTCGCCATCCGGGGAGTCTCGTGGACGGAAATGGTCTCCACCATTCAGACTGCCAGAGCTGAATACCTGGTGATCCTGTTCTTGAGTAGTTCCATCTCCATCTTCATCCGCGGATTGCGCTGGGGGGTACTGGTTTCCGCCCAACAGAAAGTAAAACCTTTCACCATGTTCTGGGCGACCTCAGTCGGCTACCTGGGTAATGCTTTCCTTCCCGCCCGAGCTGGCGAGGTGATCCGCTCGGTGATGCTGGGCACGAAGACCGGTATCTCCAAATCGTATGTCTTTGCCACCGCCATGACCGAACGGATCCTGGATGTGATCATCCTGGTTCTGATCGGGGTGGTCTCGCTGCCCTCCATTGGCGCTCTGCCGGATTGGTTGAGCAGCGCGATGGGGGTGATGGGGATACTCGGACTGGCGGCGCTGGTCTTTCTCTTCGCTGCGCCGCGTTTCTCGCACCTCCTGGAGCGGTTCATCCGCTGGCTGCCTGTCCCCGAAAAACTGCGGGCACCTGCCATCGGCATGATGCACGAGTTCCTACTGGGCGCAGGGGCTTTCATCCATCCTGGCAGAGCTGCTGGTTTTGCTGTCTACTCTGCCTTGCTCTGGTTCGTGGATGCCACCGGTGCCATCATGCTCAGCTACGGTCTCCACATGAGTTTCACCTACCCACAGGCTTTCGTCCTCCTGTTAGCCATGGGACTTTCCAGCGCGATTCCCTCCACGCCCGGGTATGTGGGTGTGTATCAATTTGTAGCAGTAACACTGCTGCCACTGTACGGCATCAGCCGTAGTGAAGCGCTGACCTATATTTTAGCCATGCAGGCAATCAATACCCTCGCTATACTTACCTGGGGATTCATCGGTCTCTGGCGATTAAACCTGCCTACACGCAATTCCACCCCCCAATAACCAGCCTGGTCTAATAATTGCACCCTTCCCCTGAAAGCTTCATCTTCGTATTTAACCGTTTGGGAGTGTCTTATGCGCCGGTTTTGGTTTATTTCACTACTGCTACTTGCCCTGGTTCTGGCGGGATGCCAGCCCAAACTGGAAGAAGGGGTGACTGAAGTCATTTCAGGCAACAATTTCTTCGATACCACTCCTACTGCGTCCGCGCCTAAAACCGGTGATTCAGAGGCACAGGCAAAAGTGGTCAGTACTCCCACACCGGTTCCAGCCTATCCGACGGCATTACCCACCTATCTGGCTACTTCCCGGATCGTAACCTATGCGCCGGGCGGACCTGGGTCAGCTACATCGACCTCCACTGCAATCCCTGCGACATCCACTCCACTCTCGACCAATACAGCAACCGCCGCGTCCACCATTCCCGCTGCCACCAGCACGCCGATAATTGCCGCCACTGCTACCACCGTGAGGACCAATACCCCGACCACCGCACCCACAGTCGCACCTACTTCTGCAAGTACGAGCACCGCTTATCTATATACAGTCCAATCCGGATCACCGGTTCAGATTCAAAATTTCGTCAATTCCACTGCCGGATGCGCCTGGCAGGGAATCGCTGGGCAGGTATTCGACAATGACGGCACACCCATCAAAAATATTGTCGTCAAAGCGGGTGGAACCTGGAATGGCGCGACCGTGAATTTGCTTGGGATGACGGGAGCTGCCAGTAATTATGGCGAAGGCGGGTATGAACTGGTGCTGGGAACGAAAGTTTTAGCCACAACCAATACTGTTTGGGTACAGCTTTATGATCTGGCGGGCAAAGCTCTGACCGAGAAAGTCTATGTCTCCACATCCACCGACTGCACAAAGAACCTGGTATTGCTGAACTTCAAGGAAATAGCCGGTGGGTTTGATAGTTTTGTACCGCTTGTAATCCAGACAACGACCCCATAAGTCAGCTTCTATGGATTAATGTAATTTTAAACGCGCGGGTTTATCATCATATCCAGCGCGTTTGTCTTTATCCAACTCAAATATCTGAAAGCGTTCATGAAAAAACCTGTCATTATCACATTGATCGTTGTCGCAGTTTTATTATTTTGCTGCTGTATTATCTTACTGGTAGGACTCACCTTTTGGGGCATCCGTTCCACGTCCACTCTGGCTGATTCGCAAGATGTCTCCATCCCTCCTTTTGTGAATGAACCCATGCCGACCCCACAACCTGTGCTGGAGTCTGATCTGGCAGCTTCCCGCATGATGCTGACTGAACTGGAACAAACCCAGGTTCCCATAAGCAATCTCTATGATCTGGCTGCGCGATTGCTTGGCAAACGGGACGTTGAGATGACGATGGCAGCTCCGGTGAAAGCGTATGCCGTGGGCGATCAGCACGATTTTTGGGTCACCAATACTGACAGCCATGAATCCTTCCAAATTTCCGCAGAATTACAATACGTGACCCCTCATATCTACTATTGGATTGAAGATGGAGTGGAATTTGACAAGGATGATCTGAAACGATTATGTGAAACCTTTGAGAAAGATATTTACCCAACCGATCGCGAATTCTTCGGCACTGAATGGACCCCGGGAGTCGACAACGATCCGCATTTGTATATTGTGATGGCATCCAATGTGGGCTCAGGTATTGCCGGATACTTCTCTTCATCAGACGAATATAATCCCGTGGTACATGAATATAGCAACGCCCATGAGTTGTTCATGGTCAGCGCGGATAACGTGGATCTATCGGACCCCTTCACCTACGGGGTTCTGGCACATGAATTTCAACATATGATCCATTGGTACCGCGATCTCAATGAAGATACCTGGATGAATGAAGGTTTTTCTGAGTTAGCTGTGCTTTTGAACGGGTATGACATGGGCGGATTTGATTCCAGCTATCTCTCCATGCCCGACCTGCAATTGACGGATTGGAATCCCGGGGTAAATGAGAACACCCCTCATTATGGCGCCAGTTTTATGTTCCTCAACTATTTCTTAAATCGCTTCGGAGAAGATGCCACCAAAGCGTTGATCGCTGAGCCAGAGAACGGACTGGTAAGTGTCGATAAAGTACTGGTTGATCTGAATGAAAAGGATCCCGAATCGGGCAAACAGATTAGTGCAGATGATCTGTTCGCAGATTGGGCGGTTACGAACAGTATCAATGATTCAAGTGTTGGCGATGGTAGGTTCGCATATAAGAATTACACTACACCCATCGATGCTTCCCTGACGAATGTGATCAGCACCTGTCCGATCGGCAACTATCCCAATACTGTTTCACAATATGGTGTGGATTATTTCCAAATCACTTGCACTGGGAATTGGACTCTCGATTTCCAGGGTCAGCGATTGACCTCAATTCTGGATACCGACGCTTTCTCCGGAGATTATGCCTTTTGGTCCAACAAAGGCGATGAATCGGATATGACACTCACCCGTCCATTCAACCTCACAGACGTCACCGGTACTGTCACACTGACGTATAAAACCTGGTATGACCTGGAAGAAGATTTCGATTATTTGTATGTGGAAGTGTCTACTGATGGACAAAATTGGGATATCATCCAGACGCCCGGCGGAACAGACAAAGACCTTTCCGGAAACAGTTATGGCTGGGGGTACAATGCAACTTCCGGTGGGTGGATCGAAGAATCGGTAGACCTGTCTGACTATGCTGGAGAGAAAATTCAACTCCGGTTTGAATACATCACCGATGCGGCAGTTAACGGGGAAGGGTTCATGGTCGATGATATTCAGATACCCGAATTAAGCTACAAGGAAGATTTTGAGAATGGTAATGGCGATTGGCAGCCTGCTGGTTTTTTACGCATTCATAATCATCTCCCCCAAACGTATCGCATATCGCTTATTCAAACCGGGAAAGATGGCACAACCGTCACACCAATGGTATTGGATGAAAACCAAAAAGGTAGTTTAAACCTATCCATCGCCAAAGGACAATCGGCGACACTTGTCGTTAGCGGAACAACCCGGTTCACCCGGCAACCAGCGGAGTACATATTCAGGTTAAAATAATAGGTAACGGACAAAACAGCCTCTTGGAATCTAAACACAGATTCCACGGGGCTGTTTTTGTGACCAAGTATTGATTAACCGTTCCGGAGTGTTTCCAACTGGACGGTTAATTCTTTTCGGCGATCGGATGCCGCTTGCTGCACTTCATCCTTTAGCTCTGCGACGGATTGTTTTAACTTACCCTGAAAGTCCTGTCCGGACGAAGGAGCCAGTAACAGCGCGAGAGTTGCGCCAACCAGTCCGCCCACCATCGCTCCGCATAAAAAACTGACCATTTTTCTCATCTTACCCTCCTACGGTTGTGTTATTCGTTTATTATAAAAAATCTGAACATCTGATGCAAGCTTCTGCGTCACTCAATATACGCCGAGGAGACAGAATAATTGCATCTAACGCAATCTAGTTGCCCATTTCAGTCTAATGAAAACAGCTGGAGCCCCGGCAGTAATCCAGGCTCCTACCAGCGCATAGCGAAATAAACGAAAAGCGAATGCAACCAGGGTGACACCATCCGGGAATACCTGATCTAACCCCAACCAGATGATTCCGGTCACTATGACGCCAAGCAAAAAGCGATATAACTGTTGGATTCCTGTCCCCCGAGCATCGAAACCGCCTCGGTGTGAAAGCCAAACAGCACCTACTCCAACCCCCAACCAGATCCCAGCAGTAGTAATGAATCCAGTTATGTCATATGGTTCAGGCATCAAGACCGATCCATTCCGTACAGCGGTATCGATCCAACTTTGGGGGATCTGCCATGTACCTATGGTTAATAAGGGCAACAGGCAGATTACTATCCAGAGCAGGGTAGTAAAGATGACGATCAGGTATTGGGTACTTGCAAGTCTGGAGGAGAACCATCGGGTTACTGGTTGGTCCAGTTTTACGAATGCCAAGAGTAGTAATCCACCAAAAAACCAGCCCGTCAGAACATCGCTCAGGAAATGCATACCCAGATACAACCGCGAAATCCCGACCAACAGGATGAGAAAGATACTTACCCTCGTGATCCAGACCTGCTTCACACCGAGAGCGAAACGGCCAAAAATACTACTCGTATTCATCGCATGACCGGAAGGCATCCCAAAAGATGATTCAACTGAATAGGGCTGTACACGGGCGTCGATCCAGTAAGGTCGTGGAGAATGGAAGAGGACCTTTAAAATTCCATTGAGTTGTACGCTGCTGATCAAAATCAACCCTACCCTGAGACCGAGGGCATAATCCACACACCAGATCAAGACCGGCATAAAGAAAATGAAGAATTGTTCACTCCCCAGGGTGGTGATCGCCTGCATGGGAGCTACCAGCCAAGTTCCCAAGTTTTGAAAAAATAGGTTGATATCGATCTCGACCGGCCAGATCTGCGCCATAAACCCTCCCGTGAGGTTGACTAGGTTATGGGTATCATTGTACACTCAAAAAATGGCGATAGATAAGCGGGCATCCGCATCCACCCGCTGGCTGGATTGGATTTCCCTTTTCCTGCTCCTGGCGTTATTAACGATCATTACCTACCGGCTGGCAGCAACCGGCTGGGTTTTAGACATGGTCAAGATCCAGAATATACTGCCTTTCGCCTGTATTCTGGGAGCATGGATAGGCTTCTCCCGGTTCACCTGGCGGCTCGCTCTGACGGTGGGTTTCATTTATGGTTTAGTTGCAGTATTTTGGCTCATCGGCAATATATTTCACCCAACCGGTCTTTGGATTTTCCGTATGAAGGAAATTTCGCTTCGGCTGGTGCTCACATGGCGAGAGATACAGACTGGACATCCTGCGGTTGATCCGATCCTGTTCTATGTTCTTGCTGCCGTAATCGTGTGGATATTGGCGTATAGTGGAGCTTACTTAATGGTGAGAAGGGGTGTAACCTGGCCTTTTCTCGTCCCCGGGATGACCTTATTCTTGATCATAGACCGCTATGATCTATTCTATCGAAATCGAAGCATCCTCTACCTTGCATTCAGCTTAATTGCGATAATCATCATCGCTCGGATGTACCTTTTGCATCAAAGGAGGTCATGGAGCGGCATGGGTTCAGAAAACGCTGCAGAAGCCGAGCTTGATCTGACCCGGATCACGGTCATCTTAACCCTGGCTCTTGTCATTTCCATTTCGCTCCTCCCGGGTGCCGCAACCCCATATGATCCAGCTGAACAAACCTTGAATAACTCAAGCCAGACCTGGGGAAGAATCCGGCGTCAGTTAGCCAATCTATTTGCACCCCTTAAAAGCTCTTCGGGTTTTGGAACAGGTTATTATTCAGACGAGCTTCCACTCGGAACCAATGCCAATCAGTCCGAAGAACCCGCACTGGAAATCAAGACCAGTATCACAAGACCAGAAGAGTACCGTTTTTTTTGGCGAGCCCGTACATACGATTATTACAGTAACGGCACCTGGAGCAGTTCTGCTGAAGCCTTGCATTCAGAAGATCTAGCAGCCATGGCTCTGCAAAAGCCGGATTGGCTGAGCAGCGAGGAACAGACATTCAACATCACGATTCGATTAGATAACGTCGGGATGCTTTATACAGAACAAAATCCACATCAAACCAGCGTGTCAGTCGAGCAATTTACCTACCCAAATAACCATCTATTTCAGGACATAGATCGTCTTGAAGCGAATTCTGTTTTAAGCTTTGGAGAAAAATACAGTTTTAAGAGCGATTTGGCACGTCCGGGTGTATTGCAACTTATGGAAGTCCAACCAATTGATCTAAAAGATTTTCCGCAGGAATATTTACAGTTACCGATCAATTTACCAGCCCGGGTGACCCAACTGGCAAATCAACTGACAGTTTCGAAACCCACCTCATATGAAAAAGTGCAGGCAATCGTGGGGTATTTACGGAGTCAGATGCAATACCGAACATCCGTTGACCCAGCTCCCCTTGGTCACGATCCAGTGGATTATTTCCTTTTTGACTCCAAAGCTGGTTTTTGCAATTATTATGCGACTTCTGCTGTGATACTTTTGCGTTCCTTAGGTATACCCTCCAGGATAGTCGTTGGGTTTTCTGAGGGTGATTATGACGATGAAACTGGAACTTATACTGTCAGAATGAAAGATTCCCATGCGTGGCCTGAGGTATTCTTCAATGGATACGGTTGGATCCCATTTGAGCCGACCTCAATCCAGGCGGAATATGTCCTTCCCGAAACACGTCCGGACCAACCTCTTCTGCAAGATACTCCAGTGGCAACTGGGGCGCTAACATCCGGGACAGGTATAATCAGCACTCCATCAGGAAATAATTCACGCGATGTGGCAAAAGATGAAGATCCTGGAATTATCGAAGAGAACCAACCAGTAACCCGGCCGATTTTTTGGATATTTCCAACAATCCTTCTCGTATTGGCAGGCATATATTGGATCTTGTATTCATCGCCAATATTAATCAGGATAGTCCAAACATTGAAATGGATCCATATATCCATACCCGGAATAGCAACCTGGTCAAGTGGATTGAACCTGACTTCCAAAATGGATCGCGCAATATTACTGCCAGAGCTTGCACTGGTTCTGGGAGGCTTGGAAATAGATCCGTTCCAGACACCTCGTGAGCGATTCGTCAGATGGCGATCTCTCTTCCCTGAAATTCGGCAAAATGTGGATATACTATCCAATGAGTATGAACAAACCATATTTCGAGACCATCAAAAAAATGAGACCAATAGTATCGCGATCAGTCAAAAAATATACCAATATATGCTGCCGAGAATGATATTCCGCCGATTACGGATGAAATGGTAAACAAAATGGAACCTGCAACCCAATCTCTCCTCGATGACCTGGATATATTAACTCATAATCTCGATGATCTTCAAATCTCGATCACGCGCTCCTCCATTCATATACTCGCGCCATCCGTCTCGGATACAGTTGAGATTCTTCGCAAACAGGCGGAAACCATCAGCACCGATATCCGTCAACTTGAACCTGCCTTATCAAAAATGCGGGCTCTGACTGAGACATCTCAGGTATTGAATTCTTCGTTGGATACACAGGTAGTTCTTCAGAATGTTTTGGACACGATGATCCAATTGACCGGTGCAGAACGTGGTTTTCTGATGTTGAAAGACAACCAGGGTCAGATGAAGAGTCACCTTGCTCGTAATTGGGAGCATGATTCAATCACTGAATCCGAGCTGCAAATTAGCCAGACAATTATTCAGCGTGTCCTTAGCGATAACCAGCCGGTTTTGACCACCAACGCCAGTGAAGATCCCCGGTTTTTGAATCAAGAAAGTGTGATGGCGTTCAACCTTCGTTCTGTCTTATGTGTTCCTTTGAAGGTCAAAGGGAATCTGGTGGGGGTAATCTATACCGATCATCGGATTCAAGATGGGATCTTTACTGAAACCGACCGGGATACGCTGATGACATTCACAAATCAGGCGGGAATTGCGCTTGAGAATGCACGTCTCTATACATCCATCCAACAGAGCTTGCAAGAAGTGACCACTTTGAAGAATCTGATGGAGAGCGTATTTAAATCGATCAATAGCGGCGTCATCACTACTGATGAAAGGAACAGAATTATCTTTTGTAATCTGGCAGCCAGGCGTCTATTACAGGTAACACCTGGGATCAATTTGCTTCAGCATTTGCAGACCTCATTACCTGATCTGGCAGATGAGATCTCTCCTTACTGGAAACTGGTGCAAGAGACGGAAAAACCTATCAACGCGGTTGAGATGAACCCGTTCTCCGTCGAACGCGGTTCACTGGATTTGAGAATCTCATTGGCACCGCTGCGCGATTCGCACCTGCAAAAGGTGCGTGGTATGACAGTGGTTTTAGACGACCAGACCGAAACTACCCGATTGAAGGCGAAGCAGCGTTTGTTCGAAAAGATGGTCAGCCCGGCTGTCATTCATCAGTTGGATCCGGATGCCATCCACTTTGGCGGTAGTAAATCGATTCTGACGATACTTTTTGCAGACATATCCGGCTTCACAACGCTGGGCGAGACTGTTTCACCGGAAACACTTGTATCCATTGTTAACTGTTACCTTTCGATGGCTGCGGAAGTGGTGCTAGAGGAAGGTGGAACCATTGATAAATTTTTGGGGGATTCCATTATGGCCTGGTTCAATGCTCCATTAGCTCAACCAGACCATGCCCTGCGAGCCGCGCGGACTGCTTTGCGGATTCGAGAAGCCTTGCCCCAAATCCACTGCACCCTTCCCGAAGGGTACAGACTTGATTTTTCGATTGGAATTCATACCGGAGATGCAGTCCTCGGATTGATCGGTTCAGAAAAACGAATGGAATATACCGCCATTGGGGATAGTGTCAATATCACAAAAAGATTACAAGAAGCTGCTCAACCATCGCAAATTATTCTTTCCGGGCATACCTTGAAAGAAATTCAGACGATTGTCAGGTTCAATCACCTGGATCCGCTTCTCTTACGCGGAAGACGTGAAGCAATGGAAGTATATGAGTTGTTGGGATTAAAAGGACGGATATTAGAGAAGCCTCACCATCTCACGCAGAACGCCCAATCGGGCTTCTGCCAACCCCGACAGCGTGTCAAATAGATATAAAGGATGCAATCCCTCAGATGCAATGCTCTCTGTTACCACCCCGTAGATGACTGCCTCAAGCGGATCATAGGTCTTTTGATACCCCGCTAACATTCCCCCTCCAAAGGCTGCCCGTGAAGAATGTGAATTCGTCCGATTCACGGGGTAAGACGGAATTATCCACTTATTTTTGGATGCTGATCCCACTACGATCTTTGTGCCATCGGGCTGATGTATGATCACCATTTCGCATCCCAGCCTCACCACCGCGTTTGCCATCTCAATCAAGTCGGTCGTTCGATTCCGAAAGAACAAACGCAATGAGTTTTCATCGACGATGAACGCTGTCAATCCTGACACAATTGCCGGCAGTCTATTCCAGTGCTCCGGTTGCATATACGAAGAATGCGCTTCCAGACTGATCGTTTTCACTGTCCCTGACCTCAGCACCGGTTGCAATAAGCTTTGGGTCAAATAATCCATTGGACAAAGATGGGCAGCCGTTGCATCCAGGTATTCGCGAGGAATATCAGTTGAATGGGGCGAGGATGGCAGAATGCGTTCAATTCCAACATTATTCTCTCGGATAGGTTTGTAATTTAGAAGAATGGAAGGGAAAGGGATAGTATGATGAGCAAAATGCCTGACAGGGTTTGACGTTTCGTACTCATCCGGCGATGTATATCCATAAAACGCTCTGAGATCGATCAGCTCAGGAAGAATTTTTACCCCGCGCGTATCTATCTGATGTGCAGAGAGGTCGTGAAGCCACTCGCGTGGGTAATCTTCTCCTACCCGGCAGAGCAAGCCAATCGGACCATCCCAAATTGCCATCCCCGCAGCTGCAAACGCTCCAGCGCCCCCAACAAAATCCAGGCGGGAGATGCCATCGGATTGGATTACAAAATCCCGCTGGAGTGGTCCGGCAACCAGGTATTTTGGATGCATTTGAAGTGGAGGATAGGGAGCAAATTCCATATGGAAAGAGTGACTAAGATCACATGGGGGAGTTCAATGGTTAAGGTGAGATCAAATCTCTGGGTCAATCCGAGGGATTACACACTCCAGAGGTGAACTGGTGCAGTGAGGAGTAAATCCTAACGATGTCCCATATCCGTGATCATCTTCAACAAGCCAACCACACTAAGTCCGATTTTGACCCCTTCGCCACTTGTCAGACGAGGTCTCTCAGATAGTTCTTCTGTCTTTTTTATATACAGGTAGGCGGCGCCTAATCCGGTCAAAGCGCCGGCGAGGATACCAACGATCAATATTTTCGTTTTCCAACTATTGTCTGCTTCCATAATTCCTCTTAATCTCTCGTGTAGTGCCGAAGGCTTCTGCCCAGGCGATGGATAATTGGTTTAAACGAGGCTAATTTCGATTTCAGGTTTACCACTGGAGTGGTGGTTGCATTCGAAAGATCGCCTACCTTACGCCCAAAGTATTGTATATACACCTGTAGGAGATAGCTCATCGGTGGTAGTTTTTTGGAGATCCAATCCACCCCGAAGACCCCGATTGCGAGGAGAACTATGCTGCCAATGCCGGTCAACATAAGAATGGAAACGATGAAGATCAGCGAAATATTTGCCCATACTGCCGGCTTATCTGCCGGAGCCGCAGTTGCCATTACACCCAAAAGAACGAATAGTAATGTTCCCAGAACGATAGGCATTAAGATATGCCAAACAAATTGGTGACGATGGATTGAGCGCGTTTCCTGGTTGACCGAATCTTGCGATTGTCTTTGCATAGAATTATTGTAGCATGAGATATTTCGGATGGATGGGTTTTGTCACGGCCTTGCTGCCACCTCGTAGATCGTTAGCCGTTTGTAAGTAAAAATTGGACAGGCCGTGGTCGGATCCAAATCATCAATAAGATTCTGAAATGTCAATACATGTTCGACTGATGGGAACTTAGACCGGTTGACAACAACTACCCAGGCATTGCCAATCGGTTCAGGTCGATCCCGGTCGTAAAACCTTGACCAATTAATTCCATCCAGCATGAGATAATAGCTGACCTGGATCGTTGTGGGTGAGACGCCTACCAATCCTGTCTTCTCGGGGATATGACTGGCAATAAAGTGTGCTGCCTGTTCGTTAAAACTCTCTTCACTTTCCTGCACAGGAGGATTCAGCTGATAGGATCGGTATCCCACCCAGGTGAAGATAAGAACCAATATTAATAGGATATTTTGGTATCGAGAAGGAATTCTTTTACCCATTACTAGCAGGGATGCAAGCCAGCACCAGCCGGCAGCCGACCAGAGCAGATAAAAACCGAGCAGAAAAATCCACATTCGGGGTAAAGGAGTTACCCGTTGTGCGATTAATGCAATGGCTATCCAGAGAAGTGCGGCAAGATACACCGGGATTCTGGGAGTACGTTTTCGCCAGGATGAAATAAGATGTAAGAAAAAACCAATAGCCACCAGAATACTCATCCAATTTGGAACGCGATCATTCCATTCCTGCCAGACCCGCCTGATACGTGATAGCAGGGTGGGGAAGAAATCCTTCCAGGATAAGGAGCTGACAAATTCATTGCTGGTGATCGATTGTATTCCTGTACCGACCAACAATACCGGCATATAAAAGAAGAAAACCAAAATGCCCAGACTTATCCCTGCCGCGAACCAGCGAAGAAAGAATCCTCGTTTGTTCAATCCCCCCGTATCTCCAGACCACCCGGATAAACCGAGCCAGAGAAAAATAATCCCGGCAGGGTAAAGGAAAATCGGGATGGTAAAAAATCCAAGACCACAAACCAGCACCAAAAGTGACCAGGTTAAGAAACGGCTTTTATGAATAATTTCCGATGCCAGCCAAAGCCCAAGAAGAGAAAAGAGGCATAGGAGAGAATATCCTCGGGCGTTGACCGAAAAATCGATCATCATGGGAGCCAGGGCAATCCCGGCAGCTGCCAGGGTACCTGCCATTTTGCCATATAATTTCCGACCTGCCAGGAATGCTGCTACGACTGACAGAATCCCACTCACTAATGCAGGTAATCGTAACGACCAAAGATGCATACCAAACAATTGATAAGAGAATGAAACCAATAAGGAATGGAATATGTGGTTATTCGGAGCGGAATAATCTGTCAGAATATACCGTATCGGACGACTTGAAAATTTAATAAAGGTATACGCTTCATCATAACGGACCGGATAATTAATCAGAGCCAGGCGAATGATGGCAGCCAGGAATACCAGCATGCTTATTACCAGCCAATAACTCCCCGATCCCATCTCCCCCCGCATGGAGGTCCATAATGCGAGTCCATCTTCTTTTATGGAGATTGTTCGGACAGTCTTGCAGAGGGAAGCCATCATTCCTTCCAACCGGTTCCCCTTCTTAAACATGACTATCGCAGAAACAATGAATATTAAGCCCAGGAAACGAATTCCCCATGTCAGCCACTGGTACCCGGTCATAGTAAGTGAGTTGAAAGAGCCGTCGGGCTCCAAAGAGCCCAGGAGGTTGGAAACCCAGGTAAATGGGAGTATCGATACCAGGCAGAGTAATACACCCAGAGCTGCGATGATCCATCGCGGGCGAACCCAACATCTGCTCTCTGGTAGTGCACTGTTCATTCGATTGACTCCATTTGGAACTGCGCTTATTATAATGGCATTCCATAAGGGATTTTAACAACTCCCCCTTATTTTATTCTTTATCAGGATACTGCATGAATCTTCACCTATACGATACTTATAGCCGTTCTATTCGAGAATTCGAACCCCTTCATCCACCCGAGGTAGGGCTTTACACCTGTGGTCCGACCGTATACGACTACCCTCATATCGGTAATATGCGAGCCTACCTGTTTGAAGACATCCTTAAGCGGGTACTCATTTGGAATGGGTATGTTGTCAACCATGTGATGAACATCACGGATGTCGGTCATCTTGTATCCGATGCGGATGAAGGTGAAGACAAGATGGAGAAAGGTTCCGCACGGACCGGTAAATCTGCCTGGGAAATTGCAGATTTTTTTGCTCAAGCATTCAAGGACGACCTGAAATTGTTGAATATTTTGGAACCCACCATTTGGTGCCGGGCAACCGACCACATTCAGGAACAGATTGACACAATTCGGTGCATCGAGGAGAAAGGATTTACCTACCGCACTTCTGATGGCATCTATTTTGACACCGCCAAACAACCTGATTATGGCGTACTCGGTCGATTGAATATTGAAGGTCTGCGCGCTGGCGCTCGTATCGATATGGGAGAGAAGCATAATCCCACAGATTTTGCTTTATGGAAATTCAGCCCAAAAGACAAGAAACGGCAAATGGAATGGGACAGCCCTTGGGGAGTTGGATTCCCTGGTTGGCATATCGAATGCTCGGCTATGTCTGCCAAGTATTTAGGACCATATTTTGATATTCATTGCGGCGGAGAGGATCACATCACCGTCCATCATACGAATGAGATCGCCCAGACCGAAGCCTGCTATGGAACACGGTTGGCTAATTTCTGGATGCATTGTTATTTCCTGCAACTCGGGGATGAAAAGATGGCGAAATCAGCCGGGGGATTTATCCGGGTAAAAACGCTGCTCGAAAAGGGATATGATCCGCTGGTGTTCCGCTACTTCTGCTTGAACGCTCTGTATCGAGCCAAACTCAGCTTTTCCTGGGAGTCTATCGAAAGTGCCGCCACTTCGCTCAACCGATTACGCACCAGTGTATTCGACTGGGAAGAGGCCGGTGAAGTGGATATGAACTATCTGGACAGGTTTAGCGAAGCCGTCAATGATGACCTCAATATGCCCCGCGCACTGGCAGTGGTATGGGACCTGGTTCGTTCTGATGTGCCTGCTTCCACCCGAAAAGCAACCCTGTTGAAGATGGATGATGTCCTCGGTCTGGATCTGGCGAGGTGGCAGCCTACCCATGAAGAAATCCCCGCGGAAGTGATCGGATTATTGAATGCCCGTACCCTCGCCCGGAAAGAAAAACGTTGGGCAGACGCAGATACCATTCGGACCCAGGTGACTGATTTAGGATATGAGATTGAAGATACAGCCACGGGACCAAAAGCGAAAAGAAAATAGTCTTGAGTATCTGGTTTCCGATCTCCGTTCTCTAATATATGTCAAAACAAGACCTCGTATTCGAAAAACCGATCTGTAACGCACCAGGAATACTGGGGTTTTCACCAACCCCGCAACGAACGCGTTACCTGGACCAGTTGGGTGCCTTTTTTACCAATCCGATCAGCCTGCACGCACGTCAGCCAGCAAACTCCCGTGGCATTATTCACAATTCGGACGGAACCTGGCTCCACAGTGGATTTCCCAACCCGGGATTAAGAAGTGTTATTAAGAAGCATTCCAGCCGGTGGGAGAAATCTCCAATTCCAGTGATCCCTCATCTCATAGCAGATGCATCCGCTACTTTGGGCACCCTGCTGCTACACCTGGAAGATATTGGCAATCTCCTGGCGGTTGAGATCAGTTTCCCGCCTGAGTGGACTGACCCGGATATCCGTATGTACATATCTAAACAACCCTTTGATCTTCCGCTTATACTTTCATTACTCCCGAATCGTCTCCCTGCCTTCTGTGAGAAATATACTTTTCTTCCGATCGCAGCCTTCAGCATAGCCGCCCGTCGTGGAGTGGTTTCGCCTGAAAATGGCAATCCAATTTCAGCCAGGAATTACAGTCCTGCCCTTTTTCCGGAGACTTCTCAAGCTTAGTGAACAAATTTGTCAGAAGGGTTTTCCTCTTATCGCATCCGGTGGGATCTACGAGCCGATACAGGTCGCTCAATGTCTACAGGCAGGAGCCTTAGCTGTTCAAGTAGATACAGTCTTGTGGACGATCGGGAATCAAAATAAGTTGTTTACTGCTACAAATCCAGGATAATTGTCACCGGACCATCATTTACCAGGTCCACTTCCATATGAGCTCCAAATACCCCCTGTTCCACATGCAAACCCATCCCCTGTAAAGTGACTACAAACCTGTCTACCAGGGGAGCTGCAACTTCGGGTAACGCGGCGCCGGTAAACGAAGGGCGTAAGCCTTTGCGGGAATCCGCGTAGAGGGTGAATTGCGACACCACTATCACCTCTCCTCCGACATCCAGAACAGACCGGTTCATTTTTCCGGCATCATCGGTGAAGATACGCAACTGGGCGGCTTTTTTGGCTAACGCTTGTGCTTTGTGGTCATCATCAGCATGTGTCACACCCAACAGAATCACCAGACCGTTACCAATACTGGCAACGGTCTGTCCATTTACGATCACTTTCCCCCGGCTTACACGCTGCAGGACGGCTTTCATTACTCCACCATTTCAGGTAGACCGATTGCGGCGCGAACTTCCTTCATGGTTTGGACGGCAATCTTTCGAGCCCGGATCGCACCATCGTTCAGGATATTTTTTACGTCATCCGGCTTTTGCGCAAACTGCGCCCTTCTCTCTCGAAAAGGAGCCAGTGATTGATTGAGGTGTTTGGCATAGAGTTTCTTGCAATCCACACACCCGATCCCCGCCCGACGGCATTCCACATTGACCATATTTACATCTTCCTGTGGTGAGAAGATCTTGTGCATCGTAAAAACATTGCATATATCAGGATTACCGGGATCAGTCCGTTTGATGCGGGCAGGATCAGTTTTCATGGTGAGAACTAACTTTTGTGTTTCCTCCGGGGTCGCAGCTATCTCAATGTGATTATTGAGGCTTTTTCCCATCTTCTGTTCGCCATCCAACCCAAGGATCTTAGGGAATTCGGTCACCTTCATCTGCGGTTCTACCAGGACATTGGTATGATAACGATAATTGAAAGATCGAACCACTTCGCGGGTGAATTCAATATGGGGCGCCTGATCCAACCCCACCGGAACCGCATTTGCTTTATAGAGGGCTATATCCGCAGACATCAATACCGGGTATCCTACCAACCCATAATTGATATTGTGCGGATTCTCGCGAGCCTTCTCTTTGAAAGTTGGAAGATCGGTCAGTTTCCCAAGAGGAGTTACCATCGACAGGATGGTATGCAATTCGGTCACTTCAGGGACCATGCTTTGCACAAAGATAATGGATTGCTCGGGAGAGATTCCAGCAGCCAGCCAGTCCAGTGCCATTTCGTGAATGTTTTGGGGCAAATTGACGGTATCTTCCACGGTCGTTAGCGCATGGAGATCCACGATGCAGTAAATGCAGTCATAGTCTTTCTGCAAGGCAACATAATTCTGGATGGCACCAAGGTAATTACCCAGGTGCTGGCGACCTGTTGGTCTAGCACCGGAAAAAACTCTTCCCTTCTTATCCATCATTTGTTCTGTCGATACTCCTTGATCAATTGAAGTATTTCACCCGGATCTGCGTGACGCCCGGTATGAAGCTTGGAATAAATGGTTTTGTTATTGACTACCACCTCGAAACGCCCGCCATCCGATGGGTACAATGTTATGGTTTTTATCTCGGGCTCGTATTCCGCAAGCAAATCGGCTGTCAAACTGACAGCCCTGGGCGTATAGTGTCAAACCATGCAGTATGTGATCGAAATTTCCATCATAATCTAATTCCTTTTCAGGTTTTATTGATTATAAACGCATCCGGTTCAGTTTCATATCTCTTACCAGAGCTAGAGGCTCACCACTTTTTCTGCGTGTTGAATGGCTTCCAGGATATCCCCCATGCCGCCGACAATACCCACCTTTACCTGGGCTATGAGACTGAAGCTGTCAAGGCAGGTCTTACATAAGATCAATTCGACGCCATTTTCTTCGAATTGCTTCAATAGGTCAATCACGGGCGAGCCTTCGCAAGCCAGTCGGACCCCCTCAGTATAAAAAAGGATCTTTCCAGGTAATTTCCCTGATTTCAGTGTAAGGGTCAAATATTTGTTTACCAGTAATAGGGGTAGATCCCCTGCCGCGTGTCCCATTCCAAACCGGGTCAATAATAAAACTGATTGATCTTTCATGATCATCTCCTGGAGTTTGATAAAGGATATAATGAAACTGGAGAGATATTCATTGGAGTTGCAGGGTTCATCTTTTACATTTCCTTACCCCACCATCCAGATTATCCTTCCGTATGGCACACTGCCATACTGACGATACAATAAGGTCAAGATATAAGTGGGAGGGCGGATAACTTCGTACAATTACGTATGGCGTACATTTATTTCAAGAACCAGTCATCCTGATTATATCCAACAACGGCAAAAACCAATCCAGTAGGAGGGTGGATGACATTTCTCCTCTGCGTCAACGAATGTATGAATAGACATCCAGTACTCTATTGCTTTGATGCATGTATAATGAAATAGCGAACTGAGGTGAATCGAATGGAACTTTTCCTGAATCCAAATTTTGCATACCTTGCACTCGTTATCGGTTTTATGATCGCCATCCTCGCCCTCGTCAGTCCTGGTACCGGGGTTTTGGAAGCTGTAGCTATCGGGCTGATTGTGTTCTCGGGGTGGCTGATTTCTCGACTGGATTTCAACTGGGTTGCTCTGGCAGTATTGATCATCGGTGTATTCCCATTTTTGTGGGCAGTTCGAAAAACGAAGAAATGGTATTACCTGGTTCTATCGCTTGCCGCACTCACTCTGGGAAGCACCTTCCTGTTTGTAGATGAAAACTGGCGCCCGATTGTGGATCCAGTTCTGTCAGTATTTGTCAATTTACTCGCTGTAGGATTTTTCTGGATCGTTGTACGAAAGGTTTTGGAAGCTCTGACCAATGTACCATCCCATAGCTTTTCGGATCTCGTGGGAAGCATCGGTGAGACCCGGACGGAAGTGTTCCTGGAAGGATCTGTCTATGCGGGTGGAGAAATGTGGTCTGCTACCAGCAAATCGCCCATCCCAAATCATAGAAGGGTCAAGATCCTCGAGCGAAAAGGTTTCACACTCGTGGTGGAAGAAATAAAATTATCAGATAAGGTATAGTTCGGAATAGCCTGAGCGGTTTTCATCAGATAACAAAAAGGATTCCAAGGAGCAGAAAATGACACAAGCAAATATTCCTCTCTTATGTTTCATCGGTGCTGTAATAATATTTGTGTTGATATTCCTGGCTAACGCGATCAAGATTGTACCGGAATATCAACGCCTGGTGGTCTTCCGCCTGGGTCGGTGTATCGGCGATAAAGGTCCCGGATTAGTCTTGTTAATCCCGTTTGTCGATCGACCGGTCAAGGTGGACTTGCGGGAACAGGTTCGTGAGATTCCTCACCAGACCTCGATCACCAAAGATAATGCCCCGATCTCCATCGACTTCCTGTGGTACTTCAAAATTCTACAGCCAACCGATTCAGTTTTGCAGGTTGGCAACTTTGAACTTGCATCACAGGGTATGGCGACCACCACATTGCGGTCAGTCATCGGCGGTATTTTATTGGATGGCGTTCTATCTGAACGCGAACACATCAATAATTTACTACGCACTCGTCTGGATGAAGTGACCGAGCGTTGGGGCGTTAAAGTAACCAATGTAGAGATTCGTGAGATCATACCGCCTAAGGATGTTCAAGATGCCATGAACCGTCAGCTTACTGCTGAACGAACCCGCCGCGCGGTGGTTACTGAATCCACCGGAACCCGGGAAGCCGCAATCAATGTGGCAGATGGTGAGAAGCAAGCTGCCGTCCTGAGGGCTGAAGGTGAAAAACAATCGAACATCCTTCGGGCTCAGGGTGATAAATCCGCCCAATTACTGCGCGCTGAAGGTTACTCTGCCGCTTTGGATAAGATCTTCACTATTGCAAAGGGCATCGATCAAAACACCCTCACCTTGCAATACTTTGACACACTCAAGAACATGGCTGCTAATCCATCCACGAAGTACATCTTCCCGATGGAATTCACCAGCATGCTCAAGACCTTTGTCGATAAACAGGGCGAGAAGTAATCCAACCTGTCTAAACAAATAACCCATCCTCCAGATTGCTCACGCCATTCGGGGGATGGGTTTACTCATAATTTAGTGCCTATGCAAACAGCACCCATCCTCATCGAAGATGCAACTCTGAAAGACCTCGGACCACTCCGTCTGGTTGAAAAGGAATGCTTTGGTAAAGATGCCTGGCCTCTTCTGGATTTAATAGGGGTATTGATTTTCCCCGGAATTATTCGTCTCAAAGCTGTTGCCGGAGATGAAATGGCTGGCTTTATCTCAGCTGATGGTACCCGAACTTCACGTATCGGCTGGATAACGACTGTCGGTGTTCGCACCCTTTATCGTCAGCAGGGAATTGGACGAATGTTACTCAATGCATGTGAAGAACGGATGGTAACCCCGCTAATTCAATTGACTGTTAGAAAATCAAATTTGCCTGCCATACATATGTACCAACAGGCTGGTTACCAACAGATCGGATTGTGGGAAAAGTATTACCAGGATGACGAAACCGGCATTGTCATGCAAAAAACGCGTTCGGGGGTTTAAGGATAAGAACATTGACCTTCGCCCCACGGCCATGGGACGGTATATGCATTAAAATATTCCAAAAACGATTTACATGGTGTGGATAACCACCAATCGTAAACACTATTTCGCTCGCTAACGAATTGTTGATAGACCAAAATATTATTTTGATCGATTGACGCGCATCGCTGATCCACAGTAGAACCTTGAGATCCACACAGAGCGCCGAAAACCTGAGTATTTCCCGATGAAGCGGCTTCCAATGCCGCAACATAGAAAAAGTGATCGATCATCTGTTGATGGATATTCTCTAATTGCGCTGGTGGGGTTATTGTTACGAAGCTGACATACTTATCGTACCAGGTAGCTTTTGCATTAATTTTCCAGACTACGGAAAAATAAGCTTGCCCATCTGCGGGTAATATGGGTACTGCTGTCGGTTTTCCATTCCCTGAAGGATTTGGACCTGTGATCCCACCGTAGATACTATTCTGAGAAAAACTTTTCTGGAGTGTGTTCCAAATTGGTTGGAGGTTTCCTAAATAACGCGGGATATCTAATATGGGCAGGATAACTGCACTCAACCCCAGGCAGATAAGAACTGTGATCAAAACATAGATAACCGTACGGGGTGTATTTGATTTTTTCTGTTTCTTCTGGGATTTGATGACACCCAACGCCTGGTCAATCTGTTCCGGCGTGGCTGAAAAGCGCTGCAATGTTGCCCGGATCTCTGTATTATTATTTCCCAACTCTGCCAATCCAATCGCCCGGGTGATTACCTCCTCCTGGCTCAGCGGGTCGACAGGCAGAAACTCATCAAACATGGATGGCGCGGATTCGGAAAGCGGGGTTGTATAAGTTACTGGGTTCTGAACCACCCTTTCTTCCGGTTCGGGAGTTAATGCAGGATGATCCTTTGGATGTAACTCGGATCCAGATTTAATCTGGTGATTGATCTCAAAGACGCTCATCCAGCTCTGCCAGGCTGGTTGGAGGAACGCGGCGTATGATGGCGGAAGGACCATCAACCGAATGTTTGGTCCATCGGTCTCCAACTCAAAAGAAACATGACATGTGGGACAACTGAGCTGGTCGGGATGCCCAGAGCTGTGAACTATTGATAATCCCCGGGCATTACATATAGGACAGGCACCAATTTGAGCCCAGGATTCAGGAATAGTCATTCGTGGCTGATAGGTACTCATGCATCCTCGTTATGGATAATAGTATGCGCTCAATTTGTAGCAAGAAGATTTCCAAAAAGTAAAACTCTAATCTTACCCCTCTATTATAGAGTAAGATTCTTAATTGACTTTACATTGAAACCATACTATACTTTCATCAAGGAAATAAAGAAACCGCTATGCGAGATGTGTTTATAAAAGTAAAGAGGAACAAATAGCAGCATGCCGATTATCGCGCATGCTGTTGTTTTATTAAGAGCCTGAAAGGAGAAGTAAAAAATGGATTATGGAATGATTGGTAAGATCGAAAAGGCTAAACGCTATGCGCAGGAACGCAGCCGCATCCATTTGGATTCCATGCGGGTTACTTTTGCTGGAGAGAACAACTCCCACACCGTCGTTTTTGAGAACGGCGATTGGCACTGCGATTGTGATTTCTTTCAATCACGCTCTCGCTGTAGCCATACAATGGCTCTAGAAATGATTCTGGAAGGCATGGTATCTGAAAAGGCCGTGATCTAGTCGGTTATATTATTGGATACTCCCCAACAGGCGGACAATTAGTCCGCCTGTTGTTTTACCTAAGCACAATTATCCAAGAGTGATCCAAACTGGATCTTTGATCTGATCGGCGTCTGGTACCGTGAAGTTCGCTTGACAAGCAATCGAGCCCGGATGTATAGTGAAACCGGTTTCTAAGCACAAAACACCTTCCGATAATTCGACTTTCCCATGACAATCGAAATCTTCGTTGAGAACCTCGCCAAACAGTATCACACCCAATCCTCGGATCAGATGGCAATGCGGGGCATTAATCTTTCCATCGCATCGGGGCAGTTGTTTGGGTTGGTAGGTCCAGACGGTGCCGGAAAAACTACCCTGATCCGTATCCTCTCTACGGTGATAAATGACACTCAAGGAAAAGCAGAGATATCCGGTATGGACGTGCAATAAAAGCTGAGAATATTCGACGCATGATCGGGTACATACCTCAAAATTATTCCTTTTACGGGGACCTAACGGTTGAAGAGAACCTACATTTTTTCGCAAATTTGTAGGCTGTTCCGAATTCCGCCCAGACTGAGCGTATGGACCAATTGTTGGATATAGCGCGACTGCAAGAATTCCGGAAAAAATTCAGTGCACAACTCTCCGGAGGGATGAAAATGAAACTGGCTCTCGCCTGCGCGATGATACATACGCCATTTATACTTCTTCTGGATGAACCTACCACCAGAGTGGATCCGGTTTCGCGAAGAGATTTATAGAAATTGATAAACCAGGTGGTCCGTATAGGATTGACAGTACTTGTCTCGAGTCCATATATGGAGGAAGCTGAACGCTGTAACCAGGTTGGAATGCTGCTCAACGGATCCATACTATCTATTGGAAAGCCAAACGATCTTGAGGCGGGATATCCATACCAGATGGTGAAGGTCAAAGCAAAACCACACAAGTGGATGCGGGAAGTAGTCGCTGAGTCAAAAAATATGGTTTCCTGGCGACCTGTTGGAGATCGGGTAAGAATTGCTGTCACTGAAAGTGAAAAATATATCCAAAGGCTGGAAAACGCAGAAAAAGTATTACAGATGGTGGAAGGTGTTGTCAGCGTTTCCCAGATTGGAAGCTTGCTCCATGTGATCACCGACCGCGGGAAGATTCAGAAAGTGATGCGACGTACACTTCAAGAAGCTGGTGTATCCTATATAAAGATTGAAAAGACCATCCCATCCCTGGAAGATGCTTTCGTGCGGATGGTGGAAGATCAGGAAGAAGAAAAGAAAATGGGTTTTGAAAATAAGGCGGAGGTACAAGTATGAAAGAAAAATGGCTACCCTTCTTCGTTGGTATCACAATTCTGACGTTCCTGAACGGTTGCACGAATAATTCGTTAAAACAGGCAGGTCAGATCAACATTTCCGGGACGATCACCGCCGTTGAGGTGGAGATCTCTTCTGAAACTCCTGGTGTGGTTCGTCAGGTGCAGGTGGATGAAGGGGATTCTGTCGATTTGGGGATGTTGCTCATTGCGGTGGATCAGGAAATACTGAATGCTCAGTTAACCAATGCTGAGATGGGTATCGCCAGCTCGGAAGCCACAATTCAATCAGCCAAAGCCAGCCTGGATCAAGCAAATACCCAATTTGAAAAGGTCTCACAGGCTGTACATCTTTTGGATACTCAAAAGCTTAAAGACACCTGGAATAAAGCGGATGATACAAATATTGAATCACCGGAATGGTATTTCACCCCCGAAGAAAGATTATCAGCCGCGAAATTGGAAATGGACCAGGCGAATGCACAATTCAATTCTGAATCCGCCAAGTTATCTGAGATCGTACGGAAAATGGGTATCCCCGAATTAGCTGACGTGGAAAAACGTCTCTCCAATGCTGAAGAGGCTTTTCGGAGTGCAAAAAAATTACGGGACAATGAACAGAAAGCAGCCAGTCGCTCAAACCTGGATACAGCGGCTGACGATCTATATGACGCTGCGAAGGATGAACTGGAAAACGCTATCGATGACTACGATACGTTATTATCAGATGATGATATGGATGACTTGAAAGATGCACGGGCGAGACTTGCAGCATTTCGGTTACGATATTCCGAAGCGGTTGATCGATATAACAATCTGATGATGAGCGATGACACGCTGGAATATAAGACCGCACAAAATACCGTGGCACAGGCACAAGCCGCCGTCAAACAAGCCGAAGCTAATCGTGCTCAAGCAATATCTGCAAGAGACATCTTAAAGGTACAACTAACCAAAACGCAAGTGTTTTCACCAGTTTCCGGGATAGTGCTTACCCGCAATATCGAACCAGGTGAGATGGCAACCCCGGGCGCGACCCTCCTTGTTATTGGTCAATTGGAATCTCTGAAAGTAACCGTATATATACCCGAAGACCGTTATGGTGAAGTGATTCTCGGTCAGGAAGCCAGGGTAAAGGTCGACTCATTCCCGGAGGAAGTTTTTATTGGGAAGGTTACCCATATAGCCGATCAAGCTGAATACACTCCTCGAAACGTTCAGACGGCAGATGGGCGGAAAACTACCGTTTTCGCCGTGGAGATGGAGATTCCAAATCCGGATATGCGATTAAAACCTGGCATGCCGGCGGATGTGCAACTAGGGGAGTGACAAAACGCATTTTGTCTGTCTAGTATAAAAAATATCAACAAATTTGTCATTCCTCTGTAAGGAAGGACTCAAAATCTCTCCCCACCTCCCGTATCGAGTGAGGACAATTTTTTGACACCCCGATATACCTAGACTATACTAATGAAGCTCTGCTTAACGGGCGATCTTTTCAAACCAAACCAGGAGGTATTTGTTTATGTCTGAAAAGAACTTCAAACTAACCTATTCCACCATGTTCAATCCACCGGAAGAATTACACACCCGGTACGACCAAGCATTGACGCAAGTGATGTCCAGTCTAGGTAAAGAACATGCGATGTTGATCAATGGTAAAGAACATTATTCCAATGAGAAATTTGAAGACCGGTCACCCGCGGACACGAATGTCATTTTGGGCGTTTTCCAAAAAGGAACATCTGTGGATGCGCAACTCGCAATGGATGCTGCCTCAAAAGCCTTTCCGATGTGGAGTCATACACCCTGGCAGGAACGGGTCCGTTTGGTGCGCAAGGCAGCCGAGATCATGGATGAAAGAACCTTTGAGATGGGTGTGGTTGTATCCCTCGAAGTTGGCAAGAACCGAATGGAAGCACTGGGGGACGTGGCAGAGACAGCCGACCTGCTGCGTTATTCCTGCGATCGGATGGAAGCCAACGATGGCTTTATCCATGAATTGGGGCGCGACCCGCTGACAGGATATATATCGACCAATATATCAGTCCTACGCCCTTATGGGGTCTGGCTGGTCATTTCCCCATTCAATTTCCCGGCTGCACTTACGGGTGGCCCTGCCGGAGCAGCCCTGGTGACGGGTAACACCCTCGTGATGAAACCAGCCACCGATACTCCCTGGACAGCCAGGTTGATCGCAGAATGTTTCCGTGACGCCGGAATTCCTGATGGAGTCTTCAATTATGTCACCGGACCCGGAAGTTCGCTTGGACAATCACTTATGGAGAGTCCACTGGTGGCCGGGATCACTTTCACTGGATCCTATGATGTCGGTATGAAGATCGGGCATGATTTTAGTACCGGTAAATGGGTGCGCCCGGCAATTCTCGAATTGGGTGGGAAGAATCCTGCCATCGTATCGAAATCAGGCAATCTAGATGATGCCGCCCTCGGTATTGTCCGCTCTGCCTTTGGACTGCAAGGTCAGAAGTGTTCCGCCTGCTCACGTGTTTTCGTCGATAGATCTGTCCACGATGCCCTTGTTGACAAAATGGTCGCACTCACCCAAAAGTTTATCATTGGAAATCCCACTGACCGATCCATTTACAATGGTCCAGTTATTAACAAAGCGAGCTATCGCGATTATCAAATGTATACTGCACAGCTTCAAATTGCCGGGAAAGTTCTAACGGGTGGGAATGTTCTCACGGAAGGCACTTACGCTAAAGGGTATTATTGCCAGAATACGATCGTGACCGAAGTGTCAGCAGAGCATCCTCTCTGGCAGACTGAGATGTTCCTGCCAATAACCATGGTCGCAGCAGTGGATTCACTGAATGAAGCCATGATCCGAGCAAATAACGTGCAATATGGTTTGACTGCGGGTTTCTATGGAACACCCGAAGAATCCGACTGGTTCTTCGACAAGATCGAAGCCGGTGTAACTTATGCGAATCGTCCGCAAGGAGTTACGACCGGCGCCTGGCCTGGATTCCAACCCTTCGGCGGCTGGAAAGGCTCCGGTTCCAGTGGTAAAAATTCGGGAGGATTGTATTACCTTCCTCTCTATATGCATGAACAGATCAGAACATTTGTACGCAGGGTATAAATACTTATCCAGCCACCCATCCTATTTCTAAGAAGCGCTTATGAGCAAACTGACCTCTTTATCTGATGCAATTGCCACCTATGTGCACGATGGCGATCTGGTATATGCAGCCGGTTTTACCCATCTGATCCCTTTTGCGGCAGGTCATGAGATCATCCGCCAGGGTCGCAAGGACCTGACGCTGGCACGCGCAACCCCCGATCTTATCTACGATATGATGGTGGCTGCCGGCTGCGCCCGCAAACTGATCTTCTCCTATCTGGGAAACCCGGGGGTAGGTTCGTTGCGCATTATCAAGGCTGAACTGGAAGCCGGTCATCTGGAATGGGAGGAATACTCGCATTATTCGATGATCAGCCGATTGCAGGCTGGCGCCTGCGGTCTGCCTTTTATTCCGATGAATCAAACAGCCGCGCCCGATCTTGAGAAAGCAAATCCCCAGTACCGACGGGTGAAGGATCCCTATACCGGACTGGAGGTGGTGGTAGTTCCACCGCTGCACCCGGATGTGGCAATTGTCCACGTGCAACGCTGTGACGCAGAAGGCAACGCTCAGATCTGGGGAATCCTTGGCGAGCAAAAGGAATCCGCTTTCGCAGCGAAACATGTCATCCTGACTGCAGAAGAGATCGTCGACGAGTCGATCATCCGGTCTGATCCTAACCGGACAGTGATTCCTGATTTTATCGTGGATGCCGTCTGCCACGTGCCATTTGCCAGTCATCCTTCGTATACCCAGGGGTACTATGATCGCGACAATGCTTTCTACCTTGAGTGGGATAAGATCACAGAAGACCCAGCCCGGGTGAAACAGTACCTGGATGAATGGATATTTGGGGTAAAGGATCGGGCGGAGTATTGGGAAAAATTAGGGGATGAAACACATCAAAGATTGTCAGTCGAACCCTTACTGGCCGCTCCTGTTAATTATGGGAAGTATTAGGAGGACATCATGGAATACACCTCATCCGAACTCCTGATCATCAATGCTTCCCGCTTGTTACGTGATTACGACCGGGTCTTTGTCGGGGTCGGCATTCCCAACCTGGCTTGCAACCTGGCTATGAGGACTCACGCACCACATTTGTTGATGATCTACGAAGCGGGTGTAATCGGCGCCCGACCGTCCAGACTACCGCTTTCCATTGGCGATCCCTGCCTGGTGAGCGGAGCTTCTGCGGTGTGCAGCATGTATGATATTTTCTCATTCTACCTGCAACGCGGCAATGTGGATGTGGGATTCCTGGGCGGCGCGCAGATCGATCGTTTTGGAAACATTAATGCGACCATAATCGGGCAGGATTACGCGCACCCCAAGGTGCGTCTTCCAGGATCTGGCGGCTCGATGGAGATCGCCGGTTGGGCGAACCGCTGCTATATCATGACGCCCCATCAGAAGCGGCGTTTCCCTGAGAAATGCGATTTTATCACCTCTGCCGGATTCTTATCCGGGCGTAAACAGCGGGAAGCGACCGGTGTTCGTGGAGGTGGCACGCAGTGTGTGGTCACCGATCTTGGATTGCTTGAGCCGGATGAATCTGGTGAGCTTATGTTGACAGCTTTGCATGACTGCTGTACAGAGGAGCAGGTGAAAGCCAACACCGGCTGGAATTTGAAGGTGGCTGGGACGTTGCGCTACACTGATCCACCCAGCGAAACAGAATTACATATCTTGCGCGAAGAGTTGGATCCGCAGGGGATATATCGGTGATCAGAGATCAGCCACCGGAAAACGGAATTCAGTAATCGGCAATTGAGAAAAAAGGTGCATAAAATATTTTATGTACCTTTTTTGGGTACTGTCAACTGGTTTTTTAGTAAAAATGGGGGAAAAGCAGGTAATTTAAACCCACCTGATCTTCCTGAGCTGGTAGAGTAATTGTTGGTTCAGTCAGTAATTATTGTTACGCTTCAACATTCTCATCCTCTTCAGATCATCTCCTGTTGGAAGACGACGGACCCCCCAATTGTTTTCTACTCCCGTTTTCATTCACAAGTACTTCACATCCCTAACCATATTTACATAACCTTAGTGGGAATCGCGATTCTCTTAACACAGCCTTAACAGGCTTGCAGCTATAAATCCAATTGGATATGCGATTTCTTACAGAGGCTTATATGAGTGATTTCTTTGCGGTCGTATTCTTGGTTTTCCTTTTCGTTTTAAGTTTCGGCTTGATATTTGGCTTAGACCAACTTATGGGACGGTGATGTATGTTCTATATATGGATCGGCGTTCTAGCTTTTGGTTTGCTCGTCTATTTGTTTATTGCATTACTTAAACCGGAGATTTTTGGATGACTCTCATTGGCAGTATTCAGATTCTTCTATTCTTTGTCGTGCTTACCCTCTTGGTAAAACCATTGGGTGGTTATCTGACTCATATATATCAAGGAGATCGGACCATTTTAACACCAGTCATCGGCAGGTTTGAACAATGGCTATACAAAACTGCTGATATTCGCGATAGCGATGAGATGGACTGGAAATCTTATGGCATTTCTGTTCTTCTATTTAGCGCTGTTGGAATCATATTTTTATACCTTCTGTTACGCTTTCAGAACTTACTCCCGCTAAATCCCCAAGGATTTAACGCTGTTGCACCAGACCTGGCACTTAATACCGCCGTAAGTTTCGTTACAAATACGAATTGGCAAAACTATGGTGGTGAGACAACCCTGAGTTTGCTTTCGCAAATGGTTGGATTAACAGTGCAGAATTTTCTCTCGGCTGCGACAGGCATGGCAGTAGCGATTGCATTTATTCGAGGGCTTGCCAGACGGCAGTCACAATACCTTGGAAATTTCTGGGTAGACCTGACCAGATCTGTTCTTTACATATTATTGCCTCTATCCATTTTTATTGCGTTACTGCTCGTCGCTTGCGGCTCGGTGCAAACCCTCTCTTCGAATGTGGTGGTCACTACCCTGGATAAGAACCGACCACAGGTAATTGCACTTGGTCCTGTAGCTTCCCAGGTTGCGATCAAACATCTTGGAACAAATGGCGGTGGATTCTTTAATGCTAATTCCTCCCACCCGTTTGAAAATCCAACCCCATTTACCAATCTACTATTAATGCTGGCTGAAACAGTGATACCAGCTGCTTTGACCTATTCATTTGGAAAGCTGGTCGGTGACACACGCCAGGGGTGGGTGGTATACACAGCGATGATGATTCTCCTTCTGTCTTTTACATTCCTGACGTATAGCGCAGAAGCCGCAGGTAACCCAAATTTGCATGCAATTGGGATAGATTCATCTTCCAGCCCTCTTCAACCAGGTGGAAATATGGAAGGAAAAGAATTGCGATTTGGGATTGCTCCCTCCGCCCTATTCGCATCCATTACTACTGCTACTTCAACTGGAGCAGTAAATAGCATGCATGATTCATATACGCCTTTGGGTGGAATGTCCTTATTAGTGCTGATGCAATTGGGAGAAGTTGTCTTAGGAGGCGTCGGATCCGGCCTTTATGGGATTCTAATTTTTGTGCTGGTTGGTGTTTTCGTTGCTGGGCAGATGGTTGGAAGAACCCCGGAATACCTGGGGAAGAAAATTGAGCCATTTGAGATGAAAATGGCTGCAATCCTGATTCTGATTATGCCAATACTTGTCCTCGGGATGACTGCATTGGCTGTGACCCTTGATATAGGTAAAGCGGCAATTACCAATCCAGGTCCACATGGGTTCAGCCAGATATTATACGCATTCACCTCTCAAGGCAACAATAATGGTTCAGCGTTTGCCGGTCTTCTCGGAAATAACACTTTTTTTAATTACACGGGAGCTCTAGCGATGTTTGTTTCCCGTTTTTGGATGATCATACCAACATTAGCGTTGGCAGGTTCTCTTGCTCAGAAAAAAAGAATTCCCACAGGAGGAGGAACCCTCCCTACCACTTCTCCTTTATTCATAATGTGGCTGATAGTAATAATTGTCCTTGTCGGAGCGTTGAATTTCTTGCCTGCGTTAGCGTTGGGTCCGGTAATTGAACATTTGCTGATGGTAGGTGGATGATGTCAATAAACATTAAACATAAAAACTTATCAAAGGCAAAAAGTATGCTGTATCGTCGTGCAGCATTGGATGCTTTCCTAAAACTCGACCCACGACGAATAGTGCGTAATCCGGTAATGTTTGTGGTGGAAGTCGGTAGTCTGTTAACTACGCTTCTCTGGGTACAGGCTTTGACTGGCCGTGGTGAAGCTTCCGCAAATTTTGTCGGAGCAATTACGATATGGTTATGGTTCACAGTTGTGTTTGCGAATTTTTCAGAAGCTATCGCCGAAGGCCGTGGAAAAGCCCAGGCAGATACACTGCGAAAAACGAGAAAAGAAACCCAAGCAAAAAAGATCCTTCGTCTTCCTGAAAAAGAGGAAAAGCCAGATAAATTCGAGCTATCAGCATCCTCTCAATTAAGGCAGGATGATCTCTTTTTTGTGGAAAGCGGAGAGATCATTCCGGCGGATGGAGAAGTAATTAAAGGGATTGCATCAGTCGATGAGAGCGCGGTTACCGGAGAATCCGCACCCGTGATTCGAGAATCGGGAGGAGATCGTTCGGCGGTGACCGGAGGCACCCGATTGCTTTCTGATTGGATAGTCGTAAAAGTTACTTCAAACCCCGGCGAAGGATTTCTGGATCGAATGATCAGTCTGGTGGAAGGGGCTAAACGGGTAAAAACTCCAAATGAGATCGCATTAAATATCTTACTAGCTTCCTTTACAATCATCTTTCTGGTAGTTTGTGTCACCCTGCTTCCATTTTCACTATTTAGCGTAGAGGCGGCAGGACACGGAACCCCAATTACAGTCACCGTTTTGGTTGCTTTACTGGTGTGCCTAATTCCGACAACAATTGGCGGTTTGCTTTCGGCTATTGGGATAGCAGGAATGGATCGATTGATCCAACGAAATGTTATCGCCATGTCAGGAAGAGCCGTTGAGGCTGCAGGCGACGTGGATGTATTGTTGTTGGACAAGACAGGCACAATCACCTTGGGAGACAGGCATGCTGTCGAGTTTTTACCCTTAAGTGGTGTATCAGCCTTCGATTTAGCTGAAGCTGCACAATTGGCATCCCTTGCTGATGAAACACCAGAAGGGCGCAGTGTGGTTATTTTAGCTAAAGAGAAATTCAACCTTCGGGGACGCACACTATCTGCCAGTGATGCATATCCACAGGGTATGCACTTTATCCCATTTACAGCACAAACGCGGATGAGCGGAGTAAATCTGGATCATACTATTATCCGAAAAGGGGCTCCTGATGCAATGCTAGCTTTGATCGAGAAAAATGGGTATTTAGCCTCGCCAGAATTGCGGGGGTTAATTGATCATATTGCCAGATCGGGTGGCACACCTTTGGTCGTAACAAAAAATGATCAGGCATTAGGCGTTATTCATTTGAAGGATATCGTAAAAGGAGGATTAACCGAACGATTTGGGCATTTACGACGGATGGGCATTAAAACGATAATGATTACCGGAGATAATCCATTGACTGCTGCTGCAATCGCAGCAGAAGCAGGCGTGGATGATTTTCTGGCACAAGCCACCCCGGAGAACAAGCTCAAACTTATTCGGCAATATCAATCTGAAGGCCGGCTTGTGGCTATGACTGGCGATGGGACAAATGACGCGCCAGCATTAGCACAGGCAGATGTAGCCGTAGCCATGAACACTGGTACACAACCCGCTCGCGAAGCTGCAAATATGATAGATCTTGAATCAAACCCTACGAAACTGATTGAAATAGTTGAAATAGGGAAACAATTACTGATGACAAGGGGATCACTGACAACCTTCAGCATCGCGAATGATGTGGCAAAATATTTTGCTATCATCCCTGCAGCTTTTGCGGGGACTTACCCTCAGTTAAATTCTCTAAATTTTATGCATCTGGCAACACCTGAAAGTGCAATTCTTTCAGCGGTGATATTCAATGCTTTGATCATAATTGCCCTAATTCCTTTGGCTCTTAAAGGCGTGCCCTATCGCGCAGTAGGAGCTTCGGTCTTGCTAAGAGACAACCTGTTGATCTACGGATTGGGTGGATTAATAGCACCATTTTTTGGGATCAAACTCATAGATATGGCTATGGCATTAATTGGTTTATCGTAATAAGAGAGAAAGGAAACAAATGGATACCGTTCGATTGTCTGTGATTGCTGATATCTTCTTATGGGGTACGATTCCTTTATTAGGGGTAATGGCTTATTGGGAACAACACTTACACCTGCCTGCTTCAGGGCATGAATTGTTACAATTGATATTGTTGGGAATCTGTTTTAGCTGGGCATATTTTTGGTTCGCAGTTGGTGAAAGAGACCGGCTCGCTCATTTCTTATCTAATCATTCCCAAGATAAGCAGATTCATTATTTACAATTGAAGAAAGAAGATCAAGACAGTTTTTCTTCTTTTCCTAAGAACACCGCCAATATTGAAATCGCGGAGAGATTCCATGCTTCAAAGAATTAAATCCACTTTGATCATTTTTACTTTTTTCACAATTCTTACAGGATTAGGTTATCCGCTATTAATTACAGGATCCGCCCATGTATTGTTTCCGCGACAATCCAACGGAAGCTTGTTAATTAACAAAGATTCAACTCTATTTGGATCAGAGCTGATCGGGCAGGCTTTCACCGATCCAAAATATTTTTGGGGGCGGCTTTCGGCCACCAGCGGTGAGCCTTACAACTCTGCGGCATCTGGCGGAAGTAATAATAGTGTCCTAAATATCAATTTGTTTGATCAGGTTCAATCGCGCCAGGCACTCCTATATAAGAGCGATCCAACAAATAATTCACATGTTCCTATCGATTTGGTAACCTCTTCGGCAAGTGGACTTGACCCTCATATTAGTCCTGCCGCAGCCTATTATCAAGTACCGCGAGTCGCACGCGAACGTTCACTTCCCGAAGAGAAGTTACGTTCAATGGTTCAAAACCATATTGAAATACCATTTTTGGGTATATTTGGTGAGCCTAGAGTGAACATATTATTACTCAATTTTGCTCTTGATTCGTTACAATAGATTGATGAAAGAATTACATCGCCCCAATCCGGACGAACTACTAACACACATCCAGGAAGCGGAAGAGCATAAGCTTCAAGGTAAGCTTAAAATATTCCTTGGATATGCAGCGGGAGTGGGCAAAACTTACGCAATGCTCGAAGCAGCCCATCAGCGAAAAGAACAGGGAGTTGATGTGATCATTGGCTACATCGAAACTCACGGGCGTAAAGATACAGACGACAAATTAATTGGTTTGGAAATTACACCAAAGAAGTCGGCTAATTACCACGGTGTAGAGCTGAACGATATGGATTTAGATGTTATATTGGAGCGTCATCCGCATTTGGTTCTTGTGGATGAGTTAGCACATACCAATATTCCTGGTTTACGTCACCCAAAACGGTATCAGGACGTTGAAGAATTGCTTAAGTCCGGAATTGATGTGTACACGACCGTCAATATTCAGCACTTTGAGAGCATGAATGATATAGTCCAACAAATAACGGGGGTAACTGTACATGAAACCATTCCAGACCGAATCATGGACGAAGCTAACGAGATAGAGGTGATTGATCTTCCACCCGACGAATTAATCCAACGAATCAAGGAAGGTAAAGTATATATCCCTGATCAAGCTGCACGAGCAATCGATAAGTTTTTCCGTAAAGGTAATTTGACTGCTCTAAGAGAAATAAGCTTACGTCGTGCTGCCGAACGAGTGGATAATCAAATGCGATCCTACATGCAGGCGGAGTCTATTCCAGGACCTTGGCCTGCCCGTGATAGGATCCTCGTTTGTATCAGTTCACATCCACTTGGAGAAAGGCTAATCCGAACAGGCAGGCGATTGTCCGACAATCTGGGAGTGGAATGGATTGTCGCATTTGTTGAAACACCAGGTCATACCCACATGCCTGTTGAAAATCAAGAGCGTATTGTTCAAAATTTGCATCTGGCGGAACAATTAGGCGCCCGAATAGAAAATTTATCCGGTGCCTCCGTGGCTGATACAGTTTTGGAATTTGCCCATCGTAATAATGTAACCAAGATCATCGCCGGGAAGCCGTTACGCCCACGTTGGTTTGAGCTATTGCGGGGTGGATCAGTAGTTGATCAGATCATCCGGAAAAGCGGAATGATAGATATTTACGTCATTAGCGAGCCTACACCTGAATCTGTACCTATGCCACAATCTACCAGCCTGTTAAACCAGAGATGGGGGAGATATTTTAAAAGCTTGTTATTAGTCGGAGCTGTAACCGGACTCAATTCAATAATCTTTGTAAACCTGGAACCTACTAATCTTGTAATGTTCTATCTGGCTGCAGTCGTAATTGCTGCGATGTTTTGGGGTCGCGGACCGTCTATTCTGGCTTCCGTATTAAGTGTCCTTATATTTGATTTTTTCTTTGTGAATCCCCATTTTAGTTTTGCTGTTAGCGATACAGAATATCTCGTAACTTTTACTGGTTTTTTGATTGTAGGGTTAGTAATTAGCTCGTTAGCCTCTTTATTGCGAGACCAACTTGACCAACTTAGAAAAAGGGAAATTAGCGCCCAGATTGTTAATTCGCTCGGGCGGGAACTCACTGCCGCAGTGAATCTTGAAGAGGTATTCAGAGTGGTTATTGATAAATTAGGGGAAACCTATGATAGCGATGTTGGGATTTTTCTACCAGTGACAGATGGAATTGAGATGCGGGCTTCATCCAATGGGTTTGCACTTGATCCCAATGAAAGAGCGGTTGCCTTATGGACCTTTCAGAATGCACAGGCAGCAGGGACCGGAACAGATACACTTCCGGCAGCGTCAATCCGAACTTTACCTTTGAAGACAGCTCATGGGATGATTGGTGTCCTAGGATTAAAAGAGCATAATCAGTCACGCCAGCTATCCCAAGATGACCGTTTGGTTTTAGAAAACTTTACAAATTTGTCTGCATTGGCGATAGAACGTTCACTCTTTGCTGAACAAGTAAATCAGGCTGAATCACTTCGAACAACTGAACGGCTTCAATCAGCGTTATTAAATTCAATATCTCATGAATTAAGGACTCCTCTTGCATCAATTATGGGAGCGCTTACCAGTTTGGATGAAGATGAAAGCAATTCCGTATCAGGATCTACGCTTAATCACGAAACAAGGGTCGAGTTAATCAAATCAGCAGCCGAACAGACCAGACAATTAAATCACCTAGTTGGAAATCTATTAGATATGACTCGCCTCCAATCGGGGACTGTCCAATTAAAACGAACGCCAGTAGATATCCAGGATCTTTTTGGTGCTGTATTGACCCAGATAGAAGATCGATTACGGTGGCACCATGTGGAAGTTAATATTGCAGACGGTATTCCAGCGATTTCATTAGACGCTGTATTGATCGGCCAAGCCCTTGTAAACATGCTTGATAATGCGAAAAAGTTTTCTCCACATGGCACAAGGATTCTTATGCAAGCATCGATGCGAAAAGAGGAATTAATACTTTCAGTTCAAGATGAAGGCCCGGGAGTTCCACCTGCTGAGTTACCACGGATATTCGAAAAATTTTATCGTGGTAGTTCATCATCCGGTTCAAGCGGAACTGGTCTAGGTTTATCGATTTGCCGAGGCATCGTGGAAGCCCACGGAGGACGAATTTGGGCTGAGAATGGTTCGAATGGTGGATTGATTGTGATAATTTCCCTTCCTTGTAGAAATAGTGAAGATAGAAATGAGTGACCGTGGTCGATAACCTCAGGATATTAGTGATCGACGACGAAATTGAAATTCGTCGATTCTTACGGCTAACCTTAACCGCACATGGCAATACAGTATTTGAAGCATCGAGTGCGAAAGAAGGGCTTCTTTTGGTTGTCAACCATCGACCCGACTTGATCATATTGGATTTAGGATTACCTGATCTGGATGGAGTTGAAGTCACTCGACAGGTTCGGGGATGAAGTCGGATTCCAATAATTATTTTATCGGTGCGAGACCAGGAACAGATAAAAATAGAAGCATTGGATGCGGGCGCTGATGATTACCTAACCAAACCATTTGGGGTGGGAGAATTACTCGCTCGAATCCGGGTAGTAATGCGGCGTATTGTTACATCCGAAGGCGATCCAGTTTATAAGGTCGGTGATCTGGTGGTAGATCTGGCACGACATAAAGTTAGTATTTCCGCGAAAGAGGTAATACTCACTCCAACTGAATTTGACCTATTAAAGACCCTCGCTAAGAATGCCGGCAAGGTGATCACCCACCGGCAACTTATTCACCAGGTCTGGGGTGTAACCTACGAAGACGAAGATCGATTGTTACGAGTAAATATCGCCAATCTGCGGAAGAAAATCGAGGAAAATCCCTCAAAACCGAATTATCTATTGACCGAGTTAGGTGTCGGGTACAGACTAAGAAGCGAAGAATAAAATACAATCTAGCGCTATTTGAATCGTTATTCAAAAACCTACAGTAACTGGTCCAACAACTCAATCATTTCCTGGTCCCCTCCGGCTGGAGGACGCCAATCCACCCGGACAACCTCTACCTTCTGATCTTCGAGATTCTTGGCGAAGCTCTCCAATCCGATGTTGATCACAACCAGCGGATGTTTTAATAACTGGCAGCCTGATCAATCATGGTTCACCTCGCTTAAGTAGTGGACGCAGTACTGCGTAGCCAGTGCATTCCTTTGGAATACAACCGCACCGCAATCATTCAACAGCTTAGTCTGGAGCGTTCGATCTTGTATGTCGCCTCAGTGCCGCAGATCGACGCCACCACTTTAAGTTTTCTTCCTGGATGGCCTCCACCAGTTCTCCGACCGGATCTATAGAAGAGTTATAACCGAGGATGAAGTCGATCAATAAAACAGCAACTTCCGGATCATTCGCTTCTTTGATCATCCCCAAAGCCCGCTGGCTGCCATCGATCATAGGATGTGGGCAACCGACCATATAGAATTCATCACCCATGTCCTCAATGGAATTCTTCTGGCTTTGATCCGGATGGTTTAAGGTAAGCTTTTTGTCGAGAGGTGCATTGGAATAAACCTGGATGCCTGCTTCTTGTAAGATTTGCTGCGACTGATAGCAGAAAGTACCCCCTGCAAACACCTCGTAGATATTTCTGCTTCTTTCCGATTGCCTTTCTTCCCGGGCGAGCGGATTGAATTACGGTGGAAGTCTGTCCGCCAATTGCTTGAATTGCCAATTGCACGGCTTCATCGATGGTCTTGGCTCTCCGAAAATACTTTCCCTCCCCATTGACCGCCTGTTGAATGCCGAGGAAACAACAGATGACTGGCATTTGGAAAGTCTTGATCCGCTCGATCAACGTAGCCAATGTCTTTACGCCGGGTGGTTTGGATATGATGGCAATGACCTTCATTGAGTGGTCTTTTTCCAAAATATCCAGCGCAGGCAGGGTCATCAAACCACTGACCGCATCCGATACGCCCACCCGTTCCGATGGCATGAGAAATCCCTTAACCCGCGTTGTGAACCATACATGTGAATTCCTGTAACCCAGTTCCTGCCGCTGCGATGGCTCCGATGGCTCCACCCCTGACGAAATATTCAGGGCATTATTAAATAAGTATCCAAGAATTACTCCCAACGCAATTCCAGGCCAATATTTGATACCAAAGAGTAGAAGTGCCGCGATAGCGATTCCGGTTGGTGGCCAGACCGGCGATGTGTTTGGCTGGACATGGACTATCTGCAGACCAAGACGCGCAGCCAGATGGTAGATTATTCCCAGGCAAAGCACCCCGATAGAATATCTGGCTGATGTCTGAACCCAATTACCCTGCGATTAAGAATTCATACTATCGATTTTCCAATTTGATTATATGATTCAAACCTGATTGGGTTTGGGATAGTTGGAAGCATAAAAGGGATTCCTATCGGTTTTATCGATTTGGCTATTCCAAATTGAGCACAATAGAAGATACTGCCAACTGAAATCCTATTCCTGATAAATCCAAAGAAAGTAATTGCTCCGAATGCAGTAATTTCTCTTCTTGGTCAATCACATTTCTAATCAGATCGTCGCTGAAATAGATATTCTACAATACATAAGAAATCTGGGCGGAGGAGGTCATGCCTCATCCACCCAGATATGCGTCTCAATTGTTCCAGTGCAATTGGATTAAGCACAGATCCACTACAACTTAAACTTTATACTCCGCGCCTTTTCTCAACGCTTGATAATTTGCCTGGAGAAGTTTTGCCAACTTGGCAGGCAGGTGAGCCTGAAGAGATCTTTCCATATCTTCCATTTTTATGATGGGGAGATTGGTCAACAATCCACCTAGCATCACCATATTCATCATTCGTCGATCACCTAATTCTTCAGCTATCTCATTGGCAGGTATATTGACCACCTTAATATCAGTCCGGGTTGGTACCCGATTGACCATGGAAGTATTAACCACTAATACTCCCCCTGGTTGGATCAGTGGTTCATATTTATCCAGTGAGGGTAAATTCATCACCAGCGCCGCCTGTGGATCTTTAACAAATGGTGAACCAATTTCTTCATTTGCAATCACTACGGTACAATTCGCCGTCCCACCACGCATTTCAGGTCCATACGATGGAATCCAGGTTACATTTTTTCCCTGATCCATTGCCGCGTAGGATAGCAATTGTCCTGCGAACAAAACACCCTGTCCACCAAATCCGGAGATAATCACTTCAGTCTGCATCAATGCCTCCCTACGCCTTAAAGTTCGCGATACCATCTGACACTTTGTAATCACCCACTGGATAATATGGGACCATGTGGTCCTCGATCCAGGTGAGTGAATCAGACGGGGTCATGCCCCAATTGGTTGGACATACAGATAACAACTCAACCATCGAGAAGCCCAGACCACGCACTTGTGTTTCAAACGCGGTGCGGATCGCTTTCTTGGACAAGCGGATATTTTTTGGGTCATGCAGGCTGCGTCGAACAACATAGCTCGCTCCAGTCAACGTAGAAAGAAGCTCCGAGGCTCGGATCGGATAACCCATCGTCTCCACATCACGTCCTTGTGGGGAGCTGGTGGTTTTTTGTCCCGGCAAAGAGGTGGGCGCCATCTGACCGCCGGTCATCCCATAGTTGGCATTATTAATAAAGATTACCGTGATATTTTCTCCACGAGCAGCCGCGGCGACAATTTCTCCCATTCCTATGGAAGCCAGGTCACCATCACCCTGATATGTAAGAACGATCTTATCAGGATAGACCCGTTTTATCCCGGTTGCCATGGCTGGCGCCCGTCCATGAGGCGCCTGCACAAAATCAAAGTTGAAATAGTTGTAAGCGAAAACAGAACATCCTACCGATGCAACACCGATCGTATTCTCCCGCAAGCCCATTTCGTCCAATACTTCCGCCACAAGGCGATGGGCAACACCATGCGTGCAGCCCGGGCAGTAATGCGTTTGAGCTGGGGTGAAGGATTCCGGTCGAGCGTATACTAAAGTCTCTGTGGTATCCATATGATCTCCTTAATTCACCGGCATTGGCATTCGAGACAACCAGCGGTCTCGAGGATGGCCATCCAATTTTAAGTCCGATGAGGTCATTCGGTGGATTTCATTGAGTATTTCATCCGGGTAAGGGACAACTCCACCGAGACGGCCGTAAAATTCTACCGGGATACGTCCGCGCACCTGTTGAGTGACATCATCCAACATCTGACCAGAATTCATTTCCGTTACAAGGATTCCCTTCGTGCTCCCAACCAATTCTTCCAGTTGTGGGAATGGAAACGGACTGAGGGTGATCGGTCTGAAGAGACCAACCTTTATTCCTTCTGCGCGGGCAGCCCTGACCGCGGACAAAGCGATCCGACCAGTCGAACCAAAACCTACGACTACAAAATCCGCGTCGTCGAGAAAATATTCTTTATATCGAATTTCATTCTTCTGGATTTCCTGCCACCGCCGTAACAATCGAAGATTGGTTTCTTCTTCAGCAGGTGGATTAAGGTAAATGGAGGTCAAGAATCGTCGGTCGCGTCCCTTTGCACCAGAGACAGCCCAGTCTGGGACTTTATGCACTACAGGGCGCATGTCAGGTAATTCTGCCGGTTCCATCATCTGACCCAGCGCCCCATCGGAAAGAACAACCCCGATGGCACGATACTTTTCAGCCAGGTCGAATGCCAGGACAGTCATATCGATGGACTCTTGTACACTTGACGGCGCCAGTACAATGGCATGGAAGTCTCCGTGACCGCCACCATGGACGATCTGGTTATAATCCGCTTGAGCCGGGGCAATATTCCCCAATCCAGGTCCACCACGCATCACATCCACTAAAACCATAGGGACCTCAGTCCCAGCGATATAAGACAATCCCTCCATCATCAAGCTGATGCCGGGACTGGAGGAGGACGTCATCACCCTAGCGCCGGTGCAGGCAGCACCGTATACCATATTGATCGCCCCGAGTTCGCTTTCTGCCTGAACAAACGCACGTCCAAGTTCCGGCATACGAGCAGATAAATGCTCCAGCAATTCTGTCTGTGGTGTGATCGGATATCCGTAATACGCTTCCAATCCAACTCGGACTGCTGCTTCAGCAACTGCAACATTGCCTTTGAGTAATTCCTTGCTCATGCGTTCCCCTCCGATAAAACTCGTTTTGGATTCGTCTCACGATAGACTGTGATTGCCGCATCCGGGCAGACGATCGCACAGATACCACAACCAGTACAACCAATCGCTTTGAGTTCTGCGGGGTGGTAGCCCTTGGCTGTCATCCGGTCTACGGCTAATTCCAGCACATCCTGCGGGCAAGATTCCACACACAGCTCGCAGCCTTTACAATAACTTTCATCGACTACGATCCGTCCCTTTGGGGGCATTCATTCCTCCATTATCGAAATTGGATAAAATTAGGTGACATTCCGATTATACCATTACCAAAAAGAAGAAACGAAACCCGAAACCAGATTTCGGATGGCTAATTTCTATTCAATGGTTAGGTGTTACGCTATCTTTAATAACCCATAACTACCAATGAAGAGACGGGTATAATTCACTATCGCCATTTGACTTTTAGATAAATCAAGAATCAGGTGTACTGACATGGATCATTTTATGGGTCTCTTTCTCGCTACTACCCTCTTAATCGGGATCTGGTCCGGGCATATTCTGGTCAGAAAAATTGAATTCTCGGCTTTCGATCTGAGAGTTCCAATCGTTGCCTTCTGCACCATCGGCATCATCCTGGTAACTCTATCGCTGGTAAACAGGTCGAATCTACTCTCTGGAGTTTTTGGGATTTTGGGGATCATTTTTTTCTGGAACGGCATCGAATCTCACCATCAGGAGAACCGAGTGAAGAGGGGGCACGCGCCTGCCAACCCATTAAATCCAAGGCATCAGCGAATTCTTATGAATTTTCCCTCTGCAACAACGGTTAACCTCTTGAAGCACAATCATTCCATCACGGGGGAGGAACTTCCATGAATTTGTTTGGTCTCCTCATGGATGTTGGTGCTTTCTTGCTGATCGGAATCGGTTTCACCTGGGTCATCTATCTGGAAAGGTATGGGGGGCAGGCTTGGGCTCCAATGGTTTTCGGGATCGGACTTATAATCCTATTGATCACGCTGTTTATTCCGAACCACGTGATCGGCGGACTGGTAGGGATATTTGGGGGAACTATCCTTTGGGGAGCCAGTGAATTAAAAGAACAGGCTCAGCGTTGCGGCCTGGGCTGGTTCAAGAAAAATGATCGAAAAGTGTTACCTCCCTGGGTAAAAAAAACATCCCATAGTTAAGTAGGATCACAACATGCTGCCAGCACAACTTCTTGGACCACTCTTTGCCATTGCATCTGCGCTCTCTTGGGGCGGCGGTGATTTTACTGGTGGATTAGCCATGCGCCGCGGCAGGCAATTCCATACCCTGGTTGTATCCATGATCGCCGGTTTGGTGGTGTTGATTGGGGTCGTTCTAATTGGCATGGAAGCCTTCCCGCCGCTGGAAGTGGTCAAATGGCCAATTTTGGCAGGTGCAGTTGGCTGCATAGGAATTGGTTCGCTGTATATTGCCCTCTCGAGCAATCACTCAGCCATTGTGGCACCGGCTTCAGCCGTGATCGGCGTTGCATTTCCTGTGTTATATAACAGTTTGACGGCAGGCTTACCCCCTACAAGTGCTTTGATTGGCTTTATGTTGGCATTAGCTGGGATCTGGCTTGTCTCTCGTACGAAAACAGATAGCGTGCCTCTGACCACAAAGGGAATTATTCTGATCATCGTATCGGGGTTGGGGTTTGGTGGATTCTATATTTTTATGGCCCAGGTTCCCAGGGGTTTTGTCTTTTCACCGCTCGTGATATCCCGTTCCACAGCCTTGTTTGTTTCCTTGATGCTTTTACTCTTCTCGAGGGAACCGCGCTCCTCCTTTTTTTCGAATCCGATCTCGTTTCTGGCGGGAGTTTTGGATGCTGGCGGAAATGCACTCTATATGCTGGCGCGACAATTCACTCGTGAGGATGTAGCGGTAGTTTTGTCCTCCATCTATCCTGCAATCAATGTCCTATTGGCTGCGTTGTTGATGAAGGAATCGGTTTCGCGCTGGCAATGGATAGGGGTTGGGTTGTGTGTTGTGGCAGCGGCGTTGATTTCGGTATGAATGGAATGATTCACGATTTTATTTTATCGCGTACACAACCCTCCCAATACCACATAATAAAAAATCCGGGCAGAATAACTCTGCCCGGCATGTCTCGTAAACAAAATGACTACTTCCCGACCGTGATATCCACACCGTTCTTGACCACGAACAGCGGGGCTTCATGTGACCAGAGCGCTTCCCAAACGTTCTCGGCATTGAGAACGACCAGGTCGGCTGTGCAGCCTTCCTTGAGCCCGTAGTTCTTGATATTCAACGCCTTGGCGGCGTTGGTGGTGATCAGATCATAGAGGATCTCCATCTCATCCCGCCCAACCATGTTCATGATGTGGGAAGCCAGGAAAGCGACCTCGAGCATGTTGTTGCGACCGTAGGGATAGTAAGCATCCGCGATATCATCCTGACCTAGTGCAACACTGACGCCGGCTTTGTAGAGAGATTTCACCCGGGCATAGAGTGGACCGGTCTGAGGATCAGAGACTAAACCGATCTGAGCTTTCTTCAACAGATATTCGATCTTGCGATAATATGGTTCGGCATAGAGACCCATGGCGCGGGCATGCTGCGCAGTGACGCGTCCCTGCCAGCCCATCTCGATGGTTTTGACAGCCATCATCTCAAGGGTTTTCAAGGAGGGATCGCCAGCATCGTCCACCAGCATCGAGATATCCTTATTGTATTTCTTAGCCAGGGCAAACATCCGGTCGATGTGTTCCTGCTCATCCTTTTCTGTATACTCGATCCACGGGATACCGCCGACTACATCAGCACCCATCTTCAGGGCTTCTTCGACATATCCTTCGGCTCCTGGATCACGCACGACACCGTCTTGCGGAAAGGCAACCACCTGTATTTCTACCTTGCCCTTGAATTCTTCGCGGGCTTTGAGGAGGGCTTTTACACCTTCCAGCTTCCCGGTGGTATCGGTGTCGGCAAACGCACGGATATGGGTGTTGCCGAAGCGGTTCGCCAGCTTCACAGCCTTACGGACGTTTTCGATGATCCACTTCTCATCGTATTTTTCTTTCACCTTGGCAGCCAGTTCAATCGCTGTCATGGCGCCGCCCATCGATTCACCGGTGTAGGCGCCAATGGCTTCGTCGTCCATCATCTTCAAAGTGTACACTTTGCATAGATGCAAATGACCGTTCACAAAGGACTCGGTCACCAGGTTGCCCTTTGCGTCGATGACCTGTTTCGCATCGCCATCCACTTTTTCGGCGATCTTTGCGATCTTGCCACTCTGAACAGCGATCTGGACCAATTTGTTTTCGAACTCACGCGTCTTTGCATTTTTGACCAAAATATCGAATGCCATAGTATCCTCTTTGTATTAAAGAATGTGAGAACATCTGCTCCGTTGAAAAATTCAACGGAGCAGTTAATGGTTATTTATTTTCTTTCCTGAACCAGCTTTTGCGCGATCAGAGCACCATCGCGGATTGGTTCATATCCGGTGCAACGGCAAAGATGTTTGGTAAGCGCGTTGTTCATTTCGTTTTCCGATGCCTGTGGGTTTGTCTCCAGCATCGCAACGAGTTCCATCACAATCCCTGGGGTACAGAAGCCGCATTGAACAGCGCCAGATTCGGCGATTGCCTTCTGTACGGGATGCAATTCTGTGCCTTTCGCCAATCCTTCCACAGTCAGGAGAGTTGCTCCGGCAGCTTTACTTACCGGGGTATTGCAGCTTTTGATCGCCTTGCCATTCATGATGATGACGCAGGTACCACAGGTGGCATTGTCGCAGCCGTGTTTGGTGCCGGTCAGATTCAACACATCACGAATGACATCGATCAACATCATTTCCGGTTCGACTTCGACCGTACGACCAATGCCATTGACGGTAAATGAAATTTTTTCAGGCATGATCTTTACTCCTTCTTCGCTTCCAGGGCTTTTTTGATCTTTTCGGGTGTTACCGGGATCTCGAAGAAATCCACACCGATGGCATCATACACTGCGTTTAAAATGGATGGTCCGGGACCAATCACAGAATGTTCTCCTATACCACGCGCGCCAAATGGGCCAATCGCATCGGGCGTCTCAACAAAATTGATCACATGAGTGGGCGCTTCCTTATAAGTCGGAAGATGATATTTGAAATATTGTGGATTGACAATCCGACCCATCTCGTCGAACTGCAGCTCTTCATAGAGAGCAGCGCCGATCGCCATCGTCACACCACCCATCACAGATCCACGGATCTGGAGTGGATTGATCACCTGACCAACATCAAAGGTCGAGACAAACTTGTCGACCAGTATTTTTCCAGATTTCTTCTCGATCCGAATTTCCGCCGCCTGCGCACCAAATGTATAGCTCACACCAATGCTTCCCTGACCGTTTTGGTCTGGATTTGAATAGCGTGGTAGTCGAGCGTCGGATACTGCCTGCACCAACTCGCCAATGGTAATGCCATCATTGGTGATGTATCCTCTAGCGAGGTCGCCAACCCCCACACGAATGGTGGGATCATTACGAAGATAGACGAATTCGCCGTCATACTCAAGGAAGTCTTCCTCGGTTTTAAGCACCTGAGCAGCGGTTGCCTTCAACTGTGCGATCAATTTGTTCGCTGCGCGGATAATAGCGCGTCCACCCTGAGTAGTGAACATCGATCCGATGGTCTGCCATTCATAAGGGGAATACTGGGTATCGATCTCGGTGTAAACTCGGATTTTCTCGGGCGGGATCTGTAATGCTTCGGCAGCTACCTGGCGGATAACAGTACGCAGCCCTTGACCAACTTCCGCGCCACCCATATTGATGGATATGCTCCCATCCAGGTTCATCTTCATGTAGCAACCCTTGGTGGAGAATGGAGCACCCTTGGGTGATTTCATTACGGCGGCAAATCCACGACCGTAATAATAGTCTGCATCCTCTTTCAGCTTCGGAGTGCTGAAGACCTCTTTCTGAACCTGATCGGCGCATTTATCAATATCGCCGTGTGATTTCCAGATGGTCTCGCCTACTGCATTCACTTTGCCTTCGCGCAGATAGTTCTTGCGGCGAAGTTCGAAAGGATCCATATTCAATTCCCGTGCCAGTAAATCCATCATACGTTCTGCGCCAAGCTGAGATTCCTGGTGACCATATCCGCGGTACGCGCCTACGGCGGGTGTATTCGTGTAAACTGTGTAACCGGTCAGGTCGCAGTGTTTGTATTCGTATGGACCTCCGGAGTTGTGTGTGGCAGCAATGGTCACATTAACTGCGGTATCGGCATATGCGCCACCGGTGTGGAAGATGGAGGTTTTCAGCGCTACCAGGGTGCCATCTTTCTTGGCTCCCACTTTAAAACGAGTACGGATACCATGAGCGATCAGAGTGCTGGTGAAATCTTCCTCACGGGTTGCGACCCATTTAACTGGGCGACCTGGTACAAAACTGGCGATCCAGGCAATGGTCTGTTCCACGGTGATATCGGATTTATATCCAAAACAACCTCCGATATCTGGTATATGTACCCGCACGTCTGAGATGGGCATGCCATAAGAATGAGCCAGGTCTTCACGGATGATGAATGGACAGATGGAGGACGACCAGGCTTCGATGGTATGGTCTTCTTTGAACCAGACGATGGAACCATGCGGTTCAAGTGCTGCACAGGACCCTAATGGGTAATTGAATTCCTGTTCGATAATGACTTCCGCCTCATCAAATCCTTCTTCACCCCGACCTTTTTTTAGATGATATATATTGGCAATGTTAGTTCCGGGTTGACCCTTCAGGGTGGGAAGGCGCCAGTATTCACCCATATCCTCATGAATCAAGATTGCGTCCTTCTCCATGGCTTTCAGGGCATCGGTATAAACAGGCAGAGGTTCGTATTCTACTTTGATCAATTCTTTGGCAGCTCTGGCGTGAGCCAGTGTATCGGCGATTACTGCTGCAACAGGTTCACCGATGTACCGCACTTTCTCAATCGCCATCGGCATAAGGTCTTTGATGTTATCGCCATAACGGAATTTGCATCCTTTACCGGTAACAACCTTAACCACACCGGGTGCTTTTTCCGCTTCACTTGTATCAATGCTTACTATCTTCGCGTGTGCAATAGGCGGACGGACGATGGACGTGTACAACATGTCTGGTAACCGGACATCATCCAGAAAAATCGCCTTACCCGTTACCTTACTCACCGCATCGGGACGGATATATGATTTACCTATATATTTCATTTCAAAACCTCCTGATTACTGGGGTTAAATATTCGATCTTTATTCTCGCCTGTAAGGCTTCAGGATGGCGGAAGGACCGGAGATACTGCGTCCAGCCAAAGCTAAGGCCAGGATGGTGACCAGATATGGGAGCGATAAAAATAACTCATACGGCAGTTTGAAGCCGAGAGTTTGCAATCGCAACTGGAGAGCTTGAACACCACCAAAAATGAGAGCTCCCCATAATACCTGAAACGCCTGCCAATTTGCGAAGATGATCAGGGCAATGCAGACCCATCCACGCCCGGCGACGATCCCGAAGGTGAATGCACCCAATTGAGCAAGAGACAGGAAAGCCCCGCCCACTGCCATAAAACCACCGCCGATCATGAGTGCCCAGGTTCGGATAGCATACACATTTAGACCAGCTGCATCCGCTGCTTCCGGGTTTTCGCCCACAGCTCGAATTTGTAACCCAAAGCGGGTGCGGCTGATGATCCACCAAACGATTGGGATCAACAAAATTGCAATATATGTCAACAGATATTGGGAGAAGATCGGACCGAGAATTGGGTTACCACCGAATATCGACAATTGCGGAAATGTGTCAATGGAAGGTTGAACTTTGGATTCACCAAATACCAGGCGGAAAGAGAACAGGGAAATTCCAGTCCACAGCATGGTGATACCAAGACCGGATACATGCTGATTTACGCCCAGCCGGACGGTCAGCAATGACATCAACAAACCGGAGATCATCCCTGCCAGAATGGCTGCCAGAATACCCATCCAGAGTGATTCTGTATGATAGGCAACCGCGAAACCAACGAATGCTCCCAGGAACATCGTCCCTTCGATGCCCAGATTTAAGACGCCTGAACGTTCGGCAAACAACTCACCCAGAGTACCATAGATCAAAGGGGTAGCTACGCGCAATGTGGCGGCGATCAAACCGACCAGGAAGAGTGCAAAGGATGTATTCATGCTTCAATCCTTCGGATGCGGAAGTTCTGAACCACAAAGAGGGCCAGAGTAACCAGTAATAGTGTGGATTGGACTACGTCACCCAAATATACGGGAACACCCAGTGTACGGCTGACGGTTTGCGCGCCTGTATCGATCAATCCCATAAATAAGGCAGCGATCCCCACACCGAAAGGATTTAATGCACCTAGGGTGGCGATTACAATGCCACTGTAACCCAGCCCATCAGATAGTGCGTCGATGAGATGGAAATGGATTCCGGCAACTTCACCGGCTCCCGCCAGTCCTGCGATACCGCCACTGATCAAAGCTACAGTTAACATGGTCTTATTTACTTTAATACCGGCAAATTTTGCGCCTTCTTTACTCAAACCAATTGCGCGCATCTTCAAACCAAAGGTGGTCTTTGTCAAGACGATCCATTCCAGAATGATCACTACGATGGCGATCAAGAATCCAAGGTGAAGTCTGGAGCGGGCAATCAATTTAAAGAATACAGTCCCGGATGCGATATCTGGAGATTGCGGCCACATGGAAATGGGGTCACGCCATGGTCCATTCAGAACGAATGATGTGATAAATAGAATAACTGAATTTAGTAACAGGGTGGTGACCACTTCATCGACATTAAGCTTTACTTTCAGTAGAGCTGGTCCGAGTGCCCAGAGCATTCCTGCCAGGAAACCTCCCACGATCATCGCTGGGATCCCCAGGATTGGAGGAACATCTTTCAGAACAATACCCAACCAGGCAGCCATGATGGCACCTGCATAAAGCTGACCTTCTGCACCGATATTGTAATATCCGGCACTAAAAGCAAATGCAACGGATGCACCCGTTAAGAGCAAGGGTGTAGATTTAACCAACACTTCTATTGCGCTCACCTTGGTGCTCAATGGCAAAACCAGGAAATTAAAATAAGCCTGGAATGGATTCGCTCCGGCAGCCATGATCAAAACCGAAGTAATCAGAAAAGTCACTGGGATGGCAATGATCGGTATCAGCGGTCTCAACCACATAGGGGCTGGAGCCCGCTCTATCTTCAATGTTGACACGTTTCTCCTCCTCGCACTCGTTTCAGGCTGTTGTGCCAGCCATGAGCAGTCCAAGTTTTTCGGCGGTCGCCTCGTGAGCAGGGAAAATGCCCGTGATCGTACCTTCGTAAATGACTGCGATCCTGTCTGACAAAGCCATAATTTCATCCAGATCTTCTGAGATGAGTAATACAGCGGCTCCGCGATCGCGCTGTTCAAGCAAACGCGCGCGAACATAATCCGTTGCACCCACATCAAGACCACGGGTTGGTTGAGAGACGATCACGACGTCCGGCTGTCTGGAGAGCGTGCGAGCCAGCATTACTTTCTGCATATTCCCGCCCGAGAGAGTGCGCAGCCGGTCCTTCGGTGACGCCTTGATTTGATAATCCTTGATCAATTCTTTTGCATTTGCCTGGATCTTACTCTTATCCAGAAAACCATTGGTCTGAAATTCGTTGATTTGATCAAGCATCAGGTTTTCTGCAACTGTTAATTCGCCGACCAAATTTGCGTGGCGGTCTTCTGGGATTCGACCAACGCCTGCAGCGCAGACGGCCGATGGATTAGCGCCTGTGAGATCCTTTTCATCGAAAACTATCTTCCCACCGGTCGGTTTTAACATACCGCATAACACGGCAGATAGTTCGCCCTGTCCATTGCCGGATACACCTGCAATCCCGAGTATCTCACCTTCATGGATCTTAAGGGAGACATCCCGGAGCGCTGGCAAGCCCTTTTCATCCGAAGCAGTGAGGTGGTCAATTTCAAGACGGACCTTCCCTGTTTCTCTTTCGCTCTGGCGGCTGACGCCAAAATTCTCGCGTCCAACCATCATAGTTGCCAGTTGCCGAGCATCCGTATCCGTTTTCTGAACTGTACCTACCGATTTACCATCTCGTAATACGGTTATCCGATTACAGATATGCATCACCTCATTCAACTTGTGAGAAATAAAGATGACTGATAAACCCTCTTTTTGCAATCGCTGAAGCGCTTCAAAAAGAATGTCCACTTCCTGTGGAACCAGTACAGCCGTTGGTTCGTCCAGAATTAGAACTGTTGCACCATGATATAAAGCTTTTAGTATTTCTACGCGTTGTCTTTCTCCAACCGATAGATGCCGAATAAGTGTCCGGGGTTTGACGGGAATCCCAAATCGTTCCGATGCCTCAGCCACGCTTTTTTCTATTTCATCAAGTTTAAGTACTATTCCTTTTTGGTCAGCTAATGCCAGATTCTCCGCTACGGTTAAGGTGGGCACCAACGTAAAATGTTGTGTCACCATCCCAATTCCAGTGCGAATGGCATCTTTGGGCGAGTGAATAGTGACTGGAGATCCATTTACTAATATCTCCCCACTATCGGCTGTATATAGACCGTATAAAATACGCATGAGGGTGGTTTTGCCGGCGCCGTTTTCACCCAATAAAGCATGAATTTCGCCTTTTTCAAGTTCGAAATTGACATGATCACTCGCGACTAGATCGCCGAACCGCTTGACGATCCCTTTCATTTGAACAGCTAACATGAGCACCTCGACAAAAGGGCAGCAGGTTATCCCTGCTGCCCTTGACTACAAAGCGATGTATTAGTTGGTTGCTGCGGGTTGAGCTTCGTCGATATCCACGCGGAAAGTACCGGCGAGGATTTCAGCTTCTTTTGCCTTGACAGCGGCAACCAGGTCGGCTGGCAGCTTGCTCTCGGTGTTATGGAAAGGAGCCAAAGTAGCGCCACCTTTACCCATCATCGAGAAATCTTTCAGATCCTGACCGGTGAAGGTACCGGCAGAAACCTGTTTGACCAGGTAATCAACAGTTGGGTCCATGTTCCAGACAGTGCTGGAGACAACCAGGTCAGGAGCGAGTTCGTTCTGATCGCTCATAGCACCGAAAGCCCACAAACCTTTTTCGGAAGCGGCTTCGATGACGCCGAAGCGCTCAGCGAACAGGACGTCAGCCCCACCATCGATCTGGGCAATCGCAGCTTCTTTAGCAGCAGCAGGATCGAACCAGCTGTTGATAAAGGAGACCATGACTACAGCATTGGGGTTCTGTGCTTTGGCGCCGGCGATGAAGGCATTGACGATACGGTTTACTTCTGGAACTGGAAGTCCACCGACAACACCAATCTTATTGGATACGGTTAATCCACCAGCTAGCATACCCATGAGGTAAGCAGGTTCGTGGATCCAGTTATCGAAGACAGCCATGTTAGGGTCAGCAGGACCAGATCCGGAACCAAAGGCAAAGGCGACTTCGGGGTAATCTTTTGCAACACGTCGGACGGCTTCTTCATTACCAAAGGCATCACCGAGGATAAGATCGGGTTTCTGTTGATCGCAAACTTCGCGTAATACACGTTCCATATCACCAGAGTAACCGATGTTTTCGGTGTAGGTGTATTCGATCTGGCCGGCGTCATTGGCTTTTGTCAATGCGGCGTGAATTACACCATCCCAGGGTTCTTCGATCGGAGTTGCGAAGGCACCAAAGACTTTTAATTTAGCGACTGCTTCGGGAGTTGCGGTTACGACTACTTCCACTGGTTTTTCAACAACAGTGGTCACCTGAACTTCGATTGTTTCAGGGGCTGCAGGAGCAGCGGGGGCACAGGCTGAAAGTGATACCATCAAGATGGCAACGACAGCGATAACACTGAACAATTTCTTAGACATGGAACTCCTCCTCATTTATATTGGTTAACGTTGGTATTTACTGGTGGTGAATATACAGGCTCGTGTCGGGTAAAAAACCACCTCCCTTCGGTGAGATTGTGAGATAAAAAACCCCATCTCCCCTGTAATTAACGGGGCAATGAGGTTCGAATTATTTGTGGAATGGGATATAGTGTTTCAATCGGTTTTAACCAAATTAGTAAGATTGGTAGTACCAGACTATTGTTCTTATAACGTCATTATTATAACGATAAATATTCGCGTCGAAAAGTGACAAATAGCAGCGATTTTTATGCCATTTCGAGAAATCCAACTAAAATCAGCGTAACCAGGAGAAATTCAAAGAATAATGGTTGGTTCCGGAAATAATTGGGCTATTAACGACAGCTTTTTTTTCGGCGTTTTCTAAATAGGAGAAGGAGAAGTAATACTGGCCAGATCCACACCAGATCACCCGGACCAGTGCGTCCGGTTCGCGGAGCAGTGCGTCGTACATGGATAAGTCTGTAATCCTTGCATTCTGCCATCAGCTCTTCATCGGATATTGTTTTCGGATTTAATCCCATCAATTTGGTTACAAAGCCGCTATTGGTCATGATTTCCCGTACGATGGGCAAAGTATCTGCATTTAGCGAAATTTCTTCCGCAGTGCCGGCAAACCAACCATCCGGATGCCAGATCTCAACCTGGGGATTTTCTAGAATATTGCTATACCAATCAGAACCTTGTCCAAATCCGGCTGCGCAATATATTTCACCATCCGCTACCGCAAAATTTACCGGGGTGCGATATCGTTTGCCGCTGCTCCTACCGTAGTGAGTGATAACCATATATGTCCCGATGCCAGCCGGCCAGGCTGACAGCCACCTGCCTAAACCTAAACGCCAGAGTAGGATCTGGCATCGATTGATATACCGAAACGCTTTACGCAAGGATGGATTTAACTCGGACATGGATCAACTCCTCTATATGGTACTTTGATTCTAGTCCAAGTCTTGGTCAAGTCAAACTACCTTACGATGTATTACCAAAACTAGTTTTATTTATAGACGGAGGATACTTTTCATGCAATAATGAAATCACAAGGTACTTAGAATGCCTCAAGTAGATACCGATAACCGTATGAATCGTCTCGTCGGTTATTTTTCAGAAATAACCGGCAGATTTTCTAACCCCAATCATGAAAAACTATCTGATTCGATTCCCGCGATCCTAAATAGAACAGGCCAGTTGGCTGGGGTTGATTTAATTAACGTCCTGATCCTCAAAGCGGACAATCCGGTTCCCCAGACAATATTTAATTCAAATAGGGGCAGAAAAAGGGGCAAAAATTCGAAGGGAGAGATCTCCTGGTTATATCCCTGGCTCATCCAAAGAACAAAAATACATAAAAACCTCCGCGTCAATGACGTCCGCAAATCCTTCGATAAGCAAATTCCTTTGAAAGAATTAGCTATAAATTCTGGGTTTCGATCGATTTTTTCTGTCCGATCAAAGTTGTCGAATGATTCTTCTTACATCATTAGCTTTATTACTACGGAAGAGGTTCATATATGGTCTGACCATGAGATCCAAATCCTTCGACTAATGTCGGGGTTTCTTTCGTCTTTCTTCTCAAGATTAACAATGGAAGAGGAAAACCGAAAAAACGCGTTACGGTTTCAGACACTTTACGATCAATCTCCAATAGCTATCTGGGAAGAGGACTTTTCAGAAGTGAAGAGATATATTTATCGAAAAAAATTCTTATCTACGCAAAAGTGCCGGGATTATTTTTACAGTCATCAAGATACAGTTATCAGGTTAATGTCCTCCATTAAAATTTTGGATGTGAACGACATTACATTAAAAATGTGGAACCACACCGATAAATCCAGTTTATTAGGTGGTTTGGGCCTTTCCAATATTCAGGAAAATATCCACAAATATATCGAGGAGTTGGTTGCGATATCAGAGGATCGGCTCTTCCACAAGATCGAAAACCTGATCATCACAGGTGCGACTGGGAAAGATAATTATGTGAATTTGTATTGGAATGTGATGCCGGGTCATGAAAAAGATTGGTCACGAGTTTTGGTTTCTGCAGTAGACAACACAGGACAAATTAACACTGAGAAATCTCTTCGCGCCAGTGAAGAGCGGCTTCGAATGTTGGTAGATAATGCGGAAGATATGATCTTCTTACAGGAGTCTTCGGGCAAACTACTTTTCTTCAACAGCCCACCGATATATGAAATTAACGAAGCAGCAATCATGGGTAAATCGCCCAGAGATGCATTACCGGAAGAGTATGCAAATTCAATCGAGAATGCATTTATAACAGTAATGAAAAGTCAGAAACCCTTTCATTATGAAACACCAGTTCCTTCTTCCAGAGGGCAAATGTGGATCTCTTTCCTGGCGTATCCTGTGACCGACCAGCAGAAGAAGATCCATGCAGTAGGTACGATTGGTCGGAATATTACCCGTCAGAAGGAAGCGGAATTATCGTTGGCTGAGGCACAAAAAGCCCTATCTGCCAGGGTTATCGAACTTGAAAGAAGGAATTTTGAAATAAGCATGCAATCCGAAATGCTTACGATGATGCAATTCAGCCAGGAAATTGACGAAACGTATAAAATGGTAGGTCAAGTATTACGGCAACTCTTCCCGGGGTTGAATGGCTCCTTGCTTGCGTTGAATTCAAGTCGTAATGAATTATCTGAACACTACTCATGGGGAATTGACGGTCTCAGTCGATCAAGTTTCCAGGCGGAAGCTTGCTGGGCATTAAGAAGCGGTAAACCTTTCTTGAATGTAGATACGAATCAAGGATTTGTCTGTCAGCACATCCCGCAACCATTACCCCATAGTACTTACTGTGTTCCATTTATGATCGATAATGTGCCGGCGGGCTGTTTAAGCATCTGGCCAAATTTGCCAAATGGATCAATTCAGGAAACGGAGATCCGACTAGCAAATTCTACGTGTGAACAGATCGGGTTGGCATTTACCAATATCAAATTACGCCAGGGATTACGGGAACAGGCAATTCGGGATGGATTGACCGGTCTCTATAATCGGTTGTATCTGGATGAATCGATCACCCGCGAGCTTTATCGTCAGGAACGCAATGGACAGGCTCTCAGCGTGATCATGATGGATCTGGATCATTTGAAAGAGATAAATGATATTTACGGGCATGCCGCTGGTGATTCTGTCCTTAGAGCCCTGGGGCATTTATTGAAACAATCTGTACGAGCGTCAGACTTGCCTTGCCGTTATGGGGGTGATGAATTTGTCCTGGTCATGCCTGAGACTTCACTTGAGATTGCCCGAAGACGTGCCGAAAAAATCGCAGATTTATTCAGAAAACTCAGCATTCCATTCGGCGCTCAAACACTGGGCGGATATACACTCTCCATTGGTATTGCGACTGCTCCACAGCATGGTCATACCAGCCAGGATCTATTATCTTCCGTGGACACCGCGTTGTATCAAGCCAAACGCGCTGGAAGAGATCGAATTGTTAATGCCTCTTCAGAGATAGACGAGTAAATTTCCACTTTCATGTCAAAACTTCCACAATAATTCATCCGTTTTCAATATTAATCTATTCCACAACCAGTTTCCAAGACGAAACGTATTTATAATGGTAGTCAGATCGTACAACTTGATATGTTTTTTGGAGTTTGACAATGAATGCTACAGTTGATCGTAAACGGATTGGAATATTTCTGGTTTTCGCTTTCGGAATCGCCTGGGTCACCGCCCTGGTAGTCTATCTCACGGGTGGTCTACAAAATTCGCCCGAGATATTTCCTGGATCAGGAATAACACAGGCGCTTTTTTTGATCGCAGGTCCATATATGTTTGCTCCGGCATTGGCAAATGTTTTTACCCGATGGATCACCCATGAAGGATGGAAGGACACAAATCTCCGTCCTGGGTTTCGGAAAGGATGGAAATACTGGCTGGCAGCCTGGTGGTTACCTCCTATCTTTACTATTATCGGTGCGTTGGTATTCTTTGCCTTACTTCCTGGCACATTTGATCCGTCCTTATCCACCATGGCTGGGATGATGCCTCAAAATGTAGCTTTGCCATTCCCACTTATGACCCTCTTTATTCTACAGATGGTCCAAGGTATCATTTTAAGCCCATTCCTAAATAGCCTTTTTACTTTCGGAGAAGAATTCGGCTGGCGAGGATATCTCCTCCAAAAGCTACTTCCTCTTGGAAAGCTCAAGTCTGTGCTGTTCCTGGGTGTGATCTGGGGCATCTGGCATGCGCCCGTCATAGCCTTGGGACATAATTACGGTTTGTCTTACCCTGGTGTTCCATGGCTTGGCATCCTGGCGATGATCTGGTTCTGTATCACAGTTGGTACATTGATCTCCTGGCTAACGATTCGGGGAGGTTCGGTATGGCCGGCAGTCATCGCTCATGCGACCCTGAACGGTACTGCGGGTTTTGGAATATTGCTCGTGAAAGGAAATCCAAGCACACTGATCGGTCCGATGCCGACGGGTATCCTGGGGGGGATTATATTTGCCATTTTCGCGGTCCTGGTTTGGAACAATTTCCGGAAAGAAAAGCCGGCTGGGGAAGAAAGTCAGCTAGCTGCGTCCGTATCTGGTTAAATTCATCTCCCTCTCAATCACTATCCTGGAAAGAAGGTTTGATTGATTATCCTACATCAAATTATTGCCGGGTTGACCATCCTAACGGGTGTCGCTGCGATGATCAAGCCTGAAGTGATGGCACGATTCACCGGGTTACAGATGACTCAACCCCGCGGTCTGGTCGAAATGCGGTCGGGTATTGGAGCACTCTTCGTTGGTATGGGCGCAGCCCCGTGGATCCTCGGACATCCTATCACCTATCAGATGCTTGGGATCGGGTACCTCTGTATTGCCGCCGCTCGTCTGCCAGCGATGATCATTTACCATTCATTTGATAATTCAAATTGGATCAGCCTGACTATCGAAATTCTGTTTGGGGCAGCCTTGCTCTTTCCACTCTACCCAGTTCTGTAAAGGACAGCCACTCCCAGGTAGCACAAATTTCAGGTTACAGATGCTCGAGGGAAAAGAACATATACCCGGCTGTGATCTCGATTTATAGGATTCTGAGTTATTCACTTTCGATTATAATTGGATATAAATTATCCTATTTGGAGCGATATGATGAATGACCCTCTTGCAAAATGCCTTGTTTGTGAACGAAGTATTGAAGATATCCCATTAGTTCCGATTGAGTATCGAGCTATCCGTGTATATATATGCCCGGAACACTTACCCGTTCTTATCCACCATCCCGAACAACTCGTGGGTAAACTTCCGGGTGCGGAAAACCTCCTGGGACACTCTCACTAAGTAATTTATTCACACAAAATTCCTCCAGATTTGGAGGAATTTTGTGTTTAACACCATCTAATTATTACAGAATTATTACAACCTACTTTTTGTCCGTTTGGGACTGTCTACCTGGATATAATGAAATCGTGAGGGGATTTTTGATCTGGCTGATTAGGGTATTACTCGTCGTTGGGGGCATTGGACTGTTTTCTGCTTGCTCCCCTCATATTGTCCTGTCTGAAAATATACCAGTTACTGGCAATACCACTTCGACGATTTCGCCTGTTCAACCTGCAACACAGGTTCAAATAACAACCCTGGAAGATTCCCCTACTCCTGAACCAAGTTCAACGCCCCTGCCTACAGCATTGCCGCCGGTGGATGAGATGCTCGCATTGGGAGATTATCATACCTGTCGTCTCCATTCTGATGGAACTGTGAGCTGTTGGGGATGGAATGAGTTTGGACAGACTGGTCATAACATTCAGGAAAACTCGGAAGAGGATGTAATCGCTTCCCTGGTGGGTGTAACCCAAATTACAGCCGGCTCCTATCATACCTGCGCATTGAACTGGCAGGGTAAAGTATATTGCTGGGGAAGGAACAATGTCGGGCAATTGGGCAATGAACAGGTAAAAGGTACCGTCCAACCCATACTCGTCGAAGGATTATCTGACCAGACGATCCGGCAAATTAGTGCCGGATCCACCCATACTTGTGCGTTGAACCAATCGGGGGAAATATACTGCTGGGGCTCCAACAAAGATGGAAAACTGGGAGCCGGAAGCAGTAATTCATTTTCGGATCGAGCCTTACCCGTTATAGGGTTGGAAAATCCTTTTGTCCAAGTTTCCGCAGGTGGAAGTCACACCTGTGCTTTGGATATTTCAGGAAAAGTCTGGTGTTGGGGAGATGGAAAAGATGGCCAGACTGGACAGGGTGGTTTTGACGATCAACCTCTTCCGGTTATTGTAAATGGATTACCGACTCCGGCAATTAAGATAAGCTCAGGTTGGTATCATATTTGTGCTCAAACGGTCGAGGGCAAAGTAAATTGCTGGGGGAAGAATTCAAAAGGTCAACTGGGAAACGCTTCCACAGTTTCACAAGCAAAACCAGTGCCTTCGGTCGGGCTGAATGACGGGGTCATTCAGCTTGCTGCGGGTGGACAGCAATCCTGTGCACTAAAACGAGACGCTCTCTACTGTTGGGGTGATGATTACCTCGATAAAACATCCCTCGAAGTAGTCCTATCGCATCTGACACCCTATATTATTCCGATTCGGATGCCCGTCAAATCTCTGTATCTGGGTGGGAGTCATAGCTGTATCATAGCCACAAACAACGAAGTCAGATGTTGGGGTGCAGATGACCACAACCAATTGGGGAAATATCAATTCGCCTTCCCACAGACTGCTCAACCAGTAGATTAATATTTCTCACGGAAATACAACCAATCCCATTTTTGCTGTATAGTTAATCCAAATCTATCTGGAGAGAATTCTATGCTACAAAAGCAGCGTTTTGCTATTATCGGCTACGGCGTTATGGGTGAAGCGATCCTATCCGGCTTAATTTCCAAGGGAAAAATTAGCCCAAAGCAAATTACTGCTTGTGGACCTCGCGACGAGCGGCGAAAGGTTTTGGAAGAAAAGTATGGGATCCATTGCAGCAAGGATAATTCGGCTTCCGCTTCAAGCGCGAATGTCATCATTCTGGCAGTTAAACCACAAAAGATCTCAGCAGTATTAAAAACATTATCCGGGGTAATCCAACCAGGATCGTTAGTCATTTCCATCATTGCCGGTGTGCCCATGCAACGAATCGCGGACGCATTGAAACATCCAGCTATTATCCGAGTAATGCCAAATACACCCGCGCGCATAGGCGAAGGGATTTCAGTTTGGACTAACTCGATTGATGTCACCGAAGACCAGAAGGAAGTCGCCCGCCAAACACTCAATTGCCTGGGAACCGAACTCTATGTGGAAGAAGAATACTATCTCGATATGGCTACGGCGCTATCCGGAACGGGACCAGCCTATGTATTCCTTTTTATGGAAGCCTTGATCGATGCCGGTGTCCATATGGGATTTCCACGCAGGATCGCAGAAGAGCTGGTAGTTGGTACTTTACGGGGCTCGGTCCTTTATTACCAATCCATACGCGACCACCCCGCATCCATGCGCAACCAGGTGACATCTCCAGGTGGAACGTCTGCAGAAGCACTCTATTATCTTGAAAAAGCCGGTTTCCGAACCGCTCTGTCCAGGGCAATTTGGGCTGCGTATCAGCGGTCGAAAGAATTAGGCGCTGAGATCAATCATAGCCTGCAACCGGATTGACCTACCCTATGATCAAAGTAGTCCATTTTGCTGACGCGCATATTGATATGGCCAACTATGGGCGTCATAATCCGCAGACTGGCCTGCCCAGGCGGGTTGAAGATTTCCTGAAATCACTCGACACAATTGTAGATTATGCCGTGCAGGAAAAGGCAGATCTGGTTCTCTTTGCCGGCGATGCATACAAAGACCGCACACCCGCACCGACCTATCAACGCGAGTGGGGCAAGCGGATGATGAAATTATCGCGAGCAGGTATCCCGACTTTGTTGTTGATTGGAAACCACGATGTATCTCCAGCGGCTGGTCGTGCCTACTCAATCCAGGAATTCGATACACTGGCTGTACCTCATATTCGGGTCATTTCCAAACCTTGTTTCTTAAAACCTGAAGATTTGGAAGGACTACAAGTTCAGATTATCGCACTCCCATGGATCACCCGCTCCACTGTTGCTGCCGGAATCCTGAATACTGAGGAGTCTGAAGGCGTGGACCCGTTCAAGCATCTGCAGGAAGTATTCTCACAGATGGTGGAATTATTCCTTCAGGAAGCAGACCCCACACTCCCAATAATACTGATGGCTCATGCATCAGTTGAAGGAGCAAAATATGGAGGCGAGCGATCTGTGATGCTCGGTGCCGACTTCACCTTGCCCGGATCGCTGGTCAAAGATCTTCGCATTGATTACACGGCACTTGGTCACATCCACAAGAAGCAGGATCTAAATGCCGGGAATCAGCCTCCAGTGGTTTATCCAGGATCGATCGAGCGGGTAGACTTTGGAGAAGCTGCCGACGAGAAGTATTATGTCGTCGCGTATGTCGAAAAGAAAAACACCAGAGTAGAATTTCGACAGTTGACCGGAATCCGAACCTTTATCGACAGATCTATCACTCTACAAGACAGCGAATCGGTTACTGAATCATGTATCAAGGCACTACCTGTAAGAGAAAAACTGAATGACGCGATCGTTCGTTTAGTGATCAATTATCCCCGCGAGTTGGAACCTTTGATCGATGAAATGGCATTGCGTGATTATGCGAAAGATGCTTTCGAATTCCACTTGATCCGGCGACCGACTTTGGACAATCAAGTTCGACTGGATACCAATTTACCTCTTGCTTCTCTCTCACCTTTGGAGCTGACCGGCATGTACTGGAGCACGATTTACACATCCGAGGAAGATAAAGCCGAATTACAAAAACTGGCTGGAGAAGTAATGTCCGAGAACTTGATCAGCCCGGATGAAATATTGGATGTGGGGGATATACCGGCATGATTCCGATCCATCTTAAACTGACTAACTTTCTTTCGTATGGGGAGACAACGGACCTAGATTTTTCTACCATCCAGTTAGCCTGTATATCTGGAAATAACGGTGCCGGTAAATCTTCATTATTAGATGCCATGACCTGGGCACTCTTTAATAAAGCTCGCCGAACTGATGATTTAATCATCCATGGTGCGGCGAAATCTTGCGAAGTTACATTCGATTTCAAATATGAAGATGCTACTTATCGTATTCAGAGACAGAAAACTCGCGCGAAAACTAGCATTGTGGATTTTTATATCTTTGATCCTCAAAACAGCCAATGGAAAACCATATCTGAAAAAGGTGTCCGAGACACAGATAAAGTCATCCTTGATGTATTAAGAATGGATTACGAAACATTCATCAATGCTTCCTTTTTTCTTCAGGGAAAAGCAGATCAATTTGCCACTCAAAAACCTGGTGATAGAAAACGGATACTGAGCAGCATACTAGGTCTGGATATCTGGGAAGTTTACAAAGATCGCGCTCTCGAAAGGCGAAAAACATTTGAGAACGAAGTGACAGCCATCGATTTGCGTATGGCGGAGATTAACCAGGAGCTTGCGGAGGAAGAAATCCGACGGAGCCGACTGACCGAATTGGAGGATTTACACGCCTCAATCCGCAAGGAACGAATAGGGATGGAAAAAGAAATGATCCGTCTCCGCAGGCTGGAAGAGAATGTAATAAATCAGAAGAAGACACTCGACCTATTGCAGGAGCAGATGGATATAGCCCGACAGAAGTTTCAGACTTTTTCGAAAAGACTTCAAGAGCGTCAGACAGAGCAAGAGACCATACAGACCTTGCTTGATAGTTCTCAAGATATCCAAAAACGGTTTGACGCGTGGCAGGTGATTCGGAAAGAAACAGATCGTATGAACGCGCTAGCGCAGCAAGCGGGAGAGCTGGAAAAGAAACGATCCGGTCAGATATCCATACTTGAAAAGGTCCGTGGTGCGCTCGAACAGGAGTTGATGAATTTGCAGTTGAACCAGAAAAAGGTAAAGGAGATCGAATCTCTCTATCCCACCCAAAAAGCCAATTCACAACGTGTTTTAGATTCCATTGAGATAATAAAAAAAGAGATACTCAAACGGACAGAACTGGAATCGAAACTGAAAGAAATGGAACAGTTGGCGGTGGAAAAGAAAACAGAAAATAATCGATTAAGGACTGATATGGCAGACCTTGATCTCCGCAGAAAAGAATTGGAACAGGTTAACTCACCCCTCTGCCCATTGTGTGGACAGGATCTTACCGAAGAACATCGTAGACAACTTGTGCAGGATATCACAAGAGATGGAAAAATATTCGCGGATCAATTCAGATCAAACCAAAAGATTGTTCTATCCCTGGAAGAGGATATCCATGTGCTTGAATCCAAACTGGAAACTATCGGCAGCCGGGAGAAGGACCTTCTCCAATTGGAAAAGCAATTGACTCAAATTCAAGCGCAATTAGAACAATCAGAATTCACCCTACAGGAATGGAATACAAAAGGGCTTATCCGCTTACATCAGATCGAAACGGAACTAGCCGATCAGACTTTTGCTGCTGGCGCTCGTAAGGAATTGGCTGATATTGATCAGCAATTTGTCACTTTGGGCTATGACTCCAATCAGCATGAACATCTGCGCAAGGAAGAGCACCAGCTTCGAGAAGTGGAGCACCTATTCCAGGAATTGGAATTTGCCCGAGCGAAGATGAAGCCATTGGAACGTGAAATAGAAGACATCACCCAGCAAAAAGCTCAATCAGATCAAGAAATTCGAAAACTTCAGGAAACAACCGAACAGGCAGCAGCGACCTATGCAGAGATGGCTGCTCAGATCCCTGACCTATCCCAAAAAGATGCTGAACTGCAATACATCGTGGAGAGGGAGAGCCGGATCAACCAGGAGCTAGGCGCCGCCAGACAGAAAGTAGATGTACTGGCTGCTGATAAGAAGAAATTAACTTCATTGACCGAGGAACGAGAAGGGACTTCCCGCCAGATCATGCGCTATAAAAGCCTGGAGCGTGCTTTTGGGAAAGACGGTGTTCCCGCTTTATTAATTGAACAAGCGCTACCTGAAATTGAAAACCATGCGAACGATATCTTGGATCGATTAAGCGCCGGCTCCATGAATATTCGTTTCCTTACCAGGCGTGAATTAAAAACGAGGGACGAGAAAAAGGAAACCCTCGAGATCCAGATCAGTGATCCAAATGGTATTCGTGATTATGAACTATTCTCCGGCGGAGAAGCTTTCCGGGTAAATTTTGCCATCCGCCTGGCACTCTCCCGGGTATTAGCACAACGGGCAGGAGCACGCTTGCAAACTCTGGTGATCGATGAGGGTTTTGGCAGCCAGGACACAAGTGGAAGACAGCGGCTAATTGAAGCGATCAATGAGGTCAAAGATGATTTTGCACTGGTTCTGGTTATCACTCACCTGGAAGAATTGAAGGATGCCTTTCCCAACCGGATCGAAGTTGAAAAGACCCCATCTGGATCAATAGTCTCCGTTCTTTAGGCTATATTTATTATTCCCAGATCCTTCCGAACGGAAGGGTCTGATTATTTAAGGCGTACATCCTCACAAATGATATAGGTTCGGAATTTTAGCTATCCCGAGGCTGGCGTATTTTGTTTTTATCCCAAATTAATCAAATTTTATTGGAACTTTTTTGCAAGTTAGGCGTTAATATTAACAAGGTTTACAACTTTTTAGCTCTGCGGATCGTATATAGTATGTAAATCCAGTTGCATTTATTTCGAAGAGGATTATTTCAGGTAAAGTTGAAATTATTGGAGGTGGAAGATGGGAATGGTTTGGTTTGTTGTAGTGGTAATGGCGATTCTTTTCGCCGGACTTTCCTTTGCCAGTTTGTTACCCAAACCGGAATAAAGGATATGTCAGTCAATCATCATTGTAAGGAGAGTCTCTTTTGAATGGTCAGGTACTCATCAATTGAAACCCGTTTGCATAGACGCAAACGGGTTTCTGATTTATTGGATATACAAAAACAGGCTGTCGTCCGACAGCCTGTTTTCTTCTTCGATCCGACTACATTACGAATTGGCTTACAGGAACCAGGTACTGGAAATCATTCATGTCAAAGTTATTAAAGACATCCTTGAATACATTCCCAAAAATTGCAATTCCTCCGCCAACGACAACAACCAGACAACAACAAATTACAACCACGACAATCAAAGCGATGAGCCATCCGCTCATTTTTTTCTTCGGCGGCTCTGTTACTGGCGTAAAATCAGGCATGGGTGGCATATCGGGTACTGGGGGTGGGGTCATTCCTTCAACAGGTTGATTCGGTTGGTCCATTATTTCCTCCATAAAATATTATTCCAACGATCAGTTTCATTATAGAGTGATTTGTAAATAAATCCAATGCGGATATCACCTATAAGTGAAATCCAGCCCAGGTACCAGTTAACCAATACCTCAACATATCCACACCACCAATTTGAATCAACGTGGTTAAGAATCCCGCTGATATTGGGATGAGAAGCTGCGACCAGTGGTCAAACGTGTTTTCTTTGCGAAAAATCATGATCCATATTAGCGAATAGACCATTGTCAGGATTATTATCACTCCGGTTGCACTGATCAAGGCGAATGGATATAAGATCATAGGATTTCCTGTCAGAGTCAAGATACCGATGATGATCGCGACGACAATCAAAACAACATAAGGCTTGGGGGATCGAAATATTTCCCGGTTATCATACACCCGCCATATGGTTTGTTGAAAGGCAGGGTAAAGGATGGCGGCCATGGATAGTCCCATCCCTAACCCCGTGATCAGACGAAGAGTATTGTTCGGTTGATAAATACCCGGCATCCCGGGTATAAGATGAAAAAATGAATTTGCTCCATCAAACAACCAGGCTAATGCGAGTATCACAAATGGAAGACCGGTTTTCCAGGTGAGCATTCCTCCCCGCCTGGGAAATTTAACAAACTGATAGACCAATCCAGCCACCGCGCCCAGATACATGCCAGTACACCGGGCGCAAAGTGGGAGGGGTCGATCATCCAGGAAGAAGGAACGGACCGAGATTCGATGGCAGACCGCATATCCAACTGCATCCGCTTTTCCGAGTAATCCTGCCGGGGTTTCTGCCAGCCAGAGAATCAGAATTGAGAGACAGACAATTGGAACCAGCCATTTGATTGTTTGGGTCTTCAATAATATTTTTCCTTATCGATCGATTATAGGATTACCGGCTGGAACCCGCAAGGCTGGTAAACGTTAACAAAACCATAACATCGACTTTATAAACTATTAATTTCCTTACTGTATACATAATATATGAACACACAATATATAAATCGTACAATGTATCTTGGATATACCATCATGGAAAAATCAAATATTCTTTTCTTATGCACAGGAAATTCCGCTCGAAGCCAGATGGCAGAGGCATTATTAAGGTTTCACGCTGCAGACTACTATTCGGTATACTCTGCGGGGATCGAACCAAAAGGAATCAACCCCCTTACAATTCAGGTCATGGAAGAGATCGGCATTGCCATGGATCAGCAATACTCCAAAAGCCTGGATGAATACATTGGGAAGATGGATTTTGCCTATCTGATCACCGTCTGTGGAGATGCGGATGAAAAATGTCCTGTGTTTCCTGGGATGGGAATCAGGTTACACTGGGGGTTTGATGATCCGGCTGCGATCCAGGGAACGGCAGAACAAAAACTAAAGAAATTCCGGCAGATTCGGGACCAGATCGAATCTAAACTCTTAATATGGCTGGCTGAACAGGGGATTCAAGCGGCACAATAGTCAATTTTCGTTCTAAATTGGTACTATGGGGGTAAGAAGCGGGTTCACCGGAAAATTCATTCTGATACCAAAGAGAATAGTAAATTACCTGGCAGATAATGGCTTCGTGTGAGATCCTACCGGGCATTTTCGGTATCCATAACTGCGAAATAGCAGTCAGGCTTGTAAGCTATTCGCTTTTTTGATAGAATTACCCCGCTAACGCCCCCATCGTCTAGTGGCCCAGGACGTGGCCCTCTCAAGGCCAAAACGAGGATTCGAATTCCTCTGGGGGCACTTTTCTTTTAATCTATCCTCTCTGAATAATTGTCGAATTTCTAGGCTACGCCTTAGGGGCACTTTTCTTTTAATCTATCCTTTCTGAATAATTGTCGAATTTCTAGGCTACGCCTTAGGGGCACTTTTCTTTTAATCTATCCTTTCTGAATAATTGTCAAATTTCTAGGCTACGCCTTAGGGGCACTTTTCTTTTAATCTATCCTCTCTGAATAATTGTCGAATTTCTAGGCTACGCCTTAGGGGCACTTTTCTTTTAATCTATCCTCTCTGAATAATTGTCGAATTTCTAGGCTACGCCTTAGGGGCACTTTTCTTTTAATCTATCCTTTCTGAATAATTGTCGAATTTCTAGGTTACGCCTTAGGGGCACTTTTCTTTTAATCTATCCTTTCTGAATAATTGTCAAATTTCCAGGCTACGCCTAAGGGGTACTTTTCTTTTAATCTATCCTCTCTGAATAATTGTCGAATTTCTAGGCTACGCCTGAGGAGCCATTTTGGTTGCATTTCTATAGAATTGTTTACAACCCATCCCCCAGCCCCTTCCCGCAGGTTCTATATTTGAAAATTATGGTTGTGATGCGGGAAAGGAAGGGTTAATTCTGGGAGTAGAAGACCTCGCCTTCTACTCCCAGACGCCCACATTTCGAAAAAGAATAAGGGAAATTGAATATGCGGATTTTCTCTTTCACGGTTGGGACACTTGGATCCAGGGATGGCGTAAAATCCGAGCCTGCGAAGCTGCGTTCCGGTGAATAGATAGAGATACCTCCTACAAACAAGGGAAAGCTGTAAAAGTGTATGAGCCAACCTGGTAGCCCCGACCTTATCCTACCCATCCCTTGGATGTATAATCGTAAAACCTATTAATCAAATCGGAGGCATATGCGAAAAACCATTGCATTCGTGTTCCTGATCACCCTAGTCTTCAGCCTATCCCTCTCTGCCTGTGCGCCCAAACCGGCTGCTCAAACAGAGATTGTTACACTCAAGGTAGCATTACTCCCCATCATTGACGCTCTGCCAATTTACGTTGCCCAGCAGGAAGGGCTTTTTTCTAAATACAATCTTAACGTGGAAGTGACACCTGTCGCCTCTGCGCCGGAACGCGACCAGCTCATCAGCGCCGGTCAGGCGGATGGGATGATCAACGAGACATTGTCCACTTTTTTCTTTAACCGGGAAAAGACCCAGGTTCAGATCGTCCGCTACGCCCTCACTCCCACCGCCCAGGCAGGGCATTTCTTCATCCTGGCTTCGTCAAAATCCGGCATCACCTCGCCTGAACAATTGAAAGGGATCGAGATTGGAGTATCCCAGGGAACCATTATTGAATATGTGACCTATCGTCTCCTGGAAGACGCGGGATTAAAAACCGATGAGATCAAAACCATTGCTGTCCCAAAAATGCCAGACCGGATGGCACTGCTGGCATCCGGAGACATTCAAGCGGCGGTTATGCCTGATCCCCTCGCTGCATTATCTGTTACCCAAGGCGCCAGGATCATTCTGGATGACTCTGCTCATCCTGAATATGGTTTCAGCGTTTTCAGTTTTCGCAAAGAAGTGATTGATCAAAAACCTGAAGCGATCCGATCATTCTTGAAAGCGATTGAAGAGGCTACCCAATTGATAAACAAAGAACCACAGAAATACAATACAATTCTGAGCGAACAAAAATTGGTACCTCAACCTTTACTGGCATCCTATAAAGCACCTCCTTATCCATTGGCTGGTGTCCCATCCGAGTTGGAATGGAAAGATGCATTAGATTGGGCAAAGAGTAAATCTTTGATCGCTGTGGATGTCTCCTATTCAGATTCGGTGAACCCTTCCTTCCTCCCGGGTAAATAATAACCTGAGAAATAGCCATGATTCAAGTCCGATCTCTCACTTTTGGATACACCCCCCAAAACCTCATTTTCCAGGACTATAGCTGGCGAGTGGAGAGAAGCCAGACCTGGGCAATTCTTGGTCCCTCCGGGTGCGGAAAAACCACCCTGCTCTATCTCCTGGCTGGATTGCGTCAGCCAATCCAGGGAGAGATATCTATAATGGGTGATTTGCTGACACGCCCGCGTCCGTCCACTGGGTTAATTCTCCAGGATTATGGTTTGTTACCCTGGGCTACCGTTCGCGAGAATGCCAGCCTGGGTATTAAGGTGAGGTCGTTTTATGGACCTGATGGCACTCATGCACCCAGCGAAATACCCATTCCACCCCTGGAAAACAACTGGCTGACCCGTCTTGGGTTGGACAACGTGGCAGAAAAATACCCTGCCCAGATCTCAGGCGGACAACGCCAACGTACAGCTATTGCCCGGACGCTAGCGCTTCAACCTGATCTGTTGTTGATGGATGAACCTTTTTCTTCACTTGACGCGATCACCCGTTCAGATCTGCAGAAGCTAACACTCGAACTATGCAATGAGCAGGGTATTACCATGATTTTGGTCACCCATTCCATCGAAGAAGCTGTATCGATGGGAAAGCATATTCTCTTACTGGGATCACCACCAAACTTGACACCACTTGTGTTCGACAATCCGTCCGCGGGCGAGCCGGCGGGAGAAAAACTGGAAGCCTATCAAGAATTGATCGATCTCCTTCGGGCGAGTATGGAAAAAGCATGAGAAAACGGGATGTGCTTTTTGCTCTCGTAGGTTTACTATTGATCTGGCAAGTTGCCGCCATGGTGCTTCATTCATCCATTTTGCCCACACCGATTCTCGTTATTGGCGCGCTATTCAATGGTCTGAGGGCAGATCTGCCCGGCCATTTCCTTGCCAGTCTATGGCGGGTGACAGCCAGTATGCTGCTATCTGTAGCATTGGCTGCTCCTGCAGGATTGGTGATCGGACAATCCAAGCGCCTAAGTCAAATCTTCGCGCCGGTCATTTATTTGTTATATCCAATCCCTAAAGTTGTTTTTGTAACCATCTTATTGCTTTTCCTCGGGGTGGGCGACGCTTCTAAAATTGCTCTCATTTTTCTGATCCTGTTCTTTCAGATCCTGGTTCTGGTCCGGGATCAGGCAGCGGGAATTCCGCCACAATTGATCCATAGTTTACGCAGTCTGGGCGCGGGGCGGCGAGCCTTATTCCGCTTTGTTTACTTGCCTGCCAGCCTGCCTGCAATCCTTACCGCGCTGCGCCAATCTGTTGGAACAGCCGTGGCTGTCCTCTATATCGCCGAACTATTTGCAACGCGTAAGGGTTTAGGCTATTACATCTACTACAATGGCAGTACACTATTGGACTATCCAGCCATGTATGCGGGGGTCCTGGCAATGAGTCTTTTGGGATTGGGATTGTACTTCGGAGTGGATTGGTTGGAGAAAGTCTTGTGTCCCTGGCAAAAAGCTCATTAGTTCAAAAGACGATAGACCAGGACGCCTAACAAGAATAACAAACCAAAAAACAACGCCAGTTTACTGGTTCCAGCCAGGATTGGGTTTAATGCCTTTCCCGACAGCGTAAACACACCTTTGGTGAGTTGAATTGCGAAAGGAATGGATAGCCAGGTCAGGATCGACCAGAGCGGAATCAGGTCCATCCAGATCAAGAGGGGAATGATCAGGTAAGCGATTATCTGGAGGATCAGATATTCTATGCGGGTCCATCTGACACCGATCAAGACCGCCAGAGTTCGTTTTCCACCTTTCTGATCTGTGGGAATATCGCGTAAGTTATTCACCACCAACAAATTGACCACCAACAAACCAATAGCGATCGCCATCCACCACACTGTTGAAGCGACCGTTTGGGCTTGGACATAGTACGTTCCCGCCACAGCAGCCAGCCCAAAGAATAGAAAAACAAAAAGATCACCAAGACCATGGTAACCGAGCGGGAATGGACCGCCTGTATAAAGGATGGCTGAAGCGATTGCCGCCACACCAATAAACAGAACCGGCCAACCAGCAACGGTTGTCAGGTAAAAGCCCAATAATGATGCCAAAATGAGCACAAATATCAGGCCAATCTTTACTTGTCTGGCCGATAGAATTCCCGCCTGAGTGACTCGGATTGGACCAAGCCTCTCCGGAGTATCCGTCCCATGTTCGAAATCAAACACATCATTCGCCAGGTTGCTGGAGATCTGCAAGAGCAATCCCACCCCAAGAGCAGCCAGAGCAGGCCAAATCGTAAAGGAGTCATCCAATACAGCCAATCCGACCCCGGTGACAACGCCTGCAACCGATACAGGCAAGGTGCGAGGACGGATTGCCATCATCCATGATTGGATCAATGTGAGTGGCTTACCCGATGGAAGGGTGGACGATTCGGTCATACTTGTTTCGGCGTTACGGTGATGGAATGGATCATACCCTCTTTGGATGGCCAATGGAGTAAGAGTTGTGCTTCCATATTTAATTCGTAATGACCATCCGATAATACCACTTTACATCCGGCGGGATACTGGTACTGCGGAATGAAAACCTGGGTGGGTTCTTTGATACCTGGCATATGTCTGTAGGAAAGGTGGAACCTATTACTTGTGATGTCAAAGCTCATTTCGATGGGCTCACCGGCAATTTTTTGCGGATATGGTCGAATAGCTGCTTTTAATGCCCTCCCGCCATTATAAATGTCATCTGATCCTTTCATTTGATCTCTGGAGAAAAGCGACAGATCCTCGTCATTCCATTGATCTCCTCTTTCATTGGTATTATCAGCAGTGTAATTCCAAAGGGTGAAACTGGCAAAATTACTTTCCAGCGCCTGCATGGTCGCATCCAGAGCGTTTATTTGATCTGATTCATCTCCGGTTTTGTAGGCTTTTTCCTGATATAGATCGAATGGGATTCCAACTTCCCCAATTAGCAAGGGAGCCTTATTCATCTTGGCGACTGCATTCCTCTTTAAATCTGCAATTTGTGATGCAAAATTTTTGCGAACATTCGATCTGCCAAGGATGATTTTCATTGATCTCACGTCAACCGAGAACCAGGGTACAAAGCTCTTTTTAACCAAGGTCATATTGTCGTACCAGTGGGCGGCGTGAACTATCCTATCAGGGTCACCATCCGTCCAGACCAGGTTTGCTTCATCGGGTATCTCCTCAATAAATATCATGGCATCTGGATCGATCGCGCGGATTTTTTCTGTATAGCGCTGAACGAATGGCTTGAAATAATCCTCATTGAAGTCAACAGGATGGGCACCCACATGGGAAAAGTAATCAGGTTGCAACAATACCGGTTTTCCGTCCAGCCCAATATCCCAGACCCCGTGTTGTTTCCAGATATCCTCATATCCAGGCAGCCAGATGGATTTGCCTTCTGAATTGATGGTCTTCCTTCCTGTTTTTACAAATCCCGCCAAACCGATCTTATAGAAATCTACTTCCTGTGGGGTCCCGGATGCAAGCTGCATTGATTGATATAGTGTAGGCATCGCGCCCAGCTTCATTGGGTTGATCGTTCGGGTATGGAGATCGGTTTGACCTATGAAGCCGGAGGATGGTTCATTGAGTGTGTCATACCCCACCACATTAGAAAGATCTTTCACTCTATCAGCAAGTCGAAGAATGGCTCCGATGTACTGATTCTGTAAGAAGTTCTGGATTGGAATGCCATCCACCCGACATTTGGGCGCAAAGTCGTTACCGGCGAAGAAGAGGGTGAACATTGTGGCAGTAGCCAGTTTACTGTAGTTGGTCGGCCATATCATCTTGGGATAGGGGTCGCCATTCTCCTGGTGGATGAAGGCAGCACCTGCCTGATGCAGCTGCGTGATATCCATGCCAGCAGCTTCGAGCGTCCATCCGGGTGCACCATCGCCGCCCGTGAATCGGCTCCAGACATCCTGGTGCGGATCGATGAAAACGCTGATCCCATACTCTGCTGCTTTGGCAATAATCTGCCGAGTGTAATCCAGAAACTCCTCATCATAGATTCCCGGTCCGGCGTGCTCGATCGCCTCCCAAGTAACCAGATAACGGAGGAAAGTGAATCCCCACGCTTTTAATCGTCTGAAATGTTCATCGGCTTCTGATAATGGGAAAGGACGTCCAATGAAGGACACCCCTCGGTGCTGGTAAAATCCATCTTTTTTCCAACTTGCGCCATCCGGTGAATATGGTACTTTGGAACTTCCACTCAAATTTACACCGCGTAATGTAAGTATTCGACCAAATTCATCGACAAAGTTTCCGTTTTGTTGTTTGATCATGAATACCCCTGTACCTATTTTCTGTTTTTCCCAAGTATGGTATGAATTATACGCATTCCTGATCGAAGAGGGTTGCACCTGAATAGGGTCTACCGGAGTCAGGCTGGTAATCACAACCCATTGACAGGAATGCCCGCTAATCCATCGGATTGGATATAATGAAAGAAAATCATTCGGAGAGTGACATGGAATACAGACATCTTGGTAAGGCTGGTTTGCGCGTGAGTGAGTTATCCCTGGGTGCATGGGTCACCTATGGTGGACAGGTAGGTGAAGACGCAGCTTATCCATGCATGGTGGCAGCGTATGATGCCGGAGTAAATTTCTTTGATAACGCAGAGGCGTATGCCGACGGAAACGCTGAACTCGTTATGGGGAAGATCCTAAAAAAGACTGCCTGGCGAAGAGAGTCCTACGTCGTCTCGACGAAAATCTTCTGGGGCGGAAATGGACCGAATGACACCGGATTGAACTACAAACACGTCGTCGAAGGAGTCAATAACTCATTAAAAAGACTGCAGCTCGACTATGTGGATTTGGTATTTTGCCATCGCTCAGATGCGGGAACTCCGATTGAAGAAACAGTTCGAGCAATGGATCAGGTTATCCGGCAGGGGAAGGCGTTTTATTGGGGTACTTCCGAATGGACGGCTGCCGATATCATGCGAGCAGACGCGATTGCCAGACAATATCATTTAACCCCTCCAAGCATGGAACAACCTCAATACAATATGCTCTGGCGAGAGCGCGTGGAATTGGAATACCTGCCGCTATTCAAAGAACTTGGCTACGGGGCAACCATTTGGTCACCGCTGGCTTCTGGATTCTTGACAGGCAAGTATAACAACGGTATTCCGGAAGGCAGCCGGCTTTCACTTAAGGGATATGAATGGCTGATCAAGCGGTTAACCCCACAAAAGTTGGAGATTATCCGCAAATTGGATCATGTAGCCAGTGAGCTGGGTTGTTCCATGGCCCAACTGGCGTTAGCCTGGTGTTTAAAGAATCCAAATGTGTCGACTGTTATCACTGGCGCAAGTCGCGTGGAACAAGTTCACCAGAATATGACAGCGTTGGAAGTCGTTCCACAATTAACCGATGATGTCATGCTCGGAATAGAACAAATCCTGGACAATAAACCTTTCCTGGATATCATGTAACAATAACAGAATAAAACTTACTATTCAACCGGTGACGCGTTCGTTTGCGTTGCCGGTTTTTTTATATCAATTACGGGCAGCACATATGGCAAATTCAAGTTAGAGCCCAAGAGCCAGAATTTATCTTTATGGTGCGCAAGGATCGTTAGGGATGCCGGGTCGACCATGAGTCGCTGGAAACTGGAGAACGGTAAGCCGATGGCTCTCGCAATCAGCATTTTGATGCAATCTGAATGGGAGAAGATCGCAATTTTCGAAGTGGAGGTGTGGTTACGGCGGATCAGATCCAAAGCCGTCCACAATCTATCCCATGCGTGAGGAAAATCTTCCCCGCCTGGGAAACCGCTGGCTTCAGGTTTGGCTCGGATCTTCTTCCAGGTTTCATCTTCTTTGAGTTCAGTAAACGATTTGCCAGTCATTATTCCTGTATCCATCTCCATTAATTCCGGAGTGGGGATCACCGGAACATGAATTGCATCGGCCAATGGTTGCGCTGTTTCCATTGTTCGTTCCAACGGACTGGCGTAGATGGCATCAATTTCTGTGGACCGGAGGCTTTTTGCAACTTGTTTCGCTTGCCTCTTACCCTCATCATTCAGGTGAATATCAGGCAATACGCCCGGCAGGAATTTTCCAAGGGAGATATTTGCTCCATGACGAATAAGGAATATGATCATTATCTTTGAAACTCCACTGTTATTGCATCCAGCCCAAAATTATATCCGGTGGAAAGATCATTCTTTTTAATGACTTTGAATAACATCTGATGTGGTCCTTTGGTCAGATAGTAAGGACCCATACCAACCGATCCTGATGCATAAATAAAGGGAGCATACAGATCGACATAATCGTTCACAAGTATATCGTCCACTTCAACCTCCAGAACTCCATAATCTGGCGCCTGGGTTGCAAATAAGTTCAATAAATAAACACCATCCTTATCTACTGAAAATTCAACCAGCAATCCTGATCCATATCCACCCAGAACCGAGAGTTGTTTTCCCCCGCTCCAGTTCCGAGAACTAAAGGGCGTCATATCGGTAACTGACGAACTGCTCCAGCGATGCTCCAGAATCGTGATGTTTTCGAGTTCATATCCATGCAGTAGATCACGATTATGCGGAACAACCATATTGTTACTATAGCGCATCGCCAGCATATATCTCATCCTTGCAATTTGCATTGGCGTCAGGGTTGACCTGGGTAAATAGGCCGCCATAAGATTTCCCCGGCTGACGGGTATTGTTCCACCTTCGATTGTTATGGTGTCACTTGTCCCGCATTGATTCTCAGGAGAGTTAATATAGATGTCCGCGGGGGTGTCACTGAATGTGTCTCCATCAAAAGCAGACAGGTTGTAGCCAGTACGTTTATATGCTTCCACGGCCATTTCCAGATCCGAGAATTCTTCGGTGTAAGTATTGCCCAACGCGAGATAATGACCGATCTCATGAGCGAGGCGGGTGTTATCCAGACTGCCACATTTTTTCTCTCCCTCAATGGGAACGATCGTAAAGTTATAGTCCCACCAGAAAAAATTACCTTTGCCGCCTGGTTCTTCCACTGTTTTTTGACGGAAAAAGATAACCAGCTTTCCCGGATATTTTGCAGCGAACTGGTCTGCAATATCCATCTCCCATTGCCACCGCAGGTCATCCTTGCCCAGCATATTTGCAATAACGGTTGATTGAACCAGGTCCACATCTTTCTGTGGATCAAATAATATCCGGATCCCTGCAGGTGCGAAAATATCATTTGTCTTATTTACCAACCGTATGATCTCATCTGGTGATATATTCGCCATGTTTTGTCCATCATCGTCCGCGACCCGGAGTGCCTGGATGTGAGTAGTAAATAATAACAAATCTGGATTCGCAGTTGGAAAGACCTGAACATAAGGTGTGGGTGTTGGTAGTGGTTCTGGTGTACTGGTTGCAGGAGCCAATGTGGGCGCTGGGGTGGGAGTACCGTCGGGAAGGGTCGAACAGGCTGTCATAGCCAGAACGATCAATAGAATTACGAAAACACGCATAATGCCTTCCTCCTGGATTTTGTCGCCAAAATAATTGTATTTCTTCGAGGCAGTACTACAATTGAGTTGCTGTTATAGTTGCACTTTTTATGCAAGGTAGAAGACTACCTACGTTTTTACATTGCTATGGAGGATAGCCATGGATCAATATCGGATCAAACCTAAAAGCCGGATACACCTGAATGATTTCGATGCCAACGATACAGGTGAGTTTGAAGGTGGTAAGAAAGAGGGATTGAAACGTCTCGTGGAATTGAACCAAAAGCTGGGGGAACTTCAGGAGATATTATACGCAGGGCATAAAGAGAAAGTGTTGATCGTACTTCAAGCTATGGACAGTGGGGGTAAGGATGGGACGATCAGAAGTGTCTTCAATGGGGTCAATCCGCAGGGTGTACGGGTGGCGAGCTTCAAAGTTCCCACGTCGGAAGAGCTAGATCATGATTATCTCTGGCGAATTCACAAAATGACTCCTGCTAAAGGGGAGATCGTCATTTTTAACCGCAGCCATTATGAGGATGTTTTAGTAGTGCGAGTCCATGGGATAGTTAGCCCGAAAGTATGGGGGAAGAGATTCCGACAGATCAACCAGTTTGAGCGAGCACTTGTGGAAGAAGGAACGACTATCCTGAAATTCTTCCTGATGTTAGACCAGGATGAACAAAAACTCAGGATGTTGGAAAGAATAAAAGACTCTACCAAACAGTGGAAGTTCAATCCGAACGATCTTGAGGAAAGAAAACTATGGAACCAGTATATGAAAGCTTACGAAGATGTACTGGAAAAAACCAGTACAACCTGGGCTCCCTGGTATGTCATTCCTGCTAATCGGAACTGGTATCGAAATCTTGTGATTTCAGACATCTTGGTTGAGACATTGAAAAAACTCAAATTGAAATATCCTCCTGTGGTTGACAATATCGAATCGTATGTCTCTGCCCTCGAGAAAACGGATCCCACTACCGGTTGATACAATTTCCAATCTCTTTTTTGTTTCGGGCTGCGCCATTTGGATCTTGAATTGCAGAATATATTATTTGGTAACTCTCAGCTCACCGGATACGACTACCCAACTAACTAATTAGAATGTCTGTGCTATAATTAATTCCAAGATAACCACCATGGACCTATTCGATCATTCACTGGAAGAACGACTCAAAAGCGAGGCTCCCCTGGCAGCCCGGATGCGCCCACGTACTCTGGATGAGATCGTTGGACAGGATCATATTATCGGTGTTGGAAAATTACTGCGGCGAGCGATTGAAGCCGATCGCTTATTTTCTTCCATTCTCCTGTGGGGACCTCCTGGAACCGGTAAAACCACCCTGGCTTCCGTCATCGCGCAAACAACAAACAGCCATTTCGAAACTATTTCAGCGGTACTGGCAGGCGTTGGTGAATTGCGACGCGTCATTGACGAAGCCATAAAACGGCGGAAACTTTACAATACCAGGACTATCCTGTTCATTGATGAAGTGCATCGCTGGAACCGTGCCCAGCAGGATGCATTATTGCCCCATGTTGAGAGCGGTATTCTCACCTTGATCGGTGCGACCACTGAGAATCCGTATTTTGAGGTCATCAAAGCGCTGGTTTCCCGTAGCCGTGTGTTCCAGTTGCAGTCCCTGAGCGAAGAACAGATCGGGATACTTCTTGATCGCGCGCTTTCGGACGCCGAGCGAGGTTACGGCGCTATTCCAATTCACCTTCATGAAGAAGCGCGAACTCATCTGATTCATATGTCCGGCGGTGATGCCCGAAACGCTTTGAACGCGCTCGAACTGGCAGTCGATACCACACCAAAGGATGCGTTGGGAAAAGTCCAGATCACGTTGGAAGTTGCCCAGGAATCGATCCAGCAAAGAGCTGTTCTATACGACAAGAATGGGGATGCGCATTACGACACCATTTCCGCTTTTATTAAATCAGTACGCGGTTCTGATCCGGATGCGGCTCTATTCTGGCTGGCGAAGATGATCCACGCGGGAGAAGATCCTCGTTTCATTCTCCGACGATTGATCATACTGGCAGGTGAAGATATCGGTCTCGCTGATCCAATGGGATTGGTGGTTGCCAATTCTGCCGCGGTTGCTTTCGATTACATAGGATTGCCTGAGGGGATTTATCCCATCGTGGAAGCCACCCTTTATTTGGCAACCGCTCCAAAATCGAATTCCGCCGGCGCCTATTTCAAAGCCCTTGAATTACTCGAGCAGGATGGTGCGGGTGAAGTACCTACCCACTTAATGGATGCCAACCGGGATGCGAAAGCGCTAGGACATGGCAAGGGTTACCAGTACCCTCATTCCTATCCAGGACATTTCATCCTTCAACAATACTTACCCGACCTATATAAGGGAAAACGATTCTATGAACCGTCTGGAGAAGGATTTGAAAAAGACATACAGAAGCGATTAGCAGAATGGCGCAAGGATTCTGATCCAGCAGAAGAATCAGAATAGTGACCGGCATTTCCTCTTTCCGCACTGAATCCATTTACGAAGAAGCAACCCATTTCTTGTTTTGTATACAAATCAGGATGATTATGGTTTAATGACAGCAATGAGTGCCAACATAAAGGGGATCATGAAGAAGTTGCAAGCAACCAGGAAGAAACTTGTCATCTTTGGATTAATATCCCTCGTTGCAACCATTCTTATATTGAACCCAGTTACCAACTTTATATCAGGTGGGAAAACATTTTCTGGCCGGAGTCTCCCGGTTCAGATCATACTTGCTGGCATCGTCTTTATCATCACCTTCACCTTTTTCTGGTTCGGGTTTGTCTTCCTTCAATCATGGTTCACACACAATCACCGTGCTGAACGTCTATCGGGTTGGGTTTCCAGATCCCTGGATCGTCTATCCAGTTGGACATTAGTCAGGCAGATCGGAGCGGGCATTGTTCTGATCGGACTGGCTGTCCTCTGTATAATCAATTTCCGAATCGTGTTCTTTCCTTATCAAATGGAATTTCGCGAAGGCGCCATCGTTCTAACCAACACCGCCTTTTTGAAGGGAATAAATCCCTGGGCATTGGAAAATAATCTGGAATATATCAACGTCTATGGGATCGTATATAATGCGCTCATTTTGCCATTTAATTGGCTGCTCGGGAACCAGATCTGGATCTACCGTCTGGTAAGTATGCTGGCGATTCTTGGTCAGATCTACTTAATTGGACTGGTTCAGCGAAGGAAAGGGATAGCCTGGTTATATATAGGAATTACCGCAATTTTCCTCTGGCTGGGACAGATCTATTACACCACCCCCATGGCCAGACCGGATACACTCGGTCAATTGTTCTTTCTTCTGACCTTATTCATGCCAGTACTTATGAACTATTCCGCGAAATCCCTCATTTGGAGTGGATTATTCGCTATTTTGGGCTTTTATACAAAAACCTATTTCGTCCTTGGGTTGCCATTGCTGGCAATGTACATTTTCCTCTTCCGGTCAAAGAGCCAGGCTATCTGGTTTGCTGCTGTCTCGTTCGCTGTCATTGCAAGTAGCGCAATTGTCATCAATCATTTCTTTGAAGCGTATTTCTTGAATGTTGTCTTCTCTCATATTGCGGATACCAACCGGATCTTCTCCTATATGGTGGAGCAAAGTATTCGCTTTACCAGAGATTATTGGGCAGTTCTCTTCATCGGTCTGATCGCCATCGTTGCAGCTATGCGTAACTTACGATGGTCCAAGCAGTCCCTACCCCGAATACAGTTGGGCTTCCGTCAACCCTTCCTGACCAAATCTATGGATCCAAACCTGTTCTATCTCCTCATTTGTGCCTTACTGATTTACTTCAGCCTGGGTCGCCACAATGGAACAAAAATGGCGTACTACTACCAGCTCCTTAGTCCTTTCTTACTGTTACTTATGTTTGAATTCTTACAAAAAGCCCCACGATTATCAGGGTTGGCAATTCTTCTCTTATCCATTAATCTAATTACCCACGGTTATGAAAATTTAAAACCGGATCTTCAGCCTTACCCAGTGGATGAGTGGCATAAGATCGGTTTAGCCCTAAACGGATATCAGAATATTTCAAATTCCCCCGCGATCACCTATGAGTTGATCAAACGGGGAATATCGGTTGTCAATTCAGGTCAGACAAGCTATTATTACCCCTATCCAGAAAAATCCAATTTCTTTTATCCGGATTTGAAACGAATTCGATCAATTGGAGACCTGTTCTTAACAAATATCCAGACAGGTCTGAACGAGAAAAAGTATGATCTGTTAATAGTGGATCATCCCTATCCCGCTTTTGCAAAAGGGTCACTTTACCGGGAGTCATATTCCGCGGGAGAGGTGATCACGATCCACATGCCCCACACCATGCAAACCTGGCAGGTCCAGGTTATGACCCCCAGGTCGGAATAATACAAGTTATGAGCAAACAACTATCGAAAGAACAGGAATATCAACAGACCCGGATCGATCACTGGAATAAGATCGGCGAGAAAAAATCGCATTGGCAAGGCGGGGGGAAAAGGTATCACACCCGACTGGAACATTTGTATTCGTTGATCATACCCACAGGAAAGCGGGTGCTTGAGATTGGGTGCGGTTATGGCGACTTGTTGGCATCTGTCAAGCCTGCCCGGGGAGTTGGAGTCGATTTTTCTGCAAATATGGTGGACCATGCCAGGCTAAAGCACCCAGATCTGCAGTTTGAAGTGATGGATGCCCACACTGTTGATACAATAGGTGAGAAGTTTGACTTTATCATCCTCTCCGATCTGGTGAACGATCTCTGGGATGTCCAAAAAGTATTCGAAGCCATCAAAAAACTATGCCACCCCGGCACACGGCTCATCCTTAACATGTACAGCAGGATGTGGCAGATCCCGCTCGCAATCACTGAAGCGATCAATCTGGCTACTCCCAACCTTACCCAAAACTGGCTGACCGTTCCCGATCTGAAAGGGTTGTTGTCATTGGCAGGTTTCGAGACGATCAGCGCTGAACACGAGATTCTTTTCCCGATCGGTATTCCTCTGATCCAGGATTTCTTCGACCGGTTCCTGGTCAAGATATGGCCATTCTCTTTTTTTGGCTTGACCAACCTTATTATCGCCCGTCCTGAACCACAGGAAAATCCAAACGAAATTGCTCCTTCTGTGACGGTCGTTGTTCCTGCCCGAAATGAAGAAGGAAATGTACCCGCAATCTTTGAACGCATTCCAATGATGGGCAGCGGCACCGAAATTATCTTTGTGGAAGGGAATTCCACTGACCAGACTTTTGAAGCGATTGAGCGGGAAATTCTTCTCCACCCGGAGAAAAATGTCCGACTCTATAAACAACCTGGGAAGGGTAAAGCAGATGCCGTCAGAGTCGGATTCGATCAATCCACCGGCGATATTCTGATGATCCTCGATGCGGATCTTACAGTTCCGCCAGAAGATCTTCCCCGATTTTATGAGGCAATTGCATCAGGTAAGGGGGAGTTCATTAATGGTGTCCGATTGGTGTATCCAATGGAAGAAGAGGCGATGCGCTTTCTGAACTTTCTTGGCAACAAATTCTTCAGCCTGGCATTCTCGTGGCTATTAAACCAGAACATCAAAGATACATTATGCGGAACCAAGGTCCTCTGGAAAAAGGATTACCAGACCGTTGTAGCAAATCGATCTTATTTTGGGGATTTCGATCCGTTTGGTGATTTCGATCTGCTTTTCGGAGCAGCAAAAATGCGGTTGAAAATTATCGACTTACCGATCCGATACCGCGAACGGACCTATGGCAGTACGAATATTTCCCGGTGGAGCCATGGAATGTTATTACTCAAAATGGTGGGGTATGCCGCGCTGAAATTAAAGTTTATCTAAGAAGATGAGCTGAAGAATATCAGCATCACCAGCTTAATTATTCAACCCCTAAAAATGTTGAATTTTCAAGCCTGAAGTAGTTGAATCCCCACCAGGATGGGTCGTCAATATAGGTTCCGCAACCCCCGTAAAATCCTTTTCCAGCTTTGTAGGTATTCGCATCACCCACCAACCAGGCGGAGCGATTATCCAGGTAATTAACTGATTGCGAAAATACGACCTCGCGGTCAAATTCGTTAAAAAGAAGGATCCCTTTATATAAAAGATCATGTTTTAGGCGATCGGCCTGCCGGATGGTCAACCAATTCTTCCCATTCCAATTCAGGTCGGTCAAGATATTGGTGGTATTGTCGGGGAGATGATACCAGACGAAAGGACTCAATCCATCGGAGCACGACATGGTCGCAGATGTCTTTGAGGGGGGATATTTATGGAGAAAAATTGGAATGATTAACAGCGCGACCAGAGTGATCCCAGAAAATAATGCCGGGATAGTGGAAGATGCCAGCGGTTTTGCTCCTGAAAGTGTCTCTGCAACCGGAAGAGATTCTGATTTCGTAAACCACTTCAAGCGGCTGAATAACCACTCCAGAGAAATCGCGGGAATGATATTTAGCATGGGAACAACCACAGCATAAGGGCGCATATCCGATTCATCCTGGGGTGGAACCAGTGGCACAGAGAGCAATACCCCTACTAATACAGCAAGCAAGACTATGCTGGTCGACGAGCGGTGATTCTTAATCAAAATAATGATGCTGATGATCGACAAGGTATAAAGGACAATAAGGATCGCGGTGTTGTACCAATCAATTCGAGCGAAGAGATAAGAGAAAACGCTGGTATTCAATTTGGCTACAAAGAAGTAATATTGCGAGAGCATACTACGGATCAGATCCCAGGGATTCGATTTGATCAGTTCCCAGGTCAGGTCAATGATCTTTTGAGTTCTCGCAGGCTCAACCATGCCAAAGAAAACATCTGGATGTGCCGTTTTGATGTAACCCCAGGTTTTTCCACCCGCCGCCATTCCATACAGGGAATAGATATAACTGGTAAATGCCACACTCTTTCCTGCTGAGTAAATATTCAACAGAAGCGAGTTGATTCCAAATCCAGCGATTATCGAAGCTATGGTTGCCAGAATGTATTTGAGAAAAATCTGCCGTTTTCGAAAAAGATAGATTCCAGCCAATACAATGGCAGGCAGGACGACGAAGGGACCCGCGCGCGCGATCAGCGCAAAGGTAACTAAAAACAAACCAATGCAGAAACGCAATAATGATTTATGCGATGCACCCCAGAACAAGGCGACCCATCCACCCATCCCGAGGATCAAACCCAGGCTTTCGGAGGTAATCGCCCCCAAATAATTTCGGTAAAACATAAAGGTCATACCGGTAGTTAAGGCAGCCGTTATCGGTCCCAGGTACACTCTAAGAGATTCACCAAACAGATAGTAGGCAACTGCGACCATAAAAACCATCATGGTCAATGCTTCAACCATATCAAGTCGGGAGATCCATAATAAGATGGAAAAGAAAGCGGAAAACAATGGGCGAGCATTTGTCGTGCCTTGTGAAGCGAATCCCATGAGTAGGCGTTGGGTATTCGCGTAATATTCAGTCGCATCCACCCAGGGTTGGATTCCATACAGTTGAAAGAATCCGGTCCGGTGAATCAACCACTCTCCCTGAAGGTAGACCGCAAATATGATAACGATCCAAATCCAACGGAGCGATCGACCCGCACTGCCTGGGATCAGATAAAGCAAAAAAAGACTACCGGTTACACTGAGAAGTAAAATACTATTTTCGCGGACAAAGAATCGGTATATATCACCTACATTTCGACTGGGAATCGTGTGAGTGATGATATAAAAAACCCATCCGCCTATAACCAGCAGGATGCCAGAGAGTATATATCCAAATACTTTCTGGTTTTCTCTATACGTTTTGAACAACTTGTTCTTTGAGTTCGATATCATTCGGGCGATTATCCAGTCAGGTCAATTCTACTCGAAATTTTAACCTGACAGAGCAAAGAATAAATATCGTTCTTCATCCTTCCAGAATCATAAAATATCGTTTTTCTTCTGTGAATTGTTGTGTTGGCGTTAAAAACCAAGCAAAAATCCATACTGGAAGTCTCCCATTATTTTTGACATTGTCTGAATCCTTAATCAAAAAGCTGACCAAATATCCGATCTCTTTTCCTTTTATCCAGATGACCTGGTACGCGTTTATCTAATTGGACATCATTTACTGTTGAGGCGAGAATCCAAGCTTATATAATACGGGAATATTTTTACTTAATCAGGTCAGATAAGATAAAATTAATTTTGCAGTATGAAAATACATTCTGTAGGTCAGGATAGATCTGATGAGCCGAACGACTGAGATACTTTTCACGATACCATTAGAAGAGAATGAAATCAGTTTGATCAATAAGTCTGCATCCAATCTAAAAATCCGTGTCCAACCGGGTAGGAAAACAGAAGACATCCCGTCCGAAATTTGGGAACGGGCAGAAATTCTTTACACTGAACGGGTGTTACCTTTACCAGAACAGGTGCCTAACCTTAAGTGGATCCAGTTTCATTACGCTGGAATTGATTTCGCGTCAGATCACCCTCTTCTTCAGAAGGAAGGGCTTATCATCACCACCCAAAGCGGCTCCTCCGCAAGCCAGGTGGCAGAATATATCGTAATGATGCTTTTGACACTTGGTCATCGTCTGCCATCAATGATCCAGAATCAGAAGGAGCACGCCTGGCCGCAAAAAAAATGGGAGCTGTATCGGCCGCAGGAGTTGAGGGAGAGTACCGTTGGCTTGGTTGGTTATGGCAGCATTGGGCGCCAGGTCGCACGGTTGCTTAAACCCTTCGGTGTTCGGATATTGGCTACCAAGCGAGATGTTCTCCACCCGGAGGACAAGGATTATTCTCCTGAAGGTATCGGAGATCCAAATGGAGACTTTTTTTCACGCCTCTACCCAGTCCAAGCCATCAAATCCATGTTCAAGGAATGTGATTTCATCGTTGTGACCATCCCGCTTACACATGAAACCAGACATCTCATCGGTTCAGAAGAACTGGCGTCTTGTAAACCAGGTGCTTACCTTATCAATGCTTCACGTGGGGAAATCATTGACGAAGCTGCCCTTATTACTGCCTTGAATGACAAGAAAATTGCCGGCGCTGCGTTGGATGTCTTTGCCCAAGAACCATTACCTCCCGAACACCCATTCTGGGCTATGCCAAATGTGATTATTACACCTCATATTGCAGGTAACAGCCTTTTATATACTCATCGGTCTATTGAGTTATTCATAGAAAATCTCAACCATTATCTAGCTGGCTCAGTTCTCTACAATATCTATCATCCAGTTCAAGCCTATTAATCTCCGGAAAATAATTAACTATCCTTATACCTCTCTTTGCCTGGAGCTCTACCATCGTTGACAATGAAAAGTGAGAACATACTATGAATGTGACTATTTGGTGGATACGTCGAGATATTCGCTTGCAACAAAATCCGGCATTGCAGGAGGCAATCGCCAATTCATCGAGCATACTCCCCCTTTACATACTCGATCCAATCCTGCTGTCAAAAAAAGCTGAGATAAGATTATCGTTTTTGTTCGATGCGTTAACTCATTTGGATCAGGAATTAAGATCAATGGGTAGTCGTCTATGGATTAAATCGGGTGACCCGCTGGAAATTCTAAAATCAGTAACAGCAGAAATAAATGCTGAAGCGATCTTTGCAGAAGCTGATTACACCCCTTATTCGAGAAAGCGTGATCTAAGAGTTGCCAGAGAGCTTCCGGTTTGGCTCATCCATGGGTTGACCGTATTTCCTCCCGGCATGGTGGTCAAGAATACGGGTTGTCCATATACCATATTCACACCATTCAGCCGGGCTTGGAAGGCTTTACCACTCCCACATATCAGCGCTAATCCGCCATCAAATCAAAAAATTCCTTCGCCACCAGTCACACAGCTGACCAGTGCGGAAATACCTGCATACCAGGCAAAATCTGATTTTCCAGCAACAGAAAAAGAAGCATTGTCCCGACTGGACAATTTCATCACAGAAAAAATGTATCGATATGCCCAAATCCGTGACAGGTTGGATATGGATGGTACTTCGAGGCTATCTCCCTATATCCGATTCGGTTTGATCTCCCCTCAGTACATTGCGCAAAAAGCGTTATATGCGATTCAGAACGCACCGAATAAAGAAACTCGCGAAAACGCCGAAACCTGGTTAAATGAGCTTATTTGGCGTGAGTTTTATATATCCATCTTACATTTTTTTCCAGAGGTATTAAAAGCCAGTTTTCGGAAAGATTTGCGGAATATTTGCTGGAGGGATGCGCCAGAAGATTTACACTCCTGGCAGAACGGAATAACAGGATACCCGATAGTTGACGCAGGAATGCGTCAACTGAAGGCGACCGGTTGGATGCATAACCGGGCTAGGATGATCACGGCTTCATTTCTCGTGAAAGATCTGTTGATCAATTGGCAGGACGGAGAAGCCTGGTTTATGAGAAATCTGATCGATGGAGATCCGGCAACCAATAACGGTGGTTGGCAATGGACAAGTGGTGTGGGAACTGATGCCGCGCCCTATTTTCGGATTTTCAATCCGGTATTGCAAGGAGAAAAATTCGACCCGAGAGGTGACTACGTTCGTAAATGGGTCCCTGAGCTTGCCGGTGTCCCAACTGAATTTATACACAAACCCTGGCTAATGTCAGATACACTTCAAAAGACGATTGGGATTCGGATCGGCGACCAGTATCCGCTTCCCATCGTGGATCATGCTACAGTTAAGTCTCGCACTCTGGCTGCCTACTCCACAGGTTCCCCACGCGCCATCCCTGAAGGCTGCCCTTAAATTTATTCGGTTGGTTTGTCTTCATCTGAAACAGATATAATATGACAGGACATCCTGTCATATTTTTTAGGCGCGCCGAATATGAAGACTGCAATATTGGATAATCATAGATGAAACTTTGGCTGCAAAAGAATAACCTACTTTCCATTATGCTGGTCACTGCCATAGTTGCTATTTTCACATTCACGATCTTCAACTTTCGAATACTACATCCAGTAAATGGCGATTTCAGCCGGCATAACCAGTACGCTGTTCAGCTACTTCGGGGAGAAAAGATTCCGCCGCATATCTTAGCCCACCCCATGTATCAATTGTTAATTGGTTTCTCCATTTGGATCTCACGCAGCGCGCTCGATGCGGATCACAGCGGTATCGTCCTTGTCACACTCAGCCAGATTGCCTGTTCACTCATTTTTTATGTCTGGCTGGGAAAACGTCAATCACGTTTTTCCGAGCTTTTTCGGGTTGGGTTATCGATCTCCCTTCCCATCATCGCACCCATTATGTTATTCCAACCCGTGGATGGTCTGTACTATTTCGGATATATCGGTTTAGCAAATTATCACAATCCAACGATCATTTTACTTAAACCAATCGCTTTACTATTGTTATTCTATGCCGTTAGTGGATTCAAAAACGAACTTCGGTCTCCAATTCATACGGTTATTGCATGTCTACTGACCATTCTGGCAACCCTCCTCAAACCAAGCTTTACGCTTTGTTTGCTTCCGACGGTTGGATTGTTCTTATTCAGGCAAATTTATAAAAAAATAGAATGGAACTTCCGCCTGTTAGTCTTTGGACTCCTTATTCCAGGCATCCTGGTGCTGGCAATCCAATACTTATTCACTTATCTTCAGCAAGGAAGCAATAGTGAGATCGCTTTCCTTCCCCTGGCTGTCGAATTTGCATTTTCATCCTTTCTTGGATGGAAATTCCTTCTTTCCATCGCATTTCCCTTGGTGGTGATCGTCACGTTCGGAAAGAAAGCATTTGGTCCGATAGAAAATAGACTGGTTTGGTTCGCGTTTTTACTTGGCGCGATTCAGATGTATTTTTTTGCTGAAACCGGAAACCGTTTCAATGACGGGAACTTTCGATGGAGCGCCCAGATCACGTTATTTGTGCTTTTTGCTACATTATTGCGATATATCTGGAAAAAACCGGAATGGACATGGCGTGAATGGGTCGCATTGACAGTGGGATACCTACCTCACGTCGCTGCAGGAATCGTTTACTACATTCATTGCATGTCTGCGAAGAGTTATGGCTAACAGAGTCTAGTCCAAGAATTCGATCTACTCGTTCTCCCACTCAATTAACCGCTCCCAGATGGAGCCAGGTTTGTCAGTGTGGAACAGTATTTCTCCCGAGATCGCGTTGATCAGAAATGGTTTTCTCTCCCCCGAAACTTGGTACTCACCCATCCAGACCGGAACCAGACACAATTGATATGATTCAACCACCATATCATGCGAGTCAAAGATCAAATCATCTGCATCAGATGGGATCGATTGTCTTGCAGCCTGCTTTTCGAGGTCCAGACAAAGCTGGCGGGCGACAAGGGAAGCATTTGCGACCGTAACCTGATATGTTTCCGCGAACCAATCCGCCAGGTAGTCAGGTCTATATTCCACCATCGCTTGAAAATCCAGTCTGTCGATGATTTGTTCCAATTCCTTTTGATGATGGTTGGATGCCGGAACGCACAGGTCATCACGCAGGATTGGGCGTGAATCATGGCACAATTGAGGGAGCTTGTTCTTTGAACTAATTTGATATCGATAATGAAGCGCACCTCCCATGGAAAACCACCAGATGGGAAGATAGATACCACGAATTGAAGGCAGATCAGTCGTTAGAATCATCTTCTCCTGCTTGCGCCAACGATTAAACAGGGCAATTGCCGCCTTATCCGATACCTGTGCCGGAAAAATTGCAGACGGGACTGATTGTGAGCGTGTTTCGACTTGTTCTACAACATACACACTGTTGCAGTATGGGCAGCTCATCGAGATGATCTTTTTCGCCAGGATAAAGACTGCTCCGCATTGTTGGCATTTTATGGATAGATGTCCGACCGGTTGGGAATGACCTTTGATTGTGGAAAGGGATAAGAGAAAATCCTGTTCGATCGAAGGATTGGTTCTGTGTTGTCGTTCGCGAACCTCGCAATACTCGCAGACCAGGGAAACCCCATCCGGCGAGTAGACCATTCTTCCACCACAATTCGGGCAGGTAAATTTTGTTAGATCCTCAGACAGATTATCTGTAATAGTAGTCGGAGAAGGTTGTTGCAGGTGATTCGGGTCGATCAGCTCTTGTGGTGATAGCTTTCCCTCCAATATCATCCATTCCCTGCGAGCCAGATAATGATGTGGCTGTGAAGCCAGGATATCTTCCAGGTATCGACGCTTCTCTATCTGATCCGGACTAACTTTCGCAAGCCAGTACAAGGCTTCAAGCTTTTCTTCTTCATCTGGATCCAGTGTTAACAACCACTCAAGATAAAAATGCGCTTCCCGGTTATCTCCAACACGAGCCGCGGCTGTTCCCCGGATCAATAGATCATGAGTAGATTCTGACATGGCTCCATTATATAAGGAGATTGTCAGGAACACTACATTCTACGTGATGAGGATAGTTGGGTTAGGGTTGGGATAAAGGCAGGTTAAAGCAGGTTTGTTTCAAGCAAGTTTTCTATTTTTCGAATCAGATGTTCTGGAGATCCGATCAGGATTGGATATGGCAGGTCAGGATTTGCCTGATAACCACTAAATCCTTTCCCTCCAAGTACAACGTGGGGAAGGGGAGCAGGCAATTTTTGAAGGATATCGGGTATTTGATCGATATGGACAGCAGATTCGGGAGTGGTGGAACTGAACAGGATCATTCGGGGACGGAGCGGGAGCAACACTTCATCCAACCGCTCTAAACTCAGGTTCGAACCAAAATAAACCACATTCCAGCCACGCATGCGCAATAGAACCACCAACATGAGAAGCCCTATTTGATGATATTCTCCTGGCAGGCAAGCGGCGACAATCAATCCATTTCGAAATGGTTGTGGGGTGACAGCTAACATGCTTACAAGCTGCTCTTGAAAAAATTGGGTAGCGAAATGCTCAACACCAACTGAAATTTCTCTTTTATGCCATGCTTCCCCTATGTCGATCATGACTGGCTCAACTACCTCAGCAAAAACCTGGTCGATTGGATAAACTGAAAGCGCCTGACGAAGCCCATCGGTCGCAGTTTTTTCATTTAATTTCTTCAAAGATTGCAAGACACTTTCCTTCAGTTTTTCCATGGAAAATGTCTTTTCAGTATGTCCGATTTCATTCGAAGCAGGGTCGATACCCGCTTCCCGAAGTTGCGTTAGCTTTCGAGCCGCCTGCCCGATATTCATCCCTGCATCAATCTGTGATTTTAACCAGCGTAAAGTTTGCACATCATGCTCGGAGTACAACCTGTATCCCTGTCCACCCCGGCTTGGAGTAGGCAGCCCGTAGCGACGTTCCCAGGCTCGTAGTGTTACAGGTAATAAACCTACCATCTGGGCAACCGCCTTGATGTTGTAGGAAGGGCGTTCGTAATCGGAATACGATTTACTCTCCATGCCTTAATGGTAGCATCTGTATAAGAAGTCTGTCGAGGATTTGTATAAGGGACCTGGTCGGGATACATGATAAAAGTGAGTCAACTGTCTTCCCTACATGCAAAGAACCAACCTATAATAGGAGAAGTTATATTCATCCTGGCTCAATCGAAGCCCCATTTGATGATAAAGATTATCTTATAAGAAGGTTTGCATGCACCCATTTGCCATCATCATCACCTTCCTCTCGCTTCTGATCCCAAATCTTCAAACCAGTCAACCTGTTTGGCTGAATAACCAACAAACCATTCCAAACTTTCCCGAATCGCTCACCTTTCGGGCGAGCTTCGGCAGCGTCGACCCGATAACGGAAATAACCTTGCTGTATGGTGTCAACCAAGATACATGTGGGGATGTGGAAGCGATATCCTATCCGCGTTTTACTCCTTCCACTCAAGTGAATGTCGAGTGGACCTGGGATATGCGCCAAAGCGGGTCTCTTCCACCTGGAGCTCATTTGTGGTGGCAATGGCAGGTAACAGACCAGGCTGGCGATGTGTTTACAACCGAGAGACAAGAAACGATCTGGATGGATTCACTCCATGCCTGGCAAGTCGTGCAATCCGGGCCGATATCCCTACACTATTATTATTTGGACTATTCAGCAGCACTCGGATTATTAGATCACGCAGTTTTTTCGCTCGATCAATTGACCAAACAAACCGGCATTTCCACTGCCCAACCCATAGATCTCTACATCTATGGAAGTACGGAAGATATGCAACAGGCTATCCTGTACGAACCTGGCTGGACAGGGGGTCTTGCCTACCCTGAACATAACATCGTCCTGATCGGCATCAGCCCATCTGAAATCGATTGGGGAAAAAGCACCATTGCCCACGAATTGACTCATCTGCTTGTGGGCGATTATTCTTTCTCCTGCTTGGGTTCTCTCCCAACCTGGCTCCAGGAGGGATTGGCAGTCCTGGGTGAAGGTGGACCTGATTCCAATTCCATCGTCCAATTTGAAGAGGCGAAAAATAGTAAATCCCTGATCAGTTTCAAGATACTCTCGAGTGGTTTTTCGGAAGATCCCGACAAGGCGAATCTATCCTATAGCCAATCGTATTACATGGTGAAATACCTGGTCGATACGTATGGTCAGGAAGAAATCAGTTTACTTCTCAAAACGTTGGCTAAGGGGATGGGATTGTCGGAAGCTCTTCAAACGGTGTATGGTTTTTCTCTGGAAGGATTTGAAGAACAATGGCGGTCATCCATTGGCATCCCTTTGGATCGGCAGTCAACAGGTTCTACAGTGGCAACTGCAACCAGCACGATCATCCCAACCATCATTCCTATACAGGGGATAATGACGGAGCAGACTGAAAGCCTGCTGCCAACGGTAACGATCACCCCGAATTATACGCCAACTCCACCCGCCCCGATCAAGACCGTACCATCAGATGCTCAATCGATTCGCACCATCTTAATCTGTGTTACCTGCCTGATAGGCGTATCAGGGATCATCTTATTGGTTGTGATGATCTCCAGAGGAAAGCGAAAAAAGCACACTGCCGCTGTGGTGATCCTTTTCATGCTTGTTTCAGGAATCCCCTGGTTAAGCGCCCGCGGCGATCAATCAACACCCACACCATATCCGATCTTGCCCACCGCAGCCGCATATGTACCTGGCGAGCCGGAATCTGGAATTTTCTATGACCCAATAGACGGGATCTACTTAACCCTGCCAGCAGGGGTTAAGCAAGTACCGTCGGAAGAAGGCTCCGGAAATCTGGCCGATTTTGATATTGGAAATTCCAGCGTGTTTGGTCTGCTATTCCAATCCAAATTGGATCTGTACACCGGTCTGGAACAAAATGCAAAAACGATTGCAGCTGATTCGCTAACTGGATTGACTGAAATCCAAACGGTTACATCCAGAAAATATAAATTGTCTTCAGGTATAGATGGGTGGTATTCCGAATTATATGCAACGAATCCAGATAATTCCACTCGCTTTTTCTTCGGATTTCTTACTGTCGAAGGGAATATCAGTGCAATCACTTTAGCAACCTTCTCTTATCCAGAGATCTATGACCAGTATCGACCACAGATAAAAGCTCTCCACGATTCTATCGAGATCCGACAAAGTTCCATTTCCGGTTTTGATAGATCAGAGGTATTGATTCTGGAAGGCGGTGAGACGGGAAATCCACGAGAAAATGATCCCGCGACCAGTCATAGTGGAGCTGACAACCTGGTTTTCTCGGGTTTGGTGACATACAACACTCGGATGGAATTAATACCGGATCTGGCTGAAAAATGGGAAGTGAACCCCGATCGGAAGACCTACATATTTTATCTTGACCCTACAGCTACATTCCATAACGGAAGACCAGTCACAGCCCAGGATGTCATTTTCTCCTGGGAGAGGGCTGCAAATCCTGTGACCGGATCGGATACAGTCTTAACCTATTTGGGTGATATTGTTGGGGTAAAAGAAATGAGAGCGGGGAGCGCCGACCGAATCAAAGGTCTGAAAGCTCTCGATGCACATACTCTACAAGTAGTCATTGATCAACCCAAACCTTATTTCCTGCAAAAGTTGACCTATCCGACTGCATTCATTGTCGATAATGAAAATGTTGCGCTGGGAGAAGAGTGGTATCGTACACCGAATGGTACCGGACCATTCCGGTTGACCCGGTGGGAATCCATGACACAAAAGGTCTATGAGCGATTCGAAGGGTTTTACGGGGACAAGCCTCGAATCAGAGCCATTATCGTAAATCTGTACACCGGTGATAGTACCCGGTTGTATGAAGCAGGGGTAATTGATATGACCCGAATAGGCACCTTCGAGATCGACCGATTTACCGATCTGAACGAACCAATGCATATCGAGCTTTATAACACACCAGACTTGTGCACCAGCTATGTCACTCTGGATGTCACGAAACCACCTTTTGATATCCTCAAGGTACGGCAGGCATTCGCAATGGCAATTGATAAGGACTTGTATATCCAATTGGTCTATAACAATGCTGCCTTACCTGCCAGTGGACTGTACCCGCCCGCACTTCCAGGTCATGATCTATCCCTCAAAGGGTGGGAATATAATCCGGAGAAAGCCAGGGAATATTTAGCTCAATCAGGAAGCACACCAGAAACAATGCCAGAGATTATCTTTTCAAGCGCTGGATATGGAAGTTCCGTTTCAAGTTCAGACTCCGCCTTGATTCAAATGTGGGAACAAAATCTGGGTGTGAAGATAAAGGTTCAAAATATCGAACCGGAGTACTTTCTGGATAATGTATTGAAAGATAATACTGGTCAGATCTATCATGATGGCTGGTGTGCAGACTATCCAGATCCAGAAAACTTTGCTGATGTGTTGTTCCACACCGGCGCGGAAATGAATACAAGTCAATACAGCAATCCAGAGGTAGATTCGGTCCTGGAACAAGCCCGGACAGAAGAAAACATTACCTCACGAATTGCCCTATATCAGGAAGCAGAGAGGATAATCGTGGAGGATGTTCCGGCAATTTTCCTCAGCCACAGTATCACATATACACTCGTCAAACCCTATATTCAGGGTTATGTCGAAGCGCCAATGGTCATTCCCTTTGAGAGATACCTGTGGATCGATACTTCCAGGTTGCCAAACCAGTAAGGTAGACCACTATGAAAACTCATTTTCCTATTGTATTATTGCTCGCCAGACCGGGAGCCGGAAAGAGCGAAATCATTCGTTACCTTAAATCCATACCAGATGAGCAGCGCCTGGAACAATTTCACATCGGACCTTTTGAGGAATTGGATGATTTCCCCATGCTTTGGACCTGGTTTGAAGAAGACGATATCCTTGAACGTATGGGGCAAGCACGATTACATACTGATCCTTCCGGGTACTTCAAATGGAATTACTTGTGGGACTTGTTGATCGAACGTCTCTCCCTTGAATACCAGAAAATCCTTCGGGATGACCTTGATCTTCATGTATCTAAGAGCCTGATTGTGGAATTTTCGAGAGGTAGCGAGCATGGAGGATATACCAGCGCTTTCCGACATATTAGCCGGGAGATGGCTGAGCAAATGGCGATCCTGTATGTCAACGTCTCATGGGAAGAATCACTCAGAAAGAATCGCAAGCGTTTTAATCCTGCAAAACCGGATAGCGTATTAGAGCATTCCCTACCAGATGAGAAACTGGAACGACTTTACCGCAGGATTGACTGGGAAAAGATCACCTTATCCGATCCGGCTTATGTAAATATCCAGGGAGTTCAGGTCCCATATGTTGTTTTTGAAAATGAAGATGACCTCACAACCCGGGGAGGAGAGGCTCTCGGTCTGCGTCTTGCAACTTCACTTAATTCATTATGGGAGTTGTACCTTCGATAAATCTTGATTCGCTATCGTTGTCTGTGACTCATCTGTGATTACATTATTTTTGCCGCTATAATAAAGGCATCTATTTTTAAGGAATCGAACTCATGGATGAACTTCCGCTTGTACCGGATTTAAAATGGCTGGACCGGGATCAAAATCCGTACAATATTCGCTGCCTGGATGTTCGCAGCTTTACAACCGTCATGATCTCAACGGCGGCAGACCAAAAACAAGCCCTCAAATTTCAGGAATTGCGCAGGTCGAGGGGAGATCACTTGCAGGGAAAGATTCCCGATAAAGCTGCTCATATCGATTGTCAGTTGAGGTATCCACACCAAGGCTCTACTCGGGATGGTGCGCTCTTCATGGCAAAAGAAATGGAAGACAAGTGGGATATTTTTCTGTTCGAAGGTAAATTATATTTCAGTCGCAGTTGGAGCGGAGTCCTGGTCTATCGGGCAGCGATTGCTTTCATGGAAACTCAGGCAATCATCTCTGATATCGATTCCCTTCAGGTGGGTGTACAGGGGGGAGCATGGCTTGCTATTTGCGCGGTGGATTTTCTGGTTAAGAGTCATCTCTACCGGAGAGAAGCACCCCATACTGTCCCGCCCTCCGTACCGGATGATGATATGGGGATTGCCGCGTACTCGTTCCGCGAGTACGGACGCTGGGCATCTTACGCGACCTTTGAGGACACAACCCGGATAAATACTACAAGTTGCCCGTTACGCGGGTAAATCAGAGCGGAGATAAAATAATCCCCTCAGGTGGGGATTATTTATTTAAGTAGAGTAGCAGCCTTTGACCCGTCCATCCATATTATTTCTAGATAGATCAAGTATGGAACACCTGGATCAGATTGCCGCAGGTGTCATCGAATATGGCGTATGAGTAGATTCCAGCAAACACCGGCTCCACAGTAAAGCGGATCCCTAACGAGACCAAACGTTCATACTCTTTCTGAACATCATCTACGAAAAAAGCAGTGAATGGAATCCCTTTCTCCATCAATGCTTTCCTAAATGGACCTACGGCAGGATTATCGCTGGGTTCAAGGACCAATTCCACCCCATCCGGCTCGTCAGGCGATACGACTGTCAGCCACCGTGCGGTGCCTCTGGTAAAGTCCGTCTTTTTGATGAAACCCAGAATTTCCGTGTAGACCTGGAGAGCCTTTACCTGATCATCCACAAATATACTGGTAAGTTTGATTTTCATACAATTTATTCTAAAAAGGTGGGCAATTCAAAACCAGTATCTGTATCAACTTGTACTCAGTTGTGAGATATCGGTGGTAAAAATCCTGTTTGTTCAAGACCTTGGCTTGAATAATCCATCCCAATTAGCTGTACTCAACCCATTCTTGAGCGCTATTTCATCGGTTGGATGCAGCCTCGCGACCATACTCGAGGTCATAATCGGGATCGCCCGGTAGTGATACAGACGCTTCTCTAATTTGTCTACTCCCTCATCCGCTGTCAGCCAATTCCATCGATCAAACCCCGCCAGTTTTATCGGACGGGTGTATCCTCTCAGGGTTTTTTGTCCGACAGTATTGAAGTAATCATTAAAGTACGACATGACCAGTTCACGGAGATTCCGATAAATGGGTTCACGAAACTTCAATCCCACAAAATTGGATTTAGCCACCGCTCCCCAATGACCGTCCACCCGGTACACTGCCAGAATGTGATCGTCATCAGTACCAGGCTCGGGCAACAAATCTATGATCATCGGCGGATATCCCAGCCAGCGCAAAGCCGCCGCGCCAAACAATCCACCATCCAGGCAGTGAGCCTTCCGTTCCCGCAACACACTCAAAACCGACCGATTTCGCTCGTCTGACGGGTATTGCACAGAATCCAAAAAAGACTGGATCAGATACGGAGTGGTTAGACCATCGAGCAAACCTCGTTCTTCTGGGGTCAGAAGTGAATTTATCGATTCTTCTCGGTTCATAAACGATCCTATCCGGTTGAAGAGGCTGTTGATTCTGCCTCAGGCTGGTTGGCAAGCCACTACAAGATCATCATTCCAATAACCAGCCAGACAATGATTCCGATCACTCCTGTCAAACCACCGAGTAACGGATTGTACTTTGGCAACAAATGCCTTCAGACACTATACGCCTGAGTGTTGAACACTCCATGAATCCATGCTGCCAGTATGGAACTCTTTGTCTTGAGGCTAAGTTCATTATTAAATATCCCGAGGTTGAAGGTGACACCGCAGAAGAAGATAATTCCGAGCAGGGTATACGATCAGCGTGCCATAAGCCCCAAATGATACCCATTAAAGAATAGGCTTTCCATTTGCCAAGAGGCATCAGCCTGGGTGCGAGATAGTCGCGCCAGCCCCATTCTTCCCCAAAAGCATCCAGTGAATTGAACCAGACTGCGGCGAATATCAATCCCACCAACAATCCTACCAATATCAGCAAAGGGGAAGGAGCGGTATCCATGGACGTGCTATAACTGATGGCAAAGTTGACAAGCTCGGTTAGCTGCCAATCTGGATGGGATAAGCCAAATAGCCAGGTCAGACAGTAGATGACTGCGAATGGGGCAGGTACGACCAGCCATGAGATCAGATAATATTTCCAGGGTCCTAGTCGCAGACCTGTGGTATGCCGCAGTGATTCCCCGGTCACCAGTTTACGGGTGAGCACGAACGCAAGGCTTGGCACCCACATCATGGCGAGTACGATAAACTGCCAGGCGGCACTTGGAATTGACTCGATCCGAAACCCCAGCGCGATGGCGATACCTTCGACCAGGTAGGTAATTCCAAATGTGATGACTAGGAAAGAGAATACACCCTTGCGTTGAAACACGGCATCGTCCTGCAAAGCAAGTTGGAAAAGATTATCCTAGATTATATAACTCTTTGTGAACTGCGCTTAATGCCCTGACTTGATCGACTGCATGGTAGGAACTGCGCACAAGTGGCGCGCTCTCGACCCAGCGAAAGCCGATCTCAAGTCCAAATTGTTTCAGCTCTTCAAATTCTTCCGGGGTGTAATAGCGGATGATCGGTAAATGTTGCCGGCTGGGTTGGAGATATTGACCGATGGTCAGAATATCCACACCCCACTCCCGCAGGTCGCGCATTACGTCCTTCACCTCGTCCAACTCTTCCCCCAGACCGACCATGATGCCTGATTTAGACAGTACAGCCGGATTCAGACGCTTGGCGTTGCGAAGGACCGCTTCAGACCAATCGTAATGATCCTGCGGCTGGACGTGTTTGAACAGCCGGGGAACCGTTTCGATGTTGTGGTTCAAGATCTCCGGGCGGGCGTCCATCACAATGGAGAGCGCCTCGATGGACGCTTTAAAATCGGGGATGAGCACTTCCACCGAGCAGCCGGGGTGGATCTGACGGATGCGCCGGATCACCTGGGCGAAGATGGGCGCGCCGCCGTCGCGGCGTTCGTCGCGGTTGACGCTGGTGATAACGGCATGTTTCAACTTCATGGCTTTGACAGCCTGAGCGACTCGCTCCGGCTCCAGCCAGTCAAGGAACTCTGGGCGACCGTGCTTGATATCGCAGAACCCACAGGAACGGGTGCAGACATCACCCAGCATCAGGAAGGTCGCCGTTCCACTGCCCCAGCATTCACCCATGTTCGGGCAGCCGGCTTCCTCACATACAGTATGGAGTGACTTCTGGCGCATGAGATTATCGAGCCAGTCGTAGGTCTCCCCTGCCGGTGCGCGGACCTTGATCCAACTTGGACGGCGGAGTGGAGTTGTATTCAATGCGGTGGGATCAACCCGATCCCGGGTAGGAACAGCAGCCATAATGGTTTCTCCTGCTGAGATTATAACAGGAGGTGTCATGGAGTGTGTAGAAGGTGTACAGTCAGATTTTCACCACGGAGAAAACAGAGATCACTGAGGAAATTCATGTTTTACATAGGAGATATTAAACAATACGATCATTTGCGCACCTCGAAGGATGGTAGCTATGCTTCCCCTAAGGGCACTCCTAAAGCTTACACTACAAAGATGATTTACGATTTCTGGTTGAATAAAGTTAAACGAGATTGGATAGGGGTTGGATCTTCTTTAATATTGTCTTTTCAGCTTGATGCGCGTGATACAGATCCCAACGCAATTGAAGATTCATCCAGAAATCCTCAGACATATTAAAATATTTCGCAAGACGTAATGCAGTGCTGGGAGTGATTCCTCTACGTCCATTGACGATATCATTGACACGCTGGTATGGGACATGAATTGCATCTGCTAAGGTACGCTGAGTTAAATTCATAGGAATGAGGAATTCTTCGAGGAGCATTTCCCCTGGGTGGGTAGGTGGGCGGTGGGTAGGTATTCGAACCATTTTAGCTCTCCAAAACTTTAACAATTAGTGATAATCGACGATTTCAACCCGATCAGGACCTAATTCTGTCCAATAAAAACAGATTCGATATTGATCATTTATTCGGATGCTTGACTGACCTTCTCTGACACCTTCCAGCTGTTCCAATCTATTACCTGGATGTGTCCGCAATTCATCTAAAGATAATACGGAATCAAGTAAATCGAGTTTCCGTGCTGCGGTTTTCCATAACGAAAATGGACATTTTTTTCGGGCATCTCTGCTGTTACGGCCATTAAAGACATCCCTTGTCCCATCATCCTTGAAAGCCACTATCATGATTATATGATAACACGGATAATATGCTATTTCAAGTTAATTTACCAACCGAATAGGGTGGGATTCCCCAGAAGGCGAGCCGCGAAGATCAACTAACAATGATCTTCCCCGCCGCCTGGATGGACTTTATATGCTCGGCGAGAGTCTTGTTCCCTTGCCCAATGGTGTTCACACTGATATGGCTGGCGCCTTCGCGCATCCAATCATCCATGTTTTTTCGGAAATCGTCCGCCCGCTCAACCGAGAATGGCAGACGCGGTTCGATACCAAAGGCAGCTGTATCCCGGCCGTTCGCTTTCAGTTCGGTACGTAGCATATCCAGCTTCGGACGGGCATCTTCCACTTTCCGGGCGGACGGGAACCAGCCGTCACCCAGCCTGGCCATACGTCGGATCGCCAGTTCGTGGCTGCCCCCAAACCAGATCGGAATGGGCTGTTGCACCGGCATGGGTTTCAATCCTGCGTCTGGAATCTGATGCCACTTACCTGAAAAGGTGACCAGGGGCTTTGTCCACAATTGGCGAAGCACATCCACCTGTTCCTCTTCCCGCACTCCCCGATTATGGAAATCTTCCCCCTGTGCGATATACTCCACCTCGTTCCACCCCAGCCCGATCCCCATCCGGAATTTACCTTGACAAAGCACATCCAAACAGGCTGCCTGTTTGGCGACCAGCGCAGTCTGCCGCTGGGGCAAAATTAATATCCCGGTCACAAACTCCAACTTAATCCCGCAACCCGCGAGGAAGCTAAACATGGTGAAGGGATCCCAGAACGCATCCTGATGCGTATATGATCCTGTCCAGCCACCTGGACGATCTGGGTTGGCACCAAGTACATGTTCAAAGGTCAACAAATGATCGAAGCCAGAATCTTCCACAGCCTGCGCGAAGGTCTTCAGTGTCTCAGGATCGGCAGGCAATTCATTTTGAGGGTAAACCACACCAATTTTCATCTTAACTCCATGATATTCTGTGAGTAATAGCTTTATTGACGTCGGACGATCAACTTTAATCCCTGTATCCGTACTACTTTCACGCGCTCTCCCGATCCTATTTCCGAGCCGTCATCCGATTCAGCTGTCCACAATTCGCCTTCCATCTGGACACTGCCTTCAGGAACGAGTGCCTCTTTCACTACACCCACTTTGCCTCCCATTGATTCCTTCCCCATCCGGATGGGAGTCCGTTGGGCGCGGATGGCATAACCGACGATGATCAGGAAGGTAAGCGCCGTAAAGATCGCAGTGCCGATCACCAGGGGGACATTCACTCGGAAGAACGATGGAACAGTGGCGGAATTGAAAAGGACCAGAGCTCCGACTACAAAGCTGGCGGTACCAGCCACGGTTAATGCGCCATGGGTTGGTGCTTTAACTTCAACGATGAACAAAATGAATGCCATCAGAATAAACAAAATTCCAAACCAGTTCACTGGGAGGATGCCAAGCCCGTAGACAGCCAATGCCAGGCTTACCGCGCCGATAAATCCAGCCACCCAACCACCCGGACTTGATAGTTCGATCAGAATTGCCTGCACTCCGACGGTGAGTAATAAAAAGACGATATTGGGGTTAGTGAGGGTCCCCAACAATTGTTCAATAAAGGAGGTCGGCAGGTCGCGTGTGGCAATCCCCGAGGTATGCAAAACAACCGGTGTATCCAAAACGGTGACAGTAAATCCGTCCAGCTTTTGGAGCAATTCTTCGGTGTTGTTTGCCGTGAAATCCACCAAACCAATTTTGATAGCCTCATCTACCGAGAGCGCACGAGCGTTTTCAACCATCTCTTGTGCAATCTTAATTGCTTCTGGCGGGCGGTTGGCAGTGATGGACCTGACGGTTGCCATGAGTGCTTCTTTTGCTTTGGCTTCCATTGTCGCGCCAATATCCTCACCCTGTGATCCGACCGGAGAGGCAGCCCCAATGATCGTCTCGGGAGCCATAGCAGAAGCATGTCCCGCGAGCGTTATTAAAGCACCAGCGCTGGCAGCCATCGATCCACGCGGAGAGATGTAAACGACAACCGGAACACGGCTGCCACGGATCACTTGAACCAGGCGGTTCATCAAATCGATCTGTCCACCGGGAGTATTGAGCTGGAAAATCAAAACTTCAGCATTGGTCTGCTCAGCCACTGCGATTCCACGCACCAGGTATTGTTCCATCGAAGGCGTCAACGCCCCGGATGCAGTGAGAATCAGCGCGGTCTTAGTTCCATCCTGGGCAGAGACAGGTAGGATCGTGAAGAGGTATATCAACAACCAGGATAACCCAACAGTTAATCGAAGGATTGATTTGATTCGCATAATTGCCTTTGATTTCATTATAGATCAATATGGGAACGATGCCAGAAAGTGTCTAGCGCGAAGCTGTTATACATTGTTCACGTCAAGCGTGAAAACGAGGTTTTAAGTGCCTTGCTTCTACTGAACACACTTATTTTCGATGATCGTAAAATCAGTCAAATTTCGGGTGTCCGAATAGTAGCTAACATCATCCAGAAGTGGATAATCAGTTCCAAAGTATTGATTCAGGATAACCCGGAATGAGTTGACCGGTGAAATTCCCGGATATAGCCGGCTGTTATCCTGGTCGGGCAGGTAATAGGCGTTCAAAATATCGAAGAGATGGTCGGGCGTATTGCTCAGGAAAGGTCCGTGATCTCCCTGCAGGATAATGATAGGTGGAATTCTGGATTTATCGAGAATTTTTGTGATGATACTTTCCATCTTTTGGTTGGAGTAGATAATCGATTCACGATACAACCTGGTTTGTGCGCCCATACTCGCCAGGGTCGGTATCGTTTTTTCTTCCAGCGATCGTTGCTCCGGAGTTAAAGAATAAAAAAACGGTGGGTGGGTGGTATTGATGTGGGCGTAAACAAACTTCGGTCCTTCCATTTCAGGAATTTTTGGCAACTGAGAGTAGATATGTTCCATCATATCTTGCTTAACGGTTGACTCAATCTTATCTTCGGATATTCCATTAAGCTCCAGGATCGCTGTCACAAGAGTTGTCCGCAAATACATGAGTTCAAAAGCATTGGGAGGAGCTTTGAACATGGATTCGATATCCCAGCTCCTGCTCCCGTGAAAATAATACTCCGCGTCAGCAATGTCGGTAAAATCGTAACCCGTTTCAAAAGCCACCATCTGATATCCGGATCGAGCCAGGGTATCCCTCAACAAGCTGTGTTTGATCAATGGAACCGGACGGGCCGGTTTTCCATCTTTCGTCAGTTTGTCCAGATAATCCAGGTTGAAGGTGGTTGAGATTGAAAACCAGGTGTGGTTGTAATTGCTCTGGCTGCAATTTGCAATATAAAATCCCTTTGATTTCAGGAATTGGATGAATTCCGAATTGTCATAGCGATACAAATCCTCGAGCAGATCGCTGCGGGCGTATGAATCCAAAACCAGGTAGTAAATATCCGGGAGTTGGGCGGTATTCCCGGCAGGCTGTATCTGTAGAGGCGCAGGTTGCGCTTTCGGTGTAGCATCCGTTTGATTCAAAAAATGGATGGCTCCCTAAATCAAAGGCATAAGAAGAAGTACGACCGAAATCTGATTTAGAATCACGGTTATTCGGTCCGTTCGTACAGGTAATTTATTTATGATCCAGACTCCAACCAAGGCTAACAGAACCCAGACAATCAATAGATAACGATGGCGGCCAATTACCCAAGCCCCAAGGGATAGGGATTCGATGTTCAGGTATAGATGACCATAGGAGGTGAACAGGATCGCCCACCAGGCAGTAAGGATGCCCGCCTGGTGTAATGACTTCATCCAGATCCTGTTGATTCCAAAAACGATCACTCCCAACACCAGCAAAATAAGCAGTGGGCGGATGATTGCATAAGGATTCGCCTGTCCCAGGTTGGCTGCGCCGAAGGCTAGTAATGGAAAGACCCAGAATAGGACTGAGAAAAATGGAAAAGCAGGTTTCAGGGGATGGCTCTGCATACCACTCGAATCTTAACATATTTTCCGCGACATGAAGGAATATATTACATCTTTCAGACTTGATGAGAATGCTGATCGAGAAAGATATGCTGGCGTAGTCTTTGACCAGGGAATCTACGCATGGGTAGTATCTCCAGGCGGTGGAAAATGACGAAAAAGCCAGGCTATTTCATCACTCTGGTTTAATAATCCAGATATCCGATACAATGATTGGAATGAAAGAATTGGATGATTACTTCTTTGGATATCCTTTTTCACGTACGGTATTCGATATGCTGAGATCCTATTGCGTTTCCCAGGGGACATTTGAACTCCGGGTTGCGAAGAGCCAAGTCGCCTTCCGGCATCAGAAGAATTTCCTACTAGTCTGGATCCCTGCAATTTACCTGATGGGGAAAACTGCACCGCTAGTAATGACGGTTTCCTATAATTCTCCGGATCCATCTCTGCGCTGGAAAGAGATCATTAATGTTTCGCTTGGTAGGTACACCCATCACCTTGAATTGTTCACCGTGGATGAGGTTGATGCAGAAGTGAAAAATTGGATTAAAAAAGCCTGGCATGAGGGGAAGATCTAACTTACGTCCTATTCTCTCTTAATTTCTTTTCAAGAGCTAAGATGAGTTATCATTAGCTCCCTTGAGGATGAACAGCTCTTACCCACCAGGTTTTGTGATCGAATTGCGTCCGGTTACCAAAGATAATTGGCGATCTGTCTACGCGTTACAGATCGCCCTGACACAAAAGAAATTTGTCGCCGACCCTGCCTATTATCTGAATCTCTGTCAATATGGTGGACTCTGGCACCCTTTGGCTGCCTATCGGGGGGGGGAATTGATCGGTTTTCTGATGTGGGCTTTAGACGATTCAGATGACAGCTGTTGACCGGGCGGCATTATGATTGACCGGCGATACCAGGGAAAGGGGTACGGAAAGCAAACTATTCAAGTAGCCATTGAACAATTATCTGAAAATCAAGGCTTACTACAATTTGCCCTGTCTACCTCACCGTCCAATACGATCGCCAGAGACTTATATCTCTCATTGGGCTTCAAAGAGACAAGCGAAATGGAAGACAAAGAAGCAGTGTCCAGACTTGAAAATGAAAGCTAAGAGTTATTGTCAAGGCAATTTAGAAATGTCCTAAACCTGGCTAAATAGAAAGGTCCTAATCATCTAGAGAGAGAAGAGGAGAGTTATTCAGTTTTCTGCCATAAGCTCGCCAGGGGTGGTTGACAGGCGGGATATAAACCTCGTGATCAATCGATTTTGTAGAGACGATCTTGGGTCTTTTAGGTTGTATCTGAACGACTTTCAGGGAGAGAGACTGGTGATTCAGGAAGGCAGAAACAGCGCCGGAATCATCTTGCAAGATCAGGACCTCGCGGCCAGTGAGATGTTTGGGAGGACGGGTAGTGATGATCTGGTAAATAACATGATCGAACTGGATCTGGAGGTCTTTTGAAATGATACGGAAATCATGAACAGAGAAGAGGAACTCAAGGTCGATGGAGGGGTTCAGGGGAAGATGGGCATCACCAGTTGAACGGGGAAGAACAGCAAATTTGTGGTTATAGGATTGAATGAAATCAGAAAGATAGACATTTGCTTCCTGATAGGAACAGATGGAACGTAACCGCAGTTCCTTGACAAGGCGATCCTGAAAGGTCTGATTAGCACGTTCCACCCGACCTTTAGCCTGAGGTGAATTGGCACAGATGAGCTCGATACCCAGGGAAGTGAGGGCACGATTGAATTGAGTAATGGCCTCCTTGTGGAGACTGGTCTTCGAATTAACCCGGAAAACACTGAATTTGTCGCTGTAAAAAGCCACTGGCAGACCTACAGAGCGGAAATAGGACTTGCATAGCCTGGCGTAGGCAAAGAAGCTCTCATGCCCGACAAATTGGGCTGCCAGGATTTCGCTGGTGGCATCGTCCACGAACAGCAACAGGCAGGCTTTTGGACCTCGTTTTTCCAACCAGGCATGGTAGGAGCCATCCATCTGTACCAATTCCCCACGCCGGAAACGGCGCTCCCTTTGTGGATGGGCTTTTTTCCTTTTGATCTTGGGATGATGGATCCCCTCTTCGATCATGATCTGACGCAGTGTCTCTTTGCAGACTACAATCCCTTTGTATTCTTCCAGTTTCTCCTTCATCAGGGTAGGACCAAAATCATGGTAGATAGGATTCCGGATGAACTCTTGGATGTCCTGTTGCTTCCTTTCATCGAGTTTCCGGTTTCCGGGCTTCCCGCGATGTCCGGATACCAGGCCTGTAGCTCCTCGTTTCAGGTATTTGGATATCAACCGCCTGATGTGCCTTTCACTGATCCCCAGTTTTCTTGCTCCCTCTCTCTGCGTTATCCGCTTGTCTAGCGCCTGTTCTATGATCGTTTTTCGTATCAGCTCTTCTTCCGTCATTGTGATTGTCCATTTCATGGTTTTGTCCTCATTAGGACATTTTAATTTAGCCAGAATAGGACTCTATCATTTAGCCACTACAAAAGCTAAGAGTCATCTTGCAGCCTGTTAGACTCTGTGATATACTTTTTCTTCGCGCCTAATGGCGTACATTGTTTGTATCGTAAGGATGATAATAATGGCTGATTTGATGACCGCAGTACAGGCACCTGCAAATGAAAAAATCCCGGCGCTCCGCCCCGGTGATACAGTTAGTGTCCATGTCAAAATCAAAGAAGGTACCCGCGAACGTATTCAGGAATTCAAGGGCACCATCCTCTACACATCCAAAAGCGGAAACAACGCTACGTTTACAGTCCGGCGTGTTGCCAGCAACGGGATCGGTGTGGAACGGACCTTCCTGCTGCACTCCCCCCGGATCGACAAGGTCGTGGTGGAACGACACAATGTAGTACGGCGCGCGCGGATGTATTTCCTCCGCAACCGGACCGGCAAGAGCGCGCGGCTCAAGCAGAAATTCAACGTTTAATATCTTTCATTAAACCGACAGGGTGCAACCAGTACTGGTTGCACCCTTTTTGTTTACCAGTTACAATTCGCAGATATGAATAAACCGCTTATTGGAATTACTGCTCCTCCCGGAAGACTGGAAGTTCTTCTCCAAAAATCATACATGCAGGCATATATTGCTGCCATAAAAACCGCTGGGGGTATACCTAAGCTGATACCCATCGAGGATCATAAAATCAATTCATCTGAAGTAATTAACAATCTGGATGGTTTGCTTTTATCCGGCGGCGGGGATGTGGATCCAATCCGGTATGGCGGTGAACCATATCCTCATTTACAGCATGTCTCCACCGAGCGCGATGATCTCGAATTCGGCTTATTGGAAGCGACTATCCAACAAGGTACTCCATTCCTGGGTATCTGCCGTGGTTGCCAGGTCGTCAATGTCGCTCTGGGCGGCAGTCTGTACACCGACCTGCCAGAACAATTTGGTCTCACCTTCAACCACAGCGCACCGGATTCCTTTCCAAAGGATCATCTTATGCATCCGATCCACTGCCTTCCTGCTTTCTTTCTGGCTGATCAACATTCGCAAACGGAAGGTCGGGTCAACTCACGCCACCACCAGGGTATCCGGGTTCTTGCAAAAGGGTTGGACATTATGGCGGTTGCGCCAGATGGATTGATCGAAGCTATTCGATTGCCAAATCACCCCTTCGGATATGCTGTTCAATGGCATCCGGAAAACCTGCCTCACGATCCTTTTTCGGTCGAACTCTTCCGCGCTTTTGTCAGATCGACATCACGAGATAAATCTAATGGATAAAGGCAATCCTGCAATACCGATTGGCGTTTTTGACTCCGGTGTTGGAGGTTTATCAGTCCTGCGCGAGATCCATCGACAGCATCCATCCGTGCCGGTGGTATATTTTGCAGATCAAGCCCATGTACCATACGGTCCACGCCCGCTCGAAGAGGTGAGACAATTTTCCGCTGGTATCACCCGATTTCTAGTATCCCAAGAATGCCGATTGATTGTCGTTGCCTGTAATGCAGCCTCTGCGGCGGCTTTACATTTTTTGCGTACTGAATTTCCTGATATTCCAATGGTCGGCATGGAACCTGCGGTTAAACCTGCAGCTGAAACAACCCAGACTGGAGTCGTTGGAGTTCTGGCTACCCCCGCTACTTTCCAGGGAGCCTTGTACGCTTCCGTGATCGAACGGTTTGCATCTGGTGTGAAGATCCTGCAAGACACCTGTCCGGGTCTGGTTGGACAAATTGAAGCGGGTAAACTGGACGATCCAAAAACTGAAGAAATCCTGCGGAAAGCTCTGGATCCCATGCTAGCCCAGGGTATTGATAAAGTAGTGCTGGGCTGCACTCACTATCCGTTTGTCATTCCTCAAATTCAGCGAATAACCGGTGCGGAAGTGCGGGTGATCGATCCAGCTCCGGCAATAGCCCGTCAAACAGGCAAGCTGTTATTAGAGCGAGGATGGTTGCCTGAAGATGGAAGGAAAGCAAAAACAACATACTTCACATCGGGACCATCATTCCAATTCCAATCTGCTCTTCAAAATCTGCTAGGTTTGAATGAGGATGTTCATACCTTATTCTGGCATGAACAAAAAGAATTGCGGCTGTCTTAAAGGACACCGCAATCCAACTCTTTCCCCTACTACTAATAGCAAACTAAGGCTTATTCATCTGCCGGATGAATATTGATCCACGCCAGGTCATGCGCGTTGACTGGAATATCTTTCATCTCGCGATATATCAAGTTGACTGGTGGCCATCCAAGCGCATTTTTTAATTGCGCAAAGATACTTAAATAACTATCTGTGATCCGGCGATCCCAATTCAATTCAAACCTGTTTACCACAGACAAAATTTGGTCCAGATGCTCACCTTCGATCTCACAAAACACACCGATCGGTAACTCATCCAGGACCACTTCCGTACCATCCAAAACCCAGGTGGTGCGATATTTTTCATATATCATGATCACCTCATAACCCAAGGCCTCCATGATCCGGCGAGTGGTATCAAAATCACTCACTTCCACTTCCAGTTCGGTTCGAGATGTGATCTGTTGACTCAAATCTGCAGGTCCTTTGTAGGTGAGCCGGACACGTTCATCTTTCCGTAACCTGAGTGCTTGACCTGCGTCTGACAATGTCTTTTTAGGTGTGTCAAACCTAAGATTCCATTCTGCAACGCGGGGATGAGTCAGTGTCCCACCCACTTGTTTCATCTTTTCAAGGAACATTTCCGGATTGGATAAATAAAACTTTATTTCTCTTTCCTGATCACTCATATGCTTTCCTCCGGAAATAAGCGGAACTTATTGGAGACATGACACCATACACGATGATCCAACCAACCAATAGATTCAGTAAGGCGAAGAATGGCCAACCTACTTTATTGGCAGGATTATTTACGACGATCAAGCGGTCGATCCAAAAACCGGCAGAAAATAAAACAAACCAAATGGTTGTCGCTATCCCGCCAATTCTGCTACCAAACCAAATAAATCCACTGATCAAAATCGACCCGAGACCCCAAATAAAACTGGCGTTGAGCTCAAACCAGAGAATAGCGGGTCCAATGAGTGCCCAATTGTTTTGCCAATGGACAATGAGCCATCCGAACCGGTACAAGCCTGCCAGGCTATGAAGAAAAAAGAGAAATGCAATCAACCACAGGCGTCTTGGACGCCTGACATTCAGTCTCTTCTTGTTCTCCTCGACCACATCGCTGGAATTCATCGAATGAAAATTATATCAGATCAAGGCAGTCAGCAGGAATCGCAGATACAAATGGTTTTTTCCCGCACCGACTGATTGATCAACCATAAATATTCTATCATCCCTAAAAACCCAAAAATTAAAGTTAAAAAAATGGTTAGTGAAGTCCATCATCATCCAATTTGGGATATTATATATGTCAAAGTAATGACGAATCAAGCTAGATTGATCCACACTTATTGCCAATTTTTGCAGGCCAATTGGTATGGTTCTCCAATCTACAGATTTGAGAAAAAGACTACATTCATTGGTGGCCTCATAATAACAGACTGAGGGCTTTTAAGCGCCTCAGTCTCTGTTTTATCTGTTGGTAGACGGCTTTCCCTTATCTATATTCTTCTTCCCATTTATTGATCCTGGCGTGCAACTCGTCGTGAATTCCATGACCAACGACAGTCTCTTCATGGTCTTCGAATTTTTCAAATAATTCATCCTGTTTTTTGTCATCCAGAATTTTATCAGCCAGCTTGAAAAGCACGTTGTTTTCTTTATCAATATGGCTCAATAGAAGGTCACGGTATTGGGCGGCATATTTTTTAAAATTGATCAGGTCTTTCGTAACAAGGGATTTATCCATCAAAGCGATATATTCCCTGCCCTGTTTATGATCCTGAAGCAACACCCCAATCGGGCCACCTTCATTTGGAACACCACTTTTCACCAATTCGGTGAACAAAAAGCCTTCTTCCTTTCCATGATGACATTTGTCTGCAAAGATCTTCAAAAAATAGATCAACTCATTTCCGAAAAGAAGATTTTCTGCGTCGGTTTTGGTTTCGGACGTCAGCATTTTGTCCAAAATTTTGAAGACATGGAGGATTGCATCATGTTCATCTCGTAGATCCTGTGTTGCTTTTCCCATAATAAACCTCTTTCCCTTGGATATACTAATTGCCTGTATGTTTTTCGTTCCTAACGGAAACGAAATGTGAATTTCAATATTCTTTATTACTTTTAGAATACTCCCATCTCTGGCATTTATCCATGATGAGGATCAATTAACTGCAGGCAATCCAAAAATATCCCACTATCATTTTTCTGATAGCGGGAACTTTGGTCCAAAATAGGGATAATTTGTTCACCTGATATCTCATGCTGAATTTGTTATTGTCTCCAATCTGGTCATGTCACGGATACCCACCCACTGCCTCCCGCTTTCGATGATCCCACTCGTCTGAAGCTGGCTCATCACCCGGCTGACCGTCTCAGGAGTTGTCCCGGTCATTCCTGCCAGGTCTTCACGAGATAGAGGGACGTCGATGAGCAGTATGTTTTCATTTGTACGGCCCAGCTTTCGGCCTAATTCAAGAAGGGTGGATGCAATTCGTTTCTCTACCGGCATCGAACTAATTTGGAGAACACGTTGGTTAGCTGAGGTCAATCGATCCGATAGAACGTGTATTGTTTTCAATGCCAATTCAGGATGCTCATCCAGGATCTGTCGGAAGGAATCTGAGGAAATACTCAGAATACAGCAAGGGGCTTGAGCTAGCGCCGTATCAGGGTGGGTAGCAATACCCAGCATTGCCAGATTGCCAAAGAATTCGCCGGTTGTCAAAATATTCAACAGCACATCATGACCACTAATACTATGCTGGAGTAGTTTAATCTTTCCTTCTGCCACCACATATAGACGGTCAGCCACATCTCCAGCCATATACACCACATCGCCAGCTTGAAAAGCAATCTCGATAAAATGTTTGTTGATGGTTTCTAAAATATTCCGGGATAGATCAGCGAAAAAAGGCAAGCGACTAAGAATCTTTAACCTCAGATCGATACTGCAGTGTTGTTGTTCGGTTATTGTGAGATTGACCGGTGATTTTCGGCGAGTTTTCATAGATTGAATTGTAAAACTTTTCACATGCAGGGGTAGATGAGCCCCTTTTTGCCCTATTCTGTCGCAAGGGCAAGGATTATATCGAATCTCTTCATTGATCTGCGTGTCACACGTAACCGAGTTGGATATGATCGTGTCTTCTCTTTTTGATCACCCACAAACCCGCCAGGAAAATCCGATGTAAAGGGAGGAGATGAGTAATTCGTCGGACCTCTTTCAGTTTAACGAATTCTACAACCTTTAGAGACTAATAATCGCGGCCAACGCCCACTTCAACAGCGCTCCGGGAATTAGTCCAACCACAACCAATGCAACAGCCATTACAAATGGAATCAAGTTCACCCAAAATTCCCGGGATACTTCAGGGGAACCATCATTCATATACATCACAACGACTACCCGCAGATAATACCATGCAGATGCCAAAGACGTTAGCAAACCGATTATGGCGAGCCATAAATAACCACCTTCTATCGCTGTACGAAACAGATATAGTTTTCCCCAGAATCCAAGGAGAGGAGGCACACCTGTGAATGACAGCATAAATACTGTCATGGCAGCCGCAAGAAGCGGATATTTTCTCCCCAATCCCGCATAATCGGAGATCTCCAACCCTTTTCCATCCGTCTTCTCGACGATTGTAACAACCGCCCAGGCTCCTAGTGAGGTGAGCGCATAAGTCGCCAGGTAAAAAAGGATGCTTGCGATCCCGTTCTTACCTGCACTGACCTGATCATAAGATACAAATGCCATGATCAGGTAACCAGCGTGCGCAATACTGGAATACGCCAGCATCCGTTTGATATTGCCTTGGGTTACCGCTGCTATATTACCTACGATCATGGTAAGCGCCGCTAGAACGGTTAGTATGGGTGTGATCTCACTTGCGAGATGTGGAAACAAGAGAGTGAATACTCGGAGTAAAGCGGCAAAACCAGCCGCTTTCGCACCAACGGACATAAAACCGGTGACGGGCGATGGAGCGCCCTGATAGACATCGGGTGTCCACATGTGAAAAGGAACGACTGCTACTTTAAAACCAAAACCGATCAATAAAAGCCCAGCTCCCGCGACCATTAATCCCGGGATGGACTTACCAGCGACTGTGATCTCAATAATACTTTTCAAATCCGTAAATCCAGTGGCTCCATAAATTAAAGAGGTGCCGTACAGGATGAACCCTGATGCGAATGTGCCAAGCAGGAAATATTTCATGGCGGCTTCCTCCGAATCGGAGCGGGGAACCGCGAAACCTGCCAGAATGTATAACGGGATGGATAGCAGTTCCAAAGCCAGGAAAACGATGATTAAGTCTGCTGCCGAAGCCATAAGCATCATGCCGGAAATGGAAAAAAGGAGCAAGCAAAAATATTCCCCCCGCATCATATTCATTCGCCGCAGATAATCGGGGGCGATCGCCACAGCAGCCAATCCACTGACCAGGAAAAGTACATTCAGAAATGTGGAGAAACCGTCGACAACGGCCATCTTATTAAATATGAGGTGTTGTTGCCCAATTTGCGTCAAGACCAGACCAAGTGATATCGCCAGACCGAGCGCTGCAAGAGCTGCGGTGATCCCTTTCCGATCTTTTGGAATCACGAGATCCACCAGGAGCAGCAGGGTAGCCCATACCAGAAGGACGGTGTGTGGCAGCAGGGAAATAAAATCAATTGCAGTCATAACATCCCCTTCTCAAGGCAGGATTGCCAGCAGTTTATCCACCGCCGGAGAGATCAGAGCGAAAAATGGCTTCGGATATAGTCCGATCCAGAAAATGACGATCAAGAGCGGAACAAGTGTCATAATCTCGCGAACATTCAAATCGACAAGCGATCTGTTTTCTTCACGGGTCAAATCACCCAGGAACATCTTCTGGAACATATGGAGCAGATAAACTGCGGCAAAGATCACCCCAAGGGCGGCAACGACAGCCACAAGTGCAAATCCAATCGCATTGGAAATAAATGCCCCCATCAGGATAGTAAACTCACCAATAAATCCATTCAGCCCAGGCAATCCGACCGAAGAAAGCATGACCACCAGGCTGATAGACCCGAATACAGGCATCACTTTCCAGATCCCACCGAAATCATCCATCTGGCGGGTGTGTCTTCGTTCATAGATCATTCCAACGATCAGGAAAAGCGCACCGGTACTCAAACCGTGGTTGACCATCTGTAGGATGCCGCCCTGTAATCCCTGTGCATTCAATGCGAATAACCCCAGCATCACAAATCCCATGTGGCTTACTGAAGAGTATGCCACCAGCTTCTTTACATCTTTCTGGGCGAACGCAACCAGTGCCCCATAGATGATGCCAATCACAGCCAGGAAAGCGACCCAGGGAGCAGCCTGCACAGCCACTTGGGGGAACATGGGCAGGTTGAAGCGTAAGAAACCATAAGAACCCATCTTCAACAGAACGCCGGCGAGGATGACCGAGCCCGCCGTGGGCGCCTCCACATGGGCATCCGGAAGCCAGGTATGCAAAGGAAACATGGGTACTTTGATCGCGAATGCCAATGCAAACGCAAGGAATAACCAGAGTTGGGTGTAATAAGGTAGTCCACCTCCGCCTGTGAGATCAGGTACCGAGAAGGTTCCCTGGTTCAATCCCAACCACAGGATGGCTGCCAACATCAGTAGAGAGCCAAACATGGTGAACAGGAAAAACTTGACAGCGGCATAAATTCGTCGTTCACCACCCCAGATTCCGATCAGGAAATACATTGGAATAAGGGTGAATTCCCAGAAAATATAGAATAAAACCAGGTCTTGGGCGAGGAAAACTCCCAGCATCCCCGTCTCGAGCAGCAGGAAAAAAGCCATGAACCCCTTCACTTTTTCCTTGACGGAAGTCCAGGTGGAAAGAATGGAGATGGGTGTGAGAAATGTAGTCAGTAAAACCAACAGGATGCTCAACCCATCTACGCCCAGCGAATAGGAAATAGTATTTTTATCAATGGCAAACCAGGGTAGATCGACAACAAGCTGGAGATCCGGGTTGGATGCCTTGAATAAGCTCAACATCCAGAGTGATACTCCGAAGACGACCAGGCTGAAAGCCAGTGCCACGAGACGAATGGTTTCTTTTCTTTCCTCAGGCAGCAATAGGATCAAAAGCGCGCCTGCCAGCGGCAGGAAAGTGAGGAGCGTAAGTGGGTTGATCGGATAGTCCATGTCCCGTCCCTTATCTCAATAGTAAATATCCAAGAATAGCTGCCACACCCAGGAGCATATACAGGGCGTACGTTCGTACCATTCCGATCTGCATCTTCCTAAATCCTCTGGATAGGAGGGCGGTAAATTTGCCTGCACCGTTTACAGCACCGTCCACGAGGTTGGTATCTATCGGTTTTGCCATTACTTCGGCAGTATCTTTGTAAGCTGTCAGGAAAACCGCATCATATATTTCGTCGATCCACCATTTCTTCTCGAAGGCAACGAAAAGTGGTCCCAGGATCCGACGTAGCGGGTCGGCTTGTCCAGAACGAAGTGGCTTCCAGCCATAAAAGACCCAGGCGAAGAATATTCCTGCCAAAGCAACAGCTACGGAAATGCCTGCGATCAAGGGAGAAAATTCTACTACCCTGACATCAGTAATAGTATGCTCCAACCAATTCGCCAACGTTTCAAGCGTAGGCAGGTTGAGTGCACCCCCGATAATGGAGAGTCCGGCAAGGATAATCAATGGAATCGTCATCACCGCCGGACTTTCTTTTGCTCCTGCCGCAGCATCACTGCGCGGGTGACCAAAGAAAACCAACCATATCTGGCGTCCCATATAGAAAGCAGTAAGAAAAGCGGCTGCAATCAGTAATACTAAAACGAACGGATCATGCTCTCGAGCGAAAGCTAGAATTTCATCTTTTGAGAAAAATCCTGCCAGGGGTGGAATGCCTGCAAGTGCCAAAGCACCGATCAGATAGACCCAAAAAGTGGTTTTCATTCGGATACGGAGACCACCCATGTTTCGCATATCCTGAGGGTCAAATTCGTCCGCATGGGAGTTTTGGGGAGCATGATGATGACCAAATTCCACACCCTGAATCACCGAGCCGGAAGAAAGGAAAAGTAGAGCTTTGAAGAAGGCATGGGTCACCAGGTGAAATAAGCCGGCGACATACGCGCCCATTCCAACGGCTGCAACCATGAAACCAAGTTGACTGATGGTGGAATAAGCCAGTACTTTTTTTATATCATTCTGCCCCACCGCGATGGTCGCAGCGAAAATAGCTGTAACAGCACCCACACCGGCGACGATTTGAGGTGCGATCGGATCGAGAGCATATAAAGGTGCTGAGCGAGCAACCAGATACACGCCCGCGGTCACCATTGTTGCAGCATGGATCAAGGCTGAGACCGGGGTTGGACCTGCCATAGCGTCAGGCAGCCAGACAAAGAGCGGCACCTGGGCGGATTTACCGGTCACAGCCAGGAGCAAGAATAAATTCAACGCCAGAATTAACCAGGCCGCAGCAACCAGTCCTCCGGCTCGGGCAGCCGCGAACACATCGCTGAAATTCAACGTACCAAAAATCATGAAAATGATGAACATTGCAACCAGAAATCCAAAATCGCCGATCCGGTTGGTGAGGAATGCTTTTTTCGCAGCGATGGCGTTGCCGATGCCATCTTTTCCTTTTTCAAACCAGAAACCGATCAGCAGATAAGAGCATAACCCTACCCCCTCCCAGCCAACAAAGGTCATCAGATAGCTTTCTGCGCTCACCAATACCATCATCATGACGATAAATAAATTCAAGTAAATGAAAAACCGACTAAATCGAGCTGGGTCACCCTGGATCCGGACATCTTCATGCATGTAACCGATGGAGTAAACATGGATCAGGGTGCCGACTCCAGCTACCACCAACATCATCGTTACAGATAAGGTATCCACCCGGAAAGCCCAGTCAACCGAAAGCGTACCTATGCGAATCCATTCAGCCAGTCGAATCACTACGGCTTCTGAATGTTTTTGCAGTGACGCCAGGAGCAGGCATGCCACCACAAACGAAGCCCCCGAAGCCATACTGGCAATAGACCCGGAAACTTTTTCGCTCAGTCGCCGACCAACCAGTAGATTGATAATTAACCCGATCAGCGGAAAGAATACCACCCAGGGAACAAGCTGAAAGTATGTTCCGGAAGGAAAGCTTGATAATTCCATGCGGTATTTGCCCCTATTCCTTTAGGCTGCTCATTTGATCTACATCAATAGAGTGCTTGGTCCGAAAGATAGCTACGATCAATGCCAGTCCAACAGCGGTTTCTGCTGCGGCGACCACCATCACGAAGAAGACAAAAATTTGCCCGTTCAGCGATCCATACAAACGGGCAAAAGAGACAAAAGCCAGATTAGCTGCATTGAACATCAGCTCCAAAGACATGAATATCACTATCGGGTTTCGTCGGCTGACAACACCAAATGCACCCAGAGCAAACATAATCGCAGAAAGGGCGAGGTAGTATGAGAGTGGAACCATTTATTTCACCTCCCCTTCCGAACCCGGCATTGGCAACTTTTTCTTCTCGGTTTTTGTTAGGACGATTGCCCCAATCACAGCCACAAGTAATATAAAGGAAGTTACCTCAAAAGGTAGTAAATATGTATCAAATAAGACTGCCCCAATTGCCTGGGCTGTCGCTGTGTCAATTTCCGGCGTTGCAACCATCAGAGTGGACGGATTTTTAACAAAGATCATATATGCGGCTTCAGCCATTACAACCAACGTGACCAGACCACCAAAAACCCGGGTAAAACCGACCGGTTCCCCTGGTTTCCCTTTTTCCGACCCCAATAACATGATCACGAACAGGAATAAAACCATGATCGCGCCAGCATATACGGTGATCTGTGCAAAAGCGATAAAAGGAGCTCCCAACACAAAATAGAGGAAGGCAACTGAAGAAAAATTGAGCACCAGAAATAGCGCAGAGTAAACAGAACTGCGGCTAAGCAGCATCCCCAATGCGGTAACAATGGTCAGCGCGGCGATGGTAAAAAAGATCAGAATGGGCGGTGTCAATTCAGTCATTTTTCCTCCCTAATCAGAGGGATCCTTCATCTCAGGTACCGAGCGTGTGTATTTGCCGGGTGTAACCTTTTGCGGGGTTGGTTTCCCGGGAGGATTGACCGGAACCAACAGCATATCTTTAGTATAGATGGCAGTCCGGCGATCCAGGAACGAGAGTTCGTAGTTATCTTCCAAGACAATCGCCTCGGTTGGACAGGCATCTTCGCAGAAACCACAAAAGATACAACGCAGCATATTGATCTCATAGGTGCTGGCGTAGCGCTCTCCGGGAGAATATCGCTCGTCATCCGTTTGTTCGGATGACTCAACAAATATCGCATCTGCCGGGCAGGCTGCCGCGCATAAGGAACATCCGATACATTTCTCCAAACCATTTTCATACCGTTTGAGAACATGGCGACCGCGGAAACGCTGGCTTACGGGTCTTTTTTCTTCCGGGTATTGAATGGTAACAGGCTTGGTCCAGGCTGACCGGAAGGTCTGCCATAAACCGCGCAGGATTTCAAAAGCTCCTCGCAGCATAAGTTAGTTGCCTCCAAACAATACAATCCCGCCGGCTGTAAGGACGACATTCAAGAGTGCCAGTGGGAAAAGAACCTTCCAACCAAATGACATCAACCGGTCATACCGGATGCGCGGCAGAGTGGCGCGAATCCAGATCAGCCCATAAAGCAGAATTGCGACTTTTCCAATCAGATAGATCGGACCCAGCCAGGGCAATTGTTCGACAAAAGGTCCCCAATATCCGCCCAGGAAAAGGGATGCGCCAATGGTGGATACCGCGATCATCTTGATATATTCAGCCATGAAGAACAAAGCGAACTTCATGCCTGAATACTCTGTATGATACCCGGCAGTCAGTTCCTGCTCCGCTTCTGGCATGTCGAACGGCGCACGATTGACCTCAGCAATGGTGGCTACCATGTAGATCAATGCGCCCAGAGGTTGAAGAAAGATGAAAGCCAGGTTTTTTTGAGCCAGTACAATATCTCGGATACTCATCGATGAAGTGAGTAAAACCGGTCCAATAAACGCCAAACCAAGTGCCAGTTCATAACTGATCATCTGCGATGTCGCACGAAGACCGCCTAGCGTTGCATATTTATTGTTCGACGACCAGCCAGCCAGGGTGATGCCATACACCGAAATCGATGTGATCGACATGATATACAGGACCCCCACATTGATATCGGCCAGATAGAGTTTGATATTTCTTCCGAATAGAACCATCTCATCACCCCAGGGTACCACCCCGGTAATGATCAACGCTGGGATGACGGTGATGATAGGAGCAGCGATGAAAATCAGCTTATCGGCTTTGGCCGGTATCAGCTCTTCTTTGAAGATCAGTTTTATGGCATCCGCGACCGGTTGTAATAGTGCTAGTGGACCAGCCCGATTTGGGCCCCATCGTACTTGCATTCGGGCGAGTACTTTTCGTTCGTAGAGGGTGGTATACGAAAAACCAATAGTGCAAAACAAAAGGATGGCTATAGCTTTTACTACCATTTCAATGATCGTTCCAGCATCCATATAGATCATCCTCTTTGGTTTTTCATCACATGGACTGGAACAGGTTCCAGTGAAGGAAGACCCAGGCTTCTGGGGGTCATCACCGCATTGACAGGGATCGTACCATCCTCTCGAAAATCTACCGGATATGATTTTCCTTTCATCTGGATGATCACTTTGGTTCCACTCGTCAGATTTAGTTGTTTTACAATTTCCGGATGAAGCAGGATATAAGGGGCAGGTAGTCGTTTCTCTAAAAGCGTCGAAGGTACGATTGTCGTCCCCTGGTCATAGCAAAGGGTGATCGGGTATCCGACCAGGGTATCGTCTTGAATTTGGATTTCGCGAGTTTCCACTTCCGGTAGATCCAGCCTAATACCCCGTTCAGCTGCAGTGGACAATTTCACACCCAATCCCTGGGTATTGTCATAGGCAGTGCCTCCATAATACAGATCCTGTCGGCCGATGATGGGCCATTGCTCCACGCTTTGACTCAATTTCTGATAGGTCAAACCTTCATAATCAGTAGTATGGGCTGATAGCGCCAGGAAAACCTGGGATGCCGCATTGATATCCAGATTCATCCGGGCTATTTTCTGTTTGACTTTTGCGGCAATTGCATAGTCGGGTAAAGTTCCTTCAGGAGGAGTGACCACTGGATAGAATCGTTGAACTCTACGCTCACCATTTGTTTGACAGCCTTCCCGTTCGGTAAATGCCTGGGCAGGGAAAACCACATCGGCCTTTTTGGCAGTTTCCGTGAGGAATAATTCCTGGACAACCACAAAATTGGATCGCTCCATCGCACTCTGACAATCTGGACAATCGCCAGCAGGATCTGCACCGGCAATATAGATAACACCATCATGTTCGAGCGCGGAGTCGAGATGGGGATCAGGTCTGAAGCCGATATCCCAGGCACCCTGGTCGTTAGCATGCGGCCAGACAGCCACCAGACCGCTATTTGCTTTACCAGCATGACTTGTCTGCTGGATCAATTGGGCGCCAGCCGCTGCCAACCTTTGCGAAGATTCGTACCCAGTCCCATCCGAGCCATAGAAAAGGACCAATTCATCCGCTGATGCGATCAGTTGGTTCAGTTCATCCGCGTCGGGAGCATTTGGTAGCAAAGACAATATCGCCTCCGCCTCTTTGCCAAAGGGATACCGGATCGTGAAATTCGCATCCTGATCCAAACGTGTATCTCTGGCATTGGCTACGACCAATTTTGCTCCTCTTTTAACAGCGTTCTTAATGCGCAACCACCAGACCGGTGCTTCCTCATGGATATCACTGGCAGCAACGATGATCACACTGCCGCCGCCCAGATCTCCCAAATTCGCCTTACTCCCAAGTCCAACTTTGGCAATCAGGTCTCCCCCAGCCATGGTCGAATAAAGCAACGTTCGACCATGCACCATGTCTGCCAGATCTTTCAGGCTGTACAGATCTTCATTCGATAATCTTCCACCTGCCAGGATCGTGAAATTGAAACTATATGCGCGAATTTTCTCACTCACCACGTTCAATGCTTCTTCCCAACTGACCGGTTGCAGTTCGCCTTCCTTCCGCAACAATGGTGTTGTCAGACGTTCTTTACTTTCGGTGAAATGATAAGCAAAACGACCTTTATCGCAAATCCAAATTTCGTTGACAGCTTCGTTCTGACGAGGAAGTGCCCGTTTGATAACTACATTTCCTTCCGCCTTGGCTTCCCTTCTGGTATTGAAGGTCAGATTGCAACCGACCGGACAATGCGGGCAAATGGATGCTGCAGCTTTAAGCTCCCAGGGACGGGCTCCAAATCGGAAATCCGCAGTCGTAAGGGCGCCAACCGGACAGATATCTGTTGTATTGCCTGAGAAAATTGAATCAAATCCAGGTTCTGAGTTGGTAGAGATCTGCAACGCACGACCCCGATTATAGAAGCCAATCACCGGATCATTAACAACTTCCGACTGAAAACGAACGCACCGACCACACTGGATGCAGCGTTCCCGATCCAGGTAGATCAGTTCTCCTAATGGGATATTCTTGGCTAAGTGCTGTTTTTCATCATACAAATACCGGCTTATACCAGGACCATACCCCATGGTTTGGTTCTGCAATGGACATTCACCACCTTTGTCACAGATCGGACAGTCGAGCGGATGAGAGGTGAGGAGGAATTCCAGCACATCTTTACGAGCTGACTTCACCTTGTCACTCATACCGATCACAACCATGCCTTCAGAAACCGGAGTTGTACAGGCTGTTTCCAGTTTTGGTCCAAATTGTAGTTTCGGATTCCCCAATTCATCCAAAACCGTTTGGTTTGTCGCACGATCGATCACCGGGCGTCCGATCTCAACCAGACACATTCGGCACATGCCCACCGGCTCCATCTTGGGATGATAGCAAAAAACCGGGATAACAATCCCCATCTTTTTGGCAGCATCCACCACCAGCGTACCTGCTGGAACTACTACTGGAGAACCGTCAATCGTCAGCTTTACATCTTTTGCCATGCTCATCTCCCTGTGTGGGCAGCGAAATCTTGCGGGAATTTTTCCAGAGCGGATAGGACAGCCATGATCGAAAATTCACCGAGCGCGCACAGGCATTTATTCTGGATCTGTGACGCCACTGTTTGGAGCAATTGCACATCCTCTGGAGACCGGTGCTTCGAGTTAATTCGCTCTGTGAGATGATTCATCCAGTACGTACCCTCGCGGCAGGGTGTGCACTTGCCGCAGGATTCATGTTTGAAGAATTCCACAGTTTTATGTATCAACCAATCCATGGAAACGCTATCGTCCACAACAATAACTGAAGCTGATCCCAGTTGGGCGCCAACCCGGGGGACGGATTCGTAATCCATTGGGGTGTCAAGAGCCTCATCGTTCGCCAGGATCAAACTGGAAGATGCACCGGCGGGCATGATAGCTTTAATTTTCCGTCCATCTGGTATGCCGCCTCCGTAGCTGTATATCAATTCCCTGAAGGGTGTACCCAGAGGTAATTCATAATTGCCAGGATTATTAACACGCCCGCTCAGGGAGAAGATCTTTACACCCGGGCTTTTCTCAGTTCCGATCCCTCGAAACCAGTTCGCTCCATTTTCGATTATGGAGGGTAGATTTGCCAATGTTTCAACATTATTGATCACTGTCGGTTTGGCATATAACCCTTCCACGGCAGGGAAAGGCGGACGCAGGCGGGGCTGACCCAACTTGCCTTCAATTGATTCAAGTAAGGCAGTTTCCTCACCACAAATATAGGCTCCTGCGCCGAGATGGGTAAAGATCCGCAGCGAATATTCACTCCCGAAAAGATGATCGCCGAGAAAACCTTCCTTTTCCATCCGATCGATGCACTCATCCAGAAAATTGGATTGTTCCCAAAATTCTCCCCTGAGGTACACATACGCCACATTTGCTTGAACAGCGTATGAAGCAATTGCCAACCCTTCCAGAAATTGATATGGATTGTTTTCGAGAAGTTCCTTGTCTTTAAATGTACCTGGCTCTGACTCGTCAGCATTCGCCACTACATAATGCGGCCAGAGGTTGTTGGGCAGGAAAGACCATTTCGTGCCGGTCGGAAAACCCGCTCCACCGCGACCACGTAAACCTGATGCCTTCACTTCTTCGATCACCTGGGCAGGGGGCATTCCAACAGCCTTCTCAAAGGCGTTGAACCCGCCATGCTTCCGGTACACTTTGAATTGGTTCAGATTTTCGATATCAAGATGACGAAAGAGAATATGTTCGCTCATTGCTGCTTCTCCTTCGTACGTAGTTCATCCACCAGGGAAAGTGTCGATTCGATGGTCTGGTTTTCGTAGGTTAAGATCTCATCTCCACTTTGCACCTGGAACATGGGCGCTCGATGGCATGCAGCCAGGCATTTTACCTCTTCCACAGTGATTAAACCATCTTTTGTCGTCTCTCCCGGCTTGATTTGTAGCGCTTTGCAGAGATCGTGTAAAAACTGGTCTGCACCCCGCAGCGCGCAAGGAAGATCGGTGCAGATCTGAAAGCGATATTTTCCTTCAGGATGGTCATGGTAGAGAGTATAGAAGCCGATTACCGACGCTACTTCAGTGGTCGAAATATTCACAATTTCGGCTATATCTGTAATTGCCTGTTTATTGATATATCCGAGATCTCGTTGAGCAAGATGCAATAAGGGCATAACCGCGCTCTGTTTCCGATCTTGCGGGTATTTAGCCAGTATCTTTTCAATTTCCTGTGCATGATGAATGGCAAAAGCGTTCATCGATCAGAATCTCCCAGGACGATGTCAATGCTACCGATGATTCCAACCAGGTCAGCCACAAAATGACCCTTGGATAATAATTGCATGATTTGCAAGTTCGCGAAGGATGGAGTCTTGAAATGAACCCGGTATGGTTTTGGACTACCATCCGATTCGAGGTAACAGCCTAATTCTCCCCGAGGAGATTCGGTTACAACGTAGACCGATCCAACCGGAGGATTAAATCCTTCCGTCCAGAGCTTAAAGTGGTGGATCAACGCTTCCATGCTGGTACCAATTTCGGATCGTGGAGGTGGGACATATTTACGGTTGTTCGACCGTACCGGACCGAAAGGCAACTTGTCTAACGCCTGGCGAATGATCTTTACCGATTCCCGCATTTCCCTTATCCGCACCAGGTATCGCGCATTGATATCACCACCTTGTTCAGTTGGAATATCAAAATCATATTGCTCATAACCCATATATGGATGTTGTTTGCGTAAATCAAACTCCATGCCCGATCCGCGTAGTACTGGCCCGGTAATCCCCCAACGGATGCACTCATCCACACTGATTCGCCCGATACCGATGGTTCTTTCTTTGAACAGGGGATTGTTGGTAAGGAGGCTTTCATATTCATCCACCCGACCAGGAAGAATATCGAGAAATTTGCGTACGGTTGCTTCAAATTCAACCGGCGTATCTCGCCAAAGACCGCCGGGGCGGATATAGGTAGTCATCATACGTTGACCGCTGACCAGCTCGAAGATATCCATGACCATTTCACGCTCACGCATCGCATATAAGAATACCGACATCGCAGCCAGATCCAATGCGGATGTTCCCAGCCATAATAAGTGGCTGGCAATTCGTTGTAACTCTACTAAAATGACGCGGATACCCTGCGCACGAATGGGCACGTCTAACTCGCAAAGTTTTTCGATTGCCATACAATAGACCAGGTTATTCCCGATCGTGTTCATGTAATCCAGGCGGTCGGTCATTACTTCGGCTTTTTGGTAGGTCTTGCCTTCCATATTCTTTTCGACGCCGGTATGTAAAAAGCCGATGTCCGGGACACAAGCCTGGACGATCTCACCATCCAATTCAAGAACCAACCTTAGCACCCCGTGCGTGGATGGGTGTTGGGGTCCCATGTTGAGTACCATCGTTTCTCCCCGCAAAGCGCGTTCGGAGAAGAGATGGTCCATACCACCCATTTCAATTGACTGATATTCAGACATATCGCTGACCTATTCCTTGGGAGCGGGTTTTTTTAGGCTGATTTGATCAAAATTGAAAGTAAATTGAACTTCTTCATACCCCAGCGGATAGTCTTTTCGTTGGGGATGTCCCTGCCAATCCTGCGGCATTAATATCCGCCTAAGATCGCTGTGTCCATCAAAGCGGATACCAAACATATCCCAAATCTCTCTCTCGTGCCAGTTCGCGTTCGGGTAGACCTTTTCGAGAGTTGGAACAACTGGGGCATTGCCATCCACCGGGACTCTGAGGCAAATCGTTTGATTCAGAGTCATGGAATAGAAATGGTAGATCAGGTGAAAGCGAGGATTCTGCTCTGGCCAATAATCAACAGCCGTCTCACCCTGAAGCATGGCGAAACCGAATTCATCATGAAGAGCAGTTGCCGCGTCAATAATATGCGCAGCCTCCAGAAATAAAGTGGTTTCACCTCGGAATTCTTTTATCGCCGCAGAAAATCTACGCTGAATGGCTTCGACCGCAGGTTTAATATATTCATTCATATGTGTCGTCCCCCATCTACTTCCAGGTATTCAACTTTTCCCCGCGCACTTTTTCATGCAGGGTAATGATGCCATGAATCAAAGCTTCAGGACGCGGCGGACATCCAGCAACATAAACATCCACCGGGACCATTTCATCAACGCCTTGCATGACCGCATAATTATTGAAGACGCCCCCACAGGCTGCGCAATCACCCATCGCGATCACCCATTTTGGATCAGGCATTTGATCGTACAGGTTCCTCAGTACAGGTGCCATCTTTCGGCTGACTCGTCCGGCAACAATCATCAAATCCGATTGCCGTGGGCTTGGGCGCATCAATTCCATCCCAAACCGGCTCATATCGTAATTGGCAGCCTGGGCTGCCATCATTTCGATCGCGCAGCAAGCCAAACCGAACAGCATCGGCCACATGGAATTTGTGCGGGACCAGTTGACCGCCTGCTCCAGGGTAGTGGTGACTATCCCGAGATTAGCTGCTTTCTGTTCTACTCCCATTCCAACGCTCCCTTTTTCCAGGCATAAATGTATCCTACTAGAAGAATGGCAATGAAAACCAGCATCTCTACCAGGCCAAATAGCCCAAGCTTCTTAAAGACCACTGCCCAGGGAAGGAAAAAAACAACTTCCACATCGAATAATATGAAAAGGACAGCGACCAAATAATAACGGACAGACATACGTCTCGTTCCGGGTCCATACGGAGTCATCCCCGATTCGTATGGCGCGGCTTTACGGGCAGTCGGGCGTTTTGGTCCGAAAATATGTCCAAGGATAACGACCAGGACAGCCAAACCGGCAGCCAGGACAATTAATATCAGTAAGGGAAGGTATTCAAGGAGCATAACTCATCCTTATATACACATAGTTTGATTTTATTGATTATACACAGAAAGATTGTTTTCGACAATTTGCATCATCTAAGGCGAATTTGAACTGATGCACTTTTTTCCTCATTATTCCGTATAATATTTGTCATCATCCAATTATATCCAATAGATCAGTATGTCAACAAAAGCCAAATGGGTTCGCTTCGGAATCGGAGCAGTCGTGGTCCTACTGGTCCTCACCATCACGTTGATTTTTATTGACAATTGGATTCCAAACTGGGGTTCAACCCCTACCGAACAGCAGTCTGTTTATCCTGGTGATGATCTCTCCCCAACACCGCTCGTTAATTGGACTCGTGGATATACCTACCCGTATTCTCTGGATAATGTCTGGCCATGGCTGGCCTAACTGGGTGATACAAAAGGAGCTTTTTATAGTTACACGTTCATCGAAAACCGAATTGGCGATATTGTTTACAAGAATGTCAATCAAGTTATCCCCGAGTTCCAGAATCCACGAGTTCCAGAATCCACATCCAGGTGATCTGATCGTTTCACCCATCCTGCCATGGAAAGAGATCAAAACCGGTGAATACTTGCTGGCGGCAGACAATATCCCTGACATGACCTGGACCTGGTTGTTTCAGTCAAACCGGAAGGTAATTCCACCCGAATGGTCGTCCGAATGCGCATCCAATTGCCGAATGGTGCTGCTGGCAGTGAACCGGTGCTTTTCATCATGAATGTAGGAGGATTTATTAAAGAGAAGGGGTTCATATATGGTCTGCGCGATCGTCTAAATGGCTTCTATGAACCTGAGTGGATCGAATATGTGGAAATCGCTATCTGGTTCATCGCACTGATTGTGGCGTGTGCCGTGCGATAGATATATTTTATTAATAGAAAAGATTACCGTCTGCCTATCGTTCTTGGAATGGTTTCAATTTTCACGATCATGTATTTCACTCTCGGACAACCGGCGGTATGGATCCGCGGAGTGATGGATATTGTGCTGGTCGTTTTGACCATGCTCATGACCAGACAAAAAGACTGATCGGGACATCCGCAACTCTGTATCCCATTCAGCGTATATGAAGTTAAATGGAGAAAAAAAATGGATACAGTTACGATTGATACAAAAAAGAATCCGGGATGTTTGATCCAGATCCTCTGGTTCGCATTCATCGGGATCTGGCTTGGTCAAATCTGGATAGTGATTGCCTGGATCTTCATGGTTACGATCATAGGAATTCCGGTTGGAGTCGTGATGTTAAATAAGCTGCCCTGGGTGATTGCATTACGCACTGAACCTGTCCGGCTTCAGGTAACGCATCGAGCTGATGGCACTGTAGTTCAAAGGGAAGTCAGCCGTCCGCAATTGAATATACTCTTCAGAGCATTCTACTTCTTGTTGGTCGGCTGGTGGCTTAGCGCCATCTGGATGGAAGCAGCGTATGTGTTATGTTGCTCCGTAATTGGACTGCCAATAGGTTTTTGGATGTTCGATTATGTTCCTGCCGTCGTCAGTTTGAAACGATAATATCTCCTCTTCCTTTTAAAAACGCCCCTGTGAAATTTTACTGGGGCGTTCAATATCGATTAATGGCGTATTATGACTAAACAAATACCAAGAAGACACCAGTCTACTCTTCTTGCCCGATAAGATTTTTTTGACTATACTGGGATTAATACCCGAGAGAGGAGTCACTTATGCATACTGTCAAAGACTGGATGGTAGATCTGCTGGTTTTTGTTGACCCCGAAGCCAGTGTTATGGAAGCATTGCATTTAATGCGCCGACGCTATATTCATAGTATTCTGGTTAACAAGTCAGCAGATAACCCGGAGTACGGTATCGTTACATCGACGGATATTTGTGATAAGATCATTGCCGAGCAGCGTAATCCAGCCCAAACCAAGGTTCGCGAGATCATGCATACTCCGATCATTACTATTCAGGAAAGTGAAAGTCTGATCGATTGCGTTCGGACAATGAAAAAGCATAATATCCACCATATGCCGGTTGTGAATTCCAATAAAGAATTGGTTGGTTTTATTTCAGCAACCGACTTCATGGTCGCAGCTGAACAATTATCTCAGGAATAGCTTTCGCCTCTAATGTCAACCAGGTGAAATTCCCAGGTGACCATCTTCACCGGAACCATATTTTTATCGTCCTTTCGATAGGAGAAGACCATGTCCAATCCTGCAATTATCCATGACGAAACACCCATACGGTTATTCAAATCCAACTTCCTTGAGTTCTTTACCCATATTAGTCCCATAACCATCACTGCCATTTGGTTACCGGTCAGCATTTACCTCTTTGTGCAGCCATACCTCTCAACTGGGATTTGGAACGGAACCATTGTCATTGCGTTTCTGGTCGGGATGTTCTTCTGGACACTGGCAGAATACACCCTGCACCGGTTCGTATTTCACTTCCACGCCAAGTCGCCCCGAATGGAACGAATCACCTTTCTATTCCATGGGGTTCACCACGCGCAGCCGCAATGCAAAACCAGACTCGTTATGCCTCCGGTGGTTAGTCTGCCTCTGGCTTCTATCTTTTATGGATTATTCTGGCTTGTAATCGGTGATTTATTGAGATCACCTGTCTGGGTCAATCCAATGATGTCTGGATTTTTGTTCGGGTATCTCATTTACGACCTGACTCATTACGCCACCCATCACTGGCCAATGCGCTCCCGTTTTGCAAAGTTCCTCAAACGATATCACATGCAGCACCACTATAAAACTCCCAATGCCCGGTTTGGGGTCAGTTCGCCGATCTGGGATTATGTATTCGGAACGGTGCCCGCCGACACCCAAAGATAAATTGAGGAAATGATCAGGAAGCCATCGGTCCTTTTCGGAAAATTGCAAGATAGATATTGATGAGAAGTCGGATTAATCCGAGTGACCCGATGATGGCAATCAGTTTATTGCCGAATCCGGGTATATAGATTCCGCTACCACGTTGAATCGCTTTCAAAGATCCCCTGACAACCTGATCGACATTCATCCACATGATTCCAGGTATGCGTTGTTTGATCTTGAATTTTTCGTATTCCGGCGAATCGTGGAATTCTGTATGGGTAAAACCCGGGCACAGCGCCTGCACATGCACACCAGTACCATACAACTCTGTGACCAATCCATCTGTGAACGAATTTAGATAGGCTTTCGTTGCCCCATACGTCGGGCTTCCGGTGGAGGCTGAAAATGCACTTGTGGAAGAAACCTGGATGATATAGCCTTTACCACGCAGAATCATACCCGGGAGTGCTGCCCGAGTGACACGTACTGTTGCCACCACATGGACATTTACCATCGTCATTATTGCTTCCGCATCAGTATCGACAAATAAGCCAGGAACTCCAAAACCGGCATTGTTAACAACAATTTCAAGGGAATCCATAGTAGATATTTTATTTACCAGTTGTTGCAAATCAGCCTGGTTGGAAAGATCGACGGGGAAGATTTCCGCCTGGATTGGATAGATATCCATAAGACTGGCAGCCAGTTTTTCCAATCGATCTTTCCTCCGTGCTACAAGGATCAGATCATAGCCTTTTGCTGCCAATTGACGGGCAAATTCAGCTCCAATACCGGATGATGCTCCTGTGATCAATGCCTGTACCTGGTTTTTTTCCATTGGTTTCCAATATTCTTGAGATATGTAAGCTGATTATACCTAATTCGTCTGATTCCCCGCCAAAGCTGACTCATCCTCATTTGGTATAATCGTTCTACATCCCATCCGAGTCGGAGAAATAAATGGCGACATCCACCAATTTTCAGTCCATCATCATGAATCTGCAGGAATACTGGGCGCACCAAGGTTGTCTGATCTGGCAGCCATACTATTCACAAGTAGGTGCAGGTACGATGAATCCTGCCACTTTCCTGCGTGTCCTCGGTCCGGAACCATGGAATGTTGGCTATGTGGAACCATCTGTCCGACCGGATGATGGACGTTACGGTGAAAACCCAAATCGACTCCAACAGCATTATCAATTTCAAGTCATTCTTAAGCCAGACCCCGGTAATCCACAGGAACTCTATCTTCGATCATTACAGGCGATCGGTATTGATCCAGCCCAGCATGATATTCGATTCGTGGAAGATAACTGGGAAAGCCCGGCGTTGGGCGCCTGGGGATTGGGTTGGGAAGTCTGGCTGGATGGGCAGGAGATCACCCAATTCACCTATTTCCAACAGGCAGGTGGACAAACACTTGACCCGGTGTCCGTGGAAATCACCTATGGGCTTGACCGAATCGCTATGGCGTTGCAGAAAGTACAGAATTTTCGAGAGATCCGCTGGAGTGATGACCGGACTGCCGGTGATGTAAATTTGAAATCGGAATTTGAACATTCCACCTATTATTTCGAACTCGCTGATGTAGACCGACTTCGCCAGATGTACACTCTCTTTGAGAAGGAAGCCGAAGCAGCGTTGGCTGCCGGACTTGTTTTACCCGCCTACGATTACATCCTGAAATGCTCACACACTTTTAATATATTAGATACCCGGGGGGCAATTGGGGTGACCGAGCGTCAAGCCTTCTTTGGAAGGATGCGGGACCTTTCTCGAAAAACAGCCGACCTTTATACTACCCAGCGGCAAGAGATGGAATTCCCCTGGTTGAACGGAACCAAATCAGACACGATCACTGAAGGTCAAAAACCGGTCTTAAATCAGAAAACATCTTCCGAACCGAAAACTTTCCTGTTCGAGATTGGAACTGAGGAATTGCCGGTCACTGATCTGGATTCAGCCATCATTCAATTTAAAGAATACTTAATCAGCTTATTTAAAGACCAGAGATTGGAATATACACACTTACAGGTGTGGGAAACCCCGCGCCGTCTGGTTGCATTGGTAGAAAACCTGCAATCGCGGCAACCCGACCGGGAATTGGTCATTAAAGGACCACCTGCCAATCGGGCGTTCGATTCAGATGGGAAGATCACTCCGGCAGGTGAAGGATTCGCGCGGGGTAAGGGGGTAGCACCCGATAAACTCAAGATCATGGATCTGGATGGGGGTCAGTACGCCGCAGTTGTAGTATCTGAAGTAGGTAAATCGACCATTCATGTTCTTGCTGAAGAATTGCCAAAACTTATCGCGAAGATCAAGTTTGATAAAGCCATGCGTTGGAATGAAAGCAAAATTGCTTTCTCACGTCCCATTCGGTGGATTATGGCACTCTATGGCGATGAGGTTATCCCGTTTAGCTATGCTTCTGTGGTCTCGGGAGATCGAACGCGAGGCTTACGATTTCAACAGCCCGAACAAATTCCGGTAAAAAATCCAGCCGATTATTTCCTCGCGCTGGAAATGCAGGGTATCGTTCTCAACCAGGAAGATAGGAAAAGGGTCATACGTGACCAAGTCACCCGAATTATGCAAGAAGCGAAAGCGGATGTGATCATTTCGGAGGATCTACTAAATGAGGTCACGAATCTCGTGGAAGCGCCCACGGCACTTCGCGGAGAATTTGATAAAGAACACCTGAACTTGCCGAAGGAAGTTCTTATTTCCGTTATGAAGAAGCATCAACGATATTTCCCCATCCAAAAAGGGCAAGATCTATTTCCGTACTTTGTCGTCGTCCGCAATGGGGATGGTCAATTTAAGGATATTGTCGCAGATGGGAATGCCCAGGTGATTCGCGCCCGTTTTGCAGATGCAGCATTCTTTATTCACGAAGACCTGCAGAAAAAGCTGGAGGATTTTCTCCCACGGTTGGATACGCTTACTTTCCAGGTCAAACTAGGCTCGATGCTTGACAAAATTCACCGGATCGAACTCAATGTCCCACGATTGATGGACAATCTGCAATTGTCAGAGACAGAGAAAATGGCAACACTGAGGACGGCTCATCTGTGCAAAGCTGATCTCGTCACTCATATGGTAGTTGAAATGACCTCCCTTCAGGGAATGATAGGCAAATTCTATGCAATAAAATCGGGCGAAACAGAAAGTGTTGCAAAAGGAATATATGAACATTATCTTCCCCGGTTTGCCGGTGACGATCTACCCAGTGGAAAAGAAGGATTGCTGGTGGGCATTGCCGATAGGCTGGACACTCTAGCAGGTCTGTTTGCAGTCGGGCTTGCTCCCACAGGAACCAAGGATCCATTCGCCCAACGCCGTGCCGCTCTCGGTTTGGTCATTGCTTTGATGGGAGCGGAATTGGATTTTGATCTGGAAAAAGGATTGGAGATCGCAGCCCAGACGCTACCGGTCAAAGCTACTTCGGAAACACAAAAAGCTTGCTTTGAATTTATCCTGGGCAGACTGCGCAGCTATCTACTCGACCAGGGATTCCGATACGATGTAGTGGATTCTGTTTTATCCGTACAAGGAAAAAATCCTGCCGGTGTCCTTCGAACGGTTAAGAGTCTGATGAAACAGATAAATACACCCGAGTGGACAACTATTCTGCCAGCATACAGCCGCTGCGTACGCATCACACGTGATCAGAAAGACATATTTGAAGTGAATCCCCAATTACTGAACGAACCAAGCGAGATTGAATTATGGAAAGCAATCCAATCGGTTATAACTCATACTCCATTTCTATCCTTTGACGCCTTCATCGAGACATTCGTTAATATAATTCCTGCCATCAATCGATTTTTTGAAGAAGTGATGGTCATGGCGGAGGATAATTCGGTTCGACAAAACAGGTTGGGTTTACTCCAAAAGATCGCTTCTCTTCCATCGAATCTGGCTGATCTATCTCAGATGGAAGGTTTTTAGTCAGGGTCCATATTCAGCATCAATAAAAAAACCTGGAGAAATTCCCAGGTTTTTTTATTCCAATTGCGGGCTCTCTTCCTCTTTTGGCGTCAAGCCCAATTGGTTCGCTTCTTCAAAGGATAGCAATCCCGGTTCTTTGGAATCGCTGAAAGAGGCATTTGCGGTAGCTGATTCCCAGAATGAATCCACCTCTTCTACTTTCACCTTCTTTTTTATGACCGCTGTAAACAAAGTTTCAAAATCTTTGCCAGATGGTTCTGGAGCTGCATTCACGTGGTCCTCTGAAATTTGAATGGGTTCAGGTAGAACCAGGGGACCGGTTTTTGCCAGGGCTTGTTCCATTTCGGGGTGGGTTTCAGCAGGATACTCTTTATTGAGTTCGCCGATTTTTTCCATCAACTCCGTCATAGCAAGAGTAACTGCGTCAAACGCAACTGCCATACGGACATTTGAGCGGGCGTGTTTCATAAACACGATCAACAAATAACCTGGCATCGGCGATGCCACCAAATCAAATTGGCCACCCCGGATGGATACCACGTTTTGAGGCGTATCCGGAAGCATCACCGTATTGATCCGTTGGAGGGCGTTGGAAGTGGATAAAAGATAAGGAAGGATCTTGCTGGTCAACGTGTCTTCCATGGGGTCGCCAGCCGAGGCCAGGATCTTCCCTCTCTCATCCGCTAATAGCACGGCGATTGCCGATAGTTCCTGTCGAAGTCCTATCAACACATCACCAAGAAGGTCCGTTCGCAGGTCAATCACCTGACGGGAGGAGATCCGGGCAGGTTGAGACGATAAGCCTAATAAACGGGATGATGTTTCCAGAAAATCCCGCATTTCCACGGGCTTTGGATAAAACGCATCCGCGCCAGCAGCAGAAGATTTCTCTCTGAGCTGGGTATCATTTAATCCTGATACTAGAATGATCTTTACCTGGGGTGATGATTTCTTGGTCTGCTTTGCGAAATCAAGCCCGGATATACCGGGGAGTTTTACATCGCTGACAATCAGGTGGACTTCTGCTTTTTCAATTTCACGGATCGCATCTTCGGCAGTTGGGACTACAGTGACCTCAATGTGCCCACTCAAAGTGGCAAAAGCTGCCTGCAAGAGCTGGCCTAAGACCATCTCGTCATCGATAATTAGGACTCTTTTGGCATCCATGACTTAAAAATTATATCATCATTAATATTTGGAGTATGTCAATCCGATTCTGGCTTCTTTCATGCGAACTGACCTCCCAGGTTGCCGTTTTTTCTCAAGCTATGTTACAATCCGAGCACATTTGGGGCATGGTGCAATGGCAGCACACCAGACTTTGGATCTGTGGATCTTGGTTCGAATCCAGGTGCCCCAGCCTTTCCCGGAAGAAAGTATGAATAGATATATATCGCAAAGAAGCCAGGGTATTTAAGCCCTGGCTTTTTGTGTGCTAAAATGAAATAAGCCATTCAATCATATTTGCAGGAGAGCAATATGGATACAGTAGCGGTTATTCTGGCAGCAGGTCAGGGAACTCGCATGAAATCGCGTTTGCCTAAAGTTCTGCATACTGTTCTTGGCAAACCACTCGTACATTACAGTCTTGAATCCGCAAAATCGGTCTCCAATCGAAAACCGGTTGTAGTGATCGGGCATGGCGCTGCACAAGTTAAAGAAGCCTTGGGGGATACAGTCGATTTTGCGATCCAGGAAAAACAACTCGGTACCGGGCATGCCGTCCAGCAAGCGGAAGCTATCCTGGCTGATTTTGATGGATTGATTCTGGTCATCAGCGGGGATATGCCATTATTCCGGAAGGAAACATTGGCATCCCTGGTTCAAACCCAGGTAGGAAACTCAGGTCCCATGAGTTTATTAACAGTAAAGGGCGAAGACTCACGCGGATTTGGTCGAATTATCCGGGGAGTTGATAATTCTGTCAGTGCGATCGTCGAGGAAGCGGATGCCAGCCTGGAGGAATTATCCATTCGCGAATATAACGTTGGCGCCTATTGTTTTCAATCAGCCTGGCTCTGGCAAGCTCTTAAAGAAATAAAAACCTCCCAAAAGGGAGAGTATTATCTGACCGATGTGGTTGAAATTGCTAGAAACCAGCGCAAGATGGTGAAGGCAATATCTGTCAGCGAAGCATATGAAGCGATGGGCATCAATAACCGGATCCATCTTTCCGAAGCGATCACCATGCTCAGGCAGCGTATCAACGAAAAATGGATGAATGAGGGCGTTACTATCATTGATCCAACCACAACCTATATTGAACCGGATGTCCTGATCGGAAAAGACACTACCATCTGGCCAAATACATACCTTAAAGGTAGGGCATGGATTGGTGACAACTGCCAGATCGGTCCAAATACCATTATTCAGGATAGCGTCGTTGGTCATCGCAGTACCATCTTAAGTTCAGTCATGGAGTATGCCATCGCGGAAAATGATGTTGAGATGGGTCCATTCTGCCACCTCCGTAAAGGAGCTCACCTTGCCTCTCAGGTGCATATGGGTAATTTTGGTGAGGTGAAGGATTCGTACCTTGGACAGGGTACAAAGATGGGTCATTTCTCCTATATTGGAAACGCGAAAATTGGAACCAATGTAAATATTGGGGCTGGAACGATAACATGCAATTTTGATGGGGTAAATAAGAATCCGACCGAGATCGGGTCAGATGTATTGATCGGCAGCGATACGATGTTGATTGCACCAGTCAAGATAGGAAACGGGGCGAAAACTGGCGCAGGAGCGGTTGTTACACATGACGTAGCTGAAGGAGAAGTTGTCGCAGGTGTTCCTGCCCGTGCCATGAAAAAGAAGGGGAATGAACACTGAGTATCTAATTCCATTCCTGATCATTCTAATTATCCTTGATCTGGTGCTGACCATCATTCGCAGCAGCATGGTAAATGCCCATTTACCACGTCTTTTAAACTTGCGGGAGGAGCATGTTCGCGGTGTGGATCTGACCATCCAACGGATGGAGAAACCCCGTTTGCGGGTCAGCCTCCGCTTATCGCACAGCCTGCTTCTCATTCTGCTGGCCACTATCCTTGTTGATTCAATTCTCCGCTCTCATTGGTTGATCATTGATCAACCAACTACTTCACTCTATTTGGTCGGAATTACGCTACTTGCAGGCATTCTTCTCTTCGCTTTGGAGTCCCTGATCGATGGGCTTGTACTTAAAGCACCTGAGGAATGGGCTTTACGCTGCAGTGGAATGGCAGCTCTGATCGATGTCATCGTTTCGCCAGTGTCATCCATTGCGATTCGATTGATGGGTCAAACTGAAAACAGCCTTCAGCAGATTACTGCTCCAACCGATGACGAATTGAAAACCTGGGTTCAGCAGGGACAGACAGACGGTGCACTCGAAAAAGAAGAGCGCCAAATGATCTACTCCATCTTTCAATTTGGAGATACCCTGGCGCGGGAGATCATGGTCCCCCGGATCGATATGCTCGCCCTGGATGTGACCACAGGTGTCGAAGAAGCCACAGAAGCATTGGTTAAATCTGGCCATTCTCGTGTCCCCATATTTGAAGAAACAGTCGACAATGTCATCGGTCTCTTGTATGCCAAAGATCTATTAAGTCACCTTAGTGAACATCGAAAGATCAGTGATCTGCGGGAAGTTCTCCGCCCGGCATATTTCGTTCCTGAAGCCAAGAAATTGGATGAATTGCTCACAGAGATGCAAACCAAACGAGTCCACATGGCCATTGTAGTGGATGAATATGGTGGGGTTGCAGGGTTGGTCACACTGGAAAATCTGTTGGAAGAAATTATTGGTGAGATCCAGGATGAATATGACCAATTTGAAGAGCTGCCTTTCCAAAAGATAAATGATTCAGAATACATCTTCCTGGGCAGTATAGACCTGGATGACTTCAATGAGGTCATGGGAACACAAATTACAAAGGATTCGGCAGATACACTGGGTGGTTTGATGTATGGAGAAATAGGACGTGTCCCAAGTGGTGGGGAACATGTCGCTATTGATGGTGTTGAACTGGTTGTTGAACAAGTATTGGGACGACGCATCCGCAAAGTGAGGGCAAGAACTCTGGCGAACCAATCATCCGTTCACGAGGAAACTCAAAATGTTGACCCAAGCCAAGAAGAATGAATTGATCAGGCAAGCCATTCAAATTAGGCAATTTTCCTATTCTCCTTACTCACATTATGCCGTCGGGGCAGCTTTACTCACCAGATCTGGCAAGGTGTTTACCGGTGTTAATGTGGAGAATGCAGTTTTTCCGTTAACCAATTGTGCTGAACGGACAGCCATTTTTAAAGCGGTTACCGAAGGAGAACGAGAATTCGAAGCCATTGCGGTTGTGACAGAAAATGCGGGAACGCCATGCGGTTCCTGCCGACAGACACTGGCTGAATTCAGCCAGGATATACTGGTCATCATTGCGAACATTGACGGTAAGATCGCTTACGAAATGACGGTTGCCGAGTTATTACCGGGTGCTTTTACACCCTCAGATCTTATCTCTTAACCCAATTGTGAAAAAGGAATGGAATGACTGATCTTCCGCGCTCTTTTCGGGTCGAGGCGGTCGTCTTGCGTCATACCAATTTCGGAGAAGCAGACCGGTTTTTGGTTTTGTTTTCCCGGCAGTACGGAAAACTGAAATGTATTGCCAAAGGAATCCGAAAAATTAAGAGCCGCAAATCCGGGCACCTCGAGCCATTTACCCTGTCCACTATTCAACTCGCTCGCGGGCATGATGCTCCAATCATTACCCAGGCAGAAACCATTCTCTCATTCCAGGAGATCCATACCGATCTCGATTTACTGGCGCAATCGTCGGTAGTGATCGAATTACTCGATCGATTTACATTTGAAGAGGAAGAAAATCGGGAATTATTTGTTCTCTTGGTCGACACTCTCAAACGTCTTTGTGCCCGAGAAGATCCATTCCTGGCGGTTCATTATTACGAGATGAGCTTGCTCGGAATTGTAGGATTCCGACCAGAGTTTTTCCAATGTGTCGTTTGTCGAAAAGAGGTTTTGCCGGTAGACCAATATTTTTCAGCTGCTTTGGGAGGAGTGGTCTGTCCGACCTGCGCAAATTCAACAGAAGGTGCCCGCCCCATCACCATGGAAGCATTAAAATTTCTTCGCCATCTTCAGCGCAGTCCATATGACGTCGCGCGTAAAGCTCATCCCGATGTGCTTGTTCAACAGGAGATGGATGATCTGCTCCAACATTATCTATCTTATTTACTCGAACGGGGGTTGAACTCGCCCAAGTTCCTTAAGGAAATTCAGAGAGGTCAGTCATCTACCCAATAAACAAGACGAGTGAAATTTCACTCGTCTTGTTTATTCTCTGTATCTGATGAAAGACTATCCAATTTCATCCACAATAGTTACGGTGATCTTGTGTCCTGCACGCTCGTGCATCACAAAGAAACCCATTGCAGCTACGACTGCCAGGATCCCACTTCCCCACCAAACCCAGTTTGGATTAATGTAATCCATCACTAATCCTGCAGCCAGTGGTCCGATTGCCGATGGAATGATCCAGCACAACCCATAGACTGCCATATAGCGTCCCCGCATATCTTCTGGTGCGAAACTCGCGACCAATGCCTGCGATGTGGGAACAGTCATCATCTCGCCGATAGTGATGATAAACATGGCTACCAGGAAGAGCCAGAAGCTGTACACGAATCCATACATTCCAAATCCGATGGCATAAAGAATCGATCCAGCTGCCATAACCAGGAGAGGACGCTTCGCATCCAACCGACGGCTGATCCAGAACTGGAACAGTACAACCATGGCCGCATTCATGGATAGGATATAACCGAATCCCTGGGGAGGTGTCGCCCGATAATCCCTCAGGAATACTGACAACGTGCTGTTCATCTGGATGTAAACGATCACCATCAATGTGGATATCAGCATGAAGGAAATATATATCTTGTCTTTGAATACGATGGCATATCCTTTGATGGTATCCAACAAGCTTTGATCGTTCGCTTTTTCAGTATGAGTGGACACTGGCTTGGTTTCCGGTAAGAGAAAAAATACCAGACCAGCCGTGATGGTGCTCATGATGGCATCGATGATGAAGAGGTAAAGATAGTTGATACCAGCCAATAAGCCACCGATCATTGGTCCAAGTGTAACTGCGAGGTTTGCAGTGACGCGTAAAACGGCATAACCGGTGCTGCGTTTTTCTTCTGGCAGCATGTCCGCCACCATCGCCTGGTGAGCGGGTCCGCCGGTATCGGCCAGGATGCCAACCAGGATGGCGACGAGATAAAAGACTTTGATATCATCGACCAGACCCATAATGACTGTGGAACCAGCCGACATGATGAGCGAGAAGATGATCAGCGTTTTGCGTCCGTATTTATCGGCCAGCGCGCCGCCGATCGCTCCCCCGATGATGGATGAAATGGAGAAGAACGCGAATAACGTCCCCACCTCCGTCATACCCACGCCGAAATGTTGGGTGATGTACAGGGCGAAGAAGGGGAAAATCAATGCACCCCCCAACCGGTCTATAAAACTGGCGCCAACAAGCGTCCAGAATTTATCCGGCAATTCTTGATAAATTCGTTTAACAGACGATAACATGGTAGATTTTGCCTTACTGGAATAATGAAGAATACGATGGGACTATCGTCCTGGAACAATACAAAAACCCCGCCTGCCCGCGCACTATAGTATACGACAGACAACCGATAAAGTTGCAGATTGGCGAAATGTAGTTTTTCCAAAACAAATACTCATCATGTTGTGGTGCGGAATCCCATTTGAAGTGAACACCATCTCACCGTTAACTAGACAGTCAAAAATGATAGTGTTAGAATGGGTGACATTAAGAATTGGGGGCTCGTCCAATGGTAGGACTGCAGACTCTGGATCTGCCTATAGAGGTTCGAATCCTTTGCCCTCAGCCTGCTGATAAAGCACCCCAATGAAATCACGGGTGCTTTATCTGTATATAGAAGGAGTATGCAAATGACTAACGATCCATCACCCACTACATCCAACTTCTTACGCGAAGCGATCGAGGATGATCTGCGAACCGGTAGGTTTTCCCATGTCCAGACCCGGTTTCCACCTGAGCCGAATGGTTACCTGCACATCGGTCACGCCAAGGCATTGTGCATCGATTTCGGAATGGCAGAAGCGTTTGGCGGAAAGTGCAACCTCCGTTTTGACGATACCAACCCGGTCAAGGAAGATGTGGAATACGTGGATGCAATCAAAGAAGATATCCACTGGCTGGGTTTTGATTGGCAGGACCGTGAATTCTTTGCTTCTGATTATTTTGAGACACTCTTCCAATATGCAGTGCAACTGATCCAAAAAGGAAAAGCCTATATTGATGATTTGTCGGCTGACCAGATCCGTGAACATCGGGGGACTTTGACCGAGCCAGGAAAAGAAAGCCCCTTCCGAAACCGAACCATCCCTGAAAACCTGAACCTTTTTGAGCGAATGCGAAAGGGTGAATTCGAAGATGGGTCAAGGGTGTTACGGGCAAAAATCGATATGGCTTCGAGCAATATCAACATGCGCGATCCAGTTATGTACCGCATTTTGCATACACCTCATCATCGCACTGGCAATTCTTGGTGTATCTATCCGATGTATGATTTCGCACACGGTCAGAGTGATTCGATCGAAGGGGTAACACACTCCCTGTGCGACCTGGCATATGAAGATCATCGACCCTTGTATAACTGGTTTCTCGAGGAATTGGGCATTTTCCATACCCGTCAAATCGAATTTGCCCGATTGAACATGACCTATACTGTGCTGAGCAAACGGTTCCTAAAACAGTTGGTGGACGCCGGACTTGTGCGCGGTTGGGATGATCCCCGTATGCCAACCCTCGGTGGGATGCGACGCAAGGGATACACTTCCCGGGCTGTCCGTAATTTCATCGATCAGATCGGGGTCGCGAAGAATGAAAACCTGATCGAATTCTCGCTGCTCGAGTACAATGTCCGTGAAGATTTGAATAAGATCGCATTGCGAGTAATGGGAGTGATCGATCCGGTCAAAGTGGTTATCACCAATTATCCCGAAGGACAGGTTGAAGAGTTGGAAGCAATCAATAACCCGGAAGATCTATCCGCGGGAACTAGGAAGTTGCCTTTCAGCCGGGAGATCTTCATTGACAGGGATGATTTTCGAGATGTTCCTCCACCCAAATATTTCCGTTTGGCACCAGACAGGGAAGTCCGTTTGCGCTATGGCTATATTATCAAATGCACAGACTTCAAAAGGAACGATCAAACCGGCGAGGTGGAAGAGATTTACTGTACCTTTGACCCGGAAACCCGTGGAGGATATGCTCCTGATGGGCGCAAAGTACAGGGGACAATCCACTGGGTATCAGTGGCGCATGCAGGGAACGCTGAAGTTCGCATGTACGACCGTCTACTTACACTCGAAAATCCGAACAAAATGGAAGAAGGGAAGACTTTTTCCGAATATGTGAACTCGGACTCTCTCAAAGTATTAACCGAGTGCAAGGTGGAACCTGGTTTGCTTAATTCGACAGCTGGCACTCATTATCAATTTGAGCGGAAGGGTTTCTTCACGGTCGATCCTGATTCCAAACCCGGAAAACCGGTTTTCAACCTCACCGCCACGCTGCGGGATTCCTGGGCAAAAATAGAAAAGAAAAACTGACTTCTCGATTTTAGAATAGGACCTCAACCTTACGGTTGAGGTCTTTAATTTTGGTTACGATCTATCAAGTACTACTTAACCAGGGATATCAATCCAAAACCGCCATAAGCAAATATGACCGCTCCCATAAAGGATGTCAGCGCATTGGTCCAGAGGGCACGCCAAACCGGCACTTTATAGATCCCGCTGATCAAACTGACAAGCTTTGGTCCATATCCTGGTACCATTCTTCCACCAATCAAGAAGAGGGGGGAATTGACCGGTGCCTTTCCAAGTCCAAATGGTAAGTGGGATTTTTGCTTTTCGAAATCTGCCACATTTCCTATGTGGGTTCCGAAGTAATATTCGATCAGACCCGAAAGGATATTTCCGAGCGAAGCTACCAGCAGCGCTTCTCGCGGTCCCACGGCTGTTGTAATTAAGAGGGTAAACGGTTCTGATGGAACTGGGGATGCACCGATCGCGGCATAAAACACCACCCCTACGACCATTCCGATCCAGCCGGTGCGGCGGATAAAATCGCTTACCTGTTGCAAATCCTTCGAAAGGAGAAAAACGGGAATCATGACCAGGATCACGATCACAACCAGGATGGTAATGGTTCTTTTTTTATTGGTTCCGTTGGTATTATTCATAGGGGATAATTGTACTTGATAATAATCCATGCTTTCGAATAATACTTACAAACTACCTGGAATTCGTTCCATTTTGGGTCTATCGGATTTATACTTTTCCATGGGCGTTGAAATCAATTTGGGAGGGACTGCATGGAAATTACACCAGGAATACGTCGATGGATCATGAAGCAGGTCTTGTATTTATTGCTGGTCATGATAGCGCTCTTTCTGGGTTCAGGAAACCTTGGCTGGGTGGACGGATGGGTATTGGTTGTTATTGTGTTCATGGTTCAGTCAATTAGCGGTTTATTGCTCTATCAAAAGTCACCTGACTTACTGGATGAGCGGAGTAAAATGCAGACAGGAACGAAGACCTGGGACCTTTTTCTTTCCGGGGTCATGGCTTTTGGCACCCTGATCATGGCTATGTTAAGCGGATTAACCTACCGTTGGCTGGGTGGAGGTTTTTTTCCGGCGGGATTTCAGACATTTGGCTGTATCCTTGGTTTGGTTGGATCCGCCTTAACCAACTGGGCGATGTACGTCAATCCATTCTTCTCTGGTACTGTTCGCATTCAAACCGAACGAGGTCATCAGGTCATCGCGCAGGGTCCTTACCGGTTCGTCCGACATCCGGGGTACCTGGGAGAGATACTCTTCTACCTTGCCATGCCGTTCATCCTCCGATTACCAATGTTGATCCTAATTTCCGGTTTGTTGATCCTGGTTACTTACCTGCGTACGAAAAATGAAGATCTTGTCCTGCATGATGAATTGCCGGGATATATGGAATTTGCCACCCAAACTAAATATAAACTGATCCCACGTTTGTGGTGAGGTCGAAGATGTCCGTGGATCCAATGACACGACAATACATCGAAGGCGCGATCCAATGGGCAATTGCCAAAATAGGATCACATCAATATCCGTTCCTCTGCTACGCTTTTTTGGAGGATGCCTATGAGTTGGGTAACCGGATCGTCTTGGATGGCAAGGGTTCCACCGCGCGTGAAGCCGCTGAGGCGTATGGTTACCAACCAGGTGATCCACCACGGGGCAGTTATGTCTTCTTTGATTGCATTGAACCCATCAAAGGGGAAATGCAAAACTGGGGGCATATGGGATTGTCGCTCGGTGACGGACAGCTTATCCATTCCTGGCAGGTGGTCAGGATTGACTCACTCGAGGCAATCGAAAACCTGGATGGTGGTCCCGACTGGACTTCCCCAAAATATCTGGGGTGGGCTCCAGCGGAACAGATCTTAGTAGGAATGACGTTTGCTGAATAAGGCTTCCTTCTTCATATCGAGTTCTTTGTGGGCATCCTTAACCACCCAGCGAACCGATCTCGAAGGGCTATCTTCCAACCGAAGGCAGAAATCCATGGCAGCCTGCCATAAGATCGAATTTCGCTTGCCTATCTGACGAAGCGCCCAGTTCACCGCTTTTTTTACAAAATTACGTTCATCCTCGGCCCCTTTTTCGATCAAAGGAAAGTAGACCAAGAAATCATCATTGGTAGCTTTCTTGTCATGGACAGCCAGCCAGGCTATCAGGGCGAAGCCAGCCCGTTTTACAAATTCCTCTTCCCTGCTACACCACTCAATCGCTTTTTCTCGTGCATAGGGTGTTTTTACGAATAAATTACCACACACTCCGTCGCAAATATCCCATGAATTAAAGTCGGCGGCCCAATCCTCCATTTGTTCCGGGGATACCTGCTTGTAATCATCCACCATAGAAGCGATCATCCTTGCCTCATGGATACCGGTTTCCCATAATTGTAGAGCCAGTGAATGGCTTCTGATCCCCTTCGCCATTGCCCGCAGCGTCGGCAAAGGAATCCCAAGCGCTTCGTCAACCTTGATCCCAAAATGCGCCATCCCCACTCTAAGAGCGGGGGTGGCGAGGGCATGTAATTGATCCAGGAGGGGTTGAAACCGGGGATCCATGATTAAATTCTTAGAATAATGCGAAGGCGTACTTTCCTATCAATACCAGAGCAAGGAGAAGGAGAAGGAGAATCAATACGATCACGATCAACCAATTGGTCTTTCGACGGGGACGACGACGAATCGGTTCGGGTATCTTCTCACTGACCGGTTCGATTGTTGGGACAGCATCCGTTGTTTCGACCACAGGCACTGCCGGAGGTAGGTCTGCTGCAGCCGGAAAGCCAAAATCTTCCAGCATCATTGCCTTTTCACCCGCGGAGTCTGCCGCTGGTTCAATGGATACCGACTGGGAAAGACGATCATCCAGGTTTTCGACGGCTTCGTAATTCTGAGTTTCACCGAAAGTCTCTGGTTCCAGCTTTGAAATTTCTTCAAAAGAGTAAGTTGGTTCTTCCGCTGGTTTCGCTTCATCCATCACAGCTTCGACCGGGCTGGCAGGAGATTGCGGTTCACGTTCCTTATTAACTGGACCACGTTCGCCTAACGCGTCGGTCAGGTCGCGATAGCTGAAACTGGCACTATCCACAGAAGGCATGGAGCCAGGTTCTTCCATCTCTTCCGGAATCACGGGTTCGAGTTGAATACCAAATGATTCCAGTCCTTTTTTCGCTGCCGGATTGAATGGATTGATCTGATATACCTTCTGTAAGCAATAAATCTTTTTCTCACGATCCGGTACACAGGCAGACATCCACAGCCAGGCAAGTTCATTGTCGGGTTGATCTTTCAAGACTGTCGATAGGATCTTCGCTCCTTCAGCCAGGTTCCCCTGTTAATGAGTTCGATCGCATGATTGGTTTCCAAATCAGACATGGATACCCTCCTCGAATGAGTTATCTCACTATGAGAAACTGTGCATGATATGTACCAGGTTGCAGTCTAGCCAGTCTCGACCCATTCGATATCTTTATCTCGAAAACGGGTCCGCATCACTTCTATCGCCTGTGGGTTGTGGTCCACAAGTATGAATTGTCTGTTCAACTCCAGACAGGCTGCGCCAGTGGTGCCGGAACCGGCGAAGAAATCAAGGACGATGTCGCCCGGGTTGCTGCTGGCAAGGATGATCCGACGCAAGATTCCCATTGGTTTCTGGGTCGGATAGCCGGTTTTTTCACGGCTGTTGGTTGGAACGATCGTGTGCCACCAGGTATCGGTCGGCAATTTTCCTCGAGTGGCTTTTTCTTTTCCGACCAGGGACGGCGCCATGTATGGGATACGATCCACTTCTTCCCGGTTGAAGGTATAATGCTGCGGGTCTTTGGCGTACCAGAGGATATTATCATGCTTGGGAGGCCATTTTCTGCGTGTTCTACCACCGTAATCGTATGCCCAGATGATCTCATTGAGAAAACATTCACGTCCGAAGATCGCGTCCAGTAACACCTTGCAATAGTGGACTTCGCGATAGTCGATATGGAAGTACAGGCTCCCGTTCGGTTTTAACAGGCGGACGGCTTCCACCAGGCGCGGCTCTAAAAAAGCAAGGTAATCATCAAAGATATCTACGTATCCGCGGGAACCCAACCTGGTCGTCTCATACCTGCGGCCGGCGAAACCTGTCCGGTCACCATTCTCATTGCGAAGCGTCTGAAGTTGGGTGCGGGATTGGATCTTACCAGTGTTGAAGGGTGGGTCGATATAGATCAGGTCGATGGATTCAGTCGGGAGGGATTGCAGGATAGGGAGGTTGTCTCCCAAATAGATCCGGTTAGTCATGTATTAATTTTAACATACGCAGTAAAAAGGGCGCTATCATTTTGCGGGTGGGCTTTGAGGTGTTTCCGGAAGCAATATTTATAGATTATCGACAATCTACGAGATAAACACGCCCGGGCACAAATGGATTCTGCTCAAACTGGAGGAATTGCCCGAGCGATTAATTTTCTGGGAGTAGGAGGCGCTGCCTCCTACTCCCAGATGCCCACGTCTCATAAAAGGTAAATTTCTAATCGATTTCGTTCGTTCGGGCGAGATCCGACCTCATATGACAGAGTCATAGAGGAGCCAATTGGTAGACCCCTCCATTCAAGTCCATCAGATAGATCTCACCATCCTGATCTTCCCCAAAGGATGCGATCTTATAAGGGGTCTGGAAGAGTTCCTTCGTCTGCCAATTTCCATCATTCTGTACTAACCCCCAAATGGTGCCAGAGCAATAATCGCCAAACAAATAGACACCGGTAAATTGTGGGAGCGCCTTGCCCCGGTAAACCATCCCACCCGTGACAGAGCAACCAACATCATGTCCATATTCGAAAACCGGATCGATCAATTCCGTATTGGCCACACCTCCGCTGTAAGTATGGTTCCCTTCGCGAATGTTCCAGCCATAATTTGGTGGCGTGAGTTGTGGGCCTGACGCGTAAAAATCGATCTCTTCCCATTTACCCTGTCCGACATCAGCGATATAGAGGTCACCTGTGGCATGGTCGAAGCTAAATCGCCATGGATTGCGCAGCCCGATCGCCCACACCTCAGGCGATCCGCCTCCAGACGCATAGGGATTATCAACCGGGATGGCGTATGGGTCTCCGCCGTCTACATCGATCCGCAAAATCTTGCCGAGCAGTGCATTCGGATTTTGACCATTCCCATTCGGGTCACCCTGGCTGCCGCCATCGCCCAGACCGATCCATAAATATCCATCCGGTCCAAAGATCAGTTGTCCGCCGTTGTGATTGGCATACGGCTGATCAACCCGCAATAAGACCAACTCACTGGATGGGTCCGCCACCGGATGATCGGAGGATTCTCCCAGTGGCGCGGTAAACCTCGAGATGACGGTGTCGCCGGAGTAATCGGTGTAATTGAGGTAGAAATAACCATTCTCCGAAAATTTTGGGTGGAAAGCGATTCCCAGCAATCCCTGTTCATTTCCGCTGCTTCCGACCCGGTCGCGAATATCCAGAAATGGCTGGGCAACGACCTGTTGATCCTTAATAACCTGGATAATTCCTGCCTGTTCCAGTACGAATAAGCGCCCGGAGCCATCCCTTGCGTGGACAAGATCCACCGGGCGGCGCATGCCTCCCAAGATCAGTTCCCAACCGGTTCCAACGGGGTCAGGTAGGGAAGCATGTGGAAGAGCTTCTGCTACAGGTTGTTCTGTTGGTGAAATCAGTGTGGGTGATACCGACTCTATTGTCTCTGTAGGGGCAGCGAGGGTAGGAATTTCAGTTTCCGCCAATGTCTCCAACATCAAGGTCGTGGAAGGTCCTACTGCGGTCTGATCTCCTATGGGGAACATGGAACAACCGGAGATAATGAGTAGCATCATGATTGAAAGGAATGTGGAATAATTTCGTTTCATGTTTACCTGTATCTGACTTGACATTCAATATTATGTTGTTTTCTCGAGCCTATCTATGCTTGCCTTGTTATTGAAGTGTATCTTTTATTGGTTGTCTATACCGCCAAATTGTAGAATGTGAGCGACTACCCGGGCGGTATGGCTCCATACTCAAATTAGCAGAATGGATGTTCTTTGATGCTGGAGACGTGACCCCTGCTTCTATTGTATATTTTCTCTCTTTCCAGCAGGGGAAAATAATTTTTGGAGTCGTTAATCGCTGGAACGGGACGGGGGATGGTTGATACAGGTAGCACTTGGGCGCAATCATTCAATGATCTGCGTAGGGGCGACCTCCCGGTCGCCCCTACGGGATTCTGGATATAGCCGGGTAATCTTTTTTAGGATGTTGGCATCTGGAAGAAGAACGACTAAGACATTGTGGTTGTTGGCGCTTGATGTGGTTTGGAATTAGGCAACCAGCTTCACAATCCCAATAAGCTCAATGATCTTTCAAAACATCTTCTCTACTCCATCCAATGGATCCTTCCCCTGGATCAATCCACCCAACCCATTCCCTATCGTCCATTTCATGCCATCCAGCAGCGCACACATCGATGCCGAGATGAGGAGATCATCATGAATCGGCTTCCCATCGATAGGATCGGTCATTCCATCCGGTACGCCCCAGCGCATCAACCTGCCTGGGGATGGTTGGACTGTCATCTGGCAATATTGCACCTGTTGCCAGAATGAGGTCTGATCGGAATCCCCCTCTTCAGGGAGATGATCTTTGAATCGATCGGTATCCACAACGCTTAAGAAATCCCAGCCTAAACGACTCTTGGATGCGCTATTGAAGAGGAAAGGTTTTATTCGACCTGGGAAGGATTTCTGAAGAAAAGATGCCAATCCAGCTCCAATACCGGTTGCATCGATCAGTAACGGGCGAGGTCTCCAGAGTTGAATAAGCCGTTTTAACTCATCAAATAAAACGGTTTGAGAGACGCCATGCCAGGTCCTGCGCTTCACCACACGATACATAGGTGCTTTTTTCTGTTCATCCAATAAGGAAGATAAATCCACTTCAACAATGGTGAGGGCGGTTGCATCCTGGTCACGATGCATGAGAGATTCCCCATCCGTATCTTTCGCTTGTTCCAGCGTATTTTCCCCACCCACATCGACCAGAAATGCATAGATCCGACCAGGTAATGGATTTTCCTGGGAGGGATGTTCACCGCGCAGCATTGACTGCCGCTCTTTATTGAACATCCCGGCTTCCTCGTCAATTTCTTCGGAGTAGAATTGGGTGCGGATGATCGGGTGATACCTGCCCATCCGATGGACTTGTTCCCGCAAGAAGGCATCATAGGACGGGACGCCCTTTGCCACTTCATCACCGGAGATATGAAACACCCGGCGGATTCCATCCTGTTCCTGCAACAGGTGGGCTGCGCGAAGTTCACGGGCAAGGAGAGTCTGGCTCGTCCAGGCAGTTCCCCAGAATACTCGGGTGGCGTTGGTGCTGGCTGCCATGGGCGCAATTTCCTTGTCATATTTCGTTATTTGGACATCCTGGGCTTCATCCACTTCCAGTAAAGCGGATGCGGTTGCTCCAACGATATGTGCTTGCGGCTCGCCCGAAAAAAAACTGATGCGCGCCCGGCCGATCCGATAGATATAGCCACTTTCCTTATCCCAGAGTGTCTGAGTGATCACTCCAAGTTTCAGAAGCCTTTCCAACCGGTGCATGGCATTCACACTTTGAGGTTTCCAGGTCGGGCTGACCTTAACGATATCCATATCCTGCTGGCAAAAGATCGTCAGCAAATACGCTTCCAGGTTTGCCTGTAATTCATTCTTTCCACTCTGCCGGGGAAACATCACTACAAAACTGAGTCCCCGCTGATTCAGCACCGAATCGACAATAGCCCTGGCTGGGTCGATTTGGTATGATCTGAGGGTGATCTCGCTATTGGTCTTAGAAAAGGTGAATGGATCAGCGATTGCAATGGAGAGGAATTGCACCAGTTCAGCCTGAGTATCCTGCTTCATTTCGCCCCGATATAAGCGGCGATCGCCGCCAGCAACAGGGAAAGGATGCTTTGCCCAACGGCTGCCAACGATCCTTGTGTATTTAAGCGAATGACTCCATCCGCCACTGTCCGTAAACGGGCTTCCTGGTCAGTCTGGCTCCGTTCCAGGGATTCAACGCGTTGGATCAACATTTCGATCCGATGAGCCTGGTCCTTTTCAAGGCGGCCAATCCGGTTATCAAATAGATCCAGAGCGTGGTGGATCTTTTCAGTCCAATACAAGGCATCGGTTTCGTTCATTCCGTTTTCCTGGCAAAATTGAATATAAGACTGGTAGCCTGCCCAAGAGCCTTGAAAATTATGGCGCGACCTTCCTCATTGCCATCCAATAATTTCTGGGTGCGCAGGAGCGTGGAAATTTGCATGCACATCTGTCCAACGATCTTATAGAATTCAAGGATGACCGGGTCAGGCGCGTCATTTTCCATCAATTCGACCACTCTCCTCGTCAGGACTCGTAATACGGCAATCTCGTTATGAATGCTGCCTTCCGGAATATCCAGAAGGTCAAGCAATTCACCTGTATTAAATCGTTTGCTGTAGAAACCGTGTTTTAATGCGTTAATATTTCCGGGAGGTGCGCCGCGTTTACGAGCCGGAATTTCATCATCGGGATTGGTTAGAGGTTGGGAATCAGTCATAGATAATTTGTTCTATGTAAAGTATAACTAGCTTTATCCCCGGTTTTCAACCTGTCATTTGTGACATAAAAAAAACTCATCCGATGGAATGAGTTTTTAACGATTGGATCAGAAAAATTGTTCAGATCTTTGAATATGCTGCCAGAAAATCTTGCTTCGAGATTCCTGCGCGTGATAGGATCGCCCTCAGAGTTGACCCGTTATATGCCATTTGATCGGGGATGGTCAGCGGAAATTGGACACCGCTGGCTGTGTAATACGATAAAGCGATGTGAGACCCCTGGCGGACGATCCGATACCCGAGCAGTTCCAGCGCCTTTATCACCCGATCTTTGGGAGAGATGTCTGGAATTGTCTCTTTCATACGCTGATTCCTGTTTCTGCCAGCATCGCATCCAGAACCAATGGACCGGTGCCGAACACTTCGGGACCGAAGGTTTCGACATGGAATAGAATGGCGGAACGTACATCTGAGAGGGCTTCTTTCTCAGATTCGCCGCTTCCGATCACTACCCCTTTTAAACCCAACGGATAGGCGACAAACCCATCCGAATGTTTTTCAATTAGTATTTTGACAGTTTTTTCCATCCAACCCTCCAGACAATATCATTATATACACCTTTTTACGTTTCAACCATTTCCTATTTATTGCATCGTCGGGTAATCATTGCATGGATAATGCCGGATTGGAGGCGGAATCGAGCACCTTCACGATCCCGACAAATGGGATGGTTTTTGGTTATACCAAACCTTAAATATTCCATGTCGATATCTGATTCAAGTTATAATTTTTAATGAATGCGAATTTATCGGCTTTTTTTATTTATCTTCGTCGCAAGTATCCTTATAACCGGTTGCACGGAGAAATCTGCATCCGCGAGTGAAGCCGCGGTTTACATTGAGAATAAGGGTTCAGATACAATGGTGAACCTGGCTCTCTCATGGGCGGAATCATACCAAAAGCTGCATCCGGATGTACGGATTTCGGTGTCTGGCGGCGGTTCCGGGACTGGGATAGCCGCGCTCATCAATGGCACGGTCTCGATCGCGAATGCTTCCCGCGCGATCAAATCTGATGAAATTGAAACCGCGCAAAAAGGGAATGTGAATCCAAAGGAATTCGTCGTTGCCAAGGATGCCATTGCGGTCATAGTCAACCCGAACAACCCGGTCTCTGAACTCAGTTTGAAACAGATCAGCGATATTTACAGCGGAAAAATCAACAATTGGAGCGAAGTTGGCGGCGAAGACCGTCCGATAGTTCGGCTTTCACGTGAGACCAATTCGGGCACGCACGTATATTTTCTTGAAACGGTTTTACGTTTAGGGGAGAAAGAGAACAAAACTCTTTTCAGTACCGATACATTGCTCCTGCCTTCGTCCGAAGGGATCACAGCCGAGGTGAGCGATAACCCAAATGCTATCGGCTATGATGGACTGGGGTATGTCATACCGGCTGTCAAGATGATCCTTGTCAGTAAAGCAGATGGGGGACCGTTTATTTTGCCGTCTGCTGATAGTGTCAATAATAATAGCTATCCCATCGCTCGCGATCTGTACATGTATACCGATGGCGACCCGGTAGGAATCGTGAAAGACTATCTTACCTGGATAGTTTCCCCTGAAGCCCAACAGATCGTCACAGATCTTGGATTTGTACCAATCAAGCAAGCTGGAACCGCGCTGCCATGAAGGATCAAACCCCATTTTTCGAGCGGATCATCACCCGGGGAATTCAGCTATCTGGATACTCCTCAATATTATTCGTAGGTTTAATCCTATATTTTCTGGTCAGCGAAGGGATGCCCACGTTTGGAGAGGTCGACATCTCCAATCTGGGTGGAATTCGCTGGTACCCGATTGAGAACCTGTTTGGATTACTCCCCTTATTACTGGGGACCATTCTTGTCACATTTGGCGCCGCACTGGTAGCCATTCCTTTTGGCGTTGGCACCGCGATCTATATCTCCGAAATAGCGCCTGGCTGGCTCAAAGAAATTCTCAAACCGATCGTGGAGATCTTAGCCGGTTTACCATCCGTGATGCTGGGTTTCCTAGGAATAATGGTTGTTTCGCCATTCCTGCGGCGATTCCTCGACCTTCCAACCGGTCTGACCGCTTTTACCGGCGCCCTCCTTCTCGGTGGGATTGCCTTACCCACCATAGTCTCAGTCGCTGAAGATGCGCTAAATACTGTTCCACGGGCGTATCGGGAAGCAGCCTTGGCAGTTGGTGCCACTCGCTGGCAAACGATCTGGGGTGTCACACTTCCAGCCGCCCGTTCCGGGGTTTTAACCGCGGTGATTCTGGGTGTCGGACGCGCTATTGGTGAAACCATGACTGTGATGATGGTTACTGGAAACGCACCTGTCTTACCTATCAAATGGCTATCCCTGTTCGCTCCTGTTCGTACAATGACCGCCACGGTCGCCTCGGAGATGGGTGAAGTAGCCACAGGATCCACCCATTATCATGTCCTGTTTCTGATCGGTATTATCCTGTTTCTGATCTCACTAGCTGTCAATATCACCGCTTCAGCGATCGTCTTTCGCCAACCCAAACGGTCGGAGCGGATCTTATCATGAGAAATTTGACACACACCCCGAGAGGCAAACGGATCACCGAGCGAGTTGGATTCGCCGGTATGACGCTTATGACCCTCCTTACGGTGATACCCATTATCGCAGTGGTGATATATATCCTGGAACAAGGACTTCCGGCAATCAATTGGACCTTCCTCTCACAAATGCCTGAAGACGGGATGCGTCAGGGTGGAATTCTTCCAGCCATCGTCGGCACGATTTATCTCACGCTTGGCACTGCTCTTTTTTCTGTACCTCTGGGAATAGGGGCTGCTATCTACCTGGCTGAATATGCCTCCGAGAGTAGGTGGACCCGCACGATCCGGATCGCTATTACAAACCTGGCAGGGATTCCATCGGTGGTATATGGTCTCTTCGGATTGGGTATTTTTGTACTGTTCTTGAATCTGGGCACCAGCATCCTGGCTGCCAGTCTGACATTATCCATTATGACCTTGCCGGTGATCATTTCCACCAGCGAGGAAGCCCTCCGGTCCGTTCCAAACAGTTTCCGGGTGGTCAGCACCTCCCTGGGGGCGACCCGCTGGCAGACAATCAGACGGATCGTGTTACCACAGTCATTACCTGGCATCCTGACCGGAGTTATTCTTGGTTTGGAGAGGGCAGCAGGCGAGACCGCTCCAATTTTATTCACTGGAGCAACCTTTTTCCTGCCACGATTACCCCATTCTCCCCTGGATGCGACGATGGCACTTCCATATCACCTGTTTGTGATCTCCACGCAGGTTCCGGGAATGCCTGTCAAGATCCAATACGGCACCGCCCTCGTATTACTCGTTTTTGTGGTTGGGATGAATTTGATCGCTTCCGTTATCCGCTCCCGGGCTCGATCCAGGAGACAGTGGTAAGACACCATGAATATTATCGAGATCGAACACTTCTCCCTTCAATACTCAGATGGCACCGAAAGCCTGAAGGATATCACCCTTTCGATTCCCGCCAATCAAATCACAGTTATGTTCGGTCCGGCAGGTGGTGGCAAATCGACGTTACTGCGAGCGCTCAACCGACTTAACGACCTGGCTGATGTTACCAATATAACTGGGACCATCACGGTCGATGGGATCAATGTGCTCGATCCTGCCACCAACCTGGTTCAACTCCGCCGGAAGGTGGGAATGGTTTTCGCACGACCTGTCCCGCTACCCATGTCCATTCGGCAGAACATTACCTACGGTTTGGAAGTGGCAGGCATAACAGACAAGACAACATTGAACAAAGTAGTTGAACAGACCCTGAAAGATGCAGTCTTATGGGATGAAGTTCATGACCGGCTGGATTCGTCTGGGTTTGCTCTCTCAGGTGGACAACAGCAGCGTTTATGTATTGCCAGAGTCCTGGCGTTGAATCCCACAGTCATCCTGTTGGATGAACCCACCAGCGGTCTGGATCCAATTTCCACCGCGAAGATCGAAGATTCGCTCCAGCATCTTAAAAAGAGATACACCATTATCCTGGCACCCCATTCCGTTCAGCAGGCATCGCGGGTTGCTGATTTTGGCGCTTTCTTTTTGCAGGGCGAGCTGGTGGAGGCTGCCCCCGGCAAGGATATCTTCACCAAACCAAAAGACCGCCGCACCCAGGACTACGTCGAAGGCAGATTCGGGTAGATTTTCTTCTCAGATCCAAATTTCCAATATTGTTGGTTTCACTCCGGGTTTTCAGTCACCCTTCATATTCGGTAATCTGAATAGGAAATGCAAGAAAATTCCCCGAGTTGGCATCGTCGCCTTCGGGGGATTTTAGAGTCAATTGGTAGATAAGATTGCTATCTCCAGATAATCCAGGCAAAAAGGCTGATTAACAATCCTAAGAATATTCCGCCACCCACTTCCAGAGGAGTGTGACCTAACACCTCTTTCAATTGTTTCTCATTGATGGGATGCCCCTGGAGTAATTCATTGATCAAGACATTGATCTTCCGTGCCTGCATACCAGCCTGTCGCCGGACTCCGGTAGCGTCATAAATGACGATCATACTGACGCCTACGGCCAGTCCAAACAGAGGATTGTCAAAACCATGAAATAATCCGATCGCCAATGTTGCGGCAGTCATCATAGCCGAGTGAGAGCTTGGCATTCCACCGGCTGTGAACCACAATCCCCAATGGATCTTTTTCGTCCGATAGTAATCGATTGGGATTTTCAAGGTTTGTGCTAGCAGCCATGCAGCCAGACAGCATAAAAGCACCTTATTGTTAAGCAGGGCTCCCATAGACGTATTCTATTCCTTGTTTTGTTGGTCGGTTAGATTGCCGGTCTGACCGAGTGTCTTGATCTTCAACTCCGCCTCGTCCAATAATTGATTGCAGCGATCAGCTAAAGCCTGTCCGCGTTCATACAGCCGCATTGATTCTTCCAGAGACAATTTTCCAGTCTCCAGGCTTGCGGTGATCATCTCCAACTCCGATAATGCTTTTTCGTACGACATCTCTTGGATGGATGGGGTTGTCTTTGTCATTCTTTCACCTGTTTACTGGGTTTCCACCCGGAATGTACCATCACTGACACGTACGTCAAGTTGGTCTCCCTGAGTTATTTGATGCACACTGCGTACCAATTCCCCTGTGGCTGGAAACATCACCAGTGAATAGCCCCTCTTCAGTATTCCTAATGGATTTACAGCCTGAAGTTTCGCACTCAACCCCATCAACGTATTGCGTTTGTGATCTGCGTAATAGTAAATCGCCTGGTCAATCTGGTGAGCCAGGTTTTCGACCGTCATTCTACCCGATTGGATTTGGTTTTGAGGGGAGCGCCGTTCCAATTGATGGCGAAGGTATTGGAACTGCTGCTGTTGGTCCAGAACCAGTTCGGTAAACTCTTTCTTCATTCGTAATCGAAGTCCTGCGGTGTAAGCCCGAAGGTCCCACTGATCCGGCGTCGCCAATTCAGCCGCAGCGGTGGGAGTGGGTGCCCTTAGATCGGAAGCAAAATCGGCGAGGGTAAAGTCAGTTTCATGTCCCACTCCAGTCACAACCGGTATGGGACTCGCTGCCACTTGCCTGACCACGGCAGAGTCGTTGAATGCCCACAGGTCTTCGAGTGAACCGCCACCCCTTGCCAGGAGTATGACATCCGGGGGATGAGGTAATTGAAACAAACGCTTAAACGCCAACAGTATGGATGCAGGTGCGTCTTCCCCCTGAACCACTGTCGGAGAGATGATTACCTCGACCAGAGGGTATCGGCGAGAAACAGTGTTCAATATATCTTGTAAAGCCGCACCAGTAGGAGAGGTGATCACACCGATCCGAGCAGGACGAGCTGGCAGGGGACGTTTTCTTTCAACATCGAATAAGCCCTCCGCCTCCAGTATCGCCTTGCGCCTCAAGAACTCTTGATATAAAAGTCCTTCCCCGGCTATGCGCACAATATCTGTGATCAATTGGTATTGCCCACCGGCTTCATAGACTGTCAGCGAACCATGGACTTCTATTTGCTGCCCATCGAGGAGTGCCACCCGCTGACGGGAAGCTTGAGTCCGCCACATGACACAACGTAACTGAGCGGAAGCGTCTTTGAGTGTGAAGTAGATATGCCCCGAAGCAGGGCGTGACAGGTTCGAGACTTCTCCCTGCACCCAACAATCCTGCAAATCAGAATCATTCTCAATGCGTTCCTTGAGATGCCGGGTGATCCCCGCGACTGTCCAAAATTGGGTTTGTAAATCAAAGATACTGGGTTGCATAACTCAAGGATACCCTTGCCCATCCAGCATGTCAATCAATACAGATGGAAACATACCAGCAGGGGAAAATTTGCCTAATCCAACCCTTTTCTATATAATGTACAAATATGGATCACCTTTTCACTCCCTGGCGACGAGATTATGTACAGAGCTCGAAAATATCCGGCTGTATCTTCTGTACGATTCTGGAAAGTACGGATAAAGATGGATTGATCATCTTCCGCGGGCAAACCTCTTATGTGATCCTGAACAGATATCCATATACGAATGGACATCTAATGGTTGTTCCATACCAGCACGTTGAATCATTGGAGATGCTGGATGCCCCCACCAGAGCAGAGATGATAGAACTGGTCACCGAGAGCATCCAGGTACTGCGAACGGTCTATCAACCTCAAGGCTTTAACCTGGGGGGAAATATCGGTCAGGCCGCAGGGGCAGGAGTTGCAGATCACGTTCATCTGCATATTCTACCGCGCTGGACGGGCGATACGAATTTTATGACGGCGGTCGGTGGTACCAGAATCTTGCCCGAGACTGTGCAAGACTCGTGGGAAAGAATTCAAAAAGTCTGGAAATAAAATCTTCCCGCTTATCAGGGCAGGGAGATGGATAAGTACACCGCAAAATGGCGCTCAGTCATTTTTTATTTAAGCAATTCATCGAGTATTTTGCGAGCCAGGGTCGGATCTGCTTTACCCTTCATCTTCTTCATCACTTGACCGACAAACCAGCCTATCAGGCTGACCTTTCCATTTTTATAAGAACTAACCTCGGTTGGACTTTCCGCAATGACTTCCTGGCAAACCGAGCGGATGGCATTATCATCGCTTACTTTTGCCAATCCTTCAAGAGCCACTATTTCCCTCGGGGATTTTTCCATAACTTCCACTTTTTCCAACAGTGTCTTTCCGGTCGTGTTATTAATCAATCCCTGATCAACCATTTGGATGATGTCCGCGAGGTAGGTGGGAGTAAGTTTGAGATCAGATGGTGATATACCCTGTTCGTTTATCATCCGCAATAGATCATTCATCAACCAGTTGGATACTCGCTTGGGATCGCCGCCATATGCATTAACGGTGTTTTCATAATAATCTGACAATTTTCGTTCGGATGTGAGAATGTCCGCGTCATATTCCGGTAAACCATATTGATGTGTGAATCGTTTTCTTCGTTCCAATGGCAGCTCTGGAAACTGGGAAAGGATTTGTTCCCGCCAGGAATCATCCATATATAAGGGAAGAAGATCGGGATCGCGGAAGTAACGATAGTCTGCTTCTGTTTCCTTGGACCTCATCTTCTTGAGTGTGCCTGTATCCTCGTCCCATTCCAATGTCCAGGTCTCTATCCGATGTCCAGCTTCCACCTCACGAATCTGCCGTTCCACTTCCTTTTCGATGGCGTCTTTGACAGCTTCGATCGAATTGACATTTTTTATTTCCGTCTTCGGATTGAGAATGGTCTCGCCTCTGAGACGGATGGAGACATTGGCATCGCAGCGTAAATGGGCTTTTTCCATATCCGCTTCCGAAATGCCAAGCCAACGTAAGATCTGGCGTAATCGGATCAGGTATTGGGCTGCTTCTTCCGCTCCCCGCAAGTCAGGTTCGGTCACCATCTCGATCAGGGGGACACCACAGCGGTTGAAATCCACCCAACGTTCTCTGCCCTGGTTTTTGGTCTTTCCGGCATCCTCCTCGATATGGAGTTTATGGATGCGCACTTTTCGGGTACTACCATCCTGGAGTGGTACGTCAAGATATCCGCCTTTGGCAAGCGACTCGTCGAATTGGGAGATCTGGTACCCCTTTGGGAGGTCTGGATAGAAATAATTTTTTCGGTCAAAATAAGAAACTTTTGGTATTTCCGAGTGCATCGCCCGGGCGAGCAGGACAGCTTTCTCGACCACTTTTTCGTTCAATACCGGCAAGCTTCCTGGCAATCCACAGCATACCGGGCAGATATTGGTGTTGGGTGGCTGGTTCCAGCTATCCGCCTTACAGGAGCAGAAGATCTTGGTTTCGGTATTCAGCTGGATGTGTGTTTCCAGTCCAATCACGGTTTCATAATCAGGCATACTTTCTCCTTACCAAATAATTTCCACCTATTCAGGCAGTATACGTGAGATGGAGCTTTTCCAACCACTTACCCAATAACGGGTATCGATAGTCCTGGTGTTTCAGGATCTTCATTCCTGCGACCAGTGCCAAAGTCTGAAAACCAGCCATGACAAGCATCGAAATCAGGATCATCCCCAGGAGTAACAATACTGAGAATCCAATAACCAGTATCCCTGAACCGGAAGTGCCGTAAACCAAATCTTGATCCATCAGGAATGCGATTGGAATCATTATGATCGAAAAGGTGATGTATCCAACACCAATTAAAGCGTATGATGCCAGGGTCTGGATAGATTGAAAAGCTGCTGCCTGAATTGCCTGAAACCAGAGTTTTGTTCGAGCGGAGAGGTGAGATATCCATATCGCCAATGGAACGAAGACGCCAAACAATGGATTAAAAGCCGCGAAATGGCACAGCGCCTGGATCAATTCCGATTCGCCATTCTCTATTGTCCTCGAGGAGGATAGTGCATCTTCCAATTCATCCGGGATTGCATTTTGAGCATCAGTCGTTCGACGTCGAATCCATCCACCGAGTATGGGATATTCAAACTCAATCCCAAGGATACAGGCAATGCCTCCGATCACACCGATGATCAGATATGCCATGGTTCCGATGACAAGTAAACCCAATACAACCAGTCCCCCAATGAAGAGAAGAATTTTGGAAGTGGGCGTATTTGAATAGAAGATAACACCTATCAAGGATAGGATCATGAAAATGATCGTACCCAACAAAGCGAGGAGCAGCACACCGACCGGTTGTGAAACCTGGAATGCCAATGCCTGTAACGCTTGAAAACTGACGTATTTGGATTTGTTTCGTTGACTCGACCAAAAGACGGCCGGCATGATCATTCCCAAACCAAAGATGAGGATACTGAAATGACTTAGCACAGCCATCATTTTTTGTTCCATGGTCAGGATTGGCGAAATGGTCATGAATTACCTTAGAACCTGCGGCTTGATCTTTCGCCAGGCGGCATCCGCAGTCGCCTCTTCGTAGGCTCTACCGATGCGGAATAGTACCGACTCTGAGAAATCAGGTCCGAGCAATTGAATACCCAACGGTAATCCGGATTGACTTAATCCTCCCGGAAGCGAGACGCCCGGAATTCCGGCATGGTTAGCTGGCACCGTGAGTTGATCTGCGTATTGCATTAATACTGAATCTCCGTAGACCGCATCGATAGGGAAGGCGGGAGTTGGAGTTGTGGGGGTAAGCAGAGCATCCAAACGGTATTTGCCGTTGGGATCGAACGCCTCATCAAAATCCCGCCGGATCAAGGAACGGACTTTCAATGCCCGGTTGTAATATTGCTCGCTGTATTGTGCCGCGCTGACATACATCCCCATCAGGATACGCAATTTTGGCTGCAGACCAAATCCCTCCGCCCGGCTCTTACGGTACAACGAGTTCAGATCGTCCACATCACCTGGCGTGCGATATCCATATTTGACCCCATCAAAGCGATGCAGATTCGAGGCGGCTTCCACCCTGGAAATGACAAAATACGCTGGGATACCAAAACGGGTGTGTGGCAGCGGGATGTCTTCTATAATCTCTGCACCCATTTCTTTCAGTAAGTCCGCTGCCTGCCGGACTGGTGCAGCGATCTCTTCCGGTAATGGTTGCATGATCAGCTCTCCCGTTTGCGGGTCAGGATAGGTGATGCGGAAGTAGTCGGGGGAAAGGCCAATCCGCAATCCTTTGACTCCCTTTTCCAATTCCGATACATAATCTGGGACTGGAATGGTAGCGGCTGTGCTATCACGCCGATCAGCTCCGGCAATCACTTGCAGCATTAAAGCTGCATCGGTCACGTCTCTAGCGATCGGACCGGGACAATCAATAGAGGATGCAAAGGCGATTAGACCATAACGAGAAACGCGTCCATAGGTTGGTTTGACGCCCACCACACCGCAAAAAGCAGCCGGTTGGCGGATGGAACCTGCGGTATCGGTACCAAGCGACAGTGCACCTTCTCCTGCCACGACCGCGGCTGCACTCCCACCGGACGATCCACCTGGTACTGTTGACGTATCCCATGGATTGCGGGTGGTGGGCTTGAATGCCGATGACTCGCTGGAGGATCCATAGGTAAATTCATCCAGGTTCACCTTTCCCAGCATCAACCCGCCTGCTTTTTCCAGCTTTTCAACGGATGTGGCAGTGTATGGTGCCGTAAAATTAGCCAAAATGCGAGAAGCTGCAGTGGATGCCGTACCCTGGACGCAGAAAATATCCTTAACCGTAAACGGAACCCCCGCCAGCAAACCTGGATCATCGCCGGCAGCAATCCTGTCATCCACACTACGAGCTTGATCCAATGCCTTCTCAAAGCTATAGGAGATAAAGGCATGAACTTTCTGCCTGTCTTCCATAGTAATCTCGCCCGAATCCAACGAACCCGGCCGACCATCCACTTCACCGATACGCTCCAGTGCGCTCTGTAAGACTTCCACGGCGGAGGCTTTTCGGTTTTTGATCAACTGAGAGATTTCGATTGCTGAAAGGTCGCAAAGCTCCATAGTTCTCCAGGTCGTTACAAAATGATGGGGTGAGGAGAAATTTGGTTTCCACTCACCCCATTCAGATGATCAATCAAGCGATCAATCCAAATTCGTATGTGGTATTTCAGGCACCACGTAATAGCGATCCTCCGTTTGAGGGGCTTGTGCCAGAATATCATCCGGGTTCGGATATGGATCCCATTCATCGGCTCGAGGAGTTGCAGAAATTTCTCGTGGAAATGGGACCCCATGTCTGGCAGTCGGAATGGAATCATCCACCGGGATCGCGCTCAGTTCATGGATCGCATTTAATTGGTTGTTCAGTTGTTTCCGCAAATATTCAGATTCGGTAGCATCCAATTCCAGAGCAGCGAGCATCACCATGTGTTGGAAAACTTCCGGCGTCATTTCTTCAGTCATATATCCTCTAGGGCGGGGGCGTGGTTGCTGTTTGAGTCGGCGTCGGTACGATCACGTTAAAAGTGACATTTCGTGTATCGGATAACGGTCCTGAATCGGTCACTGTGATATTAAAACTTACAATTCCACCAATTCCCTCTGGCGCTGTACCCGAGAGGGTGGAAGTTTTATCCGAATTAGAACTACAAGATAACCAGACTGGTACAGGTGCAGGTGGCAGATTGCATACAAAAGTCAATGTATCCCCGGAATCTGGATCGATCGCCCTCACAAGCCCCTCGTATGGGTAGCCCGCTTTCCCCTGGGGAGCGGTAATCACAGTAATGGTCGGCGGCTCGTTGACGCTCGTGACGTTAATAATGAACTTCTTTTCGAAAAACATACCAGTGGAATCGGTGGAACGAACCCGAATACTCAAACTGGGTGTAGTCTCGGCATTGAAAGAGGCTGTAGTCTTAAGGATATCCCCGGAAATGAGGAAGAGGTTGTTATTGGTGGAACCATCCCCGGCAACCAATTTGTAGATGAAAGGGAAATCTGGATCAGTCGTGGTAAATTGCCCTACGGTTGTTCCAGCCGTTCTGTTTTCGGCAATGGTAGTCGAATCCAAGGCAATATCAGTTGGCCAGGAAAGGGTACCAACGGAGATATAGACCATGCCGAAGTCTGTAGATCCTGGCTCATCGGTCATTTTATATTCAAAACTATCCAAGCCAACGAATCCCGCTGCTGGCTTATAGATGATATCGGTGGAGGAACCGCTCACCCTTTCAACATTGCCATGTTTCGGGAATTTGGTAAAGTTGACAATTCGGATAGGCAGTCCTGCGAAATGATAGTCATTCGCCAGTATGTTAACTCGTACTGAGGATGGCGCCGGGTCCATTTCAACAAAGTCGTCCACTGCCTGGAAATCTGGAACGCCACCGGGCGTTTTGGTAGGTTTTGGTGTGGGCGTCTTGGTCGGTTTGCTGGTTTTTGTTGCCGTTCGTGCCGTTCCATTTACGATGATGATGACACCGCTGGCTTTGGTGTTGGTAATGGATGGCGTCAGGGTCTTTGACGCAGTAGCAGTTGCGGATTTACTGGGCAACAGAAAAACCGTATTGGTCGCTGATGGGGTTGCCGTCTTTGGCTGGGTAGGTTCGACCGTGGTTGGCAGGGGTGACTTGGTCCAGGTGGGCGGAAACACCGGAGGTGTAACTGTGGCTGTCGGCAAAACCAGGGCGTTTGGCACAACGACCGGCCTTAAAGCTGCCGGCAATATCTGGTTTGGTACCAGGAAAATCACTCCGAAGATGACGATTGTCAGCACAACCCCGGCCAGTAACACGATGGATAGAATGTTCCAAATGGATGGTTTCATCTCATCAGCCTTTATTAAATGAATACGCACTCCCTCAGCGAGATTAAAGACAGTATATACTAGTTTCAAAGGCTGTCAAGAACGCCGCGTTTACAGCTACTCGACAATTTGGATAAGACTGAGGTACATTGATAGGATAGTATGTGTTAAAATTTACCAGGTGGTGTATATGAATGGGGTATCCGTAGTCATACCAGCCTACAATGAAGCCGACAGAATTCATCATGTTTTTCAATCCTTATCAGGGATTGATTACATTGATGAGATCATTGTTGTTGATGATGGGTCCGTTGATGATACTACCCTGGTTGTGAATGAGTATCGCAATAAGGATCCACGCATCACATTGATCACAAATTCGACCAACCTCGGCAAAGGTCAAACTGTTTATTTAGGGGTGCAAAGTTCCAGAAATCCGGTGATCCTGATGTTGGATGCGGATTTGCAAAACCTCACATCTGAACAGATCGATCAACTCTGCCAGCCGGTATTGAATGGTCAACAGGATATGACCATCGGTGTATTCAAAAAAGGGCAATGGGCTTCCGATTTTTCCCATTGGATCACGCCCTGGCTCTCCGGTCAGCGTTGCTTGAGGGGAGATTTGTTTAAAACACTTAATCCGGAGGCAGCCAGCGGGTATGGTCTTGAGACAGCGATGACCATTGCATCCCACCAATTTCAATGGCGAGTAAAGCGGATTAGTCTAATAGGGGTCAGCCATCCACCAAGTGAGATCCATCGTGGCTCTTTAAAGGGATTCCTCAACCGGATGAAAATGTACTTCCAGATCGTCCGGTCCTGGTATTTATCCACTACAAAAAAGATCCTTAAATCAGAATTATCCCAAAAATAATATCTGCGCGAATCACCGGTAGCAGCCTGACGTGAGGCTGCTTTTTGTTATACTATCGATCATTTCAATTCGGATTATTTCGCCAAACCCATGTCAGCCAATAACTGCTCTGCGGGTGCGAATCCTTCATGATATTTCAATGCGAGGCGCAGATCTTTTTGCGCGCCTACGGTATCCCCTAGCGCCAGTTCTGCTCTGGCCCGCCAATAGTAGCTTTCCTCCAGGATCGGTTCAGACATCGCATCGAGGGTGGTCGTTGCCAGGTTGATCACATCCCAGTATCTCCCGGTGAAATAGTACGCATAGTAAGGACCAGTCTGATACCAGATAGCCCTGTAAGGTCGGTCACCTTCCGGTATGGTGGGATAGATCGCATACGCTTCGTCATACATCGCTGCCGCTGTGGTGTAATCTTGGAGGGCAACCAGGTTTGTCCCGCGATTGTAATACGCGAAGAACTGGTCTCTGCCTGATAACCCCATCACCTCATTGGCAGCGATTAGACCGGTGGATTCATAATTCGTTTTCTCGTCGAGCTGGTCGCCCAACAATTTGAACACGACCTCTTCCTTCTCCACCGGATAAACGACCATGTAAATGTAATTAAAACCACGCCAATCATTCTCAAGTTGTGAATATGGAAATTCAGCATCGGGTCCGGTCAATGAATCCTGCCCGATCAGGATCTGTTTTGCATCGTCGTACCCATTGAAGACCATGTAATGACCCATCCAGCCGGTTGAACCGGGACCGTATTCTCCATGAAGCACTTCACTTTTCTCGATCAGGATCGGGAAACCATTAGCTACGAAATCCTTTATGGTAGTTAGATTGCCCCCCACCCGAACCACTGATCTCAAGCCAGCAACCTCTTCGGTGTAAGCTTGCATTTCATATGGCATCACATTCTTGTCTTTTCCATACGGCTTCATCCAGCGTCCGGTATCCAGCCGATCCCCCTTCCATCCCCAATAGGATAATGCCATTGCCAGGTTGGCCGGTGCGCAATAATTCCACATAGATCGTTGCGATTGGAAGCGGATCCCATCCAATATTACTGTCGAAGGAAGGGGTGTGGGGGTGATGGTAGGCGTCGGGGTTGGTTCGGGTGTGGAAAGGTCTGGGGTTGGGGTAGCGGTTCCAGTAGGCGCGAGTGCAGTCATAGTCTGACGTACGACAGCCGCGACAGCCTGTTCCTGCGGAACAAATACTACCTTCTCAGGCGGACTAATGGCGTACTTGATTTGTGCCCGGACTTCGTCCCACTTGTTCGATACCCGTTCACGCAAAGATGGTATCAGGAAAACACTGGCGGAGAGCATGACGGTCATTATAACGACCCCCGCCAGAAAAGATTTCAACTTCGGTCTCATCGCGTCATTATACTACCTTGGAAAAGGGAGCTGAAATCAGGGAGCAGGACTCCATTTAATGTTGTTCTTCCCTGCTAATCCGTTTTTTATAGATTAACCCGTCGATAACAGCTCCAAGCACCAATCCGATGCCGGCACCCAATTCAATATTCTTGAATAAGATATACCCAATACCCGCTCCAAATACCAAACCTAATCCGGTGAACATATATCGTTTGGCGAATTGCCCCGGATCTTGCTGTGGTTTTGATTCACTCATTGATTAACCTCAATCATGGTAGATGATGAGAGTATTGTATTCTGAGTGTAGAAATCCCGTAAGGGTAATGGGATATTTTTGGATATCAAATGAAAATCCCCGAGAGATTGGCTTCTCCCGGGGAAGGTTGTTAAACAGATTTGAATTCGCCTTCGACTACGTCCCCTTTATCCGCATCAGGGGATTGCTGGCTGCCAGGCTCGCCACCCTCCGGCGTACCAGGTTGTTGATAAGCTTGTGCTCCGACGCTGCTCATCGCCTGCTGCAATTCGTCGATCTGGCGTTTGATCTCAACGGTGTTTTCGCCTTGAGCGGTTTCCTTTAATGCTTTGACCAATCCCTCGATCCGATCTTTATCTTGGGTGCTGACTTTCTCACCCAGATCCCGGACCATCTTCTCAGCCTGGTAAGTGGCGCTATCAGCGACATTGCGGGCTTCCACCAGCTCCTTCCGGCGCTGGTCATCTGCCTTGTTCACGTTTGCTTGCTCCACCATCCGTTCGATATCCTTTTTATCCAGGTTAGTGCTCGCGGTGATGGTTACTTTCTGCTCTTTACCGGTCGCTTTGTCACGGGCAGCGACATTAATGATGCCATTCGCATCGATATCAAAGGTCACTTCCACCTGTGGCAGACCGCGAGGAGCCGGTGGCAATCCATCCAATCGGAAACGACCCAGTGTCATATTATCCGTTGCCATCGGGCGTTCTCCCTGCAGGACGTGAATATCGACGGCGGTCTGATTATCTTCCGCGGTGGAGAACACTTCCGATTTCTTCACCGGAATGGTAGTGTTACGTTCGATGAGAGGAGTCATGACCCCGCCCAACGTTTCCAATCCCAGGGTGAGTGGAGTAACATCCAGCAGCAACACATCTTTCACTTCACCGCCGAGCACACCGCCCTGAATGGCAGCACCAATTGCCACCACTTCATCCGGGTTGACACCCTTGTTGGGTTCCTTGTTTACCAGTGAGCGGACCAGGTTTTGCACCATCGGCATACGGGTAGCCCCACCGACAAGCACAACCTCATCCACCTGACTGGTGGATACACCGGCATCTTTTAATGCATTTTCAAATGGCTTTCGGCAGCGGTTCAATAGATCTTCTGACATCTGCTCAAAGTTGGAACGGGTTAGCTTCATCTGAAGATGCTTTGGTCCGTTGGTGTCCGCAGTGATGTATGGCAGATTGATCTCAGCTTCCAATAGGGTTGACAATTCGATTTTGGCTTTTTCAGATGCTTCACGTAAACGCTGCAATGCCTGACGATCCTGACGAAGGTCGATCCCATGATCTTTCTTGAACTCATCTGCAGCCCAGTGAACGATCTTCTCATCCCAATCGTCACCACCCAGATGAGTATCGCCGTTGGTCGCTTTCACTTCCACCACGCCTTCACCTACATCGAGGATGGAGACATCGAAGGTTCCACCACCCAAGTCGAAGACCAGGATGCGTTCATTCTTTTTCTTATCCAGACCATACGCCAGGGCAGATGCAGTCGGTTCGTTTATGATCCGCAGCACATCCAACCCAGCGATCTTTCCGGCGTCCTTGGTTGCCTGACGCTGGCTGTCGTTGAAATACGCGGGAACCGTGATGACTGCTTGTGTGACTGACTCGCCCAGGTATGATTCAGCATCTGTCTTCAGCTTGCTCAAAATCATTGCAGATACTTCCTGAGGGGTATATTCTTTCCCATTGATGGGAATCTTTACCCTCGCGTCACCCTGCGGTCCTTTGACAATGGAAAACGGGACCATTTTTCGTTCGTTTTCCACTTCGTCATAATGGCGACCCATGAATCGTTTAATGGATGAAATCGTGTTTTCGGGATTTACAACTGCCTGGCGTTTTGCCTGCTGTCCCACCAATCGTTCGTTGTTTTTTGTGAACGCCACCACAGATGGCAACAATCGGGATCCTTCCGCGGTCGAGATGACCGTCGGGTTGCCCGCTTCCATCACGGCGACCACGCTGTTGGTTGTGCCTAAATCAATACCTACAATCTTAGCCATAGGGTTTTCTCCTTGCAGAATAATGTCATCTTTAGAGTACGGCTCTTCTACAAGAATCGTATTAACAATTGGTTGTATTTTTGTAGAAAAGCCCCTCCAGCCTAAACCCTCCCCAAATTCTAAATGAATTTAGGGAGGGAGTATTACATCTACTTTCATGGTACTGGTGGGATGGAATAGCCAGGCGGTCTATGTTTTCGTAAACATTTTCCCCGCCTGCCAGGGTGTTCCTAAGGCTGGTAAGAGCCAGCGATCCACACCCCACCATCCTGCCGTCTTCCAGGCTAAGATAAGAAACATGGCAATAACAAATAATACCGGGTTGGTGGATGCTGTTCCCGCCATCATAAAATTCCAATTCATAAAGCCGCCGAAGAAGGCAGCGATACCGGTGAACATACCCAGGATCAAGGCAGCACCGATGAGCAGTTCGGCGACCATGACCAGCTTGGCGAACCAGGTGTACGCACCTGCATCCAGCATGGCCTGCAGAAAAGTACGATACCAAACAAACGTAATCGCAGGTCGAGCAGGCGCTTCAGGAACCAACACCGCTCCCTCCCAAAATCCTTTTAATGCATCACCAGAGATCCAGAACGAATTCTGAGTTTTACCGATGCCTGAACTCAGCCAGGTGTAACCCAGATACAGGCGGGCGATCAGCCATAACCAGGACCAGCGGATATCGCTGAACAGAGACCGCGCGATAGGCGGGTCAGTAAATACAGATGTATTGTTCATCTTTCCTCCACAAATAATAGATATATATAGTATTTTTTGGCATTAATTCGAAAACCCAATCTCACAGTCATATATCCAATTTTGAATGTGATCGACGGGAGTTGATCCTACCAGTGAAATTATTTTATCCTTTCCTGCCTCCACGCAGCTCCTTTGTGAATCTCGCAAAATCATCCATTCACCGTCTGCCAGCATTTTTGCCTGCTCAGACCAGGTGGTTGGATCTACGAGGCGGATTCCTCTTTTTTGCAAAACATCCTTGATCCATTCAGGTGTTACGCCTGTCAGATCCTGAAATCGGTGGATGCCCCCTTCATGCAACACCGACCGGATCTTCGGACCGATCCCCTCGATCATTGTCAGATCGTCATCTGTATGACTGGCAAGAGGAATGGACGGAGCACTCCTGGCTACAGCGGATTCGTCACGACCACGAAATAGGAAGTAGATCAACAGGATGACCAACAAAATGAGAACGATACCAACTATCAAGCCTACGGCTTGATCACCAGACATAAATTACCCCTTTCTTGAGTAATTTCAGCATAGCACACGAAAAATCGGAATCATAGCCGTTGTGCATGATTCCGATTAGACAATGAACAACAATACCGACTGGTAGATTATTCCGTGGACCGAATTGCGGAATGAGTGTTCAAATTCAACAGGATTAACCTGCGAATTTCGCAGATCCATCAAAAGATTTATCGTGAAAATTGGAGAGTCTCGCCATCTGCCGGAATCAATAATTGGTTTTGTTTAATCCCATGTTCGGAAGCGTATTGGCGCAACTCAGCCCGTGTGACTGTCGCGTGATCGAGCGCTTCCATATGAATGGCAATCACTGTGCTCTCTGGCGCGGATTGGCACGCTTTCACGGTTTGAGCGGCATCCATTATGATCAGGACATTCTTTCCCCACACCGCCCCGCAGGAATGGGTCAGGATGATCTGCGGTTGATACCGGTGAATGGCTTCCGCAACGGTATCACTCCAGATCGTATCCCCAGTCCAGTAAACGGTCGGCTCGGACGCGGCTTGCAGAATGAAACCGGAAGCCGCACCCATATCATCGAGAACATCACCACTTCCGTGTTGACCGGAAATGCGATTGATCGTGATCCCACGCCAAACTAGTTTCTTTGTAATGGGTGTCACTTGCTGAAATCCCATGTCAGCCAGTTGGGTCTCATCGCCCACCTGGCACAGGAGCGGAGTGTCCTTGGGAAGCAAATCCCGGGCGGCGGGATCAAAATGGTCCGAGTGCAGGTGCGAGACGAGGACCGCATCCACATCCGCGATGACCTCTTCTGGTGGAATAGGGAGTTCCACTGTTGGATTAAGTGATTTGCCAGTGAAAGAAGGACGAGAGAATTTGGCTGCCAGATAGGGATCGGTGAGGAGTTGCTGTCCGGCATATTGCAGGCGTAAGGTTGCGTTGCGGATCAATTGAATTTGCATATATGTCTCCCATGGATTTGGCTAAGAAATCAGTTGGGACAACTATACTGCAAATTAGACCGTGCGAGGGGGCGGTGTGTATTTCTAAACCCACTCACCCATGTCATCCTGACCCGCTGCCTTATTGTCATTCTGAGCCCGGAAGGGCGAAGAATCTCTACTACAAACTAACAGAATAAATGCGATCGTAGAGATGCTTCACTCCGTTCAGCATGACAGATCCACAGCTTGTCATTCGAGTCCGTCACGTTGGAGTCATTCTGAGCCCGGAAGGGCGAAGAATCTTCTAGCCCGAAGGGCAAAGAATCTCTACCACAAACTAACAGAACAAATGCGATCGTAGAGATGCTTCACTGCGTTCAGCATGACAGATCCACAGACAGTTGTCATTCTGAGCCTGGAAGGGCGAAGAATCTCTACTACAAACTAACAAACAAATGCGATCGTTAACAGAACAAATGCGATCGTAGAGATGCTTCACTCCGTTCAGCATGACAGATCGATCACTCCGTTCAGCATGACAAAGCCAAAACCAACCTCTATTTTGTGGTATGATGCTCCCCGGAAGATCCCTCAAACGAATGGAATATGCAGACATCAAAATGATTGACCAAACTGAAAAATCACCGGTGATCGTGTTCGATTTCGGGGGAGTCCTGGTCGACTGGAATCCCTATCACTTGTACCGCAAATTGCTGGGAGACGACCGCCAGGTGGTTGACCGGTTCTTACAGGAAGTGGATTTCTTCGCCTGGAATCTCGAGAACGACCGCGGACGTCCGTTTTCCAAGGGGGCTGCGGAAATGATAGCGCGTTTCCCCCAACACGAAGATTTGATCTGGGCGTACCATGAGCGCTTCATGGAGACAGTCGCTGGTCCCATCCAACCAGTGGTGGATTTGTTATACGCGCTAAAGGCAGATGGATTCCCGCTGTGGGGATTGAGTAACTGGCCGGCGGACAAGTTCGCACAGGTGAGACCAGTATACGATTTCTTCAAGTGCTTTGATGGGATGGTGATCTCGGGCGAAGTTGGGTTGGCGAAACCGGAACCGTATATTTATACCTACCTGCTGGAGCAGATCAAACGTCCGGCAGGAGACTGTCTGTTCATCGATGACAGCAAACCCAATATCATAACAGCCAGTGAGCTGGGTTTCCAGACCATCCTGTTCCAATCACCGGAGCAGTTGAATAAGGATCTTCATCAAAGGGGAATTCTGAACGGTCGCACACCAGGGTAGATCAGATCCCCCGGCGCTGCGCACCCCCACCCAACACTCCCACTGAGGGTGAGGACTTGAGAGCGCTACGCGAACGTGCTCGGGGAAATACGATCCCCCCTTCCCCCCTTGATAAGGGGGGCTCTCATACCCTACCCCTCCTTGGTAAGGGGGGCTCTCTCATACCCTACCCCTCTTTGGTAAGGGGGGCTCTCATACCCTACCCCTCCTTGGTAAGGGGAGCTCCCATACCCTACCCCCTCCTTGGTAAGGGGGGCTCCCATACCCTTCCCCCCTTGATAAGGGGGGCTCCCATACCCTACCCCTCCTTGGTAAGGGGGGCTTATGGGGACTATGTACTGTTTTATATACAATATGTCTAATTTACTTGACATTATGTAAATCTTATTGTACTATATGTACATCAAACTAAACTACAGAAAGTAAGGAGATTTACGAAATGTCATATTCAGAAAAAAGAACCATCGCAAGCATACTCGGCGGGATCCTGGTCCTGGCTGCCTACTGCATCTACGCCTTCGGCAAATACCAGGCTGGTCTGCTCCCCGCAGATGATCTGCGGGCGTGGGCGATCACGATGCTGATCTTCATCGGGGTGGGCATCGTCGCCATGATCATCATCCAGATCGTATTCCACATCCTCCTCTCAATCGCCGTCGCCATCCGCGACAGAAATTACGCGGAGACCGAGGTTGAGAATTCCATCAAGCAGGAAATGGTCGAAGATGAGCGGGACAGATTGATCGAGTTGAAATCATCCAAAGTGGGCTTTGCATTCGCGGGTGCTGGTTTCGTGCTGGCGCTGCTGGCACTGGTACTGCGCTACTCCCCCATGGTCATGCTGAACATCCTGTTCATCTCGTTCAGCGCCGGCTCGATGGTCGAAGGTGTCACGTCTCTAGTCTATTACCGGAATGGGATCCGAAATGCCTAAGAAACTGGTTGTAACGAATAACATCCGCAAACTGCGCTTCTTTGCAAGTGAGATGACCCAGCAGGAACTGGCCACAAAAACCGGAGCATCACGGCAGACGATCATGGCGATCGAAGCCGGCAAATATTCCCCCTCGCTCGAACTGGCTTTCCGCATTGCAGATGTCTTCGGGGTGAACATCAATGAAGTATTTAGTTACGAAACAATTGAGGAAAAAACGAAATGAACACGTTACAAAAAGCAGGCGGCATTTCCGCCATCATCGCAGCCGCAACCTATATTTTTGCCATCGCACTCGTCTCCACCATCCTGGCGCCAATGGCAGATGTGACCCTCGGGTTCGAGGAGTACATGGCCTTCCTCACCGCGAATCAGACGCTCATCTTCATCTGGCACTTCAGCATGTACATCATCAACGGGATTTGCCTGGTGGTACTGGCGTTAGCCCTCTATGAACGGTTGAAGGACGGCGCTCCGGTATTGGCGAAGGTCGCAACCGCATTCGGGTTCCTCTGGATCGCCCTGGTCTTTGCCAGCGGACTCATCACCAATTTGGGGTTGGATACGTTGGTGACCCTGTACGGAAAGAATCCCGCCCAGGCGGAATCGCTCAAGTTGGCTTTGGAGACCATCACCCTCGGGTTGGACAGCTCCGATAAGCTGCTGGGCTGCCTGTGGGTGGGTTTGATCAGCCTGGCTGCCATGCGGACCGGAGCCCTGCCGAAAGCCGTCGCCATCCTGGGGATGATCATCAGCGTGATCGGTCTGATCGGCGCGACCATCCCGGCGCTGATCGCCATCAGCTATGTGTTCGGTGTGGGGGTCATCTTCTGGTGGTTGTTCGCTGGGATCGCCCTGCTGAGGAGAAAACCAATCTCTGCTTGAGTAGCATCCTGTTTATCCTATCAGCCCCGGGCAGAAATCGCTTGGGGCTGTTTTGGTTATTTTTTCGGCAGACGATCAACTTAATCTACCCCCTGGCTAAATGTCATTCTGAGGGCTACTTCGTAGCCCGAAGAATCTCTACGAAAAATAATCGCTGACAGACTTTCTTAGAGATGCTTCACTCCGTTCAGCATGACAGATAAGATCAGCAGCAGGCCAAGTCCTCCCCTCTTAGGGGAGGTGGCTGCGAAGCAGACGGAGGGATCCATCGACCCCCACCCTACCCTCCCCCCTCCAGGGGAGGACTTGATCGCCTGACCGTCTGTCATCGTGAGCGCGCAGCATCCTCCAGGCCGCATGTCAATTACGAGGAGGGCGTTAGGCCGACGCGGCAATCTCCGACAACACCCGCAGGAAAAGCGTGTCTCACCTGTCAGCGCTGGATCCCCCCACCGCTGCGTGGCGCCCTCTTTATAAGGGGGGCTTTTGGTTGTTGTCCTCCCCTCTTAGGGGAGGTGGCTGCGAAGCAGACGGAGGGATCTTTGCCAGCTCCAACACGATCCCCCCGCCGCTGCGCGGCACCCCCCTTGATAAGGTGGGACTTCGGGCGCGTATCATTACGAGCCTCGGTTTGCGTGTCATTGCGAGGAGCGGTTTTTGCGACGTGGCAATCTCCGACAACACCCGTAAGACTACCGCGTCTCATCAGCCCATTCCGGATCCCCCCTACCCCCCTTGGTAAGGGGGGCTCAATGCTCCTTCAGGATGACAAATACACATTTGCGAAAACGGACAAGCTTTACTATACTTCAGGCAGATCGTTTTTCACGCTGGGGAAATTGAACACGCAACCAACAGTCAGGAAATCCATATGCCCAAAGCCATTACCCGCAACACCCTGTTCTACGGAGATAACCTCGAGATACTCCGCGAATACATCCCGGATGAATCGGTCGACCTGATCTACCTCGACCCGCCTTTCAACAGCAACCGCTCGTATTCGGTCCTGTTCAAGGACGAAAAGGGCATGGACAGCGAAGCGCAGATCAACGCCTTCGATGACACCTGGCATTGGAACGAGCGGGTTTTTCGGACGCTGATCTCTTCCGCGCCCACTGCATGTGGCATCCATGCTGGATGCGATGCACGGATTCATCGGCGAGAACCAGATGATGGCCTACCTGGTGATGATGGCCGCCCGCCTGGTGGAACTGCACCGGGTATTGAAACCGACCGGCAGCCTGTACCTGCACTGCGATCCGACTGCCAGCCATTATTTGAAAGTTGTTGCTGGATACGATTTTTGGAGTTGAAAACTTTGAAATGAAATAACTTGGAAAAGGCAAAACTCTCAAGGCTGAGCATTTACTAAATTTGCATCGAATCATGACATATTACTTGTTTTACTCAAAATCCAAAGAAAAGCTATGGAATCTTTCAGTATATGGACCATGATCAAGGTTATGTTGAATGCATTTTATAAGTATAAAGATCCAGAGATGGAAGGATATATCGCCTAGCTGACCTAGCAAGTCCAAATAAGGATCGACCAAACCTAACATATGAATTTCTATGGATGTAACACGCGTTGGCGTTGGACGAAATGATAGAATGGAGAAAGCTTAATTCCGATGGTCTGAATATATTCAAACATAAATCCGGTAGACGATTCGCCCAATTGAAACGGTATTTAGATGAACAAGAAGGGACAATCCTGTTGACGATATTTGGACAGATATACTTCCCATTCAAGCACAAGCGGCCGAACGCCTTAGGCTACCCCACCCAAAAACCGCTCGCCCTGCTTGAGCGCATCATCCAGGCCTCCAGCAATCCGGGCGATATCGTGCTCGACCCGTTCAGCGGATGCGGCACCGCCATCGCCGCCGCCCAAAAGCTGGGGCGCAGGTGGATCGGGATCGACATCACCCATCTCGCCATTGCCATGCACAAGAGCCGTCTGAAAGACATGTACGGATCTGCTGCCGGAAAAGGATTACGATGTCGTCGGCGAGCCGGTCGACCTGAACGGCGCCAAAGCCTTATTCAAGCAGAACGCCTACCAGTTCCAGTGGTGGGCGATCTCGCTCATCGGCGCGCGTCCCCAGGGTGGCAGCGAGGGCAGCAAGGTGGGTAAGCACGGCAGCGACCGCGGCATCGACGGGGTGATCCTGTTCACCGAAGACATGAAAGGCAAGACCGGCAAGATCATCTTGCAGGTGAAGGGCGGCGGGGTGAAAAGCGGCGATGTGCGCGATCTGCGCGGGGTAGTGGAGCGCGAGAACGCCGCCATGGGCATCTTCCTGACGCTCGAACCGCCCACCAGCGAGATGAAACATGAAGCCGACAAAGCCGGCGATTACAAGTCAGACCTGTGGCAGATGGTCTATCCACGCCTGCAGATCGTCACGGTGGAGGACCTGCTGTCTGGCCGCCGGCCGGATCTGCCGCGCTGGTTGGATGATCCGCACAAGAAAGCAGAGCGCGTTAAGGGCAAAGAGGGTGATGGTCAGATGGGGTTGGGGATGTGAAACGGGAATAGATTTCGTAACCACTTCACATTTAGACAAAAACCTTGATATTTGCACGAAAATCTAGATGGGGAAATATGAAAAGAGAACTCAGCGAATACTTTGATGAGCAAAAAAATTGGTCAAAAAGAAAGCTAGATATAATTAGTTCATATCTCAATGCCTTCGTAAAAATCCTCGGTAGCAATACATCACATGCTTGTGTTTATTACATCGACGGGTTTGCCGGAAGAGGTAATTATAAAGATGGTACCAAAGGTTCACCCGTATTAGCTGCTGAATTAGCCCAAAAATTTCGTGATCAGAATAAAGTGTATCAACTTCAATGCATTAATGTCGAGGCTGACAATACAAATTTCCAAAACCTTGAAACAGCCACGTCAATCTATGAAAGAATAGTCTTGAATTTGCAAGGAACATTTGCGTCAAATATTCCTAAAATTCTTCAACAAATTGGAAAATGTCCTGCGTTTTTCTTTATCGATCCTTTTGGTGTCAAGGGAACCGATTGGCAGGATCTGATAAAAATACTTCATCGAAACGCAAAAACTGATTTATGGCTGCGCTTCGATCATAAAACTGTACGCCGATTGAGTGGTTTTTTTGATTCTGGATCACGGGGCGCAGAAAGGAAAGTTTCAAGATTATTAAATTTATACGGAATACACACTGCCGAAAGCCTGTTCCAGCGATTAGATGGCAATTCTTGCGAGGAAAGAATTAACAATGCGGTTAATTATTATGTTGAACGACTTGAATTGGAATTTAGACTACAGAAAGACTTCGGCTTCTCGGCTGCTTTTCCAATTGTCTCGTTGGATGGTCAAAATAAATATTATCTAGTATTTGCTGCATCACATCCAAAAGCTGTAATATTAGCCAGCGAGACCATATATACAGTAGAACGAAATAGGCCACAAGAAATGCAAGACTATGCCCAAAAGAAAACTGGACAGATGCCCCTGTTTTCAGTCGAGCCGAGCGAATTAGAATTGTCGAATTCAATTGCCGAGGATCTGGCGAAAGCTATGAGCAGTTTGTGTTCTGATGAAAAAATAAGTCGACAAGATATCTACATGAGATTATTAACTCGAAACAAGAAAAAATGGTTTGGAAGAATCTCAAGTGCTCATATTTAATAAGGCCCTAATTGTCCTGGAATCGGAACCAAATCCGCGGATAATATCTCGTACTGGTGCAAGAAGTCAAGATAAGACTGTATTTCAGTTTAGATAATTATTGAAACATTTGTTCTATTGGGGTATAATGTGTTGTAAGGAAAAACTAAGTTGAATACAAAATCGAAAATTGAGTGGACTGAATCAACATGGAATCCAGTAACGGGATGTACAAAAGTTAGTCCTGGTTGCAAGAATTGCTATGCAGAAAGAATGGCAAAGCGTTTAAAGGCAATGGGTAAACCAGCTTACCAAAATGGATTTCAGGTAATGATTCACGAAGAGATATTTGATTATCCGCTCTCAGTATCAAGGTCGAAGGTGATTTTTGTCAATTCGATGAGCGATCTCTTCCACGAAAACATATCAGATGAAATAATCCTACATTTGATCAGTATTATGAGAAAAGCTTCTTGGCATACATTTCAGATCTTAACGAAAAGGGCAGAGAGATTAAATCAAATTAATTCAAAAATTGAATGGCCCGAAAACGTTTGGGCAGGTGTAAGTGTCGAATCCGTCGAATATATACATCGGATTGACTTACTCAGAAATACAGGAGCCAAAAAGAAGTTTTTATCAGTTGAACCTCTTCTCGGGCCAATTAAGAATTTGGATTTATCAAATATTGACTGGGTTATTGTTGGGGGAGAATCGGGACCAAAGGCAAGAAAAATGGAAGCAGAATGGGTTATTAATATTAAGGATGAATGTTTAAATCAACATGTTCCGTTTTTCTTCAAACAATGGGGTGGAACTAACAAGAAGAAAACTGGGCGATTGTTGGAAGGTCGTACATGGGATGAAATGCCAGTTTCTCTTTAATTTCGTTTCCTTACCTCTACTCAACTACTGATATTTGGTAGATATCAACGAAATATTAATCCCTACTGTTTTATAAGGTTGAACCTATCCTACGCCCTGATTGGGTAGGTATTTTTATCTTTGCTCAGCGTCCTTCGGAACCTTCGCGGTTTTTGCGGCGATGCGATCCCCCCTTCCCCCCTTTATAAGGGGGGCTAACACCCAGGCGACCCTCGTGGTCGCCCCTACAAGTCTCTGGTTTCCGGTCTCCGATCTCATTCTTTCTGATCCCTGGTTTCTGGTCTCTCCTCCCCGCCTCCGGCGGGGATGTAAACACTGTCACATCTGACAGGTTGACTTGCCCTCTGATTCGGACTATAACCATATATAGAACATTTATTCTATATATGGAGCCGCATGAACCTGTTGCAGAAGTTCTTTACCCCCTCCAAAGCCTCCCCCACCCGGTCCAGCCTGGCCGTTTCCCTCTCGGACGGATTCTACGAACGGCCGTCCGGGCTGCCATCCACCAATCTGGATCGCTACCCGGTCGACCGGAGCGAGATCCTCCGTCAGGCGTTCGAAGCCTGGCAGACCAATCCCCTTGCCCGGCGGATCGTCGAACTGACCAGCCAGTATGTGGTCGGCGGGGGGATCCGCGTCAGCAGCAAAGACGAGGCTGCCAACGACTTCCTGCGCGCCTGGTGGGCGCATCCCCTCAACCGCATGGACGTGCGCGTCACCGAATGGTGCGAAGAACTGGTCCGCTCGGGTGAGTTGTTCATCGTCATCTCCACCGACCCATCCGGGATGAGCTATCTGCGCGCCATCCCCGCCAGCCAGATCCAATCCATCCACACCGCCGACAACGACCTCGAACAGGAATTGAGCTTCCGCGAGTACCCGCGCGCTGGCGAATCGGAAGGGCATGAGTGGGCCGCCTGGCAGGAATCTGCCGCCGGGTGCGAAAGCCTGCCCTTCCCTCCGGTGATGCGCCATTACGCCATCAACAAGCCGGTCGGCACCCTGCACGGCGAATCGGACCTGGCTCCGCTGCTGCGCTGGTTGTCGCGCTATTCCGCCTGGCTCGAAGACCGCGTCCGTCTGAACCGCTACCGCCAGGCTTTCCTGTACCAGGTCAAAGCTGCTTTCGTGAGCGAGCAGGAACGGCAGAACCGCCAGACCGCTTTGAACAGCGTCACACCCAATCCGGGTTCCATCCTCGTGACCGACGACAGCGAGACCTGGAGCGTGATCCAGCCCAACCTGGCGTCCCAGGAAGCCGGGGAAGACGGACTGGCGATCAAACGCATGATCGCCGCCGGGGCGGGTCTGCCGATGCATTTCCTGGCGGAACCGGAGGGTGCCACCCGCACCACCGCCGAGAGCGCTGGAGGTCCGACCTTCCGGCATTTCGAGCAGCGTCAGCGCTGGTTCCTGTGGATGCTGGCCGACCTGGCGCGCATCTGTATCGGACGCAAGGCGCAGATCGACCGCCGCATCGATCCCAATGCCGACATACACGTTCAGGGCGCCGACATCAGCGCGCGCGATAACGCCGAACTGGCAACCGCCTCCCAGAGCATCATCCAATCCTTCCTGCTCCTGCACGAACGGGGTCTGATCGACGACGCCGAATTGCTCCGCCTGGCATACCGTTTCGCCGGGGAAGTGACCGACCTGGAAGACATGCTCCAGCGCGGCAAAACCAATCATCCAAATCGAAAGGAGACCCTTGACTGACAGACTCATCACCCACCGCATCACCCTGCATGGATTGCGCGCCACCTGCGCGGAGGCATCGCCTGCGGCTGACCCGGCTTTTGAGGTGCTGGCGATCACCGCCGGGACGGGCAACGGCTGGAATTTTCAGCCGGACGTGTTGGAGCGATCGCTGCCCCTCTGGGAAGGCATTCCCTGTTACATCGATCATCCGCGCGAGGTATTAAGCCATCGTTCGGTGCGGGATCTGGCGGGTGTGTGCGCCAACCCGGTCTGGCTCACGCAGGAGAGCGGCATTCAGCTACAACTCCGCCCGGGTGGACCGGCCGCCGGTGTGTTGTGTCAGACCGGCAGCGATTGGCTGACCCTGCCGGAGCCGCGGCCAGACCTGGGGTTTTCCGCCGATCTGCTCTTCACGGCTCTTGGACCGGATGTGCGGGAGATCATCAAAGTCTTCTCGCTCGACCTGGTCACCAACCCGGCTCGCGGCGGTCGTTTTATTCCTGATCCAACTCATGAACAAATAGAAGGAGAGAACCTATCCATGACAGACCCTGTCCCCACATCCAACCCGGATAATCCACCCACCCGCGCCACCCTGCAATCCCAACCGGAAAGCGAAGCGGTGGCAGCAGGCACAGCGCTGCAACAGCAGATGTGCGCGATGCTGTTGGAAACGTCCCTGGCAGGCGCCCATCTGCCTCCTCCGGTCAGTGAGCGCATCCGCCGCCAATTTGGCAGTCGCATCTTTGACCCGTCCGAGTTGACTCATGCCATCGAGGATGGGCGCGCGCTGGCCGGTGAATTGATCGGAGCCCGTTTCGTCCAGGGTCCGGGCAGCATCAACCAGGTGTATGACACCCGCGACCAGCTTCAGGCAGCCTGCGATGACCTGCTCGGTGCGCCCCGCCAGCCCGGATTGGAGAGCCTGAATCCTGCCCGGTTGAGCGGCATCCGCGAGCTGTACCTGGCGCTCACCGGCGACGAATTGCTTCACGGCGGGTATCACCCCGAGCGCATCCGACTGGCCACCACCGCCGATTTCAGCGGTCTGGTCAAGAACTCGCTCAACAAGATCGTCACCAACCGCTGGGATGAGCTGGGCAAAGCCGGCTACAACTGGTGGGAGCGAATCGTGAGCGTGGAGCATTTCAACTCGCTCCAGCAGATCACCGGTACGCTGGTCGGCACGGTTGGCAGTTTGCCTGAGGTGGAGGAAGGCGCAGCCTATACCGAACTCTCGATCGGTGACAGCCCTGAGACCGCCGACTGGAAGAAATACGGCGGATACATTCCCCTCACCCTCGAGCTGATCGACCGGGACGAGACCCGCAAGCTGCGTGCTTATCCGCGCGAGCTGGCCGCTGCCGGACTGCGCAAGATCAGCGCCCTGGTGGCAAACCTGTTCACCCTGAACGGCGGGACGGGTCCGACCATGGCGGATACCGGCGCCCTGTTCAACAACACCGCGGTCGCCACGGCCGGCGGGCACAAGAATCTGCTCACCGGGGCGCTTTCGGCTGCGGAATGGGAGACCGTCAGCACGGCAGTCTACAACCAGCCGATGCTGGTGAAGAACGCCGCGGGTCTGTACGGTTCGGGTCCGCGCATGGCGGTCAACCCGCGCTTCGCGCTGGTCCCCCGCAACCTGCAGTTGGCAGCCATGAAGATCCTGTATCCCACCCTGGAGAACGCCGCCAACATCTACAGCGAGAATATGCAGCGCGGTCAGCCGGGTGATGTGATCACGGTGCCCGAATGGACGGATGCCAACGATTGGGCGGCGGTATGCGATCCGCGCATCGCGCCGGCCATCTTCCTGGCGGAACGGTTTGGGGTGATGCCCGAGATCTTTATCGCCGGTGATGAGCTGAACCACGCGGTGTTCACAAATGACGAGCACCGGCTTAAGGTGAGGCATTTCCTGGCGGTGTGGGTAAATGATTTCCGCCCGCTGCACAAGAGCAATGTGGCATAGCTCAAAGGTAGGGTGGGGTCTACCCACCACCAGGAAGATCCCCCCACCGCTACGCGGCACCCCCCTTGATAAAGGGGGCACATTACCCGGCTTGTCATTCTGAGTGCTGCATAAGCAGCACGAAGAATCTCTACCAAAGCCAGTTGCAGCGATACCGATCTCGGAGATTGCTTCGGCCTGAAGGCTTCGCAATGACATGCAGGCAAGGGCAGCAAAAAGCCAAGTCCTCCCCTCTTAGGGGAGGTGGCTGCAAAGCAGACGGAGAGATCTAATCCACCACCATGAGATCCCCCCACCGCTACGCGGCGCCCCCCTTGATAATGGGGGCACATTACCCGGCTTGTCATTCTGAGTGCTGCATAAGCAGCACGAAGAATCTCTACCAAAGCCAGTTGCAGCGATACCGATCTCGGAGATTGCTTCGGCCTGAAGGCCTCGCAATAACATGCAGGCAAGGGCAGCAAAAAGCCAAGTCCTCCCCTTTAGGGGAGGTGGCTGCGAAGCAGACGGAGAGGTCTAATTCACCACCTATGAGATCCCCCCACCGCTACGCGGCACCCCCCTTAGTAAGGGGGGACAAGAAGCAACGACACCGCTACGCGGTGCCCCCTTAGTAAGGGGGGACTAGAACAAAAGGAGACAAATGCAAACGATAGTCACATCCCGAAAATTTTGGGCAGCCGCCATCAGCCTGGTACTGATCTGCGTGGGCGCCTTCATCCCACGCCTGCCCGATCTCAGCCAACCCCTGACCGATCTGGCTGTCCTGGTGTCCGCATATATCTGCGGCACCGCCATGGAAGGGAATCTGATCATCCCTCCCGGTAACGCCCTCGGCAACTTGCTGCATTCCCGAAAATTTTGGGCAGCCTTCGCCGGATTGGGAGTCCTTCTGCTTCGGGCACTCAGCCCATCCTTTCCCATCCCGGATGAACAACTGACCGCGATCATCATCACCCTTTCCGCCTACATCTTCGGAACCGGTTTGCAGGACGGGTTGTCAGGAAAACAGTATGGCACGTAAACCGGTCAGCGAGGTAACGGTCAAGCCTGATCCGCCAGAAGTCGCCGGCTTGCTGACCGCCGCGGAGCGGATCGGCTGCCATGTATCCGACCTCCTGAAATGGAGACAATTGCCCGATGGCAGCCTGGTTGTGATCGGTCCGAACGGGCGTAAGTACCTGTTCACACCGGCCATGCTGGAGAGTAATGATTAATCGTATTGGTTGGGAGCGATATGCTCCAAAGGAGTACTGAACCATGAATACAAACCTGGAAACGATCGAACAACGGGTCTCCGTCCTCTTGCAGGACCTGACTCAACTCACCTTCACATCCCAACTGGTGGTGGAAGGGATCCGGCTGGCGATCAAAGAATACAGCCTGGCCAGCGGACAGGTGGAAAGCCTGGCGGGACTCGACGATGCAGTGCTCACTTCCGTTCCCGAGTACGATTGCGGGATCCTGGTCCTCGGGGCAGCCGGGTATATCGCCGCCGCGAAGACAATGGATCGCAAAGAGTCATTCAACCTGGTGGATCAGCTTCCTGAAGCGGTGACCAATCTCGGCACCAGGCTGCTGCTCCGCTTCGACCGCCTTTTGGGGACCGTCCGCTCTGCCCGAATGCGGGCAGCCGATGTCGCCCCCTGGGGTGACGGCTGGTCGTTGGTATAGGCAGAGGAGAAATGGAATGATCCTGGGAATCGATGTCTCACATTACGACGAAACGATAGATTGGGCTCTCCTCAAACGAAGCGGGGTCGAGTTCGCCATGGTCAAGATCAGCCAGGGAGACTACCAGCGCGATCCGGCTGCGCAGAAGCATCTGTATGGTGCGAATAACGCCGGTCTGATCTGCGGAGTCTACCACTGGTGCGATCCGATCCGCCCGGATGAAGCCCAGACCAGCTTCTTCCTCGAGTCTCTACACCAGTTGCCTTATCAATTCGTCTGCCTGGATGTGGAACAATACTGGGCAGACTGGTCAAGCTGGCCATCTCAAACCAACCGCGTCCGACCCAAAAAATCCAAAAAGAAATCCACGCGGCAGACCTATCGTCTCAATCCATTTCGGATCAGCCAGAACGCGCGGACAGTCGCCAGCCTGATCCTGAAGGAGCTGCCCGAAAAGCCGTTGGTCATCTATACCCGCACCTCCTTTATTGAGGAGTATGCCCGCCCAATGACAGGTTGGATATCCGCTTATCCTCTCTGGCTGGCGCAATATCCACTCTGGAAGGAACTGCCCGCCCAGTCTAACTTGGTCTGACCTATTACAAAGAGCCAGCCTGCCGTATCGTCTTCGTCTTCCCAACGGATGCGCTTCGTGGCAATTCTGGCAGTGCAGCGGAGATCGTTTCCTGTTGCCGGGTGTCTCTTCCCGACCGGACGTGAATGTGTTCAATGGCTCGCTGGCAGAATTGCGATCCTGGGTGAAAACTGGACAGGAGGCAGCCGATGGCGCTGCTGGGTAAAGATTGCGACATCCTGCTCTACCACCAGAATCTGGCGGCGGGTGAACCACAGGGCTTCCTGCTGGACAGGTCGCGCCTGTCCCGTGGAACGGTAAGCGTCTTTCGGTCTGCCTACAAACAGGCGGACGGCACCTTTCGCGATCATCAAACGATCACCTTCACGATCCTGGTGGGGGATTCGCTGGTCCTCCCGGATGGAACCGTTCAGACGGAAACGGGCAGCGAATCCTATACCCGGCTTTTTAACCTGCTTCAAGAGCGCAGTGAGCTTGGGATCATCACCCCGGAGGGAGTCTTCAGTGGTTTGTTTTCCTCCGGGAGTTATGCTCTCGAAGAACGTGCCCGGGGAGTAAATCGGGTCACCGTTCAGCTCAGCTCCGATGGGAATATTTTCGCACCCGCAGACCGGGATCTGTTCGAACAATCCGTTTGGTCTTCGGAAGGCTATTCAGGTTCGATGACCTGGGAAAACAGTTATTGGAGGGCATAATATGAGTAATCCCACCTATCCATCCTCGCTGGATGTCTCCGCCGGACAGCCGACCAGTTATACGCAATACAATCGCCTGCGGGCAGACGCGCTCCGACTGGGCGCCACCATGTACGATGCTGTCCCGGTGGGTCAATTCCTCAGTTCTTATATGTCCGGGATACATATCAGCTACCTGCCCACCAATCGTCTGCGGATCTATTGCGACCCCCATTACCTGCCCACCCTGATGATCCATGGCTATATGTGCCAGGCAACCGAGCAAATGGACCTGCCAGCGAATTCGTTTTCTGGTCCTTCTGCCGATTGGTATATCTTCGCCAACCGGATGAGTGGTTCAACCTCCTTCACATTGAGTGTCAACACGTCCTCGGCGGAGGGTCCTGACCAGCGCCTGATCGGTTCCTGTCATTGGGATGGAACCAGCCTGGATGCCACATCCATCCAAACCTATCTCTTCTCAGGAGGTGGCAGTAAATTGGTCGTTGTGGTGTTACACGCGTATACAGCCTACACCTCTTCGTCATCTTACAACGCCACCGTGGTCTGCCGCCAGCGTCTGGATATGGTCAAGCTCAAACAAGGGGCGAAGACAGCCTATCTTGTGACCAATCTGTTTGCCTCCAGTGGAACAGCTTATGCCCGGTTTTACGACACCACCAATACCCTGACGATCATCGAAGTATCGACCACATCTTCGGCTACCTCGACGATCTTAAAAAGCGGAGACTTATTGAGCTCGATTTCGGGCGCAGATATCGAAACCCGTTTTGAGATCAAGACCACCGGCAGCCGGGTGGATTGCAGTTGGGCTGCCCTTACTTTTGAGTATTAGGAGGATCCATGCCTACACCTGTACATTTTGAACAGCTGGTTGAAGAGGTGAGGGCGTCTTTCCCTCACTCACAGACTATCTGGGCAAGCGAGCAACCGCTCCAATTCACCATGGATGGGGTCACCATCCCCATGGAACCTTTCATCGAGGCACATAAGCCATTCTGGATGACCATCACACCATCCCAGATTCCCGCGGATGGTGTTACAACTGCCCTTTTGAAGCTCATCCATCCCGCGCGAGCGAATCTGGTGGTAACCATTCGTCTAATCCAACATGAAGTGGTCTGGGAGGAATCGCTCACTCTAGATGAACTTGGTGTAGCTGAATTGGAGATCGCAGCAGAAACACCTGGTGAAATTCGAGTCGAGTCCCCAGACGCATTCGTGCGGGGATCCATTTTGGCTATTTCAATATAAGGAGAAACTCATGCGCAAGAAAATCACCATCCGAGATCCGAAGCAACAACATCAAACCGGGAAGGTCATCAGAATTGTGTCGGAACTGAATGGCAAGGTTATCTCAGATTTGAAATTATCTGAAATTCTTCTCCTGGTGGAATACCTGGCAAGAAGTCAGAATCTGGTGGATGAATCAGATCGGATCATTCTGCCGGTGATCATTGGACATTCTCAATAACATCCTTAAATGAAGTTGTATAATGATGATATGCATCCTGGCATCATGTCTAGACATGAAAAGGAGGACAGGATGAAAAATAGTATCTGGATTATCTCGCTCGCCTGCCTGATCGTGAGTGCAGGTTGTGAAGTAAATGGTCAAGTTGAGAGTACTCCCCCTCCTGCTGTCGTCGAAGTAATGACAGCTCAACCAACAACAGAACTACCAATATCGAATCCAGTCCCCACAAATACCCTGGCACCGACCAATGCCCCTGCTCCGACCACCGTTGAAGCCGATATTTTAGCTGCCACACTGAACTTGCGTAGTGGACCCAGTATGCTGCACGGTATTTTGAATCAATATCCGCAAGGAACAGCCGTCACGTTAATCGGTGCGGCACCTGGTCGCGAATGGGTGAAAGTCAATGTAAAAGATGGGAAAACAGGTTGGATGAGTGTGCAACACCTCACGATCAAAGGGGATCTTTCTTCTCTTGTTGTATTACCCATTACGGAAAGTTTGATCATCCAGGGGAAAGTGGTCGATGGCAGTGGTAAGGGTGTTCAAGGCATCGATATTGGCACGACCCGGTTGGGAGGAGCAGAACGAGTACGAGTTGACGGTAAGACAGACGTCAGTGGGTTATTCTACGCGTATGCGCCACCGGAATACCAGGGAACATGGTTGGCGGGTGTGGTCGGCGTGGATTGTAAAAGCCCGATAGTCGATGCAAACTGTCGTTACGCCGGTGTTTTCTCTCCTGGAGAAGGTATCCAGGTGATCCTTCCCCAAACTACAGAGATCCTTTTCACCTATAAATGATCCGGGCAGAAAGTATATACAGAACAGGTTTCGTAGTTTACCTGCATTCGTCCGCTTTGTATACTGATTGATATCGTTCTCAGGAGGAAATTTATGAAAAAAGCAATCTTATTTGGCATCTTGATCATAGTTCTGGCTCTGGTAATTGCAGCGTGTGCACCTGCCGCCACACAAGCGCCGGCATCCGATGGCAATACCACTACCAGTGGTTCTACAGCAGATGGAAAAGCTATCGTTGAAGCAAAGTGCACCCAGTGCCACACACTTCAGCGCGTAACTTCAGCCACGAAATCTGAAGCCGATTGGACGAAAACAGTGAACCGGATGATGGGAAAAGGGTTGAAACTGGATGACGCGGAAAAGCAGGCGGTCATCGCCTATCTGGCTGAAACCTATAAGTAAAATGTCAAGGAATAAAATATCGTTTGTTCTGCTTTTATCGGTAGTCGTTCTGGTAGCGTGTGGTCCCGCACCCACTGCTGTTCCAACAATGGTCCCGCCAACAGCCGTACCAGTAGAACCGACCAACATTCCGTCGGTCGCGCCTACCTCCAAGTCTGCTCCCGCTGCGGAACTACCCACCGAGACGATCGCACCAACAACAATCCCTGCTTCACCTGAACCCCCCGCCGGATTATCTGCTGAGCAAAAAGAACAGGCGAAGAATTTGATCAACACCAATTGTTCGGTATGTCATTCGGTCAGCCGGATTGCAGCCGCTCAGAAAGATCAGGCTGGCTGGGTTACCACAGTAAATAGAATGTTGTCTAAAGGGGCGGCGCTCACAGCAGATGAAGCAGCATTGGTAATTCAATACCTCGCTGAAGGGAATAAACCGTAAATAAGTAATAATCGGAAACCATATAAAAACAGCAGCCACATGCTGCTGTTTTTCATTAGATCATATGCTGATCCTGCAATTCCTGGTATAGCTTCAAGAATCTCTCCTGGGCAGCTGCATTGATCGTCTCCTGCTCTTTTGGTGTGGAGTTTTCAGGATAGACCACCTGTTCATCCAGTGTTGGGAGCTTATCTATATTTCCGGTTTCATGGAAGCGGACGTGGCGGTCGTTGGTCCTCCGGTTTTGTCCATAGAACTCCAGCCAGCGCCCATTTCCATCACGTCCGAAACGATAGTTAATCCACCAGCCAGAGGTAGTTATCTGACCGGATTCATGTTCCGCCAAATCTTTCAACTCAGGAAAGGTAACATTCCACTTCAGAAAATACTCATTGAATGCTTCCATAAGGGACGCTTCGGCACGATTCATTTTTTACATTCCTGCCATATAGGCAATGCTTACTGTGCCCGGTCCAACATGAGCTCCAATCACCGGGCTGACCTCGCTCATTATCGACTCAACCGGTGAAAACCTTTCAGTACACACTTCTTCCAAATACCTGGCGGTTGGAAGATCCAGGGCGTGAAAAACCGAAATGCGGACAGGCGATCGTCCTGCGATTCCTTCTTCCACCAGGTTTACCAGACGCTCCAACGCTTTCTTTCGGGTGATGGTTGATCCCGCCGCCTCGATCTTTCCTTCTTTTATCTCCAGGATAGGCTTGATATTAATTGCCGCACCAAGAAGTCTTTTTGCCCCACCAATTCTGCCACCTTTATGCAAGTATTTGAGTGAGTCCACCGTAAAGTAGACTCCAATATGGGGGTACGCTTTTTCAGCTTCCTGTTTCACCTCTGCCAATGTAGCACCTGTCTCAGCCTTACGTGCTGCGGCGAGAACCATGAAGCTGAGCGCCATGGAGACAAGTTGGGTATCCAGCACCTCAACAGGCTGGTCTGGAAAGGATTCCCTGGCGATCACGGCATTATTATACGAGGCGGAAATAGCAGACGACAAAGGAAGGATCAGCGGATGAAGCCCGTTAGATAATGCCTTTCGTATGGCTTCCTGGTATTGGTGAACAGAGACTGCATTGGTTGTCGGAAGGGTGCGAGCGGTTTTTAACTGGGTATAGAATTCCTCAGCCTGGATATCCACTCCATCCAAGTAACTCCTACCTTCCCAGTTCAATGTCAGAGGCAAGATGGGAATCCCATATTGTTGGACAAATTTTTGAGGAAGGTATGCTGTCGAATCGGTGATAATTTGAACGGATGACATAAATTCTCCTGAAAATGATATCTTCTTGAGTATACCTTTGATTGGAAGGGGCGGGTATAAGATATCTCAAGATGTAAGAGACTTTCAAGACAGGGTAACCATCCCAATTACAACCAGAAAAATGATGATTACGATGATGAGGATTACTCCAACTGACACTGCCAGGAAGTATGGAATCTGATATGGATTCACAGGTTTTTTTACGGAAGTAGTTTTCGGTTGCTCGTATGTGAATTGTTCTTCCGGTGCAACAGACATGTCCATATAAAACGGGGGAGAATCAACAGATTCCTGGACCGTATCCTGTCCATGCCATAACACAGTCCTTGCCTGGGGAATCGAAGGTAAAAGGTCATCTTCGTGAGTTATCGCTGGTTCGGGGATGGATTGCTTAGATTCAACAGGTTCAGATTCATGGAACTCTTTTTCCCAGAGTAAGGTCTTTGGAGTTTCATTTATTTGTTCAGATGATGATCCTTCGGGATTCTCCTGGATCGAGGTTTCTGCAATCGTGGCAGACCGTAATGAATCTATCCAATTTGACTCAGATGCTTCAGACGTCGGAGGTTCCGCTTCAGATCCGATTTGTGGAAACGCGCCGTCCGATATCGACGGATTGCTGGGATAACCTTGTTTAGGATTTTGCCGCCTACCGCTGAGCACTGGTAAAAATCGGTCAACATCTGCGGGTTCAACTTCCTCCCCCCTCCCTCGCTTGTCGGCTAATTCAAATTCAAGACGTTGTATTCCACGGATAATTGGTTGAGAACCAGGGCAGAATTGGGATGCGAATTGTAATACTTCGAGCTGCTCAGATACGCGGGTAAAAGTACTGGAAAACCAGATCCAGGCGGCTTCGTTCTCCGGACTTACTTCCAAAACTGGGCGCAATAGTTTCCGCGCATCCGTCAACCGCTTGGCTTTGATCAAATCAATTGCCTGTCTGATCGTATATTCATCCATCGCTGATTACCAGCCTATTCTCTATCAAGATCTGTCACTAAATCTATTCTCTGAGCCAACTCATAGTCAGGGTATTGGAGTAGTCTTCGTAGGGATCGGGGTTGTGGTTGGAGTCACCTTTGTCGGAGTAGGGGTATCTGGCACGGGAGCAATGACCACAACAAAATCTTTCTCTTGCCGGGCGTGGTCTGTATAGAGTATCAACTTGCCCGAGATCGCCTGCATTTTCTTTGCTCGTAAGGTGATGGATACTTTTTGTTGCTTGGCAGGATCTATCCTCACGTTGACCATATAACCTGCCCCATCATCGCCGCTAAACCTATCCCCGATGGGAGGATCAGAATTTATAATCACGGAGTTGTCCATTAACCCAAATGGAAGGACAATTTGCTTAATTGTCACAGGGTCGCTGTCAGGGTTTTGGATGATCACTTCGAGAATGTACTCTTTATTTGGTACGATTCCATCAGGGACATTTATATCAATTTTTAATGGTTGATATACCCGAATAGTTTGGGTTGGAGAGATCACGGCTGCCGGGCGATCCGGATTAAGCAATCTGAATACCAGCCATCCGAGGATGACGGCAACCATCAATAGTATTCCATCTACCAGAACAGCGGTCCAGAATGCCTTTTTTGATCCCATTTCCATAGCTCCACCCTTACAAAACTCTGGGGCGTATCTGGGGGTTGAAATCGCAATTGAAATCAGTACGGCTTCATTATGCCATTAACTGAGGTATTCTTTCAAATTTTTACTACGGGTTGGATGACGCAATTTCCGTAATGCTTTGGCTTCAATCTGTCTGATTCGTTCGCGGGTTACATTGAAATAACGGCTGACTTCTTCCAGAGTATGGTCCTTACCATCAGTAAGCCCGAAGCGTAATTCCAATACCTGTCGTTCCCTTTCTGACAAGATCGCTAATGCGCTTTGCACTTGTTCACGTAACATCTCACGCGCAGCAGCATCCATTGGTTCAAGTGCCTCATCATCTTCAATGAAGTCACCCAACTGGCTGCTTTCTTCATCACCTACCGGTCGCTCCAGTGAGACAGGTTCTTCTGCCGATTGCAGGATCTTTTGCACCTTCTGAGCGCTCCATTGCCAGCGTCGGAGCAACGCCGGGTCTAACGGTTTTCCTTCGGATTGAGCCAGGCGGATCGCGATCACATCCTCTGCAGCCATAAAGTCACCTTCCAACGCAAGCTCCTCGTTGGTTGGCTCTCTTCCCAATCCCTGGACCAGTTTCCTCTGTACCCGTAATAATCGGGTGATCGACTCAAATAAATGGACGGGGATACGGATGGTGCGGGCTTGTTCTGCAATATAGCGGCTGATGGACTGTCGAATCCACCAGGTGGCATACGTGCTGAATTTAAATCCACGTGTGGGATCGAATTTCGTTACTGCACGCAATAATCCGAGGTTGCCTTCCTGGATCAAATCCAGGAATGAAATACCCCTACCGAGGTAACGTTTGGCAATACTGACCACTAACCGTAGATTTGCCCGTATGAGGGTCTGATTCGAATCATCGGATCTTCGCTGGACGCCTTCCAATTCCGCCTTTAATGCATCCAATGATGGTAAGAATTTAACAATATACTCTTTGTCTGGAAATTCATAGGTCTTCTGTAAATATCCCAGGATCGCCTCTGCCGTTTCAGGGGGAGTCAGATACATGCACAGAAAGACATTAAAAGCATTCCGGACCAGTCCATCCCAAAGGGGATTCTTTCCCCATTCGCCGTTGTCCAAATAATCCCTCAAGTAGGAAGGATCGTCAGCCTGCCATTGTTTTCGAAGGAACTGCGCCTCAGTAAGGACCAGAGAGGCATCTGGCGGGTCATATTTCATACGGACAGCGTCCTCTTCGAGACGTTTCCAGTAGGTTATCAATTCCTGGCAAAGACTGTCGAAGACATAGTTCGCCTGATCATCGCCATTACAATCCGGTGTTAATTTTTCCTGGATTGCATGAATAAAACGGATGGCTTCAATTCTGGCTGCCAAACGAAACTCACTATCAGCATCCAATAAATGGATCTGACCAATCTCTTTCAAATATAATCGAACAGGATCTTCTGATAACTCTACAACCAGGCTGGATGGTTCTGGCTCCTCGATGATGTCTGCAGCCAGAATATCTCCGATTTCTGCCAGATTCTGATTGAGCAATTGCTCATCAGGTTCCTCCACTGCAATCATGTCCTCGGGAAGGAACATATCCGGGGAAACACCGCCATCTTCATCCAGCAGCGGTCTGATGGTTGATTCCCCATCCGAGCTTTTGCCTGTCCGCTTCCGAACCGGTTTGGCACTCCCGCTTTCTCTGGGTAGTCTCACTTGTTTGGCCATGATCTCTTCCACCTGTCCTCGTTATGATTGAATCCTGGAAAGGGATCCCAGGGCGACGTTTAGAGAACGTAATTGTTGTGTGTACTGTAACACCATTTCCTGATATGGGGTATTACTTTCACTATCCTTTACATCTTTATCATCTTGCAGATATCTTAACTCGCGTAGGTTTTGGTTGATCACCTGAGTCCGAATACGAATTACCGTCCGAAAAAGATCGTCCAACCACAAGTCCGGTTTTCGCTCAGTTGTCAGATGATGTTTCTTGGATTCATCTTCATATTCAGCAAGTCCGACCGGTTTTTGTTCTTGAATAAATTCTGTAGGCTCCAATTCGTCCTGTGAAAGGGATTGGGTAATTATCTCAAAGAAAAGTTGATTTTGGGTGGCAGAAAAATCCTGGGGTAAAAGTCGTTCAAGTGAATTTTGTTGCAACAAGCGATCCAGCCGATGTAACAACGCGGGTTGTTGAAGCAACGTGGCGAGTAGATATCGTTCCATCGGGATTACAGGATCGAGTAAATCGGCATCCGTTGAGGCTCTTGAAGGTGTCTGATCGTCATTCTCGGAAGAACGACGCCGATTTCGGTAAGCAGATGATCTACCACCAGAATTGGATCTGGAATGAACCCCCAGCAAAGTATTTTCATCCACCTTCAATAATCGAGCCAGCCTTTGTCGGTATGTATCTCGCTCAACAAGACTTGGGACATCTTCTATTAATGGGATGATTGATGCCGCGATCTCACGTTTCACTTTTGGATCCTGCAAATCCTGACCTTCTGCCAGGGCGTCCATCACATGGATGACTAGTGGCTTGGCTGTATCCAATATCGTCTTCCATTCAGCCGGGTCACGTAATACGACTTCATCAGGATCCATACCCTCCGGAATCGTTGTAACCCGAATATCTGCCTGAAGACGAGATTCCTGTCGGAGTAATCCGTGCACATCCAACACAAGGTCAGTTTCTTTATCCATTGCTTCCCGGGCGAGTTGCAAACCGCGCAGGGTTGCCTTCTGACCGGCTGCATCTGCATCCAGTGCTAATATGATGCGATGGGTATATTTCTTCAACATCCGCAACTGATCTTCTGTAAGGGCTGTTCCCATCGGTGAGATCGTGTTGGTATAACCGGCCTGGTGAAGAATGATCACATCCAGGTATCCTTCCACAATGACTGCCTGATCTTGCGCACGAATGGATTTTCTTGCAGAATCCAATCCATATAGCAATCGTCCTTTATCGAATAAGGCGGTCTGAGGAGAATTCAAGAATTTTGGCATGTCGTTTGGGTCTAAAATTCTTGCGCCAAATCCTGCCATATGCCCATTTGGATCTCGAATTGGGATCATGATCCGATTTCGAAAGCGATCATATATTCCACCTTCATCACGTTCAGAAACCAATCCCGCCTCGATCATCCTGGCGGCATCCACTCCCTTGCCGGACAAATACCGAACCAGGTTATCCCAACCGGCTGGTGCATAACCAATCATGAAATGATCGAGTGTATCCTGACTTAACCCCCGCTTCTGAAGGTAAGCCGTTGCTATTTTTCCGGATGCCTGATTAACCAGTTGATTACGATAGTAAATCACGACATCTTCGAGAAGTTGGCTTATCCGATTATTTGATTCATCCTGTTGGACACGCTGGGGAGTGAGAGGTTCCAATTGGACACCGGCTTTTTGAGCCAGAAATTTCAGGGTGGTTGGAAAATCCCAGCCTTCCCGTTTCATTACATACTTAAAGATATCTCCACCTTCATTGCATTGTCCAAAACACCGCCAGGTGCCGGAATCTTGAAATACAACAAATGCAGGAGTATGAACATTGGTGTGGAATGGACAAAAGCCGGTAAAGTTCTTACCGGTTTTTCTCAGTTTTACCGTCTCAGAGACAATATCCACAATATCAAGACGGCTCTTAATCTCATCGGTTGCGGTCATATCGTATGGGAATTATAGACTCGGCTGGGTGGAATCGCAACCTACCCATAAAGGTTCCGGGGCGATTGGACAATCCAGTGATTATTCGTTAACGCAACCATCCCGGGGGTCTATCCGCTCTAAATTCCAGAGACTGCTCCTCGAAGTCGCATCCATCCGGTAGCTGCATACGCCGGGTCTGGTTATACCGATCCGTACTAATTGGTATAAGGGGAATGCGGGTAAGTTCTGATTAAACAGCTCCTGAGTTTTTTGTTGTAAGGTGTTGTAATCGGTCTCGCCGGGTAAGACATTGCTGGCAGTCTGACAGGCAGAATCATATTCCTTTGAGGAATATCCTGAGATATTGACCCCAAACCAAAAGCTTTTTGCAGTATTTATCTGATTCGTTATATAGAACCGGCATGGCGGCATGGTGCTGGGACTCCACGAAAATTGTGCAAGGTCGAATTTTCGACCAAACAATACACCTGACGGACCCTCTTTAAATAATTCTTCGGGGGCAAGATATTTCAAGTCGACTGGAATTCCACACGCAGCCATATCCGAAGCGATCTGGGCACTCACTTTTTTCCGTAACTCGGCATTGGATGTGTAATATGTGAATTGTAGAGGAGTGCCTAAAAATACTGTGGGAATATTAACGGCTACCCTCGGGGTGAGCGGATTTTTATCCATATCCTTCCATCCTATCTCATCCAAAAGGGCGCTACCCTTGTCTGGATCAAATAGAATTGCAGCATCCGTTGGAAGCGCGATTGGACTACCCGTTCCCAAATAACTGACTGGTATTGCGGAAGCACCAGCCCAGAGCTCATCCACAATTTTCTGCCGGTTGATACACATCGCCAGAGCCTGTCTGGTTCGTTGGTCACCCAGGATATCTTGTCTGTCACCTAAGTTGGGAGAAAATCCATCATCATAGGAGGAAGGTGTGATTCCAAAGTAGAGCCCTTCCCACACTGGAGATGGAGTGATCGCGGCTGTCAACTTACCCGCCTGCTGAAGCTCCAATATGGTTGAGATTTGTTCATCTAAGAGTGTTGATTCGTCCAATATGTCACACGCTCCGGTGAGCAATGCTTCCAGGCTTTGTTCTGGGGTTGTCTCCAAAAACCGAAATTGGATAAAGTCTACCTTTGGAAGTCCCTCACTTGTACGGAAATAGGCTGGGTTCTTGACGAGGGTAATATGATCACCAGCAACCCATTCTTTTACCATAAAAGGTCCCCAGCTAAGTGGCTTCTCAGTTGCCAATGGATCTGAAGCAATTGAAGCAAAATCCTTTCCGCTAAAGATGTGCTCAGGTTGGGGAATCCAGAAATGCGTCATGTACTGCTGGTCCCGAAAACCGGGAACACCCAGCCAGACTGCCGATAATTCGTCTGTTGCACTGTACTGGGCAGTCTTTCGGATCAGCTCTTTGCTACCAGAATACCCCGGATCACTGGCGAGTCGGAATGAGAATACCGAATCTGAAGCTTTCAATGGAGTTCCATCGGACCAGGTCAATCCAGCTTTGAGTTTGTAGGTGACCATTAATTGGTCCATCTGTACATCACCTGTCCCTGCGTATTGCTTTGCACACTCCCCGGATGAACAACCTGAAGGCAGGTAGGTCACTCCCTTTTGCAACGACTGCAAGTTACCATCAATATCGACGATATCCATCCCTTCTTTTACAGTTACAGGCGATAATTGCGCATCACCATCCTGAAGATTGGGGATTTTTTCAAGGATCACCGGTAGATATTCATACTGGACAAAATCAATCGGTCCATCATAGAGTCCTTCCAACACAGACCAGGTGGATTGACTCCTTGCGCTTGAATAAAGAAATAAACTTTCAGGTTCGGTACCGATACAAACACTCATTCCAACCGGTTCAGGCGTTGGTGTTGACGGTATTGCGGTTGCGATCAGTGTTTCAACTGCTGCTGTCGAGGTCGGTATATTGGTAGGATTACCTGCGCATCCACTGACACCGAAAAGGATGATCGCTAGTGAAAGGTAAACAAAGTTTTGGGCGAGTTTATTCATTGTTTTTTCCAAATTTCATTGTGTTTTGATAAGTATGAAAGGAGCGGTCAGATCGCTCAAATTGATTTTATTCAACAGTAAGCCGTTCGCTTCCAGAAGAAACGCAGTCAATTGCCAATACTCATCCGCCTTGAGATAACCAGGATTCCACCAGGGCATGGTTTTTTCCAGATAATCATGCAAGTTCTTTGCGTTTTCGTAATGGTCCAGTACTCCTGAACCGATCACAACCGGCGCGTAATCTGGAATTACAAATCCTTCTGGTGGGTGTTTCGGTCCATGACATCTCGATTGAAAACAGTTGTTATCGGGAGGATCCAATTCTTTGCGCCACTCATCCAAGCCTTGACCCACGTCTCCATGACAAGTCATACAGACTTGACAGTATACGAATGCTCCCTGTTCAGACTGGCTGGGTTGCTCTGGCACAATCGGACATGTGAGTGGATCATCCCTTTTCATCTGACCCGGGATCTCCGTCTTTGGAACGATCGGCATTTTCACCTGCTGTGGTGAACATGATGTTGCGATTATAAAAAGCATAACCACAACTCCCACTATCCCGATACCGTATGGCAGTAAGCGTTTTTGAGGCATAGAATGGATTAATTATACTTGGATATGCGTTGTCACCCGGGCTGTCGACCTTTCAATTACTAATGACTGACCGATTCCTGCAAAGAGAACCCTTAATCTGAGAAGGAGTTGGTTGAACTCAATAAAAAATCCGGGCGGATTGACGACCACCCGGATCATTTATGATGAGACAATTTCTCTTATGCACCTCGTCCGCGCATGCGGGGATCCATGATATCCCGTAGAGCGTCGCCAACCAGGTTCCAACCGAGCACGAAAAGGATCAACGTCACACCGGGATATACAACGATATACCAATACCGTGTCAATTGGGGGATCCAGCTTCTTGCAAAGCTGATGATCTGACCCCAGTCGGCATAACCCGTTTCCGTACCGATACCCAGGAAACTCAAAACTGCAAAAGAAATTACGATGGTCCCAATATCCAGCGAAGCCACAACCAGGGTTGGATAGATGGCATTCGGGATGATATGACGCAGGAGGATCCTTCCGTCTTTGGCACCTACGACTCGGGCAGCCATCACATAATCACGTTCGCGCACGGAAAGGATATCGCCCCGGATGAGACGGGCATAACTCATCCATCCGAATGCGATCAACGCAATGGTGGCAGGCCACAATCCTTTCCCAAGCACCGGTGTCAGGATCGCCGATAGAGTCAGGGCAGCCATTAAGAAGGGGAAAGCCATGAATATTTCGGTGATACGTTGGAGAATTTGATCGAGCCAACCGCCATAAAAGGCAGAGAGGCTTCCGATTAGAATGCCTATCAAAAGGGTGATCCCTTCAATTATTACGCCGACTTTGAGGGCAGTCCGAGTACCCCAGATGACACCGTAGAAGATATCCCATTGTCCACTGGCTGTTCCGAATATATGCACCCATGTTTCTTTTCCAGTAATGCCATACCAGAATGGTATTTTTGGAGCATTCTGAATCCAGGCGGTACCAGGATCTTTTGGTACTGGAGAATAACCATCACGAGGCACCAGGTATGGATCGCGTTGATTGACCTGTGGGATGATGGCTGGAGCAAATATCGCGACCAGGATGAAGAATAAAATCAAAGTTGATCCAACAACCGAAAGGGGGTTCTTCAAGACACCCATCAATATCCGGTAGAATTCCGGTCCTAGCGTCTGTTCCAGTTTGGAAATATTCCGCTGTGGGAGATCATCAATGTCGATGTGCTTTAATTCTGTTTGTGGTGTTGTCATTGTTTCATACTCCTCTACGCAAGTCTTACGCGCGGGTCCAGAAATGCGTACATCACATCGACGATTAGATTAGCGGAGACCAGGATTGCGGATGTCATTAATGTGAATGCTAAAACGGTAATTACATCCAATGTAGCCGCAGCTTGACCAGCCGCGGAGCCAATGCCAGGAAACTCGAAGATGGTTTCGGTGATTACCACACCGCCTAAAAGTTGTGCGACCATGATCCCACCCAGGGTTGCCACTGGAATTAATGCATTCGGTCGGGCATGTTTGTTCACGACGGTATCTTCTTTTAGACCTTTTGCGCGGGCGGTTGTGACATAATCCTGCCGCAGTGTTTCAAGCATAGATGAACGAGTTACCCGCAAGAACGATGCCCAGTTTACATAGGAAAGGGTGAGAATGGGCAGGACCATGTGACGCAGCGCATCCAGGAAGACGTCAAAGCGACCATTCAAAAGCGCATCAATGGTAAGCAATGAGGTGTAGTGGTGGAAGGCGGGCATACTGATTACGGCCGTCGCCCAATCCGAGGTCCGTCCAGGCGGGAACCAGCCTAATTGCACATAAAGAAACATTAAGGCTAGAAGACCAAACACAAAGGTCGGGAATGAATACCCGATAATACTGAAAACCCGGGCGAACTGATCGATGGGTTTATTATGATTAACTGCCGCCTGAATACCAAGCCAGACTCCAATTCCGATGATCGGAAAGATGGAATATAGTGTGAGTTCAAGCGTGGCAGGGAAGCGGCGTTTGATCAGGTCGATCACCATTTGGTTACCAGTACGAGAATATCCAAAATCGCCACGAAGGATACCGCCGACGGTAGTTCCAGATTCGGGATCGTTTTTACCGACCAGCCAATGCCAGTACTGCACTGGTATGGGATCATTTAATCCGTAACGCTTGATAATGCCGTCCATCACTCTTTCATTTTTTGGGATATCACGAACATACAAAGCAGCGCGTTCGGCTGGGCTTAGCTGAGATAGCATTAGAAATATCAGCATAGTCACACCGATGAGGATGACTGGAAGCAGTAGCAAACGACGGATAATATATTGGGTCATGGATTCACTCCATCAGGGAAGGGATTTCCGAGTGGCAAAAACGGCTGGAGGAACCTGTTAACAGGTACCTCCAGCCTTATTGCAATCAGTAAATACTATTTCTTGGTTAAGGCATAGAACCAGAAGTCAGCATACATGGGGTTGTTGTACCAACCACCATCATAACGTTGTTCATAGTGGTGTCCACCGGGGGCAAAGAGCAGGACGCCGGGAACGGTGTCATAGAATAACTGGTTGAATTCAGCATAGATCTTGACACGCTCGGCAGGATCCACTGTGGATACACCGCGGGTGTTGATGTCTTCGAATTTCGCTTTGACATCTTCGGGGAGGTTCTGCCGACCACCATAGGTACCGGTGGTATATGGTTGAACCCAGTTGTGTGGATCGAAGATATCAGACTGCCAACCAACTGTAAACAGAGGCAGTTTCTGGGCGCGTTGATTCGCGAGGAATGTAGCCCAGGGCAAACCTGTGACTTCCACTACGAATTTTTCGTTGATGGTGCTGAGTTCTGACTGGAGAATCTGGCTGATGGTCTGGCGGGCTGTGTTACCAGTGTTGTAAGCAGCGGTGAAGCGGAAGCCAATATCCATCAGTTTGATATCGCCAGCGGGATCGGGTTCATATCCGGTGTCGGTCTTCTTCCAGGTTGAAGCTTCGAATTCGGATTTGCATTTCTCAGGATCGTAATTGTAGAAGGGAGCGTTCTCGTCGTAACCGATCATTCCTGGGAAGATCACGGACTTGGAACGGGTACCCTCACCTTGGAGAACATCATTCAGATACGCATCGTAGTTGAAGCAGTAAGCGAAGGCGCGGCGAATATGAATGTCGGAGAAGAAGTTGGCGGGAATACCATTGCCGTCCAGCATTCCTGAACCGAGGAAGTTATTTCCACCTTCGGTATTGACCAGGAAGGCCATGAACATGTCAGTTCGAGAGCTGATTCCGGGGTTGCGGATCAGGCGAAGAGGACCGTCACCAGTCACTTTGCAATCCACATAATCCTGACCACATTCTTCACCAACCAGGGCGTCCATCAACGGCCAGTCAGCCTGTGAACCAACCGAGATCCAATCGGCATCGCCAGCTTGAAGCATGGCTAAACGGGTTGGGAACTCATCAACCAACTTGATGATAACTTTCTTGAATTTGGCTACGCCGGTAGGACCACCTTCCCAGATGGGTTCAGTGCGCCAGTATGATTCGTTGGCGGACAAGACAATTTCTTCGCCAGGAGTCCATTTATCCAACTTGAATGGTCCAGTCCCCATGGCAGTGGTGCCTAGAGGGGTCTTGTTCAGATCTTCAGATGACTTACCATAGAATTTGGTCCAGTTATCGCAGGAGCCATCCCAGCCACCGTTGGCGGCTACCCAAGCTTTGCTCTGAATGGATCCCCAACCACCGGTGAAGGTGGAGATGAAAGGAGCCCAGGATTGAGCAAGGTTGAAGGTAACGGTCATTCCGGCGTCATCTGGAACGATAGCCTTTACCACTGTTTCGCAGGCAGCTTTGAGAGCCCCGGCGTCAGCAGCGGCTAATCCAGCGGCATCATCATCGAGTGCTCCGGTGGGATCTACAACTTCGGCGATATCATAGATGCCAGCGCCAAGGACGGGCTCGGTGAAGAGCCACTGCGGGGATGAGGTTCCACCCTGCAGTAATCCACGCTGGAATGTATATGCGACGTCTGTTGCGGTCAGGGTCGTTCCGTCGTGGAATTTCACACCGGGACGAATCTTGAAAACAACTGTTTTGCCGTCTGCAGAAATGCCACCATTTTCCAGGGAAGGAACTTCGGTCGCAAGTTGTGGAACGAATTTAGAAGCATCACCTTTTTCGTACCAAACCAGGGTGTCATAGACGTTCATCAGAATGCCACCACCCGCGGTTTCGTAATCATAGGCGGGATCCAACGTATCGACATCACCGAATGTCACTTGAACCCAAGTGGTCGGGTCTTTGGATTTGAAATCTGTCTTGCCCGGAGCTGCAGGTGCACAGGCAGCCAGGACCATCGAGACCAAAACCAACAATGAAACAAGAACTAAGGTATTCTTTCGCATTATCTCCTCCAAGTGTTTAATTGTTGTTGGAACGGAACAAGTGGATCATCGGATCCACCTACAACACAAAACGGATATATCCAATAGCACCTCCTTCACGTCGGGGATAAGTTATACACTCACCATATGACATGCCACAAAATGACCCGGTAAGACCTCCCGGAATTCAGGTTTTTCTTCGGCACATATCGTTCCCGCTAAAGGACAACGGGTTCGAAATCGGCACCCGGAAGGAGGATTTACAGGTGATGGAACATCTCCTTCCAGGATTATCCTCTGACGACGCTCTTCAATGAATGGGTCCGGGATAGGAACAGCCGATAACAAAGCTTGGGTATATGGATGTAATGGATTGGAGTATAACTCACTCCGGTTTGCCAGTTCAACAATAATACCGAGGTACATCACTGCAACCCGGTTGGAAATATGGCGAACCATGGATAGATCATGGGCTATGAAAAGGTAGGTCAATCCCAGTTTTTCCTGCAGGTCTTCCAGCAGATTCACTACCTGGGCTTGAATAGATACATCGAGAGCTGAAATTGGCTCATCGCAGACGATCAATGAAGGTTCGAGGGCGATCGCGCGAGCGACCCCGATCCTCTGACGTTGACCACCAGAAAATTCGTGAGGGTAGCGATCTACCAACCTGGATGATAAACCCACCAGGTTGAGGAGCTCTTTCACTTTATCGCGCAGTTGATTTTTGGGTAGGATCCCATGAACAATCAATGGTTCACTGATTATTTCTTCAACCGTCATACGCGGATTCAGGCTGGCGTATGGATCCTGAAAGATCATGGTCATTCTCCGGCGCATTCTGCGTAGATCTTCGCCTTTGAGTTTTACCAGATCTTTTCCTTCAAAATAAACCTGACCGGAGGTCGGACGGTATAGTTGTAATAATGTCCTGCCAGTGGTCGATTTTCCGCAACCAGACTCGCCCACCAGACCTAACGTCTCGCCTTTAAAGATCTCAAAGGAGACATCGTCAACAGCGTGTACAGCGCCTACTTGTTTTTGAAATACTATTCCACGGGTGATGGGGAAGTGTTTTACAAGATGGTCTACTTTGACCAGAGGATTTTCCTGAGACATATTCAGCATTAGCGCGCCCTCCCGGTTTGCGGATCCACCCAACAGGCTGCCCGGTGATTCATACCCACCTCGATAAGACCGGGATTTTCCACCCTGCAGCGATCAATGGCGTAACGACAGCGGCTTACGAATGGGCAATAGTTGGGTTCCTCAACCAAAACCGGTGGAAGGCCACCGATGGAGACAAGACGAGTATGACGAGTTTCATTCAAGCGGGGAAGGCTTCCTAACAATCCAAGCGTGTAAGGATGCTGGGGGTTGGCATACAATGTCTTCACATCTGCCTCTTCGATGATGTATCCAGCATACATTACATTTACTCGCTTCGCTAAACCGGCTACGATTCCCAGATCATGGGTGATCCAGATAATGGCCATCCCGATCTCATCTCGTAAGCGTTTTACCAATTCGATGATCTGCGCCTGGATGGTTACATCCAGTGCCGTGGTTGGCTCATCAGCCACCAGGATTTGAGGATTGCATGCCAATGCCATGGCGATCATCACTCTCTGACGCATTCCGCCAGAGAATTGATGAGGATAATCCTCAAGATGCATTTTCGCTTCGGAAATGCCGACCAATTGCAATAGTTCGACCACACGATTTGTGGCTTCATACTTACTCATGCCAAGGTGAAGCATCAGCGGTTCGGCAATTTGTTTCCCGATAGTGATAACCGGATTAAGAGAGGTCATAGGATCTTGAAAAACCATGGCGATCTTAGCGCCACGTACTCGCCGGATCTCTTCATTGGACATGGCTAATAAATCTTGTCCCTGGAAGATCGCTTTACCGCCGACAATTTTTCCGGGCGGTTGAGGGATCAACCGAAGAATCGACAACATCGATACACTTTTACCGCATCCGCTCTCCCCCACTATTCCGAGAACTTCGCCTTCCTTAAGGTTGAAGGAGATACCATTTACGGCGTGGATCACTCCTTCAGGTGTCAGGAATTGCGTCTCGAGACCTTGCACGTTGAGCAATTCTGTCATGCAATTATGTCCTTTGATCCTAAATTGTAATTACCTCAAGGCATAGTACTTCTTTCGAAACGTCGGCGCATTATCTCCGAATAGAAGCAAAAACAAGTATACCTAACTGTAATCTTACTGTCAACAAGAGCCATTTGGGCTAAATTGTCCGTAAGTAATGCTATGATGCTAGTCTCCCAGAATTAATATTACATTAGATTCAGGTTAGAATAATTGGATTACTGACCTATCTTTGTATAAACACGGAACGTAGGAGGATTTTCAATATGTTTTTTCACTGTACATTGTTCAGCGGAACGGATTAAAGCTTCCTGATATTTTTCAGGAAAAGATGCTGGAATAATGATTTCGATATCCAATTGTTCAACCATTCCATTGGTTGGATTCTTTTCCATTCGCTGAATAATGGATATTCCATCGGTTGAAAGTCCCCTTTGTTTACAAAAATTGAGCACATATATTCCGGCACAGGTGCCGATGGAGGATAAAAATATCGCGAATGGGGTGGGGAATTCTCCGCTTCCACCCCCTGATGGTGGCTGATCTGTGGATACGGTATAGGGACCAAAATGGGCATCCACCCGTGCGCCGCCTGGGAAATCAATTATGTATTCCATCAAATTACACTCCTTCTTTATTTAACGATTGAAACCAATGATGCTGTCATAACTCTGAAGTTACATCTAACACTTTAATAATTAAACACCCATTTCCGAATAGGAGGAATGCCACTAGTCAGAAAAATAAGCATCCTGTATGATAATGTCAATATGATCAAGGATAAACTTGCCAACACAGACCTGCTCAGAGGAATAACTCCCCAACAGCTTGACGAAATTAGTCGCCTGGTACTCCCATGTAATTTCGGGAAGGATGAAGTAATTTTTGAACAAGACCAGTACGCTGAGTATTTATATATTATTCTACACGGGGAAGTCTGTATCCGATTCAAGCCGTATGACGGAGAGATGATCAATGTTTCGCGTCTGAGGGAGGGTCAAGTGTTTGGATGGTCTTCCGTTTTGGGTCGGGCAATTTATACCTCGGCTGCCATTTGTACCGATCCTTGTGAGTGCGCAAAGATCCGTGGCCGAGACCTTCAAACGCTTTGTCAAAATCATCCTGAAACCGGTATAATCATTATGGAACGCTTGGCAGCAGTTATCGCAGAAAGATTGTCTGAAACCAACGAACAGATTTTCAACCTTCTTTCTAAAAATTTGGATCGAAGAGGCGAATCTCAGCGCAGGAGGATGGATGACAACAAGTAACCCGGATTTTTCTCCTCAAGAACGGATGGAAGCACTCATTCAACAATTGAATGCGTATATCGAACATTTCCACGGTGGCTCTGTGGAACTTGTATCTTTTGATGGTGAGAACGTTAAAGTTCATCTCGGTGGGTCGTGTCTTGGTTGCCCACTTTCTCCAAATACCTTACATGGCTGGGTTGAAGGCACTATTCGTCAGTTCTTCCCGGAGGTCAAGTCGGTCGAGGCATCAATACCTTAGTATCGAGAAACCAGAGACCGAAAACCAGAAATCTGATTTGTACTGGAGAAATTTGGAAAGGTATTTTCGAATTTCAAATACGTCATTGACAAACCGAATTAAAAACCGAAAAGTAGTTCCTTTTCGGCTTTTTGTTCTACCTGATTTTTATAACCTGAGTGTATCTAATTCAAAATCTGATGACTAGTAATTATTTCTGGTATCTAATTTCCGGTCTCTGATTCCACTATTTACTCTATATACACTTCGACATGTTCGCCATCATCTTCATCATATACATCGATCACTTTACCGACCTCACCGCTTTTTAGAAATTCAGCGAGCTTTTCCTGGTCTAATCCTTCCACTGTCGGAGAGAATTTCGCTCCCATTTTCATCCCCGCATTCACAAGACTGACCGGCAATCTCACATTGACGCGAGTTTTCCCCGTAATGGTGTCCGTTACGACTACACGGAACCATTGAGCATTGCTACGGGGTGGAGCTGGCGGTTCAGGGATTCCGCTCTTTCCTTTTCCACCTTTGTCACCCACCATATCCAGTAGTTCGATACCTTCTTCGGCAGTAATTTTTCCTTCCTGGATCATTTTAAGGATTTTTAATCGTTCTGGTGAAGTGGCCATGTGCAAATACCTCTCCTCCGTTAATTATATACCATCGGATTTCATTTTACGTGGTTCATTTCTTGTCTGACGGTATGGTACAAGCTTTCGGCTTTTAATTCCGTCAACGAATAACACGGGGATTCAAGGTTGTCGGCTAACGATTGCGCCAATCCCTGATCAAAAGCTGCATGTTCCATATTGATCACAACACTTCGAAAGCTGGACAGAGCAAGTTGCTGTGCAAATCTGTACGCTTCTTCCTGGGGGGGAAGACTTCCGATCGATACATTCCCAGCCCCATCTGTAAGCACGATCAATAAAGGCTGAATATCAGGATGCATGGATTTTTCCCGTTTTAATACTTCGTACGCCAGTTTTAAACCTGCTGAGAGCGGAGTTTTACCGCCAACCGGAATCTCGATCAATGCTTTCTGAGCCAGGAAAATAGAATTTGTGGGCGGAAGGACCAGAGTAGCTCTATCTTTTTGAAAAACAATCAAACCCACCCGGTCACGGCGTTGATAAGCATCAGTCAACAAGGATAGAATGGCTCCCTTAGTGGCTACCATACGTTCTGCAACAGCCATCGACCAGGAAGCATCCACCAGGAAAAGTACCAGGTTGGCAGCCCGCCTGACCCGCACCTTTTTCTGAAAATCAGCCTTTTTGACTGAGAATGCTACTTTCGAGCGCTCGTCTTTTCGCTCCCGTTGGAAAGGTGCGGCCGCTCGGAGGGTGGCATCGAACGCCAGATCCTTGGCGGCATCTTCAGCCGGTCGTGCCTGGATATATCTTCCACGTTTTCGATCGGTGTGTGTGCGGGATCTGCGTCCGCCCTGCTGGCGGACCATTTTGTCAAGCGGAGTATCCAACCGGCGGGGTTGAAACGTTTCGCCCGTGGCAGTCGGTTTTCCACCTTCCCACCAGCGGGCGTTGTGATCGTCAAACACATTTTGGACAGCCCGTATTTCGCCGGCTTCGCTTGTCTCTTCCCCCTCTTGCTCGTCATTTATTTCGTTTTTTTTTGAGCCGAATCCAATTCCGGGGCGTTCAGCTCTTGCTGCTGCTCCTGTGGATTCTCGCCAGTCTGGCTTTCCAATTGACTGATGCGTTCCTGCAAGTCTTCCAGACTGACTTCCATTTGCTGGAAAGGTCCACGCTTAATGCGGTGAGGTAGGGCGAGCTCAGCAGCTAATGCAATATCATGCTCTGTGATCGTGAGTCGGCCGTCAAAAGCTGCCTGCGCTCTCGCCGCTTTGAGGATCACCAGGTCAGACCGGTGTCCATCTACATTTAAGGAGGTGGTCAGAGCGGCTATTGAGAGTAGATCACGTTTGGTAAATGTCACCCGATCAACCAATGTACGGGCAACATCGATCTGATGAGATAGGTCTTCTTCCTTCAAATTGAAATGAGACCGAAATTCTTCAGGATTCGACTCAAATGCCAGGTTGCGCTCCATGATCTGAACACGCTCGCGGGCATCGCGAATTCCGTGAATATCGACCGAAAGTGCAAACCGATCCAATAACTGCGGACGCAGATCGCCTTCTTCAGGGTTCATTGTACCGACCAGGATAAACCGGGCGGGATGGCTGAAGGATATGCCTTCCCTTTCCACAATATTCATCCCCATTGCCGCCGAGTTCTAGTAAAACATCCACTACATGATCGTCGAGCAGGTTTACTTCATCGATGTAGAGCATCCCACGGTTGGCAGCTGCGAGGACACCCGGCTCGAAATGCCTTTCGCCCTGTTGAATGGCGCGTTCTATATCAAGTGTGCCAACCACCCGGTCTTCTGTGGCAGAAACGGGCAGGTTAATGAATGGTGTGAGTTTGTAATCCACCGGGAGGGAACCCTCTTTTTCTGCGCGTTCCTTACATTCTGTACACCATGCCATGGGCTGGTCAGGGTCGCAGCCAAAGCGGCATCCAAGGACCACTTTTACCTTTGGTAGAAGAGCCGCGAGGGCACGGGCTGCTGTTGACTTTGCTGTACCACGTTCACCGCGAATCAACACCCCTCCAATACGAGGATTGACAGCGTTCAAGACCAGCGCGCGGCGCATACGGTCTTGACCTACAATGGCGGTAAATGGAAAAATGGTCGGCATAACCTATCCCTCAGTTTGATTTGTATACCCGAGAAAGTGTACCACTATCAGCAGAGTGAATCAACTTTATGGTTATCATGCATAATTAATTGAACAAGAGGGAATTATGAAAAAACAAAAAAGGATGTTGTTCTTACTAGGTTCAGGAATTTCATTTCCAGCCGGATTACCGTCCATTCAAAAGATGACTCAGATTATGATATCGTCATCTGAAATATATAAAGCGAGCGATGGATTTTGGTATTTTTCTTCAGAAGATCGGTTCGAAAAAGTAGAATCCAAGCCACGATTAGAAATTATTCGAAGAATCATTTCATTTTGCGTTCGCTTGATTGCCGAATATTATGGACAAAATCAGACAACAGTAAATTATGAACAAATCTATGATGTATTGTTTCAATTGAGAAACGGGAAAAATAAATCTTATCCAAATCCGATAGTATTACCATTGCTCCGCTCGGTTGATGACGAATTGGTTAGTCGTCTACGAAATCTCCAGCTAGATTTACGAGAGCTACTAAATGATTCATGTGAATTCATTGAGGATATTGTGTTTCAACAATTATTCCGGGAAACAAAATCATCTGCATATCTAGATGGAATAATTGAATTATTTACCGAATTCCAGTCAGTTGTCTATACACTAAACCATGATTGCTTGATTGAAACAAAACTAAAAGAGAATAACATTGATTATATCGATGGATTCGGAACCGAAAACAAGTATTATCGGCCATGGAAAGATTTGGCATTATCAAGTATTTCTAAATCACTTTATTATATTAAATTACATGGATCCTTGGCCTGGTATAAAGTGGGTAAAACTAGGCGAACCGAATCAGAAATTTTAGCAATTCCAAATAATATTCAACAATCGGGTAGATTTGATATAGCTGAGATTTGTGGATCGAAAAGGCCAAGTATATTAATTGGTAATATCAGCAAGATCCTTATGTATACAGATGAATTTTATTTAGATTTGTTATTCTCTTTTCGGAGAAATCTTCACCACAATAATCGCATAATAGTCTGTGGGTATGGTTTTCACGACCAAGTAATAAATTTAGAGCTTATCGAATGGTTAGAAAATAGCCGAAATAACAAAATAATCCTCATAAGCGAAGATGAATTGATTTTTTCCGAAAATCCTAACTGGGAGATAAAGAATAATCAAGAATTATTATCTGAAAGAATTACCCGCATTCCAGTTTGGGTCGAAAACATAAATAAGAATACCATCGAAGAAATTCACTCAATAGTGTCGTAATCGGCTAACTCCTTCTATCTGATATTCTCTGTGCTCTCTGCGGTGAATCCTTTCACCACCGCCCGGTCAAAATCCTGCCCATGCAAACCCCATTCATACTGGCTTGCATCAACCCTCTGGTCAAACCGGCTCCATCGCCCAGCGCATACAGATTCTGCACACTGGTCTGGAAATGCTTGTCCACAACCAGCCGGTTTGAATAAAATTTCACTTCGATTCCATATAAAAGCGTGCTGCCATTGGACATACCCGGCATGAGTTGATCTAATACCTGTAACATTTCATCGATATCCAGCATAATGCGGTACGGCAGCACCAGGCTTAGATCCCCCGGAACCGCATCCCGCAGAGTCGGTTTGATGGTATTCTTCGCAAGACGATCAGCGGTCGTCCGGCGACCTCGTTTGAAATCACCATAGCGCTGGACTATCACCTTATTCCCCGAGAGCATATTCCCCATCTCCGCGATGTATCTTCCATATTCGATCGGAGTCTTGAATGGTTGGGTAAAATTCTTGGATACCAGCAGCGCGAAGTTAGTATTGGTTGTTTTTAGTTTTTCATCCTTGTAGGAATGCCCATTGACCACCGAGAGATGTTCCCCGTATTTTTCTTCAACAACCTCTCCGCGTGGATTCCAACAGAAGGTTCGCACTTTATCTTCGAATGTCGGAGTGTAGTAGACCAGTTTGGCTTCATACAAGATATCGTCAATCGCTGAAGTAATGGATGCGTCAGTCTCGATCCGGCAACCAATATCCACCGGACCTGGCTTAGAAGAGATGCCGTATTTATGACACAAGCGGTTCAGCCATTCGCTGCCCTCCCGCCCGATGGCAGCTACGATATGATCTGCATGGATGATGCTCTGGTCAGGCATAACCACACCTATGGCTCGCTTCTCACCGGATGGCATTTCCTCGATCACAAGATCTTGAACGGCTGTCTCAAATCGCATCTCCACGCCCAGATCTTCCAGCACGTGTTGAATATGTGAATATATATCGTACGCCTTCTCCGTGCCCATGTGCCGAACGCGCGAATCGATCAATTTAAGGTGGGCTTGCGCTGCCTGTCTGCGGATCGCATCCACATCAGTGGAATGATCATTTCCATACACCCGTGTATCAGCACCGAAATCGACATATAAGTCATCCACATAATGCATAGTTTCCCGGAATTTCTCCAGCCCAATATAATGCGCGAGATCTCCACCGATCTCCCCATCCTGATTGATCGACAGTTTACCATCGCTGAAGCTCCCACCACCGGAAAAACCGGTCGTAATGGCACACGGCTGGCAATTTTGGCAGACACCCGTCTTCCGTTTGGGGCATTTCCGCTTCTCGATCGACTTCCCCTTTTCAATCATCAGCACTCTGGCAGACGCATTCGTCTTCCGGACTTCATACGCTGTGAAGATCCCACTCGGACCGGCACCAATAATAATGACATCGTACGTTTGGCTGGGAATTGTAACCATGCGAACCTCGATTTGGTATTGTTGGAGACGGTTACATTATAAGGGTAAAACCACTTCCAATTGTTCAGACATCGTCACCATTTTTCACCTGCAATATTAACTGCAACAAAGTCATCTTTTGCATTCCGGGGGATAGAGTATCTACTTATGCCTAAAACCGGTCAGGGTTGTCAACTTTCTATTCTCGCTTTATAATGAGACAACAAATCGCCGTAACTGGAGAATTAGATAAGCATGGATCAGAATGAAGCCCATCTCGAGCAGGGTGACGCGCCCGAGAACAATATGAGCATGGAAGAATTGCTCGCCAAGCAAGATATAGGGGATTACGATTTCCCCAAAAAGGGCGAAACCCGCAAAGGTACAGTAGCCAGCATCAGCGCCGGACAGATCCTTGTCAGCATTGGCACCAAGTCTGAAGGACTCATCACCGGCAAGGAATTTGAAAGCATCCCCGCGGATGTCTTTGACAAGCTGCAGGTTGGTCAGGAAATTGATGTGTTCGTCATTGACCCGGAAGACGATTCTGGCAATGTCGTTCTTTCCTACCGTAATGCGCTTGAAGCGAATAGCTGGAAACAAGCCGAAGATTTGAAGGATTCGGGTGAAGTATTTCCATCCGAGATCATCAAATTTAATAAGGGCGGTCTGATCGTTCCGGTTGGAACCCTGATGGGTTTTGTACCGGCTTCTCAAATCAGCCTTTCACGCCGTGCCAATATGACCGGCGAAACCCCAGAAGCTCGTTGGGCAAAGATGGTTGGTGAACCTATTACCGTTCGCGTGATCGAAGTGGACCGTGAACGCCGCCGCCTGATCCTATCTGAGCGCGCCGCCAGCACTGAAACCCGAGAACAAGTTAAAGAACGCATCCTTGAAGAACTCAAGGAAGGCGATATCCGAACCGGTAAAGTCACCAGCCTGGCTGATTTTGGCGCATTCGTCAATATCAACGGAGCTGATGGTCTGGTTCACCTTTCCGAGATCGCGTGGGATCGCATCAATAAACCCGATGAGGTCCTCAAAGTTGGTCAGGAAGTAAAAGTCAAGATCATTTCCATTGATCGCGAAAAGAAACGAATTGGCTTATCCATCCGAGCTCTCCTGGACGACCCCTGGTCCAAACAGGTTGCACAATTCCAGGTAGGTCAGCTAGTAGAAGGCAAGATCACCAAGCTTGCTCCATTCGGCGCTTTTGCCCGGCTGGAAGGGGAAGTCGAAGGATTGATCCACATCTCTGAGATCAGCGAAAAACGGATCGAACATCCCAAAGAGGTTCTTAAAGTTGGTGATGCCGTTACCCTACGTGTGATCAAGATCGATACCGACAACCATCGAATTGGTTTAAGCCTCCGCCGAGTTGATTCACCCGCTTACTCCGAAATTGATTGGCAGACTTTATCTGGTGAAGTCAAGGCGGAAGTCGCTGAAATCAGTGCTGACGCCCCGGTTATCGCAGAAGAAGTTGTTGAACCGGCGGCTGAGAAACCAGAAGCCCCGGAGGTTGTTGCTGAAGTCAAAGTAAAAACTCCAAGAGCGAAAGCTCCCAAGGTCAAAAAGGAAGCTGCTGATGTTCCCGAAGTCAAGGATGAAGTCGAAGCAGACAAAGACGAGACTGAAACAAAAGACCAGAGCTAATATTCAAAAACGCAAAAAGCGCACCACTGGTTGGTGCGCTTTTTTATCGCCATGAAACAAAATAAACCATCCCCATTCCCATTATTTGTAGACTCACATGAAGATCTGGCATGGAATATGCTTACCTTCAAGAGAGACTATACCCTTTCATCGCAGCAAATCCGTGCCCAAGAAAAGGATACGATCACACCTCTGGCAAATGGTGACACGATGCTGGGGTGGGCTGACTACCAATCAGCCAATGTAGGTCTGATCTTTTCCACACTTTTCGCAGCCCCTATCGATTCCAAAGAAGGTGACTGGGATATTCAGACATACCGCAATCAACAGGAAGCGCACGACCAATACCATCAACAGTTAGATGCGTACGAGAGACTGGTTGATACACATGGCAATAAATTCCGCTCTATACGCAGCAAAGAAGACCTGCGGATATTAGTAGAAGATCGATCAGCTCCTTTCGAGCCATCCAATTTGAATGGTGGCAATCTGCCTATCGGTCTGGTGACCCTTATGGAAGGTGCGGATGCGATCCGCCGTCCGGAAGAGCTCCCCGAATGGGTGGAACGTGGTGTCTATCTTATCGGTCCTGCCTGGCATGCCACAGCATATTCAGGTGGTACGACAGAGCCGGGACCATTAACGAAAGCTGGCTTCCGGTTGTTGGAAGAAATGGAAGACTGTGGTTGTACGCTCGATTTGAGTCACATGGATGAAAAAGCAGTCAGACAGTCTTTGGATGCTTTCAATGGTCGAATAATTGCCAGTCATTCGAATCCAGAAGCCTTGCTGAAGGAACGACACTCGAATCGGTTTCTTAAAGACGAATTTATCCAGGCGATCGCTGACCGGGATGGGGTATTGGGCGTGGTGCCCTATAACCTTTTCCTGGATTCAAAATGGGAAAAAGGTAACGACAAAAACCTTGTATCCATCCATCGTTTAATCGAGCAAATCGATTATGTTTGCCAATTGCTTGGAAGTTCACGTTTTGTAGGTATTGGAACAGATTTTGATGGAGGATTTGGCTGGCAGGATACACCGAAAGAATTGAATTCCATCGCAGATATGACCATTATCCTGCCATTATTAGAGGAAAAAGGGTATTCGGAACAAGATTTGCATCTACTCTTTGGTATGAATTGGATTCGATTTTTGGAGGAGGCTTTACCGTAGAAATGAAACCGGTATCGAACCCGCCTACAACACCCAGACAGATCAGATCTGTATGGCGAGTCAGAGCAGGCCTTGCAGTCAGCCTGGTTGGACTTTTGGTTTTTCTGTTGGGCGCCCGTCCTGCCTTATTTGGTCTTGATCGCAGTCCGATTGTCGGTTTTGTTCAGATCGCCACATTTGAAGTTGGACTGGGGCTGATCTGCATTGGTGGCTATATTGCACTGGTCAGTCTGTGGGGACGGATTCAACGCAGTATCAGGGCAGATTTTGGTTTGCGACTGGTTGCAACCGGATATGTTCTGGCTGTTTTCACCGGAATGGCCGATGTTTTTGGTTTCGGTAGCCACCCATTGCCAGGAGTCCCCTACTTCGGTCCATGGCAGGCGAGGGGAGTGGAAGTGGGTGAGCTGATCATTGGGATTGGCTTTCTGCTCTTGCTTCCGGTCGTAAGCCGGATAAAACGACAATCACGAAGAAAAGGATGATCACCAGAAGGCTCGAGTTCATCTCGGGCTTTTTTATTAACGGACTACCTTCCCAATCCGCCTGAGCATCTCTTCGTTACTACCAAACTTAAAATCTACGATCCCAAGATCATTCCCCTTGATTCTTTCAGCTGTTTCGAGACAGACAATTTCGTCATATTCAACGGCTTGAGGCAGACTTATCCGTATCCTCTCGCATATTTCATCCCCAGAGACTGGTTTTAAGGAAATTCCCGAAGAAAGATAGGCTCGTATCGCCGAAGCGGCATTTACACCGTCCTTGCGAGCGACACCCACCACCCCCGAGCTAGCCTTCCTGGCCCATCCGGCAACAAAAACTCCGCAGGGAAGTTGCTCGTCCTGCGAAGCACATGATTCATACGATTGACCTTCAATGAGAAATTTCGATCCAGGATTCTTTACGAATTGATTCCCGATCACGGGTAATCCCAACCGGATATCCACCGTATCTCCAATCGCGAAGATCACGGTATCCACATCCAAAGTTTTGATGATACCGGTACCAACCGCCTTGACCTCACCGCCATCCAGACTCAACGACGTTTCTTCCAGCTCCAATCCGACTACCCGACCTTCCGAATTTCCAATAATCTGTTTCGGTGAAGATAGGAATCGCATCTTGAGTTTGGATTGATGCTCATGAGGAAGGGCTTTTTCCATCGCGGCTGAATAGATATCCAATGCTGACAGCGGCTCTTGACCGATGGCAAGCATTATCGGTGAGACTCGTTCCACCTCTTTATTCAGGGTATCGAAGTCAATTCGTTCAACAACAGCTTCCAATTCTTTTCGATCGAATTTGACCTCCAAAGGACCGCGGCGGGCAATGGCATAGATCTCATCCACATGTTTTTCATCAATCAACCATCTGGAAACATCAAGCATGACATTTCCAACCCCAACAATGGCAACCTTCTTACCGATCTGAATATCCATTTCACTAAAAGGAGGTAATCGGTTGTAATGGTAGACCACTTCTTTCGCATGATAGACGCCCTTAAGCGTTTCGCCAGGGATCCCCACTGATTTTTCAGCTTGCGCTCCAACTGTAGCCAATATTGCGTGGAATCCAAGCCTGTGAATTTGCTCTAATGTGATATCACAACCTTCGCCCACCCGGACATTGCCAAAGTAATGAACCATGGGCGAGGTCAGAATGGATCTAAATTGTACTCTCAGACCTTCCTTCATTTTGAGTTTATCAGGATAGATCCCGTATTCAGCGAGACCACCTGGCTTAATATCCCGATTAAATAGAACCACCTGGCATCCATCTAATGTCAGTTGTTTTGTTGCGTATAATCCTGCCGGTCCGGCACCAATCACGGCTACGATCGGAGTGATCCCGTTGCTCAATTCTTTGTCCTCCTAACAATAATGTCCAATCAATGCAGTATTATACAGCGTTCCATTATTAGATTACCTCGCATTATGATATAGTCGTATGATTGTAATAGGTATAAATAAGGTTATACGGATGAGGATTAATGTCTGAACAAGCGAATGTGATAAAAACGGTATTGCCAAATGGATTGACAATCCACCTAAAAGAGATCCACACTGCACCGATCATCAGTAGTTGGATGTGGTACCGGGTGGGATCCAGAAACGAAACTCCCGGCATCACAGGTGTCTCACATTGGGTGGAACACATGCAATTCAAAGGGACACCCAAATTCCCACCGGGAATATTGGATAAAATGATCTCTCGTGAAGGTGGTTTTTGGAATGCGATGACACACATCGACTGGACTACGTATTTTGAGACCATGCCAGCCGATAAGATCGATATTGCCTATCAACTTGAAGCGGATCGTATGGTCAACAGCAGTTTTGATCCGAAGGAAGTAGCTTCTGAGCGGACCGTGATCATCTCAGAACGTGAAGGAAATGAGAACGAACCACTTTTCGTATTAGGCGAAGCGGTCCAAAGTACCGCATACTCTTATCATCCTTATCATCATGAGGTGATTGGCGATCTTAAAGATCTCCGCAGTATGCAGCGAGATGATCTCTTCAACCATTATCAGAAATATTATCATCCCGGAAATGCCATCATGGCGGTTGCCGGTGATTTTGATGCCAGCCGTTTGCTGCCATATCTGACCGATCTTTTCAGCGGCATTCCAGCGAAACCGATACAGGAAACAAATATTCCACCTGAACCACCCCAAGCAGGAGAGAAACGGGTGGAAGTAAAAGGATCGGGTGAAACAACCTTTATCCAGGTGGCATATCGATCACCGAATGCCACCCACAATGATTTCTTCCCTCTGTTAGTTTTGGACACATTATTGACTGGACCCACCAGCTTGAACATCCTCGGTGGAGGCGGTATCTCCAATAAGACCAGTCGTCTTTACCAGCAACTTGTGGAAAAAGAATTAGTTGTCGGAGTCCATGGCAGCCTGCAGGCAACCATCGACCCATTTATGTACGATATTACCCTTACCTTGAATCCCCAAAGGAAGTTGGATGAGGTAATGACGGCATTGGACACAGAGATGGATCGAATTTTATCCGGGTCTGTCACTCGGGAAGAAATAGAGAGAGCCATAAAACAGACAAAAGCGCTGTTTGTATACAGCGCAGAGAATATAACCAACCAGGCATTTTGGCTGGGTTACGCTGAGATATTTGCCACCTATGATTGGTTCCTCTCATATCTGGATCGGATATCGTCAGTCACTCCGGATGATATTGTCCGGATCGCCCAAAGGTATATCCAACCTTCTAATAGGGTTGTCGGTATCTACCTTCCCACAAAAGGTAAGGGGAAGAGAACGAAATGAATCAGCTTAATCAGTTAGCGCATAAATCATTACCAGGACCTGATGATGTCACTAGGGTGGAACTGGCGAACGGAATTACCATCCTCACCCGATCCAATTTCTCTAATCCCTCCGTTGTAATTAATGGATACCTTTCCACCGGTAGTATTTTTGATCCGGAAGATAAATTGGGATTGAATGTTTTCACAGCCAGCATGCTTACCCGGGGAACAGAAATTCATCCTTTTAATCAATTTTTCGATCTACTCGAATCAGTAGGTGCGTCTTTAAACTTTGGTGGAAATATCCATACGACCAGCTTCAATGCAAAATCATTGGTTGAAGATTTTCCGATGATCCTCGACTTGCTGTACGAAACCTTAACCAAGCCGGCTTTTCCAGCCGACCAGGTGGAGAAATTTCGGACACAAATGCTGACAGGGCTGGCTATTCGGAATCAGGACACAGCGGAAATGGCATCGCTTGCATTCGATCAAATATTATTTGCTGGACATCCTTATCGATTCCCTGAAGAAGGCAACCCCGAAACCATTCAGAAAATCTCGCGTCAGGATTTGATCGATTTCCACCGAACCCATTATGGACCGCGCGGGATGGTCATTGTGGTTGTCGGCGCATTGGATCCCGCTGTGGTCGTCGATATGATCTCCAGTCGTCTGGGACAATGGCAAAATTCACAACAACCTGCACAGCCAGAATTACCACCGCTCACTCCACTGGCATCGTCAAAACGAACCCAGATCCAGATTCCCGGCAAGAGTCAGGCGGATATCGTTCTTGGCTGCAGTTCGCCCCTCAGAAAATCCGATGATTATATGCCGGCATCGCTGGGTAATAATATACTTGGTGTGTTTGGTATGATGGGCAGAATTGGTGAAATTGTTCGAGTTCAGTCCGGTCTGGCATACTACGCTTATACCAGCCTAAATTCAGGCACCGGACCCGGTTCCTGGGAGGTTTCTGCTGGAGTAAACCCCGAAAATATAGAAAAAGCCATCCAATTGATCCAAACTGAGGTCGAGCGCTTTATCTCAGAACCAGTTTCTGCGGAAGAGCTACAGGATAGTAAAGCAAATTATATTGGCAGATTACCATTGTCAATGGAATCCAACGCAGGGGTTGCAGGATCTTTGCTTAGTATGGAACGGTATCAATTAGGTATTGATTATTATCAACGCTATCAAACACTGGTCGAATCTGTGACATCCGAGCAAATTCTATCCGTAGCACAGAAATATCTGCAACCCGATCGTATTGCCATTGCCGTAGCAGGTCCGTAAAAGGAGGGACACATGGGATCGATCCTGGTTACAGGGGTAGACCTGGAGGAAATCGACCGGTTGCGTAGAATTCCAGAACCAATTCGGGGTCAATTCATTGAACGCATCCTCACGAAAAATGAACTAAAAAAATCATATCTATCTGAGGAACACATCATTGGTTTATTTTGTGCGAAGGAAGCCGTAGCTAAAGCTTTAGGTTGTGGTATCGGCGTCCTTTCCTGGCAGGATATCGATATCCAAAGTCAGGGGTCGGGTCTTCCTCAAGTTACCTTGTCCGGTAATGCCAAACAAAAAGCAGACGATCTCGGAATCACACACTGGTCTCTCAGTATAAGTCACACACGGTCATACGCGGTCGCGTTTGTGGTTGGTTCGAATATCGGATGAATATCCTTGCTGTTAGCGATGTGGAACTGGCACAGTTATATAACCCATCTGTGGCTGTTCGCTTTCGTGAGTCGGATCTGATAATTTCCTGTGGGGATCTGCGATATTCGTATCTTGAGTATCTGATAAGCATGTTGAATATTCCACTCTTTTTTGTCCATGGGAATCATGCCAATCAAGTGGAGGAGACTATCGCTGGACCAAAACAATTGCCAGACGGCGGAACGAACATGGATTTACGTGTGATCCGGTATGGGAACCTGCTTATGGCAGGATTGGAAGGATGTCTCCAGTACAATTATGGTCCATTCCAATATACCCAGACAGAAATGTGGATGCGTTCTTTCGCGCTTGTACCGGCGTTGCTCTACAATCGTGTTCGATACGGCCGTTTTCTGGATATATTCATCACCCATGCTCCTCCCTGGAAGATTCACGATCAGGATGATCGCCCACATCAGGGGATAAAAGCCTTCCGCTGGATCGTTCAGTGCTTCCAGCCACAAATTCATCTCCATGGTCATATCCATGTCTATCGAAATGATACGATTATGGAATCGCTACTTGGTCGCACCAAGATCACCAATGTGTATGGATACAAACAGATAAATATTGATCCGGACAATAGGTTGACCCGGTCAAGATCATCTGAGAAAAAACAGATGGGCTGAGCAAATGAGTTGGGCAGATCAAACTGCGAAATCGGACTTCGAAAGAGCTCATTTTAAATCATTTTGGAATGAGATCCTGAGCAAAATGAGGCAGACCAATAACCAACTCCTGCCTTTCGATGAAATTCGTAAAATTCTCCCTCTCGAAGGTCAATACGATCTGGGGATGAAAGTCATACCGATCGACCATATTGTCGGGTCCGTCAATCGTTTCAATGATTTCGATCGGGCGTTTCTACCAAAAGATCAACACAATCGTGATCGATGGGTGAATATAGATAAAGCCCGTCTACAGGAAATTGAACTTCCGGCGATTGAAGTGTATAAAATTGACGAGGTGTATTTCGTCATCGATGGAAATCACCGGGTTTCGGTCGCGCGAGAAAAAGGTCAGTTGTTCATTGATGCGCATATAACCGAGTTGGAAGTATCCGAAGATATCACACCGGATATGAATTGGAACGATATCATTCTCCAAAAAGAAAGAAACCAGTTCATCAAACAAACCCGGATCAACGAATTGCTTCCCGAAAACGATGTCCAATTAACCCAAATTGGGCAATATCAAAACCTTCTTGAACACATCAGTGTCCATCGCTGGTATATGGGGGAAAAACATCGACATCATATTTCAATGGATGCGGCAGTCCTTTCCTGGTACAGAAAGGTGTACTCGCCTTTAATCAAGATAATTCGTAAACGCAAAATATTACGAGATTTCCCGGGGCATACGGAAGCAGATCTCTATTTATGGATAATCACACACCAATACTTCCTGGCTGAAGATGCAGGAAAAAATGTATTACCAGAACAGGCTGCACTCCATTTTGTAAATAAATACTCACAAAGACCCATTCGCCGTCTTCGATACTGGCTACGAAAAGCCAGACGCTGGCTCGTCCGCCTCTGGAACGAATTTAACCATACTTCTTGATTCCATTTCCCATAAAATCAAATTCTCTATACAATAGAGGGAACAAGTTGGGGATTCGGTTATGAATAGCGATCAAATTTTACTGATTGAGGACGAACCAAGCGTAGGTGAAGTAGTCGGCTTGTATTTGCGACGGGCAGGATATGAGGTTGTGATCGCACGAGATGGACGCGACGCGCTGGATATATTGGACCGTTCTTTTCCTCAATTGGTGATCCTGGATTTGATGCTCCCCAATGTGGATGGGTGGGAAATCTTACAGTGGGTTCGAACCCGGAGTAATGTTCCAATCATCGTTCTTACTGCCCGACGGGAAGAGAGTGACCGTATCGCAGGATTGGAAATGGGCGCGGATGATTACATAACCAAGCCATTCAGTCCACAAGAATTAGTTAGCCGGGTTAGAGCCGTTTTACGGCGGGGAAGAACCGACCTGCCAGCTAATCAAATGCTTCCCCTAGCATTTGGAGATCTCGCCATTGATATTGGGAAACGAATCGTGACCTTGAAATCCGTGGAAGTCGATCTGACCCAAAAAGAGTTCGATCTGCTCCTCCTCCTTACCCGTCACCCGAAACAAGTATTCAGCCGCAACCAGTTGCTTGAAAGGGTCTGGGGGATTTCCGATTTTATCGATCCAGGGACTGTGACCGTTCATATGCGCAGGTTACGCGAAAAAATTGAATCTGATCCATCCAATCCAAGACACATCCTGACGATTTGGGGTGTGGGGTACAAGTTTGAACCATGATTAATTTCCGCCAAAACTATATCGCTCGAACTACCCTTCGTTTTTTAAGATTTACCATTGCCATATTGATGGCTCTGGAGATCTCCCTCGCCCTCTTTTATTTCCTGCTCCACCCACCTGTCTCGTCATTTGCATTTATGACCATATTGATGAGCATCACAGCCGTTATCTCCCTGGTTGTAGTCTATTTGGCTTATAGGCTGGGATGGATGTATCGCTCGACCAAACTTCAATGGACAATGCTGGTTGGCTATGGAGTCTCCATATTCTTTGTTCTTCTGAATATTGGCTTGATCGCCCGTGTGATGTTTACCAGTGTGCAGGATGTGATACTTACCGGCATATTGTTACTTTTCACCAGTGGCATCGTGATGTCCTTTGGTTTCTTTCTTTCTCAGACACTCACTGATCGGATGGAAGAGTTGGCGAAAGCCGCAGAAGAAATAGCCCAGGGTAACCTTGCTATGCGGGTTCCGGTGACAGGTAATGATGAGTTAGCTCGTCTGGGAAATACATTCAATGATATGGCGATCCAATTGGATCAAATGGATATTCGCCAGCGGGACATGCGCAATATGCGTAATGAACTGCTGGCATGGATCGGGCATGATCTCCGAACACCGCTCACCTCCATCCGTGCCATACTGGAAGCTTTGGCTGATGAGTTGGTGGATGACCCCGCTACCATCAAGCGATACCTCGCGACAGCCCAGAAGGAAACCCGCTATCTGTCTCGTCTCATCGATGATCTCTTTGATATGTCACAGATGGAAGCTGGTGGGTTACGAATGGATTACCAGGATAATTCGCTGTCCGATTTGATCTCGGATACGATTGAAAGTTTTACAGAACTCGCATTCAAACAGGGAATTATCCTGGAGGGTAGCGTCAAGAAAGAGATCGATCCGGTATATATGGATGCCCAATTGATCGGGCGGGTTCTTACAAACCTCACCAGCAACGCGCTGCGATTCACACCCTCCGGCGGAACTGTAAGTATCGTAGCGAAACGGATCGGTAAACGTGTCCAGGTGGAAGTGGCAGACAACGGAGATGGAATTAAGGCGGAGGATATTCCGTTCGTTTTCGAACGATTCTACCGCGGCGAAAAATCACGCAGTCGACAGACCGGAGGAACCGGTCTTGGTTTGGCGATCGCCCGGGGGATCGTTGAAGCTCATGGTGGTCAAATACGGGCGGAGAGTACAGTTGGCGTGGGTACGCGAATGATCTTTACGATCCCTGGCAAGAGCAAGGAATGACCGCTACCCCATCCATTCTCGCGCTGTTGCCTCCCCTTCTTGCGAGATACCTTCCCTTTTTATTACCTTCCAGATGGTAATCAGAATTATTTTAATATCCAACCAGAATGACCAATGATCCACATACCAGACATCAAGTATAAATTTTTCTTCCCAGGTTAGTGAATTCCGACCACGGATCTGAGCCCATCCTGTCAATCCAGGCAACACATCATGCCTTCGCATCTGCTCCGGAGTATATAAGGGCAGATATTGCATCAGTAATGGTCGCGGACCAACTACGCTCATAGTTCCCCACAGAATATTCCATAATTCAGGAAGTTCATCCAAACTGAAAGAGCGTAAGAATTTTCCAATTCCGGTTATCCGTTGACTATCTTGCGAAATCCCATCTTCGCCAGGTCTAGGTTGACGCATGGTTCGAAATTTAACTAATTTAAACGGATGACCTTTATACCCCGGGCGGCGTTGCGTGTAAAAGACCGGCCATCCCTGGATACATAAAAGCAATAATGCAATGATCAAGATAATAGGGAACAGAATTAATAGAGCAAGACCACTGGCGGCAATATCAAAACTTCTTTTAATTACTGGCACCCCGAAGTGATATTTGGTTTTACTCATGCTGTCCTTATGGAACCGCTAGAGGCTCGATCACGCCATTTACCAGATCATCTATCACACTATTCATCATGGCCAATTTACCATCAGTGAGTTGACCCGCCCCACCGGGAACGATCTGCGGTCGAGTTACATATTCGCCCGGAGGATTACCGGCAACCAGGTCAATCCATGCGATCTGCATTGAGCTCTGAAGGTCTGATTGGATGGTAGCTATCCAGGCTGGTTGGAGAGCTTCCGGCGGCGGTTCGCTGCCCAATAATAGAATCCCATTTTGGGCAAGGTAAACCAGAAGTTCTGGAGTTGCAATCGTTGGATACACATACGCCATCCGTACTCCGCTGCGTATAAATTGATCTGCAACAGCTTGCCCATCCGTTTGGGATAATCCGGCGTTCATATCCATCCGGTATGGATAATCGGTAAATGGGGGATACTGGGTCAAACATAAGCCGCAATACAGAACTCCTCCGTTTACAAATCCATCAGCAGCGTTTACGCCCTCTGTTGAACCAGCCTGAGTCAACGCACCGATACGCCATTCTGGAGTGAGAATCGCGGCAAGGTAACCAGCTAAAAACCCATCCCATTCAGGGCGATTCCCATTTGGCGCTGCCCGGTACAAATTCGGGAGTTCAGGTAGATCGGGTATGCCAACTGTAAGAAATGATATACCAGGGTACTTTTGTGCCATCTCTGCCACCCCAGGATCGGGTGGCAATACTACAATCGCCCGTACTTCCGAGGACGAAGTGTCCAGATCGCCGATGGCAATTGAAGGCTTCTGGATCATCTCCCACCCGGATTGTTGGACCAACGTCTGAAGGGTCTGCCCCAACAAAACCATCTGCGCCTGGCTCATTACTCCGCCTAAAGAAACCCATACTTTTGTTGCTGGCTTCGGAATTTCCGTCGGAGATGCAATTGGCGCTGGCTCCAGTGTAGGTACAAAAATGGCTGTAGGAGTGCTGGCGGGGGTACAGGCACTTAAAAGAAAGAGTAGAAATAATATGAAGTAATGACTACGTTTCATCATGTGGTTTTCATAGAAAAAGCGATAATTCACTGTATTATAATAGCCTTATGCTGAAGATAGAGATTCCAGGCCGTCCGCCATATCTCATAACCGACCTGGTTTGTGATGTAAATGGTACGTTAGCTCTTGATGGTCATTTGATTCCATCGGTTCAGCCGGCAATTGACCAGCTTAAAACGCACATCACCATCCACATGCTGACTGCGGATACTCACGGTAGGCAAGCCGAACATGCCAGGGAACTGGGCATCGCCTCCAAAGTGCTTCAAAACGGGAATGAGGCTGAGCAAAAAGCAGAATTTATCCGATTTCTCGGAAAAGACACTACCGCGGCGATCGGACAGGGAGCCAATGATGCCTTCATGTTGAAAGAATCTGTGATCGGTATCTGTGTGCTTTCCTCCGAGGGCGCAGCCATTGAAACCTTGATGGCATCAGATATTGTCGTCCCAGATATACAATCCGCATTCGAATTGTTTCTGAAACCGCTTCGGCTTGTAGCGACTATGCGGAGATAACTTATTCTTCTTCGGCTCGTTCTTATCAACAATATTGCTAACTCTTTGGATCGCCCGGCTAATCCTTTAGATCTTTGAACATGGTTCATAGACGTTAACTAAATATATTGGCTAAGTGTCAAAACCAATAATGGTACAATTGGCAGAATGGTGGAATTCTTCAGGGAGTTAGCAACGCCGATGCTTACACCACCCGCCACCCCCAAACAGAAAACTTGATACAGGAGAGCTAGGTTCATGACGATCCACTTTGGTACGGATGGATGGCGTGCAGTCATCTCTGATACGTTCACCTTTTCCAATCTACGCCAGGTAACCCAGGCGATTGCTGACGCAGTAGCCTCCGATCACTGGATCAACGGATGCTGCCCAGAAATTCCACCCGACCCGCATAAAATGGTGGTGGGTTTCGACACCCGCTTTCTCTCCGACCGCTATGCCGCGGACGTAGCCCGGGTACTCGCAGCGAATGGGTTCACGGTTTACCTGGCTCAGGCAGATGCGCCTACACCGGCGATCTCGTATGCTGTTGAAAATTTGCACGCCATCGGTGGTGTGATGATCACAGCCAGCCATAATGCCCCTCGTTATAACGGTGTAAAGCTTAAAGCATCCTACGGCGGTTCAGCTTTACCCGAACAGTGTCGCAGAGTGGAAGTTTACCTGACAGAAAACGAATCACAGGCACGCGGACCCAACCTCATGGATTACGATATCGCCCGTAAAGAGGGGTTGATCCAACGGTTTAATCCAATCCTTGCCTATAATGAACAACTCCGCCGCTTGATCGATTTTGATATCATTGCTGAAAATCCACAACGTCTGATAGTCGATTCGATGTATGGATCAGGACGAGGCATCATCAAAGGCATTTTGCAGGGAACTGGATGCGAAGTTCACGAAATTAGGGGTGAGATGAACCCGGGTTTCGGGGGTGTTCATCCTGAACCAATATCCCGTTATCTTGGCACCCTTGCCGGTGCCATATCCACGGGAGCAGGCTCGTTTGGTCTTGCCACCGATGGTGACGCCGATCGGATCGGTGCAATGGATGAACGCGGAAATTTCGTGGACCCCCATAAAATTATGGCCTTAGCCCTGCGTTATCTCCACAACAAACGGGGTTGGAGAGGATCGGTCGTCCGCACAGTATCTACAACCCGCATGATCGATCGCCTGGCAGCAAAATACGGACTCACTTGCTATGAAACCCCGGTTGGGTTCAATTACATTGCTGACTACATCATGAAAGAAGATATCTTGATCGGCGGAGAAGAGTCTGGCGGGATCTCCTTTAAAGGCCATATTCCAGAAGGCGACGGTGTTTTAATGGGTCTTCTTCTGCTTGAGATCATCGCTGAATCAAAGACTACCTTATTTGAATTGGTGGAAGACCTTCTACGTGAGGTTGGTCCTGCCTTTTATGAGCGAACCGATATACGCCTGAAACATCCGGTTGCCAAGGATGCGATGGTTAGGTTACTCACCGATCAGGCTCCCAAGAATATCGGCGGAGAACCTGTAGCGCAAGTAGTAACAACGGATGGAGTTAAATATATTCTTGCCGATGATTCCTGGTTACTGATACGCCCATCTGGTACAGAAGCGGTACTTCGGGTGTATGCCGAAGGACGGACTCAAGAGATGGTTAAGGAGTTGCTGGGGTATGGGCAAAAATTTGCTTCTGAAATTGTATAAATAAATTATGCCTTCTTCAAACCCTTTCCAAAAATGGAAAGGGTTTTTCTTTTGAAAATTGGAATGGGAGTAAATTCTAGCCAAAACCCCAATGTGTTTTGTGGAGCAATGATTTCACGTAAGCACATCCATACGATTAAACCAAAAGGACGGCTGCTCAAGGCCGTCCTCTGGCAAGGGAGAATAAAAGGGATAATGGATCAGTGATTTCGAGCGGTACGAGTTCGCCGGGTGACAACGATCAATACAATAAAGAGGAATCCTAATCCAACCACCGATGGAATACCCATCTCGTCAGCAAAGCCGGTATTCGGCAGAGCAGTCGCGACAACGGATGGATCACCCATGGGAACTGCCGTTATTTCCACAGCGTCCGGTTTGGAATCGGCGGCTTGGGTCAATAATGCCGAGACAGTTGCTGTCATAGCAAGATCCTCGGTCATCCCGCCCCCAATAGCCAATTCGGTAACCACTGGTTCTGGCTGTTTGGGCTCCTGCGTAGCGGTTGGTTCAGGCGTATTCGTGGCAGTTGGTTCCGGTGTATCCGTGGGGGCCATCTCTGTCATAACCACGGAAGTGGCAGCCATGACAGTTGCAGTATTTTGGGCGTTTATCTGAATCGCCTGTTCTGCCCGATTGGCATTCTGTTGAGGCAAGACAAGTACAGCATACGCTGCTGCAGCGAGCAATGCGACCAGAATCACAGCACCCAGAACCCCGGCAATTACCAGAAATGTCCGGTTACCCTGAGGTGGTTTCTGCGGTTGTTGTTCATAATTTGAAAAGTCTAGATCAGACATAGTCACCTCTCATCCATTTATTCACTATGCAATCACATCCAGATTGACCAGTGGCACAATAGTTTGGTCACCATTCTCCAGCGCAATTACTGCTGAAGGAACACGCAAACCATTCGCCATTGGTGTCTGTTCTGTCTTTAATGCAATAAGCTTGCCAATCTCCCCCGCCAATGGGTTCTTGATTATTCTCACAGCCTGACCTGGTGTAAACACCGCAGACCCTTTCGGTATATCCACCACGTCGGACGCTGGCAATGGAATAATCACCTCTGGTCGAGAATCGGTATACCTATCCCAGTTGCTTGCATTGACAGCTACCTCTCGTTTCTCGTTGGTCGCCAATATCCGAAATGCATACGAATTCAGAGTGATCTTTCCAAACCCATCTAAAACCAGAATGGGATAGCCTGCCTGTGAAGCGATTGGAACAAGATTTGATGTGATGCTGGCAGTAATTAAACCCCGGACCGCTCCTCGTTGGATGGCTTTCAGGGTTTCCGGCTTGGATACGTGACCTGCCAGTAAGATCATCCCGCGCATACTTACATCTACCATGTCGGGTAGTAATTCTTCTTTAGGACTGGATGTGGCCAGTAATAACATCCCCTGATCCACTTCCCCGTTACCCCAAACACCTTGTATGAGAGCGCCGGTGGTCTCCAATAATGCACCCCGTTCAGAGATCAAACCTTTGACGATACCTTCCATCCCGGCTCGTAGTTGGAAAGGCTGGCTCTCAGCTTCGAATAGGATCTGCCCCTCGTTACAATGGATTATTCGCCCAGGTTGGGGAGCCCTGACTATTCGCGGAATGATTCCAACCGGACCGGCAAGGATATCTCCTTCGCCAACGACCTGATCTGCACTGACTTTTAGAACCTTGTCTGCTTGATCGGCAGATATTCCAAGCATCCCTGAGACATCCAGTAGAAGGTGCTTCTGGGTCAGGTGGGCTTCTGCGATCACATCAGTGGCAGAGACCCTTTGACCGCTATGAACAAGGACTTTACCAGGAACAGGAAGGACCCGTTCGCGGCGAATTTTTGTGAGAGGTAAAAAGTGGGTTACAGGTGCATACATAAGTTTTCTCTGTAACCCTCATGATGCAAGAACTATACCCATGGATTTCAGGGTTTCCAATCTCGACTTTTGGACTGTATAATGGCTACATCCTGACACAAGGGGATAAATATATGGGTAGACTGCCGAAAATCGACCTGCATCGCCATCTGGAAGGGGCTGTCCGCCTGTCCACTGTCCTTGAGGTCGCGCGACAATTCAACATCCCTCTCCCAGCCTGGACAGAAGAAACCCTCCGCCCGGAAATCTGGATTACCAAACCCACGAACGATATTGTCAAACTTTTCCCGAAATTTGATCTTTTACGTCAGATCTTTGTAAATGAAGAGATCTGCCGAAGAGTGGCGATAGAATGTTTGGAGGATGCCGCTGCCCAAGGTTTGGATTATCTTGAATTGCGTTTTAGTCCGCTTTTTATGGCGGAGTTACACCATCTGGATCCCCTATCGGTTACTGCCGCTGTTTGTGAGGGTTGGCAGGAAGCGTCTGAATTGTTTGGTTTTCAATCCGGTTTGATCGTTATACTTTCCCGTACCTATGGCCCTGAAGCTTGTGAAGTGGAAATGGAATGCGGATTACGGTATAAGGATCACGGTGTTGTTGGAGTGGACCTGGCGGGTGATGAAGCCCGCCAACCGGCAAGTCTCTTTCGTTTGCTATTCGATCGAGCCCGAGATGCCGGTCTGAAAATTACTGCCCACGCTGGAGAATTTGCCGGACCAGAATCCGTACGCGATACCATATTATCCTTATGCCCAAATCGAATCGGACACGGAGTTCATGCGATCGATGACCCATTTTTGATGGATATGATTCTGGAGCGCGGAATAGGTCTGGAATGCTGCCCAACCAGCAATGTGCTCACCTCTGCCGTTGCATCGATGGAACGTCACCCATTGCCGGTGTTCTTACGGCACGGCATCCTGGCTACCATAAATACCGATGACCCAGCCTTGATGGGTGATTTGACGCTGGAGGATGAATACAGTCACGCCCGCTTTGAGATGGGCTGCACCGAGTCGGAAGTCGCACAAGCTCGATGGAATGCCGATACGGTTGCTTTTCGATAGCTCTAAGGAGGATGTGAGTCTCTAGAACAGTCCTACCATACAAATTTTTGATCGAAGTAGGAAGTTGTTTTACCTAGAAGCTGCCGTAGTCAATCAGGTCTATCGATGAATGAAAAAGATTCCAAGATAACGATTTCCCAAAGCGAATATTCCTATTTTTTCTATGTGGTTCGATATCGCTTATTCTCGTCCATATTCTTTCTTATTATTTGGATCTATTCCTGATTCTCCCTTCCGAAAAACTGAGGGCGCTATTCAATCTCAATGCGGAAGCAAACATCCCCAGTACCTTTACCGTTTTATCTCTTGGATTCGCAACCTTACTTTTGATTCTTATAGCTAAAAAAGACTGAGATGGAAAATGGACCGTTCGTCTTCCATTGGCTCCTACTGGCGTTTGGTTTCTTTTTTATCAGTATCGATGAAGGCGCCATGCTGCACGAATCAATAATGGGACCACTATCCCGTCTTTTGGACTATGGTCCGTACGGCATATTCACATTCAGTTGGGTACTGGTTTTGGTTTTCGTTGTCATTTTCGCCATCATCGTTTTCTTTAATTTCTTTCGCCGCTTACCCAAACAGAGTCGAGTATTATTCGGGGTAGCTGGTATCATCTAAATTCTCGGGGCGATCGGATTTGAGATCAGTGGTGGATATGTCCTCCACTTTTTTACCGAGAGTAGTCCGCAGTTTTTTTGGGTAAACACCTTGGAAGAATCATTCGAGATGATTGGGGTGTGTATATTTATTTTTGCGCTTCTATCTCACCTGTTCAATAATGATCAAAAACAAAATATAATGCTGACACTTGCCGATTGAGTATGACCAGTCATGCTTATTCGTTGAATATTCCGTTATGATAGATCCATCACTCAAAGATTCTCTGCACCCTCCTTAATTGGTGGGGACGATTTGTAATTTCAACATTCGCCAGAATTCCGATTAACTTTTGTAATATCCACCTAAATGGATGTCCACCTATATGGATTGATTGGGTACCTGATCGTATGATATAAATAGCCAACATTTTTCCGGGTATTGCTTAACTTTTTCATCCGATATTCGAAATCAATTGAATAGAAAGCGAACCGAATACAATGACTGACAAGATCACTGTTCCAATCATTCATCCAAAAAAAGTGTTGGTCTTCTTATTGTCTATCGCTATCTCTTTAATTCTAGTGAATTGCCTGGTCTGGTTCTTGAATCGGACTAATAGTCAGTCGATGGCAGGAATAAACCGTCTTTTCAACCTGAACACGGAAGCTAATATTCCTACCACATTCTCGGTTTTATTGCTCTTCACGGTATTCTTATTGTTATTGCTCAAAACCTGGAAAATTAGGAGGGAAAAGAAGCCGTTCTTTTTTCAATGGGCACTTCTCACTGGCGGTTTTTTATATATTTGTATAGACGAAGGCGCAGCCATCCATGAAATGCTTGTGCCAATATTGGCTAAGTTCGTTGATATCGGTCCGTACGGGATATTTACTTTTAATTGGGTATTGGTGGCAATAATTATTCTGCCAATTCTCGGATTTATCTTTCGCAAATTCCTGTTTCAATTACCCAGACCCATCCTGGTTCTATTCATTATTTCCGGATCACTATACATCATTGGGTCGATTGGAATGGAAATGCTCGGGGGAATAATTGCACAATTATACAAAACCAAAAGTCTGGAATATTTTTTGGAATACACTGTGGAAGAATCACTTGAGATGTTTGGGGTGATCTTATTCCTGTATGCTTTATTAGTGCATTCGTCACGGGATGAAGAAATTGAAACACCTACCCTGGAAAACACATCAGCGCGACCATAAATCGCGCTGATGGTTTGATCAATCTCCACGTACATTCATTAATTAGTGGATAATGCCCTCTTGATATCGGTGACCCAACCGGTGATAACCATCCAGGCTGCACCAAACAAGCTGATCTTCAAACCCTTCATGGGGGTTTCCAGTTCGCGTTTATCGCATACTGTTGATTCGTTGGATGCATGTACCCGGTGCTTTAGGTCCAAAACCTTTTCGTGACGTTCTTCCTCGTCTTCTATCTTCATCAGTAGATCAATCTCAGATATTAATTGCAATGCCTGTTGGATCCTTGCTTCGGTCATTGCAGCTTTTTCGCGACTGATCACACCGAACTCAGCTTTCATGGCGTTCAATCGTCGACCCGCTTCATACGTTGCTGCGACAATCTCATCGCGGTTCATCCAGATCGTTTCATAATTTAATACATACTTCCAGCTTGGTTCCAATAAGCGCTGGCGGTGTTCTTCCAGTGTCCGTGCGAATAATTTATATCCAAATTTCTCCGGTTCTTCAAATGCCCTCGAACCGGGATCCAGAAATGGAGCCATGGGAGAGATAAAAGGTACCACATGGTGAACACCATTTTCAGAATACTTCTCCAACATCTTTCGGGAGTATTCCACTGTTTCCATGACACTTGCATAGGTTTGCTCACGGATGCCTACCATAAAGAATACATCCAGACGCTGGCAACCTGCCTCAATGGCATCTGCAATGGTCTGTTCGATCTCTTCGTTGGAGTAAGGTCGTCCGAAGGCCTTTCGAATACGCTCGTCGTGCGATTCCATCGAAATCTCAATGACGAAATTTGGTATTGCCTTTGCCAACCGGAAGATGAATTCTCGAGGCCATGCTTCAAATAATTCAAAATACAGCGGCTTTTTATACCCTTTGATCGCTTCCAGGAACCGATCTGCGTATCCTTCACCAGCCTGCCGAATATCGCCTAACACCATTACCGGTCCCTTACTGAAGGTGCCTATTCGGCGAATATCATTGGCAAGATCTTCCGGTTTGCGATATGCGGGCGCCTGACGGTTATGGATATTTCGATATACTCCGCATCCACCTCCACAAGTTGCGCAGTTATAGCGGCAACCTCGAACAGTGAGCGCAGCCGTGATGGGATAACTCGTCCAGCGCCGGAAAGGAATATAACTCGCCAGGTCGCGATACCTCACCACCGATTTCAATACACCGGAATAATCCAATAATATGCCATCGAGTGAATCCGGGCTGTAGGTGATTGGATTGACGTGTGCCTGACCGGTTGAGTCCTTCCAAACCAGGTTAGGGATGCTCTCCATGTTTTCAGCATCTGCTGTTCCCAGCTCGGGATGGATCTCTCCACCCTTGCGAATGTACCGGATTAGCTCCAGACTGGGGAGTTCTGTGGAATCTCCACGCAGGATGAAATCTACAGCAGGGTATTCGATCAGTTCTTTGTGAAAATAAGTAGAGCTTATTCCCCCGAACAATACCGGGCGGTTCGGATGGATTTTCTTGACGATCCTGGCGACTTCAATCGAGCCGTGGGCATGGGGGAGCCAGTGCAGATCGATACCAAATACATGCGAGTCGTTCTTCTCGATTGTTTTCTCCACATCATAGTGGACATCTTCCAGCATCCTCACCGCCAGGTTGATAATTCGGCAGCGGAATCCTTGTCGCTCCAGGTATTCTGCGATGGTGGTAAATCCGATTGGATACATCTCGAATACCGGTGTCGACGGAACCAGATCGGAGATTGGTCCGTATAGAATGGATTCTCGTCGGAAATCATACACCGAAGGAGCGTGTAAAAATGTTAGATCGGGGATTGACATGTGTTTTCCAGTTTTGTGCGATGTGTCGCGAAGTAATTAGATAGATTATATCTGATTAAAACACAATTTTGATTATAGCATTTTTAGAAATCTATCCCTACTTTTTCCATTTTGATATGACTAATCGCCAGAGATTCACGACATTTATCTGATAGGATAGTTCCGATTCGGGTTAACCGAACCTTCCGAGTCCTTTCTGCCCCACCAAGATAAGACTGCGTCTACTCTCTACGATTAATTCATCCTTCTCCCATTTCTCTGTGTTCTCCGCGCTCGCTGCGTGAATATTATTTCTATTCCAGTAGAACAAATCCCCCTCAAATTACACTAGTTCGGTATAATTTGGTGGAATTCATTCTGGTTTACAGGAAAAAACATCTTGCCCGGATTTACCCCTGGACGGCGCTGGCAGCCAGCATACTTTCCCTTTCATCATGAGCCTTTCCTCGATCGATTTGTCGCAACGATCGAACGGGGGCTCAAAGGTACCTTCTTCGGCTGTCGGATGTGCGGTAACTGCCTGCTACAAGAGACAGCCTTCATCTGTCCAATGGAATGCGCCAAAGGACTTCGCAACGGACCCTGTGGCGGCTCGAGCGCGGAAGGCTGTTACGTCAATTCCACCCGCCCGTGTATCTGGTACAAGATCTATGAACGTGCCGAGCGACTTGGACGGCTCGATAAATTAATGGAAGTCCTCCCTCCGCTGGATTGGTCCAAGGTGGGTACCGACACCTGGCTGGACGGATACCGCCATTGGAAGAAGAACATCGGCATGCAAAAAACTCTGCAAGCTGTAACATTATCTGGTACAAAAAAAGCGGAGATGGCGGACCAATTTTTCCGCGAGATCCGCCAGCCTTCCTGGTGGAATGGCGACGACCAACCTCATCCTGCACCAGTCCACGAGCCTGCCTCAAAGCTGGAGAAAAAACTGAAGGCAGGTGAATTTGTAATCACGGTCGAGGTGTCCCCTCCCCTCTCCAATTCACCGGATGATGTGATCAAGAAGGTGGAAATGCTTCGCCCCTGGGCGGATGCGGCCAATTTCACCGATAATCCGTCTGCCACCCCTCGCATGTCTTCCCTGGCTTGCAGTCTGATCGCTCTGCAGAATGGTCTCGAACCTGTGCTGCAGATCGCCGCGCGCGACCGCACTCGCATGAGTGTTCAGTCGGATGTGCTGGGCGCCAGTGCGCTGGGTATCCGCAATATCTTGTGCCTTACCGGCGATCATTCCCGCATGGGTCCATCCCCAAACGGGCGTATGGATATCTGGGATATCGATTCGATCCAGATGCTCTGGATCTTACGTAAGATGCGCGACGAAGGCTATTTCCTTGATCAACGCGAGTTGAAATCGCGCCCGGAGATTTTCCTCGGTGCTGCCGGCTCCCCGTTCGCCTCCGAGATCCGGTTCCAGGCGATCCGGGAGGAGAAGAAAACCAATGCCGGAGCACAATTTTTCCAGACCAACCTGATCTACGATGTGGATCATTTTAAGCGCTATATGGAAGCCTTACAGGCGCATGGCATCACCGAAAGGGCATTCGTCCTGGCCGGGGTAGCTCCCATCCGAAGCGCCAAAGCTGCTTGCTTCATGAACCAGATTCCCGGCATCCATATCCCACAGTCAATCATCGACCGTCTGGATAAAGCCACCGATCCAAAAGAGGAAGGCGTCCAGCTCGCGCTCGAGATCATTGAGGGCGTCCGTACCATCCCCGGTGTGAGCGGGATTCACTTCATGTCGGTCACCTGGGAATCCATTGTCCCGCGCCTGATCCAGGAAAGTGGTCTGCGGTAAGTTTTGGAGCGTGAGATTGACTGAGAATTTCGATCTCCGGTTTAAGAGCGGATCCAATGTCCTGGTTGGTACAATCTATCTGCCGGATCAGTTTGACTCTTTTCCCCTGGTGGTGAATGCCCATCCGGCCAGTTTGCCTTTGCGATCCGATCCATATTATGACCATCTGAAAACCACTTTACCTGAACATGGGATTGGATTCCTTGTATTTGATCGCCGTGGGTCCGGTGATTCAAGCGGAGATTTCGAAACCGCCAGTTTCGAAGACCTGGCGGAGGATGTCGCGGCGGCTGTCTATGCTGCTCGCGAAAGGTACTCGCAGCGGATTTCCAACGTCACTCTGCTGGGCGCCAGTCAGGGTGCCTGGATCGAACCTCTCGCAGCCAAAAAATCCGACCAGATCGATAACCTGATCCTGGTATCTGCCTGCGGGGTGACTCCCGCCGACCAGATGACCTACTCCGCCCTCACCGCATTGGGTAGAGCCGGGTATGGAATGGAAGTCCAGAACAGGGTGAGAGCCATCCGGGCTCGGACTGATAATTACTTCCGGAATTCCGTAGGAAAACAGGATTTGCTACGTGAATTGAAAGAAATTCAGGCAGAACCCTGGTTCAAACTGGCCTTCCTGCCGGGCGATATCGACCTGCCGGACGATCCCCGGCAAAGCAAGTGGTTCCTCGAGATGGATTACCAACCCCTGCTTGTCTGGCGCGACATCTGCAATTCGTCGTTGTTCCTCTACGCGGAAGATGATCTCTGGGTGCCAGTGGACGTCAGTATGGCCAATTACCGGATCGCGACCGCCCATTTACCCCACGTCGAGTTCCAGGTCATCCCAAATACGGATCATCTGATGGTTGAATTGGCTTCAACATCCCCCATAATCTCACCCAGTTATTTGGAAGATGTTGTGAACTGAATTCACAACCGCCTCTTGGATTGACGCATCTTTACTTCGCATTTCGATCGCAAAACTCTCTTTTGGATTCAATAGTCGTAGGGTGCGTTCGATGCGCGGACTAAGCACCCCCGAGCCCGTGTCGGGCGAGTGGGGTGAATGCACCAATTTTGGCAGCATAACCTTCCCATTCACTTACGCGGATGGCAGGGAATGGTGCGTTCTCCCCTTCGGATCGAACACATCCTACTTCTGGTCTTTGATCTTCTCCCCTCCCCCAGATTCCATGTTATAATCTCTTCCGCCTTGTGGTCCGCCACAAGAGTACTTTATTTCACACGGTTCCCGACCTGACTGAGCGTGCCTTCCATCGCGAGGGTGTCGGCCAGGGATGACAGAACCGGAGGCCTAACGCCAAGGAGCAACCATGTCCGTTATTTCCATGAAAGCACTGTTGGAAAGCGGCGTCCATTTTGGACACCGCACAAACAAGTGGGACCCCCACATGCGCCCGTTCATTTTCACTGAGCGCAACGGAATCCACATCATTGATCTGCAACAAACCGTCAAATCCCTCACCACCGCTTACAACCTTGTGCGCGATACTGTCGCCAACGGCGGAGCCATTTTATTCGTCGGCACCAAACGCCAGGCACAGGAAACTGTCAAAGAAGAAGCCATGCGCTGCGGTATGCCCTACGTGACCGAACGCTGGTTGGGCGGAATGCTCACCAACTGGTCCACCATGTATCTCCGAATTAATGAACTGGAGCGCCTCGAAAAGATGCGCGATTCCGGTGATTACGAACGTTTGACCAAGAAAGAAATCCTGCTCATCAACCGTGAAATTAACCGTCTCGAGATCCATCTGAGCGGTGTTCGCAACATGAAGCGTGTCCCCGACTTGCTCTTTGTCGTCGATGTATCCCGCGAGGATACCGCCATTCATGAAGCCAACCTGATTGGAATCCCGGTCATTGCCATGGTGGATACCAATTGCGATCCTCGCGGCGTCGATTATGTCATCCCCTCCAATGATGATGCCATTCGCGCCATCAAACTGATGGTCGGCAAGATCGCCGATGCCGTCATTGAAGGAAGAGCCACTCGCAAGGATGAGGATGCGGGAGAAATTGAATTATCCACACCGGTAACCGCAGAACCTCACCGTCCGGAAATGGAAACAGAAGTAGAGATGGAAGATAAAGACTTGCTCGGTGCAGCTACACTCGCCAAGCTTGGTCCCATCGCAGAAGAAATTGAAGAATAATCACACTACTAGCGAATAGATAGGAACGAATATGGAAATTACGACTGAAATGATTAAGCAACTTCGTGAAGCTACTCGAGCAGGTGTTCTCGATTGCCGAAAAGCGTTGGAAGCAGCCGGCGGGGATTACCAAAAGGCAGTGGATTATCTTCGTGAAAAAGGGTTGGCAACCGCTGCGAAACGTGCAGATCGCACCGCCTCTGATGGTGTTATCGAACTGTATTCACACGGTAATGGACGGGTTGGCGTTATGTTAGAGCTGAACAGCGAAACCGACTTTGTCGGTCGCTCAGAACCATTCCGAAAATTGGCTCACGAGCTTGCCCTTCAAATCGCAGCAGCAGCTCCAAAATACGTCAAAGAAGAGGATATTCCAGCCGAAGTGCTTGAACACGAACGTCAGATCGCTTCTGCCAAGGTACGAGAAGAAGGGAAACCAGAGAACATTATCCCTAAGATTGTCGAAGGCTATTTGGAAAAGTTCAAGAATGAAACCGTTTTGCTTCGCCAGACCTATATCCGGGATGATTCTATGACTGTCCAGCAACTCGTCAATGATGCCGTTGTAAGCCTTGGTGAGAACACAGTAATTCGTCGTTTTGTTCGCTGGGAATTGGGTGAAAGCACCCAGGATTAAGTAGTATAAAGCCAACCTTTCGGTTGGCTTTTTTTTACGAATTACGATCACCATCGAATTCACGCTAAATGTTGAAGACGAGATTTTCCTCACAATGATCTTCGAGTCCTCCGTGTTCTCTGTGGTGATGATGATAAACATGCAGAATCGAATATCTGTATAATATTCTCAGGAGGTGACCAGATGGAAAGTCTGAAATACCACCGAATTTTACTAAAACTCAGCGGGGAAGCCCTCTCGGGCATGAATGGCTCCGGGATCGATCCGGAGCGGGCTCGGGATATTGCCAGCCAGGTCAAAGAAGTACGCGAATTGGGCGTGGATGTGGCGATCGTTATCGGCGCAGGAAACCTCTGGCGGGGTAAAGTCGGTCTGGATAGTGGCATGGATCGAGCAACCGCCGACTATATGGGCATGCTCGCCACGGTGATGAACGCCCTCGCCTTGATGGATGCATTGGAGAGCACGGGCGTCATGACTCGCGTCCAATCAGCCATTGAAATGCGTTCGGTCGCGGAACCATACATCAGACGCCGCGCCATCCGGCACCTTGAAAAAGGTCGGGTTGTCATCTTTGGTGGCGGGACCGGCAATCCATATTTCTCCACCGATACTGCCGCTGCCTTACGCGCCATGGAAATTGACGCAGATGTGTTGATTAAAGCGACCAAAGTGGATGGTGTGTATGATAGCGATCCTAATACCAATCCAAATGCCAAGAAGTTCGATCACCTCACCTACATCGAAGCCCTCAACCTGCGGCTTGAAGTGATGGACAGCACCGCGGTCTCCCTCTGTATGGAAAATAAGCTGCCGATCCTGGTCTTAAACCTCTGGGATCAGGAAACACTGAAAGCCGCCCTCCTTGGGCAATCTGTCGGAACTTTAGTCACTGCCTGATCTCTCCTCGCATGACCGCAGCTATTCAGGCTGCGGTCTTATTTTATCCATCAGAAAGCAACAATGAAGATTCTCATCCCGACCATCGGTAGCCGAGGAGATATCCAACCGTATATTTCCCTCGCGTATGGATTGATCCAGGCTGGACATCATGTTACCGTTGCAAGTCATCCCTCGTCAGCCAGTCTGGCTGATGCCTACAATATCCCATACTATCCGATCGGACCGGATATTGACCTCGGTTTGGAAATTGCAAAAATGCGTGGAAAATCTCGATCCATCGACGGTGGATTTCTAAAAGTAATGAGATTCAGCTTTGACATGTTGGAAAAAGCCCACCCGGATATCATGGCTGCCGCATCCGATGTCGATCTGATCATCGTATCGCACACAGCTGCCGGATCCATTGAAGCTGATCTACTACAGAAACCAACCATCAGCGTCACATTACATCCTCAAGCCATACCAAATCCTGATCCGAAGCAATCCATACTCATTAAAGGGATCGGAAAAGTTGCCGGGGCAGCCATGGGGTTGGTTATGACTCGTCCATTAAACCAGATCCGTAAACGATTGGGTATGCCACCCATGGGACCGACAGGGATCACCTCAACAGTGCTCAACCTGATTCCCTGTTCACCGATTATTAACCCACCCCTGCCCTACTGGGAAAAACGCCATCAAATGACCGGTTATTGGCTACCAATTACTCCACAAGGCTGGCAGGCTGAACAAAAACTGGTGGATTTTCTGGCATCAGGCGCGAAGCCTGTGGTAATCAGCCTGGGAGCTATGAGCCTGAGTCCACACGATGCTGCCCAAACAGCAGAATTGGTTCTCACAGCAATTCGGCAGATCAATATTCGCGGTATCGTCCAGGGATGGAATGATCATTTCATTGGCAAAGACCTCGGTCAGAATATTTTACATGTCGGGTCTGTCCCCCATACCTGGTTATTTGATCAAGCTGTGGCCGTTGTACATCATGGCGGTTTCGGTACTTCAGCCAGTGCGTTCGCTGCCGGGATACCTCAATTGATCATCCCCCATATTATCGACCAGTTTGTCTGGGGCAACCTGGTCTACGAAAAATCAGTCGGACCGAAACCGATTGCCAGATCGAAATTAACGTCCGAGAACCTGGCGTTATCCCTTCTCGCTTGTATTCAGGATGCGACATTTGCCTCAACTGCCGCTATTCTGGGCGCCCGAATCAGGCAGGAAAATGGAATCGAACGGGCAATTCAATTGATTGAATCAGCCATCCTTTGATGGTAACCTTATCTTCATATCCTGCCTGAATATTTCTTCCCATTTTCCCTTATAATAAGTCTATTGACATCAGCTGATCGCTGCATTTTTTGGAGGAGATTATGGTTAAGGAGACAATCCACGAAGCTGAGACCCGTATGAAGGGTGCAATCGATTCGCTATCTGAAACATTGTCCAGCATCCGCACCGGGCGTGCTTCTCCAGCGCTTGTGGAACGGCTGCATGTGGAATACTATGGAAGTCCAACCCCATTGATGCAATTAGCCAGCATCAGTGTCCCTGAGCCTCGCCAGTTGTTGATCAAACCTTTCGATCCATCCTCCCTCAAGAATATCGAACGGGCAATCATGACATCCGAACTCGGTCTTACACCGAATAATGATGGAAAAGTGATCCGTTTGAATATTCCTGTCCTCACTGAAGATCGCCGTCGTGAATTGGTCAAGAATGTTCATGGACATCTGGAAGAAAGCCGCGTTGCCATACGTAATGTCCGTCGCGATCTGATCAAAGATCTGCGTGAATTCGAGAAAGAAAAAATGATCTCTGAAGATGATCTGGAGTATGCTCAGGACGAGCTGCAGAAACTGACCGATAGATTTATCGAGCAGGTGGAAGCGGTCGGCGCGAAAAAAGAAAAAGAGATCATGGAGGTTTAGAGGCTTCCACTATGCCAAAACGGAAAACACCTGAGGAGCTTGCTTTTGTACCAGAACACGTCGCCATTATCATGGATGGCAATGGTCGCTGGGCGAAATCTCGCGGATTACCTCGTTTGGCGGGTCATCAAGCCGGTACAGAAAACCTGCGCCGGATCATCCGCGCTTGCGTTGAATTTGGCATCCGTTATCTGACCTTCTTTGCATTTTCGACTGAAAATTGGGGAAGACCAAAAGAGGAAGTCGAAGGGCTGCTTAAGATCCTGGAAACGGTAATTGAAAAAGAACTTTCCGAGTTGAATCAAGAAGGCGTGCAGCTACGTCATATCGGGCGACTGGAGAAATTACCCGAACCACTTCGGATGAAAGTGGAATCGGCAATTGAACTTACTAAAAACAATCATCGACTGACGGTCGTGGTTGCATTCAATTACGGTGGACGGGATGAAATTGTCCACGCAGTTGAAAACATTGTCCGGGAGGGCACAGCGCCAGAAGCGGTGAACGATCAATTGATAAGCGAGCACCTCTTCACAAAAGACATTCCTGATCCCGATCTCGTCATCCGCACATCCGGGGAAATGCGTCTAAGCAACTTTTTGATCTGGCAGGCTGCTTACTCAGAACTCTATATCACACCAGTTTATTGGCCTGATTTCGGGAAGGATGAATTACGGAAGGCTCTTGAATCGTATTGCCAACGTAATCGTCGTTTCGGCGGTCTTTCCAAGGAAGACAATCAAGACTACACGGACCCAGAAGGTTAATTATGCTCACAAAACGATTACTAGTAATAATCCTCCTCCTTCCGATCGGCATATTACTGGTAGCTTTTGGAGGCATCCCATTTTATCTTTTTCTGACCATCATATTGGCATTATCCGCCTGGGAATATACCCAACTCTTTCGTAAGGGAAATTGGAAACCCTGGGACGCTCTGGTCATCGCAGGAGTAACGATCCTAACGCTCAGCCGCGCTTTCCTCCAGCTCAGCAATACCGAAACGATCATCAGCCTACTCGTTTTGCTGGCTTTGGCATACCATCTTGTGCAATATGAAAAAGGACGTGAAGAGGCTCCCATTGATTTCTGCATCACCCTCGGAGGGATCCTTTATATTGGCTGGCTCGGTTCTTATATGATCATCCTGCGCGACCTTCCAAATGGATTATGGTGGTTTATGCTTGTTCTTCCAGCCGCGTGGCTCGCCGATTCCGGCGCCTACCTGATCGGATCTAAATTTGGGAAGCATAAGATGGCTCCCCGTTTAAGCCCCAAAAAAACCTGGGAAGGTTATTTTGGCGGAGCGATCAGTGGAGTTGTAGGTGGCATGCTCCTGGCTGCGTTGTGGGGGTTGCGTTTCCCCGGACTTACTCTTGAAAAAGGTGCTGTCATCGGTCTGGTAATGGGTGTACTTACACCGCTTGGCGATCTGGGCGAGAGCATGTTCAAGCGAATGGTAGGCTCGAAAGATTCAAGCAATCTATTGCCCGGGCATGGCGGAATATTTGACAGGATCGATTCCTGGATCTGGGCAGGCGTTCTCGGCGTTTTCCTAATCACCGGTTTATGGTTGTAAATAAGCAAGTTGTTCCTTTTTCCGAATTTCCATGAGGAATCCCATGAAACTACAACCGACCCGCAATTTAGCCCTCGAACTGGTCCGTGTAACCGAATCAGCAGCCCTGGCTGCTGCCCGCTATATGGGGCGGGGTGAAAAAGAAGCAGCCGATGGGGCCGCAGTGGACGCCATGCGATGGGTGTTGAACACGGTCGATATGGATGGTGTGATCGTGATCGGCGAAGGGGAAAAAGACAAAGCACCAATGCTGTTCAACGGGGAAAAACTCGGTAATGGTGTGGGACCAGAGGTGGATATCGCCGTTGATCCTATCGAAGGCACCCGTCCTTTGGCAAAAGGTGATCTCAATTCTATCGCCACGGTAGCCCTCTCCCCCCGTGGAACCATGTTCAATCCTGGACCGATCGTTTATATGCATAAGCTGGCAGTTGGACCTGAAGCCGTGGATGCGATCGACATCGAAGCCCCGGTTAAAGATAATTTGAAAAAGATAGCCAGAGCCCTTGGAGAGGAAATTGAAGACCTTACTGTTGTCATTCTCGAGCGACCCAGGCATGACGACTTAATTCGGGAAGTGCGTTTATGTGGTGCTCGAATTCGTCTCCTGCAAGACGGCGATGTAGCCGGTGCATTGATGACCGCCTGGCCGGGAACAGGCATCGATGTTTTGATGGGAATTGGTGGTACTCCGGAAGGCGTTTTAGCCGCGTGCGCACTCAAATGCATGGGAGGGAATATCCAAGGAAAACTGTACCCCCGGGATGAAGTGGAAGCTCAAAAAGCCAGGGATGCAGGTTATGATCTCAACCAAATCCTGACCATAAACGATCTGGTTTCATCCGAAGATATCTTCTTTGCGGCAACAGGTATCACAAATGGCGATCTCCTGCGTGGAGTCGATTATTTTAATGGTGGTGCGAAAACTCACAGTCTTGTGATGCGCGGTCTGACCGGAACCGTTCGAGAGATCATCGCCACACATCGATTGGACCGCCTGGAAAAAATGAGCCACGTCAAGTATTAGGCAGGTATTGTATAAAATTGCTTGACCTATGGAAACTTGCGTGTTTACAACCCATCTGCTATAATCACGTTAGTGAATGGGACTTGCATTCAAATATATCTCCCCTTTTGATCATTGAATCTAACTATCCCTGAATGTTACACTACCTGTTTGTCTGATATTGATTTATTAGCTCCTGCGGTTCCTAGTGGGGGTATTTCCATTGACATTACTCCAACAAAGGTTAGAAAATAACAAAGATGAAAATTCTAGAACTTGAAAACTCGCCCCTAGCTTCCCTGCGCCAAATGGCTGTGACCATGAACATCCCCAAAGCCGAAAGGCTGAAAAAGGAAAACTTGATCCTTAAGATCCGGCAAGCGGAAGCTGAAAAGGAAGGCCTCGAAGTCCGTGGGGGGATTCTCGAAATCATGAGCGAAGGAATAGGTTTTCTGCGCCAGAATTATCAAGTCGGCCCAGATGATGTGTATGTCTCCCAGGCGCAACTTCGTCGGTACGACCTTCGCTCTGGTGATCTGGTCATCGGGCATGTTCGCCCGCCTCGAGAATCAGAGAAACACTGGGGGTTGCTCAAAGTGGAAAGCATCAACGCCGTCCCCGCGGAAGAAGCCCGCAGCCGCCCTGAATTTGACAAGCTGACGCCGATCTTCCCCAATATCCGGTTTGACCTGGAAGTGGACCGCGGTGCGTTATCCAACCGCCTTATCAACCTGGTCGCGCCGATAGGACGCGGGCAGCGTGGAATGATCGTTTCTCCGCCAAAAGCTGGAAAAACAACCATCCTCAAACAGATCGCAAATGCCATCTCCTCCCAGTATCCCGATGTCCACCTTATCATGGCGCTCATAGGCGAACGCCCGGAAGAAGTGACGGATGTGGATCGCACGGTCGATGCTGAGGTTGTTGCGTCTACGTTTGATGAACCCGTCTCTTCCCACGTTCGAACCGCTGAGATCGCCCTTGAACGCGCCAAACGCCTGGTGGAGATCGGACGTGATGTGGTCATCCTCATGGATTCACTTACCCGCCTGGCACGTGCTTACAACCTGGTGGTCAACCCATCTGGTCGAACCCTCTCAGGCGGTATGGATCCCTCCGCCCTGTACCCGCCCAAACGCTTTTTTGGCGCCGCACGAAACCTTGAAGAAGGTGGGTCCCTCACCATCATCGCTACCGCCCTCATTGACACCGGCAGCCGCCTGGATGATGTGGTATACGAAGAGTTCAAAGGCACCGGTAATATGGAAATGCATCTCAACCGCCGCTTACAGGAGCGCCGCATCTTCCCCGCCATTGATATCGAACGCTCGTCCACCCGCCGTGAGGACTTGCTCATGAGTCCGGAGGAACTGCAGCGGGTTTGGATCATGCGCCGCATGTATATTCAGATGATCAACCAGCAGCCGCAAGGTGCCGGAATGGATCCAGCGGTCGCCACTGAAGCGATCCTGCAACGTATGATAAAATTCAAGACCAATAAGGAATTTCTGGAAACCCTAGCTGAGGATATGTGAGTCAACCCAAATCTTCCAGCGGGGCACAGTCACCCCGCGACCAGGCTTCCGACCGTGACCGGTTAGTCTCCATCATATTATGGGTCGCAGCGGGAGTAATGGTTTTTTTACTGGTAGCCCTGTTTATCCGCATCAATCCTGATCTGCCCTTCCTGCAGAAAGCAACTGCTACTGCCGTTCCAGAGGAGATACAACCCACCCAATCCTCTTCTGGGAAAGCGCAGGCTGTTCCCGTCTCTTCCCTCTCACAGAAAGCAGTTGTTCGCGCCTTAAATCCCCACACCGTTTTACCGACCGGAACCCGTAAGGAAGCTATTGAATACAAAGTTGGGGATGGTGATTCCCTGTTCGCGCTTTCAAAGCAATTCGATCTGGAACCCGAAACCATCTTCTGGGCTAATTATGATGCGCTTGGCGGCAGCCCGGATATGATCTCGCCGGGAATTGAATTGATCATCCCACCCTCTGATGGTGTGTATTATCAATGGAAAGAGGGCGATACTCTCCAATCGGTGGCTGATGAATTCCAGGCTGATCCGGATGCGATCCTTGAATCCCCCATTAATAAATTGGATCTGACAAATCCGGTCATCCCAGTCGATAGTTACGTCATGATCCCGGATGGAAAACGCGAAGCGGTGACCTGGTTCCAGGGTGAGATTCCGCGCGGATCTGCCGGCACACTCTCCCGTCTGTTGGGTGAGGGGGGGTGCGACACCGGAGCCGGGGGTGTCTTTGGAGACGGTTCATTTGGCATGCCGCTTCCTGGCGGCGTTGTGATCGGTAACGATTATATTGGCGGCGTTCACCAGGGCGTCGATTATGGCTCCGCTGGCAGCGCCAGTATTGTCGCGGCGGATGACGGAGTGGTCGTCTATTCCGGCTGGGCAAACGGCGGGTATGGCAATACCGTCATGATCGACCACGGTAACGGATTCCAGACGCTGTACGCCCACATGTCCTACACCACAGTCTCGTGCGGTTCTTCCGTGTACCAGGGCACCCAGATCGGGGTGGTCGGCTCCACTGGCAATTCTACTGGTCCCCACCTGCACTTTGAGATCCGCTATATGGGTTTGAACGATAACCCGCACAATTATTTATAAATTATCAAAAAATCTCCTTCCACGGAGATTTTTTGATTCTAATTTCCGTGCAATTAAAGGGTTGAAATCATAAAAGGTCATCATGTTTGGGACAGGTGCGATCGACAATGCACACGATTACAATTCGGTGAATGAATCTGTTGTAGAATTGCATGAATCAATTTATCATATGATTACAACTAAGCAGAATTCCCGGTTCGCAAAAGAATAAGACGATATTATCTCTTAGGGCTTTGTATTCATGGAAGATTTCATTCTAGAGATGATCAATATCAATAAGAGCTTCTCCAAGGTGAAGGTGTTGAATGATGTCACCTTCCGCGTGAAGCCTGGAGAAGTCCACGCCCTCGTCGGAGAGAACGGGGCAGGTAAATCCACCCTGATGAAAATATTAATGGGGATCCATTCCGCCGATGAGGGTGAGATCCTGGTCTATGGGAAAACCGTAAATATTCGTAACCCGAAAGAAGCCATCGGATATGGCATATCCATGATCCACCAGGAATTGAATCCTGTGATGGATATGGAAGTGTCGGAAAATATTTTTATAGGAAGAGAGATCCTTTTCAATGGTCTAGGGAAGTTCGGCCTGGTGGACCTGAGGGAACAACGCCGCCAGACCGAACGATTATTCAGCGAGATCGGTATTCAGATCAACCCGCAGGCTTTGATGCGTAATCTCAGCGTAGCTCAGATGCAATTGGTTGAGATTGTCAAAGCGATCTCCCTTTCTTCCAAGGTGATCGTAATGGATGAGCCCACCTCAGCGATCACCCAAAAAGAGGTCAAGACCCTCTTCGAACAGATCAATCGGCTGCGCAAACAAAATATAGCAGTCATCTATATCTCCCATAAGATGGATGAGATCTTCCAGATAGCGGATCGCATTAGCGTCCTTCGGGATGGCGATTTTATTGGGACGTATCCTGCGACAGAGATCGATCACGATCACCTGATCAGGCTGATGGTCGGCCGCGAGATCAAAGAGTTCATTCCAAAATCGGAGGTTCACATCGGCGAAGTGGTGATGGATGTCCGTGACCTATCCCGGGGAAGCCACTTCACCAACATCAATTTCCAGCTGCACTCAGGTGAGATATTGGGAATTGCCGGTCTGGTCGGTGCTGGGAGGAGTGAGCTGGCAGAATGCATTTTCGGTATCACCCAACCCACCTCCGGGGAAATTTGGATCAACAATAAGCGGGTGATGCATCGCCATCCACAGGATGCGATTCGGAATAAAGTGGCTTTGATCACTGAGGACCGTAAACTAACTGGACTTAATCTGAAATTCTCCGTTAAAAACAATATCACCATTGTCAGCCTGAAAGACCTGGCCCGGATGGGAATTATCCGTGATTTTCAAGAACGGCGCGTTTCGGATGATTACATCAGCAGCTTGAAAATCAAAACACCTTCCCGAAACACATTGCTGGCCAATCTCAGTGGAGGAAATCAACAAAAAGTGGTCCTTTCGAAATGGTTGCTCACATCGCCAGATATCATCATCCTGGATGAACCCACCCGAGGTATCGATGTTGGCGCGAAGCGGGATATTTACTTGTTGATCGGCGAAATGGTCAAAGTGGGCAAGGCGGTCATGATGATCTCATCTGAAATCCCCGAGATCATGGGTTTATCGGACCGGATCATTGTCCTGGCTGCCGGGAAGAAGACAGGAGAAATACCTAGATCTGAATTCTCTCAGGAAACGATCATGCGGTACGCATCTGCATTTAATAATGGTGGAGTTTTATGAACAAATCATTACGTTCGCGAATTGAGACTTCTTCTCTCAGGGAAATCGGTATCATCATCGCATTTTTCGTCATATTGATCATATTGATGATCCTTTCTCCAAATGCATTCGCCAAACCCGCCAACCTGGTGAACATCCTCAAGCAGGCTTCCATCAATGGGATCCTGGCCATGGGGATGATGTTCGTCATTGTATCCGGGGGGATCGACCTGTCGGTCGGATCGATCGTCGCGCTTACCGGGGTGATCGCGGCAACCTTCGCCCATCCGGGTGAATATCCGCTGATCGTGCCGATCATCCTCTCAGCGGTGATAGGCGCATTGGTTGGATGTTTCAATGGGGCAAGCGTCGCGTATGGGAACATCCCACCATTTATCGTCACCCTCGGCACAATGACGATCATACGCGGGGTGGCACTGATCGCAGCGAACGGACAACCGGTATTCAATGTAACCAAGTCATTTGAATCCATTGCCGGCGGTTTCGTTTGGAACGCGATTCCCCACCTGGTCGTTTATTTCCTGGTGGTTGCGGCCATCTGTGCTTTTGTGCTTACCCGAACTGTTTTTGGAAGAAGAGTGTACGCCATCGGCGGAAATGAAACTGCCGCGAGAGTCTCCGGTATCAACACGAATCAAATCAAGGTGGCGGTGTATACCATCTCTGGATTTTTGGCTGGCCTGGCAGGTTTGTTACTGGCGTCCCGGCTCGTCTCCGGAAATCCAACATCCGGGCAGGCGTATGAATTGGATGCCATCGCCGCGGTAATTATCGGCGGCGTGAGTATGTCGGGCGGCGCCGGTAAGTGGTACGGCACTGTAATCGGCGCTTTATTGATCGCAGTCATCGGGAATGGTCTTGATATCCTCAATGTGTCATCCCATTTTCAGCTCATCATCAAAGGCAGCATTATCATCGTGGCTGTGTTGTTGGATATGAAAAGTAAAGCGAAAGCCTGATCAATCGTCATTATCTGCTAATAGCCAGTTATTTCTGCACCATCTTATCTATAAGGAGAGAAACATGAAATCGCAAAAGTGGATTGCCAGAATTATTGTTGTTTTGGTCATCGTCGCCCTGGTTGCAGGTTGTACTGCCGCCCCCGCCCCGAAAGCCAAAAAGTACGGCCTGTTCATGAGCCATATGACCAATGCCTTCACCATTGAATTGTCAGATGCCGTCAAAGCAAAAGCAGCGGAATTAGGCGTCGAGCTGACAGTCTATGATGGCGGTCAGGATGCCGCAAAACAGGTTGGCCAATTGGAAACCGCGGTCACCCAGGGCATCACCGGTGTGATCATTGAACCTGTCTCAGTGGATGGCATCGTCCCAGCCATAGAAGCCGCCACCAAAGCCGGTATTCCCGTGGTCGTCGTGAACCAGAAGATCAGCAAGCCCGAAGCAGCCAGCGCATTTGTTGGTGTGAGCAATGTAGAGGGCGGTATCATGGAAATGAAGACCGCTGCCGAAGCGATCGGTGGTAAGGGTAATGTAGCCTTCCTGCTTGGACCTATGGGCTCAGATGCGCAACTCGGCCGTACCGAAGGGTATTACGAAGTCCTGAAAGATTACCCCGACATTAAAGTTGCGTTCGAACAGTCTGCGAACTGGAAGACCGATGAAGCCCTCAAACTGGTCGAGAACTGGCTTCAGACCGGCACCGAACTCAGCGCGATTGTCGCAAATAATGATGGTATGGCACTTGGCGCCCTCAAAGCCGTGGAAGATGCCAAGATGCTCGATAAGATCAAGATCTATGGTTTCGATGCGACTCCCGATGCTTTAGCCGCAGTGAAAGATGGCCGCCTGGCTGCAACAGTATCCCAGAGTACAACCGCTCAGGGTACCGCAGCGATGGAAACTGTCGTGAAGATTGCGAATGGGGAAAAAGTGGAACCTGAAATCCTGGTCTCCTTCACCCTGATTGACTCAAACAACATCGGTGAATACCTTAAATAATAGCGGTACAACATCCTCATCCAGGCAGAAGTAGACTATTAGCATAAACAGGCTGCGGACAAATAAGTAGCCTGTTTTTATATTCCATCATCGTTAGCAATCTTCCCGTCCTTAACACTGTCGAGATGGATCAGATTATTCCCAAGGTTCTAGAGTAGGCAAACCTCTTTACCCACCTTTGCTATAATGACTGTATCCAACAGAACTTTCTGAGGAGTGTGTGATGGGTACAGACAACGAATTCTTTTTAGGGCGGAAAGTTGACCCTGCCACCGGAAAAGCCACCGATGAAGTCATCACTTATGATCCTGCTGACCTGACCACTCACGCGGTGGTCACCGGTATGACCGGCTCCGGCAAGACCGGTCTGTGCATCGGTCTGCTGGAAGAAGCCGCCTTGCAAAACATCCCCGCCGTCATTATTGATCCCAAGGGCGACCTGACCAATCTAATCCTTCATTTCCCCGACCAGCTTCCGTCTGATTTCGAACCCTGGATGGATGCGGATGCCGCACGCAAGCTGGGCATTTCTGTCACCCAACTTTCCCAGGAAACTGCTGCCAACTGGAAGAAGGGGCTGGATGGCTGGGGCATCACCCGCGAACGGATCGCTGCCCTAAACCAGCACGCTGATTTCGCCATCTACACCCCAGGCTCAGACGCCGGTATCCCGGTCAGCATTATTGCCTCGCTCAAAGCGCCCGAAATCACCTGGGAGGGCAATCGCGAGGTGCTGATGGATCGCATCTCCAGTACTGTCGCTGCCCTGCTGGGGTTGATCGGTCTGACCAATATCGACCCGATCCGTTCCCGCGAGCACATCCTCCTCTCCAATATTTTCCAGTACGCCTGGAGCCAGGGCAAGGACCTCGACCTCTCCGAGTTGATCCTCCAAACCCAGAATCCGCCATTCGACAAGCTGGGCGTTTTCCCGCTGGACAAGTTCTACCCCGAAGCCGAACGGACTGACCTGGCAATGACCCTCAACAATTTCCTGGCTTCACCCACCTTCCAGACCTGGATGACCGGTGAACCATTGGATATAGGCAAGATGCTTTACACACCAGCCGGGAAGCCACGCCATGCCATCTTCTATGTCGCCCATTTATCAGATACAGAGCGGATGTTCTTTATTACTTTGCTTTATTCGTCCGTTGAATCGTGGATGCGCACCCAAACCGGCACCTCCGGTCTGCGGGCACTGGTGTATTTCGATGAGATCATGGGCTATTTACCGCCCATCTCCAATCCACCCTCCAAAATGATCATCTTGCGCATGTTGAAGCAAGCCCGCGCCTTCGGGGTGGGATTATTATTGGCAACCCAAAATCCGGTCGACGTGGATTACAAGGCGCTCTCCAACGCCGGAACCTGGTTCATCGGGAAACTACAGACTGACCAGGATAAACAGCGTTTGCTGGATGGTCTGGAAAGCGTCACCGGCGGCGTGGATCGCAGCCAGTTCGACAAGATCATCTCTGGTCTGGGGAAAAGGGTCTTCCTCCTCCACAATGTCCATAGCTCTGGACCGGTGCAAATGGCAACTCGCTGGGCAATGAATTATCTTGCCGGTCCACTCACCCGGGTCCAGATCCCCCAACTAAATCGATTGGCTGGAGCGAAAACCATACTTGCGGCGCCTACTGCGGAAGGACCAGCTGTGTCTACGTCTCGATCTGGAATGTCCTCGGTTGGGTCAACTTCAATGCCTTCCTCACCTTCGAAGATGGGTAATGTCACTCGGAGTCAGACAAAACCATCCGTCCCGCGCGGAATAACAGAAGTGTTCCTGCCGAATAACCAGACATTTAGCGAAGCTGCCGGAACTGCTGCCTCAGCCCAGAGTGTAAAGCTGATCTACACACCCGTTCTGATCGGTCAGGTGCAAATCCGTTATCTCGATCGCCGATACGGTGTAGATCAGCTCATTCGGCGCATGGTCGTTGTAGAAAACCCTGATCCCCGTGGAATGATTCAATGGGAAGAGCACGTAACGGATGCGATCGATCCACGACAGCTTACCTCGCTTCCGGTAGGTGGTGCTGAATTCGCCAGCCTCGAGAGTCCGCTCTCCGATGTAAAGATGGTGGCTGCCCTCCAAAAGGACTTTCAGGATTGGGTTTTCCAAACCGGGGAGATGCGTCTCAAAGCGAACCTGTCTCTAAAACAATTCGCAGGTCCTGACACATCCACTGCTGAATTCAAACAAAAATGTAGTGAGATCGCTCGCAAAAGTCGCGACGATGAAGTGCAGAATATCACAATGACTGCAACGAAGAAGGCATCTGTCATCCAGCAAAAACTGCAACGCGAGGAAGCGGAGCTGTCTGCTGATAAAGCCGATCTGGGAACGCGAACCATGGAAGAGGTCGGCAGCGGACTGGAGACCGTTCTCGGATTGTTTGGCGGGCGCAAACGCAGCGTCAGTAAGAACCTCACGAAACGGCGTATGACTGCCAACGCCAAAGCCGATGTGGACGAATCGGTCAAAGCGGTTGCGTTATTCAAAGCACAATTGGCCGACCTGGAAAAGGAGACTGCGCGTCTGATCCAAGAATCCAGCGAACGTTGGGCGAGAGTTGTGGATGATGTCACCGAACTACCTATCCTGCCAACCAAAACCAATATCTATCTGGACGTATTCGGGGTAGCCTGGGCGCCTCATTATTCTGTGGAAGAAAGCGGGCAGGAGAAGCTCTTCCCCGCCTGGAAAGCGTAACAGTTATTTCGTCTCGAATGAGCATGATTTGTAACGTGGGCTTCCCCTTCAAGATGTATCGGGAAGCCTATGTTTTTTGCAGTCATGGATGAATCACCATCCATCTCGTAACAATAAGTATAATTAAGGGGGTAATGGAGGTTACGAAGGTTGATGGCGGGAAAAATCAGAGATAACAATATCAGATCCAGTGGGATCTTTTTTATCCTGGTGGCAATGGAAAGCCTGGCTGTGGCAATCTATCTGACAAGCCTGCCGGGCGATCCAAAGAATAGCCTGCTCCTGGGTTTTTCTGCACAACGGCTGGTTTTAATAGCCGGAATGCTATTTGCGTTTCTATTTTTTGGATACCTCGTACTACGTGGGAAAAACGCCTGGGTGGAAAAACTTGCCCGCGAACGTTTCTACCTGCCGGCATTGGTGGTTCTGGCGATACTCTTCCTCGCCGGTTTCCTCATCACCCAGGTACCGCAAAGCCTCCTCGATCCGACCCTTCTGGCTTACTATGAGCGGTTATATCCCATCCTGCTCTGGTTGTGGATCGTCTCATTCGAAGCGATCGTGTATTTGACCTGGCTGCGGTTCGGATGGACTTTTACACAGAGCAAATTAAACAAGCAAAAGTTGTACTTTTCCTTCATTGCAGCGATGGTTTTCTTGGTTTTGACTATATTCATCCTGAGAACCCAGTATGGATTAAGCGTGGACTCGGAAAGTTGGCGCAAGATGGGTTCTCCTTTGCTTGCCTGGCAGGTTGGATTGGCAATCACCGCAGGGATCATACTCCTGGTGGTTGATCATCGTTTCCTAAAGTCCACCAACCGATGGCTGAGTCTAGGACTGGATGCGGGGCTACTCCTTGTCTTATACAGCCTGGCACTCGCGCTCTGGCTGCCCCAGCCGCTGCAAAACAGCTACTTCTCCCCAGAGCCGCGTCCACCAAATCAAGAGGTCTATCCGTACTCAGACGCACTTTATTACGGTATCGCCGCAGAGAGTGTCACCATTGGAACCGGACTATATGGAGGAGAAGTAACCCCACGCCCCTTCTACCTCGCCATTTTGAGCTATATCACAGCAGCGGCGAGGGGTGATTACACCCGGATCATCACATTTCAGACACTACTTCTAGCGCTGGTCCCGGTCTTCCTGTACCTGATTGGTAAACAATTAATGGGTCGTCCTCTTGGCTTCACCATTGGTTTGCTTGGGATATTCCGGGAGCTGAACGCAATCCTTTCCACCCGGTATATCGAGCTTTCCAATTCGAAGATGATCATGGCTGATCTGCCATCATTGCTGGCGGTCCTGATCTTCACCTGGCTTTTTATTCGGTGGTGGAAATCCCATCGTGCAAGTCCTCTCTGGGCAATCGGGGTAGGCGGAGCACTGGGTTGGGTGATGCTTTTCCGCACCCAGGCGATATTACTGCTGCCGCTTATCTTCTTGTTTTTAATCGGACAAGCCCCTCGAAGATGGAGGGTTTGGCTGCTCCGCTGTGGATTGGTCTGCGCCGGCGTGGTTTTGATGATCTCCCCCTGGCTCATTCGCAACTATGCAATAACTGGAAAAATAATATTCGATGATCCTGCCACCCAAACTCAGTTCTTGCAGTTACGTCTGGGAATGGATGTCCGTGATCCCAATCTAAACGGTTCCGTCTTTCAGCTTGCCATGCGCAATCCTGGCACAATTCTCGCTTATACGACCAACCATTTCCTCCGAAATGAGATCGGCACACTGTTTGTCACTCCACCTCAGCGTTTCATTGAGACGGTGGATACGGTGATGACTGAATTGCCTTTCTGGCGGGACGACCTGATCGCTCTGTCTGTCGGACAGATGATTCAATTGATCGTGACACTAGGATTGATCGCCATCGGTATCGGCTCTTTATTTGTTCAGCTACGGTGGGTGGGATTGATCCCCATCGGGGTGAATATTGCATACACCTTAAGTAACGCGTTTGCCCGTAATTCAAGCGGTCGTTACAATCTTCCCGTCGATTGGATTGGCTATCTATATTTGAGCGCAGGTCTTCTGCAGATTGCGATTTGGATACTTCAAGGATTAAGACGCGTGCCTGTGGACACGCAACTGCCGCTAACGATAAATGATCCTCCAATATCTCGGAAATTTCCTATCCAAAAATGGTTTTACGTGGCGATCCCTCTCATTCTGATCGGCAGCTTCATTCCCATTACAGAGCAAGTGTTCCCTAAGAAATATCAGGCGTTTACCAGCGCAGAAATCCCAGCCTTGGTAAAACAATGGGGAGTGGATCCAACTATGGTGGTGGATTTATTGGCGGATTCGGGGGTAACTTATGTTTACGGTCGTGAGCTATACCCGCGTTTCTATAAACCAGGGATTGGCGAGATGGGTTCGAACTGGGTGGCGTATGCTCCACTCGACTTTTGCCGGATGGGTTTCGTCATGTCCGGACCTGCTGGAATTGACCAGGTGCTGGTAACTCTCGATCGACCACCACAGGTATTCCCCAACCGGTCGGATACGCTTGCCGTGGGTCGCATTGCAACCGGCTATGTCCGCGGTAAAGCGGTCGAGTATTTGCATGCGGATCTGATCATCCAGCCGGGGAATCCGCCTGTAGTCATCGAAGGTCAGAAAGAACCACCCGTCCGCTGCCGCCTCCAATAGAATCTATGTAAAGAGTTATCAGATGTGGTAAAATTTCACGACTCACTGACAAGTGTGAAGAGGAGGGATGGCCGAGCGGCCGATGGCGCCTGTCTTGAAAACAGGTTTGGGGCAACCCACCGTGGGTTCGAATCCCACCTCCTCCGCCACAACTTCGTACTCGGGGAGGTGCCAGAGTGGCCGATTGGGCTCGCCTGCTAAGTGAGTGCTGGGGTTAAACTCAGCCGTGGGTTCGAATCCCACCCTCCCCGCCTAACTAACACAACCGCCGAAAGGCGGTTCTCTTTTGTGGGTTCGAATCCTCACTCCCTGCGGGAGCGCTGGCAGCCACTCCCCGCCTAACTAACACAACCGCCGAAAGGCGGTTCTCTTTTGTGGGTTCGAATCCTCACTCCCTGCGGGAGCGCTGGCAGCCACTCCCCGCCAATAAATCTAAACCTGCGTAATGGCAGGTTTATTACATTACGCCTATTTTCGATCAAACGTAAACATTTTATCTCCATCCCAATAAATACCATATTTGGAACACGCGAAACACATTCTGTCATGCTGACCGAAGGGAAGCATCTCTAATCAGATTGGTCGCGTCCAAACCACCTTACCTTTCCCCGCCTCCCTTTGTTTGTTTTATCAGATACAATATTACAGAGGCACTTGACGACCCATGGGTTTCGGTAGGATTATCACATCTAAAACCTATTGGCTATTTATAGCCATCCTTATCCTGGGAATTCTCCCTCGGTTATGGCATTTTGGTACGTTCCCGGCAGACCTGCACCAGGACGAGGTAAACAACGGGATCGACTCGTATTACCTATCTGAATATGGATATGACCGAACGGGTATTTCGTATCCTGTGCAATTTATCTCGTGGGGAGACGGATCTCCCGCATTCTATGCCTACGCAGCTCTGCCATTTATTAAGGTTTTTGGCCTGACCCCAATCTCCATCCGCATACCTAATCTCATCGCCGGAATACTGCTCATTCCCATAGCATTCCTGATCGGAAGAAAACTTAAAAGTACCTCGTTCGGCTTGATCGCGATGTTTCTGGTCGCGGTCAGCCCCTGGAATATCATGGGATCCCGGTATGCGCTGGAGCCGTATTTTGTGCCATTTCTCTTTTCAATTGGTTTTCTCCTTTTGTTATATTCAGAGAGTTCTCCCCTCTGTTTCCCCGCGTCAATGCTTTTCTTTTCACTCTGTCTCTATACGTACAGCACCTCCTTTTCAGTTATTCCCATTTTTTTTGGTGTCGTATTTATTACCAAAGTGCTTACTAAATCTCTCCCACAAAAAACACTCCTGATCGGATTTGTCACTTTCCTGATCGTGTCGTTGCCGATCGTAATGTATGTTATCGTCAACACGTTCAAGCTGGAATCGATCCAGGTCTGGAGGATGACCATCCCCAGGCTGCCGATCGAAGCCAGATATCAGACCCTCGTGGCGATCTTTCAACAGAATGCCTTGGGTGAGCTGGCTTCGAATTTCTGGATCATGCTGAAATTATTGTGGACTCAGTCAGACGGCTGGTATCGAAATTCCATACCTCCATTTGGGTATTTATATCCCCTGGCTCCGCTCATCTCTCTGATCGGCCTCTTTCTCGTAATCCGAGAGAAGTTAATCAAGTCAGCCAGATGGCTCTTCCTGGTTGCCTGGTTGGCAGCCTGCCTGTCCATTGGAATTTTACAGACCACCAACTTTAATCGGATGACCTTGATCTATATTCCTCTAACATTTTTTATGGCAGTCTTTTGGGATTGGGCATCTCAGAAAAGCAAATTTATTCTACCTATCGGAATGAGTCTATACCTGGGCGGATTTGTCTGGTTTTGTACATCTTATTTCTCCCCAACGTACCAGCTGAAAGTGGATCATGATTTCAACCGGGGTCTTCTGGATGCGATCCGCAGTACAGAGTACAGCGAGGCAGCGGTCTGTTTTTCAGATAATATCAATACCGCCTATATGTATGTTCTATATTTGAATAAACCTGACCCGAAGGATTTTCTTCGGACGATCGGAAAGATCAATTCCGGTAATCCATTCCGGGATGGTCACCCTCTTCGACGTTATCAATTCGGTGCCAACCGTTGCGAGAAACCGGATCAAAGTATTCTGATCCATCGTAATACCGCAGGATGGTCAGGGATATCCGTCGACCGGAGAGTAAAGAAGTACGGTGTATTTGTTGTGGAAACACCAATAGAAAATACGGTTGGAACTACACAAGACCCGTGAAATTATAGAAAATAAAAGCAACCTGATACTCTATAGATATCGGTTCACTGTGCTTTATCACTATTCGAATTTTTTTGAGCCATTAACGCGGCTTCCACCCGGTTTCGTACTTGCAGCTTCTGTAAAATGTTGGTTATATAATGCTTTACAGTCTTTTCAGACAAGAACAATTTTGACCCGATTTCTTTATTGCTCATTCCCCGCGCCAGGTTTTCCAGGATCTCCCGCTCTCGTATTGTCAATTCATCCATAAGATTACCCTCGGAACTGTGACTTTTCACGCCAGGCTCATGCATTTCCAACAACAGACTGGCTGCCAGTGCAGGAGGGACATAGCTGTCACCTGCTGCGACAGAGCGCAGGATGCGGAGCAACTCTCGTGCGGCAACACCCTTCAGAATGTACGCCCGGGTGCCGATCTTCAGCGCTTTGATCAGATGATCATCCTCTTCGGATGCGGTTAACATAACGATCCGCGTTACCGGAAATTCGGTCGAGATCACCCTGGCAGCTTCTAATCCTCCTCCCGGCATATCAATGTCAAGCAGGATGATGTCTGGCAGGAAATCCCGTACCAGTCGGATAGCTTCGTCGGAAGAACCACCCTGCCCTACCACCTCAATATCCGATTCTGCTCCAAGTATGGCGGTCAAACCATCCCGAAACATGGCATGGTCGTCGACAATGACTATCCGGATCTTGTTCGGCATTTCAGGCGTATCAGTCATCGATCAATTCTCCATCGCCCTGTAGCGGAATGCTGGCAATAATTTTTGTTCCTTCCCCTGTCTGGCTTACAACATTAAATCGCCCTCCCAGACTTTCTACCCTTTCTCTCATTCCACCCAGCCCAAGGCGTCCATCCGTTTTCCTGGCTTTATCAATATCAAATCCGGGACCCGTATCTGCGATCTCAACTTGCAACATATTCTGTGCTGATTTGACCGAAACTAGCTGACCAACTCCATTGGCATGACGATGTGCATTATTTAATGCTTCCTGGATGATGCGAAATACGGTTATTTTTACCGGTAGTGCTGCTCTACTCGGAATGGAATCCAACTCCAGTTTGACCTGTGTACCACTTCGACGTTCATGTGCGCGTACTGCCCGAATGACAGTCTCAGACAGATCCAATTCTCTGAGTTGAGGGAGGCTCAAGCCGGTCGCGATACCACGCATTTCTTTCAGCGCATTCTGCAGAGAACCTTCGATCTCTATTAGCTCCCTGGCTATTTCCTTACCAGCCGTATTTGTGGAGTCTTTTTCCAAACGAGCTGCCAAAGCATCTACTTTGAGTAGGGATAATCCCAGGTCCTGAGCGGGTCCGTCGTGCAATTCAGAGCCCACCCTTTTTAAATACCCTTCATTTAGTTGTGCCACACTGGCTGCCGCCCGCCTGACACGGTGATGAAGTTCTTCGTTTTGGGACAGTAAGTCAGTCAACTGGATTACCCGTTGATTAAGCTCACGCTGCTGTCTGGTGATGGTGTTGCTTGCATTCCGAACGAAACCGGCAAGCAAAAGGTAGATGGCGATAATGGCGAAACCAACCACAAGCCAGGTTTGCCTTTTTATCCGGCTGATTTCGAGGTCGAGATCGGTCGTGATCTGATAGAACTCGGCAATCGCGATCACCTTATCCGTTCCGCTTAACCAGACCGGACTATAAGTCTCGAGAAGATGATCGTAAGCTACACCCAACGCTTTGTTTTCTTCTTCATCCAGCTTACTGATGCTGGATACGACTTCTCCAAGCCTGGCTCGCAGCATTCCATCATGCATGGGGTAAGTTTTACCGATTGTGGATGGGTCTGTGGAATAGAGGAGTCTACCCCGGGTGTTCCATACCTTAATGGCCACAATCTGTTTACCCATGGGGGTATCTTGAAGCAAAGTCCGTATTGTATTGATGTGTTCAGGGAGGAGACTCTCCGAACTGCCTAGTTCCTGCAGGTTAGGTGAGACGAAACTATCGACGTACAATGCAGTGGTCGCCCCGGTTCGATGGATCACCCGCGCTATGATCTGTCCTTCCACCCAGGCGCCAATTCCGATCATCCCTGCGAGTAAAACGACCAGGGCTGCCAAAGTAAACCGTTGACTCAGGCTGAGATTTTGCAACTTGGACCGGACCAGATCAGGCTTGAATGTCTGAGCCCAACGACCCATCTTTTCTTGGGCGTTTGCAATAAATCCCCGTTTAGTTTGCATCGTTTTGATTCATCCTATCAAATTATACCTAATCAGCCTCACAACCATATCCGACCTATGGAGCCTTATCCATCAGACTTAAGTCTTAACCAAACAGGGCTTCAGTCTCATGATACTTGCGACAGATGGCAGTTATATTCTCCAAGCCTGGTGGATAAGATGTATGCAGGGTCACAAATTAACAAATAACCTGGAGGATACAGATATGAACACACAGAAAAAGCAATTCGGAGTAAGAACAGTAGTAGCACTGGTATTGGTGGCAGCATTCTTATTCGGCGGAATTGGTATCACAAATGCGGCAGCGCAAAGGTCCATCCCGGGAGACGCACTTTATCCCGTCAAGACTACCATAGAGCGGACCCGCTTATCAATGACGCAGGATGCTGGAAATCGGGCACAAATGAAGATGACCTACGCCGAGAAACGGCTTGAGGAAATCGGCAAGCTGATCACTGAAGGACGTTTTTCCGAGATCAATCTCGCGGTCCTCTCCTTTGAATCGGAAATCAATGGCGCCATCCTCGAATTGGAATCGCTTTCGAAAGTGGACCCACAGAGAGCAGCCAGCTTAAGTCTGGAAATCACAAGTGCACTCGCACGCTACACCCAACACCTGGTGACATTAGTAGCAAACGCTCCCGATAGCGTCAAAGCCGAGGTCTCCCGCGCCCTGGACAGTTCACAGACAGTCAGTAGCCTGGAGATGCCAACCTTTGATGACAACAGCAATCTCAATGGTAATGATGCAATCGAAGACAACAGCAATGATGCCGTTGAAGACAATGGGAATGATGCGATCGATGACTATAGCAACATGAACGGGAATGAAGCCTTCGAAGACAATTCGAATGTCAACAGCAATGATAACAGCGATGATCTCGCCAACTCCAATGATGACAACTCTAACAGCAACCTGAACTTTAATGGAGATGACAGCGCAAACAGCAATGACAATTCCAGCAACACAAACACATCATCAAACACAAATGCCGACGATAATGGCGGCTCCGGTAAAGACAGCAGCGGAAAAAGCGGCAGCAATAGCAATGGTGGCGGCGGGAGCGATGACTAGTGGGAAATCGATAAGAAATTAATAGTTACTCCCACGTGAAAAGACTTGCAGGTTCATTGAATGAACCTGCAAGTCCCAAAAAGGAAAACTCCCATGGATAACAAGCTGAACTACCACTTCCAATCTCTCACAATATCATTGACGCGCATCACTCATAGATTGCATCTGGATTGGTCAACTCTAATTCAAAACCTAAAGACCGTTTCGTTGCCATTACTTCTTTGGGTGGGATTTATGCTGTTCCTCTCTTTGGTTCAGTTTTCCACGCCCGACCTGGCGGATAATGACGGATATTACCATATCAAACTGGCTTACCTTATGCGGACGGAAGGATTAATACCAAATTTCACCTGGCTGCCATTATCCATCCTCAATGCTCGTGATTATTACGACCATCATTTTCTGTTTCATGTCGGGTTAATTCCTTTTACATTTGGTGATCTGCGAACGGGCGCGAAATTGGCTGCTGTATTTTTCGCAAGCCTGACTTTCTTGAGCACATGGAATCTGTTGAAGAATCAGCGCGTTCCGTATGCTGTCCTTTGGTCGTTGGGGTTGCTGGCTGTGTCGGAAGCCTTCATCTATCGGATGAGTATCACAAGAGCACAATCCCTTTCCCTGGCAGTTTTAATGCTTGGGCTTGATCTTCTGCTACGAAAGAAAACAGGTTCACTGGTTGTCCTGGCGTTCTTATATGTCTGGTTATATGATGCGTTTCCGCTCCTTCTGGTCGTAGCTGCGATCTACACCCTGAGCTCCTGGATCACCGATCGAACCCTGAATCTGCGCCCGCTTTATTATGTGGGTCTTGGTACAGTTCTGGGGATGCTGATCAATCCCTATTTTCCGCACAACATCGTCTTCTCGGTTCAACATATATTGCCAAAACTATTCGAGACGACCACTGTCAGCGTGGGTAATGAATGGTATCCCTATGACACCGCCCAATTATGGAAAAACTCAACTCTATCCCTTATCGCATTTAGCAGTGGTGCACTGGCATTAGGCTTCAGTGGAAAACGGATCGATCTCCGAACCCTGATCAGTTTTATGCTTGCCGGAATTTTCGGTGTGATGTTGCTGCAATCCCGCCGTTTTATTGAGTATTTTCCCGCCTTCGCATTGATCTTTGCAGCATTTGCCTGGTCGCCCGTCATTGAAAAGTGGACAATCGACTTCACCAGCCAAACAAAGCGCTGGCTGCCAGTTGTGTTGTTGACTTTGATCCTATTACCAGGTATCTGGATGACATTTCAGGCAGCCAGATCGAGCATACAAAACTCGAAGCCATACCAAACCTATGCCAGCGCATCCGCCTGGTTGGCGAAAAATTCACCAGCCGGATCACTGGTATTTCAAACGGATTGGGATGACTTTCCTCGCCTTTTCTACTACAACTCGCACAATACTTACCTGATTGGACTGGACCCTACCTATATGCACATCTACAATCCAGCGTTATATGCTCGTTGGGTGAATATTACCAGAGGGAACGTTAAGGATATTTCGAAAGCAATCGGAAATGAATTTGGTTCAGACTATATCCTGACCGATTTGCAGCATGAAGGTTTCATCGATCAGGCGGCGATGGACCCGGGATTGGTGGAAATGTATCGGGATGAGTATGCAATTGTGTATCAGGTAAAGCCAGATAAATAAATTTCTTCATCCAAAAATGGGGGGTACTGATTTATCCTTACCGGGTTAATTCTATGTGTAATCGAAAATCTGGGGATTGCAGATTGGTGAAACCCAGCCACATCGAGTGGCCTTGCCAGACCCGGGTGAATATCTACATTCGTGCCATGATTAGTTGAATCATTCTCGGTAATCACACCCTAACCCGGAGGCTGAAATGTCTGTTGGAATTACCCCCCCCAGAAGTCAGACATTCCAGGGGTTGGAGAGATAAACTTTCAGGTGATGTAGGTGTCATTCTTCTGGCTTCGTTCGCCTGGCTGGTTTTCCTCATCCTGTTCAGCCGTATCACCCGGATCCAGTATGGGTTCCACCGTGTTATCGACAATGCCCGCCGTCTTTGCCTGGGTTACATCGAATACCCGCCCCTCACGCCTATTATTACCGCATTGGATTGGTCCTATTTAGCCAGTCCCTGGTCGGACTCCGTTTGTTTGCCTCTATCGGTGTCTGCGTCTCACTAGTCCTGGTCGGGTTGATGACCCGCGACTTCGGTGGGCGGAGGCAGGCGCAGCTCATCGCCATGTTGGCGGCCGGCACCGCACCCATCTCGCCATGCAGGCTTCTTTTTATTCCTATGAAATCCTAGACTATGTGTGGTGGGCGGTGGTGGCGTTCTGCCTGGTACGGTTGATCAAAACTGAGTATCCGCGCTGGTGGCTGGGGCGTCGGTGGCAAATACATAGCCGTTGCGCTTGAAAAGCCTGGTAGGCACCGGACTGGCAATGGTGATCGTTCTTCCTAACCTGATCTGGCTGCTCCAGTACGGATTTCCATCCGTGGATTTTCTGAGAAGCATTCACGCGCGCGATGTGAAAATCCGCCGAACGGATGATTTTCACAACTTCCAATTCCTCGTCTGCGCCAGCGGTGCTACCATTCTTCTCTGGATGAGAGGATTATATGAGGTCACCATCGGCAAATGGGGACAGGACTATCGGATCATTGGTTGGATATTCGTGGTATCACTGGTTTTCTTTATCATCAGCAAAGGACGTTTCTATTATCTCGGTCAGGCTTACCCGATAATCCTCTCTACCGGGACTGCCCGTCTTTTGTGCAAGGCTTCTACCAACATGAAACAATTATCAATCTGGTCTCGTGTGTTGCTCCCGGGCGTCCTGATCCTGGTCGGGATATTCAACCTGGCAGTGTCGATGCCACTCGCTCCGGTCGGATCAGCCTGGTTCAACTTTGCCCACGAAATTAACGGGGAATTGGCAGAAGAAGTCGGTCGGCTGGAACTAGTGCAGGAAGTCGCCCGCATCCGCGATACCCTGCCTGCGGATGAACAGGTAAAGCTGGGTATTCTAACCACCAACTATGGGGATGTGGGAGCCATCAACCTGTACAGACCTGCGTAGAATCTGCCCACAGCCATCCATGAGTTAATTCCTATTGGCCGCGCGGATACGGGAATCTGGCACCCGAGACGTTGATCGTCCTTAGTATGAACCTGGAATGAGGAGTCCAATTCTTCATGGATTGCAAGGTGGTTGGTCATACGCCCAATCCATTGAAGGTGGAGAATGTAGAAACCAGTTACCATCCCGACATCTACCTATCTCGGGAGCAGCTCTACCCCTGGCTTAAATTGTGGAATCGCCTCGAGTGGTACGGGTAAGATACTTCCCGCAGCAAAGTTTTCAAAAAACGCAAAGATTGTAAATTCTTATCCTCCCTTACCAAGGGGGAGCGTGAAATCCAGGAATGTTCATCTGGGCGATATCTGCGTCAGATGAAACCTGGTATGAGCCACTAGGTAAAGGAACAGCTTTCCCAGCGTTATAAATTCGCTGAAATTCGGATCCCACTTAGCAGGGTAATACATCCCATGTTCCCATTCATCCGCGTGGATACTGCCAGCTTTCTTTACCAAAGCCGTGTGATTCCGGTCTAATATTTTCCCAACCCGGGGAAGCGTGAACACTTTGCACGGAAACCGGGCGCTCAGACCGTTGACCCAGTTGAATGGAGGATAAACCAATTCAGCAGGTCGACAAACCGCTTGGATTATCCGCGCGGAAGCCTTCCCCACTGCCTCGCCATCGGCAGTAATACATTCAATACGACAAACCCGAATGTGATATCAACCATGATCTCCCCATTCGTCCATCCGGGATTGAGGCTCTGTCTGCGGAAATCATCCGCGCTCATCGAATCGAGCACGGAATGGAAAGAATTCTTCGCCTAATGCAGTTCAACCATAACAGATGGTTTAATATCAGTTGGATCATCAGATCGCATGATCAAGGTTTCCCTGTATTTCTATCCCTCTATACGGCTTTTTATCCGACGAAAGTATTTGGATATAAGCATTCCGGTCAGTGATAGGGTCTGTTATGCGGTACTCTTTTTGGAGCAGCCCTCTGCAGCAACCCACAAAACGAAGGGAGAATTTTAATAATGCACCATTCCCAGGGACTACCTTAATTATATACGTGTGATATATCTCCAAGAACCTGTAAGAAAACACCCTGGTTATGCTATTATTGGATTTTATCCTGAAAAACGGGAACAATGCTGATGAATCCACTTCATGTCCTTCCTGCTGATGGGCGACGGCTATTCGCCACTCGCATTATCCGATTGTTCGCTTACGGGTTTCTATCCGTGGTGATGGCACTTTATCTGGCTTCTGCCGGATTAAATGAGCGCCAAATTGGTTTGCTGCTCACTTTAACTCTGCTGGGTGATACGCTGATATCTTTATGGATCACCACTAGTGCCGACCGGATTGGTCGTAAACGGATGTTGCTGGTAGGAGCTGGATTGATGATCTTCGCCGGGGCATTATTTGCCGTCACCCGAAATTTTTACCTCCTCCTTATTGCGGCTACGATCGGGGTGATCAGTCCCAGCGGAAATGAAGTAGGACCCTTCTTGTCCATTGAACAGGCTTCTCTCTCTCAGCTGGTCCCCGACCGGTTACGGACAGGCATTTTCGCCTGGTATAACCTGGTTGGTTCTTTCGCCACCGCCACCGGTGCTCTGTGTGGAGGGTTTCTCTCCAGCAAACTGATGGCAGCGGGATTTCCGGAATATGAAAGCTATCGGGCGGTCATATTCGGTTACGGATTGATGGGGCTTATCCTGCTGGTGTTGTTTGCCACTTTCTCTTCCTCCATTGATCTGCCTCATGGGAATGAAACCGTTAAGCATCCGGACATGCCAAAAGCGCTGTTTGGACTGCATCGCTCAAGGGGGGTTGTATTCCGCCTGGCAGGTCTCTTTTCGCTCGATGCGTTTGCTGGTGGCTTTGTCATTCAAAGCCTGATCGCCTATTGGTTTCATCTGCGTTTTGGAACCGATCCGGCTTTATTGGGCAGCATCTTTTTTGGAGCGAATATCCTGGCTGGAATATCCGCTTTGAGCGCTTCCTGGCTCGCCAAACGGTTCGGATTGATCAATACCATGGTATTCACTCATCTGCCATCCAATTTGCTATTGATTGCCGTTCCACTCATGCCGACCCTGACCCTGGCGATCATTGTCCTGTTGCTTCGATTCAGTATTTCGCAGATGGATGTTCCAACCCGTCAATCCTATACCATGGCGGTCGTGGCTCCCGATGAACGGTCCGCGGCATCCGGTGTCACCGGGGTTTCACGTACAATTGGCGCGTCGCTATCTCCCATTCTCACCGGTTTGTTTCTGGCAAATCCGGCTTTATTGAGTCTGCCATTTTTTATTTCAGGCGGATTAAAAATAGTGTACGATCTATTGTTATATCGCAGCTTTCGAAGCGCGAAACCCCCGGAAGAACAAAATCCCCCTCAGGTTGCCAAAAGGATGGCCAAATGAAATGGATCACTCGTTCCCATATCCACGTCGATCGCGTAGCTTGCCCGTGGTTGATCACCCGGTTTATCGACAGTGATGCCGAGTTTGTATTTGTCCCAAAAAGTAAGATCGATCAGATAGCCAGGGAGACGGGGGCAATACCGTTTGATGCTCCGGGAGTTGAATTCGGCCACCACGAGGGTCGCTGCTCGTTCGAAGTCTTTAATTGAGAAATACGAGTTGAAGGAACCCGGTTTATTGCGAATGGCTGCGATCATCCATGCAGCGGACATTTCGGAAGATATTGATAAGGATCCAGTGGCACACGGGTTGGAAGCGATAGCCACTGGATTCAGCCTACGTTTCCCGGAGGATATGGAGAACCTGTCACACCAGTTCGATGTATATGACGCCCTGTATGCCTGGTGCCGGTTGGATGTTGCGAAAAGGTCTTAATCGCAATCTACTGTCATATTGAGCTTCCCGGTTGTCAGGGAAACTGGACCATCTACTTTGAATTTGACCCAGCCAGATGTATCAGCGCTGATAACGAAGGAAGCGGAAAAGGATTTCGTCCCGGCAGCAGGAAATTCGGCCACACCACTTCCGGGGCTTACCCCGAAATTGGTTGCCCAACTATAAGTAAGGTCGTTATAAGAACCTGCGGTAGCTTTGATCTTGCCATGCACAGTAATGGTGACCGGGCAAACGCCAGAATAGCTGGACGGTGAGACTGATCCGGAGATCGAATAGGACGGTATGGGTGTCCGCGGCACGCTGATGACCAGAGCTACGGTCGGGTCGCCTTCCACTACTGTCGTATCATTCCAGACCCAGCAGGATTTCGATGATTCTTCGGGGTCTTCAATGTACCACCAACTGTTATCTGCCAGCCGACCGCGTAGTTCCACTTTCTGACCTACCAGCAGGGCACTCTGGTAGTTGCCGGTACTGCTGGGATATTCGCGGCAGTTGGTGTTGGTCGTGGCGCTGACCATGGAATTGGTCAGGGTGGTCGAAAAACCTACGGTCGGGGCAATTGTTTCAGCAATTGTAGGCATTACCGTATCCGATGGTTGAACAGTAGGCGTGACCGAGGGTTCAACTGTTTTATTCACTTCAGCCAGAATAGTTGATTGCACTGCACCATAGGTCAGTGTGGCTTCAATCGTCTGGGCTGCCTGCGTATATAAGGGATTCGGATCAGTGGTGACAGCCGGCGCCAACAGTGAGCATCCTGCCAGCAAGCTGGCGATGAGGAAGATATACACGAGAGTTATCGCGGTTTTCATTCGCTTATCTCCTTGATCTGATCGAAGGGTAAATTTGACTATCTTCGACCAAACCGTCACTTTCATTCTACTGCGAAATGACAGCAGAATCTGCGGATTGTGGATTGTACTTGTCCGCGGCCATCCTAATTCGGGTCTGCCAGGTTATTCTTCCCCGGGAGGACATCTGTCAGCATGATCTGGCGCATCCTGGCAGATTCATCGAACATCGGGGGGCGGATTGCTCAAACGAGTAAAATCCCTTGACTGGCGCCTGGATGGTATCCAAATACGCCTTCGCCAGCGGTTATGAGACCGTGTAATCGTAGATTCCGTGAAAAAAATATTCGGGGATCTTCAGTTTCGGTACCTGTTTGGCCAGGTCGATGGCTGACATTTCATCCCACAGGATGCTGACCCCGGATTTGGATTTGCTGTCCAGGTATCGATCTTCTCTTTCAGGATATAGTCCCTGCTGGCCAGCGAGGGGAGGAGTGTGCCGGTGACCACCGATTTCATATTGTGCATGGTGCCAATTCCCAGGGTATGCATGGGGCAGTATCGCGCACCATACGGTAGGCGTCCGGGGTGCCTTTTTCCAGCGTGACCCCCGCCGCTTCCAGTTTACGTACCATCTTCTGGTCGCCTTTTTTCTTGAACTCTACCAGCATGTAGTCATACGCCAGCTTCTCCGATTCGAGCTGGTACGACATCTGCGACACGCCGATGTACGCATGATACAGCTCGGGTGCGCGTGCCGCCGCGAGGATGCCAATGAACGTCCCGCCCGAATACCCCATCAGGTAGATCTTATCCTGGTTGAATTGCCGGCGCAGGTAATTCGTCATCGTCAGCGTATCCTGGATGTATTGCTCCATCTTCATCGATTCGCGCGGGATGTCTGCGCTATAGGACATCCCCGAACCGCGCTGTTCCCACCAAACGACGGTAAAATAATCGTCCAGACCGGTCGGGTATTTCGCATTCAAAAAGTAATCCGGCATACCGCCGTGCAGCTAGAGCAGTACCGGGTTATTTGTGTTTTTCCCCTTGATGAATATGCCCTGCTTCACCCCGTTGATGTCGATAAAAACTTTCTCGGAGATGCTGCCATAGCGCACCTTCTCGATCACGAGTGTCTTCGTCACCCAATCCACCGGACGGGATGGCAGCATCGGAAAGACCTTGAGGAAGAACGTGGTGGCTTTGACCACCGCGCGGATGGGTCTAGTCAAACGTTGAAAGAGCGAGGACATGGAAGGTTATCCCTGGTTTATGTAAATATCGATACAGGAATTTTAATGGCAGTTTAGAAACGTTGCAGTATTACCCAGGTTGATTTTCTTACATACCACCCCTCACACCCTCGGTCTTCTCGGGAACAACATCGGAGTTTTAGCTTTGTAGTCCAAATATGACGTGCCAAAGCGGATCTCCAATTCGCGCTCCTCGAACACCTTCACGAAGAAGAGCAAGGCAGCAGTGAACAGGAACAACGCCCAGACCACGAACCACGTCGATTGAAACCAGATCCCCAGAGAGACCAGGAACGCCAGGGCGCCAAGCACCATCGGATTTCGCGTCCAGGCGTACATCCAATCCACTGCCAGTTGCCGGCTCAATGCGATGGCAAACGGCGCGCCTAGTCCTTTCAGCGCCAGGTTCATCACAGCCATAAATCCAGCCACCCCCGTGAACACACACAAGAGCACACCGACCTCTACCGGGATGGGCAGCGTCCAACCGGACCAATCCTGCTGCGTCATCACCGCGCGGATGAGAGCCGCGCCAAAGGGAATCGCCACCCCGTAATGGACGAATGTGGTGATCCAAACCGCCCGGTCCTGGGTCGGCTGCCGATCGAGAATCGTCCGACCGAGCCAGACGATCGGGAAAACCAGCACAACCCCGCCGATGATAATGGAGAGATTCACCGCAGCCGAAAACGCCTGGCTATAGATCCACAACCAGATGATCAAGGCCAATACCAGCAAGGTAATTTTGACAACCAGATGAAAGTTGCGTTTCATGGGGACCTCCTTTCACCACGTGCAGATCTGACCGGTCAACGGAATAAGGAGATATGGAGGAAACCAGTTGTTGCCGTTTCTCCATCCAATTCTATTTTAACCATACCGTCAATGCCTGTGGGAGGAGGTAAGGTGGAGTGGGCTTCCCGGTATGTTCGCGTGGGGAGCCTACTTATCTTCTATTAATTTGCGCGAACGAAGAGCCATCGTGACCAATCCGATGACAAATGTGAGGCTCACTTAGTCGGTATTATCTTGTAGGGTGGCTTGAGAACAAGGCTCCTCAACCCACCGATCTTTAACCACCCACATTCAAAATGGATGAATGTATTGAAATCCGAAGATAGGTTTTATCTTATGGCCGAAAAGTTCGTCACACCATTATTGATCGAAAAATCGTCAAAATAAGTGGTAAAGCCAAGGGACGAACCCACACTGGCATTGCCAAGACGAACCTGTGCCGCACCGGCCGGAACCGTCGTACTTGTCATTTCCTGCCAGCCATTCCCAATATCAAATAATAAAATCAGCGTGGTGCCAGTTCTTATCAACCGGTATCTTCCAGACAGGGCGGATGTGGTCTTGCTGGCATTGAGCTCGTTCGTGGTGCTCCAGGCAAATAGCTTGTCCTCATAGGGGCTGCGCAGACGGGTGATCCGGTACTCCTGTCCCGCTATCACCGCTCCCATATAAGCCCCATCCACATGCTCCGCGACAGGAATTTCCCAGCCCTCGCCCAATTCAAACCCCACCTGTACGTCGAAATCGCCCTCGAAAGACCAGGTGGATAAGACAGTGGCCGATGAGTTGGCTTCCTCGTCGACGGTCATGAGGATCAGCCTGTCGTCCTGCTGCGCGGATGCCCCGCCTCCAACACCGGCAGACCATTTCAGAATATCTATCGTGTTTCCAGAGAATTCATCGTCCGGTGGTTGGGCATCCAGGACAGGCTGCGGATTTTCGAGGGTCACATTCAATTCGGTGCTGGTCGTGTTGCTCCAGAAGTCCATGGCGGAGAGTCTGATCGTTCTGTCCCCGTTCGGTGTTTGATTCCAGGGATCCAGGGTGATGGTCTGTTCGTAGACGCCATCCCGCACCTCCCGAAAGAGGACGGGAGATCGGCGGCCCGGATCCAGCTCGGAAATATCGGCGGTCACGATCAGATGCGTTTCACCCAGGTCAGCCGTGATGACCACCGGCTTGCCATTCTGGATCCCCTCCGGAGAGACCGTCACCTCCCCAAATACCGGCGGGATGGTTTCCGGCGTCAGGTTGAACTCAGGGACCACGCCGCGGGTATATAGATCTTCCAGTGCCTCTTGCACCGGGGTGTAGACATCCGCCACCCCCCTCTTGCGGACCGGCGTCTGCCAGGAGGGGTCCATCTCTTCCGAGTTATAGAATACCGTCCAGCGCCACAGGCTGCCGCCTTCGATGCCGTAAGCCTGCATGATCGTCACCATACTTTGCAGGGCCATTTCGCTGGTCCAATCGGGTTCGACCGGATTGAGCAGGCCCATCTCGACGGCCACCACCCGGGCGCCATTGTTCCGCCCGATCACATCGTACATCTTATTCACGGATTCTATTGTCCAGGCATGTGAATTCAAATCCACTTCACAGGGCTGGTAAAGGGGATCTTTGCATTTGCGGTTTTCGTACAGGGAGATGGCGTAGGTACGTTCCTTATCTGGAATCCCCAGATCGTCAAAGATCATTTTCAGCACCACGATCGGATCCCAGAAATGGCCGTCGGTCATATATGGATTGGGCGCCTGGGACGACCAGAAATAATGGCCTTCCATGGCCTGGGCGGAAATTTGCCGCCACGGGAAACCCAGGTCGTGGGCATATTGCAAAGCCCAGGCGGTGTAGATCGCGGCCGGCTGGCCGGGGCCGGCGAACAAGTATGGCTCCGCCGGGACACCGCAGCTTTCCTTGATCCCATCGCCATCCGTATCTTCCCAAAAGGAACTGCCCTCAAACAGGACCAGGTCGAGGGCCGGGTGACCTTTGATCGCGGTCAGGATGGGGCCAAGCCACTGCTCATTTTGAGCTGTGTATTCCTGATCCTGGTGGATGTTGACCAACCGGAGGGCAAGTTTCATGCTCTTTGCTATGCACCAGGTCGAGGAACGCCACCAGGTTGGTCAGCTCTTCCTGGGTGGGCTGGGGATACAGAATTCCCAGGGATGGGCCGAGGAAGCAGACCGGCGGCAGATAGGGACCCGGTTCCGCACCGGTGGTGGCCGAGCGCAGCTCGAAGGTAAGGTAATTGACCCCCATCGCTGCCATCTTGTCCAGTTGCGAAGAGACCTCTTCCTTTACCGTCCTGCCCAGCGCTTCGTCCATTTTATTGAAGTCGCGAATCACGTCTCCGGACCAGTAGCCGCTGTCCACGCCCCGACGGTCGAACTGGACGTACAGTCCCCGCACCGGCAGCAGGACGCGCGGGATAGGTGTGGGAGATGGTGTGGGCGTAGGGGATGGGAGGGGTTGGGTGGGAGTGGCACACCCGGCCAAAGACAGGAGGGACAGAACAACTGTTAAAACGATCAGGACAGGTTTGTTCATATTATTTTCCATGCAGCAAGTTAGGTCTGGTAGAACCCTTACTCGGAAACTAAACGAACTCGAGGGCAAATATCTTGATTAACTATACATGGAATCCCAGTTGAAGATGGGCTTCGGTTGCGCTTGCGCAATGTATGCCCAACAGGCAACCCTCCTGCTGATTATCAAATATTATTCTCCAGTTTCAGGTAATGCTTGCATAAAATGGCACTTTGGATAATTGCTGCAGCCTATAAATTGTTTACCCTTGTTGACTCCCTGGGAAGCAACGCGAGTAACTAATTTAGCGCCGCACCTGGGACAATACTTGGGGGATGGCTGTCCAGCCTGCAAAGGAATACCTTTCGGTTCAGCCTGGATGGCTATTACTCCTGCTAAAGCTGCTTTGAATTTCTCTCCCAACACCCGTGTATCGTACGCTGCCTGGGCGGGGATGCGAACCAACGGTAAATTAGCAGCCTCAAAAACCTTTTCAACAAATTCATCCCGCTCCATCCGATGCGCTCGCAGATGTGTGCTGTCATCCAGTTCGATGGCGAACCTGGGTTTCATAGTGGTTGGGTCGCAAATCACGAAATCCACCCGTTTTTGTATGATGCGCGCCATGGATGCCCGGTTTACATTCGGATGGTCCACATAAAACAACTCCGCCAGGGATACCTGTGGGCAGATCACAAAATACTCTTTCATCATGGATTTCAATACCTGATAGAAAGACAGCTCGGCATTGGATAGAAAGTCATCCCTTACATGGTATGGATAGGATATTGATTCTGTATCTGGGAGGTAATTTTTTACCGAAAAGTCAGATTGTTTTGACGGCAGAAAAGGTCCTAATAGGATGGAAAGGCAACCTCGGTTTCGTGACATTTTTCCCCTTTTGTGATGACTCAGAATTTCTACCTTCATTGTAGACGATTTTTAGGGTGGATTGGGTAGAGGATCATGATCCGAAACCCGACTACATCAACAATCTCCACTTGACAATAACTAAATCGTTATATTGTGTTAGGTTTCTCTGCGCTCAACCCATCCTACGACTACGACTAACATTTTTAAACTATGTTAGCCAAAGGAAACAACACCTGCAAAGTCATAAGTGCATATGAGGCGAATACCTTGTATAAGATGACCCCCCACCAGCTAACCAGCACAACGGCTGTCTGCCAGGTCTTCAAGGCAGAGCAACTGGCAAACCAAACCCCAATAAAACTGGATACCGCCGCGTAAGGAGAAAAAAATGGCGAGGCAGCCATAAAGAAACGCAGATCTTTTTTGGCGATCCCCGCTAATGACAGCCCGATGGCCACCGGGAGAAACAATGGCCAAGTACCAGCTAGGTAATTATGTTTGGCATTAATGAACGGCTTGGATTGTTGGATCAACTCACCAGGCCAATTCCCAAATACAAGAAATGATACTGCCAGAATGCAAAGTGTGATCAACACAGTTCGCTTCCAATTCCGCAAATCAGAATAAAAGAGAAGACCCAGGCTGATCTGCGGCTTGGTTATAGCGATTATTGGTCTAAATTCAAGAGGCAACAGAAAGGCAACCAACACCAATGCATCAATTTGGCCATGAAGAATGGTGTAGATGACTGGAGGCGAAAGAAGCAGCAATCCCAACTTAAGTGGTGGGAATTGGTACCGTCGGGCAAGAACAAATAAGGATAGAAATGTCAAGCAGGATAAGATTGCCCAGCCCAGTTTTGCCGGTAGGATTCCAAGCGGAATGAGGAGTACGATCACCCAGGGTGGGTTGGAAAAATAATTGATATCGTTGAAAGGCTCCGCATATATATTTTGTCCCTGCAAGGCGCGTTCCACGGAACCTTTGTAGGTAGCCCAATCATCACCCAGGTCGTACGGTATGAACCAAAATGCTACTATAAATGTCAGGGTGATCAATACGGTCAGACTGATTTTTTTCCAATTTGCCCGCATTATCTGTTTTGCTAGCATATTAATATCTGTTGCATGGTCAATAGCTCCGCAAATCAGCCAGACTGAAAAAACAGACCCGTCCCTCCCATTTATCTGTTTGGGGAAAACAGACCAATTTGAATCAATTATTATCCCTGCTGAGACCTGGATCTACCGGTAATTATTGCACAAAATGAAAGATCAATACAAATAATTCTGGATTTTCATCCAATCAACGCAATAATGAATAAGGCGATATGGAAGTTATACTCTGCCCTGCCCTGGAGCCTACTACCAATGTATTTACATACTATAAGGAGAAAAGGAAATTTGTGTGCCCGGTAGGGATCGAATATCATCCCCTTCTGGGGGCTTACGACAAACTTATGTGTATATGGATTTTAGAAAAGAAGTATATTTGTGGGCCCGGTAGGGATCGAATATCATCCCCTTTTGGGGACCTACGACCAAGCGGAATAGAACCAATCTCCTATCATCAAAATGGAACATCCGTATCATTAAGGTATTTGAGCATATCATCAATTGTTTTATCTAAACCAAGTGCTTTTGATCTGGCTAGAGTATATAAAGATTTGAGAACAGGATATGAGGGCTCACCATCAATAACAGGATCAATATCTTTATCCCAAATATACTCAATAACAACCCCGTCAGCATTCATTATTTGAATTAAGTAATCTTCTCCATTTTCCGTTATTGAAAAAGTTCCAGAAGGCAACTGTAATTCAAATGTTCTTTCTTCTACCGTTGGCTTCCAACTTAATGATCCCTCTTGTGATTTATTATAGATTTTCATTAATAAGGAAAGGAATTTTTCGGTAACCATAATCTTCTCCTAGGAATTACGAATTTGATTCATCAATCCGATTAGTGTTTCAAGTTGCTGAGATACAGTTGAATTGAACTTAGAGAAGCTAATCTCATTGCTAGAATCTTCTAGATACTTTTCCACATTCGTTTCTGCTCTAGAAATTTGACTTATTGATCCAATTATTAATGTGCGTTGTTCCTCAGTAATATTTGGGTAAGTATCTCGAATTTCAAGCAGTAATTTCCGTAAAGTTGAGTACTTTTCTGGCATTGATATCCAAATTCTATTTCTTTGGAATCCCTTAATTTCTTCAATTAAGGCGATGGCTTGAACCAGATGGTCTATCGTGTCCCTTTTCTTGATTTCATTCCTGGCTTCAACTGCAGCTTGTCTTGCACTTTCAGCTGATCGTTGAGCTTTATTTGTATTAATAATTGTCCATAACAACCCTGCAATGGTTAGGATGGTTCCTACTGTGGTAACTATATCTCCCCAGGTTGTTGAGAAAAAATCTGGTGGACTAAATAGCGGATAAATCCCATAGAGTACCATATTATCAGAGTTCCCCATATTTTTTTCTTGGCAAGGTATTTATTTACAAACCAGAATGATTCATTTTATTCTAATTCTAATCTTTCAATTCCCATAAATGGGGATTATTTTTATTCGAAAGTGATACTTTGGATAACTTCAATTATCGAAACATAAACTCGATCTTGTCTATCTCAATTTTCTTGCTTATCTGCCCTCTGAGACAATTGCCTGAAGCTGTGATATTAGAAGCATCGGAATTGATCGATGAAGCATTCGATGGCAATTAGTAAGTCGTAGGATGGGTTGAGCGTATGCGAAACCCATCTTAAGGATAGTATTAAATATTTAACCAGTAAGGGATAATATGTAACCCATTCATAACTCTTACATTTATATTTTACATGGAAATTAGAAAACTGTAATATTTATGGGCCCGGTAAGGATCGAATAGCATCCCCTTTTGGGGACCTGCGACCAACCAATAATTAGTTACTGTGGGCCCGGTAGGGATCGAACCTACGACCAAGCGGTTATGAGCCGCGCGCTCTGCCACTGAGCTACGGGCCCTTCTGAAAAGGGCAATTTTCTCGCTCGCGCGCTCTGTACCCTTTCGGGCATCATGACCACACGAGCTACGAGCCCTCTCTGAGAGCCACAAAAATTATATCATAGCCAGCTTTAATCTACTTCTCGATTCCCTCTATGGTTTTCCTCTCCTGCGGGGACGACGACGATTCATTACCAACTCTTCGCGCAATTCTGGCGGGTAGAATGTGATCGATTTCTCCAGAAGACTCTTCAATTCTTTCAAAAACGGGTAGCGGGGATTGAACTGGAAAAGTCGTGTCCGCCCTTTGTAGGTGCTGACCAGGATCGCCCCTTCCTCCAGTTTTTCCAGTTTCATCTGGGTGGCGAACAGATTCATGTTATAGAATTGGGCAATCTCCGCCGCGTAGCCATCCTCACGGGCAGCCAGGAAAGTCAATATCCTTTCACTACTTTTAGATCCGAATAATTCTTCTAACATATTCTACCTATTATTTAGGTTATATAACCTATTTATTAGGTATTATACACGAATCAAGCTTATCTTTCAATACCCGCATTTTCTCACCAAAAAACTCCGCTATAATTACCTCAACACCTGCCAGCAATGGGGGTCCACAGGAAATGAATAAACTCACCCGCCACCTCACCGACCGCACCGTGCCCGTCCTGCTCGCGCTCGTCACCCTGCTGAGCTACGGGCTGGTCCTTCCGCGCCTGGGCTTCTACTGGGACGACTGGCCGTTCGCCTTTCTCTCCCATTTCTATGGTCCGGCGGAGCTCATCCGCGCCTTCTCCGGCTACCGCCCCTTCCTCGGACCGGTCTTCTTCCTCACCACCTCCCTCTTCGACAGCCATCCCCTGCTCTGGCAGATCTTCGGACTCATCGTCCGTTTCGCCAGCGGGTACGCCTGCTGGTGGATGCTCCGCCAGGTCTGGCCGGACCGCCGCAACCAGGCTCTCACCGTCGCGCTCCTCTTCCTGGTCTTCCCCGGCTTCAGCCAGCAGTGGGTGGCGCTCACCCACACCAACCAGGAATGGTTGGCGCTTATCGCCTACCTCTTCTCCATCGGGCTGACAGCGCGGTCGATCCACAACTCCACCCGCGGCTTCCTGCCGCTCCTCCTTCCGCTCGCCCTGATGGCGGTGGGAGTCTTTTCCACCGAGTACTTCGCCGTGTATGAAACGATCCGCCTGGTCGTCATCCTTTTCCTGGGGGAGAAGCTGCCCTGGTTCGCACGCCTCAAACAGGGGTTTCGCCGCTGGTGGCCTTATCTTGTCCTGTGGGTGATCTATGCTGCCTATCTGCTGTTCTACTACCGCTCCGGTCAGTACCAATCCTACGGCATGGACGGTCTCGCCCTCTTCTCGGGTTCCCCACTTCAAATCCTGGGCGGACTGGCAACCGAAGCCGCGCAAACCCACATCACCGCCGTCCTGTACGCCTGGAACCAGGCTTTCAACCTCTTCCGCCAGCCGGCCGGTGAATCCGCTTTCCTGGTGGGCGCGGTCGTGGGGATCATCGGACTGATGCTGGTCGCCGGTTTCAAGCTCTATTCCGATTTCGCGGCCGAGAATCCCGATGACGACCGCTGGGCATTCCAGGCCATCCTGTTGGGGATCATTGGCATACTGGCCGGGCGTCTGCCCTCCTGGGCGGCCGGGCTGCCGTTCCTGGTCCGCTACGATTTTGACCGCTTCTTCCTCTCGATCATGCTGGGAGCCAGCCTGCTGACGGTCGGTCTGGTCGAACTGTTCATCCGGGCTGGCAAGACCCGCGTCTTCTTCACCAGCCTGCTGATCGCCCTGTCGATCTCCACCCAGTACCTGTTCGGTCTCACCTTCCAACAGGACTATGCGAATCAAAAGAATCTACTGGCCCAACTGACCTGGCGCGCACCCTCGATTCAGGATGGAACTCTCCTGCTGACCGACAAGATCACCGCCATCCCATACGAGAGCGACATGGGTCTGACCGCCCCGCTCAACTGGCTTTATCACCCCGATCTCACCAGCCATCAACTGCCGTTGATGATCCTCTATTCCGACATCCGGCTCGACAGCCCGCAGCTCCCCAACTTCACCCCGGGGCAGTCCATCCAGGTGGAGTACCGCACCGCCCGGTTCACCGGCAACACCTCTGACGCGATCGTGTTTTATTACCCCGAGGTCGGCTGTGTCAAGCTGGTCGATCCCGCAGACGACCTGGCGCAATCGCTCCGCGCCATCCCCGCCGGGCTGGTCCCCGCTGCGCCGCTCTCCGACCTGCGCCGGATCCAATCCATGGGCAACCCCGTCTGGCCGGAGGAGGTGCTCGGCAAACAGCCGGCTCATTCCTGGTGTTACTACTACCAGAAGGGCGAACTATTCCGCCAGCAGGGGGATTGGGTGTCTGTCAGCCAGTTTGGGGCGGATGCCGCCGTCAAGTCGCTCCGCCCGCGCGACCCGACCGAGTACATGGTCTTCCTGGAAGCCAGCCTGCGCCAGGGAGACGTGGAAATGGCCGGGCAATGGCTGGACAAGTACTTCGCCCACCGCGCCAGCACCAAAGACCCCGCCTGCCGCTTCATCCATCTGATGGCGGAAGAAGACCTGGCCTCTCCCTCCCTGCAATTCCTGGCGGAGGCGCAAATCCGTCACACCTGCCCGCTGTGATCCAATCTGCCTGATGCCGCAATTCGCGTACATATTCTCCTTTTGTGGTGTTATTCCTTCTAAGAAAGACCCCCTCCCGGGGAGTATAATTAACGCGGTTGCTGCTCTCCTCTACAGCTAGATCAAGGGGAAAACATTACCGCGGCAACGATTTGCTCATCGACAATCCTTCGATCCAGCATGCCGATCAAAATCAAAGTCTACGCGCCTGCTTTTGTATCCCGTCAAGCCATTGACGAATTCGGGTACATCCACCTGCCGGATGGTTCTTCTCTGCGGGATGTGTATGCGCTGCTCAAGATCCCCCGGGTGATGCATCCGGTCATGATGTGCACCGTGAATTACGATCACAGACCGCTAGCCACTCCTCTGAAGGATGGCGATACGATCAGTTTCATTTTCCCAATTTCAGGCGGCTAACCATGCGCGGATATACCGGCAAAATCCTGTTCGTCAACCTGTCCACCCGCGAAATCCGCGAGCAACTCATCCCGGACGAGGTGTACGAGCACCTGCTTTCCGGGGTCGGGTTGGGCGCGTTCGTCCTCTACAATACCATCCCCGCCGGCACGGATCCACTCGGACCGGAGAATGTGCTCGGCTTTGTCAGCGGCCTGCTCACCGGAACCGGCAGTGTCATCACCGGGCGTTGGACGGCGGTCTGCAAATCTCCGCTCACCGGGGGGTGGGGCGACGCCAACTGCGGCGGCACCCTGGCTCCGGCCATTAAGCAGTGCGGATACGACGGTATCTTCTTCAATGGCATCTCCCCGGAACCGGTCTACCTCGATATTTCAGCCGCCGGTGTGGAAATCAAACCGGCTGCCCATCTTTGGGGTATGGATGCCATCCAGGCGGAGGAAGCGTTATGGCAGGCTCACCCCGGGAAAAAGAAACCCGCCGTCGCGGTGATTGGCCAGGCGGGCGAGAAGCTCTCGCTCATCGCCGGAATCGTCAACGACGCAGGTCGCATCGCCGCCCGTTCGGGAGTCGGCGCCGTGATGGGCTCCAAGCGCTTGAAAGCTATCGTGCTGAATGGCGGGCAACCCATCGTCAGCCAGAATCCGCAGGCAGCCAAAGAAACTGGAAAAATCCTGGCAGGCAAGATCCGCAAGATGAACCTGCCGCGCTGGATGAAAGGCAGCCTGCTGCCCATTGGCGGATATTTCATGGGCAAGATGAAAGGCTACGCCCCGCTGGACGGTATCGCCACCGCAGGAATCTTCAAGCGCTGGGGGACGATTTACAACACCACCCTGGGCATCCCAAACGGCGATTCGCCCATCCGCAACTGGGCTGGCTCGGTGAAGGATTTCGATTTCCCAAAATTCCGCCACCTGGACCCCGATAAAGTCCTGGCTCGTGAACGAAAGAAGTATTTTTGTTCCTCCTGTGTGCTGGGCTGTGGCGGGATTCTGGATATGAAGGGCATTGGTCGCGACGAGTTCGAGACCACCCACAAAATCGAATACGAAACGTCCTCGTCTTTTGGCGGTTTGATCCTCAACCACGACCTGGATGCCATCCTGTACATCAATGAACTGCTCAACCGGGCGGGCATGGATTCCATCTCAGCTGGCGGTACGGTCGCTTTCGCAATCGAAGCCTTTGAACGCGGCGTGATCACCCCCGAGATGACCGGCGGTCTGCGCCTGACCTGGGGAGACGCACCCGCCATGATTGAGCTGGTTCGTTGGATGATCGCACGCGAAGGCATCGGCGATCTGCTGGCGGATGGGGTGAAGAAAGCCGCCGAACGGTTGGGCGTCCCCGACGCCGAGTACGCCATCCACACCGGAGGTCAGGAACCAGGCATGCACGATCCCCGCCTCGACCCGATCCTCGGGCTGCACTTCAGCGCCGATCCCACCCCGGGGCGGCACACCATCGGAGCCGGTCAGTACTATAACGTGATGCATCTGTGGGAAAAGGTGAGTTGGGCGCCGCGCGGGCGCTACACCGATAAGAGCGAGGAATACACACCCACGGACGAGTTGGCTTTGAAGAGTGTGGCCAACGCCTGCTACAAGCAGCTTGCCGATAGCTCTGGCGGCTGCCTGTTCGGGATGATCCTGGGAGTGGAGCACTGGAAGCTATTCGAGTGGCTAAACGACGCCACCGGATGGAACCGTACGCCCGATGAGTATATGTGGATCGGGCGGCGCATCCAGACCCTGCGGCAGATGTTTAATGTCAGGCACGGAGTTGACCCGCGCTCGTTCCGGTTGCGTGGGCGCCTGGCCGGTGAGCCGCCGCTGAAGGCGGGTCCGCTCAAGGGGAAGGCGGTGCAAATCGATGAGATGATGCGCCTGCACTGGAAGCATTTCGGTTGGGATGAGCGCACCGGCATCCCCCTGCCTGAGACCATTTCCACCCTGCGGTTGGACGCTCTCCTCGCCCACGAAAGTTAACAAAAAAGTAGTAACAGTAATCTGCTACTACTCACCAATTTCCACTTTCTACTTTTCTGTTTTCTGATCTCTGTTCTCCGGTCTCTATTCTCTGGTCTCCGATCTCCTGCCCTCCATCAACTCAAATTCGCCAAATTCATCTCATACATCATTTTCAACCCGATCAGAGCCAGGTTTGGTTCCACGTTCTCGATCACATTGGTTTCTGCGGCAATGATGGGTGCCAGTCCGCCGGTGGCAACTACATGGGCTTCTCCACCCAGTTCCCCTTTCATCCGTGCGACCAATCCCTCTATCAAAGCAGAAAAGCCATACACCATGCCAGCCTGGAGAGATTCCACTGTATTTTTCCCGATGGAAGTGGATGGTCGCGTCAACGCGATCCTCGGGAGGGTCGATGCGGCACTGAAGAGGGAGTTGGCGCTGGTAAGGATACCCGGTGCGATAGCCACCCCCTCCACGTCACCGGCAGCCGATACTGCCGTAAAGGTGGTAGCCGTGCCCAGACCAACGATAATGACCGGCGTCCCATACAAGTGCCTGGCAGCTAGCGCATTCATCACCAGATCCATTCCGACCTCGGAGGGGTTGTCTGTGTTCACCTTAATTCCAGTGATGCCTCCAGGTCCTGGAATGACCGGCGTCAAATGAAAGTATCGCTGGCAAAGGTCGATGAATTCCTGAGTCAGGCTGGGCACTACGGACGAGATGGCGCAGCCGGTCACATGTGAACGCTCCACATCAGATGTGGCGAACAGATCCAGAAGAAGCATGGCATATTCGTCTGCCAGGTCATCCCGGTCGGTGTTGATCCGCCAGGAACAACAAAGCGCATCGCCGTTGAATAATCCAAGTTTGATATTGGTGTTTCCGATGTCAATACACAGGAGCATGGGTTTCTCCGGAAAAGGATGTTTTTTAGATAATACCTTAATTTCCCTATGCAGGTCAAATCCAGATAAATGCATATTCATTGGTTGGATAGATTATGGTGGTTTCGGCGCTTACGGCTCATATCCAGTATCGCTGCGAAAGCTGGTAAGAGACTTCGTGGTGTTTTGTCCGCATTACGGACAAAACACCGCCTATAAAGTATTTCCCCTCCCCAGAGGGAAGGGGATCGAGGGGATAGGCTATAGTATGCAGATATAGAAAAACGAGTTATGCAAACTCGTCCATTTCTTTTTCCCCACCGTTCAATGTTATAATCCTGCTAAGATACTATGAAAAACATCAAGCTGATACTCCCCTTGTTTGCTTTGATCGTCCTAACCGGCGGATTGTTGCTGACACTCCCTGTATCGGCAGCGCCAGATTCGCAATCTGCGCTCCCTACCCCCACCGCGCAACCCGATGGCAGGATCATTTATATCGCCCAGCCAGGCGATTCGTGGTGGATCATTTCAGTCAAAACTGGCGTATCAGAAAGTCAGCTTTATCTCTTAAACAATACCTCCCCCGATGATGTCGTTCAGGAAGGGCAGCAAATTCTCCTGGGTGTGGTGACAGCAACCCCCATTCCATCGGTCTCTGATGCCACCGCCACTCCGAACATTCTCACCCCGGCAGTGAAAGGGTATGGACAGGTCTGTGTCGCCCTTTTTGACGACCTGAATGGAGATTCAGTACGCCAGGAGACAGAACCTCTCATAGCAGATGGCGCGGTATCCCTGGTAGACCAGGTTGGACAGATCAACCAGACAGAAAATACACTGGCTGGTGAAAACGCGGTTTGCTTTAATGACCTTCCCGAAGGTGACTACAACGTGAGTGTGGCTGTTCCAGAAGGATACAATCCCACCACCAGCCTGAACTCTCCCCTCAAATTGCTGGCAGGTGAAGTATCCACCATGAACTTTGGTGCCCAATTGAACAGCCAGGCATCGCCCATTTCACCGTCCGAAGGTGGAAGAAATCCAGTATTAGGTATCCTGGGCGGTGTTTTTATTCTGGGCGGGATCGGTTTCGCATTTTATTTTCTGCGACCCAAACGCCCCCGTTAATCTTTACCCGAAACGTTCCTCATTCCACACATCTGCATTATTGTGATAACCGGCCTGCTCCCAAAAGCCTCGCTGGTCGTTTTTCATAAATTCCAATCCCCGCAGCCATTTGGCTCCCTTCCAGAAGTAGGGGACGATTCGATCTTTTTCTGCGATTCTCGCACCCACCACTCCCCGCAACGGGTACCCGTGATCCGGTGAAAGTGGTTCGCCGTCATAATGGGTTGCCATCAGGAAGTTATCCGCCAGTACCACCTCGATCGGCAGGTTTGTAGTAAATCCATACTCCGCGTGCTGCATCACATAGCGGGAGGTGGGCAGCGGCTTGATGAAACCCTTATCTACCAGGGTTTTGATCGATACACCTTCCCAAAGAGTATCCACTTTACTCCAGCGGGTCACACAATGGATATCTATTACCAGCTTTGTCCGGGGTAACTGGTTGAATTGATCCCACGACCACCTCTGGTCGGATTCAACCTCCCCCCATATCCGAAAGTCCCAGGTTGCAGGATTAAATGACGGCACCGGACCATAATGCAGCACTGGGAATTTTTGCGTGAGCGATTGTCCGGGTGGTAAACGTCCTTCATTCCGGATACGATCTTCTTCTTTCTTACGACTGAATATGCTGTCGAACATTAGACGATCTCCTGTTTCGATTATAACAGCGTCGTTTCTACACATCTCGCCCGTGTCTAGCTTTGTACTACCAATGATATACTTTTTACATTAATTTATCTGGTGGAAATCATGGTATCTTCGCGCCTTAAAGCCATCTTACAAGCGCTGCTCGTCACTTTTATCTGGGCTACGTCCTGGGTATTGATCAAAATCGGTTTAAAAGATGTACCTGCGCTTTTATTCGCCGGTCTGCGGTATGGTTTGGCTGCCATCTGTTTATTGGTTGTCTGGTCATTTTCCAGCGAGCGGACCTTGCTGCGCGGAATCGATGGCAAGGGATGGGTCAAGATCATTCTGATCGGACTGTTTTATTACGCTGCCATGCAATCCTCTCAATTCCTGGGTTTGAAGGACCTCCCCGCAACGAGTGTTAACCTGATTCTGGGAATGTCCACGATCGTTATCGCCCTGCTCGGAACGATCTTCTTGAAAGAACCACTCTCGATCCTCCAATGGATGGGAGTGTTACTCACACCCGTTGGAGCCTGGCTTTACTTTTTTCCAATTTCCATTCAGGCGAATCAGGTAAACGGGGTTGTGATTGTGGTGACCGGTACCATTCTCGGTGCGATTGGTTCCATCATCGCCAGGGATATCAACCGATCCATCTACCTTCCCCCGCTGACCCTGACCACTCTCAGCATCCTGATCGGCAGCATCGTCATGTTTCTGGGTGGGATAGCCACGGAAGGGTTCCCATCGTTTTCTATCACATCCTGGGGAATCATTGTCTGGATGGCTGTCATCAATACGGCTTTTGCCTTTACCTTGATCAATCGTTCCATGCAGATACTTCAGGCAACCGAAACATCAGCGATCATCAATACGTTAATGATTCAAGTTCCAATTCTGGCGTATTTTTTTCTGGGGGAAAGGATTTCTCCCCGTCAGGTGTTTGGTTTGGGCGTGACCCTGATCGGAGTGATCATGGTTCAGTTGTTTAGGAGAACGGTCAAGACGGTAGTGGGTACAGTTCCGGGTTCTTGAATGGAATGAGAGCCATGATAACAGCGGGCTCATAGAGCTTCTGGCGGTTTATCGCATCGGCTGTAAGAATCCCAATGGCGCCATTTTCCTGCTTGGAGTTTATTCTCGAGAAGAAAAGATCATCCGCTTCGCCCAACTCTTTTCCCTGCCGGACGAGGTCCGCGATCTGGGGCGGGATGTAAAAGGACGCGCTTCGGGCTTGTCCAACACGATCACGAGTGAGAACCACTACCCAGGCATAGACGATCATCCCCTCCGGCTCTTCGTTCACTCCACCTTCAACACCCACCCAATAATCGGCGTCCGCGGCACTCGCACGCGCCATTTCCGCCCGTTTGATCGCACCCATCCGGGTTTCAGCATCGTGCATCGGCTGATCGCTGACCGGAGAATCAAATTTCAATCCGATGTGGACAAATTCATCACCGGGGAACATCGCCTTAAATCCTTCCAACACCGCCCTTACTTTTACCGGATTGGACGAAGCTACAATGACTTTCTGCATGCGTATCTCCTGGTTGCGCGGAATATGACCTCATCATACCAGAAGATATTGCTTATATCAGTTCCCTGTCTAGCTTGACTGACCGCTTTTAATTTGACAATCAGCAGTGAATAATTCCCTGCTGATTGTCATTAACACCCGAAGGTGATAGTTTTTTACAGTCTACTTTTCTTTCGATTGGAACCCATACCGATAATGATTAGAAAATGCAGCGCAGCATCAACAACAAACCGAGAATAAACATCGGGATACCAACAATTAACCCAATCACGGTGAGGCTGATGATCACACCGACGATCATGAACACCAGACCTAGAATTACACCCACTAAACGTCCGGTTAATTCAATTACCCAGGTTATCAAACGCCAGATCGCCCAGAAAGGCCAGAGAAACCATGGTACCTGGTGATTTTTATTATTTGCCATTTTAATCACTCCTTTCACCACTATCTACGGAGCTATCACTGGAAAGTTGCAAAAATAAATGGTAACTTGAAAGTAGTAACTGGTGAAAATCAATTCTGATAAGTACAGATCCCAATTACCATTTTCTACTTTCTGGAATTCATTTATCAAATAGTTTTCGCAAACTTTCTATGTAAGGTGGATAGGCAATCCCCTTTTCGGTAATGATCCCGGTAATATATCGCGAAGGGGTCACATCGAACGCAGGATTAAAAGCCCGAGCGCCCTGTGGCGCTATCTGAATACCTTCAATGATCGTTACCTCATCTTCCGCGCGTTCCTCCACCGGGATGTGGTCGCCATCTGGTACTTGCAGATCGATCGTACTGGTCGGTCCGACTACATAGAATGGCACATTTTGTGACCAGGCAGCTAACGCCAGGTGGAAAGTGCCAATCTTATTGGCAGTATCTCCATTGGCAGCCACTCTGTCACAACCCACCAGGCAGAGATCCACCCCTTTAGTGCGGATTACATGAGCAGCTGCGCCATCCACGATGATTTGATGGGGGATACCCAATTGGCTTAATTCCCAAGATGTCAGACGTGCGCCCTGAAGGCGGGGACGGGTTTCATCCACATAGACAAAAACATGCCGATCATGTTCATGCGCCGTGCGGATAACACCCAACGCGGTGCCAATTCCCGTTGTAGCCAGCGCGCCGGTATTACAATGATGGATGATTTTAGCGCCATCCGGTACGACAGCCAGTCCATTTAATCCCATCAACCGGTTGGATTCCTCATCCTCCCGCTGTATCGCAGATGCTTCTGCGAGAATGATCGTTCTCAATGCCTCCACCGATTGTATGCCCGGTTCTTCCATCATTTTCAAAACCCGATTTACTGCCCAGGAAAGATTTACGGCAGTTGGTCTGGCGGCAATCAACACCCCGGCGGCCATCTTCAAAGATTGTCTGGCTTCTTCAAGTTTGCCTGTTTTAACTGCAAGGGCAGCCAACGCCATACCATATCCTGCAGCCGCGCCGATAGCCGGTGCGCCTCTTACAACCATGGTTTGGATGGCTACCGCCACACTAACGGCATCCCGATATTCCAGGTAGGATATTTGATCGGGAAGGTTTCGTTGATCAAGCATGACCAGGCGATCGCCCATCCATTTGATGCTGAAATAATCCATTATGGAACCTCCTGAAGGCGATCCACCAGATACACGTCGACCTTTTTATATGAGTAGACGATCTTGCCATTATGCCAATCCACTTGATCGAGCAGTTTATTTCTCTCCAACACTGATTGCATGGTTTGATCAGTGTTGGTCGCGACCACCACCAGCAACTGATCAAATGGCTGTTGGAGATAGGTATCATAAAACCAATTCTTATAATCCGCTTTCTGGCTGAAGTAATATTTGATCTGAGTACTGGTTGGGACCATGGCCGCGACCAATTGTCCATCCTTTAATTGTGTGAGTAGTGCGTCCGATACGGTCTCTTCAACACCGGGTTGGGATACCTCGATGTATCCACCCCGTTGTAGAGATACACCCGTGGACAGAATGGGATATATTGCCAATGCCGCGATGAAGAACACATAAGCCAGGTTTCCTTTACCAAATAAGAACTGCACCAATCCCGCCAGCCCAGCTCCAGCCCAAATGTAAAACCAAGGCTGCACAAAAGTCCAGATCCGGGTGTAGGGTGCCACTCGATGAATGAGAAGGACGATTGCAAACCCCAGTATGGATGCAAATGCCAGATGCACTTTCGTTCGCGAGAGTCGTCTGTGAATGTAAAACGAGATCACAAACCCGATGGCAGTCAGAAGAGTAAAAAAGAACGGTAGATCATCATTCCATTCAATCCAGGTACGGCCGAGCCGGGTTCGCAGGTTGATCAAAAACACCGACCATGGTTGCGAGACCACCTCCCCATTGGCGATCAATGATTTCAATCCAGTTCCTGCCAAAATCACCGGGGCATAGACAAGGACAGTACCTGCGATAACCCCGATTGCGCTGATCAGAACTGGTATTATCCGCTTACGAAACTCCCTCGACCATCCATATCTTGTGAAAAATTCCAACATAAGCCAGATGTACAATGCAGCCAATGGGTAGACCATGATCGGTATCGTAAAAGCGCCGAGGACACCACACAGGGAGAAAACGATCCAACCGGACGGGCTGTTCTGCTGGACCAATTCTGCTGCGAGCAGGATCATCACCAGAGTGAAGAAAGCCAAAAGGGAATATCCTCTGGCTTGAGCGGAGTAGGTAATAAATGTCGGACTGGCTGCCAGAAACGAAGCTGCGATTAAACCAGCCGGGGCGTTGTACAGCTTTCGCCCGGCTACATAACAGGCAGGGATCATGAGGATTCCCGCAAGAAGGGCAGGCAATCGTACCGCCCAGGTAACCTGTCCGAAGAGAAGTGCCGAGAAATGTGACAGGATGGAATGGAAAATATGGTTATTTGGGTGGGAGTAATCGGTCAGAATGGAGAGAACAGGTCGCGAGGAGAATGCCAGGTAGGTGTATGCCTCGTCGTTACCAACGGATTGATTGATAGTAGCTATGCGCAGTATTGTGCCGATGAGTATTACAAAGAATAACGCAATGGTCCAACCGCGCTCTTTTTGGTCTGGAAGAAATCCCCTCCAGAAAGAAATTCCTCTCGGTTCATTCAAATCTTTAAGTCCAGAATTTTGGTCACGCCGTTGGATTGTTCCATCTGTTACCTTTACCATGGTTCCACCGGTTCTGATAACCACTCTGCATCACCATCGGTTACAACTAGATTATCTTCTATCCGGATTCCGCCAAAGCCGGGAATATACACTCCAGGTTCCACACTGGTTACCATTCCTGCCATCAGTATTTCATCCCGCATCGGACCCAATTGGGGAATACTCTCATGGTACCGGCAGCCTATGCCATGCCCCGTGCCGTGAATAAAATAGTCAAGCAGACCATCCTCCTCCAGCGCTTTGCGTGCTGCTTTATCTGGATCGACCCATCGATTTCCGTTTTTTAAAGATTGAACTGCCATTCGGTGGGCGTGCCGTACAGAGTTATAAACCCGTTGCTGCTCCCTGGTTGGATTCCCAACACTATAGACGCGGGTTAGATCCGACCAGTAACCATCCACGCAAACGCCGAGCTCGATCATAACGAGGTCGCCCATCTGGAACCGGTATTGAGATGAGGGGGTGAGCATGGATTGGCGATACGTCCCCTCAACGCCCGCGGTAACCTGCGCGAATGCCTGAACCAACTGAGCTCCTTCAAACCCGGTACCCATCGTACGGATGGTAGATTCTACAAGTGCGGCAGCTTCCACCTCTGATAATTCTGGTTGAACTACTCTCTCCAATTCACGCAAACCCATATTCGCTATTCGATTAGACCGCCGAATCAGGTCGACCTCGAATTTATCTTTGATACCGCGCGCTTCGCCCAACATAGGTGAACAATCAACCATTTCGCTTTCCGGAAAGGCATTCTGAATCACCATCCTCCACGAGGTATCAGGCAATAAGGCTTCTGATGCATTGAAAGCTGGTGCAGTAATTCCAAACTCAGACTCCACGCCAATCCTGGCTATCCGGTTTGAAGACAGCGTCTGCATATGATTCAACCATGTCAGATAAGAGTCCTTTAATGATGGATCCTTCAGGTGTCCGGTCGGAAAATAATGAACATTCCGGTCAGTTTTCACCCACATCCGCTCAAATTCCGGTTGAAGAAGATGGATACCTACAGCCGGGGCATACCACACGACCGACATCCCCAATACCGGATAAGTGCCGCTCAGGTAAACCACATTCTCTGGTAAACGGCAAATAAGAGCGTCAAATTCCAAGCGCTCCATCCATGCATCGATCCGGGAAAAACGTTCAGGATTCAATACTTTTTCCTCACTAGAAAATCTATGCTATTATACATCGCACAGCCGACACGCCTGAAATGGGGTTCAATCGTATCATGCAATCCAATCCGATCAAAGTCGATTATTCCAAAAAATGGACCGTGATGGCCGCTGTGGCAATGGGGATATTCCTGGCCACCATCGACGGCAGCATCGTCAATATCGCCCTTCCCACTTTGCAAACAGAATTAAAGACCACCTTTGGAATTGTCCAATGGGTCGTATTGGGTTATCTCCTTACATTGACCATACTTTTACTTTCGATCGGACGCTGGGCGGATATGATTGGAAAAAAGCGGATATATACATCCGGTTTCATCCTGTTCACTCTCGGTTCGCTTGCCTGTGGACTATCTGTTTCGATAGGAATGCTCATTGCTGCCCGCGTTTTTCAGGCAATAGGTGCTTCGATGATGATGGCACTGGGTACCGCGATCGTGGCGGAAAACTTCCCACCTAATGAACGCGGGAAAGCGCTTGGCATAAGTGGATTGATGGTCTCATTGGGCATTATCGCTGGACCGACATTCGGTGGGATCATCCTTGGTCATTTATCCTGGCATTGGATCTTCTTTGTCAATCTTCCGATCGGTTTGATCGGAACTTTCATGGTGATTCGATTTGTTCCAAATATCATCCCAGGTGTCCGCCAGCAATTTGATTTTCTAGGCGCTGGATTGCTCCTGGTTGGTCTCTCCAGTTTATTGATCGGATTAACGCTGGGGGAGGTGTTGGGATACTCGTCATTGGTGGTAGTGTCTTTGCTGATAGTCTTTGTTCTGAGTGCAGTGATTTTAATAGTAGTTGAAAAACGGGTGAAACACCCGATGATAGACCTGGGTTTATTTCGGAATGGATTATTCAGCGTTAACCTGATCACGGGGTTCACCGCATTTATCGGGATATCGGGTACAACTCTGCTGATGCCTTTCTATCTTGCAAATATCAGGGAGTATCCTCCACAAACAATCGGGCTCATGATGGCAGTTGTCCCGGTGATACTCGGCTTGACTGCACCGCTATCAGGTATCCTATCTGATCGCTATGGAACACGTCCATTAACGGTCATCGGTTTGGCGATTTTAGTCACAGGCTACCTGGCTATCAGCACGTTACAGGTGGATACAGATATCGCCGGCTATATGTTGCGGTTTGTACCGGTCGGATTGGGCATGGGTATGTTTCAATCTCCCAATAACAATGCCATCATGGGATCAGTACCGAAAGAACGGTTAGGGATCGCCTCCGGCTTAGCCTCTTTAACCCGCAGCCTCGGTCAGATCACCGGAACTGCAATTATGGGCGCGACCTGGACAGGATTGGTTTTCGCTTTATCTAACGGATTGAGTAGTAATGCGTTATTGGCTCCACCCTCAATTCAAGTTGGAGCTTTACAATCAACCCTTCGAATGTTCACTTATGCGATTCTTTTCGCATTCCTGCTGAGTCTCTGGGCATGGTGGATGGAAAGGAAGAAACAAGCCTCCCGGGTAGCTGCAAAACCATCTGCCAATTAATTTTTCTGGGAAATTGAATATACATGTGATGGAAATGGGTGGATACTAATCGTATACGGTAAAGCCTGGAGGGAAAATGAAACGTTGGAATGGTTGGGGAAATGCCGTGACAACATATCCATTAGCGGAGAATGCCCGGGTTTATCTGGAAAGTATTATAGGAAAACCCAATAAACTAATCGATGTAACCCTGGAAGAAGCGCTACAGCGGGTACCAGAATCCCGCATAAAACCCGTCATGGGTATCCACACGGATTTGGTTGAACGTCTTACGCATTCCAGAGGACAGAGCCTCCCAGATTGGGTTGCCCTTCGCTCCGGTGAGATTGGACATTTCCCGGATGCAGTAGCTTATCCAGAATCGGAAAGTGATCTGGAAGAGGTGATGCGATTTGCAAGTAATGCGCAGGCTGTTGTGATTCCTTACGGAGGAGGATCAAGCGTGCTTGGACATATCAACCCGGTGCAAAGCGATCGACCAGTGCTTACGGTTGACATAACTCGTATGGATGAGGTATTGAATGTCGACAAGATCAGTCATATGGCAACCATCCAGGCTGGAATCGCCGGTCCTGCCCTTGAAGATCAACTTAAGAGATCTGGATTTACTCTCGGACATTTTCCGCAGAGTTTTGAATATTCCACTCTTGGCGGATGGTTAGTTACCCGCTCTGTTGGGCAACAATGTTACCGGTACGGCCGGATCGATGAAATGTTCCTTGGCGGCAAGATGCTGACCCCTCGTGGCTGGCTGGAACTCCCCGCCGTTCCAGCCTCCGCAGCCGGACCTGACCTGAAACAGGTGGTACTGGGCAGTGAAGGCAGAATGGGAATTATCAGCCAGGCGGTGATGCGAGTCCATCCATTACCACAGCAGGAAAAATTTCAGGCAATTTTCTTTCCACATTGGGAAGCAGGAGCCGCCGCCGTGCGGGAAATTGTTCAGGCTGGTGTAGGCGTTTCCATGTTGCGTCTGGCTGATCCACAGGAAACGATCACCACCCTGCAGTTATCAGGCAAGATAACACTGATCAAATTGGCAAATCGTGGCTTGAAAATCATCGGCATCGGTGAAGATCGCTGCCTGATGATCTATGGGTTAACAGGTTCACCGGAAGAATGCGACCAGGCATATGACCGGGTTCAGGACATCAGCCGTCGGTACAGCGGTTTCGCCGTGAATATGGTGATTGGAAAAATGTGGCAAAAGACCCGTTTCCTTACACCTTATTTGAGGAATACACTTTGGGAGCATGGATTCGCATTGGACACTCTGGAGACATCGTTGCCGTGGTCGAAGGTTCTTCCGGCTGTAATGGCAGTCAAGAATAAACTTGCCACAGCACTGGAAGATGAGGGCGAAAAAACATTGGTGTTTGCACACCTCTCCCATCTTTATGACGTAGGCGCAAGCACATATATCACCTACTTGTGGAGAAGAGGTTCTGACTCGGCGCTGACGCTGGAAAGGTGGCAAAAATTAAAATCCGCCGCCAGTGCAAAGATCGTGGAATTGGGTGGGACTATCAGTCACCAGCATGGTGTTGGATTGGACCACTTATCCTATCTGGAAGCAGAGAAAGGCAGCCAGGGGATTGACCTGATCCGTTCTATTTGCAAGACAGTGGATCCGGACGGGATAATGAATCCCGGTAAACTGGTTGCGTAGCTATCACCAGGAATAAATATACAAATGTGGCAAAAGGATTGGCGCGATCAAGCCTGGAAATCGATGAACTCCCCCTGGGATATTATCGTTATCGGGGGAGGGATCACCGGTGCTGGAATTTTGAATATGGCTGCCAGAGCCGGATTGAGGGCGTTGCTGGTGGAACAGGATGATTTCGCTTTTGGAACGAGCAGCCGGTCTTCCAAGCTGGTGCATGGTGGATTTCGCTACCTCCGTAACCGCCAATTCAACGTAACCCGTGAATCTGTACAGGAACGAGAGCGGTTGCTGCGACAGGCACGCCATTTGGTCACTCCATTAAAATTCTTGTTGCCTATCTTTGGCTCCAGATCCTGGACTCGGCGAACGTATCGTTTGGGGGTCACGATCTATGATCTAATGGCACCGAAATGGGCACACGGTCACCTGACCTGGGCTCAAGTCCACCGGGATTATCCAGTCCTGACCAATCCCCAATTATCCGATGCCTTTTATTATTATGACGCAGAAGTCGATGACAGCCGGCTGGTCCTTCGTGTCCTCCAGGAAGGCGTGGAATCAGGCGGTGTTGCGCTCAATTATACGAAAGCATCCCATTTACTGTTTGATAAGAAAGGAATGGTGAGCGGCGCTCATCTACAGGATCGATCATATGGCAACCTTGATCGCGGAATAGATGTGGAAGCACGGGTTGTCATCCAGGCTACCGGGCCATGGACAGACCTGCTTCGATCGGAAGTGGACGAGCCCTCACGAATTCGTAAACAACGTGGCAGCCATCTCATTTTTTCACATGAACGGCTACCATTGGAACAAGCGATCACTTTCTTTCACCCACGGGATAAACGGGCAATGTTTGTCTTCCCATGGGAAGGCGTATCCATCATTGGAACAACAGATCTCGATCATCCACTTGAGATGGAAACTTCTCACCCGGAACCTTTGATAACCCGGGCAGAAGTGAACTACATGTTCGAGGCGTTGGAGTATTTATTCCCACAGGCTGGCCTGTCTGAAACCGATGTGATCTCCTCTTTTTCCGGGTTGAGACCAATCGTCCGATCGGGTGTGTCAAACCCTTCCAAAGAATCACGGGCGCATTGCTTATGGGAAGAAAAAGGTCTGGTAACCATTACCGGGGGCAAGCTGACAACGTACCGGGTAATGGCATTGGAAACCCTCAAAAAGGTTCATGAAATGTTATCTGGCAACCCGAAATTCTCTGGTCTCTCACCCATGTTTTCTCGACCGCACTCGAAACCAAAGGATTTACCGGATGACATCTGGCACCGTCTGACAGGGCGATATGGTAACGCATCCCTGCCAATTTTGACTGAAATGTCTCAGTCGGAAATGACTACCGTAGGGGAAAATACCGCCTTCTGGTCTGAGATTCGCTGGGCAGCACGATCGGAAGCGGTGGAGCATCTGGATGACCTATTACTTCGCAGGGTTCGCCTTGGGTTGACCGCATCGGAGGGTGGAAAGCAATATCTGGATCTGATTCGTCGGATAACACAGTCAGAGCTTGGATGGGATGACCATCGCTGGGAGAATGAGACGGTTAGCTATTTGGATCGCTGGAAGGAATGCTATTATCTACCTGAATAGCCTTTTTTAGTGGAGATCATCGATCTGTATGATTTTGAGTAGTAAGCCCACATTCATGGTTCGTTTGATGGTGCGTCGTTGGACAGATGCAGATAAAGGATACGTATGAAAACAGATTCACAGACAATTCTGGCAATTGATAACGGGACACAGAGCGTTCGGGCATTATTGTTTGACCTCCGCGGGAATTTACTCGCCAAGAGCAGGGTTGCAATTCCACCCTATGAAAGTGAGCAGCCTGGTTGGGCAGAATTGGAACCAGCCCAATTCTGGCAGACCGTTTGCCTGGCTTGCAGGCAACTTTGGGAAATGCCGGGAGTGGTTAAGGAAGCCATCGCAGGTGTGGCAGTTACCACCCAACGTTCCACCGTGATCAATCTCGATAAAGATGGCAAGCCGCTTCGACCTGCCATTATCTGGATGGATAATCGCAGATCCTTTGGTCTAAAAAAAGTGTCAGGAATGTGGGGCGCTTTATTCGCACTCTCAGGCATGTCCGAAACCGTTGCCTATTTACAGGCAGAAGCTGAATGCAATTGGATTCGTACCCATCAACCGGAGATCTGGGCGAAGACGGATAAATATATGCTCCTGTCAGGATATCTGACCTACCAGCTTACCGGACGGTTGGCGGATTCGGTGGGATGCCAGGTGGGGTTCATCCCATTTGATTATAAAAAATTGGATTGGGCAGGTAAAACCGATTGGAAATGGCAGGCTGTGCCCATGGATCCTGGCATCCTACCCGAATTGGTGCCACCGACTCAAACGCTTGGGAGAATATCTCACCAGGCTGCTTTGGATACTGGAATCCCGGAAGGGCTCCCCCTCATCGCTGCTGCGGCGGATAAAGCCTGCGAGGTGATAGGGTCAGGGTGCCTCGATCCCTGGAACGCCTGTATCAGTTATGGTACATCCGCAACCATCAACACAACTCACCGAAAATATACCGAGGTCATCCCGCTTATTCCGCCATATCCAGCCGCGGTACCCAATGCCTACAGCCTGGAAATTCAGGTATATCGCGGGTATTGGATGGTCAGTTGGTTCAAACAGGAATTCGGCGCTTTGGAACAGCGGATCGCGACTGAACGAGGTGTGGAAGCGGAAGCAATATTCGAAGAAAACGTTCGGGAAATTCCCCCTGGGTCGCTGGGATTGGTGTTGCAACCCTATTGGTCTCCAGGGCTCAAAATACCGGGACCGGAAGCCAAGGGAGCGGTGATCGGGTTCGGTGACGTCCATCAGCGGGCTCATTTATATCGCGCCATCCAGGAAGGATTGGCGTATGCCCTGAGAGATGGTATGGAAAAAACGGAGAAACGATCCGGGGTGAAAATCAGGGAAATACGGGTTGCCGGGGGAGGAAGTCAGAGCAATGTGGCGATGCAATTGACAGCGGATATTTTTGGTCTGCCGGCATCCAAACCGCATGTATATGAAGCCTCAGGTCTGGGCGCTGCCATAGATGCGGCAGTCGGATTGGGCTTGCACACTGACTTCAATTCAGCCGTGAAGGAAATGACCCGTATCGGACAGGTTTTTGAGCCGGTTCCGGCATCGCACGAAATTTATGATGCGCTCTACAAAAAAGTGTATTCGAGAATGTATAAACAGTTGAAACCGCTATACGAGGATATTCGAAAAATCACAGGATATCCGCCCGGGTATGATTAATTATCCGCCTAAGATTGTTAGCCATTGATGGAGTAGTTCCTGGCGGGAGAGGATCTCACCGGGCGTTCGGATGGGTCTGCCACGAGCATCGATTACGATCCCCAATGCGCCTGCCGTCACCTTGAATCCGCCTGTCTGGCCGCTTGATAATCCGGATTGATCCATTTCGGGGGTATCAATAAACAAGTGAGCCGTCTCGCCTTGTGATAAGGGAATGACAGTCAGGGATCCCTGCTGCACTTCCATATCGATCTCCTGCTGATCCTCCGTCATGATATGGATATTCATGATCATTGATCCGGGTCGTTTTTTACTGACCGGGGCGAGGACAGTGCATAAATTCAATAAAGCACCTGTCTCCAGTACTTCAACTGGAAGATTGGGTAATAATTGTCCCGCGGCTCCTAATACAGGGAGAAGATGGTTTTGATCGAGTACTATAGTAGTTAGACCGACTGGTTGCAGTCCATCCAGGATCATCAACAAACTTTGAGCCAATGATGGTGTAGCTGTCAAGGTTGTGCCGCTTACAATGATCGGCTCAAATCCTGGTTGCAAACCGTTCCGAAAATTCAAATTCATACCCGGGTAGGATTGTGAAAATTGGCTGACGGCGTTGCTTAATCGATAACGTGCCAGGGCATATTCGATCGAGAGATCTTCCTGGGTGGTCGGTATACTAGCAGGGTAGACTGCTTTGTTGATCAGGTAATCACGGAGATAGTCTTCACTCAGATTGTAACCAATCCAGGGAAGCATCTCCTGGATCGGAATTTGGTACATTGCTTCCAGAAAGCTCATTCTATCCTGACCCGGTTGAGTGACGCGCATTTGCAGTTTTCCTGCTTTGCCGATGGCTACCGTTGTCATCATCGAACCCATATCTATCCCGAAGACACCCCTCTGGCTGTGATACACCTTGCCGAGGAACCGAATCATTCTTCCAAATGAAGCAGCGGTCGGAAGCAATCTGGAACCTACCAAATTGTTGAGATCATTGGCTCCTACCAATTGTCTAAACCGGAACCGATTTACCATATTCGTCAGCATGCCCTGTGCTGGATCGAGGATCTCAACCTCTGGCTGCGGGCGAATATTGGGGGCAATGCTGACAGTCACGCTTCCTTCCAGGATTCCCTTAACATCACCCCGGATCGATTTATTTCCTGCAAACAGAATTTCAGGTCGTTTTTCTGGAGGGATCAAACTACAACTAATGCCAAGCGTAGTTAGTACTCTCCTGAGGGAATGACTGGCACCTTCATCCGACCCTCCAGACAGAATAATGGCATCTGGCAAGATCTTCAAAATAGAATCGATCTGCTCGTCCATTTTGCGAGCATCATTGATACTTACCTGATCCAAAACCCGCGTGTAACTGGTTTTAGCCAGATGTTCCGCGCTCACCAGGGAAACATCACCCAACAAACCGGCACATACAACTTTCATGTTTGGTCCGGCAGATATGGTTGCGGTGATCGCATCGACTCCTTGACCCCCTGGTAACATGGGCAAAATAAAACGCCCATCTGGACCAAGGATCTGGTGACCGGTTATTTCTTCCAGGTGATGAATGGATTCGACGATTCCCTCACCAATATCATGCGATGGGTATTCCGCAGTTGTACGCGCGACTCCTTGAGCGATAAACCGAAAACTATCTCCGGCTATCTCAAAGAGATAGGTCCGTGTATGAACGGTTCCTATATCTACTGCGAGTAATGAGTCAATATCAGGCGGTTTTGAAGTCATGATTGATCATCTATAAGAGGTTGTGAATCAGATTCCAAAATGTAATCAGCCGTTCAGATAGGGCAGTGATGGCTGTAACATACACTCCCGCAAATATCGCCCCGAGTGTTATCAAAATAAAAATTTGTCCCAGTCGGGCACTCCATTCAATCCAGGCCGGGCGCTTCAGCGGTTTACCAATTTCAAACCTTGTCCCAAAATAAAAATAGAGCAGTGTCGTTATTGCAGCGATCAAGATGAGGGCGCCTTCAAGTTTTTCACCAACCGAATATTCTTTTCCGAATGGGGCTACTGCCGCGATCGCCTGAGGAGTCAGCGTGCCCAGGACAACACCGCCCACAGTTAATGCGGCGCCAGTGCCAAGAAGATAAGCGGATGGGATGTTACCAAATCGTCCCATGGCAGGAGAGACTTTGAATAAGAGCAGGATCGAGAGCCCGAGTGGTATCAACGCCATCAACTTTTGTGTGCTGGATCCGGTTAGGAAGGGCAAAACCAATCTCGGATACAAAACCTGATACAGGATAACCACCGAGACTACCCCTGCGGATACCCCGATGAACAAGTGGATGGCGAAACGAAATAACGGATTATCCCCGATCAGATAGCTGAAGACTAATATGGACAGGAGAAACCCGATGATTCCCCAGATAAGCTCGCTGATAGGCAGGTTCATGGGACTTTTTTTCTCCGGGCTTGCAAGATCAACTGTCCGGTAAAATTCAGGACGCCACCAATCACAATCAAAATTAGCGCTGCCAGCAATCCGGTATGATATGCATTCCATTGACTCCAGGCAAGTCCGGGTTGTTGGAATATTCTCTCGTACAGCGATCCTCCATATTCGCCGGCTGCCAATCCTTTCAATTGCCCGGATCGAACGTATGGTCTCAACATGGGAACAGCTTGCGCGCTGACCACAGCCCATAAAGCAGGTACGCCCTCTTTTTGCGTGATTTGTTCCAACCATGACCTTACAGTGTCAGGTTGGTCTGACATGATCAAAAGCGCTTTGAATTCGGATAAATTTGACAATCCCGATATTCCAGGAAGATCCGTTGTCGGTTTAAGGTCTTGTGTCAGTGGAATTGCCCTCGCCAGACCAGAATTCAACGCCTGGATACCAGCCTGACCACCCGGAAGGTAGCCGACCAGATGGAATTTTTCTCCTGATAAATACGGTTCGTGACTGGTCTGCGGAAATAGACCGATATTATCGATCATCTTCTGGGCCAGGGCTACCCCTGCCGGATTTGTTGAAACCACATAAATTTCCGCCTGTTTTACCATCAAGTGATTCATCACCGGGCTCGCAACTGCTTCGATCTCCCCCGCATAAGCAGGTTCATAATCGATGGCAACCAGAATCTTGTCACCTGGTTGCAGGGACACGATCGATTGGAACAGTTGGATCGTTTCACGCGGCATGGACGTTGGAAGATAAACGGGTTTGGATGAGCCCACCACCGATGTCAACATGACAAAGAAAAGCAAGCCCATAATGATCCATCGGACAGTTCCAGCTGCACGGGTCCTTCGATAACCCGGTACTTTGACCTCAGTAGTTTCAGCGGTCAGGATCTCCTGGAATGCCTGGACATGCTCTTCCCGTTTTTGCCGGTTCTCCAGACCAACATGGTAATCCACCGTTTTCGTATAGGATGGAATGGCTGTTTCACCGGGTAATATACCTCGAATACCCGCAAGCGGACCGCTATTTTCCAGATTTTTATCAGCCTCAATGGCAGCCGATTTCATCGGTGGGGTGATTTCCGTTGGGCGCATCGCCTGTACCCAACCTGGTAGAGCGCCTGGTTGAACCGAGCTGATATCCCCGCTCTCGTTGTGAACAGCATCCACAGCAGACATAGCGGTAGCTTCCGCTTCATTTTCACCCAATATAGCTGTCAACCAATTGGGAATTTCCCGTCCGGAAATCTTCTCCCTGGGTTCATCCTTCATCTTCAGTAATTCTTCTTCAGGCGGGAGAATATCTTCAGATAATTGATAGGAATCCATCTGTGGGATGCTATTTCGTAATTGCTCGGGAATCGGATGCTCTGGTTCTTCCTGTACAGATTCAGGGTAAGACTCGGTAGAATCCACAACAGGTTCGCCGCGTAGGTCGTCAAATAATACAGGTTGACGGGGTTCGTCCAGAGAAGATTCCGCCAGGGATTCGGCGGCGGGTTCTTCAACAAATGGGGGAGGTGGTTTGACCGATTCTTCCTCCGGCGATGGTTCTGCCCAGGCTGGTAATCCTTCATCCGGTGTACGTAATTCTTCGGTCTGCTTGCGTAGTTTATTCAGCCAATCTTCGCCCGAATCGGTATGAACTTCATCAGATTGAGGTGTTTCTTCGATTATTTTATTCCGGATGGAAGCTAACCATTCCGGAGTTCCGACTTCAGGAACTGATTTGATCTCTTCATCCAATGGAGAAGAGCTGGATTGAGGTGTGGATGTTGGCAAACGGCGAAGCCATTCTTCCCCCTCAGTGTGCGCCTCTGGTTTATCCTCTTTCGGAGGTATGGGTCCAAAACGATTAAAGAAGTCATCGCCAAGTTTATGGGCGTCCTGTTCTTTTTTCTTACGCAGCAATTCCAACCATTCAGGCGATTCGCTATCAGGAGTTCCATTAGCAGCATCGTCTTTTGGATGAGAGAGATCGACGGGTTCTATATTCTCCGGTTGTGGAGTTTCCATCGGAGGAATTTGGGGAGCCTGATAAATGACAAGAGGAGAATCACAAAATTGGCATATATATGCCTCATCTGGATTATTCCTTCCGCATTTCGGGCACCTCACGGTCATCTCATTTCCCCGATGGGATATCCTTTCCGATCACAACACGCAATCCTGCGGTCAATGCTCCCAAACCAATCCCCAGCAACATACCCCTTGCTCCGCCGATTTGCAGAGTATTTAGGAATGTGAGTATAGGTTGGATTCCTTTATTCGCTTGAAATGGGATGAACCCTGTGGCCGCCCAAATGAAGATCAAAACAGCCGCAATAAACAAAATGGATGCTCTGTTCATACCGGGTCGAATTGCCCGAACCAAAGCGGCAGCAAGCGTAATGCTCAATAATGCCAATAAGCTGGCTTCAATTGGAAATTGGATGGAGTTCACAAGACGAAGAAAAATAGGATGAGAGGGTTTGAACACCAGACCAAAAATCAATGTCCCGGCAAAGGCAACGATCAGGATAACACTGTTAAACCAATCCGGTTTTTCATCACGGACTCGAACACTATGCACGGAAAGCAGGTTTACAACACCAACGATCGTTGCAATCCCAGCCAACGTAATGGCGATATCTATGATCAGGTAGCGTACTTGCTGGAGAGGACTGAGTGGAAGAAAATATCCCGCCAGTACAATGAATCCAACCAGGATCACAACAATCCAGGAAAGCGTCGCTTTCACAATACCCCCGCCAACTTTAAAATCGCTCCGACAACCAACCCCAAAACAAGCAGGACTCGTAATGCATCCTGTGTCTTTAAACTTGAGGTATGCGACAACGAAGCATGTGTGTATGCCCCGGCAGCGAAATACTCCTCGCCTATCAATGGAGCGCGGGTCGTGACAAAAAGCATGGCTTGCGCAGAAAGGTCATCTGTACCGCTGATCGTATGTGAGCGGCTTCGTTCCGCCATATCTGCCAGCAAGGCAGCTTCCGCCCCGTAATGACCAGTAATCAACATGACAGCCTGTCTTTCGTCGCGTTGGGCTAGCATGGCACCAGCTATATAAGAAAATGGGGTAACACCGGTCACCTGCGACCCTGAGATGCCATATCCTTCCGGCAGGTGAGAGCGCAGATAGGCTGACTCCAATGTTTCCTGGCTCAATATATTCACCAAACCATCACCACTGGTAGCCAATGGCGGGATATCACCATTCAGTGATTGTTTGGTTATGTACTTCAATAGATTTAAAGCGACAAGCGATCCGGCAAAATGAGGGGAGAATAAACCACCTCGCCCAAGAGAAATATGGATTCCCTTTCCCCCTTCCACAACCAGGTTTATGGATTTTTGTAAGCTCTCGAGGGAAGGGATTTGCCGGAAATTAATTCTGACCCGTTTGCGATCGAGAATGGAAAAGAACCCCATTAATACCAGAGTCAGGATGACCACGAAAAGACCGATGATCGTATCCATTATCCTGAAGGGTCCTCTCTAATTGCCTTGATAAAAGCCTGGTATTCCTGTCGATCCTCCAAGAGTCTGATCAGATCATCCCAGTGTGCTGCCGGAAAAATAGTAGAAAGTAATGGCTGACTGATCATCACGAACTGAGCACCAAGGAGTGTAATCGGAGTGACAGCCTCTAAAAGCGCAGCAGATAAATCTGTCACCCCTGAGTTGCGCAGTGTTTCCACCCAATTCTGCCTGAACGCCTTACTGGTACTCATGCGATGATCCTTTTAAGATGAATCCAAAACAGACCAGCATGCTGGCTGGGCATCTTAATATAGATTGTATATGATGCAGATTCTCAAGTCAAGCGCACGCTTTTTTATCTTTCTGAAATACTGTTTATCCATACTGTAATATCAATATCAGGCAGCTTCTGGTTAAAAATAATGCTTTAAAAGATTCGGTAAATGGAATCCTGTGGCATGAAGCCAGTCAATAGTAGGATAATCACTTTCCGATTTAGGATTCCAGTATGATAATAAGTCATCTGTCTTGGATAATTTGGGCTTATGAATATTGCGACAGTTGTAATCATTATTCTCGTTGGGATCATCGCGATCCAGGCATACTTTCTTTACACTCTTTGGAGACAATCCAAACGTGTTTCTTTAGGATTGGACGAGATTGCCGAAGATACTATTAAAGTTCTATATCACCTCACAAGAGAACAAGACTCAATTCCAGTATCCCATTTAATTCGCGCTGCCGATTTGCAACCTGGCAGATGGCCACTGATCCTATCCGAATTGCTTCGCCGGAATTGGATTCTGTCTGAAGGGGAAGCGATCCAAATACTTCCGGACGGAGAAGAACGCGCCGTTGAATTAATTCGTGCCCATCGGTTATGGGAACGATACCTGGCTGATAAAGGCGGGGTGCCTCTGAATGTCTTACACGAAGAGGCTATGCGGCGTGAACATATCATTACCCCTGAGGAAGCCGATCGACTCTCTGAGGAAATGGGCAATCCTCAATTTGATCCACATGGCGACCCAATCCCAGCAAAAGGTGGATCTCTTCCACATCATAGCAGCGGCATCCCATTAACCCGCTGGCCGGAACACCGGCTTGGATTAATCACTCATGTGGAAGATGAACCTCCAGCGGTGTTTGCACAATTAACTCTCCTGGGTCTTACTCCGGGTGCCCAGGTGGAGGTTGATGAGCATACACCCGGGAGGGTCTTGGTGTGGAGTGGGCGGCAGCGACTGGCTATCGCTCCAGCCATGGCGAACCTTGTTTCAGTGGTGGATGCTCCCGCGGAGTTTAAACCCCTTTCTGAAATAGAAATAGGACAGGCAGGCAGAGTCATCGGGCTTCTCAACACGCAATCACCAAAGCCGGAATGGATTACCGCCGGATTGGTGGAAGGAGTAGAAATTGCTGCCCTTCGCCCGGACCCGTTAGGCGAGCCGGTGACATACCGAATCAATGGGAAGGAACTTGTCCTTACGCGGGTAGAAGCAAGCCAGATCAAGTTGAATGCAGATAGTATTCATGAGATCCCCATTCCGCGTCGCCCTTGGATCAGTGAAGAATGGGATAATTTCAAAGCGCTCCTTTCCAAATATGGCAGTCTCACAGTTATTAAACGCGCTCTGGTCTTCTTAGGACCGGCTTTTGTCATAAGCGTTGGATACATGGATCCGGGCAATTGGGGGACTGACATTGAAGGTGGAGCCAGGTTTGGTTATCAGTTACTCTGGGTAATCTTGTTGGCTAATATGATGGCGATCCTATTGCAGATCCTGTCTGCCAAGCTGGGAATTGCCACGGGTAAGTCACTTCCGGCTGTCTGTCGGGACAACTACCCGCGCTGGTTGAGCATTTCTCTCTGGGTGACCGCAGAAATAGCTGCTATGGCGACCGATCTCGCGGAATTTCTTGGGGGTGCGGTCGGTTTCTACTTACTATTTAAGATTCCGCTTTTCCCTGCTGCCCTATTGACAGGAGCCATCATTTCCCTGATCTTACTTCTGGAACGGTATGGGTATAGGAAAGTGGAAATGGTAATCGTCGGTTTGATCGCCATCATGGGATTTGTTTATATGGCTGAAATCTGGCTTTCCAAACCGGTCTGGTCTGAGATCGGGCATGGACTGATCTTTCCATCATTACCGATTGGTGCAACCCTGGTCGCAGTTGGAATCATCGGCGCGACAGTGATGCCACATAATCTGTATCTGCACAGTGCGTTGATCCAGACCCGAGTCAGACCTACCGATTCTCTCAAACGAAAACAGCAGGTTTATCGTTTTGCCATCCTGGATTCAGTCGTCGCTTTGAATGGCGCTTTCTTTGTCAATGCGGCAATCCTTGTCATGTCAGCGGCTGTATTCTCGGGGGGAAGACTTCATACCTATTCTCTCGAATCTGCACACCAGACCCTCACCCCGTTATTGGGACCAATTGCCGGGATCGCATTTGCCATTGCTTTGCTTGCTTCAGGGTTGGCATCATCCACCACGGCGACGATGGCAGGACAGGTCATCATGGAAGGTTTCCTTCACCAGCGAATGAATGTCTGGTTGAGGCGGGCGATCACCATGATCCCATCCCTTATTGTGATTGGTTTGGGGTTGGACCCGCTTCGGATATTAATTCTTTCCCAGGTCAGTCTCTCATTTCAACTACCGTTTGCCATTATTCCGCTGGTATTATTCACCAATAATCCTCGAATTATGGGTGAGTTCGTAAATAATAAACTTACCAGCATCTTAGCCTGGGCAAGTACGCTCATCATACTTTCCTTGAATATTGTGCTCTTGATCCAGATCATTTTTCCGTAATAGTGGTTACAGGGACAAAGAAGAACCCCTGGTATTCTCGAAAAATCCAAAACCATTCACCAAATTCCGGGGAAAAGATGAAACTGGACCTTTATTAGCTAGTCTGCATATCCCAGCAGATCCCTCTGCAATACTGCTTCCTCATTCAGTATCCGTCCAACCAGGATGGGGATAATCAGAGAACCTGGAATCAATGCCCAATACGGACCAAGACCGAGTGGGAAGAATAGGTACATGATCGACAGACTGCACCATATAAACCGGTATCAATCGCATGCTGTCCCTGGTTACCTTCAATGATTCGCGAAGCAAAAGTATTTGCTCGAAATACCCAAACTACGATCCCATAACCTGCCAGGATGATGACCTAAGAAAGCGCCACCAATCCAACCGGAACTTGAGACCATTCATAGCGGTGATTCAGCCCGGCCAGTATAAATCCGCTCAAAAGGTAGATCCAGGAAAATAAATAGGATCACTTTTTGCCTGGATTCTTTTTCCCCACCACGCATCCGTCTTTCAAATAATTCTTTGTTATTTTTGAAAATATAAGTTCCGACAAAAAGGACGGGAATATATAATACTGCCAGAAAACCCCAGGCTTGCTAATACCGGAATATTCCCGCCGGTAGGGATAAAAGCAATACCATGAATACGCAGAATAGAACAATCCGTATTTTTGTAGTACGGATCAGGGCTGAGTTCGACATTCGTTGAGAATCCATTTTTCCTTCCCCAACCGTCATGATTGTATATATCAGTGCAGGATGAGTTATCTTCCTCCAAGAGCTCGCTCCAGGCAACGCTAAGCGCATGCCGGTTCTTTCATGATTCACTAGACAGTTGTCCAGGCTACCTGACAGATTTACCTGAGACCCATTAATGACCTCCCAATACCTTGATAGAAGAGGAAATTCAACCTAAAATATTCATTTGAAGTATCTTTTGGGAGATAGATTTTGGGAGGGTTGAATGGGGTCAAGAGTACTGGTAGCGTATGCCACCATGGCGGGATCTACAGAAGGAATTGCAAAACGAATTGGTGAGGTCTTGAAGAATCACAACCTGCCAGTCGATGTATTGGAAGTTAGTCAGATAGAAGACCTTTCCAAGTATGAGACGGTAGTCCTTGGGAGTGGAATCAGGGGTGGGGCATTCTTTTCGGGGGCGAATATGTTTATCGAACAGAACAAATCTGAATTGGAAGTGAAGGATTTCCATGTCTTCCTGGTATGCCTTACGATGAGAGAAGACACACCTGCCAATCGGTTGACGGTGGAAGGTTATCTACATCCAATCCGATCTCAGATCAAACCAATCAGTGAAGGATTGTTTGCAGGTGCCTATGACTCAAGTAAACATAATTTTATGGAAAAGTTAGTAATGCGAGCTATGAAGGCGCCGGAGGGTGATTTTCGAAGATGGGATGAGATCGCATCTTGGGCTGAAGGTGTAGCCACTTCCATAGCGCACTGATCTACTTCGCGATCAAATACCCACCCAGAAGTAAAGCCACGACACCAATTATTCTCGGCAGGTCAATTGGATGTGTAGTCACACCCAACCATCCAAAATGATCAATGATAACTCCTGTGATCAACTGACCACTGATTATCAGGGTGATCATCAGGGTACTTCCCAATTTGGGCAGGACAATACTAATTGTCTGATACAAGATAACGCCAAAAACTCCAGCGGTGAGCATATACCAGGGCAGGGTATGCCATTCCCGTATTCTCTCCCCTCCTCTGAACCAGAGTAGCAAAGCCGAGAGGATCGCGCCGCTTAGATGGACAATCAGGCTGCTGGCTGTCCCTCCAATTTTTTGACCCATCGCCCCGGCAATCGGAGACTGTATCCCTACTGCCACCCCACCCAATATTCCAACCAGCGCAACAAACAGGAAATCAGCCATCTTTTACCCTTTTCTTCATTACTTATTTATCATCAACTGATCACGATGAATGTAAGCTGCGTTCGAACTCGATCCACAATAAGCCAGACTATGATTTGCTAATTTCCGTACCTTTTGGATCTATACCTATTATATGGGAACCTGGGATGAATCTATTCCGCTATCTACTCCCACAAAAGGATCATTTTCCAGGAACTGAATTGACTTATCTGCAAAAATCAGGTTTCTGCCAGCTCGTTTTGCCAGATATAGTAGCTGATCAGAACGATGGGTAAGGGCGTCAAAACTAATATCAATTCCATTCAATTCGGCGATCCCAATAGAGAGTGTTACTGAGATGTGTTGATCATCCCAGATAAACTCGCTGGTTGATAACACTCGTTGAATCCTATCGGTAGCGTCCTGTGCTCCAACCAGAAAGGTCTCAGGGAAGCAGATGGCAAACTCATCTCCCCGGTTCTTCCCAAAAAATCAATGTCACGTATGTTATGTTGAATGACCTTCAGCGCATTTCTCAGGACCATATCTCCCGCTGCATGACCATACAGATCATTCACTTCCTTAAAAAAGTCAAAATCGAATGTTAATAATGAAAATGGGTGATTCAATCTTTCTGAACGTAAGAATTCCAGGGTCCCTAATTCAAAAAACACTCGGCGATTATTCACGCTGGTTAGTGAATCAATGGTTGCCAATTTTTCAAGGTCCTTTTGAGTGATCAGAAGATCATTGGAAAACTTTTGGGTGATGAGCATAAGGAAAAGAATGGTAGCTCCAACATGAGCAACAATCTCATAGTAAGAGAAGATCATATTGATGGGCGTTCGCGCCAACAAGCTCCGTTCCGTCGGATTCATCCACCAGACTATGACCCGGATCAACATGATCACGCAATAGGTATGTAAGATGAAGGAAATCGAATAATTAATTACTTTTTCGTTTGAATTCGAAAGTTTCGTTAGCAAATGAATGCAGGCAATTGAGTAAATTATGACAGAGATGGTGAGGATTGTATTTAGGATAACAGCACTATCCCTAACTTCAGTGAAATAGATAAACAGTCCGGTAAAAATAAGGATGAATGGGATGCTGGATCTGACCCATCTTCGCATGCCATAGAAAGAACGAATAGCTTCCATCCTCAGAATATATGCCAGCGCTGCAAAGGTGGTGGCGAGGACGATGGAGAATATTCCGGGAATCATCCCTCGCAGCCCATATTGTAAATATGCAAGAGCCGTGATAATGTTCGCCAGCGACCAATAACCAAAACCATCGTAGGTTTTTTGTGTCCGCCAATAAACTACCATTACAATTGCCAACAATACATTAAGAGACATTACACCAATTGTGATTGTCCGAATATCAAACATGGATCTATACTTCTCCTCAAGAGTTGATCAAATCATGCACCAGACTATACAATATTGACTTTTACTTTACCTTATGAATGCTGACCATTGGAATTTAATTGGCGTAAATATTCCTTCAATTAGTAAGGGAATCATAATTTATGGATCATTTCAATTTCCGCGGAAAACCCCAGCCAACTCTTGAATATTCCCAGGTGGATGGACCGGACAGCTTTGAAACCTAACCGTTCGTATAATCGTTTAGCTGACGGGTTGGTATCCACGACTTCCAACCTTACAGCCAGAAAGTCATTCACCTTCGCAAATTCCAAAACATGTTGTATCAGCCTCGTACCAATGCCTTGTCCCCTGAATTGCTCGTCAACCGCCAGGACAGAAATGCGCAAATCGGTTTTCGGGCAGGTCCCTTTCGTAAATAAATTCAAAACGATCCAACCGACCAATCCATTCCAGAATCCCAGATGCTGGATGCAATCCTGCACTGTTGGGCGGCAAAACGTCTTCCCACGAATATCCAGTCCTGCAACACCCAACAGCGTATCGCCGGATACGGCGGTCACCAGATACGCAGGGTCCAAACTCATGGAAATTAATTTTTGTACTTGCATTGGATTGTGTAGGAGAGGAAATAATTTTCGTCGAAATGCAGTGTACAAAATTCGAGCAGCATCTGCTCTATGATTTTCGACCAGTAACAAACGAATTTGTAATGGATCCATACTTCCCAACATATTCCCTTATTGTACAATTTTAATCTAGTCAAAAAGGTAAGGCAAGCTGCGTGAATCGAAGGATTCTTTTTAATATTGCAAATGCCTTTTTTATCAAGGGACTGATATCAAAGATTGGGCTATAATCAGATTCCATCCTTTCCAATAGAGGTAAAAATGAGGAATGAAGAAGGTCTGGCGTTTCATCTACATATAAAAGAGGGAGATGTCGGGAAATATATCCTCTTGCCTGGTGATCCAGCTCGTTGTGAAAAAATCGCAGCATTCTTTGATCAGCCCTACTTTGTCGCACAAAATCGGGAATATGTAACTTGGACTGGTTATTTGCACGGTGAGAAAGTATCGGTGGTATCCACCGGGATCGGTTGTCCTTCGACCGCCATCGCTGTGGAAGAATTGGTGGACATGGGGGCTGATACATTTATTCGGGTAGGTAGTTCAGGTGCGATGCAACCAGAAGCACGGATGGGCGACATTGCTATAGTCACCGCAGCAATCCGCGATGAAGGGACTAGCAGTCAATACCTGCCGGTTGAATTTCCGGCGGTTGCGAACCCGGATGTTGTCAGGGCGCTTCGGGAAGCTGCGAACAAGTTGGGGTATCGTTATTATTTGGGGATCTCCCAGTGTAAAGACTCTTTCTATGGCGAAGTCGAAAGAACCCGGATGCCCATGGCAGATCATTTGGAAGAACGTTGGAAAGCCTGGGTTGCCGGTGGAGCAATCTGTTCTGAGATGGAGTCATCTGTGATCTTTATCCTCTCGTCCCTCTATCGGAAACGCGCCGGCGGTACGATGCTGATGATCAATGAATCTGATCTCGGTGAATTGCAGGTGGGGGAGAATGAAAAGAAAATGGCGGAATTTGATGCCGACAGGGTTATTCGAGTCGCAGTCGATGCCTTGAAATTGCTGATCGAACGAGATCGAAGCTAAAATAATCTGATTCTTGTATAGAGGTAGTAAACTGATGAAGTATATAAGAGGTCTGAATGAATGATCACTCAGACCTCTTCCTTTTAAAGGATCTTGCTTACCTATTTATTTTCTTTATCCATTTGAGGTTTTTCGGCTTCTTCCGTTTCACTGGAAGCGGTATCCATCCGATCCAATGCGACGTCATTCCAGGATGATGGATCATTGATGGGTTCCATGTGGGTGACGATGTTGACATTCGGGATTTCTTTCCGAATATTTGCTTCGATTTGCTCTAACAACCGATGCCCACGATCCACAGTCCACTCATCCGGAACCAGAACATGGAAGGTTACAAAACGCCGTATACCCGCCTGCCTTGTTCGTAAGGCATGCACCTGAACACCACTTTTAAGATAGGGGGTCAGTACCTGCTGAAGCGCGGTTTGTTCCTCGGCTGGCCAGGCTGTGTCCATCAATCCGGAAACTGATTGCCGGACAATTGAGACTCCTGTCCGAATGATATTTCCGGCAACGATCAGTGCCACCAGAGGATCCAGAATATTCCAACCCGTGATGGCAACCGCGCCGACTCCAACCAAAACACCGGCTGATGTCCATACATCAGTCAGCAAGTGTTGCGCGTTTGCCTTCAAAGTTATGGATTCGTAATCTCTGGATGCACGCAAGAGCACCAGAGCGACACCCAAATTAACCAGTGATGCCACCACCGATACAATTAATCCCAGTCCTATTTGTTCAAGAGCTTTTGGAACGAGTAATCGTTGAATGGCAGCATACCCAATACTGATCGCCGCGACCATGATCAAAGATCCCTCGACACCGCTTGAGAAATACTCCGCTTTACTGTGACCATAAGCATGTTCATCATCTTCCGGTCTTGCTGCAATGGTCAGCATTGTTAAAGCCATCAGCGCCCCAACCAGGTTCACGATCGATTCGAGGGCGTCAGACAACAACCCGACAGAGCCGGTAAGAAAATAAGCGACTGCTTTTAAGACGATCGTAATTAAAGCTGCCGCTATGGAAAGCCAGGCAAAACGAGTCAAAGAGGCGCGATTAGTGATTGATCCAGTCATAAGAATAAATCATATCACAGGAAGTATTTCTATACTCCCGTGAGAAATTGGATATTAGAAAGCTCAGAAATAAGTGAATTGGCAAGAACTATAGTTAAATAGTTCCTGCCGACTCTGGTCAGATCATTTACATACCTTTGGTGACAGTTGCAACTAACATGATTGCCAGACCAATCACGACAAACCAGAATTCATTGCCGCTGACCACTGGAATCTTGACCAATGTGGCAAGAATGCCAAGCGCCCCGAAGATCAAGGCGATCCACCAGGTTACATTTTTAGGTGCAGATGTTTTCATTTTTTCCTCCTAATTACATTATAGTAATGTTTTTCGTCGAAATATTCTCAAGCTTGGAACAATTTTTATTGGCTCGCGAATTTGTATGAAGAAAAGACCTCACGTAGTGCAATACATTTGGATCAATTCTCGATTACGATGCAAGAATAATTCTGCCCGGATGAATATGTTGTATCGTGTGGAACCGAGTACGTGATCTTTTCACCTGATAACCTAATCATATTACTTGATCTGAAAATGTATAAATTCCAAACCTATCCGTATTAATCGACTTTAAAGGATGCCTCGCTGACAGAGTTTACTACTTTCAATGCCCGCAAAGTGACCCATTTATTCGGCTTACCCTTTTCGCCAAAATCCACCCAGGATTTACGAGCGTATTCATACTCCAGATTCCATCGCCCCTGGCTATTTTGTTTGGAATGGATTAAAGATATTAACCCAGTCATCCTTGGATCTGATCCATATCCTAAACCTATCAGTGATTCAGCCACTTGAAGCAAATCAGTCACATAAAAGACTGGAAATCCAAATTTCCACCAATTTCTGCTCGGGCGATTTTGATCACGAGACGGCCAGGTCGCTTTGATGAGGTCGACACTGAACAGGAAATCCAAACCTGTTTGAATAGCACGTTTTATTTGAGGTGTTAACTTTGCTTGAGGGAGGATACTAAAAGCAAGCATTACCTTTGCGGCACCCCACGCGCAGGGAAGTTGTGAGTTTGCGCCACACCCAAAATTAGGCCCGGTCTTAACTGAATTGTAATGTTCAATAGCTGTTCGATCGCCGGCATTCGCAATTCCATCGCCTGTCTCGCTTCGCGCCATCCAGTCAAAAACCTGGACCAGTCGAGGATCTTCAAATCCCAGAGCAAGCATTGCCCAACAGAGGTTTCCCTGGAGACAGTCAAATGTTCCCGACGGTAAGCCATTATAGGTAAGCTGCCCTGAAGCTGCGAGGGATCGATCCAATAGATACTTGCAAGCCTGGTTGATCCTTTTATCGTCATTGGCTCTTGCGCCCAACTGTGCCAGGAGAATGATCGACCAGACTGTCGATCGGTATTTTGGGTTGTATCCCGGTCCAGCCTTCGCCCAATATCCTTCAGGTTCCATCGCTTCCAGAATGATCGATATCGGACCATGGAGATGCGCTTCTTTTCGCGCTTGGATCAATTCAGGGTCATCTGGTTTATATTTCAATACATCACGCAGCGCCAGATACCGGACACCAGGTTCACCTGGATCCAATAACCATTTCAGTACATCATTATTTAGATTCACCAAAGGGTCCATGCTTACTGCCTGCGCGTATAGATTTCAGATTCCTCCCTGGTCAATATTTTTTACAGGATGGCGCAAGACCGTTTTAAGCTTCTCTGGGGCTGACTTTCGCGGATCTCCCAGGTAGATCTCGTGATGTTTCCCACCCAATCCAACCAGATCTTGTACATCATTTTGTTTCATAAAATCATGCATTAGATCGATCGTGCCAGGCTCGGTTGCATAAGGACCGATGTGCATGATCTGCGCGCAGAGTCCTTCTTCAAAGAACTCAAGCTTTAACCGATCGAAAATGGGTAAAGTGCCCTTTTTTTTTCGTAATACTGCCATTCCTTCGTCGAACACAGCCTGGCTTATCAGATCAGGCTGCATGATCAACAATGTAAAGCTCCAATTGTCTTTTATATTAATATCAAAGAAGCCATCTTCCACCCACCACAATCCTTCCAATGCCATAACCGGGTAATCGACCGGGTTCTCTTTCGCTTTCTTCGACATAAATTTTAACGTGTATGAAATCCCATAGATAGCCTGGGTCGCATCCGCAAAGCCGAGGGAGGTCTCTGGAGATGATCCTTTCTCGATCACGCCATCAATTACGATATAGTTCAGCCGTGGTACTTGAATCAATTCTGCTTTTTTTGAGGATGGTTCGTAGAGGTTCTTGTAACGCTTCTTAAGATCCAGAATTTCCATGTATTCTCCTGGGACTAATTAAATTTTAGCTATAACGGATGGATGGAAACATGGTCCCGCCAACTGCGACCTTCATTCTATATGTCTCTTCTGATTATACAAAAACAGGTCGATGAGTCAATCTTAACCTCATCAACCTGTTAATTCAGATCAGCCCTGTTTTACTGATCTCATATTTGCCGGTAACCTGATATTGAATTAGCGTTGAGAAAGAAGTGATTCCAGATCCATCACTTCTTTCTGCCAGTATTGGATCGTTCGGACCTTTTCTTCCTGCCTTAACGGATCAGATTCATTTCCACCAGCCATCGATTGCAGATGCCCGAAAAAACCAGATAATTTTTCCAGGTGAATGTTTTCATGATCTGGTATGTTTGCTTCAAGCCGACCACGCAACTGATCCAGTTTTTGGAGCCAGCCTTCCACAGAATCGCCTGACCATTTCTTAAAATCTTGAAAAGCCCATTGCTGCTCTATTACCGGGCGATCTGACCATTGAACCGACTGTTGAGAAAGGGTTGTAATGATGCTCCTGCATAGAACCGCCGCTTCTTTTCGGATGCTTTGAGGGAGTTGTTCCATTCGGGAAGGTATCACTCCAGATAAATTAATACCCGCAGCCTTTAATGCTAACCTGGATGTGATCTCTTGTCCTCGAAAATTATTGGCTAATACAACAGCCGCTGCAAATCCAGCGCCAGCAGCCTCTACAGACATCTCATCACTTCGTTGAATAAACTCATCCACTGTAATTCCGTATATCGGTGCGAGCACTTCTATACATTCCATCGCCCGGTTTGTGCGGACCAAACCCGGATTGATTGAAAAACAGGATACATTTTTCCCCTCCAATTCCACGTTCATGGTTGTAGACAGGCGCACCTGTGCTTGCTTAAATGTCTCATAGGCTGTCAGATAAGCTTCCCCAAGGGAAGCAACACTGACGAAAACGCCATCATTACGTTTAATCATCCCGGGGAGGAATGCGATAGCCATCAATGCCGGTCCGCGAAGATTGACCCGATAACTCGCATCCCACTGGTCAATTGGAACCTTCGGCGCAGAACCGATGGGCGTGATCGTGGCATTATTGATAACAATGGATACAGGACCGAAGGTGTCTTCAATGGTCATCTTCAAATGATTCACGCTCTCTTCAAGACCAACATCCGTCTGAATGAAAACTGCGGTACCCGGACCCAATAATTCGGTGATCTCCGCCGCAGCGGAATGGCCGGTCGTCGAGTTAATCTCTGCAATGATCACCTTCGCTCCAAGCCAGGCTAACGATTTTGCGGCTTCCAACCCTATCCCCTGTCCAGCTCCAGTAACGATGGCAACTTTTCCTTGAAGGCTGCCGGGTTGCAGGTTTCCAGTGCTGATCAACATTTCAACCTCCTCACGAGAGGTGAGGTCCGAGAATCTGAATGAGCGATGAAAAATAATCAGTCCTTTCCTGCTTTTCCTGTCAGAATCACTCCAAAATTGATTATTAATCCATTCAGATCTGGACGAACGTGCTTCTATCCTTAGTATACATATTCGGTTTCGGGGTTTTGGTATCTTTGTCACACCTTCATATGAATAATGCCGAAGATTTTTCAAGTAATATGCGATAAAAATATAGTCTTGAAATATCCTCGTAAAAATTCACATATATGGGGATATGGTCCGTAAAAAACGGATCATCTGAATGATTCAGTTCATTAATATTCTGCAGGAGGTTTGAGGTAGATACGTATTTATTTTTTTGGAAGGAAGAATAACAGGGGCACAGAAGCAAAAGCCAGTGCAACACTTCCAAAAAAGACCGGTCGCATGCCAAATTTATCTGAAAGTATCCCGACGATCACGACCACAATAGAACGCAGAATAAAGCTGGTGGACATATATACACCGTTGGATAAAGCCCGATTATTCACAAACCGGGGCTGGATCATCGAGAGGAAGGCGGGATTTGCTACAAACGCACACAGACCGACCCCAATCAGCATTACTAATTGGATCCATCCATGCGTCATCAAAAAGCCGAATGAAAAGACTGCTGAGAACAATGTACCCAAAATGGCGATTGTCCGTTGTCCGATCCGGTCGCTGAAAATACTCATCAGTACGTTGCCAACCGTCCCACTCAATTCCACGATTGCCAGGGATACCCCCGCCAGTGCGAACGCTGACCCTTCGAGAGTCATGAAAGTGGGCAGATAATTGACGATATTCGCATTCAAAAAACCTGTCAGAAAAGTGACCGCCATGATAGGAAACATCAATCCCCGCATCTGCATTAATGCCTCGCGAACCGGCAAACCCGCTTCCGCATGGGCAGCCCGTACGGTGGTAATGTCTTTCAACTTGAACCACAAGATCAGCGAAGCCAGCATCCCGAAGGCCATCAGCCAGGGCAAACCACGGATGGTCAGAGCGCCAATGGTTGCCACGACGACCAGTGGTCCGATCCCGAAACCCAATTCACCGCCCACCATAAAGAATCCCATCCCGCGTCCAACCTTGCGGCCTGCGCGTTCTCCGACCATGGCAGGGGCAATGGCATGGAAGCCGGCGGTGCTAAATCCAGCCAGGAGCATCAACACCGAAGCCATACCAAAACTGGGAGCGATCCCCAGCAATGTGATCAGCACCCCCGAAAAAGTCGGCGCCAGGATCACCAGCAATTTCAGATTTTTCCGGTCTGCCAGATGACCGATGAAAGGCTGCAGCAGATTGGGGATCTGACTGAATGCGGATAGTAATCCCGCCTGCGTGGTGCTTAATCCAAGATTACTGATCAGTAACGGCAGGATGGTGGGCAGGTAAGAGAAGTAAGTATCATGCGCGCCATGAGCAGCCGCCACCGTGACGATCTCTGCAGTATGAAATGTATCTTCGTATGGCTTATCCAGAATTATAGGCGCAGCGTCATCCATGATGGGTTTCTCCTCTGATAAAGAGGAAATTATACTTCTGTTATAGGAGATCGGAGATCGCAGCAGAGAAATTAAAAGATCATGTTGTCCTGATCGGTTTTGGTCGGGTGGGAAAACACCTTGTGAATGTATTAAACTCATTGAACATACCTATCGTGGTGATCGAATCAGATGCTGAACGGAGGGATATTCTAAACCAGCAGAAAATTCCAACACTTTACGGTGATGCCGGAAATTCTGAGGTGATCATTCATGCCGGACACGAACGGGCAAGAGCCCTGATTATCACTGTGGCTGACGAGATGACGTCCTCATTAATCGTTACTGTTGCCAGGGATATAAATCCACAACTTCCTATAATCGGTCGTGCCACAACAGAGGAAGGAGGACGATACCTTTCCAAATTAGGCGCAAATCATATCGTCCACCTTGAGTTGGAAGGTGGGTTGGAAGTGGTTCACCACACTCTTTTAAGTCTAGGGTTTCCGTTACGCGAAGTTCATGAATTTGCTGAAGCAGTGAGAAGAGACAGTTATGATGTCACGATTTCCACAGGTGAGGAGCATGAGACGCTCCATCACTTGTTGCATGCGATTGAGGGAATTGCCATCAGTTGGTTGGAGATCGAAGATTCAAGCCCGATTATTGTCAGTTCACTAGCTGAAGCAAATAACCGGTCGCAAACCGGTGCATCGGTGATCCGAGGAAATCAGTTGTTTTCCAACCCAAAATCGATCACAGTATTCGAAGCAAAAGACCGTATTGGTCTACTTGGGGAAGAAGATCAAATTGAAGCAGCCAGAGTTTTAATCAGTTCAAAAATTCAAAAGGAAACCGACAACGCACATGGAGAGGAGCGATTTCTTCCCCCTCAGAGCGAGGTTTGAAAAGGATGATCATTCATCGGATTTTTGTAATAATTGGATAGCCATCGCCACGGCACCTAACGCACTTGATCTATTCCCCAGGAATGGCGATTGGATATATTCTTCGATTTTTTGCCCCAATTCCGCTGATTGCACATACCCATTAATGATTTCTTTCACTTTCTCACGTGCCATTTGGATCAATCCCTGGTGTTGGGGAACCCCGCCACCGAGAATGATACGTCGGGGAGAATAGGCATAAATCAGATTTACCAGGGCAAGCGCGATGTACTCTGCTTCCAAATCCCAGGCTGGTTATGACCTCGGCTGCTGGGGCGTGCAACTATATGAAGCAGCAGGTAACCGAAGAGGTTAAATTACTGGACTTGACATTTCACCAGCCAAATACCACCATCCGAAGCCGCGGATTCATCGAAGGGTTGAACAAAACCTCCCCGTCTTTCGAAACTGTCTTATCCATCAATTCGCAATCAAGGTACAGCACCGCCTATCAACTATCAAAAGATGCGCTGACTGTATACCCCCAAATTAACCTGATCTTCGCCATCAATGACATTACAGCGTGGAGCAGCGATCAACGCCTGTCGGGATCTGGAGATCGATCCTAAATAGAAGACAGTGATCGCATTCGGATTGGAGGGGGAGACGCTCAAGAATGAGTAAATGGTTCCGGGCAGCTATTGTAAAGCTGCCTTCGCAATGTTTCCTGAGATCGTCAGCTTGACCTGTGTGGAAGGGGCGATCACTGCCTTTAACCATGAGTCTCAGCCCAATCGATATATTACTCCTCATATTATCCTGACAGCAACGACCCTGCCGATTACTACTCAAAAACACCTTCCGGTTGGTCTTTATATGGGAATACGGTCCGGCAAAATTTAGAAATTCCAATTCAGATCGAAAGGGAAAAACTCCACCCTATCAAAAAGCTTCCGAAACAGATCGGTCTGATCGTACCGTTTACGGAACATGAGTGGTATAAGAATCTGACCACACTTTTAAAAAAATATGCCGGGGAATATAAAATCGGTCTGCAGGTGATCGATGCGGATCAGAATGTCCGGGATGAAGTGGATATCCGGCGCCGGGAAATCGCCGTAAAAGCAGCCACATTGGTCGAGCCTGGCGATGTGATTTTGGTTGATGGTGGACCTATAGCCGAGTACCTGGCTGAAGAATTAAAAGGAAAGAAAGAAATTACGGTAATTACTAATTCGGTGGTTGTCTTTGATACATTGAACCGTACCCCAGACATGATACTCATCTCGACGGGTGGTGCCTTACGACCTACCACACAGATGCTGGTTGGTCCAACAGCCGAAGGTGCTTTGAAAGAGTTACGTGCGGATAAATTATTTTTAATGGTAAGTGGCATCACCCTTAATTTTGGGCTATCCCACCACACCATCTCCGAGGTCACCATCAAACAAGCCATGATCCATTCGGCTCGCGAGGTGATTGTCCTGGCAGATCATACTGCGTTTGGACTGGAAGTCGGCATCCAGGTTGCCCCATTGAAGGCAGCTCAAAAACTATTTACCGATGATGCTCTTCCACCAGCACCCGATTGGATATTTCCAAGATGGGAATCCAGATTATTTTGGCATGACCATTTCATGACTCTTTATTGCTGCCATTTCCGCGGAATATTTTCTTTTATAGTGCGGTTCAGCCTGTGTTTTTCTGGTATTTGATTATGGTAGAGTGAAAATATATTCTTCGATCTCAGTACCGCGAGCTCTAGCGAATCCGATTTCCTCACCAGTGATAGCGAATCCACATTTTTGTAGAACCCGGATGGAACCGGCGTTATCCTTAGCGGCGTGAGCGTAAAGTGGGCGTTCGTCGATAATCTGCAGGAATTCCATCAAAGCTTGTGAAGCGATCCCTTTCCCCCAAAACTCCTTACCAAGCCAGTAGCCGACCTCCCTTTCACCAAACATAATGAAGCTTAATACGTATCCAGCCACGTTTCCAAGGTAGAGAATTGTCATCATCTTGATGGAAGGATCGTTCAATATTTTTTCCCAATGTTCATCAAATCCTATTTTGTCCATTGGATCGCGCCGGGTAAAGGCTGCCATATAATTGGCATCCGGGTCTTTCTGTTGCTCAAAGAATACAGGTAAATCATCCGACACAACATGTCTAATGACTACATCTGGCAATAAACTTCGATCGTTAGCTTATGAAATAGATCGCTCAAAATGAACCGAAATGGAGGAAATGATGCTAAAATTAAATGAGTTCAGCAACAACCATCACCCTTCCAAGGTGAAAATGTTGGCAAAATATATCCGACGTGGAATTTCGGTATATTATATTTTTTCTAAAATTGCAACTCAATGAGGAGTTTCCCTTTGAAAAATATCAGAGGTATTTTACTTATCGCAGGTACAGCGCTCATTACCTTTTTCCTCTGGTTCTTGGCGGTTCCAACACAACCGCTCGTTCCGCTTGACCGAGTAAGTTATATCATCTCCGGGTTAGCCCTCAGCGGTCTCTTCCTTAACTTTCTCCTGGCAACGCGCAACAAGACTCTTGAGAAATGGTTCAACGGTCTCGATAAAATCTATATTTATCATAAATACACTGCCATCGTGACGATTGGACTGCTCTTTATCCATGCGGCCATTGGGGACCAACTCAAGACGTCCGACCAGATAACCCTACCAGCTGCACTCGGCGATTTTGCATTGTTTGCGATGGTTGTGCTGGTGGGAATCACCTTGTTTGATAAGCGATTGTCGTATGAAAAATGGCGCTTCACTCATAAATTGATGATCGTTCCGTACATTTTTGGCTTGTTTCACACCTATACTTCCAGCCACATCCCATTACTGAGATTTTCTGCGCTCAGTCTTTGGGTTGGCGCTACTGCCATCATTGGCTTGTTTTCAGCTGTATACATTATTTTCTTCTACCAAAAAATTCGTTTCCATCAAAACGGAACGGTAACCAACATTGTGAAATTTGGCCCCAAAATTTTGGAATGGGAAATCACGCTGAACTCCCCGATTCAATTTTCGCAAGGTCAGTTCATCTTTATCAAGGTCTTCCAGGACGGTTTTGAAGAAGCCCCGCATCCCTTTTCAATTTCTGGCGGCTCGGGTAACAAAATTACTTTAACCACTAAGGTTTCTGGAGATTTTACTGCCCAATTGTTTGATGCTTTGGATCTTGGCACGAAGGTGTCTATTGAAGGTCCATACGGTTTGATGGATTTTAGCAGCGGTAAAAAGAAGCAGCTCTGGGTGGCAGGTGGAATTGGCATCACCCCTTTCATGGCTTATTTGCGTGACAGCCACCCCGATCAGGAAATCGAACTTTATTACTCTTATCAAGGTACTGATTCTGGTGTCTATCGGGAGTATATCGAGGAGTACCAGAAAAAGAATGCTTCCTTCACCGCACATTTCATTGATACTGCAAAGATGCTCTTCTTGAGTTTTGACGGTATCCACATCGATGGAGATACGAGCATCTTCATGTGCGGGCCAGCGAAAATGATTAAGGGATATGCCAATTATTTCAAGAAAAACCTCAAAGAAGCGGATATCACCTACGAAGCTTTTAAATTAAGGTAATTTTTTTGTGAAGTTAAGTAAGAGGTTCACCGGCTGGGCTACCTTGCATTGGCCGGTGAACCTTGTTTTTACACAGTACAGATTAAATAACCGGAGTGTTGATATACAGTTATACTCTTTTGATTTCCAATATTATATATTTTTTTGATGCAGGTCTTGAAATTTGACTCTATTTGTGTTTTACCCGGTTGGTTGCTTGTAGAAAAAAATCATCCCATGGGCAAGTTGACCAGGTTAAATACTGACTTAAATGATGACAGATGTCTGCTGAACTGTAGTCTCTATCTACTTGCCAGTGCGGCATATCCATTCTGTACCAAATTATAGTAAATATCGGAAAGCATGGTATAGCTGATCCTGGTGGTTGGTATAAAACCTTCAGGTTCCCCCGTAGAATTTTCCTTGTCTACAGGCTCGTAATGGAGTTCGACTCCAACATCCATTGCGTTGATCTGATCTTTTTTTGACAATCTCAAAATTGAAATATCCAGGCTGGCTTTGGCAGGCTCGCCAAGGCTGATAAATGTTTTATTCAACGTATCCAGTCGATAGGAAGTCCGATATGCCAACACATAGGAGCAAATAAAACATGAAAGATCACTATCAAATCGATCGACCTCAGATACCAAATTCAGAATTGTGACCGTTTCTTCCCAGGCTTTTGAAATATCGGACGCAGTTATCCGTTTCTTAACTGAGATCGTATGGACAACGGAATGGAGCATTGCCAGGGCAGTTCCATCCGAATTTTCAGCTAGCAAAGGATATCTGGCATCCAGAATCAGGATATCGATCGGAGGAGAAAGTCGTCCATTGGGCGAGATGAAATTACCGGTTACAACATTGAAAGAATATGGCAAATACCGTTTTAGAAATGCGATTACCGGGATCTCACCATTCTTGCCTATGGAACGGTTGCGCGAGGTTGTGCTTAATGCCTGATCGATCGTTGCTAAAAGGTAATTTTCTTCTTTGATAAGAATTGGATTTGATTTTCCATGCTCGCGAACGATTATATTTTTCTCATTCAACCTGTTCATCATGTACTCCTACCAGCCAACTTGATCAGGAGTATGGAGTATCACATTCGATAAATGGATATATTGTTGTTCACTTAGTGTCGGTTTCTTTATCGCTATTATACAAATTCCGTCTGACTCATTCAATTAGGAGTTAATGACACCAGACCAGGCGGTATCGGTCTGGCAATTATTCAATACCGATTGAATTGTTAGAAGCCTTGTTGAATTCCCGACTAGTTCATTACCCGGAAATTAACCCTGAAAGATCGGATGATTTATAAGAATGACCCTCCATGATGATCTGACGTGCGGATTCGATCTGACCCCAGGTATTCCAAAGTAAGATTCCCCTTACCTTTTGATCTTTGAGATAGTAAATGACACCTTTTTGGAAGGGATCCTTCCAATCTTCAACGACATCCAATCTTGAATAAAGCTCTCCGACACCTTCATAGCCAAGATCAAAAAGGTCCGAATAGAAAAATGGAAGGTGATGATATGGGGATTCCTTACTTGCCATATTAATCCCGGCATTTTTTCCCATCGCATTCGCATTATCTTCATGTTCCACCCGCATCTGACGATGCAGGGCAATATTATTGAACGACGCAACATCACCCGCCGCATACACATCTGGTTGATTGGTGCGCAAGAAGTCATCAACGAGTATTCCACCGCCTGCCTCTGGTCCGGCTATCATTATGCCACTAGCCTGAGCCAGTTCGATATTCGGAAGGATCCCGATTCCAGCGATCAGATGATCCACCAAAAGTGTTTGACCATCCTTCGCCTGCAAGACAAATTGGTTGTTATTTCTGGTAATCGTTTGGACATCAAATCCAGGATGGATATCTACACCCTTGTGGCGATAGTAATCTGTAATATATTGACTCAAGGCATTGGGAAATACCTGCGCGCCTATGCCGTCTTCTAGAAAAACCATGACTACCGTTTCGCCAATACTGGATAATGCCGCACCTATCTCCGACCCGATAAAACCACCCCCAATGATTCCGATTCGGGCTCCCTTGCCTGTCCAGCTTCGGGCAATATGGTAATCATCGAGGGTTCGAAGATATAAAATGTCTTCTGGCGCACCGGGAATACGACGTGGTCTGCCGCCGGTGGCAATCAATAACTTCTTATAACCATACACATTTTTTGAATTGTCGAGCACCTCTTTTTTCGTTGGATCGAGAGAAATTGCAGTGCTATCCAGGAATATTTCCATGTTATTTTCTGGCAGCTTGCGAAATATACCCTCCTCAGGTTTTCCTTGCCAAAGTTTTTTTGACAACGGTGGACGATTATAAGGTTTGTGACCTTCTGAACTGATCATGCCAATAGTCCCATCAGGGTCAACTTCGCGGATCCCTAGAACGGCAGAGGCAGCGGTCACTCCACCTCCAATAATTAAATAATCATAAAGGGTCATTGTTTTTCCATTCCGTTTCTCTAGATGTAAGGTGCATCATTATTTCTATTTGGATGTTCTCAGAAGCCAAAAGGTGCATTACACAAATGATAATTGCGGTTTATAGTAAGCATAAGATACGAACGCATAAGAATGATAGGGTACGGGTATCTGTTGGATCTGTCAACTGGTGTTCGACAAACATCTTGTAAAAATATATTCAGATCTTAATCTGATAATAAATATTGGTTAAGGAGGCATAAATGGCTTCGCAAAAATCAGAGTCGGTCATTCGTGACCTTTTCGAGCTGGCAGGTGTGGAAATCAATGGGACGAATCCCTGGGACATCCAGATCCACGATCCGCGTCTTTATGACAGATTGCTCCGCGAAACTTCTCTCGGTTTGGGTGAGGCGTACATGGATGGGTGGTGGGATTCAGAATTAGTAGACCAGTTGATCGCTCATCTCCTTACGGCTGGTATCGAAAAGAAAGTGAAGGGAAACTGGAAGATCGTCTGGCAACTCCTCAAAGGTCGCCTTATCAACCTGCAATCTCCAGCCAGAGCATATGAAGTTGGCAGGAGACATTATGATCTGGGAAATGAGCTCTATACTGCCATGCTTGATAAACGTTTGACCTATTCATGCGGGTACTGGAAAACAGCGAACAACCTGAATGAGGCGCAAGAAGCCAAATTGGACCTTGTCTGTCAAAAGATCGGTTTACAACCCGGAATGAAAGTGCTCGACATCGGTTGCGGATGGGGCAGCTTTGCCAAATTTGCAGCCGAAAGATATGGCGCCCAAGTAGTTGGTATAACTATATCAAAGGAGCAGATTGCATTAGGCTCAGAGCTGTGTAAAGGTCTTTCGGTTGAATTGCGGTTGGAAGATTACCGGTTGGTTTCAGGCGAATTTGATTCCGTGATCTCAATCGGCAGCCTGGAGCATATCGGTTATAAAAACTATCGAACATACATGGAAGTTGTCGACCGGGTCTTAAAAAAGGACGGGATCGCCTTGATCCATACCATTGGATCGAATACGAGCGTGACTGCCGGGGAACCCTGGACCGATAAATATATCTTCCCGAATGGTCTTTTACCATCCATTGCTCAGTTAGGGGATGCGATGGAGGAACAATTTGTCATGGAAGATTGGCATAACTTTGGCCCCTATTATGACAAGACATTGATGGCATGGGAAGCCAATTTTGAAAATTCCTGGAATAAGTTAATAATTCAATACGATGAACGCTTCCATCGGATGTGGCGTTATTATCTTCTGAGCAGTGCAGGCTCTTTCCGTGTCCGCAACCAGCAGCTGTGGCAGATCATCCTGACTCGGCGAGGCACACCACAGCCGAATTGCCGTATTTCGTGATCCCCTTACAGTTCAATCAGTCGAAAGAACAATACATGAGATGCGGATTACATGGTTAATGAACTTGAATGCGGTTAGTGGTAAGGTACATTTAAAGTGAATCCAATTACTGGAATTACGGCTTAGTTGGGAACACGATCTAGAATGACCAACCTGGCTTACCCTGAGGCAGGCTTACGCAATTCCGTATCGATCAGGAATCTCTTCTTGAAAAGCAGATAGATCAAAGCACAAATGGCAGGAACAACGGCGATCATATCGGCCAGGCCAAAATCATCAAACAATGGCAGAAGGATGGATATCACCAGCAGTATGACTGCCGTGAAGTAATACAATCGTCGCCGTAAACGTAATAAAAACCCAAGCAACACTAGAATTGCCCCATACACGATCATTCCCACCGATATGATCACCAATACCCAAAATGGGGCTTTGGAGTTTGGATCGATCAGAAATATCCCGGCAATACCTACCACAAGCCACAGTAATGCATTTAAGAATAACAATCCCTGCCCGATCCATACAACCATTTTTGCTCTTTTCATCATATCCTCTGCCCCGATCCGATAGTTGATTCTACATCACTAATTTTACGCTAGTAACTTATCCATATCATTTACATCTGATATAAGATGCATTAAGGGTATATGTCTTCAGGCAAGAGTAGAAAAGAAGAATTACCTGGGTGGATAAAATTCAAATTTTAGGAGATCTTGTATGAATATCACAATTATTGGGACTGGTAAGATGGGAAGCAGCCTTGGCACATTGGCTGACAAAGCAGGACATAAAGTTTCCTACGCCTCCCGCGACCCCCAAAAACCGGTATTGCCGGCTATTCGAAATGCAGATATGGTCATATTTGCTGTTCCATATGAAAGCGCGATCGAACTCGCTGAAAACCCGGAAGTCAGAGCAAAGCTCAAAGGTAAAACGGTCGTTGATATTTCCAATCCGATTGGGGCTGATTTCGTCAGCCTTCTGGTAGGGCACACAACATCTGCTTCCGAGGAGATCGCTCGCAGATTACCCGAATCAAATGTAATAAAAGCATTCAATACTGTTTTTGCGGAAGTATTACGATTACGTGCTGATGGGATGAAGGTAAAGGCTCCTGTTTACGTATCCGGCGATGATGCCGAGGCAAAAAAACAGGTTGTTGACCTTGCTCAATCGTTTGGTTTTGAGACGATGGATGCCGGATCTCTTGCTTCTGCACGATATGTTGAACCCCTTGCGGGTCTCCTCATTCAATTTGCATTTGCCAAAGGGATGGGTACGAAAATTGGCTTTACAATTGCTACTGTCGGCTAAGGGTATTATGGAGTAATGATTCAATCCAAATGATCCCACAATTAGTAACCAAAACAGACTACTGGAAATAATAGTAGCCCACCTCATATGTGGGCAGAGAAAACGGTTCACTACTTCAAATCGTTGTGAACCGTTTTTATATTGTCAGGGTGTGGAAATCAAATGCGATCCTAAATATTAATTTTCAAAAACCTTATTTGTAAATTAACCGGAAGCGCTCGCAGATCAGTGGAATATCCGGTGTAAATTGCCCTCCTATCTTGGTCATGGCTAGCTCAAAAAAGTGCTGGTGTACCTTCCGCCAATAGCTCAGACTTCGATCACCCTCACCCTCTTCGTATGCGAACTGGGCGTCCACCTGGTTGAACAATTGAATGGATATTTCAGTGACCTCGATAATGCAGAGAGGTTCTTCCTTACCGTTCAATACAATGGTCAGGTGTCCCGGAGAAGGCCAATCTTCTCCATCAAACTCCCATTCCCATTTTGAGGAACAGGTGGCGGTCTTGGTCCCTTTCGCTATGAGAAAGCCTAGCTCATCAGCCATCTCTGCATTGCTCCCCCAGCCCTCGGCAGAAAATGATCGATATCTGAAAGGGGAATCCGTTGGAAGAGTCGCAAGGAATTTTATCCAATATGATTCGATTATTTCATTCATACTGGAATGATACTATGGAAATCCCAGCACCTCCCCACCGAGAAGAAGTGTCAAGGTTAACTCACGCTATTGCTTGTTTTACGCCTTTAATATCCAGGGTTGCGGCATCCATTTCTTCGAACATCTTATCTGCTTCCTCTGGTTTCAGGTGAAAATCTAGGAGAGGGAGATAAAGTTCTTCCTCCTTGGCAATATGCGCCTTCACCAGAGCATATAATCCATAGAGTACTCTTCGCAATGAATTTGCGTTTTCCCGCGAGATTGTAGTGCCGAGAATTTGAGATCGCAACATCACCAGTTGCTGAGTCATGGTATTCACCTGTTTGTGATCAAAGCTCATCGTTTCAGTCGAAAGAGGCGACCCCATCACCCTCTGGACCACCGGGTAGAGCACCCTGTCTTCTGCTTCTGCGTGTATGAGGAGATGATCGGTCAGAAATCGGTATGCTTCATCCAAACTCTCGCGAACAGTTTGTGTCAGCATGCCTTCATAAAGCGAATCACCTGCGCGTAACAACGATTCGACATGAGGCATGAGTTCCTTGTGTTCATCTCGTAGGGGCTGGGTTAACATCTTCAACATTTTCATTCCTTTCTACTGATAATGTTTCTAAGTACCGATAATGCTATATAAGCTTTATGTAAGCTATTGAGATGTAGTTGAGTCTTATTACCAATTGAATTTTCACCGTGATGTTATTTCATTGTAGAGAGATTCATTTCAGGTAGTCTATCCTTGTAGAATAGAATTTGGTGGGTGATCACAAATTTTCATTCCGGCACCTCTCGAACCGTTTTAAACGATGCATAACTTCGAATAAAGTTTTTCATTCTATTCGCATGCCTTCCATCCTCGATCTGTAATATGGGGGAATTGTACGTGGAGCGTTCATTAAGCCTGGAGGTATGCGACCAGGCAGTTCAACCATCCAGTACATTCTCGATCGGAGGGAGTTATTGCAATAAACGGATATTGACAAATTTTGATCTCACGTTGGTTCAGATAAAAAAATGAAGACGTTGGTCAGGAAAAACAAGATATAAATCGTTATCCGTTCAAGCCTTTACGAGGAGTTCATTTATCCGCTCCATCGATTCCAGCGAGCCACCTTCCATACCCTGGCTGATCAGCCCATCCCGGTCGTCCACAGATTGGAAAACAGATCTTTCAATGATCGTTGTTTTGCCTTCCTCTTCTTGAAAAAGGATCGTGACGAGAATGATATGTCCCGGCTCTCCTTCAAATTCAAACGTGTATGTGATCCGGTCTAGAGGAAGGACCTCATGGTAGACACCATTGAATGCATATAAATTGCCGACATCATCTCGTTGGATATACCGCCATGAACCACCAGGTTTCACTTCCATTCGGTCAACTTCGGTCGTAAGGTATCTTGGACCCCACCATCGTGGAATGAGGTTGGGATCAGTATAGAATTGATACACCCGTTCTCGAGGCGCATCAAAAGCATAGGACAGGACTTTTTCCTGGTTTCCAGGTTCAGCGAACATCACCATCTTTGACATATTATTTCCTCCGAATTAAGTGTGTAAGACCTCTACCAATTTATCGAACGATTCATTCCAGCCAATTCCAGTCAATTCTCGCATCTGTCCTGCTGGAAGACCTATATGACGTATGGTAAGCCTGGTTTTATCTTCTCCTTTCTCTTCAAATGTCACTTCAACGAGCAGTTCTTCTGGAAAATCATCAGCCATGCCATAGTTTGTAGGGGAGACAATGTTGCCGTTTTCGTCCCCGAAAGAATCAGTGAAGACCAACCGGTCGGGTTCATGGATCTCCCGGTAAACACCTGTGCTCCAGATGATCTGTCCATCGTTGGATTGCATACTATTAATATAATGTCCTCCTACCCGAAGGTCGATCTTAGAAACAGGTGAGGTATAGTCTTTCGGTCCCCACCAGCGAATTAACTGTCGAGGATCCGTCCATGCTTTCCACAGGCGAGCACGGGGAGCATCGAAATTCCGGGCTAAGAGTAGGTCCTGGCTTTCATTATTTTCTGGCTGATTGACTTTATTCATTCTTGTACCCTTTCACCCTATTTTTTGAGGGAGAAGAAGATAGCTCAAACCGATTTCTCTCGGGAGATATATTAGTAGGAGATCTAGCTGTGATTTGATATTATTCATATATTTCAGGATCAACCCGAGCTTCCTTCTCGATTCTACGGATTCTTATGATATTGGGGAGTCTTTTGTATAGTATGTGGACTATAAATGTCCGATTACTGGAATCTCAGCAAAAAAACCTCTACCAGGATGGCAAGCGCTTGAGTAAGGAATGATCAAGTTTTGTATCAAGTAATAAAGTAAGTATTCGTTCTTAATTCTCCCGAATCCACATTATTAATAGTTTATACAATGTATAATTATTGTTTATACATTATCGAAATCGAAGTAAAATTGATTCATTGGTAGTTATGTTGACCGGCAAACCACTCTTTTGGATCTTTATTCTAAAACCAAAATCAGACCTTCAGAAAGCAAATTAGTATGAAAGATATCATTCGTCAGATTACTGTTATTGTCTCCATCCTTATAACGCTCGTGGTAAATGGATTGGCTAACGCTTTACCTCTTAATGGATTGAATACCGGGCAGATCTCTGATCGCTTCAATGTGTATTTCGTCCCTGCAGGGTATGTCTTTTCAATATGGGGTTTGATCTATCTTGGCTTGATCGCCTTCGCGATCTATCAAGCGCTCCCCTCCCAGCGGCAGAATCCCCGATTACGCGCCACCGGAGGGTGGATTGTCCTAAGTGGTCTGGCTAATAGTACCTGGATCTTCCTATGGCACTACGAGCAATTCCCGCTGACGGTGGCCGCCATGCTTGTTTTACTGGTCACCCTCATCCTTGTCTATACCCTTCTGGGCATCGGGCGGACTTCCGTCTCAACTGCAGAAAAATGGACGGTGCGTCTGCCGTTCAGCATCTACCTTGGTTGGATCTCAGTCGCCACCATAGCCAATATCTCGTCCCTGCTTGATTACATCAAATGGGACCGATTTGGTCTTGCGCCTGAATTATGGATGATGTTTATGTTAATGGCTGTCCTTGTGATCACCATGGTAATGCTCATCACCCGTCGGGATCTAGCCTATGCAACCGTGATTCTTTGGGCACTGGCTGGGATTTCCATCAAACATAGCACAGTAGCTGCAGTCGCGATCCCAACCTGGATCGTATTTGGATTGGTTGCCATCACCATCGTTGTATTATTTCTCAGACTCAAGCCTTTTCAATTGCAAAAACAATCCGTAAGGTAGGGAATCCAATCCAGTCAATATATTAATTCATATAGTAAAATGTTTACCGACTGGTAATCCCCTCCGGTTAATCTAGTAAGAATGGTTTCATGGGAGACCATTTCGATTTCCATGCCAGAGGAATTAGCTCCTCGATCACCTCTTTTGGAAGAGTATCCAGTATGGCAGCCCTATCTGACCCAGACAAATTGTATAGGACGAATGGTAGGGCAAGGAATTGTGGGACTGAGTGTTCCTGACTGTGTTTGGATAACATAGCCGCAAGATCGGTTTGATCCTCAGAATTCATCAATGAGGCGAGAACGCTGCGGGAGAAGGACCTTTCTTCGACTCCGATATGCGGGACCCAAACTGCCGAAATAATCTTCAGCCCATTTATTATTTTCTTTATTTCACCCTGGTTCAAATCCAATTCTGGGTTTGTACTGAGGTTACTAAGTGAGATCAATTGTGCTTCGATCTTAATGTGGTCGGATTTCAATCGCACGAACGGACCATCGGGCAGCTTTTTTTTGATCTCTGGGAATGCAACTTCATCTTCTCCCAAATGATGGGCGGTCAGAACGATGGTTAGACTCTGTATATAGAGTAGATATCCCCGTTTCTCTTCATCACCGGGTACGCCATTTTTTTCAAAACCTTCTCCCCGTGAAATTCCGATGTTAATTCCCCTAGTGATCGCTTTATGGATTCGTACAAAGCTTTCTTCAAGAATCGAGACAGTTTCGTCCTGGACCATATATATTTTCCTTCGAGACTATTTAATTAATCATGGGTTTGCAGCCGCAAAATGGCTGGAAATATATCAAACCTGTATGCAATCCTGATGTTGGCGGGAGGACAGGTTTCGATTGGAAGAATAAGCCACCGATAAATCAACCAATTGCCCCAAATAAGATATTTACTCCGACCCCAACCAGATTGAAGAGAACGGAGGCGATACCCGGTTGTGGCAGGCCAATACTTGCGTCCGATGGGGTAAATTGGGCGTAGCTCTTTACCAAGGCTTCGGCTCCTGTGAGACTAAACAGGCTAATCAGCCATAGGTTCTCGGTATCCATAGTACTCCTCCTACATCGATACGAGCTAGGTAATACGCAGTTAAAAAAGTAACCTATGTTAAGTAAGATCAGCCGCCAGCAGTTGGAATGTGATTCCATCATAATAAATCAAAATACAACTGAAACAAGCCGATTTTTAGTAATCCAAAGTAAATTAGAATGAGCTGGTGGTTCTCAATTCGGATAGTGAATCACCATTTGCAAAATCGTCATTGTGGTTCCGGAGTTGTGGTATGTATGCGGCCGGTCTGCTCTGAAGCGGATCGCTGATCCTTCGTTGATACTAATTTCCTGGTCACTGACCGTAATGCCGAGATTCCCATGGGAAACCAGGATAAATTCCTGAGTCCCTGCCGGATGAGGTTCCGCGTTGAGAATGCCTCCCGGATCGATTTCAATCTGATAAATTTCAAACCGCCTGCCTTCTTCCCATGGAAAAAATGGATATAACCGATACTTGCCATTGCCTTCGATCAGCGGATTGATTTGGTTCTTTTGTATAACCGTTGCATCGGCTTGTTCAGCGCTTAGAAGGGAAGTGAACGATAGCTTTAATCCATTGGTAATCTTCCAAACAACAGAAATTGTCGGATTTGATTCCCCACGCTCGATTTGACCCAGCATGCTCTTGCTTACACCGGTAAGGTCAGCCAGTTTGTCTAGACTAAGCTTTTTTTCTTCGCGAATCCGTTTAAGATTTTGAGCCACCAGCAGGGTAATTTTTTCCATATTTTCTCATGTATGTTATACGCTATAACGATTTTATTGTATTATATAACATACGTACAATATAGTGCCCACTTAGGACTTTATAACATTCATAATCGGAGTTTCCGTGACCAACCTTTATCCATTCCTGATCTATGCGTTTGTGACCACCTTCACACCCGGACCGAATAATATCATGGCTATGACCAATGCCGTCCGGAATGGATTTCGAAGGACATCTCGTTTCTTAGCGGGGATCTTTGTCGGCTTCCTTGTTGTAATGGTACTTTGCGGATTGTTAAATACTGCCCTGGCTTCCCAAATTCCTTCCATTAAAATATGGCTCAATATCCTGGGCGCTCTCTATATGTTGTATCTTGCAGACCATATCATTCGAAGCAAACCGGTCGAAAATGAGGGTGGTGAAAATAGTCTTAATACCTTTAAGGCTGGTTTCACCATGCAATTTCTGAATATCAAAGTGATCTTATATGGGGTTACTGTTTATTCGTTGTTTATTATCGACACTTACCAGGATCCGATAACAATTTCTCTTTTTGGGATCATGTTGGCAACTCTCGGATTGGTCTCCACAATCTGTTGGGCTTGGGGTGGAAATGTATTCCGAAATTTCCTGTTGAAATATTATCGGGTTTTTAACCTCACAATGGGTGGATTGTTGATCTATACCGCGATTTACAGTCTGTTTCATCTATGATCATGGTGCAAACTGAAAACAGGTTATATCAAGAATTTTTACGATTTACCTGGCACGCATGCGATTTCCCTTTGGGTTATGTTCCAATTCACACAGTCCCAATGCTTCCATCAGTGGTGGTATATAGACCCCGAAGCGACCCCGCAAACCCTTCTTGAGACCATACCAACCACCAATGGGATTATTCGGTGAACGTCCCCAAGCTTCTATGGTGCCCTCTTTGACCGGTTTCTGTTCATCTGCCCCGCCAAGCTCAACCCAATCACCTGCCTGCTTTAGCATGGTATGAAGATCATCAATACAGCGGGCGTCATACAAGAGGACGGTTGTCCCCACTGTGCAAACGATAACTTTCTTGCCTTCCTTTTCGTCGATATGCATGGTGTACTCAGATGTACCTGGAGGCGTCTTTAGCCTCCAGGGATTTTCTTTGGTTCGATCAAGCGTAGCCATTTTTATCCGTCCTTCCTCTGATCCTATGATCCATTCATGGATCTACCAATCGCATCTAATCCGATGGTTCTATGTTTTTCCAGAGCATGGTCTTGGAGATTATAAGCAAGCTAATTGGATTTCATCTAATTCCATTATATTGTGGACAATAATTGCTGTTCAAGAGAATGTGTCAGCTTCTCAGTTGAGTAGATAACGGGAACAATTTAATTTTCCAGGATTGGGTGAAAATAAATTGTCTGAAGTCAATATTTGGACAACCCTATTACCGATAAGAGTTTAATATAATTACATTCTTCGGGAGAATGAATATCTTACTCCCTCAAATTTCCTTTGAACAGACGAACCAGTTGGGAGAGGCTGAAAGCAAAGATGACCGCAATAACGAATACCACCCAAAAGCCTAGCTCAAATTGCAGAAAACCAACTACAGGGCTAAAAGGCTTATCACCACGATGGCACCAAGAAGGTTCAGCCGTGAACGCGTGTGCTCGGAACTGGATACAGATTCAGACGATCCTGAGGTTTGATACCCAGGTTCGAGTAGTTCCCAGGCGCCGATCGCTGCGATAGTACCTGCGGGTACGAGGAACCGTGGAGCACCAAACCATAACCCCCGGTTGCAACACTTACATAAAGTATCAAGAAAATCACTGATGTCCATTTCCAATCGGATCTCCGACCACCCCAAAGGAGGAGCATCAATGCAAACACAAACAATTCACCGACCCAAAGGCGTGCCGATCAAAACCAATCACCAGCAAACCAAGCGAAGCGTCAACTGACCATACCAGTCGGATTTTCGTTCATTCGCGATAAACCATATTGGGTTCGGACTTAGAACAACGATCTGATAACCCTCTGCTCAGACCAGTACGATAGTGAATAGGCTGGACGGGTCCCGATCGGCGCAATTACGTAAGTCGATACTGGTGCCAATTCTGCTTCCGTCGATTCAATGGAACTCGAATTTGAATTCGTTGGGCTCGTCCAATGGAGGAGAAAGAAAATTACCAAAGGGATCTTCACTCCAAAGATGAGTTTCGTAATCCGCTTGGGTTTCACGTTTTTAACTAGCCCGATAATCAGGGCGATCAGAAACAAAGTGAAAACAAGCGACAAGATCCCCTGTGAAACAAATCGAGATTCGGATAGAGTTGTCACGGCTTCTGTCTGATTCGAAAGATCAATCGAATTACTGGTCGCTTCCGGTCCAGGGACAAGGAGACATGGCAGAAATATTAAATTTGAAACGGAAGATGCCAGAATGATAATTCCGATACCAGCTACAAAGGTATAGAAGATGGCTTTTCGCCGGATCTGGTTTATGGCTTACAATCCTGCTTACTGATGATTTAATTAACTAATTAACACGATTTGGTTAGGTCTAACAACACCATCCAAATTCCGGGCTACCAATATATTATGACCCCCTCATCCAGATTTTCGAACATATATACCCCGATGATAAAAACATGGACAGGGTTGATCCTCCACCGTTATTAATCTCTGGATTCTGTGCCAATTTTCATAATTATCTCAGGTAGAATATTCGCTCCTATATCCTATTCAGATAAATTTACTTTAAACTCGACACGGTTACATTCTATCCCGCCCATATTTTTTATCGAATCAGGTAATTTTCCCGATTTTTTACCCTTTCACCTGGACCAAAAAAAAACAACCCTTGGTACAAATCAAGGATTGCATTTTCTTAAATATTCTGCCAACTATCTCGCAGATCTACTTCCACCATCGAAAGGCTCCCGCGATTCTCAGATTTAGTTACTCCGAAAGTGCTTTCACATAGTCTGCATGCCGAGCCAAGCTCCCTTTGTGCAACAATTCTTTCACCCAGGTTGACCCATCCCTGGTTTCAGAGAGCTGACGGATAACGATTGTGTCTCCATTTACTTCGAGTAAGAACAATCGCTCACTCCCATAAAGAAAAGCACCTGTAACCGGATTTTGATTACTCGATGTTTGCAACGAAATCGTAAGGGAACACATATCCGGGTCTGAAACCACGGCAGCAAGACCTCTCCCCGCGGCGCCAATTTCCAAGGACGTTCTCGTTTTCTTCTTGAAAAATCCCAGCTTGATCAAATTCTGGAAATACCCATCGACCTGTTCTTCACCAGATTCCGGTATCTGTTTGATCGATGATGTGCCTAACAGGCTTGTTCTCGCTGCCAACGGAACAAATCGCTCAAACAGGTCTTTTTTCGTAAATGCATCCGATTCAAATAAAGTCTTTCCTGCTGTCAGGTCTGCCAGGGCGCACGCCTGTTTGAAGAGTATAAATTCATCCATCGGCATCTCTGCCTGCAAATGGTCATCCTGGCTTACTACAAACCAACTCGGGATAAGCGTATCAACAATTTCATTTCCATATTCCACATTGAAGAGGGTGAGAAGCGAGTCATTCATCCCATACTGGACAAATCCATTTCCTACCTGGGCAAAGCGGGTCAGTGATGACCGGCCACCACGCTGGATGACCAGCGCTATCTCAGCAGCGTTTACCGCAGCCAGAGTAAGACATCGAACCAGGTCAGGCAAGATCGGTTGATCAGCCTTCCCGGGAATGTAAAATCCCTTCTCGATCAAGGATGTGACGTCCTGTGTTGGCAAGGATGTTCCGCTTTGAGTGTCATCCAATGCAAGCCAGTCGCACAATATCGAGCCAGGTTGAATTGGTAAGTGCAGTAATGTAGAGAGCGTCCAAACCTCGGATCGAGTCAGCGAGTAGGATACCATTATTCACCCCCCTGGATATTCTGCAGTGCCCGGATCTGTGCAATTCCTTCTTCTCTTGTAACCTTACCCAGCTCTATCAATTTCTTAATTCGGCGAATGCCGTGCAAGTATTGATCTTTCCTCTGGATGGTCGCATCCTTCGCAAGCTCCTCCACGTAATTTCCTGGCAGGTACGATCCTTCGGTGTACCCGGCATATTCCTGAGTGGTCGCATCCCACATATCGGAGCCACGATCGATCATGGTTCCGATATCCATCTTTTCATCTGCGCCCAGGATCAGTTCGGAGGCGCCCCCAAACGCTGTATTCACCAATCCAACAATGGGATTTTTTGTCAGGGCAAAGTTTAAGACCTTTTTGGACAATTCCGCACCCACAGCCAGCACCTTGTCGGAGCCTTTGTAACCCCGCTCCGCAGCTGTATTCAAACCGGCAGATACGGCATCCACTCCATCAATAACCAGCGATATATTGCCAAGAGTATCTGAAAGATTCTTCAAGCGCACATTGATGGTTTTACCCACGGTCTTCACATATTTCTCGGCTGCTTTTGCTGTAGGATTAGCATGCCAGGCACGGACCGAATCCCGTATTTGTTGCACCGTCTCAACGCTATCCTCGAAATCAAAAAACTCGCTCAGAGTGCCTACCACTGTGGAACCATTCCCCACCAGGTTCGTGGCCAGGTCCCACAGATGCTCAGTGGGTGTAGGGGGAGATGTTGGAGTCAGAGCTGCCTCAACCACGGGAGATGGTGGGCTGAAAGGAGGATTGACAGGAGCAAGTCCCGCTGGTTTGGGTGCGGGAACGATCGGTTTGATCATAGCCCCGGAACTCACCGCAATCGAAACCAGCCAGCCAGCCACGGTGCCGATCAGACCGCCTGCCAGAGGAACAAGAGGAGAAGTAGCCAGCGGACCCAGGCTATTAGATTGCCCTGTAGCTTGAATTTCTTCGTCAGGAATATCGTCATCGCCTTCCGATGGGTTTTCCGGGACGAAAGGTTGCTCATCCAATGGATTTGGATCTATGGGTTCTTCTGGATTTTCAACCCCATCGCCGGATACCCCGCTGAAGTTATAGATGCATCCCCATAATTCATCATCAGACATACTATCAGGGTCACAATGCAGCCGGCACTTCAGTGTCGTAAGACCGCCTTCCCGTAGATCCTCGGGTGTAACACCCGCACAATCAGAATTTGCTGGCTCAGGATCGGTGGGAACAACATCTCCATCCGTGGAGACCGCTCCGGCTGATTCCCACAACGCTTCGGCCAGATCCATGACCATGTCTGGGTCGGCGGATAGATTCTCATTTGAAAAAGGCCTATTCTTCTCCACGTGGAAAATATTACCGACGCCTTCCTGTTCCAGGTACCAGTCAAAATTGGTTCCCGGCCGACCGCGGACCTGTTTATACGATAATCTCGCGGGATTCCCATGGAAAGTGGTCAGTTTGCATCTTGAGGTCTCCATTTGCTGATTTCCAGCCCAACACTCGAAAGGCTGAAAGTCATCGGTTCTTTGTATTCCCAGGTAGACTTCCTGACCTTTACTCATTCCGGCATTGCATTCCCAGCAATACCTGACCTCGCATCCCCCACCTTCTACCGGGATCCAATCAACTCCTTCCGCGTCAATACCCGCACGGCTGGCTGCATCCTCCAATATTCCCTCACAGGAATTACTCTGATAGGTCCGTTCAGCATGAGCTATCGGAGTTTGTGGAATCGACAAAATCAGTAACCCAACGGCCAATCCAAAACCAAGAAGCAAACTTAACCATCGTTGTTTCATTGGCTTATTCCGCCTTTTTTCTAAAGATAGGGAATATTTTGCCGACCAGGAAGGAGATCCCACCGCCAATAACCAGACTGCTAACGCAGGTCAGCCCAGCCAGCAACACACCGACAGCTGTATTACCTCCATCGGGATTTCCGAAAAGGGGAGCCAGCACCGCTGAAACCAAGAATGCGATGATCCAGCTAATTATAAAGGAGAAACCACACCCCACAGCAAGACCGGCGCAAGTCCCAGCCAGATGTGTGCCGGTAATTCCTTTCTTTGGATCATTGGAAGTGTTATCACTCGGAGCAGAATTCATGTTGATTCCTTAATACTGATAGGATGATCTGAAGGTATTTGGACCCTTCCCAAATATATCCCGTTCACAGAACAACTATTGATATTTCAACCTACTACAAAGGATCTATTTCATCCCTCTTCGATTGAGATAATCTCCTTGAATATCAAACTGCACTTTCATTTTGGATCAATTTCCGAGGGAGTGACCAACTGGATGCTGCATTGGATCTATGACACTTATCCTATTTTAGCTGGATATCCAATTTGGGCAATCAAAAACGCTTACCAAAGGTAAATTGGCAAGCGATATAAATGAAAAGGTTATTTATAATGCGGGAGGATCGGATCGAGAGATGCTACAAACAATCTGCATCCCCATTCAGATGCTGATATTCCCTGAATTTTCTAATCTGTCCGATACTTGCTTTTAGTCCAGCAATTCCTTTGGAACGTTTCCGCCATTTGCTGCAATCTTCGTCAGAACCGTCTTGTGGAGCCAGACATTCATCTTCTGGGATTCTTTCATCATCTCGGGCGGGCAGCCAAGTTCTACTGCCAATTCTTTGCGAGCTGCCAGGCTGCTATCAATATGAAGCAGTTTGAGGAGATCCACAATCGAGACTTTCCAATCCAATTTCTGACCACTATCCTTGGCCAACTTTTCCAGCTTGCTGACCACATCGACCATTGCAATCGGAGCGGTGGTGGGAACCATCGATCCAGCGGGTTTCAAACCCGGTACCGGGCGGGAATCAGTATAGACCTTTTGAGCTGGTTGGGGGGTGGGTTGAACTATTGGTTTGGCTACTGGTTTCACAGGAGCGGCAGCCGGAGCGCCGGGTCTGACGGTAATGGTCGGCATTGGTGCCGGTTTTTGCTCGACAGGTTTCTCTTCTAGTTTCTTTAGACCTAATTTTTCCAGTATATTTCCGAATATGCTCATAGTATCCCTTCCCTCCTTAATGGATAGTTTATATGTTTATCTTACATCACCGAGCGTTATATAACAAATCTGCCCAGATGACATGATTAGAGTTGAACATCAGGCAAGTTATGCCCGTTTGATCAGGCGAAGCAGGAAGATCAAGACAACAGCACCGACGAGGGCGGTCACCAGCGAGCCAAGTATTCCACCGGCGGAAATGCCGAGCAAACTAAAGATCCAGCCGCCCAGGAAAGCGCCGATCACGCCTACGATCAGGTCGCCAATCAATCCAAATCCGCCCTTCATAATTCTACCGGCCAGCCATCCAGCCACCAGCCCGATCAGTAGAAACCAAAAGATGTTTTGGGTTCCCATACTATATCTCCTTTCCCTAATCTCACTATAAACTGTTCGAATTTTGGCTTCAATCCCACGTATAATTTTTAAGGTCATGACCTTGGATGATGGCGCCTGCACTTCAACAGCGGAATTCCATTTGGCTGGTATCTTGAGTATACTGAAGACAAGGATCGGCATTATTTTTACTCGACCTGTGAGTAATCAGTTCGAAAGGATGAGATGATGGCACAATCCAATGTGGACCTCGCAAGCCTATTTCAAGCAGTAACGCAATCTTTAGCGGAAAACCAGCAAGCCCTGGACCAAGCGGACACTTATAACCGGGATCATGGCGACAACATGGTCAAGACCTTCCAGACGATTACCAATGCCCTTGAGAAGAAGCAAGACAGCACACCTGGCGCAGCTTTGAAATATGCCGCGAAAACAGTATCAAAAAATAGCTCGAGCGGGTCAGCTCAACTCTACTCACAAAACCTGGCGCAGGCTGCCACCCAGTTCAAAGGGAAGGGTATCGATGCGCAAGGAGCAATGCAATTGCTCTCGACTCTGATCGGTGCAGGACAGGGCAGCGGAACACAGGGCGGCAGTGGAGATATGCTTGGTTCGCTGCTGGGCGGACTAATGGGTGGAAATTCCTCCGCGCAGCAGGCGCCAGCCACCATCCCCGGGGCTCAAGACGGTGTTGGTCAAAGTAACCAACAACCCGCTGAAGGAGATTTGCTTGGGTCACTCCTGGGAGGAATGATGGGAGGAGACACCCCGTCGCAGCAATCACAACAACAAGGTGGGGAAGATATGCTAGGCTCACTTCTTGGCGGCCTAACCGGTTCTCAGGGCAACCAATCCAGTTCCCACCAACAGGGTGGCGGGATGGACCTATCCAATTTGTTGGCAGCCGGGATGGGATATATGCAGGCGAAGCAACAGGGACAGAGTGGTACCCAGGCGCTGGTTCAAGCGTTCCTGGCTGGCAGCGGAATGGGCAATACCCAGCACCGCAACCAGTCCACAGCCATCGTCGTCCAATCGTTTCTGAACGCGCTTGGATCGATGAAAAAATAACCACATCGTTTTAGATTTCTAATGCCCCCCATTAGGAGGGCATTTCCATTTCGGGAACCGATAATGATCCCCGTATCAAGGGGGTCGCTCCGCGCACTTCCGGAGCAGGGGGATCGTCTCCCGTATGTGATACCACCCAAATGGTAAGGCTCTGAGCAACCTTGATTAAATTTGCTTCATCCAAAATTCGGCGTAGAATCAAACATATCTTCGTGACGGAGGGTTGGAAATGAACATGACCGTGATCAGTCTATGGGATTTTCCTGATCGCAGGACTTGGATTTATCTATTTTGCATTCAGGCAAAGATCAAAAGCGAAGCTGGCCGGTGAGACCTGGTTGACCACACCCGGCAAGGTAACAGATTCGCGCGTGGCATCTCACACCAGCTTCCGGAATGGTCGCCAAACCACCCAGATCGCAGCCGTTGTGAAGTATGAATACCAGCTGATGGGTCAATCTTATGAGAGTGACACGCTTGGGTTTGGAAATCCCGCCGGCGGACGAAAGAAAGCCAACGCCAAAGTCGCCGAATACCCGGTGGGATCAACGGTGACCGTCCACTATGACCCAGCCGATCCGAGCAAAGGGGTGCTGGAGACAAAAGCGTATGGCTTTGTGACCTATCTGCTGATAGCCGCCTTCCTGATCGTGGTCGGAGTGGTGGGATTGATATTGTCGATGTAGGAAGGGATTCGCGCAGCACTCCCTTAGGGTAATTAACCTTTGCCCCAAAACCTATTGTAAAGTTGGGTTTCGGATTATCATCCTCAACCCAACCTACAAACTACAAACTTTTTGCCAAATGTCCAGTAGGTAATTTGATGATATTCTGTTATAAAGGATTTTTTAATTTCTTATAATGCAAACAAATAGTATGTAAGGGGGAAGAATGAAAATAACTTCAATTCAAAAATACATCACTTCAATAAAAGCGGTTGCCGATAAATGGGATCCTCGTACAACACCTTGGTTCCGAGGTGAACCAGGTGAGGTGGATACTCCATTGTTGCCCAGCTTATATAGGCTGGTAAATGGAAAGAGACTAAATGAAAATGAAATTGTCCAATCCTTTAGAAGAATGGCGCGTGGATTTTGCAATTATCCCTTACCAAATCGAGATGATACTGAAGAATGGCTATTTCTCATGCAACACCAACGATTGCCAACCAGACTTCTCGATTGGACAGAAGGTGCACTAATAGGATTATATTTTGCAATTGAATATAAGGCTCCGGTCGTTTGGATGCTTAATCCTGATAGATTGAATCAGCGTACATACCCTGAGGCTGAGATAGGGTCAAATATTATTTCTTGGATTCGTCCAAATAATGGCAAAATCAATATACTTCATGAAAACCTAAGGGGGGCATGGGAATTAGACAAAAGAGGAGTTGATCTACCTATTGCGATTAAACCTGCATATATTCATCCAAGAATGGCAGCACAAAAGAGTTGTTTTACTGTTCATGGTTTACAAAAAAGGTCAGTCAATGTACTTGTACCAAAATCAGTCTTAGCGAAATTTGAGATTGATGAAAATGCTATTCCTGAAATACAATCGGATTTAAGAATGCTCGGAATTACTCATACAAGCGTATTTCCAGAACTTGAATATTTTGCAAAAGAAATTAGAGATAATGCGGTTTCTCGAGCGCAGTAGTAAGCAACACCAACCCTTAACAATCCCACTGATTTAATTGGTTTAGCAAACAACATACGAATATGGGACCGAGGAGACATTGAGGGTTGTTCGAAGATCACAATTCGTGTGAGGATTCTGAAATGAATTCTTTCGATTGGAGGAGAGAATGACTGATTGGTTGGTACCTTTAATCGCTGCCTTCTTTGGCGCATTCGGGGGCAGTCTTTTGACTAGATATTTCGCGATCAAAGACCGGAAAAACTTAAGGGATAAATCGACAATTACAAAATTAAAAAAGATGTTTGTAGATACAGGACTATATATTTATTTAAGAAACCATGATTTTGGTGAGCCATTTGATATAGAAACAATTTCTTCGTTGGAGAAATTCTGCGTATTTTGTGAAAAGAATCCAGATTTTGTGTTTATAAATTCAGAGCTCGAATTCCTTCGAAAAGAATTGCTCAAAGCAGTCATTAATTTTAATGCAAAATTAGCCATGAATAGTTTCCCTTCTGGCGATCGGATAAACAGAATCCATAATCCTGACTATAATGATGAAATAGATTATGTGAAATATCACGAGTTGCGGGTTGAGCTAAATAAACTAGTCGGTTACATTATTCAAAATTATGATTCTTATAATTACAGGTAGTATAACAAAATTGTAATTTTTCAAACAAGATAATAAATTTATTAGTAATTCAAGGATCTCTGTATGAAGATACGGCTAAGGTCCCCGTTGCTTTTATCCCCTCCAAATACACCGAATCGATGATCCCCACGATCACCGAGATGATGCACGCGTCTGGATTGTTCAGCACCTGGCGGGCGCCGCTGCCTTCCCGCAGCACCAGCACCGTGTCACCGACCCCGGACTGGGAATTGTCGATCGCCACAAAATCCTCGTCCGGTTTCTCGCCGGGCAGTCCCAGCGGCTGGACGACCAATAGCCGCCGGTTCTTGTAATCCCGGTGGCTGATGGTGGTGACGACCGTCCCAACGACTTTCGCTATGATCATTGGTCTCTTATTCTGTCATCCTGACGACTGTAAGGAGGAAGGATCTCTACGATGGCTTTCTCCGAGATTAGCTGTCTGAGAGATGCTTCGGCTTGCAGCCTCAGCATGACGGGGTCCGGAGAGATGCTTCGGCCTTCGGCCTCAGCATGACACGGCATTGCGGGTTGCTTCGGCTTTCAGCCTCAGCATGACAAGGCTCACCTTTTACGTAAACCGATTCGCACCCGCCTTAAGGGTGAATATGAAATCCTTGTCCGGTTTCACTTCCAGCTCGTCCACGATCCCGACCAGCGCCAGATCGACCGGCACGAACTTGACATCCGGCAGCGCCAGGGCAGCCTCACGCGAGCGGACCATCACGCACAGGTCGCCGATCCCGGCCTGGACCACATCGGCAGCCACCTGCAACGCGCCCATCGGCTCGAGCTTCCTGTTCAGCGGCTGGACGATCAGCAGCTTCAAGCCCTCGGTGCCTGCGTATTTCATCGTGCAGACGGCGGTCCCTCTGACTCTGCCAAATAGCATCGCTTATTTCACTCCGGTACTGTTGAGAACGCGGGTAATGATCACATCCAGCAGCGCGGCATCCACCTGGCTGCCCAGCTGCGCCACCACTGCATCGTGGATGCGCTGACGTAGATCTGTCCCATCGGCAACAGGAGGTTTGACCGGCTCCGCTGCCTGGGCGGAAGGCGAACTGAATTGGTACGCCGCCGGTTCCGTGCGGGTTACGGGTTTTGAAACCTGCATGGCAATATAGGGTCGGACGGGCGCGCCCGGAGGATTGTCTGGTTTATCACGCACCAGCCGCATCCCCAGTCGGTTCGCCTTTTCGTAGGCCAGGTCGGTCAGCACGACGTTGTCATTCAACTCCAGCGACAGGACGCCGCGTTTGACCATATCCTCGATATCTCTTTCGGTATAAAACTCTTTCGGCATGATGCTCCTATCTACCCTCATGCATGGTACGGGTCAGGCGCCTTCCCGTCCTTCCAGGCTTTCCAGGGCACGGATGGCGGCGTCTTTGGCGGTCAGGATCTCCGCTTCCGAGCCGGACAACCACATCCGACCGAACCGTCCCACCGAAGAGACGTGGATCAGCTTGATGCTGGCTGTCTTTTCCGCTTCGTTGCAGGCATAGTTGATGTACGCCGCCGGGGCGCATTCCAGGACCAGCATGGTTTCGCCCGGAACCAGCATGCTGCCGCGCCGGAAGCGGTTGAGAAGCTGCGACTGGTACGGGTCGATGCGGGTGATGACCTGGGTGGAGACCACCTGTGGGCGGATGCGGTCCTCGAGGTTCAGTCCCAGCCGGTCGAGGACAACTCGTCCGGCTTCCTGGACGGCTGCCTGATCCGGCGAATGTACCTCGAACATGCCAAATTCGCGCTCGACGATCTGCGCACCGGGTCGGGCTTCGGTGGCCTTGACGGCGATATCCACCACCCGGAAGACTTCGTTGCCCGGAGCCATCTCCACGTACAGCGCCGCCATGCCTTCGGTGGGCAGATCACCCTGGGTGATCGTACCGACAAAGGCGGCATACTGGGGCTGCATCCGGTCCAGGTAGCAATAGCAGCGTAACGAAAATGTTTCTGCCATACTCTTCTTCCTATTGAATTAAGCTGGTTTAGCTTCGTCCGCCAATGCTTCCTTTGGTTTCCTTGGGCAGGATCATCTCCACATCGGCGTGCGGTCGGGGGATGACATGGACCGAAACGACCTCGCCAACACGCTTGGCTGCCGCAGCGCCGGCATCCGTGGCGGCTTTCACCGCACCCACATCACCGCGAACCATGACGGTGACGAAACCACCACCGACATATTCCGATCCGATCAGGATGACGTTGGCTGCTTTTACCATCGCATCGGCTGCCTCAATCGCAGCTACCAGACCATGGGTTTCGACCATTCCAAGTGCAATTAATGACGTATCTTGTGCCATTTTCACCCTTCCTTTAATTATGTTGATTTAGCGCATCGTTAGGTTGATGTTTTGCTCAATAATATTTCGTTTACAACCTGCCGGACCGTCCGCTCAATTTCGTACAGCGGAAGATCGGCTGGTGTTTCACCCAGTGAGAATGCTTCATTCGGCGGTGGCATTGTTTCATACGCCAGGCGCTTGATATTGATCAGGTGAGTGGCGGTGATGTTGTCACCGGTGATGGAGCCGCCAACTCCACCCGATCCCAGCGTCAGGGATGGCATCACACCGGTGGTCAGTCCGATCGCACCCAGCGTGCCCATCGTGTTGACCAGGATCCGAAAAACGGGCTTCTCCAAACCAAAAGCCATGATGACCCGTTCGTCACTGGCGTGGATGATCTGGGTATGTCCGCGTCCGCCGGTCTGGATCAGTGCGATGGAGGTTTCGCAGCCTTGCTCCCAGCCGTCCACCTCATACCAGCCCAGGACTGTGGTCAGCTTTTCGTGAGAGAGTGGTTCTGCTTTACCTACCTTGAGAAGCGGCGCCACCAGGACCCGGGTCTCCGGTGGAATGTCAAAACCAGCATACATCGCCAGATAGGCGGCGGATTTGCCGACAGTGGCAGTGTTCATGCTGCCGTCCGGGTGGAAGAGCGCCTTGCGCAGTGCTCCGTTTCCTGCGGATCGGTAAAGTAAGCGCCTTCTGCCCGCATCAATTCTGCCAGCTGACGGGCGATCGGTCTGTCGGCGATCACGGATTGTTCGGTCGCGCAGATGGTGGAATGGTCGAAGGCCTTGGAAGCGACAATGTAACGGGCAGCTTTCTCGATGTCTGCGCTGCGGTCGACATACACCGGCACGTTGCCGGGACCGACACCGTAGGCTGGTTTCCCGGTTGAGTGAGCTGCCTTGACCATGCCTGACCCACCGGTTGCCAGGATCAAGGCGGTGTTTCGGTGGGTCATCAATTCCTGTGTGCCCGGGAGGGTGATCTGCTGCAGACAGTCGATCAGCCCGCGGGGAGCGCCTGCGTTCTCGGCTGCCAGAGCCATGGTCTGGGCTGCCTCATAGATGCAGCGTTTCGCCGATGGATGAGGTGAGAAGATGATCGCGTTGCGCGCTTTTACCGCGATCAGGGCCTTGAACAAGGTGGTCGAGGTGGGATTGGTGGAAGGAACCAGACCAGCTACGACTCCCATCGGCCAGGCTATCTCGTAGATGTGGTGGTCCGTGTCGTGCCGGATCACGCCAACTGTCTTCAGGTCACGAATACTTTGCCAGACCATGCGTGAACCGAATTCGTTCTTCAGCTTTTTGTGGGCGGCAATTCCATAGCCGGTCTCTTCCTGTGCCAATCGTCCCAACCGCTCGGATGCCTGGTATCCCGCATCCGCCATCGCCTCACATACGCGGTCGACATCCGCCTGGGAAGCGTGGCTCCAGGCCTTCCAGGCTTCATATGCCCGGGCAACGGTATCTCGTGATTCCTGAATGGAAGAAAGGTCCTGGTCCAAGTGTACCTGCCTATCTCAAAGAGATTCGTACCTGATTACGACTTGCGAAAAACAACCTCGCCGTCAACTTCCAGCGAGTCAATGATGGACATTACCACCGCGTCCACCGGAGTATCTTTTGTCTGGGTGGTCTGGCGCGCGGAGGATCCCGCACAGGTCAAAACCAGGTCCCCAATTCCCGCGTCTACTGTATCCACTGCGACATACGGTTTTCCGATCCCCTCGCCTTTTTCGTCGGTCTGACGAACGATGAGAAGTTTTCGTCCGATTAGTTTCTCGTCCTTGATGGTGGATACAGTTGTTCCGATCACTCTGGCAATAAGCATAGGTAGCCTTCCTAATACGATTTCGCAGGAACTGCTTGGGCACCCTCAGCGGGTTTCTCTTTGCTGGGTCCCTGGATGATTTTTACTCCGGCGCTGGCTCCGATGCGTGTTGCTCCGGCTTTGACCATACTTTCCGCATCTTCGTAAGTGCGTACCCCGCCCGATGCTTTGACACCCATCTCAGGACCAACCACCCGCCGCATCAATTCAATGTCATGGACGGTTGCTCCACCGCCGGCGAATCCGGTGGAGGTCTTCACAAAATCGGCACCTGCCTCCTTGGAGATCAGGCAGCCGATGGTCTTCTCTTCATCCGTCAGAAGGACGGTCTCGAGGATCACCTTCACGATCGGTCCGCGCGCATGGGCAGCCTGGACCACTCCGCGGATGTCTTTTGCCACCAGGTCAAGATCACGCGCTTTCAACGCGCCGATATTGATCACCATATCGATCTCAGTCGCACCATGGTCGATGGCAGTCTGGGTCTCGAAAGCTTTCACCTCCGGTGCCGTGGCTCCCAAAGGAAATCCGATCACGGTGCAAACCTTGACCGGCGAGCCCTGCAACAATTGCGAGCACAGTTGTACCCAGCCGGGGTTCACGCATACCGAAGCGAAGCCATACTTGCGAGCTTCGAAGCAAAGTTGAGCGATCTGGTCTGGGGTGGCATCCGGTTTCAACAGGGTATGATCGATCATCCCTGCCAGGTTCAGGTCATGCGGAATGCCGCCCAGGGAGGAAGAAAGCCGTTCGGCACCTGCCCCCACCACCGATCCTGCCTGATCGAAACAGGTCTTCACGCATAATCCCTCGGCACATTGCATCTTGCACTGCGGACCACCCGGCGGGTTGAGATGCTGCTTCTGTTCCGCCATGGCGATCAACACCTCTCGGGTGATGATCTCAACCAGTTGTTCCGCTGTTTTCAAATCGTTTTCCATGTAGTCCCTATTTGAGATACATCTTTTCTACTGCGATAATTTTGTCCACCCGGCTTTGGTGGCGTCCGCCGCCAAAATTTGTGGTCAACCAGACGTTGACGATCTGTTTCGCCAGGTTGACGCCGATGAGTCCCGCCCCCAGGGTGAGGACGTTGGTGTCGTTGTGTTCGCGACTGTTCACCGCGGACGAGTAATCATACGCCATGCCTGCGCGTACGCCGGGCACTTTGTTGGCGACGACGCAGCTTCCAATGCCTGCCCCATCGATCATGATTCCCCGCCAGGCTTTGCCGGTGCTGACCAGTCGAGCCACTTCGTGTGCGTAATCCGGATAATCCACCGCGTCCTTGCTGTTGGTGCCCACGTCGATCACATCAAAACCCAATGCGGCGATCACCGGTTTTAGGATCTCCTTCAGTTCGAAGCCGCCATGGTCCGCGCCAATTGCCACCACTTTCTTTGTGGATGGCTTTGCTTCAGGCAGTGGGGCAGGTTCCGGAGTGGGAGATTTCCCGGCTTCCGGCATCGGCTCCTTCGAGAGCCCGGCGTACTGGTTGAGCACCCGCTGGACGATTTGATGGATTTCCTGGTCGGATCGTTCGTTCACCGCCAACTCCGTAAATAAAACAGGAAAATAGTAATCCGTATAGCCATTATCTATGTTTTGATGTGGCTAGTCAAGTGAGTAAGAGATGGCAAGGGAAAAATTTAGATATAACACTACATGTTATAAAATTACTTGGAGTATAAAATTCGTCATGTCGTACTGGTAGGTTTCCGATGAAGCAATCCCGCCATTGGAAAACCAGATTGCCACGCCCACAGCGTGAGCTCGCAATGACATCATTCCTTTGGAGAAGACCAGGATTAGCAGGCTAACAATCGTATCTAAGAACTAATCACTGGCGAGTGACTACCATAGATACAATTAAGTGGCAATCGCTATGTTAAGTTAGTTTTTGCCGGATCAACCTTGAACATATTCTGAAGCGCCATATCCCATACCAGGTCACGAAGTAGGATCGCAATTTTACCCGAGAAGGGAAACGCTACCAGGTAACGGGCTTTTGGTTTTGGACTTTCAATCGCTTGCTGGATCGCCATCGAAACGATTTCAGGACCTACCTGTTGTTTTTTCATCGACGCATCAAATTCTTCACTTTTTTGGTGCTGGAGCCTTTTACCCGAGCGATGAGGTTTGGTAGTAGGCTTTCTTCAACGTTGCGATGTCTATCTTCGTCATCTGAAGCAACGCCTTCATCACTCTGCCTGATTTAGCCGGATCCTTATCGCTCATCATTTCACCGAGAACAGTCGGGACGATCTGCCAGGAAATGCCAAATTTATCCTTCAGCCAACCGCATTGCTCGATCTGTCCACCGGCGGAAAGCTTCTCCCAAAGTTGATCCATTTCCTCCTGAGTTTCGCAATTCACAAAGAGGGAGATCGCCGGGGTGAATGTGAAAATCGGACCGCCATTAAGCGCCATGAAATCCTGTCCGTAAAGTTGGAATGCGATGGTCATCACTTTCCCAACCGGTCCCATTCCACCTTCCGTGTAGCGGGCAATCTCTCCGATCTTTGAATCATTAAAGATGGAAGTGTAGAAATTGACCGCCTCTTCAGCTTGATCGTTGAACCATAAAAACGGAACTATTTTTTGCATTCAATTTACTCCAAATCCTTCCATATGTTCCTCGTGATGTTCGAGGGAGCCCTGTAGGACAGCCATGAGTGGATAACCATGCAGCCATGGGAATCGCGTCTTGTCGGATAGGACATCTTCCGGAATTTTCTCTGCCAGGTATAAATAATGGGAATATCCTTTATGCCAGTTTTGATATATACCAGACCAGGATTCTTCACGATGAGCCTGATATATCCGCTCATTGAAGGCTTGCGTATCTTCCTCTGAGTCCGAGTCCGGGTCCAGTCCTTTTACCCAGTCGGGATATGCGGGGGCATTACCTGATAACGCTGCTTCCAACCTTGCAATGGAAACCTGCAGCCAGGCTTGGAGATGGGCGACATCATCTTTCACTGACCGGTCAGGAGAAAGCTGCCTGGTTATGATCTCCTCTTCGTTCATGGTCAACAATTGCTCTTCCCAACGGCGGAAAATATCCTTGAGTTGTGTGATCAGACCGGCTTTGTTATTCATCTTCCCTCCTTAATATTGTAAGGCTGTCTGGAATTCCACTATTTTTTGTTCTTGATGGCGGCATTCGCGAGGTTTCCCTGCACTCGATATTCAACCATTCTCCGGATCAAATCCAATGGGACTGGCTGGTCGATTGGAAATTGAACTGCTCCTTTGGATCCCTTATAGTTGGATAACTCTTCCTTGAATTTTTCTATCCCCTGCGGCGCGGGATAAAAACCAATATGGTTCGGATAGGCGGCAAAATGAACCAGGTTTCCATGCAATTTAAATGTAGGCATTTGATAACTGATCGTTTCCGTAGCCTCGGGTGCTGCCGCTTTGATGACTGCCCTAATTTCTCTTAATTTCTTTTGCACCTCATCCGGGAATAATGCAATATATTCATCGATATCCTTCAATGAGTGTCGGGGATCCATAAGATCTCTTTCCCTTTCTATCTGATTCCAGGTTTCTTCAGATTGGATGATGCCAAAACCCATCTGTTCACTATACCTAATTTTCCTACAAATTGATTTTATTCCTAGAATAACCTTATACGATTGAAACGTTTGAAAATCGAATTGCCATGGAGAACAAAGGCGGGATACCCGATGAACAGATTCTCGTATTGATCTTGAAACTAGTATGCATCTCTGGCGTATGTAAAACGCTTGCATTCGACAGGAAACGCACAAGCTAACTTAAACAAATTACCAAGATTGAATAACAATCCCCTCATTAAAACCAAAACTCCATTCCGCATCCTAACTATTCTGCATTATTGCGGGAGCGGATCGGTTTGTCCAAATGATGACGGATACATTCCTGGCCCAAACCCAACCATGAAGACTGAAATACTGAGAATAGTGTGTATGAAAAGAGCTCTCCGATACGGAAAGCTCTTGGTGATTGCAATAGGTTCATCCTATAAGAATTTTTCATCCAGGTCGAATGCTTTTGGCTTGGCTGCAGGATCAAACATCAATACCTGACGCAAATTAGCGATGGCTTTGTCGAGTCCTTCTTCGACCGACATGAATGAATCTTCGTGCTCGATGCTGACAATATCATCATAGCCAACCGACCGCATAACGCTGAACAGGTCCGCCCAGGTCTTGATGTCGTGACCAAAGCCCACGGTTCGAAATTGCCATGCCCGCCCATATGCGGTGCCAAAGCTTTGCATATCCAGAACCCCGTAGTACGAAATATAGGCGGGATCAATGGCGGCATCTTTCGCATGAAAGTAGAACAGGCAACCTTCTCTTGCCAGGTAACGCGCTGCCTGGGCAGGATCGATCCCCTGCCACCACAAATGACTCGGGTCGAGGTTCGCGCCCAATGTCTTGCAGCCGGTCTCGTTGCGCATGCGGATCGCTGTGGCGGGTGAATGAACCGAATATCCACCATGCATCTCCATGGCGATCTTGACCCCTTTATCCTGCGCGTATTTTCCCATCTCCGTCCAATAGGGAACGAGTTTCTTCTCCCACTGCCATTCATCCACCTTCTGAAAATCTTCCGGGAAAGGCGATACCGGCCAGTTGGGGTAAATGGCATTGTCACTGTCGCCGGGGCAACCCGAAAAAGTGACGATCCGCTCCACGCCCAGCATAGAAGCGAGGTCGATCGAGTCTTTGATATCCTGGTGGTAACTCTGCGCCAGATCCTTCTGCGGATGAACGGGATTTCCGTGGCAGCTAAGACAGCCAATTTGCATGTCCCGGGTGCGAAATATGTCCAGGAATTTTTCACGCTCAGACTGATCGCGGAGCAGTCTTGCCGGATCGCAATGATTTTTACCAATAAAACCACCTGATCCGACCTCGGCATAGTGGATCCCTTTGAATTTGAAAATATCAAGGACTTCGGACAGTGGGCGGTCTTTATATAGAACAGTAAAAGCAGAAAGCTTCATGATAGATCCCTCCTTCATCGATGGCGCGTGGTCCGATACATATCACAATACAACCGTGTGCTTTTGTTTGTGTGGTTATTATAACATTTCTAACGTAGTAGGACAATTTATGTTATGATACAGTCACAATCGGTCATATATGGTTACGTGGAAGCGAATAAGAAATCATGTACAGCATCGAAAGACAATCTGAGATATTGAAAATCCTCGAGGGTGATAGACGGGTGGAGGTCAGCGAGTTATCCACTCTTTTTTCCGCGTCACGTGAGACCATCCGGCGTGACCTGCGAGAGTTGGAAGAGAAAGGGCTGATCCATCGTACGCATGGTGGCGCTGTGCTTGAAACCACGATGTCTGCGACCGTGCCTGAATTTCCGGTCGGGGTACGCGAAATCCAACGGTTCAAGGAAAAAGATGCCATTTGTAGAGTTGCAGCCTCAGTTATCCAGGATGGCGACATTATTTTTGTAGATAATAGCTCCACCTGTCTCTCCCTGATCAAACATATACCGACGGATTTCCACCTTACACTCATCACCAATTCCATCAAGCTGCTCTTGGGAGCCATTGAATCTAATCATCCCGGTCTGATGTTGGTGAGCCTGGGCGGATTCTTCCATAGCTGCCAACCTGTCCACCTATGGGACGATCGCCCAAAATAATGCGGCTGGATTTTTGCCAAACAAGTCGTTCATGTCCTGTGCAGGTATTCTTCCGCCCGATATGCTGACCGATTCAAGTGTATTGGAAGTGGATACGAAGCGATTGATGATCGAGCGCTCGCAAGAAGTGTTCATGCTGGCAGACCATACCAAATTTGAACGATCCGGACCGGTATTTCTTTCAAACTATTCAGCCATCCAGTATCTGGTCGTTGATTCATTGACCACTCCGGAACAAACTTTCCCGCTTGAAAATGCCGGAGTAAAAATTATTCGGGCGGATTAAGAATTGGATTGAGATCCATTAAGGAAACCATTCGTTGATCTATACCGTTACTCTCAACCCCGCTGTGGATAAGATCCTTTTTCTGGATGAATTCCATCGCTCAAAGACGACCCGCCTTACCCGCTCGCTGGAATCCATCGGCGGTAAGGGTACCCATGTCTCCATCAACCTGAAGCTCCAGGGTGTGCAAAGCACCGCGCTGGGGATCGCGCTGGGAGAGAATGGTCGAAAGATCATCCGAATGTTGGAAAGCTGGGGAATCGAGGATCGTTTTCTGCAGTACGATTTTCCGGGCATGGAATCACGCACGAATTATGAGATCGTGGAAAACGCAGGCCGTGTTTGCACGATGCTAACCGAACGCGGACCAATCCTGCCAAAACACATTACCGACGATCTGTTACACCAGATCGAAGAACTTGTCAGAGCGGGGGATATCCTCGTTCTGACCGGGGACGCGAGTAACGTGGAGGATGTCGCCATATATTCCAAATTGACTACGGCTGGGCAGAAACTTGGGGCAAAAGTATGCCTGGATGCCAGCGGACCTTATCTAAGGGAAGGCTTGAAATCCAACCCGTATCTCATCAAACCCAACCTGGAAGAGCTGAGCTGTGTTTCTGGCAAGGACTTAAAGACAGAAGCGGATATCGTTACAGCAATGCGTTCACTGGCTGACAGCCGGATTTCAATAATCGCAATGACCTGGGGTGGCAATGGCGCCATAATAAAATGGGGAGCTGACTTTTACCGGGTACGTCCCATCCAGGTAGAGACAGTCAATGAAGGCGGATGTGGGGATGCCTTTTTGTCTGCCATCATCGCTGGGTTGGACCAAGACCGTCCCATTGAAGAGACGCTCAAAATCGCGGCAGCGATTTCAGCGGCTGCCGCCGAAACCGAGATCACTGCGGGATATGATCCCCAGCGAGCCGAAGCGTTGCTGAGTCGGGCAATCGTCGAAAGAATGATGTAAGGAAAGAGAATCCGGAAAGGAGAACTATCCGTTGAAAGAACTTCAATATCTCGAGACCAGACAACAAATGAAAAAGATCGCCAAAGCAATGTGGGATCGCAAACTCACCAATGCCGCAGGCGGGAACTTCGCCGTGCGGGTCGATCCTGATCGCATCCTCATTTCCCCTTCGATGATGAGCGAATTCGGTATGTGCGACCTGGATGTCGAAGAATTCCTGCTCATCGATTACGAAGGAAAGGTGTTGGAAGGTAGCGGAAAACTTTCCCGCGAGACGGAGATGCACATTCTGCTGCTTTCCAAATTTAACTATATTAAAAGCACCATCCACGCCCACCCGCAATTTTGCATGGTGTTCGCATCCCAGAGCAAACCGATCAAGACCGTAACAGAAGCCACCATCAAGCGTGGCGAATATTTCGGCGTGATAGAACCCGCCAAAGCCTACACTAAAGAACTGGCACTCAGTGTGTATAAATATTTCGATGACCGCAGGGACCTGGCGGAAAAGATCGGTATCGGTTGTATCATGCCTATGCATGGGGTGGTTGTATCGGGCGATTGTCTTGATGTCGGCGTTTAGTTGCCTGGAGCGGATGGAGACGGACGCTATCTGTAACATTTTTAAGAATTTCATCTAGGAGCAATGGTGAAAGCACTGGCTCTTGATCTGGGTGGCAGCGGAGGTAAGATTTTCACCGGCAGTTTCGATGGCAGTATCCTCACCACTCAGGAAATCCACCGTTTCCGCAATGAACCTATTCTCAATGGAGGACATCTCTCCTGGGATATTTCCTGGATATACTCCAATTTGCTGAATGGGTTGAGAAAAGTATCACCTGAGAATATTTCCAGCCTTGGAGTGGATTCATTTTGCAACGATTATGCTTTGCTCGACACAAACAACGAGATGATCCCGCCGATATATATGTATCGCGATCCTCGCACCGAGGGAATGCTGGAAATAATAGATCAGGTCATTCGACCCGAAGAACTATATCAACGGACAGGAAACCAGCGAGCAAGGTTTAATACGCTGGTGCAATTGGTGGCTGAGACTAAAGCGACAGAACAACGCCTGGAACATGCAAAGAGTTTATTGTTCCTTTCCGATCTGCTCAATTATTTCCTGTGCGGTGTGAAAGCGGCTGAATATACCACAGCTTCCGTATCGCAGCTCTACAACCGCTCTCAACAATCCTGGGATTCGGCCATCCTGCGTTCGTTTGGCATATCCCAAGATATCTTACCTGATGTAATACCCTCTTCGACAATTCTTGGGAAGGCTACACCGGAGATCCTGGATCAAACTGGAGCCGGACAGTTTTCCATATGTACGGTCGGACAGCATGATACCGCTTCGGCTGTGGCGGTAGTGCCCGCTATGGAAAAGTATTTCGCCTATATCAGCAGCGGAACCTGGTCTCTGATGGGGGTTGAGACGGAGGAAATGATACTGTCGGATGCCGCATTCCAAAACAACTTCGCAAACGAAGGCGGGGTTGGTGGTCGGAATCGATTCCTCAAAAACATTATGGGTTTATGGCTGGTGCAGGAGTGCCGGCGCCAGTACAGCTCACAAGGTTTGGCGTATACATACGAAGAGATGGATGCTGCAGCTGAGCGTGCTACACCCTTCCGGTCGATCATCGATCCGGACAACCCGCTCTTCTTTCAACCGGGAGATATGATCAACAAGATTCAGATCAAATGCAACGAATGGAACCAACCCATTCCCGAAACGGCAGGACAGATCACTCGTTGCATCCAGGAAAGCCTGGCACTCAGTTATCGTGCCACGCTGGAAAAGCTGGAAGAGGTAACGGGGATCGACATCCCCTTCGTCTATATTATCGGTGGCGGCACGCGCAGCAACCTGCTCAACCAGTTTGCAGCGTCTGCAACAAAACGACCTGTCTATGCTGGCCCCTGTGAAGCGGCTGCCATTGGCAACCTGTGCGCACAATTTATTTCCACAGGAGAAATGGGTAATTGGCAAGAAGCTAGACAGGTGACAAGAGCCTCGTACCCAATCAGCGAGTTCTTACCTGAACAAGGCTCCGGATGGGATGATGCATATCTAAGGTTTCAGACAATTAAAGAGACCTGGATGAATAATTAATCACCAAGTCTTTATGAATAGGTTCAGACTACCGCTTGCTGGCTTATCACCAGGATCGTAATTGATATTTCCTGTACTCTTCCCTATAATCCAAGACCATCTTCTCTTCCTCAAGATGTCGCCAGAAAAGAAAATTTCCGATGCATATCAGGCCAATCAATAGACTTGCTCCAGCCCCGAAGTAGATAATCCAGCCGGACATCCATAGAATGAAACCGTTAGATTGGATGTCGGAATTTGGTATAGTTACCCGCCATGGATCGTTAGGACCAAGAAAGAGCTAACTGGTCAACAGCAGGATCGTCCCTGCAAATACCAGAGTGATCAATTTGTTTCTCGAATCAAATCGACAATTTTATTTGAGAATCTCATAACTGGAACTAATTGCTGTGCCAAACAGGCAGAGGACAAGAAATATATAGAAAGTGGCGTTTATTATCTATCTCCTGGTTAGAACTGATCAAGATCAGAATTGATGTCTTATCTTCACAATCCAAAACTTATCGATTCTTTTCTATGAGCATCTGGTATTAAAGACCGAATTGACCAATAGCTATCTCCAAACCGCCAGGATGGCACCATAGATACAAAATCCGACCAATTGAAGGGCGATTCGAATCAAGTAGAGTTAGAAAGGGGTCTTCTCCCGAATCAACTCACCGGTTAGGATTGGAACGATAAATCCGATCCATGCCAGGATGCCGATCAGAATAACGGATAGTACATCGGTTGCATTATCTAGGGATATGATCAACGCCAGCACAACCGACATGACCAAATGGGCGATAATCCCGGCGGTATCCAATTGACCGCTGGATTCAAGCTCTTCCAGGTCAGCTTCGACCATTCCACACCGAAATTCTTCGGCTGGAACCAGATCAACCCTGAGAATAAATGAATGATGCCTGCAACAAGAACAGCAAACTAATTGAGTTGCGAAAATGCATCTACCAGTGACATAATCTCCGCCTCCTTAATTTCAAAAAACAAGCCTGTTTTCTGGTATATCGGCAGTGGTGATTTGAATACTAAAGTACACACAGATACTTGCGTTCTATTGATCGGTCACCCAGCTCAACTCCTTATTATCCTTTGCACAGATCAGTTTTTTTCGCATTTCACATAATATTTCCCGTTATTGATTCGGGGTGGAAAATTGAAATGGACAATGGACGATATCCATTGTTAACTTATGTCCCTATTGCGTTTCGCCACTTCTAATTTAGAGGATTCTCCAGGAGCCCAATCATAAATGGGCTATCCTCGTTGAATTCAGCATGGGAATAATCACCATAAAATGCCTTAACTTTAAATCCTTCTGCGGTTGCTACTGCTTCAAATTCGGCTCTGCCAGAAAGGCGGAAATTCAATTCCAGTAGACGTTTTGCTTGTAAAACTCCTCTGGCGTCGTATTCCTCATAAAATTGGAGTGCCTCGACGATTTTGTCATCTTACGAATTGTTGTTCTCCACCACCCATAAGAGCAATATCCCATCAGTGTCCGGCAAGGGATACTTCCTGAGCAATCTCATCTGTCCATTCACCGGCTTTTGCCGAATGACCGGGTTAGCCAGAGTACAGATGAATGTGCCCCCTGGTACCAAATGTTGTTTTATTCGGGCAAGGACTTTCTTTTAATCGATCAGTTTCGTGATATGGGCGAAAGAATTAAATGGGATGATAACCAACTCGTATTTTTCTTTAAGATACAGTTCACAAACGTCCATTTGATAAACGTCTGCCTTCAAACCCAGCATCTGTAATTTGTTCTCAAGGATCGCGTTTAGCCCGGCAGAAATGTCTACACAGGTAAGTTTGACGCCTTGCTCAAGCAGGGGAATGGATATCCTTCCACTACCAGACGTCAGCTCAAGGACTTCCCCTGTCACTTTCTTTGTTTCTTCTATGAAAAAATCAATATCAAATGTAGCAGGGACATAGACATCGTATAAGTCTGCAATGGGATCGTAATCATTGATTTCCATCTCGGATCGCCCTCCCGGTTTCAATCCTGTGAGACGGAATTTAGTTGTGTTTGATTTATTCCCGGCAATTTGGTTACACTTTGTTAGGAATAAAGCCAAATTGCCCAACCCAATTAAATATACAACTCGCCAAAAAGTGCATTCACACAGATTGTGAATGCACTTTTGTTATTTAATTTATCCAGGGCAGGTTTCTGAGCGGTGCACCCTGATTTTTATCCTATATTGTACGTAATGGTAGTTGAAATTGCTTTCGAATAAGCGAAATATTTTTATACTTTTCATTACTTCGCTGCCGCCATACCTGCCAGGGCGCCGCTGCTGAAAGCATATTGCAAGTTATATCCCCCGCATGGACCGACGACATCGAGTGTTTCTCCAGTCAGATACAGCCCCTTCAAGCGGCGCGATTCCAGCGTTTGCGGATCCACTTCATCCACAGGGACACCGCCTGCTGAGATCTGGCAGTACTCGAAATCCCGTACTCCCTTCACTGGCAGGCGGATATTCTTCAACAGACCGGTCATCCGTTCAAGGTCATTATCACTAACCTCACTGAGTGGAGTGTTTTCTCCCAGACCGCCGTTTTTTAGACAAGTGAGGACTACTTTAGGCGGGAAAAAGGCACCCAGGAATACCCGCAGCGGCATAAGACTTGTCCGTTTCCGTGCCAGCAATTGATCATAATCCGGCTTGAAATAAGCCAGCAGATCGAGAGATAGTTCGAGAGTCGCACCAGGACGGGCGGACACTTCATGGCTAATATCCATCACAGCCGGACCGTTCAGCCCCCATTTGGTGAAAATAAGATTGCCTTTTGAAGAAGCAAGCCGACGGGTATCCTCCCATAAGCCTACACCCACATCAAGGCGGATGCCCTGCAGCGGCAGCCAGCAACCCAGGTCTGCCAGGATGGGCGACAGGGCTGGGCGGACCGGCAATATGGTATGCCCAAGCCGTTCCAGTTCCGGAAACAGTTCCCCTCGAGAGCCAAGCGAAGGATAAGCCTTGCCGCCTGCGGAGAGGATAACCCGCTCAAATTCCAATTCCTCTTCCCTATCGATATGTAGAAAATGGATAGCGAAACCATTCCTGCTGGGACGGATCGATCGAACCTGGGTTTGTAAGTAAAGCTTTACCCTTGCAAGGTCGAGCGCGCTCGAAAAAGCATCCACCACTGTGGACGCGGAATCAGACAGGGGATAGTACCAGCCGTCGGAAGTTTTGCGGACCGGAATGCCCAGCCCAGCCAGCATTTCCAGCAGGTCAGGTACACCGAACATATTGAGAAGGGATTCCATCCAGGCCGGGTCAGCGCAAGAATAGGCTTCTGCCGTAGCCGCGTCATTGGTGATGTTACAGCGCCCACTGCCCGTCACGAGCAATTTGCGTCCCACACTGGGATTGCGCTCAAAGACGGTTACGTCGGCTCCATTCCAGACAGCCTGAAGAGCAGCCGTCATACCCGAAGCACCCGCGCCAATCACTGCAACCGTCATGTCTTCGATTATACCGGAGGAATTCCCGGCACAACTTCCTGAGTTCGAAGCGTTGATATACGGTTATTCTGAATTGTTTTCGGCAATGAGGTTCCGCAGGATGCGCGAGACCCTCTTCGTCTGGGTGTAAATCAAATCCTAGCCAACCGAATCAATCAACTCTGGTTTCGATGCGCTGAATGATCTGCCATGCCGCCAGCGTCAACCAGCGCGAAGGTTCCTTCTTCTGCCCGAATTCCCAATCCTTCCAGGCTGTCCAGACAGACTCCAGGGTGAATCGACCCTGGCTGTCCATCTTCTCTTTTAAAACCGACGCCATCGAATTCAGACGCGCGTCGCCTCGCAGCCATGGAAAACGGGAAAGGACATGCAATATGTGCAACAGGTCATACCAGATGAACGGCACCTTTAATTTCCGGAAATCGGTCCCCGCGTAGAACATATACGGGTGGCGGGTCTCGCTATTCATCCATAGATCGAGCAGCGTGTCTGCCCCCACCCGGCAGGCTGGACTGTCGCGCCATTCCGGAACTACTGACAACAACTTGAGCATGGCGAGGTTCGCGAATGGGCATGGATCTTCTTTACGCCCCGGTCCACGAAAACTGCCCAACTCCTTCGAGACGGCACAAGGCCAGCCACTGTCACGCGTCAATCCAGCCAGGTAATCCACTGCTTTTTGCACAGCCGGATCGGCATGCAACCCAAAGCGTACCAGGGCATACACGATCAGAGGGGCATCGCACAAAGCCCACGCCCCCCGGTCTTCACCAGAACCGCCATAATGGGTGGGAATATTCATCGGCAGCTGAAACGGTCCGTCTTCGGATTGGTGCTGCATGATCCGAGAAGCGATCACATCCATGCCTGGGTCGCCGACTTTAAGTCCCAGATCAGCCAGGAAAGTGAGCTTATGGAAGGACTGTCCCGCACTCTTATGGCTGGAGATCACTACTCCGGGCCAGCCCGCCAGTTCCTCGATCAAACTTCGCACGCCCGGATCAACCAGCATCGCCATGCGAGCCGCTGCAACCAATGGATTGTCATCCGATTGCCCCAGCACATCCACCCTGGTGCGGTATTCGATGTATGACCCGCCATCCAGCAGCCACTCAATCGGAATGTCCACGTCCGCCTTCCTCGAGCCTGATCCTGCCCGGCGGAAGTGAGCTCATTTCACCGGCAAGATTTGGTACTCAAATTTATATCCGGTCTGCTCGACGATCGACTGGATCCGGTTTCGGATCTCATTGAAATCAAACTGGTAGGTGTAGTCTTTGCCAAATAACTTCGACTGCTCTGTGATGGTTCCCTGGCGAGCGCCGCCAAAGGTATTGTAGGTTTCAGTCTTAAAGCCGAACCCGCCGTCCATGTCGCCGCCCGTTGATAATCCCGATCCGGCTTCCATCAGCATCTCAGAGAATTTCACAACTTTCTCAGCATCATCGATGCGAAGTTTGAGGGAGTAGGTCAGTTTCTTCTTCGCGAGGAATGCCTTTCTTTCGGCAATCGTTGTGGAAAAATCCCAGACGCCTTTCTTCTCATTCCATTTTCCTTCACGGTTCCCCAGGGATTTCTTAATATCATCGATCATGGTTGTCATTGGTTTTTTTCTCTCTTTCAGATGAGCTGGATAAACTCAGTATAGGTTAATCACAAATAGTAGGCAAGTTAAGAGTGGCGAAGCGATCACAGCCTTATAAGGAGTTTATTAATCCTGCCGCCATCAGAAAGAACCAGATCGTCAGGAGGACATACCCAACACTGAATAGGGTGGTGATCAGGTCAGACTGCACATCTACCGTAAGATCTCCAACAAATTAAAATAGGCCTGCCACGACCCCAGTGATACTTGTCCATCGGTTACCGAATTTGTTGCTCAGCATAACCAACGAAAGTATCAATACTGCCAGCATGGCAGCCCCAGCACCTGCTTTTACAGCTGCAATTGATAGATCGTAACTGCCTCAGTTTTTTTGGACCTGTTCCAAATTTATTAACTGCCCCTTTCTTCCCTGCTTTCATAATGCTGCGAACGGGTATCAAACTGGGCGAGGACAGCCCGCGCCTTGGGCGGAACCACCGCCACTTCGTAATCCTCCCCAGCGAACTCACGTACCGCATAATAGTGACGAATTCCACCTCTACGCCCGCAACCCGCCGTAACAATTGGATACCCGCAAATCCCCGGATCTTCCTCTGTTGAATCCCGGTAAAGATCTCCTCCTTCAGCAGACCTTCATAGACATCCGCGTTGGTGGGTGTTGTCCATCCATGCCAGATACGACTGATCATCCGATTCTCCTTTTCTAATGTACAGACCCCTTTTCACGCACAGGAGAATTTCCTGTGCGTGAAATATTTATTATTCTTAATATACGATTATATTGGTTTCATTCACCGAGCACTCTCAGCATGATCCGATCAGGGACGTAGTTCAAATGTGATACCGTCGACATTTGGAATAATCTCTAGCATGTTTATTGCACAGATTTAGCTGATGGATTTCGCATCCCTTTTAATGGGCTGTGTCGCGTCAGGTCAAGCGGAAATCAAAGACCTTAATTTCGCGAATAATTAAGTGAAGAGAGCATATGACGCTCCTGTACAAATCAAATTCACTCCGCAATCCACTTCCTACCAGACTGTGGGCAACCAGGGAAGGAACCTGCCAATGACCACCCGAATACTACTCTATATTGATGAGATCATCGTCTCCAGGGATATTCAGCAACGCCTCGAAGCGATGGGGTATGAAGTCGTGGCTCAGGCAACTTCAATGGAAGAAGCCGTCCTATTCACCAGAAAATTCCTGCCACACCTGATATTGATGGATGGTCATAGTCCTGATCTGAGGGATAGCGGAAATTCTGCTTCTTCCATTCGAGGTTCGCAAAATATTCCGGTTATTTATCTCACCGATCCCGCCGACGACAACCCGCTCAAACCGGCTCTCGCAACAGATGGCGCGGGATACCTGGTCGAACCTTTCGACGACCGTGAGCTGGGTCAGGTGATCGAAAACGCACTCTATAAACACAATCTCGAGACGAAGCTGCGGGAGAGTGAGGAACGGTATACGCTGGCTGCCCAGGCGGTCAACGATGTGATCTGGGATTGGAATCTGAAAAGCGGAGAATTCTATTTTTCGCAGCGTTGGAATGTCATACTTGGCTTGCCTGAAACGCAGGCAATAGCATCGCCCACCGATTGGATGGAACGGGTTCATCCCGAAGACGCCGCCCGGTTGAACCTGGCGATCTCGGATCACCTCCAGGGGTACTCCCCAAAATTGGAATGTGAATACCGGGTGAGACACCAGGATGGCAGCTACCGTTGGATGATTTGTTATGGGCTTGCCCTTTTCGATGCCCACAATAAACCCACCCGAATCGCGGGCTCGCAGGTAGACATCACCGCCCAGAAAGAGATCGAGGACAAACTAACCCAGCGCGCTTTGCACGATGATCTGACTCAACTTCCGAACCGGGCGTTATTCCTGGAACGGTTAAAGGGTGTTATCGAACATACTCGAAGCCTGAAAGAAAAATCCGCGGCAGTGCTCTTCCTGGACATTGACCATTTTAAATTGGTCAACGACAGTCTGGGTCACATGAGCGGGGACGAGTTGTTGTGCGATTTTGCTCAGAGGCTCATACTGTGCACCCGCCCAGGGGATACGGTCGCACGCTTTGGCGGAGACGAATTTGCAATCCTGCTCAACCGAATCCAGCATGAGGACGAAGCCATTCTGGTTGCGGACCGGATCCTAAAAGAATTGCAGAAGCCGTTCCGGATCCAGGGACAGGATATTGTTTCCAGCGCCAGTATCGGGATCGGGTTCCTCTCCAGTCAATACCAATTCCTGGAAGACCTGCTCCGCGACGTGGACACCGCCATGTACCATGCCAAGAATAACGGCAGGGGACGCTATGAATTATTTGACGTTAGCATGCATGAGCGCTCGGTCTACCGGCTTCAGTTGGAAGCCGAGATCCGGCATGGGTTGATCAACAATGAATTCGTCCTGCATTACCAGCAAATCTGTACCATCAAGCCTTATGAGCTGGTCGGGTTCGAGGCGTTAATTCGCTGGAATCATCCCGTCCGCGGATTGCTTCTCCCGGATGAATTTATCTATGTGGCTGAAGAATCAGGGTTGATCGTGCCAATGGGTGAGTGGGTACTGCAAACGGCGTGCGTTCAGGCGAAAAAATGGCATACGCTGACCGGAAAACCGTTGAAGATGTCTGTCAACCTGTCGGCGGTGCAATTCAATGATCAGCATCTCGTTCAAATAGTCCGGTCTGCCCTGGATGCAAGTGGTCTGGACCCAGCCCTGCTTGAATTGGAACTGACCGAATCCGTGGCTATGCGGAATGTCGAAAAGGCATCCAATATCATGATGGAATTACGGGATATGGGCGTATTCCTATCGATTGATGACTTTGGGAGTGGATACTCCTCCCTCGACCACATCCGCAATATTCCAACAAACACCATCAAGATCGATCGGTCTTTTATCAATGAGATCAATCAGAGCGACTCAGCGATCGTGGCGGCTATCATTACTATGGCTCACCAGCTTCATTTAAATGTAGTTGCCGAAGGAGTGGAGACGGCGGATCAATTAGCCATCCTATCCAGCATTAATTGCGACCTGGTGCAAGGGTTTTATCTGGGTAAAGGAGTAGCTCCCGATTCCGTCGTGGATATATTCCGCAAGAACACCACCAGCCTGCATAAGTACGATTGAATACGGGGTAAAAGTTCGCTTCGATTACCTGCCTGCCGGAAAAATGCCGGCAGGTTTTCTTTTTATGGCAGAAAACGAACGGTAGAAACATCTTCGTCTTTTTTATGTACTCAAGGTAGATCGGACCAAAGAAGCGGATGCGCTCTGTTTCTTCGGAACGGACTGTAAAGAAGAGAAAGATCGCAGCCACAATGCCCAATAGACAGCCAGTCAGGTCTGGAGCTTTAAAGAATAATCCCCATGCCAGCCAGAGCAGCGAACTATAGATCGGATGCCGGATAAACCGAAAGATGCCGGTCGTTACCAGGGTGGTGATATTTTCGAACCACAGGAGATCGGATTCTTCCTGCCGGTACCAGACAGGTTTTCCTCGCCGGACAAGAGCCTGGCTGCCGAGCGCGAGCGGTACGAGGCTGATCAACAGCAGAAACCATGAGATGAGCTGGCACCACGACAGAGGATCTTGAAACCATACCTCCAGATTCTTGCAAAATAACGCCGCGAAGCATGTCCAGGCGAAGAAGCGGTAAAATCCGTGGGATGCTGGTGAGCGCAGCGAGGCGCGCGATAGGTATGCCAGCATCAGCGATATCACCTCGAAAAGAACCTATTTCCAGGCAGGATCCATCCCTTGCATCCTTCAAATCCCGACGGGATCCAAATCCATCGTATCTGGATTTGGGAAAAATAACCATCCTATTGAGAGGAGCTGGATTGAATGTGGAGACCCATCTTTTCCATATCTGCCATCAACCTGACCGGTTCAGCGAAGTGCCCCATCATCCACAGACCCGGTTTGCGGACGCTCCCATCCAGGTACTGCAGCAGAGCCGCCACCACGGGGACAGCCGTCAGGACGTACCCATCCGCATGGGCACCGCTTGCCTGGAATCGACTCGGACTGCCGTTCTTCTTGCCCGCCGCCTGGACCATCAGTTCCACCCGGTAGGGCGGTTTGTGAAAGGTGCGCATCCCCCAGAAGAGAAATTTGCCGATCGGGCGGACTGCGTTGGGTGCCACCTTCATCCAAAGAAAAGCCAGCGGCATGACCACCCAATCCGAAATCCAGTGCGACTCAGACATGAAAAATCCAACTTCTTTAAGGGATGGATATAGTTCCGGCAGCGGAAGCATCTCCTCAAAAATCATCGAGTAACACTGCTTCCAACCGATATCCGAGCCAAAATCGATCCGGCGCATGGTGAAAGTGCCGGTTTTTGTCCAATGCCGATCCTTGAATACCTGCGTCTTGTACTCTTTGAATGCCTCCACCAGTTCATCGGCCGCTTCCGTGTAAGGCAGATCTTTGCCCATGTTGAGATACCCCGCCGTGATGGCGCTTTCAACTTCGTCCATTTGACAGGCAGCATATCTCACCAACGTGGAAGGCAATCCGGGATGGAAGCCAGCCTCGGTGATGAAACACCTCCCCGCGCTTTCGATCTCAACCGAAAGCTGTTGTAATAAGTTGAGTTTTTTGACACAAAGCTGCACAACAGCGGACTCGTCGCCATACAGAACATCATCGCCGGCATCAGGCTGACCGCCCTGGTGAGGAGCGTGCCGGTCAGATTGAACGACAAGTGCGCCAGCACCATAATGATCAGGCTGCCGCGGGTGTTGTTGTACAGCCAGGTGAAGTAGACCGTCAACGCGGTAACCAGGAGCAAGTAGAACGGGAATGGGATGCTCACCTGGGCTTGCCCGGTCAGGCAGAAGAGCGGCAAGGTGCCAACAGGTCCAGATCACCCCCAGGATCAGGCTCGAGACCAGGGCGTTGAAGCGCGCCTGCAAATGCGGCAAAGCGAATCTGCGGAAGGGAAGGAAACAAATCAAAACACCCTCCGGTTTCGGAGGGTGCGGGGACAACAGCGAGAAGGCTGTCATTCTGAGCGCAGCGAAGAATCTCTCCCTGGGTATGTGGGAAAATCCGTCAGACCCTGCCGACCACGTGCTCTCTCAGCCCGAATTGTTTTTACGCCGGTTGGCGAAAACCAGTAGCCCTAGCCCAACCACCAGCAGTGCCGCTCCGATCACCGTCCACTGGCTTTGACCGGACATAGCACTACCCAGCAGCACATTCAATCCTTGCAGCAACCAGACGCCCCCAAACAGGATCATCAATATGGAGACAATGGTCAAAATACGTTTCATGCGGTTCGCCTTTCCAATGGCTTCCATCCATTATTAAACACTGTACCCCGGATCAAGTGGATATTCATCCGCATGTATGAAGTGAGTATAGAGTTTGTTGGGATTCGGATCATGATCCTCTACCCGACTTACGAACTGGTTTTGGAAGGCGCAACATGGTTATAGTTGGCGCGTCAGGACGCGCCCTACAAATTCATCATCGAATAGCGCTGATGGATATACTCTATCCATTCTTTCAGCTCAGGAAATCGATCGGACGAAATACCGCTGAATAAATTCTCAGAGTGCACTGCCTTGAAGCGCCCACCCTCGAGTAGGGTGGGTCCCGACCCACCAGTGATCTTCGACCAGACCCCTGTGGCCGTCTCCCCCAGGTGAGCGAGATCAGGCGAGGTGACTTTGCGGAAATCCAGATTGTGCGCCGGACAGATGTGCAGCAGGCTGACGATATCCGCGCCCAGCTCATGGGCTATCTCCATCTCGTGTGCCAGGAATTGCTGGCGCATGAACTGGTAGAACGGCTCATAAAAGAGCGCATCAAAAGATGGGATCAACTCCTTCTGAAGCGGGCAGTCTTCCCGCTCGTACAGGTTCCGGTAGATCGTGGTGCGGTCGGTTCCACTCTTGGATACCACCAGGCTGTTGCTCCCATAGGATTCGGTGTATTTCCATTCGATCAACACCGCCTGGCGCTTGCCATCTGTACGCTCGAACAAGACGATGGCATCAGCGCTGGTGAAGTTCGCTCCGCGTGTGCGCCCCCCTGTGGTCCCCCCAAATCCCGGTTGGATTTGGGGGGATCTATGGGGGGACTTCGCCCAGGTAATTCTGCTGCCCCGATCCACTCAAAAGAAACGAACCGTCCGCTCTCAACCGGGAGCATATATTCGATCTCTGGGAAGACGGGAAGGAGGACATGTTTCAGCGCGGAGGGTTTGTCAGCGAACGGGAACAGGAAATTGACACAGCACACCTGCGAATCGCACAGGTGATTGCTGGGCTTGCCAGCATGCCCATCATGCCAATGGATAGAGTGTTCGGTGAAGAAGGCTTGTGCGGTCTCGCGAATCTCTGGAACCAGGTTTTGCTCGGCGAATTCAAGAGGCAGGCAGAAGGGGCGAGGCTTGCCTTTGTAGACGCCATCCCTCCGCGCGGATGGGGTAAGTGTAGGTGAGGTCAGCTTGAAGTGAATCTGGTTGTGGCTTTTCAGATTCGAGAAATTTCCCCATGATTATTCTCCCTTTTTCCTACCAATGGATTGGTTGTGATTAGGTGCGTGCCATAGAGTGAGTTGGGTTTCGGACTCATGATCCTCTACCCAACCTATGCGCTACCTGCCTAATGGTTATTCTGTAAGAGCTCTCAGGGAAAAAAATATTTTATTGCCAATATTCACTTCAATTTTTATTAATAAATGCGTTTAGACTTACCCCAAAAAATTGGTTAACAAGATTTAAAATTAGCATTAATCCAATTAGGCTAGGCAAAATTAACCTTGGAAGGTATTGGAATATTTGGGGAAATTTATTTACGCCAAGTAATTCAAATGGTATCGACATCAATAAACCTGCCACCAAAATAATAAACGAGGATATGCGCAGTACCATCGCAATAACTTTTGCTAAGCGATTTGCACGGATTCTAAGGCTAGACAATCGGTCAAATTCCTTCTGATCATTGCGTTGAGTGATTTCTGTTATTTCTTTTTCAATGGCCTTTCTTCGCTGAACTTCATCGGCGAGATCATTTTTTGATTTTGAAACGCGTTGTTCTGCTTCCTCAGTAATTATTCTTTTTACCTTCTGTAAGATTTCTGGAACAGTTCCTTCCGATATTATTTCGGGATTACCCAAGCTATACTCAACAATTGTTCTTCTGGCTTCATCTGAAAATCTCATGAAATAATAATCTTCAACTGACAAATCTCCTCTCTTGTTTAGCTTTTCAATTTCATGAATCCATCTACCTATCAGAGCATCATTAGGTTGAATAGCCGCATAACAATCAGCAATTACACGTTTCATCGGAAGGTTTGGGGCTTTTGTCGGGGTCTTTAACCAGACGATATTGGTTAGAGTAAAATCAGTAATACACGGCGAAACTGTGGTATTCTCATGATCCTGATAGTAGAATTCGTTTATAGTTCGGGCTAAGGTATTATTTGTTGTAACGAAAATTGCTCTACTTGCTTCAATATTGAAAACCGAGTGGCCTCTTCTTATCCGATAAATACTTGCTATTGAGTCCACATCTCGAGTCAATGCTCCTTCTCTAGGATAGTTAACTTTAACACGTAACAAATCACCGAGTATTTCTTCACTGATTACATATTGATGGTCGTTATAATCTGGTTTCTCAATAATCCGAATTCTTAACGCCTCAATTTTCCGTTCGAGTTTGGAAATTAGAAGTTGAATGTCTGAGGCTGTATACCCATGAGAAGCAAAGAATTGAAGACTGCGCCCAAACATCGTATCATCAATATGCCCAAGCCTGTTTGAGCAAGCATTTAGTATTCCTTTTATTTCATCCAACGTGTGTTGAAAACAACATAATTGCGCACCATTTGCGTAAAGTAGTTCTAATAATTCAGTGCACGGTGTAACCATTTCATCACCACTATACCCTAATGCGTAAATGATGAATGATGTGTCAAAGAATATTTTCGTTTTTTGAAATTTTTTATTTGAAGTTATCATATCTGGCAAGTAAAGGGCGTTTACAATCATATATCCCTTTACAATAGTTTCAATATATTCATATATTTGCGGGTTAGACAACTGTGCTGTTGTTATGTAATCGGCAATGACTACCTTTTCAGCTGTATTAAGGAGAGGATAATCTGGTAATGCTTTGAAATCTTGGTTGCTCTGAAAAATTTTAACCTGGTTATAACTTATAAATGAAAGGATTATTTGCTCGGCAGTGTGTTCTGATATTTCTCTTTTATATTTCTCCCTATTAAATTTCTGGAAATCTTCGATTAATGCTGAATAAATTCTTTGAATCTTTGTTTGACTGCTCTGAAAAGATAAATTGTTTAAAATATCCTCATTTTTATAATATACGTGGTTTTTGAGTATGACATAATCACGCTTTTTTGCTCGATTTAACAAAGATGAAATAACATGGAGAGGTATGCAAATTCCAAATCGGTCCTGTAAAGTTTTTTGAAGGTTATTAATGCTAATTACATCATCGGTCGATTCTCGTAAGCATTCGGCAACCAAAGGAATAAAGTTGTCTAAATATCCATTACGATTTGAATCGCAATTAACCTTTAAATACGCAAGGCTTACGATTAACGAATTTGGCATAATATCTCCCAGTTTTATTTAGCTTCATGACTTCCCGAATGCCACCCTAAATGTCATTCTACACCTTCTTCATCCGCCACTTCCCGATCCATTGACAAAATTAACTGTGATCAAATCATACGAACCCATCTATATCAAAGGGATTTCCCCTCTCATGGATATACAACTCACAGTTAACAGTTTTCTTTAGGGAGCTCTTTTCTGTAAGCATTCGGATTCGGCTACCCATAAGAAGTTTTTGACGGCATCTTTGATCTCTTCGTTATTCGTAGTCCATCTCAAAATCAACCCCCCATTCAATTCTTTGCCAGGCTGCTCGATTTTCGGAAATCTGCACGAATAGGGATAGTACTCCTTTCTTTTCATACCAGATAATTACCCAACCAAATTTCGAAGGATAGAAATATGCCTTGCTCATAGATCTTTCACGAGTGCCCCACATTCCATATTCAGTGTATTTTGCATCAGTCATATTAAATACACTGCATGTCTCGGTGAAATGGATGTAAAGATCATCATCCATTTTGTGGTGATGTTTCTTTTCATGAAGCATGAACCATTTTTCCATCGAATCCTCTTTTTATATCTAATAATTGGATGGTTATTCTTTAGCATTGACACTAGCCATTAAATTCTTCTAATTCCCCGAACTCCTGGGGCAGTTTCGACCGAATCCCCTCCGCATCGAAATTCAAGCATACCTATGTGTCATGTTCACCAACCCCGCATATCCAAGTCCTCCCCCGAATATGCGGGGAAGGATGCAAGGTGGGGATCTACTTAATAATGATCGGCGTCTTGCTCGGGATCAGGACCGGCTGCAGGGTCAGCCCCGGTCTGATGAAGAACGCGCAGGCGCTCAAGCTAAGGTCGTTATACGAATTACTTCGCGTCAGTACCTTGCCGTTCGTACCGATCACAATGAACTGATACAACACCGTCGCCTTGCTGAACTTGTCCGCTCCAATGATGGCGCTTGACTTCACCACCGACCGGTACAGACCATCCCCTTTCGGGTTCATCACCGAATACGAATCCCATTTGGTCGAGTCCGAGGAGTTCTGGTCGAGCAGACGCAGATACAGCTCCACGTGCTTCACATTGGCTGTGTTCGACAACTGGACAGACACCTCCACCGAATTAGGCTGGCAGCTTCCGTAGTAGAACGCGGAGGTGGAAAGCCCCGGGCTGAACGTCAGCTCTGCCGGAACCAGGGTGGGCGTGGCAGTTGCTGTAGCTGTGGGGGTGGGTGTTTCCGTGAATGTCGGAGTGTCTGTGATCACCGGAGTCGGGGTCACTGTCGCCGTGGGGGTGATCGTGTCGGTCGGCTCGCCGACGATAAAGGTCACCTCGTCGTATCCGCTCCAGGCATCCGCTCCGGTCTGGGCGCGCACCTTCAGCGTGTACTCACCTGCCGCGGGTGGCGACCAGATCCAGCGGAAGGTAGCCAGCTTGCCACCGCCCTCCGCGGGGGATAACGCCCAGTGGCGCGTCGTTCAGCGTCCATTCCAACTGACGGATGCCGGCTTCATCGGAACCGTGCGCCACAAATTCGTATGGCGCCAGCGGGATACTCATCCCGTCCAGCGGGGCGTCGATCCAGGCTTCTGGGGAGTCCACGCCCGGGAAGACGAACGCCTGCCGGGAAGTTTTCGCGGCGTCGCACGCCGCCAACGCTGAATACCAGCAAAACCAGGGTGAGTAAACGGATCGTCTTCATGGCTGCCCTATCTGGTCGCTCATTTTGTCGGATGGATTGCGGAAGTCCCAACTGTCGGCACCGCCTTCCAGGCAGGGCACCCAGTCCCACGAACTGTCGGGGCTGTAACAGGCTTCCACCGCCTTCATATGTGAGATGCCGCCGAAGTAGAGCGGCTCATTGATCTCACCACCGATATTGAATAGTTGGGTCGAGATCACGATCGTCTCGCCCGGTTGCAGCCATGGAATCTCCAATTGCTGCGCCGGGTACAACTGTCCGGTGTTGCTGCCGTTTTCACCGTCGACGGACAGGTGGATGCGGTACTTGCCTTCGTCCGCCTGCTTAACCCCAATACTCTCGATGTTGACCTTGCGGGTGATCTGGATGGCGATCATTCCCGGACGGTTTCCACCTCCCGGCGCCGTGTGGACGATGATCGCCGGGTCCAGGCAGACAGCGTCCTTGCCGTGGAAGTAGGCGCTGTACGGGTCGATGCAAGCCATTTGCGCAGCGACCGACCGCTCCTGTTTCAACTCCTGTTGGATGGCTGCCGCCAGCTTCTCTTCGCACTTGGCGATCGCGCAGCCCTCCTCGATCACAGAGAAATCCAGACCGGTTTCCGATTTCTCGGCTTCGATGGCGCTCTTCACGAGCACCTTCGCCAGGTTTTTCGAGATCACCTCATCCGATTTGGGCGGGTTTTCCGGGATGCCGGTGTAATACTTGATCACCTTCTCCATGGTCCACTTGATGGCGCCGATGCACTTATCGTTGCCTCCGCACCAGGGTATCGTTTCGGCGATGGCTTTGGCTATCTCGGTCTTCCACAGGTCGTATGCCCACAGCATCTGGTCGTAGGCATCCTTGAATGTCTTCACCATTCCTTTCAACAGGCACCAGGCATCCCAGTTGCCGTCGCAGTCACTCTTTGACATGGTGCCGTACGGCGGTGGGCAGATCTCCGTCCCGGGGGCGAAGGTGCCGGTGGGGTCTTCCTCCACGATCACGCATCCCCAGCGGTCGCCGAGCTCGAAGGTGGGCGGCACATACGTCTCACGCAGGATCACCACGCTGTAGATACTGTCATAGGGGGAAGCCAGCGGCGGCAGTTCGGATGGCAGCGGCGGTGTGTCGTGCCGTAATGCTACCGTGTTGGTGAATTTGGTGTACCCGCTGGTTTCCAGACGCGGCAGCACCCGGAAGTAAATTGTGAAGGCGGAATCAGGTGGAACCTGCTCGTAAAACCAATCGGATCCGTAATTGTTTACCTCACTGCCGGCGCCCCATCCCATGTCTTCAGCCGGAGTGCCGTCAAAGAGCAGGTACTGCATATGTTCGGTGAATGTGCCCTCGCTGCCGTGGACATATTCTTTTCCATCATAGTAGTAACAGCCGGCATAGATCGGCTTTGAGCCCATGTTCCAGTAGTCATCATTCGGGAAGGGGGACGCTGAAACCTCGATGCAAACATCGTCCGCCTCCGAAAGGGTGCTGGCGATCCACTTGAACTCATACACCTGCTCGTTCACCGGTTTCTGATCCGAGAAGTTGGTACCGGTGACCCATTCGCCGATGCCGTTGAGACACATGCCTTCGCCTTCCTGCGAACAGACCAGCAAGACCGAGCGATGGACTGCCCCCTTGTAATTGCCGACGAACTTCAACTCGCTGCCGATCCAGCCCCACACCTCCATTGACAGGTCGAAGTCGGCCGCGGTGAAGGTGGGCATCTTCTCTGACAGGTAATCGTACAGGTTCAGCTTTACCCCGCTTTTCGGCTGGAACATGCGGTGATCTTCCGGCACGCGGAAGGATCGGGCGTCGTTGATGGACAGGTAAAAGTACGCCAGATCCATCTGATAGGGCAGGATCAGGTCGCCCTCCTCCAGGCGTATGCCACCCTGTGCGCCGAGACCGCGCTGGCTGCCCTGGCAGTCGTTGGCGATCAGGTCCAGCGTGACCGGGGCAGACATCGTCTCACCGGCGGCGTTGAAGGCGGAAACTGTATACGTCACCAACCCGAATTGCTTTGGCAGCTTGTATCCGTATTCGTACTCCCAGGTGAGGAAGGTAGTGACCGGTGGCAGAGTCGCGATCCGTTTGAATGATCCGCCATCCTGTGAACGATACAGGAAGAAGCCGTCTTCGTTTTTGGTCTTGTCGACGGTTGGGTCGGAAGAATCGTTGAAAACAGGGGAGTTAAAATTCAAGGTGACATCGCATCCGCTGAACTTGGGGAAGATCACCGGTTCAATGGGTAGCGAATCAGGTTTGCTGTTGGTTTTTTCGTCCAGCCAGAACTGGATATCTTGCAGGGATGGGAGTTGGAAGCCGCCTTTCGGGGTATCTTCTTCACCCGGTGGTGGTGGGGGATTCCCGTCCTCCTCTTCGGGTGGGGGGATCTGGGCGTCATCCGAAGGCGGCAGGGCTGCATCCATGCCGGTGAAACCCTGGATGATCTTGGGGTTGGTCACAGGGGCGGGTGGTGCGGGCAGGTCAATGGACGTATCCACAGGCAACACCATAGCGGGGTCGCTGATGTCCGGATTGGCTTCAGCCAGCGCGGTAGGCTCGATCCCTTCGGCGGCGGCGATGTCTGCCAGGGTATCCCCCTCCTTGGTGAGGTAAGGGGTGACCATCGTGACAGCGTCCGCCACATGGATCAGAATGGGGTCAGAAACGCCTGTCCCGCCTTCAGTGTTGGCTGCCTTGGCCACCAGCAAAAACGCTCCGGTTGCGCCGGGCTGCCATTTCCAGGCCTGCGTTAATTCAGGCTGACCCCATCCATCAGGGGCGTTGACCTTTTCATAGAGCTGCCCGTTAATGTATAGCTCAATGGACGAGATCGTCCCGCCACCGATTGCCTTGGCAGCCACCGGGATGGACGAGTTCATCGGCCAACCGGCAGGTGCATCCTGTGCATAGAGCTGCACATGCACCGGCGTGGAACCGGATTGGAGTTGGTTTTCGATAGGGGGAACTTGCAGAAGGAAGTAGGCGCCAACGCCCAGGGTAACGACACAAAGCCCGACCAATACCGCCAAGACAACAATGGTCACTGTCTGGTATTTCATAACCCCTCCAGATCGGACACATCTCAATTAATATAATCAGTATATTGCGTGGAGGGACAGAATACAATCATGGGATTTGAAGCGGGTTAGAATCAGCTTGTCGCCATCTCGCGCAATTTGCAGACTGTATTCCAATTGCGGTCGGTTATTGGCACACCGAGGCACTTTTCGCAACTGGCAGCCAGCTTTGATCTACCCACTCCCTCTGGCGCATGGAGGTAAAATACTCTTCCGATCAGGCAGTACTCTTCAGACCCAATCTTCAACTGGTCCAGTTTCGCAAAATCCGGTTGAGTGGGTACGGCTGCCAGAAATCCAAGGTGCAAATGACCGGGATCGGTTTCAGCGTCCGGGAAGGGATTAGCAGCCATCGCATTCTTGAGTTCCACCGGGGTTAATAAGAGAACCTGCGGGGTAAATCCGCGCTGGCGGTTTATTTTATTTCGAATTCTTTCCGTTAGCTGTGAAATGTTCTCGTCTGCCATGCTGAAAACAGCATTTCCGCTCTGGATATGCGTCTTCACACCTTGAGCGCCCAACTCTTCGAGGATCGCTACCAGATCTTTCATCGACAGAATACTGTTCCCGCCGACATTGATACCACGGAACAGTGCAATATAGGTTTTCATGGTCACCCTGCCCCAACACGTTTCGCAATCGGATGGTCTGTATTCAACTGAAGCAGATCCCACAGGTTGCCATACAGATCTTCGAATACCGTCACCAGCCCGTAATCGGCTTGCTTGGGTTCTCGAACGATCTTTATTCCCTGCGCCAGCAGGTTGTTGTAGTCCCGCCAGAAATCGTCCGTGTTCAGAAACAGGAATACCCGTCCACCGGTCTGGTTTCCGATAAAAGGTTCCTGCTCCGGTTTGGATGCCCTCGCCAGAAGAAGGGTTGTTCCGGCAGAACCCGGTGGTGCGATGACGACCCAGCGCTTATCCTGTTCCGGCTGATAGGTGTCCTCGATCAGTACGAAGTTGAGTTTGTTGATATAAAAATCCAGCGCTTCATCGTAATCCTTTACGACCAGCGCAATGTGCACTATGGATTGTTTCATTCGTTTTCCCTCTAATTATGGGATAGGGTCATCCTGATAACCCTGAACTGGCGAGCCGGACCCTTTAACAGGTTTATCCGCCTTGGTTCTAGGTCATTTTTGATATAAATACAATACCGGTGACCACATCGAGGGTGTTTACCAGAATATGAACGATGATCCCGATGTAAATATTCTTCCTCTGCACGGTGTAGATCAATGGCAGTAAGCCAATGGTCCTTGTTAAGAACATCCAGGGTGTAAAGGTGTGATAAATGGCAAACAGAAAACTGTGCAATACTGGCGCAAACCTTCCCGACATTCTTGGTAATAAGTATCCCCGAAAATACAGCTCTTCCACCACAGGCGCGATCACCGCCATGAACACGAAAAACAATGCATAGGTCAACATCAATGTGGCTTTGGAATATCCGCCATTCAATCCAAAATCAAGCCCGGGCAGCCAGGGGAATATCTTTTCCTGCAACGTTGAATCAACAGGTTTCATCAGGGTAAAAATGATCCCGGTTGCAACAAATACGATCGCAACCCAAATCAAGGTCTGCCACCAAGGGATCGCTTTCCGGTAGCTCACAATTCCATCCAGCGTATACCTTCCGGTTTTTTTCTTCCCCTGGTAAAGCAGGTATCCCAATTCAATGGGAATAAGGATCAATGCTCCGGCAAGGACAAGCGCGAAGATGGAAGGGTAGCCCATTTTTAAGGCAAGCGGGCGGACCAGGAAATAAAAGCTCCCAGTCAATATTCCGGGCAGAACATGCAAGATAATCGTGTGAAGGAGCGTATGGTTTTCAATTTGAGTGTGGTTTGTCACTTTACGTCCTCGGCTTGGAGACAATTTTTCCGTTACTACTGCTGTGATGATTATACTGAATAGCGTGAAATTCCTTTTGGGATTTCCCTGGTAGATCCGTTCTCCAAATTTCGGTATACCAACCATGATGTGACCCAAAACCTTTTTTAGCGAAAGGTCCATTATCGTAATTCCGGCAGTGCACGTTCTACAACTTCACTCAGAACTCTTGGACCAACCGCGTTATTAATCCAGATCGGTATCAGCAAGAGATGATTGAAAGAGGGAAATGTGTGTATACCTGGTTCGTTTATTTACATGAAATAGGTGTCTTTGGATTTCTCCAGGCGTATAATGTCGCGGTCGGTGTAGCATTCGAGCTCCGCCGGGAACGAAACCCGGAAAAGGTAGGCACGCTTTTGAGCTTATCGGGAAACTCAACCGGATTTCTAAATGGTTCGATCATAGTCCTGCTTTTATCCGAAATCATCGGCGGGGTTATGGGACACTGGTGGGGAAAAGGTTGGATCTAGTTATCCATTGGATTGCTTCTCGTGATTTCCGGGTATATGTCAGTCGCTGTAACGGGATATTACCACCAGGTTCGCAAAGAAATTGGAGTGAAATATATGGAGAAATTTAAACCATTCCCTCCTGTTGAACCCGCCAGCGCCGAGGTGATCGATGCGCTTCTGAATCAGTCCCGACCGGTTGTGCTCACCATAATTGGTCTTGGCGGTCTGGCGTTCACCACCTGGTTAATGATATTCAGACCCTTCTAAGACCCGAACGGATTACTATTTTTCTATGTAATGGGACGAATAGGCGTTTTATACATGGTCAGGATGGCCGTATGGCCGGATATGTCAGCAGGTTGATGCCAGAGTATTTGCTGTCAGGATTCTACTAATCACGCACCTTCAAAGCCGTCCAGTACATTGGCAGCGTTGATACCCAATTCCTTTGTGGCATACCCACCCTCAAGAATGAAGACCGTAGGCAGACCGAGCTTTTTCACCCGCTCTCCCAGTTTGAAGAAATCATCCGATAACAGGCCAAACTTGCCGATCGGATCACCTGCAAATGTATCCAACCCGAGGGAAACGACCAGCGCATCAGCGCGATGCTGCTCCACCCGTGTGCAGGCCATCTCCAACGCAGTGAACCATGTCACAGATGGGGTGCCAGCAGGAAGAGGCAGGTTCAAATTAAAACCCACACCCTCGCCTTCTCCCGTTTCATCGGCATAGCCCAGGTAAAATGGGAACTCCATACGAGGATCACCATGAATACTGACATATAGCACATCCGAACGATCGTAAAAAATACTTTGCGTCCCATTCCCGTGGTGATAATCTACATCCAGAACGGCCACCCGGTCACACCCGTCGCCTCGCAAAGCCTGCGCTGCAACCGCCGCATTATTCAGGAAGCAGTATCCGCCCATGAAGTCAGCCCCGGCATGATGCCCCGGCGGACGGGTCGCACAAAACACACTTTTTTCTCCTGCGCTAATCAGACCTGCAGCACTGACTGCGGCATCCGCGCCAACCTTGACGGCAGTCCAGGTCCCAGCCACCATGGGTGTGCCGTTGTCCATCGAATACAGACCAAGGCGGGCGATGAAATCAGCCGGTTCGAGGTCGCTGCGCAACGTCCGCACTGGCCAGACCGATGGGAAAGGTTGGACTTCTCCGTTCGCAGGATCGATGGCAACCCATTGATCCCAGGCGGCTGCCAGGAAAGCAAGGTATCTTTCGGAATGCACTTTTTTCAATACAGCGGCGCTATCCAGTGTTGGTTCGATGAGTGTGTGTCCGCGCGCAGTTACTTCATTGATAACGTAGTCAGCCCGCGCAGGCGTCTCAAAGCAGGGAACCAGTTTTCCCCGGAAGAATTCCTGTTCAGGGGAGTGGTGTTTATGGAGGGGGGAGTGGATGGTGATCATGGATAAATTATATCCCCGACAGTACACGGACTACTCGGATGGATTGACAGTAAACCGGGTTTTGTAAAATCCGTCTATATTTGATTACCATTAGCCGATCTCAGACATGCTGGTCCAGCAGGACTGGGTTTCCGTCCGGGTCAATGACCATAAAGCTGGCCGGGCCAGTTGTGGTGAGATCCGCCTCGCTAGCGAATTCCATTCCTTTTGCTTTTAATTACTTTTGAAGATCCCGGATATCGGTATAAGTGTTCAATTTCCCGGCATTTTGATCCCAACCTGGATTGAAAGTCAGGATATTCTTTTCGAACATCCCCTGGAATAAGCCGATAATCGCATCGCCGTTCTTCAGAATCAACCAATTCTGTGATTGGTCGCCTCCAAAAACTTGAAATCCAAGTTTTTGATAGAAGATTTTTGACGCTTCAATATTTTTTACCGCCAGGCTGATAGAAAAGGCTCCAAGATCCATGGTTTCCTCCTGATCTGATTTATATATTAATGACATTGTACGATGTTGAAAACTAATCACGATTTAGTCATACAACCGATATTTTGATAATAATGGATTATGTATACAAAAATAACAGTGCCAATGGGTAACCATCGGCACTTTGTAATTCAAAGAATTACGATCTGAATCCCAAATTGATTCTACATCTTACTAAAACAGGATCTCAACGCAGGATACAGCTCTTTGTATACGAGATAAGCCTGTTGATAAGCTTCCGCTTGGGATGAGTCGGGGCGCGTACTGCCTGTGATCTTGACGCACTGTCTGCATGCAGCGGAGACGTCCGGCCAATGCCCAGCTCCCACACCGGCGAGCAGTGCTGCTCCATATGCAGCACCCTCGGTAGTGTTCACGGTTAACAACTCGGCATTGAGCACACTTGCCAGGATCTGCCGCCACAGCGCCCCCTTCGTACCTCCCCCCGAGGCATACACCTGGGTGATCCGCTCCAGACCTGCGGATTGGATGAGATTAAAGATGTCTTTCAAACCAAAGGCCACCCCTTCGAGTACTGCCCGGGTCAGATGCGCTTGTGTATGCCGGAGCGTCAAACCGATAAATGCTCCGCGCGCCAATGGATCAGGGTGAGGAGTCCGTTCTCCGCTTAGATAAGGGAGGAACTGTAAGCCGTCACTTCCCGGTGGAATTTGAGCAGCTTCATTTAATAAACCATCAAAACTCATCCCTGGCGCCAAGGTGTCACGATACCACTGAAGGCTGCCCGCCGCAGATAGCATGACACCCATGAAATGCCACATCTCAGGCACCGCGTGACAGAATGCATGCAGGCGACCCTCAGGTTCAATCAATGCTCCCGGCGTGGTGGCAAACACCACCCCGCTGGTCCCTACGGTCAATCCGACAATTCCAGGTTCCACCGCTCCGACACCGACTGCCTGTGCAGATTGGTCTCCACCACCGGCCATGACCGGCGTCCCAGATTTCAATCCCGTCTCTTGAGCAGCCTCATTCGTGACCTAGCCCTGTGATCTCCGTACCTTCGTAAGTTGGGGGCATCCAGGCAGGGTCAATCCCCAGGGCAGCTAACACCTCCGAAGACCACTGCCTTGCTTTCAAATCGAAGAGCACAGTGCCGGACCCATCCGCCTTATCCATAGCATATTCACCGGTTAGTTTATAGCGGATGAAATCTTTGGGTAGTAGGATATGCCCGGCTTTGGCATACACTTCCGGCTCGTTTTCACGTACCCATAGAATCTTTGGCGCGGTGAAGCCAGTCAGGGCAACGTTTCCGGTAATTTGGATGAATCGCTCCCTGCCCATGCGGCGATGAATTTCATCGCACTGGCTTTGTGTGCGTTGGTCGTTCCACAAAATGGCCGGACGCAGTACTTTTCCCGATGCATCCAGCATGATCAAGCCATGCATCTGCCCCGTCAGACCTATCGCACGGATTTGGTCACCATTAACACCGGTTTGTTCCAGCACAGTTCGGATACTGGTCGCGACGGCATCCCACCATTCCTGCGGATTCTGTTCTGACCATAGCGGAAGAGGCGTTTGCAGGGTATGGGGTGATGAGGCTACAGCAACCACTGCGCCCATCTCATCCATCAGGAGAGCTTTGGAGGAAGTGGTCGAGGTGTCAATACCAAGAAAGTACATATTGTTTCTTCTACTTTACGGAAACCGGGCAAACGAACACTGGTTCTTTGATGACCATTTTTCTCTCACCGGTTATTTCAAATTCACCAGAGAGCCGGATGTCCTCCGAGGAGCTTCCCACCATCGCAACGATTGATCCAGATTCGAGAACCAGGTTCAGATCGTTGTCATAAAACGCCAGTTGATCGATCGGCAGGTGGAAGGTAACGGTTTTCATTTCTCCTGGTCCGAGCATGAGTTTGTGATAGCCTTTCAACTCTTTGATTGGCCGGGGAATGGATGCGTACTCATCAAAAGTATACAACTGGACAACTTCCGCGCCGGCAACTTTTCCGGTGTTTTTTACTTTCACAGCGATCTCAACGCTTTCACCTTTGGATGCCTGTTTCCGGCTCAATACGAGATCTGAATATTCGAAGGAGGTATAGCTCAATCCATGGCCAAATGGGTAGAGCGGTGTGGTCTTCTCATCGACATAATCCGAATACCAGTGTGACTTTGTGCCGGATGGTTTGGAGTTGTAGAAAATTGGGAGCTGTCCTGCGGATCGCGGGAAGGTAATGGGCAGTTTTCCGCCCGGATTTTCATCTCCAAACAACACATCGGCGATGGCAGGTCCGCCTTCCTCTCCTGGCAGCCAGGCTTCGAGGATCGCGTTGGCATCTTTCGCCAATTGCGGGATGGCATAAGGTCGGCCTGTGATCAGGACAACGGTAACCGGTTTTCCTGTTTCCTGTACCGCCTGGAATAATTCTTCCTGGATACCGGGCAGGCGCAAATCCGCGCTGTCACGCGTCTCACCTGTTGTGCACTCTGGCGTCAGACCGGACCTGTCCCCCAGCACCAACACTACCGCGTCCGCTTGTTTGGCTGTTTCAACCGCTTTCGAGATGGTTGAGAGATCCGGGTCAACATAATCGCATCCCTGCGCGTATACTACCCGGGTGTTTGAGGATACAGCCGCACGAATGCCATCCAATACCGTGATAATCTTCACATCGTGCGGTGCCAGTAAGTTCAAATCCACATCGCGGAAGGCAGAATTCTCCGGTCGCTTGAGTTCCATCATTTGCCGCATGGCGGTATAGGAATAATCTGCCAATTGGTTGCGACCTGAGTCGGCATTCGGACCGATGACCGCTAGTGTCTGGATGGTTTTTTGCAGTGGAAGCACGCCGTCATTCTTGAGCAATACCATGCTTTTCCTGGCAATCTCCCGGGCAAGTTGGCGCTGATCAGGTGAATCATATACTTCCAGCACTCGGCTCTCATCTACATATGGATTCTCAAACAAGCCCAATTCAAATTTCAATCGCAGATGCCGCTTAACCGCCTGATCGATGGTCTCCAGGGACACATCACCCTTTACCAGTGCAGCTTTGAGTGCGTCACCATAACAGACAACGGTCGGAAGTTCGACATCGATCCCGGCGTTCAAAGCCATTCGGGCTGCATCGGGGAGGGAATCCGCCACTTTATGGAAATTATGGAGCATGATCAGTGATTCATAATCCGATACAACCAGACCATCAAATCCCAGTTTCGTGCGTAAAATGTCGGTAAGAATACGCCTAGACGCGCCAACCACTTCGCCATCCAGCTCCGGGTAAGCGTTCATGATGGAAGCCATTTTCGCATCACGAATGGCCGAGCGGAAGGGCGCCAGGAAGTAGTTATAGATTTCATTCATCCCCATATGGACAGGTGCGCAGTTGAGGCCGCCCTGTGAACTACTGTGCCCGATAAAATGCTTACCGGTGGCAGCCACCCCCCCAGCGAGGTCATCCGTTTGCAGACCTTTGATAAACGCTACCCCAAAATGACTGATGAGGGTCGGATCCTCTCCGAAGGTCTCCTCCACGCGTCCCCAACGGGGGTCGCGGGCTACATCCAATACCGGAGCGAGTGCCTGCCGGGCACCAATGGCCAGTAACTGTTTGCGTATAACTCCGGTCAATTGTTCGGCTATCTTGGGTTGAAAGGTACTGGCAAGCCCCAACATCTGTGGATATACCGATCCGCCCAGCACCATCGTGCCCGCACAGCATTCTTCATGAAGGATGGCCGGAATCCCCAGTCGGGTCTTTTCCAGAAGGAATTTCTGCAATTCGTTTCCGGTCCGGGCTACGCTTACCGGATCGAGGGTGGAGGCACCTCCCACGCGGGTTATCTGTCCAATCCCGAATTTGAGGTGACCGGATGCCTTTTCCCAATCCATGACACCGTTGGTCTGAAGATCGAACATCCAATATGAACCGATCTGGGCAATTTTTTCGTCCAGGGTCATTTTTGAGAGAAGCGTTGATACACGTTTTTTGATGGAATCCATACTGTAAATCATCCCTATCCACTTTAGAATATCGTCATCCCGTAGGATGAGTCATGCTCACCTGATGCCAAGTAATAATTCGTTTGTGAGTTGGTCGAGGCGTTCGTATTTAAGCCCACGTGCACCAAGGGCAGTTCGGTCGAATGTCAGCGCTTTTAATCCACTGGCTTTGGATGGACTATATCTGCCAACATATTGGCTCATGGAACCATCATCGGCATTGATCTCCGCGATTAAAGACTGGATCTCCTGATCTGCATTCCACCGGGTTGCTTTATCTTTCAGGATCAGGTAGGTCCGCATGCAGCCGCGAGCAAAGTCTTTCACACCCTCGTAATCTTCAGTGCGATAGGCATGGGCGTCAAAGTGGCGGCTGCCTTTATAACCGCGATCCTCTAAAAGCTTCACAAGAAAGAAAGCACTCTTCAGATTAACCGCACCAAACCGAAGATCCTGATCATATCGGCCAAAAGCCTGGTCGTTCAGATCGATATGGAACAGCTTACCGGCTTCCAACGCCTGGGCAACCCCATGAGTGAAATTAAGCCCTGCCATGTGTTCATGCGCTACTTCGGGATTGACTCCAACCATTTCCGGGTGATCGAGGGTTGTGAGGAAGGCCAGCATGTGCCCGGTGGTGGCATTGTAAATATCTCCTCGCGGTTCATTGGGTTTGGCTTCAAGGGCGAACTTAAGGTTGTATTTTTTGTCCAGGACGTAATCGCACAAGAAGTTCATAGCTTCCCGTGAGCGCTGGATGGCTATGATCGGATCTTTCGATGCATCGGTATCCGTTCCTTCGCGTCCACCCCAGAAGACATAGATCCCCGCACCAAGTTCTACACCCAGATCTATGGCACGCATAGTTTTTTGCAATGCATATGCTCGGACTTTTGGGTCATTGGATGTGAATGCGCCATCTTTGAACACCGGATCGCTAAACAGGTTGGTAGTAGCCATCGGCACGACCAGTCCTGTTTCAGCCAGCGCTTTCTTGAAGTCTTTTACGATTCTGTCCCGTTCTGACGGGGTCGCATCGATGGGTACCAGGTCATTATCATGAAAATTGACACCCCAGGCGCCTACTTCCGCCAGCAGATGAACCAGCTCAACGGGTGTCTTGGGGTCTCGAACCGGACCGCCAAATGGGTCACGGCCAGTGCTACCAACCGTCCATAAACCAAAAGTGAATTTGTTTTCGGGTTTAGGCATGTAATTGTTCGTCATTGAAACACTCCTTTTTAACCTTTAACTGCGCCGGCGGTCAGGCCGGAGACGATTTGCTTTTCGGCAAATAGATAAAATATCAGCGTTGGGATGGATGAAAGCGCAACAAAAGCAGACACCAAAGCCAGGTCCTGCCCGTATTGTCCCTGGAATTGCATTGTTCCCAGGGGCAAAGTCCATAATGTATTACTGTTTAATACGACCAGTGGAACCAGCAGATCATTCCAACTGGCAATCATAACCAGGGCGGCCACAGCCGCCAATGCCGGTTTTACGAGCGGAAGCATAATGCGCCAGAAAAAGTCAAAGTTCGTGCAGCCATCGATATAGGCGGCGTCTTGTAGCTCCGAAGGTACAGATGTGAAAAATCCCTCCAGAATGACAATGTTGCCTGACAACTGAAATGCAATTTGAACGAAAATGACTCCGATGAGGCTGTCGATCATGTTGAACCCAAATTGGTCCAATTGTCGGAGGACAAAATAAACCGGCAGAATGGCAACATTGATAGGGAACATCAAGCCCACCGTGAATAAATTGTAAAAGAAATTCTTTCCCCGGAACTCCATCCGCGCAAATACAAATGATACGAGGGCACAGATGATCACGGTACCAGCGGTTGTTGCTACCATGACGATCAAACTGTTCTTCATCATCCCCCAAAAAGAGGGGGTACTTAATATGTTGATGATGTTATCCCAATTGGGGGGATTGGGAATTGCATACGGATGCGAATACATTTGACCGGTGGTTTTAACACTGCCAAATAGCAGGATCACGATCGGGACGAAAATCAATATGGTGGCTATAATGAGGACAAGGTACTGGAGAAACCTTGGAATTGTTTTTTTCATCCAACGTGGGGTTGGCATTACTCTTTGCATCAAGATTCCCTTTCTAATAACCGGTAAGATAATCCGGCTTGCGGGTTAATTGGCGATAGATTAAAGAGAAGATCACACAAATAATGAACATGATAATGGCGACGCCTGCCCCATAGCCAAGTTGGTATCTGACGAATCCAAAGCGGTACATATAGGTGGCCATGGTCTCACTGGCATTAACCGGTCCACCCCTGGTCATAACCCAGATCAAAATAAACTGTTGGATCGAACCCAGAATGGACATGTAAACCGATGTTTTGATGGTGCCCGCCAAGAGGGGTAAGGTGATGAAGAAATAGTTTTGAAAAGAATTTGCGCCATCCATTAGCGCAGCTTCTTCAATTTCCGAAGGGATATTTTGAAGACCAGTTAAGAACAACAACATGTGGAATCCGAAGTATTTCCATGTCAGCGTGACGAAAACCGCAAACAACACTATGTTCATATCTGCGAGCCAGTTAACAGGATTCAATCCGAGAAGAACCAGAATTCCATTTAGCAGTCCACGCTCCGGATCGGAATTGTAGAGCAGCATCCACATGATGCCAGTATTCACTTCAGACAGGACATAAGGCAGGAAGAAAACCATCCGGAATAATGCCCGACCGGGTAAATTTCGTCCCACCATGACTGCCAACATCATTGCAAGTGGTAACTGTAACGCAAGAGAGCAAACAATAATAATAAGGACATTCTGAATGGCTTTTATGAAAACTTTATCCGCAAAGATTTTTCCATAATTCTTAAGTCCGATATAATCGACAGCTGGTCCCAGACCTTTCCAATCGAAAGTACTATAATATGCCGAGCGAAAAATGGGGTAGATCACAAAAAGGAGGAAGAGGAGCAGAGCTGGCAACAGAAAAAGGACAATGATCAAGCGATCTCGTTGCTGACGAGGTTGACCTGATCTATGATGTGAGCGAAACGAATCTGTTAAGCCAGCAAATGATTGCATAAAATGGTTCTCTCAATATCTTTTCAATAGTCGGGTGGGAAATCGTCGCAAGACTTCCGAATATTGTTAGTAAAGAATTATGTTGTCGCCGGGTTAGCTGAAGTTATAAAACTGGAAAAAAATTTGCATATTACAGGGAACAGGTGCGGGGTTGTTTTTCTACCCCCGCACCTGTTTTCGGTATTAAAGCTTACTGAGCCAGGAAGCCGGCTTCAATTTCAGCGCAGACTTCTTGCGGAGTTGCAGTACCAGCGTATAGCTTCTGTACTGCGTCATTAATGATCCCGCCCATAGCAGCGGGCAAGACCTGATCGAAGTACAACTGATAATAGGTCGAATTGGCAACAGCCTGTGAAACCATCACCATATTCGGATCCACCAGAGCAACTTCGGCGCCCTTGGCTACGGGGATACCCGAGTTGGACGCAGCGATAACCTTTTGATTCTCAACACTGGTCAGGTATTTCACGAAGTCAATCGCTTCTGGTTCAGCGTCTTTTCCGATGGCGAAACCATTGCCACCGCCAACGAGATCAGTGACAAGTCCTTTACCACCTTCGACTGCCGGGAAGTTAAACATGCCAAGGTTGGCAACACCAATCAGATCAGCGCTATTCGCAGCTTGAACGGAAGGTGACCACTGTCCGCCGAGTTCCATGGCAGCCTTGCCATTACCGAAGGTTGCCTGCATTTCATCATGGGTTGCGCCTAAGAAACCTTCCTGGAACGGTTTCATGTCGATGAGTCTCTTCAACTGAACGCCAGCTTGAACAAATGCATCATCGGTGAATTTTCCAGTGCGGGCAGCGCCAGTTGCTGCGGCAGCGCTGAAGGCTTCTGCTCCACCAATGCGGGATACGAGGTATGACCAGATGTGCATACCTGGCCATTTGTCGCCTTCACCAACAGAGATCGGAGTGATTCCGGCATCTTTTAATTTCTGAACATCGGTGAGGAATTCTTCCCACGTCACGGGTGGGGTCGCAATACCTGCCTTCGTGAAGAGATCCTTGTTGTACCAGAAGGTGACAGCTCCCATATCCCAGGGAACCCCATAGTTCTTGCCATCAACGGCAAAAGCATCCAGGGCGCCGAGGCTTTTACGCCAGGCGCCATCATTGGCATCCAGATCTGCTGAAATGTCTTTTAAAAGACCGGCATTGACCTGTTCGATCATACCGCCCTGGCCCCAGCTCTGGAAAATATCAGGAACCTCACCAGATTGAAGCACTGTGGTGAGTTTGGTTTTGAACGCTTCATTTTCAAGGACCGTGATTTCGATCTTCACATTCGGGTGTGCAGCCATGTAATCATCGGCCATCTTCTGCCAATCAGATAGTGTTGGATCCTTGGTTGAGATATGCCACCAGGTGATAGTGACGGGCTTTGCGACTGGAGCTGCGACTGTTGGAGCTACTGCAGGCGCTTCCGGCGCAGCAGGAGCAGCGGGGGCTGCCGGAGCAGCAGGAACAGCCGGTGCAGCGGGTGCGGCGGGAGCTTCAGTTGCCGGAGTCGTGCAAGCGCTCAACGCAAAACAGAGTATAAGCAAAATGCTTATTAATTTAAATAGTTTACTGGTCATTACTCCTCCTTTAGGAAGTGTTATCGGTTATACTAACGACGTGCGGAGCATTGCTCCTCACAAATGCGCAGGTCTTCCTTCCATCTGTTCAGGGTTGAAGCGAAGACCTGCAATTATTGTTGGATAAAATCAGTCCCCACCTCCTTCCACAATGATTTCCCCAATCCGACATATCATAATGGTATCCTCCGATTAACGTTTATCCGAAATAACCCGACAGGAACTGCGTACAATGAGTTTTGTCTTCATTCGGTAAGTGGTTTCTTCAAGGGGTGGATCATTGATCAATTTAATGAGCATCTGGGTGGCAACAAAACCCATTTCAGTTATGAATTGGTCAACCGTAGTTAAACCCAGGTATTTAGATTCGGGTATATTATCAAACCCGACTACCGACAGGTCTTGCGGAATCTGCAGACCCATCTCTTCAGAGGCCTGGTAGACTCCCATGGCAGCCTGGTCATTGGAAGCGAAGATGGCTGTCGGCGGGATGGGTAGGGTCAACAATTGCCGCGCGCATTTCACCGCAGTCTCAGTGGTGTAATCGCCGGCAGCAATGAGTTCCTCTTCTACAGGTATGCCGGCTTTCTCGAGCGAATCACGATATCCCCGCAATCGGCGATTGGAGCTTTCCAGTTCCAAACGGCCGCTGATGAATCCAATCCGTCTGTGCCCCAGCGAAAACAGGTATTCCATTCCATCCACAACACCCTGGTAGTTAGTGGCATGAACCGAGGGATAATTGGGGTTGCTCATGACGGGATCAATGGAGACGATTGGAGCCTCAGTTGGATATTCGCTGGCGACCGGAGTGACAACCACTACGCCATCGGTGATGGAATTATTTAGCAGGGATACATATTTGATTTCGTGAATGACGCGCCCACTCTTCTTCACATCGCCAGTGGTATAGACCAGGAGGTCGAAATCTGATTCAGAGATCGCCCGGTTGACCCCTTTCATGATTTCCACCGCATACGGATAAGCGATATCTGGCATGATGAGTCCGAGCAGGCCTTTTTTGAAGCTGCGCATGCTTCTGGCAGCCAGATTAGACGTGTAGCCCAGTGTCTCGATTACAGCGCGGATGTGGTCCTGTGTCTCGCTGGCTACATCCACCTTGCCATTTAGGACGCGGGATACAGTGGATACCGATACTCCCGCGGTGTTCGCAACATCCTGGATTGTCACAGAGCGTTTTTTAGTACCCATTTTGGTTTTCGTCTAAAGTGGCTTGATTCCGGTATCCTTACCGGTAACGTTACCGGCATCGTTACCGCTATTATTGCACGTCACGATAGTAATGTCAACAAATTTTAAGGTTGGTCCGGGAGTATTCTGGATTAGGGTAAATTACATATAGTAAACGCTCAACAATAGTAAACCCGCGACCCTGAGGCTGTGCTCTAATCCTTCTCCTGCGGGATTCAAGATTCTACCCGCCTTTGCCCTCCTGCAGTGTGGATTGAAAAGTCCTCCCACCAAGTGCCTGCAGTCCAAGATAACGGTCATACACATCTACTCAGCCCACGGATCGGCTCCTTGTGTATTCCAATCGGTTATTATTTCGGTATTGAATCGTCTTGTGCTCTATGGTTTTGATCAATTCATAGAATTGACCTGATTTATAGTTGCAGTCATTTGGACCATGAGATACAAGTGATGAATTTGGAGAAGACCCCACAAATGAAAGCGATCAACCTCAGGAGTCTAGATCAGTTGACTGCCCTGATCTGCAGTACGGGCGTGAGCGGCGCGGAAATCGCGCCGATAGCGGAGCACTAAGGCTGTGGTAAATACGAGAAGAATGACAGGCAGGATGATGCCGAAGTAATTCCAGAACGATGGCATTTGTTTCCCCTCAGGAACAGAATGTTATATATTCTGATATTGATTATGTATCGCAGGGGAAGGATGGAGAAAGACGGATTTCGCTTGTGCTCAACATAATCTACTACTTATTCCTATTTAGTGACCCATGTCGGACAGAGTATAATCACGTTTGTCAGTATAGGACAAAATCGATGCACCCCAGTTCACACCCTAACGATCCCTTGCATGGGATCACCCTTGAAATGATCCTCACCCAACTGGTTCGGCAGTACGGCTGGGCAGAGTTATCGAAACGGATTCCGATCCGGTGTTTTTTTAATGAGCCGAGCATTCAATCCAGTTTGAAATTCCTGCGGCGAACACCCTGGGCGCGCAAGAAAGTGGAAGAACTATACCTGGAATCCATCTCCAAATAGATATAAACTGTATCAGTCTTATGCAGATCGCCTTTCGTGTTGAAAGGCGATCGATTGATTCCAGGAACGGTGGACAACCATACATTACCAGAGATTGTCAACAATTTGCTTCCTGATTTTCTTCACTGTGGCCGCCGGTTTTATTACTAACCTTATAGACGCTTCCGCTCTGGTCATAAGTGATCCATTTCCCCACCGGCTCGCCCCTGTCAAAATATCCTGACCTTTTAATGCTGCCATCAAGGCGATACCATTCCCAATAACCGTCTGCCTTTCCATCCACGATCTTTCCTGTAGACCAGATCGTCTTTCCGTTGGCATGGTATTTAATGGTAAAGCCATCAATAATGTCCAATCTTTTTTCCGGGACGGGTTTTTTGGTCATTAATCACGACTCCATTTAATTGAGGAACTGGTGCGCTCTACTGCACCCTTTTGGCTATTTATTGCAGAAATGGTGTGTTAAAGCGCACTACAATACGACCTGACTTCAATAGGTTACGGGTGCAGGGGTTTTCGCACGTGCTCCCATCCAAAAAAGAATGCCCTGCCATACTGCCCATACTACCCCAAATAGGATAACGAAACCTTCGAGCTCAGGAAATAAATATACGAACAGTGCTACCATCCCGACCACCCAAGACAGAATGCAAAAGGGACGCGGAAGACGTCTGGAGGCCCAGCCGGCCGATCCCGTAAGCATTAAAACCCACCCAAAAAGATGCCATCCTGCCCCTGAAACGCCTGCGACGAGGGTTGTCCACACAATGAGAACAGTCGAATATGTCAGTTCCTGATGAAGTATATAATACTGGCGGTTGGCAGATCGGATCATTGCCACCAGAAGCATCGTACCTGCTGCGAGGATCGCAACCAGCAGCGCCAGGGTCATCCGGCGCGGTGCAAGCTCACCCATCCGCTCACGAAGCGCGAATACTACCATCACCAGGCTGGCTGCCCAGACCGGGCCATACAGGAAATCAGCCAGAGAATAAGTAAACAGCCCGAAGGCTGACTTCAATTCGCCGGTCAGGTAGATGAAGGGTGCAACAATAAAAGCCACAGCCAGGAGAAACGAGGCAACGGCTGCCCATTTCCGGGTGGAACGTGCCGTAGTCTCGGGAACATTATCGGCAGGAGTGAGTGTATTCATTTATTGGAATGGCTTCCCTTCAACCCTGGTAGTCTCTCATGTTCTGTTGCGATCACATTCAGATTATCCCAGTTGTACTACTATAAACGTCCTCCGACCAATGTCAATCAATATTTCGGTGATCCCAATTATTGATCATTCAATCCCTTTCCGTTGAGGATGGGCTGCGTCCATTTTTCAACCCTATCCGCCCGTGTTTTGGATATTTTGGGCGCGGAAAAATAAAGAAGGTAAGCCCGTTGTCGTCCCGGGGTTAAAGCATTAAAAGCGGTTTTCAAGGCAGGGTTCTGATCCAATTTCTCTTTAAATTCATCAGGTATAGTGAATTCCGTGTTCTTTTTGAAATTCACTTTCAAGCCGGCTTTTTCCACTTCGATGGCTTCTTGAATGTAAGCCTTCAATATGGGTTCCATCTCTTCAATTTCATCCACATGGGTGAAACGAATCTGACGCGCGGATTGAGAGTTCTCTGTCTGGATGATCAGAATCTTCGCCGGATCCTTCAAAAGGACACCTTTAGGGAACAAGTAAGCGCAGTACTCATTAAATCCATGTATCAAGACAATGTTTTTATTCTCGAACGTATAACAGGGAACACCCCATTTCATTTCTTCGGTCAGTTGGCAGTCGAGAACGATCTTTCTCAATCTTATATATTCTGCTTGCCACTTTTTTGTTTTACTAATAAAAACATCAGCCGTGTAATTTGTTTCTTTCATTTATTTAGCTCCTCAGGCTTGTGTTCGGGTAAATCTGCTTGAGGGGATGCAAGAACTTTTATTCCTTGACCGCTCAATGCTGGGGATCAAAAACCTTCGCCTTTTTGTAGTTTGATCAACAAACTCTTGCCCTTCTTTTGAACGCTCAATCTTTCCATAATTTCCTGCCGCAGATACTCCGGAAGATGTTGAGCTTGCCATTTAAGTTCTTCCGTAAGCTGATGCTCGGCATTCACTTTATCATTGGCCAGGATAGCCTTGAGGGCGTAAAGGGCACTGCCGTAAGCATGTTGAGGTACGTGTGCCGTTGCCACACCCTGACCGGCCGCACGGGCGGCGAAACAGGCCGACTCATTCTCCTTCGCATCACGGGCGGCAGCATGAGCGGCTAGGGAGGCTCCTCGGATCTCTGCCATCCTAAACACACCTGTACTTACCCATGTTCGGCACACCTGGATCGCCTTGCGTGGTCGGACATCCGTAGGATATGCCTGTTCGAATAACGGAAGCACCCGTTCGGCACAGTCCGCAGCCCAGGTAGCCAGCGCTTTCTGATCTTCTCTACTGTATTTTTTATACACTGATTTTGTCAAAGTGATTGAAAGTCCTTCTATATCCTTTGAAATCGGGTTGCGGTCCGCTATTTTTTCGATTTTGCCTGCATCTCAGCTTCAGCCTGCGCTTGTTTATTCGCGTACTTCACCACTTCCACAATCAGTGTATTCAAGACAGACAGATCCACATCACTTAAACGCTTGATATATAAACATCCTGAGCCAAGGGAGTGCTTTCCTAATTTCCCCAGCAACTCGGCATGCGGTTCCCAGTGACCAAATGCATAAAGGGTGAGAGCTTGTTTACGTGGAGAAAATCCTGTTAGGAACCAATCTCCTTCACGACCACTTTTACCGACATAATGGTAGGAACCAAAACCTACTATGCTATCCCCCCACATCTTTGCTTCATCTTTATTCGCTTTTTGCAGCATATCAAAAAGCATGTAAGAATCTTTTCTTTTCGCTTCGTCCTCAATGCCATCCAGAAATTTAATGACACTGCCATCATTGACTTTTGTTTTCAGCTCTGCCATATCCAAACTCCTTTGGGTTTATCTATATGGTGTTCAATTATCTAATTAGGTAATAATCATACTTTGTGAGACAGATGCTCTACCTATCGGTTTGCATTGGATATAGTTGACGGGCTTATATTCTCCTTACTGACATGAAATAACTCGAAGGCATACTTTGAGTTTTCCTTAATTATCCCGCCAAAACCCACCACCCGTGTATTTGCGTTGAGGATTTACTCATTTTTACGTCTGTTGTAAATGAGCGTACATTTCAACATGTTCATATCTCCTAAATATGTCTCTTCCAATACCATGAACAAGCTCAGATTAGTTACCCGTGGCGAAATTGGCGTTCAACTCACCGCTTTCTTCACAAGGGCGGTAAGCCTCGCCTCCACTTCGGCAGTTAATCTGGTCAGCGCAAATGAAGTTGGCCACAGGGTGCCTTCATCCAGGTTTGCCGCTTCGTTGAAGCCAAACGTGCAGTATCGTGTTTTGAACTTCTGCCCGCTTTGGAAGAAGCAGACGACCTTGCCGTCTTTGGCGTATGCTGGCATCCCATACCAGGTTTTCGGCGAGAGTTCTGGAATCTTGTTCTTGATTATTTCATGGATCCGCATCCCTATGCTGCGGTCCGGCTCCTGCATATCGGCGAGCTTTGAAAGCAAATCTTTTTCCCCGGCTGCTTTATCTTCGTTCGCACGCGCTTCCGCTTTCAACTCCCTGGCGCGTTCTTTCATGGCAGCCTTCTCGATATCTGAGAAGCCTTCATGCTTCTTGCCAGTCGGGGCGCTGCTTTTGGTTGAACTTTGGTTGTCTTTCTTGGTGCGTTCCTGCATATTGGCTCCCTATTTTTACCAATTAATGTCTTTGTTTACTTTTGTCGATATTCAATAATGTAGGTTATTGAGGTTTTTTAAGTATATTGACACCAACGGTTCATTGCCATCAGGGTGTATAACCGGTGAGGACGTTTAGGCACGACTGTTCCAAATCGTCAGGATATTAGGAATCGAACCTAATCCAGCAGGCGTAAAATGGTCGGCAGCAGTGAGGCGTGTAAGGGGAAGGTACAGTAGCCTATAAATTCAAGTTACAACTGTTTTTTGTCCGAACGTAAATCCTACTGAAAGGAAGGTGGGAAATGCAAGAACTGAATGAAAGAGGCATTGTCAGCATTATGGCTGTAAAGGGAATGGAACTTTCAGATTGGCAGCGCTGGGCATCCTATGCGGCGGTCGTCTGGTCGCTGGTTTACGTTGTGTTGGGAATATATTATCTGGTAAGCGGGCGCGGATTCCCACTCGCCTCCGATACAGGATCTTTAAGTATGGGCCCAATGATTGAGTGATTTGGACCGGTTGTGTGCTAAATCGTCGTGTTGTTGGCAGTAGTAGGGTGCATTCGCTTTTGAATGCACCATTTTCTGTCATCTCATTTCCCGATGTAATTAATTATAGTCATACCCTTCCTGCCGCAACAAAAAAGCGCCCTCCATCTGGAGGGCGCTTTGATCGTTCACAAACCCGGCGCGGTTGACCGCGCCCTACTTATGCATCGCCGGACTAGACTTACGCCAAAGGACGCACAGACGTGTACCCGTCCACGAAAATCCCCCGATCCGCGTCATCGGTGCGGTTCTTGCCGCTGTTGTTTATTATTATGTTAGGTTTCACTAATCCTGAACCTATTCTATGACAACGAACCTGGGTGTTTCTTTATCCAGTAGTAGGGTGCATTCGCTTTTGAATGCACCATTTTCTGTCATGTCAATTCCCGCTGCAATAATAATGGTTATTCCATTCTACCCGTAATCAAAAAAGCGCCCTCCATCTGGAGGGCGCTTCGATCGTTCACAAATCCGGCGCGATTGACCGCGCCCTACAATTACTGCATCACTGGTCGGAACTTATACCCGTATACGATAATTCCCCGATCCCCATCATCGGTGCGGAGCTTGCGGGTGACCATCTCCACCGGCATACCGATCTTAACTGGCTCCTCACCCAGGTCGGTGAGTTGGGCAGTGACCACCGGTCCTTCCTGTAATTTGACCAGCGCCACCGTGTAGGGAGCATTCTCTTCATAACCAGCCGGGGCGTCTGAAATCGTGGTAAATGAAAACACTTCGCCTTTACCGCTAAACGTGAATTTGGTCTTGGCGTCCTGACCGCAGTACGGGCAGACATCCCGCGGAGGGAATATTTTACTATCGCAGTGAGGGCAAACCTCGCCCACCAGCGCGTACCGTTGATTCTTCATTCTCCAATATCGTGGTACTTCCATAATGCTGCTCCTTTAGTTCTAGCAGTCTGAGTTTATCCGGCGGAGACTCTCATTTGCTATCAGGTTTGGGGGGAGAGATCGGAAAGGAGAAATTAGTAATTAAAAATTAGAAACTGGAATTTGGAATAAAACATTTATGAGTTTTACCTTTCATATTACCCATAACCAGTTACTAGTTACCGCTTTTTTTTACTTTTACCCATTTATTACTTTCCAGTTACTCTAATCTCTCCAACACATGCGTAACAACCGTGGATGCGGGACCACCCCAGCACTGGGTCATGGCGACTTTGGCGTTCTTCACCTGGCTGGCTCCGGCAGTTCCCCGCAATTGCTGGACGGCTTCGACCACTTGATAGACTCCTGTCGCACCGATCGGGTTTCCACGGGCTTTGCTTCCACCCAGGGTGCAGATTGGGATCCGACCACAGGGAATGATCTCACCATCCCGTGCAAGTTCCCAGCCTTTGCCCGATTCTGCGAATCCAACTGCTTCGAGGGCGATGGCAGCGTAAATACTGTACGCATCGTCCAGTTCGAACAGATCGATCTCGTCCATCTTTCGACCTGATCTGACCAGCGCCCGTTGTGCAGATAATGCCGCCGATTGGAAAACATCCGGGTCCTGCCGGTCATGCAGTGCAAGCGTATCGGTGACAATGCTCGATCCAGCTATGCGAATAATGGGGTGAGGATATTTCTTTGGCAAAAGGTCGCGTCGGGTCAATACCAAAGCCGCCGCACCATCAACCGTGGGAGCGACATCCAGCATATTAACAGGATCGCTCACAATTTCCGCGCGGTCGTATTGTTCCCGTGTGATCGCTTTTCGATATATTGCATTGGGATTCTTGATCGCGTTCGCGTGAGAATTAATGGAAAAGCCTGCTAACCCGTGCACAGGAATATCAAACCTGTGTAGATAGCGCTGCATGATCAATCCTGCCTGCCCGGATGGGGTCAGACCGGGGATGGCTTCATAATCGCCTTCTATGGTCTGGGTCAGGGCGGGATCCAGATCGCTGGTGACGGAATCGGTGACCTTTTCCACCCCCACCACCAGCGCCACATTCACATATCCGGATGCAATAGCCATATAGCCCAGCCGTAGAGCCGCGCCGCCGCTGGCACCGCTTGCCTCCGCAGTTGTGCCTTCCACGCCTACCAGATTCGACCAATCCGCGATCAAGGATCCCAAATTCGCTTGATGCGAAATAACCGATCCCATACTGTTGCCGATGAAGATCGATTCTGGTTCCAGATCAGGGACTTCCTTGCGGGCGGCTAGAATCGCTTTGACAGCCATTGAGCGTAGGGAGAGTTCCCAATGCTCGCCGACCGGTATTTGTCCGATCCCTGCGATTACCACATCCGACATGGCTGCATCCCCTTAGTCTGCCAGCTTGTGGCGATAGCGGACGTAGAGTCCATAGTCGATCTGAGTCCGGCGGGCGATGTATTCCTGGGTTTTGGTGGCCAGGTCGCGTCGTTGCAGGATTTTATCGGTCACGAGGAAGGAGAACGCATCCGAACCCGCGCCTGAACCGAAGGACGTCATCAGGATCTTATCACCTGGATTGGCTTCATCCAATATCGCGGTCAGACCGATCATCGCCGCCCCGGCGTAGGTATTGCCGATCATCGGGGAAAGCAGCCCGGTCTTATTTTGCTCGGGCGTGAACCCCAGCAGGCTGGCTGCTCGTTGAGGGAATTTGGTATTCGGCTGATGGAAGACACAGTACTGATACTCCTGGGCTGTTCGCCCGAGAGCTTCCATCAGATAGTTGGCTGCCGAAGTGATATGCTTGAAATAGGCTGGCTCGCCGGTAAAACGTTGTCCATGTTCGGGATAACGCTGATCCGCCCGGCGCCAGAAATCCGGTGTGTCGGTCACGAACGAGTAAGATCCTTCCATGATTGCCAACGCCTCTTCCGCGGGACCAAGGATGTAAGCGGCGCCTCCGGCAGCGGCGGTGTATTCCAGTTCATCGCCGGGTCTGCCCTGGGCGGTATCCATACCAATCGCCAGGGTGTAATCTGCCATGTTCGACCCGACCATGGCTACCGCAGCGACCATTGCCTCGGTGCCTGCCTTACAGGCGAATTCCCAATCAGCAGCCTGGACAGAAGGAACCGCACCAATGGCTTCCGCCACAATCGTGGAAGTAGGCTTGACCGAATACGGATGCGATTCCGATCCCACCCAGACAGCACGTAATTGTTGTGGATCGATCTGCGCCCGTTTGAGTGAGTTGCGGGCGGCTTCGATGGACATGGTTACTACATCTTCATCCAAGCCGGGGACCGCTTTCTCTTTGACCGGTCCGCCTCGGGGTACGCCAACCCAGATACGTGATATTTCAGCATCCGGAATTCGATACTGGGGGATATACGCCCCATACCCAATGATACCTACCGGACGCGCCGGCTTGAGAATGTGAGGATGTTCGTGTTCGGTCATGTTAATGTACCCCATTCCTTCAGGATCTCCTGTGCCCGATCGATTCGGATCGTTTTTTCCTCGATTAATTGTTGAACCAATTGCTCCACCTGATTCATTCTGGCACCAGCAGAAATGGCTACCTGACGGGCGTGCAATCCCATATGCCCGCGTTGGATGCCTTCAGTTGACAGCGCTCGCAATGCTGCCAGATTTTGGGCTAACCCTACCGAGACAATGATCTCGGTTAGTTCACGAGCTGATTTGACTCCCATCAAGGCAAGAGCAGCTTTTGCCCCCGGATGGACTCTGGTCGCGCCGCCTACTATCCCAACGGTCATTGGCATTTCCAAACTGCCGATTAGATTTCCCTGGTCGTCTTTCGCCCATATACTCAAACTGGTGTACTGCCCTGAACGGGCAGCGTAGGCATGCGCTCCAGCTTCAACCGCCCGCCAATCATTCGCGATTGCCATCACCACCGCATCGATTCCGTTCATGATTCCCTTATTATGGGTGGCAGCCCGGTACGGATCTGCAGCGGCGAACGCCCAGGCTTCCAGGATACTATCCCGGACCTGCTCTCCACTGTAATTATCGAAAGCCAGTGCCTTAAGTGGAATCTTGCATGATGCTCGAGCGAGTCGCTGGTCTGCAAGATTAGTGATGATACGTAAATGTACCCTTCCACCTGTTAACTTTTCCACTTCAGGGGACATTCGTTCCATGATGGTGTTGACAGCGTTCGCGCCCATCGCGTCGCGCACATCCACTAACCAGTGCAACACCAGGAAAGCGCCAATGGGCGATTCGTGGATCTCGCGAATCTGCAAATCGCGCGGTCCGCCGCCAAGTTGTACCAGGATTGGATCAACGGCGGATGCTTTTTCCAGTAAAAAGGCTGCGTTTTGTTTGATATTTTGGACGGCTTGAGCCAGATCCTTGATTTCCAGAATCTGCATTTGACCGGTCATGATAGGCTCATCCGCGTGAGCGCTGAATCCGCCACCTGAGCGAGCGAGTTTCGCCATAAAGGACGCGCCGGCAACCACGGATGGCTCTTCCACGACCATGGGAATGAGTACTTCGCGACCATTTACAATAAAGTTCTGAGCGATACCCATTGGCAGGCTGTAGAGTCCGACCACATTCTCGATCATGGCGTCAGCCTGTTCGATAGTCAAACCATTTGTGCCTTCGAGCGCCAGCATCTGGGATGCTGTGAGACCTGCAGATCGTTGAATTTCCGTCTGCCGTTCAGGGATGGTCATTTCGTAGAATCGTTTCTTTTCACTCATTGTTTACGACGCACCAATAGATTTCTAATACCCCTGAGCCATACCCAGGGGTCGATGCTACTATATCCCCGTGCTACTGGCAAAAGCTATCAGGTTCCTGTTCCGCTCAACGGGAAGAAGACCTACCAGTGAACGGGAACCAGAAAAAAGCAGGGTCGGGATTAATCCCGACCCTGCCCTAAGTATTGTTACTGATCTCTGACTTTTGACCCCTAATTCCCGAACGGTCCCATGCCACCCATGCGTCCAGTACCCATTGATCCATGGGATTTCATCCAATCTGCCTGAGCCTGGGTAATGGTGCCATTTTTAACTGCCAGGTCAACCGCTTCCGTTGCGCGCATCCACCATCATCTGGCGGAATTCCACCACGGTCATTCCTTTGTCACTGGCCAGCTGTGCGATAGTTGCACCTGTATCCAACTTTGTATTCAATTCAGCAACTGACAAACCAAGTTTTCCGGCCAGAACCGTGATCATTTCCTCGTGCATTGGTCCTTCTCCGAAAAAGCCTTCACCCTTCCCCATGCCGAAACCGCGTCCATCGTCTGTCCGGTTTTTCATCCAATCAGCTTGAGCCTGAGTAATGGTGCCATTTTTCACTGCCAGTCCAACCGCTTCCGTTCGCGCATCCACCATCATTTGGCGGAATTCATTCACGGTCAAACCTTTTTCGCTGGCAATATCGGCAACGGTGTCGCCAGCATCCAGTCTGGCATTCAAGGCATCTTCAGTCAAGCCCAATTTTCCGGCGAGGACAGCGATCATCTCGTCATGGAGCAATCCTTCTCCAAAAAGACCATTTCCTGACCGGGGACCGCGTCCAAGCCCAAGACCATCAGCTGCCACTCCGAACCCTTTGTCAGGGGGTGTATTCCCCTGAGCACCTGCCTGGGATGTACCGAAAGAACCTGCCAATACTACCGCTAAAAGTAAACCTGCTATCATTGTTTTCATCTTTTTACCCTTTCGATTAATGATTTTCATAAATCAAATGATAAAAGATGGATGTGTAGGATATGTGAATTTCATGTGCAGATAAAGTGGAGATAAGTCTGTTACCCTCACCCTAATAATCTAAGAAACGGGTAAAATTATCCCCACACAGAATGAATAAATTAACCCGAAAACAATTGGAAGCACGCCTCGTGGCACTGCATCAGGCTAGCCTGGAACTTGTCAAAGAGACTTCTCTCGATACGTTATTGCGGAGAATAGCCGAATTGGCGTGTGAACAGGTCGATGCCCGCTATGCTGCTGTTGGCGTTATTGATTCACAGGGTGGATTGGAGAGATTCATCCCGGTTGGTATGACGCCGGACGAAATCAGCCGAATGGAGCATCCACCAGTAGGTCTCGGGTTGATCGGTCAGTTGTTGCACGCATCCGCCCCTCTCCGACTTGCGGATATTCAATCCTACCCAAATTCCATTGGGTTTCCACCGTACCACCCTCAGATGAAATCGTTTTTGGGTGTGCCCATCCGTCTTGGGGATACCTCGCTTGGACAGATCTACCTGACGGATAAAATTTCAGCATCCGAGTTTACCGAAGAAGACGAGCAGGTGATCCTGACAATGGCCGCTTACGCTGCGATCGCGATCACAAATGCCCGTCTATATCAGGAACTGAACAACCGCGATAAAGCGCTCACCCGCCGAAATCAGGACCTGGCACTCCTGAATGACCTCGCTTCAACCCTGGCATCATCCCTGGGAACGGAAGAGATCTTGAAAACAGCCTTGGATCGTGTGATGGAAAACCCGCAGATCGCTACGGCAGAGATCTTCATCAGCGATGAAAACTCCCACCAGCTTCAACTAATGCATCATCTTGGCGAGCTGGATGGTAATCTTTGGATCAGGGATGTATTCGATCCGGGAGAAGGACCAGTTGGTCTGGTCGCAATGAATGGGCAATCCATCGTCAGTGAAATTCCCGGTGAGTTCGGTCGTTACCTGAAACCAGATGCGAAATCGATGGATCTGGCACAGTTCGCCTGTTTTTCGCTCACCGGACGAAGCGGATCACTCGGAGTTCTCTGTCTGGCTACCGTTCCATACAAAACTCTGGATGAGCATGAAATTCAACTCTTCACAGCAATTGCAGCCTGGGTAGGAACAGCGATCGAAAACGTTCGATTATATACCCAGGGTCGGCGGATCGCCATTCTGGAGGAACGGGAACGGATCGGGATGGACCTTCATGATGGAGTGATCCAGTCCATCTACGCGGTCGGTCTGACATTGGAACATGCCCGCCTGTTGATGCCAGATGATCAACTCGCAGCAGAAAAGCGGATCAACCAGGCGATTGATAACTTAAATCACACCATCCGGGATATTCGTGCCTACATTTTGGATTTACGCCCGCGGCAGATGAATGAAGAGAATCTGCTGGACGGGATCAAACGATTGATCGTTGAATTTAAAACCAATACCATGATCGATACCACATTGGTTGGACTGGAAGATGGTTATCACGCTCTCCCACAAACCCACGCTCTGGCGCTTTTTCATATCTGCCAGGAAGCGTTGGCAAATATTGCCAAGCATGCCCACGCCAGCGAGGTAAAAGTCTCGCTCTGGAAATCGGCAGACCGTCTACTGATGGAGGTTCATGATAATGGATCTGGTTTCGATCAAAGTCGGACCGCACTGACCCTCGGACATGGGCTCGCCAATATGAATACCCGGGTGCGAAATGTCGGCGGTGAGGTTGAGATCAGTTCAGAACCAGGCGATGGCACCACCATCCTGGCCTGGATCCCATATAAAGATTCCCATTGATCCATGACTGCTCCTCTCACACCTGAAACGCGTGCCCAATTTGTGCGGCGTGAATTTACAGAGATCGCGAACCGCTATGAGTTGATGAACCAGATCATGACGTTTGGTTCGGTCAATCGCTGGCGAAAAAAAGCGATCCTCCGGCTGCAGATCCTGCCTGGACAGATCGTTTTGGATCTAGGTGCAGGCGGTGGACAGCTCACGGAACTGGTTCAGCGTGCCCACCCGGACTGCAGAATTTACCCGTCCGATTTCACCCTGGGGATGATGAGGGTAGGTCAGCCAACTGGTATGCCTTTTGCCGCTGTGGATGCACTGGACTTGCCATATTCTGCTAAATCAGTTGACCGGATCATCTGCGCATTCCTATTGCGTAATCTGGAAGACTATCGTCCGGCATTAAAAGAGATTTTCAGGGTACTGAAACCTGGCGGACGGTTTGTCAGTCTGGATACCACTCCACCTTCCAACCTCCTTCTGCGTCCTTTCATTCGGCTGTATATGCGGGTTGCCATACCCATCATCGGTTCGCTGGTCACCGGTCGTTTTGGGGCATACAATTATCTTATCCGCTCGTCGGAACGATTTACCCGGGCTGAAAAATTAACCGAAGAATTAAATGAGACGGGGTTTTCATCCACCGGATTTCAAAAGCTGATGTTCGGCACTGCCGCCATCCATTGGGCAACCAAAGAGATACAATGACCGAAACCAATTTGAGCGCCAGCGCACAACGAGTTCAAAATGCCCTGTTACACCACGGATTACCCTGTCAGGTGGTTGAACTACCCGGCTCCACCCGCACGGCACCTGAAGCTGCCCAGGCGGTCGGTTGCACAGTCGGGCAAATTGTCAAATCATTGGTCTTCCGGACTAAACATTCCCTCAAACCAATATTGATCCTGGCGAGCGGGAGCAACCGGGTGGATGAAAAGATAGTGGATGCTGTGATCGGTGAGCCGATCGAACGGGCAGACCCGGATTTCGTACGGGAACAGACCGGTTTCGCCATTGGTGGCATTCCACCCATCGGACATGCTACTCCACTGACTACCCTGATAGATGAGGATCTACTTCAATATAAAGAGGTCTGGGCTGCAGCCGGGACTCCGCATGCCGTGTTTCCAATCGATCCGAAGGAATTGGAACGAATTACGAATGGGAAAGTTTTATCCATTCGTCCATCGACAAGGGTAACCAGCGCATGACTTATCCCCATGATCTGGAAAAAGCCGCCCTTCGGGGGGAACCATCTTATATCTGGCGCGATGGACAGCAGCGCCGATTGGAGATGATTCTTCAAGCAGCCGCTGAACGCATTCATGGAATGATCATGGAAGATGGCTGTGGCGTGGGGCAGTACATGCATCATCTGGCTCCGATCGCAGGAAAGATCACCGGACTTGATTTTGATTACGATCGTGTTAAAGATACGCATGCGCTCGGGTTGAAGGCTATCAATGCAGCCGGCGAGTTCCTCCCTTATTCTGCCAATACTTTTGACCTGGTCATCAGTAATGAAGTCATCGAACACGTGATGGACGATCGCATGGCAGTTTCAGAAATGATCCGGGTGCTGAAACCGGGTGGACGGCTGGTTTTATTCTGCCCGAACATAGGCTACCCATTCGAAACGCATGGAATATATTGGAGGGGCAGGTATCAGTTTGGAAATAAACTGTTCGTGAATTACCTGCCAAAATCCTGGCGGAACAAACTGGCTCCCCATGTCAGGGTGTATTCAATTGCAGACCTGAATAAATTATTTGATTGTCAACCCGTTCATTTTGTAAAACGTACTCTCATTTATGGCGGGTATGATAATTTTATTGCCCGTCTCGGTGGAGTGGGGAAAGCAATCCGGGCGGTGATGCAATCCCTGGAGCATACACCAATGCGCTGGTTTGGCTTGAGCCACTTCTGGGTTGTTGAAAAGGTCGGGGAATAAACAATGGCCTGGTTCGGAAAACTCGATCTGGATGAGCTGTTTTCCCGGGCGGATATTCAGGGCTTGTACCGGGTACTGATCGATGGCAGTGAAGCGGATCAAATATCAGCGTCCGGTATGCTCATCCAACTGGGAGTTCAGCGGGGGTTCGACCACCTGGTCGAAATGCTTGGTTCAGGGAGTTCATCTGCGCGGGCGGCAGTAGCGGAAACCTTCGGGGAATTGAAGGATGCCCGCGCGGTGGATACGCTGGCCGCCATGCTGGAAGATCCCTCCAAGACCGTGAAGGAAGCTGCCCGCCAGGCTCTTGTGGATATCGATACAGTGGAAGCCCAACAGGCTCTGGTTGAATGGGAATCAGACCGCATGGAAATGGAATCCGATGTGGAAGTGCAGACATTTGCCTACGATCCCATCATGGGCTCCAACCGTCTTCCCGGTGAACGAAAAGCACTCAATCCTGATGAAAGGCAGTCGGCTGCCCGCGAAGAGTTCGTTCTCGCCAATTCGTACCAGGAAGAAGGAAGAACTCAGGAAGCGTTGACTGCCTGTGATAAAGTGCTGGCGGTGGATCCAACCTGGGCGGACGCGTTCAACTTGCGGGGAATCTTCCACGAGGAATTGAAACAACCCTTACCTGGCGTTGAATGATTATCGCAAGGCTTATTTGTATGATCCAACCCTGGGGGAAGCAAGGACGAATCTGGATGATCTGATCCACGAGCTGGATCTCAAGAGCGTAATCGTGAGCGAATGGGTGGATCAGACCCAATCATCCACATGGGAAGAACGTCAGGCAGCCTATATCGCTCTCAGTTTCAGCGACCATCCGGTGGCTTTTCTTACACTGGTAAAGGGTCTGGATGATGAGGACGTGGAAGTGATCACCGCGGTCATCGAGGCGTTGGAAGGGATGGATGATCCGCAGGCGAGACAGGCATTGGAAGAATACTATCGGAGGATGGAGGCGATTTAGTTTTAGACCACGAAAAACACGAATGCCACGAAAATTATAAATTTACGTTCCACAAGAGGATTATTCTAAAGGTCCACAATAAACTTATAACGTTTCTCACAGAACTATTCGTTCCACTTTTGCCTTTGGATAATGTCCAAAATTCACAAGTATGCCCAGGCGATATCCCGTTGCTTTTAGATAATTGAATACTTGTGCTCTGTGTTCCTAGCCCAGCTCTTTTACTGCTTTGATTTCCAGAATAATCTTATCAAAACAAGTAAAATCTGGCTTATATTTTTGAATCAACAGTATTTCTTTATACATCAAAGTCAAATCTGGCTGTGCTTAATAATGAATCTGCCGCTTAATAAATTCCTGTCATAAACATTCTTGATAAACAGCCTCCAGAAATCCAAAGCCAATTATTCGATAGACTTCAAACAAGGCTCCTTGGATCATATACCTTTCTTCGGAATAGATAATCTTCCCATTCGATTCTGTATGTTCTAGTGTTTCGAGTGGATCGTGATTCATCCTACCCAACCCTGAAGTCGTAAATCCCATCTACAAACGAGTAGGTGTGGTGACACTGGTTGCAGATGACCGCTTCGCCGGCATCGATCAGGCTGGCAGATCCGCAATCGGGGCATTGGAAAAACCCTTCCGGGGCGGGCTTTTCACGAGTAGCGATGTTCTTTACAAACACGCTCGGCGTGAGCTGCCACAGATTTCCGGTGAGGCTGAACAGTGCATCCAACGCCACGAGCAGCTTGAGCGGGATCAATTTTTTAAACACGCCCGCTCGTAAATGGGAAACGGTCAGGATGCGTTCGATGGAAAAACCCAGATCCTTTAGCCAGCGCTGAACCGTTCCGGGATGGAAATCGAAATTCAGCTCCACAAATTCGACCGGCTCTGGGGTGAATGGGCTCCATTTTTGTTTTCCGAACATCCAGCGTGCGATGGCTTTCAGGTTTAGTTTGCTGGCGAATTCCAAGATAAAGGTGCCATCTGTCTGCATCACCCGCTCCACCTGTTTCAACGCCAGGGGGGCATCCTGCATGTGATGCAGCGCGCGGATCATAGTCGCGCCGTCGAACAACCCATCCACAAACGGCAGGTGATAAATATCGGCTGCCACGTAAGTGTAGCGATCACTTTTCCCCAGCCGGCTTTTGGCCTGCTCCAGTTGGGTACGGGAGTAATCGAGGACCACAATTTTTTCATAGGCGGCATAGCGGGGAGTGTTGCGCCCGGCGCCGGCGCCCAATTCGAGCATCAATTTGCCGGATCCAGGCAGCATCCGCCGAAGAGCGACTGCCTCGGCAGCGTCTTCATACGCACGATCTCCCTGATCCCAAAAACTGGTCTGGTAATCAGATCCTTCATAACTGCAAACGGGAGGGGTGGAATTGGTCATAGGTGAAAAAGTGAGTGTCAGACAGGCTTCCCGGCGGCACCCGAAATAACCTTCTTACCGTTGCTTCCTCTCAGACCTGGCGGAGTTCGCAGGCTTCCGCCGCGCCGGACCCGCCTGACACTCGCAAAGAAGGATACCCTATGGATGCAGGGTTGTCAACGAAATGAAAAGTAGAAATAGGAGTGGATGGAATGGGATAATCCAAACGATTCTGATACCATGTTTTTACGCTAATTTATGGAACACTAATCCGTAAAATGACGTCAATTTATGGATTAGTCCAATCAACCTACTGAACAACTACCTTTATCGAACTGTTTGAAGGACTGAGTTGTATCCAAACTCTCTTAAGCCCATTTCTAACTCAGGTATAATGTTTTTAAACTTCTTCCCTGGAGGCAAACATGGGAAATATTAACCGCAAACACCACCTGGGTACACTCACGATCCATGCCGGATACAAACCCAATTCAGAACATGCTCACGCAAGCCCTATTTATGAAAGCTCTACTTTTTCGTTTCCGGATGTCGCCACCGGACAAGCTATTTGGCGTGGTGAGCAGGACGGGCACATCTATACCCGATTAAGCAATCCGAATTTTGATGAAGTCGCTACTCGAATTGCGGTCCTTGAGGGTATGGATCTTATCCAGCAAAGCGATGAACAGTCACCTGAATCGATCGTAGGTGGGTACCTGTTTGCCTCAGGGATGGCTGCCATTACCACCGCCTTATTAACCCTCCTCAAGAGTGGAGACACCATTATCGCCCAGGAAGCGTTATATGGGGCGACATTCACCTTCCTTAAGAATATCGCCCCGCAGTACGGAATCGAGACGGTCTGGTTGAAAGACCCCACGCCAGATGATTGGGAGAAAGCATTTAAGGATCATCCTGCAGCCAAACTGGCTTACGCGGAGACCCCATCGAACCCGAGCATGTCCATCATCCAATTACAACCGGCAGCAGAGATCGCACATCTGAACGGTGCCTGGTTGATGGTGGATAACACGTTCGCAACACCCTATTGCCAGCGTCCGCTCACACTGGGAGCAGATGTCGTCCTGCATTCTACAACCAAATACCTGGGCGGGCATGGGCTCGTCGTTGGCGGTGCCCTGGTGAGTAAGCACGTGGATTGGGTAAAAAATGATCTGGCAAAAATGGCAATTCATCTGGGCGGAAATCCCAGTCCTTTCGATGCATGGTTGATTGGGAATGGATTAAAAACGCTGGACGTTCGGATGCAGAGACATTGTTTCAACGCCACAAAGGTAGCCCAATTTCTCGATGAGCATTCGGCGGTTTCGCAGGTCTACTACCCGGGCTTGAGCAGTCATCCCGGTTTTGAAACAGCACGCGCTCAGATGAGTCACTTTGGAGCCATGATGTCGTTTGAGCTCAAAGATGGATATGATGCAGGGGTTCGCCTGATGAACCGAGTTCAACTGGCCACATTGGCTGTCTCACTCGGGACAGTGGATACTCTTATCCAACATCCAGCAAGTATGACGCATTCCAAAGTGCCTCACGAAGACCGGCTGCGTCAGGGCATTAGCGATGGGCTGGTCCGCCTTTCGGTCGGGATTGAGTACGCCGGAGATATCATTGAAGATCTAAGGCAGGCACTCGAAAGCTGATTTCGATATCTAATGAGGAATTGATGCAGCCGATCCAAGAATTACCAGAAAACTACCGGTTATCGAAGCGAATAAACCTGCGGGAGAATGTCCGTCTCGCGGTATGGTTGAATGTGGCTGCCTTCGGAATGCTCATTCCCACTATCTGGCTGTTGCTACTGCTCATCCGTTTCACCAATCCGGATATAACCTCAGTTGGTAGGCTGATCCAGTTGAATGGTACAACCCTGATCAAGCTCATGGGAGTGGTTATTTCCCTGGGCATTGTATTGATCACGCATGAGATGGTTCACGGTTTCTTTTTTTGGACCGCAACCAAGACCAGACCGGTTTTTGGTTTACAGTTATCGTATGCCTACGCTGCTGCACCCGGTTGGTTTATTCCAGCCCATATCTATCTCTGGATCGGTATCGCCCCATTCTTACTACTCGATATTGTGGGTGTACTGCTTCTGATTGTCTCCCCGGTAGGTCTGATCCTATATATCGCTGCGGCGATAGCCATGAATACCACCGGATCGATCGGCGATCTGTGGATCCTCTTTACACTTCTACGTCAACCTCCCGGTTGTCTGGTGCAGGACCGGGGAGATGATGTCGCGTTTTACATTCCGGTCAGATGAAGTTAGAATCAATCATTCCAAAACTAAGGATGCCTCATGCCCAATCGCAACAGTAATCACAAGACAAGACCTCAATCCAGGCAGGATAGAACACCTTTGATCGCTGGAATCGTTATCTTCCTCGCCGTCGCAGTAATCGTTATCCTGGTATTGACAGTGGGTAAGTCCGGTCAGACCACCTTACCCAAACCTGAACAAATCGCCGCCATTAAACGATATGATTCGGCTCCACCGATAACGATAGATACGTCCAAGAAGTATTCCGCCACTGTGAAGATGGCAAAAGGGGGAGAGTTCATCATCGACCTGTATGCAGACAAAGCTCCCATCACCGTGAATAGTTTCGTCTTTCTTGCCAGGGAAGGGTTCTATGACGGTGTCACATTCCACAGGGTATTGGATGGCTTCATGGCTCAAGGCGGAGATCCGACTGGCACCGGTGGGGGCGGACCTGGATATGAGTTTGTGAATGAAAATAGTGATCTTACCTTTGATAAAGCCGGGGTAGTTGCCATGGCAAATGCCGGACCAGATACAAACGGCAGCCAGTTTTTCATCACCTTTGGTCCAACTCCCCAGTTGAATGGTGGTTACACCATCTTCGGGCAGGTCGTCAGCGGGATGGATGTTGTGAACGGAATTACCCGCCGCGATCCCAACCGTTCCCCCGATTTCGTGGGAGATCAGATCAGCTCAATCATGATCACTGAAGAATAAAGGTCAGGAGTAATAATACTCCTCCCTTTCGATTGAAAAGGGAGGAGTATTGTATTTTTTGCATACTTGCTGATTAGTCTTCGGCAGGTACAGCCAGTACTCTGTTTTCGACTGGTTCTTCTTGAGGTTGGGGGGATTTTAAGACCGCCATTAAAACAGCGGCAAGTACCAACATGCCCGCTGCTAACAAATAGGCATTGGTGAAGGTACCGGTCGCATCCTTAATCGCACCAGCCAGTTGTGAGAGCATGAAACCGCCCAAACCCCAGGCTGTATAAACGATCCCATAATTAATGGCAAAGTTTTTCAAACCAAAGTAGTCTTTGGTCATCGCGGGAAAGACCGCCAAGTTCGCGCCATAATTGGCACCGATCAAGACAACCAGCACCATCAGCAGTGGGACTGATGCCAGGGCACTTCCCTGGACAGTAAATGATAAAACCAGGATAAGTATTGCTTGAAGGAGGAATGCGGTTAAGAGGACATTCTTCCGACCAAACTTATCGGAAAGGACACCATACATCACACGTCCACCGCCATTACCAATTGCAAGGGCTGAGACCGCCAATGCGCTGACGGCTGCCAGTCCGACCTGGTCTTTGACGATGGAAGCCAGATTCCCAATCACCATCAGTCCAGCGCCAGAGCCAAATGCGAAAGTGAGCCAGAGCAGATAAAACTGCCAGGTTTTGACTATCTCTTTTGAAGAATAATCTACCTTTTTTACCAAAGAAGCAGCTTTGACCGATCCGGAGACAGGAGGAACGAATCCCTCGGGAGGAAATTGGAGAAACTGGGCAAATCCAACCACCACCACAAGCATTCCAATACCAAGGTAGAGCATCGTGGATTGCAATCCGATGGATGCGATCAAAGTCCGAGCGAGTGGAGCCACCCAGGCGCTGCCCATTCCAAACCCGGCGACCACGATCCCTGAGATCAGGCCAGTTTTAGATGCGGGGAACCACTTTAATGCAGCCGGGCTCGCAGAAGCATATACGAAGCCAATCCCGGAACCCAATAAGACACCAAATGCAAAGGTGAATACCCACGGGGAAGTGGACATGCTCGAAATGATCACGCCCGTTCCTGCCAGTATTCCACCAATGGTTACGATGACCCGTGGACCAAGTTTGCCCAGTAAACGGGCGCCAACCAGTGTCATCAGGGAGAATACGACACACGCCACAGAGTAAGGGAGCGATTTTTGAGAATCTGCCCAACCCCATTCCGCAGGTATGTTCGCTTTAAAAACACTCCAGGCATATAAAACGCCCAAAGCCAATAATGCACATGTCCCCGCAATGGTAACCAACCAACCTTTATTGCCAGCTGCTTTGTTGTTCTCCATGATCCTATTAAATCCTTTCAGGTAATATGGCTGCTGCGCCGGTAACAACCATCGGATGGATGATTTGATGATAATTGAATGAGGGCAGCATATTGGTAATGAGGGATTATAAACAGATTGTCAGACAATCGTCAATATAAAATCGTGCAATACGGACACTTCTTTAAAGGATGATTGTCATGGATTTTGAAACTACCCTGATTTCGTTGATCATTCCAACAGAACTCGGTCGCCCATAACAGCGTACTCAATCCTGCTTGAGCCGAGAAGCCCGGTCAATCGATCTAAAACTTGTTGAAAGTGGTGTTTATCCCACAAGTCATTCTCGTCTCGACCTATTTCATAAAGGTGGGTGATAAGCAACTTCGACGGGTGAATATCACGGCAGAAATCACAAAACTCTGTCAATAAAGGCGGGGGGGCCATTCTTGCAGAACCCTTCCCTAGCCATAGATGTGCAACCATGCCACTTATATCTGAAATTACGGGCAGACGTCTCGCGTCGAACTTTCGGGTATCGCCAGGAAACAGCCATCTCTTCTGGTTAAATTCAACCAGATAACCTGTCTCGGGAACTCCATTCTGACCACGGAAATGAAGCCCATCAAATGGTAGAAGCGTTACCGGACCGATTTCGATCGGGATATTATTTATTGGAACTATGATGTTCTCTGGCGGAAGTTCGATCTCGGAAAGGATGAGATCCAACATCTGATCGGGAATGACCCACTTAATCTTGAGCTTTGATAACGATTGGATCAACTGCCAATCCACATGGTCGGCGTGGATATGGGTGAAAACGATACCGGATATTCCACGGAGATCACTGGCATAATCGGGCGGCTCCATCCCATCCAATCGGGAAGAGAGATGGAATGGATCGATCGCCCATTTCAGCCCCCCAGTGTGAAGCAGGTAATTTGCAGAGTAGGTCAACCAAATCGAATCAGGTCCATCCCAATTGCGCCATTCCGAGGTAAGAGACTGCCAGAGAGACGGATATTTTTCTCTGGCAGCTTTACGCAGTAATTCGATCGTGTATATCAGTTCTTCTGATGTTTCAAGCCAATTCATAATGAGTATGAATAAATGCTTCCACTTCGGGGATTGGCCGGTTGAACGGACCCAAACGTTCCACTTTCATGCTTGTCACAGCAGCCGCCCATTTACCAGCTTCCTGTGCTGAATGGTTCAATCGCTTGACAACATAGGTACCCAGACAGGTATCACCGCGCCCGCTGCGTCCATCGATCGATTCAGAGTGAAAGTCAAAGTGGTAGTCTTTTCCTTCCGCATAGACAAGGACACCTTTGCTATGAGTCAATACAATTTCCTTTACACCATATCCCGCATACACTCGTACTGCCTTTTCGAGATCAGTTTCCCCAGTCAAGAATTCCGCTTCAACCAGATCTGATTTCAGGATATCCACGTTCTTTAAGACTCTGACCATATCCTCCCAGGGTTCGTACACCAGATTCTCGCCACGCAATACGCGTACAAATCCCTGTACATCCAGAGCAGTGATCACGTCTTTCCGTTGCCGGATCTCCTCAAAGAACTCAGGTTCCACCTCTCCGCGCAGGCTGGTGCCGACCACAATAGCCTTACCTGATAAACAGGCTACCTGATTGGGCTGAATAGTGCCTGCAGTTCCGGTGACATGCAACGTACGCTGATCTACATCATAGGTTTTATAGACCAATTTCATCAACGTCGAAGATGGTGTGTATACCGGAAAACAATCCACCCCGGCAGATTCCAGTGATTCGATCATCCGTTTGTCTTCCCGAGCCAATCGGGTAACAACAGCCGTCTTATATCCCAATCGAGCGGCAGCATGGGCGGCATAATTTACAGCTCCACCATCCACATACTGAGTCCCATCAGGTGTGATGATGGTGTCTTTCGTATAATTTCCAACATAAATCACGTCGTATTGCTTCGTTGTAAGATTGTTCATTTCATCCTTCTAAAATAATTGAATAAGTTGAGGTACACCTTTAGTAATCAGCCAATAGATCCCCGAACTGATTAACGCAGTTGCCGGAATGGTTAACAGCCAGGCAGAAGCAATTTCTCCGGCGACACTCCAGCGTACTTTATTCACCCGGTCAGCCGCCCCAACGCCCATGATCGCCGTACTTACTACCTGGGTCGTGCTGACAGGACCGCCAATGAGCGATGCTGTCAATATCACAGCTGCCGAAGTAGCCTGGGCGGCAAAACCATGGACTGGTCGTACCTTGTAAAATTTGGAACCCAATGTCTTGATCAATTGCCATCCGCCAACGGAAGTTCCGATGGCAATGGTCAACGCACAAATGAAAACCACCCAGAGGGGAACGTGAAAAGTGGATTGCACGCCGCTTATCACCAATCCCAGGGTGATCACACCCATGGTTTTCTGCGAATCGTTGGTGCCGTGACTGAGTGCCAGGCCGAGGGATGTTATTATTTGAAGTTTTTTAAATATTCCATTGATTCGGGGAGATGCCTTCCAGGATAAAAGGAAAATGACATTCGCGATAATGAAACCGGCAACAAATCCAATAAGGGGTGAAACGAAGAGGGTGATGAGAATTTTTTCCATCCCAGCCAACTTTATGGCAGAGAAACCGGCATTCGTTATTACCGCACCCAAAATTCCACCGATCAACGCATGGGAGGAGCTACTCGGAATTCCGAGGATCCAGGTGATAACATTCCAAAGTATCGCGCCGCTCAGGGCGGCGATAATAACATACATGTTTACATGATGCGAATCGACGATTTCATTCCCTATCGTCGTCGCAACCGCCACACCGAATAAGAATGGACCACAAAATTCAGCCACAGCGGTCATGTATAATGCGACATGCGGTCGGATCGCCCGGGATGAAATCATCGTGGCAACGATATTACTCGAATCGTGAACACCATTCAGAAAATCAAAGGCAAGACCTAAAACGATCAGAATGATCAATAAAGGCGGCATCGAATCCATCAGGCAGATTTGACCACAATATCAGCGATAACGTTGGCAGCTTCATCACCACGATCAGCTGCATTACTCAGATGGCGGTATACCTCACGCATCTTGAGAATATTGATCACCTGTTTTACATCTTCGGTATCGTTGAACATATCCGCCAACGCTTCGCGGTAGATATCTTCCACCTTGTTTTCCAACGCTTTCGCGCGTTGGGCATGTTCACTTGCCACGCCAGTATGGTCTTCCATCCGGTTGACGCCTATCTGGATTTCGTATGCAGCGTCTTTCAGGAGCTTTGCCATGCGCAGCATATATGAAGTAGGTGTCACTTTGAGTATTACAATTTCGGTCACGGTTGAATACGCATAATCCAAAATATCATCGATGGCTCTCGACAGAGAAAAAATATCTTCCCGATCAAATGGCGTAATGAATGTCTTATTTAATTCGAAGATCAAGATCCTACGCGCCTCATCCGCTTCTTTTTCTCTCAGACGCATTTCGTCTGCAAGATGATCTGTGGGATTTTCGATATAGGCGACCAAAACTTCCATACCAGCCAGCGTCAGATCTGCCTGCTCCTGGAGTAACTTCAAAAAGACATTCTTCCTCTTCTTAAATATCTTTAACACGGCGGTTCCTCCTTTGAAATTTACGGTAGCCGGTTGACGCACCCAAAACGGGAAAGCGTTTCCAACCCGGCGGAAATATCATCCACAGACAGCTGAGGGCTAACTTCGAGTGTTCGATACACCGAATCTGTCAGGTATCTTGCGACCATTCTAAAATCAACCTCACCAGCTCCTGGCTTTTGGTGGTCGGAAATTCCAATAACATCATGCAAATGTACTCCAACCATCCGGTTTCCGTACCTTTGCAACCAGGATTCATGGTTGCACAATCCCAGCCTGTCCAGAGTTTGGGCATGACCTACATCATACTGGAATCCAAACCATTCTTCATCAGTCAAGGCGAGCAAGACTTCCATCTCGTCCAGCACCGGGATGTCATAATACCGATACCGATTTTCCAGCCCAATTGAAAGACCCAGAGGTCGGGTGTATTCGATGATCTCCTTCAAGCTTCGGACCACTGCATCCAGGTGCGGTTCAGCATGTCTCTTGCGATCTGCGATCAGAGATTCTTTCAGGGTAAGATACTCTTGGGAATGGCTTTCACCTGAACGAAATAATTTCCGAAGTTTACGGTCCATTTGGGTGTCTGCCACAATGGACCCAGGGTGTAGGACCACCATCCTGGCGTGTAAAGCGACAGCTTTGTCGATCGTTCTGGTCGCGATTGCCACCCCCTGCTTTCGGCAATCCTCATCGAGGGAGGAGATCAACCAATCTTTCCCCTTCTGGTCATCCAAAGAGAGTTCAGCCGGGCAGGGATCGTGCAAGCTTCCGATTCGATACTGGCTAAAGTCGATCAGCTCAAATAACTCGGGGGAAATCTGATGGTTCAATTCGAATCGGGCAAAACCGATCGATCGGGCGACCTTAAAGGTCTCGGCAAATGGAATGGTCTGATTGATATTCCACATGGTAGAAAGCGCGACATCAAACAAAACGGGGGAAACCGATCCCATGTCATTCGCATCTGAAACTGAAATTTCCGGGTATAAGTCAAGCAAATCGCTCAACTTGTCAATTGTATGATCAGGTAATAGAGCAGTTGGAAACGCTTTTCCTTCGGATTCTTCGGCTTGAATTAACACGATTTCACCAACGCCTGCTTCGCGCGATCCGATCACATCGCGCGAGAAGCTATTCCCTACATATGCGCATTGTTGGATGGGCGTCTGTATCTCTTCCGCTGCCTTGTAAAAGATAGCAGGGTGTGGCTTCTTGAGTCCGAAAGAATTTGATAGCACTACCACCGATAAGTACTGATCCAAAGCGTTTTCTTTGATAAATTGCTGTACTTCCAATGAGCTGGTGTTATTGCTTAATATACCAAGTCTATAGCCGCGGCGGAATAATTCGCTTAAAGTTGAACTTGCGTCATCGCGTCCACTTTTGTCTCCCCGTGAGGATTTCCATAAATAATTACATTTAACTGCGTTATTTCTAACAAACTCTCGCGGAAAATCTGGAAGCATAAACCTAATCCAAAGGTCTTCTTCTGTAAGTTCAATCAGGGTTTTTTCATTCCACTTTTTGTAAGATTCTTCACGTTTTGTCAACATATCGACAAAATCCTGCCTGGAAGAATGTAGATGTAGCAAATCCATCAATTCTTGAATGATGATCGAGTTACGCCCAATAATTTTAGTTGTGTACCGGAGTGTTCCTCCAATATCAAAGAAAATCGCCTTAATCATGGCTAATCCGAAGTTCTACTTCACCAGAATTGGTGAGGATAGGCAATTGTAATAGATCGCTGAACTTCTCTATGTAGATATCAGCCGGAGCGTCTTTGTCAAAATTAAATGCGATCGTTTTCATTCCAAAATCACGGGCACCTCTCAGCTCCGAGGTTTTATGCCCTATGAAGATGCTATCTTCAGGTCTTAAACCAATTTGTTGAACCGCTTCCTGATAGATCCGTGGCGATGGCTTTCGAACGCGAATTTCTCTTGAGCTGACAACCGTATCCCAGATATGACCGAACCCGTGTTCTTCAAACCAACCCAATTTAATATGGATGGGTAATGCAGTATCGGTGATAATTCCGAGGATATATCCCTTTTCCTTCAATTTTAATAAGGTCTCTTTCACTCCATCCAAAATCTCCACGGTGAGATCATCTTGATTCATTGCCTGCACACCTTGTGCAACCAATTCAGGCTCTTCGATTCCATATAACTTGATAATTTCCTTATAGTATTCGTGCCGGCAGATCTTGTCTTCAAATGCCATGGATTTGAGCCGGGCTCTCTCTTTTTCCAGATCAGGGTGGGGGTGTGTTACCTTATTCTTAAGAAACTTCTTTAAATTTTTCCCGGAATTGGGACGATGGTAAAGAATATCACCTGCATCAAAGAAAAGAGCTTTATAAGGTGAGGAAGCAGCTTTTTGCGGTTTCCTTTTCTCTGCTGAGAGTGCCTCGTCAATTATAGGGAGGAGCTCCGTCATGGAATGGATGACCGCGTCTGGGGTGGCTCCCTCGTCGAGTTCGCCATTCCCGTATAGATGGATGATTTGAATCGCCAGTTTGAAACCAGCCCTCCTCGCGCCGAGAATATCACGATTTACTTTATCGCCGACATAAACACAAGATCCAGTTGGCACTTTTGCCATTCGTGCAGCATAGTAGAAAATGGATGGATCTGGTTTTCGGCGGCCATATTCAGAAGATAGGACAATCGGATCAAAATAATCGAATATTCCGTATTCCTTAAGGTTGCCGGGAACTTGTTGACGACTCTGGGTATTACTGATACAGCCGATTCGAAGACCTTTTCTGGTGAGTGATTCAAGCACTGCCGGAATTTCCGGCCTCATTTTTCGGACATAATACCTGGTTTCATACAGGTATGTCAGCTCTTCCGCGATAGGAGAAAGGGCATTTTCTGAGATCGAGAGGTCTTTGAATACAACTTTATTCCAAATCTCTTTAGGATTCAGCTCTATCATAGATTCGCGATTCCATTTATGGTACGCGTCCATACCTTGCGTAACCGTATCGGCAAGTTCTTCGTCACTAAGGGAAAGCTGAATTCCGCTTTTTTGAAGACAATCGCGAAGTAGTGGGGCATTCTGGATACGTAACTCACGAGTATATTGATAACTCTGAATTGTTCCACCCATATCGAAGAATACGATTTGGATTGTCAAATTAGTCATCTCCAAAAATTAGTACCAAAATAATGGATCTGTGCGGGTAAATTGCATATTCTTCACGAGAACTTATATAGTGGAAATTGTTTTACATATCAGGTCTGTGGACATGGACCATGTGTATCCATGTCCACAGGCTTCATTCGATCAAGAATCTTCGAAGTTAGTCTTCGGCTGGTGGAGCAAGTAATTCAACAGCGAAAAAGTCACGTACGATGCTATTATTAGCCCACGCATAAGCATCATCGCTTGGCCACAGGTTATACGTTCCAAATGGCGGCATACCTTCGGCGATGGGAAGCCCTTCAGCGGCAGGATAAATGCCGATAGCGGTCCACGGCTTCATCCCTTCAGCCGAGAGCATAAATTTGATGAATAATTTGGCCGCATTCGGGTGAGGTGCTTTGTTTGCAATGGCTAAATAACCAGATTTCATGATTCCAGCTGCTGGTTTGATATCCAGGCAGGGTGCCATGGCTAATTCACCATCCATCGTGGTCTCATAGCTATCCCAACCAGTGAATCCGTATCCGGGTTCCACTGCTTTGTCCATACCCAGAGAAGCATACGCCTCGTCAACCTCATCACCACCGGGTTCCAGGATTGGTTTATTCTGGGCTAATTTGCGGATGAATAGATAACCGGCGTTCTCTGGAGCAACACCAAAGGAATCTGGGGCGGCAGCAGGGTCAGTGGTCCATTCCTTACCGTAGAATTCCTGGTAAGCCGCAGCCATTTCATCGGCATGTTCGACTATAAGGGTGAATTTAGCCGTCGTGCTTGGATCAGACAGCGGATTCTCAATGAACACTTTTCCCATCAAGTCAGGCTCGGTCAATTGCCACCAGTTGGTGAGTGGGCAGCCTTCCGGATGGACTTCCTGGTTATATCCCCAAACATCGATCGAGTGGCGGGAAATAGCGAAAGGTCGTTCTGGAGTGACCTCGGGTTCTACAACACCTGGGGGCATGTATGACCAGATCCATTGATTTGGATGGAATTGACCATAGAGGATGTGTCCATCGCTATTGAACCAGACATCTCCAACCACATTGCCGGCCTGTTGTTCAGCCTGCATCTTGGTTGTGATGCCATCAGTGTCGCCACAATCCAGTTTAATGTCAGGATACAGGGCAGCCCAAGGTTCTGCCAACTTCGCAACTTTGGATGAGTTGGCATATACGCAAACAGATCCTTCCTTTTTCGCGGCAGCTTCCACTGCAGCCCAATCTTCGGTAGCAGGTTGGAATGGTCCGACGCCATTGTCTTTCGCCCATTGTTCGGCGTCAGTTAATGGTGCCTCAGCTGGCGCTGCAGGTGCGGCAGGGGCGGCAGGTGCGGCTGGCGCTGCAGGAGCGGCAGGTGCTTCGGGTGCCGCGGGGGGCGGGGCACAAGCGGCAAGGAAGCTCAATAGGATAACAACTGTTACAAGTCTAAAGATCGCTTTCATTTCTTCCTCCTGAATATGATTAGGAAACAGAAATTGGCAAAAACAACGGTATTCACTCCAACGTTATTCCATCTTCCTCCTTCTGGTTGTATTTTCCTTACAATAATCCCTGGAATTCAAATCGCGGTTATCTTGTTTGGTTTTGCTGCCTTATTACACGAGCAGATTCCCGCTCTCTTTGTCATATAGATTCAGTGTTTTTGGTTCGAATTTTAACCAGATCTTATCGTCCATTTTGATATCACTGATACCCATGACCTTGATGGTAACTTCCAAATTTTCCTGAAGAGCAACGATGGTAGTATCTGCCCCTGAAGGAAGAACAGAATAAGCCCTGAATTCAAAGGCGTCGGGGTTGGCTGTTGACGATATTGTGATATCCTCAGGTCGCACCCCGACGACCACTTTTCCATTCGCATTGTGAGTATTGGTGTGAAGCTTGAAATTTCCCAGATCAACAATATCCGCTTTGGTTACTTCGCCTTCCAGCAAGTTTACCTTGGGGTTGCCGATGAAGTCCGCGACGAAAAGATTGGCAGGATAATGGTATACGCGGTCCGGAATATCCAATTGTTGAATTACCCCTTCCCGCATAACGGCAATCTTCGTAGACATGGTCAACGCCTCCACTTGATCATGGGTCACATAGATCGTGGTTGCACCGGATGAATGGTGGAGACGTTTTATCTCAGAACGCATGTCCATACGAAGGCGGGCATCCAGATTCGAGAGCGGCTCATCCATGAGAAATACTTTGGGGCGATAAGCCAGCATACGCGCCAATGCAATTCGTTGCTGCTGTCCTCCACTCATCTCACGCGGGTAGCGGTCTTCATATCCTTCCATTTTTACTTCCGCTAAAGACTCTTTGACCCGTTTTTGCATCTCCTCTTTGCCCATTTTTTGAATCTCGAGTGCAAAAGTGAGATTCTTATCTACTTTCATATGAGGCCACAAGGCATAGTTTTGGAAGACCAGTCCCAGGTCTCGTTTTCCAGAGGGGAGTGAGATGCCTTTTTCGTATGAAAAAACCAGCTTATCCCCGATATAAATCTCTCCACCATCGGGGTCTTCCAATCCTGCGACACAGCGTAAAAGGGTGGTCTTCCCACAACCCGAGGGACCGAGAAGGGTCAAAAACGATCCTGCATCAATATCGAGACTGACATTGCTGACCGCAGCGGTTTTACCAAAATGTTTGCTAAGATTTTTTATAGTGATTGTTGTCGCCATGATTCGCTCTCCTACATTCCCAGACCTTTTTTAAGACTACCGCCCCGGCTGAACTTTCCAATCAAGAAATTTCCAACTGCCACAATGGCAATCAGAATCAATATGACTGCATTTGCCATCTGATCGCTTCCATTTTCTGTGTAAAACATGGTCTGACTCGCCAATAGCTGAGTAGCTGGTGTTACCAGAAGTATGATCAGAGAGAGCTCACGCATCGTCGTGATGAACGTCAATAGAAAACCGGACGTAAAACCACTGGTGGTCAAGGGAAAGATGATTCGCCTGAACCGTTCCCACGAGTTGGCACCCGCGACCTGACCGGCTTCCTCCAATTCACGGCCGACTTGCATCATCGCCGAGACTCCTGACCGCGAGGAATATGGGAGATGTTTTGCAACTGAAACGATCACCAGCAATGCGAAAGTGCCGTATAGAGGTGGGAAGGGTCCCAATTTTCTTGCGAACATGGCTATATATACGGCGCCGAAGGCAATTCCGGGTATGACGTAAGGGATATATGCCAGCTGCTCGACCAATTTTGAAAGTCGCGTACCCCTGCCTTTGACAATGGCGTAACCAAGTATCACGCCCAATAAGGCTGTAAAAAATGCGGTAAACAGAGAAAGTCGAATGGAGTTCCAGGCGGATGAATAGATCTTGGGATTGCGCAGCACACCCGGTTCCCCATGGTTATATATCGTATCTCCTAGTCCAACCCAGTGCTGCAGGGTGAGATTGTTCAGACTATAGTTCCCATCCGTTAACATGACCGTTGAATAGATGAGAAGTCCTAATGGAAGTGCGATAACCAGCACCTGGAAAATGATTGCGGAAATGAAGATTGTTCGCTTGGCATTTCCCAGTTTACTCAACTGGGCTACGAAACCACGTCCGCCAATTGTTTCGTAACTTTTCCGGGTGCCCACCATCTTCTGATTTAATGTGATCGTCACGATCGCAAACAAGATCAGAACGATAGCCAGGACAAAAGCATCTGCTTTGTCTCCAATCCCAAGGCTTCCTCGCAGCATGGTGGCAAGCACATAATAATTTACCGGAGTACCTAAAATATTCGGTCCGCCAAAAGTCCCCAACACCTTGGAGAAGGTCATGATCACGCCGGATAGGACCGCCGGCAACACGAGTGGAAAGGTGATTTTCCTCAAGATCCGCCAGCGGTTAGCCCCCATCAGACCGCCTGCCTCTTCCAGATTTGAATCGATGGACATCAACGCAGCGGATACGAACAGGAAAAAGAAGGTGTAATAATGCAGCGCGCTGCAAATAATGATTGGCACAGGACCATAGGAAAGCCAATCCGGGGGAGCCTGTCCAACAATAAACTCGAAGAATCCTGGAGTACCTCCTGATAGCCGGTTTTTAAAGAGGACAACCCAGGCTTGAGCCAGTGTCCAGGAAGGCATGATATATGGAATTACCGCAAGTTGATTAATGATCTTTCTGCCTGGCATGTCTGTTCGAACAACCAACCAGGCAAGTGATCCCCCTATCAGTAGGGCAAGCAATGTCGCTCCGATGGCAACTGTCATCGAATGCTGCAATGGGGCGTAGGTATAGATTTGACTTAACCTGCCCGTCAGCATCCTGACATAATGGAAAATTGTAAATTTGCCTTCTACAGAGCCGGGATATCGAGGAATATCAGTTGGTCCCCACGTTAGAGTCGTTGCGACCAATTGATAAAGCGGGATGACGACCATGACGATCATCACGGCCAGCATGATCAAAGACAGGACAACTCTTGCAGTGGTTAGCCAACGGAAAAATCGGTGGATTGAAGCTATCAAATGTTCTGTTGTTTTCGATTGGTCCTTGCTGGATAAAGCCATTTAATTTCTCCTCATCTCAACCAATGTCAGATGTTTGACAAAGTTAAGAATCAACTTCTTTGCGGGGAAAATGTATCCTGAAACAGATTTATACAAAACAGGCCATGTATATCAAAAATTGTTTTAATCCACCTCCAATGAATTTTTTTCGATTAGACGTCTTTTCCGTTCTGCTTTTTCAGTCTCTCGCGGAGCATGTCTAGTCGGTCGAGAGTAGGCATCACCTTTTCCTGTACCTGACTGGCTACTGAGAGTAATAATGTATTGATTATGGTCATTGGGACTACCAGCGAATGGAATTCTGAGACTGGACCACGGTCGGCAGCAAGTACAACATCCGCCTTGTCACCGACAATTGAACCCAGGGTATCGGTCAATAAGATGATCTTGCAACCGACTTCCCGTGCATAATCCATCACAAGGGTCATGGTCGGATTAACATCAAAGAAACCGATCAAAAATAAAACGTCATCCGGACCCATGATCAAAAGGTTCTCCAATACTTCCCTCCCCGATTGGGTCAGTGTGATAACCACTTTTCCAGATCTTTTGAGCCTGAGTTCCAATAAATCGACTAAAGTAATAGAAGGTCCGAGTCCAAAGACATATACTCGCTCCCGTTCAGTCAATAATGTCACTGCTTGATGGATCTGTTTTCGGTCTACAGTTTCCAGAGCCTGGGTTAGATAATCGATCTCACTGACGGTAAGCCGTTCGAAGATATCACCTGCCTGTCGGAGGTCGTCCAATTTCGAACGCAAACGGGATGAATGTGTGATGCGTTTTCGAAAATTGTTTTGTAATTCTTCCCGTAAAGATGGATAAGATCCAAACCCCATATTTCTGGCGAACCGTACAACCGTGGCTTCGCTTACTGCCAACCGGTCTGCTACTTCTGCGGCCGATAGGAAGGCACAATCATCCAGGTTTTTTCGAAGATAGGTGGCAATTCGCTTTTCACTTTTAGTTAATTCAGGAAACCGGAGAGAGACCAATTGGATAAAATCGTGAGATGGGTTTTCGACATTTGCTACCATAGGGTCCTCCCGAGAAGCTGTAACCCAACCAATCACTGTATACATACTTGCAATAATTGCAATTTGTGTAATTATTCTTGCATTTGAAAATGATACAACATATTTAACTTTTTTGCAAGATATCTTTCATTTCGGCTTGACTTTATACCCCGTTTTTGATACGATTCGGATATAATTGGTGCTAACGTGTGCATAGCGCGCAGCTAGCTGTAACTTCCCCGAAAACACATGTCAAGGAGTCTAAATGGCTGTTTATAAAAGTAATTTACATCAGACGGTTTCTACAACCAGAACTGATTTCTGGAACGACTCATGTTCCATCCAGGAACTTACGTATGCCATTGAACATGGCGCGGTCGGCGCGACATCGAATCCAACCATCGTGGTCAATGTCCTCAAAAAAGAGTTGGATCTTTGGAAAGATCGTATTCCCCACATCATTTCAGATATCCCCACCCGCTCGGAAGTGGAGATCACCTGGCAATTGATCGAAGAGATGGCAGTCAAGGGCGCTGAACTACTACAACCCATCTACGTCCGGGAAAAAGGAAAGAAAGGTCGCCTGTCGATCCAAACCAATCCGGCTTTCTATCGCAATCCGCACGCGATCGCAGAACATGCGGTCCACTTTGGAGCGCTCGCTCCGAATATGCAGGTCAAAGTCCCCGCCACGGAAGCCGGAATATGGGCTGTGGAAGAAGCCACCTATCATGGTGTTTCGATCAATGCAACCGTCTCGTTCACTGTACCCCAGGCGATTGCGGTGGCGGAAGCCGTGGAGCGTGGATTAACTCGCCGTACGACCGAGGGCATGCCCATAGATGAGATGTCCCCGGTTTGCACCATCATGGTCGGTCGCACAGATGACTGGATGAAAACTCTGGTCAAACGTGATGGTATCGAAATAGATCCTGCTTATTTGGATTGGGCTGGTATCGCCTGTTTCAAGAACGCCTATGCCATTTATCAACAACGTGGTTACCGTACCCGCCTTCTCGCGGCAGCTTACCGCCATCTTGGTCACTGGTCGGAGTTTATCGGCGGAGACATCGTCCTCACGATACCCTATGAATGGCAATTGAAAATCAATGAAAGCAAAATTGAAGTCAAAGAACGGATGAACGATCCGGTTGACCCAGTAATCATTGCGGAGATGCTTAAGAAAATCCCCGATTTTCGGATGGCATACGAAGAGAAAGGCATGACCGTCGATCAGTTTGACACGTATGGCGCGACCGTTCGCACATTACGCGGTTTTATAACCTCATACCACGAGCTTCAAGCAGTGATGCGTGACTATATGCTGCCTAATCCTGATACTAAGTAACCGTTCGAGGAGACATTATGGGAACCATCCGTTTAACAATGGCACAAGCTCTGATCCGGTTCTTGAAAAATCAGTACATCGAATCCGACGGTGAACAAAACCCCATGTTTGCAGGGGTATTGGGAATCTTTGGGCATGGCAACGTAGCTGGGATCGGTCAGGCACTACAGGAAAATCCAGACTTCAGATACATTATGGTTCGCAATGAACAGGCTGCTGTTCATATTGCCAGCGGTTTTACCAAAATGAAAAACCGCCGACAGGTTTTCGCCTGCACCTCATCCATCGGTCCGGGTGCTACCAATATGGTGACTGGCGCAGCTTTGGCTACAATAAACAGGCTGCCGGTTCTTCTCCTACCCGGAGATATCTTTGCGAGACGCAATGTGGCTCCCGTTTTGCAGCAATTGGAATCTCCCAACACCCAGGATATCAGTGTAAACGACTGCTTCAAACCAGTCTCACGCTATTGGGACCGTATCAGTCGACCTGACCAATTGCTGACATCACTACCGGAAGCGATGCGGGTGCTCTCTTCACCTGTGGATACCGGGGCTGTCACCCTGGCTCTTCCGCAGGATGTACAGGCAGAAGCATTTGATTACCCCGAAGAGTTCTTCAAGAAACGTGTCTGGCGTATTCACCGCCCCATGGTTGATCGTTCTCGCCTCGCAGAAGCTGTCCAATTGATTCGAAACGCCCGTAAGCCGATGATCGTCGCCGGTGGCGGTGTCCTCTTCAGCGCGGCGAGTGAAGCGTTGGATCGGTTCTGTAGGCAAACTGGAATCCCGGTCGGCGAAACCCAGGCTGGCAAGGGATCTCTTCCATATGATCATCCCTGCAACCTGGGAGCCATCGGTGCTACCGGTACATTGGCTGCCAACCGGATTGCCAACGACGCGGATCTCGTGATTGGAATCGGGACAAGATATTCCGATTTCACCACCTCATCCAAAACGGCATTCCAAAATCCGGATGTACGCTTTATCAATGTCAACCTTTTTGAGATGGATGCCTTCAAACACTATGCAGTTCCGCTCACCGCGGATGCCAGGGCAACCCTCGATGAGCTCACTTCGTTATTGAAGGATTTCCATGTATCAGCACAATTCACCCATGAGGTCACCAATCTTAAAGAAATGTGGGAGAAAGAGACCGACCGATTATTCCACCTGGGGCACAAACCCGTACCTGCGCAGAGTGAAGTCATAGGTGCGATCTGGGAATCTGCCCAACCGAAAGATGTATTGCTATCAGCGGCTGGCAGCCAACCAGGTGATCTGCACAAACTCTGGCGGGCACACACCCCCAACTCATACCACATGGAATATGGTTATTCGTGCATGGCATATGAGATTCCAGCCGGCATAGGGGTAAAAATGGCTGATCCAGCGCGCGAAGTATACGTGTGGGTTGGTGATGGCACCTACCTGATGAATCCCACCGAGATCGTCACCACAGTTCAGGAAGGGATTAAGCTCATCATTGTGGTCGTGAATAACCTTGGTTTTGGATCCATCGGGGCATTGAGCCATTCCATCGGCAGCAAAGGATTCGGGACCTATTTACGGGAACGTGATCCTCAGACGGATTCGCTCACAGGTCCGCAACTATCAATCAACTTTGCGCAAAATGCCGCCAGTCTGGGCGCGGAAGTCTTCGAAGCGGATACCATCCTCGGATTTAAAGATGCTTTACGTCAATCCCGCGAAGCAACACATACTTGTGTGATCGTCGTTAAAACAGATCGGGATGAAAAAGTACCCGGGTATGAATCCTGGTGGGATGTGGCGATCGCAGAAACCAGCCAGATGGAATCGGTAAAGTCCGCCCGAAAAGAATATGATGACAAGAAAAAAAAGGAACGATATTTCTTCTAGCCGTTTGGAAAATACCCTCTGTTCGAGGGTATTTTGTTTTTGATCATCCATTTCAGACCTATTGGAGAGAATCTATGATCCGAATTGCGAACGCACCTTGCTCATGGGGAGCCCTGGAATTTGATCTGGACGGCAAAGCAGCGACTTACAATCAAGTCCTGGATGAAATGCAAGAAACCGGATACGCTGGTACTGAGTTAGGCGATTGGGGGTTCATGCCAACGGATCCGGGCGAATTGAAAAATGAGCTGCTGAAAAGAAATCTCACATTACTCGGGGCTTTTGTTCCTGTCGCCTTGAAAGATTCAACCACCCACAAAGCTGGGATTGAAGCCGCATTGAAAGTGGCACGACTTCTCTCTGCCGTGGAAGGAAGCTCACCTTTCATTGTATTAGCCGATGATAATGGCAAAAATCCCGAGCGAACCAAGAATGCCGGCAGAGTTAAACCGGACATGGGGTTATCTGCCGCTGAATGGAAAACGTTCGCGGAAGGAGTGGAAAAAATTGCCCGCACGGTAAAAGAAGAAACGGGATTGCGCCTTGTCTTTCATCACCACTGCGGGGGATATGTGGAAACCCCGTACGAAGTTGATCTCCTGCTGCAACTCACTGATCCATCTCTGGTGGGGTTGTGTCTCGATACAGGACATTATCAATTCGCAGGAGGTGATCCGCTGCACTTCCTTAAGAAACAGGGAAAACGGGTCTGGCACATGCATTTCAAGGATTGCCAACCTCGGGTGGCGGAGCAATCGCGGACTGACCGATGGGATTACATCACCTCAGTCGGGAATGGCGTGTTCTGCGAATTAGGCAAAGGTGCTGTAGATTTCCCCTCCATCAAGAAGGAGCTTGAGAATCAAAAGTTTGAGGGGTGGATTGTGGTCGAGCAGGATGTACTACCAGGCATGGGTAAACCAAAAGATTCCGCCATTCGCAATCGTGAATATCTCAAATCCATCGGGTACTAAAAGAAGGAGAGCAGGATGAGTAGCGCAAAAACTATTAAGGTCGGTGTTATCGGTGCCGGTCGTATCGGAAAGATCCATGCCGAGAATTTGGCGCGTCGGGTCCCGGGCGCCGAAGTCGCCTGTATCGTAGATGCCAATCTGGCTGCAGCCAAGGACCTGGCTGAGAAACTTGGGGTAACGAAATACGGTCAGGATTACCACATGATATTGGAAGATAAATCGATAGAAGTGGTAGCCATTTGTTCTTCAACGGATACCCATTCCATGCTGATCATCGAAGCAGCGAAAGCCGGCAAACACATCTTCTGCGAAAAACCGGTCGACTACGATCTGGCGAAAATTGATAAGGCGATCGCTGCCGTTAAGGATGCCGGTGTAAAATGCCAGATCGGATTCAACCGTCGTTTTGACGCGAATTTTCGAAAAGTTCGCGAGATGATCGCTGCCGGCAAGATCGGGAACCTGCACATTTTACGCATAACCAGCCGGGACCCCGCTCCGCCGCCTCCCGAATACGCCAGAAGCTCGGGAGGGATGTTCCTGGATATGACCATCCATGACTTTGACATGGCTGTTTTTCAATCAGGCAGCCCAGTGGAAGAAGTTTTCGCGGCAGCAGCCGTACTGGTCGATCCTGAGATTGGCAAAGCAGGTGATATCGATACAGCTGTCATCACATTGCGCTTTAAGAATGGGGCGATAGGAACAATTGATAATAGCCGTAAAGCAGTGTATGGATATGATCAACGGGTGGAAGCATTTGGTTCCGGGGGGATGGTAGCCGTCTCGAATAATACTCCCGACACTCATGTTTATAGCAATGCCGATGGAGTCAATTCAGCCAAGCCTTTGTATTTCTTCCTTGAGCGGTATATGGAATCTTTCGCGTCCGAGATGAAGGAATTCATGGAAGCCATTCAGCAGAATAAGGAAACCCCGGTCACGATCGCCGATGGACGGGTTCCTGTCGTGATCGCCATGGCAGCCCGGAAATCCATGCTGGAGAATCGGCCGGTCAAGATTTCTGAGATCGGATAGCCTCTTACTCAATAGCCTTAGATAGCCCTCGTGTGAGGGCTATCTCTTTTTTATGAAACACCAACAATCACCCTGCCCGATTGCGAATCTGGCGGAATTCTTGATGATATGAACCTGGTAGTGTGATATAGCACTTTTGTTCTAGATTGAATTGGTGAGGAGATTCATGGATATCTGTGAGGCTATCCGGCAGCGGAAAACCATTCGGGATTTTGAAGACATGCCTATCCCGGCAGAAATTTTACACAAGATCATCGAGACAGGCATGCTGGCTCTTTCCAATAACCACTTAAGGGAGTGGGAATTTATCGTGATCCTCGATCGAACAAAAAAATGGAACTCGTGCAAAATATCCGAGAGTTGCGAAACCCCGGCGATATCGACCGCTTATTGGATGAATAGAAAATGACAGATCCGCTTCAACGAAGCATGTATCAGGAAGGCATTCCCAAGCAGCATTCGATGATTCTGACCGCAGCTGTGGTGATCCTGCCTTGATTTCATGTGACATCCCCGTTGTTGAAACCCAAAAACCTTTCTGACTTGAACTACTTCGCTTCCATCTGGTGTTGCATTGAAAACATACTCCCCGCGGCGGCTGCGGAAGGGATATTCGGAGTGACCCGGATTCCATTCGACCAGGAAACGATTATGCTAAAAAATCGCTCTCCGTGCCTGAAGGATATGAGATACCCTGCTACCTTTCACTCGGATATCCTCCGGCTGAGGCAAAAAGGCAGAAACAAATCGCATATGACCTGTCGAAACGAATCCACTTCAACCTTTGATAGCTATATTTTAGGTTTGGCATTAATAATGAAACCGACTCCTTATATGTCGAGCCGATAGTTCTGCGCACCTCCTGTAGCTGGTGTCAGCAAGTGCTCAAGTTATCCTAATACCCTATCCCGCGAATCCGATCACACAACCAAAATCGTTTATTCGATCCAGCCATCCCATTATTTGATCACCTGTCCCGTTATTGCGGACAGACCATAAAATCGACAGATGGTTTGGGAGTATAATCATCCAAACCAATTGTCATACAATAATGAAATAAGGCAGGCAGATATGGAACAGCGATGGCCGCATAAGATCATTGGAGACAAGGTCATTATCCGCACCAAGGATCGGGTGTGCGAAAGCTCGGATGAATTGCTCTCCAGTAAGCTCTTCTTGAAGATCCTTCGTCGCTGTGTGACCGACTTGAATCGTCGCAATTCGAATCTCATTCGAATATTTGAGTCACGGATGATCCGGGAAGAAGAGATCGACATCCTGGCTGAAACCCTGAAATATATCCTCAAAATTGACATCGACCTGATCCCCCGACTGGTCCCCGGCGCGGAGCAATTTCTGAGAGATCGTAATTTGCTCTACGATTTTGTGGAACACCTGTATAACTACTGGCGCCATTTCCAACGGGTCATGATCTGCGATTCTGAAGGAAACCGGTTCGATAAACGCCCTTACCACACATTTAATCGGACCGTGGAGACGCTCACCAACCTGATCCGGAGCACCTACCGGGATCTACAGGAAAGCATCAGTGGTGCCCATCCCCGCATTTATCGTCAAGTTCCAGCCGGTGCTGAAATAGCAGCGATTGCACTTCCACGGAATGTTGCCTATCCCACACTCACCTATGAAAAACTTAATCAGGTTTCTGTAATCCGCCAGATCCTGATCTATCCACCTTTGATCTTCAACCCACCCATGAATAAACGCTCTGGGCAATTCGAGCGTGTCCACCAGAATCCATTGGACTCGATCGAACTGGAAAAAGAGAATTGGCTATGTTATCCCGCCAAGGTTGGCCCATTACTAATCATGGTCTATTTCTCCTTAAAATTCGCGGAACTCGGCTTTTCTCTGTGTAACCTTTTTGAACTGGCGAACGAAGAAGATATGACCCGAACACCTGACGCCGCTTTTCTGTTCGGTGTTCCAGATGAACAATTCCCAGCCAATGGAAATGGGAAGACTGTTTTTTTCGATGACACTGAAAATAACATACTTATTGGCGCCATACCGGATGGCGATTACTTCGGTTATTTCGGCTATGTCAAAAAGATGATCCTGACCCTGCATAACATTATCATGATGAAGCGTGGATTTTTGCCCTTTCATGGCGCGATGGTGCAGTTGCGGGTGCGCGGCGGTAAGCCGATGACCATACTGACGATGGGCGACACTGGAGCGGGAAAATCCGAATCGTTAGAAGCCTTCCGTCAGATCGGCGGAGATGATGTACAGGAGATCACCATCATCGCGGATGATATGGGTTCATTACGCCTTAACCCTGACGGTACGGTTACCGGTTTTGGCACCGAGACAGGTGCCTTTATTCGCCTGGATGATCTCCAAACTGGATATGCCTTCGGTCAAATTGACCGAACCATCATTATGAATCCCGATCAAACCAATGCGCGGGTCGTTCTTCCAGTCACTACCTATGACACCATCACCAGGGGCTATCCGATCGATCTGGTGTTGTATGCCAATAACTACACAGCTGTAGACTGCGACCAATCAAAAATTCACTGGTTTGAGGATGCCAATTCGGCATTGGAAGTATTTCGAGCCGGCAAAGTGATGAGCAAAGGGACTACCACAACCGTTGGTTTGACTCAGACATACTTTGCCAATGTATTTGGACCTGCTCAATATGTAAAAGAGCATGACGTCTTGGCAAAAGAATTCTTCACGGCTTTCTTTAAGAGCGGAGTTCGGGTCGGGGAGTTATATACCCAGCTGGGAATTGCAGGCATGGAGCATCTCGGACCGGAGACCGCCGCCAAAGAATTGCTGAAACTGGCGAGAGAAAAGAAATGAATTGTTTAGGGCGCTTAGGCGCTCTATTTTTTTCTGTCAGGAAACCCAATTTGGATATAGTCTCGATCTCCGGGATCCAATTCTCATCAAGCAAAGTCATTAAATAGTGATAAAATAGGCATAACCTTCGGGGCAGGGTGAGGATGGTTTCCATCCAATTCCCGATCGGTGGTATAGCCCACGAGTCCATTCATGGACATGATCCGGTGAAATTCCGGGGCCGACGGTAACAGTCCGGATGAAAGAAGGTGTACACGGAAATTACAGGAATGGGTGTATTCCGTTTACAAATTTGCCCCGAAGTGCGCTTGCACACGGGGTATTATGTTTAAACAGCTGAATCAACATCGCACATTTTTCCTGGTCCTCTCAGTTGTGATTGCCATCATGCTTTGGGAGACCATCATCTGGATCTGGCAGTTGCCGGCTTTTATCCTACCCGGACCCTGGTTGGTATTGGTACGCTTCGGACGGGCGATATTGGATGGGTCTCTGATCCGGCATAGTGCTATCACCCTCGTGGAAGTGTTGATCGGTCTGTTTATCGGTTCAGTGGTAGCCATGCTGACCGGGTATCTGCTGGCAAAATCTCCCGCGGCAGAACGCTTCCTATCACCCTACCTCGTCGCCAGCCAGGCGATTCCTCTGGTGGCTATCGCTCCTCTCCTTATCATCTGGTTCGGACCAGGTCTTATTTCCAAGGTCCTCATTTGTTCTTTAATTGTTTTCTTCCCCGTGCTGGTCAATACCATCGTCGGATTACGCGCAGTTCCGGAAAATTTGCGCGATCTGATGCGCAGCCTGCGCGCAACCCGGGGAGAAATACTGCGATTACTCGAAGTGCCTGCTGCGCTTCCGGTTTTTCTGGGCGGCTTGCGGGTAGGGGCGACCCTGTCTGTAATTGGCGCGGTGGTGGGCGAGTTTGTCGGTTCAGATCGGGGACTCGGTTTTCTGATCAATGTTGGACGTGGACAATATGATACTGCCCTGGTATTCGCATCCATTTTTACGTTAATTTTGATGGCGCTCCTGCTATACGGCGCGGTCATTCTGGCAGAACGGCGCTTATTACACTGGCAGCACAACTCATCGAATCACGCATAAATTAAAATCCATAATTGCGGGAGAAAGTTCACATGGTCCGAAAGAATAATCTGAAAGTCAAAACACTGCTTATCATTGTTGTCATCAGTCTACTCCTCTCTTCCTGCGCCATTGGTCCAGGCAAGACGACTACTGCCAACCCGCTCGTCGAGATCTCTCTTCCGGTCGGATATATCCCCAATATTCAATTTGCCCCACTATATGTGGCTATGGATAAAGGCTACTTCCGCGATGCCGGGATCGATCTCACCATCGATTACAGTTTTGAGACTGACGCATTGTCATTGGTGGGTGCAGATAAACTCCAATTCTCCCTGGTTTCAGGGGAACAGATCCTATTGGGTAGAGCCCAGCAACTTCCGGTTGTGAATGTTTTAGCATGGTACCAGAAATACCCAGTGGGGATAATCTCCATGGCTGATGCGAATATCACCAAACCAGAAGATCTGCGGGGAAAAAAGATCGGCTCCCCGGTCCTGTTTGGCGCCAGTTATGTTGGGTTGGAAGCATTACTATCTGCCGGCGGTTTGAAAGATGCAGATGTGCAGATCGATACCATCGGATTTAACCAGGTCGAAAGCCTGGTATCCGGGCGTGAGGACGCTGTAGTCGTCTATATTGCGAACGAACCAGTCCAGTTGCGTGCCCTGGGGTATTCCATAAACACTATCCCCGTTTCAGACTATCTCACTCTTGTTTCCAATGGGTTGATAACCAATGAGAAGACCATCAAGGAAGATCCAAAATTGGTCCAAAGTATGGTAACTGCAATGTTGCGAGGAATTGAGGACGTCATCGCCAATCCAGATGAAGCGTATGAGATCAGTAAAAAATACGTCGAGAACCTTGCAAACGCAGATGAGAAAGTCCAAAAACAGATCCTGGCCGAATCCATCCAACTCTGGCAGGCTGATAAAGTCGGAGTGTCAAAGGATGAAGCCTGGCGCAATATGCAGGACGTTCTACTGCAAATGAAGCTGATCAATGAACCACAGGATTTGAGTAAAGCGTACACAAATGAATTCATCCCGTAGTGTGAACCAGATGAGCCAGATGGAATCAATTGGATCTTCTTTCAATGAGCCGGTATTACTTGCTGTCCATGATCTATCAGTCACTTTTCCTAATGACAACGGTGGACTCCAGGCACTGGACCAGGTGAGTTTTAATGTCTCACCGGGAGAATTCTTGTGCCTTCTTGGACCTTCGGGGAGTGGAAAGAGCACTTTATTGAGGGTACTGTCGGGGTTGGTCCATCCGACCAGTGGTGAGATCCAGTTTCAACATCAGGGTGGCATTATCCCCAAGATCGGGATCGTATTCCAACAGGCAAATCTGATGCCCTGGCGAACGGTCATTCAAAATATTACTTTACCTTTGGAATTGGAAGAATATCCCATTCAGAATGCATTGGATCGAGCTGCGGAGCTGATCGATCTGGTCGGACTGGAGGGGTTTGAAAATTCCTGGCCGGGTGATCTCTCCGGTGGAATGGCACAACGAGTTGCCATCGCACGCGCGCTGATTCATGATCCCGATATCCTTTTATTGGATGAGCCATTTGGCGCTTTGGATGCCCTGACCCGCGATCGGATGGGTATGGAATTACTGCGGATCTGGCAGAAACACAAGAAGACCGTCTTGATGGTGACCCACTCGATCAGCGAAGCGGTCTTTCTGGCTGATCGAACGTTGGTTCTGACCCCCCGACCGGGAACTATCTGTCTGGATCAGAAGATCGATCTGCCTCGACCCCGGGTGGAGGAAATGCGGTATTCTAGCCACTTTGGTGATCTATCCCGTCAGATCCGGCAGGCGATTGCGGAAGGGTAAGAGATATCCTCGGAACAGTGCATGGTTATTATTTAAAAAAAACTCCCGACATAAGCCGGGAGCTGATTCGAAGATCAATTGGTTCTATTTCAACAGATAGGAAGCGTATACATCTACGGTCAGTTGCATCTGTCCAGCCGAGACCGGAACGGTGCCACCGATTCCCATTGCATCACTTTTCAACCCAATGGGTTGGTATGGGACAGAGTAGCTATTGATGCTTAGTGTCTGGATCTCTCCCAGGGTCGCGCCTGCTGCAGTTGCCATCTCGACAGCCTGGGCGTTGGCATTTTCAACTGCTTTCTTGCGAGCCTCAGATAAGGCATTGGTTCGGTCAGACACATCAAATGAGATTCCGTTGATGTTGTTCGCACCAGACTTGACTACTGTATCCAGTACCTGACCAACCTTGGTGAGATCTCGAACAGTGACATAGACTGAATTGTCCACCATATATTTGATATCCAACATTTCGCCAGCCGGTCCATATTGTTGTTGAGGATATACATTGAAGGCCGTTGTTTGGATATCTTTCTGGTCCACACCCAATGCTTTGAGAGCGTCAGCTACTTTTTGAGCCTGTTGGGTATTACTGGCTAACGCTTCAGATACATTTGCCCCTTCGGTGTGTACTCCAATTGTCACATAGGCGACATCCGGGATAAGGGTTACATTACCAGTCCCGGTAACTGAGATCAATCGCTGCGGTAGTGTATCTGTGCTTTTTCCAGAATTTGAAATGGAAGGAATTGCTCCACAACCAGCCAGTAAACCAGCGACGATCAGAATGCTGATGATCAATACAATTGTCTTCTTCATAAGTTCCTCTTTTTCCTGTTTTATCGACGATTATTTCATTTCATAAGTGATATAGGCATCGGCTGTCACAAGTAATTGTCCACTGGATATAGGAGCGGGAGCACTTGCCGCCATTCCCCCACCGCCACCATAACCCATATTGTACATAGGTTGAGGTTGGGAGCTGTTATTAACGCTGATCGTGATCACCTGACCCAGTTTCACTCCGGCAGCCGCAGCTAACTCTTCTGCCTGCAAACGGGCATCGGCAATGGCTGCTTTACGAGCTTCTTCCAATGATTTCGTTCTTTCTGCAACATCGAAGGTGATACCGTAGATGTTATTGGCGCCTTTTCCCACCACTGCGCTGAGGATCTCGCCAAGTTTGGTCAGATCACGAACAGTGATCATGACGGTATTATCGACCATATACTTGATTCCAAGCATTTCGCCGGCAGGACCATATTGCTGATTGGGATAGATGCTAAAGTTGGTCGTCTGGATGTCTTTCGCTTCCACGCCGAAACCTTTCAATGCATCCGCCACACTTTGCGCGGCAGCGGTATTATCAGAGAGCGCTTTGGCAACATCGACATCTTCCGTATGAACGCCAACATTGATACTTGCGATGTCCGGGGTGAGATAGACTTTTCCAGTCCCGCTCACAGAAATCGTCCGGGGAGCTTCGCTGGTGTTTCCTCCACCACCTGGATATACAGACGCGGTCAAAGCGAAAACGCTCAACAACGCCGCGGCTAATAAAATAAGATGTTTACCTTTCATGAATTCCTCCATAAATTGATTCTTGCATATGAGACGATGTAATGCAATAAAAGTTCCAACTTGGAGGATGTTCCAGTATAATTTTCTGTAGACCGTTTGTTCTGCAAAAAGGTACCGTATGCCCGTAAATTATTTGGAAATTCAGAGTCAGATCAGCGCATTCTGTGAGAACGCCAAACTCCGCATGGAAGCCCTGGGAGACTTACGGAACCAGGCAGAAAGACTCCTGCGGGAACCCGGCGTTGACCTGGAAGAAGCGCAGGCGATTATTTCTACAGAAGCGCGGGTAAATATCAATCTTCGCTGCGCTATTCCTACCAAAATTCCGTTCGATCAAATATTTCCCAAACCGGCATTGGATTCTTATATTCCCGTCTTAGCCGCTGACGGTTCGCAGATCATCCCATCCAGGCACCGCCAGGTGGAATTTGGGGCGATCAATATCGCTGCTTTGTCCATGCTACCCGGGAGTGGACAGGCACCTCTTATCCATGTCCACAGTAAATTATTGGACAATGCTGATCTTTCCGATAAAAGCGAGATGCTGACTGAAGGATTTATCGCTCTTCTACGGGATGTTGCAGAGCGGAATCTACTGTTGGAGACCGCCGAGAAATTCGATCCGCCTGTGGTTGCCCTGACAGATGGCGGATTGGAACTTTACCGCGAACCGGGAGCCACTGCCCAATATGATCAAATGTTGGCAGAATACTTGATCGTGCTGGAGAAAATGTCCACGACTGGAACCATCCCGGCAGGATATGTAGATAAGCCCGGGAGTGATCTGGTGGTTTCCCTGTTGGAATTAATTGCCAGCCGAAGGGACCCCACAATTCGATTGGCTGGATTAACGGATCGTAGTCTTTTTGCCGGGATATTGAACGTATCTGGATCTCGATCTGCTATCTTTGGAATTCAATCCCCGCAATCACAAAAATTCAGTGGAAAATTAAAGGTACATTTATTCTACATAAATGTCGGTACGGAGAGTTCTCCCAAAATTGCCCGAGTGGAAATACCCGGATGGGTCGCTGAAACCCCTGAGTTAGTTGACGCTCTGCATGCCACAATCGTGGAACAATGCGAAATCAGTGGCTCAACATACCCATATCTATTGCATCGGGCACACGAAGAAGCTGTAATCCGGTATGAAGATAGCGCCCGGCTCGAAGAGATGCTGGCTGCGAAACTAACCCAATACCAACTATTACCGGGAGAGAAGTCTTCCAAACAGTCCATGAAAGATCTGCCCGGGAAGAAGAGGGAAAAAGGATGAAACCGATCGAGATAGGAAAGTTGTTACGTGCTTCCATCAGCGGGTTTGTGGTTGGATGCCGCTTATCGCAAATTGAAACGCCTTCGCTGGGCGCCATGGTTCGAGTGAATCTCGAGCCAGATTATCAGATCTATGGACTGATCAATGAGATCCGGATTGAAGATGATGGTCTGGTTCGCCAATTAGCCACCAGCGATTCTGTTTCAGCAGAAGTGATCGCTGATAATCGGGTGAATCGCAATGTGCCGGTGGAGATAGGCGTCCTTGCGATCGGATACAAACAGGGGGGAAAGGTGTCTCATCTTCTCCCTCCTCGTCCAGCTCTTTCGCTCGACATAATTTATCTTTGCACTGACCTTGAAGTGATCGAATTCACAGGGGAAAACCGTTTTGGCTATTTCCGGCACATCCTACGGTCACAGGAGATCCCTGTCGCAGAAGTGGTGGCTGCCCACCTCAAACAGGTGCAGGCGATCCAGGCTCATGCGGGAAATGCGCTCTGGTTGGAAGCTGCCACTCGGGAATTAATCACCTTAATGAGGGATGATTATCCCACCCTGTTATCTGTTCTTGGTTCATTAGCGGACATGGATGTGGTGTTATGAATGGGAAGGGGACTGAGATGGAAAACACCAATGAGCAAAAACCGATCGGGTATATTGTCGGCGGATCTCTCAATGACAAACTGTTTGCCCGGCTTCTGGTTCCCTCGCAACAGGTGCAGGAAGGAGCTTTCGTCGCCATGGAAAGCGGGGATTGGCTTTACTATGGGCTGGTCACCAACCTGGTACTTGGCTCTACCGATCCACGTTTCGCGGATGAACAGAGCGAGAAACGCTATCCGGACTATATTGCCCGTCAATTGCACGGACTGACCTTGTACACCAATCTGGAAGTTCTGCCTACTCTCATGCTCGAACGCGGACCAGACCCCGGCGATCCTGCTTACCCGGTTTGGGCAGCCGCTCACCCGCTGGGAAGTATCGCACCCATCCCAGTCAAGACCATCCCACCCCATCACACCTCTGTACGGATGGCTTCGGCGGGTGATATTGCTGAAATATTCGGCTCGGAAGAAGACCCCGGATTCTTTCGGATCGGTTCCACCCGCGAGCAAGGCTTACCGATCTGTGTCAATCTGGATAAATTTGTTCAACGCTCTGCCGGAATCTTTGGTTCGACCGGCACTGGTAAAAGCTTTCTCACCCGCATTATCCTGGCGGGATTGATCAAGTACGATCGGGCGTCCATGCTGGTTTTCGACATGCACAATGAATACGGTGTCGATGATATCGCGTCCGATACTCACCAACGAGTTCCAGGTCTCAAGAGCAAATTCTCTGCCAATGTGCGACTCGTCGGTCTCGGGAGTGGAACAAATATTCGGGGACAAAGCCCGGATTTCAATCTGGAGATCGACGAAAAGGATATCAAACCTGAAGACATTGAATTGCTTTCCCGGGAACTAAATTTAAAAGAAACCACCCCAACCACACTGGAAGCTCTCCAACAAAGTTTTGGATCAGATTGGTTCAGTGAATTCCGCAATCTGGAGAACGGCAAGACGGAAGCAGATGAGAACGGCAAGCGATTCCCGTCGCCGGATAGCACGGAAGGGTGGGCAAATGCATCCGGGGTAAACACATCCGCAGCGGCTGGATTGCGCTCAAAGATGCAGCGCGTCTTCAATTTACCTTACATTGTTCCCAAGCCTGCCCAAAATGGTTTGGACCAGATCATGAAAGCGCTGGAAGCCGGGCAGCATGTGGTTCTATCTTTTGGTGATTTTGAACGTGATCTGGATTACCTGTTGGTCACCAATCTGATCACCCGCAAGATCCGTGAACGATGGGCTGAGACAACCAATCATTACCGCAGTCATGGCGGGCAGGAACCTCGTCCGTTGGTTGTTGTGGTCGAAGAAGCACATAAACTGCTTAACCGCGAGATGGCAGGGCAGACCAGCTTTAGCACGATCGCCCGCGAGATGCGCAAGTATTTCGTAACCCTTCTGATCGTGGATCAGCGCCCATCGCAGATCTATGACGAGGTAATGTCGCAGCTTGGCACCCGTATCACTGGCAAGTTGGAAGACGACGCTGACCTATCGGCAGTCCTCGCCGGGGTGGCTGGGAAGGAAACACTGCGCGGAATGCTCTCGCACCTGCAACCGAAGGAAGAAGTGTTGTTGCTGGGTTGGGGTGTGCCAATGCCTATCCCCGTCCGCTCTCGCCGGTATGACGATACATTCTGGCAGGAAGTCTTCAGGAAAAAAGATGCCCGAAAGATGACGATCGAAGATTTGAGTAAATCGATTGGGCTATAATGTAGACCAGAAACCTGAGATCAGTAACCAGAATGCTGGTCTCGGTTCACCAGCATCGTATAATTAATCCATGACAACTTATAAATTCTATCTCCCTATCCAGATCCGTTACATGGATCTGGATCCACAATGGCATGTCAACAATGCCAAGTTCCTGTCCTATCTCGAAACCGCTCGGATGGAATATCTCCTCCATTTGGGATTGTGGGACGGGAAGGATTTCTTCCGGCTGGGATTGATCGTTGCCAGCGTTCAATTGGATTACCTGGCGCCCATTAAGTTGGAACAACATATTCAAGTCGGCGCGGGTATTTCCCGCATGGGCACAAAAAGCCTCGATTTTGAGTATGAGATTCAGGATGTAGATACCGGGCAAATCCTGGCGCGGGGAAGTACACCCATGGTCAGCTATGATTACAAATCCTCCACATCCATTCCCATACCCGAATATTGGCGGAAAACCATCGCTGCCTTCGAGGGTATTCCGGAATACACCGAGAAAAAGAAGGGTTTATGAATCTTCCAGAAATTGATACTGAGTATTTACAGAATTTTTTACTCGGCTTATTACTTATTCCCAGCCCAACCGGTCGTTCCGATGAGGCAAGGGAATATTCTCGCGCAGCTTTGGAGACATTCCCGGGATTGGAAATCGCCCAAACTCGCAAGGGCGCTCTAATCATAACCTGGAAGGGGACGAGTTCCAGCCATCCAAAAGCCCTCCTGGCGCATGTGGATACATTGGGCGCAATGGTGAAAGAGATCCTTCCCAGCGGTCGATTACGATTAACCAAAATCGGAGGTTTCGCCTGGAACACAGTGGAGGGTGAAACCTGCACTGTCCTGACCGGTTCTGGAAAGCAGGTTCGCGGAACATTTCTTCTCCACAAATCATCGGTCCATGTATATGGAAAAGATGTGGAAGAAACCAAACGTGATTCGGAGAATATGGAAGTCCGCTTGGATGAGCGCGTACAAACGGCCGAAGAAACGCAAGCGCTGGGAATCAGAGTTGGCGATTTTATCGCATTCGATCCACGCCCGGAATGGATTAATGGATTTATCCGATCCCGCCATTTGGATGATAAAGCCTGTGTCGCCTGCCTGGTGACAGCCATCAAAGCCATGACCGATGCGGGATTGGCACCAACTCAAACAACTTATTTTTTCCTCAGCAATTTTGAAGAGGTCGGTCACGGAGCGGCGGTGGGGATTCCATCAAAAGTGAGTGAAGTGGTTTCTGTGGATATGGCTGCGGTTGGCGATGGTCAAAACTCCGATGAATTCCACACCACTATTTGCACCATGGATTCCAGCGGACCTTATCATTTCGGTCTTTCCAATCATCTGCGCGAGCTCGCCGAGGGCAATCATATCCCATATCTGACGGATATCTATCCGCATTACGGTTCGGATGGATCAGCTTTCTGGTCTGCGGGCGGTGATGCGGCTGTGGCGTTGATCGGACCGGGGGTAGACGCATCGCACAATTACGAGCGCACCCATCTCGATGCGTTGACCGCGACCATCCGTTTGGTGATGGCATATCTGATGGATTAATTCTCCTCAATAACACCGTTAGATATGCGTCGATTCCTCCATAACCGTCAATCCATTCGAATCCCGGGTTATGATTTCCTAGCCCGGTTCGTATTTTGTAACCATCTGCGCATATCAACGGGAACGGTTGTTTGGTTCGATCGGTAATGGGGTAATGGTATTGAACGATTACGGCAGGGTTGTTCAATTCACATGGGATGACCTGATTAACCATATTGGTTCCATTGAATTGGGCGATTTTGTCATCATGCCTGATTATGTCCATGGAATCATCACCATTTGCGATACCGTAACCGCCTCAACCCGGCACGGATTACCGGAAATCGTGCGCCAATTAAAAACCTTTTCTGCAAAACGCATCAACACCTTGCGTTTGACTCCAGGAATGCCCGTCTGGCAACGAAATTATGATGAACATTGTATTCGAAATTCAGACGGATATGAACGAATTAAAGGGTATATCCAAAATAATCCATCAACATGGTGGGGATTTGGCGATGATTGATTAAGAAACCAGTACCAGAAATGCTATACTCATACAGATAATCATGATCCGGCATACTATTTAACGATCTTGGAGGGGTTTTCGATGAAGTCTTTGGTAATCTACGATTCGGTGTTTGGGAATACGGAAAAAATTGCGCAGACAATAGGCGCTGCGCTTGATGCTGAAATTCACAAGGTCAGTGAAGCGAATTTAGATCAACTAGCAGATGTAGAATTGCTGGTTATAGGGTCGCCCACTCGCGGCTTCCGACCGATGCCAGCCATGACCGAATTTCTGAAGAGCATTCCGCGAGACAAATTGAACGGGATGAAAGTTGCCGCATTCGATACCCGCCTTACCCAGGAAGCCCTTGATAGATCACCGGCCATCCTTCGATTTTTTGTGAGTATTTTCGGCTATGCAGCCGATCCAATCGGTAAGGCGCTCACGAAAAAAGGCGGTCAGTTGGTACTTGCCCCGGAAGGATTCTTCGTCCCTGAATCCGAAGGTCCCTTGGTGGAAGGTGAACTCGAGCGTGCTTCCACCTGGGCGAAGAAAATGATGTAGAAAACAAAGAATAAGCTCGGAAGTCTGATGACTTCCGAGTTTATGTTTACTTATTGATAGTATACAGCTTGTACACTCCCCCATAATCCTGCTTCTCAGGCAGGGTTGCGAGGCATTTCTGCAAGGCAGATAGATCGGATGGCTTGTGGTTGGGATCATTCCCGTCGAGGAAGAATTCCACTCCGCTCACGTTCACCAACACCTGCCGATAGCCTTTAATCTGCCAGTCGCTCACCACTGATTCGCAGTCGCCCAGCCGGTGATAATCTGAACTCCATCGCCCCAGTACTTCGTCCGGGATACAATGCGGGGAGCAATAATATCCACGCGGCTCATAGATCAACAGGGTGGATATCCCACCATTCTTGATCTCTCTCATCACTGGAGCGTACCATCCCAGGTTTCTGTCCAGATATGCGTCCCGACCCTGTACACCAGTTACTACCTGAAGCACATTCTGCTGGATCAGCAAGCGGGCGGAATTAACAAGTGTCAAACCTAACACCAGAAGCACGGTGATATCCAGTATTTTCCTGACCCGGACTCCCGGTACGTCCTGATGCGCCAGTCCTTCATAGCCAGCTCCGGCAAGAATCGCAAACACAGGGAAAACGGCATAATACATCCTGGATTGGATCAGTTGTCCGTTGAATTGATTGCCAACGATCCAGATCAATAATGAAACAACACCCAGGATCGAGACATCCTTAACCAGCGGAGGTATTTTTCCATCAGGACCTCTGCTCAACCAGAAGAATATGCCGAATATCAGGAACAGCGGTCCGATGGAATGGCTGTAACCCACGCCACCTTCGATCCCGATCAGAGTGGCGCGGATCGGCAATAAAAACACATCCAGAAGATTTCCAAATGGGGATAGACTCTGGATCAAGTTTCCATTGCCGGTGGCTAATGTAAATGGCGCCAGGGGATTGCCCGAAAACACTGCGTTCTTTATCAGCCAGGGAATAGCTGGAATTAGGAACCCTAAAAGCAGCCAACCCAGAGATTTGAATTTTTGCGGAGACCTGAACAATACAAGGATACTCATTCCTGCCAGGATGATCCCGCCGGTGTATTTGGTGGCGAAAGCTAATCCGCAAAAGATCCCGACCAAGAACAAGTCTTTGACTTCAGCAGTTTCCCTGAATCGTACCCAACAAAGAATCGCTGCCAGACCGAACCCCAGGCAGAACCAATCAATATACGCCCATCCCAGGGCGGCAGCCACCGAACTGCCTGCTAACAGGGAAGCGGCACCCACCCAGCCTGCAGATGGAGCAATACTTCGAGCAAGAAACCTCACCATAACCAGGACGGCTATTACACCGGCTAGCCAGCCAGTCAAGGCAGCGGCGCTACCACTCGCAAGCGTCATAGCCCAGGTGAAGAGCATCTCCCCGGTTTGTGGCATCCCGCTGCGGACCCAATCTGCCAACGGAGGAATATGGTTTTGTTGCAGGTACAACTGGGGCAGCGCCAGATGATATGTGAGTGCGTCATATTGAAACGGGGGCGCTGAAGCAGTTAATCCGGCGGTCAAAAAGAGACCACACACCAGGATCATGATCCACCGCATCCCTGTATTCGCTTCCCCAAAAAGATCCCGTAAGGAGAAGATATCCTTCCACCATTCACGGACCGATCTCCATAAGAGAGCCGCAGCAACCAGGCTGCCAGCCCAGATCAATAGCTTTAATTGATACGTCAGAATTCCTGCAAGGAGGATGGTCAGAGCAGTAATTCCCATACCGAGGAAAAGTTGAAGGAAAGCATTTTCTCCTGGGGGGAACCCAGAATCACGCAAAACACGTCGTCCAATTCCGCCAGATAAAGATAGAACGAAAACCGCAGCTATCAAATTCCACAACCAGCCAGCAAACACCAGTGCAAAGGTGGAATCAAATGGTTTGTGATATAGATAATATCCCCCAAGGATTCCAATTATCCAAAGAAATGCAAAAACACCTATCCAAATTCCTTTGCGGATCGATCGCATACCACCCATCCAGCCTTTGCTTTGTATTATACATGCAAGACCGATTGTCTCATCTGACCCTATTTTGCGGTAGAATGAAGGCAGAATAGGGTATCAGCAGGGGGGCTCCAAAATAGTTCGCCTGCTGTATTTATCTGAGTAAATAATGTAAATGCAAGCCTGGTTTCCCACTCGGGGATGATCCGGGATATGGAGGTATCTAATGGCAGGTATGGAGCGATTTACCGCAAGGGCGCGCAGGGTATTAACCCTCGCTCATCAGGAAGCGGAAAAATCCAATTTTGAGCGAATCGGCACTGAACATTTATTGTTAGGTCTCATGCTGGAAGATGGCGGAGTAGCCAGCCGAGTGCTGCGAGATTTGGGATTGGAAGAAGAGCGTGTTCGGGATGTCCTGGCAAAGATATCCGAGCAGAACCCCTCTTATAGCGGTCAAATAGAATTAGGCGATGACACCCAGGCTGTATTAGAATCGGCGATTGAAGAAGCGCGCCGGATGGGTCATCACTATATTGGCACCGAACATCTATTATTGGGTCTGGCAAATGCGACAACTGGTCTGGCAATCGAAATACTCAAACGGGTGGGAGTCACACCTGAGCAAATTCGGCGCCAAACCCGCCGGGTTTTACAGGAAAGTTCTTCGGCTGCGGTTGGTGCAGGAGCGCCTGCCCATTCTGCTTCTGGGAAAAAAGAGGAAGACAAATCCTCGAAATCGAAGACACCGCTGGTTGACCAACTGGCTGTCGATCTGACATCAATGGCCGAAGAAGGGAAACTGGATCCGGTCATTGGCAGACAGATGGAAATTGAACGAGTGATTCAGATTCTGGCTCGCCGTAATAAGAATAATCCTGCGCTAATAGGTGAACCGGGCGTGGGCAAGACCGCCATTGTGGAAGGACTTGCGCAACGGATCGTTTCCGGTGATGTGCCTGCCTTACTGCTCGATAAAAGGGTTCTGCAATTGGATGTCGGTTCGCTGGTCGCGGGTACCATGTATCGGGGTCAGTTTGAAGAACGACTCAAGCGGGTGATCGATGAGCTCAAAGCCAGTTCCGCGATCCTGTTCATTGATGAGGTGCATATGCTTGTGGGGGCTGGTGCTGCAGGCTCTTCCGTGGACGCAGCCAATATCCTCAAACCGGCGCTATCTCGTGGCGAACTTCAGGTGATTGGCGCCACCACGCTGGAAGAATATCGGAAACATATCGAAAGTGACGCCGCTCTTGAACGACGGTTCCAACCAATTGTGGTGAACGAACCAACCGTGGAAGAGACGATCCTGATCCTGCGTGGGATCCGTGAAAAATATGAAGAACATCACAAACTACGCATAAGCGATGATGCATTGGAAGCTGCAGCCAAGCTATCCGCGCGATATGTCACGGAGCGATTCCTGCCCGATAAAGCCATCGACCTGGTGGATGAATCATCCTCTCGTGTTCGCATGTACAAGAGTCAATCAGCTAACACATTCAAGGAACTGATCACACAGATCAAAGAAATTCGCAAACAACGTACAGCCGCAGAAGAGAACAGTCTGAACGATGATGTGATTGAATTGGCTGAACGTGAAACTGCATTGGAGCAGCAAGTGGAGAAAATGAAAACCACCTGGGATCCAGAGACTGCCCCCATCGTTTCTGCGGATGATATTGCTGAGGTGGTATCGATGTGGACCGGTGTACCGGTCATGCAGATCGCGCAGGAAGAATCCGCCCGATTGCTTCAGATGGAAGAAGACCTCAAGAAACATATCATTGGACAGGAAGAAGCGATCGGAGCCATTGCCAAAGCAGTGCGTCGTGCCCGGGCTGGTCTCAAAGACCCCCGCCGCCCAATCGGTTCTTTCATCTTCCTCGGACCAACCGGCGTTGGTAAGACTGAATTGACCAAAGCACTGGCTCGTTTCCTGTTTGGCAGCGAAGAAGCGCTGGTTCAGTTGGATATGTCTGAGTTCATGGAACGGCATTCAGTCAGTCGTTTGGTCGGTGCTCCTCCCGGATATGTTGGTTATGAAGACGCGGGACAGCTTACCGAAGCTCTGCGCCGCAGACCATACTCCATCGTGGTGTTTGATGAAATTGAGAAAGCTCACCCCGAGGCGCATAACATGCTGCTGCAGATCATGGAAGAAGGACATCTTTCGGATGCACGCGGACATAAAGTGGATTTCCGGAATGCGATCATCGTAATGACATCCAATATCGGCGCAGATTTGATCAAACGCCAGACGTCCTTTGGTTTCTCCATTGAACGAGACGAAGCTATTGAAGAAAAAGTGGAATATGAAGAAATGCGGAAAAAGTTACTCGATTCGCTCAAGCGAGTCTTCCGACCGGAATTTATCAATCGGTTGGATGCAGTGATCGTCTTCCGCGCGTTGAACAAGGAAAATATTCAGCAGATCGTCAAACTGGAACTGGACAAAGTAGCCGAACGGCTGCAAGAGCACGAAATTGTCTTGCATGCCACACCTACCGCCCTGCAGAAAATGGGCGAACTGGGATATGACCCGGATATGGGGGCACGTCCCTTGAGGAGGATCATCCAACAGAATGTGGAAGACCCTCTATCAGATGCGCTCCTTTCAGGTGATTTTGAAGATGGCGACGTGATCCAGGTGGATCTGGCTGAAGGAGAGGAGATCGTCCTCAAGAAGGAAGGTCAGGACCTGATCGAACCAGAGCCGGAAAAAACATTTGATAAATGATCATGAGAAGGAGCGAAAAATCGCTCCTTCTCTTTTTTGCCATTTCCCTACGATTACTATCCGGTCTCACGTATCAACCAGAGACAACACTTCCTCCACCCAAGTCATCTCCTGTATAATTATCCTATGCCCAAAGTACAACATCGCTATGTCTGCCAGGAATGTGGACGGGTAACCGCCCAACCCATGGGACGCTGTCCGCAATGTGGCGCGTGGAACACCATGGTCGAAGAATTGCTCGAACCCGTCCCGGAACTCGCTGTCCGGTCTTTCGGCGGATTGTCCTCTCAATCCAAACCCCGCCGTCTATCTGACATCGATACCGATGCTGAGGCACGGTGGCATCTACCGATCGGAGAATTTTCACGCGTACTGGGTGGAGGAATCGTACCAGGCTCTATCGTTCTGGTTGGCGGCGATCCGGGTATTGGTAAATCCACTCTCCTGCTGCAATTGGCTGTTGTCATGGCAGGAAGTGTAAAGATCCTGTATGTCTCCGGCGAAGAATCTGAAAAACAGATCCACATGCGCGCTATGCGCTTGCTCAAAGACGATCAAGAAAAAAGCAAAGACCTAAAAGGTCTATTTCTGGTTACCGAAACGAATTTACAAGCCATCCTGGAACATGTAAGCCAGGTAAAACCATCCATTCTGATCATAGACTCAATTCAAACGGTCTACCTTCCGGATATGCGGTCTTCGGCGGGATCAGTCTCACAGGTGCGTGAGTGCGCATCCAGATTGAGGGAACTGGCTAAGATGAGCGGCATCACCGTATTTGTGATCGGGCATGTCACAAAGGAAGGTCTCATCGCCGGTCCTCGGGTGCTGGAGCACATTGTGGACACCGTCCTTTACCTTGAGGGCGACCGATTTCAGAGCTATCGATTGCTTCGGTGCGTGAAAAACCGTTTCGGCGCGACATCTGAAGTGGGCGTGTTTGAAATGGTAGAACGAGGAATGGTCGAGGTGACCAATCCTTCCGAGGCATTTCTCGTCGAGAGGATGATCAATTCTCCGGGTTCATCAATTGCCGTTACGATGGAAGGTACTCGTCCTCTGTTGGTGGAAGTGCAAGCCTTGACCAACCATACCAACTTTGGCAATCCCCGCCGAACGCCGAATGGGATCGACTTCAACCGTCTTTTATTGGTTGTTGCTGTCCTCACCCGCCGGGCAGGGATGAACCTGATGGAACAGGATGTGTTTGCAAATGTCATCGGAGGTCTGCAAATCGATGAACCTGCTGCCGATCTGGCAATGGCGGCAGCGATCGCTTCCTCGTTCCGAGATATCCCGGTTAAAGCTGATACCGTGTTGATCGGTGAAATCGGTCTCTCGGGCGAACTTCGACAAGCCAGCCAGATGTCTGCCCGGCTGCGGGAAGCAGCAAAGCTGGGTTTCAAAACTGCTGTCGTTCCTCGAAGGATGAAAATATCAGAACCGTATCCTGAAGGGATCAATGTCATCGAAGCACGTTCAGTACGCGAAGCGCTCAATCACGCCTTGCTGCAAGATTGGGCAACGCCTACGGATAAGAAAAAGGGTACAAAAGTAGATGTAACTGAGGAATTAAATCGATCATAGCGTTTCCATAAAGATCCTTAAACACCCAAAGAATACGTAGGAAAACGAAATCGTTTTTCTTAGTTCCTTTGTGGCATATCGGTAAGTAGGAGCCTACTATGAATCCCATTCAGGTATTCTTGCACCAAAGACAGATCCTATCCATTCGCCGCAACCACGCTGTGGAGCACGCCACCATCCATCTCTTGAGCAAGCAACATCCAACCCATGGGATTTCGGGCTACTCCGATACGCGTGGATTCTGGATTATCGGTCCGATTCCCGGAGAAGATATCCGCGTGGCTGTGGAAGAAGCGATCAAACGAATAAAAAGCGGTGAATCTCACCTGGCATATCACCCCAATTGCGGTACCAATTTCGTCACAACCGGGGTGGTAGCCGGATTTGCTGCCTGGATCGCGATGCTTGGCTCAAGTAAAAAGATGTCAGACAAGGTGGACAGACTTCCGATGGTGTTCCTACTCTCGACCCTTGCCATAATCGTGGCTCAACCTCTGGCATATAATTTGCAAGTTAAGGGGACAACAACATCCGATCTCGGGGAATTTGGTATCATCCGGATCGAGGATGTATCCCGTGGCGCCATTCAGGCGTTCCGGGTCTATACCCAGACGGGTTAGGAGGAAAGTATGGAAAGCCTTGATCCAGCGATATTTTCACAAGGAACGTTTCCACAGGAACCGCCGCGATCAGTCGAGTATGCAGGGTTTTTTCGCCGTTTTGGCGGATATATTATTGATAGCATCATTTTTAGCATCATCACCGGGATCGCCTCACAAATCATCGGCGCGCTGATGGGTGCCAGCATCACACAGGTAGTGATGAATAGCGGCTTTGGTCCGGAAAGTACCGAGATTCCACCTGAATTGATTAGCAGTTTTGGGGATCTTTTCTTTGTCTTGCTTGTCGTCAATTTCATCCTCGGCTGGTTGTATTTTGCCATCTTTGAAAGCTCCGGAATGCAAGCTACACCTGGTAAACGTCTTTTCGGAATGAAGGTCACTGACCTGGATGGCGATCAGATCAGTTTTGGTACTGCGACTGGTCGTTTCCTAGGAAAAATTATTTCCGGTGCCATATTACTCATCGGTTATCTAATGGCAGCCTTCACAGCAAAAAAACAAGCATTACATGATCTGATCGCTGGGACTTTGGTGGTGTTGCGTTAGTTTGCAGGCTGTTAACTTATGACTGAATCCAAACCGAACATCCTTATCCTGCATGGTGATGATGAAATCGCCATGCAGCGATTTATTTCCCAACAGGTCCATTCGTTGGGTGATTCCGCAATGGCTGATGCCAACACATCCAGGTTGGATGGAAAAACCAGTTCGGATGATGATCTATACAATACCGTGATGGCTACTCCATTTTTTAGTGATATGCGAATTGTCATACTGACCAACCCCCTCCATAGACTGGAAAATAAAAGAGCCGTTGATGAAACCAGCCAGGGCGGTGAAACGATAAAAATTAAAGATAGTCGCCAAAAATTTCTGCAGATTCTTGATAACCTGCCAGTAACGACCCAGTTGATCCTCGTTATTGAAGATCATCAAAAATGGCGGACAGGTGGATACCAATGGGAATCGTTGACTGAGAAGCATTTCTTAATGAAGTGGGCAGCATCCAATAAAGAACATGTCACTATTCATAGTTTTGCACTCCCCACCATGAGAGAGATGCCAAACTGGATCCAGAAGAAAACAAAAGAATTGGGTGGATCGATCGACCAGGCTGCTTCGGTGGAGTTGGGAGACTACGTTGGAACTGATACCCGTCTGGCTGTATTAGAAATCGATAAGTTAATTACATATGCCAATGGGCGCATAGTGACCAGGGACGATGTGATGAGTCTTTCGACCTCAGTGGTTTCCTTGCAAATATGGGATCTGACCGATGCCATTGGCGAAGGTAATCCGCGGAAAGCCCTTCAGATCTTTCACCAATTACTGGATACCCTAGACCTGAGGCAGGAAATTTTCCCCATGATCATCTGGCAATTTCGTCAGCTGCTGCTTGGATGTGAAGTAGTAAGCAACGGAGGTGGCGTTACAGAACTGGTCCAGGATCTAAAGATAACGGATTTTCAGGCCAGGAAACTATTTCCACAGGCGCAAAAATTCAGATTATCTCAATTAAAACGAGCGTATCGAAAATTGATGAATATTGAAGAAGAAAGTAAAGGCGCCGCATTAAAACCGGGCAGCGGTGATCTGAGCGTTTTGATCGACCAACTTATTGTAGAGATAGCCGGTTAAATTTATCTCACCATCCAGGGAAAATCTGATTTACCAAGTTGCACTTTGGAAGGATCTGTCGTCCATACGCCGGCAATTTTGTAGTGGCAATCTGGGCAGGTACCAGCGCTCGTAAGATGGTACTCACTCAACTGATAGCCCGATCTGCCAATCAATAATTTGGCACAGGAAGGGCAATAGGTGTTTTCCATGGAGCCAACTCTACCCGGAAGGTTACCAGCATAGACGTAATGCAAACCGGCTTCCTGGCCTATATCTGCAGCAATCTGTAATTCACGCGCAACTGTTGACCGGCTGGCATACATCTTATAGTCAGGATGGAAACCAGTTACATGCCAGGGAATATCTGGGGAAATCGATCGGATGGCTCGAGCCGCGTCCCACAGTTCTTCGGGTGAATTGTTGTAGTCCGGAATTACCAGTGTCACCACTTCCACCCAAATTCCCAATTTGTGGGCGTGTGCGATGGAGTCAAGCACATTCGCTAATACCCCACCCATTGACCTGTAATTTCGATCACGCATCGATTTGAGATCGATCTTATATCCATCCAAAACCGGCTTAAGATAATCCAGTGCCTCCGGTGTTGCGTACCCATTGGAGATCATTACCGATCGTAATCCATTGATCTTTGCTACCGTAAAAATATCCCGCGCCCATTCGGCGGTTATGATCGGTTCGTTATATGAGCTGGCGATGACCTTCGCGTTTGCCTGCAATGCCAGCATTACGATCTCTTCAGGAGTGATCCGGTGGATCATTTCTGTGGTTGTTTCCAAATTTGGGTCACGCAATACCTGGCTGGTATGCCAGTTTTGGCAGAAATCGCAATGGAAGTTGCAACCAAACATTCCGAAAGTAAGGGCATCTTCACCGGGGAGGAAATGACCGAAAGGTTTTTTCTCGATTGGATCTACAGCGATACCTGCCGTGTAACCCCAGGGAACGCGCAATGTTCCCTGCTCATTGAATCGAACTCCGCAAATCCCACGTTTACCGGGATTCAGGAAGCAGCGATGGGCGCAGGCAATACAGCGTAGGGTTCCGTCGCCGGTAAATTCAGCCAGGGTGCCATCGATGGTCATCTGGTCCAGTGACGATCTAATTTCCACCATGCATTGATTATACGACCGACCAGTGAATTGGAATGGGAGGTTTTGCGGATGTGGATTAAAATAAGACCATGGTATTAAACCTCCCAGACTCAAAAGAAATTTCCAGCACACAATCGATCACTCAAAATTGGAAAATCTGTGGTCATCAATGGGCTGTCCACCTGCTCCGGGAACATTTACGGCGAGGGCAAGCTCGCCACGCTTATCTGATGACAGGTCCGGAAGGGGTGGGGCGGAGGACTCTGTCTTTGCGGTTCATTCAGGCAATGAATTGCCCGAATTCATCCGATAGTGGCGACCCTTGCCTGAAACCAGATTGCCGATCCTGCCGACAGATCGAGCTCATGCAGCATCCAGATCTCAAGGTTGTTCAGGTTCCTGACGGTAAAGCCGAGATTCCCATCGATTCGGTCCGCGAACTCCAGTCTTTTCTGATGCTCGCACCCTACGAAAGTCCGTATAAAGTTGGTTTATTGATCAATTTTCAAAGAGCTACCGTTCAAGCACAAAACGCACTTTTAAAGACCCTGGAAGAAACACCTGAACGCGCCAGGATCATCATTACCGCAGACAGCGTAGAAAATCTACTCCCGACGATCGTGTCTCGCTGCGAATTGATCCGACTACGTCCATTATCCCAGGGAATGGTGGCGGTTTCATTACAGGAACGACAGGACATGGATGCGGAAAAATCGATCCTGTTGGATCATCTATCTGGAGGTAGGTACGGCTTTGCTGTTCGCCTCGCCAGTGATGAAGCGCGTCTTATCCGGCGGGTTGAAGATATCCAGGATCTGGTGCGGGTGATGAATGCGTCTCTGAAGGATCGATTCCAATATGTGGATCAACATTTTCCAAAACGGCTTGAACTCGCAATTCTGCGGCAACGAGCGAAGGAGACTATCTTGAACTGGCAGAGCCTCTTCCGAGATATACTCTTACACTCTTCAGGATCATCCTCTCCTTTGATGAATACTGATTTTTCCAGCATTGTTGAAAGCCTCTCGAATAAAACTACACCCGAGGATGCTGAATTGTGGATCACTGGTTGCGATAACGCCCTCCGTCGGATTGAAGGCTATTGCGCAGTCCGTTTGACGATGGAGAATCTACTGATGGGCGAGCCGAATGTCAACTGAGGTGCTGATCAGTTTGTTACAAGGCATGGCTCTGGGGTCGATCCAATATCTTCCCAGCACAGAATCCACCAATGACGATGCTCATACCTGGATGGATCAGGGTGCGCCTGATATGTCGATTGTGATCGCCGATGAGCAGACCAAAGGACGGGGACGATTTCACCGTAAATGGCATACCAATGCGGGAGCGGCGTTAGCCTGCAGCTTGATCGTCAGACCCATCGAACGGGAACGCAACTTATTACACCTTTTCTCACCGATGACGGGAATTGCCGTAGCGTCGACTCTGGAAAAACTATACTCGATCCATCCGCAGATCAAATGGCCCAATGACGTCCTGTTATCTGGAAAAAAAGTGTGTGGAATACTCTCCGAAACAGCCTGGATCGGTGATGATCTGAGGGGGGTGGTGATCGGGACAGGGATAAATATCACTACTAAAGCTATTCCGCCTATGGAAGAGCTAACTTTTCCAGCCACATCTATCGAAACGGAAGCCGGTATTCCCGTGGATCGCTGGCAACTGTTGAGTGAATTCCTAACCCAGATGATCTTTTGGCGGTCTCAATTAGGCAGTGACCTGTTTTTTGATTTCTGGCGGGACCGATTAGCATTTCGCGGGGAAGAAGTGGAAATTCGGGGTGCCATGGGGCACGAGCTCGAAGGTGTTTTGGAGGGCATTGCAGAGAATGGCGATCTCCTCATCAGATCGTACCTGGGTCTGATTCCGGTAAAAGTAGGGGACGTTCATTTACGGTTGCGCCAGAAATAACTTGTGGTATATTGGTAAGAGTATAGGATGGGAGGGTCGTGATGTACAATCAACCACCAGAAGAACAACCCCAGGAATCACAGGATACATCTCCATTCTTTTCGATGGATCAGCCGGTATTCACCTCTGAAGAGAAAGAGGAAGGGAATATCGGGAAGAGACTATTGGGTTTGACTCCCGTCCAGCGTTTCGTGATCATGCTACTCATATTTATCATGACCTGTGTATTGGGTACCTTGTGTTTGCTCCTGACCGGCAAGATCGTCCTGCCAATGTAATGGTTTCAGATCTATGCAAAAGCGAGCGTCATGCTCGCTTTTTTATAGAGGAGGCAAGGATGGGTGGATATAAAAAATTTCCACGATCGGGTGTGAGGCGACAGGGATTGCATTTGGGTTGCCAGCCGGATTGTCACCTCTAAGGGTAAAATTCTTTGACAATTTCATCCTACGGCTGACCGAAGATCAGCTTTATCCCGCCTTTATATTCCATCCCCGAATCCAACTTGCAGTTTGGAGGAGTTAGTTTCGTTGCTGTCTCGCCGCCATTGGCAAGTCTCAGATTGTATACCTGGTCGGGTTGCATTTCATAATCCGCGTACCCGGGATCGATCGAAGGTTTGAGACCGGTGTAAAAATGATCCTCGCCATCCTGCCAGGTCACAATGACCTCCACGCCAGGGACAGGTTTTCCACTCTTATCGATCACGTAGACCTGTAATAGATTCATGATCTCCAGATCACATGGTCCCTTGCGGTCCTTCAAGACATACGGGTCTCCTGGAAGTTGAGGTAACGGTTCCAGGGTCGGGAAAACTACTTCCTCCGGCGTACTCACCTCTGACGTGGTCGTGGTTTCCGCAAGAGGTGGCAGCGTGGGAAATTCGGTCAATGTAGGGGTGATACTAACGGGTGTCACTGCCGAAGAAGGTGCCACCGTCAATTCTATCGGCTTTTCATTCATTGCGGCTGCCAGGAGTGCCAGTCCGCGAGCTTCCTGTGCCAACCCTCCTTGCGCTATCGTCTGCTGCGCCTGAGCGGTAAGAGTTTGAACAGGATCAGCATCCTTGAGCAATTCAAGGCGCGCCTTCGCCCGTCCTATATCACCGCGAGACTGGTAGGATGCGGCGATCAAACCCCGGTATATGTCTTTTTGCTTTGTTCCCAGCATCGAAGGAGTGATATCCATAAATTCCACCGGGCTGATCAACAGGGATACCAGTAGCCCAGCCGCTAGACCGAGGATCAATCCGGTAACAATAAACAGGCAGCCTCCACGCTCTCTCATGGCGTGACTCCAGTGGGGGTATCTGTGGTTAGCGGAACTGGACCTTGCAAGCCTTGGATAAGGTTGCTGATAAGTTCCAGATCGTTGATGGAATATCCCGCGGAACGGGCATAAGTGATGACAGCAGTGGTGATGTCCAGAGCCTGGCCGCTTTCCAATTGATCCAAACGGTCGATCGCCAATTTGAGGTCACCGTCGCGATCGTACACTTCAGCAACCATCAAGACATAGTCGGCTTTGTAATCCTGTCTCAAAGACCGCAAGGGATTGGTAGATTCAAGGGATGGCTTCAGACCCCAGCCAGCATACAAGCCGAGTCCGGCGCCAACTAAAATCATTATGAAAAACAATACTTTTCGACCCATGTAATTTTCAGTCGTTCACTTTTAACATTGGAATACGCACGCCACGCTCACGGGCGGCTTTGATCGCTTCCGGGTATCCGGCATCCGCGTGACGAACCACACCCATGCCAGGATCGGAGGTGAGCACACGCTGTAATCGGCGGGCAGCTTCGGGTGTCCCGTCAGCCACGATCACCTGACCGGCGTGCTGACTGTACCCGATTCCAACCCCACCGCCATGATGAAAACTCACCCAGGTAGCCCCGTTCACAGCATTGATCAACGCGTTTAAGATCGGCCAGTCACTGACCGCGTCTGTGCCATCCCGCATCGATTCAGTCTCGCGATTGGGGGAGGCAACCGACCCCGCATCAAGATGATCCCTGCCGATCACGATCGGCGCTTTGACAATTCCCTTTGCAACGAGGTCGTTGAAAGCCAAACCAGCTTTTGCCCTATCTCCATATCCCAGCCAGCAGATTCGAGCCGGCAGCCCCTGAAAAGGCACCTTTTCACGCGCCATCTTCAGCCAACGTTGGAGATGTTCATCTTCCGGGAACAAAGCGGCCACCGTTTCATCGGTTCGATAAATATCTTCCGGATCGCCGGATAGCGCCACCCAGCGGAACGGACCATTCCCCTCACAAAATAGCGGCCTAATGTAAGCCGGGACAAACCCGGGAAATTCAAAGGCATCGGTAACACCATAATCATATGCCCTTTGACGCAGGTTGTTGCCATAATCAAACACTTCTGCGCCTAGATGTTTGAAATCCAGCATGGCTCGCACGTGGGCAGCCATAGATTGGTACGACCGCTTTTCGTAGTCTCGCGGGTCAGATCTCCGTAGCTCGTCCGCTTGCTGTACGGTAAGTCCGGCTGGAACATACATCAGCACATCGTGAGCGGGTGTCTGATCCGTGACCACATCGGGGATCACTCCCCTCAGGACCAGTTCCGGGTAGATCTCTGCCGCGTTGCCGATCAATCCGATCGATCGTGGCTCTCCCTTCCCGGTGAATTCCTCCACCAGGGTCATGGCTTCTTCAAGGGTATCCACCACCATATCGATGTACCCGATCTCCTGCCGACGGCGAGCTCGCTCCGGGTCCACTTCCACCACCAGCCCAACCCCTTCATTCATGGTGATAGCCAATGGCTGCGCACCGCCCATCCCACCCAGTCCGGCGGTGAGGACAAATTTTCCTTTGAGGGATGACCAGCCTTTTTGTTTTGCCAGAGCCGAGAGGGTCTCATACGTGCCCTGCAGTATCCCCTGGGTTCCAATATAGATCCACGAGCCGGCTGTCATTTGTCCGTACATCATCAACCCGCGGGCAGATAAGTCGTCAAAATGTTCCTGGGTTGCCCAATGCGGCACCAGATTGGAGTTGGCGATCAACACCCGTGGCGCATCGGCATGGCTCTTGAAAATAGCTACCGGTTTTCCGGATTGGACCAACAGGGTTTCGTCGTTCTCTAAATTAATTAATGATTCAAGGATGGCGTCAAACGCGTCCCATGACCTGGCTGCTTTTCCCCTCCCGCCGTAGACCACCAATTCGAGTGGTTTTTCTGCCACTTCAGGATCCAGGTTATTCTGGATCATGCGGTAGACCGCTTCGGTTTGCCAGGATTTACAGGTGAGGGTAGTTCCGCGCGGGGCGCGGACTGTGCGGGGATCACTCATAGGGGAATACCTCGGGTGTAAGGATCAGGTTAATTATATACGTAATTCGAGATCGTATTTTGGAAATTAACCAGCAACCAATCTATTGGATGACATATCTATCCTGCTATTAAGATAGCCGGTAATTGCTAGAAAATCTGATCACCTTTTTCCGTGGATCTGAGCTCTTGCATAAGTTCTTTCGCACCCCCTAGGAAATACTTTTTATAAAATTCAGAGGTGCTCAATGGAATCAGAATGATTCTGTCTGGATTTATATGCGTGAAGTTAATAATGTCGTTGATTGACTTATTATCCTGGATCGCTTTTAGTTCATCTGCTACTTGACGAGCCGATTTATTTTTATAAGCTGGATTTACGATAATTATTCTCTTTGGCACACCATGTTCAGTGTTTTGACTTAATTGTTGAATGATTAAATTATTTATATACTTATCATGAAAACTATAACCTATGATTACAAAGATACTGGATTTTGACAATACTTGACGAAATTTGCCTAGGATAAATAAGAATGGATCAAAAGAAAGCATTTTTGTGTATGAACCGAAAATGATTAACGGTTCTCTTGCGTCATAAATATCATCCTTAATCGATATCTCTTCGAGGTTTTTATCGTATTCCCAATCAAGAGAGCCATGGAGTTTGTAAAGATTTATTTTTGCGGCACTTTGCTCACTGTCAAAATCTGATGTCCAGTAACGCCCCGGAGTATCAGTTATTTTTTTTTCAGAGAAACCATTATCGAGTAAAGTAACATGATTTGAATTAAAATTATCCTCTAATGCTAAATCATAATTTAATGAAAATATGTTTATTTTAAAATTCCCTGACTTGTTTAAGATTCTTCGGATAGGGGATAATACTATTTTAGCTCCTTTTGAGTCTACTTTCGTCCAGTCATTAATTAGCTGCATTGTAATAAAGTATTTGAACTTATCGAACACGTCACCATTTCGCAATTCCCACTTTAATATTTTGTCATTCCAGTTCCCAATAAGTGGATATGGAATGATATATTCTTTATCTATAAGTTGACGAAGTACCATTACAAAATCTTCTATATTTACGGTACTTTCATGACTAGCCGAGGAATTGAGATTTGCTTGGTAAGCTAAACTAGCACTAATAAATTGATAGATTTCGAAAAAATCGTCCTTGTATTTATAGTAATCAATACTAGATCCATCGATTTGCTCAATTGCTGTCTTAAGTTTATACAGCATTCCTCCTGACAATTCACACCCAAATTCCTTAGAAGCCCCAGCTCCTAATAAAAAGACAACATGGTTGAATAAGTACTCCAGATTCATAGAAACCATAATGAATTTCGAGCAAATACGCCTAAGGTTTTTTCGTCAAAATGTGAGACCATATTAGCGATTATTTCTGAGTACTCAATAGTTACTGGTTTTTCTTTTTGTCGGACGCTTTTCCAATACATACGCGAGAATTGATAGACCTGATCAATCAAATCATGTACTACTTCTACGTTATCAATATTCTCATTCGCAGATGATCTCAACTTAATTTTGATTGGCAGAGGAAACCCATCAATCTTTGATCCAGTGAAATTTGAATATCGTGTGTTATTGCATAACAAGTATTCATTTCTTTTTATCTGTATGTATGTTCCGCTTTGTGGCATTTTCCCATCGTATAAATTATCAAATATCACGTAATCTTTACTTTTTGTATCGTTGATCGTGACAATAATGAAGGGAATTTTTAATCTCAATGAGTCTAGTACATCACGAATAGGTTTTTCTTCTTTTTGACTCATACTTTTATAATAGTGAATAATCAGTCGATCAAATTTGTTATTTTCTTTTACATATACTTCAATCGCTTCTCTTATAGCCGAGGAAAGTTTTTTTGTATCATCATCGCGAAAGGCATCAAATCCAATAAAACTTCCATCATTATTAAAGCAAATTGTGTTGCCAATGAATTTTTCTTTTGCTATTTTATTCAAGAATATTATGAATACTATATTTCGATGATGTAATTAACTGACATATCTTATCAATACGATTTTCATTCGAACTTCCTCTTTCAAGTGCTATTCGAGGAGAGTACCCAAAATAGAAGCGAGGACCAGACATGGATAAAACCTCCCAAAATCAGAATACCTTCCCATTATAAACGGAAACGTAAAGACGGATATCTGGAGACTCCCTATCTGGAAGAAAAAATACAGCCTGCGAATGAGCAGGCTGTAGGATGATTGTTATTTTCCGGTCTGATCTTCCAGTTTGAGATGCAGCCCATCTTCGCTGACGCTCGCCTTAAGGAATTTCACATAGCCGTTCGATCTGGTCACCGAGTCGGTCAACGCTTTGTGCCATTTCCTGGTTGGCTTCAACAATCCGGGGATCATCCATTGAGACCCCCTGGGAAATCCACGGCGGTGATCTCCACCATCAGCACATCTTCTGACGCGCTAAAGGCATGCTCCATATTGCCTTTCACTTCTTCACCGGAAGAATTTTCCATGGTGCCATACACACGAACGAAACCATCATTGAATTCCACCCTGGACACAGATTTCAGCATATCCTCGCCATCCGCAACTTTATTGGATGCCGAAGTTGCGACCATCTCGTTAAGTTCAGTTTCAGAAAGCGTTCTGTCGACTGTGGCTTTATCCCCATTGAAGGATAACCCACCCATGCTGCAAGCCAGGGAAGACAGGATCAGCGTACCTAAAAATTAGAATGATTTCTATTGAAGACTTTTTCATTGCATTTTCTCTTTCATCGTTTGATTATTATCTATGCTATGTACACACCAGTGCATGATTAGTTATATGGCTCCAGTTAGAAAAAATCCCCTTCGGTTGAAGGGGATTTTAGACAACTCCTGTTTAATTCGACAACGATTACTCTTCTTCTTTGATCTCGACGGTATGGAGTTTCGCGCCGGGGTGGGTGGGTCGCTGCGGATCGCGGACCGGGATAGCCATCAACACATCCAACCCTTCGACCACTTTTCCGAACACACTGTGTTTGTTATCCAACCAGGGTGTCGGAACGTGAGTCAGGAAGAACTGGCTTCCGTTCGAATTTGGTCCAGAATTAGCCATGGAAAGAATGCCCGGCTGGTCATGCTTCAAGGATGGATGAAATTCATCACGGAATTTGTATCCCGGACCACCCATACCGGTACCGGTCGGATCGCCGCCCTGCACCATAAAATCCGGAATGACCCGGTGAAAAATGGTGTTGTTATAAAAGCCTTCCCGTGCCAGAAAGACAAAATTATTGACGGTATTGGGCACTTTGTCAGCGAAAAGCTGAACAGTAATGTCCCCTTTCTCTGTCTTGAAGACCGCGCTGTATTTCTTCTTGGCGTCGATGGTGTAATCAGGCGCTTTGTTCCATTGCATAGACATTGTGGTCATGGGTTATCCTTTCGAAGTTAGGTAAGGAGACCGGAGATCATATACCGGATATCTGATATCCACCTTGTATTCTCTGATCTCCAGTTTCTGATTTCTAGTTTCCAGTTACTAGTTTCCAGTTTCTGTTTTCCGATCTCTGATCTCATAAATTAAATCGAATATTCAATACATCGCCATCTTTGACAATGTACTCTTTCCCTTCCAGCCGCAGCTTGCCTTTGCCTTTGGATTCAACCAACCCACCCAGCGCCATCAAGTCATCATAAGCAACTACTTCGGCGCGGATAAAGCCTTTTTGCAAATCGGTGTGGATCTCGCCTGCTGCTTCCGGAGCGGTAGCGCCGCGATGGACTGTCCACGCCCGGCATTCGTCATCACCTGCGGTAAAGAAAGACTGCAAACCGAGCAGATCGTAGGAAAGACGGATCATCCGGTTGAGACTGGGTTCTTCAATGCCGTATTCCTGCAGGAACATCTGCATCTCATCGGGTGGGAGCTGGGCGATATCCATCTCCAGCTTACCCTGCAGCGCCACGATCTGGGAATGTTTATGAGAGTAATCAATGGCGGGGGCGGTCTGACCTTCGGACAGGTTGAGAACGATCAACAGGGGTTTGCGTGATAGAAAACCAAAACCAGAGAGGATCTTATCTTCGTCGTGGTTGATCTCCATATCCCGTAATGGGATTTCTTCCTGGAGACCGGTCTGAAAACGGGTGAACAGTTCATATTCCCGTTCGATCAATGCTTTGTCTCGTCCGGCGCCTTTCTTTCGCTCTTCCACCAGGCGTTCCAATTTGCGCTCCACCGCGATCAGGTCGTTAAGGATCAACTCGCTGTCCATCGTCACGATATCGCGTTGTGGATCCACAGAGCCGGCTGGATGAGGTACTTCATCAAACTCGAAGCAGCGAACCACATGTATGAAACCGTCCATTTGGGTAAGCTGATTCAATAAGGCGCCCCCGATTCCGCTTTTCCCGGCAGACCCATCCAGTCCGCCAATATCGACATAGGTCACTTTCGCGTAGATCGTCTTTTTCGGTTTGAACATCACGGAGAGCTTATCGACCCGAGTGTCTGGGACGTCCACTACCGCCGTGTGCATCTCCAGTTTTCCACTGACTGCCCCGGTGGGGATGGTGCCGCGTGTCAGCGCATTGAATAGGGTTGTCTTACCTGACTGGGGTAAACCAATGATACCAAGCTTCATGTTCTCATCCTGAAAGAAGGGCGGGGCTTGACCGCGCCGTCCGAATTGGATATACTTCGCTTTGAGATTTTGCCGAAGTGGCGGAACAGGCAGACGCGCACGACTCAAAATCGTGTACCTTCGGGTATGTGGGTTCAATTCCCACCTTCGGCACCAGTATTATAACATACGCCTCTCCCCAACCATGGAGAGGCGACCTTTATTTTTTCTCCTCCTAACAGTATAATTGTTACAATACTTTCAATCAAAGAGGAGAACTTTTATGAACCGGAAGCTCGTTTCGTTATTCTCACTTCTGCTCGTCTTTATATTTCTGCTGACCGCCTGCGCACCGGCAGCCACGCCAGCCCCCACCCAACCCCCCGTTCCGACCGAGGTACCGGCGACCGCAGTTCCGCCAACAGCCGTACCGCCCACTGCTGAACCAGCTCCGGCTAATCCGGAATTGATCCTGGCTACCACAACCAGTACCCGTGACTCGGGTCTGCTGGATGTTCTGCTGCCGGATTTTGAAGCCCTTTCCGGTTACAAAGTAAAGATGGTCGCGGTCGGCACAGGTCAGGCACTCCAGATGGGTCAGGAAGGTAATGCCGATGTGTTACTGGTGCATGCTCCAAAATCCGAATTGGAATATATGGATAAAGGATTTGGCAAAGACCGCCTGTTGGTGATGCATAATGATTATGTGATCGTCGGTCCAGCAGATGATCCTGCAGGTCTTAAAGGTCTTGCTACAGCCAAAGAAGCGTATATCAAGATCGCTCAGACAAAAGCCGGGTTTGTATCCCGCGGAGATGACTCAGGCACGAATAAAGCAGAACTTGCCTTATGGAAATCTGCCGAGATCACTCCCGAAGGCGATTGGTATATGCAGTCTGGTCAGGGGATGGGTGACACCCTCCGAATTGCTTCCGAAAAGGGCGCTTATACATTCACCGACCGCGCCACTTTCCTCTCTCTGAAAGACACCCTTTCATTGGCTGTGATCGTCGAAGGCGACAAAGCCTTGCTCAATATCTATCATGTCATCACAGTCAATCCGGAAAAATGGCCTCTTGTAAATATCGATGGAGCGAATGCATTCGCCAAGTACATCACCTCTGCTGAAACTCAACTGAAGATAGCGGAATTTGGGAAAGAGAAATTCGGTGAATCGCTCTTTATCCCAGACGCGGGCAAAGCCGAGGATGCTGTAAAATAATATTTCATGCAGAATATTTTTGATGGTGTCCTGAAAGCGTTTGAGTTATTGATCCAGGGTGATCCACAGGTAATGAGGATCACCCTGCTTTCATTACAGGTTTCCGGGTTGGCAACGGCTATCAGCCTGTTGTTCGGTATCCCACTTGGAACATTTCTGGCGCTGGTAAAATTCCCCACCCGTAGATTTTGGATCAGCCTGATCAATACCGGAATGGCGCTACCCCCGGTAGTGGTTGGACTGGTGGTCTCCATCTTTCTGTGGCGGAATGGTCCGCTTGGATTTTTACGGATGATCTACACACCAGGCGCGATAGTGGTGGCTCAAGTGTTGATTGCGTTCCCTGTATGCGCTGGACTTACCCTGACTGCCTTGCAGCAACTGGACCCGCGCCTTCAAACGCAACTCCTCGGACTCGGGGCGTCCCGCCTTCAGATGGTTTTCCAACTTTGGAAGGAAGCTCGCCTGCCATTAATAGCCGCACTGATCGCCGCCTTCGGTAGTGTCATTTCCGAAGTGGGCGCATCCATGATGGTAGGTGGTAACTTGCTCAACTCGACCAGAGTACTCACCACTGCAATCGTACTCGAAACGAGTAAAGGCCTCTTTGCCTCAGCCATTGCATTGAGCTTGATACTTTTACTGATCGCCTTCCTGGTTAACCTGATGCTCACGACCATCCAACAGAGGCGAAAATGATGGATGCCTCCCCTCTGCTTCAAATCCGAAACCTTAAAGTGGTACTGGGTGGGGCGACAATCATCGATCTGCCCGAATTGGATATATTGCGTGGTGAAGTATTGGTTGTCCTCGGTCCCAATGGAGCGGGTAAGAGCACATTGTTACTAACCGCAGCCCGACTTCTTAAGCCTGCCGGTGGTTCTGTCACATTGGTTGAATCCCCCCGACTCACCGAACTGGAATACCGCAGGCGAGTGGCGACAGTATTTCAGGCACCCCTTCTTCTTGATGAAACCGTTTATCAAAACGCAGCCGCAGGATTGCGATTCCGGGGCATACCGAAAAAACTGGTCAGTCAGCGAGTTGGTCTTTGGTTGGACCGGCTCCATATCCGGCATTTGGAAAATAGGCAGGCGCGAACCTTGTCTGGTGGAGAAGCGCAGCGGGTCAGTCTCGTTCGGGCTTTTTGTCTCGAAACAGATCTGATCTTGCTGGACGAACCATTCAGCGCACTGGATGCCCCCACGCGCCTTGAATTATTGGACGAATTACGTGGCCTGTTCGCCGAAACAAACCAGACCTGCATCTATGTCACCCACGATCTGGATGAGGCGCTTGCCCTGGGTGACCGGGTTGCGGTGTTCTTTAATGGACATCTGCATCAGATCGGGACGCCAGAGGACGTGTTCACCAAACCTACCACCCAGGAAATGGCAGCCTTTGTGGGTGTGGAAACCATCATTCCTGGAACCGTAATTGCCCAAAAAGAGGAGTTGGTTCAGATAGCCGCGGATGGAATTACGATCGAAGCCATCGATGATATTCCTATCGGATCGCCCGTCTTTGCCTGTATGCGCCCGGAAGACATTACGATTTATCGGATGGAGAATATCCCCGCCTCTTCAAGCGCGCGCAATCGACTGATCGGCACAATCACCCGCCTGGTGAATCAGGGTCCGCTAATGCGTGTTCAACTCGACGCCGGGTTTCCGGTATCCATCCTTATTACCCGTTCTTCTGCCCTTGAAATGGGACTGGTCTCAGGGATGCAGGTCACGGCTGTATTTAAATCCAGCGCGATCCATGTGATCCGTGGTAATACCGGCTAAGATATTTCCGGAATTTGTAACCTTTTTAGATCACTATTTTGCCAGTTTCGTCCGTCTCATAGCCCGAAAAGCTACCGATAAATTCTCGGGCTTCATCGGATTGCAGCCAGCCGATAAACCCATTTAGCGGTTCCAGGTTTGCTTTATCCAAATTCATAACCAGATCATAACGCTCCCTCGTCAATAATTGAAAATTCAGACCGAAAGATCTCGCGGCTGATTCTAAACCGATACCGGCGTCCGCTCTCCCTTCCGCAATTTCCCGGGCAACATCCAGATGCGTCGCTTTTTCCTGATCATAACCAGCAATGGAACCTGTTTGGATAGTCAGACTGGCTAATTGCGCATCCAGCCATACCCTGGTTCCGGATCCATTTTGCCGATTGATCATTCTGATGCCAGACCGGGTCAGGTCAGATAAGGAGTGCAGCTCTTTTGGGTTGCCCGCTTGTGTGATCAATCCCAATCGACGGTGAGCGAACGTGATCACCCGAACCAGTTTGGAGGGCATCAGCTTTTTGATATATGGAAGGTTGTAGCTATCGGATTCTGCATCCCATAAATGGCATCCAGCGAGATCTGCGTTACCCTGAGCGAGAGCCATCAACCCCGACATACTTCCCGCCACCTGGACCAGCAATCGTGTTCCGGAAAGATTGGCAGGCATTTTTTCTGCCAGTGAGTTCACTACGGTATCGCTGCTGCCTACCATCCGGATCACGTTTTCGGAACTTACTACCGAAGTTGTATCCAGAATTCGCCAATGCTCCGAAGCCAATGTCAGCGCTTCTGTGATCTCATTCAACGTATATCCGCCGGTCACACATTCGAGCAAGAATTGTTCTGTCCGAATTACGAGACTCGCTTTCCTGAGATTACCTTTGACCTGGAATTCACGGATACTGGCGTCAAGGACGACGGTTCCCTTACCGGGTTGACTGATCACCAGTCCACTTTGCGCCAGTAAATTATAAGCATGCTGGACAGTACCGGGAGTGCAATGCCATTGAACACTCATTTCGCGTACACCCGGTAGTTTTGTACCGGGTTTGAGGGTACCTGAATAAATATCTTCTCGAATCTGATCCACAATTTTCTGGTAGGTAGACTGCTCATTCATGGTTAAAGTATAGCGCAGATCAACTTGGATCCGTATCCTGGAACTAGCTTTCCACGAAAAGGAATAACGAAAACGTCACTGACATCCGTCTTTCTGTATTCTAGTTAGTCCCATAAGGGGTTACACAGTTGAGTCATATAATAGATATGTCAGATTTCCATCAAGAAAAGGGGAACTTCCATGCAGATCACACCTACCTACCCGGCAGCAGCAAATCGCTATGACCAGATGCAGTACAACCGCTGTGGGAAAAGCGGAATTCGCCTTCCTGCTATTTCACTTGGCTTATGGCACAACTTTGGCGGAGTGGATTCGTTCGAAACAGGACGAGCGATCGTACGACGTGCATTTGACCTGGGTGTCACCCATTTTGACCTGGCTAATAACTACGGTCCGCCATACGGTTCTGCCGAAGAAACCTTTGGGCAGATCTACGCCAGGGACCTTCGACCATACCGCGATGAGTTAATCATTTCTTCGAAAGCGGGTTGGGATATGTGGCCAGGTCCATACGGAAATTGGGGGTCTCGCAAGTATTTGATCGCTTCCCTTGACCAATCGTTGAAACGTATGGGACTGGAGTATGTGGACATCTTCTATCACCACCGCCCGGACCCTGATACTCCGATTGAAGAAACCATGGGGGCGCTCGATCAAATCGTTCGCTCAGGGAAAGCACTTTATGTTGGCATCTCTCAATATGGACCAGTGCAGACGACTAAAGCCGTCAAAATCCTTCGCCAGATGGGGACACGATTATTGATCCATCAACCAAATTACAATTTGATCGATCGCTGGGTGGAAGATGGTCTGTTGGATGTCTTATCCCAGGAGGGAGTGGGGGCTATTGTTTTCTCGCCGCTGGCTCAAGGATTATTAACCAACCGATATCTGAATGGTATACCGGAGGGTTCACGTGCCGCTCGCCGTGTATCCTATCTGCGCCCTGAAGAAGTGACCGACGAGCTTGTCAAAAAAGTTCGCAAACTGGATGTCATCGCCCAGAAGCGAGGTCAGACCATGGCACAGATGGCATTAGCCTGGGTCCTCCGGCAACCAGTGGTCACATCTGCCCTGGTGGGAGCCAGTTCGATTGAACAAATCGAAACGAATGTCGCCGCCCTGCAGAACCTTGAATTTAGTTTTGAAGAATTGCGGGCGATCGACGAGGTTATTGTCGGCTGACTTGTGCCGTGACAACTTATGAAGGATATGAATGGAAACAACTCTGACCTTTTTTGGGCATGCCGCTTTTAAAATTCAGACATCAGGCAATACCATCTTCATAGACCCATTTCTAAAGGGCAATCCAGCCTCCCCGGTCAAGCCGGAGGAGGTGAAGACGGATTACATTGTCGTAACCCATGGACACAGCGATCATGTAGGGGATACGGTTTCCATTGCCTTGCGGACGAGAGCGACTGTAATCAGTAACGCTGAGATTTGTGACTGGCTTGAAACCAAGGGTGTGAAAACCCACGCTCAACATCTGGGTGGTGGTTTTCATTATCCATTTGGCTATCTAAAGCTAACCTTCGCCCTGCACGGATCTGGGATTGACTCTGCTGGTGGCGCATATGGTGGCAATCCTGCTGGAATATTATTAACCACTCTGGAAGGTAAGAAAATCTATCACGCGGGAGATACAGGTTTGTTCGGGGATATGCGCTTGATCGGCGAAGAGGGTATCGATGTCGCCATCTTGCCGATTGGGGATAATTACACCATGGGACCCGATGATGCGTTGCGGGCAGTCAAACTTATCCAGCCCAAGGTGGTGATCCCGATCCACTATAATACTTTCCCCCTATTGAAGCAGGATGTGACAGCCTGGAAAGATCGAGTTGAAGCTGAAACCGACTGCCGTGTGATCATCCTCCAGCCTGGTGATTCCCATTCACTTGGATAGGATTGTCCAGAATAAAAAACTTGACAAACCCATCCGGATGCCAGATTTATTTTTTCCCAAGAACTTACACTGTTATATCACTCGAGGAAATAAGGGTGTTTCGAATTTAGAAAAGCCAGGCGGAAATTGTGTAATTCTGCCAGCATTACTCCACTTTTTACCGCCGGGTCGTTCAGCATGATCTCTCTGGCGTGCGATTCGTCCCGTGCAGAAAAGATCACCACGCCAAGACTGCTGTTGTCTCGGGTTTCCGTCCTGCCGGCTAATAAAAGCAAATTCTCTTCTTCCAATTTTTCCAGGTAAGTAAAATGCTCATCAATGATGGCGTCTTCCGCGGGTGTCGAACGAGTCAACATTTCTGATCTGGAAGGTGTGAGGCGATACAAAAAACAGTTTCGGATTGCCATAGTCATTCCCCAAACCGCAGTCTGAGATACGAGTCATATCGCGCAGGGTGGATCTGCCCATTTTCCACCGCTTTCTTAACAGCACAGTTCGGTTCATGCTGGTGAGTACAGTCGGAGAAGGCGCAGTGTTCAACCAATGGTCGAATCTCGGGGAAATAGCCATCCAATTCTTCCGGTTGGGTATCCCATAAAGCCAGTGATTTTAAACCGGGTGTATCCACCACAAATCCGCCATCCGCAAGACTGAACATTTCACGGACCACGGTTGTATGTTTCCCCTTCCCGGTAAGATCGCTAACCTCGCGTGCAGCCAACCCGAGCCCAGATTGAACCGCATTTAATAAGCTGGATTTACCGACGCCTGAGGGACCGGAGAAAGAGGTCAGCTTATTGACCAGGAGTTCCCGTAACTCATTGATGCCCAGATCTATCTTGGTGGAAGTGTAAAGGACAGGATAACCGACCTGAGAATAAAACCCAAACTGTGCTTTCGCTCTTTCTATCCCGATTAGATCCACTTTATTAAACACAATGACGGGTGGAATTTCCTGTTTTTCCGCAATGACCAAAAATCGATCAAGCATTCTCAAATGGGGGAGCGGATCAGCGCAGGCAAAGATCAACACCAGTTGATCGACATTGGATAACAGGATCTGACGATGGATACCACGGGGGGTCGGGTCTAACCGAACTAACATACATCGGCGAGGCAGAATACTTTCGATCATGCCTTTGTAAGGTTCGTGAAGAGTGAATTCAACATGATCGCCCACAGAGATGAGATCGCTATGTTCGTACGTTCGTTTTAGTTTTCCACGTAACTGGCAGGTGACAATATTTCCGCCAGAGTTTACAGTCACAAAGCCAGATTGCATTCGGGTAACCACACCCTCGTATATTGCATTCTCTTCCATTCAGCCTACTTGCGTTTCTTGGGAGTCGCTGATGGTTCGGCGGTGGCAACACTTCCAGGTATGGTTGGTGTGTCAGTTACATAATAGGTGGTTTCCCATGGGTAGGTGCGGCTGATCTGCCCATTGAAGTATAGTTCGATGATCCTTCGGAAGATCGGAGCCGCCCAATCACTTCCTTCGCCTTGATACTCCAACATAACCACCACCGCGATATCTGGTCGGGCCGGATTTTTTGCATCGGTATAACCGGCGAACCAGGCATGGGTCTGATCGCCCACGGATGTCTCAGCAGTGCCTGTCTTGCCATAGATCGGAATTTGCATTCCGGTGAAGGTGCGATGAGCTGTACCGCGCGGTGCAGCAACCACCATACGCATGGCTTCCTGGATTACTTTCAGGTTCTCCGGAGTGACCGGTAATTTGCCTCGTACTTTTGGAGCAAATTCGAAGGAAGGGTCGCCGTCAGGCGGGGCGATCTTCTCGATGATCTGGGGAGTATATAAAGTCCCACCATTGCCAACTGCAGCCACGAAGTCTGCAACCTGTAAGGGAGTGACCAACAATGTGCCCTGTCCGATGGCGATGTTTGTTGCATCACCTTCAGTCTCGACTGTTGGAATATTGCCCACGTCTTCTGCGACTGCTTCAATTCCGGTTGCTGAACCCAAACCGAAACCTCTCGACATATCTGGAATAGCCGTTCCGAGACCTTTTCGATACAGATCCAATCCGATATGCCAGAACCAGGGATTGCAAGAACGCATTAAAGCCTCTTGAAGGTTCAGCATACCGGAGGCGGCAAAGCCTTTTTTGAAAGTCCAGTCATCCAGTGTTAATCCGGGAACCTCAGTAAATTGGGAGGTGCAGTTATACGTACTCTCTTTGGTATAGGTTTTACTCTCGAGGGCAGCAGCCATCGTGAGAAATTTAAATACCGAACCGAGTGGATACTGCCCCTGGGTGGCCCGATTCACCAACGGCTGCCTGGTGTCAGACAGGGATTGTGATAGAAATTGAAAATTGACATTATTCGGATCAAACAAATTGGGGTCGTAATCTGGTACGGAAGCCATGGCAAGGACTCTACCGGTGTCTCGTTCCAGGACAACTGCTGAACCTGCAAAACCCGCCAGAGCCTGTTGGACGCCAACCTGCAGGTTCTTATCCAGAGTCGTGTATATCGATTGAGATTTTGTGGGTTCCACCGAAGCCAATCGGGTAACGATCTGACCTTGTGGGTCTATGACATAGAGATTTCCTCCATGTGTACCGGCTAATTTATCTTCTCCCCAACCTTCGATCCCGGAAACGCCCACCTTCTCATCGCCAAGATATCCCTTGCGTCGATATTCTTCCAATTCTTCCGCAGGTACCAATTGAACGTAGCCGGTTATTTGAGGAGCGACTCCGCCATCATAATAGAATCTTGTTTTATATGGTGAAACTTCGACTCCGCTTGTATTGGACAATGCACCTGCAAAATCCAGATAGCGGTCATTGGTAGTCTCACCTACCATAATGTAATAATTCTCTGTTCCAAAATACCGGGAGCGAATCCAGGGGGCAGGAATGCCTGTCATCCTGGATAACCAGAGCAGCAGGTTTCCCTCATCATCAGGCAGAATTTTCGACGGTACCAAACCCAGTGCTACCGCATCCGTTTGCGCTGCAATGGCACTTTCGTTACGGTCGTATATATTTCCACGAGCCGGGATCTTTACATCGAGGGAGAGCCTGTTTCCACCCTTTAGTTCCGGCAGAATCAATCCATCTTCCCACTCAACCAGCCAATACCCCTTCTCCTGGTCTAAATACATTAATATATCCCGTTGGATCTCACCTAATAATACGGTCTTGTAGATGACTCGATACGCTACTTGTGACCTGGTTGGATCTATCAGGCTGGAGAGGATGGTGAAATCCATGCTTTGCATGGTCATATTGATTGCAGTGTCTTGATACTTCTTGGTGAAATCATCCAGGGTAATGGCATCTTTGCTCAACTGGGTTAAGATGCTATACATCTTGGAATAGTCTTCCGCTTTCCAAGCATCCAGGAAAAATTTAGCGGCAGATTCCGGGTCAGGAACGCGAGTTGTAAGAACCATCGGTGTTGGAAGGCTATTGACAGGCTGTATCACCCCTTGAATAGGTGATACGCCGGCATTGGGTGAGCATCCTGTGATCAAAAAAATCAGGATGAAAAGTATTCGCCACAATTTCATAAGGATCTCCTACGTAGATCCATTCCTATTTAAGATGGTTTGGTATACCAGACAATCGTATTCCAAATGACGTTGACAGGCTGCTGCAATATCTTCTTCCATTTTAACCCCTAAACGAGCCAGGTTATTCATCAGGTGACATAACGGCAAACCCATAACACTGGCATAACAGCCTTGTAGCTGCTCAACGGGATGGAAACCGGCATGCTGAATTGCATACGCCCCTGCTTTGTCCATTGGATCGCCAGTTTTAATATAGGCGAGAATTTCTGAATCATCATATGTACGCATAGGAACATCGGTGGAACAAAGATCTGTTACCACATCGTCGGAAAGAACACAGGCAATACTTATCGCTGTGAGAACCCGGTGTGTTTTACCCCGAAGCGTGGTGAGCATCTCCTGCGCTTGCTGCTCGTCGCGTGGTTTGCCTAAAATTGCGTCACCATTAACCACAATCGTATCAGATGCAAGTACAAGCTGATTTTTTGGAAAGCCCATAGTCGCTGCCAGGGAGGTTGCTTTCCGTACTTTTGCTTCTGCAAGGCGGCGCACACATACTTCCGGTTGCTCAGATTCTAAAGGCGTTTCGTCGATGTTCACCGGTAGGACGATAAAAGATAATCCGCTCAACGTCAGCAATTCTCTCCGACGCGGGGAATTCGATGCAAGTATGATCGAAGGCATAATCGATTTTTGATTCTAACACAGACTTCCCCTATTATTTGGCATGCGTGTGTTGTAAAATGTCCATACATCTTTCCCGGAGGTCGATTATGAAAGCATTGCAAGATCGCATACTGGCGAATGGTAAGTATTTGGGAAGGGGGATTCTCAAGGTTGACAGCTTTATCAATCACCAGGTGGAACCTGGATTAATGGACGCATGCGGTCAGGAATTCGCGCGGATCTTTAAGGACGTGAATCCAACCCGAGTATTGACCGCGGAAATCTCGGGGATCGCTCCTGCTTTAATGGCAGGCAAGTATTTGAACGTTCCTGTGGTGTATGCCCGTAAGACCAAACCGATCACCATGCCGGATACAGTGTACCTGACCGTCGCACCTTCACACACCAAAGGAAATATGACGGAACTAATCGTCTCACCGGAATACCTTTCTGGTGGAGAAAGGGTCTTGATCATCGACGATTTCCTGGCATCCGGGGCGACGATCCTCGGGCTGGTCCGTTTAGCTCAAGCAGCTGGCGCTGTCCTGGTGGGGATTGGCGCGTTGATCGAGAAATCATTCGAAGGTGGACGTGAGGCACTTGCTCACCTGGAAGTACCCATCGTATCCCTCGTTTCCATCAGGCGCATGGATGAAACGGGGATCTATTTTAATGAATAAACGGATCGGATGGAACCTAGCCTGATGCCACAATCTTCAATTGCCATCCTTGACTTTGGGTCGCAGTACTCGCAATTAATTGCCCGCCGAGTACGTGAATGCGCGGTCTATTGCGAACTCTTCCCCTGGGATTCATCACCCGAAAAAGTGAATTCCATCCATCCTGCCGGGTATATCCTGTCAGGAGGACCTAACTCGGTTTATGAGCCTGGTGCACCACAAGTCCCGGCTTATGTCCTGGATTCTGGCCTGCCGATATTGGGGATCTGTTATGGCATGCAGACTTTGGCGCACAATCTCGGAGGAAAAGTAGCTCCTTCCAGTGAGCGGGAATTCGGTTTTGCTGAGATCGAAGTTCTTCATTCATCCCAATTCTTGACCGCTGGGAAATATCCAGTCTGGATGTCCCATGGCGACCGGTTGGAAACCATTCCACCCGGTTTTGGTGTACTGGCTACCTCTCCGAATAGCCCATTTGCGGCAATCGGTGACGATTCTCGCAAGATCTATGGGGTTCAGTTCCATCCGGAGGTTCGCCATACTCCGTCCGGTAAAGAAATGCTGCGCCGGTTTGCCGTAGATGTTTGTAATGCGTCTACAACCTGGACGCCCGAATCGATCATTTCTGCCAATATTGACCAGATCCGCGAAAATGTTGGGACATCCAGGGTGCTATCTGCTGTCAGCGGAGGAGTGGATTCCAGTGTGGCGACCGCTCTGGTGCATAAAGCAATTGGGAATCAACTTTCCGCGGTCTTTATTGACACCGGATTGCTTCGTCTCGGTGAGCGGGAACAGGTGGAAGCCGCCTTTTCGCAAAGTCAGGCAATGCAACTTCATACGATTGACGCGCGTATTAATTATATGGAGGCGCTGAAAGGCGTCACGGAACCGGAACAAAAGAGGAAGATAATCGGCGAATTGTTTATCCGGCTTTTTGAAAAAGAGGCATTAAACATCGGTGAACCACCTTTCCTGGTGCAGGGAACAATATATCCGGACGTGGTCGAATCCAGCGCCCCAGACCGTAACAAAGGCGATAAGATCAAAACCCACCATAACGTGGGCGGGTTGCCGGAAGACCTGAAATTTAAATTAGTAGAACCGCTGAGGTACCTTTTTAAAGATGAAGTTAGACGGGTGGGTGAAGCGCTCGGGCTTCCAAAAGAGCTTGTCTGGCGGCAGCCCTTCCCGGGTCCGGGATTAGCGGTCCGTTGTTTGGGTGAGGTAACATCCGAGCGTGTCGATAAACTTCGTCTGGCTGATTTAATTTTTACGAGCGAGTTAGCAAATGCAGGACTACTCAATTTGAATGAGGATAGTAGTGAGGGTACGTCACAGGCGTTTGCTGTGTTGCTTCCGGTAAGATCGGTCGGCGTAATGGGTGACCAGCGGACGTATCAGGAAGCCATAGCGCTGAGAGCAGTGGCGACCGAAGATTTTATGACCGCAAACTGGGTAAAACTGCCTTATGAATTACTGGCAAAAATATCAAGTCGAATTGTGAATGAGGTTCGCGGAGTTAATCGGGTGGTGTATGACATCACAACAAAACCACCCGCAACGATTGAATGGGAATAAGTGGAGGTAATTATGAATTTCGGTGAAATCTTATCCAAAGCCTGGAAAATTGTCTGGAAGTATAAAGTCCTATGGATCTTTGGAATCCTGGCAAGTCTCGGTGGAGGTGGCGGAGGAGGTGGTGGCGGAAGCTCCAGTTATTCTACCAATGGGAACAATGGCAACTTCTTCAACAATAATCAGTTCAATTTACCACCTGAGTGGCAGCAGGGCTTTAACCAATTTGCTCGAACCATGGCTGAAATTCCATGGTATGTATGGGTAGCCATTGGTCTTGGGGTATTGCTTTTGATACTCGTTGTCATCGTGCTCTCAACCATCGGAAAGATCGGTCTGATCCACGGTACACGCCTGGCGGATGATGGTGTGACGGCTTTGCCGTTCGGCAGTTTACTGTCGCAATCATTCCGGTACTTTTGGCGGGTTTTCTTATTTGATCTTTTGACCGGACTGGCTCTGTTTGTGGTTATTCTGATCTTGATAGTTCCATTGTTATTGGCAGGTGTCTTAACTATGGGTATCGGGTTATTATGTCTGATTCCCTTTATTTGTCTACTGGTTCCAGCTATAGCCTTGATCGGTGTTGTTTTGCAACAGGGCGTTATCGCTATCGTTGTAGAAAATGTTGGCGTTTTCGAAGGTTTGAAACTTGGCTGGAACGTGTTTAAGAAGAACTTCTGGAATGTGGTGCTGATGGCATTAGTTCTAGGCATTGGTTCGGCGATAGTTGGCATCATCATCGCTCTACCGTTGCTCATCGTACTTGTTCCACCCATCATTTCACTTGTATCCAATGGGTTCAATTATTATGAAGGCATAACGAATACACTGCTTATATCCGGCGTTTTGTGCTGTGTGATCTATCCCTTCTATCTGGTTTTCCAGGGCATCCTCACCGCTTATGTGCAATCTGCCTGGACTCTGACGTATCGACGGCTAACCAGTCACTCCGAACCAGTCTTAGAGGTGGAACCTCCAGCCCCGCTGGAGACAGTATAATCATTTCATGAGAAAACTGGCTTTACTGGCTATTCTGATCAGCCTGGTACTTCCCTGGACTGCTTTCGCACAGGGAGAGTACCAGGCTGGATTGATGAATCCAGACCTGGCGAAGTTTCCAATCGTATCGGCATATATGGATGCGCATGCACCTGATGGAACATTCCTTCATGGACTGGACCTGGCTTCGGTCCAGGTTCTCGAAGATGGTCAGTCGCTGCCTATAACTGATCTGAGTGAGTTGAGACATGGTGTTCAGATATCGATCGTGATCAACACTTCGCCTACCTTTTCATTACGTAATGGGAAAGGTGTAGCGCGCTACGAATACATTAAGCAATATATTGAGACCTTCGCACAAAGTCAGCGATCGATCACCATAGATGATCTGAATATTTTCACCAATGGGGTGGTTAATCAAACTCACCTTGAAGATAGTCTCGCGTTTCAATCGGCGTTTGCCACTTTTCAGCCCGATTTGAAACAAACAGCGCCAAGTCTTGATCCGCTGACTAATGCGATCCAAACGGCATTCGAAAACCAGCAGAATCCTCCCATCGAAAAGGCGATTTTCTACTTTGCTCCACTTCCTGGCGAAGAGATGACTGAAACTGTCCGGTTGGATCTGATCACCCGCTCCAGGCAAGCTGGTGTACGGCTTTTTATTTGGATGGTAGCTTCACAAAATCAATTTGATGACCCCGAAGCCGCCAGCCTCCGTTCGCTTTCTGAAGAGACCGGTGGAAAGTTCTTTGCTTTCTCAGGTGTGGAACCATTTTCTGAGGCACAGATCCTGATCGAACCGCTGCGTTTTTTGTATGGGATCCAATATCATTCCAATGTTCGGGATGCCGGAAACCATAAGATGGCAGTTCGGATAGACCTGCAGGATTCTACGGTCACATCTGCACCGATTACCTTTCCGATCGATCTTGAACCCCCAAATCCGATCTTTGTGGGAGTTCCGGCAACCATCCAACGCACCGCTCCATCGAAAAGTAAAGATCCGATCCGTGAGCTTGCACCGCAACAACAATTGATGGAGCTTCTGGTTGAATTTCCCGATGGATATCCACGCGCGATTGCATCATCTAGATTATTCGTGGATGGCATTGTTGTATCAGATAACAAGCAGGAACCTTTCACCCGCTTCGCCTGGGATCTGTCTACGTATACCTCAAGTGAGAAACACACCCTCCAGGCGGAAATTACCGATGAGCTTGGATTTACCCAAACCAGCGCGATCCTCCCTGTGGAGATAGTTGTTACGATGCCCATCCAAAACTCATGGGTGGAATTCCTTACCGGTGGCGGCGTCTACCTATTACTTACGGCAGTCTTTATTCTGGGAGTACTCGCCACTATTGGCATCAACAACCTGAGGGATAAAGGTACGTTATTTCCAAAAGCGAGAGGGAAAGCACAACCTGGAGAAACAACAGATGCCACCCAAAATAGAGGTTTTGGATACGTATCAGATGGATCTGTCCTTTCGGAAATGCCAGCCAGGACCTTCCAGGCGTCGCTTCAACTATTAGGGCGGAATATGAAACCGGTAGGAGATCCGCCAATTCAATTGGGCTTGGAACCGACCCGATTTGGGTCAGATTCCCAAAAAGCCACCGTTTGGATCGAAGATGACACACTGGAAGGTTTACATTGCACCATAAAACCGCAGGCAAATGGCACATACACCCTCACCGACCACCACACCGTACTGGGTACCTGGCTAAATTACACAGCCATAACTGAAGATGAGACACCGCTCCAGCATGGGGATGTGATCCAGATTGGCGATTTATCTTATCGATATGAAGAAGATCCTCCCCGGCGAATTAGTACAGTGGAGGTTAAGCCGTATAATAGCAATCAATGATTCGCATCAAGAATTCCCACCTTCAAATAGCAGCGCAAACACATCCGGGAATGACCGGAAAGAATAACGAAGACCGATACGCGGTAGACAGTTTTCGGCTCTCATCATCCAATTCTACCCCGGTCACTTTCGCGGTTGTTTGTGATGGAATTGGCGGGCACCGTTCTGGCGAAATTGCGGCAGAACTGGCTACAGACGTGATCATGACTACGGTTGCGAACAGCTTTGGTGATCGTCCCCTCAAAACCATGCTATTGGCAATTCAGATGGCGAATGAAGCAATATACTCGCATGCTCAATCATCAGAGGACTCTAAAGGCATGGGAGCAACCATCGCTATGGTATGGTTCGAAGCCAATCGTTTGTATACCACGACGATAGGTGATTCAAGAATATATTTAATTCGCGGCGGAAGTATTCGGCAGGTGAGTACCGACCATACCTGGGTGCAGGAAGCGCTGGCAAATGGGACAATCACGCGGCAGGAGGCGATAAATCATCCGAATTCGCATGTGATCCGCCGGTATCTGGGCGCTCCGGTTGTGCCCCAGGCAGACCAGCGGCTCAGTTTACGCAAGGAAGAAGATGATTCACAGATGGTTGCCAATCAGGGTGTTGAGCTTAGGGAAAATGACCTGGTCTTGCTGTGTAGCGATGGTTTGACCGATCATGTTCTCGATCACGAGATCGTTGAGATCATATTAAAACATCCGGGTAAGATTCAACAGAATGTGAACGAAATGGTAAAACTGGCGTGTGCTAGAGGGGGTAAAGACAATATCACCATCGTTCTGCTCAGGCTGCCAGAAAAAAATAGAAATTTATTTCAGACCTTATTTGGAAACCGGATAAATTAGAACCATCCCACCATATATCGGATTAATATTTTTCCTATTTCATTTCCTGCCGACCCGAGAGCGCCCGGAGAATTGTGTTCAAATCTGCATATTCCAATTCTCCACCGACGGGTAAGCCGCGCGCCAGGCGGGTTACCTGTACCCCGAGTGTAACTAATTGCCTTTGAAGATACTGTGCCGTGGCGTCCCCTTCCATGCTCGGGTTGGTCGCCAAAATCACTTCTCGAATCGTTCCGGCTTTGATCCGATCCACCAGCTGACGGATCATGAGATCGTCCGGTCCAATTCCTTCGATGGGTGATAAAACCCCGTGCAATACATGGTACACACCGCCGTATGCTTGTGTTTTCTCCAGTACAAGAACGTCCAGTGGCTTTTCGACCACGCAGATCAGTCCAGTATCTCTCTGGTCATTTGCACAAATCTCACAGGTGTCCTGCCCAGAAAGAGTGATATTAAAGCAGGTCTTGCAAAATGCGATTCCGGTTTTCAAGTTTGTCAACGCATCGGCAAGGCTCGTAGATATTTCGTCGGGCGCATTCAGTAGATAGAAGGCAAGCCTTGATGCGGTCTTTGGACCTACTCCCGGCAATCGCGATAAAGCTTCAATCACATCCTGGATTGGTTTTGGAGTATCGGACATCACTTATAATCCAAGTCCGCCTAATCCACCAGCCAATGGTCCAAGCCGTTGTGAGGCAAGCTCACGGGATTGATCGAGCGACGCATTGATGGCGCTTAAGATCATGTCTTGCAACATTTCCGCATCGGCATCTTTCAACATCTCGGGGTCGATTTCAACCCCTCTGCAATGCTGATCACCGGTCATGGTAATCTTGATCGCTCCACCACCAACTGACGAGGTGACAGTCTCCTGAGCTAAAGCATCCTGTGCTTGAGCCATCTGTTCTTGCAGTTTCTTGATCTGTTGCATCATGCCGCCGCCAGCCATTCCTCCGCCAGCGGGACGATTGAATCCTTTTGCCATGGTTCACTCCTCCAATACTAATTAATTTACTTCTGGTTTTTCATTTTCGTTTACATCCTGGACATTCACAACCTGCCCGCCCAGTTCACGGAGTGCAGATCCTACCAGAGATTCCTGACCAGCTTGCTTATCCTGAGAGATATCTGCGGTACTTACACTGGTTACCTCGCAACGAATAGACATGGATAATCCAGTCACCTGTTGAATAGCCTTGCTGGTGATATCTAAATGGTCATTGGATTCCATTTTTGTCTTAATTAAGTCGGAAGCAAATACCAAGCGAACGCATCCATCTTTGATCCCATTGAAATGGCATGAGTTTACCAGTGCCTGGGTCCCAGGTGAAAGCTTGCGAACTGTTTCAATTATCTTTCGCCAGTTCTGCTGAATTAATTGATGGTCACTCGTTCCTGAGCGCATCGGATTATCTAATGCGATGTCCGTTGTATCCTCGCTCACAATTTCCACCGATTCTATCATTTCTTCTTTAGTTGAAACGACGTGATCAGTCTTCGGTGAAAGATCTTGCTGCACAACCGGTTCTGAAGCTGATTTTTCCTTTTCAACCCGTGCTGATCGCCCTACTTTTTGAATGGGTGGATCCTTTTCCCGGGTTCGATTCACATCCAGGTCCGATTGAATGGATCTTGCAAACGCTAATTCCAATGCAAGACCTGGCTGCCACGAACTTGATCGACTATCTCCGGCGGCAAGATTAAACTGATTTATTGAATCAAGCAGATCTCTCTGGGAGAACAAGTCCGCCTGTTTTACCATGACTTCCCAAACCTCTTGCGCCACATCCACCAGACTGCGATTACCAGATTTTACCAGGAGGATATTTCGTAAGTATTCAACTATTTGTCTCGCTAATTGGCGCGCATCGGTTCCTGTGTCAAGTGCTTTTTGAATCTGATTCAAACCTTCTGCAAGGTTCCTGGCAATCAAATAGTCGGTCAGGTTGACAACGCTTGTGCTGGTAGCTGTCCCCAGTACTGTATCAGCCAATTCAAGAGTTACTTTCTGATTTGAGGATGTCAATTGATCCAATAACGAAATTCCATCCCGCAAACTTCCGGTCGCCTGGCGTGCAACAAGTAAAAATACTTCCGGTTCGATCTCAAATCCTTCCTCATTCGCCTTCTTCTTAAGAAGATCCACCATCACCGGAACGGATAATCGTCGAAATTCATGCCTCTGACAACGTGATAGCACTGTCGCCGGAATTTTGTGAATTTCTGTGGTCGCGAGAATAAATATCGCATGGGAAGGTGGTTCTTCCAATGTTTTTAATAAGGCATTGAAAGCCGCCGTTGAAAGCATGTGAACTTCATCGATAATATAAACTTTGTATTTTCCACTGTTGGGCGAGAAATTGATCTTATCGCGCAGGTCGCGTACATCCTCAACACTGGTGTTCGAGGCAGCATCGATCTCGATCAAATCCAGGTAATTTCCATTGTCAACCGCCAGACAGTGTTGGCACGCATCGCAGGGTTTTTCTTGATCGTCCGGACCCAGGCAATTGACTGCCTTTGCCAACAACCTTGCAGTGGTTGTCTTACCAGTTCCGCGTGGACCAGAAAACAGGTAGGCATGCCCAACCCTTCCAGTTGATATCGCATTCTTCAGGGTTTGTACGATATGATCCTGGCCGACAACTTCGCTCCAGGTTTTTGGCCGCCATTTACGGTAGAGCGCTTGAGACATAATTCATCCAATCAGGGTATTAAATAAGTCGCCTGGATGTTGCCCAGGTAATCAATGAGTGTGACCGTTTCACCCTGTTGCCAGATTGGTTCGTTCTGGTTCCAGAAGAGATCGATCACTGTATTTACTCCAACCGTGCTATGGACAAAGACTCCACCACCTTCATATAAAGTCAAATCAGGAAATATATAAGTGTTACCGTTCTCGTCCTGTAATTTCCAATTTGTCAGCTTCAACTCATCAGAACCTTTGCGCTTCAGGATGATCACTTCACTGGCAACACTACCCGATCCGATGACATTTTCAATAGCGATGAGCCCTTTCGGAATGTCTTTTACCTCAGTAGGCATCGGAGTCGCCGGGACTTCTGTTATAGATACCTCAGGTGGATTGATCCCTGGTACAACTACTTTGGTAGGCTCTGATGGTTTTAGGAGCGCTGGACGGTTTCCTGGATCCCACAACCAGAGTACGGCAAGAATGGTGCAAGCAGAAACAACAACATTCAATAGTAAGAAAAGGACGATGCGTTTTGACTGTCTCATCTGCTGCTCCCAATGATCAACTTCGCTCGAATGAATAAGGTGAGGTTATGAGTCTATTTTAATCCATCCTGTGGTATAGTGTTGGCTGCAGGGAGGACTAGTTTTATGTTTTGGATCATTGATGGTCACAACCTGATCCCGTTTATTCCTGGAATAAGCTTAAGCGATTTGGATGATGAGAGCAAGCTCATCCAATGGTTGCTCGATCACACCCACAACCAACAGGATATCGTCGATGTCTATTTCGACAAGGCGCCGATTGGCTTTCCCGCCAGTAAGAAATTTGGTAGAGTGACCGCACACTTTGTCCGGACCGGGAAGACCGCAGATCAGGCGATTATTGATAGACTGCGCCATCTGGGAAAGTCTGCTCGAAATGTGAGCGTTGTCAGTTCAGATCATCAAGTCCAACTGAATGCGCGCGCGCAACTTGCGAGGGTGGTTTCCTCTCCCGAATTCGTTCAAAAGATGACCGCAGCAAAACAATTGGAACCAGACTCGGAAAAAACAGATTTCAATATATCCTCAGATGAAGTGGATAAATGGATGAATTTGTTCGACCAGGATCGTGCGAAATAACCCTTTGAAGGTTATACGCGAAATTTTATTCCGACAAAGTGGGTCATATAATGTATACAAGACACTAGGTAATATTAATGGTATTGGTGTCTATCATCTGAATTTTTACCTTGTTTGCTCGTCCCCCCCGAGTAGATAAGAACTTCAGATGAGTACTCTCCCTATATAGGTCACCAGGTATTCCCCCCATATCTGGTGACCTGCATTTAAGGAGGGCTAATGAGCAGAGATATACCCCATTGATGCCCGTTCAACCTTCTCCACGGGCAAGACATCTACCAAGTCGTACTTGCTATTTCCCAAACATAAATTTTCACCATATTCCACCACATGATATGGATCCTTAAAGGATCCGTGGAACCAGCTAAATGGATGACCATCCCGAGTGACAATCTCCATGACCGTCGGCAGATTTTCCTCAATGACAGGGTAGCTGGCAGTCATATCCAGTACGGACTGTTCGATCGCTATAATATCATCTGAGCCGAAGATCCCCACATCGGGCAATATCGGCATACTTGTAAACCCAAAACAATCACAGACAGGTGTCATAAATGTAGCCAGGCTCAAATAGATGGCTTTCCCGGGTTCGAAGGTTGAAAGAGTGATCGAGGCCGAGATGGCGCAGGCTTCTTGAAAAGCCTGAAAATTTACCGGATCGATTTTCAGGCTGCCGGGAGGTGCAACTTTCAGGCATCTTCCGCACTGGTTGCATTGCTCAATGTGCAGGTGCAATTCTCCGGGTTTTTTCTTATCTTCAACCAATGCTTCCTGAGGACATGAATCTACAATTGCTTGCAAATCGGTTCCTTCCGGAACCAGTTCTTTAAAGAAATAAGGGTCGTAATGACATGTGTCGTGCATGGCAGACCGTGTTTCGCCTATCATGCAGCCGAGAGCAAGGTTTTTTATCGCACCCCCAAACCCACAACTGGGATGTCCTTTGATATGAGCAAAATCAATGAGAAAAGTCGCATCGTGAACCAATCCAGCCATTTTCCAGGTCTTGATATTTTTAAACGGCTTTTCAACCTCATAGAAGTACTTGTCTTTGATAGAAGCAGCCGGATAAATGGGACAACCTAGAACTTCCTGTGTGTATCCTCGTGTTTCTGCACCTTCGATATCCCAGGTCACATCTGCGATAAATGGTTCCCCACCACCTTCTTTGACAGCCTGGACAACCTTTCGCACAAATATTGGGTGGATGGTGGAGTACCCGATATTCGTCCCGGTGTGCATCTTGATCAGCACCCGCTCACCATTGACCCTTTCACGAATATGTAGGCGATCCAGAATCAGATCTAGTTTGGCGGGGAGTGTTTCCTTCGCATCGAGTCGCGCTTGATGAGCGGACCCAAAATATACAATGCTCTTTTCCATTAAGATCTCCGTCAATCAGGGATTTAAGACATCCAGTGAGCTATACCCGCCCATGCATATTCCAGATGAGAGGAAGGCGTTTTTCCCGCTTTCTTCTGAACTATCTGAAAAGCTCTCCACATCAATGGGTAGCCACCCATCCGGTCCAATAAATTGCCTATCTCGCGGCAGCGCCGGTGTCGGCACTGATTATCAAAAGCGCCTCCGGGTACTTCTGCAAGGTAGTCTTCTCGAATTCCGATCTGTACCAATTCTTTGATCAAAACATCCACCTCTCCTTTTTTTTCGCGGGTCAGGGAGATGGATTCATTGTCAATTCCCAGCAAACGTTTGATCAAATCCAACATAGTATACGGTCCTCCAGGAATGTAGAGTAAGCAGATTTGTTCCAAAAAAAGTATTTCTATTTGAGATTCGGACTTCTAATTATCGCCCAATTCCAAATCCAATAATTCTCGAATTCTTGGTAATACTCGCTCTGCTGTTTCCTCCCCGATATCAATAATTTCCTGTGCCCTGGGGAAACTCAACAAAACATTAATATCTTTCCCTAATGGCACCCGTATATAAAGATCGGGCGGATACGCAGCCAGATTGATCTCAGTTATCCGTGACGTCATAACAATTTCGGACCAGAGAAGATCCATAAAATATTCTGGTACGGGAAGCGGCCAACGTTGTTTATTCTCCGAATGCTGCCACGGCGTATCGGATCGTGGATCCAATTGTACATCGATGGCAATCACTTTTTGAGCACCGATCTGATACGCCAGATCAACGGGCAGATTATTAACCACTCCTCCATCAACTAATCGCATCGGTGGAATTTCAATGGGAGGAAAGACGCCTGGAATAGACGCGGATGCCATTACGGCGGTCAGAACAGAGCCTTCTGAAATAGCGATCCCTCAACTCTGTACCAGATCTGTTGCACACACGGAGAGTGGAATCTTCAATTCGCTAAATAACATCCCCGTAGGTATCAATTGGGTCAGGTATTCCTTTACTTTTGTTTGATTAATCAACCCGCGGAATGGTGGCGTGAGATGGACCATCTTCACCAGGTTGGCTGTATGTGAGTATTTGAGCGCTTCCTCTTCGATCTCCTTACCGGTCATCCCGGAGGCGTAAGCGGCTGCGATGATCGCTCCCATACTGGTTCCACTCAAATAACCGGGTTTGATATTCTCCCGATCGAGCACTTTTAATAATCCGATATGGGCAAAACCCCTGGCTCCTCCCCCGCTCAGTGCAAGGCCAAATTTGACTTTTTTTCTCTTGATTTGATCCACCATAGAATTCCTCCTCAGATGGTACACGAAGGCAATCTTTGTATTCTTTATACCATAGCTTCCAGATAATCAAACCCGCACTGGATCTAAATTGGATGGCCAGGTGGTTGAAGGAAATCTGGCTCGAAACCATCCTGCAGGAATCCATCCTGTTACGATCCTCTGGAGCAACTAATTAGCCCAGGCTGCGTAGATTAAGGGAAAGGAGACATCATTCAAATGGAACCTAAAAAACTACGCCGCAGTACTGCCGACCGGGTATTGGGTGGTGTTTGCGCAGGTATTGCTGATTATTATGGGCTAGATCCAGTATTGGTTCGAGTTGCTTTTGTCTTGCTCGCATTCCTTGGAGGACCCGGCATCCTGCTTTATCTCATCCTGCTACTCGTCATACCGGAAGCCTAACTCACTGCTCTTGTTGGAATAAAATAATGGCTTATGATCCGAACGGATCCGTAAGCCAAAATTGTTTAGTAATCTATATCACGACTCCGTCGGAGATTGTCTGGCAAAGTCCAACGTCTCCACAGCATGCCTTAGGTGAGGTATGACGATGCTCCCGCCGACAATCAGTCCCACATTGAAGGCGTCGTAAAGCTCCTCGTCACTCCATCCGACTTTCACGCACTCCAGGATGTGGTAATCAATGCAGTCATTGCAGCGCAGAACCATTGAGGCGACCAATCCTAGCAACTCTTTGGTCTTTTCATCCAACGCGCCAGTTTGGTATGCCTGCGTATCCAGATTAAAGAAGCGTTTGATACCAAGATGGTCGATCTCCAAAATCCGTTCGTTCATCTTTTGCCGGTAAGCAGTAAAATCATCTACTCGATTGGACATGGGTTAGCCTCTACTGATCTAGGGAATTTTGCGAAAGATGGGAATCGCTGATTCTTACGCTGCGCATTTCGTTGGAATTCACCGCCAACAGTTCGGTTGGTTGACCAACATCCGTTTATTCTGTCACAAGCTCCGGCGGTAAGTGATCCACTCGGTTGATATAGACAGCGGTTGGACCTTCTTCATCGATTTCGAATAAAGAAAGGCTCGTGTTATAGATGGTAAAAAGGGTGTTGATCGGGCGGACCTGTCCAAATAGTGCCCAGAGGAAATAATTAAAAAAACCATAATGGGAGAAGATGGCCACATGATCCGTCGGGTCGGGATGATTTGCGAGAAGCCAATCCACTATTCTCCGGGCGCGGATGGGACGTTCAGGCTGAGGTTCAAATGCACGGTTATACCAGCCATTTCCATCCATTTGCTCCGGCAGAATCAGATCTGGAAACACCTCGTTGAACTCCATCCGATTTCTTCCTGGTTGACTGATGGGTTCTCCGGTATCTTCGTCTTCGAGATAAAGCCCACCCGACTCATGCAGGTCGATCTCTCCCCGGAGTGGTAATCCAAGCGCATCAGCCACCGGAATGGCAGTGATGATCGCTCTCTGCATCAGACTGGTATACACGTGGGTCAATTTGAACTGGTCTGCTCGCTGTGCCAGGTATGATGCGAGAAAGTGTGTTTGAGATTCTCCGATCGCCGTTAATTCAGGATCCGATACCCTGCCATACCGCCCACCGGTGTTCAGGAAAAGGGCGTTATTTTGAGATTGAGCATGGCGGATGAAATAGATCTGCATGACGACAACTATTTGGCAAGTGTTTGAATGGATTCCTTTACCTTCTCCAACAGATCTTCATACGGTTTGAGGCGGGTGCTCTTTTCATCTTCCAGACGTTTCTCACCTTCAGCGCGCTCTCGTCCGCCTTTATTGGATGTTCGTCCGATCTGAGAGGTGGATCTCCCCATATATTGAAACTGTAATGCTCTTAGGTCCATCTGGAGAGATGCTTCCAAGGACATCAATTTCTCTGCGGATGGTTTCCCCGCGTCATCTGTAAGCGCCTGATCCAATTCGTGCTGATATTGTATAGGGGTTTTCATATATTCTCCTGTCACACAAATCCCTTCAACAATGATCGGGGATAGCAAGGGTAGATATCTCTATTATAAATGGATTGTATTAGTAATGGTGTTCCTGCCTGCATGGTTGCACGTCACACGAATCAGTTCATGTCAATGATGAGTTGCTGCTCTGACCATTTCACTCAGTAATGCTCCATATTCCTTATGAAGACAGAACACCTCTACTTTGCTCTCAAAACTGGTCAAACAAAGAAGGGTTGATGCGTCTTGTGGCTTACTTTCTTTGAGCCGCAAACCAAACCTGGAATACCGCTTGCAAATATCGGGTACCTCGGAGAGGTCATTTCCAAAAAAGAAAAGCGCTTTCAATCCATGGCACGAGGCAGCCATACTACCGATTGCCTTTACCAGGAAATTCCTTCTCATGCCCTCTGGCGATGGGACAGATTGCCAACCACTGTGTTCGCATAGCTCAGTTCGGATATTTGCCATAGTCATGCCAGATGATGCCAGCATTACCAGCAGACCTGGATCTATCATCCCGCAGGTTGTCTTACCGGGCAATCCATCCAAAGGACTGTATCCGGTGGTTGTGTCCACCACTTTTCCATCCAAGAAACCAGCAAGAGTTGGTCTATCCTGCAGATGAACGGTTATCAATGGGCCATTTTTCGCTTGTTCCTTAATCTGGTGGAAAGCCCAGGCATGGGCTAATCCGTCATTCCCATACCGCGGATACTGCTGCGACAAATCGTACGGTAGGGCATAGGATCGGATATTTTCAGGAAGGTCCACGAAGAGATAATCGTCGAAAGCGACCTGGACGGGTTGCTGTTCAACCATTGGCAACAAACCTTCGATCATCTCAAACGCCAGCTTATTCCATTCCGGTAAAAATGAGAGGCTGGCTTCCAACTTTTTCGCAAGCCGCCTGGTTAGCGGTTCGACACTTGAAGAAGGGATCGACCCGGCACAGGGGTAGATCACGGTGATGGCTTCTTTGGTTGGAAAAACAACCAAATCTGTGAGGCATTCTGATGCAGAAGAAAATTTTACTGGGGTCATAATGTCGCTTTGGACGATCACGTGTTTGGGGTCAAATTGGAGAATTATCATTCTATTCTCCCCTCAACCAGAGCCCAACCTTCTTCTGCAATGACCAGTTCTTCATCCGTGGGCATACATAGGATTTTCGCAAGGCTGTCGTTGGCATTGATTAAGTTGATCTGTTTCGGGTCTGCTTTTCGGTTTAGAAACTCATCCAGAATAATCCCGCACCATTCCAACCCCTGACAGGATGCATTACGCACGCGGTCATTCTGGGCACCGATATCATCTGTGAAGATCAACGCATCGACTCCGCCCAATTCCGCAGCCAGAGAGCCAATGGTTTTCCTCAAGCGGGATGTATACATTTCAAAAGCCAGCCTGGCTCGCTTATCCTGTTTTTCATCCATTGCCAGGAGGATATCACGCATATCGCTGGAAAATCCACTGATACCCAGCAATCCGCTCTTCTTATTAAGCAAAGCATCCAATCCATCCGGTGATAAGTGCAAATCTTCCATCAGGCGCAGAACCAGCCATGGATCCAGATCACCGGTGCGGGTGCTCATCATTAGCCCAGCCAGAGGCGTGAAACCCATGGTTGTGTCTATGCTCCTTCCATGCAGGATAGCAGCAGCACTCGAACCACCGGTGCCCAGGTGACAGGCTATTATCTTCAACTCGGCCGGATCTCGCCGTAGGAATTCCGCTGCGCGGCGGGTAACGTATTTATAAGACAGGCCATGAAAGCCATATTTTCGAACTCCGAATTGGTTGATCATCTCTTCCGACAGCAGGTATCGGTAAGAATCTTCTGGCAAACTGGCGTGGAAAGCTGTGTCAAAGGTCAGAAATTCAGGTAGACCCGGATGCTCTACCTGGCATTCTTCGATCACGCTCATCGAGTTTGGGTTGTGGATGGACGCCAACGGCAGACAAGCACGCAGATCTAATTCATTTTCCGGCGTCAACCAGGTTGATCTTTGGAAGACCTTGCCCCCATGCACAAAACGGTGACCAATTACTTCAAACTCGACTTGTTGTTCCCTCAGAAATGCAAGGATTAGTTGTGCTGCTATACGATGGGTAGGGATGGGAGTCACAAGCCGCAGGTACTGACCCTGCAAATGATGCTCCAGAAAGGACGGCTCACTACCTGATACACCCACCCTATGTGCTTTACCAAAACCAATCACCGAAAGTGAATTATCATTTGTACTGAAGATTTTGTAATTTAATGAACTGCTTCCGCAGTTGAAGACCACTATTTGCATCATTTCCCTCTTACCTGTTATCCTAACACCGCCACCTCAGCGAGACAATGCCTATCCATGTGATACTCTTCCTCAATTCAGAGATAATTGTCGTAAATACATGTACACTTGGGATGAAGGACCTGGATTTATACCTACGGGGAGGATCAGCGTATGCGTAAAGCGGTCAGTATCAGTTTGGGAAGCTCTGAACGGGATAAGGAAGTGACTGTGGTTTTAAATGGGGTGGAGGTGAATATTCACCGCATAGGAACCGATGGGGATGTCGCGAAAGCCAGGCAATTGTTCACTGAATTGGACGGCAAGGTTGACTGTCTGAGCGTAGGCGGGGTTGACCTGTACCTTCCGCTGGGCGATAGGGAGTATCCGCTTTACGCTGCTCTCGACCTGGTTAAGGGCGTCAAAACAACTCCGGTGGTGGATGGTCGTGGATTGAAACACACCCTCGAACGGAGGGTATTTGAACTGGCCAAATCCATGCTGCCGGAAATTCCCCGTTTTAAGCAGGCATTCATCCCGGTGGTGGTGGACCGGCCTGGGTTGGGGGAAGCTGCCAGCGAAGTGAGCGAACGAGTAATCATCGGCGATCTGATGGTCGCGCTCGGAATCCCCATCCCCATTTATGGTATGAGGTCTTATGCGAAAGTGGCTAAGTGGATGTTGCCTGTGGTGAGCCACTTTCCAATGCGTATGTTATTTTACGGAAGCAATAAGAATGAAGTATTAAAACCTAAATTCGTAAAATTCTGGGAAGAATCCGATCTTCTGGCTGGAGACTTCCTGTTTATGCGGAAATATGTCCCTTATGATCTGGCAGGAAAATGGGTTGTTACCAACACCACTACGGAAAAGAATGTGGAATTCCTGCGTGAGCGGGGAGTCAAGATGTTGATCACAACCACGCCGCGTTACGAAGGCCGCTCGTTTCGGCACAAATATGATGGAAGCCGCGCTGACCGCTTATGCCGGTCTGGGACGGGTGCTGACAAAAGCGGAGCTAAATCAACTTATCGATGAATTGAAATTGGAACCTTGTGTGCAAGTACTAAACTGAGAGAACCGAAACCGGGGACCCGAAATCGGTAATCCACACTCTGGTCTCTGATCACAAGTCTCGCGTCAGTTATTCCTTCTTATTCTCTTCTATCGTAATCTCTTTCAGCGATTCCGAGATCACTTCCTGCAGCTTGGCGCGGGAAGGTTTTCTTTTCCCCAGGCTCTTGAGTGATTCGATCAACTGGGCAGTAACCTTGCGGGTCATCTCATTCAGCGTCTCTTTTGAGAGTTTTTGCCCCTTCTCAAACCACTCGGCAGCGGCGTAGCCCATTACAACGGTAGTGGATGCCGCGATCGCCGCGGAGAGTATCCAGCCTGGGATTCCTCCAAACTTGCTCAATTCCTGGAAGATCAGGCGTCCGAGAAAACCCAATCCAAACGTGACGACCAATTCTCTGGCGCGTTCAAGATTGATCTTGTAGTTATATACCCGCGCAATTCCCAATACCATCACCGACTGATTGATCAATAAAGGACCAAAATCGAGAATTGGCAAAGGGGCAAGCGCGATGACTGCAGAGATGGATGCCGCGCTTATGATGCTACGCCAGGCCAGTTGCCACCGATATTCAGGCAACGCACTGCCGAGTGCTGCCACGATCGAAGGCTCCGCCACCGCGATGGCAACCAGTAATTGGTCGAGATTTTTCCCGTCTTTGGCACTAATTGGGATCATCTGAGCAGGATCCAAGCCCAGGTGGGAAGAGGACAACCGGATGATACCAGGCTGATCCGCCCGAACCAGATCTACTTTATTCAATGCCACGATGTACGGTTTACCCAGACCTTTAAGATCCTGGAAAATTTCCTGTTCAGTCTTCTTGATTCCCTGAATGGCATCAAAAAGGATGATCAGGAAATCTGCATCGCGGGCAGCCTTCAACGCTTCCAACTTTTCTTTTTCACCTACCTCGCCGACTGCATCCGCGCCGGGGGTGTCCACTATAGCAAAAAGACCGGCATCCGCGGTCTGGTTTGTGCGAGTAGTGCCGGGTAATGGGCTGACTTTCGCCACATCTGATTTGACATGAATAAACTGGTTGTACAGGGTGGACTTGCCCACATTGGCTGGTCCGACAATAACCACTTTTGATTTCTGCCCGAACGCCTGCTTGAGTTGGTTGGCAGACATACGGATAAGCATCTTCACCAGTGTGGTTTCAGATGGGATGCCTTTGACCGAGGAGAGCAGGATTTCCTTCTCGGCTGGCGCCAGTGACTGCCAGACCGTCAGAATCCCATTCTGTACCTCCGGAGGGAATTTTTTTAAGATTTCATCAAAAGCGGTCATTTTTCCTCACATGATTCAGATACATCTTACTTCACATTGTAAACCCACCTGACTATTTCTTCATCTTATTGTGTTCGCACCAGATCAGGATTGATAAGGTTCCCGGTAAGTGGAGTAAAGTACGGTCCGTTTGTATTATATTTCTCAGTGTTCTCTGTGTTCTCCGTGGTAAGAGGATTGCCCTTGACATTAACGTTACGTTATAGTTTATACTGTGACCATGTTCACTGTGAAACAGCTTTCCGATCTGGCAGGAATCACCCCGCGTACGCTACACTACTATGACGAGATCGGTCTCCTCAAGCCGTCCGTGGTTGGCGATAACGGCTACCGCTACTACGGCGACGATTCCCTGCTCCGTTTGCAGCAGATCATGCTCTTCCGCGAGATGGAAGTACCACTTGAACGGATCAAGGATCTTATGGGACGCCATGACTTTGATATCGTGGACGCCCTCGAAAATCACCGTGATGTGTTGGGAAAGCGAATCGTGCAGTTGGAACGTCTTATCCAAACCGTGAATGGTACCATCCAGCATATTAAAGGAGTAAAGAAAATGAGCCCTAAACAGCTTTTTGAAGTACTGAGCGAAGAGAAGCAGGCAGAATACGAAAAAGAAGCGATGAAAATGTATGACCCCGAGATCGTTAAAGCATCCAACCGGAAATGGAAATCATTCACCGCGGCCGATAAGCAACGCATCGGCGACGAAGGCAACGCGGTCTACCAAGGTTTCCTGGATGCTATGCCCAAAGGAGCCGGGTCCGATGAAGCGCAGCAATGCGTGGAAGCCTGGCGAAAACACATGGATCACTTCTGGTCTCCCAACGACGAACAAATGCTCGGATTGGCCGACCTGTACAACGATGATCCACGCTTCAAAGCGAACTACGACAAAGTCCATCCGAACCTGGCTGAATTTGTCCGCGAGGCGATCAAGATATACGTGCAAAATACAAAGAAATAACACAGTAAGCTGCCCTTTGTAGTGGCAGCTTTTTGAATTTCAAACTCAGGTAGTGATATAAATACCCTATCGGTTGTATAAATCTTTAGGCATAACCAATGATTAGAGTGGATGCCATCACAATGAAAATCGATGCTTTCTTATGGGATATGGATGGCGTTCTTGTGGACACGGGATCCGCCCACTACCGCTCCTGGGTTGACACACTGGCCGAATATGGGCTGCAATTAACGCCCGAACAATTCAGGCAAGTTTTTGGCATGAATAACGACTTAACCATTCAAACTCTTCTTGGCAGATCTGTATCCCGGTCAAAATTGGATGAAATAAGTAATAAAAAAGAGTCATTGTTCAGGACAGAAATGCACGGTCAGATCCAGTTACTTCCCGGTGCTTTGACCTGGCTGCATGCAGCGCAGCTACTGTCCATCAAACAGGCAGTCGCATCTTCAGCGCCAATCGAGAATATCGACCAGGTGTTGGATGAAACGGGGATACGCAATGTTTTTGACGTGATCATCCCGGGTTATGGGCAACCATCCAAACCGGATCCCTGGGTATTTCAACAAGCCTGTGATCGGCTCGGTGTGGTCGGGGAAAATTGTGTAGTCATCGAAGATTCCATCGCGGGCGTGCAGGCTTCCAAACAGATCGGAGCATACTGTCTGGCGGTAACTACGACCAATTCTGCAAAGTCATTACGAAATGCAGGTGCTGACCGGGTATTGAAACACCTCGACGCTCTGGAACCGGTTGCATTCATTACCGGACTACATTCCAGGGGAGAGTAAATACCCAATCGTCATTCCAGTATCTAAATTAAGGGGAAACCGTTCGGGTTAATCTAGATCGTTTGTCCTTCGAAATAGTGGACGATTTGCGCTATGACCTCCGGCGAAATTTTCGCCCCGGGATATTCGATCGCTTTCCGAAGTTTATCGATTCGACAGACAGGGACCGGCGGATTCTTTGCTTCCACAATGGCAGCAGGATGAGTAAATAACACCAATCCACGGATCGGAACCTCCGGCAATCCTTCTTGTTTCAACTTTTCTTTCAGGTAATCCACTTCGGATAAAACCGTTCTGGTAGGGTCTCCCAGGTGTTCCTCCACAATATAACGGATGGCCCGCCCAATAGTCATATTCTCTTTCCACTTATTGTCCTTATAAATAAACATCCCCTGATAGGCTATCGTTTCCATAACGATTATGGCAGTGGGCGTCACCAGGATATGATCGATGGGTAATTTTGGGTAATGACAGATGGCATAGGTATCGCCCAAACCTTTCATAGCCCGATCGATCTGTTCTTCCGGTCTTGGCTTACGAACCCAGCGGTTGGCGAAATAAATGCCTACCATGGCGCTGCCTAATCCGATTGCCATAAGGGCGATGGATATACTGGCTAATGCAGGATAGAACATGGGAAGAGCTACACTCGCCATGAGCAATAACAAACCACCAACACTGGCGACATTGGAAAGAAGGGCGTATCGGTTAATACGATTGCTGTCGATTAATCTAATCATTGAATCTCATACATTTTCCGGTAGATTGGCACCAAAGTTGAATATAAATCCCGATAGACGTGGTAGAGATCATCATAGCGCCGTTGGGATGCAGACTGCGGTTCCACCACGCGTTTGATTTCCACCAACCGGTCCACCTCGTCCATACTTGAATATACACCCATCCCGACCGCCACCGCCAATGCTGCACCCGCAGCTCCGGCTTCAAGGTGATTGCAGACCACATTCATTTTCCTGCCGGTGATGTCGCTGATGATCTGGGTCCAGATCTGGCTGTTGCATCCACCGCCGATCCCATTAAAGCTGTCGATCTTGAACCCGACCTGTTCCATCGTCTCACAGATCCAGCGCAAGTGATAGGCAACCCCTTCCATGACAGCTCGTGCCATATGACTCTTTGTATGACTCATACTCAAACCGATGTATCCGCCGCGTGCGTAATGGTCTAAAACCGGGGCGCGTTCTCCTGATAGCCAGGGCAGGAAGATCAGCTTGTCTGAACCAGCCGGCACTTCCTCTGCCATGGTACTGATCAATTCGTATGTGGACCTGCCGATATGTGTCGTCCGAAGCTTTTCTTCCTTGCAAAGCACGTCGCGAAACCACATCAATGCTCCACCACCAGTCTCCATTTCTCCGGCAATGATATATTTGTTTGGATCAATGTGACATAATCCCCACAGTGGTTTGACCGGGTCATTCCTGAATGTGGATGTTGACACACCGATCCAGGTAGCGGTTCCGATGCACAGATGGACTTTTCCCTCCTGGTTTGCTCCCGCTCCCGACTGGGCAACAGCAACATCTCCGGCGCAGATCACCACGGGAGTTCCAGGATTAAGACCGGTAATTTTCGCCGCCTGTTCGGTAACCTCACCGATGACATCGGTGCAGGGGAACGCTTTCGGTAATTTTTCCATGGGGATCCCGAGCCGATCACAGACATCCTGAGACCATTGTTTCTTGACCGGATCGAACAGGAAATAGACTGACGCACCAACATAGTCGATCGCCATCTTGCCGGTCAGTTTGAACAGGATGTATTCCTTGCAATCCATCAAACAAGCCGTTCGGTTCCAGATTTCCGGACGTTCTTCCTTTAACCACAGAATCTTTGGGATGCTGTCTTTTGCGGTTGGAATGTTACCCGTATGTTGGTACAAGAATGAGGGGTTGTCTCCCATTAAGACTCGATCAGCCTGGCGGACACTGCGCAGATCGAGCCAGCTCATCATCGGCATCAGCGGTGTGCCTTTGTCGTCAACCGGTAGGGTATTCCACATCTGGGCGGATACTCCCACTCCCAGGATCTCATCCGGGTCGATGCCAGAATCTTGTATCACTTTGCGGGTAGTTGCAGCAACCGCCATCCAAAGTTCGTCCGGGTCCTGCTCCACCCATTCAGGGTTGGGGTAGGAAATCTCGTAAGCCTGATATGCCGAGAAGAGCACTTTACCGCGCAGGTCGCATAGAACAGCTTTGTCCCCGCCCGTGCCGGTGTCATGCGCCAGGATGTATTTTTTTTCAGCCATATCTTACCGGTCCAATACTTCGGCAACATACTCCTGGAAAAGGCGAAGGAATAACTTATCCTGGTCGGGAGTGCCAATGGTGATCCGGATAAACCCTTTTTCCATATGATGCCCACCCATGGGGCGAATATAGATCCCTTTTGCCGACATCGCGTCACGGATCTCTTCCGAACCTTTTCCCAATACATGGGCGTCAATCAAAACGAAATTTCCTTCAGATGGATAGGCTTTGAATCCTTCCATCTTGTTGATTTCAGCGAAAATGTAATTTCTGCCGTCAATGATCGTCTGTCGTTTGCGTTGCTGGTCTTCCTCGTCATCCAATTCAGCCAGAGCGGCGGCGATTCCCAGCAGGCTCACATTCCAGGGAAAACGGACCCGGTTGAAATACGTGGCAACCTTGGGATCGCACAAAATATACCCGATCCGACAGCCTGCCAGACCGAATGCCTTCGAGAATGTCCGATTCACCATCAGGTGCGGGTATTTTTTGATCCAGCCAGCTTTGGTCTCAACCCTATCTTCCAATTCGTAGTATGCCTCATCCAAAAACAATGGGATGCCCAACTCAACCAGTGTCGTCAAGTCTTCGTCTTTGATACGGTTACCGGTAGGATTATTGGGCGAACAAATAAAGATCAGTTTAGTCTTAGGCGTGACAGCTTTCAAAATAGCTGGCATGTCCCAGTAGAATTCTTTGGTAAATAGCACCTGAACAGGGGTTGCCCCGGTCACTTTGGTACGAGATTCATACATTGGGAAAGTCGGAACCGGGATCAGAACTTCATCTCCCGGACCTGCGAATGTATGGATCACGAAATTAATGACATCAGTCGATCCATTTCCAAGTACAACATGATCTGCTGTTAATCCTGCCCGTTCGCCTAATTTTGCACGTAAAACCGGCCCTGAACCTGGGTAAAGATTGCCCAACTTTGCTGCAGCCATGATCGCATCCAACACGTTTGCGCTGGGAGCCAATAAGTTTTCATTGGACATCATACGTATTATTTCCGGGTGATCCCAGGCGACATCCATGTGCTTGTCACTATATGGTTCTGCCGTGAGCACCCATGGATTAATAAATTCAACAGGCGATTTCATACACAACTCCTTGATGATGTTGATTCGGTCATCTGACCGGAATTAACGGGATAGTTCCTCTACATCCTTGTACCATTTCATCTTGTCCCCGATGGCGGAACGGGCTTTCCATTTCAATGATTTTGGGGTCGAATCGATTCTTTGCCGAAGCTCGTTAAGCCTTCCAAGCACGATCCTGCGATCTTCTTCGGTCAGATCAGAATACATGGTGAGTCGATCTCCCACCACCTTGAAGTTCATCGTGACGGTTCTCCACCAACCCCAGTCATTGCATACAGTCTGGGTGATCACCTTTGCATTGACAGTCTCGGCGTCCACGTCACCGATGGGGTGTTCACGTAACAACATCACCGTATCGATGATGTCCTTCTCATTGATCTGGACAATCTGCATCTTCTCCAAAAGCAATTCCGCCAGGGGGAGGGTGATCTCTTCTTTTTCAAGACGGCCAACAAAATTAATGTTGTGGCAAAAATCGAGCGTATTGTAGAAGACATCGATGTGGCGACCAAATTTTGGATCGTGGAAGATCATCCTGGTATCCCCAAATAATTGGGTGACCTGCTTATCCTCTTCATACCCCAATTCGGTTAGAACCCGGATGATATCCTTAAAATACTTTGGATAAGACGCGAAATCAAAATCGGTAAACTTCCGACCCAGTTTATCCTGAATATAACCAAATTCTGGGCAATGTGTCCGGAAAGCTAGTGCACCGATCAGCCTCATGACGATGTGTTTATATGGCTCGTCGTGGATTGCGTCCAGAATTCGGGTTCTCTCTGTATAAAAATCTTCGATGATCACACCGTATTTACCCATCACCAACCTCCCAGTCTATCCGGATATCATTAAGTGGCCTTTTACTTTATTGCCTTCAAGATTGATGATGGCCGCTTTCATTATTGCCTCTGCATATTCGCTTCCTGCATTGATCGCAAGTGTCCGTCCAATATGAACGTGACCGGGCGATTCATGAATATGCCCATGCAGGGATAGCATGGGTTGAACCGAACTCGATCCAACTCTTGACCGCCTGAGATCCGGCAGCCTTCATTACAACCTGACCACCTTCGGTGATGATCTTCAGATTCTTATCCAATTCAGGGCAGGTATCCAACCCGGATTGGTAAGGTGGCACGTGCAACACAGCAATCGTGGATTCGGGGTGTTGAATCAACCCTGTCAATGAGGCTAGCTTCGCCTCCAGATCAGGCTCTTCCAGATCACGGGCGCATTTCCAGGGTGTCATGTTCGCCGATGAGCATCCGACTATTTCATATCCGCCTTCAATCTCAAAATGGGTCATGTCAGGGTTGCGGATATGCTTGAATTCAGCGATCGCTTCATCTATGGATGACAGGTCGTCATTCCCTGCCATAAAATACAATGTCATATTCTGAGGTACCAGTTTTTCTTCTGCGAGCGCCATCCATTCTCGGACACGCTGGCACATCTCATGTTCAAACCGGATCGCCATCTTTTCCGGGTTGTTTTCCAATTCATTTGCTTCATCTTTTTCCAGGAGGATGGGATAAAAGCCTACATTCGAAATATCCTTTTTGGTCTTTTCCAGTTCTTCTGGCGAGATGGAACAATACTCTTTTCCAAACAAATAGCTTTGATACAGCCCTTTCCCCTGGTGGATCATGGGGATCATTGCTTTTCCAGTAACATCTCCTCCTACGATCAGGATGTTCGCTTTATATTGAAGCGCGGCAGAAAGGAATTTACGAAACACAATATCTGAACCATGAAAATCAGATCCATATAGAACACGGGTCAATTTTGAAGAAGTAAATAAGTTTGCCAGTTTCATTCGGTCTCCAGTAAAAGGGCTCCCTGGAAGGTTCCGGGAGGGATCCGGAACCTTCTTTGGGATGTTGAGTACAATGACAGGGAGCCTGAAGTAGTAACTACTATACGGGTGGGATATTCTGGAAGGTCCAGTTAATATCAATACCTTCCTGTTTCATACGATACCAGCGGGCAATATAGAAGACGAGTAAGCCGGAAGCGATGAAACCGATCAGGGTACCGATAGTTCCTGTTCCGATCCGTCCGCCTACCGCTGGATACAAGAACGACGCAATGATCATCCAGAGCAGGTAGACCATGGTAATGGAACCAACAATGGTGATCACGGGCACCTTGCCAATCTTTCGTTTCACAAAGGCGCTGGCATTCTCAAAGAGATCAGGCTTGGTGAATGGGAAGATCGTGATGGCAAAAACCGGAACAAGCTGGGTACAGACCGCGAAGAACACGAAGTTAAGCTGAGCACCCATAACACCACCGGTAGCAGCGTCTATGACACCGACCTCCGCGATCAACGCAATGATCAGGATGGCTACGATTGGGCTGTGCAGGGTCGGGTGAATGTAGCAGACCTTCTCCGGGATTAGACGGTCAAACGACCAGGCAAAGATGATCCGGCTGCAGTAGAAGAAGTACGTTTGAGCCAGATTAATGGTCAGGTACAACCAGGCGATAGCCACGATCCAGATGAACAGGATATTGGGTTTGAGAATCGCTGCGTAGAATGTGATCCACGGCATGGGATTGGCGTCAGCGACACCCGAATTGCTCAGGAAGCTTTCAGCCGCTATCCACTCCAGGGGGACCAATCGCTGCAGAAGCAGGGTCGCCACAACGAAGATCGCCCAGGTAACAATGAGGGATGACCATGAACCAGCCAATAAGGTTTTCTCAGCCTGTTTTACTTCACCCGCGAAGAAGGTTGGGATGTAGTAACCGTAGAAGATCCAGAAACCCATGATCAAACCAGCCAGTGTCATCATGGCTACATTCGGGTTGATCACCATCCCATTGGACTTCGCCAGTTCTATCCGTGCGTCGTAACTACCCGCACCCATGAACTGATCCCAGGCAGCGGGGAAGGCATCTGCTTTGGCAGAGCCGAGCTGGAAGTAGATGATGATCCAGGCCAGGATGCCGAGGAAGAAACCGACTTCCAAAAAGCGTAAGATGGTACGAGTCGGCAGGATCATCAAAAAGAACGTGATCAGGGTGCAGATCGTACCGATCAGGATGATGCCGCCTTTTGTGGATGCGTAGGCAGCGAAATCGAGGAAGCCCTGGTTTCCGAGCACAATGCCCATGGTTCGGAAGAGCACTGGAATACCGGTCTTAGGTATCCAGGCTATCAAGGATCCGGCGACCATGGCACTAAAGATCACCAGAGTCCAGCTTGCCGCAAAGGCAAGTGGGGCGCTTAGAGTTCGGCTGGCCATTGTGTAATCTGCCGCAGATCGGGGCATGGTGGCTCCGATGACAGAATAGGTATAGGCATGAAACAGGCAGAAAATCATTGCTACAGTTAGTACACCGATGATGGAACTACCGGGCCAAACACCAGCGACCCAGGAGAACGGAATTAAGCCTGAAGATGAGAGCGAGATGCAGTGAACGCCAAATACCATTGCGCCGAAAACACCAATTGTTCTGACCAGACCAGAGCTCTTTCGCGCATAGAGTTTTTTGTCCCCAACACCAGTGGGGGCAACCATATCAGCCATTTTGTTTCCTCCTTGTGTAGTTGATAAAAGAATGACCTGATGATAAATACTGAATTTCGGTATTTGTGATTTGTTCCTCCTTATCCGGATTCATTCCATTTCAATCACACCAGATTCACATCGGTGTGTATCCGGGCGTAGTCGCTTCGCAGGAAATCTTGCGCGAATACGACCGGTTTGCCAGTTTCCCGGCTGTAAATGATACGCGTCAGCATCAACAACGGGAAACTTTCATCCACCCGCAACTGTCGGGCAACGATATCAGACGCAAGAACTGCTTCAACCGTCTGGGATATCCGTTGTGGCTGCGCTTTGTACACCGTGATCAAGAGGTCAACTATCGAACTTTTTTCCAGATCCCATTCCTGGATATCGGGAAAAAGGTCACAGGGAAAGAAAACGCGTTCCAGAATAATTGGAACGCGATTGGCATGTCTGAGGATCGCTACTCGAATAATGGGTGCGCCGATCTCAATTTGAAGGGTCTCAGCCAACCTTCGGCTGGCGACAATCTCTTCCATGTCCAGCAATTGACTGGACGTGGATATATTCCGGGATTGCATTGCCTGGACGTAATTTAGCATTTCATGCGATTCGTAGGTGACCTTTGGTTTCGCCACATACGTACCAGAGCCATGCCGTCGATCCAACAGTCCTTCGTTGACCAACTCTGTCATCGCCTTTCGGACGGTCATCCGACTTACACCCAGCTCGTCACTGAACTCGCGTTCCGAACGCAACTTATCTTCAGGTTTCAATTTGCCGGTCAGGATCAGATCGGCAATATATTCCTGAATTCGAACATACAAAGGTTTGTTGATCACTTCGGACATTTACCACTTACCGCAAGATGTTAAGATTTTGTCGTACAACCTATAAAGTGGTATATGGTATAGCTGATCTAAATCAACCAATAATGCGCATTATCTTCATTAAACCGGGGATTTTACTGCTGCTATATAGGTATTATAGTGAGTATTTTTCGGATTGCAATAGGTTTTCATTCAGGAATATCAAATTTCGCCAAATTCATGCGATTCTCGCCATAAGTGGTATATGGTATATCCTGCCAGGATAGAATCAAAAATAATAGCGCCTCATTCGGGCGCTATTCTCCAAGTTACCCGATCCGTTATGACCATTGCCAGGATTGCAGAGTCTCCATAATTTGATAGGCAGTCAAATCCAATTGAATTGGTGTGATCGACACGTACCCATCCTTGAGCGCACCATAATCCGTGCCATCCTCTTTCATGCCGGTTGGACTCTCGCCCCCGATCCAGTAATACGGTCTGCCACGCGGATCCTGGCGCCTAACCAGTTCATCCCGATAGATCCGTAAACCTGTCCGTGTGATTTGGTATCCTTTTATCTCCTCAAATGGCAGATAGGGGACATTTACGTTTAAAACAATTTCGGACGCGAATCCGTGCTTGATCCATTTCTCGACTACTAATGCCGCCACTCTTGTGGAGGATGAGTAATCAATATTGGTTTGTATTTCCTCAGGGCGATCCAACGAGACAGCTATACCCTGTATCCCGGAGATGGCTGCCTCCATGGCAGCGGTCACCGTCCCGGAGTAGGTCACGTCGTGACCAATATTTGCATTCGGATTGATCCCGGATACAACCAGGTCGATCTTCTCGGGGATAAAACCCAATACCGCCAGTGCCACACAATCGGAAGGTGCTCCGTCAGTACAAAATGCAGGAGACCCATCCTCCAGACAGGTTTCCCGAACTCGCAAAGGTCGATCCAGGGTTTTGACATGCCCTGAGACACTCCAGTTCCGGTCTGGCGCCAGGATGGTTATTTTTCCAAATGGTCTCATAGCGGATGCAAGGGCTAACAATCCGGGAGCGCTGACCCCGTCATCGTTTGTAACCAAAATATGCATGATTAGCTTCTTTCAGATCCATGATTCGTAATTGCACGAAGTTAATGCCGACGGCGTTTCTTTTTAGCCGGAGCGTCCTGGTTTGGTTCTGAAACAGGCATAACGACAGCACCGTTTTGCGTGACGGGCAAAGCCTGTTGTTCCGCTTCAGGAACCGCCACCCTTGGACGGTAATTGAACATCCGGCTGATAACTCCGGCTCGGATGTCGCTCAGGAGTTGGGTGAATAATTCAGATGCACGACCTTTGTATTGCACCAGTGGATCTCTCTGAGCATACGCTTCCAGACCGATCGAAACGCGGAGAGCCTCAACCCTGGTCAGGTAATCCACCCATAATTCCGAGATCACGCTCAGGAGGAGTTGGCGGTATATGTTGTTCATCACGTTGGCACCTAACACCTTGCGTGCTGAATCTTGATGCTGCTTTGGCCAGTCGTTCATGGGGAGATTTGCCAGATCGTTCGCTTCCTCTTCGCCTATCTCTTCACCCAGTTTCTTGATCAGCCAATCTGCGGGAACCCCTTCGATTTGGCGCAAGCGATTCCATTCGCTATTGCCCCATAATTCTGCGTTTGCCTGTCGCGCGCCATCTAGGTGTTCCAATACATCCTGGGTCACATACGTCGATTCACGGTCAGCCAGGTCTTTCGCCGCCAGGTAGACGTAGCGGAGACGGGTGGTTCGTTGCCAAACCTGCCGGTGGGTCTTTTGATCAAAGACCATGCGCGAACCCTGGGACATATAACCTAATAATTGGACAACCAGGTTTTCTGTGATCGGCTGGTTTCCCAACTTCTCAAATACCGTATCCAGTTCTTTTGCGATCTGCCCCTGGGAACCGAATAATCGTTCCTGGTTTTTCCGGAAGAGGACATCCAGTTCCTGCATCATGTCACCGGAGATGCTGTTCCAGTCCGCCTGCTGATATTGGGCGGGTTTCATTGATAGACCTTCTTCCAACCTGCGCTCGAATGCACCTACCAGACGGGTAACCGTCAGACCGGTTAGAATGGCATGGATTTGATCTTCAATTTCTTCTTTCACAGATCTTGGATCGGTACTCAGCCGTCTGAGTTGTTCGTTGTTCAACCGGATGGGTAATCGGACCGCACTGTTCAATTCATCCACAATCTCTTGAGGGCGGCGGGGTTCCATTTCTTCCGCATCAGATAAGCCTTCCAGGAAAGTATCAAGACCTTCCTGGCGTTCTGCGATTTGCATCTTGAGCGTCTCTTCGGACTTGTCGATCAATTCGCGGGCTGCTTCCATTAAATGACTCTGCTCCGCTTCGTATGCCCTTTCCGCGAGCTCGAGCAGGGTTTGGCGGAGTCGTTCTCGATCTTCATCGATATGAATAGATTCCAATAATAAGCGCTGAGTATAGTTTGGGTAGAAGTTTTGTTCGGTGATCACGGGCGGCTGGATATCTTCCAGATATGCCAGAAGTTTCCACGGTCCTTCCAGATCGTTGAATGACTCTGGGATTCGTCGGGTCAATTCGGTATGCAGCATATCCACTACATCGGAGGCGAGTTCTTCCTTGGTAAAGACCATGTCCCGTTGGGAATAGATCCTCTCACGTTGTGTATTAAGGACATCATCATATTCAAGTAGATGTTTCCGAACGTCAAAATTCGCACCTTCCACCCTGGTCTGCGACTGTTCGACCAATCGTCCGACGATTCCACTCTCAATTGGAATGGACTCGTCAAAACGCAGTCGGGACATCAGATCTTCCACCTGTCCACCGCCAAACAATCTCATCAACTCATCCTGAAGGGAAAGATAGAACCGCGATGATCCGGGGTCACCCTGTCGTGCGGCGCGACCTCGCAACTGATTATCGATACGCCGGGCTTCGTGTCTCTCGGAGCCGATCACATGAAGTCCGCCCAATTCACGAACAAGCTCCATGTTTTCCATATACCCCAGAAACATCTGAACGCCGCCCTCATAGATACTAAATTCATCAGTGGGTATCTTCTGTAGGGAAATATGTCGTTCGGTGAGGGTCATATCAAAGGGGTTAGCGTAACCGGCGCGCTTCAATACCCGGTTGACGTCATTCATGATGTTGTCATTGAGCTCGCCGCCCAATTTGATATCCACACCACGACCAGCCATATTGGTGGCAATGGTCACAGCGCCAAACGCACCAGCCTGCGCAATGATCTTGGATTCCTCATCATGTTTTTTCGCGTTCAACACTTGATGAGGAACACCTGCTTGCATCACCTGCGCCAGGCGATCCGAGTCTTGTTCGCGCAGTTCCAGGATCGTGATCAATCGATTCAAGTTCTCCGGATCTTCGGGATTGAAAGAGATCCCCAACTCGCGCGCCAACTGACGCATTTTTACGATGTCCAGATCTTCCACTGCCTTATTCAGGTAAATCAGCTCCTGAATTTCCTGCTCTGATCCTTTATCCTTGTGCTGTTCGAGCCAAACCGTGCGCAATAGTTGAGTTTGCATCAACCGTCGGACCGATTCGGCATGCAAACGATAGCTCAAGTTTTGCGAATGTTCCACACTGGTCGTTCCAACCAACTGCGGGCGACCCATTACGTGATATTTGATGATTTCGAGAGAAATGGCACGCGTTTTGGCTTCTTCGGTCCGGTACACCACGTCTGGAAAATCTTTTCTGCGCCAATAGACCGGCAGCTTTTCCAGATCAGACGTCCGCGCAAAATAGCTGTATTTATACCCACGCTCATCCTTGGTGGTGATTTCCTCCAGTGGACTATGGTCACGGGTAGCTATATACTCCAGATTTGTTGGAATTGGAAGAACATCCAATTTATAAATTTTGTTGAATTCTTCGGATTCCGTCAGGGCAGTACCAGTCATTCCGGCTAACTTTTTATACATGCGGAAGTAATTCTGAAGTGTGATGGTGGCATAAGTCACGTTCTCAGGCTCCACCTTCACCCCTTCTTTGGCTTCAACAGCCTGGTGCAGTCCATCCGACCAGCGCCTGCCTGGCATCAACCGTCCGGTAAATTCGTCGACAATGACCACCTTGCCAGCCTGTACCAGATAATCCTTATTACGTTTGAATAAAAATTGGGCTTTTAATGATTGTTCAAGGTAGCCCATCAAGCGAGCCTGCTCTGGAGTAAGCTCTTCCGGTCGGTCCGGGTCGCGCAAACTGGTGCCGACCAATTGCTCGGCGTGCATTTCGCCAATTTCGGTTAAAGAGACTGTCCTATCCTTTTCTTCGACCTCGTAGTCTTCCTGATTTAGCTGTCGAACAACCTGAGACATTTTGACATACCATTCGGTATCTTCAGACGCAGGTCCAGAAATGATCAACGGGGTTCTGGCTTCATCGATCAGGATGTTATCCACTTCATCCACAATGGAGTAATGGTGACCCCGTTGAACCCGGTCTTCCAAACGCATGGTGGTGTTATCTCGAAGGTAGTCGAAGCCGAATTCGGAGTTGGTGCCGTACGTAATGTCAGCGGCATACGCTTCCTGCCGCGGGACCAGCTGAAGTTGATTTTGATCCTCATGCGGGGATGTTTTTTCCAGGTCCACGATAAAAGCCAATCGTCCATTTTCGGTGCGGGATGCCATTTGCAGGACGCCAACCGATAAACCCAGCAGGTTGTATATCGGCGCCATCCAACGAGCATCACGGCGCGCCAGGTAATCGTTCACAGTGACCAGGTGGGTTCCTTTTCCTTCCAATGCATTCAGATAAAGGGGCAACGTGGCGACAAGGGTTTTTCCTTCGCCGGTGCGCATCTCTGCGATCTTTCCTTCATGTAAGGTGATACCGCCGATCATCTGAACATCATAATGCCGCAAGCCGATGGTTCGTTTACTGGCTTCCCTGACAGCCGCGAACGCCTCGGGCAGGATTTCGCCCAACGTTTCATCGTCTGCCAATCGTTGACGAAATTCTATCGTTTTGTTCTTCAATTCCTCATCGGAGAGTTGTTCATACGTGGATTCCAGCTCATTGATCTGGCCTACAATGAGGGTCATCCGGTCTATTGCCTTTTTGTTTGGGTCACCGCCGAGCACGCGGAAAATATTCTGAAACATGGATCGTCCTCTTCTTCTAAGTTTACTGGAAGGATTATAGCATAAGGGTTCGGGCATTTTTTACGGTTGTAAGGCGATAGTACGAGTCGCACACTGTCCATCCGTCCGGATCATTTATCGATTGCCTTTCCCACGAGAACACAGTACGTAAACTTCAATTAGGAGAATCTGATTAATTTCAATCGGCATTTCTTGACGCTCCGACAGCCTTGTGCTATCCTCGTTACACGTATGATCCGAAATCGCCCATCGTTCAGGTGGATCAGGAGAACAATCCTATATGGAATTTCGCTTTGCCAGGCAACTGTGTGCCGTTCTGATTTACCTTGGGTTGCTTACAGGCTGTGAACGTTCGGCATCGGTCGCGCCCATCGCAACAGAACAAGTCAATTTTGTAACAATCACCTCAAATCCTGCCCAATTAACAATCGCACAGACACAAACCATGGCATCCAGCATCCAACTGAATGCTGTACCGACTTCTGGTTTGCCAAACACGGGGTCTCCTACCATCCAATCGGAGATGGAAGTAAGCTTAACTCCGGTTGAGATCGTCGTCACCACGACCCCAACCTCTTCCACGGATATTCAATCAACATTGATCTCTGTTCCCACCCTTAGAGTACCGGTCTCTTATGTGCTGAAGGAATACGAAAGTCCGTATTGCATTGCCCGCCGGTTCAATCTCGATATTGGTGAATTTTTAAGCACAAACAGGCTGACCACTGAATCGCGTCCACCAATGGGCACCACCCTGTACACCCCTGGAACCGGGCATCGTTGGTCTTCTGGTGATCGTTCCCTACTTCTTCACCCAACCAGCTATACCGTAAAAGCCGGCGACACTCTATCCAAAGTCGCCTGTCTGTACGGAGATGTTTCCCCGGAAGCAATTATCATCGTCAACAACCTTCAGGAACCATATAAATTAACCTCAGGTCAATTACTACAAATACCCTGACCTTAAACAACAGGAAAGCGAGATAACCAAATGCCCAGTCAGATCCGAAAATTCACACGCCAGAAATCTGAAGTCGCATTTCAAGGGCATGCGTTCAAACTCCGCCAGGATTATCTCCGTACTCCCGATGGGCGAAATGTCATCTATGAGATCGTTGAGCATCCAGGAGCCGTTACCATTGTCCCGGTTGACGAGGATCGCCGGATATTATTTATCAAACAATACCGTCCTGCCACCGGGGAGGTCCTGCTTGAACTACCCGCAGGTACCTTGAAACCTGGTGAAGATCCGCTGGATTGCGCTTCACGCGAAGTACGAGAAGAGACCGGCATGGCGGCTAATCAGTTGGATCACATTGGAGAGCTCTGGCTTGCACCCGGGTATTCCACCGAGTACCTGCATTTCTATCTCGCCACCGGATTATATGAATCCCCCCTGGAACAGGACGAGGATGAATTCATTGAAGTGGAACGGATCACCTATGAAGATGCCCTTGAGATGGTCGCCCGAGGCGAGATCAAAGATGGCAAAACTCTAGCCGGATTGTTGATGTTGCGAAATATTCTAGGGTAAGTCTTGTTGTTGGGTTACGGGCACTCGCCCTCATACTAGCGTGTACTTCGAGTACCCGTACTAATAGTGACGTCCTCTACTAAACCCACAGATGACCGAACTGACATTAAGTAATAGTCCACCTTGGTATGAGGATGGCTACATAATTGAACACTTTAATACGAGTTTATCAATACCATACTATATTTTGTATCCACATAGATTATTTCCAGGATAATTTTTCAGAAGATCATCTCATCGCAGAGCAAAATAAAAGAGAATTTAAATATGAAAATGTCAAAACAAATCCTGATCGCATTTTTTGCATAATGGTACTATTGCTGAGCACATGCTCTGCAAGCGGCAAACCCACGGCACCCGAAGCTGTGTCCATAGCTGCAAAGGACATCTGGGATTATCACACCTGGTCAGAGGACCTCGGTAGGAATATGTGGAGCGGCGGCGGTTGGTATATAGTTGAGGCTGATAAGACAAAAGAATTCTCGATCACCGACGGGGAGGAAGGCAAAGTTCCCGCTAATCTCAACGTTTTAATGAGCATGGGAATGAGCAATTATCCGGGCAAAGCTTGGTGTTTGAATTTTGAACCCACCCTCTATTTTGGGTATGGTACGGACTCTGACGAAATGCTTCCAACTAAAAACTTTCTGATGTGTGAATAATCTCAAGATCAATGGACGGAACTTGGTGCAGTATGGTAGGCGCGCTGGGTAAATTTCCTTTATCCTCCAAATACCTACATGAATGGCGTGGCTTTTTACATGGGCGTCACGAAACCCATGATTGAAAAGATGGGTTGCACTAATTGGCAGGAGTGAGGTTGTAAAGATCATTTGATTGGTTTTGCACCCTGCCCGCCGGCAAAACCATACGCAAGACGCTTAATTGACAAATCCAGTCTTTTTCAGGTATAATCAGTACGATTTATCCTCGTCATTTTGCGCAAGCAGAATGAACAATAGATTGTAATGGAGGACGTAGCGATTTCTTCCAGGTATATGTTGCGAATGCAGATGAAGCCTCGGTCGGAAATCCATATGCCCGCCGAGGTTTTTTGACGCAGTCCCCCTGGAAGGGAGGTGAGACAACATGGCTTCCGTCGTTTTACGCCCCAACGAATCTCAGGATTCACTCCTGCGACGTTTCCGTAAAAAAGTAGTGAAAAGTGGTGTATTAAGCACTGTACGCCGAAAGCGCTGGTTCATTTCCAAGAGTGAGCTTCGCCGTATTGAAAAGAAAAAAGCTGCCCGCCGTATGCGCAGGCGCTCGTTCACCAAATCGATTGACGTGGTTTAGTTCAAACCTGTTCTGAGGTGAGTATGGCAAAAGAAGAAGATAAGATACAGGTAGACGGCCGAATTGTCGAAGCCCTTCCCGGCACTCAATTTAGAGTCCGCCTGGAAAATGGTCACGAAGTATTGGCGTACCTGTCCGGTCGAATGCGGAAATACTATATCCGCATCTTATTGGGAGATCACGTACGCGTGGAGATGTCTCCTTATGACCTGACCCGCGGAAGAATCGTCTACCGTGCCAGAAGACCCAATGAACCGATCGCCGATGAAGAAGTAGTTGCATAAATAATTGCCCCCGTTTATCGGGGGCAATTTTATACCTTTACCCAACCCCTTGTAATCCTTCCGCTAAAAGACTATAAAAGAATTAGGAGGCGGGTGATGCGTAATAGGTCAACCAATCCTATTATTTATGAAATAAACACCGTTGTTTGGTTACATGAACTGGCAAGTCAGCTTGGGCGGACAGTTACATTAGCCGATATTCCCGATTCATACTGGGCTGACCTGGTAAAAATCGGCTTCGACGCTGTCTGGCTAATGGGGGTATGGGAACGAAGTCCGGAGAGTATCCGGGTATCAACTGAAAATCAAAACTTACAAAACGAGTTTGTTTCGGCTTTGCCGGACTTTACACCTGAAGATAATATCGGATCTGCTTATGCGATCCACCAATATCAGGTGGATTCGCGACTGGGTGGAAACGAGGCTTTGCTCACCCTGCACGAACAACTCCATGCCCATAATCTCAAGCTGATTTTGGACTTCGTTCCAAACCATGTAGCACGAGATCATCCCTGGATCACTGAGCACCCGGAGTACTTCATCCAGGGTTCGGCAGCAGATCTATTGGGGTCCAGCGGAGCCTATTTTGAATCCAATCAGCGTGTCTTTGCCTTTGGGAAGGACCCCTTCTTCCCGCCCTGGCAAGATACGGCACAACTAAATATTTTCCACATTGGGTCTCGTCTGGCAGCAGCGAAGATCCTGGATGAATTGGGTAACCTTTGCGATGGTGTCCGCTGCGATATGGCTATGTTGTGCTTAAATCGCATCTTTGCCCAATCGTGGAGCGACCTTGCCGGTGATATTCCTGAACAGGAATACTGGAAAGATGTCATCTCTGCAATTCATTTACAACATCCAGGTTTTCTTTTCCTGGCTGAGGCGTATTGGAATACCGAAAACGAATTACTCCAACTGGGTTTTGACGCTTGCTACGATAAGGTCCTGTATGACAGTCTACTCAAGGGCACAGCTAGTGACGTCATAAACAGGTTATCCACCACATCCCCACCACCGGGCAACTTGATTCATTTCATTGAAAATCACGATGAATCACGTGCCAGAAATGGGTTTACTCCACGCAAGGAAGTATTGGGAGCCATTACCATTGCCACCACTCCTGGCTACCGACTAATCCATGAAGGTCAGATGGAAGGAAGAAGGGTTCGGATACCGGTATTTTTATCCCGGCGTCCGAAAGAGGGACAACACCCCGAACGACAAGCGTTTTATCGTACGTTGTTGCGAATTGCCTCTTCCCGATTATGCCAGGATGGTGAGTGGCAAATAGGTTCCCTATCCGGCTGGGAAGATAATCAAACCTACCTCAACCTCGTATCATGGACCTGGCGCCACCAGGCGGAAATTCTGATCGTCGTCCAGAATTATTCGGACCAACCCGGACAAGGTACTCTTCATCTTCCCTGGGAAGACCTCCCAGGGCACCAATGGAAGCTGGTTGATCTTCTGAAGGGAACGATATATCACCGAGACGGAGACGGTCTCACCCGGGATGGATTATTTGTAGATCTGCCTGAGTGGGATTTTCATTTACTCTGGTGTACACCGGTGGATAAGACAGTCGCAATGGAATAACGCAACCAAACGCTCAATTTGGCGTATTAACAATTGGAGGAAAATACCATGAATTCATTTTTAGTCCGTCTTGTTATTAATGCCTTAGCGATTGCTGCCACCGCGTGGCTTTTACCAGGAATCACAGTCGGTGGAAATGCGATGCTTACGATCGTGCTGGTCGCGCTTGTCTTTGGAATCGTGAACGCCATCATCAAGCCGATCTTTTCGTTCGTAACCTGCGGTTTGTATGTGGTTACATTGGGTTTGTTCACGTTCATCGCGAATGCGCTCATGTTATGGTTTACAAAAGATATCGCCAAACTCTTCGGATTGCAGTTTTCCATAGATACCTTTTGGACTGCCATTATTGGGGCACTTATCATCAGCGTCGTCAGTTTCATCCTTTCCTTAATTTTGGGTGGGAACACCCGTCCGAGACGGCGCGAGTCCGATTAACAATTAGATGGATCCGAGCAAAACAAATCCGGCACTTTTATGCCGGATTTGTTTTTATTCTTGCATTTTAATGTCTTCCGACCGCAATCGCTCATGTATCAAGTCAATGAGTTGCAGCTTCAATTCCGCACCTTTACCGAAAACGGCTTTTGCAATGATCGTCAATTCGACTTTGGTTGCCGCCATGTTGGAGGAACTGATGATCTGCCATGGCTCAACCTGCCCTTCAATTTGATGAAACAATTCGTCGCCAAGAGGCTTCAAAATTTCCAGAGCTCGGGCAAGGTTATCCGGTGATACAAACAGGGTGATCACTACTTGTGAGAATTTCCCCCGGCTGAAGTTCCGGACAACTCTGATTTCACCGTTGGGTAGAGAGTATTGCTCTCCGGTTGGAGCACGAACGAGTGTGGTGGTCAGATTCACTGCTTCGATCACACCCTGCAAGTTACCTGTCGCCAAAATGAATTCCACTTTTTCACCAATATCGAAGGTTTCTTTGAACAGAAAACCTATCCCCGCCAGGATATCGGATATTACCGGACGAGCTGCAATTCCAAACGCCGCACTAAATAAACCCAGTACCCAAATTAACGTGTTGGGTGTAACGAATAATAGCAGGGATAGCGCTGTCGCGATCAAGAAGAAGAAAAAGTTGACCAGACTGGCGCTAAGAGCTTGGATGGTCTGGGTCCGCTCCAAACTCGGTCTTCGATCTTTTGGCGCTATTCGGCTTAAGCTGAAAACTCGTTTGACCACCTGCCTGCTCAGAATTGACAATATCCACGCTGCAAAATAGTAGACTGCAATTGTAAGGATGGTAGCTAAAGTTGGTGTCTGTGTGATCACAATTCCTGAGGATATGGGATCCATAAACTTCTCTCTTATTCTATTTGATCCATTGTAAGGATTGAGCTAGCCACACCAATAACGGCGCGATCAATAATGTTGGAATTAGACTGCCAACCCTCATCTTGATAAGACCCAGTATTCCACTTACACCGACCGCCATCAATACAACGCCGCCAGCCGCAGTCAACTCTTGCATCATCATATCATTCAATACAGTCTGAAGCTGGACACTTAAGAGGGACAATAACGCCTGGTAAGCTAAGACCGGCAAAGCTGAAAAAGCAACACCAATCCCAAGGGTAGATGCGAACGACATTGCAAACAACCCATCCAGGATGGATTTAATAATTAATAATTGGGGGTTACCCAGTGCTCCATCTTGAATCGATCCAAGGATGGCGACCGGACCAGCGCAAAACAGGACCGAAGCCGTCAGAAAACCCCGGATAAATTTTTCTCGCTTTGTGGAATCCGTATCATGGGTGAATTTGCTTTCCAACCAGCCGCCGAGACGCGTCACGCCTTCTTCGATCTTCCACCACTCTCCGAGGAGACCGCCAATTACCAGTGCGCCCAGAGTAAAGAGCGAGTTGGATGTTTTTAAGAACATCTGCACACCCATGGCAACGACAAACAAACCCATTGCACCAAGAATGGTTGATTTGACTCGTTCACTCAGTTTTCCACCCAGTAGAACGCCCAGGCATCCGCCTGCAATTATGGCCGCGAAGTTAATCCAGGTTCCAATCATAATATTTTATTGTACCAAAAGAAGTGCTTTGATGAGGACACTGTCCCATTTTGCGAGGCGCCCTCAGACGACCGAACGAACGTAAAGGTTTGGATAAACTGCTTGACAATGCTATACTATTTGAAATTATCGGAAGAGTCTAATTCCCAATCGGAAAGAATATGGCCACCAAACATCGGTTTGACGATCTCGACCAAACGATCATTAGCGAGCTTCGCAAAAATGCCCGACTGAGCTCGGCGGATATCGCCCGTAAGCATGGTCTCAACGAGCGAACTGTCAGAAATAGGATCGATTCTCTGATCGAACGGGGTATCATCCGCTTGACTGCGATTGTTAATCCATATGCGTTTGATTATGTCGTGGCGGTGGATGTTTTTCTGGAAGCTTCCATGGATCATGAACAAGCCATCCTGGACAAGTTGCTTTCAATGTCCGAAATATCCTATGTTGCGTACGGACAGGGATCAACTGACTTGTCCATCGAAGCCCGCTTTAAAGACAACAACCAGATGAGAGAATTCTTACGGCGTACATTGCCTGCGATCCCGGGCATTAAAGTAAAAGGATACGCACTGGTCCCTCGCGTGCTGCGCAGCATTGATGAATGGATGCCCCCGGCAGCCGATTTCCACTAAGCCAAATCAGACCTCGATCATAAGGAGACCTACATGCCGAAAGTGCGCCACTTCATTGATACGGAAGACTTCTCCAAACCTGAGCTGCTAAAAATCATCGAACTTATTCGCAGGATCAAAGCTGCGGACAAACAAGGCTGTACTCCAAAGTTATTACAAGATGCAACCCTGGCGATGCTTTTCGAAGAGCCATCAACCCGAACCCGTGTCTCATTTGAAGTGGCTATGACCGAATTGGGAGGGCATGCGCTATATCTGAAACCCGGGGAGATCCATCTGGAAGTCCGAGAGTCACTTTATGATACCGCCCAGGTACTTTCCAGAATGTGCGATGTGATCGAAGCCCGTACATTAAAGCATCAGACCGTTACCGACCTGGCTGAATTTGCAACTGTTCCTGTGATCAATGGATTGACAGATTATAACCATCCAACACAGGTGATCTGTGATGTGCTCACTATGATCGAACATGCTCCCGCGGGGAAAAAACTCGAAGACCTCAATGTCACATTCATTGGTGACGCCACGAATGTGCTGAGCTCCCTTATGCTCATCTGCACCCGGTTGGGGATCAATTTTATCCAGGCTGCTCCTGCTAAATATCAGGCTCCGGAAGAATGGTTGGGATGGGCAAGAAAGAATGCAACTGAGGCAGGCGGTAAGCTCACGTTGACAGAGGATCCCGTTGAAGCTGTACGGGAAGCCGACTTCATATACACAGACCTCTGGTGGTGGGTTGGACAGGAAGATCAAATACCTGAACGTCGCTCTGCCTTTATGCCGTTGTATCAGGTGAATAAAGGACTCTTCGACAAAGCACCAAGTCATTGCAAATTCATGCATTGTCTGCCTGCTTCGCGCAATGTGGAAGTTACGGATGAGGTTATCGATCATCCGCGGTCAATCGTATTCGATCAATCAGAAAACCGGTTGCACACAGAAAAGGGGTTGCTCGTATATTTCGTCTACCCTCATCTATTGCATCCAACCGAGGAGTTGAAGGCTTTACATAAGGGCGAGATTGAGAAAATGCTCCAGCGGGACTGACCATTGAAATTGAGGCGATCACTCCAGGTGGAAGGAAGAAAATATGAGTTTTCTCATTGAGAGTACTCCACGCGAAGATGGGTATTTTATGCCGGCAGAGTATTCCAGGCATAATGGCACCTGGATGTTATGGCCAGAACGACCGGACAATTGGCGTGCCGGTGCCAGACCAGCTCAAGCCGCATTCGTTGAAGTTGCCAATGCGATCTCTGGGTTTGAGCCGGTTACAATGTGTGTGTCTGCGCGCCAATATCAAAACGCCAGGCAAATGCTGCCTGCCACAATCCGTGTGGTGGAAATATCGAACAACGATGCATGGATGCGGGACTGTGGTCCTACTTTCGTCATCAATCGCCAAAACGGGATAAGGGGAGTGGATTGGGAATTCAACGCTTGGGGAGGATTATCGGGCGGGTTATATTTTCCGTGGGATCAGGATAATTTGGTCGCTCGCAAAGTGCTGGATATGGAGCGGGTGGATCGCTACAAAGCTCCCTTTGTCTTGGAAGGTGGTTCGATCCATGTCGACGGGGACGGGACCCTGTTGACCACCGAGGAGTGTTTGCTGAACCCCAACCGCAATCCAGGCATGAGTAAGAAGGAAATAGAAGAAGAACTGCGGCAATACACCGGGGTGGAAAAAATCCTGTGGTTGACCCAGGGCATATTTATGGATGAGACGAATGGGCATGTGGATAACTTCGCCTGTTTTTTGAGACCCGGAGTGGTTGCCCTCGCCTGGACAGATGACCCACTTGACCGGCAATATCCAATATCGCTGGATGCCTTTCTTCGATTATCCCGTATGGTGGACGCGCGAGGTCGTAATCTCGAAATTGTAAAAATTCCCTTACCCGATCCCATTACCATTACCCAGGAGGAATCTGCTGGTGTTGAAATGGTTGACGGTACTCTGCCCCGAAAAGAAGGAGACCGGCTGGCTGCATCGTATATCAATTTTTATTATTGCAACGGTGGTGTGGTAGTACCCATTTTCAACGATCGCCACGATGAGTTAGCGCTTTCGATCCTTAAAAAAGCCATTCCTGACCGAAAAATTGTTGGTATTTATGCTCGCGAGATCTTACTGGGTGGCGGAAACATCCATTGTATAACCCAACAACAGCCGGATCGAGCTTGACTCCCCTATTTTCTTTATTAATGCTATTATTAATCGCATGGGAACAAACCGGGACCGAATATTAATCGTAGAAAACGACGCAGATATCAGTGATCTGATCGGCCGACAGGCATTGCAATCGATGGGGTACCAGGTGCAAACTGCTTCAGACGCTCAATCTGCTATTGCTAAAGCAATCCAGTTTTCACCAGATATCATCATTGTGGATTTGAATCTCCCCAGCCTAAGCGGGAAAGATTTGATGGTAGCCCTGAATTCGCAGGGGATTTCGATCCCGATTATTGCTCTGACGAAAAAGGGTGGGGAAGAAGATCTGGTGCAATCGTTCCGGTTGGGGGCTACCGACTTTCTGCTCTGGCCGGTGAAAGAAGCCGAAGTGATAGCGGTCGTGGAACGGGTGATCAAACAAGTGCATGACCGGCGCGAACGTGAAAGATTGGATCGTCAATTACAGCAAACCAATCTCGAACTGCAAAACCGGGTTCGCGAGTTGACTACGATCTTTTCGATCGGAAAAGCAGTCACATCGGTAACAGATCAATCCATCCTCTTCGATAAAATTGTCGATGGCGCAGTAAAAGTCTCTAACGGAGACATCGGATGGTTCCTCGTGCGCGATGACGGTGACCGAGGATTTCTGCTTGCCGCCCACCTCAATTTGCCCGCTTCTCTGGTCAGTAAAATGGGCCAGCCATGGGATGACGGAATCAGCTCCCTGGTCGCCATGTCTGGGGAAACTCTGGCAATACATGGAGAGCCGCTAAAACGGTTCCGTTTCAGTGATCTCGGTCAATCTGCTCTTATCTCACCGATCAAAGTACAGAAACAGGTTATTGCTTTATTGGCAATCGTCCGACGTGCTCCCAAGCCCTTCAACTCCAGCGAACAAAAATTAGTTGAAGCAGTCGCAGATTATGCATCCATTTCCCTGGTAAATGCGCGCCTCTTTCGAGCACTTGAAGATAGAGCGCGTTATATGCAACGGGCGGCGGAAAGTGCACAGGCAGGAGCAAAAACCAAGAACGAGATTCTCAAAGGCGCAGGAAAAGAACTGGCAGCCCCGCTGGAAGAAGCCATTCGCAATCTCGATCTGATTCAACCAACCCTGACGGATGCTCAGAAATTATTATTGGAACCTGCCAGAGGGAAACTAAAACAAAGCCTTGCAGCTTTGGAAAAGGTATCGAAGATTCCTACCAACCCTCTCCCTACCCAAATGGTAGCAATGAATGCAGTTGATATTGGTCGGAAGGTGATCGAACGATACAAAGGTGCTGCTGAAGAGGATGACATTCTGCTTACTGCTGATTTCTCTTCAGAAGAAATTTTGGCGTACGCTGATCCCGAACAGGTAGATCAGGCAATTGACCGGTTGGTAAGCAACGCGTTACGAACCACACCCCATGGTGGACAGGTATCCATGCGTGTGGAAAAAATGATCGATGGTCAGGTGCATTGCCTGGTCAGAAACAGCCTTGCTGAAATTGAAACCCAGCAATTGAATTTGTCTGGTGAAGGGGGTAAGGGAGAATCGTCTCGGCGATCTACAAACGGTTCCCAATTACTCGGTCAGGTTAAAGAAATTATCGCCGCTCACGGTGGTAAGGTTTGGGCGGAATCCAACCCAAGCCAGGGATCCATTTTCCATTTTACTCTGCTTCCACCCGCGTAACTTTCCTACGGGTGAAATCAGATCAGGATTTGTATCATGCCGGACAACTCAAAAGACCTTATTTTTATCATTATTTCCGATAACCAGGCCAATTACCTTTTGGAACGCGTACTGCGTTCATCCGGTTATAGTGTCACGGCGATCAAAGAAAAAGCCGCTGCAGAAAAGATGCTGGAGACCAATCAGCCATCCCTGGTGATATTGAGCGAAAAACTAACCGACGGGAATGGGTTGGAATTAGCCAGAAACCTGATCAGACGCTACCCTGCTTTACCCGTTTTGCTATTTGTCAATAATGACACTCCCGAATTATTAAAGGACGCATTACGAACAGGTGTGATGGATTATTTATGCCTTCCTTTAAAGACCGAAGACATCCTTCAGGCTGTGCAGCGATCGATCAAACAGGCTAAATTCCGGAAAGACTGGGTCATCCTTGAATCCAAACGCGCAACTGCCAGCTTGCAGCGTCGAATGGATGAGATCGAGACCCTGGCTCAGCTTGGGCGATCCATCACAGCTTCTCTCAACCTGGATTATGTTCTGGCGTCGGTCGTAGATGCAGCAGTCGATCTGACCGGCGCGGAAGAGGGCAGCCTTTTATTGATGGATGAAATATCCGGAGACCTATATATGCGGGCAAGCCGAAATTTCCAGGAAGAGTTTGTCCGCACATTCCGATTGCCAATCCATGATTCTCTGGCGGGTTCTGTTGTGCGTACCGGGCAGCCAGTTCTCCTGGATGAGCAAACTCCACAGAAGATCAAAACCTCTTACCTGGTGCATAGTTTGATTTATGTTCCACTCCTCAGCCGTGGACAGACCGTCGGTGTTCTGGGAGTGGACAACCGACACAACCGAACCTCATTTACCGATCATCATGTCAAACTGCTGGCCACGATCGCCGATTACGCGGTCATCGCGATCGAAAATGCCCATCTTTATTCCGCAGCTACTTACGACCGGAATAAACTGGAAACGATCATCACGAATATTCAGGATGGTGCAATCGTCCTTGATCCGGATCAGCGATTCATCCTGGCAAACCAAACAGCCAGATCCGCATTCAACCTGGGCGATGCTGCATTGCAAGGTAAACTATTCACTGATGTAGTTCAAAAAGCCGAGCTGCTCGACCTGTTAAAGACTCCGGGCTCTGAACACTACCCCAATCAGTGCGAAGTGGAATTGGATGATGGACGGGTCTTCAGTGCGCAACTAACTCCAATAACTGACGTAGGGATTGCCATCACCTTCCATGACATCACCTATCATAAGAAGCTTGATCGCCTGAAAAATGATTTTGTGTCCACGATCTCGCATGACCTACGGTCACCCCTGACAGCCATCCTCGGATATATTGAACTGCTCGACCGGGCAGGACCCATCAATGATCTTCAGCGTGATTTTATCCACCGAGTCCAGGCAAGCGTGCACAGCATTACAGCATTGGTGAACGACCTGCTCAATCTCGGACGAATTGAATCCGGTTTCGACACCCGCAAAGAGACCGTTTCCATGAGCACCATATTGGATGGTTCATTGGATATGTTCTCAGAGAAGTTGAAAGCGCATAAACTTCAGGTCACCCGGGAACTTCCGGATAAGTTGCCACCTCTCTTTGGCAATCCGATTCAACTCCGACAAATGGTGGATAACCTGGTAGACAATGCCATAAAGTACACACCTGAGAGCGGGAAGGTCAAAATCGAGGTCCAGGTGGATGGCAATCAATTGATCCTCCAGGTTGGTGACACCGGTGTCGGAATTCCGCCACTGGACCTGCCGTATATTTTTGATAAATTCTATCGGGCATCCAATGCCACATCAGATATGCCCGGGACTGGTTTAGGTCTTTCGATTGTGAAATCGATCGTGGATAATCACCAGGGACGGATATGGGTGGACTCGGTCCCCGATCAGGGTACGAATGTCACTGTGGTCTTGCCTGTCGCAGAATCAGCCACTTAATGAATGTAATCTAAAAAGAAGGCCGGCGAATGACCGGCCTTCTTTTTATTTCTTGTGGTTCTCCAGGAAGACCTCAATTTCTCGAATGAAGTCCTCCACTTGTTGATACTCCAGAATCCGAAACAAGGGTTGGTGATTGCCGGTCAACATCTTCGATACATTCTTACCTTTCTCATATCCGCAGAGAACCGGTTTGCCAATCGATAAAGCATAGGCTATTTCGTACCCCACCCCGTGCGATGGGGTGCTGACCTCCGCGATGACCGCGTCGCAGCCATCCAGCCATTCAATATCGCGGTTATAAATCTCTTCAGGGGAGATTACAGTTTCAAAATCGAGGATATTCTCATCGGCCAGGATCGCCGTTGGTACGGTATGACCTTTAGCCAGAAGATAATCGACAATGGCGCGATAAGCGGTCTGATCTTTCCGCCCACCGGTTATGGAGCATGAGAAATAGATATTCATCATTCATCTCCCTGGCATAATTTTACCTGCGAATGAGAAGGTTATCTATTATCTCTAATTTTGAACTTTTTCGTAGGGTAGGACGACTATATTTTTGGAGGAACTACCTACGCTACAATTAACATTACAGGAATCTCTGGGAGGAGCCATTTCCTCAAAGAAAATGGTTCTACTCATATAGTGGGTCAGTTATCCAGACAATATGACAGGGCGCATGGCGATTCATGATAAAAATTACTAAAGTACTGGTATCATTGGGAGTAACCTAATTAGTTGGAGCAATATTAACACTCTGATCCTTATCCGCCAAAGGGCGGTTTATTTTGCAGTACTGGAGATTTCCAATGACAAAAGAAATGGTTACTATCGATGCCAATGAGGCAGTCGCTCATGTGGCGTATAGGGTGAGCGAAGTCATCGCCATCTATCCCATTACCCCAAGTTCCGGGATGGGCGAATTTTCAGACGCCTGGTCCGCCGCGAACAAACCGAATATGTGGGGAACAGTTCCCTCTGTGGTTGAAATGCAATCTGAGGGTGGAGCCGCAGGTGCCGTACATGGTGCACTGCAGGCTGGCGCGCTTAGCACCACCTTCACCGCCTCACAAGGCTTGCTGCTGATGATCCCCAATATGTTCAAGATCGCCGGCGAGCTGACCTCGACGGTATTTCATGTTTCTGCCCGCTCACTGGCAGCCCAGGCTCTCTCCATCTTTGGTGATCATTCCGATGTAATGGCAACGCGTTCGACCGGTTTCGCCATGTTGGCGTCCCGCTCGGTGCAGGAAGCTCAGGATATCGCGATGATCGCACACTCGGCAACCCTGAGATCCCGCATCCCATTCATGCATTTCTTCGACGGCTTTCGTACTTCCGCCGAAGTGAATAAGATCGAAAAGTTGGATGATTCTGTATTCAACCAGATGATCGATGACGAACTGGTACGCCAACACCGAAATCGGTCCCTATCTCCGGATCATCCAGTTCTTCGCGGTACTGCCCAAAATCCGGACGTGTACTTCCAGGGTCGCGAAACGGTTAACCCGTTCTATACAGCCACCCCGGAGATCGTCCAACAAACCATGGACCTCTTCGCAAAACAAACCGGTCGGCAATATCATCTTTTTGATTATGTCGGAGCACCTGACGCGGATCGGATAATAATTGTGATCGGCTCAGGTGCAGAGACGGCTGAGGAAACAGCCAAATTCCTCAACGCGAAGGGTGAAAAAGTCGGTGTGGTCACTGTCCACCTGTATCGTCCCTTCTCAATGGATCATTTTATAAAAGCACTCCCCGCCACTACCAAATCCATCGCTGTCCTGGATCGAACCAAGGAACCCGGCGCCGGCGGTGAACCGCTCTACCTGGATGTGACCACTGCCCTCGCGGAAGCTATCTCATTGGGAATTACTCCCTTCAAGACCATGCCACAAATTATCGGCGGCAGGTTTGGACTTTCCTCCAAAGAATTCACTCCCGGAATGGCGAAGGCTGTATTCGATGAGCTGAAGAAAAAATCACCCAAGAACCATTTCACCATCGGTATCAATGATGATGTCAGCCATACCAGTCTTGATTTCGATCCATTCTTCAATATTGAGCACGAAAAGACTGTTCGGTGCCTTTTCTTTGGGCTGGGTGCAGATGGCACAGTCGGCGCCAACAAAAACTCCATCAAGATCATTGGTGAAGAGACCAACAACTACGCCCAGGGATATTTCTACTACGACTCTAAAAAATCCGGCACTGTGACCGTTTCTCACTTGCGCTTCGGACCAAATCCGATCCGGGCGCCTTACCTGATCACTCACGCTCAATTTGTCGCCTGTCACCAGTTCACCTTCCTCGAGCGTTTCGATATGCTCAAATTCGCAATGCCGGGCGGTACTTTCCTGCTCAATTCGATCTATGGTCCCGATGAGATCTGGGATTACCTGCCACAGGAAGTCCAAAAGGATATTGTTGAGAAGAAGCTCAAATTCTATGTCATCGATGGTTATAAGATCGCCGAGATGACCGGTATGGGCAACCGGGTGAATACCATTATGCAGACCTGCTTCTTTGCCATCAGTGGTGTGTTGCCGCGCGACGAAGCCATCACCGAGATCAAAAAATCGATCAAGAAGACGTATGGAAAACGAGGTGATGCGGTAGTTAAGATGAACTATGAGGCAGTGGATCATACACTGGCAAATCTCAAAGAGGTGAAGGTTCCGGCTGCCGTTACTAGTAAGATCATCCGCCGATCAGCCATTCCCGCGCAGGCGCCTGCGTTCGTCAAGGACGTCCTCGGAAAGATGGTCGTCTTTGAAGGCGATAGTGTACCTGTCTCCGCCATGCCTATAGATGGCACTTTCCCGACTGGAACGTCCCAATGGGAAAAACGCAACATTGCCCTGGAGATTCCAGTATGGGAATCCGATCTGTGCATTCAATGTGGCAAATGCGCATTCGTTTGCCCGCATGCTGTCATCCGCCAGAAGGTATATGATCCGGCTGAATTAAAGAATGCACCTGCGACCTTTAAGTCGATGGATGCGAAATTCAAAGAATTACCCGATTCGAAATACACCATCCAGGTAGCGCCGGAAGATTGCACCGGTTGCGCCCTGTGCGTTGAAGCCTGCCCGGCGAAAGATAAAAACCAGGTCGGGCGTAAAGCGATCAACATGGCAGACCAACTGCCTCTCCGTGAACAGGAAGCTGCCAATTGGGAATTTTTCCTGGGGCTCCCCGAAGCGGACAGGTCGCTATTTACTCCGACAACTGTCAAGAACTCCCAACTTCTCCAGCCACTCTTCGAGTTTTCGGGCGCTTGCGCAGGCTGTGGTGAGACTCCCTACGTCAAATTGCTCTCTCAACTTTTCGGTGACCGAACCCTGGTTGCCAATGCCACCGGATGCTCGTCTATTTATGGCGGCAACCTGCCCACCACCCCCTGGGCACATAACAAAGAGGGACGTGGTCCATCCTGGTCCAATTCGCTGTTTGAAGATAATGCTGAATTTGGTCTGGGCATGCGTCTGACCCTCGATAAACATGTAGAATTCGCAACCGAACTGCTTCAGGCACTCCGTCCGCAGATCGGTGACGAACTAGTCAACCAATTGCTTACCACCGACCAGACGACAGATGCTGGTATCGCGATCCAACGCAAGCTGGTAACGGATCTGAACGCCAAACTGGCGAAAGTCAATGATCCTCGTGCAAAGAACCTGCTTTCACTGGCAGATAATCTGGTTAAGAAAAGTGTATGGATCGTTGGTGGCGACGGCTGGGCGTATGACATCGGCTACGGTGGATTGGACCACGTCCTGGCTTCCGGTCGAAATGTCAATATTCTGGTACTCGATACCGAAGTCTACTCCAACACCGGTGGTCAGGCATCCAAATCCACACCTCGCGCGGCTGTCGCTAAGTTTGCCGCCAAGGGAAAAGGATTACCCAAGAAAGACCTGGGCATGATCGCCATGGCATATGGGTATGTCTATGTCGCCCGGGTAGCAATGGGTTCCAATGACCAGCACACCCTCAAAGCTTTCCTCGAAGCCGAAGCCTATGATGGACCATCCCTGATCATCGCCTACAGCCACTGCATCGCCCATGGGATCGATATGCGTAAAGGTCTGGAGCAGCAGAAAAATGCAGTCGCCTGCGGCTTCTGGCCGCTCTACCGCTATAACCCGGCCAACGTGGACGAGAATAAGAATCCACTTACCATCGATTCGCGTGAGCCAAGCATTCCTCTAGAAGAGTACGCCTATAACGAGACTCGTTACCGTATGCTGGTGCAAGCCGACGAACCACGTGCCGAAAAGTTAATGAAGGACGCTAAGGAAGACGTCCGCAAGCGGTTGGATCTGTACCGACAGATGGCTGCGATCCAATACAAAGCCGAAGAATAATCTGAAAACAATGGACACGGATCACAAATGATCCGTGTCCATTTTATAATAAAGTAGACAAAAAAATTACGGGGAGCGAATTATGACAGACCTATCCACCTCATTTCTCGGTTTGAAACTCAAAAACCCATTGGTCGCTTCAGCTTCACCTTTATCCAAGCGATTGGAAACAGTTAAGAAACTGGAAGCGGCGGGGGTTTCAGCGGTTGTACTCTATTCCCTTTTTGAGGAGCAGATCAATAATGAGAGCAAAGCGTTGGACCACTACCTGAGTTTTGGTACAGATTCCTTCCAGGAGGCATCCACCTTTTATCCTGATTTTGATCATTACAATGTTGGACCTGATGCATATCTCCAACATGTTGAAAATCTAAAAAAATCGGTGAGCATCCCGGTCATCGCCAGCTTGAATGGTGTCTCCAAGGGTGGATGGGTGGATTACGCCTGCCGTATGCAGGATGCCGGGGCGGATGCACTGGAACTCAACTTTTATTACATCCCTACACGGGTGGATCTATCAGCGAAAGATATGGAGCAGAATTTCATCCAACTTGTCCAGGCAGTACGGGAAGAAATTAAGATCCCATTGACGGTTAAGCTCAGTTCTTCCTTCACCTCACTCCCTCAATTTTGTTCAGAGTTAGTGAAAGCCGGTTCAAATGGTCTGACCCTATTCAACCGTTTCATTCAACCCGATTTTGACCTTGAAAAGATGGAAGTGAATCCAAAAATGATATTGTCTACATCGGCTGAACTGAGGTTACCTTTGCGGTGGACGGCAATTCTGTATGGCAAAGTCAACGCTGATATCGCACTGACTACGGGTGTTCACTCCGGCGAAGATATGGTGAAAGCCATCCTGGCTGGAGCAACTATTACGATGGTTGCCTCTGAGTTGGTAGAGAATGGTCCTACCAGGGCGGCAGGTATGCTGGAAGAGCTGACAGTCTGGATGGGCGAACATGAGTACGATTCGGTCACTCAATTAAAGGGTGCGATGAGTCAACAATCAGTGGCAGAACCCGCCGCGTTTGAACGTGGTAACTACATGAAAGCGTTACAAACATTTGATAATCGGTTGTTCTGATTAAAAAGCGAGACCAGAGAAAAGAGATCAGATATCTGTGATTAGATATCTGATTTTTTATTCGACTTCTCCAGGATCACGTACTGTTTTTGCGCAATAATCGATCCAGGTCTGACATTTTTACTCGGGAAGTGAAGTCGACACTCATCGGGGTAACCGCGACCACCCTATCCACCCGAATAGCGTAACTATCGCCATCTTTCTCAAGCCGGGATAGATCCATATCCACATCGTATTCTATATGGATCGACTCTTCAAAGGTTTCGCGTGGTTTGATACTGAGTTTGTAATAGGGCGTGCGCGAGAGGCGGGTAAGCCGCCATGGGGTTTCGACGGTCGCGTCGCAGGGGATCTCAATTTTCAACAGGTCCACATCATCAGGTAATGTGGTGTTGAGCATCATTTCAGCGAATAAGCGAGTAAAGTGTTTTGCACCGGAAAAATCGATCTTTGTGGAGTAAGATAGCTGATACTGTTTTACCACTTCAAGTGAGATAGCCAGGGAAGGTATGCCTACTGAAGCAGCTTCCAAGGCGGCGCCAACAGTCCCCGATGCGGTGACACTGCTACCGGCATTTTCTCCATAATTGATACCTGAAACAACCAGGTCCGGTCGGCGAGGCAAAAGCTCGAAAATGGCATGAACCACTGTCTGGGCAGGGGAGCCGCCAACCGCATACGCGGTCCAATCTTCTCCATTGACGGGAAGTTTCTGTACTTTGATCCTTCCATCCGAAGTGGTGGGGTGACTTCGTCCGGCTCCAGACCATTGTTGCTTGGGCGCCGCCACGGTAACGTATGCGATCTTCGATAAGGCTTCGGCTGCAGCCCAGAGTCCAGGCGAATCGATCCCATCGTCATTCACCAATAATATTTGATACTTTGAGTCTTTCATCAGTTCCCCTACAATTTTCGTAGCTCACAATTGCGTTAGCCAGATAAAATTAAATTGTTCGACAAATTCATTTTAACACAGCCTGCGGATAAGGTTACCATCAGTCCAATTCAAAGGCGAATTTATTACAATATAATGGTTATAATTTCTCGCAAGAATATTCCGTGCCGCCATTTTTGAAAAATTTCATTCGAAGGATATTCTTTATTTCCATCACTCTTATCATCATCACGATGGTCCTTTACGGTTTCATCATGCTTACTCCCCCTGAAGACCGCGCCACTTTGTATCTTCCCCAGGATGCAGGGTGAATGCCACCCAAGGCACTAGCTAATCTGACTGAGCGGATAATCAAGGAGCGCGGATTACGCGATTCCTACCAGGTTCAGTATGTGAATTGAGTATTTAACCTGATCAAATGAGAGTGGGGGTATAGCCCATTACTGCAGGAAGAAGTGCTTCCCTCTCTTTTGCGCAGGTCGGCTCCAACGATCGAACTGACTGTATATTCCATGCTATTCTTCATTCCATTTGGTTTGTTCACCGGGATTGCAGGCGGGGCGATTTGAAAACAGCCGATTCGATTCTATTTTCCGGTTTTTCGCATTTACTTCCATATCGCTCCCTCTGCCCTCCATATCACTTGGTTTACTGAATTGGGCAACGTTGGCTCGGACCGCAAGGGTCTCGACGATTGAGGAATATCATCAGAGTAGATCCTTGCGGCAAAAGCAAGGGGGATAGTTAGGCAATCCATAGCATGGAGACACGTCCTAAAAAATATCATTTCCGCTTCCCTAGCAAGCAGCGCGCTTGGAGCATCGTCGCTTTTCACGGGTGCAATTGTTATCGAGCACACGTTTAATATCAATGGGATATCAGCATTGATCGAATCGATCAATGCCATTCCCGACTCTTCCGCCGTTATGGGCTTTGCAGTCTACTGTGTTCTCTGTGTGATGCTCATCATGTTCATTCTGGATATTATTCAGGCGATTTCCGATACTCGCTACCGGGAAGGGATCATCCGATTATGATCTTTTCCAAGATGTATATAGTTTTTTTCGGAGAAGTTCAGTGATCGAGTCCTTTGAAGGGGTACAACCTGGTCGATTGGTGGATTCCCATAGAACCCGAAAGTTCTTCCAGCAATGGCAAAATATCCCGGGAATCTCTATCGTGCTTGTGTTCATTGCAATGGCCATATCCGCAGATTGGTTGACTCCATCCAGGGATATTTACTGGGCTGGTGAAATTTCCTGGGAAAAATGATCTTTTCAAGGTCCTCCCTCACCCTCCTACGTCTCAGAACCTCCTGGGGACTCTTCCCACCCGCGTACATGCAAGGCAGATCGATATTTTCACAACGCTGGTTCAAGGTTCCAGAACCTCGATGAAGTTCTGATTATTAGCTGCATTAATTACCGGATTAATAGAGCTTATTATAGGTACGACTGCCGCCTGGTCAGATGGTTGGGTGAATGATATTTTAATGCGGATCAGTGACGCGTTGTTGGCGCTACCGGTTATTGTCTGCGAGGTAGTGGTGCAGCAAGTGGTAATGGTCCTGACCGGATATAGCTACCGTTATTGGTATAGCGTAGATGCCTGGCGTTCTCTATCTCCTGTTGGGAGATTGGCGGCTACTATTTTGACAAATATTGATCCCACTTTATTGGCTTTCATATTATTTTCATAGATGCCATACGCCCGGCTATCCAATTTGATCGTGATGCGCAATAAAGAATTGGAATATATCAAAGCTGCCCAGTCTCTCGGCGCATTCTCTTTACGGATCATGTTCATACACCTGATCCCCAATTCCATCTCTGCGATTGTTGTATTAATGTCGAAAGACATCGGGAGTTTTGTCCTCCTTCAGGCGTCTTTCACCTTTATTGGCTTGAAATCCACATCCGAGTGGGGTGAGGTCATGTATTTTGCGAGAGATTACCTGGTGGGAATTGGCGCCAAATTCAATGCATATTGGTGGGTGTACTTACCGATCACTCTTGCATTGATCCTCTTGAGTGTGGGCTGGAACCTGATCGGGGACGGTCTGAATGATTCCATAAAAATCCGAGAGCCTAAAACCTGCTTGGTTCCATTTGTCCTTCAAATTGGATATAAATATCCAATAATAGAGAACCACTCAACCCCGCTGGTATAATAGATTAAAATAATCTGAGAGAGGGTGAGTTGAAAATTCCCATCATCATAGGTCTGGTTTGCCTGGTTGCCGTCCTGACTGTCGGGATGTTTACCACTGATTTCACATCGTATCTCGGCAATGATCCCACGACGTGTAACAATTGTCACGTGATGGACGCCGCCTACGAAGGCTGGTATCACGGTGGTCATCAGATCTGGGCGACCTGTGTTGATTGCCATACACCCCATGAGTTCATCCCGAAATATTTCATTAAAGGAAAACACGGAATGATCCACGTGACCATGTTCACGCTGAATCTAATCCCAGAGCCGTTACGTGCGAAGGAAGAAACCAAGAATATCGTCCAGAAGAACTGTATCCGTTGTCATGCTGAAACAGTATCAGAGATCGCTGATGGCAGGATGGATTCGGATCGGTACTGTTTCGAATGTCATCGCACAGTTGCCCACGGGGACCGCGGAATCACCATACTCCCTTACCAGGATAAAGGGATTTACGCACCTTATGTGGAGAAAAGGAACAATCCATGAATACTACTCCGAAAAAATGGGTGAACCCCCTCATAATTTCTATCATTATTATTGTCCTTGCAGCAATATCGATAGGAATTCTTCTTTTCTTAAATAACCAGCCGATCCAACGAAGGGGCGTCGAACCGTTGCAAGTAATTCAAGCGATGGAACCCGACTCTGAGAAATGGGGAGTAAATTTTCCCAATCAGTATTCCACATTGATGCTGACAAAGAAAAACAATACCCGCACCCAATATGGTGGTTCAGATCCATTTTCCAAACTGGCTGCCGATCCTTACCTGGTGGAATTGTTCGCAGGATATGGCTTCAGCATTGAATACAACGAAGATCGCGGTCATATGTGGGCATTGGAAGATGTCAGGGGCTCGGACCGGGTAAATGAGAAAACACCCGGAACCTGCTATTCCTGTAAGTCCTCCTCCAACCCACGCCTTTGGGCAGAATTGGGTATGGAAGCGTACGATAAGATGACGTTTTCTGATCTTACCCCGCGCATTGAATATCCGATCGGCTGCGCGAACTGTCATGAAACTGAGACGATGCGCTTGATCGTCACCAATCCTGCCCTGGAACAGGCTCTTCTCGCGCAGGGAAGAGACTGGAAGACATTCACACGTCAGGAAATGCGCACAGTGGTTTGTGCCAACTGCCATGTGGAATATTACTTCAAAGGGGATGGAAAATATCTCACGTTCCCCTGGGAAAATGGCACCTCGATCGAGCAAATTGAATCGTACTATAATGCTGCAGGCTTCAAGGATTGGGAACACCCTGATAGTAAAGCTGCCATAATCAAGATCCAACACCCGGAATACGAAATGTATAGTAACGGCAGCACCCATTTCAATGCCGGGGTTGCCTGCGCAGATTGCCATATGCCCTACACAAGGGATGGTTCGGTCAAGTTCACAAGCCATGATGTGTTCAGCCCACTGCTCAAACCGGAGAAATCATGCGCGGCGTGTCATACTGATACCCAATATGTGGTCGAACGGGTTAAGATCATTCAAAACAGCGTTCACAGCACACTCTTGAATACAGAGAAAGCAATCACCGAGGCGATCACTGCTATTAAAACCGCCGATGCGAATCCTTCCCATGATCCGATCCAACTTGAAGAAGCCAGAAAGCTGCATCGTGCTGCCCAGATCCGCTGGGATTTTGTAGCTGCAGAAAACAGTATGGGATTTCACAATCCAGAAGAAGCGCTACGCATCCTGGCTGCCGCTACTGATCTGGCGCGCCAGGCAGAGCTCAAAGCGCACCAGTCATTGGTGATAATAGCTCGTAATTAATGGATGATTGATTCCTTTAGTGCTCCCCAGAAATTTTGGGGGGCGCTTTTTTAATTCCTACGATTAATCCATCTCTTTTTTAACTTCCCCAAGGAATGCTTCTTTACTTTGGAGTCTGATCTCTCGAACAGGGATCCTTTCCAACCTGCGTGTGATTTCGACCAGGTTTGCACCCTGTTCATCCCCTTTGTTAATCAGAGTCAACACTTTTGTAAAATCGGGTAAAAATCCGAACAGCATCACACGATCCGGTCGGTACATCAAAGCCAGGTAGAGTATATCTCCCACCTGTACGGGCTTAGGCATGGTGAGCATAATAATGATCCGTTTTCCACCCGCTGGAAGGAACTCATAGTTGAGACCGAATGGAATTACCTTTTTCTCTGGATGCAGTTTATTCCCCGCTTCATCCCAGTAAAACTGCAGGAATTTATTACCATCCCGGGACAACAACAAAATGAATTGCCCCGCATCTGCATGAAAGAGATCCGGTAAAGCCTGGAAACCAAAGAGCTGGTTTTGAGTAGATCGAGATTCGTCCATTTCGATCAAATTTCTGTATGTTGATTATTGCATAAACACATCCAGGTCAGAAGGGATCTTTGTTGTTTGTAGAATGGAATGGCACTTATATTAATGGATGATAGTTAAAACAACAACTCCCGTTTTTCAGCGGGAGTTGTAATGAGGCAATGGACTGGTTAGACCAGATTGACTCGGGCGGCTTGCATTCCTTTTTGGCCTTTTTCAATGGAAAATTCCACTTTTTGACCTTCTTCGAGAGAACGATAACCGTCGGCCTGGATGGCGGAAAAATGAACGAATACGTCGGGGCCATTTTCCTGGGCAATAAAGCCATAACCTTTGCTGCTGTTGAACCATTTTACGGTTCCGATAACACGATCAGACATTTCTTTTCTTCCTTTATAAATAAATCAGATTAAAAACGGCGAGGTCCACCGCTACCGCGGTTTGTACCCTGGCCGCCACGACCAAATCCACCTCTTGAATCACGGCGGGGGCCACCAAAGCCACCACGATCCGAATCTTCACGAGGGCGCGCCGGATTGACTTTCAATTCACGGTTGCTAAGTTGGTAACCGTTGAACATGCTCACGGCCTTCTCTGCATCAGCAGAAGTATCCATTTGCACGAAGCCGAACCCCTTGGAGGTTCCTGTCATCCGGTCTTTAATGAGATCCACCGAGTTTACTGTCCCTGCTTGGGAAAACAGAGTGCGTAAATCTTCTTCTGTGGTGGAGTATGGCAAATTGCCTACATACAGTTTCGTTTCCATCATCCTTTTCCTGATCACTCGACCTTAGGTCGAAAAAAGAGCCGCTTACCTGATTTTCAAGTCGCGCGGCATTTGCACACAAGCCCTACTTCAAGGCAAAAATATTATAACCCAATTCCTTAATTAATAATAGGGTTAGAATATTGGTTTTATAGAATGTTTTTTTCCGATTTGTCAACATGATCTTTGAATTGTTTGATTCATTGCACTTCTCATGATAAAACACTAGTATTGATATTTCGTTCTCATTCAACAAATTTGAGGATAAGGATGGCTGCTTTGCCCAATTCGTTAGAACTCCATTCGAAACAGATGGAATGAAAAGCAATTTCCCCACACCCGCATTTGGTGGATGCTGCTTTCAAGGAGTCTCCTATTTTTATCCGTTCAAGGTGTGATCGCTATCCTCTACTTACTTTCTGGCAGCTCTCATGCCTGGGAAGACTCCATCCGGTGGTGGCTGGTTGGCGTGACCATCACAAATCTGATCTCTCTTTGGTTATTGGTCATTTCTGCCCGTGCGGAAGGAATCCGGTTTTGGGATTACTACCGGGTGGAAAAACACAATGTTGGAAAAGAATTGCTGATTCTTGCCGGTCTTTTTCTCATCGGTGGACCACTTGCATATTTCCCGAATCCGCTACTCGCAAATCTGCTGTGGGGAGACCCAATCATCCCATTTAACATGATGTTTCTGCCCCTCCCGGGCGTGATCAAATATCTGTTAATAGTTTTATTCCCCGTCTCCGTGGCTCTTGCTGAAATACCAACCTATTACCTGTATGTGATGCCGCGGCTTGAAGCGATCGGTTTAGGGAGATGGGGATCATTGTTGATAACAACCGTTGTTCATTCGTTACAGCATGTATTCTTCCCCTTCATTCTGGATGGAAAATTCATTCTATGGCGTGCGGTCATGTTCCTGCCATTCGCCATATTTACTGGTTTATTGATCCGGTGGAGACCCAGACTTGCACCCTATATGCTCGTTTTGCATGGATTAATAGATCTATCGTTACCGTTATTTATCCCCATACAGTAAAATGAAGAAGACCTTGGAAAGCAGAAAAAACTATGACAGATGAAAAAAGTGATTTCGTGATTGAAGCTGTGCGTTATCAACCAGACGGGTGGATCGATTTCGTCAGGCTCTATGAACGGAGGGGGGCATCCTTTTCCGATATAGTGCTTTGCGATCGCGAAAAAGTTCTACACCTTCTGAAAACGCACAAAGTGATTCATACCGGTGTGCGGTTATCCGGTTTAGCTTCCACATTTCGGTTGGATAGCCTGGTGAAAATGGATGAATCTGCAAATAAAATGGTGCTCTACAACACCGACGAGATTCCGAACATTGATCTGCTGTTGAATGTACCCGTTCTCTAAGGATTATTTATTTTGCCGGACCCTTTCCTCTCCATCATATTCCCTGCTCATAATGAGGAAATCAGGCTGATCCGCGCCCTGGATCAAACGATCGCGTATCTGGCGACACAGCCTTTCTCCGCTGAGATACTCGTCATCGAAAACGGCAGCACCGATCAAACCTTCAACATTGCAGAAGCTTACTCCGTTGCGCACCCATCAGTCCATGTGTTCCACACAGACCAAGCCGGGAAAGGTCTGGCAATCAAACGCGGGATGCTTTCCGCCCAGGGTGATTACCGGTTTGCCTGCGATGTAGATCTTTCGATGCCCATCTCTGAGATCAATCGGTTCATACCTCCCATGCTGACTGAAGATATTGTCATTGCATCGCGCGAAGCATCCGGTGCGATTCGGTACAACGAACCAGGCTATCGGCACGTTATTGGTCGAATTTTTAACGGACTGGTACGGTTGATCGCCCTGCATGGAATCCGTGATTCGCAGTGCGGATTTAAGTGTTTTTCCCGAAAAGCAGCGGAAGATTTGTTCCCACTCCAGACCATCATGGGATGGACATACGACGTTGAGATCCTTTTTATTGCACGTAAAAAGAAATTCAAAATTGTGGAGATAGGTATCCCCTGGTATCACGATCCGAATTCGAAAGTGAAAGTCCTGAGAGATTCGGTTCGAATGCTTGCAGATCTATTCCTTATTCGCTGGAACTACATCAAAGGATGCTATGCGCCAAAAAGGTGAACTGTTACTTCTCCCATCTCATCCGGACCTCTCCTTCGAAAAAATACTATGGAAGGCAGGTTATCCTTATCTCGCAGGGATAGATGAGGCTGGAAGGGGAGCGTGGGCGGGTCCGGTTGCAGCAGCTGCGGTTATTTTTCACGCGGTTGACGTAATGCCAGTCCTCCTGGAGCAGGTCAACGACTCCAAGAAGCTTTCGACGAAACAGAGGGAACTTTTGTCTTTGGAAATTAAGGCGTATGCTGCTTGCTGGGGCGTGGGCTTTGCGTCAGCGGATGAGATCGATAGTATTGGGATCCTACCTGCCACCAGGCTTGCCATGAAACGGGCTGTTTCGAGTCTCGCCATTTTTCCCGTCCATCTCTTGTTGGATTATGTGAAGATCCCAGATGTTGCCATTCCCCAAACCTCGCTGGTTAAGGGAGATGCACGCTGCGTATCCATTGCAGCAGCATCGATTTTGGCAAAGACCGCCCGGGACCATGTCATGATTGAACAGGATGAACTCCATCCGGGTTATGGCTGGTCTTCCAATAAAGGATATGGAACGGCGGCGCATCGGAGTTCCATCCAATCTCTTGGTCTCACTCCAATCCACCGCCGTAGCTTTCGCCCAATGTTAGTTAATTCTATCTAGTCTTCTTTCTCCGCCGGTTCATCTGACAAAACATCTCCAAAATTCTTTCTCTCAGGTGAGAAGAAGAATTTTGTCACCTCTGCTGCAATAGATGGAATCGCCAGAAGCGGAAGGATCTCAGCCCATTGAGCCCAACCAAGGGGCAGGGTATTGAATACATCATTTAAACCTGGAATATAAACCACAGCCATGATCATTACCAGGGAAGCCATTACTGCGATATTCATCCATTTGTTGGTAAACAGTCCAATTTTGATGATCGGATAATATTCCGATCGGGCAGTGAATGCTCTGAGCAATTCTGAACAACTGAGGGTAACAAATGCCATCGTCTCGGCGAATGCGATATGCTGCGGGTCGACAACCCGACCAATGTAATAGGCACCCAGCGTCACAGATGTGATCGCTATCGTCTGGACAAGGATTCCCAAACGCATATACCGATTGATAATGCTTTCTTTGGGTGGTCGGGGAGGTTGCAACATGATATCTGGATCACCCTTTTCTGTCCCAAGGGCAAGCGCCGGCGCACCATCTGTTACCAGGTTGAGCCACAACAGTTGGATTGCGGTCAATGGGGATGGCCAGCCAAACATTGTCGCGAGAAATATGACCAGGATTTCTGCCATGTTGCACGAGATAAGGTAATAAACGAACTTGCGGATATTGCTATAGATTACCCGACCCTGTTCGACAGCTGAGACGATGCTTACATAATTGTCGTCGGTTAATACCATGTCGGCGGTCTCTTTCGCAACATCCGTCCCGGTAATCCCCATGGCAACGCCAATATCGGCCAGTTTGATCGCGGGTGCGTCGTTTACACCATCTCCTGTCATTGCAACAACTTCATCATTGGCGCGTAAAGCTTCCACAATCTTCATTTTGTGCTCGGGTGAGACCCGCGCATATACATCAGTTAACTTAACTTCTTCCCGCATCTCATCCGGTGACAGGTCGTTGATCTCCGCGCCGGTCCGGACTCGGCGTCCTTTACCAAGCAACCCGATCGATTCAGCGATCGCTCTGGCTGTATTCGGGTAATCTCCTGTGATCATGATAGTCCGGATGCCAGCTTCCTTTGCCCTGAGTAGCGCAGGTTTCACTTCCGGTCTGGGCGGGTCGATCATTCCAACCAGACCTGCGAAAACCAACTCTTTTTCCAGTGTGTCACTGGTAATTTCTTCCGGCTTTTCCGGAACCAATCGATATGCCAGACCTAGCACGCGCAATGCAGATTGAGTCATTTCATCATTGGCGGCAATGATCGTGGAGCGCATCTCATCTGTCAGGGGAGGAGTTGACTGGTCATCCATCGCCTGGTAATGTGAACAAAGCTTGAGAACTTCATCTGGAGCGCCTTTGACCGCGATGGCGTACCACTCCTTTTTATTTGCGCCATAAACAGGAGAGAAATCACTATCATCCGGGTGCTTCACTGCATGCACTGTAACCATTCGTTTCCGAACCGAGTCGAATGGAATTTCTTCTTCGCGAGGATATGCCGTGAGCATCCCGGAAACGGTGGCGCCTGCTTTGGCTGCAGCAACCAGTAACGCGCCTTCAGTGGGATCACCTATCATTCGGAAGGTAGATTCTCCACCATTCCCTTCTTCCAGTTGGGCGTCATTATTCAACACGCTTACCCATAGTGCAGTAGAGACTGCGGGAAACTTCTTTAGTTCGACAACATTTCCAGCGATGGAAAACTCCCCATCCGTAGAATAACCAGAACCGGATACGTCTACAAATTTGCCATCCACCCATAATCGAGTGACTGTCATTTCGTTCTGCGTCAAGGTCCCGGTTTTATCCGAGCAGATGACGGTAGCAGATCCCAAAGTTTCCACACTGGCAAGTTTCCGAATTAGTGCATGCCGTTTGACCATTTCGCGCATTCCCAATGCCAACGAGATGGTGACAATGGCGGGGAGCCCTTCGGGTACAGCGGCAATAGCCAGAGAAACGGCGATCATGAATGTATCGACGATGGCTTGAATATCGTTGTGATTACGAATGACGCCCACCGCAAAGACCAAACCGCAAATGACCAGCGCGCCTATCCCTAGTAATTTTCCCAGCTCTTCAAGCCTTTTCTGCAGCGGTGTTTCTTCCATCTCCACTGATTGGAGCATGGTTGCGATCAAGCCCAGTTGGGTATGCATCCCGGTGCTGACGACCACTCCTTTCCCACGACCATAGGAAATTAATGTTCCCATGAACGCGGTGTTTTTACGGTCGCCAAGAGGAATCTCCCGTTCAAGGGAATCCTGGGCGGATTTTTGAACCGGGAGGGATTCTCCGGTGAGAGCTGCTTCTTCCACCTTGAGGTTAATAGCCTCCACCAGGCGGATATCCGCGGGAACGTAGTTACCCGCTTCCAAAAAAAGCACATCACCCGGAACCAGTTGGGGAGCCGGGACGGATATCCGCTTACCATCTCGCAACACCTGCGCTTCTGGCGATGCAAGCTTCTTTAAAGCAGCCAGCGCCTGTTCAGCTCGACTCTCCTGAACGACGCCAAGGATCGCATTCAAGACAACGATCGCGATGATCGCTGCCGCTTCGACATACTCTCCCATCACAGCCGATATAACTGAAGCGACAATCAATAGAATTACGACAAAGCTCTTAAGTTGGTCCAGGACCATGCGCAGAAAACCTGGTCGAGGAGCTTCCTGAAGTTGATTAAACCCGTATTGTTTGCGCCTATTTTCAACTTCAGCAGAGCTCAGACCATCCTGCAGTCTCGTATCCAGTTGGACCAAGACTTCTTCCTGGCTGAGGGAATGCCAATGCACTTGTATATCGGCATCAGTCGATCGTATATCTTTACTTGGTGTGAGCACTGTCTCTCTCCTAGATAGTTGGTTAAATTGGTTAATGGACTCTAATTAAATTCGTTGAATTATCCGTACTTTTCGCTATCAAATACTATCAATCGAAAAATAGGCGCTGAATAATGGAGCTGTCAAAATCCATCAATAGTATTGTAAACGAATAATGTCACTACGTAATAACAGTGCGAATGCTGCTCTTCTTATGGTTCGATCAGGGTTCCAGCCGGGATTACGGCATCTTTCGGGATGACCACGATCCCATCCCTGACAAACCATGGATCCGCATCAATATCGGTACCTCTTGGGAAAGGTTTTATGATAACGCCTGCTCCCAAACGGGCGTTTTTATCGATGATCGCCCCTTCGATCAAGCATCCCGGGCCAATGCCAATAGGGATGATGTTCTTTTTCGGTCTGAGGATTCCCTCGTAATAATCAGCCCCCATCAGGATACTGTCAATAATCACAGCTCCATCTTCGATCTGACTCCTGAGTCCAACCACCGAATGACGGATTTTTGCTCTTTCGATCCGGCATCCTTCGGTTAACAATACATCTTCCAATGTACTGTCGATCACCCTTGACCCGGGAAGAAACAACGGTGCGGTATAGATGGGTCGGTCTGCATCAAATAGATCAAAGGGTGGATTTTCGGTCGCGAGGGCAAGGTTTGTTTCGTAGAATGAGCGGATAGTTCCAATATCTTCCCAGTATTCATTAAAGTTATATCCATAGACACGATGACCCTTGATAGCGTGTGGAATAACATCCTTGCCGAAATCGGGAAAATCGTCTTTTTCAACCAAATCCAACAGGAGTTCTGTGTTGAACATATAGATCCCCATCGATCCAAGATATGGTTTTCTGGGGTCATCCCGGCTCACCATCTTCTTTAGTACTTCCGGGTCAGTGGTTTTTTCGGCAAAGTCCCTGATCCGATGATTCTCGTCCACTTTCAATATGCCCAATCGAAAAGCTTCTGATTTCAATACCGGTTGGACCGCTAGTGTGATTTCCGCATTCTTTTCCCAATGAAACGCCGCCATGGCAGCATAATCCATCCGGTAGAGATGATCGCCCGCCAGGATCAGTACGTATTTCGCATTGGACGCGCTAATCTGAAAAAGCTGTTTCCGAACCGCATCTGCTGTGCCTTGATACCAATCCGATGAAGACATGGTCTGTTCTGCCGCCCATACTTGTACCCAACCAGTGTGAAATGCATCAAAACTGTAGGTTCGGGTAATGTGACGGTGCAGGGAAACAGAATTAAATTGTGTCAATACCGCGATCTGATATATGGACGAATTTATGCAGTTACTGATCGGCACGTCGATCAAACGATATTTACCGCCCATCGGGACTGCCGGCTTGGAGCGCAACTTCGTTAAAGGGTAAAGTCTGGATCCCCGTCCACCACCCAGAATTACCGCCAGGATTTCATTTAATGACCCCATATGCCTCCATTTTTATGACGCTGATTTTAGAATACACGACAGAAGACTTTGCGTCAACAGAAGACCTTCCATTTAATCAGTTTTGAAACGGGATTGATTTCTAAGAGTTCGATTAAGACCCTGGTTATGCTTGGACAAAGCATCGCCGCCGAGATTGGTGGGATTTATGCTTAATTTGTAATTTTGATTCAACATCCGATATGGGGGCTGTTATTGGTTTATATGCAGACTTCACCGATTTGATATGATCGTTGGAGGGAAAAATGATATTTCGAATAAAAAATCTAAAGCAACCGCTTCCCTCAGAAATTACGCCTGAAAAGGACTATTTCAATCGCAGGCGGTTCCTGAAATCAGTTGGGTATGTTGGCGCAGCGGCTGCACTAGTAGCGTGTGCTCCAACCGTAGATAATGTAAATCCTACTCCGTTGGGCGTGGAAGCAACAATCCGAGATGAATTTGGAGATATTTCTACACCTTTCGATTATGTTTCCGGCTATAACAATTATTACGAATTCACAACAGACAAAGAGGGTGTTGCACCGATGTCTGCCAAGTTCACAACCGATCCGTGGCAAGTGGAAGTAGGCGGATTGGTCAACAATCCCCGTACATTTGGTCTCGAGGATATATTCAAAGAGTTTGACCAGGAAGAAAGAGTATATCGGTTGCGGTGTGTGGAAGGATGGTCGATGGTAATCCCCTGGGAAGGATTTTCACTATCCAATCTGCTTAAAATAGTCGAGCCTAAGTCTGAAGCTAAATATGTCTATTTTGAGACAGTATTTCGACCTGATGAGATGCCCGGGCAAAGGCAGCCATATTATCCCTGGCCGTATACCGAAGGGCTGCGACTGGACGAAGCAATGAATTCTCTCACATCATTGGTCACTGGTGTGTATGGTAAGCCTTTACCTCCCGCCAATGGCGCGCCGATTCGGCTGGTTGTACCCTGGAAGTACGGGTTTAAAAGCATTAAATCGATCGTCAAGATCAATCTAACTACGGAACAACCCAAGACCCTTTGGAACACTATCGCAGCGGATGAATATGGTTTTTATTCAAATGTGAACCCGAAAAGACCCCATCCACGATGGTCGCAAGATTCGGAGCGTAGAATTGGGGAAGGCAGCCGGCGCGACACTTTAATGTTCAATGGATATGAGACCCAGGTGAAAGACTTGTACGCCGGAATGGATCTATATAAAGATTACTAGGAACACGGATGAATGACCGGCAAAACAAATTCAAACGGATCTTACGTTATGCGATGCATATCGGGGCATGGTTGCCACTGATTGTGCTGGTCTTTGATTATTTTACCCACAATCTGACAGCCAATCCGATCCAGGCGGCATCGCAACGAACTGGCAGAACGGCGATCACTCTTCTGACACTTTCACTTGCGGGCACACCTCTTCAGCTCATTACCGGCATTAACTATTTCAAAACATTTCGTAAGCCGCTGGGGCTGTATGCATTTATGTACGCGGTTATTCATTTTGTCAATTTTATGGTATTCGATTACGGTTTGGTTACGCGCCGAATCCTGCGACAATTCATAGAAAAGCCGTATATCTGGTTCGGACTTACAACGTTGATCATCCTTACCCTGATGGCACTCACTTCCTATAAATGGTGGAAGGTGAAAATGGGTAAGAATTGGAAGCGTCTGCACCAGCTGGTGTATGTGGCAGGCGTTGTTGTCATTATCCATGATTCGTTAGCTCAGAAAGCAAACCTTCTCCAACTCCAGGGGAACATCCTTCTTCCAGTGATCTATGGCTCGATCATCGCCATCCTACTGATAATCCGTTTACCGTGGATCAAGCATTGGATTCTGCAAAGAAGGATGGGGAAGCCGAGTTCTCCGGTTGAGAAAAGTCATATTGCAGCACAAAACGGGAAGCCCGAAATAAGCCAGATCGGGTCAGGTCACTAACAATAGTCGATTTTGGAATGTGTTTATACTTCCCAATTTTTCATTACTTCATGTACAGAGCGGTTTAATTCGATTGAGAAATCAGCCGTGAATTTTTGAAAATAATATCGTTGTGCCAGGTTGTCCAATCCGGGTGGGAATTTTCCTGTTGGGTAATAGCGTTCCACCAACGGTTTTTCGAACTCGGCAACTTCTTCTTTTCGTAGTGAGTGGTATTGGTTTTGGTGAACGATAAAACGCTTTGGGAAACGAGGTTGCAGTTTCCACCCTTGTTCTTTTTTAGCTGACCTGCCAAAACAAACCATGGTAATGGGAAATACGTACTTTGGGAGTTGCAATAATTCGCGGTGACTTTCATATTTTTCCATCACGTCTCCGATGTAGCATGATCCAATACCCAAAGATTCGGCCGCGATGACAGCTGTTTGCGCTGCGATCAACGCATCACATACGGCTAACAGCAGGTCACCTTCTTGCGGAAGTCGGATATCCGCGCCTCGCTCCTGACTTTTCTCTTCCACACCAGAGAAATTAAAATAATCAACCCACCTCTGATAATCCGCCAGAAACAATAACACCCAGGGGGCTTTTGCAATAAATGGTTGATTATCGCAGGTGAGTGCAAGCCGATCTTTTATCGTCTGGTCTGTTATTTGTAGGATGGTATAGAGCATCATATTTCCAGCCGTGGGAGCTCTAAGCGTGGATTGGAGAATTTGGTCTTTTTCGTCTTCGGAAATTGAATCAGGAAGAAATAAACGAATTGACCTACGGTTCAACAGAATACGGATTGTCTCATTCATCTGGATTTCCCCTTCATTCAGGATAGTTCATGTCAAATGGTTACCAACTGGATCGTTCAATCCAACCTGATTTCTCACAGAATTAATGGATAGTGTTTGTACAAAATTGGTAGTTATCACTTGCCAGGGATAAGGACTGCCCTTCTCTGCAAAAAACTTTCAATGGATAAAATAGCCAGGGCGATCCAAATAATTCCGAACCCGATCAGCCTCTCCCTGGTGAATGGCTCCCCAAACAGTAATACACCTGAGAGGAATTGCATGGTAGGTGTGATATATTGCAACAATCCCATGGTCGTCAGGGGTACTCCCCGCGCGCCAATCGAGAAAAGAATGAGTGGGATTGCTGTAACAACGCCCGTGAGAACCAATAAAAGGTTGATAGTCCAGGTAGAATGGCCAAACGCGCCCACGCCATTGAACTCTTCCACAAATAGAATCCCCAATGCCGGTAAAAAGATGGCGCCGGTTTCAAGGGTCAATCCGTGCAGCGATCCAAGAGGTGATACTTTCTTTACCAGACCATAGAAGCCAAATGAGAAAGCCAGGACCAGCGCTATCCAGGGAAGGGATCCATGGCTTATGGTCAGATAGGCTACTCCAAGGACAGTCAATCCTACCGGAATCCATTGCATGGGACGCAGTTTTTCACGTAAGAATAACACGCCCAATAAGACGTTGACCAACGGATTGATGAAATATCCCAGGCTGCTTTCCACTACATACCCACGAGCGATCGCCCAGACATAGGTGAACCAGTTAATTCCCAATAGTATCCCGGCGCCAAGGTAAATCAACACCCGCTTGAGGGTGATGGATCTTTTAAACTCATTGAATTCTCGCCTGAAAAGGATGAGCAGGAACAGGAAGATGAACGACCAGACCACTCGATGACTCACCGTTTGGAAAGCGGGTACATTATGCAGCCATTTGAAGTAAATTGGAAAAATTCCCCATAAGGTATAGGCTGCCAGCGCAGAAATGGTTTCTCTATTCATAAGGTACGATCCAGGTGGAAATCAAGATTATCCATAATAACAGAAAATCCCCTTGAGGGGGATTTATTGTACCTGATCCAAAGGTCGGGGTGGGCGGACTCGAACCGCCGACCCCCGCGTCCCAAACGCGGTGCGCTACCAACTGCGCTACACCCCGGCAGGCACGAGTATAATTCGAAGTATGCTCAACCGTCAAGACATCCCTCCTTTGGTGCTTCTCCTGATCATCGGAGGGTGGATAGGAATAGCGATTTCTGCCTGTCAAACTACTCCGGCGGTTATTCCAACTTCAACTCTTTCTGCTACGTCAATCCCGGCAACTACAAAACCAACTCCAATCCGAACACTATCTCCTGTACCGACTGTCGTTCCGTCAGCTTCAGACCTCTGCTCAACAACGGAAGGGGAAATTCGCAGAGAAATGTTGGAGACACCTATCCTGCCAGGGCAATTTTTTTACACCATCTACCTGCCACCTTGTTATACCGATCGGAAGGAATATCCCGTTTTGTACCTGCTTCACGGGCTTACTTATTCTGATGATCAATGGGTCCGGCTCGGAATTACAGATACCGCGGATCGTTTAATCACATCAGGTGAGATCGATCCTTTGATCATTGTGCTGCCTTATAATCCGAATTTTGCAAGACCAGCCGAATCCAATTTTGGTTCTGCATTGTCAGAAGCATTGATCCCCCATATCGATACGCATTACAGCACAGTGATAGGTAAAGAAGGTCGTGGGATTGGTGGTTTATCTCGCGGCGGAGGTTGGGCTTTTGATATATTCTTAAAATATCCCACTCTTTTTAATGCGGTGGGCGGGCATAGTCCGGCGCTTTTTCAACGCGTACCAGAGCGTTTCCTTGCATCAATGAAGATTGCCTGGTCTGGACAGCGCATCTGGCTGGATGTGGGCGAACAAGATGATGAATTACATTATTTGATACGGGTTGATAAGGATCTCACAACGGCGGAGATACCTCATGTCTTTGTAATTGATCCCGGAGAGCACGATGAGATCTACTGGAAAACGCACGCGGAAGAGTATTTGCGTTGGTATGCGGGAAAATAACGCTTATTTTCACTTATAGCAAATTTTCAAGATCTGAGAGATCCTGATTTCGGCCAACATTTCTCACACCTATTTTAAGGCTTTCCAAATCAATTATGGGAATTTCTGTATCATCAATGGTGCGCAAGGTAGACGTGTTCAAATTTAAGACCACTTATATCGTTCATTAAATCGACTCTAATTGGTGGATAGCCCAATTGAACCACTTTATCTCGCTCAGAAAGATCATCAAGAGCTATCCCGAAGGAACCAAAACCAAAATCCACAAGTATATCCAACAGTTTACTACTATTGCGAACAGTCGGCTCGATCCAAATATCAAGGCCATTAATGCTTCTGGGAAAAACCACGAAACGAGACAGCGTATCCCCCGACAATCAAATAGCGAACATTATTTCCGTTTAATAATTGTAACAATTCTTTGAAGTCTGGGTCAAAAACCAAATTTCCAGAGGACATACTGTTCTCTCATTTCCTCTGTTGCACGTAAACGATCGTCCGGAGTCTGGTTATGCCAGTAAATCCGTTCTTCAGTGTGGTCGCCTCGCTTCCCGATTCTAGCCACCCGTTTCATCTTATCCATGGATAAATTGTAGCCTGAAATAAATCATCTTTTGAGGAAATCTTCCCAACCCAGGTCATACCAGCGTAAATAATCAACCAAATGACTCGACCAATATGCTTCGTTGTGGGTTCCCAGATTCAGATGCCATTCGTGTGGATAGGAATATTCAGATAGTTTAAGTTCGAAGATTCGGGCAGTATCTTTATAGGGATCAGCCAGTCCAATATCAATATAGATCCTGGGCAAAATACCATCTGTCGTTTTCTTACGCCACCCGGCCATACGGTTTATGTCCCCACCTATCTGCGTCAGGCTATGCCCACCGATGCTCACAAACTGATCCGGGTGAGCCAATCCTATGTGCATTGCCCAACCAGATCCACGGGATAATCCACCGATCGCTCGTCCGGTTCTATCACGGGAGACCTGAAAGTGTGATTCGGTCCATGGAATCACTTCGGTAAGAATGGCATCACCAAATTTAGACCGTCGGACATCTTCCAGATACGCTTCCTCTCCGGGCATTACGATGATCATCGGTCTTATAATCCGGGTGCTGATCAGTTGATCGGTTGTTTCACGGATACCCAGCCTTTCCCATTGGTGTTCGTCGAACGACTGTCCGTGTAACAAATAGAGAACCGGATACGGGATAACGGTGGCGGGATCATAACAAGGAGGGGTATACACCACAACCGGGATGGTCTTACCCAGCAGACTGGATTCGACCAATAGGGAGGATATTTTGCCTGAAGACTCCCGGCAAATTTCTTCGGGTGTAGGAGTTGCGGTGGGCGTAATTGAAACTGGGTGCCGGAGAAATCCAGCAGGAAATAGAGATACCAACCAGACCATGAAAACCAACGCTAACTTGAAAACGACGCCCATAAGCCCTCTCTTTATTTCATTATACTGGTTCGGTCAGGGAGCGAACTGATCCAAAAAGGAGGAATATAAGCGCTGGTATAATTATTCCATGACGCTTTCCATTGAAGAAGTCCAGCAAATCGCTCACCTGGCGCGGTTGGAATTGAGCTCCGAAGAGGTTTTACGCTATCAGAGTCAGCTGTCAACCATTCTGGATTATATAACCATGTTGCAAGAGTTGGATACATCGCAGATCCCACCAACTTCAGCTATTCTTCAAGGAAATACTGTATTCAGGGAAGATAATATTCGTCCAGGTCTGACTACCACAAAAGCGCTTCAAAATGCTCCTCGTCAGGAACAAAACCAATTTAAAGTCCCACCAGTCCTGGATGAATCATGAGCGATCTCACTGATCTGACTCTGGTAGAATCCGCAACCCTTCTCCGGCAAGGCGATATCTCTAGTCGCGAGTTGACGAAAGCGGTTCTTGATAGAATCAGCCTCCTCGATTCGAAGGTCCATGCTTACCTGACACTTACGATTGAAGAAGCTCTTTTCCGCGCCAACCGGGCGGATTTTTTCTTTTCCGGGCATAGCCCAAACGATTCCAAGCCTCTTTCACCCTTATTGGGATTACCCATCGCGGTTAAGGATGTTCTTGCTTTGTCAGGCGTCCGCTGTACCTGCGGCTCAAAGATCCTCGAAAACTTTATTCCCCCCTATACCGCCACCTGTGTGGATAGACTGATTGAAGATGGGGTTGTCATTCTTGGGAAGACGAATACCGACGAATTCGCGATGGGCTCCTCGACGGAAAACTCAGCCTTTGGTCCTACTCATAATCCATGGGATCTGGAAGCTGTACCCGGTGGTTCGAGTGGCGGATCAGCAGCAGCCGTCGCTTCCGGGATGGCGCTTGCAGCACTCGGAACCGATACTGGTGGTAGTATCCGTCAGCCGGCTGCGTTTTGTGGTTTAACTGGATTAAAAACAACCTATGGTCGCGTCTCTCGCTATGGATTGATCGCTTATGGATCGTCTTTAGACAGTGTGGGAACTCTCACCCGGACAGCGGCTGATTCTGCTCTCCTTTTCAGTGCGATAGCGGGGTACGATCCTCTCGATTCCACTTCTGCTCAACTACCCGTCCCGGAAATTCACCTACACAATTCGATCGATCTCAAACCATATCGAATCGGAATACCTGAGGAATATTTTGTTGACGGGATCCAATCGGATGTGGAAAGTGCCGTTAAGACCGCGATCGCGACGTTTGAATGGATGGGCGCACAGGTTATCCCCATCCATTTACCTCACACCCGCTACGCGCTTCCGGTGTATTACCTCGTTGCTCCCGCCGAAGCTTCCGCCAACCTGGCTCGCTTTGACAGTGTCCGCTATGGGCATTATCACCCTATGGAAACCTATATTGATCAATTTAAGGTTAGCCGCGGTGAAGGTTTTGGACCCGAGGTGAAGCGCCGTATCATGCTGGGAACCTACGCGCTGTCAGCAGGTTATTACGACGCCTATTATGGACAGGCGCAAAAAGTCCGTACCTTGATCAAGCATGATTTTGAAGAAGCCTTCGAGAAAGTGGATGTAATCGCTGCCCCTGTCGCACCCACAACAGCCTTCAAGATAGGCCAGCATGGGGACGATCCGTTATCCATGTACCTGGAAGATATTTTCACACTGCCAGCCAACCTTGCGGGGATCCCCGGTATCAGCTTTCCGGTAGGGCAAGATAGTTATCATCATCCCATCGGTATGCAATTGATGGGGAAACCGTTTGATGAAATGACCCTACTGCAACTGGTGCATAGTTACCAGGTGGACACCTCCTGGCACACCTTAAGACCTGAATTAAATGGTATCACTGCCTAATATTTCGAAAATTAATCTTAAGCGGAGAAATTATGATAGCAAAATTACCAAAAACAACTGCGAACTTAATGAGCATGTCTTGGGATGACTTTGAATCTATGTACCTGGAGTTGGAGAAGAGCGAAGTCACCCGGGATAATGTGGATGGCTGGTTATCAGAATGGTCACGGATCTCGGAATGTGTGGATGAACAATACAATCGCTTATTGGTAGCCACTGCGATCAACACCGCTGATGAAGCGGCGGAGCAAAAAATGACCTCTTTCCTGGATCAGGTATTCCCAAATGCGATCACACATGAGCAAAACCTAAAAGAGAAATTGCTTGCCACCCGGCTGGAACCAGCTGGATTTGATATTCCGCTTCGGAACATGAATGCAGAAACGAAACTATACCGGGAAGAAAATTTACCCCTCCAAACCCGGGAACAAAAACTATCGAACGAGCTGGACAAAGTGTTGGGAGCTCAAACCACCGATTGGAATGGGGAAGAAAAAACGGTATACCAACTGGATCCATTCCGCCAAAATGCTGACCGTGCTGTACGTGAAAAAGCCTGGACAGCTATTATGTCCCGTCAATTCGCTGATCGGGATACCATCAACCATCTTTGGGTAAATCAGCTGGAATTGCGTTTGAAGATGGCTAAAAACGCAGGAAAGCCAGATTATCGTTCCTATGTCTGGCAGAAGTATTACCGATTTGACTATTCACCACAAGATTGTTTGAATTTCCATAGTGCCATTGAACAAGTTGTGGTTCCGGTGGTCACCAAACTCCTAAAGAGTCAGAAGGACAGACTGGGAGTGGATATTCTACGTCCATGGGATATGGACCTTAAGGTATATGTTGACCCGCAGGGACGCCCTCCTCTGACTCCATTTCAAAATGTAGAAGAGCAAATTACCAAAACCCAGAATATCTTTAATCAGGTTGATCCTGTACTGGGCGGCTACTTCCGCCAGATGATCGATGGAAAACTCACCGATATTCCAAACCGGAAGAATAAAGCGCCCGGAGCATTTTGCACCGGGTACAACCTGGTCCGGAAACCGTTCATAGTTTGTAATTCTGTGGGCACCCACACGGATGTCACAACATTGATCCATGAATCTGGACATGCATTCCATGTGTTTGAATCCTCGCATCTACCTTATATGCCCCAATTAAATGTCACTATGGAGTTTGCAGAGGTTGCATCAATGGGAATGGAATTGCTCGCGTCTCCATATTTGGGGGAAGAGTTCGGTGGATTCTATTCAAAGCGCGATGCGGCTCGGGCGCTGAGCGAGCAACTCATCACCAGTTTGATCTTCTGGCCATATATGTCCGTGGTAGATTCTTTCCAACACTGGGTATATGAAAATCCAACTCTGGGCGCAGACCCGAACAAATGCGATACTCAGTGGGGTAAGTTATGGGACCGTTTTATGCCAGACCAGGATTGGACAGGTTATGAGGAGTTTAAGAAAACCGGCTGGCACCGCAAGCAGCACATCCACCAGATTCCATTCTATTATATTGAATATGGGTTGGCTCAGTTGGGCGCGGTTCAAGTGTGGGCAAACGCCTTGAAAAACCAGCATAAAGCGGTGAACGATTATCGCCGCGCGCTTGCTTTTGGCGGTACCGTCCCATTACCGGTCCTGTATCGATCTGCCGGGGCAAAATTGGCATTTGATGCTACAACCCTGAAATCTCTGGTCGATCTGATGCTCTCTGAGATCGAGCGTCTGGATCAGATTCAACAATAAACTGGAGCTGTTATGGAATTGCTCTGGCAAATTTTTCTCCTTTTTACCCGGGTAGCCCTATTCAGTTGGGGAGGAGGTCCGGCTTCTTTGGCATTGATGCAGCGTGAAGTAACAAGCGTGGGTTGGGTGACCGCACCCGAATTCGCCGACGCCGTTGCCTTTGGCAACGCCCTCCCCGGTCCGATTTCGCCACAGGTTTCGGCTTTTATCGGGTACAAGCTGGCAGGTATCTGGGGGGCTGTTGTCGCGGTCATCGGTACGGTCGTACCAGCAACCATATTGATGCTCGTTCTGGTTGTCTTCTTCTATGGCATTAAAGACAGCAAAACGATTGCCGCCATGTTGTCTGCAGTCAGACCCGTAGTGGTTGGTCTATTACTTTGGACGGCTTATGAAATGGCTATGACTGTATTTAGCATCCGTAAACTTGGACCGTTGCAAGCTTTTACAATCGGATGGGATAAATTACTGATCGCTTTGGCAGCCTTCGGATTATTGGTGTTTACCAAGATCAATCCGGTTTATATCATACTCGGCGCGGCAGGGTTTGGATTTGCCATTTATCGGTAACCGGCATTTTTCAACCAATCGGGTGTGGGACCATAGGGAGAAACAGATGAAAGAAACGCTGAAAATTGCAATACCAATGGCTGGACTAGGCTCCCGTATGCGGCCGCATACCTGGTCAAAACCCAAACCACTGATTCAAGTCGCGGGGAAAACTGTCCTCGATCATCTGCTCGAGAGTTTTAAAACCCTGCCTGAACCGGATAATGTGGAGTTAGTATTCATCATAGGTTACCTCGGCGAGCAAATTCGCGAGTATATGGGAATCCACTACCCGGAGATCAAGGCACATTTTGTTGTTCAGGAGGAAATGCTTGGACAATCTCAGGCATTATGGCTTGCGCGAGAATACCTCCACGGCCCAATGATCATGGTGTTTTCGGATACGTTGGCTGAAACTGATTTTTCCATCCTGGGTACGACCGACCTGGATGGGATCGCCTGGGTTAAACGGATGGAAGATCCACGCCGATTTGGTGTCGCCGAAATTAATGCGGATGGTTATGTGACCCGAATGGTGGAAAAGCCGACCGCCATGGATAACAACCGGGTAGTGATCGGTTTGTACTATTATCGAGACGCAAAAATGATCATGTCTGCGATCCAGACTCAACTGGAGGTCGGTCGTACCTTTAAAGGGGAATACTTCCTTACCGAGGCTACCAACATCTACCTGAAACATGGCGCAAAAATGAAAACAATAGAAGTGGATATCTGGCTGGATGCGGGTACACCGGAAGCCATTCTGGAAACAAACCAATTCATGCTGGATCATGGGCGGGCAAACATTCCAGTTTTCAAACCTGATGCCAGCGTGACCTTGCATCATCCCGTCTATATACACCCCAATGCAGTGATCCGATCTTCTGAAATCGGTCCATATACCTCGATCGCCAATGGTTGTACGATAGAAGGCAGTATTCTCAGCGACACGATCATTGATGAGAAGTCAATGATAAAAGCATCCGTGTTGAACAAGTCTTTAATAGGACGAAATGTTCAGGTAGAAGGTGCATCAGGCAGCCTGGATATCGGAGACACCTGTCGGGTACTATGCGAGAAATAACCGTAGAATGCCTCTCCGAAGATAGTTACCCCCAGCGACCGATAGCGCTTGAGTGGGAGAACGAAAAATTGGAAATCCAATCCATCATTTCGCGCTCACGTCTACCGGATGGATTGGTCTTTCGGGTAATAACCAACAAAGAACGGTTTTTTAAGCTATATTATCAGGAAGAGAAATCGCTCTGGTCAGGGCAGGAAGAATAAGCAATCCATTCTGCAAGTCAAGGAGATCGAATGCGCGAATCGTACATTTCGAAACGTGTGGCGACACTCAAACCATCTGGGATCCGAAAGTTTTTTGACATCGCAGCAACCATGCAGGATGTCATCTCATTGGGGATCGGGGAACCGGATTTCATAACACCCAAACCTATCCTGGAAGCGGGTATTCAATCGATCCGCAATGGGGATACACATTACACCTCTAATGCAGGGATTATGGAATTAAGGCAGGCACTCTCTGCCCATTTGGATCGTCTGTATGGGGTTACCTATTTACCCGAGTCCGAAATCATACTAACCGTGGGAGTTAGTGAAGCGCTTTATCTGGCGTTCACATCCATCCTGGAACAAGGTGACGAAGTGATCATTCCTACACCTTGTTTTGTCTCTTATCAAGCTGAAGTTGTCCTTGCCGGTGGTGTGCCAGTTGAGATCCCCTGTCGTATGGAAAACCAGTTCAATCCTGACCCGGACGATATTGAAAGAGCCATCACCTCACGCACGAAAGCCATTCTGATCGGTTATCCAAACAACCCTACCGGCGCCGTCGCCTCCAGGGAAGTACTGCTTCGAATCGCTGCATTGGCAGAGAAACAAGATATCATCGTGATCTCAGATGAGATCTATGACCGTCTCGTATATGGGGTGGAGCATGTATGTTTCCCTGCTTTGGACGGTATGCGTAACCGCACCATCTTACTGGGCGGTTTTAGTAAAGATTACGCCATGACTGGCTGGCGAATTGGGTACGCGGCTGCTCCGGCAGAGATCATCAAAGCCATGGTGCGCGTGCATCAATACACCATCATGTCGGCTCCCACCATGAGTCAAAGAGCTGCGCTCGAGGGATTACTCCATGGGGAGAAACATGTTCAGGAAATGGTGGCAGAATATGACCGCCGACGCACCTTCCTTGTTGCCGGACTTAATCGGCTGGGACTGACCACGGTTGAGCCGCATGGCGCTTTTTACGCCTTCCCGCGCATCACCGTGAGCGGACTGGATGAAGAGACCTTCGCCGAACGCTTGCTGCATGAAGAGAAGGTGGCATTGGTCCCCGGAAATGCGTTTGGCGCTGGCGGAGAAGGATTTGTCCGCATCTCGTATGCAACCGCGTTTGAAAAGATAGAAGAAGCCTTGCATCGCATGGAAAAATTCATGCGCCGGCAGGGATAATTCATCAGAATTGCATACTTTCTCATGATCTGGGAACCCGTCATTGGTCTGGAAGTCCACACGGAATTAAAGACCGTTTCAAAGATGTTCTGTGGCTGTCCGGTGGTGGATGTTATTTTGGCATCGCCCAACACTGCGGTCTGTCCGGTTTGCCTGGGGATGCCCGGAGCATTACCTGTTCTGAACCGGCGGGCAGTCGAACTCGGAATTCGCGCATCGTTGGCAATGGATTGCGAAATCAAAACCACCAGTATCTTTGCGCGTAAGAATTATTTTTATCCTGACCTTCCCAAAGGCTATCAAATCTCCCAATACGAAGAACCTCTGGCTGTCAATGGGCACCTAACTATTAAGACCAGCAAGGGGGAAAAGCTAATCCGCATTCGCCGGGCACATCTGGAAGAGGATACGGGAAAGCTGACCCACATTCAGCGCGAAAAAGATGCCTGCACATTGGTCGATCTAAATCGAGCCGGGATCCCATTACTCGAGATCGTCACCGAACCTGATATGCGGACCGTGGAAGAAGCCCGGGAGTACTCTACCGCATTGCGGTCGATCTTGCGTTATATAGGCATCAGCACCTGCGACATGGAAAAAGGAGCCATTCGGTTTGAGGCGAATGTCTCAATTCGCCCAGAGGGAACGGATCTGTTAAATACCCGGACCGAGATCAAGAACCTGAACAGCTTTAAAGCGTTGGAGCGCTCGATCGCCTTTGAGATTCAACGTCAGATCCAGTTGGTAGAGTCAGGCGGACGGGTGATTCAGGAAACGGTAGGCTGGAATGATGCGGAAGGCTACACTTTTTCTCAACGTAATAAAGAGGAAGCGCACGATTACAGGTATTTCCCGGAACCCGATCTCCCTCCTTTGGTGATCGATCCCAAATGGTTGGAACAAATCAAACGCGACTTGCCCGAGCTTCCGGAACACAAACTGATTCGTTTCATCCAACAATATCAATTAACTGAGTATGATGCACTCATTCTGTCGTCCGATCCTTACCTGGCAGATTATTTTGAAGCTGTACTCAACACAGACAAGCAAATTCAAGCCAAAACTGCTGCCAATTGGATCACCGGTGAGTTGATGGGTCAAATAAATTCGGCCAGCCTGGAAACCGATCGCATCCCGATCCCACCCGCAGAGTTAGCTGGATTGATCCGGGTAACCGATGACGGGCAGGTCAATCTCAACACTGCGAAAAGTGTACTGGAAACAATGTTTACAACCGGTAGATCGGCTGATGAGATCATCGGTGAGAGTGGCTTGTCACAGATCGTGGATGAAACATATCTGCGCCAGGTGGTGGAAGAAACGATCAGCGAACATCCGAAAGAGTCTGCCAGTTACCTGGCAGGTAAAGAGAGCCTTTCCAACTGGTTTTTTGGTCAGGTGATGGCGAGAACCAAAGGTCAGGCATCTCCGGAGCTGGTGCGCAAGCTATTGAATATGGCTTTACAATCTTTGAAAGCTAAATCATCAGATTAATTAGATGAAATAGGATGGACATCACACCAGTTTCTGCCGTTAATCATATTGACGGGTTTTAGTTCTTCCTGTATTCTTTAAGTGTAGCATGGACAGGTGTCGAATATGATCTTATTGCAACTAATTCAGTCGCAAGCATGTTCAGAATAACCGGCGGGCATTCCGATATGCCCGCGATTTTTTTGTCCATTGCCCAAATTTCAATTCTTGAGAGGAGATACCCATGGCAGTAACAACCAATGCGTTTGAAATGGCGCAGCGTCAGTTCGATCATGTTGCCGGTCTACTCAAGCTCGATCCGCAGGTGAGCGAAGTGCTCCGGTGGCCTGCCCGCGAGTATCACTTCCGCATTCCCGTCCGAATGGACGACGGAACCATGCGTGTGTTCAATGGTTACCGGGTCCAGCACAATGATGCCCGTGGTCCAAACAAGGGGGGTATCCGCTTCCATCCCTCTGAGACGATTGACACCATTCGCGCTCTGGCAATGTGGATGACTTGGAAATGCGCCGTCGCGGATATTCCACTGGGCGGCGGTAAAGGCGGAGTCGTGGTAGATCCAGCCACCCTCTCGGTAGCAGAAAAAGAAAGACTTGTCCGCGGCTATATGGACATCATGTGGAAGAATGTCGGTCCACGCCAGGATGTCCCCGCTCCAGACGTTGGAACCACCCCGCAGATGATGGGCTGGATGATGGACGAATACAGCAAGCTTGTCGGTCAGTATACCCCGGGTGTCATCACTGGCAAACCTGTTGGCGGCGGTGGATCACTCGGTCGCACCGAAGCGACCGGCTTTGGTGTGATCTACACCGTTCGCGAAGCCATGAAACAATTAAATCTCGATCCTTCCAAGTCGATTGCAGCAGTACAAGGCTTTGGTAACGTTTCCCAATATGCAGCGATTGGATTCATTGAAATGCTCAAAGGTCAGGTTGCCTGTGTCTCTTATTGGGATCGGGAAGATCGCACATCCTATACCGTCAGCAAGAAAGACGGAATTGATCCTCGCTTCCTGATGACTATCACTGACCAGTATGGCTCCATTGACAAGAATAAAGCCCGCGACGCTGGATATGTGATCGAAGATGGCAATGCCTGGATATCCAAAGAAGCAGACGTGCTAATTCCTGCCGCCCTCGAAGGTCAGGTGAACGCGGAAACCATCGGAAAAGTTAGCAAACGGATCCGGGTCGTCGCAGAAGGCGCCAATGGACCTACCACCCCGGAAGCGGACGAGGTCTTTAAGAGCCGCGGTGTATTTATGATCCCAGATTTCCTCTGCAATGCCGGTGGCGTCACTTGCTCCTATTTTGAAGGCGTTCAGAATGATATGAACTTCTACTGGACTCATCAAGAGGTGCTCGAGAAGTTGGATACCAAGATGACCCTGGCGTTCAACGGTGTCTATGATATGGCTACCAGGGAAAAAGTGTACATGCGTGACGCAGCCTATATGGTTGCCATCGCCCGTGTTGTGAAAGCCATGGAATTACGCGGCTGGAATTAATTTCTGATATTACCGGTTCACTTACCTCCTTCCGTGAAAGACCCCCGATATAATTCGGGGGTCTTCGCAATATTAATGCCTATTGATATTACATGGATGGTTTTGTTATTCTTGCGCGGGTTCTTCGGGTACTTCCGGAATTCTGGCCAGGGACGCGACGTGATCACCCTTTTCCAACCCCATCACATGAGAACCCTGAGTGGATCTTCCAGACCGACTGAGTTTATTCACTTTCAGCCGCAACATGACGCCATTTGAAGATATCAATGTCAGGTCGTCAGAGTCTTTCACAACCCTTGCGGCAGCGATCTGACCGATGAGATCCATTTTGTTCTGATTGATGGTTGTTAGTCCTTGCGAACCACGACCTTTGGGGTGATATTCATTCAGTGGTGTACGCTTTCCATAACCGGCTTCAGTGACAACCAACAGGTCTGCATCATCTTCAACCATTTCCACGCCCGCGACCTGATCACCTTTGCGTAGACGGATTCCAATCACACCGGCAGCTGAACGCCCCATGGGGCGGATTTTTTCCTCCGAATATCGCAGCGCGAGTCCATTCGCGGTTACCATAATGATCTCATTCTTGCCGCCGGTCAAAAGCGCCCAACCAAGTTGATCGCCTTCAGCCAGATTGATCGCAATCAATCCTGACGGTCGTACCGATGCCAGCTCGCTTAGCTGCATGCGTTTAACACGTCCTCTTACGGTTGCCAGGGTGCAAAACGCCGCATCAGTAAAGCTGTGAACGACTACTGCCGCTGTAATTCTTTCATCTCCACTCATATTGAGAACATTCATGATCGAGATACCGCGGTCAGTTCGTCCTGCATCAGGAATTTGGTAGGCTTTTTCGGAGTAGACCTTTCCGCGATCGGAGAAGAATAAAACCGTATCAAGGGTATGAGCAGGCAATAAGACGATGACCTCGTCTTCGCTCCGAACATTTTGCCCGATAACACCCCGGCCTCCCCGGGCTTGAGTCCTATAGGTAGCCATCGAAACCCGTTTGATATATCCTTTTTGGGTGATGGATATTAGGATTGCCTCGTCGGTTACAAGGTCTTCTTCTCTGAATTCCTCGTTCGCTTCAGCAGTGATGAGGGTCCGACGATCATCGCCATACTTTTCTGATAATTCCAGTAAGTCTTCCTTGATCACCGTCAGGATCTTTTTGGGATTAGCCAGCAAATCTTCCAGGTAGGCGATTCGTTCTTTTACCTGGGTGTGTTCTTCCTCGATCTTCATCCGTTCCAGCGCCGCTAATCTTCGTAATTGCAGATCAAGGATAGCCTGAGCCTGTTCTTCGCTGAGCTTAAAGCGTTCCATCAATTCGGTTCGGGCTGTCTCTGCATCTTTTGATTCACGGATGGTCTTAATCACTTCGTCCAGGTTGGCTAACGCGATCAAATATCCATCAAGGATATGTAAACGTGCCAATGCTTTATCCAGTTCGAATTGAGATCTGCGCTTTATCACGGTGTCCCGGTGATCGATGAAAACCTGTAAAGCCCGCCGCAACGATAAAACGCGGGGCTCGTTGTTTACCAGTGCCAGCAGGTGAACCCCATAGGTAGTTTGAAGCGCCGTATATTTATATAATTGATTTAGAACTTTTTTCGCCTGGGCGCCGCGCTTTAACTCGATCACAATACTCATGCCACGCCGGTCTGATTCATCGCGAAGGTCGGTAATGGCATCAATTTTTTCGTTTCGGGCAAGGTCTGCGATTCTTTCTATCAGTGTGGATTTATTCACTTGGTACGGAATCTCGGTAATAATAATGGCGTTTCTTCCGGACTTAAATTCTTCGATATGCGCCTGACCACGAATGGTCAGCTTTCCGCGGCCGGTGGAATAAGCCTGTCGAATACTTTCCCGTCCAACAATAATTCCCCCGGTTGGGAAATCCGGTCCAGTCAGGAATTCCATCAACTGGTCGGTGGTGATCTCTTCGCGGTCATCATAATTGTCGATCAGATATACCACCGCGTTGATCAACTCTTTCAAATTATGGGGCGGGATGTTGGTCGCCATTCCAACGGCAATACCCGATGACCCATTGAGCAACAGGTTTGGCAATCGAGACGGTAAGACAGTCGGTTCCTGAAGAGAACCATCGAAGTTATCTGCGAAATCGACGGTGTTTTTGTCAATATCTGACAGAAGCTCTTCGGCCATCTTACCCAAGCGGGCTTCGGTATATCGCATCGCTGCTGGTGCGTCGCCGTCAACAGATCCAAAGTTTCCCTGCCCATCCACAAGGGGATAGCGCATGGAAAAATCCTGCACCATACGAGCCATCGCGTCATAGACGGACGAATCTCCATGCGGGTGATATTTACCCAATACTTCACCTACGATGCGGGCGGATTTTTTATAGGCCGCATTCGAATGCATCGACAGCTCGTTCATGGCAAAAAGGATTCGGCGATGAACCGGTTTTAATCCATCGCGAGCATCCGGTAGAGCACGAGAAACGATCACACTCATGGCGTAATCGAGATACGCAGTGCGCATTTGCTGGTCAATATCGACTGGTTGGATCAGGCTGTTATCCATACATTATCCTCTGAGACATAACCTGTTAATTATACCTTAGAAGGGCGGGATGGTGGAGAGAAAACCATTGTCGCATTGCCTCAAAATAAAAGTAACTTTAGGAAAAACGTTGCCTCAAGATAGATGTTACCCTAGGCAGATAAGAATGAACTGCCGAGGGAGCTATGATGAGCCAAGGAAGCAAACGAGAATTATTAGAAACGGTTCAACCACGATATCGGAAAGCAAGGAGAAAAGAAAAGCAGAAGATTCTGGATGAATTTGTAGCTATCACTGGATATCACCGAAAATACGCAATTCGGGTTTTGAACTCGGTGGTACATAAAGAGCATAAAAAGAAACCGGGACCACGGAAGATTTATCAAGGCGAGGTGGTCACAGCGCTGGAGTACATCTGGGAGATCTGTGGCCAGATTTGTTCGAGACGCTTACAGCCCTTCTTGCCAGAGATTGTAAAAGTTCTCGAACGTAACCATGAGATCCATGTATCGGCAGAGGTTAAGGAGCTTTTGCTAAAGATGAGTCGGTCAAGCATTGACCGTTGTTTGAGTTCGGCTTATCAGACCCATCCGCATGGTCTCAGTACCACTAAACCCGGTACTTTGCTCAAGAAATCGATTCCCATACGAACTTACACTCCTTGGAACGAAGAAAGGCCAGGGTTTATGGAAATTGATCTGGTTGCACATTGTGGAGATACAGCCGAAGGTCAATTTGTGAATACCCTGACCAGCGTGGATATCTCTACGGGTTGGACTGAGTGCCAGGCAGTCTTACCCCGCAATCGCCATACGGTTCTCGAGGCCATCAAAGCGATGCAAGCACGTCTGCCTTTTGCTCTTCTTGGCCTTGACTCGGATAATGGTAGTGAATTTATAAACGAGATCTTGCTCCAATATTGCCAGTACCAAAAGATCACTTTTACCCGTTCACGCCCCTACCACAAGAATGACCAAGCTCATGTCGAACAGAAAAATTGGTCTGTGGTACGCCATCTCGTTGGTTACGACCGCTTCGAGACCACAGCCAAGTATAATCTCCTGCAGAGTATCTATACTGACCTAAGTCTCTATTTCAATTTCTTCCAGCCTGTTCTCAAACTCACCTCAAAAGAACTCGTGGAAAAGCGGATCATCAAACACTATGACACAGCAGCCACCCCTTACCAACGTGTCCTCGCAGCCAAAGAAATTCCATTCGAGGTCAAGGCCAGATTGACTAATATTTATGTCCGACTGAACCCGGTTACTCTACGCAATTCTATCGACCAGAAAGTCCACCAATTATGCACTTTATCTCGGTAACATCTTCCCGTGAGGCAACGTTCCCCTTTGGTTACATTTTCCCGTGAGGCATTACGTTGTAGAGGCGACCCTCGTGGTCACCCGAATTACTGGTTGGGAAAATTCGTGGATTGATATGATAACTTTGGTAGGATATGTAGGGAGTAAGGGCGGCATAAATAGAATGGTGCGTTCGAACTCGAACGCACCCTACCGCTGGTAATTTTACTGTAGATATGCTCACAGATGGCATCCTCCCGATCCATCAACCGATTCGGATATTCCAATTGGTCTATCAAAATCGTTTTTTGTTTTTCGGTTGGCTGATGATGGGGGACCGGTTAGACAATTTATTGTGATTGCGTTACACTACATTCATGCCAACTGCAACTCTGCCAACCGGAGAAAAGGAAATGCGCCAGCAGCTTAAGAAACTGATTCGACTGGTAGAGATCAGCCTACGTTTAAATTCAACCATGGACCCCGAGCAGTTATTGCAGTCCATTATTCAATCAGCAACCGATCTATTGGAATGCGAAGCGGCTTCGATCCTGCTATATGACGAATCAAGCCAGAAGCTGCATTTCGCAGCGGCAACCGGTAGCGATCCAAAAAAGTTGGCTGAGATACCTGTTCCCAAAGACCGCTCCATCGCGGGAGCGGTGTTCCGCGAAAACACACCCATTTTGGTAGCTGATGTTCAGGATGACCCACGTCATTATGACCTCGTATCTGATGAGGTTCACTTCCAGACCCGTAACCTGCTGGGTGTGCCCATGCGCATCCGCGACCGAGTGACCGGTGTATTGGAAGCACTCAACAAGAAGGATGGACATTTCGGCAAAGACGACGCTGACATCCTGTCCATTATCGCCAATCAAGCGGCGGTGGCCATTTATAATGCCCGCCAGATGCAGGCTCTTCAGAACGCATATGCTGAAATTCAACGCACCGATGAGATGAAGACCCGCTTCCTTGCTCTGGCATCCCATGAACTGCGAACACCCTTACAGCATATTCTTGGCTATGGCAGCCTGCTTAAACAATCCACCGACGACTCGGTTACCGAGGCAGCCGCCAGGGTGGTGGATGCAGCGCACCATATGAAAGACATCATCGACACAATGACCAACCTGGAATTGATTCGGCGCGGAGAGATGAATTCTGAATTCAAGCAGATACCGATCCAGACCATCCTCGAAAAAGCATTGCAGGGAAAACTCGCGAGCATCAAACAGCATGGCCATCAAATGGAATGGCTGGTACCCATGCAAGTCATGATCGTTAATGCAAATTCAGAGAAACTACCTCAGGTATTTTCAGCCATTTTGGATAATGCGATCCGGTTCACCCCCGATGGCGGGAGAGTATCGGTGTCGGTGGAACATAAATCCAATTTGGTCGAAATTCGGATCAGTGATACGGGTCTGGGAATTCCTCAATCTGAATTATCCAATATCTTTAAAGAGTTTTACCAGATCGAACACCACCTGACCCGCACCTACGGCGGATTGGGGTTGGGACTCAGCGTTGCGCAGGGAATAGTCCAATTGCATGGGGGAAAAATTTGGGCTGAGAGCGCCGGAGAAAACCTGGGCACAACTATTGTGGTCCAGCTACCCGAAGGAAAACTACCGTCCACAGGCACTCTCAAGCGGATAGTGAATCCTCTGTAAAATAAGCAACCGCTTTTCCCTTATCGTCATCCATCGCCAATACCAGCCTGTAACCGGGTCGTATCTCACTACATTTGATGACGCGCAAACATCGCTCCAGGCGGCTTTCCTCAGGTAGAAAAGTAGTTAGATGATTTGGGGACTCATAGAAAAACTTCCGATCAAACACCACCCGTTTGTCATCCAGGTTTATCGAAAGAGGATAGATCTGCGACTCTAATAAATCCTGGAAGAAGTGCGTGCCAAAGGAGGGTTCAGGAGCGTGACCAAAACCTTCCCCGGTCAGTTCGATCAAAGACCTCGCGTTGTAAATATCTCCATAATTGATGGTCACACCAAGATCCGGATTCGACGTTCCCCAACGCCCCGGTCCGATGCAAATAAAGCTTTCGTGAGCCAGTAGGGAATTCAATGCTCCCACTGTACGACCTAATTCTCCCCGTAATTCCGGCGTCTCGAGTGCGTAATATTCTTCGGGTTGTACAAAAACCACATATTGAATATCCGGCACATATCCTTCCGGTACCATATCGTGAATCGAAAAAACCATGTCCTCGGGTTTGAGGTTGACCGGAATCTGCGTCTTTGATGTCATCTCCAACTGACTTTGCGGACGGCATTGCAAGATCGTGATAACCACATCAGGTTTTACGGGATCTTTGTGGGTGATCTCTGCTGTAAATTCCATATCCACCGGGGATTGATAATGTTGCTCCAACGTTTTCAGGATCAACTTCATCCTTTCAGCAAAAGGTGTCCGTTTTAGGAAATCTTCCATGGTTATACATAAAGAGGATTCATCCCCCTCAAGAATATTGGTTCGGAGTGAACTAAAGAAATCTTCCTGATCTTGCTGGGCAACATAACGCAGGTCATCATAATCTGGATGAAGCAGTTCCTTTTTGTGAATGGTATGGAAGTCGTTACATCCGAAATCAATCACATCCACGAATTGTTGGGAATATTTCCGAATGGATTGGGGGGAAGAGTTGGGTCTGAGGAGTGGATGACTAAGGGCAACCAAACGAGGATAATCATTCCCCACCCGATCCACTGCCCTGGTTCCCAATCCCCACACCAGCCGAACAAACCCATCCTCCTTGCGAATCTGAGGTGCCCAGCGGTATAGATTGCGGCTGAAGGCTACTCCTGACGCCACGGGGAAATAGTACTGACCATAGCGTTGTCCTTCCACGACCTGAATTAATATCGCCATCCGTTCATCATAATCCTGGAAGCCCTTGCTACGACGATAGAGCAAAGCATTTGGATTCAGCGTAGATGCGTAGACTCGCGCGATCGTCTTCACCAGATCACGCAGGTTTTCTTCCGGGTTGGACTGGTTCGCACAAAACCAGCTATCATATTTACCTGCAAACGAGGTGCCAAAATTATCCTCAAGAAGACTTGACGAACGGACAATGATCGGCTGATCTCCCACCTTGAGTAGCACACCCGCCAAACGATCCATGACTTCGATCGGGAATTGTCCCTCCTCGAAGTCCTTTAAGATCATTGGATAATCATTGCGCATTTCAATTTCTTTTTTATATTTCTGGTCGTTCCAATGTACCAGATTATTGATTTCCATAAAATTATAGAAAATATCAGATCCAAGGAAAAAGGTCTCTGGTGTGCGGACATTTAGGCGGAGCGACTCGTCGCCAACCCTTTGAATAATGCGATAAGCAAGCAGCATTCCGGCTGCCTTTCCGCCGATTCGTCCGGAACCAATCTTGTGCCGCCGCACATTGGTCAGGTCTTCCACAGTGAACCATTCTTTGGCGATATTGATATATCTCAACTGGTCGCTGATGAGTTGCCGAATAAGAACCACCTTCAATTCACTGAGGCGGGCTTCCAATTTTGCCCGGTCTTCCCCTGAAATCTGTTCGATTGTCTTTGCCTGTTCGAGGATCAACTCCAGCGGGGCAAGCTCTGGGTTTAATGAAAGAAGCGTACCTTGTGCTTCTACCCCTTTCTCATGCAGTACTTCGTGAATCACAGTGTCCAATTCTTCATTGGGGTAGTACATACAGAAGTAATAATCGGTGAGCTGATCGCGCATCGCGCAGACACGTTTCTCCCACATATCGGCTGCTTCTTCCGTAAGTGGATCGCGTAATCCTTCTCGAATCTGCGATTGAACCGCTTTCTGGCGCACCTCTTCTTCGAAGATCTCTTGTGAGATTGTTCCCTTCAGGTAAATACGCTTTCGCATTTTTTGCCTGATACGTCCACACAGTATTGGGTATTGGTAAATTGTGAGGATTGTCGTTAGCAGCCGGTCAGTCGCAGGGGGAGTGGAGATGGAATGAAACATGAATTCATTATAGCAAACCAGCCGGTTTTGAAAAACGAAAGATGGCACCGTATAACATGTGCACATTCAATAAATGTATGGTACAGGGTTTATTTAAGGAATAAAAAAGCCCCACCTGATCAGGTGGGGCGGAGTATCGTTGGACTATTAGAGGTGCATTGGCATGATCACGTGGACAAAGCTATCATCAGAAACAGGTTTTACTACACCCGGCGTATTAGGTGCGGTGGTCTCAAGCGCAACATTGGGAGTTCGGATGACTTCCAGAACTTCCCGCAAGAAACGCACATTGAATGCGATCAATAAATTTGCGCCTTCGATGGTCGCGTCGACACCTTCGTCGCTTTTTCCGGTTTCTTCGTTCATCGCAGATATCTCCACGACGCCCATGGCGCTTTCGCCTGCCGGCTTCAGGTTCAGGCGAACGACATTGGAGCCTTCCCGGGCGAACACTTCAGCTCGTTTACATGCCGCAAGTAGTGATTGGGTGGTCAGCACGGTCCGGGTTTTATAAGTACGTGGAATGATCTGGTTGCAATCCGGGAACTTGCCTTCAATTAGTTGGGATGCAACCTCCACATCCTTGAGGGTAAAGATGACCTGACCTCGCCCGGACGGGACTGTCATGGTGACGGTCTGCTCGCCATCCACAGCGACTCGGGCTAATTCGGTCAATGCTTTTGCAGGGACAATAATGTTAACGGGGTTAGCCAACGGTGCTGATAATGGAGTCCGTTTAACAGAGATCCGGAATCCATCTGCGGCTGCCATCATCATCTCGTTCCCTTCCAGGATGATCTGTGCGCCCATTAACACGGGACGGGCTTCATCAGCGGAAGCAGCAAAAACTACCTGCTGGATCATCTCCTTGAGGTCTGCCACGTTGAGCACCACACCCGCGTCCGCTTCCGGGACGGGCATTGGTGGAAACTCCTGAGCATCTATGCCCTTAACCTCAGATGAAGAGGCAGTAGAATGGATCTCCAGACTCTGGGTTCTGGAATTCAAAACCAAACTTAATACCTCGTTGGGAAGGGTGTTCACCAAATCAGTGAATGTTCGGGCAGGGACAGTGAAACTCCCTTCTTCTTCCACCTTGGCGCCTATCCAGCAGGTAATACCCAACTCGAGATTGGTTGCGGATAATCGCAGCCTACCATCATCGGTGGCAAGCATGACGTTGGACAGCACGGGCAACGTGGTTCGCGGTGCAACTGCCCGGGAAACGATGCTTAGACCATGCGCCAGATTCTGTTGCGAAACGGAGACCTTCATGGCTGACCCTCATTTTTTTGTGGAAATAGTATGTACCTATTTTATACCAGATTAGTCAAATTGCACTATCAGTATTCACATCCATCTACACAAGCAAAATTCGTGCTTTTAATTGAAACCATTAACCATACTGTGACCCTTGAGCTGTGTTAAAATGGAGCCATCCTCTCACGAAAAAATATATCCTCATGACTGCATTCCTCTCATCCGTCAAGAAAATGCCACGCGAACTTAAGATCTTTGCCCTGGCGACCATCGCCATGGGCATGGGTTATAACATATACGACTCCACATTTAATAATTACATCAACTCTCTGTTTCACCTGACCGGTTTTCAGCGGTCATTCCTCGAGCTCCCACGCGAGATCCCGGGACTCCTGGTAGTTTTCCTGTCAGCCCTGCTCTGGTTCCTGTGCAGCCGGCGGATGGGCGTGCTGGCGATGATCCTCGGCGCCATCGGATCGATCCTGGTGGGATTTGTTTCCCCCACATACGGGGTACTGACCATCTGGGTATTTGTCTATAGCGTTGGAAGCCACCTGTTCCTTCCATTACAGTCTGCCATTGGAATGGAATTGGCCGAGGAAGGGCGTACTGGTCAACGTCTGGGACAACTGAATTCCCTCCGCAACCTGGCTGCGATCTTTGGCAGCTTCCTGGTGTTTCTAGGCTTCAAATATCTCAAATTCACCTTCCAGACCACATTTGTGATCACAGCGGTGATACTGGCCGTGGCGGCCGTGTTGATGTTCACCATGAAACCAAATGTGACCCGTCCACCGAAAACCTTTTTTAAATTGCGGCGAGAATACTCGCTCTATTATGTTCTGGCGATCCTGTATGGTTCTCGCAAACAGATTTTTCTGACCTTCGGTCCGTGGGTTCTGGTGACCGTGTTTGACCAGCCAACTCAGGTGATGGCTACCCTTCTAATGATTGGTGGTGTCATTGGCATCTTGTTCCAGCCGGCATTGGGCTGGATGATCGACCATCTGGGGGAGAAGAAAGTGATCCAGGCAGAAGCTATCCTGTTGGTGTTCGTCTGCCTGGGATATGGTTTTTCTGGATTTCTCTTCTCAAAAACAATTGCGCTGTATATTACTTTTGTTTGTTTCCTGTTGGACCAAATGTTGATGTCGGTCAATATGGCGCGAGCCACCTTCATGAAGAAGATCGCGGTCGATCCAGCAGATATTCAGCCCGCGCTTACCGTCGCCGTTACGATGGATCACGTTTTTTCGATTAGCGTCGCACTGCTGGGTGGTCTGATCTGGAGTCAATATGGTTTCCAATACGTATTCCTGATAGGAACTGCCATCGCTTTGATCAATTTCTTCGTTGCAGGCAGAATCAAATTGCCGTCTGGCTCAAAAGTAGCCCTCGCACCGAGTATTTCCGATTAAATTTCCACCCAGACTATCCTTCAGTTATCGGAGTCGCGCGAAACGCTCCGATTTTTGTCATTTGACAGGGGAGGATTCGGGGAAGATTGTCAGATGGTTTTCACTTTTTTCATAACTATAATGAAAATAGCCCTGTTATCTAAGCCCAACAAGGAGAAATGTATGACAGCGTATGTGATCGCGGACGTGCAGATCATGGACCTCGAGAATTATGAGGTGGTGAAGAAGCTCACCCCACCGGTGGTTTCCGCTTTTGGTGGTAAATACCTGGCTCGCGGCGGGAAAATGGCCAACCTCGCTGGAGATTGGAATCCCGATCGCCTGGTCATTATGCAATTTCCCTCGGTTGAAAAAGCTCAAGAATGGGCTGAATCTCCAGAATATGAACCCGTTAAAGCTATACGCGATAAAACAGCCAAGATCAATATGGTTGTGATCGAAGCCCTTGCCCAACCTCCTCGAGAAATGATCGGGTGAACTGGATTTATTCGAGACCAGATTTTAATGCCTTTGCGACCGGCAGGGTGATCCCCTTGACTGCAGTCAATTGATCCAGGCTGGCTTCCTGGATCGCATCGATCGAGCCAAAATAGCGTAGTAACGCTTTCCGTCTGGTCGGTCCAATCCCGGGAATGCTGTCCAGACGGGAAGCAAGGCCAATTTTCGTTCGTTTCTTCCGGTGAGTGGTGATCCCGAATCGGTGTGCCTCATCCCGGATCCGTTGAATCAAATACAAAGCCTGGCTGTGCCTTGGGAGCAGAATGCTCTGACTTTTGCCCGGAAGGAATAGTTCTTCCTGTTGTTTGGCAAGCCCGACCACTGGCACAATTTCCTGCAGATCGAACTCCTCCAGTATTTTCACCGCCCTCCCAAGCTGCCCCTTGCCCCCGTCGACGATCAACAGGTCGGGCAAGATGGAAAATGCTTCATCGACTTGCTTGCCCGGGGTATCATCTTCGTGGATGGTACGCCAGCGACGAAACCGCCTAATGAGCACTTCTTCCATTGAAGCGAAATCGTCCGGTCCGATCACCGTTTTGATATTGAAATGACGGTAATTTTTCTTGCTCGGAACTCCCTGCTCGAAAACCACCATGCTCCCTACGGATGCTGTCCCCTGGATATTGGAGATGTCATAACATTCAATCTTGTTTAGTGGATTAACCAATCCAAGGGCTTGCTGTAATTCCGCCAATGCCTCAGACTGCTTGTTGGTATCCGCCTGCCAGCGCGCTCGCAAAGAGGTCAATGTCTCTGCGGCGTTCTCCGCTGCCATTTTGACCAGGTCAGCCGAGATGCCCTTGCGCGGGACCAGCAATTCCACCTTCTGCCCGTTGCGCTGGGTGTGCAGCCACTGCTTGATGATATTCGCTTCTTCGATCTCGTCTGGGAGCATAACCTGGGGTGGGATGAAGGCTGCTTCTGTATAGAATTGGGTCAGGAATTGCCCGATCACTTCCTGATCAGCCGCATCCTCCGTACCCTCCAGGATGAAGTATTCCCTTCCGATCAGCTTCCCCGCTCGGATAAAGAATATCTGGACGCAGGCTTCACCGTCTGCCCGCGCCATTGCGACCACATCCGAATCCATTTGGTCTGAGGAGATCACTTTTTGCTTTTCCACAATTGTGTTGATCGCCTGAATTTGATCGCGGATGGCTGCCGCCCTTTCATATTTCATATGCTCAGCGGCTGATTGCATATCCTTTTGCAGGCGGCGAACAATGGGTGCTGAATGACCACCCAGAAAATCGCATAGATCCTGAATATTCTGACGGTAAAGGATCTGGTCTACAGCGCCAATGCAGGGACCACTGCATAATTTGATATCGTAATACAGGCAGGCGCGGGCGTCTTTTCCGGTAATATCCCGGTCACAGGTAAGGTAAGGGAACAACCGCCTCAATAAGTCCAGTGTCTGATGAACCGCCCAAACGGATGTGTAGGGACCGAAATATCGGGCACCATCCTTGGTCATCTCGCGGGTTACGGTGACCTTGGGAAAGGGGTCTTGCCAGTGAACTTTGATATAGGGATAGCGTTTGTCGTCTTTAAGACGGATGTTATAGCGGGGACGATGTTTCTTGATCAGATTCATCTCGAGAATGAGCGCCTCGAGTTCCGATCCAACCAGGATCCATTCGATCGTGGCAATATTTTTGACCAGTTGGCGGGTCTTGTGGTCATGCTCTTCCGGGGCGTGGAAATAGGATCGCACCCGGTTGCGCAGGCTGATCGCCTTCCCCACGTAGATGATCACACCATCGCCGTTTTTATAGATATAACAGCCCGGCTTATTGGGTAGCGTTTTTAGTGTGGCCTTGATTTCGGGAGAGATTTCCATGGTGTAATAATTCTAACACCGGGAATTGGATCGATAAATATAAAGTTGACACAAACATTATCTATCCGAATGAATGATCACCATGGTCAGAGAACGACCAAACTCCACCAATTGGTCACTGGAAGGCGCGGGTGGTAATCCTTTCGTCGCGAGAATCCTCGCCATCATGGTGGGGTGTCTCTCCAACTATAATTGCAGGAAATCGCCTACCTGTTCAGGATCTGCCACCGGTTTACCCATGCCGGAAAACCGCAGGGATCTCACACGAACACTCACACATAGATTCGCGTATATATTCCGATACCAGTCAGCTCTGTAACCATGCGATGAACCAACATAATTATCTTCGCCGACTTGCTCTTATTGGAGTGGTGTAAACCGAAGAATTCCGGTTTTCCTACCAGTGGTCGTGAGCAGAAGAATGAACCATCCGATGATCATACCCAATCCAATCGCATACAATCCTCGAATTAAACGGCTATCTGGTGGACGAAGAGTCTTTGTTTTCATGGTCGTTAATTCAGAATATATACGAAATTCCAAAATATGGGTAGCGAGACAGGTATAATAAGGTCATTCACTCCAACGAGGTCAGGCATGTCAGACGGACCGGAATATTTAATCGGTACATATATACTTCAGAAAGGCTGGAAACTGGCAACTGCAAAATCATGCACGGGCGGTTTGATCAGCCACCGTATCACCAACGTCGCCGGAAGTTCGGATTATTACCTGGGCGGAGTAACTGCCTATTCCTATGAGGCTAAAGAGCAATTATTGGGTGTCGAGCACGAAACCATCACCAGGCTTGGCGCAGTGAGCCAGGAGACGGTAGTGGAAATGGCAGTGGGCGTCCGCAGCGCTCTAAAGGCAGACCTTACCATATCCGCCAGCGGGATTGCCGGACCGGGTGGTGGAATGCCGAATAAACCAGTTGGAACCGTATGGATCGGAATTTGTGCACCGGATGGGATTTGGGCAAAAAAATTTCGTTTCCCGGGAGACCGTGAAGAGGTGAAGGCGAAAGCCGCCGAAGAGAGTCTGCTGGCGGTTTTGCGTTACCTGATCGAAGGTCAACCCTGGCTGGACGGAAAAGTACTCTAACTTTCATTCTAACCATCCCCCTATCCGACGAAGCAGTATCCGGGTAAGTTTATGAATTCAAAGACAAAAAAAATATTGATCCTGTACGCAGACGCCGGTTTTGGACATCGGAGTGCAGCGCTTGCTATCCAATCCGCCTTGGAAAAAACCAATGGTAAAAACGTCCAAACGATCCTGCATAATCCGCTTGACGATCACCGTGCTTCCTCCATACTACGGGATTCCCAGGCTGATTACGACAAGATGGTGAAGACAATGCCCGAGTTATACCGATTCGGGTATGAAGCCAGTGACGCCGGACTGGCATCCACCCTGATGCATGGCGCCTTTATTCTTATGCTGTATGACGTCATGAAAGACCTGGTGACCCACTATAAGCCCGATGCGATCGTCACCACCTACCCGGTTTACCAGGCGCCGCTGGATGCCCTGTTCACCATGCGGAAGCAGGGGGTTCCTCTCCTGACAGTCGTCACGGATCTGGTATCAACCCATCGGATCTGGTTCAATACTGGTGTTGATTTTTGTCTCGTACCCACGGAAGAAGTCCGTCAATTGGCTCTTCAAGGCGGCTTGCCGGAGCAAAAAGTGAAGATCACTGGGATTCCCGTATCTCCAGACATCATGGAAGAAAAACGGACTCCACCAGCGATACGAAGATCACTCGGGTTAAAACCAGACCTGGTCACCCTGCTGGTCCTTGGAAGCAAGCGGATCGATGGGATGCCGGAAATTTTGACGGGGATCAATCATTCCGGTTTGCCAATTCAACTCATCCTTGTTGCTGGTGGAGATGACGAGCTGCTGGAACGGTTCCAACAGGAAGAATGGCATATCCCGATTCAGATTCACAATTTTGTCGATTTTGTCCCCACCCTGATGCAGGCTGCAGATATTATTCTGTGCAAAGCAGGTGGGCTGACTGTCTCAGAAGCACTGGCGGTTGGTCGCCCGATGGCGCTTATTAATGTGCTTCCGGGACAGGAAATGGGTAATGCCCAATACGTGATCGATCATGGCGTCGGCGAATTGATTCGAGACCCGTTGCATTTGCTGGAGATATGCTCCCACTGGTTGCAGAACGACCGGGCAATTCTAAAAGAACGAACAAAGCGCGCCCAGGAAGTTGGGCACCCGGATTCGTCTTACCGCGTCGCGGATGTCGTTTGGCGCGCCGCCAACAGTCCTGCATCCGAAAGATCGGTCACCCATCTGTTCGAAAAATCCAACCTGGTCCGTATGTTACGGGAATACCGCAAAGACCTTCAGGAACTAACCCGCGATTAACGTCTACGAAGAAAAATGCCTGCCTGCCAGAATGGATTTGCGCATTTGTGGGTTGGTTGGTGATAAAATACTCTATATCAGACAATTTTTATCATTTTTACCAAAGAGGGTATGTCCATGCAGATCACCCGCCAGGCCGATTACGCCATCCGAGCCATTTTGTACTTGTCCGGTTTAAAGCCCGGTGAGCGAGCGGCCACAAGTCAGATCGCTGATTCCAAGAAAATCCCTTCGTCATTTCTTGCAAAGATCATTTCCCAGCTCTCCATTGCCGGTCTTATCCATACATCGCGGGGCGCCAGAGGCGGCGTGACACTTGCGCGGACGCCTGCGGAGATCAGTATGCTAGATGTCGTAGAAGCCATTGATGGACCCGTGAGTCTGAACGACTGCACCTTGAATATCCACGCCTGTAGTTTTGGAGAAGATTGCCCCATCCGACCGATCTGGTGTGACGCCCAGACTGACCTGGTCAACCGATTGAAGAGTACCTCATTTGCCTTACTCACCTAGCAATTAGTGTCCAGTCCCCCAGCCTACCGGAACATAACTCCAGGGAGAAGCACATGAAAACAGGAATACCCATCAGCAGACATTGCGTGCTAACGCTAAAATCCAGTGAAATCGTCGTGGATTGGGGGAATGGGGTCTGTCAGGAAATATTGACAGGCAAGATCTCATCCTGGATGGAAGAAGATGTTTCACATACCACCATTGATGAGGAATTAACTCACCTGAAGAAAGTTGGTCTTGTGGAAAAGTTTGACGCCCACAATGTATATGTGGTGCAGATGCCCGAACCACCCAAGCCAACAATCGAGTAAACCAAATCAAATCAGACCAGACCCCCGAATGCGAAAACTGCTTCGGGGGTCTGCATTATAATGATTTATGCCTAAATTTCGGACGCTCATTTATCTCTGGCTGGCTTTTGTCGGGTTGGCATTACTGGTGGCGTGGTTGGTGCCCCCTGAAAAATCGCTCGGAACCGTCATACGGGTGATCTATTTTCATGGAGCCTGGGTTTGGACCGGGATCGCCCTGTTTTCGGCCGCTGGACTGGCCGGCATTGCCGCCATCATCACCCGGAAAGGTGAAATGTATGGCTGGTCAGAAGCGCTGGGTCGTTCGGGTTTGTGTTATTGGTTAACATATCTGCCCATGTCATTGCTCTTGATGCAGCTCAGTTGGAATGGATTTTTCTTCGACGAGCCCCGTTGGCGCGTACCGTTTGGTTTCGCCGTAATTGGCACACTGCTTCAGGTCGGCCTTACCCTGATAAATAAGCGAATGCTCACTGCAGCCGCAAATGTTTTATTCGCAATCGCGCTGCTCTATGGATTATTCTCCTTGACCAGTGTTCTCCATCCCGAATCGCCCATCTCACAATCCGGATCGTGGTTGATTCAACTATTATTCTTCCTGACTCTGTTATTCTCCATAGCCAGTGGTTTTGTTCTCACTTTGATCTGGCAGCGATTGGAATTAGGAATAAACCGGGGGGAACGATCATGACCTTGCTTATCCATGCGTCTCAACTATTGACCATCGCCGGCGGAAAACGCCGGGGCACCCGGATGGGCGAACTGGATATGATCCCAGATGGGGCGGTTTTCTACACAGACGGTGTGATCCGGCAGGTGGGAACCACCCAGAATCTATGCTCCCGCTTCCCAAACGAGCCCCAGTTAGATGCTCACTGGCAGGTGGTAATGCCAGGATTTGTAGATCCGCACACCCATCTGATCTGGGCTGGCGATCGGGCAACTGAATTTGAGATGCGCCTGCAAGGGAAGACCTATCTCGAGATCCTTGAGCAGGGAGGAGGGATCCTCTCCACTGTTCGAGCGACCAGGGACGCATCGGCGCAAGAACTCCTGGCGCAGACCCGGAAACGGGCACAGGTGATGTTCAAGTATGGCACGACCACCGCAGAGGTGAAAACCGGCTACGGACTGAATAACCCATCCGAGCTGAATCTACTGTCGCTGTTGTACACACTCAAAGAAGAGGGTATCCCGGAGATCGTACCAACCTACCTCGGCGCGCATGCCATTGCCCCCGAATACGCAGGAGATCCACCGGGGTACACCACCCATCTGACAGGTGTGATGCTGCCGGAACTGGCACAATGGTGGGAATCTTATTCAAACGAATCCGATCCTCATGTCCGCAAACCATTCGTGGATGTATTTTGTGAGCAGGGGGCATTTGACCTTAACCAGTCCCGCCAGATACTGGAAAAAGCCGGTGCGCTCGGGTTTCCTCTAAAGCTCCATGCCGATGAATTCGAGAACCTGGGTGGATGCGGATTGGCAATCGACTTGAACGCTGCCAGCGCCGACCATCTGGTCAAAACATCACTGGCTGAAATTCAAGCGTTCGGACAGAGCGAAACGGTGGCGGTAAGCTTACCCTGCACTCCATTCGGTCTGGGTCATACCGAATATACACCAGCCCGGGAGATCATCGCTTCCGGCGGACTACTCGCCCTGGCTACCGACTGCAACCCCGGAACCGCCTGGAATGAGAGCATGCAATTCGCCATAGCTTTAGCCTGCCGCTTCATGAAGCTCACCCCCGCCGAAGCGATCTGCGCGGCAACCATCAACGCTGCGGCTGCCATCTTGCGTGACGATCTGGTTGGCTCGCTGGAACCTGGCAAGCAGGCTGACCTGTTGATATTGAACGAAGCGGATTACCGCCACCTTGGATACAGGTTCGGAACCAACCTGGTGGATACCGTCATTAAAAAAGGAAAGGAATACCCGGTCTCATGAAACCATTGACTTTGGAAACAGCCCACGCCTGGTATAGCGACACCGATCCAGTCCACGATTTTGCCCATATCGAGCGGGTCTACCACATGGCTACCCGCCTGGCACTGGCTGAAGGCGCCGACCTGGAGATCGTCCAAACCGCGGCATTGCTGCACGATGCGGAAGGCAGCGCCCCCGGTAGTGACAATACATCGGGCAGAGCCAACCATCACTTGAGCTCAGCGGAATTTGCCCGGGCGATCCTGGAACGGGAAGGCTGGCAGTCAGACCGCCTTGAGGCGGTACTGCATTGCATTCGCGCCCACCGCTTCCGCGCTGGCAGGGAAGAGCCTCAAACCATGGAGGCGAAAGTCCTCTTCGATGCGGATAAGCTGGATGTGCTGGGCGCGGTTGGCGTCGCCCGGACGATCGCCTATGCTGTTCTGGATGGACAGCCAGTGTACGCGCCGGTGTCTGACCAATTTCTGCATACCGGAGAGAAATTACCCGGCGAGCCGCACAGCAGTTATCATGAGTTCATTTTTAAATTGCGGAATGTAAAAGACCGTCTCTTCACCAAGTCTGCCAGAGAGATTGCTAACAGCCGGCATGAATATCTTGATCTATACTACAAGCGGCTGATCGCGGAAATGAACGCAGAAGCCTAAACTAAGTTTTCATATGAGGTAAATAATGGTAGATCTTCCAGTAATTTCCGATCTCCAGGAGATCGCCAGGTCTGCAGGACAGATCTTGCGATCCCGATTCGGAGAAGTACACTCCATCCATCACAAAGGGACGATCGATATTGTTACCGAAGCGGATGCACAGGCAGAAGAGTATATCCTTGATCAGATCCGGAAGCGCTGGCCGGACCATCGCATCGTAGCCGAGGAATCAGGATCAAACCACAAACAGTCGCCCTACTGCTGGTATGTGGATCCACTCGATGGTACTGTCAACTTTGCCCACGGGTTGCCGATTTTCTGCACTTCCATCGCACTCGCGCTGGAAGGTAAAGTTATGCTGGGTGTGGTGTACGATCCAATCCACGACGAGATGTACCATGCCCGGGCAGGCGGTGGAGCCTGGCTTAACCAGGAAAAATTATCGGTGTCGAACACCCCAGACCTCATCCATTCGCTGTTGGTTACCGGTTTTCCCTATGATATCTCTACATCCGAGCGGCATAACCTGGATCATTACAGCCGCTTCACGTTGCAAACCCAGGGCGTTCGGCGACTTGGTTCAGCCGCACTCGATCTGTGTTATATCGCCTCCGGCAGCCTGGACGGGTATTGGGAACTGGATATCAACGCCTGGGATGTGGCAGCGGGTATCCTGCTGGTGGAGGAAGCCGGGGGGATCGTCAGCTCGATTTCCGATGGTCCGATCGACCTGTCTGAGAAGATCGCGATTCTGGCAGCCAACCCCAATATCCATTCGGTTATGGATTCACTATTGCGTGACGAAGACATCTGATAAATAATAAGATCAATACAAGTACATCGGAGGAGAGCATGGACAATCGCCGCAAGCCCTTTGATCGGTTACCGGGATGGGTTGGAATCTTCGTGGTTCTTTTCCTCGTTCAGGCTGCCTGTCTCAGCAGTGCCGGACCGGGTTCTTCTCCACCTCCCACGGTTGACGCGGCTGCGACCGCGCAGACCTTTCAGCAGACCAGCCAGGCGGAGATGGATGCCAAGCTGGCGCTTCAATCCACTCAACTGGTGATGGATCTGCAGCAAACCCAGATCGCGCTCCAGCAGACTCAGGTTGCGCTTTCAGCTCCTACCGCGAATCCACCCACTGCAGAACCAACATTCACATCGGAACCTGTCATCGTGCCAACGGTGCAACTGACACCCGGCGAGGTCGACTATTCCGAGCGGATAAAGAACGCCAAGATCCTGCTCTATGAAGATACGAATGAGTTGGGAATTGGTCAGGTAATCGAAGAAACCCTCAAGCGGATGGGCTTGAAATACACATCTACTCTCGATTATTCGGGCGAGTTCATGGCAAATCTTGATTCGGGAACAAAATGGGATCTGATCATCGTCGGGGCTGAAAATCACAATGCGATTCAGGGTGAATTCTGGGATGTCCTGCTTGAACAATCTTACAAAAAGACTGCCATCATCGCCGAGGTCTGGTATATGGATATTCTGGGCGCAGGGAAGATGCGCAATTTCACCTCGGAGTGCGGCATTTCGTATGATACGAATTGGGATCTGGCGGAATCGATCTACTGGGTGAAGCCCGACCATCCGATCCTCAATGAACCCAATGTGGTGCTACCCCTGTTGCATTACAACCGTTATTGGATGTCGAACGCAGGCGATCGGGTTCGCGTCCGCTCCACTGGTGATGCGGAGATCGTGGCAGGGTTGTTCAAGAACGATAGCAAGAAGGATGGGATGATCACGGTCTGTATGGATGGTCGGACGGTTTTCCAGACTTTCTGTAATCATGATTTTCGGCAGAATGAGGTGATGGATCTGTGGGAGAACTACATTACTTATACTCTCACCAATCACTTCAAGGCACTGGACGCGCAATAGATCGTAGATAGGGCAGTTGTTCATTGCTGCCTGGTAGGGGCGTCCGGCTGGACGCCCCTACGTGTGTCTGGTTAATTCCCGATCTTTTGTATTTCAGGGACGTCGGTCGCTGGAAGGGGTCGGGGGATGGCAGAAACACCTTGTGCCCGGGCACAATCATCCGTTGCTCAAACAGCAGGAACAGCCCGGGCTGTACTTTCTCTGGGAGTAGGAGGCGTTGCCTCCTACTCCCAGATGCCCACGTCTCTTTAATCATTCGTCAGGCGTCCGGGGCGAATTCTCCTACGTGTGTCTGGTTAATTCCCGATCTTTTGTATTTCAGGGACTTTGGTCACTGGAAGGGGTCGGGGGATGGCAGAAACACCTTGTGCCAGGGCTATACTATTTCTGGGAGTAGGAGGCGTTGCCTCCTACTCCCAGATGCCCACATCTCCTTAATTTCAATAAGGGCGACCGGCCGGTCGCCCTACGGAATCACAAACAATGTAATAAAGAATTAATATATTTTTTCTTGCTTTATCGTTCTGGCAGAGTATATACTAATTTCACATATTCACTTATCCACCCAGTACAAACAATATCCATAATGAGGAGAATACATCATGTTCCTGCGCCTTATTAGACCTTTTGTCTTTTTAACGTTATTCATCGCACTTGTGGGAACTGCCTGCCTTTCCGGTACCCCAACATCAGAACCCACCCAGTCTTCCGACGTACCCACGGAAGAATCGTCCGTCTCAACCAAGAAACCAGACCAAAACTCCAGCGGAAAAGCGGTCGCATCCCTGGATGAGGTGCAGACGGCGACCATCCAGATCATCGCCCAGGGCACCAGCGTGGATCCGGAACAGGGAACCCAGCTCAACGCGGGTTGGTCCGGCTCCGGCTTCTTCATCAGCCCGGACGGACTGGCTGTCACCAATAACCACGTGGTTACCGGCGCCGCAATTCTCAAGGTCTATATTGGCGGGGACTCCACCCCTTACAACGCCCGGTTGGTCGCCGCTTCTGAATGCGCAGACCTGGCAGTGATCAAGGTGGAGGGATCCGACTTCCCCTACCTGGATTGGTACACCGGAACCGTGAAAGTGGGAATGGAAGTGTATTCGGCCGGTTTCCCGCTCAGCGAACCGGAATACAACCTGACCAAAGGGATCGTATCCAAAGAAAAGACCGATGGGCAGACGTACTGGTCATCGATCGACTATGTCATCAGCCACGACGCCACCATCAACCCCGGAAACTCCGGCGGACCGCTGGTGAACAGCGACGGGCAGGTGGTGGGCGTGAACTACCGCTCCCGCCCGGATTACAACCAGTACTTCGCCATTGGTTCCAAGATCGCCCTGCCGGTGGTGGACCAACTGCAGGATGGGACAAACGTCAATTCGATCGGCGTGAATGGAGAAGCGTTCTCCTTCGGTCCGAACGCCGAATACCCCGGTATCTGGGTCTATTCGGTTGAATCGGGCTCACCGGCAGATACCTCCGGCGTGAAGGCGGGTGATATCATCGTCGAGATGGAAAGCATATTGCTGGCGACCGACGAAACATACAAGGATTACTGTGATGTATTGCGCGGTCACGACCCCGACGAGACGATGTCCATCCGGGTCTACCGACCAACCACCGACGAGATCCTGGAAGGACAGTTGAATGGACGCGAGCTGGAAGTGACCGGCTTCGGCGGTTTGAGCGGGGTATCACCGAACGCAAATAACAACGAAAATTCGTCTACCACAACAACTGTAGATAGTATCAATACCGAGTTTGACGCTGATTTCGCTGAAGAAGGTTGGTATACATATTCTATCCCCTATGAAGGAGAATTTTCGGTGGTTCAAAAGCAAGGAAGGATTATCCTATCTATTGATCCAGCTGAACAACGTGTGTACGCCTTCAATGATTATTTCTGGGCAACCGATATGTTGGTCACCTCCCAGGCCACTAAACTAAAAGGCCCAAATAAAGTGAATATTGCTGTTGCCTGCCGGGCGTCTAATGCAGGCTGGTATGAATTCAATATATCCACCGGTGGTAGATGGTGGATCTATAAACGCGATGAATCTATCGGATCGAATGGCGAGTTCCAGGTCCTTAAACAAGGATTATCCAATAAGATAGCTGTCCAGAATGCACCAAATGTAATCACCGGAGCCTGTATCGGTACTAACCTCACCTTCTACGTCAATGGTGAAAAGATTGGTGAAGCCACAGACCGTGACTTCTCGGAAGGTCAGGCTGGCTTTGGAATGTTTACAAGCGAGATTGGAAAGTCTCAAGTGGAGTTTGAATACTTTACTGCAGAACCACAGTAAGGTTATTGGCAACTTGTACCAACACACCCGGTTTGTTGCCGGGTGTGTTTTCTGTTAAAGACTACATTCAAAATGTGTACCACAACCCCGCCTCATAGGAGCTCCCCATGCCGGCTGTTGATAACTACTCCCGGGAACTGTAAACCCAGACCGATTGGATATCGTACCTGATCCGAGAACAGTTGCCAGCCGGGACCGCGTGCCAACCTCGAACTGACATATGCGGTGCGTGACATCGCCAGCCTCGAACAGGCGCAATCCCTGCTTGAATCTGATTTCCCCGCCAACTCAGATCAATCACTCGAGACCTTTCCGGTATTGTGCGGTTGGATCGCGCTCGGTAAATTCGCCGCATCATGAAGGAAAATCTGACCAATAAACGACTCGATAAGATGGACCCTGCCTGAGTGATCCATTGGCGGGCGATCCTTTCGGAGAAATTAATCTTTTTTTTATTCCCAAGCCGATCTGGATCGGTTATTGTTGAAACATCAAAGAAAAGGACTATCCGAGGCTGCCAGGCCAGCGGGTGGTCTTTTCTTATTCCCCTCGCTTGCGGTTGATCTCAGCATGGATGTCCTCCTCACCAGGGATCAGGTCGTCAATCCGCCCCGGGGTTAACAAGTCCCATTCGGGACGTGGAATGTCACTATTTGCCCCGGTAGTTTGTCTTGGGTTAGGATATTCCCCATACGCTAACCTTAAATTAATCGCGAGTGTATTGATTCATTCGATGGTTCGCGATATAGTAGGAGTCCGCATGAACATCGTGTATTCACTTTCAAGTCGTTCTGCACGAGGGCTGCTCATCAGCGAGCATCCATTGTGTTTTGGTACGATCACCATACACCACCACTGATCCCCGTGATTTCGCACAAATCGCAGCCCTCCCATGGAGGGTTGTTTTTGTACGGGAAGGAGGTAACATGAACAGGCTGGATTACTCAACAAGCAACGGTGCATTTCCGTTCGCGGGTACGATCCCAAACCCCAATCTACCTTTTATCTTATCCGTGCCCTACAAAGGGATGATCCTGTCTCAGGAGGTCAGGGCAGTGCGTTTTGAAAAAGACATGGGCGTGTTCCAGATCCCCAATAATCAGATGTGCGCAGGTCTTAAAGACCGGGTATTTCTACGGGGAAGTACGATCGCACGCTCGATCACGGCTCGTGTGTGCGAAATAAACCCGCATCGGGGATGGATCACGCTTTCCTCGTTCAGAACCTCGCCCAATCCATGGAAAGAACGTTCCCATGAGCGCGTTCAGCCGGCTCACCCCATCCTGGTGACTTTGACCTGCCACGGGCAGCATTGCATCAGCACCCTGGACGACCTTTCGTTGGGCGGGATGGGACTGCTGATCTACTCTTCACCGGAAAAAGAATTGGTGTTGAAGCGAACCGAAAAACTCCGCCTGGATTTTTCCCTTCCTAATGACGATTTTACGTTTCGCGTCGATGGCAGCATGGTGTTTTTCACACAGATGAGTCGTACCCTGTCCAAATTGGGATTGAGATTTGAATCCTCCCGGCAGCAGCGAGCCCGTCTCGCCCGATATATCGACCACCGGACCCTGGAATTACTGCGCGAATTGGAGATCTCCTGGGCGAAGGAACAGGAACCGCGTGGAAGCATGGATCTTTATTTCTAACCGAATTGGTTTGTCTGACAAAGGTACTCCGCCAAAAAACTGGCGGAGTACCTTTTTTAGAGTAGGTTGGCGCGATCAGCTTATTCGAACTGACGACCTATCTTTCAATTAAGGAAATAGAACATATATTCTATTATGCGGGGGTAGAGCGCATCCGGCGAGTGTGCAGGGTCATGTGGCGTTTTGCGGTCACCCATAAGGTGCTATCTGCCGCGCCCGCGAAACCGATCACCTCCCAACCTTCCTCGCCCCACAGATTGAGCGCATCATTGAGCTCGTCAGGCTTGATGCCCTTCCAGTTGCTGAATTTTTCGACCCGGTATTCCCATTGAACCTTTTCGTCCATAATACCCTCCATCACGCCGCGGATGAGATCCAGCGGCTGCGTTTAAACAAACGGATGCACAGTCGGAGCAGAATGACGTCCACCACCCAGAAAACGGCTCCAACGAGCAAGCCCATTTCCACCCCCAGATAAAGCACTCCGCTCATCTGCCCCGCCATCAAGCCGAGCACCAGGAGGACCAGCATTCCACCGTTCTGGTAGGCTTCCATGAAGGTCTTTACCCGGGCTGAGATCAGAACGGTGAACATGGTCCCCAGAAATGCGACAGCCGGTGTGACCCATAAGATTAAGGGATACCAGCCAGGCAGGGGAAACCACTGACCGCCCATCACCTGGTTCGTCGTCAGGTTGACCATGATGACGTACACAATAAAACTAAGCCAGGCGATCAGCACCGCAGGAATGACAGCAGCCAATGCCTTCCCCAGGAATAATTCCTTGTCTGACGCCGGCGTATATAACAATCCTTCCAGTGTTTTGCGTTCTTTTTCGCCTGCGAACGATTCGGCCGCGATAATCGAAGAGAACATCAACGGCAGTATCAGGAACATGGGCGCCATGAAGGTACCCAGAAGAAAGATCATCATCTGCTGTGCGCCATTTCGACCCGCCAGAAGTGCTGCCAACGGAGCAGGCATCTTCACCATGAACGCCTGAAGTTCCGCCAGGGAACTCTCGGTGGATGTCTCGATCTGTCCGCTGAGCAATCCGAACATAAGGGGGAATAGCACCATAAAGAAGAGCGGCAGGATCAACATGGGGATCCAAACCATTTTATTGCCCTTGACCTCCATCAGGTCCTTACGGGTCAGATTGAGTACTCTTCGCATATTCATGAAACACCTCCATTTGCCCGCTTCTGCAGGGTGAAATACACTTCTTCCAACGATATTTCCTGCGGAACGACGCTGTAGACCCTGATCTTTTGCTCCACCAGCCATTGGATCAGATCGGGTACCAGGGCTTCCTTTTGGATCTTAACATGCAAAGAGTCTTTTTCCAGGCTGACTTCCTCCAAAAACTCAAGCTGACCCAAACGGGTCAGGATCACCGGTGAAGGCGCATTCCCCACCCGGACCTGCAAACGAACACCGGGAAACAGGTCTCTCGCCAGCTCTTCGGGTGATCCAAGCGCTAATAACCGACCACTGTTGATCACGGCTACCCGGTCGCACAAACGTTGCGCCTCGAAGAGGAGATGGGTGCACAGGAAAACCGTCTGGTTCCCCGAGCGTCCAAACTTTTCGATCATGGCATTGACGTGCTGGGAAGATTCAGGGTCGAGTCCGGAGGTGGGCTCATCCAGGAATAGTAAGGGAGGCTGAGGCAGCAGCGCCCGCGCCAATGCCATGCGCTGCTTCATTCCTTTGCTGTAGGTGCCGACCTTATCCATAGCGCGGTCGGTGAGATCGAACAACTCCAGCACATCGTCTACCCGTTGGTCGAGCCGGTTTTCAGGGATGTCCCACATTCGCCCGGTAAAGCGCAAATTCTCCCGGGCGGAAAGTCGTTCATAGAGCGCGGGGGTTTCGGTCAGGACGCCTGTCCGCTCGCGGATGGTATCTCCCTGTGTCTTGGGGTTCTGCCCAAACACGGTCACCTTTCCGTCCTCGAACGGCAAGATCCCGTTCAGGATGCGGATCATGGTTGTTTTGCCGGCGCCATTTGGGCCGAGCAGACCGAAGACCTCTCCCTCCTCGACAGACAGGGAGAGTTGATCGACTGCGCGGAGCGATCCGTACATTTTAGTAAGCTGCGATACTTCAATCACAGAACCCATGGGTCTCCTATGTTTCACATGAAACGTAATCAGGATATATTGTTTTCAATTTGAGCGAATCGGACGTAGGAATACACCACCAGCCCCAGTGCGCCAAGGAGGATTGGTCCGATCATAAAGAAGAAAGCGACCTCCGGGAAGAGCAAGCCTACCAGGCTTACCAGCGCGCACACCTTGAAGACCACTCCCCCTACCCGGTGGGTATCGTCCCAGACCGCTGGATTGGCAAGAGTCCAGGGGGTGCGGATCCCGATTGAATAATTTTGTTTGGCTTTGCCGAGCATGACGCCAGCCAGAAAGAACAGCAGAGCAAACGCAGGCGTCAGCCACTGGGTCATATTTATCGGGAAACCCAGATTCCAGATCAGGGTGAGGATATGGATATAGGTCATAAAACCGATGATCGCCAGCGTAAATCCGTGGTATGTTGTGCGGAACTGGGCGATATTCTTGCCCCTCGGATCAATGGAAGGGATAACGAGGAGTAAGACAAATACCCCGAGTTGGATGAAAGGCATCAAATACTTGCCCAGGAACGGGCTGGCGTAACCATCCACCTGCCCGGCTGCATTCCAATGGGAAGCCATCTGCTCGGGGAAATAACCCTGCAGGGCAAGCGATAATCCAAACGAGAGTGCGATGCACAAAAGTGCAATAATTATAAAGGTTCTGTTTTTCATTTTTCTCCGATAGGATGGGCCCTGGTTAAGCCCATCCAGATTGTTCCACGTGAAACAAATTCCTTATTTGTTCTCGACGTGTTGATTTTGCGCCAGCGAGACCATCCCGCTGAGTCCACCCAGGTTCATGGTGTCCACTGCGCTGCTCGGCACGATCACCAGTGCGCCTTTTTCCTTCAGCCCTTCAAAAAGCATGTTCATCGCGCGCAGGTGTAGGGCGGTGGGATTGTTGATGTACGCTTTAGATGCTTCCGCAAAGCTGTCAGCGACTTGCATTTCTGCCTCGCCGAGGATTACCCGTGACTGGCGTTCTCGTTCCGCCTGCGCTTGCTGGGACATGGCGTCTTCCAAACCCTGTGGGATGATCACATCCCGAATTTCAACGCTCTGGACTGAGATGCCCCAGGGTGTAGTGCGTTCATCGATGATCTTCTGCAAATCCGCATCCATCTTCGCCCGTCCCACGAGGATATCCGCCAGGGTCATCTGACCGATCACCTCGCGCAAGGCAGTCTGAGCCGCCCAGGAGATTGCTATCCGGTAATCCTGCACTTCCAAAGCCGCTTTTTCAGCATCCCAGATCATCCAGAACAAGACCGCATCCACATCCACTGGGACGGTGTCCTTGGTGAGGGTGTATTCGGCGTTGAAAGGCGTGACCATCACCCGGTGATCGATCCAGGACGTGGTTGAGTCGATGATCGGGATTATCCAGAACATGCCCGGTCCGTGCAATCCTTGAAATCTACCCAGGCGAAGAACGACCACCTTTTCCCATTGAGAGGCGACTTTGATGGCAAACAGGAAGTACATGCCGATCAGCAGGAGTCCGATCGCGTACGCTGCGATCCAGAATTCTGATACGACTTTTTTGTCGTCCATCAGGATTGTCCCGATGATAGAGGCAATGAAGAACAGGATAAATATAAATACAGCCAACGGATTGACGCGGGAGGTGTCCAGCGGCTTCTGTCCTCTTTGTTGTTTTTGCTTATTCAGATAAGCGATTGTCATTTAAACCTTCCTTTCGAGTTAATTCCTTCGTTGAAAAGACCATTTCCAGGGTCTTATAGATCTCACTCTGATCGCATCCAACCTTGAATGCTTCCTGTATATATGTACGCGTCAGTTCCTCCAAAGTTTGTTCGCGGATGAAATCCACCGCTTTCTTATCAGGTTCGGCCAGGATATAGGTTCCCCTACCCTGTTGGGTAGAGATCAATCCCGCCTCATCTAAAATCCTGTATGCCCGGGCGATCGTATTGAAATTGACCCGCAACTCCGCAGCCATCTGTCTGACCGTAGGGAGCTGGTCGTCTTGCTTCAACAATCCTTGCAGCAACATCTGCTTGATCTGCTCCACGATCTGAATGTAGATCGGTGTACCGGATCGGAAATCGACTTGGAAGTTCACACCATTAATCCTCCATATTGTATCATTGTATCTTTGTATTATTGTATATCGTTTTCCAGGACTGTCAAGGGTTAGCGCCCGACCCACATCCTTCTTCCTTGCGATTAGGGTATGGCGTGGTAGAATCTTAATGGAAATACCAGGTCAACCAGGAGGCTGTAATGGAAGGACAAACAGCAACATTTGCTGTTAAAAAAGGTTTGGCTCAGATGTTGAAGGGCGGCGTCATCATGGATGTCGTCACCGCAGACCACGCCAAAATTGCGGAAGATGCAGGCGCTTGCGCCGTGATGGCTTTGGAACGTGTTCCTGCGGATATCCGTGCCAGTGGCGGAGTTGCACGTATGAGCGACCCCGAATTAATTTTAAAGATCATGGATTCGGTGACCATCCCGGTCATGGCAAAATGCCGGATCGGCCATTTTGTGGAAGCACAAATATTGGAAGCGCTTGGTGTGGATTATATTGACGAATCTGAAGTGTTGACCCCCGCCGATGAAGCCTATCACATTTACAAGCATGATTTCAAAGTACCCTTCGTTTGTGGCTGCCGAAATCTGGGCGAAGCGTTACGCCGGATCGGTGAAGGCGCAGCCATGATCCGCACCAAAGGCGAAGCAGGCACCGGTGATGTTGTCGAAGCTGTTCGCCACGGGCGCACGGTGCTCGGCGATATCCGCCGCTTGCAAACACTTCCGAACGAAGAATTAATGACGTATGCCAAGGAAATTGGCGCACCGTATGAATTGGTGGTGGAAACCAAACAACTGGGTCGATTACCGGTGGTTAATTTTGCGGCGGGTGGAATTGCCACCCCGGCTGATGCAGCTCTCATGATGCAGATCGGTGTGGATGGCGTCTTCGTCGGCTCGGGAATATTCAAATCGGGCGATCCAGCCAAACGCGCTGCAGCCATTGTCAAAGCGACCACTCATTATAATGATCCCAAAATACTGGCGGAAGTAAGCCGTAACCTGGGCGAGCCCATGGTCGGCAGGCAGATTTCGGCGATCCCGGAGAACGAACTAATTGCAGGTAGAGGCTGGTAGTACATCGCCATGACCATCATCGGGGTTCTCGCCCTGCAGGGCGATTTTCGAGAACACATCACAACCCTTCGCCGTATCGGTGTCGAGGCGCTGGAGATCCGTCAAGCCCACCAACTGACCCGCCTGGATGGTCTGATCCTCCCCGGCGGTGAATCAACCACCATCGGTAAATTGGCAGTGGATTTCCATCTGATCGAACCCCTGCGGGAATTTGGTAAGACAAAAGCGGTCTGGGGAACCTGCGCTGGGGCGATCTTTCTTTCAAAAGACGCCAAGCGGCATCAACCTTTGCTTCAATTAATGGATATTACGGTCGCCCGGAACGCATTTGGACGGCAGATCGCCAGCTTTGAAGTGGACCTGCAAATTCCCGCCCTGGCGAGCCTGGAGCTGGAGAACCCACCATACCATGCGGTGTTCATCCGAGCGCCGCTGATCGAATCTGTCGGTGAAGGGGTGGAAGTCCTCTCCAAATTGGACAATGGGATGGTGGTAGCCGCTCGTCAGAAGCACATGCTGGCAACCTCTTTCCACCCGGAGCTCACACTCGACGACCGGTTCCATCGCTATTTTGTGGAGATGTCAAAATAAGAATACGTTCGGTCGATCTACTCGATTTACCAGCGCTCCACCGCTTGCGCGGTCAGGTACTCGCCTTTGATACAATTCAACAATTGACCCGCGGGAATCCTCTGCGCGCGCGCGCTTTTTTGGATTACCTGGATCCGACCCGAGGGATTTACACCGCCCTGCTCGAAGAGGCGGGAAATATTTCCCTGGCGGGACAGATCACACACGCCGGAGCCTCCCGTTCCAGCAATTTATCATTCATCACCCCCACCCGGGGATTGAACTCACCAGAATTGGTCGGGTTGATTGATCATCTCTCGGAACAGGCGGGGGAATGGGGAACTTTCTATTTATTGGCTGAGGTGGATGAGCATTCGCATTCATTCGATGTCTTGCGAACCAGCGGATTTTCGGTCTACGCCTGGCAGCGTGTCTGGCGCTACCAGACTGGTTCAGCCAATATGCCCCTCACGCCAGAAGAAATCACGTGGAAGAGTGCAAGCGATCGAGATCAGATCCCGATAAAAAGCCTGTGCCAGTCATTGGTTCCAGCATTTGTGCAGCCAGTGGATAGCGTATTCGATAAACGGTTGGAGGGGCTGATCTGCCATGAAGACTGTGGTGTGATGGGCTATGCCGATCTCATCTTTGGCAGGGAGGGAACCTGGGTCCAGCCGTATATCCATCCTGAAGCCAAATTTGTCCCGGCGGTATTGGCAGAACTATTACATCAGGTGGAGCTACGCGGATCTCATTCCATATATATCTGCGTCCGTTCTTATCAGGCCTGGATAGAGAGCGCGTTGGAAGAACTGCCAGTTCTTGCCAGCCCCCGTCAGGCGTTGATGGTGCGGCATCTGGCTGTTCTTCAAAAAGCCGTCAATCCAATCCGGGTGGCGGCGATGGAAAATTCTCGGAGAGGTGCGACCATGGCGCGAGTCGACACTTCCAAACGGATATAGGTATTTATGACACAAAGACGTATAACCGATGATTTGAATATTCTGCTAGGGGTCTTACCTCCTCGAATTGCTGAAGCGGTTGTGAGGGTGAACAACAGCGATCAATTGATCGAGATCATTCTCGATCTTGGCCGTCCGCCCACCGCCCGCTTTGTATCTGAGGAACAAACCCTCTACCAGGATGAGGTGAATCGGGTCGATATTGATTTTGTGGTCGAGCGGATCGGTGAATTTGACGCGGACAACCGGGCTGGACTCGAACGCACACTTCACCGCATCTCCGCCATCCGCAACCGAAGAGGTCACATCGTCGGTCTCACCTGTCGGGTCGGTCGGGCAGTATACGGAACCATAGATATTATTCAGGACTTGATCGAAAGCGGTAAAAGCATCCTACTGCTCGGTAAGCCGGGTATTGGAAAAACCACAATGCTGCGCGAATCTGCCCGGATGATGGCAGAGAAGAGCCGGGTCATTATTGTTGACACGTCCAACGAGATTGGCGGCGATGGGGATGTCCCTCACCCAGCCGTTGGACTAGCTCGCCGGATGCAGGTCGCTACACCTTCATTACAACACGAAGTGATGATCGAAGCGGTTGAAAACCATAATCCGGAGGTCATCGTTATCGATGAAATTGGCCGTGAGCTGGAAGCTGCCGCAGCCCGAACCATTGCGGAAAGAGGCGTTCAGCTAATTGGTACCGCTCATGGTCGCACATTGGAAAATTTATTGCTTAATCCGACTCTTTCAGACCTGGTCGGTGGCATAGAATCGGTCACTCTATCGGATGAGGAAGCCCGCCGAAGAGGTACCCAGAAGACTGTCCTGGAACGGCGCGCTCCGCCCACGTTCGATCTACTTGTGGAAATTCTGGATCGTGATCGCGTGGCGGTATTAATGGATGTGGCAGCCGCGGTTGATTCGTTGGTCCGAGGATACCCACAACCCCCAGAGATTCGCTATCGGACGGAAAGCGGTGAGATCAAAACGGAAAAACCGGCTCCAATACCATCTCAATACGGATCGACCGGTCGTGGGACACGACGTAACGATGGCTTTGGATTACAGGTCGGTCAGCAGGGAACCCGTCGACAGCAGACGCCACCGCCCGTATCATCCTCCACTCGCGTGATAGACACAGAAGAAACAAACGAGGTGTTCGAAGGACCGATTCGCACCGATAAACCAGTGAAGATCTATCCCTACGGGGTCGCCCGCAATCGGTTACAGCAGGCAGCCAAACGGTTGGGCGTGCCGGTGATCGTGGTCCGTGAAATAAGCGAAGCACAATCTCTCATTACACTTCGATCCTATTATCGCAATCGCCAGGCAACCATAATGGAAGCGGAAGAACGCGGAATGCCCATCTATGTGTTGCGCGCCAACACGGTCAACCAGATAGAACAATTCCTGGCGGAGATATTCAATCTCGCCGATGGAGCCATGCCGGGTCCAAATTCGGATGGCACGATCGAACAAACTCAAGCAGCCATTCAGGCGGTATTGAACGGGGAACGTTATATCGACCTCCCGCCCGCCGCTTCACCCATTCGCCGGTTGCAACACGATCTGGCGCGACAAGCACAATTGATCTCGCAATCTTACGGAAAGGAACCCTATCGCAGGGTACGGATCTACCGGGAATGAGCGGATTATTCATCACGTTGGAAGGACCGGACGGCTGCGGGAAAACCTGCCAGATCCCTGGTATGGCTGACTACCTGCGCAAGCAGGGGGTGGAAGTACTCACAACTCGTGAACCGGGCGGGACGCCCATCAGCGAACAGGTCAGGGATGTCATTATGAGTATGCGCAATAAAGCCATGCATCCCCGAACAGAGATCCTGTTGTTCCAATCCGCCAGGGCACAGCACGTGGAGGAGATCATCAGACCGGCACTTACCGCTGGTAAAGTGGTTATTTGTGATCGTTTCACCGATTCCACAATGGCTTATCAGGGGTATGGTCACCAGACCGATCTTGTTTTTCTGCGTCAACTATTAGACTTTACCACTGGTTCACTCAAACCTGATCTGACCTTACTCCTGGATGTCGATGTCGAAACCGGGCTTAAACGTCGACAGGCTGGCGGTGGTGAGTGGAACCGGCTGGATGATTATGACCTTGCCTTTCACCAGCGAGTGCGGGTGGGATATCATCAATTGGCAGAACAAGAACCCGACCGTTGGGTAACTGTCGATGCCAGACAGAGCAAAGAAGATATTCAAACAGCGATCCGTGCGATCCTGAAACAACGTATGCAGCTAGCATCTTGAAAGGATAAAATGAAAAAGTACCTCTTATTTCTATTACTGGTAGCGGGGATCGTCATATCATCATGCGTTCCTGCCACAACCATGCCATCATTCGTCGAAACACCGGTTGAAGCGACGGTAGCTGTCACCGAAGCACCAGCAATTCCGGTCAAAACCCCTGTCGCCCATGCGACTGAAGCCCCGGCAGAAGTCCCTGTTGTATCAGGTCCTGCGACCTGTCAGGTGGACGGGAATATTCTCGTTCCTCCCAATGCAACACAGACCGCACTTGCGGCTGCGATTCCTCCCGTCACCGATGCGGATTGGTCAAAAGGTAAACCGGACGCCAAATATACCATCCTCGAATATAGCGATTTCATGTGCCCGTACTGCGCCGCGCTTTCACCCATTTTGGATGAGCTTTTGGCTGCCCGCCCGGATGATGTAAGGCTGGTTTTCCGTCATTTCCCTTTGCCTTCCCATCCACTGTCGATCCTTAGTACCCAGGCTGCCGAAGCGGCTGGCTTGCAGGGTAAATTTTGGGAAGTGACCGATTACCTGCTTCAGAATCAGGCGGAATGGTCGTCCTTGGAAGAGCCTGCCTATCAGACCTACTTGTTGAATAAAGCCGAAAGCTGGGGATTGGATAAAGTTCAATTCACGAAAGACCTGACCAGTGATGCCATAGTAAACAAGGCTAATACTGCCCAGGAACAGGCTATGAAAGCAGGCATCGATCATACCCCCTTCCTGATGCTGAATGACCGTGTCTTGTTGGATCAAGAAGCTCAGAATTTGGCACTAGTGATCCATCTCCTGTCCAGTCAGGAAACGAACTATAAAGTCTGTCCCCCCACCCTGGTGGATCCTGCCAAAACGTACACCGCCACCATCGAAACAGCCAAGGGAAATATCGTGGTCAAATTATTCGCAGACAAAGCGCCTCTGGCAGTTAACAGCTTTGTTTTTCTCACCCGCGAAGGATGGTACAACAACTTACCTTTCAATGGAATTGTTAAAAATACCGGCGAGAACGGTCTCCAGCTTGCGATTGCCGGTGATCATACTGGAACCAGTTACGGATCCGCCGGATACCAGATCGGGTTGGAAAACACAGATGGAAAATTCGACCGCAAGGGATTGGTTGGTATGGTAAATGGAAGTCAATTCTTCCTGACTTTCGCTGCCCAGCCGGCGTTGGATGGTCGTTTCTCGGTTATTGGTGAGATTGTGGAAGGGATGGATATCCTGGAGAGTCTACCTGTTTCGGTTTCTGCAGATGGACAACAAACGCCTGCTGAAACCATCCTGAAGGTCACAATCACCGAGAGCTAATGCAACCTTTACGGCAGCCACCCTCCCATACGTTTGACGTTTTCCAGGTAGTCTTTACCGGGTTGAGCGTCTTATCTCTTTGGGGGGTGGCTGTTGCCTTTCTATTATTCAATGTATTAACCAGCCCGCGCGAGGGAATTACAGCCGGGCAAACCGATCCGATCACAATTGCGGCGATATTCGCCAGTTTTATTATGTTGGGAATTGTTCTCTTGCCGGGTGTCATCCTTCCACTGAGATCCATTGCGGGAAAAACACCGCCCGCACCCATCTATACGCTCCAACGTGGGTACTGGATCACCCTATTGGCCTGGCCGATCCTGTTATTGTCTGGTGTTGCTTCCATGAAGGTAGCGAACCTAAACCTGTTTCTATTTCCATTAATTCATGCTCTTTCAGTGGCCATTCCCGTCCTTTTGATTATAGGTGTTGCCATCCGTGGTATTGAATTCAAGAGTCCACAGCGGGTAGCCGGTCTCACCCTGACGGGAATGATCGGAGGCACCTCTCTCAGCCTGATCCTGGAAACGATAATCCTTCTATTGCTGGGGATAATCCTGTTAGTTCTTTTAATTATGAACCCGTCATGGCTGGCTGAACTCAATCGATTGGTCGGGCGGTTGGCAATCGTTGGGGATGATCTGGAAGCGTTGCAACAAATTCTTCTGCCTTATCTATCACGTCCGGCAGTCATCGGGGTCGTGTTGATGGTCGTTTCCGGTTTTATCCCACTGATTGAAGAGCTATCCAAAACGCTGGGATTCTGGTTTCTTTATCGAAAAGAATGGACCCTGGCAGATGGATACGTAGGTGGATTATTCAGCGGCGCCGGATTCGCGATCGCCGAGAGTCTTCTGGCATCATCCCAGATGACGGGTGAATCCTGGCTGGTTGTGGTGATCACCCGGGTAGGCACGGCTTTTATGCATATCCTGGCATCGGGGCTGGTTGGTATGGGTATTGTTTATGCGTGGAAGCAACAGAAGTACGTTAGGTTGGTCCTATTATATCTTGGCGCGGTCCTACTTCATGGGCTTTGGAACTTTTTCGCCGTGGCTCTGGCTTCCGGACAGATCGTAACATCATCCAATGGATTTTTGTCCACTCTCGGGGCTATTTCGCCTTATCTGCTTGGGCTTCTTACCTTCGGGGCGCTTGCAGGGTTGCTTGCACTAAATCGTTACTTCCGATTAAAAGTCAATGGGTTGGAATAAAGTCTCTGCAGACGCAGATCCAGACCTTTAAACCATGCTATAATCCGAAAATTCTTATCTAAAGGTATTCCATGGAACTAATTAAGTATTTGATTGATTTTGTTTTACACCTGGACATCCACCTGGCTGAGATCATCTCTCAAGCGGGGTTGTGGACCTATGCCATTCTGTTCGTAGTGATCTTCATGGAAACAGGTTTGGTAATTACACCCTTCCTGCCAGGAGATTCGCTGCTTTTTGCCGCCGGATCCCTGGTTGCATTAGAGGGCAGCCCATTAAATATTTTTGTTCTCTGGGCGCTTTTGTCAGCAGCTGCTGTTATTGGCGATACCGTTAATTATGAAATAGGCCGCTTTATTGGTCCTAAGGCGTTTACCAGCAACTCCAGGTTCTTAAAGAAGGAATACCTGGAAAGAACCCATGCTTTCTACGAGAAACATGGAGGAATCACCATATTCCTGGCCAGGTTTATTCCGATCATTCGAACTTTTGCTCCATTTGTTGCCGGAGTCGGGAAGATGTCTTACCGCTACTTTCTTAGTTACAACTTTTTTGGCGGTCTGCTGTGGACAGCCTTATTTACATTTGGCGGATACTTCTTTGGAAACCTTAAATTTGTACGGGATAATTTTTCTCTCGTAATCATCGCCATTATTTTTATATCGGTCCTTCCTGCTGTATTTGAAGCCATCAAAAGCCGAAAGAAACCAGAAAAAGTAGCAGATCCGGAGTAATTAAGTGATCACCCGAAACCAACTTCGTTCATTTTCAAGCTGGGTTTTCCAGAACCTGACCGAAATGGTGGTATCGGGTGAAGAGAATATTCCTCTTCGGGGTGGGTGCATCCTGGCTACAAACCATCTTAGTAGACTGGATACTCCATTCATTTTTATTGCGGTAAAACGGAATGACCTGTTCGGTTTGGTAACCGACAAATATCGCTACAACCCCTTGTTCGCCGTGTACGTAAAAGTATCGAACTCGATCTGGATCAACCGTGAGATCGCTGATTTTCAAGCAATTCGAGCTGCTGTCGCAGGAATCAAAAAAGGATGGCTGCTTGGCATCGCGCCGGAAGGGACACGGAGTAAAACCGGGGCGTTGATCCAGGCAAAAAACGGGGTCGCCCTGCTGGCAGAAAAAGCCAGGGTCCCTGTATTACCTGTTGGTTTATGGGGCACCGATTCGGCCATGAAAGCGATCCGTTCGTTCCGCCGACCCACCATCCAGATCTCATTCGGCAAGACATTCGTGCTCCCAGAGGTCGTGCGGGGCAACCACGAAGAGATGCTTGCCCGCAACACGGATGAAATTATGTGCAGGATTGCCGCATTACTGCCAGAACAATTCAGGGGGGACTATCGCGATCATCCGCGCCTTCATGAATTGTTACAAAATTCAGCCTGATCGTTCCGATCATTCCTATGGTAGCCACTCCAGATGGTACGCATTTACCAATACTTTTTGGGTCAGACCGGATTGTGTGTCCATGATCCACAGCTCGCGCTGAAGGTTCAGTGAAGCTGTATTAAAACGGAGATAAGCCAGCATTCGATCATCCGGACTCCAGGCGAAGCCAAGATGGTTAAAGTCTGGGCTATTGGTCATTTTCCGCGCATTACTTCCATCGTTATCTATGATCCAGACCTGCCTTCCTGGTGTCCAATCGGCTTGATTTAAATACCGTCTGGCAAAAGCAACCTTAATCCCCGATGGCGAGAATACAGGTATTAAATCCTCCACTTGATTGTTCTGGGTAAGATCCGACTTTTGACCCGGGTCGGGTTGATAGCCCACCAATCGACTGTAGTACTCCACTCCCTGGTTCACTTTCGGGTCGACATAAGTGATTTCAGGGACAAGATATGTGTTCCCAGCCGGATTCCAGCTCCCCGGTTCACCGGTCGCGTTTGACAATTTCGTTCTCTTCCCCGAAGATGGTTTGTAAAACAAGAATGCCGCATCCGCATCATCATATATGGCCAGCCAGCCCTCAGATGACCAGATCGGATCGCGAGTCGGGTGATCGTTCCCGCTGACAGGTATCGGCTCTCCCACGGTCTTACGGTTATTGAGAGTGAGCAACCAGACCCTTCCGCCACCCTCCCTTCCTTCACCGGAAGTCGTACCACTCATGAAAGCAAGATATTTTCCATCAAAAGATAACTCAGGTTGGCTGCAAACTGATTGTTTACAGGTAAACAAATCCGTTTGTGTTTCATCCAATAAATCATACTCGCGAATCAAGGTGTCTTGCCCGGATCTCGCGGTATATACCACTGCATTTCCCCGGGGAGAGACACTATAATCGATCAGGCTCTCCGGAATATCCATTAACTTATCGGTGGTCAAACCTGCTGGATCGATCAGATAAAGGTCTGTCTTTTTTTCGCCATCCAGAAGGTAGAGTAACCACGCATTCTTAACACTGAAGGACCAGGTTGTTAATCCTCCCGAGGCTAGCCCCAGGGTCGATTTTATTCCCGGCAGGATTTTGACCGTAAGCGTTGCACCCTCTGGCAGGGGATCTATCGGTGAGATGATCAATTTATTTTTTTCAACTAATACAGTGAATGGTAGGTCCGGTTGTATTTGGATAAACTGATCAAATTCCTGAGTCGCCAGAATAGTATTGAATAGAACCTCGATGGAAACCGATGAGACGACATCTTTTTCCTGATGAACAGGCGAATAGGTCACCACCCGTGGGGTCAAAATCCACCAGGCTATCGAAAGGCTTGCAATGAGAAGAATCAATCCAAGTAGAAGGACCTTATGTCGGGTGAGCATAGACTGATTATAAATCCTGCTGAAAAGAATGGTCCCGAATCTCAATCAGGCTATAATCATTTCTATGATCTGGTTTTCCGCAATTACTATTGCCTTTACGATGGGTGTTTATGGGCTACTTCACTCCTGGTTAGCTTCAACAATGATGAAATCATGGGTCGAAAAAAAGTACCCAACCTTTTATGCGAAGTATTATCGATTTGCATATTCCACCTTCGGAGCAATCTCCTTGCTTCCAATCGGTGTTTTGGTTCTTCTCCTCCCAGATAAAACACTGTATCGGATCCCGGCTCCCGGGGTTTTTCTAACCCTTCTCATTCAACTAGTTGCTTTCATTTTGGTTTTAGCTGCTTTTCGGGGAACCAATGCCTTCTTATTTATTGGATTGACCTCGATTACTCAAAAAGCTCCCCGCTCAGAATCGTTGAACACCGGCGGATTGTATCGATTTGTCAGGCATCCGATCTACTCGTTGGGGCTTGTAATCATATGGCTGTTCCCATGGATGACGACCAACCTGCTGGCGCTATTTTTATCAAGTTCTCTCTACATCTTTATTGGTGCCACTCTCGAAGAGAGAAAACTTCGGATTCAATTCCAAGATTATGCGGAATATCAAAAGCAGGTTCCGATGTTCATCCCACGACTCCATTCCTGATCCTTTGGTGCGGAACTTCACAGTATGCCTTTCTTCTGGATCACCACCCTTTTCATCATTGGAATTTTGGTCTCTTCCAGTTTTGAATTGGCTTTAACTATCTGGATAATCTTGCTTATAGGAAGTGTAATTATTTCTTCAGCTGCACTTATTGCAGTGAGCAAGAAATTACCCCGTTTTGATTCACCTTTTTCTAATTCTTACCTGCCAAATACGCGCCTACCCTTATTTCTATTGCCGATTTTTATATTCCTGGGAGGGGTGGCATACCAATTGGCACTCCCGGACCGGACCGGGGAATCGATCTATTCATTCAACGATCGCGGTAATGAAACTGAAATTCTAGGAACGGTTGTCGAATTACCGGATGTGCGTGATAAATTGACGTTGGTCGAGATTCAAGCCAAATCTTTCAGAATCGATTCCCAAGAATTGCAGACGACTTCTGAGCGACTTATGGTTTTCCTCTCCCCTGAACAGAAAGTGAGCTATGGTGACACCCTCCTTCTATCAGGAAGACCAATCACTCCTCGTGATTCCGCTGATTTCTCGTACCGGGAATATCTATCTTCCCAGGGGATTTTCACCCAACTGTTGTATCCAAGGATACTGGAACAATCCCCATCCCAGGGTGGAATTGCCGATATTCTCTTCAAATTCAAAGAAAAGTCGTTGAGCCTCGTGGATATGATCTTCCCCGCACCAGAAGGATCCCTCGTCAAAGGTATCCTTCTGGGTGATGATACTGATATTCCTGCTGAACTATCAGATAGCTTTCGGCGCTCAGGTACATCCCATTTGATTGCCATTTCTGGATTTAATATTGCGATCGTGGCTAATCTGGTTACGTTGCTCTTTGCCGGGTTGTTTGGCAAGTGGAAGGGTGCCCTGGGAGCGATCGTTGCGATTACGCTTTACACAATTCTTGTCGGGGCAAATCCCCCTGTTGTGCGGGCAGCCATCATGGGCAGCATTGGGATACTGGGTATTCTGATCGGCAGGCGAAGTGGTGGAATCAATGCCCTCTTTTTAACCTGCGGGCTGATGTTACTGAATAATCCATTTCTATTGTGGAGCGTCAGTTTTCAACTTTCCGCCGGTGCAACCCTCGGATTAGTTTTATATGCAAGCCCAATTCAACGACGGGTGGAAGAATATGTTTCTCGGTGGTCGCAGGCACCGATTGCCAAGAAGATAGGGGCGGGGATAAGCGAGTATGTCTTTTTTACCATTGCAGCTCAGATCCCCATACTACCAATCCTGCTCCATTATTTCCATCAAGTACCCATGGCTACCCTGATCGCCAATCCGCTGGTGCTGCCAATTCAACCGCCATTAATGGTCTTATCTGCGCTTGCATTAGCACTGGGATGGATCCATCCAGCTCTTGGTAGCCTGGCGGCAAGTCTTTGTCTCCCCCTTGTTACCTTCACGATCAAAGTGGTTGAGTGGGCTGCTGGCTTGACCTTACCGTCATTGACTTCACCAGCATTATCCTTTGAGTTGATCGGTGTTTGGCTGATTGCGATCAGCCTTCCAGCGGCATTACCCTCACTGGACGTGTCACTAAAACGACTATGGAGACCAGCATTTCTTGTAGGCTTGTTCGCTTTCACAGCACTATTTTTTATCCATACCGCGATGGACCACCCCGACGGAGACTTGCATTTTTTCATTTCCGGAGACCCTACGTCTCCAGCCATATTACTCCACTCACCTGAAGGGCGAACAATCCTGATCGATACCGGCACAAGCGTGAATGGATTACTATCATTCTTGGATACTCGATTGCCATTTCCTTCACGGCGGCTGGACGCGGCGATTCTCCTTCCAGGAAAATATCGCGTGGATACCTTACAGTCCATTCTACCGATAATCCAGGTGGATGAGATCTACGCGCTGGGAAATACTACTCTCCCGGGGTGCAATTTTCACTTCAATCCTCTGGGTCAAAACTGTATTAACATACCAGACGGAGCCAGTTATACATCAGAAGATGGCCTTACCCTTGTAATTTCTCCTGAAGCAGACACTTTTCAACGCGTCCAAATAAAATGGAAACAACTTTCCATGGATCTTCTCTTGGGAAAATCGAGTTCCCCGGTACAGTGTTCTGGCGAAATCGTAATTCTCAACGGGCAGGATTTGCCCCTGGCTGAGGTTTGTCAACCACAGGTATTGCTTGTTGCTGGAAAAGCCAGGTATCGAGAGAACCAGATAAACCTTGCAAGCACCGGCTGGGTTCACCTGAGCAGTGATGGCACCAACCTTTGGGTTGAATCACAAAAATGAGACCACATCATCTATAATTCAGCTATTGCGGAAATTGCCAATAGGAGATAAATATGTCTACAGTAGTGGAACGATTCTTATCGTATGTGAAAGTAAATACTCGCTCTGATCTCGATTCAACCAGTTTTCCCAGCACCATTATTCAGCTTGATTTGGCACGATTATTAGTGGAAGAGATGAAAGCGATCGGGCTGCAGGACGTGGAGATGGATGAATTTGGTTATGTTTTTGCCACTCTGCCTGCGAATACGACCGCGAAGATCCCAACGATCGGATTGATCGCACACATCGATACGAGTTTCGAAGCGCCTGGCGAGAATGTTAAACCTCAATTAGTAGAAAATTACGATGGCGGGGATATCGTTCTGAATAAAGAGTTGAATATTATTCTGTCACCAACTGATTTTCCGGAACTCAAAAAGTATGTAGGTCAGACTCTTATTACAACCGATGGCACCACCCTTCTAGGTGCGGACGATAAAGCGGGCATCGCTGTAATCATGTCAGCAATGGAACATCTGATCCGGCACCCTGAGATCCCCCACGGTCGCATCCGAATTGGATTCAACCCAGACGAGGAAACTGGTCGGGGTACAGAGCATTTCGATGTTAAGAAATTTAATGCTGATCTCGCCTATACCATTGACGGTGGTGAATTAGGTGAATTGGAGTACGAATGCTTTAATGCCGCTATGGCCCGAGTCCATATCAAAGGACGCAGTGTTCATCCTGGAAATGCCAAGAACCAGATGGTAAATGCGATCGAGGTTGGCATCAAATTCCATGAAATGTTACCCGTAAATGAAAGACCGGAATATACCGAAAAGGCAGAAGGCTTTTATCATCTCTTCCAGATGAAAGCGGAGGTGGAAGAAGCAGATCTGGTATATATTATTCGCGACCATGATCGGGCTATCTTTGAACATCGCAAGGAAATTTTTTTGAAGGCTGCCGCGCTGATCAATGAAATGTTCGGGTCCGAGAGAATCACTGTAAACATGATAGACCAGTATCAGAATATGAAAGAGATCATCGTTCAGCATTTTCATGTGGTCGAAAAAGCCAGGGATGCCATGCTGGCTGTAGGCATCAACCCGAAAATAGGAATGATCCGCGGAGGAACAGACGGAGCCAGATTATCCTTTTTAGGTCTACCTACCCCAAATATTTTCGCCGGTGGGCACAATTTCCATGGACAATATGAATACCTCCCAATCCCATCCCTGGAAAAATCAGTGGAAGTGGTATTGAAATTGATCGACCTTTACGCCGCTGAAGGAAAATAAATAGTTCGATGTGACATCTTACATGCAGTAGGCGGATATTCTTCAATATCCCCCTACTTATTTCTATGTTACTTTATATAAACAGATTCAACTATTCTGCTGAAAGGATTTTTTATGGCTTACTCTATTGCTGACGATTGCATTTCCTGTGGTGCTTGCGAACCCGAATGCCCCGAAAGTGCCATTACCCAGGGCGACACCATCTATATGATCGATGCCGCCAAATGCACTGATTGCGGTACCTGCGCTTCCGTCTGCCCGACTGAATCACCCAAGCCCGCATAATTTACTTGTAAGGTAAACTGAGAGCCGGTCATGATGACCGGCTCTTTTGTCTTAACGGAAAGCATAGAACTGTAAATCAGCTACCCTTAATTAATTTTCTGGCTGATTAACATTGGATACGTGATACCTCCGTTTGGAAACACTAACACGTCCGCACCGTTTGGGTATTTTGTTTTTGCCAACGCAACCGCCTGCTCTACTGACTCGACAAAAGAAACGAAAGGCAGGTTTTCGTGAATTGTGTTTGGAATGGTCGGCGCATACATGAGCAAGGTTCCCATCCGCATTGCTTGAAGCGCAAAGTAGAGGAAGAATCGGTCTTCTTCTCCAATTCCCTTCAGTTTTAACTTGGTCACGAGTGGAAGTATGATCGGAGCGAGGTTTTTTAGTGCCTTTTTCCCGAGCGGAAGCTTCTTATTGGCTAGACCAAAGACTCCTATTCCCTCTTCAGCTCGGACGATGGTAATAAGGATGCCACCTGGCTTGAGCGCACGAATCGTGTTTGCCAATGCTTTGACCCCCTGGCGCAGGTCAGAATCCATAGGGTGGGAGTCAGTAATAACCACATCTGCTTTTCCGGTCACTTCCACTCCATATAGATTGGCACTTACCCTCACACCTTCCCGGTGTGCAAGTATCGGATCCCCGCAGACGATTCCAACAACCTGTTGGAGATTATTCAGGATGGCATTGACAATAAACACCTTTCCCTTAAGCATCCTGCCCGCTTCTTCGAGGTCGAGCCTCATCGGATTTTGCTCGATGGGCTGACCTACCATATTGAAAGTGTCTGCCCTGCAATTAAGCGCATGATTATGGGCGATCGATTCCATCCCGGCAATGCCTGGGAGAATATTCTTAAACCCGCCACCGAAGCTGGCTATGATGTGTGGTTCGATACATCCAATGGATAGCACCAGGTCTGCCTTTGCAGCAGATTTATTAAACCAAACAGGTGTACCCCGGGAAGTCGTCCCGAGAAAAGACATCTTCTCATGATTATCTGCCTCTGGGTTTTCCCAGTGGATACCATTCCATTCCGTAATTCCCAGCCGGTGTAGTATCTCATTCTCTGCCATTCCACGATGTACTCCAAGGGCAGGAACAATCGTAATATTTTCTGAGTTGATCCCGGCACGGACTAATTCACGATACACTTCCGGAAAGATAATGGACACTGGGGTTGGACGGCTGATGTCGTCTATGACCACCACAACTTTTCCGCCTGGGTGAACTAGCTGGGAAAGTGACTCTGTCCCTACTGGAGAAGCCAAAGATCGCCTGACTTCCACTTGAGGGTCGCCAACCGGAGGGAGAGAGGTTGGTTCCAATATACCTTTGATCCTCCAATTCGCTGGAATTTCTACTGGGATATTTTCTTTTCCCCACGGCATGTTGAGTATTTGTTCTGCCATTCGATCATCTCCAGTATTTATATGTGATGAATTTAGTGTACATCAGGTCTATTATGAGGACAATCTTAAAGAAACGAAACCGTTCTAAGAGCAATGCTATAATGCCATTAATGAAAAAATTTATCGTTGTAGCGGGGAATATTGGTGCAGGGAAGACCACTCTGGTCAATCTGTTGAGCCGAAAACTGAGTTGGCAGCCATTTATCGAGCCGGAAGCCCAAAACCCATATTTGTCTGAATTCTACTCAGACATGCGAACCTGGGCTTTTCATTCACAAATATTTTTTCTCAGCCATCGCCTGAAGATGCATAATGAATTGGCTCATATGTCAGAATCGGTCATCCAGGACCGAAGCGTATATGAGGATGCAGAAATATTCGCCCGAAACCTATTTTTACAGGGTCACCTCCCTGAACGTGATTTTCAGACGTATTGTGATCTTTACCAAACCCTATTGAAATTTTTACCCGCGCCAGATCTGGTGGTTTACTTAAAGGCTTCCGTCCCCATATTACAGCGTCGAATCAGCCGCCGAAATCGGGATTATGAAAAGAGTATGCCCAGGGAATATCTGGAGCAGCTTAATGTCTTATATGAAAGATGGATTGAAGAGTTTACCTATTGTCCTGTGTTGACCATCCCTGCAGATAATCTGGATTATGTGGCAAGGACAGACCACCTTGACTTGATCACTAGAAAAGTACAAGAAAAACTAACCGGACAGGAAGTGGTAATCTTCTCGCCGGAAGAAATGAATTAATCAGAATAGTATTTATTTTCCTTCAGTTGGGTGCGGATCAACTACCAACTTGACCGCGGTTCTTACTTTTCCATCTATCTCCACATCCACAAATTCAGGCATGCAAATAATAGGAATTCCATCTGCTGCAAGGTATCCTTTTGCCAAAACCAGAGCTTTAACTGCTTGATTTACAGCTCCGGCACCAATCGCCTGTACTTCGGCGTGATGATGTTCTCGCATTACCCCTGCGATGGCCCCCGCTACGGCAGCAGTGCGGGAGTTTGCTGAAACCTTGATGATGTCCATATTCTTCTCCCTCTTCTGGAATCATTCAACTTTTTTGAATATGGTAGGGCCAACTCAATAGTAACTCTGTGAGACTCTTATTTAAGTCATTGTACAGGATTTTATTGATTATACAAGTACACCTTATTTATAAGTATAAGTATCAGGATTCGTAGTATTAGTAGAGTCTGTGCAAATGTGGAAAACCAAAATCATGTCTAAAAAGTCCTTGAATGCAGACTAATTGTTCGATCTATGAACATATATGGGGGTATTCAATACTAGTGGATCAACAAATATATTGTGGATAATTATGGGACAAAAGTATATCAAATAGTATTACTGATTGATCTGTGGAAAATGATCCAGTTTTCCACCATAAATTCTTGCTCACTACACAGATTTTTCCACAACACCAGGTAGTGTAACTGAAGGAAAGGACACTATTTTGTATATAAGAATCACAGGTTTAATCAATATTTACAATATATTGAGAAAATTGGTAAGAAACTCCGGTTCTTTCGATGCAAACAGACTACGTATGATGCATTAAAAAAAGCGTTGAAATGATTTCCAACGCTTTTATCCATGTAAACCAGTTATACACAGGAAAGAATAAGTTATCCACCCATGTGGATATCAGGCGCCGTGTTCATCGGACCAGCGTTCCAATACATCATCAAGATGGTCCAGATAAGCATCAAGTGCATCCAAGCGGTCTGAAAAATCTTCTCTGCCCAGACGGAAAAGGGACATGGCATTAAGCCAGGCGTCATACTCCGGGGTAGTGGAAAGCATAGTGCAGATCGCTTTATTCCAGGTCCGCAAGAACGGCATTGCAATGGCGTACTGACGGCCACTGGTCAAAAAACTCTGGAATGATTTGAGATAGTACTCTCTCCGAATCGGATGAAGATCTGGTGGGACGACCTCTTGTTTTCCAGCCAGCCGGAATGCATCCTCCCAGGAAGGCAACATTTTTTCCAATTCATCAACGCTGATCGACTCGCCGCCAGTCAAAGCCATAAACCCGGTATATGAACCAGGCTCATTGATGGCTTCAAATCGACTTTGTAAGTCCAGGCTGAATCTTCGTTTAGCCAGTGGAATTCCAGTGAGAACGGCAATAGAGTTTCCGGCATCGGAGAGTGCTTGCAAGTATAGCCTGATTCTATCCGCATGTGACTTTTTGGTTTCCTTCAATATCGACCAAATTTCCCGCGCTTGTTCGGTCAGGCATCTGGAACGACCATAGACATGATCCGGTCGGTAGAATTGTGAGCCTACACTTGCCTGGGTAAACTCAAACCAATGTCTGACATCATGCAGCAACATGGGATGGTTTTGAACGGAGCTGCCCAGCCATGGGTCTGCCCGAAGCTCTCGGGGTTGCAGATAATAGGCTTGAGGCTGATGAACGATATCCAGATGGACATCATCGAAAACGCGGACGATCTCACGGATAACCTTTGGCTCTTCCGAATGAACGAGTATCAGATCGATGTCCCCGGTTCCCCCAATCAGCGGGTCCTCTTCCAAAGTGGATCCAACCAGATAAGCCGCTACCATATCTTTCTCGGTGCGTTGCCTCGCCGCAATCGTATCCCTGGCTGTTTTAATTAGGAGTTCCTTTGTGATCCGCATGGTTAGCCTTTAACGTTGAATTTGAATTTATTTTACCCCAAAGGCAATTCTGGTTGGAAGGGCGCCATTTCCAATGCCTGTCGAATACGAAGATCGATGGTTTTTAAATCATCTGAATCACCTACAAAATCGAAATTCCCAGATTCAATTGTGAGAACTGCACTGGCACGATACTGGCGGGTGAAGAAATCGTCATAGGCAGAATTAAGCTGGTCGATATAAGCTCGTTCCATTTGTCGTTCGTAAGGACGATCACGCATTGCGATCCGTTGCATCAGTGTATCTGTACTGGCTCGCAAATAGACCACCAGCGTAGGCGGAGGAATCTTTTCCCCCAGTGCTTCATGGACGCGATAATACATTTCCAATTCGTCTCCGGCAAGATTGATCCGTGCGAAAAGGGAGTCTTTATCAAATGTATAGTCAGATATCAGATCAAAACCATCTGCAAACGCCTGTGGGATGGTCGAACGCTGCTGTCGATACCGGCTCAGGAGGAAGAACATTTGGGTTTGAAAGGCATACCTGGCTCGATCAGCATAGAAATCAGAAAGAAATGGATTCTCCTCGAAAACCTCGAGTAGAATATTGGATGAATACAATGGTTGGAGCAATCTTGCCAGTGATGTTTTACCCACCCCAATGACACCCTCAATTGCAATATACATGAATACTCTCCTAACAAAATTTCTATTGCAGACCGGGCGTTGATGAGTCCCGATTAGGAATGTTCACCTTGTCACCTACTTACAGCCGGTTCAAATCACTTAACCGGGATTTTTTCGAGCTGGCTGACAAGATCGCCAATCACATCAAAGCCACCCTGCCAGAATGACCGCAGTCGAAAATCAATGCCGGCATCCGCCAAGACCTTAGCTGGGGCTTCAGAGCCACCGGTTGAAAGCAGTTTCAGATATTTTGGTTTGAAGTTTTCCCCCTCAGATTTGAATTGTTTATATAGAGCTAATACCAATAATTGACCAAACGAATAGGCATATACATAGAACGGGGTGTGGAAGAAATGTGGAATGGACACCCATTCCCACCTGAATTCTTCACCGATGTCTACTGCGTCACCAAATTGATCTTGCAAATTAGTCATATAGGCATCTGCCAACTCATCCACCGAGGCATTATTGGCAATCAACTCATGGGCTTTTTTCTCAAACAGGGCAAAAAATGCCTGCCGCATGATGGTTGCGTATGAATCGTCCACCTGTCGGAAGAGCAGATCGCGCCGGACCGACTCATCTTTCTCTTCTTTCAACAACTTATCCACAAGCATCATCTCACCAAACGTGGATGCGGTTTCGGCCAACGGCAGACAGGCGTGTTGTGTGAATAATGTATGGTGTTCAGCCAGCATGGAATGGATGGCATGCCCCAATTCATGAGCCATGGTTGCCACATCATCCGCTCTGCCCTGGTAATTCAACAAAACCCACGGGGTTAGGTCTGGTCCAATAGTGGAACAGAACGCGCCTGAACGTTTTCCTTTCCGGACTTCGCTATCGAGATGGTTTTCATCCGTCACCCGCCGGGCAAGTTGTTCAAATATGGGATCAAACTCACGAAAAGAGTCGAAAACCATGTCTGCCGCGGTATTGAATGGGTACGACTTTTCTGATTTAGCAACCGGAGCGTAGACATCATACCGGCTGAGACGATCCATTTTTAGCCAGCGAGCTTTCAGACGAAAATATCGCTGGAAAACCGTTGCGTTTTTATGAGCAACATCCAATAAAGTTGCCACGACATCGTCCGGAATGTCGTTTCCGAGGTTGCGGGCTGAAATGGGCTCGTTGAATTTACGAAGCTGTACTTGCTCATTGCGCCAATCGCGTACTACTGTTTGGTACATTTGCCCGAGAATCGGACCATCCTGCCCGTATACCCGGTACAACTCCTGATATGCTGCTTTCCGCATTGCAGGGTCGTGCTGGCGGACATAAACCATCAATTCGCCGCGGGTCATTTCCTTTTCCTCGCCAGCGATGGAGACCTTGAATGTGTAACGGTTGGTAATGGCGTCATATAGGGTGATCAGCGCACTAAAACCGGTCACATTTTTTATATTGACGATCTTCTCTTCAGACTCACTAAGCGTATGGGGTTTAAAATGACGCATCTCCTCCAACCAGTATTGGTAGTCGCCGGAACTCTTCATCAATCTGTCGGCGTTGGTGTCGTCCAGGTTCTTCCACCACAACGAGAAGAATAATTCCCGGTTGCCGTATTCGGCCATCACCTGGTCTATTTTCGCGACCATGGTCATGGCTTGCTGATCCTGGGTATCTTCGGCAAACCATAATCCGGCATATCCAGCCAAACGGTTTTCCAGTCTTGAGATCGCCTCTTCGAGTTTGATAATTTCCATGAATCTTTCTGCGGATATAGATGGAGAGAGGTCAGGTCGATGGGTTTCCAGCTCTTTTACCAGTTCTTCAAGCTGACCGTAAGCCGAATCGATTTCTGGTCCGGTGGGAGTTGGATACAAATCGGATAGACTCCAGGGAGATTGAGTATATTTTTCTGAAGGCATGGGTATCACCTATAGGTTTGAGATGTTGACCGAAGCGATTTTCGCAATTCATCGATCGATATTCGTTGGTTTGTTTCTACATCCAGATAGTACCAGGAATCCCATCCATTGACCGGACCCTGGCGAATCTTTTTGGCAATTTGGTGAATGGAACCAATCTCACCCCGATATTGAAGTGAGCCATCCGCTAATATCCTGGCGGTCACTTCTCCCGATGTCCCAAAATAGAGGTTTTGACCTGGACAAACGAGTCCATTCTCCAAAAGACTTCCAAATGGGATTCGAGCTTCCTTGCGTGGTTCAAGCGAAGCATACAGCGGCGGGTTGAATTCCACCTGAAGAACCTCATCAATTCTCTCCCTGGCTGCTTTCGCATACACAGGATCACGTTCGATTCCCACAAAATGGCGGTGCAACCGCTTTGCCACCGCCCCGGTGGTACCGGTCCCAAAGAAGGGATCTAACACCACATCGCCGACCTGGGAGCTTGCCAGCAATACCCGATAAAGAAGCCCTTCCGGTTTCTGGGTTGGATGCAGTTTTTTTCCATCCTTCTTCAATCGCTCTCCACCTGAGCAAATCGCCAGTGACCAGTCGCTGCGCATCTGCAGGTCTTCGTTCAACGCTTTCATGGCGTGATGATTGAAGGTGTAAGGAGAGCCTTTTTCTTTTTGCACCCACAGCATTGTTTCATGGGCATTGGTGAACCTCACACCACGGAAATTGGGCATTGGATTGGTTTTGGTCCAGACGATATCGTTCAGGATCCAAAAACCTAAGTTCTGTACTATGGCACCAACCCGATAGATATTGTGGTAAGAACCGATCACCCAGAGAGTGCCGGTCGGTTTTAATACTCTTCGGGCGGCTGTCAACCAGGCGATTGTGAAACGGTCGTACGCTTCAAAGCTCTCGAACTGGTCCCAGTCATCGTCCACCGCATCCACACGGGTAAGGTTTGGACGCCATAGTTCCTGCGCCAACTGTAAGTTGTAGGGTGGATCCGCAAATATCAGGTCCACCGATTCTGGCGGAAGTTTGTACATCTCCTCGATGCAATCTCCCAGAATGATCTGGTCGATCGGTAGTCCGGGAGGAGTTGTTAATGGTAGAGAAGGTTGGTAAGCTTCGGTCTCTGTCATGTATCCCTATTGTAACCTCAGGTGACTCTGCAGACAAAGGAAAAATAAGGTGACCATTATTTGGATTACAAGCTCTATCAGACCAGGGTCTTTTCATTCTATTGCGTCAAAGAAGGGGGTATGATATAAAAGATTGATGGATTCAAAATGTATGTTGATGTGCAGTCACATCGGAAGGTTTACTGCCAGGTAAACCTCCGGGTGGGTGCGCTTACCTGCCGAACACTTCCAACGCTGGCGAAAGCCAGCGTTTGCTATCCAGGTGAAACGAGGAGAATGGAATGAAAAAACATATACTGGTATCCGTGGCATGGCCTTACGCGAACGCTGAAATTCATGTGGGGAATCTGACCGGTGCCTACCTTCCTGCGGATATTTTTGCGCGCTATCATCGGTTGCGGGGAGACAATGTGTTGATGGTATCCGGATCGGATTCACACGGAACTCCCATCACCATCCGGGCGGACAAGGAAGGAACCACCCCTTACGAGGCGTATCAGCGTTTTCATACCGGTTTCATTGACCTATTTCAGCAACTGGGTCTGACATATGACTTGTTTACAAGCACACATACGACTAATCACTTTGATATATCCCAAAAAATATTCCTGGCTTTGAAGGAAAATGGATATTTATATACAGACAAACAAATGCAATGGTTCTCCACTGCCCAGGGAAGGTTTCTACCAGACCGCTATGTGGAGGGAACTTGCTATATTTGCGGATATAACTATGCCAGATCCGACCAGTGTGATAAATGCGGTAATATGCTCGAAGCAGATAAACTGATCGAACCCCGCTCCAAAGTGGATGGCTCGACACCCGAATTGCGCGAAACCGAACATTATTATCTCGATCTCGGCAAGCTTCAACCAGAGGTGGTGGAATTCTTAAAATCGCGCCAGGATTACTGGAGACCCAACGTCCTTCGCCAATCCCTCGGACAGATCGACGCCGATGCTTTACGGGGGCGCGCCATTACCCGTGACCTGGATTGGGGAATTCCCGTTCCACTGGAAGGTTGGACTGGTAAATGCCTGTATGTTTGGTTCGAGGCGGTGATTGGATACCTTTCCGCGAGCGTTGAGTGGACAAAACTTACCAATGCGGAAGTAAGCTGGAAGAACTGGTGGTTTGACCCGGCTGCTGAAACCTATTACTTCATCGGCAAAGATAATATTCCCTTCCATGCTGTCATCTGGCCGGCAGAATTAACTGGTGTAGGAACAGCCTTTGCTCGTTTAATGGGTGAAAAACCGGCAACTCTCAACCTGCCCTATGATGTACCGGCTAATGAATTTATGAATTTGGAAGGGCAGAAGATCTCAGGCAGCCGCGATTGGGCAGTGTGGGCGCTGGATTTTTTGACCCGCTACGATCCAGACCCGCTCCGGTACTATTTGACGGTTAACATGCCCGAAACCAAAGACACCGATTGGGATTGGGAAGATTTCTTCCACCGCAACAACGATGAATTGGTTGCGACCTGGGGCAACCTCGTCAACCGGGTATTGTCCTTTACCTACAAACACTGGGAAGGTGTATTGCCGGACCCGGGCGAGCTTCGAGAAGGCGATAAAGCATTATTGGTAGAGGTTGAAAAAGGATTTACGACGGTTGCCGAGATGATGGACGGCGTAAAGCTGCGTGCGGCTCTTTCGGAAGCGATCCGCCTGGCATCAGAAGTTAATAAATACCTTGATACATCTGCCCCATGGTTTGAAATCAAGACCGATAAGGAACAGGCGGCTAAATCGGTGTATACCGCCATTCGCGCGATCGATTCAATCAAGGTGATGCTGGCGCCATTTATTCCGTTTACCTGTGAAAAGCTGAACATGTTCCTGGGTTATTCCACGCCACTTTTTGGAAATCAGATCGTTGAAACGATCACAGACGAATTGGGTGAACATAAGATCTTGCGTTACAATCCGGAAGGCGCTGGTGGAGATTGGTCTGCCAGCCAACTTAAGTCAGGGCAATTGCTGCGGCAACCGCAACCATTGTTCAAAAAACTCGAGCCGGTAATTGTGGAAGAAGAACGCGCTCGTCTCGGACAAAAGCTTTCATCCTAAGCGTCGTTGAGCGAGAATTTATATTGAATCGACGAACTGGTTGATCGCCACCGCCAGTTCGTCTGGTTTTTCAAGAGGGATCAAATGTCCTGCCCCGGGGATGCATTCCAACCTGGCTCCGGGAATAACCTTTGCCATTTTTCTGGAGGCGCGAGGGGGGAAGAATCGATCCATATCACCGGAACAGATCAGGGTAGGTGTGAGGATATTCTGAATTTGACGGGATAGATCAGAGGAATGACAGGCAAGCAGATCTCCATACAAAACACCGCGCCGGGTCTGTTCGACGGCCTGCCGTGTGGCATCCACCCACTTGCGATCGGTAGATGAGCCAACCAGCCGCTCCACCAGCCAATCCATGGATTGTTTGTATGTGATCGGATTCAGCAGATCCTGAATGATTTCCTGCGGTATCGGACATTCTGTCGAACTCGATACCACCACCAATCCAGCAACCCGATCCGGTGAGAGCAGAGCAGTTTGAAGGGCTATCATACCCCCCAGTGAGTGTCCGACAAGAATTGTTTTGTAAACTCCGACCGCCTGAATAAAATCAAGGATTACCTGGGCATACGAGATCAGGCTCTGACAACCTTCCCCCTCCGATTTTCCATGACCGGGAAGATCGAGAGCAAATACCGTTCTCTCAGGCATACGCCTTAGACGGGTATGCCACCCCAGGCTGCTGCCTCCGGCACCGTGGATGAACAGAAAAGGGGGATTACTTGCTTTCCCGAGAGGAGAATAATTATAGTAACATCCGGCAGCATGTGGCATCAGTCTGACCTTATTACCGAGCGTGAAATCCGTCTTTTAATGGATGTTGCGAAACTGTACATTTCCGGCACTTTGAGCAACCAGATCGATCCTATATAGAGGCTGCCCCCGAGGATAACTCCTCCAATTACCTGCAACCAGAAGGGTTGCGAAAGCGTAACGGATAACCACCCCCACAGGAAGATCGCCATCACACCCCCACCAAGCAAGCTCTGCCAGGTTAGTTGGAGGATTCGGCTCCCTTCCAGGCGGATGAGGCGTTTGCGAAGTAGAGCCAGCAACCCCACCATCTCTAACCCAGTTGCCAGCGAATTGGCCAACGCCAGACCACCGTGGGGCATCCACCCGAGCCAGGTAAACACGAGCGAGAATGCCAGGCTGAAAACCACATTGAGTGACATTGCGATCGCGCCAATCGTAACCGGGGTTCGAGTATCATGCAGGGCGTAGAATGCCCGGCTTAGAATTTCAACCATCGAGTGACCCACCAATCCCGCCGCGAACCAGAGTAAAGGCCAGGAAACGAGCTCAGTGGAAACGGTATTAAATTCTCCCCTCTGATAAAGGAGCGCGACGATTGGCTGGCGGAGAATCATCAATCCGATCGAAGCCGGTATGGCTAATAGAAGCATTCCGCGTAAACTGGAAGCAAGCGAAGTTCGAAACTCATCCATCTTATCCAATGCAGCTTGTGCGGATAATGTCGGCATGGACGCAATGGCTATCGATTGTGCGATGGCTGCCTGGGGCATCAACATTAATTGGAATGCGTAGGTCAATCCGTTGAGACTTCCTTCCGGGAATGGATATTTTAAGTTTAATAACCAAGGAGCCAGCAATTTATAGATAAAGCTGGAACCCTGCAATCCACCAAGTTGAAATGAGCAAAGAAGAGTGTTTACCCAAAAATTGAGTTGGACGATTGCTGCTCCAAACAGGCGGGGAAGCATCAATGCTCCAACTTCACGCACCAATGGCTGACTGGTGTCCAGAACTGGCTTATAGCGTCCACCCAGCTGAAGCAACCCCGGGATCTGTAAACATAAGTGGAATAAGGCTCCAATGACGGCTCCCCATGCCAGGGCAAAAATTCCGACCTGTTTGGAGAACACTAACACCCCCAGGATCATACCCAGGGAATACATGGCTGGAGTGAGAGCTGGAATTAGGAAGCGCTGATTGGCATTCAATATGCCCATCACCAGACCACTGAGTCCAAAAATGACCACGGATGGGAGAAGCACCCGCAGAATTTGCACCGTAAGCTGTTGTTTCTCAGAGCTAAAGCCGGGTGCCAACAAATTCTGGACGATCCAGGGAGCGGCGATGGCAGTGATGATACTGACGGCGATCAGCAGGAGCACCAGCAGGTTGGCGATGGCGCTGGCTAAACGCCAGGCGGACTCTTTCTGGTCTTTGACAAGCAAGCCGGTAAAGGTTGGTACAAAAGCGGAAGCTAACGCACCACCAGCCATGAGGTTGAAAAGAAGATCACCAACCCGGTTGGCAGCGTTGAAAGCTTCCAGATCTCCACCAGTTCCGAAGGTGTTAGCCACAATGATCTGACGGGCAAGCCCCACCAGGTTCGATATGATGATGGCAAACATCACCGTCCCGGCGGCACGAGCGATCTGTCTTCCTGCACTGATTGGAGCGGGCGATGTCATTGAAAAGATTATAACCCCGCTGAAGAATTGATCCCAGTTTGCAGGTCGAAATGAGACCTTCCATTCTGTCTAACAGAGAGATGGGCACCAGGAAGTGGGAGGCGAATCCATTTTCCCTCAGAAGATAATTTCCCGGGCGCCATCCCCCTACCCTTCCAGGGTCTATTGACTCTGAAAGAAGGGCGTCTGAAATGCCCTTCTTTCAGATGCCAACCTGCCCAAAATACAAAAGACCGGGAATTAACCTGACACATATATGAGCATACGGCCGTACGCCATACGAATAATTATTGAGACGTGGGCATCTGGGAGTAGGAGAAGCAACTACCTACTCCCAGAAATAAAACTGACCAGGCTCCATCCCCAAATGTGAGAAAAGTAGTTGGGCAGTAGAATAGTCGGCAATGATTCATCCTGGAATTTTCACATTTACAAAGGATCATTTGCACCCCACAACCCTAGAGATCATCATCGCCATCTTTTTCATTGCCCATTGATTCATACACGCCAGCTTATCCTGGGTGCCACTACCAATACCCGGAGCTATGCAAACCACCTTCCTGCCAAGTTGGACCCGGAAAGCGGTTTCATCAACCTGGTCTATATCCAAACTTGGTTTGAACGCGGGTATGGTTAGGACTCTTGGGTGGATCTTATGGCTGGTTGTGCCCGTTTGCCAGGCCGGGTGCCAATCCTTTCTTCCATCTGGCAGTCTCTGGCGGCTACCGGTGTGATCCTCTCTCGGGTTCTGATAGCCTTTTATTGGCACCCCTGGTATCCAGCCGGATCGATCCTGGACATACTAATCCTGGCGCATTTATTTCAAATTCCCGGCTGATCTGTTTTAACAATCCTTAAGAAGAGAGGGTGTTCACCTGAACACCCTCTCTTAGTATATTTTTCGAACTGATTATTCCACCTTTGTGCCACAGGACGGACAGTGAGCCCATTCCGGTTGAAGGGTGTTACCACAATGGGTGCAGTGCTTCCCTTCAACAGCTGCGACAGGTGTTGCTGCTGGGGAAGTTGATTGAGGCAGCGGTTGTGCTGGAGTCGCAGCCTGGACTGAATTTCTCCGTGCGCTTCCTATCCAGAATCCGATCAACACCAATAAAGCTACCACAAGAAGCGGCAACAAAACCATTCGGAGCGCCATCAGACCGCCCATGAAACCGAATGCACCGGGACCATGAAAATCACCCCGGAAACCACCCCTCATCATCGGCATAAATCGGTATCCTATCCGGAAAAAGAGGGGCACTACCGCCAAACAGACTACCATTAAAGTTAACAGAATCCCAAGGATCCATTTCCACGCATTTTTCATTCAATAACCTCCATGATCTATCTGAATTTATGATACCTTTTGGTTATGTAGAATGTGTGAAGGAAGTCTAAGGATTGTATGAAAATATCAAATGTAAAACAGGATGGGGAAAATGGACACTACTGGTTTGACCCACTGCTGATCCATCCCGAAGTCACCCAGCAGGTCTTATCCATCTTGCGAGATGGCAGCAATTTTCAGTGGTACATCCTACCGTAGTTGGCTTTTGTTCTGTACATTTATTTCAATGAGATCTCCAAGAAAAGCTGGAAGTGCGTCGCCTCAGGATTAGCGTTCTACATGGTTCACTGGCTACATGAAATTGCTAACACGATCATCCAACGTTCATTACCCCCACACTTTCATCTCATGTAGGAAATCCCGGACTTGTCTGCCGATCTCGGTTCGGACACGGTCTGCCCGTTCATCATGCTCCAGGCGAATATTGTCCACGTAATAAGATAACTGCAAGATGGCGTTGGATTCATCAAATTCCTTAAACACCACCATGGGATTTTTCCAAAAGGCGGGCAGGATCTTATATTCCTGTTGAATCCAGTTCAGCATATCCCGCACATAATCATCCAGCCGCATCTCCGAGCGATCATTTGGATGGCGGATGGCTTTCTTCACTCGTTCCCAGATCGTGCGCAATTCAAGGTTTCGTTCCTCCCAGGCTTTACGCAGGTTCCAAGTATCACCATCGTCCAACCAGGGATCGGCTTCTTCTGACCAAGCCTGACAGGATGTGAGGACCTTGTCGATCTGGGAATCCAGAGGCGCGATGAACTGGCAGAAGAGTTCCTGCTGTTCCGCCTCTGAAAGACCTTTAACTTCCCTGGCACGGATCCCGCGGATCAGGTTCCGACAACCCTCCTGAAGCAAAACCAGATTGTCATTCAACAGATCCTCTTTTTCCAGGCGAACGATGTTCTTCTCATTCCGCTCAGCCTCCGTTAACAAACGAAGAAAGGCGGGATCTTCTTCTTTCAGTCCGGCTGCCCGCAAGCGGGTCATCTCAATTTGATCTCTGAGCAGTGGAATTTTGTTCTTCAAGTCCATCAACAGCGTGGCGGGATGGGCAGCGGCAATGCGGCGCAATCCTTCTTCCACCTGCATCCATTCTTTGGCACCATCCACTCTGATATCCATGGTCAATTTCTGATCCACAGTTGGCTTGGTGATGTTAGTAAGGGTGGAATTCACAAAAGTCTTGTTGGGAACGTAAATTGTGGCGTGTTCTGAAATCGAATATAACTGGGTGGAGCGGATGCCGATCCGTTGGACTTCGCCAATACGGCCATCACCCAGGGTGATGAGGTCGCCGGTCCGGAAAGGCGCCTCCACCAGCAGGCTGAGCCCGCTGAAGATGTTGCTCAGGGTATCCTGAAGCGCCAGACCCAGGACCAACCCGACCACTCCTGCGCCAACCAGTACCGATGTGACATTCAAGCCCCACATCGGCAGGATGATTAACGCGGCAGCCAAAACCAGTACGACCGGACCGAACAGGTTCAAGACCGGGATGAGAACATCGTCCACTCGGCTGGCTGTCCGCCGAGCCCATTTCTCCCCGTAATAGACAAAGATATCGCGAATCGTTCGCCCCAGGATATGGGTAATAACAATGGTAACGATGGTATACGCTACCAGGTTGATGAATTTATTCGCAGCGTCCGTTAGAGGAAGTAATTCCAGCGAACGAACCACACCCAGCACAATCAGGAGAAGGATCAATGGTCCCCGCAAAATTCCAAAGACAATATCTTCAAGGTCACCGGGAAGCTGGCGGGTAATAAACCGGATCACCCGGAGCAGGATGAAATTGACCAAGAGGGCGATAAGGATCCACGTGGCGATATTTGCGAAGAATTGGATGATGGGTGCGTTCAGGAAAAGTAATCCGTCCGGGAGGGGGATCTGGAACCACAAGATATGAAACATGGCAGCCTCTTTAACTCATACAAATATAAGACAAATTAGACATGAACTATCTACTATATAATAACCAGAATCAAAGGGGCACAATGGCGCATGTCGATACTATGGTTAACCGGTTAGACTAAATCCGGAGCCTTCTTTCATTTTGTTGTATGATGGTACTAAGGATGATAAAAATGGACGAAATTCGAAAGATCCATAAAGTTCTTGCCAGCAGGCCAACTGTGGAAGGAGCAGGGGTCCACCTTCGCAGGGTGTTTGGCAACAATGACTCCCCCCTCTATGATCCATTTCTTCTCTTGGATGATTTTCGGTCCAATGATCCGGCGGACTATAATGCAGGTTTTCCCTGGCATCCTCACCGCGGTATAGAAACCATCACCTATATGTTGTCCGGGTCTGTAGAGCATCGCGATAGCATGGGTAACGGGGGCGTCATTGGCGCCGGTGATGTCCAATGGATGACCGCTGGTTCGGGTATTATCCACCAGGAGATGCCCCAAGGAAACATAGAAGGAAGCATGGGCGGATTCCAATTATGGGCAAATCTTCCGGCCAGTCAGAAAATGATGGCGCCGCGTTATCGGGAAGTGCTTGTCAGTCAGATCCCTGTCGTTTCCGACAAATCGGGTGCAACGATTCGCATTATCAGTGGTGAGGTGAATGAAGTCCAAGGTCCGGTACAGGATATTGTCACCGAACCGGAGTATCTTGATGTAACCGTACCCGGGAAGACATCGTTTGTTCATAAAACGCCCTCCGGGCACACCCTGGTATGCTATGTGATTGAAGGAAGTGGATTCTTTGATCCTGATCATGGCGCCGTATCAGAGGGAAAACTGGTTCATTATGGCGATGGTCAATCGATAGTAATACGCACAGGTAAATCGCCGGTCCGTTTTCTAATGATCTCCGGTAAACCGATCGGTGAGCCGATTGCCTGGTATGGTCCAATTGTAATGAACACGGAGGAAGAGATCCGGGTAGCTTTGAAGGAATATCAAACAGGAAAATTTATTAAAGATATGTAGTAATTTCGGTTCATAACCAGAGCATAGAGGAGAGATCTCATGACAAGAATGACTGTAACCAGTAGTGGCGCCCCTGCGGCCATCGGACCGTATTCCCAGGCAGTCTGGGCGGGCGGTTTGCTTTACCTTTCTGGTCAAACTCCGATCGACCCGTCAACAGGAAAGCTGATTGAAGGTGAGATAGACGTACAGACTGGAAGAATTTTCGATAATCTTAACTCAGTCCTTGAAGCAGCCGGTTTGACCATGGATCAGGTGATCAAAGTAAATGTCTATCTGACAGACATGAAGAATTTCGCCGGGATGAACGCCGTATATAAGGAGCGATTTGTTGAACCTTACCCTGCCCGGACAACCGTCGCCGTGGCTGGGCTTCCTTTGGGCGCGTTGGTAGAGATAGAAATGGTGGCGAGAAGATAGCAGGTAGAATTAAAGGAGATGGTAGACCAAAAATAATCTTGGTTATGCATCCTATCTTTTTTGATTCGTTTTGAGCGGAGTATAGATTAACAAAATTGTAGGGGCTACGCATACGTAACCCCTACAATGGGTATTATTAATGAATGTGGGGAATTATCCTGCCAGAGTCAGCATGACAGGTTTTCCCCGCAGGGAATATTTTCCAGTGCTTGCTTGAAGCACCCGTTTCACATGTTTTTCTAACACATCTACAAAAGTCTGTCTTTCCTGAATATCGATCGCGCCTATCGCTTTACCCGGGATGCCTACTTCACCGGCGATCGCGCCAACCACATCACCAGGTCGGATACCATGCGTACCGCCCAGATTCATTTTCAATCTTACCATCCCGCTTTCCTGAGGGGCGGCAGACCAGGTAGTCTGTTGAGTAAATGTTCCGGCTCCACGCACGCTACGCCGACTGGAACTGTGTCGATTCTCACTGTGTCGCTCGTCAGATGTGCGTCTTGATCTCACTTCTGCCATAGGCTGGGTAATTTCTTCCACCGAATAATTGTGTTCCCCCGCGCGAGCCAGTTTCATGGCTGCTGCGGCCAGATCCACCAGGTCAATGTCAGATTCCAACAATTGGGTGATCATTACTCGTTCCCGTTGGTCTTTTCCTTTGACCATCTGGTCATATAACTTAGTCAGGAAACGCTCATCCCGCCGGGCGAGGACATCTTCCCGGGTGGGTAATTTGCTTTCGATCGCTTTTTGACGAGTATAGCTTTCCACCATACTTAAGAATCTGGCTTCACGAGGAGAGAAGAAGGTAATGGAAATCCCTTTTCGTCCCGCGCGACCTGTCCTGCCAATACGGTGGATGTAGTCTTCGGGATCGTTTGGGACATCGTAATTGAATACGTGGGAAACATCGTCGATATCCAGACCTCGAGCGGCGACGTCGGTTGCTACGAGTAAAGTGATCTGATTCAGGCGGAAACGGGATAACACTGCTTCGCGGCGGGATTGGTTGAGGTCTCCATGCAATGATTCGGCTGGATAACCGCGCCGGTTCATTTCATCCGCCAATTCCTGTGCGCGGGCTTTTGTACGGGTAAAGATTAATGCGCACTTGATGTCTTCCATCTCGACTAAACGGGTAAGTGATCCCAACTTCTGATCTTCGCGTACGCGGAAGAACCGTTGATCGATTTCAGCCACGGTACGACGTTCTGGGTTGACTGCAATGGTCTCTGGCTCACGAAGGTAGCGTTTCGCCAACTTACGGATGGCGTCTGGCATGGTTGCAGAGAAGAGAGCGACCTGTCGTTCGGTGGGGATTTCAGCAAGAATGGTTTCCACATCTTCAATGAAACCCATCTCGAGCATTTCGTCCGCTTCATCGACAACCAGGTAACTCACCTGGCTGAGGTCCAAATACTTCTGCCGGATAAGGTCTAATAGACGACCGGGGGTGCCCACCACCACATCCACGCCACGAGCCAATGCCCGGGTTTGGATCTGGTAGGATTGCCCACCGTAAATCGTTAAGAAACGGAGGGAGGAATTTTCTGCCATCCGATTGGAGGCTTCGGTCACCTGGATAGCCAATTCTCGGGTAGGAGCAAGTATCAGAGCCCGGACAGACTTCTGGTGAGCTTCTAATTTTTGGATCATCGGCAGTGCAAACGCGGCAGTCTTGCCTGTGCCGGTCTGTGCCTGTCCGATGACATCTTTTCCTGCAAATAAAACAGGGATGGCTGCCTCTTGAATTGGAGTAGGCTGCTGATAACCTAACTTTTCCACCGTCTGAACCAACTCAGCGGTAAGACCTAATTCTTCAAAACTTAACATTAGTGACTTTCTCCTGACAAAAAAAGAGCACCTTACCAAACCGGCAAGGCGCACTGTACCAAGCACGATCAATATCATCGGTCAACTTTTGACCGGGAGTGATTATAACACACCTTTATACTATTTCCAGAGAGAATCCCGCTTCTTTATACGAATCAAGAATTGTGGGATCAGCAGGCAGATCCGTGATTAGTACATCCAAGTCCGAAAGTGGACAAACAAAAAATGGCGAAGATGTATCCAGCTTTTCGGAGGAAGCAAGTGCGATGATTTGATCTGATTGCCGAATTAGGGTGTGCTTGAAGGAGGCTTCTTCCAGATTGGGGACTGTAATACCTGCGATCGGGTGCAAGCTGCAAACACCCAAAAAACACAGATCGAAATGGAATGTCCGCAGATGGTTTTCGGCAACCGCGCCGGTTACAACCTGCTGCTCTTTATCCAACCTGCCACCGATCACGATCACTTCGACCTCAGACAATTCTGATAGAGCTGTGGCAATGATGGGACTGTTGGTGATGATCGTAAGTAGTACATTGGACTGTAACAAATGCGCGACCTCTACATTGGTAATCCCGCCATCTAAAAAAATGACCTGACCGGGTCTAATGTGTTTGACGGCTGCAGACGCGATCACCCGCTTGGATTGACCCGCCTGGTTCAAACGCTCCTTATAGGTAACGGCAGCCGGGGAGTGAGGCAATCCTCCACCGTGTACCCGGTGTATACGCCCTTGATCGGAGAGATCTCGTAAGTCGCGCCGGATAGTATCTTCGGAAACAAGCAGCGCTTGACTGAGTTCTGTGGCAACGACTTTTCCGTTCATCTGGAGCATCTCTAGGATCTTGGTTTGCCGCTCTTCCTTCAACATGTACTTACTTCCTCTCTATTTCGAGACTTTATGGGGGACGCTACCCCGCTTGACACCTTCATCTAATGCTGGTATATTCGTGTTAATGCATTATATTGCATGATATTGCGGATGTCAATTTGTTGTTGGAGCGAATATGAATACTGTGAAATCGCGCTACCCTCTCATCGTCGCCTGCACTATTTTCCTTTTCTTTGGGGTGGTTACTGCCGGTCTGGGGCCGATATTACCTGAACTAGCCGAAAATACCCAGTCCAATCTGGCAGCCGTGGGTGGGATTTTTACGGCTTTGTTTTTAGGCGCACTCATTTCTCAGTTGATCGTTGGACCGCTGTTGGATAGATTTGGTCCCAAAATTATTATGGAAATCGCCTTGATCGTTCTTGCAATCGGCGTGGTTGGATTTACGACCGCCCGATCGCTATGGATGATGTTATTGATCACCTTCCTCGCGGGGTTGGGACATGGATCGGTTGACCTAAGTGTGAATGTGCTTGTTTCCAGAACATACGTTGAGAAAAACACTTCTGTGATGAATCTGCTTCATTTCTTTTTTGGCGTTGGTGCTGTAGTTGGACCGGCGTTGGTGAGCCTTTCTCTTTCAATGGACGTTACTGGAATGATAGTAATGTGGGTAGCCGCTGCTGGGATGATCATTATGGCAATTCTGGTGACCAGGGTTCAAAACCCAGTTGGAGCAGAGAACCAGGACAAAACCAATCAGGGAACAGTATATGGCTCATTGACACTTTGGTTAATGGGCCTGGTCCTCCTTATTTACGTGGGTGTTGAAAATGGTTTAGGCGGTTGGTCCACGACTTATACCAACCAGACCACCGGCTTAAGTCTCGAAAAAGCGGCGCTGGTTTCAGCAGGTTATTGGGGAGCATTAACGATAGGCAGGTTGGCTGCCGCCTTGGCAGGAAACAAAATCCCCGCAAGGCGCCTGCTGCTGATTGCTTCTATTCTGTCGCTCGCAATGGGATTGGTCTTCGCCCTATCCACTGGATCACTGGTGCCTACTGTCGTTAGTATCTTACTCATTAGTTTCTTCACTGGCTCGGTTTATCCAACCATGATGTCTCTGATTATCACAACTTTTAGTCATGCCCCAGGTAAAGCTGCCAGCGTTGCCTCCGCGATGGGCAGTGTTGGCGGGATGCTTTTACCTTTCATACAGGGATATCTTCAAGAGAAGGTCAGCCCTTCTGCCAGCGCCTGGTACGTGGCGGGAGGATTGTTCCTGATGTTGGTAGTGCTGATCGCGTCAAATTTGAACCAACGAAAGAAATCAATCCTGCTTACTATGTAGATCGTTGTTGACAAAACAGAATAAGTGTTCTATGAATAGTCCATTAAATCAGGAGGGGTTGTATTTATGGAACACATTTGCGAATGGGTGGAGCCGAAAGATCAACCCGTGTTATGTATCCGGGTTCTTACCCGGGTGGAAGAATTACCGCAATAAATTAGTAGATCCTACGGGACCATCATGCAGGTGATGGCTGAAAATGGGATCCAATTGTCAGGCGAACCGTACGTTGCCTATTTCAATATGGACATGAATAATCTGGACGTGGAACTGGGTTTCCCGATAGAAACCGCGGGCGAAGAGAAAGGTGAGGTCAAGCCTGGAGTGATACCCGGTGGTAAGAAGGCGTCCACCCTCTATATCGATCCTTACTCGGAGATGGCATCAGCCTACGAGGCTCTCACTTCCTTTGTACAGGAACAGGGTTTTGAGCCGACAAGGGTTGCTTATGAGCATAACCTCACCGGTCCTGAAATACCTCCAGCAGAACATAAAACCAGAATTGTATTTCCTATTAAGTAAAGCGGTTTATTAATACATAAACAGACTGCCGACGTTATTGCCGGCAGTCTGTTTATCTAACCTAATTCGAAATGGTTTCTTGTGAGGAATCCAGTCTCTGGTGAAAGCTTGGTACCTTCTTCAATCTTAAATGCAGATAGTAATATCCCCCAACCGCAATCGCACAGATAATCCCCCCTGCATACCAAACCCAATTAGGGTTGTACTGATCCATGATTAACCCTGCCGCTGCCGGACCGATCGTGGATGGAATCGACCAGGAAATGGAAGAAATAGCCATATACCTGCCTCGCATCTCTTCTGGGGCAAATTTTGCAGCCAGTGCCTGGCTGACTGGAACGACGATCATCTCACCAATTGTGATAATCAAGATCGATACCACGAACAACCAGAAGACACCGATAAAACCGATCATACCAAATCCGATCATATAAAACGCACAACCGAGCGCCATCATAAGCATCGGGGCGAATTTCTTGGTCTGACTGGTAACCCAAAATTGTGTAAACACAACCAGGACGGCACTGGCACTCAACATATACCCATATTGAGTCGTTGGAATCTGGTGAACATCGCGCAAATAGACCGAGAGCGTGTTATACATCTGTTGATACACTAATAGCATAAGCATGGAGACGAAGATAAATCCAATGAACAACCTATCTTTGAACACGGATTTGTATCCTGCAATCGTCTGTAAAATGGATTCCTCCACCTTGCCGTGTTTCGTCTCCGGCTTCGTCTCTGGAATAAGTTTGATGACAATTACCGCGGTAGTCAGACTAAAAACCGCATCCAGAATGAACAGCATCAAATACGATCTGGCAGCGACAAATCCCCCAATAGTTGGTCCGATGATCCAGGACAGATTCGCTACGACCCGGATAATTCCATAACCCTCATTCCTCTGTTCTTCCGGAAGCATATCTGCGACCATTGCATTATGTGCGGGACCAGAGACACTACCGAGTATTCCAATGACTGCTACCAGGGGATAAAGGATCAGCAGCTCATTCACAAAACCCAGCGTCAGAGTACTCAATGCGCTGAAAACTAAACCAAATAAGATAATCTGTTTCCTGCCAAATTTATCAGTTAGGGCTCCACCGACAGTACTTCCAAATAACCCGAACAAGGACATGGTTCCCAGCAACACTCCCGCCTGTGTCATTCCAACCTGGAAGCGTTGGGTGATATAGAGGGCAAAGAAAGGGAACAGTAAAGTACCGCCGATCATGTCAATGAAGACGGTGCCCACGAGTATCCAAAACTTGCCAGGAAAACTGCGATAGAAAGTTTGGCCTTTTTGCAACATTAGGTATCTATCTCAGACGTTGAAATTATGTACCACCCGGAAATGATTATACACCTCGTCTCCATCCGAAAAAACCGAGTTTACAAATAAATATGACCAAGATATGTCTACACTCCCTATATATATATTTCCTTCTGGGTTATGCTCAATTACCTGTTAATTAATTAGGTTTATTTAGGAGCGCCTATGCAAATAGTGACAGATCGCGGTTGTGATATCAGTCCGGAACAGTTGGAAGGACTCTCTATTCACTTTGCACCGATGCGACTCACCCTGGGGGATAAAACCTATTCTAGTGGGGTGGATCTTTCGGCGGAAGAGTTCTATGGGTTACTCGAGAAGACAGAAGATATGCCGGTCACGTCTCAAGCTACTTCAGGCGATTTTGCAGAGATCTACCGCAAGCTGGCAGAGACAGATCCGGATATTTTATCCATCCATATTTCCTCAGGCTTAAGCGGTACGTATGATTCAGCCATATCTGGAGCTCAAATGGTGCCCGAAGCCAGAGTGACCCATTGGGATACCCGCACCCTATCCTGTCCGGAAGCCTGGCAGGTCGAATATGCTGCCCGCGCGGTCAAGAATGGATTGCCATTGGAGAAGATCCTGAAATCTCTCGAAAAAATGAGGGGTTTATGTGAAGGGGTCTATACCGTGGAAAACCTCAAATATTTAATCCATGGCGGACGAATCAGTCATATCCAGGGATTGCTGGCGTCCCTCCTGCAGATTCGCCCTGTGATCGCTGTCGGAAAGGCGGATGGAAAGTATTACACCCTTGCGAAAGAGCGTACGACCGTCAAAGCGATTCAAAGGATCGCCTTAACGATCGCCGATTTTAATCCGGATACAAAGAAGATTCAGGTTCAATTGCTGCATGGTAACAATCCGGAGGCAGTCGCCCGCTTGAAAGAAGAAATCGCCAATCTATACGATGTTATTTGGTTGCCAACAATGCACGTGGGTCCCATTCTCGGTGCTCACACAGGTTCCAGCCTGGTTGGAGTATGTGTCGCGCCATACCAGGCATTGCATGATGTAACAACAATATAAGCAAACAAGGTGGTGGATGATCATCTACCACCTTGTTTTGTATTTCCGTGCAATTTATGGATTAAAGAATTTTACGAACCAGATTCCATCCACTTTTTGAGTAGCCTGCTGAATATTGCTGATCACTTCATACCAGGTGTTTCCGGGTTTGTAAGGGAAAGGTGATCCGTCCTCGTTCACAAACCGGAAAGGACCAAGCGGGGAAAGAGAAGTCCAATAGACTTTATACGCTTTTCCATCACGGAAGAAGATGGCAGGCTCTTTGATCACATACAACATATCCATCTCTATCTTGGTGGGGTTCAGATAGGTATGCTCCACGTCCATGAGCACGACGTTATCGAAAGCTAACTGTTCTTCGGTCAGTTTATCGGTAGCCGGGAAATAGGTACCTTTCCCGTCTGATTTATCCTGTTCCCTCAAATACTTACCAGTGGCACCGTCATAGGTCCAGCGTACTCGATTGAGATAGCTCCAGATGATCTCCATTGATCTTCCGTCTGCACCACCAGATTGGATGGCGGGTGAAAAATCCAGGCTTTGGAAGAAAGGAACACCTCGTTTTATGGTTCGCTCCTCGGCAAGTTCCGATATTCCTTCAAAGTTTATTTTTTCACGGTACACCGTGGCGTTTAGTTTGGCGCCTACCGCAGGATCGGCTCCTGCCATAACTACCAACCCATCGTACATCGTTCTTAAGTCTTCGAATGGTAATCGCCCAGACCGAATGGATCCTAGATTCACATCCATTTTTTCTTGAGGTCCATAAGATCCGTAAAATACTGCCAGGAACCGTGTCATGCCCTCGCCGATGGACATTTCAAATACATGCGGGGCAAAGGAGAGTCCGCCCTGAGGTCTGACAGAGATCGGGAAGTTCGAGATGGATACCAATATCGGTGATAGATCTAATAAAGAGGGATCCTCGACCGGAAGTCCGGTGAGGGGGTTGATCGTCTTATCTTTACCTGGCGGAGTGGGTGTAGAAACAGGTTTTGTGGGGGTAATCGTACCAATGAAAGTCAAATCAGAATTAGCCTGGACATCCGAAAGTGTAACACTTCCCAATCCAAAACTGGATACGATCAACGTCACGAGAATAACACTAAAGTACCATGATTTTTTCATAAGCGGCTCACAATAAGGTGATTAGTTGTCCTTTCTGGTCATTATAACGACCTCCAGGGCAAAGAGTCGTCCAAAAGGGATTTTGTAAGGATGTTGTAATGAAAATTAATGGAAATCCAGATCCGTTTCGATGCGGGCAAGAAATTGTTCAACTTGATTTTCGTACTCTTTGGGATCATGAACATAGGCGTCTGCGTGCCGGGCATCAGGCGCTATATATAAATGCCGGAAACCGTCTTTCTTGGCAGCGAAGATGCGTTTTGACATTTCCACAGGTACATACCGATCCTCTTGACCATGAATTAGTAGGACAGGAGTCTTATAATGACGAACATCTCGCTCAGGAGAAACGGCAGATAGGGACATTCCTGAAAGGATCCTGCAGAATAGATTCGCCAATGGTATGAATAATCCACCAGGCAAATGGTAGTCATGTTTGAGCCGATATTCCAAGAGTTCCCTCAGATCAGAAAAAGCGCAATCAGCGACAATAAAGGCGGATCGGTCATCGATAGCACCATACTGTAGGGCGATGGCCGCGCCCATCGATTCGCCATGGATACCGACAGATCCACCCCCACCCTGCTTCTCCAGGGCATAATCCACGACAGCCTTTAGATCATGCTTTTCATAAAAGCCAAACGTTGTATTCTTTCCACCGCTTTTCCCGTGATTTCGATGGTCGTAGACTAACACATTAAATCCACGGCTACGGAACAGGTGAATGTATTTTATGGATCCATGCAAATTGTAAGCAATTCCATGCGCTATGACGACGGTTTTATGGGAATTCGGACTTGGTATATAGATCCCATAAAGACTATATCCAAAAGGCGAAGGGATATGTATCTCATCTTTGGTTAGTGTCTCCCAAAGGTCTCCATCAAGATACCCATTTTCCTTTTCAATTTGATAGGTTTCTTCATGCGACCTGGTATGGGGGTAGAGTATCCGTGTGGCGAAATAAAATCCGATCAGAAGGATACCCAGGATCAAGAGGGAGATGAAAAAGATCATGACATGCTCAGTTTAAGCGGAGATAGAGATCCAGTCTGGTGTTTGTCCTTTGAATTTCCTGTTAGCAAAACGCAGGGCAATCAATTCAACTACTTAAGCTTCGATGCCGAATTCAAAGAGATCTTGATCTTCATCGGATGCCGGTTCGATAACAATTCCGTGTGGAAGGGGTTTTGTCTCGCTATCAACATTAATAAAGGTGATAAATCCTTTTACCACATCGATTTCGTTGACAGATAATCGGATGAAGGCAACTATTCTGGTACTTCCGGTAAACACTATTTTGCTGTCAAATCGAGCGAGCGACCCGGGTTTTACCGGTGCCGTAAATGTCATACCATGGATCTTTAAACATACGATGTTCTCTGGTTTGGTCAAACTCGCCGCAGCGATGAAGCCAGATTCTACGAACCACTCTGCTGTCCTGCCCGCATAAAGGGTTCCGTGGTGATTGAGGTCTTCCCCTTTGACCAGGTGATAGGTGGTGTACGTGGCTGGTTTCAAATCATTTTCCTTTCGAGTGTACACGAAATCATATCACCTTCAATCGAAATTGAGGAACCTCTTGTTGATTATGATGTTGATTGGAAAAGTCTATAAATTTTCCGAGCTTTGATATAAGTTTGTATATTCGGGTAAGCCGCGAATCGCAGCCAAATCCGGATCGTGGGTGGACCATTCTGTCAGCTCAGGATTCAACCGTAGAGACTCTTTCAATCCATCTATGGCTTTATCATGGTTACCAGCCAGAGAATATGCACACGCCAGGTTGTAGATATTGGTCCCCCGCCATTTTTGGGATTCGTCCAATGATTGTAGATCTTCCAGAATGGTCTCTTCAATTTCCACCGTCTTGAGGCAATCTCCTCTCTGACTGTAAACCATTCCAAGATGACTCAACGCGTGAATTATCCCGCTTCCAATAACGGATTGCCATAATGCCCGATTGGAAATTGAAGGCAGAAGAGTTGGGGATTGAAGGTCTTCCTCGGAAAGTAATCTAAGATCACGGCTGAATTCTTGAAATGTATCATCCAGTAATTTTCGTACTTCCAACCAAGACTTATCTTTATACTGGTGAAAGATTTTCAAGTTTTCTTTGTCCACGTCGGTAGCCATAGGTGGTTGTTTCTCTCGCGTGGCAAGTCTGTGATTGAAATTCGCCTGCCAATGGGCAATATGGGCGAGGTGATCTTTGGCTGTCCAATTATCAGGGTCGCCAGCGATATTGTGTTCATTCTCAGGAATAGAGTCGGCAAATTCCTGCAAGCAAGCTCTAGAGTAATTGAGTAATCTGATGAGTGTCTTTTTGCGTTCCATAAGGCTCTCCGTTTAGTTGGTATTCCCATTATGGAGGAAATGGCCATCTTTTACAATAGGATTATTTTGTGACATAAAAACAAAGCTGCCTGTATGCAGGCAGCTTTGTTGGAACTACTACTAGTAGATCTATCGTCCGTATTTCTGAAAATGCGAAGCGAACATTTCTTCGGGGTCCGGAATTACGGGCGGGATGGGATAAGACACCCAGGTTACATTCATAAAATGCTTCCAGGTTACGTTCTCCGTGGTGATATTGCCCCCCCAGGTTCCACACCCAAGTGTCATAGTGAATGCCATGCCATTAACCCAATCACCGCTGTTGCCATAGCTCTGTGCCTGGCGGACCATCATGCGGCTCACCTTTGCCTTCGTTGCCAGTTCCAATATATGGGCATCATTTGTCGAGTGAATACCGCAGGAATGACCGTATCCGCTAAAAGCTGTGATATCGATCACCATCTGGACTGCTTTGCTAAAATCCGCATATTTCCAAAGGGTGACGACCGGCGAGAGTTTTTCAGCGGAGAACATATCTTCCTCTCCGATCTTTTCGCCTAACACCATTAGGAAGGTTGTTCCTTCGGGGATTTGGATACCCGCAACTTCAGCAATCACTTTTACAGCCTTGGCGACTATCTTTCCGTTCAAATGTGATCCATCTGGCCACATCGCTGCTTTTAATTTGGCTCGATCTTCACCGGCAACCATGAAACCACCGTGAGATTTTAATCGAGTAACCATGGCATCGAAAATTGTCTCATGGATGATGACGTTGTTCTCCGCCGAACAGGAAGTGGCGTTATCGAAAGTCTTCCCCAGGAAAATTTTCTTGGCTGCGTCGTCCAGATCCGCGGATTCGTCAACGATTACAGTAGCGTTTCCTGCGCCTACACCATATGCAGGTTTTCCGCTGGAATATGCCACTTTGACTACACCCGCTCCACCTGTTGCCAATACCAGATCGACCATCCCCATCAATTCCCGCGACATTTCCATGGTCGGTTCTTTGATATTCTGAATTAGATCGACCGGCGCGCCTACTTTCCGCAGACCATCACGCATATGTTCGCAAATCGTGTCACAGGTTTTTTTAGCTTTCGGATGCGGCGCGAAAATGACAGCGTTTCGGCATTTGAGGATCGGAAGCCCATTGCAGGTCATTGTGGATGATGCGTTGGTCATGGGGGTGATTGCACCAATCACACCGACCGGCTTTGCAATTTTAACGATCCCTTTTTCAGGGATCTCTTCGATTACACCGACGGTTTTGACCCCGCGTAAATCACGCAGGACTCCGAGTGTTTTCTTTTGTTGTTTAACTACTTTGTTCTCGTACACACCCAGACCCGTCTCATCAACAGCCAATCTGGCTACTTGTTCAGCGGTTTCTTTTTTGTACCCCTCCCAACCAACGGCAAGGACCATTTCGTCGACTTTCTCCTGGTCCCAGAACTCAATCACTTTTTGTGCTTCACGCGCTCGTTGTACCATTTCAAGTAAGTTTTCAGCCATCTAATGCCTCCTTATCGATCTGAATCAATATCGTGTACGGTCTTATTTTACCGTTGCTTTTACAGAATCCTCAAAGATATTCAACGCTTCGTTCATTTGCTCCTTGGTAACGATCAAGGGAGGGATCCAGCGGATGGAATTGTCCCATGGACCGGACGTGAGCAATAGTAGCTTCCGATTGGAACATTCGTGAATCACGCCTTTGGCAGTTTTCTTATCCGGATTCCCAAGGCTGTCTCTGAATTCTGTTCCGACCATTAAGCCCAGCCCTCTATTTTGGACAATCTGTGGATATTTCTCCTGCAGATGCCCCAACCCAGCCATGAGCTGTTCTCCGCGCGCCTGGGCATTCTCCAACATTTTATCTTCTTTGATCGCCTGAATGGTTGCAACGGCGCCTGCGGCTGCCACCGCATTTCCTCCGAATGTGCCCCCGTGTGATCCGGGAATCCATTTCCTCATAAATTCCAATTTACTAATCACCCCAGAGATGGGAAGTCCGGAACCGAGGCCTTTCGCCACAGTCATAATATCCGGCGTCATACCGAAGTGTTCGATGGCGAACCACTTTCCCGTTCGACCGAAACCCGACTGAATTTCATCCACTATGAGCATAATTCCATGACGATCGCATATTTCGCGAAGACCTTTCATGAATGAAATTGGGGGAACCACGTAGCCACCTTCACCCAGGACTGGTTCGATGATCATCGCGGCAGTCTCTTGTGGCGCGCTCTGTGTAAGGAGTAGGAATTCCAATTCTTCCAGACAAAATTGGCTGGCTTTTTCCTCATCCATTCCCAAACGCAAGGCGTAAGGGAAGGCCGAGACGAAAACTCCCGGCATGAGCGGTTGGTAACCGGCGCGATAAATTGTTTTGGAGGTGGTCAATGACATCGTTGCGACAGTCCGACCGTGAAAGCTGCCCTGGAACACAATGATGTTCGTCCTGCCAGTCGCATGTCGCGCGAGTTTGAGGGCACCTTCAACGGCTTCAGCTCCGGAATTACTGAAGAAGAAACCATCCAAGCCTGCGGGTACAATCGGACGCATGGCTTCCACCAATTCCAACATAGGTTTGTGGGTAACCAAATTCGCCTGACCATGTAGGAGGAGACCTGCCTGTTTACGGATCGCCTCCACAACCAGGGGGTGACAATGACCGGTATTCGTGACACCGATTCCGCAGGTGAAATCCATAAATTTGCGGCCATCAGTTGCATAAAGATAGGTGCCCTCTCCGTGATCTACGATAATATCGGAATAGTGGGTCCAAACTGGAGATAAATGTTCAAAACTCTCTTGATATGTATCCATAACACCTCATTTGATTCGTAATCGATCTACTGAACCTGGATAGGAATTTTCGTCTCGCTCGCTTGAACTAAAGCGTTACCCATTCAAGCCCAAGGTCTGCCAACCGCTTTGGGGTTGGAATGCCCTGGTCAGTCCATTGCATCGTTTGATAATACTGGTCGATAGCTGCTTCTAATTGCGCCTTATCCACAGAGATACCGGCAGTCGGACCTGTGCCTTTGAGCGGTTCGAAAAACTTGGATGGTAGAGAATCGTTTGCCCGATCAAATCCCTCGCGGGTATTAAATGCTCTCATCATATTAATTCGACGTTCACCCAATTCCATCAATTCGTCGAGCGTGACGTCCCACCCTGTGACCGCTTTTACCATTTCAACTGTCTCTTTCGGTCCATAAAGGGTCCATGCCGGTCCCCAAACAAACTGGCACAATTCCAGAGTATCGAGCATGCTGTAAAAAACCTGGGTCAGTGTAGCAAATTTGGCTTTCTCCGGTCCAAAATCGCCAGGAGGAGGGGGATTATTCAATCCCATCAAAGCCAGTCGCTCAAGATACAAAGGAGCACAGCCTTCTTCATACATCCAGTCGTGCTCACTGGATTGGTGATCCGCGCCAAAACTGTTGACCGCATAGATCAATCCGAGCGATTTCTTGCACTGGGGCATATGGGCAGGCGATTCTTCGTTCTTGACTGTAATCAAACACTTCTTGGCCTCAGATCCCCAGCCTTCTGCCGCCCTCGCGGAACCCTCCGAAAGGATCACACCCAACGGGGTGGAGCGGTGAACTATCTGATCCAACACCTGTAACATGACCTGCTTATCGCCGAATTTTAAGGTCAAACCACCGGTATCTTTCAACCCGATGATTCCCTTTTCAAAACATTCCATAGCAAACGCGATCGTTGCCCCGCAGGAGATCGTATCCACTCCCTGTTCATTGCAGACCTGGTTGGCATAGGAAACATACTCAAGATCGTTTACGCCACAGTAAGATCCAAACGTGCCCAGAGTCTCATACTCAGGTCCACCATAGACTGGATCAATAAGAAGACCATCTTTTTCAGCTTCAACGACACGCTTACAACGGACAACACAGGCATAACACGTCTCCCGTCGTTTTAAGATCGTGTCAGCCATCGTCTCGCCACTCAAATCGACCGCTGATTCAAAGAGACCTTCACTATAGTTTCGGGTTGGGAAAGTTCCCTGCGCGTTTTGATACATGACCACCGACGCTGTCCCAAATTTACCCAATCCATCGACGTCACCATTGTCAGGCAAGGCTTTTACGCCCCACTTGGCCAGTTCGGTTAATTTTTCGGTATTTGCAATTTCGACTCGTTTGGTACCGCGGACGGCAATGGCTTTCAAATTCTTACTTGCCATAACCAACCCCATACCTGTCCGGCCATTATTACGATTTGCCATGTTTACGATGGAGGAGAATCGCACTCCCCTTTCCGCCGCGGGTCCGACCTGAGCTATTTGCGCTTTGGGATCGCCCAATTCAACTTTCAGGAGTTGGTCAACTTCTTTGGTGGTCTTACCCCATAAGTGGGTTGCATCTCTTAATTCCACCTTCCCGTCTTTGATCCAGAGGTAGACAGGCTTGGGTGATTTTCCACGAAAAACAAGCCCATCATAACCAGCAAATTTAAATTCCGCCGGAAAGAACCCCCCTGCTTGCGAGTCTCCAATACCACCGCTCATAGGAGATTTTGCGTTCACATTAATTCGGCTCTGACCAGAAATTGCCGCTCCGGTGGTAACCGATGCCATCATAGTGAGAATATTCTCCGGGGATAAGGGGTCGACTCCAGCGGGTGTCTCTTTCAAAATGTAATATAAACCCATGGCGCTGCCGCCCATATATTTGCGATAGAAATCCTGTGCGGGTTCTTCGATGTTGATCGAACCTTCTGTCAGATTTACATGAATAATTTTCCCGTTATATCCATATGGCATGATCCATACCTCCTACGTTGACAGACGCCCCTCCCCGGAGTTGGGGAGGGGATGGGGTCTCCGAAATAATTATGGAGGACATAGTTGGATGTTACAAGTGAATCGAAGACCCCATAACCAAATTTCAACGGTTGATAGCCGGAATCGGAAAGGTTACCACTCCTTAATTGCCCACGGAAAACCATATTCTTCCATCAGATCCATAAATGGGATCGGATCAAAATACTCAGGTCCTTGAACGCCTTTTGCTTTCCAGACACCCTTATCCAGTAATTCCATCCCGATCACGGCATTGAAAGCGGTTTGTGCGACCACCGATTGGCAATCCAATCGTTTCATACATTCTGCGTTGTCTGCCACCTGGTAGATATATACATTTTTTTCCTTGCCGTTTTTCGTTCCTTTTACCCAGGTGCCCGCGCACGTTTGACCTTCCATCAAATGACCCAGATGAGCAGGATCCGGCAGGCATGCTGCAACGACATCACGCGGGGCGACTTCCACATCCTTGACTTTGATCTTTTCTTTGTTATCCAGTCCCAACATGTGGAGGGTTTTCAAGACACCGATAAATTCATCGCCCAGACCATATTTGAAAGTAACCCGCTTGCATTTAATATAACGTGGAACAAGCAGCACTTCCTCATGTTCAACGTTTACGCATTCCACCTTGCCTATCCCACCCGGGAATTCGAAGATTTCCGGCTCAGAGAAGGGTGCGGTTGTGAACCAGTTCTTTCCTTTTTCCCAGATCACGGGTGCGTTTAAGCATTCTTCAATAGTGGTCCAGATTGAAAAATTCGGTGCGAAATCGTATCCTCTCACGATCAAATTCGCGCCATCACGAATGCCGATCTCTTCAATTTCATCAAACAGATGATCCTGCGCGTACCGGGCAAATACATCCGCCATACCAGGTTCGACACCCAGACCAAGCAGCGCCAGATTACCTTTTTTCTCCCATTTTTCCGCTCGCTCGAACTGGTAATCGCCTAATTTGATGCCGGTTTTATGATGTGGATCAGTGGGATGCGGTTCAGATAAGGTCATTGCCATATCCATGTAGTTGCATCCAACATTGAATGCCGCGTCAAAGATCGGTACATTGAAACTTGGATCGCAGGCGTTCATAATGAGATCAACCTGATATTTCCTGGCTAACCCTTCAATCATCTCCTGCTGGTTGGCGTCCAGGAATTCCACCGGGAATTTAGTTTTATCTGGTAATTTTGCCTGAACTTCTTCCGCTCGCGCCTTGTTGTAGTCCGCCAGGACCATCAGTTTCAACCAGGGTCGTTTGGATGCGATCACTGCAATTGCTTCACCTACTCCACCAACACCAACAAGTAATACCTTCATTTTGAACTCCTTTTTGATAGTTTTTCTGCGATGGATCAATCATCTACCGTATTCAGGACGTATGGATCGACATCGGGCACACCCTTCTTGACCCATTTCCGAATTGGGAAATATAAGATTGCACCGACGAGCATGGCAATGAGTCCCCACCCAATGGAGGATTCCCAGCCAAAATCAGTGACCTGGCTCACAATTGCCAGAGTGATGATCGAAAGTGGGGCAACAACGATATAGATCAACCCGATAACACCGCCAGGGACTCGAGTTCGTGGCAATTCTGGTTTCTTGACCCGAAGAGCTACCAGGGCGAGTATCTCTGCCATCAGAACCAGCATATTTAAGAAGACATCAATGACTACCAGGTTCTGAAAGGCTGAAGTGGAAAAAATTAGGAAGAACACTCCGCACACGATGATGGATACCCAGGGTGTGCCATACTTCGGGTGGACTTTGTTAAGCCACTGTGGCATCATGCCGTCCTCTGCCATCGCATAAGGTACTCGTGTTCCACCAAGACCGTTACCGATGAATAATCCGATCATGGAGAAGATTGCTGAAAGACCAACAATGGCGCCGAGGAAGTAAGACAATGGGCTATCTTTGCCCGCTATTTTGTCGCCAATTACGTGGGCGATGGTGGGGAATTCCCAACCTGCATCGACGGTCGGATCAACACCCATCGCATCGATTTGTTCATTGCTAACCCCATAATCATTCAGGACAGGTCCTATGCCTTCGCCGGATTCATATTCTTCTATACCCCAGACCTGGTATTTCCCATTCTCCCCAGCACCGCCGTACAACCCGGCGATGGTCGGAATGGAGTAAGAAAGAATGGCGGCAACCAAGACCAGAGCCATGGCTCGTGGATAAGTCTTCTTCGGTTCCTTAATTTCATCACCTGCCGCTGTCGGTAATTCCCACCCCATGAAGTTCCACATGGCGACGTAAATTCCCACGCTCATGGCTCCAAAGATGTTGGCAGGAGTCACTTCTGCCCCACCAGCCAGGAATGGGATATTCGGAGTGGTACCTGAAGATATCCAAGCGTAGATACCAAAGCCAGACATGATCACCAAGGGGATGATCATAAGTAGACCAAGCCAGTTTGTGGTCAATCCGGAAAGTCTTGCACCCCGCAGGTTGAGGAACGATACTGTGACGATCAAGATCGCGGCAACTATCCAGGACAGGAGATCAGATGAAAACTCGACTCCCCCAATCGTGGCGCCCTCGCCGAGTTCGGGTATGAAGTAACTCAAATACCAGGCGGTCCAAACCGGGTAGATGGAAACATCCACCCACGAGACGACCCAGTTCATCCAGCCGGACATGAATCCCGCGAATGGCCCAAACGCTTGCTTAACCCAGTGATAGTATCCACCTTCCACCGGCATCATCGATTGCATCTCACGAACCATCAGCATGTTTGGAATACTGAAAACCAATGGGGTGACTACCATCAACAGCAATGCCAGCCCAGGACCGGATAAGCCTACCATTGGTTCCGCGCCAAATGCACCACCGCAGACGGTAAAGTAGATCAAACCGAAAAGGGGTAGCAGGGTGAGTTCCCTTTTGAGCTTGCTCTTTTCTTTACTGATCGCAGCTTCCTTACTGATATCAATTTCCATTTCGTCCTCCTTAGATTGGTTAGCTGATATTTTTTATTTCCGGATACATTCGACGATACTATTGGCCCGGAGTTAGCCAAAACAGCGTATACCAATAAGATAAAGTTGGATAAAAAAACATTCAGTTCAATCTGAATGTTTTACACAAATGGAAGGGATTGGCCAGCATTGATCATCCTTAATAATTAAAGGAACGAAAGATGTGTGTGTTCGACGGACGCCTGGAATCCGGCTGATGATATCGGTTACAAAGGTATAGAGCTCTTCATTGTCCCGGGCAAATATCTGCACACTGATATCCCTTTCGCCCGTTGCGCATGCCACATAGCTGACGGTCTCATGCTCGGCAATTTTCCGGGCGACATCCAATACCTGACCCGGCTCTACCTCGATAAACACATCTGCGATAACAGCAAAACCAAGCTGTTTTGCATCTACATTAGCTCGGATATCAATGATACCTTTTCGGACGAGACGATCGATCCGATAACGGACAGCCCGTTCGGTAATACCACCGATCCTGCGGGCGATCTCAACACAAGACATCCGCCCATCTTCGATGAGCAAATCTGATATTTTCTTGTCGAGTTCGTCGATTTTCGACATAAAACCTCAATAATCATGCTGATATATACACTAATTATAAATATATAAACATTAATTACAAGTCGTTTTCCAAATAAAAACAGACCCAATTGGGTCTGTTTTTCACTCAAGCGATAGGATGAGGCTACTTCTTCATGTTTTGGAGGAAGAAAGCGAAGATGGTCTCAGTTGCCGGGACGTCTGGTGCCTTGCTGGTCTTGGGGGTTCCACCCAGATACCAGGCGTGAGTTCCAGCCCAGATGGAGATGGTTTCAAGTGTGGTTCCGCCATTACAGTTTTCCCACTGATGCCTTTGAACATTTTCGTTGCGGGTGATCTTTACTTGAGGACTACCTTCACAACCATTTGAGGTTTTCCAATACGATTCAGCCGCACCAAAGGATAGATATCCCGCCCCGTCTTTCTCTTTGGGCTTGTCTGAACCATAACCAATGACCTTGTCTTTCATGCCATGAATGAAGATCACCGAAAGTGGTCCAGTGGCAGGTTGGATCATAACTGGGTCTGCGCCTTTTTCGGCGCGATAACCAACCGCACCACCAACGACACCAACTGCTGAAAAGTCGGACGCCATGGTTGATCCGATCTGATATGCCATAATACCGCCTGTTCCAAACCCAGATGCAAAGATCTTCTTTGGATCGATATTAAAGGATTGTTGGATCTGGGCAACCAGGGTCTGCAAGAAGAGCAGATCGTTGGCTCCGCTTGCTCCAGTAAGACCGGTATTCCAGGTCGGATTTTCACCCAGGGCATCAGGCAATACGACCACGTATCCGTTTGGATCGGTATATTTCAAGAATTCAGTCATCTTGAGGAATTTATTCGCTGTCATTCCGTCATCGGGGAACAATACCATCAACCCGACTGGGTCCGAACCGGAATAGGACGCTGGTACATGCAACGTGTAAGTACGGGTTTTCGCCGCATCCAGTGTCTCCCCATCGACATTGATCGTCAAGACATAATCTCCCGGAGGGGTCGGGGTTGTTTTTGCCTTAAATAGGCTGGCGCCAAACCAACTTTTCTTGGCTTTGGCGTTTCCTGTATCCAGGCTGGAATTCTGTGAAGGCGCAGCCCGTGTGCAACTGGATAGAGCCAGTGCCGCCAGTATCAAGCCGATGAAAAATTTCTTTAATTTGTCTAACATAGCCACACTCCTGATAGGATTGACATAAATCCTGCATCTCAATTTGTGCAAGATTATTGCCAAAATCAGGTTAACCCACGGCGATTGTCTTAAGCAAAGTCATTCCGGAGAATGAGTATTACGGATGATTGATGCGGACCAAGGCATGTATATTTTCCACCATTGACTTTTGATGGAAAGATGGTCATATTGATCATGAATTAGGCAGGAAAATGAAAGAACAGACCATGAAGAATTCCATGGTCTGTTCTAAGGTACCGATCAAGCTGGGTTCTCACATACTCTGGTTGATTTTTTCAAACAACTCATCCGGGGAACCTTCGAAGTGGAACATTTCCCACTCCTCTACATGTTTACTCCAATGACCTGGATGAAGAGTCTCGAGTGATCCAAGTGACTCTAGTTCAATGAACTTCCCATTTGTATAGATTTCCAGGTTACAACCCAGATCGGGATAATTGATGGAAGGTCCAAAAAACGATTTTTTGGTAAATACGGTGTTGTCCTTTAAATAACCCAACCAACTAAATGGTGCTCTTGTGCCAAGCTTGAATGGAACAAGCACGGTTGGGTCAGCATGGATCAAGAGTCGCTCATCCCGAATTTCCAGACGAGAGTCTTGTAATTGGGTGTATGGCCAGAATGTAATGGATCGGTCAGGGGTCAAACCATTTGAATCGTTGACTCCCTTACGCAAAGGTAGGATAGCTGTGCCGCCGGGTTGTAACATGGTAATAGCCCAGGGCGCGCATCGAATTGGGAGGGAAGAATCATTCCGTACGGAATGAGTGATTCGAATGATCGGTTTGGTATCATGCATTGATAGCATAACTTCTTTATGCAAATGGAACGGCGCCTGCCCATCTCTTCGTAACACTACAGAAGTACCGTCTCGACTCACCTGGACGCCAAAATCATCAGGCTGATAGCACATCTCATAAGATTCCGGCGCGATCCAGAAACGATGTCCCCCACGGATATGATAATTCCCCACAGGAGTATCCAGCACCAGATCTGGAGTTTCACTGAACAGGCTGACTCCGGTCGGTTTATGGATAAAGCGGACGATCCGTGGTCCTGCTTCCAGTAAGAACTCCAACGAATAGTACGGGTTCTCGAGTACACCGGTTTCCAATCCAAAAAAGCTCATAATTTCTCCCGAAGCTCTGATATCAATTGATCGTGAGCACTATCCAAGGATAGCACGAACCTGATGTTTTTTACCATCTTTAAAAAGCGGGGCAACATTTTCTTCTATCTCAACCCCATCAACGAACAACTGCTTGATCCCTTTATTAATTTCGCCGGGATTTGACACCTCAATATCGTACCAGGCTCCCCTGAACCATCGTCTCATTCGAAATGATCTCCATTTTGACGGGATACAGGGATCGATCCTCAGCCCATTCAATTCTGGTCGGATCCCGAGAATATACTGGGTACCTGCCTGATACATCCACGAAGCAGTACCAGATAACCATGAATTCCGTCCCATCCCGAATAACGGATGTTCATCGCCCAGGATATTTTGGGCATATACATATGGCTCGACCTGATATCGGTCAAGTTGATCATTCTTCAGCGCCGGATTTATTTGTGAGTGGTACATATAGGCTAGATCGCCTCGCCCGAGGATAGTTTCTGCAATGACTACCCATGGATTTACATGGAGGAAGATCCCACCGTTCTCTTTAGCGCCAGGCGGGTACGTGGTAATCCCACCTTTTTCTCGATCATACTTATTAAACCCGGGTGAGCTCAATTTGATGCCATTTGCCGTGTTAAGGAGTCGATTGACCGAATCTAAAGCCGTTATTGATTGTCTCAAGGTTGCGAAACCCGCAATCACTGGCCAAGCCTGCCCATAAGCAAAGATCTGTCCCGCCAGATTCGATCTTGATCCAATGGGAGTCCCATCTGAGTTGAAATAGCTTAGGAACCATTCGCCATCCCAGGCAAATTTTTGGAAGGAATTCTTCATCTCCCGATACAAACCGAAAAGTTCATCTGCCTTTTCGGATCTATCCAACCAATTATGCAATTCAATCAAATCCAACAGAGCCTTCCCGTAAAGACATGCTGTCAGCATTGATTCGGCACCTATTGGCAGGTTGATGGTATCGTTCCAGTCTGCAAATCCGAGCCGGGGCAGACCGTGTGTCCCTAGATCGGCGTGTGTGAAGGATATTGCGCGGTGCAGGTGATCAAGGACTGTGCCTCGTTGGCGGGTATCAGGCGATACTTTGGGTTCATAGTATGGGAGGGATTCGGACAAGAAGTCACAATCTCCCGTTTCTTTAATGTATTGGCAGGTTGCCAGTATCCCCCATAAATGGTCATCACTGTAATAATGTGGACGATCTTCATACTCGAGAGAGTCCCCTTCGCTTGCCTGCATGGTTTGAGGATAAAACTGGTGGTAGGCTGATCCGTCCGGTCGTTGTACGCTCAGGAGATTCGTAAGCATGGTTTTCCCTTCTTCGGGGGAAGTACAGAAGACAGCCATAAGATCCTGGGAGCTATCACGGAAACCCATCCCCCGTGATCCATACCCCAATTGATAGAGGGAGAGATAGCGTGACCAGATCCTGGTCGTTTGGCATTGACGGGGATTGTGTATATTTAACATCGAATTGAGGGCGATATCTGGAGTCTCAACCTGAAGCCTGGATAGATATTTCTGCCAGTACAGACTGATCTCATCTTGGGCTTTTTGAAACAAGCTTGGATCAAACCAACGTTGAATGGTAATCAATTCGTTTTTTACACTGCTAACCTGTCCGACCTGAACGATAAATTCGATCCTCCCACCTGGAGCAATCTCACCAAGCGGCAATAAAAGGGCGCCAATATTTTCTCCATTCAGAGCCTCACTGGAGGGTAGCTGTTCCCTCCGTAAGCTTCCTGGATCCGCCCAGTTATTGTATTCATTATCTCCGAGGAATAGAGACCGGTCTGTCTCGAATGAACTGGCCGGCAAGCTGGCTGTGAAGTAGTTTTCTGCCTGCCCATTCATCATGAAGGCGCTTTGTTTCAGTACAATTAGCCCTCCGGGTAGTGGGTACGATTTACTCTGCATGGTCTGGGGTACCCAATCAGCATTTGTTAATTGTTTTAACGCATCGAAATGAGAGTATTCCACTACCGGGATTGCATCGAGTATGACCGATTCGTTAGTCAGATTGGTTAGGATCACCCTGCGAAGCTCACACGACGAATCAGGTGGCACCAGGATGGTCACCTCAGACTGGATTCCGTGGGTGATAGACTGTATCCGACTGTATCCTAATCCAACATGGCATTCATATTTATCATAAGGGATCAGGCATGGGATGAAAAATGGGGACCAGAGGGTATATCCATCGCCCTTATGCTGTCTGAGAAAAAGCGTTTCTCCCTTGAACTCTGAATTGGGTTGCTGGGCGATATATTTGGTAATTCGATTCAAACCTGGATCACCTTTACAGAGCAGTGCCCCTCCTGTCTGGTCGACGAATCCCCCGAAATCCATCGAGCCAAGGTAATTGATCCATGGTCGGGGTGTTTTCGCAGTGGTGATCACATATTCGCGGGCAAGGTCGTCAAAATAGCCATACGATCGTATGTCTTTCTCGGGCGGATTGATCTCGGATTGACCTGCCTTCATGGATCCTCAAAATCGTAAAACCGGATCAATGGATATCTACGCGAATATTCATAGATGTTACGCTTTTCCCGGGCAATGGCAGGATGGTACCCGAGATCGCAACCCCATCAACGAATAATTGGATTTTTGGACCTGATGAGACACGCATCACCTCGATGTCATACTTGCATCCACGGAAATTGCGGGTGGCGGAATAACCACCCCACTTCTTCGGCAGGCATGGTTCGATTTGTAATCCTTCCAGGGTCGGGCGAATTCCTAAAATCCATTGGGTGATCGCTACGTAGTTCCAGGCAGCCGTACCGGTCAGCCAGCTATTCTTTGCTTCGCCATGTGTGCGGTCTCTAAGATAAATATAGCGTCCACCGACATCCAGGGGAGCATTATTATATCGGTAACGGGTTAACCGTCTCAATCGGGCGTCTTTATAGAAGGAATACCCACCAGCCGTATTTGATATCAATCCGAAATAGGATTCACATCCCAGATAATTCATCCAGGGTAGGGGTGTGTCGGGTCTGGTGATTACGTATTCGCGATGTTCATCATCAAAATAGCCATATTGCATAGACTCTCCTCAACCAAAGTACCCTGAAATTTTCACAACATTAAATTCTGAACTACCTTCTCCCGGGAAATTTACCTCGGAAATTGATCAATATTTCCTACCATTTTTCATCCCGAAACGGAATCAATGCCTGGGATGGTGTATAAAATGTCCCTATATTCTATCCATTTCCCAACCGGGCAATTCATACAATCTTTCAGCGATTTCTCGCTTCAAACCGTAATTAATCACCCATCTCCTCAAACACTTTCCAACAGGCAACGAAATGGTCGGGCTCGATCTCCCTTGAAGGAGGTCGCTGTTTACATTTTTCGTAAGCAAGGGGGCAGCGGTCAAAATACACACACCCCGTTGTATTTGCTGATGTTGTTGGTTTAAGTTCCACGTTGATTTCGTTATCCCATTTCAAATCAAGTCGTGGAACAGATGCGATGAGCATTTTCGTATATGGATGTCGGGGATGATTGAAGATTTTTTCAGTGACACCCATTTCTGCGATACATCCTCGGTAGAGGATCACCGCCCTTTCACTGATGTAATTTGCCAGGGATAGGTCGTGGGTGATGAAGAGGATGGATAAGCCGCGGCTCTTGAGTTCCGCCAATAGATTGAGGACATCGATTCGGGTTGATGCGTCGAGCATGCTGATGATTTCGTCTGCCACCAGAAATTTGATATCCAACAGTAGCGCGCTCACAGGAAATGTTGAGTCATTCTATCGTTCCGGGTGTGCTGGCGTTAGAATTATCATGTAGCCATCAAGGAGAAAAAAGTTATGGTCCATCAACCCTTACCCAACATTCCCTGGGAAGATCGCCCGGTTGGCTCATCTGATGTGGTATGGCGGTATAGTGCGAACCCGATCATTCCGCGTGATCTCATCCCATCCTCCAATAGCATCTTCAATAGCGCGGTCGTGCCCTTCAAGGGGACCTTCGCGGGTGTGTTTCGGTGCGATAACAAAAAACGCGAAATGAATATTCACCGCGGCTTCAGCCAGGATGGGATTCGCTGGCAGCTGGATAACGATCCGATCCAGTGGCAATTCTCTGATCCGGAGCTGAGCCGGTTTGACCACCGTTATGATCCACGGGTGGTCTGGCTGGAGGATCGATTCTATGTCACCTGGTGCAATGGGTATCACGGTCCGACCATTGGAATCGGCTACACCTATGACTTCGAATCTTTCCACTTCATGGAAAACGCATTACTGCCTTTTAATCGCAATGGCGTCCTTTTCCCCCGCAAAGTGAATGGAAAGTACCTCATGTTCAGCCGTCCGAGCGATAACGGACATACCCCCTTCGGAGATATCTTCCTCTCGGCCAGTCCCGATCTGATCCATTGGGGCGAGCATCGCTTCGTGATGGGGGTAAAGAACGGCTGGCAAAGCACCAAGATCGGCGCCGGACCCGTCCCGATCGAGACACCCGAAGGCTGGCTGCTGTTCTATCACGGGGTCCTCACTTCCTGCAATGGCTTCGTATACAGCTTTGGCGCAGCCCTGCTCGACCTGGACCAACCCTGGAAGGTGATTCGGCGAGGAGGTTCTTATCTTCTCCACCCGCAAACGCTGTATGAGAATGTGGGAGATGTGCCCAATGTGGCATTCCCATGCGCAACTCTCTACGATGAGCCGACCGGACGGATCGCGATCTATTACGGTGGGGCGGATACCGTCACCGCGCTGGCATTCACTCAACTTGATGATGTGCTGCAATTCCTGAAGACGGATAACGATCTGTAACAGAACCATCTGCAGAAAAGAGCCCAGCCCTGTGATCAGTGATCCACGGGGCTGGTGTTTTATTCGGCTGAATAAAAAATCCGTTTATGAGATCAATGGACTCCGGCGGACACATAGCCGCGCCCGGTCAGTAATTCTTCCATATTGCCAAGCATGGCGTCTTTTTCCTGCAAGATGGTTTTGACGACATCGCCGATCGATATCATACCGACGAGGTGATCTTCTTTGACCACCGGTAAATGGCGGATATGTTCCTGGGTCATCAGGGTCATACAGTCTGCGATGGTGCTTTCAGGGTTGACTGTATGGACGACGCCGGTCATATACTTGCTGACCGGGTTGGTGAGATCGCCTGTCCGGTGGGTAGCCGTATGACGGGCAAAATCGCGTTCAGAGATGATGCCCGCGATCTTTCCCTCCTCTTCCACGACCAGTGCGCCCACATTCTTCTTGGCCATCAACAATAACGCATCCAAAATGGTGGCATCAGGCGCCACTTTCCACACCTGGTCCCCTTTGATCTTCAAAAGATCTGCAACAGTAATCATCCTACCCTCCGTGATTTGGTTGATCGTACGATCCGACTCTTTAATTATCGTTTCGGCTTTCCGAATACTACAAATTATTGTAGAGGGTAGAGGGTTCCCATATGGAAAAAATTCTTGTTCTTAAAATATAATTCTACCTAAATTACATTATAAATACGTAGGAGATTCTCACGAAAAATTCCTATCCTCTTTTACAATAAAAGATTTATATTATTTATCACAATTACTAACATCATTGTTTGTGACATCTACATAGAAATGTTCTTTTTTACCAAGTGCATAGTAAGTTTTATCATCAAGCAAACCAAGGTTGGTAGAAAAATAATTATCTAATACCACTCGAAAAGTATTTACAGGTGTGATTGTTGAATACAATATTTCATCAGAGCCTATACCAGGGAGATGGTATGCATTTAATATCGAAGCTCTTTCAAATATGCATGTACCCTCAAGGGATGTTAAGTCAAGGAATAAACCGGGACCATGATCTCCTTGAATAATGATAATCGGATCTGTTTTTGATTTTGCCAATATTTCCAAAATTGCATTTTTTACGAGCTTATTAATATAAGAGAGTTGTTGAGGGTATTTTAATAAATAATCTTCTTTTGTATCTGGGTAATTATCACCATCCCCAATATAATATTTATAGTTTGGATAAATCGGCTTTCCTGTTGAATCAAAAACAAAAGGTGGGTGAGGCGCAACGACATGTGCAAATACCATTTTTGGAGATTCATTTGTTGAGAGGTTCCCCAGTTGTTCAAAGGTAAACCTTATTCGCTTACGTTGTTCATCATATGGAATGGCTCGGGTTTTTGTTTCCTGGAAATGGTGAATCCTTAGGTTTCTCAAGTATCCCCAAAATGAGTAATTGATGATATTGTTTTCAAATTCATTCAAAAAGGAACCTTTTGACGGGGTTAGAAAAACATCAGAGTCAAATACCCTACTATGACCAAAGCCACTATCAAGATTATATATCGTATACCCTTGTGTTCTTAAAAAATCACTTATTCTATTGTCCTCAAAAAGTTTTAATTCGTAATACCCATTTAACGAATTTGGTGCTTCATATAAATAATCTAAATATTCAGAGTTTAATGATGAAGCAAGTGATAAATGAGTACGAAGATAATTACTTCTACTATTATTAGCAATAAAGAAATCTTTTTGGCTCAAGAAATTAATAAATTCTGAGTTGTCAAAATTATAGACTGATGATAAAACATCTGTTCTTGCATAACCATCCAAAATTATGTAATAAATATCCGGCTTGTTAAGTATTTTTCTTTCAGTTGTATATGGTGCCCAGCTGGGAACCATTAAGTTATATGGATCAGAAAGAAACGTGGCAGCATTTTTGATTATCGAAATAATTGGGAATAATAACCAAATTACGGAGAGGAGATTAAGATAGACGGTAACATGATTAGTGATTTGTTTAGCTCTCTTTATGGAATAGAATATTAGAGAAATGAGAAACAAAAACAAAATAAGGACAATAATTTGCCCCCAAAATGGATAATCATATATTGAAAGCCATTTAGGTAAACCCGTATCAGGCCCTAGGTAATGTAGTGGTAATAAAATGCATATTGAAAATAGTGCGGCTTTAGATATTTTTTTATAAACAAAATGAGATCCCCAAAATATTAAAAGGGAAATAATTATATATATTAAGAATACTCTGTAGCTCGATTTTATCAAGTCAGGGGTGGAATATATACCCATTCGATTGATAACTGGGAACACACCGATAATTAATGGATAAAACGGATATTTTGAAAGGATATCATAAATATTGTTTATTATTTTTTTCATTTCTTCTTTTTGCCAAGTGAATTTTGGATATTGATTTTGATTTAGTCATCAATTCGATACAAAATATACTTCAACCCTATAGTAAAATCTTAATAAGATTATTAATAACATGTTTATTAGATTAACGCCCAATCAAGAAAGGCAATAAATTCGATGAGGGAATATGAATTTGGTTATTGATCTCATTTCTGGTTTGTTTTGTATTATGTTTCTTTTATTGATGTGTTTTATTTTTGGTGAGATATACAGAAGCTTTCAAAAGGATAAACCCAATTATTCTACTATCATTTCAGGTTTTGTGATCTTTTTTGCAATTCTTGAGATCATATCATTACCAATAATCTTATTACATCTTTCATTTCAGCTTTTGCAATTCTTATATATCGGTTTGTGTGTCGTTGCTTCAATACTGTATGTAATTATTGCAAAAAGAAATAATTATTTACTTGAATATCGCACAATGTTTGAAGAAATTCGATCACATGTTCAAGCAGAACGTTTCTATCGTTTAACACTCATTATTGTTGTCGGTTTGATGTTTTTTCAGACAATTGCAACTGCATATTTTTCATCCGGTGATAGGGATGATATTTTCTACCTCACATTAGTGAATTCAAGTATAGATTCAAAATCTATGTATTCGTTTGATCCAAGTACCGGCGAAGAAGATATTCAGTATATGCCTATATATATGCTTAATAGTTGGGAAGCTATTCAATCAGTTCTCGCAAAAACATTTGATATTTCTCCTTTAGCTTTAGCACATACATTCCTACCTGCATTTCTGGTAATTATCAGCTATTTCGCTTATGCCTATCTCGCAGATTATTTAGTACCTAAAAATTATGTGGCTATTGCCTTAATTATATTAATAATATTTTATATCCTCAGTAATTATTCACAAGAGGCATTGGGGAGATTTACTCTTAGGTTTTGGCAAGGTAAAGTCACCATCATACATATCATTTTGCCATACCTTACTGCATTTTTCTATACATATCTAAAAAAACCAACATTTTTAAACTTCTTATTAATAATAATGATATCAATCTCCGGTTTAGTATTTAGCCCAATTGTGATTTATCTAATTCCTATGTTAATTACGACAATGATTCTCATAGAAATATTAGAGCTAAAGAAGATCACTATTCCTTTAATAAAACTTCTACTCTTATTTATTCCGTTAGGTCTATCGGCTATAACTATATATATTAAGGTTCATAATGGGTATGGGTATAATGTTGACTTAGCATTTAATCCATTACATTTCCTAGACTATATCCAAAAAGGTTTGCCCATTTATATTACATATCTTATGGGTATGTTTTTCCTGTTATTTAGAGGTAACAAGCAACAGGTAAAAATATTGGTATTAATGCCATTGTTGCTACTAGTTACATTTTGGAATCCCTATCTTAAACCGATAATTACGCAAATTACAAGTAATGCAACCTATTATAGAATTTTCTGGTTACTTCCATTAGGGATTGGATTAGCAACATTCTTTGTGAAATTAATCATAGAGAATAAGTATATTGGTGTGGTTTTGGTTGTATTATTCATTGGATATATGAGCGTCGCTTATGGCCCGATATATAAATGGTATATACCGATTAATCTAGAAAAAATTCCTAAATCAGAACTTGAGGTTATCGAACAAATAAACAAATCAAATATTATAAACAAATATGTTTTAGGGAATAGCCTGCCTAGTAACTACATAAGGCAAGTGAACAAGGATGTAAAAGTATTTTGGTCTAAGACAGCTTATATGGAAACAAATTTATTATCTTTAGGTAAATATGATGAATTTAGTAGAAGAGAGAAAATATTTTCTATGTTTAAAACCCCCAGTTTAATTGACCCTGAATTATTACGAGCAGAAATAATTAAGAATAAAATAAACCTTCTTGTGATTGATAGAAATAACGGAAAACTGGTTCACCTAACAAAAAACCTATTTTTCGATCTGATATTTAAAAATGATAAGTATCTCCTTTATATGGTAAATTAATTATTTGGTTTATGTCGAAAATATACGAATACCAAGATACATCTTTCAAGTTGGTGTTAATGTAACACTGGTTTGGTATTTGTTCGTTGGCCTATGATTTAATAAAGGCTGATAAAATAAGGCAAAAGCGCGAGAATTGGTTTGTTGGAGAAAATATGACGATCTTCAAGGTAGCTGCTCCTAAATATTCGAAGCCAAGAAATTTAGTTATGGTTCTACTAGGCGCTTTTTTAGTTACCACTATTTGGTTCTATTTAGGATCAGTATTCTATAACGACAAAGGAAAAATGGTTTACCCCCGTTATATTCCTGAAAACAAATGGACAGGGAACGATTTTTTTCTCGATTACAAGTTTGCCACAAATTACTTTGTTAACCATAAATCGGCATATATCAGAGATGACCCCGAGAATTGGTACTTACAGAATGCGTATCCGCCGTTATTTACCTTTTACCTCTATCCTATGTTCCTTTTCGATATCTCGTGGATCGGGGGTTATCGCCTTGTTTACGGGCTGATCCTCTTTTTTTACCTTCTCATGTCACTGGTACTTCCATATTTCTACCATCGGTCAAGGTCGATTCCTCCAATAATCATTCTGCTCACCACCGCCGGTATGACCTCTTACGGTCTCCAGTTCGCACTGGAACGGGGGCAATTTGACGTTATTGCTATGGGCATCTGTCTCACATCAGTATACATGTTCTGGTATTTTCCAAAATTGCGCTGGTTATCTTACATACTCTTCTTCCTGGCTTTCCAGTTCAAAATTTACCCGTATGTTTTCATTTTGTGTTTTATTGAGAACTGGAGGGACTGGAAAAGGAACCTCATCCGCCTTGGAAGCCTGACAGGCGCAATCATTCTCAGTCTGTTTGTAATGGGTACCAAAGGCTTCTTCGAGTTCTTGCGGGCGATATCTTACCAGACCAAGGGAGGTGTGTATTCCCGTGACCATGGGGTCAATTACGGGATTGATTACCTTTTGGGAACAAATAATATCAATGTGCCAAGCCAAAGCATTTTGGTTATCAAAGCCATTGTGGTTTTGATCGGTATCGTGGTTCTAGCTGCAGTTCTGGTTTTGTATTTCAAGTCAATGCCTTCGGGTTCTTTTTATCCGCCCCTTTTGTTTGCTTGTATGATCTTTGCGATGGCTTTTTTCCCCGCCAGTAAAGACTACAAATTACCGTTATTGACTGCTGTCTTTGGTGTGTATTCGCTTTATCTTGAGATGAGACTGAGTGATGTTACTGGTTGGCGTAGTAACGGTATCCATATAGTCTATCTGTTGATGGCCTTCTGCTATTGCAGTACGCTCTATTCCTATGCCTATCGTCCGGTACTCCTACAGAACAGTTTCCCGTTCCTATTTGTAATAATGTTGTGCATTCCAATAATTGAGAGGGCATTGTATGTGACGAAAAAACCGCAACAAGGCCCAATTATTGAATTATTGTCTGTCTGAAAAGCTCAAAGAACGGGTCGACAAATGGAAATATATTTTGGTGTTAATCACACCTTGTTTTGTGCTTTAATCGAAATAAAGGTTTGCAAATTAGAAGGTTACGCTTCATATCGGAGGGCATTAATTTGCCTATCACAAAGATCCAACGGTCGCTCTCTTTACTAACGGCCGCGCCTGATAACCCATCCCGGGCACTCGTATTCGGAATCTGTTAGTTCGTATGAAAACAAATCGTATCCCCTTCCAGTCTGCCCTCGTATAGTTCCTGTTTCACATCTTCATATAACCGAACCAGGTAGCGGTAGTCTGCCCGAGCCAGACTCAGGGTATTCCTGGAGTTTAACTGCCGATGTAGTAATCCCTTATTTGCAGGAATTAGGCACCTCCACAAACATTCCTTCAGTATATTTCTTTTGAAAGAAGCTGTGGTCGTGTAGTAGTGGGTAACCCTTGTCCAAAACACTACCGGCCGCCAGTCGCATCACGTTAGCGGGAGTGATCGTATTATACAGATGCTCAGTTAATTCGGGTGGCCCGTAGACGGCGGTGAGGTTCAACAGTGAATCATAATCATCCCCTGGATAGTTTTGCTGGTCGTACCGTAGACCATGATCTGATAAAAGGACGACTATTGGCTGGATGCCCGGTTTTTCCAACAATCTTTGGATGCTCTGTAAAACCCGGGAGTTTACATATTCCAACTGACCTACATATGCTTTCGGCGTCAGTTGTGGGGTGTAGACCTGTTTGCCATTTTTTCCTAACACCAGGGGGTTATGTACAGCCATCAGATGGGCGAAAACAAATTTAAGGCCTGGGGTGTCGATCGCTTGATCGAAATGTTTGAAGCCATTCATCTTCAACTTGTAAAAAAAATCCGGATTGCTGCGGAGTTCCTTGGCAAGTTGTTTTTGGGATTTAGGCTCACTTACTACTACACCCATTCTGGCGCTCATATCATCCAAGGCTGTAAGCATCGAAGTCTCAATAAATGCGGTTTCAAACGGGGTTATCTCATTCGTGTTTTTCGTCTCGAAATAGATATCGGCTTGAGTCAGTTCGGTGAAGTAGTATCCAGTCTCCTGGGCGATGATTTGATAGCCCTTCGCTCTTAAATCACTCTCAAGAACGCTCGCCTTTATTCCTTGGGCGAGTCCTTCGTCTGTAGTTGTATCCAAAAATGAGCTGGTTTCATCTGGAAGAGTTGAAATATAGTCCAGATTCAGCATCGAGTAGACCGATTGGATCGTCCAGCGATAATTGGATTGGCTGCACGGTATCACCCGAAACCCCATCGTTTCCAGCTCTTGTAGAAAAGGCGTGTTATCGAATTGAAACGTTTTCATCAGCACATCTGCCCGGGGATATTCGTCCAGAATGATCAGGTATATATCTGGCTGGTTCGAATCTCCTGTTGGGGTTGGAGAGTTTACCTTCGCCCTTGCCAACTGTGCTTCTTCTAGTAGCGTCCGTGCGATCGGGAAAACCGCATAAAGAGACAGTCCAAGCAAGATGATGTTTACCAAAGAAACAAAGTTTTTGAGGTCGCGCCTTGAACGGATCACAAGCAACAGGAGTAAACCGACCAAGACCACGAAAACCGGCAATAAGTAGGTGTGGCGAATATAGGTGAGGTGGTTGTTCACAAACCAGGTATATACATGTCCATAGGAGAAGAAAGGCAGAGCGATCAGGGCACCGGCAAGAGATGCTTTTTGATGCATTGCGGAGAATAGCCCACAGCGCGATTGACAGGACCAATCCGACTCCGAAACAGATCAGCAGGCTGCGCCAGACGTCATCACTGCCTGCCTGGTTCACATTAACGGACCAGAAGAATAGGATAGGATATAAAGAAGCAAGTAGAGGGGTAATAGGGATCGAGCGATTCCATTTAGATTTCATTTGTTCCACCGATTCTACTGCCATTACGGACTGCACCGATTTGGTATTATCGTGAAGCTTCCTGGTGTGGATTTGTTGTCTAAAAAGGTGAAATCCTCCAGTAATGGGTAATCCTTACCTAGTAACTGCGTTGCGATAATTCTCATCACATTTACCGGAGTGATTGTTGGATACAACCGGCTCTGTATGGATTCTGGTGCATACACTGAAATAAAATTTGTAGAGAGTGTGTCCATTGACTCCCGGGACCCATGGTCTGATAGTAGGATGATGATGGGTTTACTTGTGGATGAATCCAAAATTTTCTTCATTGCGGAAAGAATCCGCTGGTTGACATAATAAATTTGATCGGTATAAGTTTTGGGGGTCATTTTCTGGAGACCAATATAGGTTCCAAAGCGATCCATCACCATCGGCCTGTGAGGCGCGAGAAGGTGTGCAAAAACGAATTTGGGACCGGTTATCTCACTCGACCGATCCAGTTGGTCCAACCCGAATTGTTTTATCGCGTAATTATATTCAGGAGATTCATTGATGGAATCAATGTCCCGTGAAGGGTCAATAATAACGTCAGATTCGGGAAGCCACCCAAACCTGGTCCGAATCACCTGAATGGCAACCATCATGGTGGTGTTCTGGTAAACTGCCTCAAAATGGTTGATCTGCGAAGGGTCAAACTCGAATTTTGTATACTGGTCGCTGTTGGTAAATTCTGAAAACGCAAACCCTGTATCAAACGCGACTGTTTTATACCCGGTTTCTCTTCAGGCTTTTACTAAAAAGACTGTACCGGAGGTCGTGAGCGATCTCCGTCGTGGTCAATGTCGATCGATGCACTTCACCTGAATTGGGTAACTTACCCAAATAATCCAGGTTCAACATCGTATACATGGAAAGATCAGTATGCAAGTAATTCGGTTGGCTGCATGGAATGGTCACAAAACCCAGTTCATCCAGTTCCCTCAGAAATCCCGAGTTGTCGAACTCATCCTTCTGTAAAAGCATATCGGATCTGGTGTATTCATCCAATACGATCAAGAACACATCAGGGACAGTCCCTGTAGGATTTTGAGGATTGGGAGGTTCGTTGGTTAAGATTTGATCCTGATTTATGGAAATCAAATATGAAGTAATCGGTACGAGAGATATGATGGTCAACGCAAAGAGGATCAGATTTGTGATTGCCACCATGCCGGATAAATCCCGGTTGGATCTCCAGATTGCCCACAGGATGAGGGCAATGAAGCCAACAGCCAGAGGGAACCAAAGAAAGGTTCTGGCAAATGTTGGAAACGTACCTTTAATCCATTGGAACCAATGACCGTATGTAAGGAAAATCAAAATAAGACTTGCTCCCGCCATGGCTGATTTAGACCAGTCGCGCCAGACGAGACGGAAGAAAAGCCCGATCACAACCGAGGTTGCAATGAGGAGAAGCAAGGTTCTCCAGATCTCACCCACCCGGAATTGGGTTAAGTTGGCGGATAGAAAGTAAGTAAAAGGATATAATGCCGCCAATAGCGGTGTTATGGGGAGGGAAAGCCAGCGAGTATGTTTCATTGGATTATGGCAGAGTCGTTACTTTATTCTAATCCTATCGGAATGAATGACCAGTGTGAGTACTGGAAGGGATTGATCTTAAAATTGATGCAAAATTGGTGCCCAAATTGTCCAATGAATCCCTTGACAAGACTGGGGTAAGGCATATAATTGGGAACGCACTTAAGAACAAATCAGATCTAGCGAAAGCAGATCGGTGACAACTGAACAGGACGAAGCAGGGTCTCGAAAGTAGGCCTTTTGCATGTCTCGTCGGTGAGGGAGCCGATGTTGAAAAAGACATCGGTTTTTAGTCTGTCAACGCCCTTGACAAGGGCAAACAAGGCGATTAGAATCCAGCCCTCGCAGTTGAAAAGGCACCTTAACAACTGAATAGTGATAGGAAGTACAAACCAATCGTTCAATTCTAGTAATCCGAAAAAAACATTAATCTCTGAATAAGAGATAATTTTTTGCGGAGAGTTTGATCCTGGCTCAGGATGAACGCTGGCGGCGTGCCTAATACATGCAAGTCGAACGGAGATGTTGTAGCAATACTTCATCTTAGTGGCGAACGGGTGAGTAACGCGTTGGTGACCTGCCCCGAAGAGGGGGATAACAGTCCGAAAGGATTGCTAATACCCCATGTGGTCGCTGGAGATTAGAAGCTCTGCAACTAAAGGAGTAATTCGCTTCGGGAGGGGCCTGCGTCCCATCAGCTAGTTGGTAAGGTAACGGCTTACCAAGGCGATGACGGGTAGGGGACCTGAGAGGGTGGCCCCCCACAATGGAACTGAAACACGGTCCATACACCTACGGGTGGCAGCAGTAGGGAATATTGGTTAATGTGCGAAAGCGTGAACCAGCAACGCCGCGTGTGCGATGAAGGCCTTCGGGTCGTAAAGCACTTTTCGAGGGGATGAGGAAGGACAGTACTCTCGGAATAAGCCTCGGCTAACTACGTGCCAGCAGCCGCGGTAAAACGTAGGAGGCGAGCGTTATCCGGATTTACTGGGCGTAAAGCGCGTGCAGGCGGTTTGGTAAGTTGGATGTGAAAGCTCCTGGCTTAACTGGGAGAGGTCGTTCAAAACTGCCAGACTTGAGGGTGGTAGAGGGAGGTGGAATTCCGGGTGTAGTGGTGAAATGCGTAGATATCCGGAGGAACACCAGTGGCGAAAGCGGCCTCCTGGACCAATCCTGACGCTCAGACGCGAAAGCTAGGGTAGCAAACGGGATTAGAGACCCCGGTAGTCCTAGCTGTAAACGATGTGAACTTGGCGTCGGTGGGTTTAAATCCATCGGTGCCGAAGCTAACGCGATAAGTTCACCGCCTGGGGACTACGGCCGCAAGGTTAAAACTCAAAGGAATTGACGGGGGCCCGCACAAGCAGCGGAGCGTGTGGTTTAATTCGATGTTACACGAAGAACCTTACCAGGGTTTGACATACAAGTGGTAGGGAAGTGAAAGAGTGACCGACCCTTCGGGGAGCTTGCACAGGTGCTGCATGGCTGTCGTCAGCTCGTGTCGTGAGATGTTCGGTTAAGTCCGCTAACGAGCGCAACCCTCGCTGTGTGTTATACGTGTCACACGGGACTGCCGGTCTTAAGCCGGAGGAAGGTGGGGATGACGTCAAGTCAGCATGGCCTTTATATCCTGGGCTACACACACGCTACAATGGCCAGTACAATAGGTAGCTAAGCCGCGAGGCGGAGCCAATCCTCAAAGCTGGTCTCAGTTCAGATCGTAGGCTGCAACTCGCCTGCGTGAAGATGGAGTTGCTAGTAACCGCAGGTCAGCTATACTGCGGTGAATACGTTCCCGGGCCTTGTACACACCGCCCGTCACGTCATGGGAGCTGGCAACACCTGAAGCCGGTATCCTAACCCGCAAGGGAGGGAGCCGTCGAGGGTGGGGTTGGTGACTGGGACGAAGTCGTAACAAGGTAGGTGTACCGGAAGGTGCGCCTGGATCACCTCCTTTCTATGGAGATCTGAGCAAACGTCTTCGGACGAGCGCTCTACTCCAATCAGTAACAAAAAATCCTCGCACGGTGTGCGAGGCTGCTGATCGAAGTCGAAGCGAGTATTTCCTATCACTCCTCAGTTGTTAAGGGGAGATCGACATGGGCCTTTAGCTCAGTTGGTTAGAGCGTGCCTCTGATAAGGGCAAGGTCTCAGGTTCGAGCCCTGAAAGGCCCACTACCCGTGGGAATACTACGGGGATGTAGCTTAGTTGGGAGAGCGCCGCCTTTGCACGGCGGAGGTCAGGGGTTCGAATCCCCTCATCTCCACTGGCTGCTTACCGCAGGAGATAGAAACTGAATTTAGTCAAACGAACTTCGATCCAATAAGTTGTAGGCAAATGCCCGACTGAAAACAGGCCCGGCGGAATGCCGGGTCGATTTGTCTCAAAATAGAATAGGTTGTACGAAGCCTCCGAGTGCTTCTGATCGCAGATCGAGCGATACTCGGCGCCGGACAACCGGCGCTGACGCAAGACCAGTGAACTTTAATAATTGAATAGTGATGATGTAGGCCAATTTTGAATTGCATTTCATGCGAATTGAAATTTTGTAGATGTGATGAAGGAAGAAGTATCGAATTCTCCGCATCACGTGGAGAAGCTACTAAGGGCTTACGGTGGATGCCTTGGCGCCAAGTGCCGATGAAGGACGTGGGTCACTGCGATAAGCTTCGGGGAGCCGTGAACAGGCTTTGATCCGGGGATTTCCGAATGGGGAAACCCGCTATTGCGAACCACTAGCATCCCCAGCTGAACACATAGGCTGGTGGAAGGGAACCTGGGGAACTGAAACATCTAAGTACCCAGAGGAAAAGAGATCATTCCCAAAGTAGTGGCGAGCGAAATGGGAAAAGCCCAAACCGTCTCAGCTTGCTTGAGAGGGGTTGTAGGGCCTGACACATGGAAGTTACAAAATGAGACGTTAGCAGAATGGTGTGGGAAAGCCAACCAAAGAGGGTAATAGTCCCGTAAGCGAAAACGAATCATCTTCCGTCAGGTACCTGAGTACTGCCGGGCACGCTAATCCGGCAGGAATCTGGGGAGTCCACTCTCCAAGGCTAAATACACTTGACGACCGATAGTGAACAAGTACCGTGAGGGAAAGGTGAAAAGTACCCCTGTTAGGGGAGTGAAATAGAACCTGAAACCGTAAGCTTACAAGCAGTTGGAGGGCTAATGGCGTGTCGGTGCTCCGGTGAAAGCCGGGTGCGCGGCGCTATGCCTGACAGCGTGCCTCTTGGAGAATGAGCCTGCGAGTTAATTTTTGTGGCGAGGTTAAGGGAGTGACACCCGAAGCCGTAGCGAAAGCGAGTCTGAATAGGGCGTCTAGTCGCAAGGATTAGACCCGAAACCGGGTGAGCTACCCATGGCCAGGGTGAAGCGAGTCTAAACGCTCGTGGAGGCCCGAACCTACTAATGTTGCAAAATTAGGGGATGAGCTGTGGGTAGAGGTGATATGCCAAACGAACTCGGAGATAGCTGGTTCTCCCCGAAATAGCTTTAGGGCTAGCGTTATATGTTCAGTACCGGAGGTAGAGCACTGAATGGGCTAAGGGGCTTAGTGCTTACTGAACCCAATCAAACTCCGAATGCCGGTACTCCAGAGTATGGCAGTCGGACTACGGGAGATGAGTTTCGTGGTCGAAAGGGAAACAGCCCAGATCATCAGCTAAGGTCCCCAAATCCAAGCTAAGTGGGAAACGATGTGGGGTTACTGTAACAACCAGGAGGTTGGCTCAGAAGCAGCCACCCTTTAAAGAGTGCGTAATAGCTCACTGGTCAAGTGATCCTGCGCGGAAAACTTAACGGGGCTAAGCTTGGTACCGAAGCTATGGGTTTCAGCGTAAGCTGGAGCGGTAGGGGAGCGTTCTGTTTGCAGTGAAGGTCGACCGTAAGGACGGCTGGAGCGGACAGAAGTGAGAATGCAGGCATGAGTAGCGTAAAACACGTGAGAACCGTGTTCACCGTATGTCTAAGGTTTCCGACGCCAGGTCATTCCGCGTCGGGTTAGTCGAGACCTTAGCCGAGGCTGAAAAGCGTAGGTGATGGACAATCGGTCAACATTCCGATACCACTTTGATGGAGCGATGAGGGGACGCAGCGAGGTAGACCAGCCTCCGATTGGTTGTGGAGGTGCACCAGAGTGTCAGACGTTGAGGACTGTAGGAAAATCCACAGTCTGAGTTGAGATCTGGTGACGTGCCCTTGAGGCGGAAGTGAGTTAAGCCTTGCTGCCGAGAAAAGCCTCTAAGCGTTGAGATCAGAGTGCTCGTACCGCAATCCGACACTGGTAGATGGGTAGAGTATACCAAGGCGAACGGGAGAACCTTCGTTAAGGAATTAGGCAACTTAGCCCCGTAACTTCGGGATAAGGGGTGCCTGCTGACGTGAATGAATAATGAGCGTCGGGAGGTCGCAGTGAAATGGTTCTAGTGACTGGTTAACAAAACCACAGGTCTCTGCAAAGCCGAAAGGCGATGTATAGGGGCTGACACCTGCCCAGTGCCGGAAGGTTAAAGGGAGAGGTTAGCGCAAGCGAAGCTTTGAACTGAAGCCCCGGTGAACGGCGGCCGTAACTATAACGGTCCTAAGGTAGCGAAATTCCTTGTCGGGTAAGTTCCGACCCGCACGAACGGTGTAACAACTAGAACAGTGTCTCAACGAGGGACCCGGCGAAATTGAAATGGCTGTGAAGATGCGGCCTACCCGCAGCAGGACAAAAAGACCCCGTGGAGCTTTACTGCATCTTGGCATTGAGTTTGGACATCGATCTGTGTAGGATAGGTGGGAGGCTGTGAAGCTGGCGCGCTAGCGTCGGTGGAGCCAACGGTGAAATACCACCCTGATTATGTTTAGACCCTAACCCCACACCGTAATCCGGGTGGGGAACCGTGCCAGGTGGGCAGTTTGACTGGGGCGGTCGCCTCCTAAAAGGTAACGGAGGCGCCCAAAGGTTCCCTCAGGCTGAATGGAAACCAGGCATAGAGTGTAAAGGCACAAGGGAGCTTGACTGCAAGACCAACGCGTCGAGCAGAGACGAAAGTCGGGCTTAGTGATCCCACGGTTCTGAGTGGAAGGGCCGTGGCTTACCGGATAAAAGCTACCCCGGGGATAACAGGCTGGTGAAGTCCAAGAGTTCACATCGACGACTTCGCTCGGCACCTCGATGTCGGCTCATCGCATCCTGGGGCTGGACAAGGTCCCAAGGGTCGGGCTGTTCGCCCGTTAAAGCGGTACGCGAGCTGGGTTCAGACCGTCGTGAGACAGGTCGGTCTCTATCCGCTGTGGGCGTAAGGGATTTGAGAGGAGCTGCCCCTAGTACGAGAGGACCGGGGTGGACAGACCTCTGGTGTGCCAGTTGTCGTGCCAACGGCATTGCTGGGTAGCTACGTCTGGCAGAGATAACCGCTGAAAGCATCTAAGTGGGAAACTCGCCTCAAGATGAGATCCCTATAATCCCGTAAGGGAGTAAGATCGCAGGTAGACTACTTGCTTGATAGGCGGAAGGTGTAAGTCCAGTAATGGATTAAGCTAAACCGTACTAATGATCGAGTGCTTTCTGCGTGGTGCGGAGAACTCGGTACTCCTTCTTCTATAACATCTGCAATCAACTTACATCATCACTATTCACTAGACTTTGTAAATAAAGTCTCTTGGTGATTGGAGCGACGAGGGTACACCCGGTAACATCTCGAACCCGGTCGTTAAGCTTGTCAGCGCCGATGGTACTTGGAGGGCGACTTCCTGGGAGAGTAGGTCATTGCCAAGAGACTTTTATTTATTAATAACCTCGACTAAAGACATCCTCCATCTTGAGAATGAGTTCTCAGGACAAGGGATGTTTTTTCATTTAAGGCATCGTACTCCAAACACCGACCAGAACGGGAGATTTTATTCTGGCAACTGACTACCCAGATACTGGCAGGCGGATAAGGATACTGGTCCCGTGACCTATTTTGCTCTCCGCCCAGATCGATCCATTATGTTGTTCTACGATCGATCGCGCAATTGCCAGCCCAAGACCAGACCCTCCATTGTCGCGAATTCGCGCCTGATCGGTCCTGTATAACCGATCAAATATTTTCTCCAGGTCACCTTCAGGTATTCCCTTGCCTGTATCATGTACCCCCAAGATTACATCGTTGTCAACCATTTTCCCCGAGAGCCGGATGGTCCCCCCACTGGGTGTGGATCGAATAGCGTTATCCATCAGATTACTGAAAACCTGCACCATTCGGTTCAAATCAACGGATATATCCTCCAACTTATCGCCAACATCCATTTCGAGAGTGATTCCTTTAACACTTGCCTGGTATTGAAAGAGATCATGTACTTCGGTAACGAGTGTATTCGGGTTACACCGGACTTGGTTAAGACGGAGTTCCCCCGCATCAGTTAAGGAGAGGGTTCGTAAATCGTCCACCAGATGATTAAGCCGGATCGATTCTTCCCGGATAATTTCAATAGTTTCCTGATTCGATGGCAGTACTCCATCGTGGATTCCTTCTGCATGACCCAAAATCACGCTGATTGGTGTGCGCAATTCATGGGCAATATCTGCCGTCATCTGTTTACGCGAATCCATCGCATTTCGCAATTTGTCCGTCATTTCGTTGAATACTCTCGCCAGTTCCCCCAATTCATCAGCAGACCGTACTTTTACCCGATGATCCAGGTTCCCTTTCGACACTTCCCTCGCCGCTAGCGTTAACTCTCTCAGAGGACGGGTGAAGAATCGCGAGATAAAAATGCCAAAAATGAGTGCAATTAAAATGGCGATGACCCCGCTCTCGATCATCAACCGGTTAACCCGGTCGAGGAAGCTGGGCTCATTAGGTCCGGGACGCGGGACCGGGCTTCGAATATCCAGGTATCCAACAGCCTGCTCCCCAACGATAATGGGTAGCGAGCTTACCTGATCTCGAATTAATAATATGTCTCCTGGATGATAAATCCCGCTTCCCACAATGACCCGATAAGTTGGATCCGTCAGAATAAAAGGAGGTGGATATTCAGGGCTGATTGGCATTTTCAGGGATTGATACAAACCGGGCAACGCAGAATTAACCTGTTGCCACGAGCCATTTTCCTGATAATACGTAACAAAATGTTCTGTGATACTGGACCGATCCAGATCCAGAAGATATGTGTTAAATTCCTTGTTGGTTACCCTCTGATTGACAATCACGACCATACTGATAGTTAGAGCGCTAATGGCGAGAAATGCCAGGGTCAGTTTTATAGTAATACTTTTCATATTAATCAATTCCGGCAAATCCGATACCCAACTCCATAGATTGTATCGATATACAGTTTACTTCCATTTACTCCCCTAAATTTTGCCCGCAGATTTTTAATGTGGAGATCAATGGTCCGTTCATATCCTTCATAACGACTACCCTGAATAGCATCCAGTAAATCCAACCTGGAAAAAACCTTTCCCGGACTGGACATCAGGGACGAAAGGATTTCGAATTCTGATGGAGTCAAATCTATGAATTGATCCGACACCAGAACGGTATGTGCTCCATAGTCGAGTGTGATATCTGCCACCTGGAACACCTTGTTGTTCATTTGTTTTTTACTTTCCCGGCGCAAAACAGCCCGGACTCTGGCCATGAGTTCACGCGGATAGAATGGCTTGGACACATAATCGTCCGCCCCCAATTCCAATCCAACCACCCTTTCATCCTCATCCACCTTAGCGGTCAGAAAAATTACCGGGGCGGAATAGTCTTTGCGATACTCACGCAGGAACTCATAGCCATCCATATCAGGCATCATGATGTCCAGGATCACCAGGTCTGGTTTTTCGTGTTTTGCCAGGTCGAAACCAATGCGACCATTATTCGCTACCCAGACGGTAAAGCCTTCCCGTTCGAGATAGGCTTTTACCAGACTAGTGATGTGTTCCTCGTCATCCACTACTAAAACACTTTTTGCCATTCATTCCTCTACTTACCATTCTACAGGAATTGGAGAGAGCCATCTAATACCAGAACCTGGTCTTTTCATGTTTAGCCGCGGATGGTTCCCTGGCCAAAGGGAATCATCCGCGGGCATTCCTTGTATATGCTAACCGGTGATTATTTTTTGTAACATGCTGATCAAAGGGTCAAGCAAGGTATCTGCCATCATAGCCATGGCGGTTACCTGTCGTTGGGTGGACGCCCCATTCCCGGAATTACCGGAAGACAAATTGACGGCATCCGGCGGTATTCCACCACCATCAGCAGGTATCTGAATCATGCCACCGCCACCCGGTCCCCCACCCTGTCCGCCGCCACCTCCCCCTGGAGGGCCGGAGAAACTGATGGAAGGTCTCTCATCATTGCCCATGCCAGTGGAGGAAGAGGCGGTCGATGTGGTGCCGAGAGATTGCACCAATTCCATGACGTCCCGGGTAGTCAGATTTAACACGCTTATTGCGCTCATCTGGTCTTCCGTCATAAGTGCCTTGACCTGTGCCAGTATGGCTGATTTCTCTTCCGGGGCGGCGGAATCACGGGTGCTTAATTCTTTGTAACCCTGCCAGAGGAAGAGCAAATCCTGGGCTTGTTCCTTTGTGACAGCCTGTTCGGTGCCATCCAGCTTCAGCGTCCCGACTATCAACAGGGCGGCATCGGGCAAATTACTTCCCGAAACTTCAGTACCCCCTGTACTTGTAGATGTACCGTTTCCCACTCTGGCAGACGGATTGGCAGTGCATGCAGCAGCCAGTAAAACTATCAGCATTCCGGAAATAATTATCAAAAAACGTTTCATTCGTAGACTCCTTTATTATTCGTAGCGTAATGCGTCAATCGGATCCAATTGAGAAGCCTGATTAGCCGGGAAGAACCCGAAGAAGATACCCACGGCCGCGGCGGATGCGAAAGCCAGCAGAATAGAAGATGGGACGACCACCGTCCGCATGTCACTCACAGACCCGAAGATCCATGATCCCCCCACCCCTGCAACCATACCGATCAAACCGCCGATCAAACTTAGAAGAATTGCTTCGGTTAGAAATTGCAAACGAATGTCATTGGGAGTGGCTCCAACCGATTGGCGGATACCAATTTCACGGGTTCGCTCGGTCACGCTGACCATCATGATATTCATGATCCCGATACCACCTACGATGAGGGAGACTCCTGCCACCCAGGAGAGAAGCGAACGGAAGGCAGCGGTCGTGGATTCGCGGGTCGCGATGATATCTTCCTGCGTGGAAATACTGAAATCCGCATTGTCTGTAGTCACCTCGTGCCGTTTGGCGAGCAGGAGTGTGATCTGGTTTTGGATACCCTCCAGGGTATGGTCTTCGTCGATTTCAACCACGATCTGATTTACCCGGTCCCCAATGATTCTGGAGAATTGGGTCGGCACAAATTTCTGGAATAGGACGGTGATGGGAATGAAAAGCTGAGAATCGTAATCCACGTTGCCCACGGTCCCTTTCGATTCCATTACCCCGATTACGGCCAATTTGGTTGTACTTACTGTGATAGTCTGGCCGATAGGATCGGTTGTGCCGAATAATTCGATTGCCAGGTCCGACCCGAGGATGGCTACCTTCTTCTTACGCTCCAGGTCGGTCATATTGAAGAAACGACCTTCTGCGATGGAAAAGTCACGCACGGAGGGAAAATCCGGTGTCGTTCCGCTGATGGTGATGTCATCCAGCACAGCGTTTTCCGATTTAACGGTCGCACTGCTACTCTGATCCACCACGACCCCGGTCACTCCGGAGACCTGGTCCTGAATTGCCCAGGCATCGTCATAAACCAGGCCGCCCTCCATTGGTCCCATTGCCCGATTCCCTCCACGGGAAAAGCTTCCTCTCACATATAGCAGATTGGACCCAAGACCTTCGATCTGTTCTTTGATCGTCGCTTCCGTCCCGGCGCTGATCGCAACCATGATGATGACCGCTGAAACGCCGATGATTATTCCCAACATGGTAAGTAACGATCGCACTTTATTTTTTTGCAACGCTTCCGCCGCAATCCGAAATAACTCAATTGGTTTCAAGGATTGCCTCCATATGTCCATCTCCGTTATGTAATATGGCGCTGATCAACCCATCTTCGAGGTGGATCGTTCTCTGCGTGTGGGCTGCGATTTTTGAGTCATGGGTGACCATTACGATCGTGGTTCCCTGCTCATGAAGTTGATGAAGCAATGCCATGATCTCCACGCCAGATTTAGTATCCAGATTCCCGGTCGGCTCATCCGCGATAATGACAGCCGGGTGATTGATCAAGGCACGAGCAATGGCAACCCGTTGCTGTTGACCACCCGAGAGTTCCTGGGGTTGGTGGTTTATCCTGTCAGACAACCCAACCTTATCAAGCATTTCCTCAGCTTCTTTTTCACTTTCTTCCTGGCTGCGGCGATTCTCACGGTTGTAGATCTGGGTAAGCATCACATTTCGCAGGGCGGATGTTCGTGGTAACAGGTTATACGCCTGGAATATAAAGCCTAATTTCTGATTGCGGATCATCGCCAGCTCTGCCTTATTCATTTCGCTGACATCCAAACCATCCAGGATATAGGTGCCAGAAGTTGGACGCGACAGACATCCAAGTATGTGCATCAATGTGCTTTTTCCCGACCCCGATGGACCCATGATCCCCACAAATTCCCCTGCTTCGATAGTGATGCTGATCCCATCCAATGCCATGACGGTTGCGTCACCCATCCCGTAATGCTTGGTGATCTCTACGGTTTCGATTATCTTGGGGCGAGCCATTAGTTCGTCTCCAGCAAGCCTGTGCTAACGACATCCCCCGGGTTCAGACCGGATCTCACTTCAGCGTTGATGGTATCCATAATACCGATATCCACCTTTGTAAACGCCAGCGCATTATTTTTCTGCACGAATACACCATATACGCCCGGACTGACTTCATGCAAGGCGTCGACGGATACAAGTGTGGCTGCATCGGCACGCCCACCTATGACATCGATGGATGCATTTAAACCGAGGATCAAGTTATCTTTTACAACCTGTGAGACATTTTCCAAATCAGCGAGTCCTTTGACCAAAGTGGAGCCATTTTCAGTTACTAAAGCCGGGCTGACCTCAATGACTTTACCGGTGTATGTCTTATCGGGAAGCGAATCGAAGATCACCTCAACATCGTAACCTGGCGCCACGTTATCCCAATCTTCTTCGTCCAGGTAAAATTCAATAATCGGGGTGGAGTTATCCGCGATCGTCATCACAGCATCCGTTCCAACCGAATCTCCAACAACAATCGATACCGAAGTGACCAACCCACTTATGGGCGAGATAATGGTTGCATTCTGGACTGCATTTTCCGCAGATTTTAATGTCTCTTTCGCCTCTTCCAGGGTCGTCAGACTGGATCCAGTAGCATTCGAAGGGATTTCCTCTCCTTTCAGCGCTGCCAGATAGTACTCGTTTTCTTGTAAAGTTGCCTTCGCCAGTGTGTATGCCGCCCGGGTGGACGCGATTTCAGCATCATTTGGTTTGCTGGTCGTCTTCGTTGTTCCTGAGCGGGTTCGTTGAACCGACGTAAACATCTCTGGAACATAGGTCTTCGCCCACCAATCCCAGCCAGCTTTAACGCTCTTCTGCGCATTGGTTACTGCTTTCTCAGCAGCTTGCAATTTTGCTGTATTTTCCTCACTCGGATTCGCGTCCGAAGCAGCTTGTGCTTCAATCAGTGCTGTCTGCGCTTTTTCCAGGTTGGTCTCATACCGATACACCGTTGGACTGATCAAGTAAATTAGGGTATTCAGAGTATTCTGGACATCCGTTTTAGAATTCGCGACCGATTCTTCCGCGGTGGCAATGGCGGCATCCGAGGTTAATTCTGCCAACGCCCGTTTGGCTTGTGCGTACGAAATTTGGACACCAGAGTCGTCGAGGGTAGCCAGAATCTGCCCGGATTCCACCGTGTCACCTTCTTTTACATTTACAGTTGTCACTAACCCGCTCGTTTGGAAACCAAGGCTGACTGCTTGCTTGGCGACCAAAGTACCAGTCCCGCTGGCGTATAGTACCAGGTCCCCCCGGCGGACGGTAGTGGTCTGCAAAGATGAGGATGTGGTCGCGGTGGGTGGCTTGTAGATCAATTTGTAATAGCCGAATGCTCCGCCCCCTGCAAGAATTATGAATGCAATAACCCCGAACAGGAGTTTTCTGGATACTCCAACTTTCTTCCCAACACTATTCTTCATATTAAAACTTCCTTCCTCAGTGATGATTCTTTTCCTGTCTTCTTCAGGATATCCTAGGCGTGTGAAGGACATTTGTTCTAATTGTGTAGAAATTGTGTGGAAACCAACAGACATCCCATTAGGATGTCCGTTACGGTGGTTTTTATTAGACAGCTTGAAGAAATGCTTTATCCCCCGGTGAAGACCCCGCCAGACCTGGTATGTTATACAAGCATGAGAAACGTGAGAAAAGTCTCTTGTGAGTTCTGGATATGATCAGACTTTGATTGAGATGCTTCGTCGATCAATTACAGTTCGATCCAGAGATATCCGTAACTTTTCAACGAATAGCTCACTTTTGAATTCACCAGATCGATCTCAAATTGCCCATTTCCATGAAGTTTTCTATCGGTGATGGTTGGATGCAAAGGGATCGTGATCTCACCCACAATCGTCTCCGCCGTCAGATTATTTAGGATGAGGACACTTTCCCGGTCCCATTCCCGGACATACGACGCCAATTGTGATCCGTTACTGGTCTCTACCCAGGAAAAACTGCCCTCCTGCAAGGCTGGATGTTCGTTTCGTGTCGCTATCAAACCGCGAATTCGATGGAAGATCGAGTCTGGGTTTGATAACTAAATCTGTACATTCACCTGCTGCGGACCATAAACCGGATCATCAATTACTGGAGAAAAAAGAAGATCAGAAGGGGAACTGGAAAAACCTGCGTTCATGTCAGGCGTCCATTGCATGGGGGTTCGCACACCATTCCGATCTGGAAGCCAGATGTTATCGCCCATCCCAATCTCATCGCCATAGTATACAATGGGAGATCCAGGCAGGGAGAAGAGAAGCGAATTAGCCAACTCGATCCTTGTCTGATCCCCATCCAATAACGGGGCAAGACGCCGCCTTATCCCTAGATTAAGCCTCATTCGGTCTTCTGGGGCGAAGTGTGTCCACAGCCAATCCCGTTCTTCCTCGGTGACCATTTCCAATGTCAGTTCGTCGTGGTTACGAAGAAAGATGCACCATTGACAGTTCGCGGGAATAGATGGGGTGTCCACCAAAATCTTCTTTAAGGAAGAAGCGTCACCTTTCCCGATGGATATGAAGATCCTCGGCATCAGCGGGAAGTGAAAACCCATGTGAAACTCATCCCCATCCCCAAAATAGGGACGAACATCCTTAGGCCATTGGTTCGCCTCACAAAGTAATATCCGCCCCGGATATTCCGTTTCAATCAGCTTCCTGAGTTCTTTCAGGTACTGGTGGGTTTCAGGTAGGTTCTCACAGATGGTCCCTTCGCGTTCAAAGAGATAAGGGACCGCATCTGCTCGGAAGCCATCGATCCCGGCATCCAACCAGAAACGCATTACATCCAACATTTCTTGTTGCACTTTTGGATTGTCGTAGTTCAGGTCCGGTTGGCAGGCATAAAACCGATGCCAATAATACTCACCGGTGCTTTCATTCCAGGTCCAATTCGATGTTTCGGTATCGATGAAAATGATCCGGGCGTCTGCGTATTTAAGATCGGTATCGCTCCAAACATAATAATCGTGGTAGGGTGACTCTTTGCTCTTCTTCGCTTCAAGGAACCATGGGTGTTGATCGGACGTATGGTTTAAAACCAAATCGAGTATGATCCGAATATTGAACTGGTGAGCTTTTTCAACCAGGTGACGGAGATCATCCATGGTGCCAAATTTAGGCTGAATTGACCTGAAATCCGAAATATCGTACCCATCATCATTCAGAGGAGATGGATAAAATGGATTTAACCAGAGGCAATTGATACCAAGCGTTTGAAAGTAGTCCAGCTTATCGGTCAGACCAACCAGATCACCATGTCCGTCATGGTTGCTGTCATAAAATGCCCGAACATTTACTTCATAAAATGTTGCGGTTTTGTACCAGAATTCCGAATTCTTCATAGATTCCTTTACTGATGTATTGATATGAAGGGAGTAACGTTTTCCCTATGCTACAGCCAATAATTCATTTTCTTTGAAGCTCGCAGTAGTAGACTATCCCTTAACTGCGCCAGCCATCATTCCACGAACGAAGTAACGTTGGAATGCAAAGAAGACTGCCATGGGCACTATGAAGGATAAGAATGCTGCGCCGGTAAGGATATGCCAGTTAGCGCCCCTCGGATCAATCAGATTTGTGATCTGAACGGTTAGCACAGGATTGCTGGGGAGGAAAATCTTTGCTACAAGGAAGTCATTCCAGACCCACAGGAACTGGTAGATCCCGAGTGAAGCGATGGCTGGAGTGGACAGCGGGATAGCCAGCTGCCAGAAAGCTTTCCAATGATTTGCCCCATCCAGGTAAGCTGATTCGAAGATCTCTCTCGGTAAAGAGCCGAGAAAATTACGCATCAGATAAATCGCATACGGTAATCCAAACCCGGTGTGGAAAAGCCAGATTCCCCAGAAAGTGCTCTCCATCCCCAACTGGACATACATCCGGGAAATTGGTACAAGTGTCATTTGTAGGGGAACGATCTGCAATCCAACCAGAATAGCGAACAGCCATTGTCTCCCTTTGAAATCCATCCACGAGAAAGCGTACGCGGCAAATGCAGCGAATAAGATGGGGAGGATCGTGGATGGGATGGCGACAGCGATCGTATTAATAAACGCACGCCCCATCCCCTCTTGATTCAGGATGTCGCTAGCTGTGCAGCTAAATTTTGTCAGGGCGCTCGGAACCCGTTGTTCGCAATCAGTTAAATAATCCTGCGTACCTTTATACCCAACGATAGCATCCGCGTAGTTACTCAGGGTAAAGTGTTGCCTGGATTCGACGCCAGTGCCACTTTTACTCTGTAGAAATTCCAATATCTTGTTCAGGGCGGCCAGAGAATCCTGCGCGTTTTCGGGTAAGCCTGGATCACTGAGATGAGGCTGTCCGTTGACCGGTTTGCGAAGCATGGCCAGCAACCGGTTCGATCGGGGATAGGAGGCGACCGTCTCTTTCGAGAAGAGAGCGACACCAGTGACACCCAATCCGTCATCGCCATGGCAGGAGGCGCAATACAGGGTGTACTCCTCTGAGCCGGCTGGTTTGGCAACGTTGAGAAAAGTCCACCAGCCAGATGTGCGGACATCTTCCTTCACCCTGAACGAGGTGATCAATACCCCCAGGGTTGGAATAAGCCAGACTAAGCATAAAAATATCAATACCAGATTGATCGGCAACTTATTAACAAAAGAATTAAATCGGGAAAACGGTCTCATCGCATCGCCTCCTGCTGTCTGAACCGGTAGATATTGAATATCATGACCGGAATCGTTAATACAACCAGTAGGACAGCGATAGCCATTGACCGGCCGGTATCTGTAACTATGAGCTTGAACATCCGGTTGGCAATGACCTCGGTGCCATAATTCCCGCCCGTAAGCACGAATACGATATCAAATATTTTCAGCACGTTAATGACCATGGTGGTGGTCACCACCACGATGCTGGGCATAATCAATGGCACCATGATTTTTATGAAGACCTGCCATTCATTGGCGCCATCAACGCGGGATGCCTCTAAAATTTCTGCAGGAACCCCTTTCAAGGATGCAGAGAGGATGGTCATACAGAATCCCGCCCAAAGCCAGACGCCGACGATCATCAGCGAAAAATTGTTTACCGCTGGGTTTGAAAGCCAGGCAACAGGCTGTGCCCCGAATGCTTCTAAGATGCCATTGAGAACACCGATTTGCTCTCCCCCGCCCACCTGCACGTTGTACATAAAAAACCAAATGATGCCTGCACCGATAAACGAAATGGACATTGGTAGAAATATGATAGATTTTGCCAGAGCTTCATAAGGAACCCGATCGGCCAGAACCGCAAAGAGCAATCCCGCAAGTACCGTTCCCGGAACCATGAGCAGCAACCACAATCCATTGTTGCGCAGCGCTCGGGTCATTTCCGGGTTTGTCAATGCATATCGGTAATTTTCCATTGTGCCCCAACACGGCTCCCCTTGGACACATTGCACTGCTGCATCTTGTTTACCAGTACGGTCTCGTAAACTGAGGCTGATCGTATTAACGAAGGGATAAACGACGAAAACCAGCATGATTGCCAGGGCAGGAAGAAGGTAGAAATACGGAACCAAAGGTCCCTGTTTCATAATTTTTGATGTCATACTCTTCTCCTGGAAAAGTTAGAGGGGCGGACAAGTATGCTGTCCGCCCCTCCAGGAAGTAGCTACTTACTTGAGGGCTTCTGCTTGGGCAGCAGCGACCAGGTCCAATTCGGTCTTGATATCAGCACCCTGTGCAACATTGACAATTGCTTTCCATTCAGCTTCGCCGAAAGGTGCGCCAATTGTATCGCCCATATCAGGGGTAAAGCCAGTCGTGTTAAGAAGGATCTCGCCGCGCTTGGCAGCCTGTTCGTCTGCGTATTTGCCAGCAGCCAATTTATTGGGGGAGAGGTCGAAACCGGCGGTAACCCAATTGGTTACGCCATCGACAGAGGTCAGGTAAGCAACCAGAGCCTTGGAAGCAGCGGTCTCATTGAAGACCATCATGTAGTCTGCACCACCCTGGAGACCTTTGGCACCCGGGATACCGAAGAAATCAAAGTCGGTGCCATACTTCAGATCTGGGAATTGTTTCACAATTTCGCCGCCTGCAAAACCAGACTGCTTAACCATCATAGCTTCGGGTTGAGGCTGGAAGACTTTGTAGATGGCATCGAGGAACGGGGTCGAAACGGTTCCGGTGGCGCCACCGACCGTATACTTCGCACTTGAAGCCCATTTACCATAGATGGTGTAGGCATCAACAACACCTTGGTCGTTGTAAGCCACAGTACCGTTGATGAGATTGTTGACGTATTCAGCATCTTTGGTGGCAAGAAGGATATCCTGGATGAAGTCAGAACCGGTCCACCCTGTGGCAGCGCCGCTTTCCTGACCCATGCTCCAGGGTACGTTTCCATCAGCAACCATCTTTTCAACAAGGGCATCTAATTCAGCCCAGGTGGTGGGTACGGTGTAACCGAAGGCTTCGAACTGTGCTGGGCTATACCAGATGATGGATTTGATATCAGCTTTGATTGGTAATGCAACCAGCTTGTCGATAGTGCCGAGTTTCAACCAGGTTTCGCTGTAATTGGCTGTATCAACGCCGAGGGCAGCCAGGTCTTTCAACTGGTCTGGGTAAAGGGTCAAAGGAGCCAGGTTCGGCCAGAAGAGGACATCAGGCGGAGTGCTCTTGACGCGGGTGTCGAGAATGGCGTTATCACGGGTGGATTCAGCTGTCACGGCTACGCCACAGGCATCCACGAAGGGTTTCATGATGGTGTTGAATTTTTCTTCTTCTGCGCCAGACCATTGATACATCAGTGTGATGGTATCACCAGCTTTGGCATCGCCACAGAAGGCGGGTGCGACGGGAGCTGGAGCTTCAGTCGGAACAGGAGCAGGAGCTTCGGTAGCCACAACGACCGGGGCGGGTGCTTCGGTAGCGGGAACAACCGGTACCTCGGTGGCTACTGGAGCCGCAGGCGCACAAGCTGCCAGAAGCATCGAAACGGTGATGGAGACTGCAATTATGTAAGAAAGACTTTTCTTCATTTTTTCCTCCAAAATAGGTTTAAAAGACTTCCAAAAGTGAAGTCTCGACCAAAACCGATCATCCGGATAATACGCTGGAATTTCGGACAACCAGCTCTGATTTCAATAGGATCTGCCGTTCAGCCAGATGATGCCCATTGATCATTTCCATGACCATACTGCATGCGAGGTGAGCCATCGCCCTGGCGGGTAGATGAACGGTTGTAAGGGGAGGGTCGAAATATCTGGCGAACGGGACATCATCAAAACCAACGATCGCGATGTCTTGAGGAATCCGCAACCCAAAGTCTCGGATGGCAGCCATGGAACCCAATGCCACCACATCACTGGCGATAAACACCGCGTCTGGTTTTTGCTCGATTGTCAACAAGGATTTCATTTGTTCGTACCCGCTCTCTGGCGTAAAATCGCCTTGGCGGATCAGCTCTTCTACAAAAGGTAAGCCGTTTTCTTCCAGTGCCTGCCTATATCCGGAAAGCCGGTCACTCGCAGCGGTGAATGATAGGTCAGCATTCGTAATACAGGCAATCTTTTGATAACGGTGTTGTTGGATCAAATGGTCTGTTGCCAGTTTCGCCGCTGCCTTATTATCGACATCCACATAGCAGAAGCGATGATCGGGCATGCTGCCCATGAGCACCATTGGGAAATCAGCTTCGAGCATCGCAGTGAGTGCCTGGTCGTCGAATCGAGGTCCAGAGAGAATGATCCCATCGATCCGCTTGGACCCCACCAGTTGAAGGTAGGTTTCAACAGGATGGGTGTCTTCGACGGTCTCCAGGATAAGCCGCATACCCCGAGCCCTGGTTTCATCTACCAGCACATCGATGATCTGGGTGATATAGGCGTCTGTGGCGATGTGATATGGGCTGCGGTTTAAGATCAGTCCGATACTTTGAGACCGTCCTGATGCAAGGGTTTGGGCGGCTGCGTCGGGGATATATCCCAGGTCTACGGCGGATTGCAACACCCGTTGGCGGGTGTCCTCGCTGATCTGAATACCCTCCACCTTATTTAACACAAAAGAGACAGTTGTCCTTGAAACGCCGGCTGCTTTTGCAACATCATGGCTGGTGACTCGTTTTTGAGGCATACCATCTCCTGAGATAACGCGCGTTACTAACGCGCGTTAATAATATAGCAAATCAATACCCGGATGTCAATAACCTTTCGGCGCATGTCATTTAGAGCCATATGTGTCCAAGTAGTCCCTCGGGAGATCTGGGATGAGTTTAACTTTGGTAGAGATGCTACGCCGATACTATTATTTCCTATCGGATGGGCTGAGCAATCTTTTTTTCCTCACTAATCAAAGGTTCGTTGCAAAACCAATCTATGCTAAAAGCATTCGTGAGAATCTGTGTTCCTGCGGAGGACAAAGTAATAGATATCGTAAGAATTCTCTGATTAAATAGAGAAAATGCCCTCTCGGGCACTCTCAAGTAATCAATAGTCATCCATCTTTGCTAAACGGATTGGCATATATTATATTGATAGCATTAAAACCACTTAGGGTTTTTATTCAGGAGTGACGCTTCAAATCATAAATAAAACAAGAGTGCTATAAATAAGATATTGAACCCATCTTCAGTGAGCTAGTCCGTATGGTGTACGAGCTGTACGGTCTGACAGAGGATGGGGTAAAGTTTGTGGAAGGTCTTGTATAATGGTTTGGGATTCTCAAACCAGCCATCCCTATCCATTTCTCAGGTGGGTAATCCTATATGACGTCCAGATGTGAATGGAGGAAAATGTGAGAACTATAGACCAGATCGCCTGTGATGTTGTATCAGAATACCAATCGCATTCGGGAAAAGAAGATGGCCTCTTCTTTCAAAAGAATATTCCGGCTGCAGTTATCGAAAAATTTAACAATGCATTCCCTGGAACAATTCAAACTGAAACAAAACTGCTGTATTTTGCTTCATATCCCGGACTGATCACGTGGGGAAACCAAATACATGGAACCCTATTAACAAACCAGGCGATCTACTCTATTCGGAAAAAGGATACAACCGTTGTCCGGCTGGATACATTGGAAAGTATTTATCCGGCGTCCGCGAACGTTGTGATCAATGATCAAATTCAGTTGGATGTAAACCTAACTCAAAAAGCTGATGCAATTTTCTACAACATCCTGACTCAGATCTTCAGGATCTCTTTAGGAGATCCCGCAGAATGTCCCATTGAAAACGCGATATTCTTTCCGAAGGTCTGTGTCGGATGTGGCACTAAATCTCCATTGACCGACCTTGAAATTCCGGTATATAGAAAAATAAAGGCAACCACAGGCAGCAACATTGTCCAATCGTATGCGCTGGGTGCCGGGTTAATGGGTGGTATTATCTTCGCTGCGATGGGTGCGGGTTTGTCAGAAAGCTTGAAAAAACGGGATATTAAGAATAAATATTTGTTCCTTATCTGTGAAAGTTGCAAAAAAGGGTCTCTCCAAACAGGAACTAAACACATTTAGCCAGCCATTGGTCTCTGATCCAGCGGTACCGGCTACATTATATGGAAACCGCCTGTTCTGGTTGCAGGTGACAGGACGCAAGTTTACTTTATGGACGAAGAATTTAGAGTTTCTCTCCTCTTTCCGTGATCGGAATTTTGAAAGATTTGACGAGGAGACTGAATCTGAGGGATTTGCCCCAGAATTACTTGAAGAAATTAGCCATTCAACAGGGAGTGAAGTTAATGAAATGGATGCCCGAATCATCCATTGTTGGCGGACCCACATTAATCCCATTAAGAGCATTGTAAAAGATTGGTATTATGAACCGGATATTCCTCAAAAAAACTGGATAAAGCAACAGAAAAATATGCTGCCTTTCCCGATGACGAGGTGGTTCTTGGCTTAAAAGACTATTCCATATTTGGATCCGTCAGAGGTGGCATGATCATAACCACAAAAGGAATGTATTGGTTGTTGGAAGGTATGGGAAAAGGTCACATTAATTTCAAAGACTTAAAACCTCATTCTATAAGAACCAAGTCTAGTTTTCCAACCGATAAAATAATTCTTAGTGATTTCCTGGTTATTGAAGCCGCACACTTTGGAGCGGGGAGTGCTCAGTATAGTTCGTTTGTGACCTTTTTGTTAAATGCATGTCGGTTGGTTTCACCTTTCTCCTGGTAACGATAAAGGTAGCGCGTATGGTGGGTTGAGCGTTTTTCTCTCAACCTACCATTACAGTTATGCCATTCTGAGCGAGATTGGATCAGCATGACTTGAGAATGTGTAGATCTCTCCGGTTCGGACGCTGAATCATGTCCGAACCACCTCCCCTTAGAGGGGAGGACTTTTTGTCTTTGTTGACCGGCAAGGTCGGCTAAGCATGACCGGGGGCAGTTCCACTACCAGGGATCAAGTATACCTAATTGAGGCAAGGAAACATCGGGTAATTCGATGGTGGGTTGCCTTTCGGGCAACCCACCCTACATGATTATATCTTCCCTCTTACATCTATCGCGAGAGCACCTTTGACCAATACCTTGAGTGGATTGATCTCCAATTCCTGAATTTGAGGATGATCCATTGCCAACTGCGACAACCGTAACAGAACGTCTTCAGCGGCCAGCGCATCCGCCGGGGAAATGCTGCGAAAACCTTGCAGCTTTTTTCCTGCCCAGGTGGACTGAATCATCTGACGGGCTTCTATGGGTGAGATGGGTGCGATGCCAAACGCGACATCCTTCAACCCTTCCACTTCGACTCCGCCCGATCCAAACATCAGCATGGGTCCAAACATGGGGTCGCGGACAAATCCGGTGATGACTTCCTGTCCAGCACCTGCCATCTTTTGTACATGGACACCATCGATTCGGGCCTCCGGTTTTGCCTTGCGTGCTCGTTCCATGATCAACCCGAATCCGCTGCGAACATCAGCCGCGGTGTTGACGTTCAATAACACACCGCCGATGTCTGATTTATGGGCAATGTCAGGAGAAGCCAGTTTCAAAACCACCGGATATCCAAGTTTTCCAGCTAATCTCACGGCATGGTCGGCTGTCTCTGCCAGTTTCAATCCGATCGTCTGGATACCATAAGACTCCAATAATGCCAAAATGGTTTCCTGATCCAACCATTCTCCCCTGACGGCGTCCGATAATAATTTCGCAGCCTTCTTCTTGAAAATTGCCGGCAGCGTCACCTTTTCTTCAACCGGCTTTTTCAGGAACGCGGCATATTTGGTGAGTGCGCCCAGGGCGGAGGCAGCCCATTCAGGAAAACGGTAATCGGGGATCTGTGCCGCTCGCGCCAGCGAAACTGCCTCCTTTATCTGCTCTTCACCCATAAGCGTAAATAAAACCGGCTTCTGGTGCGATTGGATGACAGGCAGCATGGCTTTGACCAGTGTGCCGGTCGTACTGGGCGGAGGTGGTGGCGAGATGACGATCACTGAATCGACGCCAGCATCTTGTAAGATTAATTCGAGGCTGCCGCTGAAATGCTCGGGACCTGCCCCCGCCAGCATATCGACCGGGTTTTGCAGACTTGCAGCAGCGGGAAGCAGCTTCTGTAAGCCAGATTTCGTCTCCGGGCTGAGGTCTGCCAACTTCATTCCATGCATTTCCAGGGCATCTGCTGCAGTAACGCCTGGACCACCCGAGTTGGTGAGAACCGCCACTCGATTCCCCTGTGGCAATGGACACCATGCCAGGGCACGCGCCCATTGGAACATTTCTTCTGTCGTATTGGCTCGCAGCACACCGGCTTTTGCAAAAGCCGCGTCAAAGGCGGCTTCCTGTCCCGCCAGTGCGCCCGTATGGCTGGCTGCCGCTCGTTTACCACTCTCGAATCGTCCCACCTTCAACGCAACAATGGGCTTTTTCCGTACAACTCGAGAGGCAGCTTCGATGAATTCTCGGCCGTCTTTCACACCCTCAAGGTAGAGTGTGATGACTTTGGTGTGCGGGTCCGCTGCCATTTCAGGAAGGACATCCACCTCACTCACACTGGTCTGATTTCCCAGGCTGATGAGATGGGAAAGCCCGCCGCCTTGTCCGCGAAACCAATCGATCACAGCAGCGCAGATGGCGCCCGAGTGAGACAGAAAGGCGATCTCACCTGCCGGCGGACCAGGTGGTTGCAGGAAGGTGGTCTCCAGTGGATAGTGGGTATTGATGATACCTACGCAATTCGGTCCGATGAAACGGATGCCATACCGTTCTGCAATTTGAAAAACCTGCTCCTCCAATAAAGCCCCTTCAGGGCCCACCTCTCGGAATCCACCGGTAGCAACAATGGCAGCTTTAATCCCCCTTTTTCCGGTTTCTTCCATCATTTGAGGTACTGCCTGCGGTGGCACCAACAGGACAGCCAGGTCGACAGGTTCAGGTGTATCCAGTATGGAGGTCAGGATGGTTTGCCCAAATAGTTCCCCACCGCGCGGATTGACGAAATGGATCACACCTGGGTAACCACTCCGGACCAAATTTCGCGCCAGGGCATAACCCAGTTTATTGGGATCCTGGGAGGCACCACACAGAACGATGCCTTTAGGTTGAAAGAATGGAGTGAGAGGATTATTTTTCATAGAGAAATTATAGCAGGGTCATGGTTTTAATATTACCGTCATGGTGAATATGTTACCGTGCATTGTCACCCCTACCACATGCGCAGCGAAGGCACGGGCTTATCATACACCTGGAAATAAAATACGAATTGTGATGATAAGGAGGAGGAATAATGAACGAAAATCTGGTTACAAAAAAGGATCGATCCAAACGCGGTGGCATGGTTGTCGGAGCGATCCTGGTAGCTGTCGGAATTATGAACCTTCTGGTCAATGTCATTAAGACTGAAATTGAAATGTACCTGGTACTTGCCACCGGTGTAATATTCCTGATGGCTGGTATGGCAGACCCCAGCCGTGGCCTCTCATCCCTGAGGTATCATGACTGCGACCGGTGGAATGATTCAACAGGGTGTTATAGGATTGAAAATCCTGGATGTGATCGGGCAGGGTTGGCCGGTGGTGTTAATCGGGATCGGGTTATACCTTCTGCTGCGCCGCAAAGAACTTAAAGAAGAATAATAGCACCTCCCATCCTCCCCTCCGGATCATCATGATCCGGAGGTTTTTATTTCAACAAATGGTTGTATTGTAAAATGGAACGGATACGACCAACAATCGGGTAGAATAAATCTGACATCCAAAAAAGAGGATCAACGATGACTTACCCCATCATCCAACGTGAACTCACCGTTCATCTACATAACGGTAATTGGTATTTGCGACCAGTGGAATCTCCCGCAATTCTCGGACCGGTGGATTACGCGTGGCACCGATATCATCTCTACCCGGACAGCTTCACGTTTGGCGAAGGGCTTCTTGCCGGAAGCAGTATTCCTGGTTCGCGCAGGCTGGTGTTTGGTGCCCAGTCGCCCCAATGGGATGGCTTCTATATTTCCAGTATGGGTGGAGCGGCATACACATTTCACAATGTCGGAGTCAATTATGTCGCGTTACGCGGACGCGCCCAAGAAACCAGCGTCTTATTGATGAATCATAAACTTGGTGAGATCAATGCCCGGATCGAACCCGTCAACGCGGAGACTCTCTGGTGTGGATATGCCGACCCAAATGGCAGACCATTGCTCGGTTTCTTTGCGATCCAGCAGGCGCTTTATGATCGCTACAAATCAGAATACCCAGAAGGAAAACTGCGGGTTTGTACCGTCGGTCCTGCCTCACAGCACACTTCCGAAGGGGCAATCGGTTCCAGTCCATATAGGCGGGGGGAATTGTCTGCAGTAGTAGATTGGGCTGGTCGGGGTGGTTTGGGTTCACGCTTACTTCAAACTCACAATATTGCTGCCATCATCTTTGGCGGTGAATGGGAAGATCCTGATCTACGTGATTCAGCGGAGATCAATTCGTATTTCATGGAGCATTTTGGTCAGAAAACCATTCAAACGGATATCGCGCTTACAGAAAAATACCGGTACGTTCCTCAGTTTGAGACCGGGGGCACCTTTGGTGTCAATATGCGCGAAATGAATGAAAGGCTGATGAGTTTCAATTACACCAGTATCTATCGTTCCGATGCCGAGCGGCTGGAACAGCACGAGAAGTTTATCCTCCATCATTACCTGGAACAATTCAATACCGAGACAATAAAACCCAAGAATTTCCAGCATTGCGGAGAACCTTGCCCGGTTGCTTGCAAGAAAATGTTTGAGATCTATAAAAAAGATTTTGAACCTTACCACGCGCTCGGTCCGCAGATTGGCGTATTCGATCAACGGGCAGCGGAGCAGATCAATGATTATGTGGATGCCATGGGTTTCGACGCCATTCAGACAGGCGGAACGGTCGCATGGATCATGGATATTGTCGCGAATGGATTGATCTCCCCTGAAGAGTATGGGTTTCCGCCCGCGGACAAAATGAAAATGCAATTCACTTCTGATCCGACATCCTTTGATCTGGTGAATGACAGCGCTTTAAATGCAAACTACGCTCAAAAAGTGGTCGAAGCGATCTTGTTCGATCCGAAAGCAGCCTTGTTTCAAACGGGTATTCGTGCGGCAGCCGATGTGTTGGATAAACGCCATAAGAAAAAAACCGTGGAACGGGCAGTCTATATTCCACACGGCGAATCTGGCCATATGGTTCCTAATCAGTATTGGGTGGCAGGAATGCTGAGCCCGATGCCTATGCTGGGGAAATATTACGTCTATTATGAAGGCAAGTTTATGCCGCCGTTTGAGCTTGGGCGGAAGAATATTGAACGGATGGTCTATGAGCTGTTCACCGATAACAGCGGGATCTGTCGCTTCCATCGGAAATGGGCAGAGACGATCACGGATGAAATTCTATCCGCGCATTACGGCTTATCGATCAATTTCAAAGAGCACCATTTCAATCTGGCAAAACATATCCACGAAAGTGAATCAGACAAAAGTGTATTTTGGGAAAGTGAGCGAGTCGTTGATCTGCTTTTCACATTTCTTGAGCAGTGGGATAGATTCGGTCTGAAGGATCCAGCGTTATCCGATTGGCTAGCGAGATTCAGGGAAAATAAGATAAAAGCCGCACGGGATTGGTGGATGGAGGTCAAACGAGGCATTGATTCAGCTTTCGCGGAGGGAGCTCATGCCATCCCCGAAATGCTTACCCCCAATCAAGCCCAGACCAACTACGGATCTCCGATCAAATGACGCTCTTCCTCGCTATAGTAACCGTCGCATGTTGGGGCTCCTGGCTGGCGCCAACCCAAAACGTGCGAATGCCTTCCCAATATATCAAGACATTTTATGTCTCCGCAGCTTTTCTAGCGCTGGCATTAATCATTGCCCTGTCTCAAAAAAGCTGGAACTATACACTTTTCTCATTCTTCCTTCCCTTTGCCGGGGGCGTCATCTGGTCCATCTCCAGTGTCTGTGCATTCGTGGGCACCGACCGCCTAGGACTTGCAAAAGCGGTTGGAATCTGGTCGCCTATGAATATCGTGGTTAGCATCATCTGGGGAGCGGTCCTTTTTCAAGAATTGCTCAATCTGAGCCGGTTAAATCTATACCTTATGCTCATGGCGGTGGCGATGATGATCACAGGGGTACTCATGATCGTTTTTGCCAGAGGCTCAGGTACCCGTCCAGACGATCCTAGACGATGGCTAACCGGAATCATGGGTGCAGTTGGTGCGGGGATTCTATGGGGAGCCTATTTCATCCCTATGAAATTGACTGGAACATCTGCCTGGGTCTCATCCTTCCCCTTCGCGGTTGGGATGTTTGTTGCGGGTTGCATCATGATTCTGCTGGTGAAACAACCCATTCGACTGGAAAAAACTGGAGATTATGTACGAGTCTTCGGCAGTGGGATCATCTGGGGGATCGGAAATTACACGATGCTCGTCCTTACCGACCTGATAGGCGCCGGAAAAGGTTTCTCAATCGCCCAATTGGCTGTTGTGGTGAATGCGTTAGCGGGTATTTATATTCTGAAGGACCCTAGACTGAAAACACGGGCAGCAACATTGACCCTGGTAGGGTGTGTGCTGGCGATGGTCGGTGGAATTGTATTGGGTAACCTGAAATAATTAAAGTTTACGAACAGATGGCTTAGAGAATAATCCCGCTCCATAATACCCAACGGTAGTTGCAATCAGGTAAATGACTAGATATACGAGGTGAGGGGCGCCATGCCCAAAGAATAATCCGCCAGCCATCGCGATCAAACAGATGATCAACATCCACCAAAATTTGAACTGCAGAAACCGGGCTGCGATTCCCCAGATCAATGCGACGAACGGATATCCAACCCATAGGACAGTCTGCAAATAAACCGGACCCGGCGGTGAAATGAACGTAATGCCAATTTTCGATAGGCGCATCAGGATATACACAGTAGCCAGCATCACCAGGGACAGATCCCAGGGCATACTGGGCAGCTCTTTTTGTTCATCTGCATCTACGATTTTCTTCATAATGGATAATCACATCCTGGGAAACAAGATGGGTTAATCATAGTCCAATTTATTAATACTGTCACCGCTCAACAGGGTATTGATTTGAAGCTTCAACAGAATTAAGCGTTATGGTCACTCTCGTTCCCCGATCTGGCATGCTCTCAATTTGGATCATCCCTCGTTGGGCTTCCACAAGGCTCTTCGCAATGGACAAACCCAATCCTGCTCCTCTGGATTTTGTGTGTGAATTCCGACCCTTGAAAAATCGTTCGAATACGTGAGGGATATCCTCCTCTGATATTCCCTCGCCGTTGTCTGTAACCCGAATATTAACGGCGTCTTTGGCTTTCTCGGCAGAAAGGATAACCTCACCTCCGCGTGGCGTATGTTGGATCGCGTTGTCAATTATTATCCATAGCAGTTGCCGCATCCTATCTGGATCAGCCATGATTAGCACCGGCAAAGGTTGAAGATTGAGGCGAACTTGATTCGTCGACAATAATGGATCGAACTGGCGTTGGATCTCACTAAAAAGCGTTTCTATCTGAACCGGTTCCAGAGCCAAAATGAGCTTCTGGTTATCCAGGCGTGATAGAAGCAACAAGTCTTCCACTAACTTTGCCATATAATCCACATCACCTATAACGTCGGTCATCAATTTCTTTGCTTCACCAGGAGGCGTGGATCGTGTAGCGAGCTCTGTACTCGCCCTGATCAATGTCAAAGGAGTGCGTAATTCATGGCTGGCATTGGCGATAAAGGCTTGTTGCTGATCCAATGATCTCTGGGTAGGGATCACAGCACGACCTGCCAGCCACCAGCTACCCAATCCTAACAAGATCAGCAGGATCAATCCGATGACCAGCATGTTCATTAAAAATTCATTTAATAGCCGTACCTGATCGTCAACCTTTCTCCCTAACTGAATAAACCCAGCCGGATACCCCTCAGGTAATAAATAGGTGAGATACCTGACGGGTGTACCATCGGCCATTGCAACTGTACGTACATCGATTCCGGTTTTCCGAGCCGCAAGAATGGCAGCAAATTCTGGTTTAAAGGGTGAGCTATTTGAGAAAGCTGCCGGAATCACACTACCAGAAGAATCGATGTAATTCACGAAGATTGCAGAGAGCTCACTATCAAACGAATTGTCAATATCAGGTTCCGATGGAACAGTCACAGGTAACGCATCGAAGAGAGATGGCGTGGGAGTTCGGGTAATTACCTGGGCAAATCTGGGTTTGGCCAGGAATGACCTGGTCTGCACCGGGAGTAATGATACCGGTGTTGACATAATGGATGAACTATCTTCCGGTTCTGAATCGTCCTCTTCTTCGTCTTTATCATCATTACTGGACGGCTTGACTGGTTTTTTTGTCGGGGAGGGTGGGGACACAGGGTTGAGGGTTGGTGACGGGGTTTGGGTTAATATGTTGAAATTGATCCCTTCAAGTTCTTCATCCAATTCAAGATCGATATTAGGTGTAGGAAATTTTCCCTCTGATTGAGATCGGTTGATGAAATCACGTTCGGCTGCCTCAATATCCGGTGAGATGGGCACCTGCAGATTTCTCAATTCCAGGGCTAGGCGGTACTTTAAGGCGATATCGGTGGAAGAGCGGAAGAACCCTTCCAGGCGAAAGTATAAACTCGCTCCGAGAATGCCGACCAGTAATATCCCGGAGAATAAGAATAACAAGGTGAGTTGAATGCGCAATCGCCTAAGCATAAGTTGAGTCGAATCTGTATCCGATCCCCCGGACAGTCTGGATCGGGTCTGGCAAACCCGGGACATTTATTTTTTGTCGCAGATAGGAGATATACACATCCACCAGATCCGGGCGGACTTCGCTTTCGTAAGACCAGACATAGTCCAAAATGCTTTGGCGGGTCAATGATTTGCCGGGGTGTCGCAGTAGATATTCCAACAGATCCCATTCCGTTTTTGTCAGCTCGATCACAAGGTCATTTCTCCGGATCGTGTGTGTTGCTGTATCCATGACTATATGCCCCACCCGTAGCTCCTGCGGATCGGCACAGGTCGGAGCGAACCTACGGCAGATGGAGCGTAAGCGGGCCAGTAACTCGTCAAAGGTAAAAGGCTTTACCAGGTAATCATCCGCCCCGCTATCCAGCCCAGATACACGGTCTTCCACTTGACCTCGGGCAGTTAACATTAGAATTCCGATATTCACTCGTGCTTTCCGAATTTCCCTTATGATGGATGGTCCATCTCTACCTGGTAACATCCAATCCACAATGGCCAGGTCGTGGATTCCACGCAAGGCAAGATCCAATCCCTCCTGTCCATTGTGTACCAGATCGACTTTGTAATGCTCTTCTTCCAATACCCTGTTGATTATCCCAGCTAATCTTTGATCATCTTCAATTAGCAATACGCGCATATATCCTCTATTAATTGACCAATCGAAAACCTATCCCCATGCTTTTGTCCAGTGTAGCATGAAAAGATTGGAAAATGATTGGAAAATCGAGGGTTCATCCCAAACTTCTTATTAATCTTGACCTTTAGAATAAAACTAACCCGAATTTTTATGGAGGATAAAATGAAACGAATGCCATTAATATTGGCAGTATTAATTACTGCTTTTGTACTGGGTGTAGTCGGTTCTGTAGTAAAAGTGGTTTCGGCATCCCGCGAAACTGTCCGCGCTGCCGAATTGGAACAAGCCATGCAGGAACAGAAGCAAGCGTACACTCAGGTAATTGCAGAGGCGAATGATCGAATTCTTCAAGCGAACGAAGTCATCAAAGAAATATCAGTAAAAAATCAACAAGATGCCGAAACCAAAGAGGCTGAACATAAAATTTCCTTAGATAAAGCTGTCAGTCTGGCTTTATCCGCCGTCGGTTTGAATGGGTCCTTGGTCTCAGGTCACGCCGAACTGGTTGACTACAACGGATCGGTTGCCTATGAAGTTCAATTGGATGGTGGAGAAAAAGTATATCTTGACGCGGAAGAAGGCAAAATTCTATATAACAGCCTCACAGGGGGACCCTCGGCTGTGATCGATGACAAGCTCGCTTTGGTGGAAGCCGTCAATTACATGCAGGGTGGATTGGTGATCTCTGTTGAGAAGACTAAATACAACGAGGTTGCAGCATTTCTGGTCACTTTTTCGACAGGCGATCAAGTGTATGTTAGCTTGGCAGGTGAGGTATTGGCGCTTGTACAGCCTCAATATTTTTATACAGGTTCAACCGCCAGTGTCGACAACTCTTCCGTAAAACCATCCAAAAAATCCGCACGTTCTGATGATGACCATGAGGACGAATCGGATGATGATTAATCAAACCAGGAATCAATTGTAGGATAATGCAATGAAATCTCCATTCAAATCACGCCCACCGGGCATTGTTCTCACCGGATTGAAAGCATTTCTCGCATCCGGCGCTCTTGCTGGTGCGATCGGCATCTGGACGCTCCTTGCCAATCAGGTAGTTGAAGGATCGAACACCAAAGACGTAAACACAGATAATGACGTGGATGACAGTAATTCTTTGGATCCAATGCCTACTTTGGTGTCATTAATCCAACTACGTACTGATGATCAATCCGCTGCGGTAATACCAACGGACCTGCCACCTGCGATGAGGACAATCTCGGCTATTCCAACAGCTACCGTCTCCATCCAGCCACAGCCTGTACAGACGGTCAACCTGGGCGCCGGTTCTGGTGGTGCGCAACAATCAGGCGGTAGCGCGAAGAAACCTGCCCGCAAGAAATCAGCAGCAAAAACCCGTAGTTCATGATATACAACCTGGAATTTCGTGCCATGGGAACGTCCATGCTGGTATCACTGGAGTGCACTGAGTCAGACAAGCACATCCTCCAGCAGGTGCCATCCTGGTTCGAGTATTGGGAGACCATTTTCAGCCGGTTTAGACCCGAGAGTGAATTGTCCCGGCTGAATCGGGCGTCCGGTTCACTGGTACAAGTCTCCACAGTTTTCTGGGATGTTCTACAGACTGCGTTAACTATGGAAAAGGAAAGTGGTGGTCTTGTTACGGTTGGACTCTTGGATGCCCTCAATGCAGCAGGCTACGATCGAAGCTTTGAGTTACTGGATGGTAGTCCAAGCGATTATCAGATTAACAACCAGCTAGATGGATCCGTCTTGGATCAAATTATCGTCAATGATATAGATAGAACTGTCTTACTACCGCCTGGAATGAAGCTTGATTTTGGTGGAATCGGCAAGGGATGGGCTGCCCAGCAAACTGCTGCCACACTCGGAAAGCTAGGTCCGGTTCTGGTAGATGCGGGTGGAGATATAGCTGTTCAAGGTATCTTATCGGATGGCAGCCTGTGGCCTATCGGGGTTGAGGATCCATTCCATCCGGAAGAAGAGATCAGCCAGGTCGTTCTAACCGATATGGGTGTGGCTACTTCCGGGAAGAATCGTCGGCACTGGATGCGGGCTGGCGTGTTTCAGCATCACATCATTGACCCGAGGACATATATGCCTACTATCAACGATGTCCTTTCCGCGACTGTCATAGGTCCGAATGTGATCCAGGCGGAGATGGCGGCAAAAGTCCTCAACATCCTGGGATCCGAAAATGGCATGGCTTGGCTGGAAAAGAAGCCAGGTCTCGAAGCGTTACTGATCACTGACGATGGCGGGATCTGCAGAAGTCAGGGATTTAAGAATTACGAAAGGTATGAACAATGAGTATTAAACAAAACGAGCAGCCAGTTAGCAATACCGAAGAATCTGTTTTCCGGATAGCCGGGATCGGTATTATGGCAACGGTATTTGGTTTGGTCGCGGCTGTTGTGGTTATTCCGATCTTCCTGCCGGGATTAGTTTACTCGGTTAACGGAGAAGAACCAAAAGCTTTCTGGTTCTTATCACGTGGCACGGCGCTGGTCTCTTTTGTGTTTTTATGGATCTCGATGGTGTTGGGATTGCTGATTAGTGCCAAAGTTGCGAAGTTTTTCCCCGGTGCTTTCACTGCCAATGATCTGCATCAGTTTGTCAGTATTGGGGGACTGGTGACAGGGTTGATCCATGGTCTGCTGATGCTGGGTGATAAATATATGGACACGAACCTGTTCCAAATTCTGGCACCGTTCACATTCGTCAAATACCGACCGGTTTGGGTTGGTGTAGGTCAGTTGTGCTTTTACTTCTGGCTTGTGACCGTGATCTCTTTCTATATCAAAAAAAGAATTGGATATAAAGCCTGGCGCACTACCCATTATCTAAGTTTCCTGACATTTGCAGGGATGCTCGTGCATGGTATTCTGTCTGGTACAGATACAGGAACCCCTTGGGTGAACTGGATGTATTGGATCTCTGCCGGATCGATTCTGTTCCTGACGCTCTACCGGGTACTCGCAGCCAGTGAAAGCAAAGTTAACAAAAGTGAGGTAACTGCCCCGAACCCCCGCCCGATACGACCTTCGCTGGATAATAGTTAATGGATATGGATTTCTACAATAAACCGGCATACACCTTGCTCGAAATGAGCTGGTGCTGGTTTAATTTTCCTTCACGTACGTAATATATTTTTCGATCTGCCTCATCCCAGCTCGAAGATAGAGTTGTGGCGCACCGGTCATATTTTCGGAATCAACCGTCAATCCGACGGAAGACCTGCCCCGCCGATAAAATTCGGTAAACGCGTGGGTTAAGATCGCCAGGGCTACGCCCTGCCCGCGGTGTGATTTTTTGACGGCCAATTGGCGGATCCACCCGCCGATGGGATTATCGAATCCAACGGCTACACCGGCGATTTCCCCGTTTTTGGTTGCCATGAACAATAGGGATGGATCAAAATCGGTTCGCTTCAAGATAAATTCGACCCAGCCATCAAACGTATTTCCACGCCGATGTGGCAGTTCCTGGAAGGCGGTTTCGATCACCTCGTACACTTCCCAGGCGTGATTTTCCTGTGAAAAAGGGGTCAATTGATATCCAGCAGGCCATAGGGGTTTTGCTGGAGGCTGGTCGAAATCGATCCGCATCCGGTACTGGACTTGAATGGAATGAAAGCCTAGCTCATCCAGCATTTGGTTGGTTTCATCACGCAGGCTGATGGTTCGGACCCGTCCGCCTGGCGCCAACTCTTTCTGAGCCTTGGTTAATCCAACAGTATAAAAATCCACAACAGACATAGAGCTGAGGTAATCTGGATGAACAGTAGTGTTATGGGTTATATACAGTTCATTGTCGTGAACGTAATAATCGGTATACCCGGCGATAGTTTCATCGGGTGTCAGCACAAGATAGGCATCGCGTTCAACTTCAAATCCTGACCGTCTCCATTCGTACTCCAGATCTGCTTCTGTGGTATCCGGTTCGCCAAAATAGGCTTCGTCGCAGGAACGGATGAATTGGGTTACCCGAGATAGATCACTCAGGGTAGGGTGAACGATACTCCAACCGGAAGGAAGAGGGATTGTGTCCATTGATCACTCCTTAATGGAGAATAAACAAAATGATTCGAATGTTGCCGTGTTCTTAAGAAAGAATAAACGTTAGATCTATGCGCAATTCATCTCGCCTGGTCTGAATAGCAACCGCGCTTCTGATTATAATGGGGGTTTTTATCGATGACCTTCATTGAAGAGTGAATGCCAAAATTGTTCTTTTGAGTTACTTGAATATATAATTCTACTAACATTTCTTGATTTGGAGAGAAATGCGATGGCGATTGAATTTCCGGAAGCCTATACGATTTACGAGCAAATGAAAACAGTCCTCCTGGGACGGACGATCCAACGGGTGGAGATCAGTAACCCAAAATCAAGCGTATTCCGATGGGGTTTTTCCAATCTCGACAAGGTTGATATTCAAGGCGAGCAGATTGCGAAAATTTCTCAGCATGGCGACCAGATCCACCTTCATCTCAAAGAACGTCACTTGATGTTTGGCGATCTGATCGGTAAACTCCTTTACCATCCGGCAGGAAACAGCCCGTCACCTATGGCAAAAATTCTTTTCCATTTGGACAATGAGTATCGTTCTCATACCACGTCTCTTTGTATGGGTATGCCAGCGCCATCTCTTTGGATAAGGCAGATGCTTTCATCAAAGAGACGGGTATTTTGCCGCTGGATCTACAATTTTCACCGAAATATTCAGTTAAAATATTCTCAGAGAGCAAACGTAAAATTATCCTGCAGCAGAATGTGTACGGTATCCAATTCCAAGCGGCAGGAGTCGATAACCGCTACTGGCATGACTTCCTGTTCCTGGCCAGGGTTTTGCCCACCCGCAAATCCAAAGATCTCACCGCTCGGGATTTTGAACAATTGCATCATCATACTGTCAAAGTGGTCCGCGATGCAACTGCCGCACAAGGCAGCTTGGAAGAGCTGGATTTCGCTGGTGAACGGGACGGATACCGGCGGATATTGGGCAAGCATATCAAAGATAAACCCTGCCTGCGCTGTAGAAATCTGATTACTGCAAAAAATCTGCTGGGGTTCTCGTCCTATTTCTGCACATCTTGTCAACACTAACCTCATCCATGGGAGTATGTTATGAAAACAATCGGATTAATTGGCGGTATGAGTTGGGAAAGCTCGATCGAATACTATCGAATTATTAATGAGGTCGCGCACGAAAAACTGGGAGGGTTGCATAATGCACTCAGCGTAATGTATACCTTGGATTTTCATGAACTCGAAATCTTACAGCATGAAAACCGCTGGGATGAGGCGGATGAGATGCTGGTCAACGCGGCCAGACGTCTGAAAAAAGCGGGCGTCGATTTCATCGTCATATGCGCCAATACCATGCATAAATCCGCCCCGAAAATTGAAGCCGATGTCCAGATTCCGATTCTGCATATTGCAGATGCAACTGCAATGGTGGTTCAGATGGCGGGCATGAAGAAAATTGGGTTGCTGGGCACTCGCTACACGATGGAAGAGGATTTTTATACTGGGAGGCTGCAGAAAAACTTCGGACTGGATGTACTTCTCCCCGGGAAACCTGAGCGGGATGAAGTGCATCGGGTGATCTTTGAAGAGCTCGTCGTGGGAAAAGTTCTGCCTGATTCCAGGCGTAAGTATCTGCAAATCATCCAATCCCTGGCGGATCGAGGAGCAGAAGGTGTCATCTTGGGCTGTACCGAGATTGGCTTATTGGTGAAACAGGAAGATTGTGAGCTTCCCCTTTTTGACACCACGCTCATCCATGCCCGTGCGGCTGTGGAAATGGCTTTAGCCTAATCTAAAAGCCAAATATGGGTACATACCATAAGCAACTATAATGATGCCATGACTGAATATATACCCGACACTTCTCTTGTCCGTTGCGGATGGAGCATGGATCCAACAATCCTTGTATCCTACCATGATCTCGAGTGGGGCATGCCCATTCATGACGACCGCCTCCTCTTTGAGGGAATTGCATTGGACGGAATGCAGGCTGGCTTGAGTTGGTTGACGATCCTCAGAAAGCGTGAAAACTTCAGACGTGCTTTTGATGGATTTCAGCCTGAAGTGGTGGCTTCGTACGATGAAACAAAGATCCAGGAATTACTGGAAGATGCAGGGATCATCCGCAACCGGATGAAAATAAACGCGATCATTCACAACGCCAAAATCGTCCTAGACATACAAGAGGAATTTGGTTCGCTGGACGCATACCTGTGGAGATTTGTCGACGGAAATCCGCTTCATAGTCATTGGGAGACAATGGCTCAGATTCCGGCTCGAACAGAACTATCTGACCGGGTGAGCAAAGATATGATTCAACGGGGATTCAAATTCTGCGGGAGCACCATTATCTATGCATTTATGCAGGCAGCCGGATTCGTTAACGATCATATCGTGACCTGCTTTCGACATACTCAACTAACGGAAGAGAAGTGACACTGACATTACGCTGGCTGGGGACCGCCGGTTTTGATCTGGATTTTGGACATACCAGGATATTGGTGGATCCTTATCTCTCACGTATCCCGATCCACAAGTATATATTGGGTAAAGTCAATCCAAATCCGCATTTTACAAGGCAATATATACAAAAGGCCGATGCGCTACTCGTCAGCCATTCTCATATCGACCATTTGTTTGACGTACCTGTCATCGCAATTCGTGACGGTATACCCGTCTTCGGGTCTTCTAACACGTGTACCCTCTTAACCATGCTTGGGGTGAAGCCGGAACAACTAGGTTTGATACGAAGTGGGGATCAATTCAAAGTGGGGAGCCTGTCGATTACCGTGCATCCATCCTGGCACATCGATACCCCCTTCTTTCGATCCGGAAAGGTAGATCCATTATGGAAACCACCCCTTACCGCCCGTCAATATGTGATGGACCAATCGCTCTGTTTTCATATTCAATCTGCCGATTACTCACTCCTGACCGCTCCCGTTCTGGACACACAGGAGGTTGGGCAGGTGGATGTACTGTTTGTCAATCCGTTTAACAAGAAAGCCCGCCTGCAACAAATCCTGAGGGAGATAACACCTAAAGTGATCATTCCTTTCCACTGGGATGAGTTCTGGACCCCCATCGATTCACCGGTCAGACCAATGATGCTTCCGCCGGGTTCATTCCGTTCACTCTTTCAGCACCTGGATCTGGAAAAATTTAGCCAGTGGGTTAAAACCATCCAACCGGCTGCTACCGTGATCATACCCGAACGGTTCAAGGAAATTACCCTCGATCAGTACCTGATATGAAGGATTATTTAACCAGAGCCGCGATCCTGGCAAGCATTTCCGGGTCGTCTTTGATCAGTCCGGCCGGAACCAGGCGTTTGACCAATTCCGCCCACATAGGCTCCCGAGCAAAGACCTCTTTGAATATCGGTAAAGCATCATCGAGATGTCCTGTATCTGCTAGAGAAACTGCGTTCCAAAAAGGCAACTCCACGATCTGCGGTGCCAGTGTAGCCGCTTTCCCGTACGCCACTTTTGCCTGTTCAGCTTCGCCCTTAGCAAGGGACTCGTCCCCCTGGTTCATAAATTCATACGCTTTTTGAATTTCTACCAATCGCCGTAATTCCTGCAATGGTTCCGGGTGATCCTCTACGCGTAATTCCAGGATGATCCCGCCCCAGATCTTACTGGTCAACTCAGGTCCGACGATCTTGATAGCTGCACTCTGTTTACCGCGGACATCCCCACCAGCCGCTTGAGCCGCATCCAATGCAGCCAACATCCGTGCACACAGATCTAGTTCGGGGTCAGTAGATGCTTGGGTATAGGCTTTTGCCATAGCAGCAGGAATAGTGTCGTTGACCATCATGTTTGCCTGAACGCTAAAACCATCACCCTGGATATGTCCTGCGTCTGCGATGCAACGCTTCCCGGTATGAGTGGCAACATTTCTCTTCGCGTCGACTATCGCCACCTGGCGAACTTCTTTATTCTCGTCCGCGACCAGGAGGGCATCCAGCGCCTGTTGGGCAGTTTTCCCACCCCTTAACAGATCCAATCCGAGCGGACCGTAACTGATGTCTGTAAGAGACTGCGTGGCTATTGCCCCAATTCCGGCTTGCGCCCAGGGAACAACTGAACCGACGGAAAACCAATGCGATTGAACCGCCACACCCATCTGACCGGTGTCAGGATCTCTGGCAACGATCGAAAAAGTATGAGCAAAAGGCTGTGAACGAAAGTGGATCATACGGACTCCTGATGGGCTGGCTGGAAAAACTGTTTGACCGATTCACGACTGAAATAGATCCAGTAGACAATAGGAAATATTATTCCACGAACCATCCTGCCGGTAATGGTGGCTATCATATTCTGTTCAATCTGCCCGGTATAAAAAAGATAACCTGAATTAGCCACCAATAGACCATTGTATAGCGTGATCAAAATCAGGAACCAGATCCTTGCCTTTGAGTTCCCTTTCCAGGTGAGGTAAGCCGATACGATCACCCCGAGGGAAGTGACGATACTGACCCCGACGATGAGGGTATTGGTGGCTGTGAGTTCAAAATCTTTCTGCAGGAAAAGCAATACAGCCAGAGTAAGGGGGAAAATGCCATCGTAGACCAATGAATAGATGGTGAACACCCAGACGCCTAATGGACGCTTCGGTTTAGTATTGCTGGGAGGGGTGACTATTACGGGTTCATTCATGGATCCTGCCTTGATACGAGATTACCACGCTACTTATCTGCTTGTCATCAGAGTCTCTTCATATTATTATAAGTTAATTGGAGTAATTCGTCCCCGGGATGAATTGGAGGAGGATTGATATGAAAACAAGAACCATGATCTTAGTCGCAGTATTTGTGCTTTTTGTCGCATCCGCCTGCGGTTTCATCAATCAAGCGGTGAATCAAGCTGAAGAATTACCATCCCTGGCAGCTAAACTCGCTACTGAAGTCTTAACGACAGTCGAGGCCCAAATCACCGAAGTGGCTCCGACGTTGGAATCACAGATGGAGAATTTGCCTACTGTTGCAGCAAAAGCTGGAGAAAATTTCACCGATTTCAATGGCGTGCCGAATGATGTCCTGCAAGGGGTGTTCGATAGAACCATGGAGCTGTCCTCCTATCGCATGGATGTGACCGTGTCGCAGGGTGAAACCGTCACGACCGAGATGAAGTACGAAGTAATACCACCTGATAAAATGCACGTACTCATCGAAAGCAATGGTGATATCACTGAGCAGATCATGGTCGGCTCAGATGCCTACATGAAATTAGGTGAAACTTGGATGAAGATCCCGCTGGATATCAAAGCCATTTTTGGATTGGGGATCGACATGTTTCGGAACAATGTCAAAGACGTGAAACTTATTGGACCCGAGACAGTGGACGGCACTCCCCTTATGGTTTTTGAATACACGTACGATCTGAATGGCGTGATTTCCACCAGCAAAGTTTGGGTAGGGATTCTGGACGGTTACATTCACCGGACAGAAGGCGACTCCACGATTGATGGGAAGCTCTACCACACTGTCACGAGAATGTATGATTTCGACGAACCCATGACCATTGAACCGCCAGTCCAATAAAGGGCAGTACTTTACGAACCATCATTCGATTATCAAACGTGTATATTATCTGGCGTATGATGTCCGGGAGGTGACGCTCTCTGTGAAGGATAACGGACGCGGAACGGATAGCGACGAAGGAGGGTTCGGAATTGCCGGGCTTCGCGAAAGGGTCCAGATGCTGGGTGGTGCCATGAATATATAAACCTCCACCGGCAATGGATTTTCGATCCAAATATCCGTACCTTATCCACCGGATTGTTGTGATTAATTGACAGCTCCCATTAAAGTCCTCCTTGTTTATGAAAAGACCATGTTTCGCGATGGATTACGCGTATTATTGCGTGCTCAAAAGGAATTTGAGGTGGTTGGTAAAGCCGGAGATGGAGAAGAGGCGCTGCGAAAAGCAGCCGAACTGCATCCGGATGTCATCCTGATGGATCTACGGATGCCGCTCATGGATGGGGCAGCGGCTACCCGCCATTCTGTAGCTGCAAGGTTGGTGGCACAAATTTAGCCGGTTATCAGAAAACGCGCCGCGTTAGGCACAGGAATTGACCGAACCCCTTTCGACTCGGGAGATGGATGCTCTCCGTTTTATGTGTGCCGGAGTAACGAATCACGAGATTGCCATTAAACTGTTCCTGGCAGAGGGGACCGTGAAGAATTATGTTACGAGTATCTTCTCCAAGCTGGGAGTGAGCGACCGGACGAAGGCAGTCGTCCTCGCCAGGGAGCTTGGGTTGGTTTAGAATCACTCACCTTGACCTGCTATTGGTGGCAGGGTAAAATAATATCCGCGCGGGTATAGCACATCGGTAGTGCACTTGCCTTCCAAGCAAGCCAGACGGGTTCGACTCCCGTTACCCGCTCTTTCCTTTTAAATGTACGAGCAGACCCTCATCTTGCGATTTATTCCCCCATCTGCTATAATCTGCCTACCCTATTTTGGGCGCGTAGCTCAGCTGGTTAGAGCGCACGGTTCACATCCGTGAGGTTCGGGGGTTCGAGCCCCTCCGCGCCCACTTCTTATTTAACCATACAGGTTCGTGGGTCCCCATTGAGGGGATAATATTCGAGCCCCTCCGCGCCCACTATTAATTTAATCAGCTGCTTTTGACCTTGGAGAAACGGGCATCTGGGAGGAAGAGGCAACGCCTCTTCCTCCCAGAAAAGAATCTCGCTCGGGCGAGTGATTATGTCCAGACACCAGTAGTAACTGCCCGAGCGGATCTTCGGTTAAGTTAATCCACCAGACACCGAAGTAAAGATTCTTCCCTCCGGTCAGAATGACACACACGGGATTGATCAATGAAATGTCGGTAGACATTACCCTCGCGCAGCACCCCCGTTTGCAACGATGGGGGTTCCGCGCCCACTATTAATTTAATCAGCTGCTTTTGACCTTGGAGAAACGGGCATCTGGGAGGAAGAGGCAACGCCTCTTCCTCCCAGAAAAGAATCTCGCTCGGGCAAGTGATTATGTCCAGACACCAGTAGTAACTGCCCGAGCGGATCTTCGGTTAAGTTAATCCACCAGACACCGAAGTAGAGATTCTACTCTCCGGTCAGATTGACGTGGCTGTGTCCCATAGAATGGATACACATCCCGATAATTGGGCGAGATATGTGCTAGAATTTTTCTATCATGACCACTCACCAGCGAATCGTAGTCAAACTCGGCACCTCCACCCTGACCGCAGGCAAGAAGGGTCTATCACCCCCACAGCTGGTGGACCTGGCGCGTCAAATATCCATTCTCCGTAACCAGAACGCCGGGGTGGTTTTGGTCTCTTCGGGTGCCATCGCGGCAGGACGGGAAGTCCTCGGCTACCCTACCCTGCCCAAACATCTTCCCGCCAAGCAAATGCTGGCTGCCGTCGGTCAACCGAGACTGATGGCATTGTATGAACAATATTTTGGCATTTACGGCATTCACGTCGCCCAGGTGCTGTTGACTCGCGCTGACCTCTCGGATCGGCGGCGATTCCTGAACGCCCGTGACACATTCGAAGCTCTACTTAAAAACAATATCATCCCGATCGTGAATGAGAATGACACGGTTGCAACCGAAGAGATTCGGTTCGGCGATAACGACAATCTCTCCGCACAGGTCTCAAACCTGGTGGAAGCGGACCTGCTCTTGCTGCTGACTGACCAGGACGGACTATATACCGCCGATCCGCGGGTCGATCCACTGGCGAAACTGATCCCTGAGATCGGACCACAGCCATTCCCGCCCGAATTGTGGCAAGCGGCAGGCGGTTCTATCACCAGTCTTGGCACCGGCGGTATGAGTACCAAGCTGCAAGCTGCCGACCTCGCCCGTCATGGCGGGACCACGGTCGTCATTGCCCGTGGATCCATTCCCGATGTGTTGCTCAAACTGGCCGCCGGAGAATCCATCGGAACCCGCATCCTTCCCGTCGTGAATAAGCTCGAAGGCAGAAAACGGCATATTCTCTCGGGCAGCCGCCCCGGCATCGAAGTGATCGTGGATATAGGCGCCGCGCGCGCCCTATCTCAAGGTGGATCTCTCCTCCCGGCTGGGATCGTCTCGGTCAAGGGTGATTTCGAACGGGGTGATTCAGTCCGCGTGCTATCACCGGATGGTCATGCCATTGCCGTCGGGCTGACCAATTATGCTGCGGCTGACGTGCACGCCCTGTGCGGACGCCAAACCTCCGAGATAGAGCTTCTCCTGGGATTCACCTTCGGCGACGAAGTGATCCACCACGACCAACTGGTCATACTTTAAGGATCGATATGTCAATCGAACAACTGTGTCTTCAGGCGAAATCCGCATCCCATGTATTAGCCCGTGTTTCCAGCATCGATAAGAATGCTGCCCTGCAGCGGATAGCCGATCACATTTGGGATGAGCGGGATGAGATCTTATCTGCGAACCAGGAAGATCAGAAAGTCGCTCGAGAAAATGCGATCTCTTCCTCGATGCTGGACCGGCTGATGTTGAATGAATCGCGGCTCGAGACCATCGTTGATGATATGCGGGCTGTGACCAATCTGCCCGACCCGGTAGGGGAAGTATTCGAAGAACAAATCCTTGCCAATGGCTTACAGATCCGCAAGCAGCGCGTTCCACTTGGAGTATTGGCTGTCATCTATGAAGCCCGCCCCAATGTGACGGTGGACGTGGCGGGACTGGCACTCAAATCAGGCAACGCAGTCATCCTACGAGGTGGCAGCGAGACCATCCGTTCGAACCGGGCGTTGTGGACAGCCATTCAACATGGTTTGAAAGGAACTCCCATACCCGTGGAAGCCATTCAATTGATCACCGATCCCGCCCGGAGCCTGATGTTGGAATTGCTCCAGCAGGACCAGACCGTGGATATGGTCATCCCACGCGGTGGGGCTGGTCTGCATCAATTCTGCCGGCAAAACAGCCGCATCCCGGTTATCACCGGAGGAATGGGCATCTGCCATTTATTTGTCGATGAATCGGCTGACCAGACCAGGGCGATCGAGGTCATCCGCAACGCCAAGATCCAGCACCCAACGGTCTGCAATGCCCTGGATACTGCCCTGGTGCATTGCTCGATCGCGGCAGACTTTTTACCCCGTCTTGTGGAACGCCTCTCTTCAGATGGAGTGACTTTCCGGGCGGAGGAAGGCGCACGATCGGTGTTGGCAGGAAAGTTTGGGGTAGTGGTTACCCCCGCGTTACCACAGGATTTTGATACCGAATGGCTTTCGCTGGTGCTCGGGTTGAAGGTGGTCTCAGGTGTGGACGAAGCAATCGAACATATTGCAGAGCACTCGACCGGACATTCCGACGGGATCCTGACCAATGATCCGATCCATGCCGAGCGGTTTGTTAGCCTGGTGGATTCGGCGGCGGTGTATGTGAACGCGTCCACACGCTTCACGGATGGGTCGCAGTTGGGGTTGGGGGCGGAGATCGCCATCTCCACCCAGCGGCTGCATGCCCGCGGTCCGATGGGTCTGCGCGAACTCACCACGTATAAGTGGGTCGATCCAGGGGGATTACCAGGTCAGGGGGTGAAGAGATTTAACCACAGAGGACGCAGAGCACGCAGAGATAGGATAATTTATAGGTGCGGAGCGATGCACCCCAGATAACGAAATACTTAGCCGCAAAGAAATTAACCCTACTTGCGCGATATGGGCTCGAAGGGCACAACAACCGTGAAGAGCACAGAATTGTAGGGTGGGGCCTCGCGATCTGTGCGTCCCCGAGCGAAGCGAGTGGGAGCCCCACCAATGATACGACCAATGAATTGGTGCGCCAGGGCGCACCCTACATTTTGGAAATCCACTAAAATTAACCATGCCAAATTACCGCCGTATCTTTTGTCCGGGAGGAACATTCTTTATAACGATAGTCACATGACATCGATTGAAGATATTTTCAAATCAACAGAATGCCTCCATCCTTGGCGAAGTGTGGAGACATGTTGAAGGGAAGTATCCATTCAAGACGGATGCCATTTGTTTACTTCCTGATCATGTTCATTGTATGATTACATTACCTGATGGTGATGAAAAATACCCATTTCGGATACAAATGATCAAGAGTTTGTTTACGAAGCGATTTTTGGTGCAACAAAAAAACGCATCTATTGGCAATGAATTTAGAATCAAACGCCAGGAAGCTTGTGTCTGGCAACGCAGATATTGGGAGCATATGATCCGTGATCAATCCGGATTATGATGCCCACCTTGATTACATCCATTTCAATCCGGTAAAACATGGATATGTGGATAAGGCAGTAGATTGGCGATGGAGCAGTTTTCCCAGATATCTCAGAAGTGGATTGTATGATAAATCATGGGGAAAGGTGAAGCCAGAACGGGTCAAGAGGATTAAGAATGGAGAGTAAATGGTTAGTTTGGTTGAGGTGAACAAGTAGGGTGGGGCCAGCCCCACCACGATAAATATTGGTGCGGCTCCCATTCGCTACGCTCGGGGACGTAATAATCGTGAGGCCACACCCTACTCTTCCTTATCCCCCAATGTAATACTTTACCCCGAGCCCACCATTGACCAGATCCACGACTCGTGAGGGCTTGACCCGCATGTGCCCCGCCAGGATGGCGTCCGCGCACAGAATGCCGTAGCGCCAGCCGGCCAGGTCTCCGCGCAGGATGTCACCCAACCGCGAGTAGAGATTCCGCAAATCAGACTCCGGGCTGACCCGTACCCCGTAGGGCGGATTGCTGACCAGCCAACCCCTGTCTGCCGGCGCCTCGATGGCAGAAAAAGCCTTGTGCTCAAAATGGACGGCTTGTTCCACCCCCGCGCGCTGTGCGTTCGCTTTGGCGATCTCGATTGCCCCGGCATCCCGGTCGGACGCGAAAATATGAAGGGGTATCGTCCGTTCCTGCGCCCTGGCATGATCCAAAATGATGCCATATTTCTTCTTGTCAAAGATCGGCCAGTCCATGAATCCGAACCGGCGGTTCCGGCCGGGAGCGATGTTGCGTGCGATCATGGCCGCTTCGATCGGGATCGTCCCCGACCCGCAGAAGGGATCGATCAGCGGATACTCCGGCTGCCACCCGGCCAGCAGGATAAGACCGGCGGCCAGCGTCTCGCGCAGAGGGGCTTTGGCAGTCTGCAGGCGGTATCCGCGCCGGTGCAGCAGTTCACCGGAGCTGTCGATGCTGACGATGCAATGGTCGTTGACGATCCGCACCACGACCAGTTGAGGTGGCTTTTCGGTCTCCTCGGATGGCTTGACCAAAGCCGAGGGTTTCCCTAGCTTCTGACTGATGGCTTTGACCAGCTCGCGCGCCACCCCGTCTGAATGGTACAGGCGGCTCTTGCGGCAGGTCGCCCGGATGGCGATATCCATCCCCGGCTTGATATATAACTCCCAGGGGATCTGGGCGGCTTTGCGCCGGAGTTCATCGAACCCGACCGCGTCGAATTCCCCCACCCGGATGATGATCCGGCTGGCGCAGCGCAGGTGCAGGTTGGCGATATAAATCTGCTCGAGGGATGCCTGGAAGGAGACCCCGCCTGAATCCTCGCTTTTTCCCCCATCTTCAGCTACGTCCGGTGTCTTGACGGGAATCCCCAATTGCGTAAGCTCAACTGAGACGATCTCTTCCAATCCGGGTGTGGTGACAGCGTAGGCGGGATAGGTCATCGGGTTTTCCTTCTCGAATTGGGACGGGGTGAATTTAGCGGACGCAGTCTTTGGGATGGAGACGCCGGACGCACCAGTTCAGGGTCGGTGATCATCACCTTCTGCTTTTCCTTGCGGACCGGATCGCGCTCTACGAACAAAGGTTCCAGGGTGAAGGGGTCCAGTCCGGTGTAGTACATCAGGCTCGAATAGGTGGATGGAGTGGGCGTAAAGATCTGCACCTGCTCGGGGGTGATGCGCAATTCCTGGCTGACGAAGCGCTTCAACTCCCGCATCTCGCCTTCCCCGCAGCCGGGATGGGCGGCGATCAGGTAGTAGGTCAGAAACTGCTTTTTCCCGGCCGACTCGGACATCTCATCGAACACCTTCTTGAATTGCACCAGACTGTCCGGTCCGGGTTTGCCCATCTTCGCCATGACACGCGGGTCGGTGTGTTCGGGGGCGACCTTCATCTGCCCGGAAACGTGATGGTCCACCACCTCGCGCAGGTAGTCCCGGCCATGGGCGGTGTCGGTCAGCACCAGGTCGTAGCGGATGCCGGAGGCGACGAAGGCTTTCTTGACGCCCGGGATCTGGCGGATGCGTTTGAGCAGATTCGATCTGGGGGAGATGGTCGGGTTTCAACGCCCGGCAGGTGACCGGGAACAGGCAGCGTTTGTCTTCACAGACTCCGCTGGCCAGCTTCTTCCGGCATTCGAAGCCGTACATGTTGGCGGTCGGTCCGCCCACATCCTGGATGTAGCCTTTGAAACCCGGCAGATGGGTGAGCTGTTCCGCTTCCTTCAGGATGGATTCGGGGCTGCGCCAGCGCACCGTTCGCCCCTCGTGGACGGCGATCGCGCAGAAATTACATTCGCCATAACAACCGCGATGGGTGCTGATCGAGAATCCGATCGTCTCCTGCAGCTTGACTGGACCCATTTGTTCATAGATATGGGTGCTGTCGCCGCTGGAACGGCAGGGCGTAGATGGCGTCCATCTCGGCCTGGGTGGCATAGGGCGCGGGCGGATTTTGGATGAGGAAGCGGTCCCCGTGCGGCTGGGCCAGCCCTTTGGCGGTGATGGGATCCATGTTGCGGTAGAACTCGTGGAACATGCGGATGAAGGCCAGCTTGTCCGCGACAGACTTCGTCATAGGAGGGGAGGTGCAGATAGTCGTCCGGTGGTTGTTTGGCGATATGGCACAGTCCGCGGATGGCGGCTGGATCGCCGCCGAAGTGCAGGGCTTTCGCCAGCGCCAGGATGGTCTGCTCGGCCATGCCGTACAGCAGATAGTCCGCTTTGGCGTCGAAGAGGATCGACCGCCGGACGGAGTCGGACCAGAAGTCGTAATGGGCCACCCGGCGCAGGGAGGCTTCGATCCCGCCCAGGACGATGGGGCTGGTGTTCTTGAAATGGCGGCGAATGAGGTTCGCATAGGCAATTACCGCCCGGTCGGGACGGCGGTTGTTCTCCCCGCCGGGAGTGTAATCGTCTGAGCGGCGTTTCTTCTTGAGGGCGGTGTAATTGGCCACCATCGAATCGACGCTGCCACCGGTCACCCCCCAGAACAGGCGCGGCTCGCCCAGGCGGGAGATGTCGGCGCCGGAGGTGATGTCGGGCTGGGCGATGATCCCCACCCGGTAGCCGGCGCGTTCGAGCATCCGTCCGATCACGGCAGTGCCGATGAAGGGGCTGTCGATGTAGCTGTCGCCGCTGACCATGATCACGTCGAGCGCATCCCAGCCGCGTTCGACCATCTCCGCGGGGGTGGTGGGTAGGAAATCATTGGGCATGAATTGATTGTATCAGATGGAGATAAGGATACGATGTAGGATGGGTTCGATTTCGCGTACTTCGCGCCCCCGAGCGAAGCGAGTGGGGTGAACCCATCGCTAATCATCAAACAAATTCCACCGGGAAATCCATCGTGGGTATTTTGTTACCCTGGTCACCCCAATCCGGTTCGTAGGATCCCATTCCAACAAATCTGCGAAAGCTGGACCACTCCCAATCTCCCGGTTTCGTTACAAGCCCGTGTTTGACCGGGTTGTAATGTATGTAATTGAGGTGGTTATTAACGATCTTTCTCATCCCGAATAGTATGTTCCCAAAAGCGACGCTGCCAAATGAATAATTCCTTTTTGTCTTGTCGAGAGAGGTTGGGCATATCCATCTCACCGCATACATCTTTGAAATGGTGCGAAAATCGGCGTTTGATCTCCTTCCAGCGCAGGGAATAATCCGCGTCTCCTTCGGGCAGAGTCCAGATGCAATGGATGTGATCGGGCAAAAGGCAGATCGCGTCAGTGGAAAATGGATGCTTCTGACGTACGAACATCCATGCCTCGTGAAGGATAGATCGGGCTTCTGGTGTGGTAAGAAAAGGTTTGCGCTCGTAAGTCACCAGGGTGAAGAAATATGTCCCACCTTCCACCCGGTTGCGGCGATAATCGGTCATACAGAAATTGTATATCCATTTCAAAGATGTGAATCGGTTATCGATGGGATTAATCCGGTTTGATGGGTTAAAAAGATGATGGGTTCATTGAGGCGATGGGTTCACAGAGGCGATGGGTTCACAGGGGTGATGGGTTCAATATCGAACCCATCCTACCTTAATGAAAACATCCTATGCAAACGTACCCAATTTGACTTCGCCATACCGCTGGTACGAAGCCACCACCACACCCGAAGGCGTGACGGTCGAATCGATCAACTTGAACGCAGCCGGGACCGCTCCACCACCGAAAAGACGCTTGCCCTTGCCGAGCACCACCGGGAAGGTCTTGAGCCACAGTTCATCGACCAGATCGTTTTCCAGCAAGGTTTGGATCAATTGGCTGCTGCCGTGCACCTGCAGCATGGGACCATCCTGTCGCTTCAACTCACGGATCGCGGCAGGAACATCGCCGCTGATCGGGATGGTCACTTCCCAGTTCGCGTCGATGGGATGACTGGTGACCACGTATTTGACGGCTTTATTGATCGGGTCCTCCACGCCCTGCTGCGGCCAATAACCGGCGAACACATCGTAGGTCTTGCGTCCGAGCAACAGAGCAAAGGGTGGGGTCATTTGGCTGCCCATCTCCTTGCCGAGCGAATCGTCAAAGTAAGAGAAGGTCCAGCCTTCCAGGTCGAATCCACCGGACGGGTCTTCACCCTTTCCGCCCGGCGCCTGCATGACGCCATCGAGGGATACAAAAGTCAGTACGATTAGTTTTCTCATGCATTAAGTATAAAAATCCCGCCGTCCCATTCCAATATCCTAGCAAACAGACGTTATACGGGAATATAAGGAATCAGCCGGAGTCGATAGTCTGTCCCCGGCCGGTTTGAAGAAACGAATCTATTTGTTAAATGAACAAGTTGTACAGCATTCCGATCAGGATCGAGCCGCCCCAGAGGACGCCGATTACCAGGGCGATAACACGCCAGCGGGCGCTGGTGAGCATGCCGGCCACGGCTCCGACGGAGGTCCCGGCGCCGGTGATGAGGAAGGCCAACGCCGCACCCTGGCTCATTCCGCCGTCGATCAGGCCGCAAACCAGGGGCAGGGAAGCTTCCGAATTAATATACAGCGGCATCTGTGTCGACGGCTGCGCTGCAAAAGCCATCCGTTTTCAGTTCAGCGTCGGGAAATATGATCGATAACAAAGTAATAATCATCTTCCGATGTGTGAGATCAACTATTTCGTTCCGGTCAACCTCTATCAAAATAAATAATTTCAACAATCATTCAGGAATTTTGAGCATCAGATTCCATCAAATTAGCAGGGATTGTAAAAGCTTAAGGTGATTTTTACATTCCTTATCCTAATAGTAGGATATATTATGAGCATCAATTATATTAAATTCCCCGGAGATGTATTGGCAAAAAAGTTGGGATTATGGGATTCGTTTGTTTATCCGACCGAAATATCTGATCGGCTGATTAAGTACGAAAAATGGACGCGCGACATCCTGCAATTGATGATGATTGTCGTAACGATTGCAATGACTCTCATATTCATGGGGGTCATGTACAACATCTTTACTTTCATCGATACCCTTCCGATTTATATCATGTTCCTGGTCATTGCACCTGCCTGGTGGGGTTCCCGACATGGTGGTTGGAGATGGGCTCGGTTTATCCCTTCTCTCCTTTGCTTTGCAATGGGAGTATATATGGCGGTTGGCTCCGCAATCTCGCCAACTGTGGGGATGTTTTTTATCCTGGCGGTATTGCTGGCAGGCATGCTATTAAGTCTTCCTATTCAGCGATTTGTCGCCGGTTTTTCTGTCCTATTGATAATTGGTTTGAACGTTTTTGTAATTGGAAGGAACTTTGTAGAATACCTGGGAACTAATATTACAATCACATTCATCATGATCGGTGTTGTGATTATACAATGGTATTATGATGACCAATTAAGGAAAATATTAAATGAACAATCTTCTGCCAACCAAACCCTTACCGAAGAGATGGATAAAAGGGAACTGGCAGAATCTTCCCTTCGGGACAGCGAAACTCAATTACGCCGCTTAGCTGAAAATACAACCGACCTGGTAGGAGAAATCAGAGCAGATGGTACTGTGATCTATGTCTCCCCTTCCTATTATTCGGCTCTGGGATATCCACCTGAATCCCTGATCGGCACGAATATTTACCAGCTTGTACATCCGGACGATCTTCCCATCGTTATTGAAGAAGTTCAGAAAGCTGCCGCGTCGCGGACGCCAGGATTTGTCCAATTGCGGATCAGGCACAAAAACGGTCAGTATATTTATTTCGAGACCTCGGGCAATCCCTTATTGAACGATTTAAATGAATTGGAAGGCTTTGTCATTTCCAGCCGTGACATTAATTCTCAAAAGGTTGCTGAAGCTGCCCAGCAGGAAACAGAGAGTAAATTCCAAAATATCATCACCTCCCTTCCAATGGGAATTCATATGTATTCCCTCAACGGCGACAGCCTGATATTTACTGGATATAACCCTGCAGCGAATACCATCCTCTCAATTGACCATTCGGAGTTAATAGGAAAATCAATTGAAGAGGCATTCCCCAGTTTGATCGGTACCGAGATCCCGAAACAATACAAAACAGCCGCCCAGGAAGGGATTACCTGGGATCACAACCAGATCAATTATGCAGACGACAAGGTTAGTGGAGCATATGAAGTACATGCGTTTCAAACCTCCCCCGGGAAAATGGTAGCCTTTTTCACAGATGTTACTGAAAAAATTAGATCAGCCGCCGCTTTGAATTTATCTGAAGAAAAATTCTCCAAGGCATTCCTCACTTCACCTGATTCAATTAATATCAACCGTTTGTCTGACGGGCTTTATATTGATATCAATCAGGGGTTTACCAACCTGACTGGATATACAAGAGAAGAAGTGGTGGGAAAATCATCCCTCGAGTTAAATATTTGGGCTGACCCGGCCGATCGGGCACGTCTGGTAGAGGGGTTACGAGAACGGGGTGTCGTCGAGAACCTGGAGGCTAAATTCCAATACAAGGATGGGTCCGTAATTGCAGGATTGATGTCAGCAAGAATTATTGAAGTCAATGGTGAGATGTGCATCTTGTCTGTAACGCGTGATATCTCTGAGCGTATTAAGGCAGAAGAAGAATTACGCAAAGCGCATGACAGCCTGGAGGAAGCGTATGATGCCACTTTACGCGGGTGGGTTCATACACTGGACCTGCGCGAGCATGAAACTGCAGATCACAGCCGGCGAGTTGTAGATTTAACGATGCAAATGGTGGATGCGATAGGCATCGGTGGCGATGAACGGATTCAGATCTTTCGGGGAGCCCTCCTTCACGATATCGGAAAGATGGGCGTGCCCGACAGCATCCTGCTCAAACCCGGTCCGCTTTCGTCGGAGGAATGGACCATTATGCGTTACCATCCCCAATACGCGCGAGAATTGCTGGAGAGAATCGAGTACCTGCGCCCCAGTATGGATATCCCTTATTCCCATCACGAGCATTGGGATGGATCAGGCTATCCGCAGGGAATTTCCGGGGAGGAAATTCCACTTGCAGCCCGTATCTTTTCAGTTGTGGATGTTTATGATGCACTGCTCTCGAACCGACCTTATCGACCAGCCTGGAAAGAGCCGGATGTGATCCGTTATTTAAAGGAACAAAAAGGAAAGCAATTTGATCCCCAGATAGTTGATCGATTCCTTCACATAGTAAAAAACCACACAATTTGATTTAATCAAAAGAATCACGTGAATACACGAATTTGAAGTCTGAATCAGAAAAAACTCTCGTGGCGCTATCGACGGTCGGGTGTAAAAAATACAAAATTTACAGTCCTGAGATGATAAACAAAATGATACCCCAGGCTGCAAATGCAAGCATAGATAACCAATTTCCCAACAAGAATCCAACCGAACTAATCAGCTGAGAACGCCATAAACAATCATGGACCATCGCAACCAAGGCTCCTGTCTTCCGCTCTTGAATGGAAAGGCTGCAAAGAGCATGGCTATTCCCAGAAACCACGCCAAAGCCAGATACTCGATCCCCACCATAATCGAATAATCCCCATAAGCTAGAAACCTGGAAAGTCCCGCTACATTTTCTGTGTTCAATTCCTGTCTGACGACACCCAATTGGCTGAATCGGTTGATGCTGCCCGCTAACGCGAAGAGCAGAGAAAAACCAAGGCTGATCTGACTGAGGATTCAACGTGGCGATGGCGTAACCTCATGGAGAGAAGCCATCATCCCGACAAAATCGGACAAACTGCCTGGCTAACGATCCCCGCGAATAATTGCAAGTCTTCTGCAGGAGGAAAAACAAATTTTCTGGACAAGATGGAGATTAATTTCACTATGCAATAGAGGATCCCCAGAAATATAGTGAGGAGACTGCTGATGATCCAATCCGGTTGACAAGCGGAAGATGGGAGAAGCCTTTGTGTCGATTATTCATAATTTTGCCTCGAGGGAAATAATGCGCTACATTGAGCAAAAAAATATCGTAGCATACCCCAAATCATTGCCTGTCAATGAACGGGTCAATTTTGAGGAAACGGGAGAAATTATGGGATGGCTACAAATGGAGTTTGCTTGCGATTTTCCCCTAAGTAATGCAAGTATCAAGTAAAATACTTGCTGGCTTCAACCATTCCACAACCAACGGACTTCATATGCCATCCAATTTATTATGGGCGATCATCACCGTATTTGTTGCACTCTTCATCTACACGATCGGAGTGTGGGGATCAAAACTAACCAATGGATTAAGAACCTGGCAATTGATCTTATTCTGGGTAGGATGGGTTTTCGATGGAATCAGTACATACCTGATGAGTAGCCTTATCCAGGGCTGGAAATTTGACCTGCATGGACTAAGCGGAACAGTTGCTTTCCTCCTCATGCTTGTAAATGCAATTGCCGCAACTGTTGTCCTCTATCGGAAGGATGAAAATTCAATCCGTAAATTCCCCACTTTCAGCATAATTGTATGGGTGATCTGGCTCATCCCGTTTATCAGCGGGTTAATAGCTGGTATGCGACGATAAGAGTCAATATTGATAGTCACAAAACAAACGGAAGCCGAGAAGGGCTTCCGTTTGTTGTTATCTTAATTACTGACGAATTCCAACGGTTCTCGTAGTTCTTCCCGGTAGGTCTTGAGCAATACGAGATGAAGACTTACACCTACTGCAATCACAAACAGCATTATCTTCACCCAGTCTTTGTGGACAAAGAAATATCCCGACGCCCCGATGGTAGACCATAATAAAATCATGGTCATCAGCTTCTGTCGTAATGGTAATCCTTTTCCATCCCGATAGTGTCGGATGGTGGATCCAAGAGTTGGGTGATTCATTAACCAGTCATAAAATCGTTTCGACCCACGCGCATAGCAGGCGGCAGCCAAAAGGAGAAAAACCGTGCTGGGCAGGAGCGGGACGAATATCCCGATGACGCCTAGGGCAACAAAAATTGTGCCGGTGATGATAAAAAAATTCTGTTTCCATCTACTCATTCGGGTTGTCCATGGCTAAAGTATTTTGAAGGTCTATAGTGTATCATGGCTTTTGGAAGTCTTAATCAACAGGTACAACAAAAGCAACCTGCCGGTTTTTCATCATGGATGGTTTAGTAGTATTTACATAAGGCTATTGGGATATTCCGCGAAAATACAACAGGATCATACCAATCACATAGGCGAGGATTAATGCCAGGGAGTCTATTTCGAGAAACCATATCTTCCGTTTCAAACGGGCAAGGTTCCCGATTAAACCCATTCCTGTCATCAATAAGCCTAGCATCCCAACCAGAAGGAATGTGGGATCGATGACAGATAAGAAACTCCCCTTTGAGTAAAACAGATCGGCAACACCAACTGCAAACATATTAAAAATATTACTTCCGAATAGATTACCAATTGCCATGTCACTCGCCCCGATCTTAAGTGCAGCGAGGGTAGTCACCAGTTCGGGGAGGGATGTGACGATAGCTACCAGGGTAGTCCCGATGAAAGTGGTTCCCAATCCCGTGATATCCGATATTTGGGTACTACTTTTCACCAGGATGGGTGTAATCCAAATAAGGACCACCGATGCAATGGTGAAGCCAATCAAACCTCGCCGGAGAGACGGGTAATCAGCAGGAACAGGTTCATCTTCGGAGGCGACTTGTTTACTCGTATTCGTTTGCAATAGCCAGATCGCAGCCAGGTAGGTCAGGATTATAACGATACTATCCACGCCGATCGGACCAATCCTCATGCTGAAACCTGCAAGCATAAAGAATATGACGAGTGCGATAAGGAATATTGCCAGACTTCCAGAGAGCGCATGTTTGATGGCGGCTTCTCGAAGGAGTCGTTTTTTTCGGCTGACGAATCCGAGAGTTGCCAGTATAAGCATGTTAAACATATTGCTTCCGAACAGATTCCCAGCGGCAAGATTGGGAACACCTTGAGTAATGGAACTGATCGTCGTGAGCAGTTCTGGTAGAGAAGTAGCGCCAGCCAGAAGAACCAAGCCTACAAACATGCCGCCCAGCCGAGTCCGGAAGGCGATGATATCACCATACTTTACCAATTGAGTGGCGGCCAGAACAATTACTGCGGCGCTCACAATAAATTCAACCCATACCATGACGATTCCTTCCCCCGACCCTGACTCTTGATTGAAGCATAAAAACATCCAAAAATACCAATCGGATGCAATAAGATTGTAGCTTATTTTAAACTGATACAGTAAGCTGAGGGATGTAATTGATTCATGTAATTCTTATGTTATAAGGGAATATATGACCAAGAGTATCTGATATTTTTGGACAGGCTTTTATTGTCTAGAGTACAGTTTACCAACACTAGGTTTTATAAGACCGGCTTGGGTATAATCAAGGGAGGAAGAGGGACAAATGTTTGAAAGTTTACTGACCGCCATGTTCATTGCCACTTTTATTTTGCTCAGTATCACCCGTCTGGCGGCAGAACGGATAATGCGCCAGCATTATGAACAGAGATCTGATTTCTTTCGCGCCCACCCAGTGTTGCCGGGAGATGTAGTGTTTCTCGGGGACAGCCTGACAGATGGTTGCCAGTGGCGCGAGTTATTTCCCGACATAACAATTAAAAACCGGGGAATCAACGGTGATACAACTGCTGGTGTTCTGAAACGACTGCCGGAGATTCTGGCAAATAAGCCGGCTGCCATATTTCTACTTATTGGAACCAATGATCTACCCTGGTATGAATACCGGCCAGACAGTGATATCTTGGCAGATTATCGCCATATTCTACAGACGTGCCAGCGCATGTCGCCCGAAACCAAAATATATGTTCAATCTCTTTTGCCGCGGGGCCGATACTATTCAAAGCGGATCCTGCGATTAAATCGACAATTGCATTCCATCGCAGAAGTGTTTCAATGCACCTATATCGATCTATTTCCGCATTTTACCGGTAAGGATGGTGGACTGAATCCAAAGATAACCAATGACAGGCTGCATCTCTTGGCGGGTGGTTACACCATTTGGAAGACCATTCTCACACCCTATCTGGATGAATATCGCCGCCGATCCTGAGCACAATTTTTCATAATTCCACAATTTTACCTAAAATTAACCCTTGATTTCGTACCTGTATCCATAACCGGGGGTTTGAATCAATACCAAGCCGGGTCTTCGATCCCCCATTCTGGTATGACCCGTGCATGTATACAGATATAGCAGAAGTTCTACCCAGGGGTGGATGACGGCATTTCGTTTCGACCGTATCATCCACCTATCTTATTTGACACAAAAATACTTGTGCCGCATCAAAGGCAGGCTGTTCATGTTTTCAGATAAAGTGCTTTATTGGTTCTCCCGCCCCATCGTAGGGACCTATACTGGTACCATGCTTCACATGGATATCCAGAAACATCGCGAACTCCCCGTTGGTCCCAAGATCATCGCAGCCAATCACCCAAGCACAACCGACCCATTCTTTGTCGCAGCAATGGTCAAATTCCAGTCGTTCATTTTGATCAACGACCTGCTTTTCCAGGTACCCATCCTGGGAGAATATTTACGGCGATCGGGTCACATCCCTGTCAAGGCGGGTCAGGGTCAGGGAGCGATTGATACCGCGTTGGAATATCTTAAAGAGGGAAAGACCGTTATGATATTTCCTGAAGGCGACCTCAGCCCGGAAGATGGTGGATTCCTTCGCTCCAGGACAGGGGTTGCCCGTCTTGCGTTAGCGTCGGGTGCGCCGGTTGTGCCGGTCGGGATACACTTGGAACGAGACAGGATCCATTCCATTCGCAGCATTGTAAGGGGAAAAGCGGAATATGGGCGATGGTATTTACGCGGTCCATATCATATGACGGTTGGGGCGCCCATTCACTTTAATGGTGACACGGAAGATCGGTTCCTGGTACGAACAGTGGCAGATTATGTGATGAGTCAGATCGTCCAACTGGCAAGAGAAAGCAAACATCGCCGGGATAAGACCGCGGGTACCGTGAATGGAGAATTCAGTACTCGGTGATCCATTCCACGTTCTTTTGATCAGGGCATAGTACAGATCAAAGATCATCCAGAGTAAATCAATTTCATACATTAATAGGGTAGGTCTTTACACAAGGTGTTTTTGGATACCTGCCGTGATTTGATTTAAGAATGGAAGGAATATCCAACGCGATTCCAATTCTGTTACTCATATTCAAAAATCCTTTGCCAACCCGAACGAATATGTAAAGTACCCTTGACATTTGTATCCCTGGTCCATTCCAGTCCTATTCGCGGATGTAGCCAAACGTGGCTCAGACCTAATCCTGGTGGTTGCACTTACGGGTATGGCTGGCATCTTCGGCACATATCTGTGGTGGAAGCGAGCCGATCAACACAGATTGACATTTCTTGTTACATGGCATAATAGGAAGATCCCAATTTAATATATGCTCATAGGAGGTTGGATGAAACTCTACACCCTCGGATATGAAGGTATGACAGTTGATGAATACTTTCAAATCCTTCACGAAAATGGCATAGCCGTCTTAGCTGACGTGCGCGACTTGCCAATTTCCCGGAAGAAGGGTTTTTCCAAAGCAGCTCTGGCTGAGAAATGCGGTCAGAAGAGCATTCTGTATGTTCACTTCAAGGATCTGGGCTGCCCGAAAGAGATCAGGCATGCCTACCGGAAAGACAAGGATTGGGAGGTTTTCCAACAGAAGTATGTCCCCTATCTGCAAACCAAATCTCAGGCCATTGATGAGCTGATTTCAACGGCATCATTCAACACGGTTTGCCTCTTATGCTTCGAAGCGGACCCGGCTGGCTGTCACCGCTCTTTGATCTGTGAAGAGATTCTTACGCGGCACGCAATTTCAGATCACGCATCTGCTATCCGCCTCGGTTGCCGCGGAATGATCCTCCCTTGTTGCGAAATCACCGTATAATTAGGTCATCATTTCCCCCCTGGAGGAACCAAACTATGCGCCCGGAATGGGATTCATACTTCATGAAAATTGCCACTGCAGTAGCCGAACGGAGCACTTGCGATCGAGCCATGGTCGGATGCGTGCTCGTACTCGAGAAACGAATCCTGACCACCGGGTTCAACGGCTCTCCCACCGGTCAACCGCACTGTGATGAAGACGGTCATCTGATGGTGGATGGGCATTGTGTGCGTACTATTCATGCGGAGACAAATGCTATCATCCAGGCTGCCTTACACGGAGTCTCCACCCGTGGATGCACCTGTTACGTCACCCACTTTCCTTGCATCAACTGCTCCAAAGCGCTGATCAATGCCGGGATTACCCGCCTGGTATATGACGTGGATTATCGCAAAGACCCCAACGCACTGGAATTTCTAAAGATGGCCAATGTCGAGGTCGTTCAAAAAGCTATTGATGGTTCCGCTACCATTTCGGGATTGCAGTGACCCTTTCCGGCATGATTCCCAAAGTACCCGTAACCTTTTGTGATTTTTCGATCCGATCTCGATCTTCGTCTAGTCTCAGGTCTCTGGCCTCAGTTCTCCCAATCCATGTAACCAATCGGTGTATTCCGCATCTAATTCCTGAAAAGGACGAGTTGAGGAGTATCTACATGGATTTTCAAGTTGGTACCGAAAATGGAAAGGAACCCTTAGAACCGACGTCCTATGATGTGGTCATCATCGGCGGTGGTCCGGCAGGTGCAACGGCGGCTATCTATGCCAGCCGCGCTGGACTTTCGACCCTGGTGATCGATAAAGGTCTGACCGCCGGAGCGCTGGGTATTACGAACAAGATCGCCAATTACCCCGGCATCATAGGTGAGATTGGCGGTGCAGATTTACTCGGCATTATGCGCCAGCAGGCGCAATCTTTTGGGGCGAAATTCGTCTCAGATAAAGTAGTCGGCGTGGATCTACTTTCTGATGAGAAATACATCTTTGCCAACGGCGGGACCTACACCGGACGGAGTGTGATCATCGCCACGGGTTCAATGGGGCGCGGGAAACGCGTGAGAGGCGAGGATGAACTGCTTGGCCGGGGCGTCTCGTACTGCGCGACCTGTGACGCAGCATTTTTCCGGGAACAGGAAGTGGTGGTGGCAGGCAACTCGGATGAAGCCATCGAAGAAGGGCTGTACCTGACCCGTTTCGTGGACAAGGTGCATTTCCTCTCCCCCACACCGGAGTTAAAAGCGCCGGTTGAAATGATCGCAGAATTGACAGAGAATCCCAAAGTGACCTATTATCCAGGCGGCGCCTTGCGGGAAGTGCTCGGCGGCGACCGGGTGGAAGGGGTGCGCTTCGCCGTACGCGGGGAAGCGGAACAGACCCTGCCTGTGACCGGCGCCTTCATCTACCTGCAGGGCGGAAAACCGGTGACAGATTACCTGGTCGGGCAACTGGATCTCGATGAAGCCGGGTACGTCACCGTGGATGCGGATTTCCAGACGTCGATCCCGGGTGTATTTGCCGTGGGCGACCTGGTGAAGGGTCATGTCAAACAGGCGGTGGTCGCCGCGGCAGATGGCGCTGTAGCCGGCATGTCGGTGGATAAGGTATTACGCGGCCGCAAACAGGTTGTGGTCGATTGGTCCAAGTAATCATTATATTGTTAGGAGAATTTGAAAATGAACGAACCCATTCATGTAACGGACGAAAACTTCGAAAAGGTGGTGTTAGGGTCCCCCATCCCGGTGATCGTGGATTTCTGGGCACCCTGGTGCGGTCCCTGCCGGATGGTCGCACCGACCCTGAATAAACTGGCCAAAGAGGAGGCGGGGAAGCTGCTGATCGCCAAGGTCAATACAGATGAGTACTCGCAATGGGCCATGCATTACGGCGTGCGCGGTATCCCGACCATGTTGTTTGTGTCGGGCGGCAAGGTGGTCAAGCAGCAGGTCGGCGCGTTGCCCGAAGCGGCTTTGCGGGGAGTAGTTAGCCAGTTCATGGAATCAATTGAACAGGTAAATTAACGACCTCCAGATAGCTTAAAGAAAAACACCTCTCCGATTGTCTTTACAGGAGGGGTGTTTTATTCCTTATTACAGATCGTATCTGCTAGTAAGCCGTAGGGTGCGTTCGGTATTGGGAACGCACCATCCTCAATTATCCAAACTTACTCTCCAACATTCGCGACCCCTGTTGATTCATCAATCCCTGAATCCCCCCAATCCTGTTCATACACTCCCATTCGTACATAACGATGAAAACTGGACCATTCCCAATCGCATGGTCGGGTCACCAGACCGTGTTTGACAGGATTGTAATGAATGTAATCCAAATGGTTGGCCAAATCCTTATCATCCCGAATAGTATGTTCCCAGAACCTGCGCTGCCAGATGTTCCTCTCCTTCCGTTTCTGCCTGGATAAACTCATGATTGCTTCATCCGAAAATTGCTTAACATAATGGTGGGTGAACTTTCTCTTGATTTCATGCCAGCGTATGGAGTAATCCGTGTCGTCTTCAGGCAAAGTCCAAATGCAATGCAAATGGTCAGGCAACAGGCAGATCGCTGTCACGTGAAAAGGAATTTTCTTTTCCACATCCAGCCAGGTATCATGTAAGATGGACCTTGCCAGGGGATCCAGGAAGATGGATTTGCGAAGATACGTGACGACCGTGAAGAAATACGTGGCATTTTCCACCCTTACTCTACGATATTCCGGCATTACCCAATTATAGATGAAATTGAATCACGATTGGTGCGTTCAACCGCGAACCTTGCGGTCGAACGCACCCTACTACTGATCGTTGGCTTGAGAATTTCCCATGGAAGAGACTCCCTTTTTGTAGGGCTCCTTCTATCGTTGTCCTCCCATCAGGGTTTATACAAATCATCCTACATTGTCAAATCATCCTCTGTTCAAAAGCCTGCGAGTCTGATATATTTATCCCTTGCTGGCAAGACACCCCGGTATTTGCCGGGGTTATTTTATGAAAAGGCAAGATGAAAAGCTTATGCAGGTAGAACGAAAAGATATTCGAAATATCGCCATCATCGCTCATGTTGACCACGGCAAAACCACCCTGGTGGACGGACTGCTGCGACAGGCGCGGGTCTTCCGCGAAAATCAGCAGGTCATGGAACGGGTGATGGATTCCAATGATCTGGAACGCGAACGCGGCATCACCATCCTCGCGAAGAACACCGCCATCACCATTCCCGATCCCAAGACCGGCGGGCTGGTCAAGATCAATATCATCGACACCCCCGGTCACGCCGATTTCGGCGGCGAAGTGGAACGCGTCCTCAACATGGTGGATGGCGTTCTGCTGCTGGTCGACGCAGCCGAAGGTCCGATGCCTCAAACCCGATTCGTCCTCAAAAAAGCCCTGGCCATGGGATTGCGCGCGATCCTGGTCATCAACAAGATGGATCGCAAAGACGCCGAGCCGGACCGCACCTTGAATGACACATTCGATCTCTTTGTCGAATTAGGCGCCGATGACCTTCAGGCAGATTTTCCGATCATTTATGCCAACGGCATCACCGGTCAGGCCGGGTATGGGCCCGAAATGAGCCCTGACCTGCAGCCACTCTTCCAGGCGATCCTGGATAAAATTCCCGGACCGATGGTTGATCCGGATGCGCCTCTGCAATTGCTGGTCACCAATCTGAGTTATGACGATTATCGCGGAACTACCGCCCTCGGGGTAATTCACGCCGGGCATATCACCGCCGGGCAACAGCTCGCTCGAATTACCAACACCGGGCAGGTCTTGAATGAACGCGCCCGTTACCTGTATGTTTTTCAGGGATTGGATAAGATCGAGGTGGAAAAAGCCAGCGCGGGCGATGTCATTGCCATCGCCGGTCTCGAAGGGATCGCCATCGGAGAGACACTGGCGGACCCGGAAAACCCGGTTGCCCTGCCCACCATCCATGTGGAAGAACCTACGGTGAGGATGACATTTGGAGTGAACTCCTCGCCCTTCACGGGCAAAGAAGGCAAATGGAGCACTTCCCGCAAACTTCGGGAGCGCCTCTTTGACGAACTAAAGAATAATGTGGCTCTGCGAGTTGCTGAAACCGAATTCGCAGACACGTTTGTAGTTTCCGGTCGCGGAGAATTGCATCTGGCGATCCTGATCGAGACCATGCGGCGCGAAGGATATGAGTTCCAGGTTTCGCGCCCCGAAGCAATCTTCCACCAGGATGAGGACGGACGCTTATTGGAACCGTTTGAAGATGTTCATATCGAGACCAGTACCGAAACGGTCGGATCGGTTGTCGAAATGCTGGGCAGCCGTCGCGGACGCATGATCAATATGATGAATAACCCGGATAACACGGTCTCATTGAACTACATCGTCCCAGTCCGTGGACTGTTGGGTTTCCGTTACCAGTTCCTTACAGCCACCCGTGGAATGGGAATTCTCACTTCGATTTTTCATGGCTATGACGAATTAGCCGGACCGATCACGCAGCGCGCCAGCAGCTCCATTGTCGCCTGGGAAGCCGGAACGACCACCAAGTTTGGTCTAAAAAACGCAGAAGAGCGCGGTATCTTGTTTGTTGGTGCCGGTGTGGATGTGTATGAGGGGATGGTTATCGGTGAGACGATGCGCCCGGCAGATGTGCATGTAAATGTCTGCAAGACCAAGCATCTGACCAATATGCGCTCATCCAATAAGGATATCGAAGTCCGGCTGGTCACGCCGCGGGATATGAGTCTGGACGAGGCGATAGAATATCTTGCAGAAGATGAATTATTGGAAGTAACACCTCAGAATTTCCGCATTCGTAAACGAATTCTCAGTACCGAAGAACGCGGGAAGCAGACCAAAAAGGCTAAAGAAGCACTCGGCGAAGATTAACAGATCAACTAAGAGCGACCGACAGGTCGCTCTTAGTTATTTAATTCCAACCATGTGGGTGATTTCTATGCCATTCCCAGGCAGAAGAGATGATCTCTTCGAGGTCAGGTACTTGTGGTTGCCAGCCAAGTTCACGGCGGATCTTATCCGAACTCGCGACCAATCGGGGTGCATCCCCGGGGCGACGGGACGTCTCGACAACTGGGATTGGGTGACCGGTCACCTTTCGGGCGGTCTCGATCACTTCCCTTACGGAATACCCAAGCCCGTTTCCCAGATTGTATACCAGTCTCTCGTGTTGTTTGAGTCCTTCAAGTGCCAACAAATGGGCACTAACCAGGTCGCGGATGTGGATGTAATCGCGGATGTTCGTCCCATCCGGGGTTGGGTAGTCAGTACCAAAGATACTTAAATGAGGACGTTGCCCAAGGGCAACTTGTAACACCAGGGGAATGAGATGAGTCTCCGGCTGGTGAGCTTCTCCCCGCCCCGGAAGGGCGCCTGCCGCATTGAAGTAACGCAAACTGGCATACTTCAAGCCATAAATTTGGCTGTACCAATCGAGGGATTGCTCCACCATCCATTTGGTCTGACCATAGACGCTCGCCGGACCGATCGGGCTCTCTTCTGCGATGGGTTGGTCGTTTGATGCGAATATCCCGGCGGTGGAAGAGAAAATTAGTTTTGGAACGCCGGTTTTACCAATGCAATCCAACAAGGTGATCGTCTTGGCGAAGTTATTCTTAAAGAAGCGACCGGGTTCTTTCATGCTCTCGCCGGCTTCAATGAAAGCTGCAAAGTGCATTACGGCATCATACGTTCTACTTTTCAGAGCGTCAAACAGGGTTGCTTCGTCGCCAACATCACCCTGAATAAAATGAGCGCCCTGAGGAATAGCCTGACGATAGCCTTTGACGAGTGAGTCGTAAACGGTCACCTCGTGACCAGCTTCGAGTAACATGGCTGTCGTCGCTGATCCGATATAACCTGCTCCGCCGGTCACAAAAAGGTTCATTATCCCACCTCAGCTTTAGTAAAATTCATTTCTTTTCCAGAATCGTGAGATTTGCAAGGGCAGCATCCAACCGTTTGAGTCCAACTGTATCGAATTCAACCACAACGATCTCTTCGGTATCGAGCAGTTTGCTTTCCAACACGAGACCTTCTCCCCAGGAAGGGTGTATGACCCTCATATTTTCTTTATACTTCTGCTCTACTGTAGTTTTTACTTTTTGTTGATTCACACCCGTATTCCAGATCACAGTTGAGCCATATCCCGCTTGATTTCGTTCTTCCTGATGGTCATCTCTACGCCAGAAACCGGAGACGCGTGCAGCCGGTCTTCGGATGGAGTTTATTAAGCTGGGTGGTATATCAGCCAGAAATCGGCATGGATCGGTGAAATCATAGCCGCCGAACATGGCACGAGATTCGGCTCTGGTTAGGAACAGCCTATCTTTGGTTCTCGTAATACCGACATAAAAGAGGCGGCGCTCTTCAGCCAATTCTTCTTCATCGTCCATGGATCGGGAATGTGGTAAGAGTTTTTCGTCCAAACCTGAAATAAACACGATCGGGAATTCCAGACCTTTACTGGCATGCAGGGTGAGTAATGTCGGCGCGTCCGGTCGGTCGGGGAGGGTATCCTGATCGGCTACCAGAGCAATATTTTCGAGAAATGCCCCCAGACCGGTTGATTCATAGTCATAGGCAACCCGCATCAACTCTTCGACGTTTTCCCAACGGTCAATTCCTTCTTCGCTTTCATCAGATATATAACTGCGGTAATCAATATCTTCCAGGATGCGGGCAAATAGCTTTGGAAGCGGAAGCGTTTCTTTTAAGGCCAGCCATTCATCCAAACGGCTGCCAAAATCGGCTAACCGCCTGGCGGCTGTTCCGCCAAATTGTTGCCAGTGCGGGGAAGACTCTCCTCGAACGAGGTCGAGCAATATATTGGTGGACGGTGAATTCAGTGTGACAGAATACTCGCGCAATGTCAGAATGGTTTTGTCCCCGATCCCACGCAAAGGGACATTGATAATCCGTTCGAGACTGTTGTTATCATTCGGGTTGTGAAGCAGGCGCAGGTAAGCGATGCAGTCCTTCACTTCACGGCGGCCATAGAATCGCTGGGCGCCTACCAGGCGATACGGGATTCCGGCGTGGAGGAAGGCTTCTTCCAAGAGACGGGATTGGGCATTGGTACGATACATCACCGCAAAATCAGCCAAGACAGCTCTTTTTTGCTTGACTTCCTCGGCAATTTTCTGTACCACGTACTCTGCCTCGGCATGATCGTCAGTTGCTTCATATAGATTGATCCGCTCTCCTGCTCCCCGCTCGGTAAACAATCGTTTGGGGGTTCTGTTTTGGTTGTGTTCAATCACTGCGCGGGCAACATCCAGGATCATCTGGGAAGACCGGTAATTTTGCTCCAGAAGGATCTTTTGATAATCCGGATAATCCTTTTCAAAGCGCAATACATTTTGATAATCTGCACCGCGCCAACGATAGATGGACTGGTCCTCATCTCCTACGACAAATAGGTTTTGATGCTCGGAAGCCAGGTGTTTAATCAAGCTATATTGGGCGAAATTGGTATCCTGGAATTCATCCACCAGAATATGCTCGAAGCGGTGGGCATAGTACTCTCTGACAGCAGGCACTTGATCTAATATGCGGGCTGTACCGAGTAAAAGATCATCAAAATCCAATGCATTACACGCGAGTAACAATTCCTGATACCGCTGAAAAACCCGCTGAATAACCTGATCTCGATATCCTTTAACTTCAAGCTTATCCGGTGTGATCATATCGTTCTTGGCGCGGGAGATCGCGTTAAGCACAGAAGAAGGTCGATTCGTTCTATCGTCAATATTTAGTTCGCGCAACGCCCGTTTGACCAGTGTTTGCTGGTCGTCTTCATCATAAATGGAGAAATCCTGGGTGACACCGAGGTATTGGGCTTCCCGGCGGAGGATACGGGCGCAGACCGAATGGAAAGTGCCCAGCATGATGCCGCGCTGCTCTCCACCCAAAAGTTCATACACACGGCTTTCCATCACACGGGCGGCTTTATTGGTGAAGGTGACCGCCAGAATATTAAATGGGCGGACTCCTCGTTCGCCGATAAGATAGGCTATTCGGTGGGTCAAGACGCGTGTTTTACCGGAGCCTGGACCGGCAAGTACGAGGACCGGTCCATTCTTTGCGGTTACCGCTTGATTTTGTTGGGGATTTAAATGTTTTAGAAAGTCCACTGAGTCATTCTACTCGTGGACAGGAGGGGTGTCAACCAGGCGATCATTCCACTCGCCAGTAAGCGCCGCCTCCACTATCCCTTGCCATCAAATGAAATTCAACCAATCCTCGTCGCAAGGATGCAGTATCCTTGTGGAATTGGAGTAGAACCTCATTCACTTCCTTCTCTGAATAATGGACCTCTTTATCAAAGGCTTTCACCACATGTCGCAGGAGGATGGCGAATTTCTTCGCCTGGGAAGGGAATGATTTGATCTTGCCTTCCTTATCCAGGAATGTATTTAATACCTTTTGGTCGACGGCATCCAAATTTGCGGTTTCGGATAACCGGGATAAATTTTCCGTTTTAAGTATTTTTTCTGTCATGGTCTTTAAGACCTCCGTTCTGAGAGAGTAAAAATAGTAATGCCCTTCTGCTCTGGCTGATACCAGATTTGCATCGGACAGACGTGATAGGTGATGTGAGGTTGTGGACACCCCTATCCCTAACATTCCAGCAATTTGTTCAACCGAATAGGATTTCGTTGCCAGCAATCCGATGATTTTTAGCCGGTTTGCATCGGATAATGCCTTATAAAAGGTGAGTAAATCTTGAAGTATCTCTTCTTTTGTCAAGGATACCTCCAGTGATACAATACGATGATCATCGAAATGATTTTATGATTAACTGGCGATTTGTCAAGGGATAATCTTCAGAATTTAGGTTGTTATTTCCCCACGATTCTTCTACAATGAATCTAGATCCGTTCCTACTCGAAGGAATGGATAAGGAGGAAATATGGGGAAAGAATTCAAAGAGTTTATAATGCGCGGGAATGTGGTGGACCTGGCTGTCGCCGTGATCATTGGAGGCGCATTTGGGAAAATCATTACCTCCCTCGTAAATGACATCATCATGCCACCGATCGGACTCTTACTTGGTGGGGTAAATTTTAAAGATCTTTTCGTAGATCTATCCGGTAAGGGATTCACCACACTGGCGGATGCACAAGCTGCTGGAGCTCCAACCCTGAACTATGGCATTTTTATCAATGCCATCATCGATTTCTTGATTGTTGCATTCGTGATTTTCCTGGTGATCAAAGCGATCAATAAAATGAAAAAACCCGAACCCGTAACTGCACCAACGACCAAGGAATGCCCCCGGTGTTTGTCTTCCATTCCACTCAAGGCAACCCGCTGCCCTCATTGCACATCCGATCTGTAAACACTAATTCACTCTGTGCCGGCGGTGGTTATCGTACCGCCGGTATTTTTTTTAATCGCACTACATGATAATATTCATTAGATAAAGTCAAACACAATTCCATTCTGACCCGTTCAACGGAGAGTAATAAAGCGATGCATGATTGGCGGATCAATTTCTATGCTACCACCCTGCTAATTTCCACGATCCTCTGTTTGGTGGTCTTTGCTCTTCTTTGGAAACGGAGAAAGATAGCAGGCGCTTTAGAATTATCGTTGCTAATGGCATCTGTTGCGTTATGGGCAGCCACTACTGCTGGTGAAACCACTGCCGTAACGTTAGAAGGAAAAATCTTCTGGTCGAAAGTTGCCTATATTGGTATCGTAAGCGCAGCGCCCTTCTTCTTTCTATTTGCCCTCCGATATACATCCATGATGAGAAAGCATTCAAGATGGATCTCAGCGGGCGTCTGGATCATTCCTATCATCATTTTAATCCTCACGTTTACGAATGAAAACCATCGTCTCATCTGGTCAGGATTCGAATGGGTCTCAGGAACAACGATCTTGATCTATCACCATGGTATTGGATTCTTCGTCAACATCCTCTACATCTACTTATTGGTTTCCATCGCCACCGGGGTTTTGGTCATAAATGCTATTCGAAATCGATATGTGTACCGGAAACAATCCATCACATTGCTGATAGGGGTACCCATCCCAATTATCTGGAATATTTTATATGTACTGGGTTTAAGTCCTGTAAAAGAAATGGATCTCACCCCGGTTGCTTTTGCACTCACCGGACTAATTATTGCCTGGGGGATCTTCAAAACGAGGCTGTTTGACCTGTCTCCCATGGATAGCGAATTCGTTATTGAAAACCTCGGAGATGGTGTTGTAATTCTGGATTCTCAGAACAGAATTGTCGAGATCAACCCAGCCGCGCAAGATCTGTTTGATGTGACTCCTAAGGCATCCATCGGAAATGACCTGTTCGAAATTATCCCGCTCCTGAGGCACCGCTATATTCAAGAAGAACAAAATGTTCCCCTGACCGCAGAGTTGGAGATAATCTCTGGATCACGTTATCTGGAATTCCAATGTCATAAGCTATTTAACAAAAATAGAATATATATTGGGCAGGCAATCATCGTTCGGGATATCACCACCCGAAAGATGGCTGAAATTGGATTAAGAGAGAGCGAACAAAGGTATCAGGAATTGATCGAGCAGGCAGCTTTACCGGTCATCATTGTCGATCAGCGATCATTGGAAATACTATTCTATAACCGGCGGGTAAGTTCCTTGCTTGACATCAATAACCGATTTACCCGCGGATTTAAAATAGAGAAATATTTCCTGGATAAATATGATATCCAGAAAATATTTAAACACCTCAAGCAACATGGATTATTATCGGATTATGAAGCTCAGATGATCACACAGGTTGGACGGGAAATCTGGGTTGTTATCTCTGCCAATCTGACCCATTACGAGAATCGGCAATGCTTGTTCTTATCATTCAACGATATAACTCAGCGTAAAGAAGTGGAAAATTCAGAAAAACAGGAACGGATTTTCGCGGAAGCTTTGAGTGGAAGTATCTCTGCTTTGAGTAGCACCTTAAACTTTGAAGAGGTACTGGATCGAATTTTGATAAACTTGGAAAAAGTCATCCCGAATAATCACGCAAATATAATGTTGGTTGGAGAAGATGGGGTCGCGAAGATCGTACGAGCACGTGGGTATGATGCAGAGTTATTGGAAAAATTAGTATCACAAGTACATTTAAACGTCTCTGAAACCCCCACACTTCATCGTATGGCCACCACTGGTGCGCCCGTTATTGTTATGGATACGAAAACTGACCCGATCTGGATTCAGAGGATTTCCTCTTCATGGATCAGATCCTACCTGGGTGCACCCATTCATGTGAAGGGGGAGGTGGTCGGATATATCAATCTCGATAGCGATCAGGCGAATATGTATAACCGAATCCATACCGAGAGATTGGAACTATTTGCCAGGCAAGCGGCTATCGCGGTCGAGAACGCCCGTCTGTTCGAGAGAGTAGAACAGATGGCAATTGTAGATGATCTAACCGGACTGTTTAATCGGCATCATCTATTCGAATTAGGCGAGCGAGAATTTGAACGATATAAACGACATGAAAATTCACTCTCTCTAATTTATATGGATCTGGACCACTTCAAAGATGTAAATGATCGCTACGGACATGCAACAGGTGATCGGGTATTACAGAATGTTGCATCCATACTGGGGAGCTCCCTTAGGAAGATGGATATTGCGGGAAGAATTGGGGGAGAAGAATTCTTATTGCTCCTCCCAGAAACAGATATGGAACGAGCATTATTGGTTGCCGAGCGGATTCGAAAAAATATCGCGGAGACAAAAACCCAGGTCAATGATGTTGACATATCCATTACAGCCAGTCTGGGCGTGATCACCATGTCTGACCAGTACTCATCTCTTCAAGCGTTGATCTCTGCCGTAGATCAGTCAATGTATCAGGCAAAAGTCGATGGAAGAAACCGAGTCTTTGACTCACCCTAATCAATTCATCTCATAATTTAGTATTGCGTGCATGATGCCGAATGTATAATTGCTAATGAGGTATGGGATGGTTGAGAAATCCATTTTTCAAAAAATGTTTATCAAAACAGGAATGAAAATCCTGGTGATCGATCTTCCAGATGAACTTGTTTCGCTATATTCCACGATGCCTCCAGAGATCATTCAAGTACAAATTCCTGAGGATAATCTGGATGTCATCCATATATTTGTCCACAACCAGGCTGAATTTGAAACCCAATTGATCAAGTATGAGCCTTACCTGAAGAAAGACGGCTCTATTTTGGATTTGTTACTCAAAACTCACGTCAACCCTCAAATCGGATATTCACCGTGACACCATTTGGAAATTTGCCGGCAATTACCACTTTAGATCAGTTGCATCAATTTCCATCAATGATGCCTGGAGCGCGATTCGATTAATACGAGACAGTTAAGGAAACCTAGCCATCTATGACCACCTACTCTGAGATATTTGAACAACCGGCAGTCCTGCAAAAACTTCTACGAACCCAGCGTTTAAAAGTAGAAGAGATCGCAGCAGAAATTGTCAAGCGAGACATCAACTATGTGTTTCTGGTTGCCAGGGGCACCTCTGACAATGCAGGCAGATATGCAAATTACTTATGGGGAGCACATAACCAGATTCCCATGGCTCTAGCCACACCATCGCTATTTACAATTTACGAACAGCCACCCACACTACGGAATGCGCTAATCGTATCCATCTCTCAATCCGGAAAATCTCCCGACTTGATCAGTGTGGTGAAAGAAGGGCGTAGACAGGGTTGTCCAACATTATCCATTACCAATGCACCCGATTCTCCGCTTGCGGAAGCCTCGGATTTTGTTTTGGATATCTGTGCCGATATCGAAATTGCAACGGCAGCGACCAAAAGTTATACCGCGGAATTGATGGCGGTCGCCATGATATCAGCCGCTTTGTCCGGTGAACCCCAACGGTGGCAGGAATTGGAAAAGGTGAGCGGTTGGGCGGAACAGGTACTAAGGCAGGACGAGATGATCTCGCGACAGTCGCTTCGGTATCGTTATATGCAGCGATGTGTTTCCCTGGGACGGGGATTTAATTACTGTACTGCGTTCGAATGGGCGCTCAAAATGAAAGAGATGGCGTATGTCGCGGCTGAACCTTATTCCACGGCAGATTTTCTGCATGGACCCATCGCCCTGGTTGAACAGGGATTTCCGGTGATGGCAGTCGCTCCCTCAGGAAAAGTATTCAAGACCATCCGTGATCCGCTCAAGCAAATGATCGAAAAATACAAAGTAGAGTTGGCGGTCATATCAGACAATCAGGAGCTACTGGATATGGCTCAGATGCCTATTCCTTTGCCTGCGGGCATTCCGGAATGGGTATCCCCGATCATTTCCATCATTCCCGGACAGTTGTTCGCCTATCATTTGACCCGCCATCGTGGAATTAATCCGGAATTGCCGCGAATTATTACCAAAATTACTGAAACGAATTAATATTTGTCCGATTGAGGTGTGCCCATGCCAGAAATTGCCATCATCACCGACTCAACTTGCGATATACCGCAACCCTACCTGGAACAATATGATATTCAAGTAGTTCCGCACACAATCGTCTGGGGCGATGCTCAGTATCTTGATCGGGTGGATATTCAACCCGAAGAGTTTTACCATCGAATCGAAACTCAAAAAACCATTCCAACCACATCCCAGGCGACCGAGGTCCAATTCCTTCGTGCGTATAATGATGTAGTCTCGCGCGGGTATCAGCAGATCATTGTTATCACCCTATCCAACCGGCTAAGCGGAGCCATCCAGTCCGCCCAGAACGCAGCGAAATTAGTTCAAATACCCATCCATATCATCGATTCGCTGGGGGTTACCATGGGATTAGGATGGCAGGTGCTGGCTGCGGCACGGCTAAGGGAAATGGGTGGGACAGTGCAGGATATCCTGGCCAAAGTCCACGAAGTTCGAAAATCCATCTCGTTATATGTGGGCATGGATACTGTGGAATTTGTCCGACGGGGGGGCAGGATCGGTGACGCGGTACGGCTGATCGGGATGATGATGAATATCAAACCGGTTGTCCGGGTCAATAATGTTAAGGGACTGGTTGAAGAAGTTGGTCTTGCCCGGACGTACCAGAAAGCGGTCGAGTTGATGTATTCCAAATTCTTTGAAACGGTGGATCTGTCAAAGAATCTGCATATTGCCGTCTTACATGGGAATGCTTATGATGAAGCGGAGAAACTGGTGGAGCGAATCCGGGATGAGTTTCACCCGGTCGAGATCCTCTCCAGTATCACGGGACCTGTCCTGGGGATCAACACCGGGCCGAGAGCCCTGGCTTTAGCCGGGTACGTGGAAGAATAGGAAAATGAACCTCGATCATTTCGGTTCTCAAGGTATCTTAAGGATTCGTTGCTATACTATATATATGGGTATTTGCTGACAGACCAATAACGATTCAAAAAGCACTGATACATGCCGCCCATAAGGCGGCATTCGTGTTAAAGAGGTACTATGTTAGGACACATATCGGAGATAGTACAGAAGAAGGGGAGTCATATCTGGTCGATTCACCCCGAGGAATCCGTCTATCGGGGATTGGAGATCATGGCGCAGAAGGATATTGGCTTTCTCCTGGTGGTCAAAGACCGGAAGCTGGTTGGAGTGGTCTCGGAACGGGATTTTGCCCGAAAGGTCGTCCTGGTTGGAAAAGCATCCAAAACCACATCAATCAGTGAAATAATGTCAACTGAAATATTTTTCGTCACACCGAAACAGACATTCGAAGAAGCCATGCTGCTGATGAGCTCACACCATATTCGTCATCTCCCAGTTATGGAAAGCGAAAAGATCATGGGCGTGATCTCGATGACAGATGTGGTTCAAGCCTGCCTCGGCAATCAAATGGAGACGATTCAATTCCTCTCTGATACAGCTTTGGATAGATAAGACCAGACCGGATTCACCTCCTTCCATGTCTGACATAAACCAATCGTCGGGCGCAAAAGTCAGATATGAATTTGTTGTGAAGGTTATGAGCACGATCTAGGGGTGTTTTTCGCTGGATGCTATAATTTTTGCATGGCAACCATATTAATCATTGAAGATGAACCTGAACTCGTCAAAGTAATCCAATCTTACCTTGAGAAAGCCGGGTTTCAAGTCTTATCAGCCGGGCGAGGCAATACCGGACTTTCCTTATGGGAAAGCCACCAACCCGACCTGGTCATTCTGGATCTAAACCTGCCCGGTATGGATGGGTTGGACGTGGCAAGGGCGATCCGGAAGACAAAGGATACCCCCATCATCATTCTCACGGCGCGGGTGGAAGAACCTGACCGCCTGGTCGGTCTCGAACTGGGGGCGGATGATTATGTGACCAAACCATTTTCACCGCGTGAAGTGGTAGCCCGCGTGAAAGCGGTTTTACGGCGGGTGAACCAATCTGAACGGATCGCACAGACGATCAATTTCGGGAGAATGAAGATCGATCTCGATAGTCATGAGGTGACCCGCGACGGCGAACTTGTTGAACTCACCCCGACCGAATTTTCTCTCCTGTCAGTGTTGATGGCTCATCCCGGAAGAGTTTATACCCGAATGCAATTACTGGAAGCGACCCAGGGTATTTCTTACGAAGGGTATGAACGGACCATTGACGCGCATATCAAGAATCTTCGGGCGAAAGTGGAAACGAATTCCCACGAACCGGAGCTTATTGAAACAGTTTTCGGGCTGGGCTACAGGTTCCGGCGGCTCGAGAATGGTCTAAAATGAGGATCCGATTGGTCTTCGCCATGCTATTGGTGGTGGTGGTCACCGTTCTCAGCATGGGTGGCTTCGCCGCCATCGCATCCTCGCGAGAGGTGACTCGTTACGTTTCACGCGGTGGGATGATGGGCTTGAACGATCTGGTATCCAACCTGGAAGCCTATTACCAGCAATTTGATACCTGGCAAGGCGCGGAGGTCTTACTCATTGACCATGTGAAAATGGGTGGTCAAAACCGGATGGGCATGGGTACCGGTCCTCAGGCGAACAATGCCCCCACCCACCTGATCCTGTCTGATGGTAGCGGAACGATCCTGATCAATACGCTGCCCCAGGACAACAGGGTTAAATTGACCAGGTTGGAGCTTATTCGGGCGATTCCCCTGAACGGGCGCGATGGTAAGATCGTCGGTTATCTGTATACGGAAAACCTGTCCACTTACCAACCCGAACTGTTGCGACCATTGATCCAAAGACTGAATGCGGCGGCAGTCAGAGCGGGTTTGATCGGTGGCGGTATTGCCCTCTTGTTAGCCATGCTGCTGGGATACTGGTTCATGAAACCGGTGATGGCGCTCTCGAAGGCAGCCGCCGCCCTGGGAAAGGGCGATCTCAGCCAGCGGGTCCCAGCCTCAGGAGGGGATGAACTGGCTCAATTGGGTAAAGCCTTCAACGATATGGGAGCATCCCTTCAGCAAGCAGAGCAGATCCGCAAGAACATGACCGCGGATATTGCTCACGAATTGCGTACACCACTCTCAGTACAGCGGGCAGCCGTGGAAGCGATGCTGGATGAGGTGTACCCGGTCAACCGGGAAACACTCGAGCCACTGCTGGAGCAGAATTTATTGCTGACCCGGCTGGTGGATGACCTGCGCCTTTTAGCCCTGGCTGATGCAGGGGAGCTCCAGCTGGAAATGGTGGATGCCAATCTGGCGGGAATCGCAGAGCGGGTGGTAGGACGGTTTCAATCGCGGGCAGGGCTGGATCAAATCGATGTTCGCTTCAATAGCCAGACAGACATTCCCCTTACACAGGCTGATCCGATCCGGGTCGAGCAGATCCTGACTAACTTGATCGGTAACGCGTTGAAGTTCACACCAATCGATGGCAGGGTGAGTGTGGATGTGACCAGCTCCACAGCAACCATTGAAGTAAAGATCGTAGATAGTGGTCCGGGTATCCCGGACGATTCGCTGCCATACATCTTTGACCGATTTTACCGGGTGGACAAGAGCCGCAGCCGAGAAGAAGGCGGTAGCGGGCTGGGGCTGGCTATCGCCAAGCAATTAGCGCGGGCACAAGGCGGGGATATCTACGCACAAAATCTACCGGAAGGCGGAGCCGCTTTCACTTTCCAGATGCCAATCAGGCACGGATAATCTATCTACTGAAAAAGCAGGGCTATTTCAGCCCTGCTATGGTGGCGATGCTTGATCAGGGGAAGCAACACTTACCCGAGTTGCTCCACCAGATAATTTTGAATGCCCATCTGAGCGATCTGATCTAATTGGGCTTCAAGCCAGTCGAGGTGCCGCTCTTCGTCCTTGAGGGTGGATTCGAACAATTCGCGGGATCCGTTATCCCCCTGTTCAACGCATAATTTGATGGCGGCGTTATAAGCAGCAATGGCTCGCACTTCCGCAGCGAGATCATACTTGAGCTGGGCGTGTACATCCGCCCCAATGGAAATTACGTTGAGCTTGCTGACGGTGGGGCTGCCATTCAAGAACAGGATGCGGTCGATCAGCGATTCGGCATGTTTCATTTCTTCGATGGCACGCTTCTCGATCAGCCCGTGCAGTTTTTCATAGCCCCAGTTCCCGCACATGCCAGCATGCACCATATACTGGTTGACGGCGGTCAATTCATCGGCAAGCTGTTCATTCAGCACTTTCAATACGAGTTCAGACCCTTTCATAGATACCTCCCAATACTCTTGTCTTGTTTCGTTATGAAATGAGATTTATTCGAAAATAAAAATAAATCACTCACTCTTTATTCCAATCCTAATTATATAGAGAAGACCCGGCGTTATCAACCTGTCAGAAGTGACAAATTCTATAATTGATTTTTTTTGTTTCGTAAATAATTCGCGAGTATTGCTGGATAGGCGGTTTGGGAAGACGCATATGGGGTTGTCCCACTTCGGGACAACCCCACTGAGCAAGTATTATTTTAGACCTAATTTAGGTTAAAGAATTATCTTGTTGCCATCGACCACCATCAGGTTCGTGTTACCCGCAAGTGGATTTCTCAGATTGCCATACCAGGTGCTGTTAGTTAGTTTGGCGGTGAAGCCCAAACTGACTTCTCCCAGCCGATTCAAGTCGATATAGAAACCGGTCCAATTGTTGTTAAGGGCGGACGAATTGTTGATGAAGACGTTGTTCGAGGTCCAGATATCGAATCCGCTGAAGCCGTTTCCGATCGAGCAGGAATTATTGACTGTCACCACACCACTCGACTTTAACCAGTTGCCAAACCAGCCATTCGAGCGCGAGTAGACGGAGTTCAGAGTGACCGCAGCCGGCACAAGCGCCCCCGTATTGTCTGTGTCGATACCTGAGATTGTATTCCCTACTACTTCCAAACCCGTCACCGTCACAGCGCCTTTCGAAGTGATGATCACACCTGATCCGCCATTGTAGAGAGCAAAGTTGGTTCCCTTGCTGTTCAACAGGGTGACCGTCCCCTTCCCGCTGGAATTGACGAGGTTCACCCCATTTCCACCGTTGCCAACCGCCACCACCTTGTTTACCACGATATTGCCAAGGGCATCCACGAAGAGACCGTCTGATCCGTTGCCATCTACATTGATATCAGACAGCGTTAATACAGGGACGATGACCGGACCGGCGATCTGGTTCATCCAAACACCATTCCCCGTGTTGTAGCGGGATACGATCGTGGTGGCAGTGATGCCGCTGGCGGTGGAGACTGACATCCCATCCAGGGTGTTATTGATGGTTTCGATATTGGTCAGAGTGACCAAGGCGGTTCCAGTCGAATAATAGGTGTTATCGAGGTAGATCCCATACGCATCGCCAATCGGATTCCCATCTTCATCGCGAGGTCCATTATCATTGGCGCGGACCTTTGCCAGGGTGATCTTCCCATGGCTGAGCACATACAGACCATCAGATCCATTTCCACTAAACTCATTCCAACTATTGACGGGTTGGATGGTTGTAAATGAGACAAGCGCAGAGACATCGGCGCCAACCATTTCATTTCCCCGGGCACCCACATTATTGAAGGTGACGGCTCCGCTGGTCGCAATATCAATTCCATCCTCGGAATTGTCATTACTCCAGACGCTGGTCAGGGAGACCGATCCGTTGGAGCGGATGTATAACCCGTCCAGGCCAGAATTGTTGATATCTACACCGGTCAAAGTCACGCCGGCTGAGGTGGCACCCGTATCATTGTTAATTCTGGTACCATACCCACCATTCCCGCTGATACGACTGTTTTTCATGGTCACAGCCCCATCGGTGATGATGGTTGACCCATTTTGATCGTTGTTATTAAAGTTCAAGTCAGTCAGGATCACGCCGGGTGCGGTGCTTGTGGGAGTTGTGTTATCCACATAGAGACCATTCTGGCGGCTATCGTTTAGCTCCATATTTGCCAGGGTGACAAGACCGCTTGACAACACAACCACATTGGTGCCGCTGTTGTTGCTGTTCCAGGGATGAAAGGTGGTGGTGATCGTTACCGGGGCATTGATCCCGTTATGATTGTCAACGTAGATCCCGTTGGCGGCGCTTTCATGAGGAGGATCAAAGGTTGGCTCGGTATCCCCTTCGTAGATGGAGATATCATATCCGAAGCCATCCCAACCCATATCGGTCTTGACCTGAATTCGATATTCCCCGTCTGCGGGAAGATCGATCAGGCTCAATTCGACCTGACCGTTACCCCCTTCTGCTTGCGCGAGCCAATTCCCATCCGAATCGAACACCACTACGGTTGGGGTAAAGTTGATTGAATTCACCTGGATCGTAACATCTTCATCCATGAGACCATTAAAGAACCAGGTCTGATCGGGGCTCATGTTATCCACCCACTGGTCGCCATATTCGATCAGATAATAATTGGCGGAATTGTTATTGGCTTCCGCGTTTGTCAAAGTAACAGCACCCTTGCTTTCGATAAAGAGACCTGTCTCGCCGTTGTTAGACGTGTAGACAGTAGATATTGTGACTGGTTTATAAGGAAGGATGCTGCTAAAGTTATGTATTTCTGCGCCATAGGCATAATTATTACTGGCGGATCCAGTCTTCCAGACCACGGCGCCATTGGTATAAGCTAATAACCCTGCGTAGTTGTTATCTAAATAGACTTGGGTCAGAGTGACCCCACCAGTACCAGAGGTGTTGATCAAGTAGGCGCCAGCCGCGTAATTACCGCGAGCTTCAATGTTGGTGAGAGTGATCAGACCATTTGCCTCGATATGGATCCCATCCTCGTTGATATCCGTCCCATTATCTTGGATCTGAGCGAATGAACTGGTAGTCCCGGTTACGGTTACAACTCCCGGACCGCCCGTTGCAATGATGCGAATCCCCTCATCCTGGTTCTCGCGCGCCTGATGGACGGTAACACTTACTGGACCGTTGCTGATGATAGACAACCCATCATAGCCGCTGCGGGAGAAGGAGTTGCCCCAGCTCCAGATATCGTTGTAATCAAACCCTGCCCCCCAGGTTCCGGTCGATTTGATGGTCACCCCGGCTGTCCCACTGGAGTTATCGATCAGGACGCCATAGTCGCCATTTTCGGTGGCATTGATGTTGGCAAGTGTGACCGCGCCATTCGTGCGAATTACCAGACCATCATCCGCGTTGTAAACGAAGTAACCGTAGCCCATGGCAGAACCCGGGTTTATCGTTACCCCCGCGGTTGTTCCCATAACCTTGTTATTCAAATAAACTCCAATACCGTTATTGTCCATTGCCATGATGTTGGTAAGGGTTATGGCACCTTTGCTATTAATTTCCAGTCCATTCTCTGAGGTAAGGTCAGATCCATCAGTATTGAACCTGAAACCAGCGTTAGAAATTGTCACAGCCACACCTGCGGCTGTTCCAGGGGGTGTATTGTCAATAGATGCCCCGGTTCCGCCATTATTTTCCACGATGATATTCGATATCGTAACGATGCCCCGCGAATCGACATACAATCCGCCGCCTGCATTATTCCAGAAGCCATTGGAGGTCGTTGCAGGGACCATCACTTTGATGGTAACCGGAGCGGCACTTGCTGCGGACGAGTTGTCGATATAACCGCCGAAGTTCGCATTTTCGTATGAGTCTGTATTGGTAATGCTGACAGGACCCAGAGATGTGATATGGTACCCATCTCCGCCATTTTTGCGAAGTTCATTGAAGACAGTTCCGAGGTTGGTCAATGTGACCGCGCCGGTCCCTTGTGAGTCGATCAGGATTCCGTCAGAGAAATTCTCGGCAGCGCTGAAGTCGGTCAAAGTCACCGCCCCGCGAGTATGTATTTCAAAACCGTAATCATCACGGTAGGCATCGCTGTTCGTCACGGTGACGGATGCGGGTGCTGGTGCGAACTGATTGTCGAGATAATAACCTGACCCGCCCAGATTGAATCCGCTCCAGGAATTGGTGATAGCGATGGCGCCTTTGGTCGTAACATCAAATCCCCTGTACCCGTTATTCTCAGCGGTGGAGTCTTTGATGGTCACCGTGCCCGGACCGGGGTTGTCACAATAGATGTCGGTATCGAGCCAGTCGAAGCAGCCCAGAATACTCAATCCGGTGATCCCATTGTTCTGCACTGCTAAATTATTCCCGGTGAAGGAGGTGTTGATCTCACTGGTTATACCATTCCAGCCATTGTCCCAGGCAACCACGTGATCGAGGGATTGGATATTTGCATCGATGTAAAGTCCATCTCCGCCAGACTCCTGACCGTTATAGTTGAACACGCTGTTTTTAACGCTGACCATGGAGGTTCGGGCAAAGATCATCGCGCCTGATGCGGTATTCCCTTCTAATACTCCATCGATATACCCGTTGTCACTGGCTTCAACCCCGTATATGGTGACTGCACCGTTGGTCGACCAGACCCGCAAACCGGTCTCCATGGGGTCAATATCGTCAGAATCAGACCATCCGTCAGCGATATTCTGCATGTTATGATTAAATTCGCTGTTCGTGACCTTGACGGTTCCAGAACTCACTGTGATCAACGCCCCGTTATAGCCATTGTTGTTGGCTGCAACCCGGTTCAATTCCACGTTGCCGGCTTGCCCGGTGACCACGATGCCGATGCCATCCTGCCCCATGGATGTGGCGTTGACATCCACGAGTTGGATCAGACCTTTGTTCCCGGCGAATGTAATGGCAGCCTCGTTTTCATCGATGGAATTAGTAAAGACCGACATATTATTGATGGAGAAACCGGAGGGCATTCCGAACACCGAAATTGTGCCGTAGAGCATCACGTCATCCAGTGAATCTCCTTCACCGACCAGCGCCAGCAATCCTTTAACGCCAGCCGCCATGCCATTAACGAGCACATCTTCCTTATAATCCTCATCCACATCATCCACCGATTCGATGTAGAGCTTCCGATCGGTCGGAGTCAGGTTGTGGCTTTCCATGTAATCGAGGGCCGCCTGTATGGGATCGAGACAACTGGTTACTCCCGAACCCGGATCACAATCGGCTGCCGTGAAATGATACTCGGTCCCGCCCACCTTGAAGTAAGGATCGCCTTCTACAACGCCCAGGCTGGTGTCTCGGGTCGCCATGGGTGTGGCGGTTCCGGTGGAGTCCACCAATTCCAGCCCGGCATCTGCCACGGCTGTGGTGACTTCCTGCACGGTCGATTCTTCGAGCGGTGCAGGTTCTTCCACCGGTGGAACATCCACTTGTATAGGATCCTCAACAACCGGAGTCTCCTCCGGAGAAGTGGGTGCTTCCTCGACTGGTGGAGGTGCGTCCGTCTGTGGGGGAGTAGTGACTTCCTCCACGGCCGGTGGATCCACTGGCAGACCGTCATCGGCCGAGACCGGTGACGCCATTACCAGCGCGAAGACCAATGCCAGACAAAGAAGGAACGGCAGATACCAATTCTTACAGGATCGAGCAGACATATGTCCTCCTTGGGGACGTGTTTGAATTACACATAAAGAATCATGTGAGATTTCGAATTCAGTTCAAGACTGATTAATTCCCCTATTTTCTTGTGCGAACGATGTATTACTTCCCGTGAGTGCACGTGCGACTCAATGTCCACCCAAATCTCATTATAGACATATCCTTTCCAGGCACAAGCGGAATACCGGGTCGTTAAGAAACTGGTAAGGATTCGACGGAAGGAAAAAGGCTGCCCTTCCACGGGGCAGCCTCTCGCTTACATAAAATGCAGTTTCTGATTCAGATCGAGTTACAAGATCACATAATTTCCAGCCACCATGAGGTTCCGATCGCCCGGATTGGGGTTACGTAGATTGCCCATCCAGGTGCAGTTGGTGAGTTTCAGGGTGTAGATAATGGGGACTGGGAAAATCACTGGATCCGGTATCATATCCACATAGATCCCAGCCCAGGCATTATTGATGGCATTGGAATTATTGATGAATGTATTGGCATATGTCACCAGCAACATCCCATCCTGTCCATTGGATACCGACCAGGTGTTGTTGACGGTCACTACCCCGTAGGAATGAACGGTTAGCCCGGACCAGCCGTTGTTTCGCAGGATCAGCGAATTCACGGTTACCGCGGCAGGCACGCTGGCGGATGTATCATTCCAGATCACTACTCCATCCAGGTTGTTGCCGAGTGCTTCCACACCGGTTACGGAAACTGCGCGATTGGAAGTAATATCCAACCCAACTCCACCGTTGAATCCGACGAAGTTGGATCCTTTGGTGTTCAGAACGGTGACGGTTCCCACACCCCCATCGTTGATGAGGACTGCACCCGAAGCGGAATTCCCGAAAGCATTGATTTTGTTCACAATGATGTTACCGAGAACATCCACATAGAGACCATCCGTGCCATTGTTGTTCGTGGTAATATCGGTCAGGGTGGTGACTGGAGCAAGGGCTGGTCCGGGCACCTGGTACAGCCGGATACCAAAGTTTTGGTTACCCTCTGCGTTCGCGCCGGTGATGGTCACCGCGCTGGCGGTGGTGATAAAGAGACCATCCACGGTATTCCAACGTGTTTCAAGATTGATCAACGAGATGGGGGCGGTGCCGAAGAGATAGGCGTCGTTATCCAGGTAGACGCCGTAGGCATCATATAAGGCTGAACCATCCGGATTCCTCGCGCCATTATTGTTGGCTCTTACCTGGGCGAGGGTGATCTTGCCGCCGGCTTCCACATTCAGACCGTCCAGACCGTTCTCGTCAAAGGAGTTGTATCCCTGTCCGGCTGGCGGTTTGATGGTTGTGAAAGTGCTGTTGGTGTCAACAAAGGCGCCGTAATTTACATTCCGCCTCGCATTAACACTGTTAAAGGTTACCGGACCATTCGTATCGATCCAAATCCCCGAAGCCAACCCTTCGTTCTGGTTGACGTTGGTGAGAGTGACCGCACCATTGGAAAAGATGTTGATACTATCATTCCCGGTACGATTGACGTCGATGGAGGTCAAAGTCACGCTGCCGGTTTTGGCTGTGTTGTCGATAAGGTAACCGTAGCCACCGCTTCCACCCGAATTGCTAGTCTTGATCACGACCGCGCCATTGGAGTAGATTTCCACACCGTTACCATCATTCTCGAAGAAATTGACATTGGTGAGGGTAACCGCAGGCGTACCGGTGTTGTATGTATTGTCGATGTAGAGACCATTCTGTCGGCTGTCATTCAAGTCCATTTTCGTCAGGGTAACGGCACCGCTTGCCAGAATGTAGTAATTGGATTCGCTGTTGTTCCCATTCCACATCGGTGAAGAGTTGGTGATGGACACAGGAGCGTTACTGCCGAAACTGTTGTCTATGAACATACCATAAGCGTAGGATTCCTCCACGTCCCACGAGACAGGCTCCGTCAATCCTTCGTAGATGGAGACATCATAGCCATAGGCATTCCATTCCTGGTTGGTGTTGATCCGGATATAGTACTCTCCAGCTTCGAGGTCTGCCAGAGAGAGCTCGACCGATCCATCGCTGCCATCCGCAAAACCGATCTCATGCCAATCAAGATTGAAGACCGTTACTGAGGGGTTAAAGTTACTGGAATTCACCGTGATGGTGACATCGTCACCACCTTGCGCCTCGAAGATCCAGGTCTGGTCATCGCTCAGGTTGTCCAGCCACTGCTGACCGTACTCGATCACATAGAAATTGGCGGAGTTGTTGCTGGCTTCGGTGTTGGTGATGGTGACTGCACCTTTACTGTCGACAAATAAACCGGTTTCACGATTGTTATTGGCAAATACATTCGAGATCGTGACCGGTTTCCCAATGAGTTGAGCGGAGTTTGTTATCTGGGCGCCGTAGTTTCCATTCCCGGAGGCTGAACCATTTTTCCAGATTACAGCACCATGGCTATCCACGGTCAAACCAACGTAATTGTTATCGAAAAATCCGTCCGTGATAGTCACCGATCCGGTTCCGGCAAGGTTGTTAAGTAGCGCACCGGCGGAATAGTTATCGTTGGCGGTTACCCGGGTAAGGGTGATGTTCCCCTGGGAGAGGATGGTAATGCCATTGTTGCCAATGCCACTGCCGTTATTGCTGACTCCTCCGTTGCGGCCACCGCTGCAGGTCAGGGTAACCGCGCCACTACCATTAGATGCATCGATATAGATCCCGGTCCAGCCATTGTCGTTAGCTCCCCCGAAAGTCACTGTCACCGCGCCACGTGAAAAGATGGTCAGTCCCGCTTGACCATTATTGGAATACCAATTTCTCCATCCATTGCCCGATTCTTTGATCGTCACAGCTGCGGTTCCACCCGTGTTGTTGATGACGAGACCATTGGCGTAGTTGTCGTTCGCGTCGACGTTGGTGAGTGTGACCGCACCCTTGGTCAGGATGTTCAGCCCATCGCCATGGTTGCCATTGAATGAGTTTCCGTAATTGGTACCCGAAACGGCGATCGTTACTCCCGCGGTTCCGGCTGAGTTATCCAGGTTGGCACCATCGCCATGATTCCCTTCCGCGTAGACATTCGTCAGAAGGAGAGCACCCCTGGAGATAATATCGGCGCCATTCAGGTCGTTGCCGTTAAAGCTGACCCCGCTGAGGGTTACCCCGGCAGTTCCAGTCGGCGAGAAGTTATTCACAAACAAGCCATTTAGACGGTTCTCACTCAAATCCATATTCGTCAGGGTAACCAATCCCTTTGAAGAAACATACACACCTGTGCCGCTGTTGTTCCCATTCCAAACATTGTTAGCATTGGTTATGGATACAGGGGCATTTCCAGCAAAGTTATCGATGGAGATCCCGGTTGCGTTTGAAGTAATCATGTTCCAAGGCGCCGGGGTGCTGTTTTCATCCAGCAGGGAAATCTCATAAGCTGATACATTCCAGGGTTGGTTGGGGTAGATCTGAATCCCATACTCGCCGGCGTCCAGGTCTGTCAATGATAAAGTGACAGCGCCTTCCAACCCATCAGCGAAGTCAACACCATTCCAGTTGCCGAATTCATCAATGGAGAAGACCCAGATGGAAGGCGTAAAGTTGATCGAATTGACATCAATCGTCACATCGTCCAGGTCATTCGCCGTGAAGAACCAGGTCTGGTTGTTATTCAGATTATCCAGCCATTTCTCTCCATACAAAATATCGCTGTAGTTTACAGAGTTTTCGCTAGCCTGGACATTGCTGACAGTGACGGCGCCCTTCGAGTAGATGAGGAGTCCGCCTGCCCAGTTTTCAAAGAAACCATTGATGGTCTCGACTGGAACATTCACTTTCACCGTAACCGCTGCGGCTGCAGTAGCATTGCTGTTGTCGATTTTTCCGCCATAGCCCTGATTATTGGTGGTATCGATGTTGGTGACAGTCACCGGACCTTTGGATAAGATATCGAAACCATCTCCCCCGTTATTACGAGTGCTGTTAAATACTGTGCCAAGATTGGTCAGGGTGACCGCGCCGGTGCCGGCATTCTCGATGTAGACGCCGTCTCCGAAGTTATCGCTGGCGTTGAAGTTGGTCATGGTGACAGCGCCGCGGGAGTAGATCTCATACCCGTCAATTCCGTTGCCATAGGAGTTGGTATTGGTCAGGGTGATGGCGGCGGGGGTAGTAGCTAACGAGTTATCCAGGTAATACCCGGAATCACCATTGCTGGCAATATACGTATCCGCGATGGTGATGGCGCCTTTAGAGAAAACATCGAATCCACTCTCGCCATTGCCGGTTGAGCTGCCCGTCTTGAGGGTGACAGTGCCAGCGCCGGTGATGTTGCAAACGCCGTTGTCATCCCAATCGTCGCAGGCGTCAACGAATAAGCCATCTGAACCGTTATTCTCGAGGTACAGATTCGTTCCAGTCAACGAAGTGTTGACTACACTATAAATCCCACTCCACCTATTATCAGAAGCAAGGATGTGGTCAAGTGTGACAATGTTAGCTCTGATATCCAATCCGGTTCCGCCCGGATTTGACCCTCCATTGTTGTTATTGAACACACTGTTCTTCACAATCACCGTCGAACCTTTGGTCCATAATTCAGCGCCTGAACCATGGTTATCCGAAGCTTGAATTCCGTTGAGGGTGACAGGTCCACCATTCGGCCAGATCTTCAGACCGGTGTAAGTTGGTTCGTAGTCAATAATATTTCCAAAGTCATCGTAAATTGCATCGAACAACCAACTGCCAGCAGCATCCACATTCAGCAGGTTATGGTTGAATTCGCTGTTGGTGACTTTCACGGAGCCAGAGGACGACCAGACATCGATGATCGCGCCATGATAGCCATTATTATTGGCTTTGACCCGGTTCAATTCGACGTTGCCGTAATGTTTCGTCACGACTATTCCGATACCGTCCTGTCCGAAAGACGAGGCATTAACATCGACCAGTTGAACGAGACCTTTATTTCCTTCAAAGTAGATGGCTGCAGAATCTGTATAGTCATTGAAAACAGACATATTCTGGATGGTAAACCCGGCCGGCATTTCGTAGACCGAGATGGAACCGTTTAGCTGCACATCTTCCGGGGTATCCCCCTTACCAACCAATGCCAGCAATCCTTTGACGCCGTTCATCCAACCTCCAATGAAGACATCTTCATTGTAGGTCTCCGCTTCGATATAAAGCTTGCGGTCGGTCGGTGTGAGGTTGTGATCGGCCATGTAATCGAGAGCGGCCTGGATGGGGTTGGAACAACTGCTCACTCCAGAACCCGGATCACAATCGGCTGCCGTGAAATGATACTCGGTCCCGCCCACCTTGAAATAAGGATCTCCTACCACCACACCCAGGGAGGTGTCACGGGTTGCCATCGGGGTGGTAGCCCCGGATGGGTCCACCAGGACCAGCCCGGCATCTGCCACGGCAGTGGTGACTTCCTGCACGGTCGGTTCCTCGACAGGTGGAGCATCCACCTGAGCAAGTTCTTCGACCGGTGGGGTAAGCTCTTCCACAGGTGGAGCATCCACCGGTTCTGGTTCAACAACCGGCAGGGGCGCCTCTGTTGGCGCAGCCGCTTCCAGCGGAACCAGTTCTTCCCCAAGTGGAGCATCCACTTGCACGGGTTCCTCCACCTGGGGAGGTGCGTCCGTCTGCGGGGGAGCAGTGACTTCCCCCACGGCCGGTGGATCCACAGGTTGTCCGTCATCGGCAGATACCGGTGACACCATTACCAGCGCAAAGAAAAATGCCACACAGAGCAGCATTGGCAGATACAAAAATTTACGGTAATACCCAGACATAAAGCCTCCTTGGAGAAATAAAAAAGGATTGAAATGGAACGTATGTGGGAAAGGTCAGATCGATTTGGATTTAACGAATTCCCCTCCCTTTTTTTTCATTGACCAGACTGATAAATTTCTGCAAAAACGGACTGCTAACAGTCCATCCTTCCTAATTATAGGGAATTGATCTATACACGCAAGTAAAAAAGAGCAGTGTTAATAAACGGGTAATAAATAGAAGGGAGATATCAGGGGGTGGGCGTGAGGGTGCTGATCGCCGGGGCTTTAGGCTTGAAGGTGGCGGTCATGGTGGCGCACTTGTTACCGCTGCAGGGGTTCAGGTAGGCGCGGGCTTCCTCCACCCAGGCGGGAGTCAAGACCGCTTCCGGCAATTTGATGAGGCGTTTGTAGGCATCGCGGGTGTTCTTATCCCAACCCGCCAGAATGGAAGATTTCGCCTGGAGGTAGACACAATCCGCACGTTGTTTGTCTTCGGTCGCCAGGTCTTCCGCCCGCAGGAATTGATTATAGGAATCACCATACCGTTTGAGCTGCATCAACGCCTGGGCGCGGTAGAAGACGGCTTCGTAATGGTTATCATCGATCTCGAGTGCCTTGGTCAGGTCTGCCAGGGAGGCGGAATAATTACCTAATTTCAGGTTGGTCACCCCGCGGATATAGTAGGCGTCGAAGCTGTGGGTATCCATCGCGATCGATTTCTCAAGGTTTTCGATGGCTTTCGTCTCATCGCCAGCCACCCAGTACGCCTTTCCGACCAGTTCGTAGGCATTGGCGTCGTACGGCTGGTAGGTCAGATAAGTTTGCAAGGGCTCTATGGAACTGTCGAAATCACCGATGGCGATATAAGATGCGCCCAGAACAAGATAGGTGTCGAGCATGGTGATATCCAGCGCGTACGCCTTTTTGGCATTTTCGACTGCCAGGGCGGGCTCATCGTTGGCAAGGTAGACCTTTGCCAGTCCGAGATATGCCAGGGGGGAATCTGGATTCAATTCGCGGGCAGTGGTCAGATCATCCATCGCCTCGTCGTTCTGCCCGCGGGTGATGAGATAATCCGCCCGTTTGACGTACGCAAGATAAAAAGCCGGGTCGTACTCAATGGCTTTGGTCAGATCATCCAGCACATTGGTAGTAGGTTTGAGTTGGTGCAATACCTCGGCGTGAGCCAGGATGGCGGGTGAAAACTTCTTGTTCACCGCCAGCGCTTTTTCATAATATGCCAGCGCTTCATTCCAGTTGCCCGATTTTCGTTCAGCTTCCCCGAGGAAGTAATACAGGTCCACCGATTTCGGTTCGCTTTCGAGAACCTGTCCCATATACAGGCGGAAGGTCTCCCAATCGCCTTTTTCATAGGCTCTGACGGCGAGCTGGTATGCTTCGCTCGGGTGGGGCGTGTTCACATATAATGGCGTGGGTGTGTAGGTTTTCTCCAGCAGGGTCCAGAGCGGAGGAGCGCCTTTGGGCGTGGGTGAAGGTTTATACCCGATCGGGGTCAGGGTGGGAAGGTAGGTGGCAGACGCCTTTGGGGTCGGGCGGGAGATGGATATGGTTGGACCGGATTTGCTTTTGAGGGAAGTAATGAAATACACACCACCGGCGATCACGGCGAGCACCACTACGGCAGCAACAATCACCACACCCGTCGAGCGTTTGCGGGGCGGTTCCTCGGGTTTGGGGGGCGGAGGCGGCGTCAACCTGCGAATGAGGTCGGCTTGCCAATCCACCCGTTTGGAGAAGGGATTCTCGCTGGCGTGCTTTTCGGAACGCGCCGCGCCGTAGTATACGAGTGCCCTACGGGCGGTCAGATTTTCCGGATCGTATTTGAGCGTTTCCTGAAGACAAAAGATCGCTTCCCGGGGCGTTTCGACGACGGTGCTCAGCCACAACCAGTAGCGATGGTTATGCGGATCCGCTTTGACCAGGCGTTTGAGGATCTCCAATGCTTTCGCGCGGTCATGCGTGCGGATGGCTGTTAACGCCTGTTCGAGGAGCGGGTCTTCGGGCATACGATCAAGTCTAGCACAGGCAGAATATCGCCGCAAGAGCGCTCTGGTATAATTTTTTCTATGAACGCGCTTGAAGAAAAAGCAAGAGGATATCTGGGTCTGGTGATGCTGAGCATTGTCATGGTCGGGTGTGGTCCTGTGACGCCGATCACGATCACGCAGGCTACTCGGGCTGAGGTGACATTGTCCACGTTACCAGTTTTGCCAACCAGAACGCCCAGTCCGGGAGGTGACGGCGGTATAGCTGTCATTATCGCGCCGACACCCACGCCTCTGATCTACACGGTCAAAAAAGACGACCTGGGCTCTTATATCGCCCTACGGTATGGCGTTACCCTGGCGGCACTTCAGATGGCTAACCCGCAAGTCAATCTCAATTTTCTAAAGGAAGGCAGCACTCTGATCATTCCCGCTCCGGTAGAGGCACCCTCTCCAATTTTATTTACGCCCACGCCAGTGGCAGTCGGGGTCGGCAAAGTCCATTGCTATCCGACCGTTGAGCAGGATCTGTGGTGCCTGGTCAATGCGTCCAACAACCAGGGGAAGGATGTCTATTATCTGACCGGTGAGTTCCTGGTGGGGGATGCTCAGAAAAGTTACGGTGTTCCTGTCGCCGGATTGGTTGACCGACTTCCGAACGGGAAAGAGATCCCGTTGATCGGTTTTATCAAAGGACCGGTGGGCTATCCATTCCGGGCAGAGTTTTCATTAAAAACATCCTTCGCCGCGGAGCAACCTCCGGTTGAGATCCTGGTGATCGAAAATCAATCTGTCGAGATCAACTCGGCGGGCGTGTGGATGAAAGTCAGCGGTGAGTTGGTGAATCCGGGCAGGTCGCTTGGTTATGCGTCGATCACCGCGGCAGGATACCAGGGAGATCTGCCCGGCGGTGTCCGCAAGATCGAATTTACAGATGGAATTCCTGAGGGTGGACGAATTCCTTTCACAATGAATGTGTATTCCACAGGTCCACGAATGGATCGGGTGGTTATCCTCGCTGAAGGGAAGTGAGGTTCCATCCCGGCGCTTTTCTCTCTCGAAAGGAGACGCCGGTTTTTGGAACGAAGATCCCTCCGGCGGACGTAAGCCGCCGCATCCCTTAGAAGGGGTGATCCCTCCGGCGAACTATGTCCGCCACCTCCTTTAGGAAGGGAAGACGGGGGTCTGCAATAGATATGATTCGGTGACCGACTGTCTATAATGAATGGAGACAGTTTTTTTAGTTAAGGAGGGTATGATGGGTTCATTTAATCAAAATGTGTTAACAAGCAAGATCATTGGCTGGATCTTGATCATCACCGCGGTATTCGGTTGGCTGGTCAGTATCGCCGGTGCAGTGGTGCTCTGGTCTGTGAAGCCTGCCGTCAACTCAACGGTAAACACCCTGCTATCCACCGGGTTGGATACACTCAATGCCACCAGCGATATGCTGGGAGTGGCCCAATCGACTTTGGAAGCGGCCGGCAAGAATCTCACTCTGGTGAGCGATATTACCGGGCAGGTTGGAACCGCCCTTGATAAGACCACCCCATTATTTGAAAGCATGTCCAAAATTATCGGTGGGGACCTGGTGAATACGGTCAGCAAGGTCCAGGAATCGTTGCGTTCGCTGCAGGCGACAGCGAAAGTCATCGATAGCACCCTGACCCTGGTTTCGAGCATTCCATTTATAAGCAGCGAACCCTATCAGCCCGAGGTCCCGTTGGATCAATCGGTGGGTAACATTTCAACCGGAATGAAAGACCTTCCCACCAGCCTGGAAGATCTGAAGGTGTCCATGACCGCGGCCAGCGACAGCATCACGACTCTCCCGGAAGCGGTACATAAATTGTCTGCCGAAATAGATAAGATCAATGCAAGTGTATCCTCAGCCCGGGACGTGATGACCAAGTACCAAACGATCGTTGGTCGGATGATCACTCAACTGACATTTGTGCAAAAGTCGCTCCCAATCACATTGACCCTGGTCTGGCTGGCGATGACGATGGTGTTTGTCTGGATGGCATGCGCGCAACTGGGCTTGTACACCCAGGGATTGGAACGATTACATCGGGAATGAATATGTTTATTTGAAGAAAGTAGTAGGGTGAGGTCGTTCACGACCTCACCCTACTACTCTTGAGAAAAGGAGCATCATTTGTACCCTTTCACACACAGATTAATATAGAAGAGACAGGTCGCATTGACCTGTCCCTTCTGTAAAGAACAATTGAATGAGCTGATCAGATAAAGAGGACCTGTGCGCCCTCGGAGATCTCAAGAAATTCCATCGCTCCCAGCACGGAACAGCCGTCCACCAGGTCATTGACAGTCAATTTCATCATATCCATCGACATTTTACAGCCATACATATTTGCACCTGAGTCGAGCAGCAATTGGACGAACTCACCGACGGGTGGGAAGTCTAGTTTGGCGATCTCGTTACGCATCATCCAGGAAGCAGCCGCGGACATGCCCGGGATAGCTCCCATCCAGGTGGGAATGTGGAACGACGGATGCATTGACGGATTTCCGACCGTTGCTACGGATAAGCCGTTCATTTTCTTCTTGGTAATGATATCCAATCCCCAGAAGGTATAAAAGATATGGGTTTCAATACCGCTCATCCGGGCAGCATTGCCAAGGATCAGGGGCGGATACGCCATATCCAGGGCGCCTTTGGAGGCAATAATGGAAAGCTTGCGGATATCTTTCTTGATTACATTAACATCGGGTGTCATTGTATGTTCCTTTCAGATTTGATTGTCTAGATGCAACCGGTGGGTTTCTTCAATCCGGCTACTTTGGCTGCCAGCTTGCCGGGTCCAGCCGGGAAGAGCTGGTAGAGTTCCTTAGTGCCGACATCCGTGTTTTTGGTGATGGCGCGCAGACTGGGCGATTCACCCTTGGCTTTCCATTCAGCGCGGGCGTAATTGATCACAACCCAGTGTCGGGGAGTGAGTTCAATACCTTCTTTTTCGGCAAGTGCCTTGCCGATCTCCTCGGTCCAGGCATTGCCATCCACCATATACCCATCGGCGTCGAAAGCGAGATTCGTAAGCAGTTCTTGAGACATTGTTTTCTCCTTGAAAATAAGTCAAATGGTTTACATTTCTTTGCCAGCCATACTGAAGTGGCTGGGCAGCGGAACTTCGATGCCGCGCAGCATCAGATTCCAATACATTTCTTTGAAAGCCAGTTTGCCCCAGTGGTTGATGGTCGATTCGCGCAGTAACGAGAATGGTCCAATGCCACCAATAGGATACTTACCCGGCAATGGTTCCTGGTCGTAGCTGAAATCAATGAGGATGGCTTTCTTGTGACCGGTTTCAATATAGCAGAGAGAATGACCATCGAATTCAGCGGGCATGCTTTTGCCCTGAATGGTGGCAAGGATATTCTTAAAGACCGATTCCATTTGGAAATGGATCACAGCCCCAGCTTTGGAAGCTGGGATATTTGCCGCATCCCCCATGACGAAGATGTTTTTCCATCCCTTTGATTGAAGAGTGGCTTTATCAGTTGGAACATAATTTAATTCGTCACCCATACCGGACCGACCGATAATTTCTGCGCCCATGTTGGTCGGAATGGTAACAAGCAGATCATAGCCAATCTCGCGATCATCATAGGAACGGATGACATTTTTACTGGCATCCACTTCTCCGATTGCAAAGTCCGGCTCCAGGAGGATATTTTTCCGCTGGAGCATATCGCCCAGAGCGGCAGACGCTTTTGGTTTGGTGAACGCGCCGGAGAGCGGTGTGGCGTAGATCAGGTCAACTTTGTTTCTGATTCCTCGTTTGATCAGGTAGTCGTCAGCCAGGAAAAGAAACTCCAGCGGGGCGACCGGGCATTTGATCGGATTTTCGACAACATTGACAACCATCCGCCCACCCTGCCAGGTTTGCAGGAATTTATGCATTTCCAGTCCACCCTGATAGGTGTAGAAATCGAAGATATTTTTACGCCATCCGCCTCCATCGAGAAGACCATCCGTCTCTTCCGGATGAATGTCCGCGCCGGTTGCGATCACCATATAGTCGTAGTGAATCACTTCCCCGGTGGTCAGTTCGACCTGATTCTGGTCTGGCTGGATGAGATCAATATCAGAGATAATGAAGCGAATATTGGATGGTATGTACTTTTGCTTGGGCTGGATCACGTCATTCTCAGTGTAATAGCCGAAAGGGATAAACAGGAATCCAGGTTGATAGTAGTGCTTCGGATCCCGATCAACCAGTATGACCTGCCATTCACGCGGATCCAGCGCAGCTACCAGCTTACGGGAAATCATGGTACCGGCTGTGCCCGCGCCAAGGACTAGAAACGTCTTCATATATTCTCCTTACGAGATTTGAGTGAGATCAGCGATTTTTTGCAACCGCTGGATAAAACCGGTTCTTTCATTTAAGATGCTTTGAATTGCCTGGCTGGCAGCTCTAGGCCAGGATTCGATCTGGATCCGGCGCTCGGCGGGAATGACTGGGATGGTCTGGATTGCTTCCTGTAATTGTGCGAGATCTACCCGGTAGAGCGAAGAGAGACGGGTGATCCGTTCCGTCTCTTCATACCGGTCTGGTTTTTGCCAATAAAATGGACCAGCGATAAACGCGCCGACCTGCTCATGCTGGGACTGGATCGGGGAGGCTACATAGGAAAAACCACAGTGGTCTTGTAACATGGCGGATCGTTCAGTGGCAATGCTGGCGAAGGTTTGCCAGTCTGCTTTGAAAGCACTGAAGGACGCGTTGTTGCTCAAGATTATGTGCTGAAATGTGGTGGGATGGCTGATCTCGGTCAATGGATCTCCGTCCATATCCACAACCAGCGCTGATAATTGGCTAATCTCGGCAAATAGATTTTGGATGGTTTGAACACAGTGGGTGGGGAAACCGTTATCCGGCATAACTTGAGCGGGTAGCGGTTGAGAGTCAGATAGATCGCCGGTGAGCAGTCGTTCAACTTCGGGGGCAGGGAAACGCCACTGTTGTCCGATCTTGATCCCTTTTAAACGGCCATCCTGCAGCATCCGGTATATAGTGATCCGGTCTACTTTGAGGATTTCTTGAACTTGTCGAACGGTATAGATAGTTTCCATAGGATGTTATAAGATGTTATAGCATATTATCATATGTTATCATAGTGGATGGTGAGGATAGAATCAAGTGACAAATGTCATATCGTTTGAAGGATGGAAAATGATCAGAATGGGGAGATATTTCAGCTATGGAAGATTGACGCGAATAGTGCAGAAGGTATCATCCAACCCATGATCTCCATGATCCGCTCCACCATGTATATTAATTGGATTCTTCTTCACACCCCTCAAGGCTGGTGAATGGAGTCAGATGGTGAGACGAACCAAACATGTGCAAGCAGACAAAATCCCCGGCTGACCAGGGATTTTTTATCCCATCAATGGAGAAAGATGTATGAAAACCGTTTCAACCACACCACTTCCTCATCCCACCTATCGAAGTCGCAAGCAATTCGCTACCGGATTGGGGATCCTCATGGCTACCCTCGGTTTGGGTAATATTTGGAAATTCCCTTATCTGACCGGCAGTAACGGCGGCGCTGTCGAATAATCTGCTTGCAACTGTTATAGTATTCGGATTGACCTTCTTTGACCTGTATGATTTTGGCTCATCCAACATTTCGCTATCCGTGGGGGATTATTCCTGGTGATATTTGCTGGTTGGGTTTGGGAATTGAGTAGGTTTCAAACGGAATTATCTAACAAGGGCGTCCTGTCCAATACACAAGAAACCAGGGTATTGTTTTATATCCTTCGATTTATTACCCCTCCGCTGGTACTGGTAGTTCTATTAAGTGGGTTAAAGATATTTTGATCCTTTCGAAACTATATGGTGTTACAGGATCAAACAGCCGCCAGCAATGGTGGCTGTTTAATGTCTGAATGACAATTGATCAGGAATTCCCCAACATTTTCCTGAGATGTGTCCGGTAATCATTCAAAGCCTGCCGCCCTTTCGTTGTCAGCTCTACCAAAGTGAGGGGAAGTTTACCCCGGTAGGTTTTTTCAATCCGGATGTATTCCGCTTCTTCCAGCCTCGACAGATGGGCTGATAGATTGCCCCGGGTGAGATTTGCTTCACGCTGCAGGTAGAGAAAATCCGCTTTCTCCACAGATCCAAGTATGGTCAGGATGACCAGACGGGCAGGCTCGTGCACCAGCCGATCCACATCAGACCAGTTCAGAGAAGGCGTCGTCATTTTTCCTCTTCATGGATATTCGAATTCCTTCCAAGATAACCCGCCAGACTTAATCCCCCCTGAATGGCCCAGGTCAGACCAAAGAGACCATAGAATAGGGCAGCCTGAAAGGGTTCTACTATTCCGATAATGGAAACGAACGCCCCAATCAGGATGGCAATTCCAGCCAGGATCAGGTAGCGGATCAGCCCGGTCCGTAGACCTAAGAAGACTATGAATGCGGCAATCATGATACCGCTAATAAACCAGATCAGGGCTTCGCCCACATTCGGCAGGACGAGAAGGATCGCAGCGGATGTGACAGCACCGGATACCAGTGCAATGACAATTCTTCGCCTACGACTCACTTTGGATCTTTCACGATAAGCGACATATCCGGTCCGCGGGTAGATATATTTCTCTTTGAGCAGGGGGATCACCTTTTTACCCACCAGGAAACCCACCAGGATGATCAGCGGTTGACCTATCCCAACCGTTAATGCAGTAATAAAACCCCGTTGGAATAATCCAGAACCAGTGAAGAATGCTCCGAGGAGCAGAAATACCCCGCCAACAAACAGGTCTACCAACCCATCATCAAACCAGTAACCGACAGTACGACGTTGAATTTGATCCATATTTGATTTCATATTTTCCTCAATAGTATTGTTTGTATTGCAAACCAGTTTGTATTATATCAATACTCATCATTCTGTCAATGGGTTACAAACCGTTATAATGAGAAAACATGAAAAAACTTCATCCGTATGCTCGAGTTCAATTGATTCTGTTTGGCGGATGGGCGGCGATCTGGTTGATCGGTTCCATCCTGCCTGGTAGTATTGGAAGCCTGGTGTTGCGATTACGGGATATTATGTTCCTCCTTTTCAGCCTGGTTACCCTGTGGATGGGTTGGAAAATGTGGACCCTATCGGAATTGATCGTTTCCCCGCTCCTTCTATTATTTAGTGGAATCCTGCGTCGAACGGAAGGTAGTCGATCGGCATCCGTTTTTTTGCGTAGATTACATACTCAGCAGGCACTCCGTACCCAGGGATCCATCCATATACTGGTTGGAGCACTGTGTGCGTTCACAACCATGGTTTACTTATTTATCCTGTAGCATCCAAAGGAATACCATCATCACTGCGAGTTCAAGAGATAATCACTGTAATTCCCGGGTGATTCTTTCAGGATACCGTCCTCCAGTACCAAAATTCGATTGACCACTTGATCCAGAAAATATCTGTCATGGGAAATCACTAAAACAGTCCCCTGAAATTCTTCCAGCGTTTCTTCCAACACTTCTGCGGAAATGATATCCAAATTGTTCGTCGGTTCATCCAACAATAAGAAATTGGAGTTGGATAAAACCAACAGAGCTAACTGCAGCCTGCTCCGTTCGCCACCTGAAAGGTCACCCACCTTCTGGGATGTCTGTCGATAACTGAAAAGGTACCGTTTTAATAACGAAACGGCTTTTGATTCTGACAGACTGCCTGCCAGACGAACACAATCGATCACAGTTTGATTGGAGTCCAGTGTATGGTGTTCCTGTGCGTAGTAGCCGGGTGTAATGCTGGGACCAAGGATGACATCACCAGAATCCGCTTCGAGGATGCCCAGTGCTACTTTGATCAAAATTGACTTGCCAGTTCCATTCCGACCGATTACTCCCACTCGTTCACCGTGCCAGAGGGTCAGATTCGCTTTCCCGAAAAGAAGTTGATCTCCAAAAGATTTGGATACTTCCCGGAATTCCAGAACTTTTTGGGATCCGCGCCATCCATTCAAGCGGAGGTCCATCCTCCGCCTTTCAAGGATGGGTTTGTCGATCCGCTCCATTTTATCCAACCGATTTTGGATGGCACGAGCCCGTTTTGCAAATTTCTCGTTATCATAGGTCTTTGCCCAGATCGCATATCGTTTGATGGCTGCTTCAATTCGATGAACCTGTCGCTGCTGCACATGAAAGAGTTCATCCTGCCTGGCGAGATGTTGCTGTTTATCGAAAATATAGGAGGAGTAATCGCCAGTGAATTGGCGTAATCTCCCATCCTCCAATTCTGCAATGTGGGTTACTGACGCGTCCAATAAATATCGATCGTGTGAAATGATGACGATACTGCCTTTGTACTCCCGGATAAATCGTTCAAGGTATTGTTTAGCCGCCAGATCGAGATGATTATCCGGTTCATCCAGAAGGAGCAGATCGGGAGATTGGATGAGTAAGCTGGCAAGACCGATCAATTTTTTCTGACCGCCACTTAATTGTCGGATGGGCTTGTGGATATCACCCAATGGCAGCCCAATACTGGTCAGTATTCCGATCAGACGCTGCTCATATTGATCCCCACCCAGCCCCTGGTATTCATTGAGTAACATTTGTTGACGCTCTAAAGTCATGGAAAGCCTATTTTGATTATCATAGACAGCCGGATAAGACAGACTCGCTTCCAATTCTGCCAAATCTTTGCGAATGTTGTCGACCTGCGGATTATTCTCGAGGATGGATTGGAATGCACTTACCTCTTCATCCAATTCAGGCTGTTGGGCGAGATATCCAACCGTCGCCCCTTTTGCCCGGGAAATGGTTCCGCCTGGTTCAGGAGAAAATTCACCCGTGATCAATTTGAAGAGCGAGGATTTCCCGGCGCCATTGGGACCGATCAAACCAATTTTTTGATTTTCCTGGATCTCCCAATTCAAGTCACGGAAGATAGGATGCGCGCCGAGGGTCAGGCTGACTTTGGAAAGTTGAAGTTGTATCATAATAACCTTTTATTATATAAAAAAACACCACAGGGGTCGCCTGCGGTGTTAAAAATGACATACGTTAGAAGAATTATCCGGAAGCAGGCGCAATACGATAAGGAAACGCCCGGGTTCCACCGGCGGACCTGCCTAATACTGAGAGATCTTCCTTGAGATTATCCATAATGGGGTGATTATATCATGACCATTCTGAAGAGAAAACGGTCATGCAGGCATGACCGTTTTTCTGTGCCCTCGCGGCGACTCGAACGCCGAACCTACTGCTCCGCAAGCAGGCGCTCTATCCAATTGAGCTACGGGGGCAGGCTTACAGGAAGGAGATTCTACCTCTTCGGAAGTGTCATGTCAAGATTCTTCCCATTTTCCCCATTCCTCAAGGTTTGCGATGGCTTTAGAGAGGTCTGATATATTTAGTGCTGCCAATGGTATCGGAGAAGAAGGATGAATTATATGGTCTTCACGCGATTTTTATTCGAATACTTATCGATATCTGATACTCTTGTCATACAATTACTGGAACCCACCCCATTGCGCCAGCCATGATTAAGGATCATCACAACATTGCCATGAACCACCTTACTCCCACCAAAAGATTGAACATACCAGAGGGGATTGTCGCCGCCGCAATTCTATTTACGAGCCTGTCGACTCTGTTGTGGTGTATACCACCTACCCGGACAATGCTATTTTCCCTCCTCTATTACCTGAATCCCCTCATGAATTTATTCACGGCAGTATTGATGTTCCTGGTCGCAATTAGAGAACGACGGAATTCTCATCCGATCCAGGCCACTTTTGTGCTTTTCGGCATAGCATATCTATGCACCTTTTTCGGCGACGTCGTTCTGGGTATTGTTCAGAAAGGTCCTATCCTATCGAAACAGGTTCACCTGTTCCATATCTTATACTTTCTCTATTACCCTATGATCCTGATCGGTATATTGCACCTTCCTGTAATCAAGCTTCGACAAATGGAAAGGGTGCGGAAAACGATCGAAGTGTTTTCCATTCTGCTGGCTTTGATACTTATATATTGGAATTTCTTATACGCTCCGACCTGGGACCAATCCAATGGCCGTTTTAATTTACCTGAAGTCATACAGTCTTTCTTCCCCTTTACCGGTTTGATCTTACTTTTTGGAGTTATGTCCTTATCTGAAAGATTGACCCATCGGATCAGCTCGATCTTCGCAGTGGTTTTCGCTAGTAGTATGGTAGTTATGATCGTGACCGATGGATTCTTCAGTTGGCAAGTATTAAATGACTCTTATCAACCAACTAGTTTTTTACAGATCGGATGGCTTTTTTCCTCTTTTCTAGGTCTGGTAGCTGGTTTTATCCAGCTTCACCATGGAGAACGTGGAACGCATTTAGAGACCGTCCAAAGAAAAGTGGATCTATCCATTAAGAATTACCAGAGCAAGTTCATCTATATTCCATATGTTTATTTGATAGGCATCTATATCTTCCTGATCCAATCCCATTTCTCGCCCATGGCTGTCGGGTTTACCCCATTCGCGATCGTGCTTGGGATCATCTTATTGCTGGTCATCCTACAACAGACCCTGTCTATACGTGATAACCAACATTTGAACGAGGAACTGATGTTTGCGCTCCAGACTAATCAAGTAAGGCAGGATGATCTATTGCGCTTGAATCAAGCCCTCCAGATTGAGATCACAGAGCGGAAAAATTTGGAAAAGCAATTGAAGCACGATGTCCTCCATGATCCGCTGACCGGTTTACCAAACCGGGTCCTCTTTTTAGATCGATTGGGACAGGCAATTGAATTAACCATACGCCATCCTCAGACAAATTATGCGGTCCTATTTCTCGACCTGGACCAATTCAAACCGGTTAATGACGAGTTTGGACATCTATGTGGGGATCGACTTTTAGTGGAAGTATCCCGACGTTTGTATAATAGTCTTCGATCCACAGATACTGTTGCTCGACTGGGTGGTGATGAATTCGTTTTTCTATTGGAGGGTGTTACACCCGAGCGAATACCTGAGCTATTGGAAAGAATTAAGAATGAATTGAATCCACCCATATCGATGTTGGGTCATACCTTTTCAATTACAGCCAGCATCGGGGTAGTTGATTCCCTTCGTACCTATTACAGTGCAGAGCAAGTGCTTCGGGATGCAGACCTGGCCATGTATACTTCCAAGTCCAAAGGAAACGATGGATATTCTATCTATTCAAAAACAGAATAGGGAATGTGGAGAAATAATTTATACGGCGCTTTTTTCCCTCTGATTGCGCCGTGTTTTATACTCATTACGCTTACCCCCACGAAAGAGTTACTGAACCTGATTTTCTTTTTCCACCACTAACGTACACTTCGTTACCAAGGCAGCGATGGCGCCCAAAGCCGCCAGTTGGGGAGCGACCAGAGCTCCAACCACGCCGAAGGTAAGAGGAAAGTCCATTAGAATTCGACCCTCATCCGTCTTCAAGGTGATCCTTCGAATATTGCCTTCGTGAATCAATTCTTTGACTTTGGTGATGAGAGCTTCCCCATCCACTTGAAATTCTTCAGTCCGATATGATGATCCAGTCATTGTCTTGCTCCTATTTGCCCTTGCTTTGTACTATTTATTCTATTTACGAAGATAATTCGAATAAGTTTCTGGGAATACCGAAAAGGTATACCATGGGATGACTATTAGCTATAATCAGTCCATGCAAAACCGAAATAGACAGTTATCTCTCGCTTGCATCTTGGTAGTGATTTTGGCAGTATCTGCCCTGGCTGGTTGTTCTCTGCCCAGGGATGTGATCCCCGATTCGACACCATCGGTCTTACCGATCACCCAGACACCTTCCGCTACCATTGTCTGGTTCCCTGCGACTTCCACACCGACCCGTCAGATCACCATACAACCTAGCTCCACCCCTGACGCTTCCATCCGATTTGGGAATCTGGTCATCGATGATCAATTTGCCATCCAATCCAATTGGAGCCATGGCGCGTTTCCTGTTGGAAATATTGATTTCGGAAATAGATCCATTAATCTGGCTGTAGCTGCCCCGGGAGGGACATTGACCAGTCTGCGAACCGATACGTTTACCGATGATTTCTATCTGGAAGTATCCATCACTGCCAGCTTGTGTACCCGGGAAGATACTTTCGGTGTGGCTTTTTGGGCAACGAATGACACGGTTTATCACCGGCTGGTATTTAACTGCGGTGGGTTATTTCGGCTTGAGAAAGTCAATAAAGGCAAGATCAGCGTTTTGACTGATTGGTCAGCCAGTGCGCAGGCAGCCCGGACACCTGGAGTGCCATTTCGGGTCGGGCTATGGGTTGGGGGCGGATCTGTGCGGATATATTTGAATGAGATATTTCAATCCTCACAAAAACTGGCTCCGACCGCTGGTGGGATTGGTTTCTTCGCTTCATCCAGTGGTTCCTCAGCGGTGACGATCCAGTTCTCAGATCTACAACTCTACGAAGTGTCCGCAGAAGATTATCCCGCTACATCAACGCCCACATTACGACCAACGAAAACAGCACTACCGACAATTCCTACGCCATAGCGTGCAATACTTTAAACGAACCGTTTATCATCTGCTTTGCATATCCGGGTAACCACATCCTGACCGGTCATTAAACCGGCGGGTATTCCACCACCAGCCTGGACCCATTGTCCTGCCATATAGAAGTGATCCAACCCCGGCAAGATTTTTGGGATCGATCCCATTATGTTCCCTGGAGTTGGGAGGAATCCTTCAAAACTACCCTGCCAGTTGCCAGTGTAGCGTTCGAAGGTGATAGGGGTGGCCACATCAGCCATCTCAACCTGGGCTTCAAGACCAGGGAAAAACTCATTCAAGCGTTGGATCACTTCCATACCAATCTGGTCCTTTTCCGCTTTGTATCGTTCGGGTTCAGCTGACAGGTCTTTCCAATACTGGTATTCGGTCGTGATCGCACAGTTTAGGACTGTCTTCCCGGCAGGAGCAAGAGTCGGGTCAAAGTTATATATCATCATTTCGAGATGATTGACTTCATTTCTTCCGACTTTGATCGGTTTTTTCAACCCGTAGCTGATCCCACCGGTTAATGCGGGAAGATCCGGAAAAGTCCTGTTCACCCCGACTCCGATCAGCATGATTGCGGGAAATACAGGGTTGGTGTCTTACAGTTTGGCTATTTTGTCATCCGCATATTTACCATCCAGCATCTCAAATATGGTCGCGTGTCCATCAGCAGCTGAGATGACATAATCCGCATGATGTTCCGTACCATCCGTTAAACGAATTCCAACCGCCTTATTGTTTTCGACGAGGATCTTTTCTACTCGACGACTGTTGTAATGGATCTGACCGCTCAAGTCGAGATACCGCCGCTCTGATCTCTCTGCCATCGGGATCGACCCTCCAATCGGGTAACCTGCATCAGCTTCATTTAGATAAGCCATAACGAATACCAAACCGGCTGCGGTCATTTCAGAAATCCAGAGCCTATCGAAAAATCATCGCAACAACGGATTCTTAAATTTCCCACCCAACTGCTTCCCGGTCATGGTTGCATATTTCCGTATGGTGGGCAGTTTGGAAAATATAGCAGGTAGGAACTTTACCGAGTTCAAAATAGTTTGTAAAAATCCGCCACTACCAGATACAGGAGGATTGAAACCGATCACCTTTCTACTTGCATTACACAGATCGCGGATCACTTTTTCATCTTCAGGAGCCATTTCCAACCAATGTTTTTCCATTTGATCGATTTTGCTATAAAAGCGAACCACTTCTCCATTTGGGGATATCAGGTGCATAAATTCATCAGGATTAATGACTTCAGTATCAGGCTGCAATATACCGAGATCGGTCCAACCTTTGTAAAAATTCGATTTTGGGTTTGATCCGGTCAACCAATGAATACAACCGTCGATGGTGTATCCTTTACGCTTCCAACCGGTCATCAGCCCACCTGGCAAGCTGTGTAATTCAAAGATCTGACTCTGATAACCGTTATGCTGTGCGTAGATCCCGGTAGCGAGACCGGAAATGCCGGTGCCAATGATGATGACTGATTTTCTGGTTTCTTGTGACATTGGCATATCTTTTTTAAAGTAGCCGATGGTAAATTTCAGTAAAATACTATACATCCAGTTTACGGAAACTAATTTGAATTAGTGCACAGATTTATCTCTTTTTAGCTGGTCCGGTGTGGTCCTACTCGTCAATTGCAATCCATGATATTCTTAATTCCATGAATGAGAAGACGCTGCAATTACTTGAATTCCCAAAAATTCGAATTGAACTGGCAGGTTATACCCATTTTTCCACTTCCCGTGAATTGGCATTGAAAACGCGTCCAACCAGAGATCTTGTTTTGGCAAAACTCTGGTTACAGCAAACCACAGAAGCACGCCAGTTACTTGCCACGACTTCCGATCTTAGCCTGGGTGGGTTTTCTGACATTCGCGCGAGTTGTATGATGGCGTCAAGGGGAGGAGTCCTTAACCAGGAAGAGTTGTTGGAGATAAAGAACTCACTTATCGTTGCCCGGACGGTTTTGAGGGTATTTGAAAGAATTGAGAATACATACCCAAGCCTCGCGGCGATACTTGCAGGGTCAGAATTACCGGTCGGACTCATTGATTCGATCAGTCGATGCGTGACTGACCGGGGCGATATTCCAGACAACGCATCGGAGCAGTTAGGATCGATCCGGAGGGAAATCAAAATCTGCCATGAACGATTGCTCGGAAAACTGGAACGGATCATCAATGACACCCGTCATGCGCCCATGCTTCAAGAAGCGATTATTACTCAGCGTGATGGACGATATGTCATTCCATTGCGGTCTGAGTTCAAAGGTCAACTGAAATCGATAATTCACGACCAATCTTCGTCTGGTGCAACCTTGTTCGTGGAACCACTGGCAGTGGTCGAACTGAATAATCAATATCGGGAAATACAATTATCCGAGCGGGATGAAGAGCGCCGCATTCTGGCGGAGCTCTCTTCTCAAGTCGGATTGCATTCAGAGGCGATCAGTGGATTGATTGAAGTCTTTGCCGATCTGGATGTGATCCTGGCTCGAGCTCGTTATGCCGATTCACTTACCGCGGTGGAGCCTATCCTGGTGCCGATCCAACCCCGCAAAGCCGAAGGACATCCAGGCAGCACGATCCAATTGATCCGTGCCCGGCACCCCCTGCTTGATCCAGCCTCGGTCGTTCCGATCGATCTGGAATTGGACACTCAGACCTATGCCCTGATCATTACCGGACCTAATACCGGTGGGAAGACGGTCACTTTAAAAACGGTCGGATTACTGGCGGTCATGGCACAATCCGGGTTACATATTCCAGCGCTATCCGGCTCGAAGATCAGCGTTTTTGATCATATTTTTGCGGATATTGGCGATGAGCAATCGATTGAGCAATCGCTTTCCACCTTCTCCGGACATATCACGAATATCATTCAGATATTAAAGAAGGCAGATAACCGGTCGTTGGTACTTCTGGATGAACTTGGCGCAGGAACAGATCCGCAGGAGGGAGCCGCACTCGCCATGGCAATTGTGAAACATTTGATGGAAAGACGGGTAACGACCATGGTCGCGACCCACTATCCAGAACTAAAAACTTTTGCTCACAATACTCCCGGGGTGACCAATGCCAGTCTCGAGTTTGATCTGGAAACACTACAACCGACCTACTATCTTTCGCTTGGATTACCGGGTCGTTCCAATGCGCTCTCAATTGCCGAAAAATTAGGGTTATCAGATGAGATCATCCAACTTGCTCGGACGGCCATCCACCCGGATGAGCTTCGGGCGGAAGATTTATTGGAAGAGATCTACCAACAGCGTAAATTAGCCCGTGAGGCTCGTGCGGTAGCAGATCAACTGGCTATGGATAATCACGCTGCAGAAAAAAGCCTCCGAACCCGATTGGAGAATATCGAAGATGAACGCCTGCTTATCTTGGAGACTGCCCGAAAACAGGTGGAGGAAGAGACCTATAACTTACGCCGTGAAATAGAAGACACTCGGAAGGAACTGGCACGTGCCCACCAACCTCTAGAGGAAATTAAAGCAACCCAGGAAAAGCTGGATCAAGTAGAAGAATTAATTAGTAAGCCAGCAGAGCGTACATCTATGAGCAACATGCATCAGACGGCACTTCGCCTGGGAAGTAAAGTGGTGGTCGCCGGGCTGGGTATGGAGGGCGTGGTCACGAGTTTGGGGGAAGAGGAAGCGGAAGTTCAGGTGGGCAGGCTCAGGATGCGTGCCCGTTTGACCGATCTGCGCCAATCCGGTGCGGAGCCTGCCAATATTCCTGCAAAAGTAAACATAGCCCATTCCCTTTCCGAATCCAAAAAAACGGAAAAGGAATCGCCAAAGCCAACTGGACTTGAGATCGATCTTCGGGGCGAGCGCGCTGAAGATGCCCTCGACCGTTTGGACCGCTATCTTTCAGAAGCATATAGTACCGGCTTGCCATTTGTGCGGGTAATCCATGGAAAAGGTACCGGAAGACTGCGCCAGGTGATCCGCGAGACACTCCGTCAGAATTCACTAGTCGACCGATTTGATTCTGGTATGGATAACGAAGGTGGCGATGGTGTAACTGTCATACATCTTAAAACTGACTAGGGGGAAAAACCGATCGACAGCATTTCTTGATCATACTTTGTCGCCATTCATGCTGTTAGTTGATGAACCATGGTGATGAAACAGGATTAAGTAACAAAGAAGTCGAGAGTGAGTCCAAACGACACTCGCGACTTCTTCCCGCAAGGTCCCTTCCCTTGCGTGGTCTAAGATCAAATGTATGAAGGTACTATATCATAAACTCGTAGACAAAACATGGACAAAATTCCCGATCAAGTAGTTTTGTCAATGGTTTTGCGGAAATTCATAACCAAAGGCAAAGTCGTTGATCCCTGGCAATGTTCTGACATCACTTCCAGTCGTTTCTGGAGAACCCGTTTCCATTTTAAAACTACCACAGGTTGGATGGTTCCAGGTTGGTCCACAAGGAAGTGCTGATAAATTAATTGTGGCCAAATGCCATTCATTTGTGATCCCCTTTGGAGAGCTAACTCGAGTAAGTGATCACCGGCGGAAATATCGCCTTTCAATAGTAATAAACGCGCTTTGATCGATTGACCAACACACCATTGGGTGATGAGATTTCGCTCGGCTGACTCCTGGATCAGACCCTCCAATTCCTTTTTAAAGTTCTCCAATTCTTGCTGAGAATTCATGACAAGGATTTGATATAACCGACAGGAAATCCGGACACTTCCGATCCTGAGGTCAGAAGCAGCACGATACGCTTCTTCCAACATTCCCAAACCGCCAGTTATATCCCCCAATAAGCCAGTCAGGTAACCTCTCCGGGCAAGATGGTCAAATTTGACGATCTTATCTCCCTCAACCTCATACCCCTTTATATAGAAATCGATGGCTGTTCGATAATCCAATAAGTATCTGTGGATATCCCCGCAAGTTCGCAGGGCAGCGGAAGCGATCTCAGGAAATGGATTTTGATTGCTGATTTCAAGAGCTTTTTGTGCGCTATCCCACGCATGGTCCATTTTTCCCAATGCTGTTTTTGCAAACGCCACATATGCCTGAATGTAAGCTTCCATCCGCTTGTAAGATATCTTTCTAGCCAAACCCAATCCGACGTCCGCTTCTTGTTCTGCCCTATAGTTCTCCCCATAATACACACTGGAGAGGACCATCTGCCCGAAAACTTTCGCTTCCCCTTCAAGGTCTTTCGTTTGAATGTATAGCTGATGAGATTTTTCAGCCATCTCCAGGCTTCTTTTAGGAAAACCCATGAGTAATAACACGGTGGAATAGTCATAATAGAGCATGCCAGCTGAGGATTGGATTTCTTCGTCCATCGTCTCCGGGAGGGACCGGATCGTCTCTTCAAGGTTTTGTTTCGCTTCTTCAAAATAAGAGAGCATATACAAGAATTTTGATTTCCTTGCCATGCACTTTAACCATTCAGATGTGGCGTTACTCTCTTTCAAATAGCGGAGAGCCTGTTCGCAGATATTTAATCCTGCCAGGTAGTCATGATAACCGAACCGTGCCATCGACTGAAGATAAAGTCCGCTTCCCATGAGAGTAGCGCTTGATCTGATTTCACCAAGATTGAAAAGTAAGAAACCAATTCGTTCGGTAGTGGCATTGTCCTGGATCTGATATGCTGCTTTCGCCCAGGCTTTATAAAACTCAAGAATTTCCTTATCTGACATCTGCATATCGATTGACGGAAAGATTTGCTCCGCTTTTTGGTATGCCCGATAGGCGTCCTGCGGTGAGGATAATCTTCTAGCATATCTGGCAGCATTCAACCAAAACTTGAACGCCAGATTTAGGTCTCCACTGGAGGTGTAGTGCTCTGCAACGATCGCGGCGAGCACATCATCCGGGTACGGGCTGGATTGTTCGATAATATGGGCGATACGTCTGTGTAATAACCGTTTGCGCGCAACCGACATTTCAAGCAGTACAACCTCTTTAAAAATATTCTGCGCAAATTGATAGGTATATTCGTGATTGGATGTATCTTCCATCACTTTTAAGATTCCTATCCGTTCCAAATCCTCCAGCCCTTCCACAATTTCTTCAGCCGGATGCTGGCTGATTGACTCAAGAAGTTCAATTGAAAACCGGGTCCCGGTAACAGCTCCGATAGAAAGGATTTGCTGTTGGAGTGAAGGCAATAGATTATAGCGATCCCGAAAAACCGAGCGGATGCTTCCCGGTATTATTTTGCGGTCTGAACTGGTTGGAATTGTGGTCTTGTGATAAAGAACAGATCGGATGATCTCAATGATCATCAAAGGATTTCCATTTGTATCACTAACAAGATTTTCCAATTGTTCTGCCGAGAAGATTTTTTGACCGACTGTTGAGGCGAGGGTAGTGGTTTCTTGCAGCGATAAAGGTTGAATGGTTATCTTTGAACAAATGTCTTTTTGATAAAGGTACGACAATAATCCGGCAAAACTGGGATTTTGTTTGCTGAGATCACAAGCAAGAATAAGGAACGCATTGGAAGGAATAAACTGAAACTGAACCAGCGATTTAATGAGGTGGATCGATGCTTCATCTATCCACTGCGCGTCATCAACAAATATCAACAGGCGCCCTTTTGTGACCAAACCCTGGAAGAATCGCCTGAACAGGTCATTTACGTTCGGGGCGTCAGATTGATCCATCTGCCAGGGATCATTAATGGTTGTGGATTGGTTGGGCGAAAGAGTAGAGTCGATCGAAAATAGTTTTTGTTGTTCTTCTCGCGTAAGCCCAGCTTGTTCAAGCAACTTAATATCATTACGAATCATGCTGATAAAAGGCTGATACGGGATGGTTCGAGTGGATGCCAGGCAGGGAGCAATGACCATCTGGTAAGGGCGGGTAGACCGGCGATAGTATTCATATACAAGGCGAGTCTTTCCTATACCTGTTTCACCCCGTAACAAAACGATCCGTCCCTGCACGTCAGCCAGTGTCAGACGGTTGACCTCGGCTTCCCTGCCGACAAAACTTGTTACCAATCCGCTTATCGTTTTGGATAATTGAGTTTTGTTCAGTTCGTTTTTTTTGTTGTCTTTTTGGATCGTTTGGATCAAGTCCTGGAGTTCGACAGAGGGTTGCTCTCCTAGGTCTTTTAGAAATAATTGGCTGACCTTGTTCCCATGCGTAATCGCTTCAGCCCGGTTTCCAGATCGGAGGAGAGCTTCTATGAGTTTTCGATGGAACTCTTCGTTGTATGGATCTCCAACTAATGCCAATCTGATCCAACTTACCACTGCCATGAAATCGCCACTGGCATCCGCATGGGAAACGATCCGCTGGAGGAAGTTGTTCCGTATACCAAGAAGGTTTTGTTCTGTCTGACTGACCCATTCATTCCACTGGTTTGAGCCAGGTATGCTGAATCCTTGCAGGAGAGTGGGCAAGCGCCATAAATTGATCGCTTTGACCATCAATTGGTAGATCTGATCAGGTAGTGGTTGTTCTAACGGAATCTGCCAGGGAATCCTCCCTACGGATCGGGTTAGGGCGGTAAATTCTAAAAGATCTACTTCCACTTTTTCCAGATCCACCGAGATTGAATTCAAATTTGCCTTTACCATATTCGGATCAGGCAGATTTGCCCTCAGTTTACCCAGATAATCACGCAGATTTGCTCGCGCCGAATGTTCATCCAGGTCTGGCCAAAAGAGGAGTAATATTTGACTGCGTGAGACTGGTTCTGTCTGGCATGCCAGGTAAAATAATAACGCCCGGGATAAGCGCCGGGCGATCGGATAAGACTCTCCTCTCCACATCACTTCTGGAGATCCCAAGAGTAAGATGCGAAGTTTATCCAATATTCGTACCTTTAATTAACCCTTCCGGTCTTCTTCAACAGAATGAAGAAGCTCTTCAGCAGATCTAATTGAGGTTTCAGATGTGCTCCCCAGCATTGCGGCTAACTCTTCCACGCGGTCTGATCTGTTCAGTTGTTCCAGACGGGTTGAAGTCCGGTCGGCGCTGGTGTGTTTAGTTACTCGATAATGCATATCACCATAAGCAGCCAATTGGGGCAGGTGGGTGACACAGAAGACCTGGTGTGACAATGCCAACTGCCAGAGCTTTTTACCAACGATCGACCCGACCCGCCCACCTATCCCTTGATCAATTTCATCGAAAATCAAAGTTGGAATCGGATCCTCCTTCGCCAGCACATTCTTTAATGCCAACATCAAGCGTGATGTCTCACCGCCTGAGGCGATCTTGACCAGCGGTTTTAATCCTTCACCGGGATTCGGCGCGATCAGAAATTCAACATGGTCAACCCCTCTCTGATCGAATCCGACGGTTTGAGAGTCTTGTATAAGCAAGCCATCTTTATCTGTTTGGTGGTGGATATCCACCTGGAAACGGGCTCCATCCATTTTCAGTTCAGACAATTGGATTTCCACTTGCCCGCATAACGCTTGAGATGCCTTCGTTCGCGCGTTTGTCAGTTGCCTGGCTAGGCTGGTAAGTTTGATCCGTACTGATGCTTCTTCTTTTTGAAGGTCTGACAGCCGTTCCCCGCTACGTGAAATTTTTTCCAGATTACTTCGGGTAAGTTCTTCAAATTCGAGAACAGATTGGATGCTGCCGCCGTGCTTTCTTTTCAGGTTTTGAATCAACGCCAGGCGTTCTTCGGTTTCAGCCAGTCTCTTGGGATTGTTTTCAATTTGGTCGGCATACTGCCGGATCTCTCGCGCCAATTCAGAAACTTCGATCAGGATCGATTCGAATTGTTCGGATGCGGCTTGCATGGATGGGTCAACCCGGAGAAGTGTCTGCATGGCATGCCGGGCTTGACCGAGTTGATCGCTGACAGCGGGCATATCCTGACTCGATTCATCCAGTATGCTGAGTATCTCCTGGGCTGCCAGGGTCAGATTTTCCGCATTTGCAAGGCGGGATCGTTCCTGTTCTAGCTGCTCATCCTCACCCAGGATCAAGTGAGCTGATTGGATCTCATTCATCTGGAATTGCATCAATTCCAACCGGGAGGCTGCTTCCTTGTCGAGACGTTCCAGATCGCGTATCTCACGATGGATCTTTTGGAGATGGTGAAAATCCAATTGGTAAGCGGATAACAACTCCTCATCTCGGGCAAAGCGATCGAGTAAATTAAGATGTGATCTTGTATTTAGCAGGGATAGATACTCAGATTGACCGTGTATATCAACCAGATAACCACCAATTTCGCGCAGGATCGACTGGCTAACGGCATGACCATTCACCCGAGCCGCCCCGCGTCCTTCCAGACGGATCTCCCTTTCGATGACTAGGATGCCAGGCTCATCCACCAATTCCTGGTCTGTTAAAAGGGCGGACAATTCATTCGATGCTTCAGAATAACTAAACCAGGCTTCCAAACGGGCTTTCGTAGAACCGGCACGAACCATGGTTTGATCCACGGGTGCACCCAGGATGGATTGGATCGCATCCAGGATGATCGATTTACCAGCACCGGTTTCACCGGTAAGGACGACCAGACCAGAACCAGGTTCGAGATCCAGGTGGTCTATGATAGCGAAATCGGTGATCTTTAAGCGGGTGAGCATAGGTTTACAAACGAACTTGAATTCCACTCAAGCGATAATACACGGTTGACGTAACCAGGATGGAATACAGAACTTGCCAGAGAAGCGATAACCCGGATCCGCCCAGATTTACCAGCGGTGATCCACCGGTGAGAGAGAAGAGTAGGAAAATGATGGGCATAACTAATTGCGGAAGACTTCCCAAGGCAGCGGCAGACGAGGCGACCAAGAATAACCCTTTAGAGCGGCGTTTGTGAATGACAAATCGAACCGCTTCCGCCACAAGCATTCCGATGATTGGAGCGAGGATCAGCGTGAAAAAACTGAACCATTGGGAAAGATAACTGCCAACGAAACTTAAGAAGCCGGCGGTTACAAATGCCAGCGGATAATCCTTCCAGACAGCGGTTTCGAAAATTTTCTGCTGTCCGCGAACACATTCCTTACATCGGTAGCCGGTTGGAGTTAGAATCGCACATTGTGGGCAGATCGGTTTCTCACAACGATTACAGCGAAGACTAGTTTCACGGTCTGGATGATTGGCACAATATAGTTTTGGTGGCAATGTATCGGTCATCGGGTTTTACCAGTGGCGGGATTTTGCTCCATATGAGACATGAGATTGCGATAGAAGTAACCTGCATCCTGGAACCGAACAAAACGAAGCGAATGGTCACCCGCATATGCTTCTACCCGGTCATCCTGTTCCAGGGTGATCGGTGGTTGACCATCCAGACTAAGGACAGCCGGATGATCGGTTTTGACGGATATGCTGACTCTGGCTCCTTCGGACAGGATGATCGCCCGGTCCACAGTGAGGTGGGGAGCAACCGGTATAAGGAGTATGTTGCGGAGTTCAGGCGGCATGATCGGCCCGCCAGCAGCCAGAGCGTATGCGGTAGAACCGGTCGGAGTGGAAGCAATCAATCCATCCGCGACGTAGGTGGTGAGATAGTGTCCGTCTACTGATGCTGATAGATGTAATGCACGGACCAATTGACCCCGACATACAACCACTTCATTTAAGACTTCCCATTCTCCCAGGATCTGATCATTTCGCCAGTGAACGGCGTGAAGAAGCATCCGATACTCGAAGCGAAAATCTCCCTTGAGCAGGCGGGGGAAGTAATTGCGCCAGGCAGTGCGTTGAATTTCCATCAGGAATCCAAACCGACCATAGTTAATGCCTAGTATGGGCGTATCAGATCGACCGCAAGTGTGCCCTGCGCGTAATATGGCTCCATCGCCACCTATGATGATTGCCAGATCGAACTCTCCATCGGAGATACGCTCAAGGAGTGGTGATTCGTCCAATAATCCAACGGTTGTCTTGATCTTGTGTGATGCGAAATAATCCTGAACACGCTGCGATTCAAGAATTGCCTGCGGCATCGACGGATGAGCCAGGACAACAATTCGGGAGGGAGGTGTTACTGTCGACATCATACTGGCATTATTATAGCCTGAACCGGTCGGATTGGAGAATGGGCTCGGTGAAGCTCGATATTCCTAATCTGGCAAGTTGAACAAAAAGCAATTTTCTACTGTATCACGGATATTGCCATTAAGCGCTGGGTACTTGGGCAAATGCTTTACAAATTATCCAAAGCGCCAGTGACAAGACTGCGTCGCTCAAGCAGAAGGAACATTATGTAACCAATCAAGGTATAGATTACACCCATCAGCATTTCCCCGTAAATCAACGGCAGGACTTCTGCCCAACCAGCGCCGGTCAACGCCAGACGGGCAGCCAGCATCCCACGGGTGATGGGTAATCCATAGGCGACGGACTGCAGGAATGACGGAAGAAGATCGACAGGAAAATTAACACCCACCAGGATATACAAACCCAGCCCAATGGTATTGATGATCATCCAACCATCCCTGGTAACCAGACCGATACTCCCCATCAGAAAGCCAATTCCGCAGGTAGTGATGGTGATCAAGATCATGCAAAAGAGAACCAGGGGCAAATTTATGATGGATAGATCCATATGGAAGAATAGGACGGCAATCGGCAAAGCTACAGCAACCGTGATAAAACCATCCAAAATTTGAAAAAGTGCTCGTCCCAGAAAGAGGGGTCCGCGCGGTGCCGGGCTGCCCAAAAGATAGGATAAGGCGCCAAAATCCTTTTCATTTGAGATAGCCATGAAAACACCATAGATGCTGTTAGAGATTGGCATTAAAAGGATATTCCCGAGGACTATATAAACAGGGTCGGTCAACCCCGCGAATTTTCCCATGTACACAAACAGGATCATTGTAAAGAAGGGAAACCCGAATTTGTTGGAGAGGTAGCTGAAAGGAGTGCTCCAGGCGTACAATGCCCGGTAAGAGAACCAGGCTTGAATGAGGTATAAACGGACCATCCGAACGATCGAATGGATCATATTGAATTCAACTCCCCGGTGATCCGGATCGTGTCATGGACCTTTTGCTCCATCCAGACTGAAATTGCCCAGAGTACGATGGAAATACCAATCGACAATCCCCACAATCGGAATAAAGTAGCGGCATCGAACTCACCCATCAAACTGAGATCCATTGCTTCCAACGCCCAACGGATCGGAAAGATCATGGAAATGGATTGTACCCAGACTGGCAGGATACTGATCGGGTACATGAATCCGCAAACGATCGCCACCGGCACTTCTAAGAAATTGACCATCGTCCCACTCAAGCGTGACCACGCCAGAAAGTTCGCAAGGACCATCCCCATGCTCCACAATCCGACCAGAATAAGAAGAAGGGAAACGACCGCCCCTGTAATGTTGGCTGTTTGGAGGGGATACTTGAAAATGATCATCGCGACACCAAAAGCGAACGCCATACTGACCAAACCAGCCATCACATTGGTGAACGTCCGGATTGCTTCAACTTTTCCGAGGGAAGTCGGACTGCCAACGATCAACTCGAGCATACCATCACGCCGGTCGCGTAAAATATCAAACGTGGATGTGAACAACAATCCACTCCACATGCCCATGATGCCGCCGCCAATCACCGTGTAGACCAGGTTTGGTACAGCGTTTCCGGCTGCGCGCGAGAGGATCATGCCAACGATGCTAAAGATGGCAGGTTGCAGGATCAATAATGTCAGGCTGAACATATTGAAAGTGCGGACACGGAACTGCACCTCCATCTGTCGTCCGACCAACCGGAAAAATCGTCTTATCACACCTGGTCTCCCTGGATGATGGAGACATACACATCTTCCAACGATTGATTTCGCACTTCCAGTGATTGAATAATTTCAGGGGTGAGCAATGGAGCCAGCAAGCGCATCACCGCTCCCGGTTCTGACGTATGAATGGAAACCATTTTGAATGGGGGAATATCCATCACGGATATCTGGGAGTGACCGTCCAGTCTTACAAGCTGGTCTTGCAAGGTGATCAGGTTTTCTTCTTTCACCTGGACATCGATGACGGTATCTCCACTCATCTGTTTCTTCAGGGATGTGGGTGTATCCAGGGCAACGATGCGACCTTTTTTGATGATAGCGATCCTATCGCACAATTCTTCGGCTTCCGCCATGTAGTGGGTAGTGAGTAGAATAGTTTTTCCGCGTTCTTTCAGTTGTTTAACCGTGGCACGCAATTCGCGCGCACCAACCGGATCGATCCCAACCGTTGGTTCGTCGAGGTAGATCAATTCCGGGTCATGCAAGAGGGCACGAGCCAAATGCAATCGTTGCTGCATTCCGCTGGAAAAGGTTTCAACCCGGTCATCACCACGTCCTGTCAAACCGACGACTTCCAATAGTTCGGTGATTCGCCTGGCTGTGACTTGTGGTTCAAGTCCATATAATTCGGCAAAATACCGAAGATTGTCAGAAGCGCTAAGTCTGCCATACAAGCCGCGGGCTCCCCCAAAAGTAAACCCGATCCGTTTCCGGATCTCCTGAGTCTGTTGAACGACATCCAGACCGAGTATCGAGGCACTTCCCCTGCTAGGCAGAAGGAGGGTCGAGAGCATTTTCACCGTGGTGGTTTTTCCGGCACCGTTGGGTCCAAGTAGTCCGAACAACTCGCCCTTGTGCACGCCGAAGGTGATGTCTTCAACCGCAACTGTGGTTTTGGACTTACGGATGAAAAACCCAGTCCTGGTTTTAAATGTTTTGTTCAGTGACTTTACATCAATAGCCCATGACATCCAGCAATCTCCCCTGTACAGAGCACTTAAGCGAACAAGTATTTATTATAGGGTGTATCGATGATCCAAAGAATAGTTTTATTCCCCACAGAGTACCCTATTCCATTGATTAGATTATATCCAGATTTTTATAATGTCAACCGTTGATCGCAGATGTCTTTGTATCCGCAGCGATCGCATTTTCGTGGATCTTCGTGACTGCGGGGAATCGATTTGTGATTCTCGATTTGATGCATCCCGGAGAGAAGTTCGAGGGTATTCTTTCGTAACTCCCGGTTGAAATCCACCGCGAAGGTCTTGCCAGGATAATGGATCAGTCCGTGCGAAGGAGTGCGTTGGTACACTTTTTCGACCAAAAGACAATATATGGCGACCTGAAAAATATGTGAATCATATGGAGCAGCAGGCGCCCGACTGCTCTTTACTTCAATTGGGATCAATTCGCCACCCTGTTCTATCAGATAATCCGGCTTTCCGGTCAAGCCAAGACTACCGTCAAAGAGCGGTTTCTCGACCGGTGCTCCCCACAATTTGGTATCCGAGTAAATGATCTGTCCCCCGGGTAGACCTGTCTTCGCCTTCAACCATCCTGCCAGTAACCATAGGATGACTGCCGCTGCAAGTAGGAGAACTACAATGATCATGGTCTCAGCCCGGTAGGATGAAATAGAAGACAATAACGATCAATGCGATGATGAGGAATAGGATCGAAAAGATTTTCATTAATGTGGATCCAACCACCATGCGACCATGTTGATAGTGCATATCTGTCCCAGATTGAAGTTCCTGGCGGTTGGCGGGTTCGATCCCTTTCATGCGGTACTGCCAGGCGCGATTACAGAACAGGAAAGTGTTTACTTCTGATGCGCGGATTATTCGCATAGTAATATTAATCCGATTTCAATTTAGCAGAGAGATCTGCGAGGGCAGTTTCCAGGTGTTGTTCACGCAGACTGATGGTCAGGTCTCCCCGGGTTCGTTCTACAATACCACGAACAAGATCGGTGTGGCGGCGCAATCCATTCGTGATCGCATCAGGATAATCCATGGTTACCAACACAGAGTAGATATCATCCATGCACCCAAGCAAGCGTTCCGCTTCCTGGCTGTACCCTTGCCGGAGAATATCCATGCAGCGCCTGCGCAGCTCGCCGGTCACTTCTGCCAACCCATTCAGATACGTGGCATATTCCACTTGCAGATCTTCCGGCGCAGGGAGTGGTTTATTTTGGATTAATGCGCAGGTGATCTCGGCTTCGGTGAACTCTTTTAAGGCATCCTGGGTGTAGCCGGAGAAGAATAGGTCTGGATGATCTGCCAGCGAATCGCGGAGACCCGATGATAGTTTCCGGGCTTCTTCAAGATGGGTGTGCGCTTCCTCGACATCACTGCGGTGGATCGCACGGATGGCGTGGGCGGCGTGACGGGTAAGTATCCGGCACACGGCTAAAGCCTCATCCCTGGCTTTATTACGAATATCAAAAGATTCGCGGATCTGGTCGCTGATCTGTTCGAGTTTATCCATTACGGCTCCTGATCTGAGGGTGGCGGGCTGGAAGGCGGATGAAATAGTTGGTCCGCTAATGTATTCGGCGCGGGAATATTGATCTCGCCAAAAATTGTCTCATAACGGGCGATATTTTCTGACAATGCCTGTAGAAGCAGTTTTGCGCCCAGTGGTGACATGATAATGCGGTGTAGAATACGAGCCGTCTCCTCCCCGGGGAGGAGACGGGCAAAGTCAAGCATCATTTCCAAGGGGGAGTGGGAAACCCTGACGAGGTTGGCGTACTGTGGGTTTACGTCTCCGGTGGGCACAAACCGCAGCGGGTGAGGTTGTTTCGCTGCGTTCATTTGATTACTCCTGATTTAGAACGGGATCTCTTCGTCTGATCCACCGGGATGAGTAAATTCTTCCGCGCCCCCGGCAGCTACTCCGGCATCATCCTCACCAGCTTTGGGAGTGAGGAAACGGATCTGGCTCGCCACCACTTCAAAGTTTGAGGAAGTGGTGCCGTCCTGGCGGGTGAATGTGCGCGGTCCGCCGCTGGCAGGGTCCGCCTGCAAACGACCTTCCACGAGGACTTTGTTTCCTTTGCGCAGATAATTGTTGCAGGTTTCCGCCAGTTTTCCCCATGCGCTGACCCGGAACCAGATGGTTTCCTTGACAGGTTGTCCATTGTTCCCGGTATACGAACGGTTGGTTGCAACAGAAAATGAGGTGACAGCCTGACCGGATGGTGTGTAGCGCATTTCCGGGTCTCGGCCCAAGTTGCCTACGATGATGATGGTATGGTACATGGTAATTCCTCCTGATAATGGGTATTTGTCGGAATTAAGGTTCGTGAAGGAGGAACCTTCTTCCTTACGCTACCTTAATTTTACAGGAAATTGTAAAAAGCAAGAAATGAATCGGGGATGGATTTTTCTCGTATGGATGTCCAGCCGGACGCCCATACCAGGCATATTGAAAAACCCCAAGAATAAAATTGAGATGTGGGCATCTGGGAATAGGAGGTTGTCTCCTTCCTACCCCCAGATAAATATATTGCCCGGGCTACTGCACTAGTTTGAGCAGGAAAAAATGTGCCTGGTCGCCATCCCCCGCCCCCTTCCAGCGATGTAGTAGTCTGTAACTGTAGATCTAATGCTGGAAGGGGAGAAAATACTGATAGAAGCGGGGGTCAGACGACCCCCGCTTCTATCAACAACCACCCCCAAATATCAGTCGCAGAAATGGGCTACTAGTTTTATTCCTGTTGCAACCCATTTTCCAGATACCAGGAATATTGAAAGACCCCAAGAATAAAATTGAGATGTGGGCATCTGGGAGTAGGAGGTTGTCTCCTACTCCCAGATAAATAAATGCCCGGGCTATTCACCAAGTTTGAGGAAACGGCGAATATGCTCAGGCTTGAGGTGCTATGCGACAATCAGACAGAAAATGCCCATTCGCCCGAGCGAAGAACGGGTTCTGCAACACCTTCACGGGTAATACCATCAATATCCATTTGATTGGATCCAATCATGAAATCTACATGGATTACGCTGGTATTTCCACCCGCTGCTACGAATTCCTCGGGAGTTAAACTCGCGCCATCCTGAAGGGTGGTCTCATACGCTTTGCCCAATGCCAGGTGACAGGATGCATTCTCATCAAATAGGGTATTGTAGAAAAGTAATCCGGATTGAGAGATGGGTGAACTGTAAGGAACTATGGCAACTTCGCCGAGACGGGCAGCACCCTCGTCGGTGGCAATGAGATTCTTCAGAATGGAATCACCTATCCTGGCGGTAGCTTCAATCACCCGACCATTTTCAAACTTCAGAACAATACCATCAATCAACAAACCATTGTAATTAAGCGGCTTGGATGCCCTGACTACTCCGTCCACTTTATTTCTATGGGGCAGGGTATAAACTTCTTCGGTCGGGATGTTGGCAGTAAACGGAAAACCCATAACACAATCGGATTGAGCAGCGTGCCAATGATGCCCTTCCGGTAACCCAACGGTAAGGTCGGTGCCCGGACCGGTATAGTGAAAAGCCGTGTAGGATCTTTGATTGAGATAGGTGCTGCGGGTGGTCAGATTTCGGATATGATCCGTCCAAGCCTGGACCGGATCAGGTTGATCAATGCGGCAAAGTTTGAATAACGTTTCCCACATCTTTTCTTCCCGTTCTTCTACAGGCAGGTCGGGAAATACTTTTGAACACCAGCCGGCTGTGGGTACTGCCAACACCAGCCAGTTGATATCATTGCGTCCGGCGACCTTCAGAAATGGATCCAGTTTTTCCCAACAAGTCTGATAATATTGCGAGACAAGCTCCGGGTCCTGCTGGCTCAACAAATCCGGATCCAAACCGGTAATCGTCATGGCGGCGTTCCCGGCTCTGGCGTTTTCAAAGGGTCCGGTCGCTTTCCAATCTGAAAATTCACTAAATGAATCGCGCGGGGCATTCTGGAAACGGAGAAGTTCCATCTGTTCATCGCCCCATACTACATCCACCAATTTTGCTCCGGCACGATAGGCGGATTTGGTTATTTCGTATATCAAAGGCGCTGCTGAAAAGGGGACACCAAACACCATCGGACCGCGGATGAGCAGATTCTGCCCAGGATGTAGATTCAGACCAACGTGAACAGCAATATCTGCGTATTTTTGCAGTTTTTCTTGGAAATTTTCGATCGCCATAGATCCTCCGGGATGTGATATCGTAGCTGCGACCATTGTACTTTGTTTTTATTTTTACTGGGATTGTTAGCCGGAGCCGTATAATGGATTTGGGGGAAAATCGTTGCAAAAGCCCCCGATCCTCAAGATCGTAAGAATGCATGTTGACGAAAGGAGGGTGGGTATGTGGCATATTCAAACCATACCAGATGAACAGGTAGAAGGTACGCTTCGGGAATTATTTAACCTCTGGTGGATTATGCCAGTAAGATCAGCCGCGATTAAGGTTCAGTTACCAAGGATGATGTTGATACCCTGCGCCAGGATGGGTTGACCGACCAGCAGATCACGGATGTGGCATTGGCTGTGGTTGCACGCAATTTCATCAGCCGCTTTTTTGACGCACTCGGCGCCGATCCTGACCCGGAACTGATTGCGAAAGAACCTGAGTTGGGGGCATTTCTTAAAAATTTCGAATAGGACCATTATAGAACAAATAGAAAGAGGCTTCTGACATGACGTCAGAAGCCTCTCTAAGGAGGAGCGAGTTAGCTCAGATACTCTTTGACCGGTTGTTCATCAAGGAACACCAGATTTAAGATCCCAGCCACAAGGGAGGGTACGTTTCCATAAACAATGGTGACAATCTCGAAAATGGCGATGGTTTTCAAATTTTGAGCTGGGACTGCTTTGCCAGACATCAATCGGGAGGCATAGACCACTTCAAAAATACCTAAGACCAGCGGAAGAACCACCACCGGCAGGCAGAGAATCCCGATGACGGAAACCAGTGCGCCACATGTGATGGATATTCCGGTGAGAATATTCAGGATACCACTGACAAGCAGGATGATTTCAATCGCCTGTACTTTCCCAGGCTTTGGATTTACATTGACGATAATTTGTTCAGACATGTTAACCTCATTTATTTGTTTTAGCTTTCTAGTCAATATACGGAGGTTATTCAGAATAGTTGCAAAAAGCTCCATCCAATCGGATGGAGCTTTTTAGTACAGGTTGCATAGAGGAAAAGACTGATCCTTTTCCGTTTTATAAGTATTCTTTAAGCTGCCTGGCTCGTCTCGGATGACGAAGTCTGCGCAATGCTTTTCCCTCTATCTGGCGTATTCGCTCACGGGTCAATCCGAATTTCTGCCCCACTTCTTCCAATGTATATGTGCGGCCATTATCGAGACCAAAACGCAACCGCAAAATTCGGGCTTCCCGAGGAGAAAGGGTTCCCAGCACTTCATCCACTTTTTCGTGGAGCATATTCCGATATGCGGTCTGGATCGGGGTGGGAGTGATCTCATCTTCCACAAACATCCCCAATTCCGAATCTTCCTCGTCGCCTACCGGGCTTTCCAATGAAAGAGGCAGCCAGGAGACGCGCAGCATCCATTGTACCTTTCGGAGAGAAAGACCAAGCTCACCGGCGAGTTCATCCACAGTAGGGGCACGCCCCAGATTCTGTTCCAATTCATGGGTGAGTTTATACAGTTGGCGGATGCGATCGATCATATGCACGGGTACGCGGATCGTGCGTCCCTGGTCAGCGATGGACCGGGTGATAGTCTGCCGGATCCACCAGGTGGCATAGGTGGAAAAACGAAAACCCTTGTGGTAATCGTATTTTTCCACCGCTTTCATTAGTCCCAGGTTGCCTTCCTGAATAAGGTCCAGGAAGGGAACGCCGCGACCGATATACTTCTTGGCAATGCTAACCACAAGACGGGTGTTGGCTTTGATCAAATGTTCGCGAGCCAGAATTCCATCGTTGTTGGTGGATTCCAGTTCGTACCGTTTGGTGGCATCGATCTTCCCACAGGATAGCATCTCTTTTCTCGCTGCCCGACCTGCTTCTATACGACCGGCGAGACTCATCTCTTCTTCAATATTCAATAAGGGAACCCGAGACATTTCCTTGAGATACAGACCAACGGTATCATCAATGGAAATTCGTTCCAAATCCGTGTATGGATCAAAATCGCTGGGAGGAGAAGGATCTTCCTCTTGCAGGCTGCTGTAATCGTTCTCATGGTCAAGGATATCCACGCCATGCCGGCGCAAAGCAACCATCAAAGCCGTCAGATGTTCAGAGTCATCATCCCCCTCTGGATAAAATTCCATCAAATCTTCGGTTGTCAAGTAGCCTTGAACATCCGCTTTTTCGAGCAACATGCTCAGGATCTCAGTGTTTTGCCTGTGTCGGTCTGGATATGTCACTTGCACCCTCCTCTCGTTACTTCAGTTGACCTTCCAACCTATCACCCCGCTACATTTTGGGTGGTGGTCATCCAATGGAAAAAAGGTACGATTCTTCAATCCACTGGTCTGGATCGGTGCTCACAATCCTTTTCATTCCAATTTTCCCCACACTCTGGGCATAATCCCAGACAATCCGGCCTGCAGAGAGGTCGGATCGGGATTTCCAGCGTGAGGTATTCGTGGACCAATGGTTCCAGATCAATATGGGCATCTTCCGGAAGCAAGAGTCCGGATTCTGACATGGATCTGGGTGTGAATGCATACAATTCATCAAACTCTGCCTGCAATGGGGTTATAGCGGGTTCCAGACACCGAACACATTCCAGTGTCATGGTGGATTTAAAATGAGACTGGCAGAGTAATCCTTGAGGAGTGCGGCTGATACGCGCAACGCCGCTCAAATCTGTCAGGTCCATATCCGATTGAAGGCGAATTGTGGGATAATCAAACTCGAAGTCGCGACTATATCCAATCGATTGGCTGATAATGAATCCAACATTGAGCCGCAAGGGATGACGGTTTGGTTTCACAATCACAACTTAATAAATAGGGATAATTGCTTCAAGCTCTCAGAGTATAGCACAAACATTCTTGAAAGTCAATTAATTATGAAGAAAGTGATAAATATTAACCTTATGACGACGGGCGGTTCCGCGTATAATACCAATAAGTACCAGGGCAAGAAACAAATGACGGATATTCCCAAATAAAAGTGATCTATGTCGAATTTTACTTCCCGTCTCGGACAAATTTACACAACCCGAAAGAATTTAATACTCACAATTCTATATTCGGGATTTATTGCGGGTTTCCTATTATTACTATTCAAACCTGCGCTTGCTTATCTTCCTTCCAATGGTGATGATCTGGTCATTCTCTCCAAAGCAGCTCAGCAAACCAATCCGCTCTCCTATTTCGTGTCTGATTGGGGATTGGGAAATTCAGCTTACCGTCCACTACATACCATCTCCATCTGGCTAATGTACAGGCTGGTTGGTGTCTGGGCTTTTCCAAACCAACTCATCAATTTGGGATTACATATTCTGAATGTACTCCTGGTTTTCATTTTGTTACTTCGTCAGAAATCTCCCACAGTTATTGCGCTGCTCATCTCCGTCTGTATCGGCACTTCCATCTATTCTGTTTCGCCCGCCACATGGATATCGGACCGTCCGATGTTGATAGTTACTGTCCTATTGAACATCACCTTACTTTTCCTATTCAATCCGAAAGCATATAACAAAGGCCAAACGATTGGGATCTATGCAAGTCTCTTTTTGCTGGCTTGTCTCTCCAAGGAGAGTGGATTGGTCGTTCCCATTTCAGCTGCGGTGATCGCATTTCTTATCAAAAGACCGGAACGGAACTGGATCATTGGAACTGCGGCAGCCATCACTGCAGGGTATCTGCTTTTCAGGTCGATCATATTCCATGGACAAGCTTTCTCTTATTCCGAAAGCGGATACTTATTTGGCTGGATATCCTATCCGGATAACGTTCGATTTCCCTTCCTGCTACAGGTTCTGGTGTACGCCGACAATGTCCTCAAGAATATAGGAGCCAATATCTTGATAGTATTCGGTCCGGAGGGCGGATTCCTCCCCTGGATGGATGCACAGGCTCGAATAATAATGATCGCTTCCATGAGTTTGGTGTTCATTGCCGCAATCACCCGCAGAAAGGTTGGTACTTTCGGGAAAGCCGCGTTAATCATCGTCGTATTGAATGCAATTATCCATTTTCAATTATTCCGCTATCGGGCGCTCTATATTGGGTTCGAGGCTGTTATGCTCTTTATCGGCGCAAGTTACGTGAGTTCCAGTTGGATAAAACACAAAGGATCTCTCACAGTCATATCCATACTACTGGCAGTATGCATCGGTTCGAACGTGGTCTATATTCAGGATCACCTGCTGAATCAATCCTTCAAGCGCAGTCGGGAAATGAATTGATATGAATTGACGAATGTGATCGCCGAGAGGGGGAGCCAAATCTCTCCGGACATCCTTCAACAGGTTTTGGAGATGTATAAGAATAAATAGGTGTGTTACCGAAATGGATCAGTTCAAACAGGGGGGGTAATTTTCGCCAATCTCGTAAAAATCAAACCGAGCGTCATACGCTGAATAGTAAGTCGTATCTGGCATCATCGGGAGTTGGGCGTTAAAATATTTATTCATCACAATCCGGAAGGTATTGATTGGGGTGATGCCCGGATAGAGCGATGAATAATCTCCATCAGAGAAATAATATACGTTAAGGATTTTGATTCGGTCGAATTGATCCCCGGTACCAAATCCATACGTGCCATGATCGCCTTGTACGATAAATACAAATGGTCTTGTAGAAGTATTTTTTATGGATCGAAGGATGTCCAGAATTCGTTTATTCAAATACTGTACTTCTTCGATGTAGGCATTCCGGGCAAACTCTCTTTTTTTGTAACATCCGGATTTAATGTGAAATACTTTTCACCATCGACAGGACGCCCTTCGGAATCAAAGCTGGCAGGAGGATGAGGTGCCAATAGATGGAGATGAACAATCTTGGGTGAAGAACCGCTCTGCAGATTGGCTACCTGGTTCAACTGGTAAAAAATAGTTTCCCGAACTTCGGAGTATGGCGATTTAATAAATTGTTGGATCGCAGGTGGTAAGGAATTCTGATTATCCAAGATCAATTTGATTGCGGTTGAATTGTAAAACATTGATTCGAACGCTTGAAATCCACGAGTAAGCCTGGCAAGAGGCAGCTCATTTTTGGGTGATAAGTATCGATCAGAATTGACGATGTTCGTTGGGATAAAGCCGCTATCAAACGCTGTGAGCTGATACCCATTCTCACGAAGAGTTCTGGTACACAATGCTATTGTTGAGTGATTGTGATAGCTCTTGGGCACTATCAATCTCCGGCTGAATATTGTCTATCCAGGAGATATTCAAAGAGGAATTTAATGACAGCAAGGTCTGGGCGTAATTGGACCGGCTGCAATTGGCAACATATGCGCCTTCTTTCGTTAAATCATTAATAAATGCCGAGTTATCCCAGCCAAATCGATTTTGGAGGACATCTGCGCGGGTATAGGTATCCAGGATGATGTAATAAATATCCGGAGCATTCGCAGGGATGGTCAGATTGAGCGATGGCACATCTGACGATTTGAGATCGACCATGGCGATTTGGTTTTGAATTTTACGCGATTCATAGGAAAGGATATTCACCAGAGGGAGGACCAATAAAACGCCAGTGATGATATTCAATGGGAGAGTAAGACCTGTCAAGTCTTTCTTTGAGATCAGCCAACCGGCACCAACCAAAACTGCCAATGACAGCAAAATCAGGTAACGATGTCGAATTATCGGCTCGATCCAGGCAGGTACGGTTTCCTGCAAATGATAGATCTGCCCATACGAGAAGAACAAAACCAGGAAAACGAGAGTAAAAAATGACCCTTTTGAAGACGACCGAAATCCTAGTCGAGCGAATAGGTAGACGAGTGCCATCAATAATAAGCTGATAATCAGGGGTCGAATGATCATCCACCCCTGTATCTCAGTTTTGTTATGTGAATACATGAAAACCACCGGGTAAACGGTGAAAAGGAATATATAAGATGGGTATTGCAATGCTTTCTGCAGCCAATTGCCTGTAGGTTGTTTATTCGCAGGAAAGGACATTCTCTCGTCTCTGGTATATCTGTCAGGAAAGATCTACATCTCGTATAAGATATGGATGATTATAACAAAATGCAATATCAGCCGTATTCTGTAACCTCTTATTAATTACCGATACCCGATTCCGAACCAGAAATTGTTCTACAATAATGCAGTCAGTATGAGCAAGTCCCTTTAATAATTTATGCCTGGAAGGAAGATGAACCATGAGATTATGTCTGGCGACTGAAAACGATGGAAAAAGGGAAGAATTTGAATCCATTCTGGAAGGACAACCGTTTGTACTGGTTACCGGAAAAAAATTGGGAGTCCACTTGAGCGTGAAGGAGACCGGCAGTACCTACCAGGAAAATGCGCAACTGAAAGCGCATGCGTATGCTCAGGCAACCGGGTTACCTGCCCTGGCGGACGATACCGGATTGGAAGTGCAAGCCTTGCGGGGAGCTCCCGGTCTTCACTCCAAGAGATATTTGCCAGACATGGAGGCATCTGACGCGGACAGAAGAGCCTATCTTCTCAAAAATCTGCAAGGTGAACCACGTCCCTGGAAGGCGCGGTTTACCTGTATGGTTTGTATTGCCTTGCCTGACGGCAGTGAATGGTTCACCAACGGCGAAGTTAAAGGGGAGATTATTCCGGAAGAGCGGGGTGATTTTGGCTTTGGGTATGATCGTATTTTTCAAATTACGGCAATTCAGAAAACAATGGCAGAACTTTCATTGGTCGAAAAAAACGGGTACAGTCATCGGGCGAAAGCTATTAAGGCAGCCATTCCTATATTGCATCGGCTGGCTACTACCGGGGAATATGAATGATAAACATTGTCCCTGAACAAGCATCTGAGCATGTCTGGCGATTTGCGGGCAGAATTTTCAACTATAACAGTGGAGTGATCATCTCGGATAATCACGCCTGGCTGATTGACCCGGGTATGGCACCCGATGAGGTGATGACAATTCGGGATTTCTGCAATTCACATAATTGGGAGCTCAATGCTGTTTTGCTTACCCATTTCCATTATGACCATATTTTGGGGGTGAACGCCTTTGAAAATTCGATCGTCATAGCCTATTACTTGTTTGATCAGGAAATCAAGCGGATGGCTTCGGTATCACAGTCCAAGGTCGACCGGTTGATCCAAAACGGGGAAATGACTCGCCCGGACTGGTCACTGGATGTGCATTCCGACTGGCACGTCAGACGCCAACAGTCTTTCGTGATCGGCGAGCTGTCTGTGGAGGTAATCCCTCTTCCCGGTCACACCAAGGATCAAATTGGTGTCTATGTAAACGAAGACCGCCTGCTCTGGGCGGCTGATACCCTATCCGATATTGAAATTCCTTTCATCAGCAGCTCAGCCCGAAGTTATCAGAGGTCACTGGAAAAAGTCGCCAACCTGAATATTGGGATTATTGTTCCCGGGCATGGCAATCCATCCAATTCACAGAATGATTCTCAACAAAGAATCCTGCGTGATCTCGGATATATCAAGGAATTAAGGGCGATGGTGAAAGAAGGCGTCCGAAAAGGTCTTTCAATCGATGAGATACTCGCGGAGTGTGATGCGATCACTATTTGGAACAGGGATGAAAATAGTACCGGTCACCGCTGGAACATCGAAGAGATATACATTGAGGAGGGGGGAAAGACAACAGGAAGAAATCTTGGTTGGGAAAAGGAGTGGCTGCCAGATTAGCCGCCTCGGTCGGAAATTCAATCTTGAAAAGTGGCAGCCAATCTAACGCATCAGAGTCGATCCGGAATGGACGCGCGATTATTAATTTATAACCAGGGCCAAAGTCCAGGAGAGTATCAATATAACGGAAACGATAATAAAAACGATCCGCTGTACGCGCAAACGGCGCTGTTCGCGGGAAAGACCGGATTTTTTGGGCTTGGATTGATTTGACATGTGATCATTAACTTTCTGAATAGAATAATCCTTATTATAACCTGCACCTGAATCAGAATCCGACCTCTTCGTCTGGAAGAGGTCGGATCATTAAGAACCGGTTAGTATCTCAGAACGGCAGCAATTTTACCAACGCTTTCCAATTCGGGGCTGTGGTGGATAACTTCCACATCTCCACCAGATTGCAGCACTGAGCGGACTGCATGGTCTACAACATCCACGACCTGATCCGTTTTGGAACCACACATCGGGCAGACATCCAGGTTGTGCGGCGTGATAAAACCGCAGCTCCGACAATGGACTCCCTGTGAGATATATCCCTCTTTAAAAAGGAGAGTTTGGACACGATGAGCACTAATTGCAGACAGTACATTTTCCAAGCCTACAGCACCTCCGGTACCTTTCGCTGCAGCAGTAATTGCATTGTCGATCAGGTGATGTTTTTGATGGATCTCAGCTTCCAGGCCAATCTGCATTGCTTTTGTTAAGACTTCGGCATGACTGGCTGTCATCGAGATCGCGAAAGTACCAACCACCAGGCTTTGCCAGGTCTTGGGTAATAACGACAATATCGCTTTCGTATTTTCTTCGGTACCGCCAATCAATACTCGCCGGATATGGTTGGCTTCAAAAAAATGAACCGCAAAATCAGCAGCGGATTTCATATTTCGTTCGACAAGTTCCTCGGCATTTCCGGCTCTGCCAGCGATGCCTCCTCTGCGTCCGGGGAAAGAGGATGCGCCGCCTTGTTTGATATGTTTAATTTCCTCACCGACCGTCCCCTGTTGTTCTTCCAATTCGCCGAGATGAAAATGGAATAATCGGGCGCCTTGTTTATCGATCAGAATCACCCCATAACCGCCAAAAGCATCCCATACATCGGCAAGAGGTTTAAAGTGTGGATGATCTGAGATCCTTACCCTACTCTGGATTATGACCTTTAATGGAAACGCTCGGAAAAAATCGTCCGGCATACACGTGAACACTGCCACGCTGCGGCCGGACCAGTCATACTCGTGTGCGAAATACTGTTCAATCCTTTCGATATCTTTTGGCAGATCCACATCTTTCAACATGGTACGCAGCCGCAAGCGGTAGGCATCGGCATTGCCTTGCGCCGGCTCTGTATTCAGATACAAGCTTAATACCGGATGTGTGGATGTAAAGTTCAATAGCTCACGTAAATCGCTTTCAGTCAACATAAGCCCCTCCTTTTGGGATGTCAGGCATACACAGGCTATGGGCGAGAACCGAGCTTCAGTTCTATCTCCTTCGTACTTCCATCTCTGAGGATTGTCAAAGTGATGCTGTCACCAGGTTTCTTGTTATTGATCAGATATTTGAGTAAGTCGCCAAAGGTCATGATGCTGCGTCCGTCGATGGCGGTAATCAGATCACCTCCTTTGTATAATCCTTGCACATTGGTTCTCTGGGTGCCTACTTTGATTCCGGCTACATCTGCCGGTCCGTCGGGTACTACACTCACTACGTAGGCTCCCATTGATTGAGGAAGATCAAGAATCTGTTGGGTGGATAATGATATGGATGGCAAACTGGACAACCCCATATAGGGATAATCATATTTTCCATCTTTAATGATCTCGGGTACAACCAACTTTGCAATGTTTATTGAAATGGCGAATCCAATTCCGATATTGCCGGGTTCGCCGCCGAGCGTTGTTCCGCTGGTTCGGATGGCTCTGTTTATTCCAATTACCTCGCCGTTGAGATTGAGCAACGGTCCACCAGAGTTGCCAGGATTGATCGCTGCATCTGTTTGGATGATATCTCCAGCGGTATAAACACTACCATCCTGGCTCTGGTGCATCGAGTCCAGAGTTCGTCCGAGGGCTGAGACAATTCCTGTGGTCATGGTGCCATCCAGACCGAACGGGTTTCCGATCGCGATGACGGATTGTCCCACCCGGATCTGATCCGAATCACCCAGGGGCAGCGGATTGAGGTCGCTGGCAGGGGCGTTGACTTTGATTACGGCGATATCGGAATCTTTATCTGTTCCGACCACTTCTGCAAGTGCTTTATACCCGGATGGAAAATCCACTTCCAGATTGGTTGCGCCATCCACCACATGGAAATTCGTGATGATGTGACCTTCCTTGTCATACACAAATCCGGATCCCTGTCCACCGCCGGCAGCCGTTTCCACCTGAATAGAAACAACACCCGGGCTAACCCGTTGGTAAAGTGCGACCTGTAATTCAGACTCGGCGGGCAGCGATTGTGATTGATTGACCTGAGCTGGTAATTGGGCGATCTGCGTCGGGATATCCGCTGCGAGAGTGGGAATCAACTTAATGGAATCGCCACCCTGAGAGATCGCAGCTGGCACCGCACACGCCAGTATCGTGAACAGTATGACAACTAACGGGAACAATATTTTTATTTTTTTCATTCTTACCTCTTATAACCGGGCAAAATACCGTTAATTGTGGTTTCGTCCGGCTAGTGTATTAAATATTTTCTTATCCTCTTCACTGATATCTTTCGGTATTGTTACGCGAACCCGGACGAACAGATCTCCCTGGACAGCCGGAGGTTTTAAAGCGGGCATACCACGACTGGCAAGGCGAAATGTCTGACCTGGTTGGGTTCCGGGAGGAATCGTAAGCAGAACGGATCCGCCCGGGGTGTTGACGTTTACCTGTCCACCCAATATTGCGGTATAAAGATCGACAGTGACATCGGTATATAAACTGGTATCTTTACGCTCAAAGCGTTGATCCGGAAGGACCTCAACCACAAGCAAGATGTCCATTTCCATACCGGCTGTTGAGCCGGCTGGAACACGCACCTTTGTTCCGGTCTTTGCGCCTTTCGGTATCTTCACCTCCAACTTTTTATTCCCAAATTGAATGGTTCGAGTAGTTCCGACATAGGCTTCCATCAAGGATATTTGGATAGGCTGTTCGACGGCACGGGGTTGGCTCTGGCGAGTAGGCGATCGGCCAGTGGATGTAAAACCACCTCCACCCAGGTCGCCGAAGATCATCCGAAAGAAATCTGAAAAACCCCCGGCGCCGCCAAATAGATCACCGATATCGCCGACCTGGACCCGACGTCCGCCGGATCCGGGTTGACCAGCCGCATACCATTGTTCCCAATTAAAGCCTCCTGGAGATCCACCACCCTGCTGATAATTAAAGTAGGAATCACCCAATTGGTCATAGCGCGATTTTTTAGATGAATCGCTCAGGACTTGATACGCTTCGTTGATCTCTTTGAACTTGTCTTCAGACAGTTTATCTCCCTGATTGCGATCAGGGTGATATTTCATAGCCAGTTTTCGATACGCTTTTTTGATTTCCTGGTCTGATGCACTGCGTTCGACACCGAGAATCTTGTAATAATCTTTATATTCCATATGTATTAATTATTATCAACCCGCGTTATCCGTTGTCAATAGAAATTCATCACATCTAATAATGTTCTAACGGATTTATAAACTGGATTTAATCCATTAATGGAATCCGGAAATAAATGACCAACGGAATGACCTTTCACGAAAAAACAGGATAATTGAATATCAGGTCATCCGACGCTGGAAAAACCGGTATAACGGATCATGTGACGCCAAAAAACACGTAAAATATTATAGTTGGTCCTTATAAGGGAGAGCGATCAAAACTGAGATAAATTGCCCATTAAAACATCTTGACAATATTACGTAATACTGTTATTATTACAGTATCACTGTAACAATGCCGAGGGCGTATGAAAATCCTCGAAGACCAGCTATTGATCCATGAGCTGGCAGAGAGGGCGGGGGTGTCCGTAAGGACGATCCGCTACTACATAGCAGAAGGGTTATTGCCAGCCCCGACCACCCGCGGACGATATGCATACTATAGCCAGGAATACCTTGATCTAATCGAGCTGATCCGAAGGCTGAAAGAAGCATACCTGCCGCTCAGGGAGATACGGTCATTGGTAATGAGCCTGCAACCCAATAAGGTAAGGGAAGTACTGGAGGAGAGTGCAGGGTTACCCCAGGAAGAATTACTTCGAAGCATCCGGGCGAACCAATCCGAAAAACTGCTCAATTTACCCGATGAGTTGGTTGGTGGGTTTGAAGATGATACTGCAGCCAGTTACTCCCAACGGATCATGGACCAAGGGGCAAAATCCAATAAAGAGTACTTACCAACCCCGGATCTAAAAAGTAGAACTTCATCGCCGCCACTGCGGAAACCGGAAATCCAAGATCCATTTCTAAATGAACTGGAAGAACCGGTCCAACAACCGAACTACGATATGCAAATACCAAGTCCCGCCAGAGAGGACACGATCTGGCGGAGGTATGAAGTCGCGCCTGGTGTGGAGCTGAATGTCCAACTGACATACCTGAGGAAATATAAGGAAGGCATTGCAAAGCTGATACAGCTTGCGCGCGACCTGTTGAAATCCTAAGATTGGGACGGACTGCCCGGCGGCTCTCAATCTCCACTGCGCCGGGTATAGGGAGGGAAGTATGTCCGAACCAACTTTGGGTCTTCGTCTGGAACAAGACGCAGAAAATCTCTTCACAAATCAACCTACTGACAGGATCATTGAAATTCAGTTGATCGCGCCAAAACGGCTCGAGCTGTCTAAGCGGGCATCGGTCAATGTAGCCTTGGTTCTCGATCGGTCCGGTTCCATGTCTGGCGAGAAACTGGATCATGCCAAACGGGCTGCTTTGCATGTATTGGATCTGTTGGACGAACAGGACAAAGCAGCACTCGTTGTGTATGACGACCACGTGGAAACGATATCACCCTGTGTCGCATTGGATGCGAGAAACAAACGGATCTTGCAAAGTGCAATCACGGAACTTATGGTACGAGGCAGTACTAACTTGTCAGGTGGATGGTTGCGAGGCTGCCAGTTGGTAGGTGAAGTACTTGACCCATCCTCTTTACAGCGCTGCCTGCTTCTCACGGATGGGCTTGCCAATGTAGGTTTAACTGCGGTTCCAGAACTGGCTCATCATGCCGGTGAAATTTACCAACGGGGAGTCTCCACTTCCACATTTGGTTTGGGAGCCGATTATGATGAGCGGTTATTGGAAGCGATGGCTAATCAGGGCGGCGGGCGATATTACTACATCGCAGATGTTCAGGATATCCCAGAAATTTTCGAACAGGAATTGGAAGGACTGACCAGCGTCACAGCGCGAAACATTCATCTGACAATCGATATTCCAGCAGGAGTTTCCATCCGGGTTGTGGGTGATTGGCGGCATGAGACCATAAATCAACAACTGCGTATTGATGTCCCGGATCTGATCCGTGAGCAAGAAACCTATCTTTACCTTGAGATCCAAAGCGCTTCTCAAGCGATGGACAACCATGTACCCATTCGAGTTACGGTAGCAGCGGAGGGTGAGAATAAGAGCTCGTTGCAAACCCATGCGGAGATCCAATTCGCCTTTGCTTCTGACGATATCGTCAAGACGCAGGAGCTTAACAAGCTCATGCTGAGACGGTTTAAAAAAGTGGAAGCAGCTATTCAGGCAGAGAAAGCATTGATCTTGGAAAAAGCAGGAAGAGGTAAAGAAGGTTCCCTGTTATTGCTGGATTACCTCAAAGAAGCTGCACCGATGATGGATTTGATTGATCTTGAAGATCATCGCAATACTGCGAATAAGATCCATTCTGGAATGAATGAGATGGAACGGAAGATGTCGCACATGCGGAATTACACTGTTCGTCAATCCCGGCAGGAACAGGTGGATGAATACCTCCGAAATAAAAAGGATCCCAAGAAACCAGACCCAACCAAACCATAATGGATTGAGGAATGTTGGACATTGAACAGGGGGCAGGGGGCTACCTGAGGCGACTCCGCCCAGGGGGAGCGGAGCCAGGTCTGCCCCGGAAAAGTCAGGATATAAACCTGACAGGGGACCGGGGCAGACCAATATCTTTAGAAGGAGACCACGATGCGGAAATATCAATGGGTTTTTTTTGACAATGACTTTGAAAATGCATCTGAAGTGAGCAGTAATCGAGACATGTCTGGCGGAGTTGCCATTTTTGGGTATCGACGGATCGACAATGACTTGGCATTACAACAATTGCGTATCTCATTGATTGCCAATGGATACACAGAAAATTCACGAATCTGCACTTACATTGAACAGCTTTCCAGCGCACGGAATCCCGATTCCGCCTGCTGGATTCGGAGCGATGTAGCCATCAGGGAATTGGGTATGGATCCTATTGATTGCTTATCCAGCCATCCAATGGACTGGATCCGGGAAATGCTGGAAAGGTAGCCTATGCTATACTAACCAAAGACCCATTAAAATCACGAATAATAAACTTCCGGGCATCGAATACCTATCCTAACTACTTAAACACCATCCGCCATGAGTTTAGAAAACATTCAACTTACACAAATACAACAAAGGCTCGTCTGGCCGATCCTTACCCGACGCAGTTTTCTCACCGGTGTAGCCGGGACGGGTAAGACAACCACTGGCGCAATCCGTTTGCATCACATGTTGAGCAATGGAATTCCTGCTGACCAGATATTAGTGTTGACACCACAGCGGTCGTTAGCCGAACCATACCACGCAGTTCTAACCCAGCCGGATATTCCACCAGGTGGAATGGTGGATATTCTGACCATGAATAGCCTTGCCCAGCACATGATCCGACTCTTTTGGCCTTTGGTTGCCAGAACTGCCGGGTTTTCACGTCCAGCATTCTCCCCCAACTTTCTCACGATTGAAACCGCCCAATACTATATGGCTGCCATCGTGGAAGAAAAACGTGCCAGTGAAGGTTATTTTGCCGCTATCACAATAGACCCCAACCGGTTATACAGTCAATTATTGGACAACATGAATAAAGCATCCCTGGTTGGATTCCCTTATGGAGAGATCGGCGACCGACTGAAGAAAGCCTGGAGTGGACCATCGAGTCAATTGCGTGTGTATGATCAAGCTCAGGACTGCATCAATCTGTTCCGAGAGTTTTGTTTACATAATCAATTGCTGGATTATTCATTGCAAATGGAAGTGTTTATCCGTGACCTTTGGCCAAGTTTGCTATGCCGGCAATATCTGCTCGAAAGATACCATCATCTGATTGCCGACAACCTTGAAGAAGATACACCGACAACTCATGATATCCTGCGCGAATGGATCCCATCGTTCGAAACCGCGTTATTGATTACCGATGAAGATGGTGGTTTCAGGCGGTTCCTTGGCGCAGACCCAGTATCAGCAGGATCTTTGGTTGACCTTTGTGACGAAAAAGTGGAGTTGAGCCACTCGTTTTTACTTCCCCAAGAATTGGTTGAGTTCACCAAATTGCTGGGAAGCAATCTACGACAAAGTGGGATGGCTGAAAAAGACCCCAAACCTATCCCAAACCTCGGTGAACATTTGGAATTCCAGACTAGCCACTTTTATCCCCAACTCCTGGATTGGTGCGTTGATAAAGTACATCATCTGATATCCGAAGAGAAAGTGGATCCGGCTGAGATAGCGATCGTGGCTCCCTTCATGCCCGATACAGTCCGATTCGGTCTGACAGAGCGATTGCAGGAAAAATCAATCGAAGTACGAACGATCAGACCTTCGCGGTCACTGCGGGATGAGCCGATCGTTCACTGCCTGATTACACTGGCGAAATTGGCTCATACACACTGGGAACTGGCTCCCCATCCCTACGATGTAATTACTGCGCTGCACCGATCTATCGATGGATTGGATCTGATCCGCGCGACCATGCTTAGTAGGATCGTCTACCGCCGGGCGGGGGGTAAGTTCTTCTTGTCTGATTTTACCCAGATAAAACCAGAAGAGAAAAGTAATATCACATATAAAGTCGGCGAAATGTATGAACGTTTGCGGGGATGGATGGAGATGTACCAGTCTGAGCCTGTTCTGGAACTGGACATTTTCTTCAGGCGACTATTCGGCGAGTTGCTATCGCAACCCGGATTTGGTTTCCACAGTTCCCCATCTGCCGGGGAGGTGACTGCGAATCTAATCGAGTCGGCTGCAAAATTTCGCCAAAACATTGAAAATGTAGCCATTAACGACCAGCCGATTGGAAAAGAATTCATCCGCTCTGTTGAAAATGGACTCGTGGCTGCTCAGTTTTTACGTCATTATGATACAGATCAACCGCCCTCGGTGTTCCTGGCACCAGCACATACCTATCTGATGCAGAATCGTCCGGTTGATTATCAGATCTGGCTGGATATTGGATCCAATGGCTGGTGGGAACGGTTGGAACAACCGTTGACCCATCCTTATGTTTTGAGCCGGTCCTGGCAGGAGGGACAGACCTGGACCGATACCGACGAATACGCTATTAATCAGGCGAGTATGTATCATTTATCGGTCGGATTGTTGCGCCGATGTAAGATCAAAGCTTACCTGGGCTATGTGGAGGTCAACGAGCAGGGGTATTCGCAGCAAGGTGAATTACTGAAAGCATTTCAGTCTGCGGCACTAAAAGCTCAATTCGACCCATCGCGATCCTCAAATGATGAGGTCAAAAATGCCTGAGACCTATCGTCCAGCCCAACAGGAGATCCTGACCTACCGAAAAGGATGGATGGGGGTTTCGGCGGTGCCGGGGAGTGGAAAGACCTTCACCCTATCCGCACTGGCTGCTGAAATTATCAAGTCAGGTTGCCTGGAAGTTGACCAGGAAATACTGGTTGTCACCCTGGTTAATTCCGCGGTGGAAAACTTCACCCGAAGAGTGGCAGGGTTCTTGACTGATCAGACCATCCTGCCGGGGATGAGTTACCGGGTGCGAACCCTACACGGGTTGGCGCACGATATTATCCGGGAACGCCCATCCCTGGTGGGGTTGGCCAACGACTTTACCATTATTGATGACCATGCTTCGCAACAAATCCTGACCCAATCCATTAACGCCTGGATTCAGACTCATACCCCGGAACTGCACGAAATTGTGAATTCGGATGCCAATGGGATGGATTTTAAGACCATTTGCCGGCGAAACCTGCCGGCTGCTTTGCAGGATACGGCAGTGGCGTTCATTCGAACTGCGAAAGACAGGCAAAAACTTCCGGATGACTTAAAGGAAATGCTGACCCGATCGCCCGTGGACTTGCCATTAGCTGAAATGTGTTTGCAGATCTATACCGATTACCAACGCGCTCTTCAATATCGTAACGGCTTGGACTTTGATGATCTGATCAGAAATGCATTGCTAATGCTTCAGACCGATGCGATGATGCTAGAAAGGCTGAGGTACAAATGGCCTTATGTCCTCGAAGATGAAGCCCAGGATTCAAGCCGTCTTCAGGAAGAAATCCTTCGGCTACTGGCAGGAGAGGATGGAAACTGGGTGCGGGTGGGTGATCCAAATCAAGCGATCTTCGAGACATTTACCACTGCCTCACCACAGTATTTGCGCAATTTTATTCAGAATAAGGATGTTATCTCTCGCCCATTGCCTGCTAGCGGGCGGTCATCCAAAAAGATCATCGACCTCGCGAATCAGTTGATAGATTGGACCATGAGCGCGCATCCAAATCCGGAAGTGCGACAAGCTCTGGCGCTACCTCATATTGAACCAGTGGCCGAAGACGACGCTTCTCCCAATCCATCGGATGCTATTTCGAAGATACAAATTGTGAGTAAGGTTTACTCATCCGAAGAGGAACTGACAAATGTGGCCAGGTCTGTCCAGGGTTGGTTGCAATCTCATCCCGATGAGACCGTGGCAGTTCTTGCCATGCAGAATAAACATATGGAAGCGCTGGCAGAGATCCTGGAGAAGAAGGGTATTCCATATATCGAACTTCTTCGTAGCACTTCCACATCCCGGCAAACTGCCACGCATCTGACAGCCATCCTCCGCTTCCTGGTGGATCCAACCAATGCTCAGCTCTGCATGAGAGCCTTCCTTACCTGGCATAAAGTTCGGGCTGGTTCCGATCAGGAATCTGATTTGATCGGTGAGGTCAAACCTTATCTCGAGAAAGAGAAAGACCTTTTCAACCTGTTTTATCCTGGTGAAATGGATATATTGGATATTTGGGAAGGTAATGGATTATCGGTCCATGCGTTGAATCAGGTTTATGAATACCGTCTGGATATCCAGCACTGGCTGGAAGCGACGGTTTACCCGATCGACCAGTTGATCTTGATCATCGGCATGTCCCTGTTCACAGAGGCAGCCGATCTGGCTCTCACCCATAAACTGGCATCCTACTTAGATCAGATGTCACGATTGCACCCCGATTGGCGGCTGCCAGAATTCAGTGCAGAGTTGGCTACTTTTGCCGGTTATCAACGCAAACTGACTGGATTTAGCAGGGAAGATGAAGGATTTGATCCATCCAAGTACAAAGGGAAAGTAGTTCTTGCGACACTTCATAAAGCCAAAGGGCTCGAGTGGGACAAGGTATACCTCACCTCTGCCAATAACTTTGACTTTCCATCCGGCGCGGCAGGAGATGACTTCTATTCTGAAAAGTGGTTCATTCGCAACCAGATCAATTTATCCGCAGAAGCTTTGGCAGAATTGTCTACCCTATTGGATGGACGATCTTCACCACGAGGTGAAGCCACCCGGTATGACCGGAACAAACTGGTAGGCGAGAGATTGAGATTGTTGTTTGTTGGAATTACCAGGGCGAAAAAGGAAATTACCATTACCTGCAATAATGGTATGAGGGAAAAAGCCGTTCCAGCAGTCGCGGTCACCGCACTGGCCGATTATCTTGCTCATAAGTCTACGCAAACGGGAGAATAGTCACCGTGATGGATTTTCACGATATGGTATTCAGTCAAAACTCACTGCAAGATTACCTGGATTGCCCACGCAGATTCGAACTGCGCTATCTGTACCATATGGCCTGGCCGGCGGCGGAAACATCCGATCAGAAAGCGTTCGAATTGCATCAACGACAGGGAAATGATCTGCACCGGTTGATCCAACAAATGGTGGCAGGGGTTTCGGTAGAAGTGTTGACAGCCTCGATCGAAGATCCTCAGGTCAAGTTCTGGTGGGATTCATTTCAGATGGGCGGGCAAGATCTGGAACTCGTCTTCAATCCACCCCCAGATTCGATTCGCATAGCCGAACATACATTGTTGGGCAGGTTGGGCGAATGGCGCGTCCAGGCGAAGTATGATCTTCTGGTCATCCAACCCGGAAAGAAGCTCTGGATCTATGATTGGAAAACCACTGGTGCTCAGTTGGACCAGAAGAAACTTAGCGACAAAATTCAAACGCGTCTATACCCGATGCTGGCGGTACAGGCAGGAGCACATTGGAACAACGGACAAGCCTGGCCGGCAGAAAACATTGAGATGGTGTACTGGTTAGCATCCACCCCGCATCACCCGATCCGGTTTCCCTACCATCCCAGCCAATATCAAAAAGACCAGGATGATCTGATGAATCTGATGGATGAAATTGGTCGGTTGTCTTTCGGCGAATTCCCTTTGACTGAAGACAAATCTCGCTGCCGATTTTGTACCTACAGGTCTTTTTGCGACCGTGGAATAGAAGCCGGAAATCAAAAAGATTTTGATGCTATGGACGCGACAGATACTCTGGACCTCAGCCAGGTTGAACCAGTCGAGTATTAGAATGGCAGGACGAATTTTCCGCGAACTGGCATGGAAACACCCTGAGAAAGTCGAAATCACCGATAACCTCCTGGATGCATCTGGCGGAAACACCCTGCTTGCATCCATCCTCATCCGGCGGGGGTTGAACGACCCCGTATCGATTCGCGCCTTCCTGGATCCTGATGAATACACTCCGAGCAGACCGGAAGACTTTCCCGGAATGGATGCGGCGGTCAACCGGATTCTGATCGCGGTTAAAAAACAGGAACGGGTACTTGTCTGGGGGGACTTCGACGTGGATGGACAGACTTCGACGACCATCCTGGTTTCTGCTTTCCGAAAACTTGGTTTGAATGTGTCATACCACATCCCACTGAGAGAATCAGAAGGGCATGGAATTCACCAGTCGACCATGGAATCATTGTTGGGTGGTATCGACCTGATGGTCACATGCGATACCGGGATTAGTGCTGTCGAAGAGATTCATGCGGCGATCTCCAGGGGTGTGGAGGTGATTGTCACCGATCACCATGAGCTTCCGGAAGTATTGCCAAAGGGTGCTGTGGCGCTGATCAACCCGCATTTCCTGCCAGAGGGAAACGGCATGGCATATCTAGCCGGGTGTGGTGTGGCATATAAACTGGCGCAGGCGTTATTTACAAAATCCGGTTTAAGCGAATCCTGCCGAGAGCTTTTGGATCTGGTCGCATTGGGTTTGGTGGCGGATGTCGCTGAGCTGAATGGGGATGCGCGCTTTCTACTTCAACGCGGATTGCAGGTATTGCGCGAGAACCGCCGTCTTGGTCTTGCCTACCTCTATCAGATGATGGATCTCAATCCTTCCAGATTGATCGAATCAGATATCGGATTTCAGATCGGGCCGCGCTTGAACGCCCTGGGACGGTTGGGTGATGCGAACAAAGCGGTTGAATTTTTTACCACAACCGATGCAGCCCAGGCTTCCTATCTCGCCCAAGAGCTGGACGGTCTAAATTCACGGCGAAAATTATTGACCGATCAGGTACTTCAAGCAGCTTTACAGCAATTGGAACAAAACCGGGGATGGATGGAGGATCCAATACTGGTCTTATCCCATCCTGGTTGGGTTGGTGGAGTGTTAGGAATTGTTGCATCTCATCTGGTGGAAAGATTTGTAAAACCGGTGATCATGCTGCGTGAGGGGGAGGATGGCAACGCATCAGGCTCTGCCCGATCTGTGGATGGGGTAAACATAATCCAGGCGATTGCAGCCCAGGCTAAGATCCTCCATAAATTCGGCGGACATTCCATGGCTGCCGGGTTATCTTTACCGGTCGAAATGATCCCAGAATTTCGACAGATGATCAACCACACCATCAGGAAATCACATCCGTCTGAAGCACAACCAACAAGCCTGGTCATTGAAGGAACTATCACTCTAAGCGAGATATTTGGTGATACAAGGCGAAAGAAATCGGAAGAATACAAACTATTGGAAGAGTTGGAACACCTGGCTCCCTACGGACGAGGGAACCCAGCTCCAGTGTTCAGTATTGAAAAAGTCCATGTGAGCGAATTGCTCCCGATCGGTGCTACAGGAGATCACCGAGCCGTAACTGTTCAGGACAGTCAAGGAAAGTCGGGCAGGGTGGTCTGGTGGCAGGGGGGAGACCAACTAGTTCCGGATGGATGGTTTAACCTTGCCTGCACCGTACGGATGAGCGATTTCGGTGGAAAACGTCAGCCGCAGTTGGAATGGGTAGATGCGCAGATCATTCCCGAGGAAGCGCAACAAGCATTGCCGGTTCTCCAGATCCAATTCATCGATCTGCGCGAGTCACCGGATCCCAACGAAGAATTGAAACGAATTAGACTTGCCAATCAGGCAATCCAGGTTTGGGCAGAGGGACCCGCGCGAAAAGAAATTTCCGGAAAAGACCGGACGGAACTTGTTCGCGATGACGAGTTGGCCATCTGGACAACACCCCCTGGCATGGATGAAATTAAGAAAGTGATGCAAATCGTCCAACCTCGGAAGGTCTACCTTCTCTGTATGGACCCCAGAATGGACCAACCGGAATCCTTTCTAACCTGGTTAAAAAGTATCCTGGCAGGGCCGACATTTCTCTTGCACCAACCCGTTCACCTGGAATCATTGGCAGCGGCAACCGCACAACGCCTGGTCACGTTGGATTCGGGATTACGATTGCTATCCTCTCGGGGAGATATACATATCAAACTGTTAGACCGGGATGGACTTCGATATGAGATCCGATCTGGCACGGCAGGCGGAAATTCCGAGGAATTATTTAAACGATTAAAGTATTCATTAAGTGAATCGGCCGCCTACCGAAGATCCACTCGGTATCAAACGATTGAACAATGGAGAAAAGAGTTCACCATAAAAGTGGATAATAAGGATTGACTATTCTCTCAATTGCGGGATAATTGAGAAAATTAATGTGAACAGCGAAGACAGAGGAAAGTAACTCCAACCGAACCGCCAGGAAGATGGAAGCATTGACTGGAACTTCTATTCGGGGAAAGTGGAGCGAAGTTCCCTCTCGAGCTGCCCGGGTGAAATCCAAAGTAGTTCGGGCCGGCACTTCTCCGTTAGTAGAAGAACCAATCGCTTTGATGCTGTTGGTCTGAGTGGGCTGCAAAGCCAATCCGGGTGGTACCACGGGAAAGAATCCCGTCCCAGAGTTGGGATGGGTTTTTTATTTAATGATTTAGCATGGAGCATACTCAAGATAAATGAAAATCAATGCTAATAAGCCGGACCACCTCACTATGACAGACGAAGATGGATGATCAAATAGCGAGATTGGTTCGTCGCGAAGAGCGCTTCATCCCAAAGTGATGCTGCGCGATCACAAATACATGCATATGAGGAAAGATAGAATTAGTAAGTAATTATCTGCGTTTTCTGTTATCTCCGCGGTGAAACAGGTTTCTGGCAATAAGGAGGAAGAATGGAAATACTGAAGGAATTGGATCAGATCAGGTTGGATGGTTTGGCGGCACTTGATGCTGTCGGCGATACTGCCGCATTGGAAGCCTGGCGTATCGCATATTTAGGGCGGAGCGCCCCGATAATGGGTGTTTTTACCCGGATGGGGCAGTTTTCAAAAGAAGAACGTCCGGTAATAGGACAGGCCGCCAACATGGTAAAACTGGCGTTGGAAGAAGCATTTACTCAGAAGCTGGAAGCTGCTCGGGCTTCTGAGATGCAAAAAACCATCGAGATCGATCACCTGGATGTTACGCTGCCTGGACGAAAACCCAACAGGGGAAGGCTGCATCCCGCCACCCAAAATCTACGCAGAGTCCTTGCGATCCTGGCTGATATGGGTTTCCAGGTCTACACATCCAGGGAAGTAGAATCGGATGAATACAACTTTCAGTTGCTCAACATTCCCCCTCACCACCCTGCTCGTGAAATGCAAGACACCTTCTATATTGATTCTCCCCGCCAGGAAGGTACCTATTCCATGGTGTTGCGGACCCACACGTCTCCTGGTCAGATTCGGGCTATGCGCGAATTCTCAGCGTCCGATCCGCAGAATCCACCTCCCATCCGAATCGCCCTACCAGGGATGTGTTTCCGCTACGAGCAGATCACAGCCCGGTCCGAGGTCCAGTTCAACCAGGTGGAAGGATTAGTGGTTGGAGAGAATATCACCTTTGGGGATTTCAAGTTCACGTTGATGGAATATGCACGTCGGATGTTTGGACAGAACACAAAAATGCGCTTTAGATCAGATCACTTCCCGTTTACGGAACCATCCGCAGAAATGGATGTGGAATGCTTTATTTGTGGAGGGAAAGGCTGTACCGTTTGCAAGCGGTCCGGTTGGCTGGAGATCGTGGGCGCGGGAATGGTCCACCCAACAGTATTGGCAAACGGTGGATATGATCCCAGCCGCTACACCGGTTTCGCCTTTGGCATGGGTCCTGAGCGGCAGTTCATGCTTCGCCACAAGATCAATGATATTCGCTATTTCTGGGGAAACGATATCCGTTTCCTGGAACAATTTTAGGAGACCAGCATGAAAATATCAATTTCCTGGCTCAACGATTTTGTAGACCTGACGGGTCTGAAGGTTACCGACATTGCGTATAAACTGACCATGGCGGGTTTGCAGGTGGAGGAGATCCAATACGCTGGTCTTCCATTACCCACGGATGAGGGACACGGCTTTAAGGTCAGCGGGCTTGCCTGGGATCGCGACAGGATCTTAGTTGCAGAGATTTATGAGGTCAATCCTCATCCGAATGCTGACCGACTCACTTTGTGTGATCTGTTCGATGGAAAAGACCGCCACGTTGTACTGACTGGTGCGCCGAACCTGATTCCCTTTAAAGGAATTGGAAAGCTGGAGAAGCCAATCAAAGTAGCGTATGCCAAAGAAGGATCAGAAATCTATGATGGACACGCCGACGGTCTGGTGCTGACCACGCTCAAACGGGCTAAGATCCGTGGCATTGAGTCTTATTCCATGGTTTGCTCTGAAAAGGAGCTCGGCATCAGCGAGGAACATGAAGGTGTCATTTTCCTGGATGATGACGCAGTTGCCGGAACCCCGCTGGTCGATTACATGGGTGATGCCGTGATGGAAGTAAACATCAATCCAAATATGGCGCGGAACACCAGTGTATTGGGAGTGGCGCGCGAAGTGGCAGCACTTACCGGACGAGCTCTCAAGAAACCGGTCTATCACTTGGAAACATCGGGCGAATCGATTGAAGAACGCGTGAAGATTGAGATCAGCTCGCCGGAGCTAAATCCACGTTTTACATTGGGGTTGATCCGTGGGGTGGAAATAAAACCAAGCCCGTATTGGGTGCAACGCAGATTACGAATTGTTGGGTTACGTACCATCAACAACATTGTAGATGCCACCAACTACACCATGTTTGAAATTGGCGAGCCGCTGCATGCATTCGATTACCAGGTGCTGCAGAAGAGGGCGGGCAACCAGCCTGTGGTCATCTCCACCCGTACAGCCCGTCCTGGAGAAAAACTGACCACCCTGGATGGTGTGGAGCGTACGCTTAGTGTATCCAATGTGCTGGTGTGTGATTCGGCGGGAGCGCTTTCTTTGGCTGGTGTGATGGGGGGTGCTGAATCTGAAGTGAGCGGGCAGACAACCGACATCCTGCTGGAGGCAGCAGCCTGGAACTTCATCAACATCCGCCGGACCGCTACACAGCACGGATTGCCATCCGAAGCATCCTACCGCTTCTCGCGAGGAGTCCATCCCGGTTTGGCGTTGGATGGTTTGAAACGCTGCCTGTATTGGATGGCAACCTGGAGCGGCGGGAAAGTGGCGCCGGATGTTGTAGATGAATACCCCTTACCGCCTGGAGAATCTGTGGTGGAGCTGACAGAAAAGGATATTAAACGCGCCCTTGGTATCACCATTCCTTTGCCAGAGGTGAAAAAACTGCTCGAACGTTTGGATTTCAAAGGTGATATCAAGGGTGAGTCTCTCGTCTTGCATTCTCCCCCCATCCGGATGGATATTGGTGTTGGGATAGTCGGGGTCGCCGATGTTATGGAAGAAGTCGCCCGGATGTACGGCTACGAGAATATCCCGGAATCACGGATGGCAGATCCATTACCACCCCAACGAGGAAACCCATCTCTGGAGGGGGAAGAGTTTGTCCGCGATCTTCTAGTTTCGTTAGGGATGCAAGAGATCATCACTCACCGGATGACGTCGCCAGAATTGGAGAAGCGTTTAGTGTCTGTTGGCGAACAGCCGATGTCAGAGCAGGATTATGTGCGGCTTGCGAATCCAATTACACCGGATAAAAGGGTATTGCGAAGAAGTTTACTGAATTCGGTATTAAATGTGATCAAAAATAATGAAAGACTGGCCGAATCGCTTGCGCTATTTGAGCTTGGACCGGTATTTATTCCAGCGGTTGATCTGCCCCTTGAACCACGCCGTCTGACTATGGCGATGTGCGGTTATAAAGATCAATCCAATTGGGATGGTCAAAAGTCCCAACCAGTGGATTTCTATGACCTTAAAGGGGTGATCGAAGCGCTGATGGAAGCCCTTCATATCCCAGTTAATTTTGTACCGTCATCCAGCCCCTCTTATCATCCTGGTAAGTGCGCCCTGGTCAGATCTGGCGAGGCGATCCTGGGGACTTTCGGGGAATTACACCCGCAGGCACAACAGAACTTTGAACTGACCGCAAGCGTTATCGCCGGGGACTTTGACCTGGACGCCATGCTTGTATTGGCATCTTTTGAACGATTCCCTGTCGAATCAATTCGGGAATTCCCTCCCATACTGGAAGACATTGCCGTTGTGGTCGATGAAGCTACACCCGCCGAGGAGGTGGAGGCGTTGATCCGCCAGACAGGTGGCAAGCTGGTCGTAGCCGTCAAGTTATTCGATATTTTCCGTGGAAAGCAATTAGGCGATAGCAAGAAATCTCTCGCGTATAGCTTAACCTATCAATCGGACGAGAAGACACTCTCTGACAAAGATGCCGCACAGATCCGGCAGAAAATCATCCGCCGGTTGGAACATGAATTAGGCGCGAAATTGAGGTCATAAATCATCGATTGTAATAACAGTAGGGGCAGGTCATAGACCTGCCCCTACGAAGACACGAAATTCATTCTTCTTCGGGATGATTCAATAATACCTTCTCGATTGCTTCCAGGACATCGTTCGTCAGACGGTCGACCGCTTCACTTGCCATGATATTCTCGTCCAGTTGCTCCACACGGGACGCGCCGGTGATGACACTGCTTACTTCCTTTCGCCGCAGGATCCAGGCGATGGCGAGCTGTGCCGGTGTCAGATTCATTTGTCTCGCAATCTCACTCAACTGGCGAACCTTGGCGATCCCTTCCGGCGTGAAACGGTCTTTCACCCATGCCATATCAGGCAAAGACGCCCGGCTGCCCTCAGGAATTCCGTCGTTGTATTTACCGGAAAGCAATCCATAAGCCAACGGGCTGAAGGTAGTCAAACCGATGCCAAACTCACGAACGACATACGCCAAGTCTACCTCCACCGAACGCCGTTCTAGCATATTGTATTTGGGCTGCTCCATGGTCGGGGGGATGAGATTGTACTGGCGCGCAACAGCCACAGCGGAGGCGATCTGGGACGCCGTCCACTTGGAGGTGCCCCAGTACAGAATCTTGCCCTGGGCGATCAGATCGGTCATGGTGCGAACCAATTCCTCCATCGGTGTATCCGGATCGAATCGGTGACAGAAATACAGATCGATGTAATCCGTTTTCAGCCTGCGAAGGGATGTATGGATCGAATCGGTGATGTGCTTCCGCGAGAGACCTTTTCCATTTGGACCAGAAAAGGTGGGAAAGAACACTTTGGTGGAGATCACTAGCGATGGTCGTGTTATCGACTGAATCGCCTTGCCCATGACCTCTTCCGCTTTCCCTTCAGCATACATGTCGGCGTTATCAAAGAAATTCACGCCCTGATCATATGCCGCTTGCACCAATTCAATGGATGCCCCTTCGTTCACCTGTGATCCGATAGTTACCCAGGACCCCAGAGAGATTTCGCTTACTTTTAGACCTGATCGGCCCAGTCGACGATAGTGCATGAGTGCCTCCGAGAAGAAGAAAGTAGAAATTGGAAATTAGTAATAAGTAATGCTGATGCCAGAATGTCATTCCAGAATTGACGATTAGATCGAATCGCAATACGCAGATACTTCTCTCGCTTTAAACGAGAAGGGATATTACCTTCTTTTGGTTTCATCGTTCTGATGTTTCCCAAACCTGATAATATGCCTCTATTTCTGAGACCAGATTGTGAGTCTGAGGAGCGCCAGGTTCATTTTCACCAATTTTTGATTTTTTCAGATACTCAATATCTCCATTAAGTAACCAACGGATATCTGCAATCATTGGCTCGATCTGACATACCAATTCATTCGGTAGATAACCAAGTCTCGCTGCGCCTGGTAGGTGAGAATAGGATTCTTCTAAAGACCCACGGGCAATAAAGCAAAAATGGATATTCTCCTGGTAGTAGTAACGCCCGTATCCTTCAGCGATATTGGCCGGGACGCCCTGGGAGGATCGTGATAATTGGCTTCTCAAGCCTCATTTCTCCTCATCAGGCAATAAGGGTAGGATAGATTTGTGAATCAGTTCAACCAAATCAACCGCCTTAGACCAAACGAGAAGCTTCTTAAGGTTATAGCATACCTCCGCCATATCACGATCCCCCGTTTCTACTTTCCACTTTCTGCTTTCTTTGTCTCTTCATTACCATCACCGATCTCCGGTTCGCTTCGCAAACCGTCCCCAATCCCCAATGGTTTCCATTTGTCCGCATTCGCGCGCAGACGATGCTCGCCTCCTCCACGGTTATGGATGAAATTGAAGCCTTCCGGCTTGATGAACATCTGGTCGCCGTCCAGCATTCCCGAAATGCCTCTCTGTCCCGGTTCTTCCCGTTTACTCAGGCAGTATGAACACGTGGCGGGATCATGCGGTTGGTAGGTGATTGGCTCTTCGTACGCGGTTACATATCCTTCGTAATTGCGAAGGACCACTTTGTGATCCGACATGGAGATCATATAGTTGGGCATGACTGGGATTTTACCGCCACCACCCGGAGCATCCACCACATAGGTTGGGACTGCGTATCCGGAGGTGTGCCCGCGCAGACCTTCGATAATTTCAACACCTTTTGCGATAGGTGTGCGGAAGTGCCCCGCACCTTCGACCAGGTCACACTGATAGAGGTAGTATGGTCGCACCCGGATCCGAACCAATTCGTGAACCAATTGGCGCTGGATGTGGACACAATCATTGACTCCCGCCAGGAGTACAGACTGGTTCCCGAGAGGAATTCCAGCCCGGGTCAAGCGGTCACATGCTTCTGCCAATTCACTTGAGATCTCATTCGGATGATTGACATGGATATTCATCCATAACGGGTGAAATTTTTGGAGCATGTCTGTCAATTCCTGGGTTATCCGCATGGGCATGAAGACCGGAACCCGCGAACCGATCCGGATGATCTCGATATGAGGAATCTCTCGCAGGCGGGATAAGAGTTCTTCCAATAGCTTGGGCGCCAGGGTGAGTGGATCACCGCCTGAGAGAAGCACGTCCCGTACCTGAGGTGTGTGTTTCAAGTAATCGATTTGGGCTTCAAAATCTGCCCGCGAGAAGGTGGCAGATGGATCACCAACGATACGTGAACGGGTGCAGTAGCGGCAATACGAGGCACATTGGGTGGTCACAAGCATTAATACCCGATCAGGATACCGGTGAACCAATCCCGGGACGGGAGAGTCGCGATCTTCCGCTAAGGAATCTTCCATCATTCCGGTAAAAGATTGGATTTCATCTGCGGTGGGGATTATCTGCTTTCGGATCGGGTCTTGTGGGTCAGCGGGATCGATGAGCGAGATAAAATATGGGGTTATCTCAACCCTAAATAAACCGGATGTATTCAACGCTTTCTTTTCACTATCCGTCAAAGGAAGGACTGTTTCAATCTCATCCACAGTATTCAAGCGATGGCTTAGTTGCCAACGCCAATCATTCCATTTTTCTTCTGGGACATCCTGGAAAACCGGCGCGCGTTTCGAAATAAATTCTCTGGGAGACATAATCACCTCACTGATTAACTATTCTAGGGTGAATGTGGAGCAACAGGTAAGCACCATGACAGGGTATGATTTTATCCGAAATATGGGGGATCGTGGTCTGTACGAAAGAAGCCTGCAAAAAAATTTAATGATTGCAAGGGAGACTTCTTAGTTTTCAAAATGCAATACATAAATACAGTGTAGACGGGGATATTGGACAAGTCAATCGGTTGCAACAGTATTAACCTTTTGTAGGAATCCATTCTACCTTGCTTGACTGTCATTTCTTTGGATGTTATCATTAAACCCGAGGTATTAGCACTCTAGACATGAGAGTGCTAAATTTGAAATGAAAGAATTAACTGAACGTCAAAAATTCATTCTGTCACTCGTGATTCACGACTACGTGCAAAACTCACAACCGATCGGTTCGCAATACCTGGTCGATCGGTATAACCTGGAATTAAGCCCAGCCACGGTGAGAAATGAGTTGGCTGCTCTCGATGAAGCGGGTTATCTCCACCAGCCTCATACATCTGCCGGAAGAATGCCGACCGATGAAGGGTATCGATATTTTGTCGGAAGACTGCTTCAGGATACCGATCTGCCTATTACAACGCAGCGAACGATTAGTCATCAGTTCTATCAGAGCCGGCAGGATGTGGAACAATGGATGAAACTGGCAGTATCCGTATTAGCGCATCAGTCGCATAACGCATCCATCATTACCTCGCCGCACCCGGAAAATGCCCGGATGAAACATCTGGAATTAATTGCCACAAGAGGACGTCAGGTCCTCATGGTAATGGTGATGATCGGGGGAGAAATCCGCCAACAGATGCTTAATTTGGCTGACCCAGTCTCGCAGGAACAACTTTCGGCCAGTGCCAGTAAACTGTCCCAGATCTGCCAGGGACTGGATCTGATCACAATAAAAAATTTGGTGCCACAACTCTCACCTCTGGAGGAGGATGTTTATAAATTGATCCTCCAGGAGTTGGATGCTTCCTCTGCTGCGGTTTCCGGCGAGGTGTTCATGGATGGGTTGACAAATGTATTAACTGAGCCTGAATTCGCACAGTCTGAAGATGCGAGAAAAGCGTTGCGATTACTGGAGGAAAGACCCTTATTGGATAATCTCCTGACCCGAACAGGGTTAAACGCGACCGTTGGCGGAGTTCAAGTATTGATAGGTGGCGAAGGAAACTGGGAAGAATTGAAACAATGCTCAGTTGTCCTTGCCCGATACGGAGTTCCCGGTATGGCTACTGGCACTCTGGGCGTGATCGGTCCAACCCGGATGTACTATGGACGAACGATTTCGACGGTTCGTTTTATGGCAGGGCTGCTGAGTGATTTGGTTACCACTACGTTGGTTGAGTAGCAAACGTAAATAAAGCTGGACGATGGACGAATAGGACAATTCTTCCGGCGTAATTCTTTGCAGGAGAAATCAATGACCGAACGAAAGCATAAAACACAACCCGATGAAGAAAGTATGAAGAATACCGCGGCAGACCTCAAAGGACAGATCAAAGATCTACAGGATCAACTAGAATCTCAGACATCCAAAGCGGGAGAATACTTTGAAGGTTGGCAACGAGAACGAGCGGATTTTGTTAATTACAAAAAACGTATCGAGCGAGATCAGACTCTATCCTATCAAAACGCAGTCGGTTCGATCACGAAAAAATACCTGCCGGTAGTAGATGATCTGGAACGTGCCCTTAAAGCACGTCCTTCTACCGAGGAAGGCTCGAAATGGGCAGAAGGTATTGAATTGATCTACCGAAAGCTACAGCAAATTCTTGAATCAGATGGCGTAAAGGAGATCAAAGCGGAAGATGAAATGTTTGATCCATCCCTTCACGAAGCTCTGACTAATGAAGAAAGCTCCGCTCATGAGTGCGGTCAAATTATTGAAGTAGTCCAAAAAGGATACCTGATTGGCGACCGTGTCATAAGACCGGCGCTGGTAAGGGTAGCACGCTAGGAGAACAAACATGGGAAAAGTTATCGGAATTGATCTGGGTACTACCAACTCTGTTGTTGCCGTCATGCAAGGCGGTGAGCCAGTCGTAATCCCTTCCGCTGAAGGAGAACGTCTTATCCCTTCGGTCGTCGCCGTGAATAAAAACCACGAACGGCTGGTTGGGCGGGTTGCTCGAAACCAGTCTATCGTTAATGCGGAAAACACCGTATTTTCAATCAAACGCTTCATGGGGCGTAAATATGATGACACGGAAGTGCAGCATACCTTGAAGCGCATTCCATATCATATCGGTAAGGCACCCAATGGCGATGTGCGTGTCACCCTGGATGGAAAAGAATATTCACCTCCAGAAGTCTCTGCCATGGTGTTATCCAAACTAAAAGCCGATGCCGAAGCCTATCTGGGAGAATCTGTCACTCAGGCTGTGATTACTGTTCCGGCATATTTTAATGATGCGCAGCGGAATGCCACCAAAGATGCCGGGAAAATTGCCGGGCTTGAAGTGTTGCGAATTATTAATGAACCGACCGCCTCCTCCCTGGCGTATGGACTCGATAAAAAGAAGAATGAAACCATCGCGGTCTATGACCTGGGTGGAGGTACCTTTGATATTTCTATCCTGGACGTCGGAGACGGCGTATTCCAGGTCCGTTCGACTTCCGGCGATACTTTCCTGGGTGGAGATGATTTTGATCAGCGCCTGCTGGATTACTTTGTCGACGAATTTAAAAAGAGTAACGGTATCGATCTACGTAATGACCGGCAGTCTTTGCAACGATTGAAGGAAGCAGCTGAAAAAGCCAAGATCGAACTTTCGAGCACGATGCAAGCGGAGATCAACTTACCCTACATCACCGCAGATGCCAGTGGTCCAAAGCACCTGGTCATGACCCTGACCCGTGCAAAATTGGAACAGTTGACCGGCGATCTCGTCCAGAAAACCCTGGATCCTGTTCGGAAGGCATTATCTGATGCCCAACTAACAACAGCAGATATCGATGAGATTGTTCTGGTTGGTGGGATGACCCGTATGCCGCTGGTACAGGAAACCGTTCGGCGAGAATTTGGCAAGGATCCCCACAAAGGGGTTAATCCAGATGAAGTTGTCGCGATTGGGGCTGCGATCCAGGCTGGTGTTCTGGGTGGCGAAGTGAAAGATATTTTGCTGCTCGATGTCACACCGCTCACACTATCAGTCGAGACATACGGAAATGTAGCGACACCATTGATCGAACGCAATACCACTATCCCGACCCGGAAGAGCCAGGTATTTTCCACCGCTTCAGATAATCAGAACCAGGTCGAGATCCATGTCCTTCAGGGCGAGCGCACCATGGCGGCGGATAATAAGAGCCTTGGTAGGTTCACACTGGATGGCATCCCTTCCGCGCCCCGTGGTGTTCCTCAAATTGAGGTAACCTTTGATATCGACGCCAATGGCATCCTTAAGGTGACTGCCCAGGATAAAGCCACCGGTCGCAGCCAGCACATTACGATCACAGCATCTTCCGGTCTATCTGAGTCAGAAATTGATAAGATGCGGCAGGAAGCGGAAGCTCATGCTGACGACGACAAAAAGCGCAAAGATCTAATTGAAGCCCGCAACCATGCGGATAACCTGATCTATACCACCGAAAAGACCATCCGCGATCTGGGTGATAAAGTGCCTGCTGAGATGAAGTCTAAAGCAGAGGAAGCCTCCAAAAAACTGAAAGAACTCATGCCATCCGATGATGTGGATGTGATCAAGAAAGCAACCGATGAACTGGGGCAGATCCTGCAGGGAATTGGTGCTGCATCCTACCAGCAGGCAGGTCCAGCAACAGGTGCTCCGGAAGGTGATGCGGGTCAGGCGAATAATCCAACCGAAGGTCCAGCCAATGGTCAGACCCCACCGGGTGGCGAAGATGTTGTCGAAGGCGAGTTTAAAAGCGTATAACAATTTGTTTTGATACCTGTGTAATCTCACGGAGGGCGCAAAGAAAATCTCTTTGTGTTCTCTGTGATTTGAATGGAGAATATGGCACAACGTGACTATTATGAAGTATTGGGTGTCAATAAAGCTGCTTCCCCGGATGAGCTGAAATCCGCTTTCCGGTCTTTAGCGCGAAAGTACCACCCGGATATTAATAAGGAACACGACGCGGAAGAAAAATTCAAAGAAATCAATGAAGCGTATGCGATCCTGTCCGATCCCGAGAAAAGAGCTGCCTACGATCGATACGGTTTCTCCGGCTTAAATGGCATGGGCGGAATGCCTGATTTCTCTTCAGTTGATCTTAGCGATCTTTTCAGTGAATTCTTTGGGTTTGGCTCTATGGGTGGCTCCAGCAGGCGTTCGCGTACTGCACCCCGCCGTGGACAAGACCTGGGTATGCATCTGAAATTGTCGTTTGAAGAGGCCATTTTTGGTGTAGAGAAAGAGATCCAATTCGACCGTGATGAGGTTTGTTCCACTTGCCGGGGCACTGGTGCGGAACCCGGGACTCAACCTGCGAAATGTTCCACCTGTTCTGGAAAAGGTGAAGTTCGACAGGTTCGCCAGACATTTTTGGGCTCCATGGTACAGGTTACAACCTGTCCAACTTGTAATGGAAGCGGTGAAATCATCAGTTCTCCCTGTAAAGTCTGCCGGGGAAATGGTTTTGAGCGAAAACATGTGAAGAAGAGTGTCGTGGTACCGGCCGGGGTAGATACAGGAACTCAGATCCGACTTGCGGGCGAAGGTCAACCTGGTGCGTACGGCGGACCGAATGGAAATCTCTTTATCGAAGTCGATGTAACAGCTCACAAATTCTTTGAACGCCGTCAGAATGATATTTACCTGAATCTGAGTATCAACATTGCGCAGGCAACTCTTGGCTCGGAAATTCAAGTCCCAACGGTGGATGGAAATACGACCCTTAAAATCCCATCCGGAACTCAACCAGGTAAGATATTCACCTTACGTGGAAAAGGTGTACCCCACCTGAAATCATCCGCCCGGGGAGACCAGAAGGTGATCGTCACCGTGGATATACCTACAAAATTGGATGACGCTCAACGAGGTCTGATGGAAGAATTGGCAAAAACATTAGGTACTGAAGTGAAGCCAACCGAAAAGAGCTTTGTGGATATTCTCAAAGAGGTGTTCGGTGGCTGAACCCCGTTGGTTGGAAGTCTCGTTCGAGGTGAACGGCGAAATGGCTGAAGCCCTTTCTTATGTGTTAGGTCGCTTCGTAGAAGGGGGAGTAGCCGTAGAAAGTGGCGTCCGCTTCGATGATGCTGAAGATGAAGGTACTCCGATCGGACCGGTTCGAGTATTTGGCTATCTTCCTGTTGATAACGAATTGGAGAATACACGCCAAAAATTGGAAGAAGCAATTTGGTATTTAAGCAAGATCCAGGAGGTCCCCAACCCGGTCTACACCCCCATAGAAGACCAGGACTGGATGAATTCCTGGAAGCAGCATTACAAGCCCATCGAAATCGGTAAAACATTAATGATCGTTCCCGCCTGGATGGACCCTGACACACATGGACGAATCCCATTGCGGATCGATCCGAGTATGGCGTTTGGTACAGGGACCCACCCCACAACGCAACTTTGTTTAGGCATGCTGGAAAAATACTTTCGTAAAGACATAATCACACTGGATATAGGATGTGGTTCAGGCATCCTGTCCATCGCCGCGCTCAAAATGGGGGCTAAAAAGGCGATTGGGGTGGATATTGATCCAATCTCTGTAAAAGTCAGCCAAGAGAATGCGACTCTCAACCGGGTTCAAGACCGTTTGAAAGTCTATCAAGGCTCGGTAAACGAACTCCTATCCGGGATTGCAGATATTATTGAATCACCGCTGGTGATGGCAAATATTCTTGCCCCTGTCATTCTCCGCTTATTTGAAACTGGAATGGATCGCCTGGTTTCCACCGGTGGAATCATTTTGCTTTCCGGAATCCTGGATCATCAGGCCGATGAGGTGATCAAAGCTGGAAAACAAAAAGGATTGTTCCTGCTTGAGAAAGCCCAAATAGCTGACTGGGTTGGACTGGCTATGGGTAGATCTACGATCTAAGAGATATCTGCGCCAAATCAATTATTTACACTCCCTTTACGCTATAAAGAGTAATATTTTGTTTTAATCAGTGTTAGGGACAAGAATTCATGATCGAACAGAGCCGACGAAAAATAAGCATATCGATGTTGGTCACGGCGATCGTTCTACTCGTCACAGTAATACCTTTACTTTTGGTTGGCGTTATAACTTACACAACAGCGAAAAAAAATCTGATCGAACAAAGCTATGCTTTCAGTTCTGATCTATTGACAGTCCGGGGACAGAATCTCAAGAACACGCTGGACACGATACATTCCCTATCAGATAAAATTTCAGATACCTATTTCATCTCGGAATTTAATCAGTATGGAGCTACCAACCCGCAACCAGTCGTGAATGTGTATGAGCTTCAGCGTAATCTTCGGACATACCTTGGAATTCAGGGGATAAAGACCATTGATGTGGCATTCTTAAACGGAAATATACTAACGACCCGTCTTCTGGTTGACCCTAAAACTTTATACTCTAAATCCATGATTGAAAGCCTACTCAAGAAGAGTATCGAATCGGCAACAGGCTGTTATTTTTCGAATGAGGTCATCCTCGAGGATGGAGAAACATCGAATAAATTGATGTCGGCGGTCCGTCCGGTCCATCGATCGGGGTTACCCGGCAATGAGGTCATTGGGATCTTGGTCATCACTTTCCCGTTGGAACTGGTTCCTTACGACGGTGCGCGAGAAGTGTCTGGTGTTTATCCTGACTATGCATTGATCGATCTGGACGGACATTTACTGAATAAAGATGCTCCAGATTACCTTACACCGGAAGTGATGTCCGAAATACTTCCAAGTTTTGATTCGATCAACGGATATATCACCCAATCGATCGAAGGGAAACTGTATCTCTTTTCATACAGAAAGATGGATCCTCCGGACGCTTACCTGGTTTCATCAGTTCCGTTGAACAGTCTTGAGCGATTGTCCTCAACACTATTAGGTAATTCGACCCTGGTCTTATTCATCTCCATCCTCATTTCCTTGTCTGTAGGTTTAATCACGATATCCGTGATACTTCTGCCATTTAATAAGGTATTAAAGGCTGTTCAGCAGATTAAAAGTGGTCGTCCGGATTGGACTGTACGATCCCCTGCTTCACCCATCCGTGAATTGGACGCATTATCGAACTGGTTCAATACTTATATTGAGACAGAAAAGACTCACCAAGACACCGAAAAAGCACTGAACAACAGCGAAAAAAGATATCACAGCCTTTTTGAAGATTCGCCGATTCCCCTTTGGGAAGAGGATTTTTCTGATGTGATCAAGGGAATTAATGAACTGCCTCTTAGCAACCATAGCCTGGAAGAGTACTTGGTAAAACATCCAGACCAGGTTATCCGATTGATAAGTAAATTAAGAATTCTCGATGTCAATCAAGCAACGCTATCACTATACAAAGCCCCAACCAAACAGCAGATCATTGAAAATACCGATAAGATATTCCAAAATGTAAATATCACTCAGGTGCGGCAGGAACTCCTCGAGATGTTCGGGCGTACCAAAGTATTTGAAATGGTCGTGGAGAATTCCACGTTCGAAGGGGAAGTCGCCAATATTCGTATGCGTTGGTCAGTATTCCCTGGCTATGAAGAGAATATGGGACGTGTAATTGTCAGCACAATGGATATAACGCAGGAAATGAAGGATGAATTATTAAAATCCACAGTGATGCAGATCACCCAGGAAGCCAGCAGCGCAGCCACACTTCAGGAGCTGTATCATTCCATCCACTGGACTTTGTCCAAGATCATGCCTGCTGATAATTTATATATTGCTTTGTATGATGACGAAACCGGGATGATCTCATTCCCCTATTTCGTGGATCAATATGATGAACCACCGGAACCTCATACGTTTGGTAATGGATGGACCGAATATGTAATCCGGACGGGGAAACCATCTTTACTCTCTCGTGATCAAGTCATGAAGCTGCAGGAAGAAGAGGGGATCAGCAACAGTGGAGCTGATTCGATTGACTGGCTGGGCGTACCACTGATAGTAAAAGACCGGACCATCGGAGTCCTGGCGGTACAAACTTATGAAGCGGGGACCCGGTACAACCAGGAGCATTGTGATTGGTTAACCATCGTTTCCACTCAAATCGCCATGGCGATAGACCGGAAGAAAGCTGAAGAGGCGCTCAAGTATTCAAGCACGCATGATAAGTTAACCGGTTTATATAATCGGGCATATTTCGAAGAAGAAGTCTTACGTCTGGCGACCGGCAGGCAGAATCCAGTAGGTGTGATTATGATGGATGTGGATGGACTTAAAGAGACGAACGATACCTGCGGGCATGCCGAAGGTGATGAGGTGCTTCGTACTACTTCCAGGATTCTTCAACAAGCGTTTCGTACGAATGATCTGGTCGCCCGGATCGGTGGAGATGAATTCGTGGTCCTGCTACCGTATTCAACCTGCACCGTTGTGAACAAGGCGATCGTACGGATTGGTAAGTTTATGGAAAAGAATAATCACTCTACCGATTGTGCTGCAGTGTCATTATCCATGGGTATGGCATGTACTGGAGATGGCGTCTCGCTCAATGACGCTATTAAATTGGCCGATCAGCGAATGTATGAAGAGAAATCCCAACGAAGGATGACCAGAACTACCCCATAGTGGGTGGAATGGACGATCTTCGGTTCAGCATCGTCATTGCAGTATCAAAATCTCGGCTTTTGGCATACTCGCGAATCTGATTGATCCTCTTGATAACCATTGGATGACCGGAAAGCAATTCGCCCAGTTGTCCATTTACTGTATCATCCTCTTGATCGAGGATGTGAATTAATTGATCCGCTTCTCCCCGGTCAAGGTGTCGTTCACCACTGACCAGCTTTAGTAAGGCGGAAACACCTTTCTCAGGATTACCACAGGTTAATACCCCCGCGCGGTCTGCGGAATACTCGCAGGCACGATTCCATGACCGAAAGACAAAAGAGAGAATAACTGCCGCCCCAAACGAGGTCGGAATACCTGCGATCCCGCCTAAAATTGTATTTAACCAGGTGTGTCCCAATTGGACATGACCCATTTCATGACCGATCACAAATGCCAATTCGTCCTGATCCATTATTTGAATAAGTGGCGCATAGAGCACGATCATCTTTGGAGATGTTATTCCAAATGTATACGCGTTTAACTGTCGTCCCGGTGAAATGTAAACCTCAACAGCTCCCGGTTGGAGACGATCCTGACAGTAGGAGACGATTCGATCCATCGCAGTAGATGTCTGCGGGTTGACACGGATGGCCTGTTCCAGTAATTGCTGGTGATGTGATCGATTCATCCAATAAGCCATGAAAAACATAGCCAGAATGAAAACACCGCTCAGGCAAAAGGTCGCTGCAGAAGTGAAAACGATCACGCCTAGAACAAGAAACATGGATAGCCAGAATATGATGGTTTCATTTGAATATCGATAGGAGATCATGGTTCTATTGTAGCGAATCTGTGGAGATATTCGCAACTTTCAGGATTCCAGTCCGTATAATAATATAGCTAGTGTAATACTATATAAATTACAGTATAATATGACAAGAGGTATATATGGACAAAAACGAAATTGTTGAGAATTTATTACTTGAATTGCGGCGCGGTGTATCCAGCCTGGCAGTATTACTTTTGCTACAGAAAGAACAGTATGGATATTCGTTGCAAACGAACCTGGCGGATATTGGGTTGACGATTGAGCAGGGAACATTGTACCCATTACTTCGCAGATTGGAATCCCAGGGATTACTCAATTCAGTCTGGCGGGTCGAAGATGGCCGGCCGCGGCGGTACTATGTCATCAATTCGGATGGCAAAAATCTGGTCAATAAGATGGAATCTGAATGGAAACAGTTACACGAAATGATCATCCTTTTGAAAGAAAAGAATGAAAGGGAGGAGCAATGAGAATTATCGATTTGTATGTAAGTGAGGTGGGTAGAAGACTCCCCACCAAAATTCGATCTGATATTGAGGAAGAATTGAAATCCACTTTGATGGATATGCTGGAAGATCGGTCTGGGAAGGCAAACCGGGAATCGGATGAAGAAATGGCCAGGGACCTGTTGAAGGGATTTGGTTCTCCAGAATCGGTTGCCGCTACCTATCAACCCGCCAAATATTTGATAGGTCCGAGAATATATCCCACTTTCATGACAATTCTGAAGATCGTCCTGGTAGTCCTGGGGATTGCCAGTGTGGTGAGGCTTGGTATCAGGTTGGGACAGATCGGCATGGTCATTCCAGAAAGTGCGAGACTTGTTGGAACTACATTCTTGAGCCTATTCCAATCAGCAATCCAGGCATTTGGTACGCTTGTTATTGTATTTGTTGTTGTGGAACAATTTACGCCTGCCAATCCACAAATAATGAGGGAGTGGAAACCAGAGGACTTATTAAAGGTAGAAGAACCTGACAAGATCAGCATGACGGATGTAATCCTCTCCATCGTCTTCGCAACGATTGCCATAGTGGTCTTCAACCTTTACCCTGAACTGATCAGTTTTTACCAAAATCAAAATGGCAATTGGGTGAGTTTTCCCATTTTGTCAAATGCGTTCTTCAGGCTCTTGCTCTGGTTGAACATCATCTGGATCTTGGAGATCATTTTGTACGGATTGGTGTTACGGGATAACGTCTGGACTAAGAAGACCAGGCTTTTCGAGATTGGTGTAAAAATAATCAATATAGTGGTAATAGTGGCAATGGCTGCTGGACCGTCGATAGTGCAACTTCCAATGGAATGGATGCAGAGTGTTGCCAACCTGAGTTCTGAGAGCGCGCTCCTCGTCCAAACTCAATTCGCTGCCGGATTCAGGGTCGTCCTGGGGTTGGTTGCGGCGATCATATTCCTGGATACCCTGCGCAAGACTTACAAGTTCTTTAAAAAATAACCCGATCTGATTAATCAAAGCACCGGCAGATGATCTCATCCGCCGGTGCTTTGATTATATTCAATCTTCTATTTTGGGCGTTTTGTCCTGGTTGGTGTCTTTTCGCTCCCGATCCGAATACCCATTCGTGGGAGGAGGATTCGATGAACCAACAGAATGAGGATTGTCGCTCCAAAGGCAATCGCGAATACAAACAGAGATCCCGTCAGGTTTTGCATCCATTCCGGTTTGACTAGCATGACACTCGCCAGGGTGAGCATCAAGACACCCCCGATCAATTTGAGGATGCGGCCTTCTTTTTCTTCAAGTTTTGTTGCCTTCAAGGTAAAGACTGCGGAAAAGAAGATAACAAGCTCATCCAATTGGTAGATCGCCATATAGACCAACAACAATAGACCAAAGGTGACCCACGGAACTTGTTGCGATTGGACCAGGTTGGTCCATAAGACCGGGAATCCGGCGGTGCAGGAAAATTCCACCAGGGATACCCCCGCAGCCAGGACAACTGTCGCACCAGCCAATCCCCAGAAAGAATCCTTCGCGTCCACCGCTTTTCTCATATTACGGTAGATACCAGGTTTGTTTTCATCTGCGATCGAAAGGGATACTCCTTCTTTGTACCAAAAATAATCTTTGATGTTGATGATCCCAAATATGACCGCGATGATCGCCACGATAACCTGAATGACCCCTCTAAAGGGGATGATACTCATAATACTGAAGAGACCCAGGATGAACAGAGCATATATGAAGGCGGTAACCCCGATAAATATCAACCCGATTATCACTATTTTTTTTCGGGAGCCTGTATGAAGTGTCAGGGCGAGCAACATGGTCAACACCCAGATGGAGCAAGGATTCACACCATCCACCAGCGCGATCAGTAGTGTGCTGACAAAAAGGGATTGATGTTCCAGATCGACCGTTCCGATCAATGGTAGGGTTATCGCCGATTCTCCGGGTAATGCTGGATTTGGTGTAGATATGGGTTGCGGCTGAACCTGTACCTGTGGTGGTCCAACAATTAAGGCTGGATCCTGGCATGAATCCACCAAACATTTTTGGGCAGCATCCCCGATCTCCGATTGGATCTGATCATTAAACCCCACCCAGTATTGATCACCGATAAAGATCGTGGGAACTCCCGTGGGTTCAAATCCATGAGCCTGGGAGAAAGCAATAAAATAATCCCTATTGGGTTGATCATTCCAGACTTCATAGAAATGCAGGACGATTTGAGGGTTATTCCTGGCGAGTTCTTCAAAATATGGTTTGGCTGCCGCGCAATGTGGGCAACCATCCCCCCAGAACATATAGATATCCACCTGCCCAGATGACGATTGCGCTAGTGCTTGCGCCTGGACAGTACCGACCATCCAAGTATTTGCAAAGATCCCGACCGCTGCGATCAGTCCAATGAGCCAGAATTTATATCGCTGAATATGGCGCACAAATCCTCCGAATGAAAATTTTGCTTTTGGAAAGGGAACTATCTGCTTCTGAATTCGTCTTGGTATTAATACCTCACATTATAATGGATATCTCCTCTCATTCGATCTGAGGAATGGCACGGCTCCTGCAATGTGGACTAAATCTCTCCAGTTAGATGTTATAATTTGCCAAACATGACAGAAACATATACCAGAGTAAATCGACGCAAAACAAATAAACCTTCCATTTCCATCCTTTTCTTGCTCGCAGGCATTTTAATATCAGGATTATTTGGAATCCTGATTCTTGGCTTCGGATATTCCGCACTCTATCCAGGAAGGATTTTTCCCGGTGTCGCAGTAGGCGGAGTTGATCTTTCCAATTTGAAACCTGAAGAAGCCGTGATGAAATTACAGTCCGAAAAGTCATACAGTGCTAATGGCAAGATTATGCTGATGGACGGTCAACAAAGTTGGATCACGACGCCGGTTCAATTAGGATTATTTCCAGACATGCAATCCTCCGTAACAGCAGCGATTCAATACGGACGGTCGGGCTTTTTGTTGACACGTACTTTATCCCAATATTCGGCTCGATTCACCGGGACCAATTTGGCTCCACGGATGATCTTTGATCAAGCTACTGCGCAGACCTACCTGCAACAACTTGCACAACTCATCAATAAACCGATGGTTGAAGCTCGTTTGCAAATCAACGGCACAGACGTCCAGACAATAACCGGGCAGACCGGTCGAGAATTGGATATCGAAGATACACTACAACTAATTCAGGTTCAACTGAGCACACAACAAGATGGTGTGGTCCCTTTGGTGATCAGAGAGACACATCCAAAGATCGTAGATCTCTCGGCGGAAGCAGAGACCATTCGTAAAATACTCTCAGCGCCATTGATAATTTCTGTGCCTGGGTCGGGTGATTTAGGACCAGGACCCTGGGCGATCGATCCTGGTACACTCGGTGAGTTGATCACATTTACTATTAATGATGCCACACCTACGAAACAGGTTCTGATCGGTTTTGATAAAGAAAAAATCCGCAGCTATTTAGCTGGATTATCCCCGGTTATCGATCAAACGCCGTCGAATGCTAGATTTATCTTCAATGACGAAACAAGGAAACTGGATCTGATCTCGAATGGGGTTATAGGTCAGACTTTGGATATTGAAAAGACGCTACAGGAAATCACATCCAGACTACTGGCTGGTGAACATGAGGTCAGTTTGGTGATCAACACCAAAGAACCGGCTGTCACCGATTCGTCTACTGGCGAGCAAATGGGAATTACCGAATTGGTCATCGCTGAGACCACTTATTTCTACGGCTCTGTAGGATCCCGGGTGAATAATATCCGAATTGCCGCCGAAAAATTTCATGGCTTGTTGGTTGCACCTGGCGAAGTCGTATCGATGGCAGATGTGATGGGAGATGTCAGCCTCGATAATGGATATAGCGAAGCCCTGATCATTTTCGGTAACCAGACCATCCAAGGCGTGGGTGGCGGAGTGTGCCAGGTTAGCACCACCCTTTTTCGCGCTGCATTCTTTGCCGGTTTTCCCATCCTTGAACGGTATGCGCATGCCTACCGTGTGGGATATTACGAGCAAACCGCATCTGGCGCTCACGATACGAATCTGGCCGGATTGGATGCGACCGTGTTTGTCCCGGTTGTGGATCTGAAATTTAAGAACGACACACCTTACTGGCTGTTAATGGAAACGTATGTGTCCGAGACTTCCATCACCTGGAAATTCTATTCCACAAAGGACGGACGGGATGTAAAGTGGGAAACCACGGGTCCTGTCAACATTGTAAAAGCACCGGATGTCAAGTATGTGGAAAACGAGAAACTGGCTAAGAATAAATTCAAACAAATAGATTATTCGGCAGACGGTGCAGACATTGATGTGACTCGCACGGTTTACAAAGATGGACAGGTCTATTTCCAGGATTCATACCAGACCCATTATATTCCTTGGCAGGCAGTATATGAATATGGACCGGGAACAAAGATACCGAAGACGCCACCCGACCTCTCGCATTAGGTATCTTGTATAGTTTAGTTTGGCATATTTGTTGGATAAGGGTCCATGATGTAGTTCCATCTTGAACGTAGGGGATATTCATGAGCAATCGAAAAACATCATTTATCGCAGCCATTCTCATCATATCTTCGGTGGTGGTCAATTTTTTACTCATCCGGCAAGCTTATATAAACGAAACAGATGAAGAAATAAAGTGGATCTACTACTCAGAGGAACATTTTAATATAGGGGTCACTTTATATAAAACGGGGGAGATGACTGTTTTAGGTTACCCCAATGTCCTCAGGTTACCCGGTTATCCTTATTATGTTTCAGGTGTTTTACATGCACGGGATTTTTTGCAGGGACTATCACCAGAGGGCGGAAAACCGTTTTACGGATCCGTCATCTCTGATATGTTGCAGGACAATCAACATGCGGTCGTTCTTTCCCAACTCCTGGTACTAGCCCTGGCAGGGTTGGTGTTCTTCTTTATCATCCGAAAATTCACCCCCAAACTGATCTCACTTATTTTGGTAGCTGCCTTCCTCCTGAATCCAAATTCGTTAAGTCTGGTGATGCGGGTCGATTACTCGCTTCTTGATCTAACCTGCATTTTGTTGCTCGTTCTTTTAACGATCCCATATTTTGAGAAGAGCAGGACCTCTCTACGCGATCTGATCTTCCTGGGTGTATTTTTGGGGATCGCAAATTTGATCAGGGCAATATTCATCATCTATCCAATCTTCATTTATGGCATAAAGCTGATATTGAATAGACGTAGCTGGGTGGATCAGATCAGACAATTATTGGTGATTATCGTTGCCGCATTGATCATCATTGCCCCCTATACGTATCGAAATTATAAGGTCACCGGGAAATTTATCCTGACTGGCACACAGGGATACGTAGAGCTATATCATATTTCGGTGGTTAATTTCTTTCAGCATCCGGAATATGCGGATTACGGATATGTTTAGGGAGATTATGGATTACCACTCTTTACAAAAGCGACCGGAGATCCCGAGTACCTTGGCGCAAAGTGGTACCAGTATGGTGACCTCACAAGACCAGTCTTTTTCAAAGAGGCAATCCGGAACATTTCCACTCACCCAGATGTATATCTATCGAATGTGGTTTTTAATATGAAAACACTCATAACTCGCAATTTGGAAATATGGGGAATGAAGCTTTATAAATTGAATGAGAGTCATAGAGTAGGGAGAAATGCCTTTTATTCCTACATTTTTATGACTCAATGGATAGGATTACTTTCGATTGTAGGTATGATCTTTATCAGGTCATTAAGGCAGTATAGGAAACCCATATTATTTATGGCATTATTTTTACTGGTTGCCTATTCACTGGTTTACCAGGACCCAAGATATACCTACATCAAATTGCCTATTTACTTCTTATCCATCAGCTTCATTGTCGGTTGGACTTGGAACACTTTTCCAAAATTACCCGGCAAACTGGTTGCGATTGGAACCAGTCTCGTAATTCTGATCTGGGGACTTACCCCTCTGGTTTTCTTCTACGCTTATCTTATGCCGTAGTACGATTGATGGCTCGACAATAAATGGTGTTTGTATATGATGAGCGACTGTCCGCTAATTAGAGAGGTAATGTTTGGAAGATGTAAACAAAGAATACTCATTGATCCAGGAGATTAAGCTGAATTAATATTAACCTGTACAAGAAGCGGTCTTGAAAGGTATGATTAGCTACTAAAGAACGAATGAAATGGAGGTTTGATGGTACATTCTGATCTGTTGGAAATTCTCCGCTGCCCGTCCTGCGTACGTGAGTCGGAAGGGCTGCTTAAATTGGAACGCGGGACATGGTTGGTATGCCAGGACTGTGATAGGAAGTATCCCATTTCTGAAGATATTCCTGTCATGCTGATCAATGAAGGTGATCTCTGGAGAAATATCGCCATTGAAGACCTTCCAGTCCCACCTCCCCCGATGGGGTAACCACAACATCCATAAGGAAAAATCATCAAAAACTTCCCAACGATTGCCTCGCTGGAACATCTCTTGCACCAAGCAGAACAGGCAATTATCTCAGGGTGTTTTATATTGGAATGAATTATGACCCAACCTAGAAATACAAGATCGACCTCACGGGCGCCTCGGAAGGCGTCCAATAAAATTCTATTCGCAATAATCGGCGTCCTCGGTATCGCGGTAGCTATTACTGCTTTCTTTGTCGTCCGGGGATTGGTATCAAGTTGGACCCTGGGGAATCTACCCGGAGCGCCTTCTTTCTCAGAATCAACCCAGGCAGTCAATGAACTCGGCACATCATTCCCAGCATCTGGGGATGCGCTGCAACCATCCAGTGGACCGACGCCCCAACCCTGGGATGGCTCAAGCAGAGTGACGATCTTATTAATGGGTTTGGATTACGACGATACCGAGGAACGAAGACTTCCCCGAACAGACTCGATGATGGTTGCTTCCATGGATCCGCAAACCCGCACGGCAGGTTTGATGTCCATTCCCCGTGATACCTGGACAAATATTCCGGGATTTGATTATGCAAAAATCAACACAGCTTATTTTCTTGGAGAATCGTACAAACTACCCGGCGGTGGAGCAGGTTTAGCCGTACAAACCGTGGAGAGTTTCCTGGGTGTCCCCATAAACTATTACGCCCAAATCGATTTTGACGCCTTTGTGAAATTCATTGATGAACTGGGTGGGATCGATATCCATGTTCCCAAGAAAATTAAAGTGAGCCTTTTGGGCGCGTATACCGTTCACAGCGGCGACGGAAAGACATTCAGCCGGGAAGAAAAAACATTGAAACCTGGCGTTCAAAAATTGGATGGAGCCACTGCCCTTGCCTATGCTCGTGATCGTCACACCGATGGTGGTGATTTCGACCGTGCATCTCGGCAGCAGCAGGTTGTCCAGGCAGTCCGGGAAAAAGTACTAAATTTGAATATGCTCCCAACCTTGATCGCAAAAGCTCCAAAATTGTACTCAGAGCTTTCGTCTGGAATTCATACAAACTTGTCCCTGGATCAGATAGTTCAGCTTGCGCTCTACGCCTCCCAGGTGCCCACTGCAAATATTAAGTATGGGTTACTTGGACCTGATTCATCCCTGACCGGGATGTCTCCCGATGGTCAGGCAATTTTGATCCCGATCATGGAAAAAGTACGGACCGTTCGTGACAATACATTTGCCACTGGTGGTCCGATCGGTCCTGGAATTGTTTCTGGCGACCCGACGGAATTGCTAAAACAGGAACAGGCAAAAGTGTCCATTCGTAATGGGTCTTCAACTGCAGGACTGGCAGAGACTTCTGGAAATTACTTTCTGAAGCAGGGACTAAACGTTGTGGAAGTTGGTAACGATAACCTCTCCACGGTTTCCTATATCATTGATATTACCGGGAAACCATATACGGTGAGTTATTTGACAAGTGTTCTAAAGCTCAGCCCGGCTCAGATCCGTAACTCCGCCTATGATCCCAATTCACCGGTAGACGTGATCGTTGTCCTGGGAAATGACTGGGCAAATCAGAATCCGATGGGTCAATAAAAAGTAGATTACAAGATTACTCCCCTTCGGGGGAGTTTTTTTATCTGGTTTTCTGGGATATCTGCTGCATACCGATCATCGGGAATCCCGCGGAGAACAGGTCGAAATTCCGACCATGCTGTGGTTTGGATTGAAATCTCCAACCACCTGATGCTTAGGAACGCTCTTCATATATTTCGAAAATCCAGATAAAGCAACAACGATATTGACATGTCTCGCAAAGATGATCCATATCCCGTAAAATGAGAGTATTGAGGGCATGATGGCAATCAAGTTTCGTTCTTTTGGAGAAAAGAAACTGGCTTCCTTTCAACAGGAGCAGACTGGCAACAATTGCGCTGTATTTTCAACCTGTGCAGCACTCAATCTCTTATTAGGTCTCGAACTCAATCCCCTGCAATGGTCGGAAAAGATAGATGATTTGCCCATTCCATCCATTCTGAAATACCGCATGTTTCATAATGGTCCAGTCACTCCAATTCAGCATGTCCATTTGATCCAATGGGTGCTGGAAGAGCACCAGATCGCAGATGTTCAAGTGGATCGTGGAAATGAGACTGCGGAAGAATTGATGTTGGGTTTGACGCAACCCAATCAGGTCAAATTGGTCACGATCGGATGGTTCTACGAAGCTCCACCGGAGATCACGTATGGGACCTCAGCTGTAAATCAAAATGCCAGTCGTGCCCGGGTTGGATTTCATACGCTTATTTTGGCGGCATATGATCCCCTCCATATCAGCAAAGATGGGATCCAGAGACCATGGGGTTTCATTAATTCATGGAAATCGTCTGCAGAAAAATTATATTGGATGCAGGCGATCGAATTTCTACACAGTTGGAATATATTCACTCCAATGGGCGGCAGACGATCAGTAGTTACAATATCCAGGCTGTAAAATAACTGAATTCAATCCGAGTACATTTGTTTTAAGAAAGAACCTCAAACTCTATTATATTTGAAAATACTTTGTTTATTACTTTTTCAAACTACTTGACAAAGTATTTGAATCATCCTACAATTTGATTCGATCTGAGAGAACTTCCATACCCATACCAAGTTGGTGAGTTCACCTTTATAAATCAAGATTATTCCACCCCGGCAGCAATCCGGGCACATAATCTCAGCTTTACACTCAACCTTATCCGTGAACGGGGGACGATCACCCGCACGGAATTGAATCAGATTACCCGCTTATCTCCCACAACTATTTCCTCCCTTGTGAATGTCTTATTTACCAGCAATTTTGTATCTGAAGCTGGTATAGGAAAATCATCAGGTGGTAGACGCCCAATGGTGCTCCAGTTCAATTATGACAGCCGATATACTCTTGGCGTGGATATGGGCGCCAGCCACATCACCATTGTTATCATGAAATTAAATGGGGAAATCCTTGCTCGCAAGACAAAAAATCTCGATGTGATCGGTCAACCGCACGATGCCATTGAGATGATCCGTACGATGATCGTGGATATTACGACCAAACAGAATGTGAATCTTACTGATTTGTTGGGGATTGGTTTCACTGTTCCAGCCCCATTGATCGATGCAAAAACAGGAGAATTTCTAACCTATTATATGCCTGCCTGGGCAGGCATCCGCCCTGCTGACCTGCTACGTCAATTACTTGGTGTCTCCATATATGTTGAAAACGACGCCAATGCTGCCGCTGTCGCAGAGAAATATTGGGGCAGTGGACGCGGTTATGAGGATATGGCATATATCAAATTGGGTACCGGTGTGGGCTCAGGGTTGATCATCAATAATGAGATCTACCGTGGTGTCAGCGGTAATGCAGGTGAGATCGGGCATACCACCATCGAAGCATCCGGGAGATTGTGCCGGTGTGGTAACCATGGCTGTATCGAAAGCTATGTAGGGATCCCCGGGATTCTACGAGATGCCAGGGTTGGATTGGCAAATGACAAGATCTGGAAAAACCAACTGGATAAATTACGCATGGAGAATGTGATTGCCACCGCAAAAGAAGGGAATCAGGCGTGCCAGCAAGTGATTTCCAAGGCGGGACGGTATATGGGGATCGGCATAGCTAACTTGATCAATTTGTTCAATCCCGGGTTGGTGGTGATGGGGGGGGAATTGATAGGGGCAGGTGATTTATTTATGAATTCGGTACTGACTTCTCTGCGGGAGAGGACGATTCCTTTCGATGATCATCGGGAGAAACTGGTCCTAGGGGAATTAGGCGCAGAAGCTGTTGCAATCGGCGCAGCGACACTGGTTATGGAAAATGCATTTAATGAAATTAATCTTTACCAAACACTGCGCAAAAAGAATTAAATTGGGAGGAGGTGATTGTCTCAGCATAAAATAGTGGTTATAAAAGAGTTGTCAATATTTTTCACTTAACACAATTGGAGGAAAAGTATGTATAAGAAGTTGTTACCAATCATTAGTGTTGCGCTGATTTTGACCTTCGTTCTGGCTGCCTGCCAGCCAGCTGCACCACAGGCGCCGGCTCCGGCCGAAAGCAAGCTGGCGGTCGGAATTGTACTTCCAACCAAGGATGAACCACGTTGGATTCAGGATGAAACCCGCTTTAAAGAAGCATTGACCAAAGCTGGCTACGATGTAGAGATCCTGTTCAGCCAGGGTGATTCAGCCAAGGAAAAGGCAAATGTAGAAGCCTTAATCACCAAGGGTGTCAAAGTCCTCATCATCTGCCCACAGGACGGCACAGCCGCCGCTGCTGCCGCAGAAGCTGCCCGCCAGGCGGGAGTCAAAGTCATTTCTTATGACCGCTTGATCCGCGACACCGATGCCGTTGACTACTATGTAACCTTCGACAGCATTGCCGTCGGAGAAGCACAGGGTCAATACCTGGTGGATCATGCTAAAGGAACCGGCTTACCCCTGTACATCTACGCCGGCGACTCTGCTGACAACAACGCGTTCTTATTCTTTGAAGGCGCCTGGAATGTTCTTCAACCCAAGATCGCAGACGGTACCTTTGTCCTCAAGAATTCTGCCGAAGCCATAGCGCTGCAGGATAAAGCCACCCTGACCCGTGATGAGATGGCTAAGATTATTGGCCCGATCACCACGAAATGGGATTTCAATACCGCCAAGGGTTTGGCAGAAGCCAACCTGACCTCAACCACCGCAGCAGATAAGGGTGATGTGTTCATCCTGGCTCCGAATGATGGCACCGCTCGAAATATCGCAGATGCCTTTGCCGCCGATAAAGACGTCAAGAGCTATGTTGTGACCGGACAGGACGCTGAAAAAGCCTCCGTTCAATACATCATTGATGGCAAGCAGTCCATGACTGTATTGAAAGACGTCCGAACTCTTGTTAGCGACGCAATCGCCGCTGCCATCGCCTTCCTCGAAGGCAAGGTTCCTGAACAAACCAACACATACGACAATGGCAAGTTCCAGGTTCCTGCGAAACCATCCGTAGTTGTCTCCGTTGACAAATCCAACGTCAAAGCCGCCGTTATCGATTCTGGATACTGGCCGGCGAGTGACTTCACCGGACTTGATACCCTCGGTGCAGCTGCTCCTGCTGCTCCAGCCGCTCCTGCCGGTCAGGTGGAAATTTTCTCCTGGTGGGTTGGTCCTGGTGAAGCTGATGGATTGGCCGCGATGATCAAAATCTTCGATGCCAAATATCCGACTATCAAATTCGTTAACGCGGCAGTAGCCGGCGGCGCTGGTACCAACGCCAAAGCTGTTTTAGCCACCCGCCTTGCTGCTGGTGATGCACCTGATTCCTGGCAGGCTCACGCTGGACAGGAAACCATAGCGAACTACGTTGCAGCCAGTCAGGTCGCACCGTTGGATGATCTGTTCAAATCAACCGGTTTTGAAGCAGTACTACCTGCAACCCTTCTGCCCCTGATTTCACAGGATGGTCATCCCTACAGTGTTCCAGTGAACATCCATCGCTCCAACGTTCTCTGGTATAACCCGAAGGTTCTTGCTGAGGCTGGCGTAACAGCTAATCCCAAGACCGATTTCAAAACGCTGGATGATTTCTTTAAAGCCTGCGATACCATCAAAGCTGCCGGAAAGATTTGTCTGTCGATGGGTGCTCCCTGGACAGCCATCCACCTGTTCGAAAATGTCATGATCGGCTCCATGGGTGCCGAAAAATGGAACGGGCTCTGGTCTACACCTCCGACCACCGATTGGGCTGGTGCGGAAGTTAAGAAAGGTGTCGAGGATTTCGCGAAAGCACTTTCTTATACCAATGCTGATGCTTCCACTTTATCTGACTGGCAGCCAGCTTCCAAAATGGTTTCTGACGGTGATGCCGCATTCAATGTCATGGGTGACTGGGCTTACGGTTACTTCGCCAATCCTGCACCGAATGGTCTGGCGTTGGTACCTCACACAGACTTCGACTGGGCAACTGCACCAGGTACTTATGGTGTATTCAACTTCCTCTCCGATAGTTTCGTTCTGCCAGTCAAAGCTAAGAATCCTGATGGAACGATTGCCTGGTTAACTGTTGCCGCTTCCAAGGAAGGTCAGGAAGCTTTCAACCCACTCAAAGGCTCCATCTGTGCTCGTACTGACTGTGACCAAACTTTGTTTAGTGAGTATTCACAGGATGCAGCCAAAGATTGGTCGTCCAATGTCGTGGTTGGTTCATTGCAGCATGGTGTCGTTGCTGCTCCAGCCTGGGCTACCAAGATCGGTACTGCTCTCGGCCTGTTCCAGGCCAGTACGATGGATGCAGCCGCTCAAGGTGTATTCCAGACCGCACTTGCAGATGCTTGTGTTTCTGATGGTGCCTGCAAATAATCAACCTTTAATAAAGCTCTACAGAATTGGGCGGCTCACCCGAGCCGCCCAATTTCGAACAATGCTCTAAAATGATCAGATAATCTCAGGATGGTCCTGTTGATAAGATCAGACAGCGGAATCAGAGTTGAGTTAGGTTGAGAATAATCAATTAGCAATTAACACAAATACGTTTTTACACAAGGCAGGAATCTGTCTATAATTTTCATTAAGGCTTAGTTTTGTAGTTTTTATTCTTTCGAATTCGATCTACCCGTCATCCTTTGACAGTATGACCGTGAGCAAAATAAAATAAGAAATGCGATGAAGAGGTAGTACCGAATGTCTGTTACCGAGGCAATGTATGTCTCTCAAAATTAGATTTCGTCCGAACCGGCTAATCTTAGCTGTTGCCCTAATGGTGTTGGGTATCGTTTCTATTATTTACTTATCGAAGACAAAGCTCGTACTATTTGGATCCGATTTTACTTCCATTGGTTTGCTTGCAGCCGGATTGGTCTTCTACGCTGGAATTATCGTTATCGTTATGATGTTCGAGAATGAAACCATTCTATCGATTTCAATATTATTGCCTTCCATGGTTGCGGTGGCAATATTTGTTTATGGTTTTATCGGATGGTCTATTCGGGTATCTTTGAGCAAATGGAAAGGATTGAATCCGGACTTTACCTGGGTCGGCTTGGCGCAATATTCCGAACTGTTTAATAATGACCCACGGTTTATCATAGATGTCAGAAATACTGTTATGTTTACGATCTTATTCATAGCTGCCTGCCTGATCATCGGTTTGACCCTTGCCATTCTTCTGGATCAAAAATTACGGGGGGAAGCGATCTTTCGAAGTATTTTCCTCTTTCCAATGTCAATTTCCTTTATTGCTTCCGGTGTAGTATGGGGATGGTTGATGAACCCTGCCACAGGCAGTCGAACGTCAGGGATCAACTTGATCTTTAAAACCCTGGGTCTTGATTCGCTAATCAGTTTATGGCATTCCACTCCTCAACCCTGGGGTATGGCATTCACTGTCATCCCAGCGGTATGGATGCTATCCGGATATACCATGGCGCTCTATTTGGGCGGTATTCGAAGTGTATCGGATGATCTACGCGAGGCTGCCCGGGTCGACGGGGCAAACGAATTCGAAGTTTATCGATATATTATCTTGCCCATGTTATCACCGGTAACTCTCAGCGCAATCATTATTCTGGGGCATATGTCTTTAAAAATTTTCGATCTTATTGTCGCTTTGGGAAATAAGGATATTCGACTCGATGTTCCAGGTATCTATATGTGGGTGACTACATTTGACGGCACAAATTACGCGCAGGGTGCTGCCATTGGTGTCCTTATGTTAATCAGTGTGGCTGTCCTGGTGATTCCATATCTGATTCAAAGTATGCGGTCGGAGACTCAGATATGACCCACAGGAAACCGGTATTAACCATATCCATTTATTTATTTCTGATTATTCTCGCGGCAGTATATCTACTGCCAATCTACTTATTATTACTGACAGGATTTAAACCATTTAATCAAGTTGACCTGAAAACCATGTGGTATCTCCCCCAGGGCGGACTCTATATCGAGAATTTTATCGCTGGTTTCAAGCAACTCAGTCCCAACATCATGAACAGTCTGGCAATGGTGATTCCAGAAGCTCTCTTATCGGCTCTTCTTGGATCGATCAATGGTTACCTGCTTTCGAAATGGAAATTCAAAGGTTCCAACCTGATCTTCGCATTGATCCTGTTCGGAATGTTCATTCCATATCAAAGTATCCTGATTCCGTTGGTCAAATTCATGCAGGCGATCAAATTGTATGGAGACCTACCCGGTTTGGTGTTGGTCCATATCATTTATGGCATTCCCATTACGACCCTTATTTTCAGGAATTATTACGCCGGGATATCCAGCGAAATCTTGGAGGCTGGTCGAATCGATGGGGCAAGCCTGATGGGATTGTACCGTCATATCATGTTCCCGTTATCTGCTCCCGGCTTTGCGGTTGTTATAATCTGGCAATTTACCCAGGCATGGAACGAATTTTTATTCGCGGTAGTATTGACAAATCAAAGCCATTGGCCAGTTACGGTCGCGCTTAACAACCTGGCTGGCAGTCAACTTGTCCAATGGAATGTATTAATGGCTGCCACATTTATGGCTGCTTTACCTACCATGCTGGTTTATATCTTCCTGGGGCGATACTTCCTCCGGGGATTAATGGCCGGGTCATTAAAAGGCTAAGGGAAAGGTCAATCTCGCTTTCAGGAAGATGTGTGCGGAAAAGGGATTCCTTCCAACAATGGAGATGTGCGTATGGTCATTCTAATTGAAACCACAATGCCATTTTTTTCGGAGGTGCCATGAAACCACCGATTCTTGAGATGAAGAACATCACAAAAGAATTTCCCGGCGTAAAAGCCTTGAGCAATGTCAGCTTTCAAGTGCAAGAGGGAGAGATCCACTGCCTGGTCGGGGAGAACGGGGCTGGCAAATCCACACTCATGAAAGTTTTGAGTGGGGTGTATCCTTTTGGTGACTATTCAGGTGATATTCTTTTCAATAATGAGACCCAAAAATTTAGGGGTATAAGCGACAGCGAAAAAGCCGGGATTGCCATCATTTACCAGGAACTCGCTTTGGTACCGGAAATGACTGTATATGAGAACATATTCCTGGGGCATGAAATAACCAGCGGTTGGACGGTCAACTGGAATGAGACGATCAAACGCGCCGGTGAAATGCTCAAGAAAGTCGGATTAAATATCAACCCCGAAATGAGAGTAAAAGACCTGGGAGTTGGCAAGCAACAATTGGTGGAAATTGCCAAAGCGCTTAGTCGGGACGTAAAACTACTGATTTTGGATGAACCAACATCTGCCTTGAATGAGACGGATAGTGAGAACTTACTAAATCTATTACGCGGACTTAAGAATCAAGGCGTAACCTGCGTTCTTATTTCCCATAAACTGAAAGAAGTGATCGAAATTGCCGACGTAGTGACTGTGCTCCGGGATGGGAAGACCATCTGTACATTGGATGCTCGACAGGGACAGGTGAACGAAAATATTTTAATCAAGAATATGGTCGGACGGGAGATCGATAACATCTATCCTCGCCGCGAAAAGATGGAATTCGGCGAAAAAATGTTGGAAGTAAAAAATTGGAACGCCTATAATCCAACCCTGGGTAGGCAGATCCTGAAAGATGTGGCATTCAATGTCCGAAAAGGTGAAATTGTTGGCTTTTCAGGTTTGATGGGTTCCGGTAGAACCGAATTAGCCCTGAGTATCTTTGGTAACCCGGATGGATACCAGATTCAGGGAGACCTATGGGTCAAAGGCAAGAAACGGCATTTCACTCATCCTGAGCAGGCGATCAAGGCAGGGATAGCCTATGTTACGGAAGATCGAAAAGGAGATGGCTTGATCCTGATTCAGGATGTGAAACAGAACATCACCCTGGCAAATTTGAAGGAGATCACTGAAAATGGGATCGTCAATGAGCAGGAAGAAATCAAAGTTGCTCTTCAATATAAAAAGTCATTAAATATAAAAACCCCGACAGTAGAACAAAAGGTGAATAATCTGAGCGGTGGAAACCAGCAAAAAGTGTCCGTTGGTAAATGGTTATTCGTAAAACCAGAGATCCTAATACTAGATGAACCCACCAGAGGTATCGACGTTGGCGCCAAATTCGAGATCTATACGATCATGAATCGTTTGGTTGAGCAAGGGATGAGCATCGTCATGATCTCTTCTGAATTATCAGAAGTCCTTGGAATGAGTGATCGGGTATATGTGGTTTCTTCTGGAAAAATCGCAGGAGAAATGCCAGTTGAAGAAGCGACCCAGGAAAAAATTATGGCGCTGGCAACGGATTGAGGAGGCAGAATATGACATTTATGGATGATGCAAAACGAGTTTTGAAGGAAAACATCCGCGATTATGGGATGTATATCGCATTATTAATTATCATTGCGATCTTCACCGCAACAACCAAAGGAATTTTTATATCCCCGCGAAACATCAGCAACCTGATGAATCAGACTGGTTATATCGCTGTTCTGGCTGTGGGAATGACCCTGGTCATTGTTGTGCGCCATATCGATCTGTCAGTGGGATTTCTTGCTGGATTTCTTGGCGCTGTCGCAGCAATTGCTTTGGTTTCCTGGCATTGGCCTGTCTATTTCGTCATTCCATTTGTCTTATTTCTAGGGATCATCGCAGGTTTGATCACCGCTTTTCCTGTAGCCCAGTTGGGAATTCCATCGTTTGTAGCTTCTCTGGCGGGATGGCTTATTTATCGAGGCGCAATTCTTTTGGTTACGATGGGAACCGGAACGATCATCATCACTGATAAGGCTTTCAACGCCATCGGCAATGGGTATATCCCTGATCTGCCTCTGCCAGGATTTTTACCCAGTCTCCACAAGGTTACGCTGCTGTTAGGTGTACTTGCGATCATCTTATTCATCATCAACGAAATTAACGGCAGACGGAAGAAACAAGCCTATAACTTTGAAATGCTTCCGTTGAATATGTTTGTAATCAAGCTCGTCTTTGTCTCATTGTTGATTGGATATATTTCCTGGGTAATAGCAAGCTACCAGGGGCTGCCATGGACCCTTGTCGTGGTTCTGATTGTGGTAGGAATTTACTATTTTGTTACTACAAAAACAGTACTTGGACGTCATATTTATGCAATCGGCGGCAACCCGGATGCTGCAGAATTAAGTGGTATCAGTGTTAAGAAGCTTCTCTACGTGGTGTTTGGATCGATGGGCATGCTCTCAGCCTTATCAGGAATCTTATTCGCCTCACGGTTGCAATCTGCCACGACAACGGCGGGTCAGTTATTCGAATTGGATGCGATTGCTGCCGCATACGTTGGCGGTGTATCGGCGGCGGGCGGTGTGGGTAAGGTGGTCGGGTCCCTGGTCGGCGCGCTGGTTATGATGTCCCTCACCAGTGGTATGAATTTGATGAGCATCGATATCTCACTCCAATATATCGTCCGCGGTATGGTACTGACAGCCGCTGTAATATTCGATGTTACTACCCGTAAGAGTGGAAAATAGAACGCCCGGATAAAGTCGATGCAACAGGCGGTGCGTTCAGCACCGCCTATGTTTTTTTCTTACATCGACCATAACGAATTATTTTCCGGTCACCATTTTCTAATCTTAAACCTTTTTGTTTCACGGAATCCCAATGCTATAATCTTAAAGGTTATTGTTATCCAGCATCCTATTCCGAGATCGATACCTATTATTCATGTCCTACGTTCATCTTCACGTTCATTCCACGTACTCCCTTCTTGATGGCTTTAGTGACCTGAAGAAGTTGGTTGCCAAGGTCAAAGAGATGGGGATGAACTCAATTGCCCTCACTGATCACGGCACCATGTTTGGGGCGATCGAATTTTATAATGCCGCCACCGCCGCAGAGATAAAGCCAATCATTGGATTGGAAACATATATGGCGGCAAGGCGAATGACGGACAAAGATTCAAAACTAGACAAACACAGCAACCATTTATTGTTGCTTGCCGAAAATCAGACCGGTTATCAAAACCTGTTGAAAATTGCAACGGCAGCTCAACTGGATGGATTTTATTATTTTCCCCGGATCGACCATGAATTTCTTGCCGAACATGCCGAAGGATTGATCGCGTCTTCCGGTTGTATGGCGGCAGAGATTCCCCGGGCAATTGTCGCGGGGGATATGGAGCCTGTCCGAAAAAAATTGGACTGGTATTATGAGGTTTTCGGGAAAGATAATTTCTTCCTGGAATTGCAGCAGCATAATATCAAAGAACTTCCCATGATCAACAAATCGCTGCTTGATTTAGGAGCCCGTTATCAAGCGCGCTATATTGCCACCAACGATGTGCATTACATTAATCCGGAAGATGCCCGGATGCAGGATGTTCTGTTGGCTGTCCAAACAGGCTCCCGGCTCGATGACCCCGGGAGGTTCAGGATGGAAGATCCATCCTATTACCTTCGATCACCGGAAGAGATGGAACGCATTTTTGCCGAGGTCCCTGAAGCCATCAGTAATACCCAAATGATCGCTGACCGCACCCGTATCGATTTGGAGAAGAAGGGATACCACCTTCCTCAATTTGAGGTGCCAGAGGGATTCACCACAGAATCTTATCTGAGAAAACTGTGCGAAGAAGGACTTATCCGCAGATATAACGCGAGGGCGAACGATCCCAAAGTTCGGCAGCGATTGGAATATGAACTGGAAGTAATCCACAAAATGGGGTTCGACCCTTACTTCCTGATTGTATTTGATCTATGCCGCTACGCGAGAGCGGAAGGTGTCTGGTATAACGCACGCGGATCTGCTGCCGGATCGATGGTCGCTTACACCCTGGATATCACCCTGGTAGAGCCATTGGATCATGGATTGATTTTTGAGCGTTTCCTAAATCCAAGCCGAATTGAAATGCCGGATATTGACTTGGATTTCCAGGACGATCAACGCAGTATGATCATGGAGTATTGCGCGAAGAAATACGGTTCCGATAAAGTTGCCCAGATCATCACGTTTGGCACCATGGGTGCGCGCGGTGCATTGAGGGATGTTGGACGGGTGATGAGTATACCCATCCCCGATGTAGACCGGATCGCTAAGATGATCCCCATCATTCCCAATAGAGCCATGAATCTGGTAGACGCAGTCAAAGAATCGCCGGAGCTCACTGAGCTCTATAATACCGATTCCACAGTTCGGAACCTGATCGATACCGCCAGCCGGATGGAAGGTACTGTTCGGAATGCGGGCACTCATGCCGCAGGTGTGATCATCGCAGATAAACCCATTGTGGAGTATGCGCCGCTCCATCGTCCGACCAATGGATCTGAGGAGTCTCCGATCAAGAGCGTCATGCAATATGAAATGTCGCATGTTGACAAACTCGGATTACTAAAGGTGGATTTTCTCGGATTAATTACCCTGACGATCATGCAGCGAGCCAGTGACTTGATCAAAGCCAGGCATGGTATTGATTTCAATTTACAAAATATCCCGACGGATGATTCTGAGACGTATGAATTTATTGGCAAGGGGCACACGGCCGGCGTATTCCAACTGGAAGGTAACGGTATGACCCGCTACCTGGTTCAGATGAAGCCTAAAACACTGTCCAATGTGATCGCCATGGTGGCGTTATTCCGTCCTGGTCCAATGGATTTTATCCCACAATATATCCGGCGGATGCATGGTGAAGAGGAAGTCTCCTACCGGCACCCCTCACTTGAACCGATCATGAAAGAAACATACGGTATCGCCATATATCAGGAACAGGTCATGTTCGCGGCTATCGAATTGGCAGGATACAGTGCGGCGGAAGCGGATGACCTGCGCAAGGCGATCTCAAAGAAGAAAGCGGATGCAATCGAGAAGCATCGCGGAAAATTTGTAACCGGCGCAGTTAAAAATCAAATTCCCGAAGAGATAGCCAAACTTATTTTTGAAGACTGGGAAAATTTCGCCCGATATGGTTTCAACAAATCCCATGCGGCTGATTATGGTGTAATAGCTGTCCAGACAGCTTATCTAAAAACCCATTACACCGTTGAATATATGACCGCTTTATTATCTGCTTCAAAAAATGAAACCGAGAAAGTGGCTGAGTATGTGGCGGATTGCCGATCGATGGGGATTGACGTCCTCCCCCCTGATATCAATTTCAGCCAGTGGGATTTCTCAGTGGAGGATCGGGCAAATGCGAAGGCAGCCATCCGTTTTGGGTTGGGTGCGGTGAAAAATGTTGGGCAGGGACCTGTTGAGATGATCCTCGCAGGCAGAAAAAGCGACCGTTTCCAGGATTTAACCAACTTATCTCAGCGAGTGGATTTACGCGGGGTTGGTAAACGGGCATTGGAATGTCTGGTCAAAGTGGGGGCGTTGGACAATTTTGGTCCCCGAACTGCCATTTTGCAATCATTGGATCGTTTGGTTAACGCATCGAGCGCTCATTTCAGAGCGTTGGAGAGCGGTCAAATGAGTTTCTTCGGCATTGATCAGGGTGTATCGGAGGAGATCCATTTACCGGCAGTAAAAGATCCGGACCGAAAAGAATTGCTTGCATGGGAAAAAGAACTGATTGGTTTGTATGTGTCCGCCCATCCGTTGACCCCTTTCCTCACACTCTTGGAAGGAAAAGTAAGCCACAATTCAAGTCAACTAAAAGATGTTTCAGAAAAAGACAAAGTGAAGGTTGCCGGAATGGTCACCCGTTTTCGTCCGCATCAGACAAAAGATGGGAAACCGATGGGTTTTGTAACCATCGAAGACCTGCAAGGCGAGATAGAGCTGGTGGTATTTCCCCGGGCGTGGGAGAAATGCGGAAAATTGGTCATGGTGGATGAGATCCTCATCGTTGAGGGAAAAGTTGATAATGATGGAGCCACGCCCAAAATCCTGGTGGATCAAATGACTTGTTTTTCACCTGATGATGCGCAAAAGACGAATGTGAATAAACAAACTCCGGTAGAGATAGATGAATCCACTGCCAGTCAAGCAACTTCCTGGCAATCTCCGATTGTTCTGTCGGAGAATCGGGTAACACGAGAGAAGGATTGGGATGAGGAGACAATGGATCCTTTCCCTCCTGATATGGATATGGAGCTTTCATCGTCAGATATCTTGAATGAATCATTGTTATGGCAGGATCATGAATACGAATCAAGCAAGGATATGCAACCCATCGATGCTACCGTTGCTGCGATCATCCCAGAAGATCCTGCTCTATATGGAGCAGAATCCTTGGTAATGGAGATTACACCACCAGTCATCCAACCGGTCCGGTTGACACCGATCTCATCCTCCGAAGACGGATTGGAAAGGAAAAGATTGGTAGTTTATATTCGATCATCCGGTAATATGGAACGTGATATTCGAAAAATGAAGAATATCCAGGGGACTATACTCTCATTCCCTGGAAAAGATTATTTTGCTTTCCAAATCTTCGAGCATGGGAAGGGCTTTCTCATCGAATTTCCAAACCACTCCACCAAAGTATGCAATGAGTTAATGGATCGTCTAAGCCAAATTGTAGGCAAAGATGAATATGTTGTGGAACCAGTTACAATCCAGTAGCAGGTAAAGATGACAGAAGAAAAGATTAGATCCATCGGAGTGATGACCTCTGGTGGAGATGCTCCAGGAATGAATCCTTGTGTCCGAGCTGTTGTCCGTACGGCTGTCAGTCGGGGGTTGAAAGTATTCGGAATCATCGGCGGATATGAAGGATTGATGCATGGGGCATTTAAGGAATTTGGTCTCCGAGACGTAGGAGGCATCCTTCAACGCGGGGGAACGATCTTACAAACTAGGCGATCGAGTGAATTTAAGACCCCAGCGGGTCAGACGGAAGCCATCCGCGAGATGAATAATGCTGAAATGGATGCCCTGATCGTCATCGGTGGCGATGGTTCCCTGACCGGAGCACACAAGCTCGCTGAACGGGGTGTTCGGGTGGTTGGTATCCCGGGCAGCATCGATAACGATATTTGGGGCACAGATATGTGCATCGGCGTGGATACTGCATTGAATACCATCCTTGACGCCATCGACAAATTGCGGGATACAGCATCCTCCCATAATCGGGCGTTTCTTGTGGAAACCATGGGTCGGAATTGCGGGTATCTGGCTGTAATGGCGGGTGTGACCTGCGGTGCCGAGATGGTACTTATCCCGGAAGTGACGGTATCTATCGACGAAGTGGTCAAAAGCGTTACCGATGCTTATCTTCGCGGAAAATCACATGCGGTAATCATTGTTGCAGAAGGTTTTGCAACCAATGTGTCCGATCTGGCTCTGGCACTTGAGAAAGCTGAGATTGGATTTGAATCACGCGTAACGATCCTCGGACATATCCAACGGGGTGGCAAACCATCGGCTTATGATCGAATCCTTTCAGCGAGATTTGGTCTAAAAGCGGTTGAGTATCTACTGGACGGTATGACAGATGTGATGACCGGTCTGAGGGGTAATGAAATTTTACCGATTCCAATCGGTGAGATCATCTCAAAACACCGGGAGATCAACCCGGAATACTACGAAATGGCTCGCATACTAGCCAGATAATGGAGATATGAATGCCCAAAGTGGATTTGGATCTAAACCCGGTCGATCGTCTTACCGTGGATGCCATTGGACAACCCGGTTCCAGAGTATTTTACTTACAGGCACAGCAGCGTGAGCAGGTGGTGACAATTCTCGTCGAAAAGATCCAGGTTCAAACAATTTGTGTTGGGGTGGAGCAATTTTTGGCGGAAATAGCACAAAAATACCCTGGCATCAAACCATATGAAGCCAGCTTTCTAGAAGAGAATATGAGGGTCATCCCACCCGTCGATCCGGTATTTCGAGCTGGAGAGATCGGATTGGCTTATTCTGAAGAAGAAGACCTGGCAATTCTGGTCGTAAAAGAGATCTTGACCGACCAGGAGTCTGAGGATGATTTGGGGGAGATCCGTTTCTGGTGCACCCGCTCACAATTGGCAGCACTCGGTCAATGGGGGATCGAACTTTCCGGACGAGGCAGACCTATCTGTCCACAGTGCGGTGAACCGATTCCTCCCGAAGGGCATCTCTGCCCCAAGAAAAATGGGCACAAAAAATAAGCCCTATCAATCCAGAAAGGCACAGCAGCAATACTGACTGTGCCTTTTTAGTTTTTCAGACACCAAATCCTGCTACCGAATCGATAGTATTTAGATGATATCAAGTATGATTAGGGATGATGGACAAGCTAGAAATCATACACTTGCTGGATCATGGAGAATTCACGCTCGAGGGACAATTCGTCCACGGCTCTAACTACACTTTTCTGGGACAAGTCAACTCTGGCGACAGTTCCTGCAAGGTAGTCTATAAACCAAGCCGGGGAGAACAACCACTCTGGGATTTCCCAGAAAATTCACTTGCAAAACGGGAAGTGGCTGCATATCGAGTGAGCGAAATCCTTGGATGGGATCTTGTTCCTCCAACCGTCTTGAGACGCCAGAAGCTACCCTACGGGAGTGGTTCACTGCAATATCATGTTGAACATGACCCTAAGTACCATTATTTTTCATTCTCCGAAAAAGATCGCAGGCGGTTGGATAGGGTGGTTGCGTTCGATCTCATCATCAATAACGCAGATCGAAAAGGGAGCCACGTGATGGTTTCACCGGATGGACATCTATGGTGTATCGACCATGGGTTATGTTTTCATGTAGAAAATAAACTCAGATCCGTCATCTGGAATCTGGCTGGTGAGGAAATTTCGCAAGATATTCGAGATGGTTTAATTGGGTTGATTCAGCGCTCGGAGGAATTGACCGTCGAATTGAAGCCTTTTTTACTACAAAGTGAGATCAAAGCACTCATTCAACGAGCCAAAGATATATTGATCTGCGGTGTTTTCCCTCAGGCTGGCAAAGACCGCAGGATGTTTCCTTTTCCCCCATTGTAAAATTATGTAATAGAGAAAAATTGAGGAGCTATGAAAGAATATCGATTGGTTTTGATCGGATTTGGAAATGTGGGTAAGGCATTTGCCCGATTACTGCTGAGAAAAGAAGAGTCATTGCGCATGGACAAGGGCATTACCTTCAAAGTAACCGGTATTTTGACCGGCAGGCATGGAGGATTGATTACCTCCGCGGGAGTAGATTTACAACAGGCGCTTGATATGGTCGAAGCGGGAAAGAACCTATCAGAGGTATCTCCGATCCCAGTACCTACAGATGGGGAAGCGTTTATCCGGGCATGTCCTGGTGATGTGATGGTAGAGACAACACCTGTCAATCACCACACAGGGCAGCCTGCCATAAAGCATATACGGACTGCGCTCGAATCGGGGATGCATGTAGTGACCGCGAATAAAGGTCCGGTTGTACATGGTTTTCGGGAGCTCACTGATCTGGCTGCTCGAAAGGGTAAGAAATTCTATTTCGAGTCGGCAGTCATGGATGGCGCCCCCATCTTCTCCTTGTTCAGGGAAACTCTTCCCCTGGCAGATCTAAAGTCATTTCGGGGCATCCTGAATTCTTGCACCAATATGATCCTCGGGCGGATGGAAGCAGGAGAATCGCTGGAAGAGGCGATTGTCTATGGTCAGAGCATCGGAATCACGGAAACGGATCCCTCGGCGGATATTGATGGTTGGGACGCCTCCATCAAAGTGGCAGCGCTGGTCAGTGTTCTAATGGGTATTCCGTACAAACCGCAGGATGTGGATCGGACCGGCATTCGGGGAATCACTGCTTCTGAATTAAGAAATGCATCAGATCAGGGGAAACGCTGGAAACTGGTCTGTTCAGCCAAACGGGAAGGAGATCGCGTAACCACCCGGGTCGCTCCTGAAATGGTCGATCCCACCTCTGTTTTATATAGTATCCAGGGAACCAGTTCCTATTGCCAGTTTGAATTAGATACACTTCCAGGTCTGGGTATCGTGGAATCAGATCCTGGTCCGGAGACTACCGCTTACGGTATGTTTGCCGATTGGATCAATTGTGTACGATCAGATTAGAATCAAAAAGGAAGCATAAGACTAGATTTACTACCACACAAAAAGAAGAAGGAACTCCTTCTAAGCCATGGCTAACAAGGTATTTCCAATATATGTTTCCCTCGGGACAAACATTGAACCTCGGCAAAATCATCTGCATGAAGGTTTGCGGAATCTTAGTGCCCTGGTCAAAATAGTTCGCTTGTCCTCGATCTATGAGACCAAACCATGGGGATACACTGACCAGGCGGATTTCCTGAACCAGATCGTGGAATGTGAAACGGATATCGAACCTTTTGAGTTCCTAAAAAGACTGAAAGAGATCGAAGATAAAATGGGGCGTTTGGATACATTTCGGTATGGTCCCAGAGTGATCGACCTGGATATCCTCATCTACGGAAGCCTTGTTATGCACGAGGACAAATTGACCATTCCACATGCATCTCTAACAGGCAGAGCTTTTGTTCTCGTTCCGCTTGCTGAACTCAACCCCGACCTGTTGGTTCCCGGGGGAAACATTCAGGTCCGTGATTACCTGGATAAACTAGATCAAAGTGGAGTCAAAATGTGGAGAGGGAATCATGCATAGCTCATCCTTGCCAGAATGGGGAAAACGAACCTTCGTGATGGGAATTCTCAACGTCACCCCGGATAGTTTTTCGGGAGATGGTTTGATGCAGGGGGATGAAATGGTGCAGGCGGCGATTCGATTAGCCCATCAATTCGAGGAAGATGGAGCGGATATTCTCGATATAGGTGGTGAATCCACCAGACCGGGATCAACTTATATATCACCGGAAGAGGAAAAAGGTCGGGTGATCCCAGTCATCCAGGCATTGCGGAGAGAAACGGATTTGATCCTATCTGTGGACACTTATAAATCAGCCATCGCATCAGAAGCTCTGGAAGCCGGGGCAGATTGGATCAATGATGTCTGGGGGTTTCAAGCAGATCCGAATATGGCAGCATTGGCTGCCTCTTCCGGTTGCCCGGTTGTATTGATGCATAACCGCAGCAAACCATCTGAATATATGGTTCGAGAAGGGCTCGGAGGGATGTACCAGGGCGCTCAGTATGTGGATGTCGTAACAGATGTCCGGGAAGAATTAATGCAAAGGGTGGACGCTGCACACAAGGCGGGTATTCAGAAGGAACAGATCATCCTCGATCCTGGGATTGGGTTTGGGAAATCGGTACAGGATAACCTCGAATTAATGAATCGGATCGATGAAATTCGGATGGCTGGCTACCCTGTTTTGGTGGGACCATCTCGAAAATCATTCATCGGGTATACCCTGGACCTGCCACCCGGGGAGCGCCTGGAGGGAACGCTCGCTGCCATCTGTGTTGGAATTGTCCGCGGCGCGGATATCATTCGCGTTCACGATGTCAAAGAAGCAGTCAGGGTGGCACGGATGACCGATGCTTTGGTGAGGAGAGGATGAATCGACTGCATACCTTTCTGCTGACCCGTGCACGGATCCAGCGCAGTCAACATGTGCGGGTACATCGCAGTCAGGTTTTCCATACTGCCGGGTGGGGTTTGGCAGCGATAGCAGTTGTGGCGATGCTTGGAGTGATTCTCCTATTTACCTGGCAATATTCCAGATTGACCTTTGATCTGCCATCGATCGAACAAATCCCCCAGCTGTTGAATGCACAATCCGTCATCTTTACGAAACCTACCCGTTTGATCGATCGGAGTGGAACGCAGGTGTTATTGGAGCTCACTACTCCCGGAGTACAGCGTAAATATATGCGCATAGCTGGCGTGGGTGATCGCGTTTCGGCGGACTTTGTCAATGCGATCATTGCGATAACCGAACCCGGGTATCGCACATCCAGCGGGGTGGATTTGCAGAGTTTGAATCCTGACGAACACCGCACGATAGCGCAAAAACTTGTATTCGAAATGCTTCTCTCTCAAGAGCCACCCACGAGCCGCAGAGCCATTCGGGAAAGGATTCTGGCTGCTCAGATCATCTCACGCTACGGAAAGGATCGAGTCCTGGAATGGTATATCAACAGTCTGCCATTTGGGCACCTGGCGTACGGCGTGGAAGCAGGAGCTCAGACCTATTTCGGAAAAGCAAGTTCTGCTATTAATTTGCCCGAAGCTGCCACCCTGGCGGGTATTGCCCTGGCTCCGGCAATAAATCCCTGGGATTCAAAGGCTGGCGCAGAAACCTTGAAACAGGAAGTATTAAAAATAATGACATTGCAAGGCGTGATTACGCCAGCTGTCTTTAATGCGGCGGTCCGTGGAACCGTGGATATCTCCCCCATTACCCTTCAGCCTGAGGGGATTGTCCCGACTTTCAACCGGAAGGTCTATGAACAACTCGAACAAACACTGGGTAAAGCACGGCTTGAACGCGGAGGACTGACTGTTCAGACCACTCTGGATCATGTCCTTCAAGAGGAATTGATATGCATCATTCAAACCCAGCTCACCGCCCTGGAAGGAAATTCCCCCGATCTAATCCAACAATCTAAATCCTGTCCCGCCTCAAGGTTATTACCTTTACTACCCCCGGGAGAATCGTACACACCCGGGAGGATCGCTTCGAGCGCGATGGTGGCAAATCCACAGACCGGGGAGATTCTGGCTATGACCGGCGAAATATCGACAACCGAAATCTCACCTGTCCTGAGATCGCATGCCATTGGTTCATTGGTTACACCGTTCGTGTACATCAATGGATTTGCGCGGGGATATTCTCCAGCCACACTTGTATGGGACGCACCAGATTCATCCCAACCGGTGATTCAGAATAGCAGCAACACCCTAGACCAATTTCACGGACCGGTCAGCATCCGCACAGCAATGGCTAACGATTATCTACAACCTGCAGTGCGAATGATCCAACAGTTAGGTTGGAATAGTTTTTTACGACTCACCCGTTCGATGGGATTGAATTTTCACCAAACGGAAGATGCATCGGAGTTATTACAGCAACCAGTTACGCTGACCGATGTGATTCGGGCGTATAGCGTTTTGGCTGGAGGCGGCATCCGTACTGGAGTCAGGGATGGGTCCGAGGAATACCCGTCTTTGAATACCATTCTCAAGGTCTGGGATGAAAATGGGAACCTGATTCTGGATCGGACTATACCCGATTCAGTATCGGTCATCAGTGCCCCCCTGGTTTACCTGGTCAATCAACCATTGAGCGATGATATTGCACGCCAACCCAGTATGGGTTTCCCGAATGTCTTACAGTTGGGCACACCCACTTCATCCAAAATCGGAATGGACCTCGCGAAGCATGAATCCTGGACGGTTGGGTATACCTCGGATCGGGTTGTCGGGGTCTGGCTTGGTTCCCGGGATTCAAGTCCAACGGATCGGATAACGATTGATTATCGCTGGACAGCCGGGATATGGCGGGCGGTGATGGATCGCTCGTTGAGCGAAGTCTCTCCTAAACCGCTAGCAATTCCATCCGGTGTAACCACCTTGAAAGTATGCAATCCATCCGGTTATCTGCCTACGGAAGACTGTCCAATCACTACGGATGAGATCTTTATCAGCGGATTGGAGCCAACCACACCGGATACGCTTTACCATAGATTGACCATCAATCGCGAGACCGGACGCCTGGCAACCGTTTTCACCGCACCAGAACTGACTCAGGAAATGGTATTTCTGGATATACCACCCGAATTCGTTCCATGGGCGAAAAATGCCGGATTGAACGTCTCTCCAACCGAATACGATATCATCCAATCTGGATTCGAAGATCCGGCGATCCATTTCTCATCGCCTCAGATGTTTTCCTACATCAAAGGAAAGGTGGATTTGATTGGAACAGCCAGCAGCCAGAATTTTTCAGTCTATCGCATTCAAATTGGAGAGGGATTGAATCCTCGCTCCTGGCAGCAGATCGGTCAGGACGGACGCGCCCCGGTGATCGAAGGACCACTCGGTGAGTTGGATACGACCGGTCTGAATGGGTTGTATGTATTACGAATGCAGGTGATCGATACACAAAACCGGATCAAGACGGCATACCTTCAATTGACAGTCGATAACGAGCCACCGAAAGTTCAGATAGTTTATCCGATAGCTGGAGACGTTATAGAAGCGTCTGCAACACCGGTAATTCTTATTCGCGTGGAAGCATCGGACAATGTGGGTATGGAGCGGGTAGAGGTTTGGCTGGATGGGAAGGTACTGACAGAATTGTCGACGACGCCTTACGCTGTGCCCTGGGATGTTTTACCTGGAAAACACAGCCTTCAGGCAGTTGGGTACGATAACGTCGGTAACAAGACGATTGGACAGGACTTTTCCATCACTGTCGAGTGATTTCTGGGAATCAATCCTCTTTTGCGCGGCTGATCCAACGGTTCAGATTTACCGGAGGTTTATATCCTTCCAGTTTTGTCAATAATTCTTCCGAATCGGGGGATGAAACCAGCAGGTCTTTATGTTCCGGGTAAATGAATCCTTCCACCGAAGCGTGTTCGATCATCAGGAACATCGGGTCGAAATATCCATCCAAATTCAAGATGCCGATCGGTTTCTGGTGAAGACCAATCTGCGCCCAGGTGAGTGCTTCAAATAGCTCATCGAGTGTACCGAAGCCGCCCGGAAGTGCTATCAGTGCATCCGCCAGATCATGCATCCGTTTCTTCCGGGATTGCATATCCGGGCATACTTCGAGGGCGGATAAATTTGCGGCGATCAATTGAGATTGGTTCAAACTCTCAGGAACAACTCCGGTCACTTTTCCACCTCCCGCCAGGACTCCACCCGCAACGGCTCCCATCAGACCGGTCTTGCCCCCGCCATAGATCAACCGAATATGATTTTTGGCGAGTGTTAATCCAAGCTGTCTTGCTCCGGTCAAGAATGAGGGATGGATGTTATCGGACGAACCGCAGTATACGCATATGGATTGAAAACGCTGACCGGTCATTGTTTACTCCTGAATTCCTGTTTTTCCCATTAAAAAATGCTGCCCAAGATCGGAAGTAGTAGAAAGAATCAAATTTGCGCCAGAACGGAGTAATTCCGCTTCTTCCCCAAATCCGCACAACACGCCGACCGATTGAGCGCCTGCCCGCCGGGCAGAGAGGATATCAACAATTGTATCGCCGACCATCACCAGCTCACCCGGTTGTAAACCAAGTAGCGTAGCGCTGTGCAGGATCGGATCTGGAAAAGGTTTGGTATGCGCACAGGTTTGACCGGAGATCACGTGCTGAAAGAATGGGAGGAGATCGTGCTGACGTAGGAACTGGTCCGCGCTATACTGGTCACGGGCAGAGATGATCACCAATGGATAAATAGTAGCCAACGATCTCACAAGCTCATGGACGCCAGGCATCAGGAGGAAGTTGGACTTTTTTCTTGCCCAACGGCTCATTTTCTCCATTAACCAAGCTAGTTCATCATCCAGATGCAGCCGGTCAGGGATGGTATATAATGCAGTACCGGGTGTTTCGGCAATCATCACAAGTTTTCTTGCCAATTTCCGACGGTCCACTTTCAGTATAAATTGAAGGAGGCCAAGCCAGCGGACCAGCTTATTCACAACCTGATCGTCAGTGTCGCTGAGGGTACCGTCGATATCGAAGCAAATTCCTTTGATGCGGGAGGGGTCTAAAGTCATCGCATTCTACTTCATCACGTTGGCTGAGAAATATCGCATGGTTTCCAGGTAGGGAGCTATGGTCCAGCAGGTCCGTCTCTGATCGATCTTGATTGTGATATATCCCTCGGGTCCGACCCAGACTTTCGGTTCCTCATTTTCAGCTACCAATTTGTCTGGCCAGCGAAGATTTCCATACTGAGAAAATGCTGTATAGAATTCCCAGGCGTCTTCGGGAGTATCCCACAAATTGCATACCATCATGATTGTGTCGTAAGATTGCGAATTCATTACAAACCGATATGAACCGCCATCCCACCCGTGAGCAGCCTGCTTTGCGTCCCGGGATTTGAGTTGATATACTGGATCAACGCCATGAGCCAGATATAAGTATGTAAACCATTCCCCAACCTCCCCTTCTTCAACAAGAAGGTAGAGCGCGGAAAGATCTTTTTCAACTGGTGGGATGACCACCAACTCGGGTTTGTCTTCCGGATAACGGTCCGGATGCATGATCTGTTCGGTTGTGACCGGCGGATTGGCGTAGGCAGCATTCACCGCATCCCAGCCACCTTTCTCATACAGATAGCTGACAAAGTTCAGACCATACAGGTAGGGAAAGAGCAGATCTTCCTGAAAATAGGGTGAGGCTTGGTCAAGCACCGGGAATTCCATGGAGAGGGAAGACGACAACCAATCCCGGAAATCCTGTTTCGAGAAATGCTCGCCTTGCCAAAGGGATTCTAACAAGGATGCATCCCCTTCAATGAGAGATTGGATGCCAGAGCAGCGCTCCTGGTCGTTCTCGCAAGCTTCGGTGCTGAAGTTCAGTTTATCCTTGATGCCAAAGTTTTGATCTTGCAAAGCATGGGTATATTCATGCGCGTAGGTAAGTCGTTCATTGAGTCCGAAATTCGCCCCTTTCACTACAAACATTTCGCCAGTCTCCTGATCGTAGAAGCCGGCGATCTGCTCGGAATACATGTCCTTGTAGAATGCTAGGAGATCGATGGATGGATCTATTAATCCAAAATAGACAAGGCTTAAGCTGTCTATGAGCGCTTGCTCTTCGGTGTAATCTGCAAATATGTCTTCTTCCACTACGACCCCTAACTCTGCCGGGGTCAGGAATTCGCGGGGGATCTCGCGGGTTGGCAGCAGATTTCGCTCTGCAATCACCTCCGTCTGTATTTTCTCCATTTCAGTGATCACATCATCCGGTGTGTCTGGGGTGCTACCATCACCGACTGGGGTAGGCAGAGAATCCAGGTTGAATGGGGTAGGCTGAATGGAAGGGAGCAGATTTGTTACCTGCCCTTGCAATAAGATTCCGCCAATCCCCAAAAAAATGATCAGGCAGATACAGATACTAATGAGGAGCACCAGGATCAGGCATGAGAGGAAGAAGGGTTTTCGGCTGAATGACATGTAGGTCTATTGTAGTCGCAGAGGGAAGAGTAGACAAATATCGTATTCAATTTGCATGATCTCAGCAGATCAAGGGATGTCTTAAGCCTATTCGATGGCGGTTTCGATCGGAACGATGGTGGATGTTTCTGTGGGTGGAACTGCGGTGTCGGTCGGAGGTGGCGGATTCGTAACGGTCGGAGTCAAGGTGGCTGGTTTATTGGTTGGGGATGGCGTGATCGATACCCTGATCTTGGATACTTCGATGGCAACATAAAACGTCGTGCCAAAGATCTGCCCGGCGGCATTCCGCAACTTCCAGAAATTGGAATAGTCTTCATCGATGTCAGGAGCTTTCATATTCAGGGAAATATCGATGGTATCGCCCGGAGCAACCGATTTCGGGAGATAGATGGTGTCCGCTCCCATCGGGTTACCACTGATATATTGAAACTGGTACTTCGTTGTCCAGGTGCAGGTCCCAATATTTTTTATTCGCCAGGTCTTGGTGAAGGCGGTTCCCGGATAGACAAATGAATAATCCACAATGTCCAGGTCAGCGAGGAAGGCGGACTTGTCGCACCCGCTGGGAGTCCATGAGATGTACGGATAGGGCGTGTCCCCGGTCGCAGTGATGCTGATCTGAGGTGTTTGAGTACTGGTTGGGGGGCGTGAGGTTGCCGTCGCTGTGTGCGGTTCGGGTGTTGATGTGGGTATGGGAGTGAACGATGGCAATCCAGCTACCCGGGTGATCACCGCGGCTGCGATGGTACGGTCGAGATCGGCAGATGTGGCAGCGTTACCGAGCTCCCCACAACTTGTGAGGAGTATTGAGAAAAGGAGGAAGCAGATTGGAATTTGTCGTTTCATTGAGCATCTTTTTGATAATACAATTTGAGTATATGCCTGATTTATTTCCGCAATTCTACTCGTTATGGCGATTCCCGACAATTGGACAGTTGTCCCCTTACCCCTTCCCGCGAAGGCGGGGGATACTCTTAGTGGACTATAATTGTGTGGTCGTCAGACCATGCTAGTATATTGCCTCACCCACAACTTGGATTAGCAATAGCAGTAGGCTGAGTAGCTTTGTGTTCGTAAAACCTTCACATTCACTCCCCATCTTGCCAGACGACCTGACTCTGCTTATAATTACACACTTGTCATTATCCTGAAATAGAAAAAGATCGACAAAAGAAGCTATGCCCGTTTATTTATATCAATGCGAAAACTGCGGTGTGCGGTTTGAACAAAAACAAAAATTTACCGACAACCCTCTGGTCACCTGCCCGGAATGCGGAAAGAAATCCTTACGGAAAGTATTCCAGCCGGTCAGTATCGTCTTCAAGGGTTCCGGTTTTTATTCCACAGATCACAAGTCACCTTCAGGGATGAGCACCAGTTCAAAGAATGAGGAAAAACCTCCATCCACGGAAAAGAAATCCGCGCCGGAAACCAGCACGAAAAGCGAGTCGACCAGCGTGAAGACAGAAACCAAAGAGGCAACACCCAGCATCTCTGAAACCAAATAGAGATAGCAACGCAAGGAATGAAATCACTTAGCGCCTCTTTTGAGGCGTGTTTTGTTTGTAACCGTGTAGGTAGCAAAAGCCAGGAGAGATTATTATGGCCGTACTTGAAGAGAAGAAAAAGGATTTCCGCAGTTTTATCCAGAAGGCAGGATTAGATTTCAGCCGGCAGAATGCCAAAGATTATCTGTTCATTCTGGCAGGGGCGTTGGTCCAGGCGCTGGCCATGCGTTTATTCCTGGTTCCCGGACAGCTTGTCAGTGGCGGGATCAGCGGCGTAGCCCAGTTGATCAACCATTATTCGGCTCTGCCAATCGGTTTGATGGTCTTTTTCGGTAACTTGCCGCTTTTCCTGCTAGGATGGCGATACCTGGGAGGGCCGCGTTTTGTTGCTCGGACCGGGGTTGCTATTGCAGCTTTCTCGTTCCTGACAGATGCCCTGGTCTGGTTTATCCCACCGGCGGGGCTCACACACGATCTCGTCCTCAATTCGCTATACGGTGGTCTCATGCTGGGGGTCGGGTTGGGTTTGGTCTACCGTGGGCGGGGAACCAGTGGGGGCAGCGATATCCTAGGTCGGATCCTGAACCATCGGTTTGGGATCTCCATCTCCCAGGCGTACCTGGCTACCGATTCAATTGTCGTATTGGCTGCGGGATTCGTGTTTGGTTGGGAATTTGCCTTATATGGTCTGGTGATGATCTACGTTAGCGGTCTGGCTGCGGAAGTGACCACGGAAGGCAGCAGCGTGTTCCGAACAGCCATTATTGTGACTCACTTTCCGCAGGATGTGGCTCAGAAGATCATGACCGAAATGGAGCGGGGGGTCACGTTTTTATCCGGGCGGGGAGCGTATACTGACACGGAAAGGGATGTGATCTATTGTGTTGTATCACGATCCGAAGTGAGCACCCTCAAATCGGTTGTGAGAGAGATGGACCCGAAGGCGTTCATGGTGATAGGGGAAGCACATGAGGCGATGGGTGAGGGATTCCGCCCATTGAAATAAACCTCTACAATAAAACATGATTCTGGCTGACGATGCCTGCTATGAGGATTATCTGTCCCAGATGGTAGGTGATCCGTACCAGCAGCCTGGCATTATGGAATGGTTTCACAAAGCGATCAAAGCCTAACAAACTATCGGAAACGAAAAATAGCAGGGCACCGATAGTCACCATCCAGGCAGCGGATAGATCCCAGGCATCCCGGAAGAGGGTCGAGACACCAGATAACAGCATCACTATCAGTCCAAGACCATACAATGCCAGGGGAAAACGTGCCCGCAGTGTGCCGATCATTCGCATGAAGCCAAACCGAATCTTGCAAAACAAAGAAATGGCGGCTAGGACAACCAATGTCACAACTGCAAGTGATGGGAGTGAGAACGGCAATGGAGTCTGGTTGAGACCAACTATATACGAAACGTGAGCCAGCAAAAATGAGAACAATCCGGCCAGGAAGAAACGCCCGGGCAGCATTAACCAGATATCTCCCGCGAGGGAAAATACAATCCCAAATCCGAAGAAGAGACTGAAACCTCGAAAGTTGGTCTCTAAATACAACCAGAGAAACAGGATCACCATGACTAATGGCTTGGTGATGTATTTTAGCCGGGCTTTCTGGGTGAAAACCACCAACCAGTCCATGGTCGAACAGAACAATGCCAGCACGATTCCCCCCACGAACATCGGTTAATCCTTATTCTCTGACTGGTAACCCAGCTGGCGAAGGGCGTTCGGATCATTGCGCCAGTTCTTCTGTACCTTTGCCCTGAGCTCCAGGTACACCTTTCGACCGGTCAGGTTTTCAATCTCTTTCCTGGCAATTGTGCCAATCTCTTTGATCATCTGTCCGCCTTGCCCGATGACGATGCCTTTTTGGGATTCCCTCTCTACAAATAATGTGGCCGAGATCCTGGCGAAGGTATCGCCTTCATCATTATATTCATCCAGCCGGACAGCCACCGCATGCGGTACTTCATCCTTTAAACTACGTAAGACAGCTTCGCGGATGAGGTCAATGGCGATCTCCCGCTCATACAGGTCTGTGACCTGGTCGGGATCGAAATAGCGAACCCCTTCCGGCAGAAAGCTGCTCACTTTCTCCAGCAGCACCCCGGTCTCACTTCCTCTCAAGGCAGAGATAGCCATCGTCTGAGCAGATGGAAACAGAGCATGGTAGGCTTCGGTTCGAATTTGAAGCAACGATTCTTTCAGCAGATCGATCTTATTCAAGACCAACAAAACAGGCGGAAGAGAAGGGATATCGTTTAAATAGCCAGCCACCAGCTCATCTTCCTTGTGGGGTGGGCTTGATACGTCTACCAGCCAGACGATCACATCCGCGTCCTGAAGTGTGTCCAGGGCGATCTGGTTCATATATTCGCCGAGTTTGTGGAGGGGTTGATGGATACCAGGCGTATCCATCAAAATCAGTTGCATGGTCTCGGAAGTAAGGATGCCCAACTGACGGCGGCGGGTCGTCTGCGGACGGGGTGACACAGGAGCGATCTTCTGGTTCAATAATGTGTTGACAAGGGTGGATTTTCCCACGCTGGGACGTCCTACGATGGCGGCGTAACCGCTGCGAAAAGTAGCAGGTTGATTTGATTCCATGGAATTGATTATAGTGTACGTTTGGACGACTTGTGATTACAGCATCCGGGCGCCTTCCAGGTGGAGGAGCGCCGCTTTAGTTTCTATACCGCGAGGACCGGAGTAACCCTGCAATTTGCCATCCTTACCCACCACCCGATGGCAGGGAATGATAACCGGTATCGGATTGCGAGCCATCGCAGTACCTACCGCCCTGGCTGTGGCAAACGGTTTACCCAGCTCTATAGCAATGTCGCCGTAAGTGCGGGTCCGACCGTATGGGATAGCGTTACACAGCTGAAGGGCATCCCGGTAAAAACCATGAACAACCTCCCAATCGATCGGTAAGTCGAATCGGGTCAGCGATCCGTCCAGATAGTCTTGAATTTGTGCCATGGCTTCATGCAACAAGCGTGAATGGGTAACCGTCTTTGATACGGCTGATTGCGTGGCTGAAATAAAATCCAACCTTGAGATGCCATTTTTATTGGCATGGATGGTGATCGTTCCAATGATGGGCAGGTCAGTGAGGGTCAATGATTCTTCAACAGGGACGATTTCACCAGAGATACGATTGCTCATAGGTATATCGTATACCAAGCGTAGGGTAAGCGTCAAGTATCCAGGACTATCAGCGAGTATATTGATATCAAAGGGCGACTTCTCTTCTTCTCCTCCTTAAACTGAGTGCCGGGGTCGGCGTCCCCGGCACTCACCATTTCCCATACATATAAAAACTCATACCAAATTTTCGACGATTTGTCCTGTTTTTGACTTGTGCTCGACAAAAGTATCTACTATGATATAAGAGCCTTGTGGATCGGTTGCCCCCCTCAACCGGTCGGCAAGGCACTTTCGTTTTATTACCTTGAGTGTGATGAAGTGTAGTACACTTAATTGCATTTATTTCTCGATGGAGGGATCGCGATGGCGCCTGACAAAAAATTCTATTCCGTTGAGGTCGCGGGAATTAAACGAGAACTGGCTTTATTCGAAATCAAACCCGGTTTACGTATAGCCATTCTCAATATTCTTGGAGATACTGAGCTGGTGCAGAGTTGCGCTAAAGCCCTCACGGAGAAGTTGGCATTCACAGAATACGATATCTTAGTCACAGCGGAAACAAAATCTATCCCACTAGCGTACGCTTTGAGTGTTGAGACCAACAAGCCGTACGTGATCCTGCGAAAGACCTACAAGCCATACATGGGAAATGCCATTCAAGCAGAGACATTATCCATTACGACCGGTCAACCACAGACACTCTTCCTGGATGAAAAAGACCGTGCGATGATGGTTGGGAAAAAGGTAGTGATCGTGGATGATGTGATCAGCACTGGATCCACCCTGCAGGGGATGCGGCTGCTCATCCAAAAGGCTGGAGCTCAGATCGTAGCAGAAGCGGCCATATTCACTGAAGGGGAAAGGGCTAAATGGCGTGAGATCATCTCACTTGGACATTTGCCCGTCTTTACTGATTAGTACGAACGCGAACCCCGTCACTGGGATTACATTTGAATATATTGGCTATTCGACCGGTCACCTTCTGGTAACCGGTTTTTAATGCCCGCATGAATGACTCACTGTATTCTTCCGTAACCAGATTGACGGTACAGCCGCCGAAGCCGGCGCCTGTCAGCCGGGCGCCCAGACAGCCCGGTAAATTGGATGCAATATTCACCAGATGATCCAACTCTGGCAGGCTCACCTCATACAGGTCGCGCAGACTGTTGTGGCAGTCGAACATTAACTGTCCGAAACCCGCTGCATCGCCATGGGTAAGAAGAGGAATAGCCCGGTCCACCCGCTCACATTCTTCGACGATATGGCGGGCATGCTTGTCAGCGGGGGAAGGAAGCAGATGCATGAATTGCCGGAATTGTTCGCTGGTTACATCCCGCAGAGCCGAAATACCGGGGAGTTCTTGGGATAGAATACTAACTGCCAATTCGCAATCTGCCCGGCGTTGATTGTACGCGGAGTTGTTCAAGGTTCGCGGCAGGCGGGAATCAGCAATAATGATGACCGTCTTTTTTGGCAGTGGTACAGCCTGCCATTCCAATGTCCGGGTGTTAAGCAGAAGTGCATGTCCAGCCTTACCCATACCTGATGCGAACTGATCCATGATCCCACAATTGACACCCACAAACTCATTTTCCGCCCTCTTTGCCGCTTTCACCAGGTCCATGGTCAGGAACGGATTACCAGCCAGATAATTCCAGGCAGCTGCGAAAGCCATCTCTACTGCGGCGGAAGAGCTTAAGCCAGAACCAATTGGCAAGTCAGACGTGATCACACCCTCCAAACCGCCAATCGGCAATCCTGTCTTTTGTAATGACCAGGCGACTCCAGCCGGGTAGGCAGCCCAGTTGGGAACGGTATGGTGATCCCCTGATTTAAATTCGTCCAGATGCTCCAGATTGAAACTGGCATGTTCATAGCCAAAATCGATGGCGGTCAGCGAAATCATGGGTTCTTTTTTGGGACGGAAGTAGAGCTTGACGGTTCGATCAATGGCCACCGGTAAGACCGGGCCATCATTGTAATCCACATGTTCTCCCAGCAGATTCACCCGACCAGGGGCTTCAGAAACAAACGGAAATTGTGTTAGATCAATCTGTTCCATAAGGATTCGACCGGACCAATTTTTGTTTCTGATCATGTGATAGCCGTTTGATTTTCAATTCCCGCTTCATTGCTTCAGAACGGCTTGGTTGTATTTCTAGATAAACCAGTGTAACCGGGCGGTGCATCCGGGTGTATTTGGATCCGACACCCCTATTATGTTGCTTTTCGCGACGGAGCGGATCAGTGGTCCACCCCGTGTAATATGTGCCGTCGGCGCACGAAAGAATGTAACAAAAGAAGGCAGTCTCCATGGGTGAGACCTATTTCTTCTTTTTGCCTAGACCGAAGAGTTGACTAAACCGCTCGCTCATGCTGGGAATCTCCACTTTGGGTTGATTCTGGAAATCCCATTCACCAGTTTGTCTGTTCGATTGGACTTTCAATACCTGTTCAAGGTTATCTTTCCAGCGGGTATTCAATTCTTCTTCTTTGTCCTCAACTATATGCTGGCGAATGGTTTGAAGCTCATCCACGAGGAGGTCGATCCAGTAAGCCAGATTCGTCTTATTCGCGACATAATCAACAGCGGGTTCGTTGCTATTTCCAGAAAGATAAATTGGCGCGGTGGCATTGAAAAAACCGCGATCGGTTAAACGGCGTGATTCGCGCCACCCAGCCTGTTCTGACACCACTCGAATGAGTGCAGATGCGAGAATTTCTGGTAATTGTTGTGTGGAAGTGCGGAGACCATCCAATTCGACCGGTTCCGTAAAGACGAGACCGGTTTTAAGCATGGTTGCGAGTGATTCTGCCAGCTCCACGGCATCGGCAGAAGATTCTTTCGTGGCTGAGATAAAAAGGATCCCTCCCTGAAAGAAATCGGGTTTGGCTGCATCGGCGCTCAGTGTGATCTCGTTCAGATGAGTGGGGTTCACCGTCAGACCCAGGTTCACGTGATGGGCGAATTTTGGAGCGATCTGCATCAGCTCTTGATTGAATAATTGGGCTGAGCAGCCTACATCGAACAAGTATTGGGCATCCGTCAGATCGGGTGAGATAGTCTTGAGTGTGGCTATGGATTCGGCAGTAGGCTCGCAGAGCAGGATCAGGTCTGCATTGGCAACTACAGTTGGCAGATTTCGTTCGACCCGGTCGACCGCCCCGAGTTTTTGGGCAATTTTCGCGCGGTCAAAATCCTGATCCAAACCGGTGCGGGTGACTTTCTCTTTATACTCGCCTAATGCCAGACCAATGGATGAGCCGATGATGTCCAGTCCGATGATCGTGATATTAAAGGTCATAGTCATACTCCGATTAGCAGACGAAAGAGAGCGGTCAACGGTGGTCCCATGATTGCATTCAGTATATCAACTCCACCGAGCCTACCTAACATGATCAATCCAAGCAGGATAATTGGCCCATATGGGCGGATCGTATCCATGAAGCGGGCGCCCCCGGAAGGCAGAAGGGAATACAATACTTTTTCCCCATCCAAAGGAGAAATAGGTATCAAATTGAAAAGCAAGAGCGCGATATTGAGAAAAATGAAATCCAAAAGAAAATCTGAGATACTCGGAAAAAATATGGACGGGCTGGGAGCGTAACTCACCAGGTTCAATCGAAACGGGATTGCCGCCAGTATAGCCAATAACATATTGGAGACAGGTCCCGCCAATGAGACGATCATATTCGCGGAAGGAGATTTTCGTTCCAATGTATAAGGATTGACAGGGACAGGTTTCGCCCAACCAAAACCGGCTACCAAAAGCATCAATGAACCGATAATATCCAGATGTGCCAGTGGATTGAGAGTCAATCGTCCAGCCCGGGCAGCAGTATCGTCCCCATATTTATACGCAGTCCAGGCATGAGAGAACTCATGGACAGTGAAAGCGATTAATAATGTAATGATTCGGGAGATCAGGGTCGCAGGAGTGAGGTTAAACATAGGCAAAAATGATTATAACATGCGGATGATATAATGATTTTGTGCTGCCCGATCTTAAAATTAATGACCTTTTGCTTCTACGAAAATCACACCCGTGTGGAGGATTCACCTGGAAGGTTGTCAGGTTGGGGGCGGATATCGGTGTGGAATGCCAGACCTGCGGAAGAAGGGTGCTTATTCCCCGGCGCGATCTGGCCAAAAGGGTAAAGAAAAATTTGACCGGAGAGGTTGATGGAAACAAATCCCCATAAACGTCCACGTATCATCTTTCTTTTCTCTGATACTGGTGGCGGGCACCGTTCAGCCGCCGAAGCGATCATCGAAGCATTGGAATTAGATTATCCCCATCAGATTCAGACTGAGATGATCGACATCTTCAAGAGCTACGCGCCGACACCCCTCAAATATGCGCCCCAGTTTTACCCTCCCATCTCAAAAATGCCGGATGTCTGGGCTTTTGGTTACCATATTTCTGACGGGCAAAAAAGAACCTCCGCTTTCAATTCATTCCTCTGGCCATATATCCGCCGGGCAACCCGTAAACTGGTTCGCGAGAATCCAGCAGATCTGATCGTATCTGTCCACCCACTAGCAAACAGCCCGGTCTTACGCGCTATGAAAGATTCACCACAGCCTTTTATGACTGTCGTGACAGATATGGTTTCCACGCACGCGTTCTGGTACGATGAGAAAGCGGACTTGGTGATCGTCCCCACCCAGGAAGCAAAGGAAAGGGGCATTTGTTATGGTGTGGATCCGGATAAGATCCGGGTGGTCGGGTTACCTGTAGCCCAACGCTTTTGCCATCCACCATCCGATCGTCAGGCTCTCCGCGCCAGCCTGGGGTGGGCTCATGATAAACCTGTGGTTCTGCTAATCGGCGGCGGAGAGGGGATGGGTCCCCTGGAGATGGTCGCGAACGCCATCGATCAAGCCGGCTTGGATACTGCATTGGCTGTTGTCTGTGGTAGAAACCATTCCGCCAGGGTCCGTTTGGAGTCAAAGCCATGGCATATTCCTGCATCCGTGTATGGCTTCGTCCGGAATATGCCTGACCTCATGGCGGCGGCAGACATTTTGGTTACCAAAGCCGGTCCGGGAACCATCAGCGAGGCGTTCATCGCAGGGCTGCCTATGATCATTTATTCCCGAATGCCTGGACAGGAAGATGGGAATGTTTTCTATGTGATCAACCACAAAGCAGGGGTTTGGGCTCCTCATCCAGATCGGGTGGTAGCCACCCTCAAAGGATGGATCCAGCATCCGGATACCCGGTTGAAAGCCGTGGAAGCCTGTAAACGCCTGGCTAAACCGAACGCGTCCAGAGATATTGCGCGGATCATTGCCGGAAAGGTTGGCATTGACCATAAATGAGCGTGGTTCATTCACCCAGTCAAGAAGGTTCCTTGCTCCGATTTTGACCGTATCGTATAATCCATCTTATGCCAATCCTGGATGAAAATTCCCTCGACTACTTCTCCCACAGCCCGGATCAAACCCGACGATTGGGAATTCGGTTTGGGATGATGCTCCATCCGGGGGATGTGATCTGCCTATCCGGAGAGTTAGGCACTGGCAAGACCACTTTCGTTCAAGGGATTGCAAAAGGATGGGGATCGCTCGATCCGGTATCCAGCCCTACGTTTGTTCTGGTGAATGTCTATCGGCGACCGGATGGCGAGACACTGTCCCACCTGGATTCTTATCGTCTTGGAAACGCAGATGAAGCCGAGGATCTCGACCTTTTACCTCTGCTGGATAATGGACCTGTCATCGTCGAATGGCCTGAAAGAATAGAGTCGGTTCTCCCACGGGATAGAGTATGGGTATCGTTGCGCTGGCTGGCAGATGAACAGAGGGGTTTATTGTTTAAAGGGACAGGCAAACGATATCAAAACATGATCCACCAGCTTAAAAAACAGTTTTTCGGAGGCAACTGATGCTTCTGGCTGTCGATACTTCCACGCAATGGATCGGTCTGGCGGTGTATCAGGACGAACAGATACTGTCTGAAGAAGTCTGGCAATCTCGCACACATCACAGCATCGAGTTATCCCCCGCGATTGAAAGAATCCTGAAGCGGAGCGGAATCACTGTGGGAGATCTATCTGTTATCGCTGTAGCAACCGGTCCAGGATCATTCACCAGCCTACGGATCGGGATGGCAGTTGTGAAAGGGCTTGCCCTGGGATTACGCATCCCGGTGATCGGGATACCAACCCTGGATATTCTAGCAGCCGGGGTGCCGGTACAGCCCATCCGCATGGCGGCGGTTTTACAGGCTGGACGCGGCCGATTGGCTGTTGGCATGTACAAGGCGATGGATGGACGTTGGCAGGGACAGGGCAATCTGGAGGTTATGACTCCCGCGGAATTGGAACAATTCATTAAGAAACCGACTCTGGTGTGTGGCGAGTTGACGGTGGATGAACGAAAGACATTAGCCCGGCGGTGGAGGAATGTAGTTTTGGCATCGCCTGCTGTATCTGTTCGGAGACCAGCTTATCTGGCGGAGCTCGCCTGGAAACGTTGGCTGACCATGGATGTGGACGACGTAGTATCTATCGCACCGACCTACCTTCATTATAAAGATCCGATTCCCGGATAATTCCTTGAAAGATAGCCATCCATACCAAATTCGTCCAATGACGGAATCGGACGCGCCGATGGTTTCTGCCATTGACCGTGCCAGCTTCTCATTGCCATGGCCTGAACGTGCTTTTTTGTATGAAGTCAAAGAAAACTTGAGCAGTATTCCCCTGGTGGCAGTAGCAACAGGTATAGATGGGAATATCGAGATTGTTGGATTTATTGTGGTTTGGGTTATCGTGGACGAAGCCCATATTGGCACTATCGCTGTGGATCACAAGTTTCGAAGGGCTGGCGTTGGTCAGGCATTGATTCTTTCTGCTTTGCATGAAGCGAAACAAAAAGGCGCCCAAAAGGCTTACCTTGAAGTGAGAGCGGGTAATACCATAGCCCGAGAATTATATAAGAATCTTGGTTTTCAGGTTGACGGAATACGGGCACGGTATTATCAGGATAATCATGAAGATGCGGTGTTGATGTCGTTGGAATCTATCGAAACATTGAGTGATCCATCAGTATAGAAATAATAAGGTAGAATCCACCCGGAGGTTGATGTGGACCCTGTAGATACTTTAGATTTGATAGCACAGGAAGTGCGGGTATGCCAGAAATGCAACTTGCACTCCACACGGAAACTTTCCGTTCCTGGGGAGGGTCCTGCCAACGCGGATATTATGTTTATCGGTGAAGGTCCTGGGCATAACGAGAATGAACAGGGGCGTCCTTTCGTAGGCGCGGCCGGTAAATTTTTGGAAGAGCTCCTGGGAAAAGCTGGATTGAAACGAAAAGATGTGTTTATCTGCAATGTGGTAAAATGCCGCCCGCCCAACAATCGTGACCCTGAACCGCAGGAAATTATTGCCTGTGGAAAATACCTGGATCGACAGATCCAGGCAATCAACCCAAAAGTGATCGTAACACTTGGGCGGTTTTCCATGGCAAAGTTTTTCCCCAATGCCCGAATAAGCCAGATCCATGGGCGAGCCAGCCGAATGGATGGAAGACTGGTGGTTGCGATGTATCATCCGGCAGCGGCACTCCACCAACCCCTCCTGCGACCAGACCTGGAAAAAGATTTTGCCGGACTGGCTAATTTACTACATCCATCGGGGAAAGTGGAGCTAGAACACAAACAAGTGTCAGATCAAAATCCGGTTGTGCCCATGACTTCTCCCGTGAATGAACCTGCCATCGATAAGCCAGTACATCAGCCATCGTTTCTGGATCAAATACCGGAAAAACAAGATCCAGGCACTGAACAACCTGATAAAAATGATCATAAACAGATGAGTTTGTTTTAGATCCGGAAATGGAATATTCATGACAAAACAGATCAAAGATACATTATTACGAAAGATCGATGATAAGTCTGCCATTGTGGCGATCATCGGATTGGGCTATGTCGGTTTGCCGTTGGTGGTTGTCTTCGGTAACGCCGGTTATCGTGTGGTGGGAATCGATGTTGATCCTCACAAGGTGGACAGTCTGAACCGGGGAGAATCGTATATCCAGGATGTTCCGACAAGCGATATCCGCCGGCTGGTAGATGCAGGATTATTAACTGCGACCACCGATTTTTCTACTCTTAAGACTGCGGATGCGGTCAGTATCTGTGTACCCACCCCCCTGCGCAAGACAGGCGATCCGGATCTCTCATTCATTGTGAACGCAACCGATGAACTGGCAAAGTATGTCCACGCCGGGATGGTAGTGGTTCTGGAATCTACCACTTACCCGGGCACTACGCGGGAGTTGATCCTGCCGCGGTTGAGCGATTGCTGCAACCTGGTACCCGGTGAAGACTTCTTCGTGGCGTTCTCCCCCGAGCGGGTTGACCCGGGTCGGGTAGACTGGACGACATACAATACTCCGAAAGTAGTGGGTGGAATCACCCTGAACTGCATGGAAGTCGCATCCGCCTGGTATGGCAAAGCGTTGAAAACGGTGGTTCCGGTCACTTCCGCGGAAGTGGCGGAAATGACCAAATTGCTAGAGAATACCTTTCGGATGATCAACATTGGATTGGTGAATGAACTGGCGATCATGTGCGACCGGCTGGGGGTGGATGTGTGGGAAGTGATCGATGCCGCGAGTACCAAGCCGTTCGGTTTCATGCGTTTCACCCCGGGACCTGGTCTGGGTGGACACTGCATCCCCATTGACCCGTTGTACCTGTCCTGGAAGTTGAAAGCGCTGAATTACAACGCACGGTTCATCGAACTGGCATCCGAGATCAACACCAATATGCCCCGTTTTGTGGCTGGCAAGGTTCAGGATGCGTTGAACGAGCAGGGGAAAGCCCTGAAAGGCAGCCGGGTCCTGGTTTTAGGCGCCGCTTATAAGCCAAATATAGACGACCTGCGTGAATCGCCTGCCCTGGATGTAATGGGCTTGCTGATCGCCAAGGGCGCCAAAGTGGAGTATCACGACCCCTATATCCCGGAGATCCATCACGATTCCTTAAATTTGGTCTCAGTACCTGATGTGATGAAAACCGTGGGTGAGGTTGATTGCGTGGTGATCGTCACCGACCATGCCGTGTATGACTACAAAGCCATTCTCGAAAAGGCTGCTTTGATTATGGATACCCGGAACGCCACCGGAAAACTGGGCAAACATAATCCGAAGGTGGTGAGGTTGTAATGGGGAGATATGTTGTCACAGGCGCGGCAGGGTTCATCGCCGCCAGGGTGGTGGATTTCCTGTTGGAAGCCGGGCACGAGGTGGTTGGCATCGATGATATGAATGACGCCTATGACGTGCGATTGAAGCAATGGCGGTTGGACCGTCTCCTTGCTCATCCACGGTTTAGCTTTCACCAAAAAAATATCGCCGATAAAAGCAATCTGGATCTTTTCGTTGCGAAGGCGGAAGGAGCCAGCGCTGTATTCAACATTGCAGCCCGAGCGGGGGTTCGAACCAGTGTAACAAACCCATGGATCTACTATGAAACCAATGTCCACGGGGCACTGAACATGTTGGAAGTCTGCCGTCGGGCGGGGATCAATAAATTTATCCAAGCCTCCTCCTCCAGCGTGTATGGTGAGAACTCTCCCATGCCATTTCGTGAGGATGCCAACACCGATTACCCTATGCAGCCTTATGCCGCATCGAAAAAAGCCAGCGAATCCCTGGCGTATACCTATCATTATTTGCACAATATCGATGTGACTATCTTCCGCTATTTCACCGTTTATGGACCGGCAGCCCGTCCGGATATGGCGATGTTCCGCTTCGCCCAATGGATCACTGAAGGAAAAACTGTTCGAGTGAACGGAGATGGCGAACAATCGCGTGGTTTCACGTACGTAGACGATATTGCCCGCGGTACCATCGCAGGTTTGAAACCGGTCGGGTATGACATCTTTAATCTGGGCGGTCACGAAGTGATCACGATGAATAACCTGATCAAGCTTTTTGAAGCGAAACTGGGAGTTCAAGCAAAGATCGAATACCAACCCCGTCACATGGCGGATGCACTGGCGAACCTGGCTTCTGTCGAAAAAGCTGGCGAAAAATTGGGCTGGGAACCGCAGGTCACTCTGAAGGAAGGCGTCGAGCGGCTGGTGGAGTGGTATTTACGTGAACGGTCCTGGGCGAGTCAGGTGGTGACCGGATGACCTTGATCCGGCGATGGATGGGATCCTGGGGGCAAGATCGTCTGCTTGGACGGGTAGTACGAAATTCAGGTTATCTGTTTTCCAGTAATATCATCGGTGCGATACTAAGTATTCTGACCGCGAACCTATTGGGCGTGCAGCAGTTCGGCGCTTTGGGGATTGTGATCTCATTTGTGTCAAGCGTGAACCGGTTACTCAGTTTCCGGATGGGAGATGTAGTTGTGCGTTACATGGGCGATTTCCTCGCCCGGGATGAAAAGGAAAAAGCCGCGGCGATTGTCAAGGCGGCGGCGTTGACAGAAACTGCGACCTCCCTGGTCGCATTTGGTTTATTGATACTACTGGCACCGCTTGGCGCATCTTTTATTATTCATGATCCGGCGAGTACGCCATTGATCATCCTCTACGGAATATCGATCCTGGGAATGTTCGCCACCGAGACTGCGACCGGGGTCTTACAGGTGGGTGGATTCTTCCGTAGTCAATCTGTGATCAATCTCATTCAAGCGCTGGCAACAGCGGCTGTGATCGTGTATGCCTATTTCACCCATGCCGGTATATTGATAGTTCTGTTCGCGTACCTCATTGGGAAGCTGATCGCCGGAATCGGACCGATTGTATTGGCGGTCAGACGGATGAACAATCTGACCCACTCCGGCTGGTGGCGAGCTTCGTTTCAGAATCTGCCACCGCTTAAGGAATTATTCCGGTTTGCGGTCAGCACCAATATTAGCGGCACCATCAATATGGTCGTTCGCGACAGTGAATTGCTTTGGGTTGGTGGGATCTTCAACGCTCAGGCAGCCGGGTATTACAAGACGGCACTCGCGGTCATCAACCTTCTGATCATGCCCATCAATCCGTTCATTGCGACCACTTACCCGGAAATTACCCGGTCGATCTCGCAAAAACTATGGCAGCCGCTCAGACAACTTTTACGGCGAGTCACCTTGCTGGCTGGTGGCTGGACCGTCTTAGTGGCAAGTGGATTGCTCCTGTTCGGACAACAATTCCTCTTCACCCCCTGGATCCCCTGGAAAGGTGGGTTGGTTTCCATTTACAAGCCTGAGTACGCACCGTCTTTGCCGATCATTCTCATACTTTTAATCGGATTTGGTATTGCGAACAGCCTGTACTGGAATCGTTCCTTATTGCTGGGTTTCGGTCAGGCGGATTATCCGCTTAAGGTGGCTTTCTGGGCAACATTGATTAAAGTGATGCTGACTGTCACCCTCATTCCCCGCCTGGGTTATTTCTGGGAAGCAGTCTTATTGACGATTTATCTGACTGTCACAGTCGGGGTGTTGGTCTGGAAAGGTCTGGCTATGATCAAAGCTCGTGAGGCGGGGATGGAATGAAGATCGCCTGTGTGAGCACTTCGCAGGTGCCATCCTCGACTGCCAACAGCATCCAGGTGATGAAAGTTTGCCAGGCTTTGGCGCAGCTCGGTCACGAGGTCAGATTGTGGGTGCCGGGCACGACTCCCGATATAGTTACTGATATTCCAGCGCAATATGGATTAACTACGACCTTTGAGCTGGAGTGGCTGCCAGCTTCCGCACGATTCAAACGCTATGATTTTTCCTGGCAGTCGGTCTTGAAAGCCAAGAAATGGGGCGCGGATTTGTTTTACACATGGACACCCCAGGCCGCTTTACTGGCGAAGATGCGGGGAATGGTAACGGTGCTGGAAATGCACGATCGGGCGACAGGTAATCTGGGTCCCTGGATATTAAAACGGTATCTGCAAAGCCCGGTAAAGTCCTTGCTGGTATGCATCACCAACGCCTTGCGAAAAGCACTTGAAGAACAATTGCACCTTTCAATTTCTGATCAGAAGGTAGTGATCGCGCCCAATGGGGTGGATCTGGATCGGTACACAGATCTACTCTCGCCCCAGGATGCCCGTGCAACACTTGGGTATCCCCAAAGGACAACCGTCTCATATACGGGTCATTTTTATGAAGGGCGCGGGATGGATGTCCTCTTCCATCTGGCGAAAACCTTTCCGGAGATCCAATTCCTCTGGGTGGGTGGGCGTGAGATAGAGTTGGTCGACGTTCGTGTGCGTCTGAATCAGGAACATATTCAAAATGTGATTATGACCGGTTTCGTGGATAATCGGATATTACCCCTCTACCAAACTGCGGCAGAGATATTGCTAATGCCTTACGAAAGGTCCATTGCCGGCAGTAGCGGTGGCAACTCGGCTGATATTTGCAGCCCGATGAAGATGTTTGAATACATGGCCGCTGGAAGGATAATCCTCACCAGTGATCTGCCCGTTATTCGGGAAGTATTGAATGATGAGTGCGCTTATTTCTGCCCTCCGGAAGACAATGACGCCTGGGCGAGGACCCTCGCGCAGGTAATAGCTGATCCAACAAGTGAGGAAAAAGCCTTGCAAGCCCGGAAAAAATCTGGTGAGTATGGTATTCTGGCAAGAGAAGTAAAGATATTGGAAGGGTTGAAATAAGCATGAGTCGATCGAATCGCTTGTTGGTTGCAAAGCAAATCCTGCTCTGGGTACTCCTTTCAATTACTTGTGGAGCGGCTATCTCATCAGTGATGGAAACGACCGACTGGCTCAGTGGTATGATCGCAACCAGTTTCCTGTTCTTTATTTCGATTGGGTTATTGTATTTACTATTCCGCTATGCAGGCAGCGGAAAATCCCTGGCATGGCTGATCGCCGTGGCGTTTATATTGCGATTGGTCGTTGGGGTTACATTGATGAATGTGTTGCCAGTAATCGGGTATCCAACAGATCAGCAAAAAGCCGGATACGTTTTCTATGATGCTTTTCGAAGGGATACTCAAGCGGCAAGCCTCGCAAACTCAGACAAACCAATCCTGTCCACATTTACCCAGCGATATAGCACTGACCAGTACGGCGGGTATCTCGCTTCGAGTATGTTTATTTATCGGTATCTCTCACCAGAAGTCCATCGTCCGCAGTTGATGTTGATCCTATCCGCCCTGGCGGGAGCGGCGGCTGTTCCTTTCTTCTGGTTGGTAACCAAACGGATCTGGTCGGAATCCTTCGCGAAACTGGCTGGTTGGATTTTTGTCCTATTCCCGCAAAGTGTATTGATGGGTGCCTCGCAGATGCGGGAATCCTGGCTGATACTGTTCCTGACCATGGCATTCTGGAGCATCGTGGAATGGAAAAAAGCCAATTCCCGAAAATCCCTCTTGGTTCTGGCGATCAGCCTGGTCGGTTTTCTGTTCATTTCACCCGGGATGATTCTGCTTACAGTGATTTTCCTTACGGGGTGGATACTGTTGGAACGTAGACAAAAGCCATTCCCTATCTGGGCTTATCTGGTGGGAGCAGGTGTGATTCTGGCAGGTGTTTTCGCCTTCGCCTACGGCTTATCCAGTCCGCAGCAGTTCGCGAAAAATTCGCCCTTGGAGATCATCTTCAAATGGTTTAAAAATGCAATCGCTTGGGATGTCTATCTTTCCACCGAAGGATCTGGACGGTTGGAATTCCTATTTAAATCGCTTCCAGGCATCCTGCAGTTCCCTTTTGTAATCACATACGGTGTCTTGCAACCGGTTTTACCGGCCGCGATATTGGATAAGGCACTATGGATTTGGAATGTGATCTCATCCATCCTCGCCGCAGGCTGGTACTTATTATTGCCTTTGTTAATTTACACACCCTTCGCGATCCGCGGAGAAAAGGATGCGCGGCTGCGAAACCAGCTCATCTGGATGACGATCGTCAGCTGGGTCTGGATCCTGATTTGCTCGGCAAGAGCAGGGGGAGATCAGTGGGATAATCCGCGTTACCGGGTGATCATTATGCCGTGGTTGGCTATTCTGGCAACCTGGGCCTGGGATTGGGCGAAGGAGCATCGGTACGTCTGGTTGAAACGGATCGGGCTGATCGAAGCGATCTTCCTGTTGTTTTTCGCTCAATGGTATGCATCGCGATATTACCAACTCTTTGGCAGACTCGACCTCAAGGTGATGCTAGGTATTATTTCATGATCAGCCTGGTCATTCTGGTTGGCGGGTGGATGCTCGACCGATCACGGCAACGCTCCAACCTGAAATAGACAGGATTCGGGTTACAGGGATGTGCAATAAATGGCGAATTGTTCTGTTGTAGAATAGATACAGTCCATAGATTTATCTGTCTTTCACAGGCGTTTATGATCCCATTACTCTTGTTAGCCGTCTGGCTTGGTTTCATTCTGACAGGTGGATTCTTCCTTGTCAGATCCTGTTTCAATCTTCGGCCTGAAGAAGAATGGATCACCGGCCTGGCCGTAGGAATCACCGTGGAAGTGGTCCTCACGGCGATCCTATCTCGTGTGATCGATGCTCCCGTTACGTTTTTTGTTTCCGCCGGACTTGTATTTGTTGCTGGATTTGGATTGTTTTTCTCGAACCGAAACACACCCAGGCAAATATCCTGGCGGGGTGGATTGCCACTCCTCGGTTTCCTCCCGGTAATCTTGCTCGCGTTTGCCATTTGCCGGGGGATGGCGATCTTTGATGATTACGCCCACCTCCCCACCGTGTCGCTGATGGCAGCCGGTCAGATTCCACCCCCATTCGCGTATGCCCCCAACATAACTTATGCCTATCATTACTTCCTGATGTTGTTTGCGGCTCAAATAATGCGAATTGGAACTATATTTCCTTGGACAGCGTTGGACCTGGCGAGGGCATTTTCATTTGCGCTGGCTGTTTTTCTAGCCAGCTTTTGGACCGTCAGAATGACAAAGAGTAAACTAGCCGGAGCGGTTGCGGGATTATTCATCGCTTTTGGTTCAGGGACACGCTGGTTGATCTTCCTGTTTCCAGTGAAATTTCTGGAAGAGTTATCCAAACAGGTCACACTGATCGGATCCGGAGCCAGCAGCGGGGCAAACTTATTGGAAGCGATCATGTCCAATTGGCGGATCGAAGGAGCCGCGAAACTTCCCATTCCGTTTGCGTTCACCAATGGGATCGTCCAGCCGGGTGTTTTGGGAATGCATGGACCGAATGGTCTAATGGAATTGGTCATACTTTTCCTGTTGTTGCTAACCTGGAACAGGTGGCGTAATTGGCAAGCCGGTATCATCCTCGCTTTTGTAATCTCATCATTATCTTTGGTGGGTGAATCCGATTTGATCCTCCTTTTCGTCGGTTGGATAGGGATCACCCTGGTTACGATCATTCGAAAACAGCCGCTCAGAATTAATAAACGCCTCTGGATCTGGGGCGGTCTAATAGCGGGAGGGGCTATCCTTAGCCTATTGGAAGGTGGAGCCTTTTTAGATATCCTCTCCAAGTGGATTTCACCGGCTGCTAAGTCATACCAGACAGTCGGATTCGCATTTCACTGGCCGCCCTCGATAGTCTCATCCCATCTGGGTGTGTTACCCCTATTGAACTGGCAAACACTCATCCTGGCATTACTCGAAATCGGACCTGTGATTCTCGTATTACCATTCGTAATCTATTTTGGAATTCGATCCTATCGATCTGGCCGGTGGTTTGAAGCATCACTCATCCTGGGTTTCGTACTCACAATCGGATCTATATTGATCAATTTCGAAGGCTCAACGGGAGTCAGGAATACTTCACGTCTTTATTCATTCCTGATTCTTTCGACCATTTTATTTATTCCGCTTCTCTGGCGATGGACAGCCACAAAGAAAGAGTGGATCCGTGGATTATTTGGCTCGCTGGCAATAATCTCTATTACTGGTGGATTGGTACTATTCGCAGTACAACTTCCATCGCTGCAAATGTCAGTTGAATCCACCTTTCTGAACGAGTTGGACGCCAAGATCATGGATCAATACTGGAATAAGCTTGATACAAAAGCCATGGTCTTTGACCCAACTCCATCCAGGTCGGTGACTGTGTTTGGACGTGCGGTTGATGCGGGCACATCCTGGTATGACCTCAACCCGGAATGGAAATCGCTGGTGGCTCACCCTGACCCCTATCAGCTAAAGAAAGCTGGTTATGATTATATTTACCTTGACGAAGAATTCTGGTCAGTCGATAATGGCAAAAACCAGGAACTGCTAAATAAACCATGTGTCAAGCCCATGGAATCGTTGAAAATGTGGCCGGGATTGATCCGGAAATTGTTGGATATCTCCAAATGCAGTCAATGAAAGAGGTAGAATCGTTTTACTTGAATGTCCTATAGTAAAATGAACCCAAACCACCTTTGAAAGCGAAAATGAATATGGATTTTTCCATAGTAATTCCGGTATATAACGAAGAACAAAATCTGCCTTTGGTTTTTGAAGCCATCCACCAGTCCATAGATCCATACCATCCTGAGCCAGGCTGGGAAATGATCTTCGTAGATGATGGCAGCAAAGATGATAGTATGGCTGTATTAATGGACCTTTATGGTAAAGATCCAGAACATGTCCGGGTGGTTCAACTACGTCGAAATTTCGGACAGACAGCTGCCATCGCAGCCGGGATTGATCATGCGAAAGGCGATGTGATTGTCATGCTGGATGCCGATATGCAGAATGATCCAATCGACATCCCAATGATGTTGGACAAAATTAAAGAGGGATACGATGTCGTCTCTGGTTGGCGCAAGAATCGCCAGGATGCCTTCATCAGTCGGACTTTACCCTCGCGAATGGCGAACGGGTTGATCTCTTCAGTCACGGGAGTCCATTTGCATGATTACGGGTGTACCCTCAAAGCGTACCGGCGGGAGGTGATCACAGGGTTCCGATTGTATGGAGAAATGCATCGTTTCATACCGGTGTATGCCAACCGCTTCGGAGCGAAGATCATCGAAGTGCCAGTGCAGCATCATCCACGAAAATTTGGTAAAACCAGCTACGGTCTGGAGAGAACGCTCAAGGTTTTGCTTGATCTGTTTACAGTCAAGTTCCTGATCAGTTACGCGACCAAACCGATTTATCTCTTCGGCGGATTTGGTCTTATCTTGATGGCGTTGAGCGCGCTGGTTCTCCTCTACCTGTTTATTCGGCGAACCTTTTTTATGATCGGCGTCACCCAATCTCCGCTGTTCCTGATCAGCACAGTTACCGGTTTGATGGGTTTTCAGTCATTGTTATTGGGTTTGATTGGTGAGATCCTCGTTCGGACTTACCATGAATCGCAGGATAAACCCATCTATAATGTCAGGACTTTCCATACCAACAATTCTGATACTGAAAGCCAGTAGGCATGCGAGTTTTGGTGCTTGTCCATGAATATCCTCCCATCGGGGGAGGAGGGGGAAAAGTAGCGGAAGATATATGCGTGGGATTGGTCGCACGTGGACACCAGGTGCGGGTATTAACGATGCACCTCAAAGGATTGGCACCGATCGAAACCAGGGATGGTGTGGATTTGATCCGAATCCGTTCGGGCAGACGATATGCATACAAGGCTTCCTTCTCCAGTATGTTTCTGTACCTCCTCTCTGGTTTCTTGCCGGGTTTAAAGGAAATTCGAACCTGGAAGCCTGATTTAATTCACGTCCATTTCGCTGTTCCCGCGGGAGCGCTAGCCTGGATCCTTTCCAAACTTACCGGTGTACCTTATGTATTGACTGCTCACCTGGGCGATGTACCCGGTGGAGTACCTGAAAAAACAGATCGCTGGTTTAAATGGGTAAGACCATTTACCCCTCCCATCTGGAGATCAGCCAGTGCCGTGGTCGCGGTGAGCGAATTTACGAAATCGTTAGCGGAAAAAAAGTATCCTGTCTCGGTGGAAGTGATTCCGAACGGCATCGAGGTTCACCGTTTTGACCCAGGCAGGATCTCAGTGCATATTCCTGCCAAGATCGTTTTCGCCGGCAGGTTTGTCCAGCAGAAAAACCCGTTACAAATAATTCAAACTCTCTCACGGATCAAGCATCTTCCATGGACCTGTGCGCTACTTGGTGATGGTCCCTGCCGAAATGAGATTGAAAAATCGATCCAGGAAAACGATCTTGCTGATCGGATTGAATTGCCAGGCTGGTTGACACCGGATGATGTTATTGATACGTTTCGCAACAGCGACATTTTATTTATGCCGTCCCTGTCAGAAGGGTTGCCCGTAGTTGGAGTGCAGGCTCTGGCAATGGGATTGGCTATTGTCGGAAGTTCCAGCGGTTTTGTGGACTTGATCAAACCAGGGGAAAATGGATATTTGTTTCCTGCGAATGATACCGATCATTTCGCTTCTGCTCTGGGTGCACTCGTAACTGACCCATTAATGCTTCTTAAATTTCGCAAGTACTCACGCCGTCTGGCAGCTAATTTTGATCTGCAGGCGATTCTAAACCGATACGAAATTCTTCTGCTGGGAAAGGCTCGAACATCGTAATGCAAGATAGTGGGAAGGGTTCCACGGTTGATCTGAAAGCTGCCTGGCGGATTCTCTTTCGAATTCTGAGAGTGGTCATCCCGATAGTCCTGCTCTATTTTTTATTCCGTAATCTGGATTGGCAGCAGATCCAACGAATTATGGCAGGGTACCCCTATGGTTTCTTGCTGTTGGCGTTCGGTATTAACCTATTCGCGAATTTTATTTTTGCCATTCGTTGGTATTATCTGATCCGTTCGGTCAAGATTGAATTCCCATTTTGGACGTCGGTGCGGTTAGTGTATTACGGTTTATTCTTATCCAATTTCCTGCCGACAACCATAGGCGGAGATCTGGTGAAAGTGGTTGGTATTTTACAGGGAAGAGAGAAACAGAACCGGTCATTACGAATTTCTACCGTGGTGGCAGACCGTGTCTTCAGCCTGTCGAGCAAGATCGTGATATTACCTTTTGTTCTATGGCTGTTCCCGCAGGGACTAAAACCGGTATTTGATCTTCCATTCCTTCAATCTTCTTTCTTACTCTCCTTCATCCCCACAGGATTATCGGATAGACTACGACGATATTGGTCAGCGGTAAAACCCTGGTTCAAATTCCGTAGTATTGCGATCGTATACCTTTTATCCTACACCTCGCTATTTTTCACAATTCTTTCATACTGGGTGGTTATACAAGCTTTTCAACCAGCCGTACCCCTGGTAAAAGTATTCTTTATTACACTCTTAACGTATTTTGTAACGATCCTGCCGGTCTCGATCAATGGAATTGGGATTCAGGAAGGCAGCTATTCCCTTCTATTAATGCAAATTGGCTTCACCTATGAACAAGCACTTGCTTCCGCCTTATTCATTCGGCTGCTTACCCTGTTGGTAAGCGCATTCGGCGGGATCCTATTGGCAGTATATGACCGGCAACTTTGGTCGAAAGTGCAGAATGAAAAAGACCAGGATCTGAAGGAACTATGATCTTCAACTCGAAAACCAAAACATTCCTTCTATTCCTACTATTTGTTTTGGTGGAAGTGATAGGAATTCCAACTAGCTGGCAGATCTACCGGAATCAGCCATTAGGGGTATTCAAGATACAACCGTTGATCAATTGGTTGGGTACTGGGATACTAATTACATTGATGGTAAGTGGTATTTTGGGTTGGTACTGTTTATTCTTCACACGAGGATCGCCATCCAATAGTGCGACGCACTCATCACCCAGGTTATGGGTGGGTTTGGTTGGAGCGGGAGGATATCTTGCCCTGGCGGTTGCCTTCATACACACGACTCCTTTCCGGGTTTTCCTGACATCATGGCTCACTCCGATCTGGTTGCTAGGTTGGGTGGTGATCGTCAGGGCAATCGCAGCCCGTAATATTCGGGTGCTGATAAAAAAATTGTCCTTTTCAGACCTTTTGATTGCTGGAATTGCATTTCTTCTGATCAAAGCACAGCAGGAATTTAAAGTCGCCGCACCGCTCAATCTCTACTGGCGCGATTGGCATTATATATTCCTGGCATTCAACACTCTCTTAATTTCAATAGCCTGGCTGGTAAAAGAAGGCTGGTCGTCGACCTCCAATTCTATAAGCAAGCGATGGGTAGATATTCGACAACGATTCCGCCCTGTTCTAATTTTGATTGCCATAATTATTTCAGTTTTAATCCCGTGGTTTATTTTCTGGTTGGATATAGACAATGTCGCTTCTGGCGCTTTCCTGCGATTGGAGTGGATGATCCTATCGGCATTGGCTCTTACTCTGATCCTTGAAACAAAACCAGAGAAGTGGATCACCTCTCCACCATTTCTCTTTAGCCTCACCTGGATTGGTTTCGCAATGATGGCAGGAGCCTATCTCAGCCAGGTGACTGATTATCCTTTTGGTCTTTACTGGTCTGAAGGGAACAGGTTTTATGATTATTCACTCATCTTCGGCAAGGGGATTTATCACTATTCGGGTGAACTCCAGCCAAATTATTTCTCTCCCGGCAGATATGGATTATGGGGATTACCCTTCCTGATCTCTGGATTACCTATCTGGGCGCACCGCTTATGGAATGCCATACTTTATCTGGTGCCCGGCGTCGGACTCGGGTGGTTATTGGGCAAGAGATTTTCAAATCGATACTTTCAATGGGCATGCGCGTTTGGAACAGCGATCTTCTTTAACCAGGGACCGGTGTACCCGACCTTGACGCTGGCGGTTATATTGCCGGTGATATTTATGCGATCAAAGTTGAGCTGGCGAATCGTGGCAGCGATAGCAGCCAGTCTCTTTGCGGGACTGAGCCGGTTCACTTGGGTACTTGCCATTGCCGGAATGGCTGGGCTTATTGATCTGTTACTGTTTTATCCCGACCGAAGGGGAACCTGGATCCAACGATTAATTCCCACCGGGATTCTGATCCTGGCGGGATTGTTACCAGGTATGGCAGTTAGCTGGCCAGAGGTGTTTTCAAGTCAGGGCGCGACGATTCAATCACAACCGTTACTTTGGTATCGCCTCTGGCCGAACTCAACATATTCTTTCGGTATTCTTCTGGGATTTATCATTGCTACGGGCACAATGCTGCTATTAGTTCTGTATTGGATGAGGTCGAAATCTTGGAAATTGGATCTTTGGCAAAGCATCGCCATCTTAGCGGTCGTAATCGGATTACTGATAGCCGGATTGGTTGCGAGTGTGAAGATCGGGGGTGGCAGCAACCTCCACAATCTGGATATGTACTTTGTGGTTCTGCTTTTGGTGTTTGTGTTATTTCTGCAACAGAAGGAAAAAATTGGGGAAAGCCTGACCAAGCCCCGGGTGCAATGGATCTTATTCGGTCTTGCCATTCTTTTGCCTGTCTTCAGTGTCACCTGGTCTGGTGGACCTCTCGTATTACCCAAGCAGGACTTGATCCAATTTACCTTGCGGGAGATCAAGAGAGAATCCGCTGAAAAAGGAGAGAGCGGGGAAGTGTTATTCCTGGATCAACGTCAACTGATCACTTTCAATGAAGTAAAAGACATCACTTTGATTCCTGACTATGAAAAGAAATTTATGATGGATCAAGCGATGGCTGGGAACGAGAGTTATTTCGCCCGATTTTATGACGATCTGGAAAAGAAACGATTTACTTTGATCGTCTCAGAACCCCTTAATATTTCCGAGAAGACAAATGTGGATGATTTTTCAGAAGAAAATAACGCCTGGGTTCAACACGTAACGATCCCGATGTATGAGTATTACCAATCGATATATTTGGATAAGAAGAATAATGTTCAGCTGTTTGTTCCCAAATGAGAGATTACTATTGCACTTTATATAATCCCCATTCGCTGTCTGACAACAGAGGGGTAAATGGGATGTTTATCTCGTTTGGAACGGCGCTGTATCTCACCAGCAGGTAGTCGACCTCGTTCGCCAAAAGCCATTGCCGGTCTTCCAATTTTTCGATAGGCTGGATGGCTACGACATCCCGGGTGAAATTCTCACCAAAATATAGATATTCCATGCTTCCGCCTGAGAGTCCGATGGTCGACCCATCCGGCACTTTTCTCTCGACGAAGTCCAGAGGTGTCCGTAAGAAGCGAGTTTGTAATGTGATCTTCTGGGAGCGATCCAGAATCCAGATAGAATCCCTTCCTACCAAAGGTTTGGATTCATTATTCAACACCATATTGACGACCATATACGTACTCAACAGAACGATGAAGGTCGTAACCACTTGATATCTGAGCTTAGGTTGATACAGATACCCAAATAATGGAGCTGCTATCGTGACGGGAATTAGATAATTCCTACCCAGATAAAAATCCCACCCCGGGCGGACCAAGAATTCCATGATATGGAATGTCACAAAGAGGATCGGGATAACCAATAAGGGTATGTTTTTGTCCCTGATGCCCTTTACAAATGCAAAAAGTAGCAGGAAAGGGAAACCGATTACGCTGATAATACCAAACCAACTACCATCTTCCTGCAAGGGAGGACGTTTTAAATAATCGAATAATTGGGTTCTATCGGGATACCAGGCAGCCGAAGTATCCAGGGGCAGATCAATGGCATCAAAAAAAGCTTTTGCCAGGCGGGCTTTTCCCCTGAACAAATACCCCTCCAATATGGGTGGCATAGCAGTCGTATCCAACGCCTGGTAGAGAAGCCGGCTGGTGTTTAGAACGAATGCTTTAGGCATCGAAATATCACCTTGAAGCCTCAGGAATTCCACTTTTTCATTAGGACCCATGAAATTTCCAAACCATACATAATTGCGAATATAGGCGAAGGAACCGAACAGGATCGTTGATAACAAAACAGAAATCAGCCATATATTGAAAGTACGAATTTGGATTTTCTTAATCATTACATAACCGAGGAAGGCTAATCCAAGGGAAGGAATAACAAAGAAGGCGGTCTGTTTCGTTCCGAGGGCGATCCCAAGAGAAATGCCGGAAAGGATAAAAGCAGCGCGATCACCGAATTTATTCCCGTAAAAGAGCAGGTAAAACCCACCCATGACAAAACCAGTGACCACCAGGTCTACCTGGGTTGTGGTTGATTCAAAAAAGACCTGGGGAAATGTCAACCAGATTGTAGCCGCGAACAGACTTTGAGGTTGGGTGCGTTCCAACAACCTGGCGAAACCGTAGATAAGTAAAGCGCACAATATGGCTGCAACAAATTGTACATAGCCGGCGAAATGATCCGAACCAGAAAAGAGCACTGTCCAAAAGATCATCCCCTGTGCATTGAATGGATAATAATGTTGAAATAAGTAATATGTATTGTAGTAATTAAATGAGCCGCTTTGAATCCAATGACCCACTCGTGCCATGTGCACATAAAGGCTGTCGTTGTTATTCGGTGGAACCACAAAGATCAGGTAAGCATTTATGGCATAGCTGATATTTATAACGAACATCCAAATCGCAAGTAATGGATTTTGCCTTAGAAACACCATCAATGATGCTTTTGATAAGGTGATAGGTGGGAGAGTTGAGAAAAGCGGCGGTCTACTTTTCGCAAACCAGATACCGATAATCACTGCCAATGATAGTAGCTGAATAAGCAGGAAGTAGAAACGATTGTTTAAAACATTCAGTAAGCCGACGACCTGAAAAACAAGGATCACGTGAGCGCAGAAGACGAGAATGATGCTCACGGAATAGATCAGGATGGATTTTATTTTGAGGAACGAAGAAGAAATAACAGAAAAAATTAACGCGATACAAAACGAAACAAAGAACATAAAGTTTATTTCTGCCGTCTCCGGATTTGGGATAGTTGTTCTGAAACCAATCCGATAGTGAACATGAGCAATCCGGAAACGATCGCAAGCATGGCACCGACACTCACACCCCTGCCCAGAACAATGAAAGGAAGACCCCAAATCAAGCCGATTAGAATACAAAGGATCGATAAAGGAAGGAAAATTCGCAGCGGATTGAACAACATGACCAGGTTCAGGATCTCAAGCAGGGTTTCGAACGCAGTCCGGGTGCTGATCGTGCTCTCTCCAGATGTACGGGGCAGAACTTCAATCGGCACTTCGATAACCCGGTGGCGTTGATTTAAGAATATAAGTGCGATCACATCGCTGAAAGCCATCGAATTCGGGCAGAGGTGCAGGTATTGCTGAACCAATTCTGTCCGATAACATTTGAATCCAGAGTTGAGATCGTGGAGAGGCATCGGCATCAGGATTGAAGCAACCCGACGGATGATCCATTTTCCCAACTCGCGGTACCAATGAGATTGTTTATTACGCTGGCGCGCACCTACAACCAAATCGGCATCCTGATCTGACATGATCTGAAGCAATCGGGGGATATCATCCAATTGATGCTGCCCGTCCGCGTCGAAAGTAATTACAAAGTCGGTATCGGCAGCGGCAAGACCGGTTTTAAGCGCACCGCCGTACCCTCGATTAAGTTTATGATGAAGGACAGTCAGCCTGGGGATTTCTTCAAATTGTGTCAGAACCTGGCGAGAATCGTCAGTGGACCCATCATTAACGATAATCAGTTTCCAATGATTCTTACGACATAACTCCAACACCGCACGAACGGTGTTTGGGAGCGCTTTGCCTTCGTTATATGCTGGAATGACAATTGTTGCTGATAATCCCATATTTCTGACCCCAGTATCATCGAACTGATAATTGACAGTATATCTTATTTTTTTGTGTGAGAGCCTGTTTAAAGTAGGTGACTTTGTGGTATTTGAGGATAAATGCAAAGGACTGTAAGGATTGCACAGGGACGGTTACGATGAAAGAATGGGACTTATGAAGTAAAATCAGGTGAGCATAATTCTCTTTTGTGGGTGATCCGAGAGTATTGGGGAGACAAGATGTCAGTTGAAGAGCATGAAAAGAATCCATGGGATCATACTATTTCAGTGGTCGTTCCTGTGTATAACTCTGAGGCATCTCTTAGTGAACTCGTTGACCGACTGGAAAAAACGATGCCGTCTCTTTGTGACACATTTGAGATCATACTTGTGAATGATGGCAGTCGTGATAAATCATGGGCAGTGATAAAAGAGTTGGTGAATAAGCATCCACTGGTTCATGGCATCCACCTGATGCGAAATTCCGGACAACATAATGCCCTCTTGTGTGGCATCCGGGCTGCCCGATATGAACTCATCATGACGATAGATGATGACCTGCAGCAACCACCTGAAGAAGCCAAAAAGCTTTTAGACAAATATCAAGAGGGATACGACGTAGTTTACGGTTATGCCATTAAACCCCCTCATGAATTTTGGCGTTATGCTTCCTCACAGATAACCAAACGGGTAATGTCATTCGTAATGGGTATTCCTAATGTGGTGAACATCAGCCCATTCCGCTTATTCAGGGCAAACCTGAGAAATTCTTTTGAACATTATCAAAATTCGCAAGTGATTATTGATGTGTTACTCTCCTGGGGAACTACCCGTTTCGGAGTTGTACCTGTCCATGAAGAAGCCAGAAAATATGGGGAATCGAATTATACGTTTTGGAAACTTGCGAGTATGGCATTTCAGGTCCTGACAGGATACAGCACTACCCCATTAAGGTTTGCCAGTATGCTGGGTTTCACGATCACATTGTTCGGGATCGTGACCTTTTTGTATGTATTCATTCGTTATATCGCTGAAGGAAGTATTCCCGGTTTTCCGTTTTTGGCGTCGATTATCACGATCTTCAGCGGAGCACAGCTATTTACTTTGGGGATCTTTGGGGAATACCTGGCGTCCATTTTCACCCGCAGCACAGATCGTCCGCCATACGTGATAGATCAGGAAATTCGAGGAGATGACCTGAAATGACCACCACGACCATATTTGTAACCGGCGGAGCAGGTTTTATTGGAAGTAACCTGGTTAGACGGTTATGCCATGGCGGAAAGTATCAGGTGATCAACCTCGATAAACTTACCTACGCCGGCAATTTGGAGTCGATGGTCGATTTACAGGATAATCCATGCCACATATTTGTTCACGGGGATATTGGTGATCGAGCTCTTTTGAAGTCGTTATTCGAAAAATACCAACCCCGGGCGGTATTCAACCTGGCAGCCGAATCACATGTTGACCGTTCCATCGTAAGCGGGTTTGAATTTCTCCAAACAAATGTGCTGGGCACATTCAACTTGCTTGAAGAAACCACAGCCTATTGGAATGGCCTTGCGCCAAACCAGAAAGGTGCGTTTCGGTTCATCCATATCTCAACCGATGAGGTGTATGGCTCCCTTGGAGAAATGGGAAAGTTTACTGAACAGTCGCAGATCCAACCGAATTCACCCTACTCCGCATCCAAAGCATCCAGCGACCACTTTGTCCGAGCGTATTTCCATACGTATGGATTACCTACCGTAACTACAAACTGCTCGAACAATTATGGTCCGTATCAATTTCCGGAAAAGATGATCCCACTGATGATCAACCATGCCATTGAAGCCAAACCGCTCCCGGTTTATGGCGATGGAGGAAATGTGCGGGATTGGATCTATGTGGAAGATCACTGTGCGGCGTTGGAAGCGTTACTGGAAACGAATAAACCAGGAGAAATCTATAACATTGGCGGGAATTCGGAGTATAAAAATATCGAAGTCGTCCATTTCATCTGCGATATTTTGGAAGATGCATTCCCCGTACGTAATAATCCAAATGCGAAGGTCAAACCAATCGAAAAATATCAGGATCTCATTACTTACGTACCGGACCGACCTGGTCATGACCGGCGATACGCTGTTGATTCCAACAAAATACGCACTGAGGTAGGTTGGAAACCAGAGACCACCTTTCAGACCGGTTTACGCAAGACCGTTAAATGGTATCTTGAAAATCGTATTTGGGTAGATCATGTTCGTAGCGGCGAGTATCAAATGTGGATGAAGAAAAATTATGGATGGCGCATGGAGGAAAAATCATGAAAGGCGTGATTCTGGCTGGCGGACAGGGTACCCGTTTATATCCATTAACGAAAGCGACGAATAAACATCTATTACCCGTGGGCAGAGTGCCAATGATTTTCCATGCCGTGAATCGATTGGTGGAAGCAGAGGTAACAGATATTATGGTTGTAACCAGCACCGAATATATGGGTGACCTGGTGCGGTGCCTCGGATCGGGTGAAGAGTTCCATTGTGCCCTGAGTTATCGTGTTCAGGAAAAACCACTGGGAATCGCGCATGGATTATCCCTGGCGGAAGATTTTGTCCGTGGTGAGCGAGTTATAGTAATTTTGGCTGACAACATTTTCGGCGGGTCCATAGCGGAGATCATCCAACATTTTCGAGACCAATCTGAAGGCGCCAGGGTGGTTTTGAAAAAAGTGAATGACCCGGAGCGATATGGTGTGGCGGCGCTCGATGAAAAACAGGTTTTATTTATTGAAGAGAAACCAAAACAGCCTGCCTCTGATTTCGCAGTGGTTGGATTGTATTGTTACGATGAGAAGGTTTTTGATATTATCAAGGCACAGCAATATTCAACCCGCGGAGAACTCGAGATCACATCAGTCAATAATGCCTACATCGAATTGAAACAGATGCAATATGACGTGTTTGACGGGCGGTGGATGGACGCTGGTACTCCTGAATCGTGGTTCGAAGCCAATCGGATCTTTTATGAGGAGTAAGTCTCCCTCAACTACACAAGTCAATTGATAATGCAATAATTCGATAAAACGATACCGAGAGACCATGAATCCCATTCCTTTTAATCGACCTTATCTGACCGGAAAAGAATCAGAATACATATCCCAGGTGCTTGCTACTGTAAAATTATCTGGAGATGGGGGCTTTACCAAAAGTTGCAGCGAGCTGCTTGAAAAAAGTCTGGACATCCCCAAAGTGTTGTTGACCACTTCGTGTACCCATGCCCTGGATATGTCTGCTATGCTGCTCGATCTTCAGCCTGGCGACGAGGTGATCATTCCCTCATTTACTTTCGTCTCCACGGTTAATGCTTTTGTTTTACGGGGAGTCAAGCCGATATTTATCGATATTCGACCGGATACTCTGAATATGGATGAGACGAAATTATCCAGTTTGATCAGCGCCACAACCAAAGCCATCGTCCCTGTCCATTACGCTGGAGTGGGCTGTGAGATGGATTCAATCTGCAATTTTGCCCTGGAGAACAATCTGAAGATAGTCGAAGACAATGCGCATGGATTGTTCGGAAAATATAAAGATCGTTATCTTGGTACTTTCGGGAGCATGGCAACTCAAAGTTTCCACGAGACCAAGAATTTTACTTGCGGGGAAGGAGGGGCTCTCCTTATTAATGATCCTGAACTGATCGAAAGAGCAGAGATCATTCGGGAGAAGGGAACCAACCGCAGCCGGTTCTTCCGTGGTCAGGTGGACAAATACACCTGGGTGGATCTGGGTTCTAGTTTTCTTCCATCCGAAATTCTGGCTGCTTTCTTATTCGCGCAATTAGAAAGCAGGCAAGAGATCCAAAACCGCCGAAAGCAGATCTGGGAATTCTATGACAGCCACCTGGCAGATTGGGCGACAGAGTCCAATATTCAGCAGCCTTTCGTTCCAGCAGAATGTGAACAGGCGTACCACATATATTATCTTCTCCTGCCATCCCTTTCGGACAGGCAGGCATTCATCGAATACCTGAAGGCGAGTGGGGTCATGGCGGTTTTCCATTACATTCCATTGCATAATTCGCCGATGGGTATGTCATTCGGCGGAAAAACAGGTGACTGCCCTGTCACCGAAGACATAAGCGACAGGCTCGTTCGACTTCCGTTCTATACCGGAATTACAGATGAGGAAGCAGCGCATGTGGTGAAAATTATCAGAGCCTACCATCCAGCATGAACCTGATCTATATTTTCGCCCGATTGATCCGCCATTTCCTCCCGGAGGGGGTAACAAGAGCATTACTCCGAAATAATGTGCTGATCAAACCCGGATTGGAGACCCGCGAACCTGCCGAAGCAGCCGCACGATACCAACAAGTTCTTGCCCAATTCGGAAGGACTTTACAGGGAAAGCATATTCTCGTCTTCGGGTATGGCGGCAGTTATGCCATCGGGGTGGACTTGCTACGTTTGGGAGCTGCTCAAGTAACATTGACCGATCTATTCGCACCGCCAGACGATCGACGAAATGACCACCTACTACCGGAATTTAATGAGTACCTGGAACGAATAGATGGGAAGATAACTCCAAAAGGCGACCGCCTGGTGTTGGTCCACGGGGATATCCGGGAAATCTCAAGGACAAGTTCTGGAGCGATCTATGACTGTATCCTCAGCACCTCCGTATTTGAGCATCTCGCCGACATCGAAGGTATTACTTCTGCACTGAGCCGTTTATTGAAACCGGATGGTTGTTTCATTGCATTTATTGATCTGAGGGACCATTTCTTCAAGTATCCTTTTGAAATGTTGACATTTGCAGAATCGACCTGGAAGCGCTGGCTCAACCCGACCAGCCACTTAAACCGATTGCGCTTGCGCGATTATCAACGGTTCGTCGATCCGAAGTTCACCCAATCTAACTGGCAAGTTTTGGAAGCAAATGTTCCAGAATTTTTGAAGATAAAACACCGAATTTATCCTGAGTTTCTAACTGGGGTGGACGAACAGGACGCAGTTACTCAGGCAATGGTGTTTGCCATCAAGTAAACTACCCTCATTATTTGCATCCAGCCTGGCTCTGTTTGATCAGAAGCGTCTGAGCAAAACCGCTTTCAGGCAAATACAAATCTTTCCATGCCTGTGAGAGAAGGCAGAATGGTCGTCTGAATCCATTGTCGACAAATTGGATTTCCTGTAGGATGGATTCTGCCTTTGCGGTGTCTCCAATTTCCAGATACGCTTGAATAAACACCATTAACTTTTGCTTATCATGGCTGTATTCTACCGGTTTGATATCTGTGCTACTATCCACAATTTGCTGCCAATCCTGAGATTGGGCTAATCGATCCGCCTGCTGGTAACGCCAGCACCAGCCCTCCTCGGGAGGTTTTCCAAATGTCGATCGAATTTTGTTATAGGGAGCCAGAACAGCGGATCGCAACACAGATTCCGGATGGGAGAGGGCAGTCTGCCTGCGGATAAATTCACTGTACTTGCCATTGGTAGAATCCAGGTTTGGATATAACGTACGGAAACATCCGCGTTGATCGAATTGGAGGACGACCATTTTTTCATAGGAGGCATTAAACTGCCCGACCAGATGCCCTTTCAGTTTGGTCTCACCGGGTTGAAGCGGAGGAATATCATTATCGTATTTGCCGGGTAAGAAATAGACATAATAATCGAGGTCGAGACCTGGTGCTGTGTTATATATCCAATTCAGAGCGGCAGAAAGAGAGTTCTCCTCTCCATATTTCATCGGATTATCAGACAGGATCACCATAGTTCCGGGTTCCAGATCCGGAAAGCGCCAGGTTAATTGGTGAAAAAAGAAATTCTGGTTAGACCAATCCCGCCGATATTCATTCGCCACCAGATTCTGGAAAAGGATGCTCCCAGACACAGTGAGCAGGAATAGGAAGGTTTCCACTCTTTTCCAACGGGAAAACAAACTGATGATACCAAGCAAGATCAATACAGATCCTGGCATGAACGGGAGGGTGAAACGGGAGGATGTGAAGTCGCCATAAAAATGAAGCTGGGCAAGCCAGATCGCCCACCCGCTAAGGAATGACCACCCAATTCCGAGGAGGATCCAGATGATGGAGGTCCGAGGTGATACTCTATCGAAGGTGGGTATATATTTTCGAAAGACCCAAAATAAGACAGAAGTCAGGGTGAGGATGAGGGCGATATATCCTGCTAATTGAATTCTATTCCGGGTCTGAAAGAAGTCGAGGGGAATCAAAGCGTGTGCGTAGGCATAAGGTCCTGCGTTCCAGATATCGAGGGCGATTTGTCTTAATTGGATCAGGATTGACGGGAAGAAATTCTCCTTCAATGCATCCAGAAGCTTTAAAGAGTAAAAAGCATTGATTTCGGATTGAGAGATTACGCGCCATAGTAAGGTTATACCGAAGAGAATCAAGTATGGCATCCAGGCTGGAAGCATTTTATGAAGTGTGGTTGCAGAAAACTTGGATTGTCTGTTCAGGTACAGGATCAGAATGAGAGGTCTGACCAGTTCCATAAAATAAAAATATTCTGCCATCGTCAAATTGATGAGTGACAGGATCAATCCTACAAATAAATACACCCATCGCCAACGGCTACCCTCGAGAAAGCGGATGTTGAACCAGATGGAGAAGAGAAAGCTACCCAACAGGAGAAAAAACGCGCTCAGGTTTACTGCAGCATAGTGAAGCATAAAACCCGGATAGACAACAAACAGGACAGCGGCAAAAAGGGTATAGCGATATTTTTCAGGCCAACATTTGTGAAGAACTAGCCAGAAACCCATTCCACAAACCCAGCGCAAGAAGATCATATAGAGCTGCCACATCCAGGGGAAGGGCCCAATCACGTTCTTGAGCGCATCGTAGACAGGAATAAATCCAACCCGAGTATGCCGAAGAAAAGGTTCCAGTGTTCCGTGCTTATAGAGCATCCAGACATATCCCCAATCATCGCCGTAGAATCCCAACCAGGGAATCAAAAGAGCATAAGCGGCTATGCACACCAATACGAGGATAATTCCGCTCTGGAAATTCCGGTTTTGTTGAAAATGAGTTCGTAAACGGGTGAAGTACATTCTATTTTCCCTGTCCAAAAATTATATACCTGATTAAGACTGTCCCTTACCCCTGAAATCCTTGACCAACCATCTGTCTGGGTTATAATTCAACTATTGAATATTGAAACGAGTGTTGAACTGTCTCAAGACACAGTCCGGGATCTGACGCTATTGGAAGAAATAGAGCAGGATCCGGATATCAATCAGTCCGCACTAGCCGTTCAATTGGGGGTGGCAGTCGGCACGGTCAATTGGCATTTAAAACGTCTGATCGAAAAAGGCGCTATAAAAGTCAAGCGTGCCACCCGCCGAAAACTTCGCTATATTATTACAACCGAAGGATTAGCTTTACGTGCTCGACTTACCCTCGATTTCGTCCAGCAATCGTTCAAGCTTTATCGCCTGATGCGTTCACGGGCACAGGCTATCATTCCCCAGATCAAAGAAGCAGGCTTTCAAGCAGTACGAATTCAAGCATCCGGTGATGCGGAAGACGTGATCCGATTGACCTGTCTGGAAAACCAAATCGCAGTATTGGATGATGCTGAATTGCCCACGATCACAATGCAAGGGCTAAAACTGGTTTTGATCATGCCAAAGGAATCTGCTCAATGAAGCCCCCAGTTCTGCTCGCTTTAACCAGCCATGGAAACGCACCTTACTTGATGGTCACCCGTCTGGCGCGAGCGCTCGGGAATGTTCAGGTTGTGATCCCGGATTATTACGGTGATCCGCAACGAAAGATCCTGATGGAAGAAATGCCCGGTTGTGAATCGCAGGTCTATCTCTCGCGTGAACTCGGTGAGTTGTTATCTCCCCTCCTGTTGGAGGGAGAAAGTGGAAAATCCTTCTCTGAATTCGGAGAAAACCTGGCTGATCCTGCAAATCCAAAAAGCATCACTGCCATTGAAAATTCATTGGGGGCGTTGCTTCGGAATGGCTTTGCTGCAATTAGCATGGATGGAAGATCATCCTCCCGGTTTTCCCTCTCGGATTTCGCAGGTGTTCTGAATACGACTCTACCTTTACGGGTGAATCTGCCGGTACATGTTTTCTTTTTCACCGCCTGGATGTCAGATCTATACGGCATCCTCCCACAAGGTGATGTATCAAAGGAATCTAAGGAGGCACTGGAAAAGCTAGAAACCTTCGCTGATCTGTGGCGACGGGTAGAATCCACGTATTCTCATTCATTCATCCCGCGCATACATGCCTTGAGTTATCGCAAAGACAAGATCAAAGGTGTCATCCATACCCCACCTCTGGCATTCAAACGGCCTATCGTGAATAAGCTACAGCAAAAATCGATATTATTTATTCCTTCCGGCACAAGAACGGATGTTCATTCGTTGAATCGTTTGGCAAAGCAATTACCTGAGAGATACCATCGACTTGTTTTGGGTCATCTGCGAAACCATGGAGATTTTTCAGCCGAGCAATTCTCGCGGGTGAATGGCTCCGTATTTGGGGATACTAACTTATCCGGTGTGGTTGCCCGCGGAGGTTGGGGAACTATCTGGGAATGTCTTGCGAATATTAAACCTCTGGCGGTATCGCGCATGACATATGCCGAAGACCCAGAGATGGGTCATACCCAGGTGACACTGGAAAAGGTCGGATTGGGTCTGGTAGTGGACGGATCGATCTTACCATTTTTGGAACCTGATCGACTTCAACAAATTTCTCAATCCATCCAGCAGGTTCGGGAAGAAGACAAACAGATATTTGGTTCCTGGGCGGATGATGGAATCGGATTTATCGCGCATACCCTGCGCAGCCTTTTACCTAACTGGATGCCCAATGCATCTTGAAGGAGGATAAATAATGGACGGATCATTCTGGAATGAGAAGAAGATCTGTATTACAGGTGGAGCCGGATTCCTTGGTCATCATCTGGTTGAGAATATCAAACGCCGAGGTGCAACGGATATCTTCATTCCAACCATAGAAAAATATGATCTCGTCCGGCAAAATGATATCCTGCGGATGCTTGATGACAGCCGCCCGGATGTGATCATCCATCTGGCTGCGCATGTGGGCGGGATCGGCGCTAATCGCGAACATCCTGCCGAATTCTTCTATGATAACCTGATGATGGGTGTGCAATTGATGCACGAAGCCTGGAAGAAGGGCGTCGAAAAATTCGTGGCGATCGGAACCGTTTGTGCGTATCCGAAGTTCACGCCTGTCCCCTTCCGCGAAGACGATATCTGGAATGGCTACCCGGAAGAGACCAATGCCCCCTATGGTCTGGCGAAGAAAATGTTGCTGGTACAGGCACAATCCTATCGGCAGCAGTACGGCTATAATGCGCTTTTCCTGATTCCGGTTAATCTCTATGGACCACGCGATAACTTTCGTCCAGAAAGCTCGCATGTGATCCCGGCGCTAATCAAGAAATGCGTGGAAGCAAAGGAAGCCGGTGCGAAGGAAGTCGTTATCTGGGGCGACGGCAGCCCGACCCGTGAATTTATTTACGTCGAAGATGCTGCGGAAGGCATCGCGGCAGCAACCGAAAAATACAATAGCTCCGAGCCGGTCAACATTGGCTCCGGCAATGAGATCAGCATCAAAGACCTGGCGAATCTGATCGCCCGATTAACCGGATTTGATGGGAACCTGGTGTTTGATACCAGTAAACCGAACGGCCAGCCGAGGCGTGGATTGGATGTATCCCGGGCAGAGGAGCTATTTGGGTTTCACGCCAAGATGAGCTTCGAAGAAGGTCTGCGAAAGACGATCGAATGGTATACGGATAATCGATAAAAGACCTTTACCGCAAAGGGCGCAAAGAACGCAAAGAAATACTTTTTGAGAAATCCTTGTGAGGAATATCATCAATGGACGAAAATGAACTTTCTAAACAAATAATTGGTTGTGCAATAGAGGTTCATAAACAATTAGGACCAGGACTATTGGAATCAACCTACGAACAATGTCTGTCGTATGAATTGTCACAAAAGAGCATTCCATTTCAACGTCAGATGGCAATGCCTATCCGGTTAAAGACCAATTAGTAGATTGCGGGTATCGTCTTGATATGGTGGTGAATGAAAAAGTAATTATTGAATTAAAAGAGGAGAAAGAGATATTGCCGATCCATGAAGCTCAATTGCTTACCTACTTAAAGCTCTCAAATATGAAACTGGGTATATTGTTAAATTTTAATGTGATAGCCATGAAACATGGAATACGGAGAATCGTTAACCAATTGTAATCTTTGCGTTCTTTGCGAACTTTGCGGTTGATAGGATCATTATGAATGACGAATTGACAATCATCAAACCTTCAAGCGGATGGGTGGCGCTGAACCTGCGCGACCTTTGGAAGTATCGTGAACTGATCTACTTCCTGGTCTGGCGGGATATCAAAGTACGTTACAAGCAGGCTGCCCTGGGTGTCGCCTGGGCGATCCTGCAGCCGATCCTGACCATGGTCATTTTCAGCGTCATCTTTGGCAAGTTCGGCAAGCTGCCGACCGACAACCAAATTCCCTACCCGCTGTTCACCTTCGCTGCCTTATTGCCCTGGCAGCTCTTCGCCAATGCCCTGCAACGGGCAGGCACCAGCCTGGTAGGATCCGCTCACTTGATCACCAAGATCTACTTCCCGCGCCTGGTCATCCCCATCTCGGCGGTCGGCGGTGGTTTGATTGATTTTGGCATCTCGTTGGTGATTCTGATCCTCATGATGATCTACTATAAGGTCTATCCCACCTGGAATGTGTTATGGATCATTCCCTTCCTGTTATTGACCCTCATCACTGCCCTGGCAGTGGGATTATGGCTCTCAGCCTTGAATGTACGTTACCGTGATGTGCAGCAGATGATTCCATTCCTCATCCAGGCGTGGATGTTTGCTTCCCCGGTGGCATACTCAGCACGAATCATTACCGACCGAACCTGGCAGCTCATTTACGGTCTCAACCCTCTGGCAGGGATCATTCAGGGATTTCGCTGGTCATTGCTAGGCGGAACACCGCCCGGTGAATTGATGTGGATTTCCTCCACGGTGATGGTTCTTCTGTTGATCTCCGGTCTATATTACTTCAGGCGGATGGAAAAAACCTTCGCCGATACGGTGTAACTATGAGTGATCTAGCCATCCACGTTGAAAACCTTGGGAAACGCTATCAGTTGGGCGCGTTGGGAACGAATTATCGCACCCTGCGCGATAGCCTGGTGGACACCTTTACTGCCACCACGCAGGCGTTGCTCCATGCCGGCGAGAAAAACAACCAACTGGAAAAGCAAGAAGATAATCGCTTCTGGGCATTGAAGGACATCAATTTCGATGTTCATCATGGTCAGGTGCTTGGTGTCATTGGTCGCAATGGCGCCGGGAAGAGCACTCTGCTTAAGATCCTTTCCCGGGTGACAGAACCAACCGAAGGGAAAGCCGAGATCCATGGTCGGGTCGGATCCCTTCTTGAAGTGGGCACGGGCTTTCATCCTGAATTGACCGGAAGGGAAAACATTTTCCTGAATGGCGCAATTCTCGGTATGAAGAAAACCGAGATCGCCCGCAAATTTGATGAAATTGTTGCCTTTTCGGAGGTGGAAAAATTCATCGACACCCCAGTCAAACGTTATTCCAGTGGTATGTACTTGCGCCTGGCTTTTGCCGTGGCAGCCCACCTGGAACCGGAAATCCTGGTGGTGGATGAGGTCCTGGCGGTTGGTGACGCCGACTTCCAGCGCAAGTGCATGGGCAAAATGAGCGATGTCGCCCAACAGGGTAGAACAGTCCTATTCGTCAGCCACAACATGAGCGCTATCCTGCGCCTGACCGAAGAAACGTTGGTGCTTGAAAAGGGTCACCTGGTTATGCGGGCTCCCACCCAACAAGCCGTTGATTATTATCTCTCGTCTGGTTTCTCCCGCCAGGGCGAAAGAACATGGACAGTTGATGAGATCCCCGCTGATGCCGCTCCATTCAAGCCGGTTGCCCTACGGATTGTGGATACTCGGGGAAAGACAGTCAATACGATCCGTTCAACTGAACCATTCCAGGTGGAAATGGAATACGACCTCGCCCAGCCGGTGACCGGCTTGCGGGTTGGGCTGTACTTCCAGACGACTCGGGGTGAGCACATTTTCACGACCTTCGATACCGATGATCCGGTAAAATTCGAAGCCATGACTTCCCGCCAGGCTGGCCGGTATACGAGCCGGTGTGTCATACCGGCAGATACGTTCAACGAAGGTCGATTTGTGATCGGGGTGAATGCCAGTTCGTATCGGATCAAACGTTACTTCCAGGATGAACAGGCAATTCTCTTTGCAGTGGATGCCACTGGCGCTCCCGGCACCCATTGGAGCGAGCCGCGTATGGGTCCTCTCCGTCCGAAGTTGGACTGGCACATCGAGGAACGCCGATGAACAAAGGCGCAGTCGAATCTTTCAAGAACCTGCTTGGTGAGATTCCATACACCGCCGAGTTGTATTATCTGCTCCGCCAGAAAGACAAACCGATCGCCTCGCGTTTCTCGCTGATCAACCTGCAGAAGAATCTGCCGGAATTGGTAATGCAGACCAGTGAGTTTGCAGGGAAAGCACCAGTAGGGAAAAAAGTCCTCTTCTTCGCCACCCTGCATTACTGGATCGAACAAACCGCTCTTCTCGGGCTAACCCTCGCCGGACAAGGACACAAATGCCACCTGGCGTATCTGCCTTACTCCGACTGGCAGAAACCGATCAATCGTTTCGACTTGCGTCGCCAGGATATCTACGCCCGGTTGACCCTGGAAAAAGCCCTCCCTTACGTCAGACCCATCCCATTATTGGGATACAAGAACAGCCAAATGTTACCCGGATCTTTGTTGAAGGAGATCGAGACTGTCAGTTACTATGATGCTCAATATACCCTCCAGGTGGAGACGGTCGATCTAGACAGTGCAATATACCGAATGCGACTGGAGCGCAACCGTTTTGCTGCAGAAAAACTGCTGGCGTTATGTGATGAACTGAGACCTGACGTTGTCCTCGTCCCGAACGGTACCATCCAGGAACTGGGAGCAGCCTACCGGGTGGCGAAACATCTGGGCATCCCGGTCAGTACCTATGAATTCAGTGACCAGACGGACCGCATCTGGCTGGCTCAAAACAGCGAGATCATGCGCCAGGAAACGGATGAACTGTGGAAAGCGCGAAAAGAAATTCCATTGACCTCGGAACAGCAGGAGCAAATTCAGTCCCTCTACCAGGCAAAAGTCCAGGGCGATACCTGGAAAAACTTCGTCCGCCACTGGCAATCCTCACCCCGTAAGGGCGGCAGCGAAGTGGCGAGGACCCTGGGATTAGATGACCGTCCCGTGGTATTGTTAGCCACCAATGTGTTGGGTGACAGCCTGACCCTAGGCAGGCAGGTCTTCAGCAAGACTATGGCTGAATGGATCGAACGCAGCGTGGATTATTTCAGTAGACGACCAGACGTCCAGCTCGTGATTCGCATTCACCCGGGGGAGATATTGACGCATGGACCGTCGATGGTGGATGTCGTTCAGAAAGTTCTCCCGGAATTGCCGGAGAATATTCACCTGGTGGGTCCGCGGGAAATGATCAACACATACGACATTATCGAAATTGCTGATCTTGGTTTGGTGTATACCACTACGACCGGAATGGAAATGGCTATGACCGGCGTCCCGGTGATCGTAGCTGGGATCACACATTACAAAGGCAATGGCTTTACCTACGATCCACAGACATATAAAGAATACGTTGCACTCCTTGATGAGATGTTGGAAAAACCGGAGCATTTCCGGTTAGAGCAGGCACAGATGGATCTTGCCTGGCACTATGCCTATTGTTTCTTCTTCGAATTTTCCCTGCCATTTCCCTGGCGGCTGGTGCAGATGTGGGACGATCTTAAAGATAGACCGATTTCATACGTATTGGGCGAAGGTATGGGAAAATATAGCAGTACATTCGATTATCTTACCGGTAAGCCGATAGAATGGTGAATCAATGACGCAAAGTGATATCAAGCAGGAAGTCAGGCGATTTTACGACCAGGTGGGGTGGCAACTGGAAGCCGACGGACTATACCAGAACGCCCATTACGAAGATCTGCGTCCGGTCTCGGCAGAATATATTCACCGTTGTCACTTGCGCGTAGGCAAATACCTGGGTGGAAAAGGAAAATACTTGCTCGATGCCGGCTCAGGTCCTGTGCAGTACACCGAATATATTGAATACCTTAAAGGATACACCTTCCGGGTGTGCGCTGATATATCCATCGTGGCTTTGAAGGAAGCCCGAAAGAAACTGGGAGACAGCGGCCTGTATGTGGTGTCCGATGTCGCCAATCTGCCATTCAAAGCGGATGCTTTTGAGGGGGTGATGTCGATGCATACCATCCACCACCTGCCTCGCGATGATCACAAACAAGCTTATCTCGAATTATTCCGGGTGCTGCAGGCTGGTAACACGGCGGTGGTCGTCAACGGCTGGACAGATTCTACCCTGGTCGGGTGGTTGGATCGCTCAGTGAAAGGTTTCAACCGGCTGAAGAAACGTCTTGTCCGTGTTTTGAAAGGAAAACCTGGCGACCACCAACATCCAGCAAAAGAAAAAGGGACATTCGTGCAGAAGTACGACGCTGCGTGGTTGAAGCAGCAATTGGATGGCGCTCTTCCGTATGAAATCCTGGTTTGGCGCAGCGCCAGCGTGCGTTTCCTGCGGACCTTTATCCATTCCTGGCTGGGCGGGAAAGCTTTCCTGCGTTTCCTATTCAACCTGGAAGAGAAGTATCCGCATTATTTTGGTGAAAATGGGCAATATCCGTTGATCCTGATCCGGAAATAATCATTTCGACCAGACAGTCGAGATTTGAGATAGAGAAGGAGTTGTCATGAATTGGAGCGATAAGGTAGTTTTGGTGACCGGCGGGACTGGTTCCTTTGGCAAGAAGTTTATCGAGGTAATGTTGCGCGACTATCACCCGGAGAAGATCATTATCTATAGCCGGGATGAGCTGAAACAGCACGAAATGCGTGTCAAGGGATTCGATCATCCTTCTCTGCGTTACTTTATCGGTGATGTGCGCGACCTCGAACGGATGGTCCGTGCAATGCAGGGGGTCGATATCGTCGTCCATGCTGCAGCGTTAAAACAAGTCCCCGCCTGCGAATACAATCCGATGGAAGCCATCAAAACCAACATCATGGGCAGCAGTAACGTGATCGATGCCGCCCTGGATGCTGGCGTCGAAAAGGTAATGGCACTCAGCACAGATAAGGCAGTCAATCCGATCAACCTGTATGGCGCAACCAAACTGGCGGCTGAAAAACTCTTCGTACAATCCAATTCCTATGCTGGGAACAAACCAACCCGGTTTGCCTGCACCCGCTACGGGAATGTGGTTGGCAGTCGCGGGAGCGTGGTACCAGTTTTCCTAAAGCAGCGTGAAACCGGTGTACTGACCGTGACTGACGAACGCATGACCCGTTTCTGGCTGTCACTCGATCAGGGAGTGAAATTTGTCATTCATTGCATTGAGCAGATGCAGGGTGGCGAGGTCTTCGTGCCTAAGATCCCATCCATGAACATGGCTGACCTGGCAAAGGCGATTGCGCCTGAGGCGAAAGTACAGGTGGTGGGGATACGTCCGGGAGAAAAACTGCACGAAGTGTTGATCTCTGAAGACGAAGCCAGGACCAGCGTTGAAGTAGCGGATATGTTTGTAGTTCAACCTGCTGAAGCCTTTTGGTTTGGGCGCGGCTGGGAAGACATAGGAAAAAGCCTGCCTGATGGTTTTCGGTATGCCAGCAATACCAATACAGAATGGCTGGATATCCCATCTATCAAATCAATCATTGAGACATTGGAAGTGGAGTAGGAGGGGAGATGCGCATCCTCGTTACTGGTGCTAGTGGATTGCTGGGAATAAACCTGGCGATGGAAGCCGCAAAAACACATGAAGTGTTTGGTGTGGTCAATGCAAATCCTTTGCAAGACCCCCCATTTCACTGCATCACGGCTGAACTTCTTGGAGAAGATGTCTTCGCCGAGATTTTCGATCAGGTGCAGCCTGATTACGTCATTCATTGTGCTGCACTCGCCAATCTGGATGAATGCGAATCAGATCCGGCCTTTGCGGAACTGCTTAACTCAGAATTACCTGGCGAGATTGCACGGGTAACCAGCGGGCGGGCAAAACTGATTCATATTTCGACGGATGCGGTTTTTGACGGCAATCAACCTGATTACACTGAAGATGATGAGCCGAATCCGCTCAGTGTCTATGGCAAGACCAAACTGGCAGGCGAATGGGCGGTCATGGAAGCCAATAGCGATGCGATCATCGCACGCATCAATTTATTCGGTTGGAGTCTAAAAGGTAACCGCAGCCTGGCAGAATGGTTCTTCTATAACATGCAAGCCGGGAAAGCAGTCAAAGGGTTCATTGATGTGATGTTTCGCCCAATGTTGGCCAATCACTTGTCAGATGTCCTGTTGAATATGCTCTCTGCCAACCTTTCCGGGTTGTACCATGTCGTGGGATCGGAAGTCACCAGCAAATATGAATTTGGCTTACAGATCGCAAAGACTTTTGGATTCGATCAGCATCTGATCTCTCCGCTTTCCGTGAAAGATTTTGGATTGAAAGCCGTCCGGGCAAATAATTTGTCATTAAGTACTGCCAAAGTCTCCAACGCTCTCCACAGAGAATTACCCGGGTTTTCCACCGGTTTACCACTATTCCAGGCACTTTATTCACAGGGTTATCCACAGGTTCTTCGCAAGATGGTGGATAATACTGGAAAAGATCTGAATCCATATCGGAAAGCAGGATAGCGATGGATATCCAAATCGGACGGCATTGGATCGGAGAAAACCACCCCACCTACTTCATCGCGGATATTTCCGCCAATCATGATGGCGATCTGGATCGGGCAAAATTGCTGGTCCGTCTGGCAAAGGAAGCGGGTGCGGATGCAGCCAAGTTTCAGAATTTCCGTGCCGAAAAAATCGTTTCCGATTACGGATTCACCCACATGGGAGGGCAGGTTTCCCATCAATCGACCTGGAAGAAATCGGTTTTCCAAGTCTATTCCGATGCGTCCATCCCCTTCGAATGGACACCCATCCTCAAAGAGGAATGCGACCGGGTCGGCATAGACTATTTCTCCTCCCCGTACGACTTTGACGCCATTGATATGCTCGATCCGTATGTCCCTGCCTACAAGATCGGCTCGGGTGATATTACCTGGGACGAAGCGTTGATTCGGATGGCAAAAACGGGCAAGCCGATCCTGCTTGCGACCGGCGCGTCAAATATCGGAGAGGTACAGCGAGCCGTTCATATTATCCAGGCTATCAATCCGCAACTTATCTTGATGCAATGTAATACCAACTACACAGCCAGCCTTGAGAATTTTAAGCACATACACCTGCGGGTGCTGAATACCTACCGGACGATGTTCCCCGATCTGGTTTTGGGGCTATCTGATCATACTCCTGAGCATGCCACAGTGCTGGGCGCTGTCGCCCTGGGCGCGCGCGTGATCGAAAAGCACTTCACCGACGATAATACCCGAGTCGGACCCGATCATCCCTTCTCGATGATTCCCACCACCTGGAAAGCTATGGTGGATCGGACTCGTGAACTCGAACGTGCCCTCGGTAGTGCAGATAAGGTGGTGAACGAGAATGAAAGCCAGACGGTGATCGTCCAACGAAGATGCCTTCGGGCAGCCAGAGACATTCGAGCGGGAGAAGAATTAACCCGCGAGATGATCAATGTCCTCCGACCGGCTACTCCCGGTGCAATCCTGCCAAATGAGATACCCGATGTCATCGGCACCAAGGCTGTGAATGATATCCCGATTGGAAAAGAGATCAATTGGGTGGACCTCGGTCGATGAAAATCCTATATTTCTCGCGCGATTACTCTCCACATGACCACCGGATCCTGACTGCGATTCAGGCAGGGGGTCATGAAGCCTTCTATTTGCGGCTCGAAAATTCGGGTCGCAACCTGGAATCGCGCGAAATCCCGGATGGTGTCCAATTGGTGGAATGGAGCAAGCCTCGCAAGAATTTTCGCTGGCTGGATGTACCCGGATTGGTTCTGGATTTTAAACGAATTCTGACAGATATCAAGCCTGATATTGTCCATGCCGGTCCAATCCAATCAGTGGGATTGATCGCTGCACTATCCGGTTTCCACCCGCTGGTCAGCATGTCCTGGGGTTTTGATCTGATGCAGCACGCAGATCGAAACTTCTGGTACCGCTGGGTAACCCGCAATGTACTCGGTAAAACGGATTGGTTGTTCGGGGATTGTCGCGCAGTCTTAAATAAAGCGTCCAAATTTGGGTTTGATCTTTCCAAGAGCACATATTTTCCCTGGGGAGTTGACCTTGACTATTTCCATCCCGGTGAAAATCAAAGTATCAGCCAGGAATTGGGTTGGAAAAACGCCTTTATCCTGTTCTGCAACCGGTCCTGGGAACCCTCTTACGGAGTGGATATCGTAGCAAAGGCATTTGTGCAAGCTTCTTCAACCAACCCGAATCTGCGTTTGTTATTGTTGGGTAATGGTACTCAAGCAGATCAAATACGATCGATCTTGCGGGAAGGTGGTGTTCTGGATCGGGTTCACATGCCAGGTCAAATCCCTTTTACAAGACTCCCGGACTACTATCGTGCCGCGGATCTGTACATCAGCGCCTCACATACAGATGGTTCCTCAGTCTCTTTGATGGAAGCGTTAGGCTGTGGTTTACCCGCTGCAGTCTCAAACATTGACGGAAATCTGGAATGGGTGACACCTGGAGAGCATGGCTGGGTATTCAGAGATGGTGATGAGATCGCGTTAGCAGGAATCATGCAGCAAGCGAGCCAGTCTCGAGTGGACCTGGCAGTTATGAGCCTGAAAGCCAGGCACAAAGCAGAGAAATTCGCGAATTGGAAGATCAACCAGGCGCGGATGTTGGACGGATATAAGAAGGTGGTACCAGCTTGAGGAGCATTCTATGGATTTGTCAAAACAGGAACTGATGGTGGGATTCTCCCGGTTGGGATTAAAAGCCGGTGATATTGTTCTGGTACACAGCTCTTACAAATCATTAGGGGGCGTGGAAGGTGGACCGCAGACAGTAATCGATGCTTTGCTCGAAGTGCTGACCCCGGAAGGTACGCTCATCATGCCGACCTTTAATTTTAATTTCAACAAGGGAGAGCCCTGGGATGTGTTGAAAACACCTTCCCACATGGGCGCCATTACCGAACTAGTGCGCACCAACCCCGAAAGTCGCCGGGTATTCCATCCGTTTTATTCATTCGCCATTATGGGTAAATTGAAAGATGAGCTTACCCGGGTCCGGTACAAAGATAGCTATGGAGTTGACTCGATCTTCATGCAGCTTCGTAAACTGGATGCCAAGATCATGATCATCGGGCTGTCCTACACACACAGCATGACTTTCTTCCACCACATCGAACAGATGGAGGGGGTGGATTACCGGTTCATCAAAGAGTTCACCGGCGAAGTCACTGATGAAAACGGTAAAACCTACACGGATACATTCACTATGCTCGTTCGGAATATCGATAAGGGCGTTCTTACTGAGGTGGATCCAATGGGAGCCATACTGGAAAAACAGGGAGTGGTTCAGATCGAAAAGATCGGTGAAGCGGATGTTAAGCTGATGAAAGCCACGGAGGTTTATCGTGTCACCGCCGTGGAAATGAAGAAAAATCCAACATTAATGTATCAGATAGACCAGAACCATCATACATAGAGGCATGATGAAGAACTATTCTGCTGCTAAACAAATTGTGGAAGAGCTGTATCCGTTACACCGGACACTCGTATCTGACGGTCTGGACCGGGCGCTGGAGATCGTGGGGGACTATTTACCCCCAACATTGGATTATGAAATCGAAAATTATCCTCCCGGCGAAGATGTGTGGACCTGGAAAACGCCGGAACGCTATGTTGTCCATCGCGCGTTCCTGGAAACGGAATCGGGAAAAAAGATCGTGGATTTCGCAGATAATCCCCTACACTTACTCTCTTACTCTCTCCCAATCGACCGGGTTTTAACCTGGGAAGAACTGGCACCTCACCTATACACGTCTCAAAAACGACCCTGGGCGATTCCGTGGCAGTTCAAATACTATGAACGCGACTGGGGGTTCTGTCTCAGCAACCACCAATTCGATCAACTGAACCATAACGAGAAATATCATGCAGTGATTGATGTTGATTTCCAAAGCGATCCAGAGAATGGATTCCGTCTGGGCGTTGGAGTCGTTCACCCATTGGGTGGAAAAATGGAGGGGGCAGGGGAGATGATCATCTGCACCCATATCTGCCATCCGATGCAAGCGAATGATGACGCAGCGGGTGTGGCTTCCGCAATTGAGGTCGCCCGGCGATTGGCTGAAAACCCACTGCCGGCCGGATCGATGAGCATCCGTTTTTTATTCTGCCCGGAAACGATCGGAAGTATTGCTTATCTCGCCAATCATGAAGACCTTATCCCTGGCTTTAAAGGCGGTATTTTTGTCGAGATGACAGGAAACCACAATTCCATCGTCCTACAGCGCAGCCGTCAGGATGATTGTCTGATAGACCGGGTAGCCCGCTATGTCCTCAACCGGCATGGCAAGGAATTTCGGGAAGGTGAATTTGCCCAGGTGGTTGCCAATGACGAGCGTGTGATCAATGGTCCTGGAGTCAATGTCCCGTGTATTTCGATCAGCAGGTGGCCTTACGAGGAATACCATACCTCTGATGATAATCTGGAAATTGTCTCTGAAGAAGAGTTGCAGGGAGCGGCGGATATTGTGGAGAAGATCATCCGAATCTACGCAGCGAATTACATACCCAAACGAAGGTTTCGGGGACCGGTATTCCTTTCCAGATATGGTCTCTGGGTTGATTGGCGCGATAATTGGACTCTGAATCGGGCAACCGAACGGATCATGATGCAGATGGAAGGCAATACTTCCGTTTTTGAGATCGCAGAGAGCGTCTCGATGGATTATGAAGAAGTCAGAACGTATATTGAACGATTTTACGCCAAGGGATTGATCGGCAAATTACCCATGCCGGTGATTGCAGAGCCCTGGTAACGTCTTTTTCCCTCTGATGGATGGAAGAGTGGAATCGCGAGGCAGAATAAACAGGCATAACGTATGGCACCGGGATCAATGAAAAAGGAAGTTGTAGCCATCATTCAAGCCCGCATGAAATCCAGCCGCCTGCCGGATAAGGTGATGCTGGATATTCAAGGTAAACCCATGCTCACCCGGGTCATCGAGCGGGTACAGCTTTCCAGGCAGGTGGACCAGGTTATCGTAGCCACTACCAACGGTCTTGATGAAGATCCAATCGCAGAATTATGTCGATGGATGGAAGTTGGTTGCTACCGCGGCAGCCTGCAGGATGTGTTGGATCGTTATTATCAAGCTGCCAAGCCGGTTAAGCCGGATATTGTGGTGCGTATTACCGCAGACTGCCCGTTGATCGACCCTGAATTGATTGATGAGACCGTGGAAGTGATGCTGGGACAAAGCAAAGGTAACGCCATCTGGAATCCGCAGGCGGATGCCGAGAAATTCCCCGCGCCCGAAGGTGAGATCCCCTGGGATTATGCCTCCACCCGTCTGCCACCGCCCTGGCATCGGACTTTTCCCATCGGGTTGGACGTGGAAGCGTGCCGGTTCGATGCACTGGAAAGGGCGTGGAAAGAAGCCGTGGCTCCCTTCGAACGGGAACATGTGATGCCTTATTTTTATGACGCGCCCAATCGCTTTCGCTGCATAGTTGCGGACTGGCCAGTCGATCTGGGTTTCCATCGTTGGACAGTGGATACACAACAGGATCTGGCTCTGATCCGCGAGATCTATACCCGCCTGGGTGGACGACCCTTCACCTGGCAGGATGTGTTGGCATTATTTCAGAAAGATCCGGATTTGATCACGATTAATGCAGGAATTTATCACAAGGATTATCGGGAAGTCGATCCCCGTAGGAGCAAGTAGTGGCAGAGATCGTCCTATTTTCCGCGCCCAAGCCATTCACGAATCCGCATATAGCGCTGATTCAACGCAATGCCATTCGATCATGGCAGCAATTGGGTGACCGGGTGGATGTTCTTTTGCTGGGAGATGAAGACGGTCTGGCTGAGACGGCACGCGATCTGGGCGTTCGACATATTCCCACTCTGCGGCGTACGGAATCGGGCACTCCTTTGATCAGCTCTATGATGGAACAAGCCCGAAACCATAGTCCCGCCCGGATTATGGGGATCATCAATGCCGATATTATCCTATTACCCGGGTTTGTCGAATCCATTCTTGGAGTTGCCAAGAAGGATGAGCACTATTTGGTCCTGGGACGTCGCTGGGATCTGGATATTCGGGAAGCTATCGAATTTAAGGATGGTTGGGATACTCAACTGCGCACGAAAATTACCAGCGATGGCAGACTGCATAAAAGCAAAGGCAGTGACTATTTTGCCTTTGGTCGGGCAGATTTCGATTCCTACCCTGATTTTGCCATTGGACGGGCTGGCTGGGATAACTGGACCATCTTTCGAGCCCGAACACTCGGTTGGCCGGTGATCGACGCCACTCACGATATCACCATCATTCATCAGCAGCATGACTATAGCCATCTCCCTGGTGGGGTCAAGCATTATACCCACCCGGAATCCGACCGGAATTTAACCCTCGCAGGTGGCAAACGATATATATTTACTCTGTTGGATGCAGATCGGGTATTGGTGGATGGTAAAATCCAACCGTACCCATGGTCATGGCAGAAAATGATACGCGATATTGAGCGATATCCGACCTTGCACTCCGGAAGCCCGTTCTGGATGGATGTGTTTTTCTATCTCACCCATCCGGTTAAATTCATCAGGCACAAACTGCCCGGAATTGCCCGGTTGTTTGGAATCAAAAAGCCAATGGAAGACGATGAACAGTGATCAGGAAAGAGATACGGAATGCCGCGCATTGGAATGAACCCATCCCGCAATCGTGATTCAGGATACCAGCCCTCCAGGGTGACCCTGGCGGTATTGACTCATGTGCCCAATGAAGATGGCTATTTCGAGCATCGCTTCGAAGTGCTGCGTTTATGCATCGAAAGTTTGATCCACAATACCGAACCAGCCTGTGACTTGTTGGTGTTTGATAATGCCAGCAGTCCGCAAGTGGTCGATTATTTGCACAAACTACGGGATGAAAATCAGATCCAATACCTGATCCTATCGAGCCGAAACATTGGCAAAGTGGATGCGCTCCAGATGATCTTCAAAGCCGCACCTGGCGAGATCGTTGCTTATACGGATGATGATGTCTTTTTCCTGCCGGGTTGGCTGGATGCGCATCTTAATATTCTCGAGACTTTTCCTAAGACAGGCATGGTCACCGGATTTTACATCCGATCTCAACTGAACTGGAGCGTTCAATCCACATTGGCGTTCGCTTCACAGCCGGGTGTGGAGACATCCCATGGGATGCTGTGGGATCACAAGTGGGAAGAACATTACATCGAAAATATGGGTCGCACCTGGGAAAAATATGAAGAAGAGACCCGAGGACTCGAAGATACTCAAATTACCTACCAGGGAGTTTCCGCCCTGGTGTCTGCCGGGCACCACCAGTTTGTTGCGTATAAAGAAACCATCTCCCAGGCGCTACCTGATGGGTGGACTGGAAGGCTGATGGGTAGGATGCGTGAATTGGATGAGGCGATCGATCAGGCAGGGTATCTGCGCCTGAACACACCCCAGCCGGTCACCCGTTTGCTTGGCAATGTGATTAGCGAAGAGACAGCAGCCCTGGCAAAAACCTTTGGAATGGAAGCCAAAGCGGGCAGTATGGCAAGATCTAGCGGGTGTATTCAAAAGATCGCTCGTTCCAACCTTGTGAATGGACTGGCGAGAAAAATCTATAACGGTTTATATAAGATTATCAACGCCTGAGGGAGTTTGGATGGCAGAGTCATTATTTTTACGCATCAGAAAAGCAGCCAGGGTACTGATCAAAGGTGCTCCGGCATCCAGGCAAACCCGTAACTCCATTCCGGCGATCACCGCCGAGGAAGTGGAAGATGCACGGGTATTTTTTCCCCGGGATAAATTTTTCATCTTTGGTCACGCCCGTTCAGGCACAACATTATTAGCCCGTCTGATTCGCCTGCATCCGGAAGTGCACTGTAACTGGCAGGCACACTTCTTCACCCGGGCGCCTTTCCTGAAGGGATTAGTGAATGATGTCGAGATCGAGAAGTGGCTGACCCATCACAGCAACCGCTGGAACCATGGTCGTGATCTCTCCCCATTGGTGCTGCGTGGGGCGGCTGATCTGATCCTCGAGCGGGATGCCATGAAGGAAGGCAAACGGATCGTGGGCGATAAAAGCCCATCCAGCGTGTTTCATGGAGAAGCTGTCCGAAATGTAGCAGCGGTCTATCCTGATGCTTTCATCGTCAACATTGTCCGTGATGGACGCGACACCTCTTTATCCCATCGGTTCCAGAGTTTCGTAGACCGGCAGGACCGTCTGACGCCAGAGGACAAACATATACGTGAGGATTTTATTCGTGATCCGCAGCCTTACTTGAACGGTGAGAGATCGATCTTCACCGAAAAAGAGATGCGCCACATCACAGGTTCATGGGTACAGAATGTGGAAGAAACCGAAGCCGAAGGGAAACGGTTGTACGGTGAGAAATTCCACCATCTGCGTTATGAAGACCTCATGGAAACTCCCTGGGAGGAGATGTGCAAGGTCTGGAAATTCCTGGGCGTCAATGATATCCCGGTCGAGCTGAAAGAGATGATCTGTGCCGAAATGACCGCCAACCCGGATGCGGATTGGCAGGCGGAGAAGAGCGGAGATCTTGCCCGGCTGATTCCCAAAGGCCAGCAGGGAAGCTGGCAGAAATTGTTCACCCCGCGCGATAAAGCCATTTTCAAAGATGTGGCTGGACAGTTACTGATAGACTGGGGTTACGAGAAAGATCTGGAGTGGTAGAGTGAAATTCTTAATTGCAGGTCTCGGATCGATAGGACGCAGGCATCTGCGAAACCTGGTTACTTTGGGTGAGCGGGATATTCTGCTTTATCGTACTCATCAGAGTACCATGCCCGAAGATGATCTGAAAGACTTCCCCGTGGAAACAGACCTGCAGGCAGCTCTTGCTCAAAAGCCTGACGCCGTGATTGTCTCGAATCCGACCTCACTGCACCTGGATATAGCCATTCCGGCAGCCAGGCAGGGTAGCCACCTGTTGTTGGAGAAACCCATTTCGCACTCCATGGATCGTATCGATGAATTCTCCCAGGCTGTTAAGGAATCGGGCAGCAAAGTGCTGGTTGGTTTCCAATTCCGGTTTCATCCCACCCTGCGCAAAGCCCGCGATCTTATGGCGGATGGCGCCATCGGACGGGTTGTGTCTTTCAAATCCAATTGGGGTGAGTACCTTCCTAACTGGCATCCCTGGGAAGATCATCGCACCAGTTATGCTGCCCGACAAGATCTGGGTGGTGGTGTAGTGCTAACGCTATGCCATCCACTTGATTATTTACGTTGGATGTTGGGTGAAGTCGAATCTCTCTGGGCGTACACGAGTCCGGCTGCAGAACTTGGTTCCGATGTGGATGCCATTGCGGACATCGGATTACGCTACCAATCTGGCGTATCCGGATCGGTCCACCTGGATTATTTGCAGCGTCCTGGCAGCCATACCCTCGAAATTACCGGCACTGAAGGTTTGTTGCGATGGGAGAATTCCAGTAGTATTTTGAGTTTGTATCGGGCATCCACCGGCAAATGGGAGGAATATTTACCACCGGAAGGATTCGAACGAAATTGGTTATTTTTGGATGAGACTAAATCTTTTCTGGATTTAGTCCACGATAAATCAGAATCACTATGTACATTGATGGATGGCGTTCGGGCGTTGGAGCTTGCCCTTGCAGTCCATCATTCTGCCAAGGCTGGGAAAATTGTAAAATGGTGACATTTTACAAGGAATTGCCGTCGCATTGGCTCATTTTCAATCGGTTATAATCAATCGGTTGCCGATTGGACAAAATTTACGGGTACATCAACCCGAAAGATTGAAAAAAAAATGAAAGAAGAAGGAGTTTATTCACAATGGCAGTGACAACGACGGCGAAAATTATCGCCCCCTATGGTGGAAAATTGGTCAACCTGGTTGTTACCGGAGCGGAACGACAGGCGTTGATAGAAAGAGCAAGCCACCTGCAATCCATCAAGATTTCTCCGCGAAATCTATGCGACCTGGAATTGCTGGCTACCGGCGCTTTCTCTCCCCTCGATAAGTTCATGGGTCACAAAGATTACGAACGGGTATTGGAAGAGATGCGTCTTTCCGAAGGCACCCTGTTCCCCCTGCCCATCACTCTAACGGTGGACAAGGAAAATTATGATTCCCTGGGCGAAGAAGTGGTATTGCGAGATACCCAGAACAATCTGATCGCTGTCATGAAGGTAGAAGAAGCTTTTCCGTACGATAAGGAAAAAGAAGCCCGCCTGGCCTATGGTTCAATCGAACTCTAAGCACCCGATGGTCTCCGAGATGGTCCGCTGGGGTAACCTGTGCATCTCCGGTGAGCTGAAAGTCATTAATCTGCCCACTTATTACGATTTCAAAGAATTACGCCAGACACCGTCTGAAGTACGGGCTCAGTTGGAGAAAATGGGAAACAGCAATGTAGTTGCCTTCCAGACCCGCAATCCACTGCACCGCATCCACGAAGAGCTGACCAAACGTGCTGCGGCAGCCATTGGTGGCAGCCTTCTCATCCATCCCGTAGTTGGCTTGACCAAACCCGGTGATGTAGACCATTACACCCGTGTTCGTATTTATAAAGCGCTGGTGGAAAAATACTACGATCCGAACAAGACCGCCCTCAGCCTGCTGCCATTAGCCATGCGCATGGCTGGTCCCAAGGAAGCGATTTTACACGGAATTATCCGCCGTAATCATGGCGCCAACCATTTCATTATTGGACGCGACCATGCCGGTCCGGGTAACGACAGCACTGGCAAACCCTTCTATGGTCCATATGACGCGCAGGAACTGTTCGATACACATTCCAAAGAACTCGGTATGACAGCCGTCCCGTTCTATGAGCTGGTCTATTTGCCTGACACCCAGGAATATGTGGAAGCGGACAAGATTCCCACGGGCGCGAAAGTACTGAACATCTCCGGCACACAGGTTCGTGATGATTACCTCGCCAAGGGCAAGCTGCTCCCCGAATGGTTCACCCGCCCGGAGACCGCCCGCATTCTGCGCCAGATGTATCCGCCCCGTCACAATATGGGATTCTGTGTCTGGTTCACCGGACTCTCCGGCGCCGGAAAGTCCGCCACCGCTGACGTGCTCACCACCTTATTGCTACAATATGGCAAGCAGATCACCCAGTTGGATGGTGATGTTATCCGAACCCACCTCTCCAAGGGATTGGGTTTTTCCAAGGAAGACCGTGATACCAATATCCTTCGCATTGGCTTTGTAGCCGCTGAACTGGTTCGCCATAAAGGTGTGGTTACCTGTGCAGCCATCAGCCCGTATCGTGCCACCCGGGACGAATGCCGTAAGATGGTTGGTAGTGAGCAATTTGTAGAAGTATTCATGGATACCCCGATCGAGGTTTGTGAATCGCGCGACATCAAGGGGTTATATGCCAAAGCCCGTCGTGGTGAGCTGAAAGGATTTACTGGTGTGGACGATCCCTATGAGGCGCCTATCAATCCGGAAATTACGCTGAAAACAGTCGGCATCACCCCGGAAGAAAACGCTCGCATTATCATCCAATTCCTGGAATCACGTGGATTCTTGACGCCCGATGGGTTGCCAGAATAAAAATATGTGATCTGATAGAAAGAGATCGGAAAGAGATGAGAGACGGGGATGCTTCAAAAATAGGATCGAGAAACCCGTCTCTCTGATCATCTGAATCAGATGAGGTGCCAATGATACGTATACAGGATAAGTTTGATCTCAAAGGGAAGTCAGCCATCGTCACCGGTGGGATAGGTCTGTTGGGCAAGGAATTTTGTCGTACTCTTGCCGAGGCAGGCGCATCGGTGCTTGTAGCCGATCTGAACGGCGATGCGGCCGACGAGTACGCTTCCACATTGCGAAATCAGGGCTTTGATGCTGGATTTGCCCGAGTCAATGTAACCGATCCCGAATCTGTTCAGGCGATGGTGGACTGCGCCGTAGATCTGTTCGGAGGGGTGGATATCCTGGTCAATAGCGCTGCCATGGATCCGAAATTTGATAACACCCAATCTGTCCAGCATCGCGGTACATTCGAAGATTATCCTCTCGAGCAATGGCGTCAGGCTTTGGACGTAAATCTGACAGGTATGTTCCTATGTTGCCAGTCAGTAGCCCGGGAGATGGTTAAGAAGAATACCGGCTCGATCATCAATATTTGTTCGACCTATGGACTCGTTGGTCCTGATCAACGCATCTACGATCGACCGGGAGAACCCAAACGGGTGAAACCGGTTTATTATTCGGTGACCAAGGCAGGCGTGTTGGGATTGGTCCATTATCTTGCAACCTATTATGCAGGAACGGCAATCCGGACCAACGCCCTTACCCCGGGTGGTGTATACAACAACCATGACGAATTGTTCGTGAAGAACTATGCTGCTAAAACTGTGATGGGGCGCATGGCTCACCTGGACGAGATGAATGGCGCCCTGCTATTCCTCGCATCCGAGGCGTCATCATATATGACCGGTTCGAATGTTGTCGTGGATGGAGGTTGGACGGCATGGTAGATCGACCTGAAGTGTTGGCAATCATCCCGGCACGCGGAGGGTCCAAAGGAATCCCGCGTAAAAACATCAAAAATTTCGCCAGCCATCCGCTGGTTGCCTGGAGTATCGCGGCGGCAAAACAAGCAAACCTGGTTACAAGGGTGATCGTTTCCACCGATGATGAGGAGATAGCTGCAGTCAGCCGTCTGCATGGAGCAGATGTTCCTTTCCTTCGCCCTCCAGACCTGGCGACCGATCTGGCCGTTGATTATCCCTTATTCAAGCATGCCCTTGATTGGCTGAAAGAAAACGAGAACTATTCGCCTGAGATCGTGGTGCAGTTACGCCCCACTTCTCCAATTCGCCCCAAGGGTATGGTGGACCAGGCTGTGCAGATGCTCTTCGATCATTCTGATGCCGATTCCGTTCGAGGGGTGGTGCCTTCAGGGCAAAACCCCTACAAGATGTGGCAGATCGAATCCGATCGATTGGTCCCCTTGTTAAAAGTAAAAGGGATCGCTGAACCATACAACTCGCCACGCCAGAATTTACCACCAACCTATTGGCAGACCGGGCATATTGATGTAATTCGAACTTACACGATTCTGGATAAGAAATCACTTTCCGGCGATATGATATTGCCCTTGATGATCGATCCTGCCTTCACGGTGGATATTGATTCACCACGGGACTGGAGTCGGGCAGAGTGGCTGGTCTGGCACAGTGGATTGGATATGGTTTTCCCAGGAAAACCCCCGCGTCCTTTTCCAGAAGTGGTAAAGATGATCGTGATGGACTTTGATGGTGTTCTGACCGATAACCGGGTTTGGGTCGATGAAAATGGGAAAGAAGCCGTGGCGGCGTATCGATCAGACAGCCTGGGATTGGCTTTATTAAGAGGGCGGGCGCGGATAGAACCGCTGGTCATCTCGAAAGAAACGAATCCGGTTGTAACCAAGCGCTGCCAGAAGATGAATATTCCTGTGATACAGGGAATTGACCAAAAAGCAGACGCCTTAGTGAAAGTCCTTCATGAAAGGGGGATCAATCCAAAGCAGGTGATCTATATCGGAAACGATGTGAATGATCTGGAATGTTTTCCAATAGTAGGCTACGCGATCGCCCCGGCAGATGCGGAGAAAGAGGTCATAATGTCCGCTGATCTTGTACTATCTCGCAGAGGTGGGCAGGGAGCAGTGAGGGAAGTCTGTGATATGTTGATGGAACTCTATTCAAACCGATAGGTTCATGCCTTTTTAGTGGACTCCAATGTCCCGATTTAAGAGAACTTTATTATTTCCATTTTTATTTGCCATATTCCCAATATTGACCTTGTTGGGATCCAATATCCGCTATATTTCTGTTTGGATGCCATGGCGGTCATTCGCGGTTTCTATCGCAATCAGTGCTATCCTCTTCATCAGTATTCATGCAATTACGAAATCCTGGACGAAAGCTGCCCTGATCGTTTCTTTGCTTAATCTGATTTTCTACTCGTATGGATATCTCTATCAAGTCGTGGAGGATTTCCAAATATTTGGATGGATAATCGGAAGGCATCGTTATCTATTGAGCTCCCTTTTCCTCATCACTATTGGCTTGTGCTGGTGGATTGGGAGGTCTCGATTATCATTTACTTCACTGGTCATACCATTGAATGTGATTGGTCTGGCATTATGGATAATGCCGCTTTACCAGATAATCTCTTATCGAATCCATCAAAACAGCACTCTGAACAGAGAGACCAGCTTCCACCGGGTAGTAGATACAAATGAGGATTTTTCCATACCAGCCGCAAATGATCCCGGTAAATTCCCCGACATTTATTACATTATTCTTGACACATATGCGCGTCGGGACGTTCTTTCGGAGTGTTTTCGCTATGATAATTCAGCGTTTCTTGATTCATTGACTGCATCTGGTTTCGTGGTTGCCGAGCAAAGTCGTTCAAATATTACGATAACCGACCTTTCCCTGGCATCTTCCTTAAACATGGAATATCCACAAGATCTGGCCAGCTCCTCAGTTGAGATTGGCGATCCGGTTCAACTCTCTCGATGGATAAAATACAGCAAAGTCAGGCAAGTTTTTGAACAAGCCGGGTATACTTTTATAGCATTTGATTCTGGCTATTCACAAACGCGAATACTGGATGCGGATGTATTCTATTCGCTCGACCAGCGGAGACACCCTATCCTTGGCGGTTTGAATCCATTTGAAAGTTTGGTAATTAAGACATCGGCTGGGATAGTGTTATATGACTTTTATGGTTACTTACCTGAAACAGTGCGGCGCTTTCTGGATAGTTCTTACCGGCAGCACAGGGATCTAATTTTATTTACATTGGACAAGCTGCCATCTATCGCCGAAGATCCCAGAGCTACTTTCACTTTTGTTCACATTCTTGCTCCCCACAACCCTTTCGTTTTTGGTCCAAATGGAGAAAATATCTCAAGGCAAACGCCATTTACGCTGAACGATGATCCTGAAACCAAGGATTCACGTAATTATCGTCAAGGATATATAGACCAGATCACATATTTGAATCAGCGGATAATTTCCATCATCCAAGAGATTCAAAGCCGATCAGCAACCAGGCCTGTTATCGTACTTCAGGGAGATCACGGACCGCCACGTTGGGTCACCTCCATGACTGGAAGAAGCGATATTTTGAATGCTTATTCCTTCGAAGGCGCGGAGAAGGTGATCTATCCCAGTATTACCCCTGTCAATTCTTTTAGGATAATTTTGAATGAGGTATTTGGTGCGCGGTTAAAACTCCTTCCAGACCGAACTTTTTACACGACTCATAGTACAATAGACCAGCTACTACCGATTGATAAGGATAAAAAGCATTGCGATTCAACCTATCGACCAGATTTAGAGGAATCGCAAACATCCAGTGAGGTGGAATGACACGGAAAATTACGATTGGCAATACGGTTGTTGGTGATGGATTTCCCACCTATTTTGTGGCAGAAATTGGGATCAATCACAACGGTGATCTGGATATTGCCAAACAAATGATCGATGTTGCTCGGAAAAACGGTGCTGATGCGGTGAAGTTCCAGAAGCGAACCCCGGAGTTATGCGTGCCGCCTGAGCAACGTGATCAAATGAGAGAAACTCCCTGGGGTTATATTTCCTATCTGGATTATCGTTACAAAGTCGAATTTAACAAAGAACAATACATGGAAATTGACAGGTACTGCCGGGAGGTTGGCGTTACCTGGTTCTCGTCAGTCTGGGATATCCCTTCTGTGGATTTTCTGGAAATGTTCAACCCGGTCTGTTACAAAATACCCTCGGCTCAATTGACCGATCACGACCTTCTTCGCAAGATTAGATCGCTCGGAAAACCCGTGATTTTGTCCACTGGAATGTCCACCATGGAGCAGATTCGGGAAGCCGTGGACGTGGTTGGAACCGATCACCTGCTGATTACCCATACCACCAGTGCTTACCCATGTGAACCGGAAGAATTGAACCTGCGGGCAATTCAGACATTACGGGATACGTTTCCGGTTCCTATTGGATACTCTGGACATGAAGTGGGCTTGATCCCCTCTGTCATCGCAACGGCTTTGGGAGCCTGCTTGATTGAACGTCACATCACACTTGACCGCGCTATGTGGGGCACCGATCAGGCTGCTTCCGTGGAACCGGGTGGGATCGAACGGTTGGTGAAGTATTTACGCGTCACAGAGCAAGCACTCGGCGATGGCGTTAAGCGAATTTACGAATCAGAAAAATCTTCGTTGAAAAAACTCCGAAGATATCAATAACCAGTTGGAGGTTTTTATGCATCCTTTCACAACCATTTCCGGAATAATCCTGGCTTATCTTGACCCAGGTTCAGGCAGCTATTTGATTCAGATCCTCATCGCCGCATTGCTTGGCGGTGGTTTTGCGATCAGAGCATTCTGGAAACAGATCAGCACGTTCTTTAGAAAACTTTTTAAGAAATCAGCCGTGACCGAGGAAGAGAACAAGGATGAGCAGCCTCAATAAAGTTGCCGGTTCCTTTCGGGATCCCAGTGGATTCATGTTCCGACGCGATGGTGTGCTTTACCGCCAGGTAAATAAACACTACCGTATTCAGTATGATGTGCTGGTCTTTTCAGGGCTACTCGAGTCGCTCTGGAAACAGGGTCTGCTCGTACCATCCGACGAGGTAGATATGCCTGCGGAAAACCCAGAGCTCGCATATAAGATCCTCAAACCTATTGAGCTGCCATTCATCTCTTATCCATATGAGTGGAGTTTTTCACAGTTAAAAGACGCTGCTCTCACAACCCTGCAAATTCAAAAACAAGCGTTTGAAAAAGGATTAGCGCTCAAGGACGCTTCGGCATACAACATCCAGTTTTATAACGGCAAAGCGGTTTTAATTGATACCCTGTCCTTCGAACCGTATCAAGTCGGGGAACCCTGGGTGGCTTACCGGCAGTTTTGCCAGCACTTCCTGGCTCCTTTGGCGTTAATGGCATTGAGCGATGTCCGATTGTTACAATTGATGCGGGTTTACATCGATGGTATCCCATTGGACTTGGCAAGCAAACTGCTGCCGGGGAGCACTAAATTTAATCTGGGTCTCAACCTGCATATTCACACCCACGCTGCTGCTCAACTAAAGTACGCAGACGACACCTCCGCGAAGAATAAAAACCGTGGTCAAATGAATAAAAACGCCTTCCTGGGGTTGATCGATTCACTCGAGTCAACCATCAAAGGATTGGCTATGAAGGGTGTCAAAACTGAGTGGGCAGATTACTATACTGCGACCAACTATACCGAAGGCTCTTTGAATGAAAAGCGCGAGTTGGTTGGAAAATTCATTGATCAGGCATCACCAAACTCTCTTTGGGACCTAGGCGCCAATACAGGTTTCTTCAGCCGGGTTGCTTCGGATAAAGGGATTTACTCAGTCGCTTTTGATATTGACCCGCTGGCAGTAGAACAAGCCTGGCTAGATGTGAAAGCGAAAAAAGAAAAGAACCTATTACCCTTGGTCTTGGATCTAACGAATCCCAGTCCGGCAATCGGTTGGTCTAACCAGGAAAGATCATCATTTCTTGAGCGCGGACCTGTCGACTGTGTGATGGCTCTTGCATTGATCCATCATCTGGCTATTTCGAATAATGTCCCCCTAGTAACACTGGCAGAATTTTTCGCAGCCGCCGGGAAATGGCTTATCATCGAATTTGTTCCCAAAGAAAACTCGCAAGTGCTTCGATTGCTATCGACCAGAGAAGATATCTTTCCGGAATATAATCCTGAAGGATTTGAAAAAGCGTTTGGAACTTGCTTCCATCAACGCTCGAAAGAACCGATCCCTGGTTCTAAACGCCTGTTGTATCTTCTGGAAAGAAAATAAATGCAAGGAAATACAACCAGGCGGATGGTCGTTTTTCATCCGATCCTGTTTGCTCTCTACCCGCCAATCGCTTTACTGGCTAATAACATCCTGCAAATCAGACCGGTGGATGCCCTCCGGTCTATCGTTGTTTTTCTCTCTTTTGGCGGGCTGGTTTACTTTTTAACCTGGTTAGTGACAAGGAATTTGCAAAAAGCGGGTATCCTCAGCTCGATTCTGATCATTTCTTTCTCTGCCTATGGACAGGTCTACAACGCACTCGAGAAATTGAACAGCGCTGGGTTTGAATTAGGGAGACACCGTTTTCTTGTTCCAGTGTGGATACTTATAAGCGCGATTCTATTCTTCCTGGCTTACAGATCCAAAAAAAACCTGATATCTACCAATCAGACCGTCAATATTATCTCTGCGATATTGATCGGGTTGCCAATGGTGCAGCTTGGCGCAAACGCCTGGTCGACCTACCAAAACACTAAGGCAAATGAACAGGCTGTCTCTCAGATCACTCACGGGATAAGTCAGGAGAGCCTGGTCAAACCGGATGTGTATTACATCATACTGGATATGTATGGTCGCGATGATATCCTGGAAGAAAAATTTAAATTTGACAACTCAAAATTTCTAAAAACCCTGGAAGAATTGGGATTTTACATTGGACGATGCAGTATGTCCAACTACAACATGACTGAGCTTTCTCTTGCATCATCCTTCAATATGAATTATCTGCAAGCGTTGGGGAACCAATACCAGGCGGGTAACCGGGATAGGTCTGGTCTTCCTTCACTCATTCATCAAAGCGCGGTTCGACACATCTTCGAAGAGATGGGGTATCGCTTCATTAATTTTGAGACTGGATTTAGTTTTACAGAGATCAGGGATGCTGATCAGTTCCTGTCCCCGTCTTACCATGAATTGGATGCGAACCAGAAGATCGTCCATATCAATGCGTTTGAGTCGATGCTGGTGCGGACTACTGCTATTTCGGCAATTATAGATGCGCAGACAATATGGTTCCATCCGGTTGCTGACGCGCTGGATACCCGAAAAGCACATGTGATCCGTGAGTTATATATCCTTGATAAACTACCTGCATTGGCGATTGAAGAAAGTCCAAAATTTGTATACGCCCACATCTTAATTCCTCACCCGCCCTTCGTCTTTAGTAGGAGGGGGGTGAATATTAATTTTCCTGGAAATGATGGCGCAACCCCGACTGGGCCCACACCTAAGGACTATGCTGTTGGCTACCGAAACCAGTTGGATTATATAAACGAACGGATCATTCCTATCATCAAGGAAATCCAGGCGAAATCAAAGACTCAGCCGATTATCATCCTCCAGGGAGATCATGGTGTCGATCCGAAGCGATCTTTCATCCTGAATGCTTATTATCTGCCAGATGGCGGAGAGTCCAAACTGTATCCAACAATTACACCAGTTAATTCATTTCGTACCATTCTCAATTATTATTTCCAAGGGGATTATGAGATCTTGACCGATATTAATTACGCATCCAGGGATTCGACGCCTTTTGATTTTGATGTTGTAAAAGATCATCGGGTCTGTGATTAAAGGGAATATGGCGCTCAAAACGATTTCGAACTATACAAATCGAATTCAATACAGTCTGGCGCGGATGCGTAATGACGAGACCATTCGAGCCATGTCAAAAGCAGTCGATTCTCATGCTCAGATACAGACCGGTTTGAAACCGATCGTTTTCTTTAATGCGTCCACCCGATTAAGCGGACTAAGCTTGAATGCCGCATTTTCACTTTTATCAGCCTGGGGATTACAACTGTCTGGATATCCAGTGGTTCATTTTGTGTGCCAAAAGGGGATGAGCCGGTGCGTGTTAGGCACCAACCGTGACCAGGTGCATCAGCCGCTCCCATGTGAACAATGCATTCGTCATTCTCAAGCGGAATATGATCACGCCAACGTATATTGGTTCCAGTACCAGGTTGATGAGGTTCTGCGTGATCTACTGGTAGGGCTATCGATTGATGCTATGGCGAAAGTGAAATACCAGGACATCCCTTTGGGTGAAATTGTCCTGCCAGCCCTCCGATGGGAATTAAGGCGCCATCATTTGAATGATGACAGAGTCAACCCGCTATCTTTATCGTGAATTTATCCTGTCTGCCTGGAATGTGGGTCGGGAATTCCTCGCACTTTTGAGTCAGGTTGATCCTGCGCTGATCGTTTTATTCAATGGTCAGTTTTTTCCTGAAGCGATGGTTCGTTACCTGGCCATTCAACGCGGCATTCGGGTGATCACGCATGAGGTCGGAATGCTGCCTTTCTCGGGATTCTTTACCGAAGGAGAAGCAACTGCTTATCCGATGGATATTCCTTCCTCTTTTCAACTCACCGAGAAGATGAATCTACAGTTGGATTCGTACCTATCCGCCCGTTTTAAGGGTGATTTCAAAATGGCTGGTATTCAATTCTGGCAGGGAATGAGCGGGCTGGATCAAAAATTCCTCGCTAAAGCAGCTGGATTCAGTCAGACAGTCTCCATCTTCACGAATGTCATCTTTGATACCAGCCAGCCCCATTCGAATACCCTCTTCCCTGAGATGTTCAACTGGCTCGACCGTGTACTTGAGGTTATTTCGCGGCACCCAGAGACATTGTTTGTGATTCGCGCCCATCCGGATGAGCTTCGACCGGGTAGCGCAAAACAGAGCCGTGAGACGGTCAGGGATTGGGTCAAACAACATCATGTGGATACACTTCCAAACGTCATTTTTGTCGATGCGGTGGAATATCTCAGCTCTTATGAGCTGATCCTTAAATCCAAGTTCGTCATGGTTTACAATTCCAGTATTGGGTTGGAGGCATCCATTCTCGGAGCAACAGTCCTGGCGGCAGGCCGCTCGCGTTATACGAATTATTCGACCGTCCATTATCTGGAAAAACTTGAAGATTACTTTGCTCTCCTGGAAAAGTTATTGCTCGCAGAGATGGTACCGGCTCCAACTGAACATCGGGAAAACGCCAGGCGATTTTTATACTACCAACTGTATAAAACCGCCCTGCCTTTTGGAGAATTCCTGGCAGAATCTCATCGACCCGGATTAGTCTTAATGAATAAGTTTGAGGTGGATAGGTTGAAGCCTGAACATTCGATAGCCATCCGTACAATCTTGAATGGCATCCAGAAGCAGTTGCCTTTTATTTTGAATGACGAATGAAAACATCACTCGAAGTTAAATACCGATTAAAACTGGCTCGCTGGCAGTTTCGTAGAGCCCAGGTCGCAGCACAATGGGGCGCTGAGACACTACACCGGATGCCCGTTGTTATCGGTAATTCGATGCCGAAATCAGGTTCCCATTTGATCATTCAGATATTGGAAGGCTTGACGGGTTTAGGTCCATTTATCAATCCGGGTATGCCTCCTCTGAATCGCAACCACGAGAACCAAAATCTTCCTCAGGAAGAGATCCTAAAGAATCTTGCCCGCCTAAAGCCGGGTGATATCGGGTATTGTTATCTGAAGGCAGAAGAACCTTATCTGACTGAAATGACTCGTTCTGGAAGAGCGACGATTTTTGTTTATCGGGACCCGAGAGATATGATCATCTCGCATATCTTTTATGCTATGGAGATGCACCCCGGTCATTCCATGCATGCATACTATACTAAACAACTTAATTCAATGGAAGAACGGATAGATGCTGCGATTCAGGGTGTTTCAGATCCTGCCAACCCGCTGACGCCTGTATTTGAAAAATATCAACAATATCTGGGATGGCTGGATCAACCGGCAGTTCTTTCCATGCGGTTCGAGGAATTGATTCTGGATCGGGAGCAGGCATTAAGACAGATTCTCGGCTATCTCAAGGGGAATGGATTTGAACCACTGAAAGGTGAAGATGACGCGGTTCAAGTATTAGCGAATGCCATCCATCCGAAGCGTTCTGGCACATTCAGAAAAGGACAGCCTGGAAATTGGCGGGAACATTTTACAATTGAAAATATAGAAAAATTTAAAACTTGTACAGGGGATTTGCTCTTGAAACTTGGTTATGAAAAAGATGGGAATTGGTAAACTGATGGCTGTAACTGTGAAGACTGCCCTGGTTAATCATCTCAAACAAGACCGACATATCATGCGCAGGTTCGTTCAACAGGCACGCTACCATTCTCTCACCCTGGAGAATGCTCCGGTACTATTTGCCAATTCCTTCCCCAAAAGTGGTACCCATTTGTTGACTCAAATTTTGGAAGGTTTCGTTCAGATCGGACCGGCAGTTCAAAGCGGATTACCCGCAATTGTGATGTACGAGGGCGAGACCGGGCGGGAACGTTTGACAAAAGAAATAGTAAATGAATTGCGGCAATTATCCCATGGAGATATTGGATACGGACATCTGCATGCGGTGCCCGAGATAATGGAGAAATTAATATCTCCTTTGTTCGCTACCTTTTTTATATTGCGCGACCCACGGGATATCGTGGTTTCACATGTCCACTATGTAACCGAAATGGAACCCAAGCATGTTCACCATGATTATTATGCGAACACACTAAAAACATTTGAGGAGAGATTGAAGACAAGTATCCTGGGCAGACCCGATGCCTTACATCCCTTCCCGGATATTGCCGGACGATTTGCCCCATTTACAGCATGGATCAATCAATCTGCCGTGCTTACACTCAAATATGAAGACTTACTCCAGCAACGTGAGCGAACTATTGGAGTGATGGTCGATTTTGTCTCGGGGAGAGGATTTCCCATAAGGCTGGCAAAAGACGACGCAATTCAAGTATTAATGGCTCATATCGATCCGCAAAAATCTCCCACGTTTCGATCTGGAAAGGCAGGTGGTTGGCGAAAGGCATTTACTCCAGAGATAAGTCATCTCTTCAAAGAGATTGGCGGTGATTTACTCATCCAACTGGGCTATGAGACAAATAACGATTGGTGATTCCATCCCTCATGAAAAAACGCATTCTCAATCATCTGCCTGAAATAATCCTGGGAATTATTATTCTCGGTGCGGCAATCTATATCGCCTTCATCACTCCCTCAAGTCTGATTAATTGGTACAACAATGATGATGGATTCTTCTACTTTAAAGTAGCTCAGAATATTGTCGCGGGGAATGGAGTTACTTTTGACGGCATCAATCCGACCAACGGATTTCACCCCCTCTGGATGTTGATCTGTCTACCTATATTCGCCATTCGGGGAGATTTGTTAATTCCCCTTCGCATCGTGGTACTTCTCTTCGGAGTATTTCAATTAATTACCGCCATCATTCTTCTGAAAGTCATTTCACAGCGGGTCAATCACTGGCTGGGGTTACTGTTAACCATTAGTTTTGTGTTTTCGTGGACAGTATTCAACAACACATTTACCGGTGGATTGGAATCTGCTTTAAGTATGCTGATGACAGTGCTGACATGGAAGCTTGCCATTCAATATCATTCCGGGAAAAATCAGTCGGCTCGCCTTCTAGTCTGGGTCGGGGTGGCGGCTGCGTTGACAATTCTCAGCCGGCTGGACAACTTTATTTTGATCGGATTTCTGGGTATTTGGCTTGTCTTCGACCGAAGAGAGGATTCTTCTTTTCTCCTGTTGGATATGTTTGTTCCAGTGATTTTGGTCGTGGTCGTTAGCATCCAGCGGATCGGTTACAACCTATCCCCAATTCAGCTATTCATATATCTTCTGGCAGGTGTGTTGATCCTTTTTGGTACTGCCTCTTTATATCTATTCGGATTTTATAGTGTCCAACCACTCAGGATACCCATCTCGAATTGGTATCTGCGAGGTGCAGCCGCCGGGACGCTCAGCGCGGTTTTGGCAGGCGGATTGATCTATATCCTGGGCCGGCAGGGTCTGTTCTTCCTCTTTCCCAGATCCATCCTATTGATCTCCACCGTTGGATGGATACTCTATGTCGCGTTGATCCGAACCTGGTTGGCACGCCGTGTTTTTGGCACGAATGAACAGGGTTATATTCCCAGAAAGATGTTATTGTCTGAGATCGGAAATTGGATCAAGAAACCGGTAATGTTCTTGCTTCCTGTGATTGGGTTGGTAGGGGCGTACATGGTCTGGAGCCAGATCAATTTCCACACCGTCATGCCCGTCAGCGGGCAGATCAAACAATGGTGGGGAACACTGGAAGTTACAACCTATGGCTCACCAATTCACTCGCTGGCAGGAGTACAACATTATTTATTTAGCCATGATTCGCCGTTTGATATTTTGTATAAGATCATGACTGCTCTCACTTCCCCGTTTAAAATGAATCAGTTTCCGGAAAGTACGGCGTCCTGGCTTATGCTACTCGGGGGATATCTCGTTCTATTTGTTTACGAACAGAGGAAGGCGGTGGCAGCCTGGTGGGATCGCCTGGCTCTGCTCCCAATTCTTCTCGCTACGGTGTATCGGGTTTTGTATTTTTACGTGTCAGGTTATGTCCATATGCGATCCTGGTATTGGACCGTTGAAACTTTCATGATTTTCCTGTTGATCCTTGTCATATTTCTCGACTGGTACGAGATGTATCCGGAATCCAAAGGGATCAGGGGAATCATCTTTGCCATCACATCAATCGCAGCGATTTTCATCATATATACCACGGCAAGGAATATTTACATCACCTATCCGCCGTTACGCAGCAGAGTAGATCCCGAAACATATCTTGTAATACCGCGGATGGTAGAGAGCTTTACCCCGTCCGGAGCTGTGATCGGGACACCTGGTGGAGGAACACTCGCATACTTCGTACAGGATCGCAGGATCATGAACCTGGACGGTTTGATGAATAGCAAGGAATATTTTGACGCATTGAAACAGCGAAATACTCATCCGATCCTGAAACGGATGAAGATGGAGTATGTGTTTGCCAATCAGTACGCCATTCTGGAAAGCCCGCCATACAACGAGATCTTCGATGGATGTCTTACGCCCCTGTATCAAGTGTTTGGCAAAATGCTATTTTCATATACCTGTAATTGACCCAATGGCGAGTAAAACGTGACCGAAAGCAGCATGATCATCCGATGAGAAAATTTCCCTGGTTTGTTTTCTTCATTGCCCTCTACCCGATCGCGGCTTTGTACAGCTCAAATATCACAGAAGTGAACGTCTTAAACCTGATACGCCCGGTATTGTTTTACCTTGCCTTTACATCGGTTATCTGGGGTGTTCTTCGAGTTGTGCTGAAAGATTCAATTCGTGCTGGGTTCATCACTACTCTGATAATAATACTGTTCTCTTCATATGGGATTATCTACAACCTGATCAGAGACGTCGAGCTAGGCGGAATTATTCTTGGCCGCCACCGTATCCTTGCTCCAGTTTCATTTCTAATTTTTGGATCGATGATTTGGTGGGTAATAATACAAAATCGGGAAAAGTTGAGATCGCTGGTATTTTATGGAAACATCATCAGTTTGGTTCTGTTGCTGATGCCAATCTCACAGATGGTATTGCATGCGGATAAAATCAAACTGCCCCCAAAACAAACGATCAATTTGCCTTCTGTCAACCATAGTGCGAATGAGACAACTCCTCCAGACGTATACTACTTTCTCTTGGACAGCTATAGCCGGGAAGACTACATTAAGGAATATCTCAAGTACGACAACAGCCCGTTCCTGAATGAAATTCGAGAAATGGGATTCTTTGTTGCCGATTGCAGCCTGAGTAATTACAGCGCAACACGGTTGTCACTGGCAAGCTCATTAAACATGGATTATCTTGATAAGTTGAGTAACAACATTGTTCCGGAAAATAAGGATGAGACAATCCTGGATTCATATATCCTGAATAGTAGAGTAGTGGAAAAATTCCGTGAGAATGGGTACCAGATCGTAGCCTTCGAAACTGGCTACCCATTTACCGATCTGGTCAACGCAGATATCCATTTTTCCGTAATATCGAAACCGTATTTCGCTCCCTACCTGACCGCTTTTGAGGTACTTGCTGTAGAGAACACGATCGTTTCAGCGTTGATGGGAAATCAGGATTTCGCACGTGCCCTTGGGATCGGTTTCGAATTCAGCGATAAATTTCAGCGCCAGAAATTTATTCTTTCAAAAATCCCTTCCATCCCCTCTATTTCAGGACCAAAATTTGTTTTTATCCATCTGGTGACAACCCACCGACCTTACATCTTCAATCCGGATGGATCGCCGATCATCGATAAGAATTATTACCTGTATGAAGGATTTCCTGCCAGTACCGAATTCCTGATTGACGGGTATCAGCGTGTCTTGCAGTATACCAATTCGGAACTTTTGCCAGTGTTGAAATCGATCATAACCGAAAGCAAGCAACAGCCTGTGATCATTTTACAGGGCGACCATGGCGTACTGGCGCCTGGTCGGAACTCAATACTTTTATCTATCTACGGCTTATCCAATGCAAATTCACTCTCATCCGATCTGTCACCGGTAAACATTTTTCCTGTTGTCTTGAATGACGTTTTCAAGAGTGAAATTCCTCTCCACCCTAACCAATATGCTTCATCTAACATTAACAAGGATCCGTTCTTATTTACCACTCTTGATGCATCGGCTCCCTGCATAATTCAATAAGTAAGGAAAACTCTTTTCAAATCGACGGATTATTACTCAAATGACTGATACCCCGGACTGTTCCATCGTTATTCGTGCTCACAATGAAGAGAAGCATATCGACCGCCTTCTTCAGGGAATTACCCATCAGAGTGTTCGACCGATCGAGATCATCCTGGTCAACTCGGGTTCCACGGATAAGACACTCGAAATTGCCAGCCACTACCCGATTAAACTGGTTCAGATAAACCCGGCCGATTTCACGTTTGGTCGCTCACTCAACCTGGGCATTTCCCAGGCAAGTGGAGAGCTGGTAGTTTTCGCCAGCGCTCATGTCTACCCGGTCTACCCCGATTGGTTGGAGACCCTGTTACGACCGTTCGAGAATCCAAATGTAGGTTTGTCGTATGGAAAACAGCGCGGAAATAGCCAGAGCAAATTCGCTGAACACCAGATCTTCAAACAATGGTTTCCAGATAAATACAATCCAATCCAGTCGCATCCATTCTGCAATAACGCGAATGCAGCCATTCGAAAATCTTTATGGGAAACCAATCCGTTCGATGAGATGTTAACCGGATTGGAAGATCTGGATTGGGCAAATCGGATCTACCAGCAGGGAAAACTGATTCAATATGTCCCTGATGCTGAGATCATCCACGTTCATGATGAGTCGCCGCGTGGGGTGATGAACCGATATCTCCGGGAAGGTATGGCTTTCAAACGGATCTTCCCCCAGGAGAAATTTGGTCTCAGAGATCTCTTTCGATTACTTAGTGCCAATATCTGGCATGATTTTAAAGAGGCAACGAACCAAAATCTACTGGGTAAAGTCTGGACAGAGATCATCTGGTTTCGATTTATGCAGTTTTGGGGAACCTATCAGGGATATAACCAATCTGGACCTCTGACACTTCAGCTGCGTCAACGATTTTATTATCCAAATCAGCAAATAATCCAGACTGTGGATGAACCCAGAAAGATCGCTCCAATTCAGTATAATAAAGAAAACCATTAAAGGGGTCTTGCCATGTCTCAACCACAAATTGCAGCGTTAGTGCCGATGCGTCACCACTCTCAACGGGTGCCTGGAAAGAATTACCGCGAGATGGCAGGGCAACCCCTCTTTGCTCATATAGTCACAACCTTATTAAAAGTCCCTGAGATTCAGCAGGTAGTGGTGGATACCGATAGTCCGATCATCCTGGAAACATTGGAAAGGGATTTCCCCGCGGTGATTCGCGTTCAAAGACCGGAGCATCTCCGGGCGGATACTATCGCAATGAATGAAATCTTAATGTATGATACGCAAAGTGTTCAAGCCGATTTTTATCTGCAAACCCATTCAACGAATCCACTCCTTACAGCCACGACAATCTCAAATGGCATTCGAAAATTTTTGGCGAAATACCCCAGTTATGATTCAATGTTTAGTGTGACGAGACGGCAGGTCCGGTTCTGGGACCAACTAGGGCGACCGATCAATCACAATCCGGCTGTTTTGATCCAAACTCAGGATCTACCACCCGTCTACGAGGAAAATTCCTGCATGTATCTCTTTACAAGAGAAAGCCTGGAATTAAAGAGAAATCGAGTGGGCGAGCGCCCCATGATGTTCGAGATCACCCCGGAAGAAGCCTGGGACGTCGATGAAGAAACCGATTTCCGGATGGCTGAGCTGATGTTGTCCTTGCGGAAATAATTCTTCGGTGAGAGAATCTACCATCTTCAAATAAAGCTGAATTGAAAAGTAACATGGTTTTCGTCTGATTCCATGGAAATGAAAAGCGTATTCGAGTGATCAAAATAAAGAATTCAGTTAAGACCTCCATAATTTATCCATTCATCATCAGTCTTTATCCACCACTGGCTTTATTTGCTGCGAATCAGGGGCAGATCGGTTTTGATAAAGTTGTCCTCCCGATTTTATTTTCAATTGGGTTTGCCATCGTTGCTTATTTTTTCTTTTATCTCGGTACCCGTAAAGCGGATATTGCTGCGCTACTGACTCTCGCTCTGGAGTTTTTCTTTTTCTCTTACGGACATATATATACCCTGGTGGAAGGGTCGAATTTGGGTGGGATCCTTATTGGCAGACATCGGTTTCTCTTCCCGGTCTGGTTGTTGCTCCTTGCCATCGTTCTATGGTTGATCCTGAGGGGTAAGAGAGCACAATCCTCCTTCGGACAAGTTATAACTTTCGCAAGTATAGTGCTGGTTATCCTTCCACTCGGTCAAATACTTTACCGACAATTGAACGCTCAACTAACAGTCAAAGCGTTCACGGAAAAAGTGGAAGATATCTCAAGCACCACCCAAACAGCCGGATACTTGCCGGATATTTATTACATCATCTTGGATACCTATAGCCGAAGTGATATTCTAAAGTCGGAATACAAGTATGATAATTCTGAATTCATCAACTATTTGAAGTCCAAAGGTTTTTATATCGCTGAATGCAGCAAGGCTAACTACAACCAGACAAATCTTTCCCTGTATCTTTCCCTGAATATGGAGTACCTCAAAGATCCTTCCAAGTTGGAAGTCACCAGCCTGGGTAAAGGGATCCGGCATAATCCAATAAGGCAAATCTTAGAGGGATTGGGCTATAAGACGGTTGCTTTCGAGACTGGATATAACTTTACCGAATGGTTTGATGCGGATTACTACTTTATACCCACCAGCGCAGCGCTTGGAACAAAATCAATTCTGAGCAGGTTGAGCAGTTTTGATACACTTTTCCTGCGAAGCACTATGCTGGCGACAGTTGTAGACGCGAATATTCAACAAGCCAATGACGCTGAAGAGACATATCGTCGAACACTTACCCTATTTACATATGAAAAATTGAAGGAAGTTCCTGATATCAGTGGTCCCAAGCTGGTTTTTGTTCATCTAAGCACGACCCATCCACCCTTTGTTTTTGATAGAAACGGAGATCCAACCACCCTGGCATTTCATGTGATGAAACCGCGGGAAGATCAGGATGAATACTATAAAGGATATAAAGACACCCTCGTCTTTTCTGATAAAAAAATGCGTGAGATCGTGGATACCTTATTGGAAAAGTCAAAAAATCCTCCTGTAATTATCCTACAGGGGGATCATGGAGCAGAAAGAGCCGGTGAAAGCAAGTTTTATGAGATATTAAATGCCTATTATCTACCTGGTAATGCGTCCTCCAACTTGTATCCAACGATATCTCCGGTAAATTCGTTTAGAATTGTATTGAATCAATATTTTGGTCAGCATTTCGATCTGTTGCCTGATCAAAGTTATTCATCCAAACCGGATAAATCGACCTATATGATTCCGGTCGAATGCCCGGCACAATAAGGATATCTATGAAGACTGTGTTACTATCCGCACCGTATATGATACCGTTTGTGGAGAGATTCAAACCTGTATTTCAGCATTATCAGGTGGAATTGATCATCCCGGAAGTGCATGAACGATTATCCGAAAATGAACTCATGCAGTACGCGGGAAAATTCGATGGTGCCCTTTGCGGAGACGATCGGTTTACCACCCGGGTGATCGAGGCATGTGTTCCCCGGTTGAAAGTGATATCCAAGTGGGGAACAGGGATCGATTCGATCAATCATGCCAGTGCAACCAGGCTTGGTATCCAGGTTCGGCGCACTACGAATGCATTCACCGTCCCTGTCTCTGACACGGTATTAGGTTATATTCTGTCTTTCGCGCGCAAACTACCATGGATGGATAAGGACATGAAACACGGGTATTGGCGAAAAATACCCGGCAAGGCATTACACGAATGCACGCTTGGCGTCATCGGTGTTGGAAATATTGGCAAAGCCGTTTGTCGTAAAGCGCATGGATTTGAAATGAACCTGCTAGGGAATGATATTATCGAAATTGATCCTGATTTTCTATCCCAGTATGGTGTGGAAATGACTTCTCTTGATGATCTGCTGGCTAGGTCCGATTTCGTGAGCATCAATTGCGACCTTAATCCCACCAGCTTTCATCTGATCACTAGCGACAGGCTGGCGTTGGTAAAGACCGGAGCGATCCTGATAAACACGGCACGCGGACCCATAGTAGACGAACCAGCACTGGTAGATGCGCTTTTGAGCGGTCGATTGGGAGGAGCCGGTTTGGATGTGTTCGAAACAGAACCCCTTCCCCCGGAGAGCCCTTTATTGAAGATGGACCAGGTTTTGATTGCCCCTCATAATTCCAATTCGAGCCCGGCAGCCTGGGAGAAAGTACATTGGAATTCGATCCGAAACCTGTTGGAAGGCTTAAAGATTCCCTGCTCGGATCTATCTAAATTCTATGAGTTTGGAGAAAACGTATGACACCACAGGTGATGACAGTCCTGATCACTGGCGCTTCCGGCGGCGTAGGCAGAGCGACGGTGAAATTGTTTTTCGAGAAAGGGTGGAAGGTAATCGGAGTCGACCGTTCCAAACTGGCGGATGATTTCCCCAGCGCCGGGTTATTCATCCAGGCGGATATATCCAACCCGGATGATATTAAACGCGTTTACGACGACACCTATCATTTCAGCCATCACCTGAATGCCGTAGTGAATAACGCAGCACTCCAGATTGCAAAACCTATCTTGCAGACTTCGGTTGAAGAGTGGGATGCGGTAATGACATCCAACCTCCGTTCAGTTTTTCTCGGGGCGAAACTGGCTCATCCTCTATTGGTGAAGGCAGGGGGAGGAGCATTGGTGAATGTATCATCAGTGCACGCCATTGCAACTTCAGCCAACATCGCAGCATACGCAGCCAGTAAAGGCGGATTACTTGCTCTTACCAGGGCAATGGCGATCGAATTTGCCCCTGATAACATCCGCGTGAACGCCATTTTGCCAGGCGCGGTGGATACCCCGATGCTTCGGGCGGGACTTGAACGCGGTCATCTGGATGGGGGATCTGTAATGGATCGTTTGGAAAATCTGGCTCGTAAGACCGTGAACGGACGGGTCGGTCAGCCGGCTGAGATCGCCTCTGCCATTTTCTTCCTGGCAGACAATACCCAATCTTCATTTATGACCGGACAGGCGCTGGTTGTGGATGGAGGCGCTACTGCCCGGTTGAGCACGGAATGACGAGTCTGAAGCATCAATTGATTTCGTTGATCCCCTCCCCATTAAAACCAGGAGTGAAGTCATTGTATGATGGCTTACGGCAACTCCCGGACCTGCCAGGCGCATACCTGCATCCCTGGCGGCGAGACAGCATCCAACGATTGAAAAAATATCACAACATCCATTCAGGCAAACGTTGCTTTATCATCGGAAATGGTCCGAGCCTGAAGCAAATGGATCTATCATACTTGCAAACTGAGTTTACCTTTGGGATGAACCGTTTTTATATGGCATTCTCCGAGATGGGTTTTCAGACTACCTATTTTGTCTCTATGAATGACCTGGTCATAGAACAATGCGCGCGAGATTTTGAAAGTCTCAAGATGCCCAAATTCTTTTCATGGCGGGCGAGGAAGTGGATCACACCGGATGAGAAGACCCAATTCATCTATTCAACCTATACAGGTCCGGGATTTTCAAAAGATATCACAAAGCGGGTTTGGGAAAGCGCAACCGTTACCTACGTGTCTCTGCAACTTGCCTACTATATGGGTTTTTCTACCGTGGTCCTGATCGGCGTCGATCATAATTTTGTAACCCAGGGTAAGCCGAATACCACGATCGTCTCGCAGGGGGATGATCCAAATCATTTCAACCCTCAGTATTTTGGCAAGGGTTTTCGGTGGCAATTGCCAGACCTGGAGACATCTGAGTTGGGATACAAGTTCGCCCTGGATGCATTCAATGGAGATGGAAGGGAAGTGGTTGATGCGACCGTAGGTGGCAAACTGATGGTATTTCCAAAGGTAGAGTACCAAAGCCTTTTTCCCTCGCCATAAAATACCACAAGCATATCGACTACAATTAGCTTGATAAATCTATGGATCAGCTACCCCTTGTCAGTATTGTGATCAATTCATTTAACCAGGCGGATTTCCTGGAGAAGACGATTCTATCTGTCCTGACACAAAAATATGAACGAATGGAGATCCTTCTTGTGGATGGTGGGTCCACTGATGGGAGCTTGGAGATTATCCAACGCTATCAGGACAGGTTTACCTGGTGGGTGTCTGAAAAGGATAAGGGTCAGGCGGATGGGATCAATCATGGGTTGGCACGGGCAACTGGCGATCTGGTCGCCTGGTTGAATTCAGATGATACGTATTTGCCGGGTGCGGTAGCCGGTGCTGCGAACGCCTGGTTGGCTGATCCGGAGACCGTATTGGTCTATGGAGATGTGGTCTCTGTGAATGAAAATGACACTCCGATTCGCAGAATTCCGTGCGATGATTATCAACTGGCTGAATTGATGACCTTCAAGATCATCAATCAACCCGGTGTGTTTATGAATCGGAACGTCTTGAAACAGGCTGGATTCCTTTCACTGGATTACCACTTCCTGTTGGACCACCATCTATGGCTCAGGCTGGCTCGCCTGGGGAAATTAACGCATGTGTGGGAGGTATGGGCTGCCGGTCGGTTCCACCCGGCTGCGAAGAATCTGGCTTCAGCAAGTCAATTTGGTCAGGAAGCATACCAGATCGCTCGTTGGTTGGAATCCAATCCTGCTTATGCCAACGAGTACCAAATCCTTCGAAAAAAGGTTTGGGCAGGTGCACATCGGATGAATGCCCGCTACTTATTGGATGCGGATCAACCAGCCAGGGCTTTCTCTGCGTACTGGAAGGGTTTATTGAGCAGTCCCTCCCTGGTACTGCCTGAATGGCATCGGATGGTCTATTGCCTGCTTGCCATGATCGGCTTGAGAAAATTAAAGGCGGTATATTTATATCTGCGTCGGAAATTGCAACCAGTCAAACTCAAAGATTAATGTACCTTTTTGGAGAACCATTGACCGGTTATTTTAGCGAGAGACCATTATTTCATAAGTTGATCCTGCTGTTGATGCTCGTGGCAGGATTAGGAGTCCGTCTGTTAGATCTGACCGATCCGCCACTGGATATCCACCCAACCCGACAATTGCATTCCGCCTTGATGGCACGGGGAATGTATTACTCGCAAGTGCAGGATGCACCTGAGTGGATGGTCCGCACCGCCATTCAGCAGGGCAAACGGGAAGCCGTCATCGAACCGCCCATCCTGGAGAAACTGACTGCCTGGGGTTATCAATTGACCGGCGGTGAGAATCTCTGGATCCCGAGATTACTATCTTCGCTATTCTGGGTAGCGGCGGGATTGGCGCTTTACAGCCTGACTTCTTCCCTCGTGAACCCTGATGGGGGATTGTTTTCACTGGGTGTCTATTTATTCAGTTCCTACGCGGTTCAAGCATCGAGGACTTTTCAGCCAGACCCCCTGATGGTCAGTATGATCATCGTTTCATGGTGGGCTTTCTATCGGTGGCGGATGCGCAAGACGTTCGGTCTGGCGATCCTGACCGGGATCATTACCGGTATCACCATATTGGTTAAAAACACTTCCATTTTCTTCCTGTTTTTTCCATTCTTGTTTGTATCACTCGCGGACGGCTGGAAAAAAAGCATTCGCGACAAACAAATCTGGTGGGTGGTCATCCTTACAATAGTACCTGTTACTATCTATACCATTTACGGGACGTTTGTTGCAAAATTTCTGTCCCAACAATTCAGCTTTAGGTTTTTTCCTACTCTCTGGTTTGAACTGGCGAATTACTCACGCTGGTTCAAACAGGTCGTCGACACGGTTGGCTTGCCGGGATTATTACTCGCGCTGGCGGGGATCCCGCTATTTATGGCGGGAAAACCTCTGCGTTTGATCTTGGGCGCGTGGCTGGGTTATATCGTATATGGATGGACCTTTGCTTACCATATCGGCACACATGATTATTATCAACTCCCATTACTTCCACTGGCAGCGATTTCCATGGCGCCCATTGGTGCTGCGATCTTAAGCCATATGGCTAATGCTGTCCGGGAGAAAAAGTGGATCATTCCGGTGAATCTCCTGCTGGTATTGATCATCCTGGCGTCATTCTGGTCTGGAAGATTACTCCTTCTCGGATTGGATTACCGATCTGAACCCGCATATTGGCGTAAATTGGGAGACCGATTGAGAGACAGCTCGGTGCTTGGTCTAACACAGGATTACGGCTATCGGATGGCTTATTATGGCTGGGATACGATCGAGAATTGGCCATCCACTGGTGACCTTGCCATCCGTGATCTGGCGGGGAAAGACAAAGGGGATGTCATTACCCTGCTCGAAAAACAAATTGCTGGAGAACAATATTTTTTGGTTACCTGGTTTGATGAATTCAATCGGCAACCAGAAGTGAAGAAATATCTAACCAGTCACTTCGCTGTAGAACAAGGCGATGGGTATTTGTTATTCAACCTGCTGGAACCTTTACCCTAAGGAAATTGAGTTGGGATGATAGGATGAATAAAAAACGAGTCAATTCATGGCAATCAGCGCCTACTCTGAATTCCCTGGTTCATGTACTCCAGAGCTGGAAGATTCTGATGATTGTTTTTTTGTTGGGGGGATTGTTGGGCGCGGCAGTGTACAGTCTTTTTCCTCCACCATACCGGGCAATGGCTGTCGTTGTAATGGATCAAAACCTGGAAGAAGTATTTCCGACGGCTCCCGACCGCGAGATATTTTACTTCCTGGAACGTGAAACTCAGAAATTGGAAGAACTCGCCTGGTCGGATGTGGTTATGCAAAAAGTAGTGGAGCAGACAACCGACCTGACTATCCATGATCTTCGAGGAGGAATGCTTCAACTTTCACAGCCCTCCGATGGCGGATGGCGGATGTATGGTATCTCTTCTAATCCGGATACTGCCAGAAAACTGGCAAATGTCTGGTCGAACGCATTCGCCAGCACGGTCATGACCGGTGTTGAAAACGCGAGAAGCCTTCAACAAGCAAAACATGCTGTACAACTCCTCGATCCGACGAATCCCGCCAACAGTGATCGAATAGCGGAGCTGAACTCACAGATCACCCAATTGACCTCCTCTTCCTACGGGATACACCCGGAGATCGAGGTATTTCGCAGCCAGAAATTCGACCTGACTGTCTCCCGAACAGTGAATCAGGGTGCATATGTGGTTGCCGGAGCTGTGATCGGGTTGATCGCAATGATCGTAGGCAGGCTGATATTCCGCCGGGACGATGGATAACAAACCCGCTTTGAATTCCAGATTGAATCAATGGAGCCGGATATTTTGGGCTCTGGTTGTCGTCTCTCTTCCTGTAACCAGTTTTCGGTATTTTCCATTTCTCGGGAAAGACACCATGGTCCGCCCATTAGCGTTCTATCCCCTGGCGGTTTTGGCGATATTGCTCGTCGTTCGTTTTCTTTGGCATGGGTATCGACCTCGATTAAACCAGAGTTTGTTGTTGCTTTTCCTGTTTCTCCTCTGCGCGTTTACCTCGACGGTGATCGGATACATATTCGCACCGATTTCGATGCATGGGGAGGAGTATCTGGGAAGAAGTATACGAGCGTGGGTAACCCTCGTCGGAGGACTCGTTTTCTTTCTCACAACCCTGGGAATGAATCAATCCGAAGAGGATTTACGGTTCACGTTAAAGTGGTTATATGTTGGACTTGGTGTCAGCATTGTCTGGGGTGGGATTCAATTTGTATCCTACCTAACCGATTTCCCCGGCAGGGGAGTATTGAACAAATTCCAGCTTCTTTTTTCCGTACGACAATTATTGGTAAAAGAGAGAGTGACCGGATTTGCCTTTGAACCTTCCTGGTTGGCGAACCAGCTGGCAACGGTCTACCTGCCCTGGCTTTGGATTTCGATCCTCACTGGATACCGTGTATTCAAACGACGTTGGATCGAACCCGTCCTACTGGTGGGAACTGTGACTCTGCTGATCAGTACGTTTTCCAGAGGAGGAATACTGATCGGAGTGATCTCTTGCGCAGGTGGTTTTATTCTTACCCAGCGCTCACTCTTCAGAAAGGCAATCGATTGGTTAGGGGATCCATTTCGCAAGAGAGAAATTCAGGCGACCATACTGCGCATAGGCATAATTACAGTTGTCATTGGTTCGGTGGTTGTTGCCGGGTATCTGCTGTCACAAAACAAGTATTTCTCCCGGATTTGGAAATCCAATAAAACCAACCCCATCGATTATGTGGTGGATATCTCAGCCGGACCCAGACTGGCTTACGCAATGGCGGGTTGGGGCGTCTATGAAACACATCCATGGACCGGTGTTGGCTTGGGAGCAAGCGGTTTGTACCTGTATGATCACATACCAGATTGGTCCATCACGACCCTGTCTGAGATCACGCGTCAACTCACACCGGATGCCTGGTTATATCCCAATATCAAAAACTTGCATATCCGTATTCTTGCAGAGACAGGCATCATCGGTTTTGGGTTTTATCTGGTTTTCTGGCTCACAGTCCTGGGGCAGGTAGGAGCGATAGATCGCAAGAAGGAACAAATTCATATGATGATCGCCGGTGTAGGAATGACCACCTGGCTGGGATTATTTCTCTTCAATTTCACCCAGGATTCCTTGATCGATCCAAATGGTTGGTTAAGTATTGGTTTATTTCTTGGGCTGGTGGGTTGGCTGAGACAGTCCAATAGGCGTGAACCACGACCGAAAACCACCCATTGAAACCATGTTATCATTGAGTCACATCCTCTTATAACAAGGATTTACTCATGATTGTTCTCTCTGTGGGAATGCCGCGGGCTGGTTCCGGCTGGTATTTCAACCTTATTCAAGACCTGGTTATCTCAAATGGTGGCACGAATTCCCGTGATATCAGACAACAATACCATCTTGAAGATATCCTGACAGAAGTAAATTGCAATATTAGCGCACTCACCCTGCGTCGGGTGTCTCGCGCATTGGTCCCTTCTCTTAAAGGGGAGACGTTTACCCTCAAAGCACACTCAGGGCCGACCGTGGTCTCCGACCTGGCAATGAAAGCCGGGTGGTTAGTAATAAGTTATATATATCGGGACCCACGGGATGCCATGCTTTCCGCCATGGATTTTGGGCGTCGAACATTGGAAAAAGGGCAACCAAATGCTTTCTCTCACCTTACTTCGCTGGATATGGCAATCGATTTCATGCTGAAATATTGCCTTATCTGGCAGGAATGGATGAAGCGAACGGATGTGCTGCATGCTCGCTATGAGGATCTGTTGACGAATTACGATGAGGAATCGAACAAATTACTAGCGTATTTGGATTATTCCCCCGATTTGCCTGCGAATAAAGAGATCATTGAGAAATACCGTCCCGGAAACGCGCGAGAAGGAAAAGATGGATTGCATTTCTTCAAAGGACAGATCGGGCGATTCCGTGAAAAGTTTTCGCCAAGTGAACAGGAACAGATGGCAGAAGCGTTCTCACCCTACATAGAAAAAATGGGTTACACCCATTAGAAGGATATCAGGGTGGGAAATCCGCTACTCTCTGTGATCATTCCGGCATACAACGAAAGCCGTTACATCTCCGGTACAGTCCAATCGGTTTTGGACTATCTCAAGCCGAGATATCCATCATTTGAGATCATCGTAGTGGATGACGGTTCCCAGGATGGGACAACTCAAGTGCTGGAACATGTCTCCCTTGCGCTACCCCCGGATTGCTCGGTTCAAATCCTGCGAAATGAAACTAACCAGGGTAAAGGGTACTCCATCCAACGGGGGATGGAAGTGAGCCGGGGAGGGATCGTTCTATTTACCGATGCTGACCTTGCGTATGATCTGGGTGTAATTGAGCTGATCACGCAAGCGATCCGGTCTGGCGCAGACGTAGCCATCGGTTCGAGATTTGTGGCTGGATCACAAATCCTTTCGGAGGTACCCTTCCTACGGTATCTCTCCGGGAAGATATTTAATCTCCTGGTTCGTCTTCTCCTATTTTCCGGAATCACGGATACTCAATGCGGAGTCAAAGGATTCAGTCAGGATGCAGCGAGATCAATATTTCCCAGGCAGACAATGAGGCATTTCAGTTTTGATGTGGAAATTATTTTCATCGCCCGTCTACTCGGGTTGAATATAGTTCAAGTACCGGTCAAATTATCCCACTATCGGAATGAAAGCCGGGTTCGCATTATTGGCGATTCGTGGGATATGCTGAAGGATATCCTTTTAATCCGTTGGAAAGGTTGGCGGGGTGATTATCATCGTTCTCTACGGCAAGAGGTGTAACTGACATGTGGTTGGCTCCCATGTTTCGAAACCGAGCAGGACGTGACCCAAATCAGCCGCGTTGGAAATTTACAGTGCTGGCATTAACCGCCGTGACTTCGATTTTGGTGCTTTTACCTTTTATTTATACTGGAATTTACTCACGATACCAGGCGGATGATTACTGTTCTGCTCAATTATTGCGGCTAAACGGATTTATTAACGCGCAATGGCAATCCTATACAGGCTGGTCAAATCGGTTCAGTACCATGATCGTTACCGGAATGGTGGATCCGCTGGATGTGTTGGGTATGCAAATACTACCAACCATCTTGGTGGTTGGTCTGATTTTGAGCGGTTACTATTTACTCCATTCGATCCGCAAGACTTTTGGTTGGAGCCTGTCAGACCTGGAAATGGTTGTCATTGCGGGGCTGATCACCTTTATCAGCCTCTATTCAGCACCAAATCAATTTCAATCATTGTTTTGGCGGTCGGGCAGCATTACATACACGCTTCCCATCATCGGCTTGCTGTTACTATCCGCTATTCTGGTTTCTCAGAATACTTCAAAAATATCGAGATGGAAAATCACACTGGTTGCCTTGCTAGCCTTCTTCATTGGCGGGTTTTCAGAAACTACCGCCGCATTACAATTGGCATTGCTGGTGATGGCAGCGGGATTGATCCTCTGGCGAAGTCGGAACAATGGAGTCAAGTTACAGGGAAAGTGTTTTCTCTGGGCGGCAATCGCAGGTACAATCCTTGCCTTGATTTTCATGATTATTTCGCCGGGTAATACGGTCCGGTTGAGCCAGATGCCAGAGCCGCCCACGTTCTTTCGTTGGCTTTATCTCACCTTTCGGTTTGGGTTAGGATTTATATACCAGTCATTTAGCTCATATCCGCTACCCATCCTTGCGACCGGTATCATAGGTTTCGCCCTCTCCCAACAAAGGGATTGGCTGAATGCCCAACCACGTCAGTGGACTTATCTTTTCTGGGTCATTCCATTGGTCGTTTTTCTGGCTATTGTTGCGACCTGCGCTCCAAGCGCTTTTGCACAGGGTGCTTACCCAGAAGACCGCGCTTTGATATCAGCCCGTTATATCCTGACAGCGGGAATTACTGCCTATGCATACCTGATCGGAATTGTGTACCTGCATTGGCGGCAGCAATCACCGAAGTTTCGATTGTTACCTGCCCAATCAACATTTGGATTTATCCTTGTGTTCATGTGTTTCTATCTTTTCTATGGTGCGTTGCAGACACTGGCTGTCATTCCTGATTATCAAGCCAGGGCAAAAGCCTGGGATGCCCGGGCAAGTAATATTCAAATCTCCAGGCAATCTGGAGAGAAAAACCTGATGGTTCAAGCGTATGATAGTATAGGTAGAATACGTGAATTATCTGATGACCCCCAACATTGGGTAAACCGTTGCGCCGCCACATATTACCAGGTAGATTCAATATCAGCACAATGACCGACTCACCACTTGTATCGATCGTAACCCCTTCCTTCAATCAGGCTGAATACCTGGAAGAAACCATCCTGTCTGTGCTCGGTCAGGATTATCCCCACCTGGAATACTGGATCATAGACGGCGGATCCACCGATGGAAGCCTGGAGATCATCCAAAAATATAGCTCCCGTCTGGCTGGCTGGGTGTCGGAAAAAGATCAGGGACAGACAGACGCGATCAACAAAGGGTTTGCGCGGTCAAATGGTAAGATTCTAGCCTGGCTGAATTCGGATGACACCTATCTGCCTGGAGCATTGAGCGAGGCAGTTGCTTTGCTCGAGGAGCACCCTTCCTGGGGTATGGTGTATGGGGATACCCGTTTTATCAAGAGTAATGGCGACGTGATTGGTAAGTTTCCAGCCTCACAAACGGATTATGCAAAACTTCGTCAGGGGTATGTGCATATCCCGCAACAAGCCTCTTTCTTCCGGGCAGACCTGTGGAAGAAAATCGGACCTTTGGATCCCAGCTTTTATTTCGCCATGGATTATGACCTATGGATTCGGCTTTCAGAAGTGGCTCCATTGGTTTATATCCGTCGTGAATGGGCGAACTTCCGGTTACACGGAAGCGGTAAGACGATTGCGGCGGATGATCGCTGTTGGCCGGAGATGTTACGGATTCACTATCGGGACGGGGGCAGCTTTTTTTCGGTTTTGGTGATGAAGTATTATATTCGTAAGATTATCGCGCCCTTGATAAATCTCCGAAGGCGTAGACAGATGCGGGAACCGAACACTGAATCGTGATATGATACAGACAGGTACATATAGGAAAAGACACATGAATTCTTCACGAAAAATTACCCCCACCAATCCAGGTTTTCTGCAGGATATGCTCCAAAAGGCAAAACTGATCTTTCGTTTAATGAGCGACAAACGGGTAAACACGGGATTGAAACTCATCCCGATCGGATCTCTGCTGTACCTCGTCTTTCCTGCCGATTTCTTGCCGTTCATGCCGTTTGATGATATCGCTGTTGTAGGACTTGGCATGTATCTATTCATTGAACTCTGTCCGCAATTCGTTGTTGAAGAGCATATGACTAATTTACGTTTGAATATCCCCGGTCCTTTTCAAAAGGGGACTGAGAACGACATCATCGTTGACGCTGAAGTGAAGGAAGTGGAAAACAAATAGTAATAGAGTGTTTTATTGTTTGGAGGCAAATTATGGCTGAGAAAACGTGGGAAGAATTTCAAACCTGTCATTGTGCTCATACCGATATGGATGTGAGTCTGGAAGTGGAAGTGATCTATCCGATGGATTTCCTGGGGGAAACGCCCAGGCTGGGAGCACATCGTTGCAGCAATAGTATTTTATGCAGTCAATTCAGTCAGGGAGCCTGTATTTACTCTGGTACCAACCCCGACGTTGATCCATTTCAAGACAGATAGCCATCACTTGACGGAATAATAGGACATATCCGGGGAACCTGGTGTGCTTTGATTTTGCTACTTTTGATCCATTAATTACCATTAGAAAATGATTCGACCCTCTACACAAGAGGGTCGATTTTGTAGACTGATTATTTATTGAATTACAAATTACACCACCTGGTTTAGCGGATCACTCCCAAAGATTTGCCAACTTTTTTAAAGGATTCCAAACCCTGATCGAGGTCATTTTGATCATGGGCAGCAGAAATCATGACCCGAATCCGGGCTTTCCCCTGTGGAACTGTGGGATATCCCAATGCCATGGCGAAAACGCCTTCTTTGAATAATTCCGCGCTGAACTGTTTGGCAACAGTTACCTCCCCCAACATGATGGGAGTGATGGGTGTGACACTGACCCCGGTATCAAAACCGAGATTTTTCATTTCCGCTTTGAAATAACGGGCATTTTCCCACAATTTATCCACGAGTTCGGTGGAATTTTCCAGCAGGTCTACCGCCGCGATACATGCCGCCGTATCCGGGACGGTCAGGGCGGAAGAGAAAAGGAAGGGACGACCGCGCTGACGCAGCCACTCGATCACCACCGGATTACCGGCGATGACACCGCCCATCACCCCGAACGCTTTAGACAGGGTGCCGATCTCAACATCCACTTTCCCATGAAGATGAAAGTGATCCACAATACCGCGACCACCCCGTCCGATCACTCCTTCACCGTGAGCGTCGTCCACCATCAGGATAATATCGAATTTCTTCGCTATCTCGTAAAGCTGATCCAATGGTGCAATGTCGCCATCCATGCTGAATACACCATCCGTGATGATGACGGCACGTCGATAAGAACCTGCATTTTCGTAGATCACTTTTTCCAGGTCTGCAGCACTGGCATGTGCAAATCTCACGATTCGCGCACCCGAAAGACGGCTGCCGTCGATGATACTGGCGTGATTCAGTTCGTCAGAAAATATGACGTCTTCTTTACCAACCAGGGCGGGAAGGACCGCCAGATTGGCGCAGAAACCGGATTGGAAAGAGATGGCACTCTCAACCCCTTTGAAAGCTGCCAACCTCTTTTCCAGCTCCAGGTGCAAGCTCATCGTACCTGCGATGGAACGCACCGCACCGGGTCCCACGCCATACTTGTCGATGGCATCTTTTGCCGCCTGAACCAATTTGGGATGATTGGCTAATCCCAAATAATTATTGGAACAGAAATTTAATACCGGTTTTCCATCCACCACCAGTCGGGCACCTTGAGCTGATTCGATGGTTCGGATGCGGTTATACGCCCCTGAATTTTGCAGGCTAGACAGTTCATGCTGAATCCATTCCAGTTTTTCGCTCATATTCTCCCTGATAAGATGTTTTGTCAGAATCATGATTGGCAGGTGCTGAATTCTCCTCTTTACTATCACGCTTTACTTCGGCCAGATAACCTAGATCAGCGAGTGATCGAAGAATTGAATCGCGTGCTCCTGCCTTGATGGTCACAGCAGTCGGACCCAGTGGATCGCCCAGGAAACGGGCGGCAGAAGTTCCTTTCAGGTTACTCAAAACGGACGGTGAGGATACTCGGAGAACCTCTATATTTTCAATCACCGCTTCAGTCCCGGTATCCTCCCAACGTTCCAGGGCGCGGACCAGGCTCGGGCGGACGGGGGTCGCACAAAAGCGTTGAAGTAATTTGATCAGATGAGAGGGATAAAGACCCTGTTTCCTGGCAACGGCAAGAGATTCAGGCGTGATGCGATAGAGATACACATCCATCTGCCTGCCAACCCACTCACTCATCCGCGCGATCATATATCGAACCCACCTGGGTATGGCGGCTGGGACAGCGAGCATGGTCGTTTTCAAAAAGGTGATTTTCCCCAGATCACTTGGAAATGCAGGCGGAGTAGCTCCATGAAGCAAATCCTGACCCAATTCAGTTAATCGGAAAAATATTTGGCTGCCGGGGGTTTCATCTCGATGGGTTTCCACTACATTCATCCAGAATAATGGACCAAGGAGGAGGAAACGCAGATAAGCGCCTTCCACATCATCCCAATGTTCGAATCCCTGTAAATATTCTCCAGTGGAACGAGCACGTACAAACCAGGTGTCATAATTTCCATCAGGGCGCAGAAAATCTGGATTATGTTCCTTTACTTCATTACAAAATTCCTGCAGGCTGATCCAATCTTCGCGATGCAGATCGATCACTATCTTTATTGCCGCACTCCTGGCAGATAACGTATCGTAAGACCAGTTTCCTTCCAACCGCAGAGCGGGTACAAGGGCAAGCTCATAAATGTCCTTACTCCCTCGCCAGTTCTGGAATACTTCAAGGAAAGCAGATTCGCGGGGCGCTTCCAACAATTGTCGGGCCTTTTCAGGTTGCAATATCCCATCATGGCTGACCAATTCCATGGAGCGCAGGATTTCGGCTAAAAATGCGGAATAAGGTGGTCGGATCAAAAGATGTGCATTTTGATAAGGTGGTAATCCGCATCGCAACGCCGAGAGTACGGTGCATAGATCGTCCAAAAGGCGAGTTGTATATGGAGGTTCGACTTGTTCTCGGGTATTGGTGGGTTGAACCCGGATCGGGCGATTATATTTTCGGGTTGGCGGTGGGATCATGGGCAGTAGATCATCGGGCACATAGGCGAATTCCTGTGGAACAGGACCCTGTTTTAAAAAAGCACGCGCGATCAATCCCCGGTACCAGAGGTATTCGGTTGTGGAAACTGGATTCAAATAAGGTTGCTCGCGATCTCGCCAGGCTGATCCAAAATCACGAACTTCCCCATATTTTCGCGTAAACACATTCCAATTTACTCTGCCGTGATGCTTCTGGAGTTCGTGCAACGCATCATGAGCTTCAGCCGTCAAAGTTGCAAACAAAGATTGGAATTTGGATAGCTCCGTCAATTGATTGGCAATTTGTAATCGTTCAGCAGGAGAGTCTGAAGCAGGTGGTTCAATATCCCAGAGATTGGATAAAATGGTGAGAAAACCGGTATCCTGACCTTCCAGACTCTGTAGTATATCGGGCATGAGAATATCCTTTACTGATAAGGGTTATATATAAGTACTTCTATTTATATTTGAAAGGATCGATTTGTAACGATTTTTTCTTCAATTACGCCAAGTATTTGCATCACTTTTCATAAATCTGGATAGTATATTTCTTATCTTACCACTTGCACTGCGTTTTGAAGCATCTCTGCATATAAATAGTTACATTTTGAAGTAGGTGTCGCAAAGATCTCCCCGTCTGTATGTACAAAAAGTGGTCTATCGGAGGTCAGTTCGAATTTTTTAAATGTACTCATCGAACAATCAGAGAGCTTCGCCTGGCTACCCTTCATTACTTCTGGCAGTATCCGCAGCATTCGCAAACGGCTGACATGGTCAACCATCAGATAATCCAGGCGCCCATCATCTGGTTTCGAATCTGGAGTAACATGAAAACCGCCCCCTTCCCTATTCCCATTCATCAATACCAGCAGCATGAGGTCCTTGGACATTTCCTGATCGTCCACTGTAATTTTCAATTTGAAGGGTTCGTATTGAAATAGTATGGTTTGCAGGACAGCTATCAAATAGACGGAAAAACCTTGAAATACAGGTATCTTGCGGGACTTCAACGTGACAATTGTATCGAAACCGATCCCAATAGCGTTCGCCCAATATTCTTCCCGACCATGTTCATCTCTTACAATTCCGACATCAATTCCTTTTGGCGAACCGGATAAAGCCTGGCGCAATGCTTCTTCCGGGTTTGGGGAAATTCCACAAGCATAAGCGAGATCATTACCTGATCCGACTGGAACAATTCCTAATGCAGGTCGTTTGTCGGCGGGGACCTGCATCAATCCATTTAACACTTCATGCATGGTGCCGTCTCCACCTATCGCGACTACGAGATCATATCCTTCCAGTGCTGCCTGACGGGCTAACTCAGTGGCATGGGTGGGATATACAGTCCCCGTCCAATCAGCCCCTCCCAATTCATAGACAATTGGACGCAGCGCCGCAGCGATAGGCCAGGCTCTTCCCAGGTTAGCTTTCGGGTTGAAGATGAGCTTAACTCGTTTTGACATTTGTCTCTCCAAATTGGATTAAGATAATTATATATTCTCTTAACCCGTTGAAGGAAGACAAGATGCTATTGGATTTATTCAAAAGCCTTCTATAATCAGCTTAAATACCATCACTGGAGGAATCCATGAAAAAAATTGCAGTATTAACTGGGGGCGGTGATGCACCCGGATTGAATGCGGTTCTGCGAGCGGTGGTAAAGACCACCATATTACATTTTGGCGGTGAGGTTCTGGGTGTCAAGGATGGGTTTGACGGCTTTGTCGAACCGGATGGAATTTTCCCGCTGAATCTGGAAGCCGTACGCGGGATTCTTCCCCGCGGAGGAACCATCCTGGGTACTGCGAACCGGGGGAATCCGTTTGCCCGGAAGATCCGAACAAACGGACAGTGGATAGTGGAAGACATTTCCCAGAAAATACTGGACAGGATCCATTCGCTGGATCTGCTCAGTTTGATCGTCATTGGTGGTGATGGGACTTTGCGGATCGCTCAGGAATTATTCGAGCTTGGTGTCCCTGTGGTGGGCGTTCCGAAAACAATTGATAATGACATCGGCGGGACGGAGAGTTCATTCGGTTTCGATACGGCGCTCAATACAGCAATGGATGCGCTCGACCGTCTTCATACAACTGCTGAGGCACATCACAGGGCGATGGTGCTGGAGTTGATGGGCAGAGATGCGGGATTTATCACATTGAACGCCGGCCTGGCTGGAGGCGCAGATGTGATCCTCATTCCGGAAATCCCATTTCAAATGGATTCGATCTGCCAGAAAATAAATGAACGGATGAATAGTGGCACCAAATTCAGTATTCTTGCCGTCGCAGAAGGAGCTCGTCCGGTTGAAGGAAGCCCAGTTTACTCGATCGCGGCAGATGAGGTTTCAGTCGCCAGATTGGGTGGGGTGGGCGAAATGGTTGCCCGGGAGATCGCCATTAGAACCGGTGTGGAAACACGGCTGACCGTGCTTGGTCATCTTCAACGGGGAGGAAGCCCCAGCGGTTTTGACCGGTGGCTCGCCACCCGGTATGGGGCGGCAGCCGTACGGTTGGCGATGACTGGAATTTCCGGACGAATGGTCTCACTGCAAAATGGGGTCATAACCGATGTAACCCTTGCAGAGGCGATTGCGATACCTAAGAGGGTTGCCCTGGATGGCGATGCCATCCTTACCGGTCGCAATATCGGGATCTGTTTTGGAGACTAATTGATATCTCTCTCTGAAAAAGCTGCCGTAAGGCAGCTTTTTTGTTCCTTCTTGACTGTTTCTTGACAGATTTTTCGCGATCATTGCCAATTTCTTGTCAAGTTAACAGGTATTAATAAGACTGACAAATACGAATGAGAGAGATATATGCAGATCAATGACGAATTCACTAATGTTTTTAATGAGACAGTAGAAAAAGCTCCCAAACGGAGTTGGTTATCATTACTGGTAGGAAAACCAATCTCAAGCGCCGATGCGCAACACCAGGCAATTGGCAAGGCGGTTGGTTTAGCCGTTTTTTCCTCAGACGCACTGTCGTCGGTAGCCTATGGACCGCAGGAATTAATGGTCATCCTGGCAGCCGCAGGATCAAGCGCATTGGGATTATCGATTCCGATCGTATCAGGAATCGTCGCACTATTATTTATCCTTACCTTTTCTTACGAACAGACCATCCATGCCTACCCAGGCGGAGGTGGCGCCTACATCGTCGCCCGCGATAATCTGGGAGAATTGCCAGCTCAGACAGCCGGTGCCGCTTTACTGACGGACTACATTCTCACGGTCGCTGTATCGATCTCTTCAGGTGTTGCGCAAATTGTCTCAGCTTATCCAGCGATCTACCCATTTCGGGTGGAGATCGCGGTCGCCATGATCCTGCTTATTATGGTGATCAATCTACGCGGTGTGAAGGAATCAGGTATTACTTTCGCAATTCCGACCTATTTGTTCCTGATAATCATGTTCACCATGCTTATTGTTGGTTTGTACCAGTATGCTACAGGAACCCTGGGTGTTGTAATAAACCCACCACACATTGAGACTTCACTCGTTCAACCAATTACAGCCTTATTGATATTACGGGCTTTCGCGAATGGCACTACCTCCCTGACAGGGGTGGAGGCAATTTCGAACGGTATTACCGCATTTAAAGAACCGAGAAGTAAGAATGCAGGAACCACTCTTATTTGGATGGCAGGAATACTTGGCGTAATGTTACTTGCCACCACCATTCTTGCCGTTCACTCAAGTGCCATTCCAGGCGAGGGAGAAACTATCATTTCTCAATTGGCGCGGACCATCTACCATAATCAGGGTATTCTCTACCTGGCGACCATCTCAGGCACGACCATCATCCTGGTAATGGCAGCGAACACCGCTTTTGTCGATTTTCCAAGATTAGGAGCATTACATGCGACGGATGGATTTCTTCCACGCCAGCTCACATCCCGGGGCAGCCGTCTGGTCTTTGATCGAGGTATTGTTACATTAGCAGTCATGGCATCCTTACTTGTAATTGGATTTCAGGCTAGTGTAACAGGATTAATTCCTCTTTACGCAATCGGTGTATTTCTATCATTCACTTTGTCCCAAACAGGAATGGCGAAGACGTTGGTGGAAAAGTGGACATCTAAAACCTGGCGAACAACACATTGAACCAGGTTCGGTACTGGAGCATGATAATCGCTGGAAGCTTAAGATGGTCATTAATGGTTTTGGTGCACTTTGCACATTTACAGTCATGATCATCTTTGCTGTAACGAAATTTAAAGATGGTGCCTGGGTTGTTATAGTTCTTACCCCTGTTCTGGTTACTATCTTCTTTTCAATCCATCACCATTATAAGAGTGTAGCAACCCAGCTCTCTCTCGAGTCGCACCAACAGGCAAATAGCATCAATCGCAACCGGGTCATCATGCCGATCGGCGGTGTCCATAACGGGACGATCAAAGCGCTCAAATTTGCGCAGACCCTATCCGACGACGTCACCGCAATCCACATCAGTCTTGACCCGAAAGAAGCAGCCCGAATCGAGCAAAAGTGGAGCTATTGGGGTGAGAATAACCGCCTGATCATCCTCCATTCACCTTACCGCACGCTGATCGAACCATTGCTGGAGTACGTGGATCAGATCTCAAAAGTGACCCTGACGAATGAGATCATCACCATAGTCGTACCCCAATTCAATTCCAAACATTGGTGGACGAAATACTTGCACACCAGAACAGCCGAGACTCTCCGCAAAGCCCTGCTAAACCGGGATGACATAGTCATCATCGAAGTGCCATATCAGGTTTGATAGGTAAATCCGCATGCAACCCTGCTTCAGTAATGGAGCAGGGTTCTTTTAATCTGGTATGGTGGCTGAAGTATAATGACAACATGGATCAAGGTGAGACCGAGCGGAAGGGTGAATTAAAAGTATTTTTAGGGTATGCCCCCGGAGTAGGGAAGACCTACACCATGCTCGATGCAGCCGTTAGAAGACAAGCAGAGGGTATCCGTGTATTGCCGATGGCGATCAAAGAGTACCTGGGGAAGGGATATGACACCTTTCTCCGAAGAGTAGAAACCGATCTGCCAAATGGCATTCCATTTTCCGGAACGTATTCACTCGATCAAATTCTCCAAATTCATCCCGACCTCGTGGTCGTGGATGACGTGGCATCGCCAGTCTCGTTTTCTACCAGGCATCCACGCCGTTACCAGGATGTAATGGAATTACTCGAAAACGGGATCGATGTGTACACTGCCATGGATGTGTACCAGTTGGAGAGCTTGCAAGATGCGCCCTGGCAATGTGAACCGCTTAAGCAAACAGGATCGGTTCCTGACTCGTTCTTTGACCTAGCCTCGGTGATCGAAGTCATAGACATTCCGCCAGCAGAATTGATCCAGCGAATAAAGTTATCCACAGAAATAGATCCTCTGATCATTGAGGCTTGTTCCTCGCTCGAACGATTGACTGCCATGCGCGAAGCGGCGTTACGCAGTGTAGCCGGAAGAGTGAAATCGATCTACTCACGGACAGCAAGCGACGGGCAAAACAAGTTACTACCCAATAAGATCCTCGTCTGCATCAGCTCACACCCATTAGCTGAGCGGTTGGTTCGCGCTGGAAGGCGAATGGCTGATGAGATGAACGTCGAATGGCATGTCTTGTTCGTTGAGACGCCCGATCGATTGGGAGAAATGTTTCCGAATAGCGAACAACTCCGCCGAACCTTCGAACTATCCCGTTCGTTAGGAGCTTCGGTTGTGCAGCGGCACGGACATGCCATTACTCCAACCATTCTGGAGTATGCACGGGAGAATGGTATCACCCGGATCATAATTGGCAATCCGCGTCGATCCTGGTGGCAAAAAGTGTTTAACCCCACAGTTGTCGATCAACTCTTGAAACAAAGTGGTTCCATTGACGTGTTCGTCATCAGCGATGAGCGAACCGCGTTGCAAACCAGCTTTATGGAAAGGGTAACTCCCCACAGTCGCTGGACCAAGTACCTGAAAGCAGCCGGTTTGGTTCTGGTTGCCACGGCGATGAGTTATCCCTTACATTTTGGAATTACGGCTGTAAATGTGGTGATGATCTACCTGGCAGCTGTGACGATCAGCGCAATCTATTGGGGGAGGGGACCTTCTTTGCTCGCCTCCGTCCTGAGCGTCCTTGTCTTTGATTTCTTTATGCTCGAACCCAAGCTTAGCTTTACCGTGGAAGACACACAGTACCTGATCACATTGCTTGCATTTTTTATCGTTAGCCTGTTGGTAAGCAATCTGGCAGCAACCATCCGGGCACAAGTTGACAGCAGCCGGATGCGTGAGATCCGGACATCTGCCTTATATAATCTAAGCCGGGAACTATCGACAGCCATGGATTTGGAGCTTGTGATTACAACCCTCCTCAAACAAATGACTGCCACCATTCATCGTGATGTTTGTCTCTACTTTGAAATCGATGGGAAACTTATTCAAAAATCTTCAACCACTGAATTGGTCCAGAGCAATGATTGGTTCAGGATCGTCTCATGGGTTATGGAGAAGCATCAACCAGCCGGTTTTAATACCTCAACCTACCCGAATGAACGAACATTTTATCTGCCGATCCATTCGAATGGGATCAGCCGTGGTGTATTAGGGATATGGTTAAAAGATCCGCCTGATTATATTAATTTGGAAGAAAAACAAATGCTTGAAGCGTATGCCAATCTGGCAGCTTTGGCGATGGAACGCGTGCAGTTGATGGAAAAGGCAAATCAGATAAGAATATCAAAGGAAACAGAAAAATTGCAATCTGCTTTGTTGAATTCCATCTCCCATGACCTGCGTACACCCCTCTCGACCATTCTCGGGACATTGAGCACTTTACATGAAGCGGAAGTCACTCCTGGGCTGGTAATGGACCGTGAAGCTCGATCTGATCTGGTAAACGCTGGATTGGAAGAAGCAGACCGCATGAACAGATTGATAGGGAACTTGTTGGATATGACAAGGCTCGAATCTGGCGCCATTCACCTGAAATTATCTGAAGCTTATATCGCGGATGTGATTGCCAGCGCTCTCCGAAGGCTGAAATCACAGACCGCCCAAATCTACATCCACATGGAGATAGCTCCTGAGATTCCACCTGTCACCATGGATATCACTCTGATCGAGCAGGTGATCGTCAACTTAATGGATAATGCCATTAAATTTTCTTCACCCGGTGATACGATCCAGGTTAAAGCTGAGGTCATGAAACAAAACCTTACCGTGACCATTGCTGACCAAGGTTCAGGGATTCCTGAAGATGAGATCGACCGGATATTCGAGAAATTCTATCGAAGCAGGTCGCATGAACGAACTACCGGCAGCGGATTGGGACTGGCAATTTGCAAAGGGTTCATCGACGTCCATAATGGAAAAATTATTGCCTGGAATAATCCAGATAGAGGAATATCCATTTCATTCACGATACCTCTATTGAATAGTGAGGTTGTATAGTTGAGAGATCAAGGATGAGTATTGTGAATGCTCGGATTCTCATTGCAGACGATGAACGTCCTATCCGACGATTCCTCAAGACCTCACTATCGGTGTATGGGTATGAGATCGAGGAAGCTGTTGATGGACAGGAAGCCATCTCTAAAACTGCTTCTTCTCACCCGGACTTATTGATCCTTGACCTCAGCCTTCCAGACATGGATGGTCTGACTGTATTAAAGAAAATCCGCGAATGGAGCAAAATCCCAATCATTATCCTGTCCGTCCGGGAGAGCGAAAAAGACAAAGTGGATGCGCTTGATTCTGGCGCAGATGATTATCTAACGAAACCGTTTAGTGTTGGTGAATTGATGGCGCGGATCAGGACCGCATTACGGCATTCCGAAATATCCGAAAAGATAGATTCCATTTTTGAGATTGACACCTTACGATTGGATATGGTGCGGCGGGTGGTGTCACTTCGGGGCGAGGAGATCTCACTGACACCAACGGAATATGAGTTGTTAAAAGTATTGATGCAGAATGCCGGAAAGGTATTGACCCATCACCAACTTTTACAGAAAGTGTGGGGGAGCGGGTATCAGGAAGATGCACATCTGCTTCGGGTAAATATTAGTAATTTGAGAAGAAAAATAGAGGACGATCCCGCCAACCCGACCTTTATTCAGACGGAATCAGCGGTTGGGTACCGATTTTTACGTGAGTAAGTTTTAAATGAAAACGCCGCCGAAAGGCGGCGCTTTCCGCGCTGCGGATCCCTTATCAACCGACGTTGAGGAGGGATGCCGCAGCGCTTTTACGGGTACTATCATAATCGTTCATGTAGGCACCACCTCCTCGTCGATGGGATAGCAAGTAGATATACGCTAGTATAGCATGAATTAATATTAATAATACTGCTTAATGAATTCTCTTGACAAAAATCGGTGCATGTTCTTAATTGACGCTCCCAGATTGTGCCTGTATAATTCTGTATACCTAGGTGTCTCAGAAGAGCATAGTCCATGGCCTTGCAGGGGAACTTAAGAGATTTTTCCATTACGCAACTGCTCAATCTGATCAACCTTGCCTGTAAATCCGGCATGTTGATCATTGAGGGTCCCACGGAAGTAGCCCAGCTATCTTTCCGGGATGGAAAATTATCTTATGCGCAAATAGGTCAGGAAGATAACAGCTTGCCATCCGTGCTGGCTGCTACGAAAAAGATCTCTCCCCAACAATCCACCTCCCTTAAAGCACGCGCAGTGCAAATGACTGACAAAGAGCTCGGTCTCTTATTAATTAATGCCGGGTTTTTTAGCCAGGATGTGATCTTATCCTGCCTTCAAGAGTATTATTTGGACCTGGTAAGGAGATTGTTCACCTGGGTCGAAGGGTATTTCCACTTTGAGGGAAGCTCTGCCCCGGCGGATGGGAAGATCTTGGTCCGGGTGGATCTGGAAAACCTGATCATTGAAGGTGCCCGACAACTGAAGGAGATAGTCCAGCTTCAGGAAGAAATCCCCAGCCTGGATATGGCATTAAAATTTACTGATCGCCCAGGAGCAAACTTAAGAAATATCAACCTCAATGTTGAAGAATGGCGTGTAGTCTCCTTCATTAACCCGAAGAACTCGATTCGGCAGATCTCCAGGACAACAAAAATGGATGATCTGCAAATACGGAGAGTGGTTTATAGCTTATTGCAAGCTGGGTTAATTGAAATCGTCCGACCGGTAAGCTCGACCGGACCTATTGGACGCAGTCAGTTCCCCACTCAAAATCGGGATGAGCAGAAGTCCTTAATGAACCGCCTAATCAACAGGATCAAGTCGTTATAATTTGTGTGTGAGGACGTTGCGATATGCAAACCGTCAAGATGGTAGTAACAGGGCCTTTCAATTCAGGGAAAACAGAACTGATCAGTTCTGTCAGTGAGATTGAAGTTGTCTCCACTGAAAAGAAAGTCTCTCTAGAGAGCGAACAGATAAAAGAAACCACCACGGTGGCCATGGATTTCGGCCGCATTACCGTGGATGAAGATCTTGTGCTATATCTGTTCGGTACACCGGGGCAGAAACGGTTTGACTTCATGTGGGAAATCCTTTCAGAAGGGATGCTGGGTTTTATTGTCATGGTGGACAGCACCCGTCCTGAGACTTTCCGCGAGGCGCGATCGATCCTCGAAACGTTCCGCGCGTATGCGCCGACGCCTTATATTGTTGCTGCGAATAAGCAGGACCGCCCGGATGCCTGGGACGTCGAAGATATTCGCCATGCCTTACGCCTGGATCCATCCGTCAAGCTGCTGCCCAGTGTGGCAATAGATAAGGAATCGGTCAAATCAGTCTTATTGGAACTTCTTTACAGTATATTGATGGAAATGGAAAAAGACCATTCAGAAGGCTGATATAATTCCAAACGCTTAATTACCCCGCCATAGGAGTGCCGCTATCACTGAGGATTTTCCCCAATCCGGTGCAATGACTATTTCCCGGATGTGTGTTTTGGTTCGTGCTTCCCTCCTGGAAATTGTAGGGGAGGAAGACTCTAAGCCCCTGTTAGCCCACCTATCAGTAGATGTTCTATGGTCTCTTGCCGAGTTACGAGTGAAGCTGGCGGATCGGTATGGGAACGTTAGTGCATCAGGTTTAATGTGGCAAATTGGCAGATCGTTCTTTCGCGAATATTTGGTCAATCTAAAAGACGGAGATGGGTTACTGTTGCCAGACTTGCGTTTCCTGCCATTCAGACGAAAGGCGCAGGCGGGGCTGGCAATCCTTGCCCGGGAATTTTCCGGTGTTGATCAGCAACAGGTAACAGCATCCAGCAGAGGTGGTCTATATCTATGGCGGATTGAAAATTGTCTGGACTGTAATCATCCCAGGATTAAGGATAATGATTGCTCTTTCTACCTTGGCTTTCTCCAGGAGTATCTGGCCTGGATTGGTGGCGGTCGGGCATACATTGTCGAGGAAAAGGAATGTATTTCACGAGGGGCGAATGCCTGTCTGATCAGCATTAATTTGGATCCGGTTGAATGATAACGTAGTTGAGATCCTAGTTAAATTCTGGAGCAATCCTTACAGTGCGCTATTGACTTCATTCTTGTATACAGATAATATTAATGTAACACAACATACGGGGAGCCTGAATTGCCAGGCTGAGAGGAGGACGCTAAGCCCTCGACCCAAAGAACCTGATCCGGGTAATGCCGGCGGAGGGAGAATAGGGTAAATCCATCCAACCTCCCCGGTGGAGGTTTTTTTTATGCCTGTTACCACATTCCATTTATTTTTAAATGGCAGGATGTCAAATCCTTCGATCTTTCAGAAGATATACGATCCTGGAGATAGCCTCATCGCGGTTGATGGTGGTTTGAACCACTTGCTCAGCTTAAATCTGATTCCAGATGTATTGATCGGCGATATGGACTCTATCAGTCAAACGAAGTTGGAGGAACAACGCCAGGGTGGCGTGGTAATACTCCAATATCCGGTGGAGAAGGATGAGACAGATTTCGAACTTGCTCTTCAGTATGTGTATCAAAAACGTCCGGTACATGTCAACGTCTTCGCGGGATTGGGCGATAGGTTGGACCATACATTAACAAATCTCGCCCTTGCCTCTTCGGTTCACTTCGCAGATCCAGCGATTTCCTTTTGGAGAGATGAAGAAGAGATGTATTTTATCCACCGAAAAAAAGAGATGGATGGCACTCCGGGTGATGTCGTTTCGTTGATACCCTGGGGTGGTCCAGCCACAGGGGTTACAACCCTGGGTATGCAATACCCTTTGAATAATGAAACGTTATATCCAGACCACAGCCGGGGCATTTCCAACATGATGCTTACGGCAAGTGCAGAAGTGCGTTTAAAAACCGGGAGCTTACTATGTATTCATCAAAGACATTGATCTTCCTGTTGGTCGGCAGCTTTCTTGTGGCATCCTGCTCACCGATAAGACCTTCCACACCGGAAGAGCAAGGATCATTACGGTTAATGACCCATGATTCCTTCTCCCTAAGCGAGAAGGTAGTGAAAGAGTTCGAAGCTAAAAATAATGTAACTCTGGAATTCATTAAATCGGGTGATTCGGGTTCAGCTCTTAATCGCGCCATACTGACGAAAACAGCTCCCCAGGCGGATGTGTTCTTTGGTGTTGACAACACCTTCCTGTCGCGGGCATTAGCTGAAGGTATTTTTGAAGCATATCGCTCGCCGAAATTGGTTGATATTCCGGCAGAATATAAACTGGATCCCGAAAATCGAGCCCTCCCGGTGGACTATGGTGATGTGTGTATCAATTATGATAAAGCCTACTTTAAACAGAACAATCTACCTATACCTGCTTCGCTGGACGAATTGACCGATCCTGTTTATAAGGACTTGTTGGTCGTGGAAAATCCTGCGACATCTTCTCCCGGCATGGCCTTTCTTTTGGCAACCGTTGCCGCACATGGGGAAGATGGGTATCTCCAATTCTGGGAAGCGTTAAAAGCAAATGGGCTGGTTATCGTGAATGATTGGGAGACAGCATACTATACCAATTTCTCGGCTTCCAGCGGGAAAGGTCCCCAGCCGATGGTTGTATCATACAGCTCCAGCCCGGCAGCAGAAGTTGTATTTGCCGAGACAGAATTGACCGAATCCCCTACCGCGTCGCTGGTTGGTTCCGGTATGTGTTTTCGTCAGATTGAGTTTATCGGGGTACTGGCAGGTACAAAAAACCGGGCGCTTGCTGAAAAATTCATTGATGCGATGCTCGACGTTCCCATCCAGGAAGATATTCCCCTACAGATGTTTGTCTATCCTGTGAATTCGAAGGCTGCCCTGCCTGACGCATTTGTCAGATACAGCCAGATACCGCAAGAACCAGCCAGATTGGATCCAAAATTTATCGATGAGAATCGTGAGACCATTCTTCAAGCCTGGACAGACACGATCCTAAAATGAACCGCGTAGGAAATTACGATTGGAGGAAAACTCCAGCCTGGTTGTGGATCATCCCACTCGGATTTGTAGCGCTATTCTTTTTCTATCCTTTGTGGGTGATCTTGAGCACCAGTTTTATACGGACCGGGTTGGACCTCTCCTCGCCTGCATTGTGGCAGAACATAAGTCGGACTGTGCTTTTCACATTCTGGCAGGCGATCCTTTCCACCGGACTGACATTTTTGATCGGATTTCCGGGCGCCTTCTTATTCTCGCATTATAAATTCCCCGGAAATCAGGCATTACGAATTCTGATCAGTTTACCTTTTATCCTGCCAACGGTCGTGGCAGCAGCAGGGTTCAATGCACTGGTTGGTCCGCGTGGATTGATCAATATTGGATTGCAAAGTCTCCTTCAATTGGACAAACCGCCAATCCTCTTACTGGGTACGCTAGGAGCCATTCTTCTCGCGCATGTTTTTTATAACACCAGTATCGTTATCCGATTGGTAGGTGGTGCCTGGTCAATGTTATCGCATCATCCGGAACAGGCTGCCCGGACATTAGGTGCCGACCGCTGGCAGGTTTTCTGGCATATCACTTTGCCACTTCTGCGCCCCGCGATACTCTCAGCATTGGTATTAGTATTTCTGTATAATTTCACCAGTTTTGGGGTTGTATTACTGCTGGGAGGTGTAAATAACGCCACCATCGAAGTGGAAATTTACACTCAAGCGATTCATCTATTCAATCTTCCCGTTGCAGCTCTATTGACTGTCATTCAATTGATTTGCACATTACTTCTCACGCTCGCCCATCGGATGCTTTCTACAAAAAGTGTTCCGCTCTCTCCGGTAGGTGAACGGGAAGCGAGGATTGCAGTTCGAACCTGGAAACAGAAGCTTTTTGTAACAGTTATGGTCATCCTGCTGCTCGCATTGGTATTGTCGCCATTGGCGGCTCTGGTGAGCCGTTCTTTTATCCGGCTTGAAGCGAATCGAGGAGATCGGGGCGGCTTCCAGCCCGGGTTTACCACCGACTATTATCAAGCCTTATTCGTAAACCAACAGCAAAGCATCTTCTATGTTTCACCAGTGGCTGCGATTGTCAATTCATTACGGTTCGCCATAGCTGCATCCATTATCGCTTTACTGGTCGGTAGTCTGGCAGCGTATGGATTACGCCATCAGTCTTGGATCACCCAGGGATTGGATATTGTTTTTCTGTTACCAATGGGCGCCTCTGCTGTCACACTAGGTATGGGATTGCTCCTGGCTTACAGCCGACCTCCCTTTATTTGGGCAACTTCCCCCTGGATTATCCCTGCGGTACACAGTCTGGCGGCACTACCATTTGTTATTCGGACGATCCAACCAGCGCTATCCTCTATCCCAATGCATCTGCCGGAGAGCGCGGCAACGCTTGGAGCATCACCTCAAAATATCATTCGATATGTTGAATGGCCGCTGATAAGGCGGGCAGTTCTTTCGAGCGTTATTTTCGCTTTTACCATCTCTCTGGGGGAGTTTGGCGCAACTGCTTTCCTTACCCGTCCAGAGTTCCCCACCATTCCTATCGCCATTTTCCGCTATCTCTCGCAGCCCGGTGGTCTGAATTATGGTCAGGCGTTAGCGATGGCAGTCATCCTGCTGGTGGTATGCGCCGCAGGGATCACATTGATCGAAAAAATGAAACTGCCTGGAAGCAGCCTACTGTGAGGATCTAATGCTTGAGATAAGGAAGATTAATAAAGAATATGAAGGCAAGCCACTCCTGCGCGGAATATCTTTTTCAGTTGAAGTGGACGAAACTCTGGCGTTATTGGGAGCCTCTGGCAGCGGGAAAAGCACATTATTGCGAATTATCGCAGGACTAGAAAATGCGGATGCAGGAGATGTTCTGTGGGATGGAGTTTCCATTACCGAAGTTCCGGTCCACAAACGCCATTTTGGCTTTATGTTTCAAGATTACGCCCTCTTCCCGCACCGGAATGTTTGGGATAATGTAGCATTTGGAATGCAAATGCAACGCGCTGACCCTGAAGCCATCCAGAAGACCGTTCAAGCATCGCTCGAAAGAGTGAAGATGGAGGGATTTGCTCACCGTCCGGTGACCGATCTCTCGGGTGGTGAACAACAGCGGGTTGCACTTGCCAGGACATTGGCGGCAGGTCCCCGGCTGTTATTGCTCGATGAACCTTTAGCTGCACTCGATCGTAACCTGCGCCAGGAGTTGGTGATTGAATTACGATCCATACTGCATGATACGGGCATTCCTGCAATCTATGTGACACATGATCAGGAAGAAGCTTATACCATCGCCGACCGCCTGACTGTGTTGGTAGACGGTCAAATAGCACAGATTGGAATCCCGGACGATGTCTTCAGACATCCCTTTAATTTACCGGTGGCGACATTCCTTGGTTTGACCAACCAGTTGCCTGGGACAGTGACACACGTAGGTGAAACTATCACCGTGGATACAGGACTCGGTCTCTTTTCGGTAATGAATAGTAATAATGCCGGGATATTTTATCCAGGAGTACCTGTGGTTCTTATATTGCGGACCGCGGCTATCGATGAATGGGGAGAACAGAAGCTGTTAAATCGTATTCAAGGAAAGATCGTGGATTCGATATTCCGCGAAACAGGTTATCAAGCCAAAATCCAGACAAACAATGGCTTAGAATTTCAATTTATACTTCAACAACATTACTCCTTTGGTGATCAAGTACAATTGACAATACCTTCCGATCAGATCAATATTTATCCAATGGATTCCAATGCCTAAGATAACCGTAATCAAGCTCTCCTCAACTGGCGATGAGGTTTGGCGTTACATGGGTGATGTGATTGTTCGCGATTCTGAGAAGATAGTCCTGACAGCGCAGTTCAACAAAGATGATTTTTTATTCAATGGTATGATGCTCAAGAAAGGCGACCTTTTCTACGAGGCATATTTTCGTAACAAGTGGTACAACATGTTTGAAATTTATGACCGGGATGATAACCACCTCAAGGGATGGTACTGTAATGTTACCGCACCGGCTACCATCCGACGTTGGGACGTATCCTATCGAGACCTGGCGTTGGATCTGCTGGTATTTCCCGATGGCAGACAGATCGTATTGGATGAGGATGAATTTGCTGCGGAACATATTACCCCGGAGGAAAGGGATCAAGCCTTATCTGCATTGGATGAATTGAAACGGATATTTACCGTCCCCACTGGATTCAATCTGCAACGGGATGCTGTTGTTCATCATTTCTGGGCATAGGAGTATCGAATGCGAGTTCTGATTGGCGTGGAAAATAATAATGAAGGTCGATCGTTAGCCTGGTCGTTGGAGCATTTCGGCTGCATCGGGTATGGAGTGGATGGGCAATCCGCCGTGGTTGCCATGGCGAAAGCGATCCCGGATTACATTGCCTGGTTGGAATCACATACACAAGAGAACTGGTTCAATCCAGCAGAGATCGACATCCGGCTGGTGGATGTGTTCGATGATTATTTTATCGACCCTTCGTATCAGGTTGTATCAACCGGAGGGCGTTTGATCAAAGCCTGGTTTAAAACAGATTGGAAGATCCTTTCCCAGGAGGATGTGGAACATGCGATGAAAGTGTTGACCTGGTCGAGGGAAGATATGTTGCAATTGATTTCAAGCATCCCAGAGAGCGTACTAGACCAATCACATCCAAATGAAGACATGACAATCCGCCAGATTTTGGGGCATGTAGGACGGTCCGAATGGTGGTTGATGGATCGGCTTGGACGATCACACCCGGAAGAGATGCTGGACCAGGATCCAATAGAACGATATCAGAAAGAAAGAGCCGAACTATTGGTCACGCTTCCGGAACTCATTGAGTTGGATCAGGTTATTGGAAAGAGCGGTGAAATTTGGTCTCCGCGGAAGGTGCTTCGCCGTTTGTGCTGGCACGAGCGTGACCACTACCAGCATATCCAAAAGATCCTTGCGTTAGCCTAAAAAATACTGAGAGGGAAGAATGATCTTATTGAATTTTGGCGGAAAGATGCAAAAAATTGGTTTCGAGCAATTCACCGCATTGACCGGCTCTGCAATTACAGAACAAATAATGCTTCCCATTGAATATAACAGCGCCAATGGTTTTATTAAGGAATTGGATGCCATGTTTTCCAAGGTCCAGTTTTCCCTGGATCAGATGAAGCAGGATCGCCTGGTATTGATCCCCCCTGCGAACGGCTACGCGACTGCCGTTTTGCTTGTGGAATTGTATCGGCGGACAGGACGATTCCCTTACCTGATTCGAACGCGCCTCCCACTCTACGGAATGAATTTGGGGAGTGATATTGTTGAAGTCATCGACCTCGAAAAAGAGTGGAGTACTCCGGAATAAGAGAAATGACAAGGTATGATGTCATCATTGTGGGCGGAGGACCTGGTGGGGCGTCGGCTTCTTTTTTTCTGACAAAAGCAGGCAAAAAAGTTGTGGTCTTGGAGAAAGAAAAATTGCCACGCTACAAACCCTGTGGCGGCGGTCTCTCGTTTAAGGGATGTTTGTCTTGAGTTAGGTGCGCCGAATCCATTCACAACTGACGCCATACTGGATTTGATTTCAGATCGGCACAGTACATTGTATATGGCGGGCTGGTCTTTCCTGTCGCTCTGGACTCGTTATTTACCAATAGAGTTGACCGCTGCGATAATGGAGATTATTAAGGGGAAGATGGCAGGGGAAGAGTACCGAAAAAAGAAATACCCAGGTTAGATTCACCTGAGCATCTTGGATTGACGAGAGGGTTGAAGAACTACCTGGCGAGGACTTCAGCCACTTTTTTATTTAATAATTCGATCGAAAAAGGTTTGGCGATGTAATCGACACCGTTCGCGATCTGACCTGTGATCATGGGATCCTGATCCCGGGCGGTCAGATAAACAATCGGGATATGACTGGTTTGTGGTATTTTTCGAATTTCTTCTGCCGCTTCTTTACCGCCTAATACCGGCATGCGCAAATCCATCAGGATCAGATCCGGGGAAAATTGCTTAACCAAATCGACGGCTTCCCGTCCATTTATCGCATAACGAACGTCATGACCGGCCAATTTAAGGGTGAATCCCACTAATTCCCTGATGTCTTTTTCATCTTCTGCAACGAGTATCTGCGCCATAGTATCCCCTTCGTTGATGATTATACCTTGAAAGTGATTATCTAGAATTTGGTTGTAGAGTAACCCATCCCCGGATCTTCCTTTACTTAATGGATAAAAATGGGATCAGGATCGAGGAACAAAATGGATCCAATACGCGTCAGTATTGTACACCTACGCAATTGGCGTGATTTTGATCTATAGTATAATGTCCCAAATCAGGATTGGAGGGTAATATGACTGATCTTATCGCAGCTCAGGTGGGGGAAAATGAGATTGCGGTCCAGCAACCATCCAGACCCATGTTCTGGCTGATGAATATCTGGTTCAAACCCAGGGTTACGCTGTCTGAAATCTGCTCGCAAGAAAAAGCAGTCTGGCTGGTCCCGCTATTGATTCTCTCAGGACTGCAGATCATAAAAAGTGTGATCGATGGACCGTTGAAAAGCGCTGCGACGCTCGCTACTCAAACACTGCCCTCACCTCAGATGTCTTACCTAACCCCGGAAGAAATGGCAAAAATCCAACAAGGTGCGGCGGTAACGAATGGACCTGTTTTTACGGTGCTATTTCCGGCACTCGTCGCGATCATTGGAATCTGGTTATCGTGGATTATCCTTGGGAGCATCTTACACCTCGGATTGACCCTCGCGGGAAACAGGAATAATACTCTCGCCTCATTGAACCTGGCAGGTTGGTCGGCAATGCCGATAGCGATCCGGCTGATCGTCCAAATTATTGCCACCTTAATTTCGAAACAGGTGATTGATCATCCTGGACTGGCGGGATTTATCACCCCGACCGGCGGTATCAGCATCTACTTCTCGGTGGTGCTCGGGTTGGTGGATTTGTATCTGTTATGGCAGGTCATACTTTTAACTGTTGGGGCTCGACAGATGGGTAATATTACCTTATCCAAAGCCACCATGTGTGTTTTGATCTGTGTTTTCCTGGTTCTATTAATACAGGCAATTCCAGGCACAGTCAGCCAGGTTATCTCAGGGATGTCTTTTTCAAGACCATTCTTCTTCTAATGAATTCGAACTCCTATATATCCATTGCTCAACTCCGCAAGACATTTCGGATGGGGCAAAATGTTGTCCATGCTCTGGCTGGGATCGATCTTAGCATACCGCAGGGCAGTCTAACCGTGGTGATGGGACCATCCGGGTCGGGCAAGAGTACACTCTTGTACCTGTTGGGTGGATTGGATCGCCCGACAGGCGGAAAGATCTTTGTGGAGAACACCAGTCTGGATGAGATGGATGAGAATGCGCTGGCAGTCTATCGCCGGAAGAAAGTAGGCTTTATCTTCCAATCTTTCAACCTGGTGCAAACCATGAACGCTCAGGAAAATGTAGCCTTTCCGATGCGTTTTGCCGGAGTTCCTCATCGTCAACGGAAACAACGCTCATTGGACCTGCTCAATCAGGTCGGTTTGGATAAACGATCGCATCATAAACCGACTGAACTTTCGGGTGGTCAACAACAACGGGTGGCAATCGCTCGCGCCCTTGTAAATGATCCTGAATTGATCCTGGCGGATGAACCGACCGGAAATCTGGATAGCAGCAGCGGCTTGGGGATAATGCAGCTTCTTTCTGAGCTTCATCAACAGGGACGGACTGTCCTGGTGGTGACCCATGACCCTCGTATGCAGCGATTCTCCACCCACACCATCTACTTGCTGGATGGTAAAGTGGTGGACGCCAAAGCATATGAGGACAGCACAAACACAGCTTTTCAATAAATGGTGAAACTATGAAACGAATTTCATTAATTCTTGGGGTATTAATTGTGTTATCACTGGTTATCACCGGATTCGGTTGGAATCCGGTACACGCGGAGGGTGAAGAACCGACTGATCCTTCTGTCCCAACTGATCCGCCAGTGGTTACGGATACGCCGGTCCCCACAGCAACAGCCACTCCAATCACACCTTATCCTCGTCCCCTGGTCGTTATGACGAATTACAGCGGTGGGGGAAAGAAAATTATCGCTGGTAAAACATTTGATGTAGCTGTCACGGTCAAGAATCAAGGAAGTTGGGATGCTTCGAATGTTACGATCACTTTTTCCTCTGGTGATTTCGTTTCCAGGGGAACCGGAGGCGTACAAGTCATACCAACATTGGGAGCCGGCGGAAGCCGTAATTTGTCCCAATCGATCACCGCTGCCGATACTGTGACAGGAAAAAAGGTTGCCTATATCGGTGTGAACATTTCTTACACCGATGAAGCCGGCACTGCCTACAGCAGTGATGCGACCCTGGCGTTTAATATCGCTGGGGAAGCTATGACATCCGGTAGCGGATCGTACGCGTCTGCCACACCAACCGTCTCCAAACGACCTCAGGTGATTATTTCTGGCTACACATCGGATGTCGACCCCTTGCAACCCGGGACGTCTTTCAAACTCTCGCTGGATGTGAAGAATGTCGGAATGGCGACCGCCCGGAATATTACCATGGTAATGGGTGGAGGCGGTCCAGCTTCAACTGGCAATGATAATGGGACACCCGCGCCAGGAGGTGTATCCGGTTCCAGCGGTGAATTTACCAATTTTGCCCCTCTGGGTGCATCCAATATTCAGCCTCTGGGCAATCTTGATGTCGGGACATCCATCACAGCATCCCAGCAATTGATCGTAAACGTTACAACCAATCCCGGTACCTACCCAGTCAAGTTTTCCTACCTGTATAGTGATGAACATGGTAACAAGTACCAGGATGATCAGGTGATCACTCTGTTGGTGTACAGACTGCCTTTGATTGAGGTCAATTTTTACCGCCCGGCTGATACTTTTATGGTAGGCCAGCCTGGAATGCTTCCGATCCAGGTTGTCAATCTGAGCCGCAATTCGACCATCCTGGGTAATATGATGGTTACCTCTAATGCCGGATCGATGCTCAATAATTCCCTTCTGGTGGGGACGCTTGATGCTGGAGGATACTATCCAATGGATGTGTCGTTCACGCCTGAGTTTCCCGGTCCAGCGGAAATTCTGATCCAAATTCAATACACCGATGATTTTAATCAACCACGACAACAGGAATTCAAACTGTCCGTGGATGTCACAGACGCTCCAATTATGGAAGGTCCGCCAGTCGATATGCCGGTAGTGGATATGCCAGAAACCTTTTGGCAAAAGGTCGTTCGGTTTGTAAAAGGTATTATCGGACTGGACAGCTCGAAGCCAACCACGCCTCCGGTTATAACGGAAGGTAATGGGAATGGGGTCATTATGCAGGGCGGCGGGGGCGGCGGTGGTGGCGGTGGTGGCGTTGTCGTCCCGGTTCCAGGCAAACCCTAGGAATAAATCACATGCGTTTCTTTGATCTGATCCAGTTGATCCTGGAGAATCTTAATCGTCGTAAAGGTAGGGTGATGTTGACCGCAATTGGCGTGACCATTGGCACAGCGGCCATCGTAATTCTCGTGTCACTCGGTCTTGGCTTGCAACAAAACTTTACCTCCCAATTTGGTGGAATTGGATCTCTTACACAAATCAACGTTTTCCCAACCTATGGTGACAGTATGGGGATGATGGTCATGGGGGGAGGTGGTGGCGGGGGAGGAAGTGGCTCTGGTAAGCCAGGACCGCAACAAAATAAACTCCTTACTCCAACAACCATCTCTGAAATTGCGGACATCCCTGGTGTCGTAAATGTGATCCCGCGAGACTTTCTTCAAGTAGGCTCTCAAATCAAAATTGGGCGATTGGAATCATGGGGAAATATCATGGGCGTGGGAACCCATAATCTGGACGACCTGGATTTCAAACTGCAGGAAGGGACACTTGAACTTGAACCTGGAACAGCGATAATGGGAGCTCCAGTATTAACTAATTTCTATGACCCAAAAGCTCGTCCAGGTATGCCGCCTCCTGAGCCGCCAAATCCCCTGGAACAGGGAATGAAACTGATCCTGATCAAATATACTACCGACGGACAGGAAGTTCGAAAAACAATTCCAGTCAGGGTTGTGGGAATTTTGACAAAGTCACGCGCGGAATCGGACTATACCATTTATATGACGATGGAAGATGTCACTTCCATCAACGCCTGGGCGCAAGGGAAGCCGATCAATCGAACGAAAGATGGGTATCAGCAGCTTACGGTTTCCGTGCAGGATGTAAAGCAAGCATTGGATATCTCTGAGAAAATCAAAGAGATGGGATTCCAGGCTTTCACCCCACAGGAATACATTCAAGGGATCAACAGTTTTTTTCTCATCATGCAATTCGTGTTTGGTGGGGTCGGAGCTGTCGCTTTGCTTGTCGCGGCGATCGGAATCGCCAATACCATGGCGATGGCGATCCTGGAACGCACCCGCGAAATTGGTCTGATGAAAGCGGTAGGAGCCACAAATCGGGATGTGCTTGGCATCTTCCTCGGGGAAGCTTCTGGCATCGGTCTGATCGGCGGGCTGGGGGGTGTAGCCATAGGTTGGGGCGGCGGTTATGTCCTAAACCTGGTGGTGGTGAGCTACCTGAGTTCGCAAACTGCTACCACTGGAGGATTACCACCCACGACGGCAGTTTTCACCCCGATCTGGCTGCCAATATTTGGTCTGGTTTTCTCCACCCTGGTTGGACTTCTGTCAGGGTTATATCCTGCCCTCCGGGCTGCCACATTGCTACCGGTGAATGCGCTGAAGTATGAATAATCATTAAAAGAGTGGAAAATCAAATAATGTATGAAATTCGATCAGTACCATTTCTGATCGGTTATCAATATGGATTTATATATCAATTGTTTTTTTGTCCGTTAATGTTATTTCTGCGATTGCTACTATCGCCTATTATCAGGTTTGAATTAAGATATTTATTTTTCGCTACAACCGGGGTTATTCTCAAATTCCTCATGAAAGATAAACCTGTCTTGGTTGTCAGATGAAAAACTCCGATCTGGAAGTTTAGGATAAGGCAAATCGAAATACTTTGTAAAAATCGCCCGAAAGGTATTTACCGGGGTAATTGTCGGGTAAAGAAATTCTTTTAGGTTACTAGAAGGGTATATCGCATATAAAATGGGGGATCGGTTTTTCATATCTAACCCATGATCACCTTGAAGAATGATTATTGGATTGACCCTGGACTCTTGTATTATGCCTTTTAAGATTTCGGGCAAACGGCTATTCAGAAAAGCAACCTGGTCCCTATAGCCTTCTTTTTCATAATTGATATCAATCGCGAGGCCATCAGCGCCATAAAAACCTGAATCAGATTGAAGTGTTCCATTAGCATCAAATATAAATGGACGATGTGGAATATTCATATGCATGAAAACAAATTTTGGTCCTGGCTCAGTTGTAATTAGGGGCAATTTGTTTAGTTGGAAAAGTTGTATTTGAGCTAGTTCATAGTAAGGAAAACTTGCTTTTTTTATCGATTCGCTCAAGAAACCGAGAGGCAACCTATATAACACAACCGCCCCCGTTGATTGAATAAACATCTCTTCAAATGGATTGAGGAACATATTCCAAATCATTTCATTATTCGAGCGGGTAAACTTAATATATTCATCTGCATCAGGAATTTTTGTCCCTATAAAACCATTTTCCATTGCGATAAAACGATACCCGAACTTAGTCAGTATCGATCTTGCTTGATTATGTTGGATTAGATTTCTCAATATTGCTTGGTCATATGGACCTGAATTTATTCTTTTATCCAGATTAGCCAAATAATCCAAATTTAGACTGGAGCCCAAAGATAAAAGGGTAAATTGATAATTACTCCTACTGCATTCCGCAACATAAAAACCTTCAGCTTTGAGTTCATTCAGGAATGGTTTATTATCAAATTGATAAGTGTCCAGCAGGACATCCTGGCGGGTATACGAATCCAAAATAATGTAATATATGTCAGGTAAATCGGTCAATTGATCCCCCAATACCCGCCCGTTTTCTGTTTTTGTTGCAGAGACCTGATTATTTATCTTGATATTGGTTGTAGAAACGATAATTTTCCCCAACGGTAATAATATTAAGACAATACCAATCATCGTTAGGATTTTGCTGATCTTCATGGAATATCCTGATAATCGCCGAATGAACAGGTAAGATCCGAATACTAGTAGAAGATTAACGACAGCGAGAACACGGGATCTACCAAGTTCAATATTGAACAGATAAACCTTTTCAAGAACATTCAGGAAATGACCATACGAAAAAAACAGAATAGAAATAATAAGAGTCATCAACCCTGCTTTTTGAAGATTTCTAAACAGGAGATACATCAAACTTAAAACGAGAGCCGAAAATATAAGAGAAAATAGTATGGGTCGGACGACAACTGCTATCTGATCTTCCATGATATTATTTGCCATTAATGCGACCGCCGGGTATGAAGCAAAGATAAAACAGTAAAATGGAAAATACCTGAGGTTTTTCATAGGAATATACCTTCGGATCAGGGTGATGTTGGTTTATTCTAACATGAAGAAAATTCCGACATTAATTCATAAAATTCTGGGAAATTTACATTAAAAGAAGATAATTGTCTTACATTGAAATTTCGAGGATGATATGCTTTCAATACTTGGATATTGGATTTTTCTCCTTATGGTTTTTCTAGGTATGGGATTATTAGTGAGACGTCTTTTAGGCTTTCCCACCCAGACATATTTTGTGCATCTTTCGTCATTTTGGGTAGGGTGGGCGTTTTGTATTTTAATTTTACAAGCGTGGCACCTGTTTTATAAAATCAATTCTGTTGTTCTTGGCCTGTTTGTATTACTAGGATTCATCGGCTGGTTTGCGAACTCTAAAACCCTGGTTGCGAGCTTAAAGATCGCTTCGAAATGGATATTATTCCTTTATGCTGGTTTATTCCTGGTTATTGGGGTTTGGTTGGCCAGTCTCTGTACGGATGCATTAGTACCTTATGATACAGGCCTGTACCATATCCAGGCGATCAAATGGAATTCAGAATATGCGATTATCCCGGGTTTAGGGAATCTACATCACCGATTAGCATTCAATAATACAAATCTTTTATTTTCAGCCGCGATTGATATCGGACCTTTCGAAAACAAATCAAATCATGTAGCTAATGGATTACTCATGTTTGTTCTGGTCATGCAAATTGCAATTCAACTAATCGCATGTATCAGGAAAAAAACCAGAAACCATTACAATTTGTATTTTTCACTCATGATCGGCTCTGCGATCAGCTGGGCTTATGGGTTTCCAGCGAAATATCAACTCACTGGCTTTAACCAGGATCTCCCGGTGTTTGTCATTGGCATTATAGTCCTTGGGTTACTGCTTAAATTCCTAGTTATCGATAAAACAAAACCAGAAAAGATTGATTCGTTATTTCAAATTCTATTTATCGGGTGTTGTGGAGTGAGCGTTAAATTGAGTTTCCTTCCTGTCGTTATACTATCTGCGATAGTAGCAATGGCGTATCTAATTAAAGAAAAATCAATTGAACTGGGTTCTTTGATCAAACTAAGCATTCTCCCTACGATGCTTATTGGATTATGGCTTGGCAGAAACATCATCCTGTCCGGTTACTTATTGTTTCCATTGCCTTCGCTACATGTCCCGGTCGCATGGAAAATGCCTCAATCAAGGGTAGAGCGAACCCAATCTGGGATCGTAAACTGGGCTCGAAATCCAAACTCTCAGGATGAGGATGACAAATCAGTGGAGAATTGGTTCCCATTTTGGTATACAAAACTGGATGGTACCATCAAGATTACTGTAATACTGTCATTAGTTCAGATTCTTATCTCAGCTCTTATTTCACGCCTATGGAAGAACAGCCTAAACCCACGCCTAATATCCTGGTTGATGGTTCCGATCCTTTCCATCCTTTTCTGGTTTTTCTCTGCCCCCAATCTCAGGTTCTCAGGCGCATATTTTCCAGGTTTATTTGCCGGGTCAATAATCCTCGTCTACGATCAATTAGAAAATAAATTCGCTAGTGTTATGAGCCATCTATATGTTTCGTTCGGAATCATGTTGGTGATTCTCATCGCATTACAAGAAAGAAATCAATCAATACTCCCGCTCATCCGGATTCAAATGGATCCCCCTATTAAACGAATGACAGAAGGTTATAACCAATACAATACCAGCATTGTCGATGGGATAACGGTTAATCTACCAATAGATTCTCACCAATGCTGGATAAGTCCATTACCCTGCATGCCGCAGGAAAATCCAAAATTACATTTGATTCGCCCACCTGAAATGAGTTATGGGTTTTGGACGGAGCAATAACCATTTGGCTTTTCTAAGTCAACGAAGTTCTCTTTCATCTGATAAATATATTTTGCCGTCTAAATCTTATGAAACTATGATATCTGTTTAAATAAATCGATATAATATTTTAAGTGAAAATTAGGATGACGATGGATAATAAGCCTGCATTCAACAGGTTTTCATGGATCAACAGATAGTTGTCTATTGTGATCGTAATGGATAGAATTGTTGGAAGAGGTTGGTTTTGACTGCCACAGTACAGGATCCAATGCCGTGAGTCATGTGGCGATATGATATGTAAGTTAAATAGCGGTTTTTTAATTAGTAGTTCAGAATCGGAAACTCAATGACAGATGGACTTTTGGGATAATAATGAAAAAGGATTTGTAGAGTTTGATTGGGTCAATTCACCGAATTAGCGAGAAGATCACGAACGATAAGCACCTTGGTTCACCGTGCTCTTGCTTGGATTTAATCACCTTACTATCTCCCTTGCCGCGAATTCCCAAAACTACATACTTATTACCTCTCTCAGTCTCCTGATCTTTGGTGACGTATCCCTCTGGATCAACTACTACCCCGGGTAACGCCAGTGGGTGATTCCAAGTCTATTCATTATTGTTATCCTGATTCCTTTGATCCGGTTTCTGATCGGTGTCGGAGGTGGGCATGTAACCTGGGACGAATTGTTGTATATGAATGCTGTCAAAAATTCTGTGGCGGAGATCCGAGTATTAAACCAGTATTCCCATATCTTCTTATTGAAAATATTCTATTGGTCGACCAATGGCGATTCTTTTCGAGCGGTTCGCTATTATTGGATCGTCGTTCAATCTGCTGTTCTTACCCTGGTTTTTTTATCCATAATCCTACTGCCCCATAAACAGTCGGTGATCATTCGAATCGTGTGCGGCGTATTTGGACTATTCCTATTTTCGATCCAACCGTTTGTCATGGAATATATCGGAGTCGCGTATGTGGACTTCACACTGGAGCTATGGTTCGCCATAAGTGCTTTTTTGGTGATCCTTTCACTGACTGCGCCCAGGTTCACAAGCATTTCCGTATTATTTGCTGGGTATGGTCTTAGGATTCGGTCTCAGAACCAAAGAAGTTACCGTTGCGATCCTTGTGCAGCTAGCAGGAATATTGTGGATTAATGTACGGCAAAACCTCTCGGCAAAATAATTATGCAGCAGTTGGGCATATTTCTTCTGGGATTTGCGTTAGCTTGTGCCTCCTTGCTAATCTTGAATACGATCATTCTGCATGACCGGTTGTGGAGATTTCGAACGTCCGATTTCGTGAATTGGTATACTGCCAGGACAGGTCTTGACCCCGGACTTAAACCCATTCAGAATAAGAACTTCTTCACTGCGTTGGTTTATTCTCCAAGTATTGTTAGCCTATTGCTCATCGCCTTGACATATGCATTGCCAAAAACGAAAATTGAAAAACAGGTTTATCAGATACTGATCTCATTTTCCCTGGTCTTTATTGCTATTTACTCTCTGACACCGTTCCAGGCATATCCACGTTATCTTATCTCGATTTACCCTATCTTGGCTATGCTTGCCACTCCTTTTCTTGCCATCATTATTCAAGGAAAAACGATCAGAATCCTCTGGCTTATTGCCATAATTCCCATCGCAGCCATAATTTCTTACGTCATTGATACGATTATCCTTCGAAGACTGGATCCGGGAATATATCAGACTGAATTTGTCTATGGAGTTTTTGTCCTTCCCATTTTCATTGTAGGACTCACCTTGGTCCTTCTTCTCATTCCGACCAGAGCAACAGGATGGAGACTCGTTCTCACAGGTTTGGTCTTATTTTCAGGTAGCATCATCCCTTTCACCCAGATCTTGTCTTCATTACAAGCACATACGATTTCCAGGGTCGTGAACCAACGATTTGAATTAATCAATGAATGGGCTCCAGATATCAAGGCACATCCGGATCGGCTTACCATTGCATCTAATTTTGTCCGAAATAGGAGGGAGCCGATCGGGCTTACGCCTGACTATACCCGAATCATGCTCAATATTGCTTTGGATGGAAATTTACCCAAAGACAGCGTTACAAATGAGTTATCCGAATTTTTGCAGGGCGATTCTTCCCGTTACTGTTTTGTGGCATTGGCAACCAAAGAGTACGATGCAATGTATCCAGCAGAGAAAGAACGTCTGGTCCATTCCTTCTCCGATCGTTTGAGCGAGAATAAACAACAAGTATTTTTGACCCACTTTGATTGTCAGTAGGTTATTGGTTGGAAATATTCAGTGACCCCCGGAATTACGCGATTAACACAAGGGAATGACGTTCGATGACGATGGAGGAAAGAGCGCGTCCAGGATCGGCCTGGCATCGGAGTTTCTCGACACCGAGCAATCAGGATACCAATGGATGAGATCTGCTAAACTCTTTGTCCCGAACACCAATTGGAGGAAACTCTGATTGGGGAAATAGGCATGACCCTCCTGGGTTTTTGATCTGAAAGATTCAATGCTGCTGATCTTTCCATGTTCAAACCCGAAGCGAATACCATCTGAATAAAAACTGATCCGCAGCTCACCTGTATATCCGCTTGCCACCGAATTGGATAAACGATTTTCTAAAACAGGTTTAATAATCTGGAGAAAACCAGCCAGATCGGGTAACCGGATAAAAAAGGAATAAGGGTCGCGTATTTTTGGAAGGCGATCTGGTAAAGCCAGGTATGCGGGGTGGGTCGATCCGAGCCACAAGCCCAAAACATCAAACTTCTGGTTGAATTTTTCTGCCAGCATTTTGCCCTGTGACCAGGCGAATCGAAGTGCAGATTGGCAGACATCCATCCAGGGATGTTCGGGGATAACCTCCAGCAGTTTAACCGGCAGGGTGGGACCCCAAAGTTCATTCATATGTGCCATGATCCCAACCGCTACACCATCTGAATTCTCAATAACAAATATCCAGAGCCGCTCGATATTTTCAGCCCGTTTACCGTTGATCTCATATTCCCAGATCCGGTCATCCCGTACACAATTAACTAATGAGCGGTCTGATCCTTGTTTGTAAAGAGAGGAGATAAATGGTATGTCTTTCGATTGAGCAGGGCGAAATCTATATAATTCTTGTTCCTGTTCTTTTAGAAAAGGAATTTGAAATTCAAACGTGTTCCTGCCCCCATCTAATTCAAGGGTCATTTCGTATCCAAATAGACGATAATAGTATGGAATACCAGTTATCGCCTGGAGAACCTGCCCACGTTTCGCACTCCAATCGTGAATCACATTCATCTGTTCGCGGACCAATCCCCGGTTACGGTAAGCCGGGTCTGTTGCCACGAGTTCAGGTCTACCTACTCTGAACGGAATATCACCATAGCTCCAGGTCTGATCTATCAAACACAAACTCGAAACGATCTTCTTTGTCGCCGGTTCCTCGATAATGGTGAAATCATCTACATGGAATGTTGGATGCCCACCAGACATCAAGTCACGAACCCAATCTCCGATACGTAAGTCCGGGGTTTTGTGATCATTTGAATGTATGGTTGACTGGAAAAGAGCCAACGTCTCAATATCAGCTACCGTTGATCGACGTAACAACAACCCATCTTTCAATGTCTTGATTGTTCTTATTATCATAGCCAATACCTTCCCCACCTACATCGAAGTTTCCCCAATTATTCAACTTAATGCGAAGCAATGTAATCCAACGCATACTTGGCATCACTGTAATTATTATTTTCTTCCAACGCCTTCCAGAATTCTGATTCAGCCGCTGCCCGATCTCCATTGCGAAAATACGCCCATCCCAGCCAGAGACGAGCTTCTTCCGAATTCGGAGTGATAGTAATGGCATATTTCGCCACAGCCAGCAGATCCTCTGTCCGAAGAGCGTTAAAATAGGCTAAGAATGGACCGAATTGATATCTCAACATACGCTGCGGAATACCGATCTCGCGTGCTTTATCGTACGCAGCCGATGCCTCGCCGTAACGATCAAAGTAAACTAAATTGGTACCGAGATTGAACCAGTGGAAGGGATTCTCCGGTTCTTTCCGGGTTGCTTCCTCAGCATTTGCGATTGCGTTTTCCCTATTCTTAGCCGCATCCCAGTTTTCCCCCAGGATTTGTTTTACAGTCTCTTCCTGCTCAGGCAGATAGATCAGTATGTAAACGTGGTTGAATCCCTGCCAGTTTTTCTCGAGTTGGGCGTAACTGACAGCCAGATCCGGACCATAATAGGTATCCTGGGAGACAAATGTCTGAGTGGCATCGTTATACCCGTTGAGGAATAGATAGTGCCCCGCCCATCGGTCATCATTTGGCCAGTACGATTTATCAATGGTCATTGATTCTTCAATGACAACGGGTATGCCGTTCGCGATGAATGTTTTTAAGAGTTTGATATCACCGCCCACGCGATATTGGGTTTGCAGCCAGCCGGCATAGTTCTTGACGAAATAATCCAATTCTTCCACATTGACGTTGCGATCCGCTGTTGTAGATTTAAGAACCTTCGCAATTTCCTCTTGATTCCCATCCCACTGATAGTACCGCAGGTATGTAGATAAGGCAGCAGGACCACAATTATTCATGCCCTGTCGTTCATATTCCGGAGCTTGTAGAGAAGCAGATGAAGGTAAAACGGTAGGGGTCAGTGTGGGCGTTACTGGGGCTTGCGGGACAACGTTTGGCTCTGGTGTGACTACTTCTGGTGTTGGAGTTGCGGTTGAGAGGGCTTGTGGTTTAGAAACAGTAACGGGGGTAGGCATATCTTTAATGGGGTTAAGCACAACCCGGAGATAAGTGGTTATCTCGTCCATGCGCCAATCCACCCGCCGTTTGACGTCAGGTACAAAATAAAAACCAGATAACAGAATGATCATTGCCAGCATTCCAAGGATTGCGGACATAAATTTGTTCTTTAACATGGCGGTAATTCTATCATGTGAAATTAAATAAAACTTAATAAATCGGACTAAACAAGGGGGATTTACATCTGGTATAATCGCGGCTATGAAATATCATATATGGACAGAAGGCTGCCAGATGAATGTGGCTGACTCACACAGGGTATCCTCCGCTTTACAAGAACTGGGATATCATGAGACCAGACAGCCGGAAGAAGCCGATGTCATCGTTTTGAATACCTGTGTTGTTCGCCAATCTGCGGAGAATAAAGCATACGGACGGTTGAGCTCCCTGAAACCATTGAAACAGAATCATCCTGATCTCGTTATAAATCTCATGGGTTGCCTGGTAGGAGTAAAGCCTGATCCGCGTTTGAAAACCCGATTTCCTTATGTGGATGTATTTTCAGCCCCATCGGATCCAATGCCGCTGGTTGATTACCTGCTCCAGAAAAACCATCATGATCTTGATCGATACGAGACTGCCCATCGATTCGCGCTCATGGATGGTGAGATTGTCCTCCCCGGATTCGACCACAGTAACGAAGTATGTGCCTATCTCCCGGTTGTACTGGGATGTTCGCATGCCTGCACCTATTGTGTTATACCGTACCGGAGAGGAATTGAAGAGAGCCGTCCGTTCCCTGTCGTTGTTTCAGAGGCTTACTCTCTGGTTAAGCAGGGTGTGAAAGAGATCACTCTTCTCGGACAAATTGTTGACCGGTATGGCAAAGACCTGGCTCCCGGGCAGGACCTCCCCGCCCTCTTGAGGGAACTACACAAAATTGAAGGATTGGAACGAATTCGGTTTCTCACATCCCACCCCAATTGGATGACGTCAGAGTTACTCGATACTGTCGCGGAATTACCCAAAGTTGCACCCCATATCGAAGTACCAGTACAGGCTGGTGATGATCAGGTTCTGGCAAACATGAAGCGCGGATATACGCGGGAGGATTATCGTACTCTCGTACACAAGATTCGTGCAAGGATCCCCAACGTTTCCATCGCGACCGATATCATTGTCGGTTTTCCGGGTGAAACAACCGAACAATTCCAACAAACCTATGACCTTTTGGAAGAGCTACGATTGGATGTAGCCCACCTGGCTCGCTACTCACCACGCCCAGATACGGTGGCGACCCGGCGGATGGCGGACGATGTCTCTCAGGAAGAGAAGATGCGACGATTTCGATTACTCGAAGAGCAACAAGAGAGGATCGTCGGCGAAATTAACAGCCATTATCAGGATCAAATAGTGGAAGTTCTTTTTGAAGAAAAATCTAAAAAACGCTGGCGAGGAAGAACCCCTACCAATAAATTGGTATTTGTGGAAACCGATCAGGATCTCAAGGGAATGCTTAGATCGGTTAAGATTGCGTGGACCGGTCCCTGGTCGATGATAGGTAATCTGACACAATAATAATCAGTTAATAGCGGGTTTTATTTCTGATCTTGCACAACGTCCTTAAAATACTCACAGATTTCGGTTAATGGACAACGCTCGCAGAATGGTTTGCGAGCTGTACAGATCTCTCTACCCAACCTGATCAAATTTAGATGACCGGCATAATACATCTCCGGTTTGAATAATGCTTCCATCAGTGGATGTGTATCTTCCACGCTGATCGTGGATGGACGCAGTCCAATCCTACCGGTAACTCGAAAAATATGGGTATCGACTGGAAAGGCAGGTCGATTTAATGAGAATTGCAATACTATTGCCGCGGTCTTTGGTCCAACTCCCTTGAATTTTTTCAGCCAGGTTCGGGCATCTTCCAGCGGTATGTTTTCGAGGAAGGAAAGGTCCAGGGATCCCCGTTCCGCAACAATTTGACGTAAAACCTGTTGGATACGCGGTCCTTTTTGGTTCGCCAAACCGGCAATTTTAATGGAGCGAATCACTTCATCTACCGGAGCGCGCATAACGGTCTCCCAATCAGGGAAGCTGGATTTCAATTCAGTAAAAGCCCGGTCACGGTTGATGTCGTTCGTATTCTGAGAAAGAATGGTGGAAACCAACTCATCAACCGGACTGAGAGCCATCCTCCAGGTGGGTAGACCAAAACGATCTATCAATTTCTGGTAGACGATGTGAGCTTTCTTTTGAAGTAAGGGATCGACATTCATGAACGAATGGAAAAAGACGGACGGTATTCGCCAACCCGTAGGTGACGGAAATTGTAGATCGGTCGGCGGGAAAGGTCTTTGAGAGCTGCCAATTCACTGTTGGTAATTGCCCCCAACTGCCGCAGGAGTTCGAGCATAACCACAGGTCTGGCTCGTCCATCCTGGTCACCATCAGCGATCTTCAAGGCCACACCCAGGGCTGGGGATCCTGGTTCGATGGCATCTGGCAGGATGGAAAGGGCTTGAAAACCTTCGGCGCCGGTTTTGGTCAAGAATTTATCCCCGGCGAGGTCCATCAATACAGTATCAAATAATTTCGGACCTGCGATCATCATCGGGTTGGATGTCATCGCTCTCACTATTCTTTGGCAGGCATCTTTCCGATTCGCTGGTAACCGACTCGGATCAGCCAGGCGTGCGTATCCGAAGGCAGCATTTCGGAGTGGAACGGCAAATGTAGGCACGGAACAACCATCAATACCCACTTCGACCTGTTCTTTCGCCACACCCACCATCTCGCTAAAGGCTAGAAGGATCTGTTGCTGAATCGGATGCTCGATCGAGGGATATTCCTCTAATGGAAATCCTTGTAGCCGGGCAGACGCCAGCATTCCGGTATGTTTACCCGAACAGTTGTGGCGGTTGGCAGTAAGCTTCCTCCCAGACTGAATCATGGTATGCCAGGTATCACTATCAAATGGGGGATGCGTTCCGCACATCAACTGATCTTCCGTTATTCCGATTTTCTGTTGGAAGCCTATCAGTACCTGAAGATGTTCGTCAGTCCCGGCATGAGAGGCACACATGATAGCTACCTCAGTATCGGTGAGGTGAAAGTAATCATCGCCGTGTGCTTCCATGAAGGGGAGTGCTTGAAACGGCTTCGCAGAAGAACGTAAAAAGGTGACCATTTCCGGGTCACCTTCGCTGGCCTGAATCAGCCCATCACTATTAACTACGGCAATTGCACCGAATTGAACTGATTCTACAATATGTCCACGTGTGGCTTCAAATAAGGGGACATAAGTACTGGATGACATTGAGATTATTCTTCCAGGTCCAGTGGACTGACCGTTACTTCCGGGCTATGGTAATGCGTCAATCCCCATCGTAATCTCTGTGCAAATTGAACGGATTTGTAGGAGGGGAATTGATATGGAGCAAGGAATTCCAGGATGATTCTTTCCAATGATTCAGATGGCAATTTTTGTTCGCAAAACTGATCGATGACCTCGTTGATATTTTCCAGATATACGATCTGTTTTCGGACATCATCTTGTGTTACCAACCCACTTCGACCACTTACAATAAAGTATTCACGGTATTCCGCTGTTTGAAGCTCTTTGAGATTAGCGATCCAGGCGGGGAGATCAGCATGACTTAAGAAGGGAGGCTGATCCTTGAGGACTGCGTCGCCAACGAAGATCACTTTCTCTTCCGGGAGGGTGATCCATAGCGATCCGGCATAAGGTCCCGGTCTGGCGTCCAGTAATATGGGGCGGTTACCCCAATGTATCTGCATCTTTTCACTGAACGAAATTTCCGGTGGATTCCAGCGGATAGTACCGAGGGAAGGTATCAATTCCCAATCGGCACCTGTTTCAGAATTTTGGGATTTGAAGGTTGTCGGGCGGTTACGAAACGCGACAGCAATTTTTTCTTGCCCAACGACTGTACATTCCATCGCTCTCGCCCCGAGAGTTCGATCCGGATGGGCATCCAGGTTGATTAACATTCGATCCACGCCTCCGCTCAGATTCAAGAGGGAGGATCGCCAGGTACGATTGTCTTCGGGGCGTAAGGGTGCATCAATTAAGATTAAACCGTGAGGGGCGTTAATCGCGCCTAAAACGACTCCCAAATAATTCGTTTCAATAAAGATATCAGGGGTAATTTCTTGCATATGTCTCCAATTGTCTGGATTGTATCATTGCACGGATTGCTCGGCTATCTTTTTTGGAGGCAATGTGAAGAAGAATGTGCTTCCACTTCCGGGGGTGCTTTCCACCCAGATCTTACCGCCATGACCGCTTACCGCTAATTTGCAGAATGTTAACCCCAACCCCAACCCTTTTATGGTTCCATTTACTTTTAACCGTGAGAATTTTTCAAAGATCCTTTCCTGCTCTTCCAATGGGATACCTGGACCGTCATCTTTGATCCAGAAGCGGGTGTACCCATCATCCTGATCAGCTCCGATCTCAATATGCGAATCCTGCGGGGAAAACTTGGATGCATTTTCCAACAAATTCACTAATACCCGCCTGATCATATCAGGATCCACCCAAAGAGCCGGTAGGTCGGCTGAAATTACTCGATTTAGGGATTGGTTTTTTGTATCCAATGCCGGCTGGATGACATCAATAACCTCATTGATCAAGCTCAGTGCGTCTATCTCTTTTCTATTTACAACTGTCTGACCGGCTTCCAGACGATACACATCCAACAATGAATTAAGAAGTCTTTGTATCCTGTCCGAGGATCGCATAGCGATATTCAACAAGCTGACAGTTGTCTCATCTCTATCGGGAGGAGTCAGAGAGCTAAGGATATCAAGACTGGCAGTAACATTTGCCAGGGGTGATCTAAGGTCATGATAGACCATCGCTATTAGATCATTCCGCAATGTATCCAGGTCGATCCTCTCGCTGATATCCCGCAAAACCCATTGGATACTGACTATCCCACTAAAATTTACCTTTCGTGCGATCACTTGAACCGGGATCCTCCAACCATTGGACGCCACCATTTCCGATTCGTACGTGATGGTCCCCGACTCCAATATGTGCTTATATCCAGCACCTAATTTTTTTTCATTCGATTTATGGATCTGGCTTATTGAGAGTTTGAGAATACTCTCCTTGGTATATTGCAGGTTCGTACATGCTTGCTGATTAGCTTCCAATATCATCCCAGAAAAATCTGTGATGATGATCGGATCGATATGGTCTTCAAACAATTCCGCGTAGCGTTGTTGCGAGATGTGTAACTGCTCAAATGTTTGTGCATTTCGAATGGCGGTCCCGGCGACACTGCAGATGGCATTAAGAATGGTGAGAGTGTCAGGATCGAATTCACCTATCTTTGGGTTCATGGCAAGAAGAACACCGATGATCTGATTATTCGCACGAACTGGAGCCGCCGCCATGCTGTAGATCGAGTATCCGGGGTATTGATCGATCTCTTTAAGATCAGACAATCCAGTGATCATCGATTTCCCGGTTGCGGCCACTGTCCCTGCCACACCTTTGCCGACTTCAATCCGAACATGTTCCACAAATTGGGAACTTTCTCCCCAGGCTGATCGAAACTCAATTTCTTTGCCCTCGTCAATGATCAATCCGAGCGCTGCTACTTCCACTTCCAATGCCTGGGTGGTTTGTTCCATCAAGATTTTCAGGACCTCATCCAATTGCAGGGATGAGTTTAGCGCAACCGCATTGTCAATCAGCGCGGACATAACCCGAGACCTTTGCTTGCTGCTTTCATATAGCCGGGCGTTAAGGGCAGCCAGACCCGCGATATCTGCAATTGATTGGAGCAAATTCAGTTGATCATTGTTAAAGAAACCAACCATCGGGTGTACAACCGTAAGGACCCCAACCAGCTTCCGATGTGCCATTAGTGGAACGCAAAGAGCGCTCTTTGCACCACTTTTATTTGAGTCATCATCCGGGCGACGAATCCAACGCAAGTCCTCCCGGGTATCATCAACCATCACGGGTTTGTGGTGGCGGACAACCCAACCTGCCATCCCTTTTTCAACAGTCTCTTTTAGCTGTTGGACGGTATGATTGTAAATTTTATCGCCGTACATGATCGCGGCATCGATCGGTTTATTTTGCTCATTTAAAATGACGATGCTGGCTCGTTCAGCGCCAACATGGTAAACCGCCAGGGACAGAGTCTTCTTTAAGAGTGGACGCAACTCGATTTCATTGGCCAGTTCTCGACTGACATGATAGAGTAGATCCAGTGATGATCGAGTGCTGTCTTGAATCATGCAACCACCTGATTAAAAGTACTTCAATCCACTTGCCGTATTGAACAAGACGATTTTTTCGTGATGTTTAATAATACCCATTTTTAGCAATTTATCAAAACCAGCAAGCGTGGCTGAACCTTCCGGCGATGCCAGAATGCCTTCTGTCTTACCTAAAATAGACTGTGCCGAAAGGATCTCTTCTTCGCTTACATCCATGGCAACCCCATTTGTTTCATGAAGAATTTTGAGGAGCTTTCGACCCGCAAAAACTGTGGGTACATTTAAACCAGATGCGATGGTAAATGGAGTAGGCCAGTCAACAGTATTGGGTTGATTCTCCCGGAATGCCTTGACTATTGGCGCGCAGCCTGCTGCCTGGATAGCTGCAAACCTGGGCTGCTTGGAATTGATCCAACCTAGTTCTGATAGCTCATTAAACGCTTTCCACATCCCAACCAATCCTGTTCCCCCGCCGGTAGGATAAATAATCCAATCTGGCAATTCCCAATTGAAAAATTCTGCAAGTTCAAAGCCCAGAGTCTTCTTACCCTCAACCCGGTACGGTTCCTTAAAAGTGGCCAGATTGAACCATCCGAATTTTTGACAATCTTCGGTGGCGAGATTGGCAGCCTGTTGAATGGTTCCATCCACCAGATGCAGATGTGCTCCATAATCGATCACTTCACTACGGTTGGATTGCGGAGAACTCTTGGGCATGTAGATATGGGCGTTTACCCCGGCACGAGCTGCGTAGGCAGCGAGAGCTCCTCCCGCGTTTCCAGCCGTCGGCAGTGCGAATGTAGTCAACCCAAGTTCGATTCCTTTTGAAAGGGCTACACACAGACCACGCGCTTTGAATGAGGCTGTTGGGTTACCAGCCTCGTCCTTGATAAATAATCGATCAGTTCCGATCTTTGCACCAATATTTTTTATTGCTATGACCGGGGTATCGCCTTCCCCGAGGGTGATTTGGTTTGCTTCATTCATTACTGGTAATAATTCTGACCATTTCCAGAGTCCTCCGGGACGGGAAAGGACTTTCTCCTTAGTAATTACTTCTCTAACCTGGGACAATCCGTACACAGCGAAAAGGGGAGAGTTACATTGCAAACAGGTATTAATTACTTCTCGGTGAGAGTAAATTGTTCCACAAATAGAGCACTCGAGATGAGTAATGAAACTGGTCAAAAATCAGCCAACCTTTCAACTATTCCCGGCATCCGAATTTACCTGGAAATCTTTTCGTATAGCCATGCATCGTGGGCAATCTTGGCGGCTGCACAACAGTGCTTCCGGGTCAGATAAGATCATCGCCCTGGTCACATCGATCACAAACACCGCTGGCATTGCAATGACGTTCGTATTTCCCAGCGTTACTTGACGGGTTACACCCTTCAGAATAGGGTCTATTTGATTGAAGCCATCTGAGCACCCAGGGAATCCGGGATAGTCTTGGACTCCGTTCTCGGTCAATGCCCAGCGGACAAAGTCCTTTCTGCCGGCCATCTTTTCTCCATAGTGTATGGTCGTATTACAGGTCTGGTCAACTCCGATGAGAATGATCCAACCATTCTGATCTGCAAGAACCCGGATCGGAGCCAGTGGATCCAGCTTAGTTTGAGCGTTTATTGCTTCATCAAAATTCGATGCGGCAAAGGATAATATGGGATGAAATGATCTCCGCGAATTTGGCATTTGCCGGAATTTTTCTGCCAATAAACCTATCGTCCTATCAACAGACATTTGTGGTTGAAAAATCTCTGCCATTGGGTTTGTGTCATGCCCTACACCGTAGGTCATACCATTATCATCAGGTCCCTCGTGGGGAATGACCATTGTTTTATAAGTAAACGTTGGAAATAGAAGACGTTCAGATAACGTAAAGAGAGCTCCCAGCATCGTTTCCACGCCACCACGAATTCCACCAACTTTGGATAGGCTGGCATGGACAATCAAGGGAACTTCAACTGGTAATTTTAGGTCTTGTAACCTGGCCGACACCTCTCGATAAGAAAGCATCAGACCCTCCTACGGCTTGACCGGAGAGTATATATTTTCTTAATTATAGCGAGGATGGGGATTTCTCACGCCGTTCAAATATTACATGATTATTACATTGTCAATTGGTCTCGGATGATGCGCAGGTGATTGGTATAGGTGGTTTACGAAGTGCATTCAATACCAAGCCAAAATACCCGGAGGGATCCAGGGTATTCTTGATCTTTAATTCATTTAAAAAATGACCTTGCCCATCATCTTTGAGGACGGATATATGGAGGTGTACCCCAACCGGATTACCCGGATTTCCTGAATAATTGCCCTGATACCCTAGCAGATCTCCCTGTCGAATGGGAATATCCGAAATGCCTGGAGGGAAGACTGAGAGAATCGTAGAATTACCCTCCGAGTCTGCAAGATGAGTGTAATACACCCAAATTTGTCTGCCTGGTTGGATCGGGTCGCTAGGGACTCGAATAATCAGACTGGATTTCCAGCCGCTATCCCGGGTTAGATAACCGTCAGTGACTGCAAAGACGGGTGTAGTACCAGGCGCTTCGCCTCCAAATATATCTATCCCTTGGTGCTGATGAAAAGGTCGAAATGAATCTTCCCATAGAAAACCGATATATCCATTTGTCGGGAAAATGAATGGGGCATTGCCACAACGATCCAACGCTTTTTGTGCCGAGCCTTTGTACTGCTCAGGATTTCGGATGAATTGCATAACTCTGGCAGTTCGATTGCCGGTAAGGAATACAAACCGATATATCCAATATCCTCCAAACAATCCGAGCAGTGTGAGGATCACGACTAGAAACCATATGCGTTTACGTTTGATAGTCATTGCCCACGATTATACTCCCCCGTTTACGCAGGTTTTCTTCAGTTAAATCCACAAGAGCTATACAGAGTGAATAAGTCTGGTATAAGCATCTGCTTGACGGAGGGTTTTATTAACATTATGATTAAAATGACCCTGGAGGGAACAATGAAAGAAAAAATCTTGATCATTGAAGATGATGAAGGTATTCTCCGATTTTTACGTCGGGGAATGTCTTTTGAAGGTTACCAGGTTGAAACTGCCATTGATGGACATGAGGGACTGAACAAAGCAAGAGAATGGCATCCCGACTTGATCGTTTTAGATTGGATGTTACCAGGCATGGATGGATTGGAAGTATGTCGGCGCTTGCGGGCGAGTGGACCCATCCCCATCCTGATGTTGACTGCTAAGGATATGGTTCCGGATCGAGTCCAGGGTTTGGATGCTGGCGCCGATGATTATATGGTGAAACCGTTTGAGTTGGATGAGCTAATGGCACGGATTCGAGCTTTACTCCGACGCACTCAGCCTGAGCGTATTCCCGTTCTCACGTTCTCGGACCTTACGTTGGATACGGCGTCCCGGCAAGCGATCCGCTCAGGGCGTGAAATCCAATTAACTGCCAAAGAATATGATCTCCTTGAATTATTCATGCGCCATCCCCGCCAGGTACTCACCCGCGAAATGATTTTCGACCGGGTCTGGGGGTACGACTTTGGTGGGGAATCGAACGTGCTGGATGTCTATATTCGCTACTTACGTCAAAAACTGGTCGTAGGCGAGGAAGCCCAATTGATTCACACAGTTCGTGGTGTGGGGTATGTCTTGCGTGAAATGCCCTGATGACTCTTCGAACTAAACTGACAGTCCTATATGCGGCGGTAGCCGGAGCGATCCTGTTGTTTTTCGGGATCGCTATCTATGGACTTGTCAGCGTCATGTTGGTTGACCAGATAGACCTTTCATTAAATCAAACCGCCCATCAGATCATCACAAACACACGAATCAACGCGATGGGAGACCTGGAAATTATCGAATTTCCCTCGTTGGATGTGACCTCCGCCATTTTTGTACAGGTGTGGAACGAGAAGAACGATCTAAAAATTACCTCACCAAATATCAGTAGGTTGGATCAGCCACTGGATTCTACAGGTCTGAGGACAGTCTCGCCTATTTATCGCGATAGTCTGGTAAATAAAGCTTCTCTTCGAGTATTGAGTGTCCCTTTGGTGGTGGAGGGCAGGCGGGTGGGTTTGCTTCAGATCGGTGAAAATCGTTTTATCATCGACCTTACACTCCGAACCATTTTATGGGTGTTAGCCGGCGCCATTGTGTTATTTGTTACTGTTGCGGCAATTGCAGGCTGGTTGCTTACCGGGCAAGTGCTGGCTCCGCTTGAGAAAGTAACTGCAGCCGCATTGAGTATTACCAATGCCGATGACCTTTCCCGCCGGATTCCCAATACGACCCATTCCCAAAATGAGGTCGGTATTTTGATCGAAGCTTTTAATCAGACACTGAATCGATTGGAACAGTTATTCTCTACACAAAAGCGGTTCATGGCAGACGTGAGCCATGAACTTCGGACTCCCCTGACAGTGATCAAAGGGAATGTCAGTTTACTTCGTAAAATGAAAAAACCTGACGAGGAATCGCTTCAGACTATTGAAAGTGAAGTGGACCGCTTGACACGTATGGTGGGCGATTTGCTCCTGCTCGCCCAGGCAGAATCAGGGAAACTGCCATTAAATTTACAGAAAATCGACCTTGATAGTGTCCTTGTCGAGGTATTCCAACAGGTCCAGGTGTTGGCTGGTGAGAAGATCAAGTTACAGATCAGCAATATTGAACCGGTTGAGGTGATGGCAGACCGGGACCGCATGAAACAGGTATATCTGAATCTGTTAGCGAACGCTGTAAAATACACTCCGGTTGGCGGAACGGTCATCGTGTCCCTTAAACGGGTGGAGAACCGTGTCCAAACCATGATCACGGATACCGGTCCGGGTATCCCTGCGCGTGATTTGCCTCATATTTTCGAGAGATTTTATCGAGGCGATAAGGCACGGACACGATCCACAGATGGGAGCAGCTTTGGATTGGGCCTCTCCATCGCATTCTGGATCGTTAAGAATCACAGCGGGGTAATCGAAGTTCAATCGAAAGAGGGGTCTGGGACGACATTCACCGTCTGGCTCCCGGTTTTTCAAGAACAAGCACCGAACAAGTAGATAATCAGAGATTTCGATTCCCTACTCTTGTTCAGATTAAAAGAAAAAATATATCTACAAACCAAGGCAATTTGCTGCCTAATTATGGCAGCGCAATTATTATGAACACATCATTCGTGATGATGCGGATAACGCTCGAATCTGGAAATACACCGATAATAATCCAACCTGTTGGTCAACCGATGAGTTTTCCAAAACACCTAGAATCCCTTCATCTTGACGCACACCCTGAATCCTGATAGACTCGGCTCTCGTTGCCTGTATCAAATGAATCCATCCATCGAGATACCTTGATGAGAGAGGATGCTTTTGGTATAATGCAATGCGCGATAAAGGCAGCTTAACAATTTGATGCCGACGTAGCTCAATCGGCAGAGCAACCGCCTTGTAAGTGGTAGGTTACGAGTTCGATTCTCGTCGTCGGCTCTGCGTCGTGAGCTAAACATTCGGTGGCGATATGCGTAATAATTTAGCCCGGGCGGTTACCCAAGTGGCCAAAGGGGACTGACTGTAAATCAGTTGTCAGACGACTTCGGAGGTTCAAATCCTTCACCGCCCACTGGTTTTACCAACCAAACGGATCGCCGCAAGGTCAGATCCTGGGTTCAGCAAGCCCTCATAGCTCAGTCGGTAGAGCACGCCCTTGGTAAGGGCGAGGTCATGGGTTCGAATCCCATTGAGGGCTCATGCTGCCGTAATCAAACATACATGTCACGTAAGGAGAAGAATCGATGGCGAAGCAGAAATTTGACCGGATCAAGCCGCATCTGAATGTAGGGACCATGGGACACATTGACCATGGGAAGACGACGTTGACGGCGGCGATCACGAAATGGTGCCAGATGCTAAGGGTTGGCTGAATTCAAAGCGTATGATCAGATCGACAACGCGCCGGAAGAGAAAGCGCGCGGGATCACGATCAACATTGCGCACGTGGAATACCAGACCGACAAGCGGCATTACGCGCACGTGGACATGCCCGGACACCGTGACTACATCAAGAACATGATCACCGGAGCAGCGCAGGTGGATGGAGCGATCCTGGTGGTGGCAGCTCCGGATGGACCGATGCCGCAGACGCGCGAGCATGTGTTGCTGGCGCGCCAGGTGGAAGTGCCGAGCATCGTGGTCTTTTTGAACAAAGTGGATCAGATGAACGATCCGGAACTGTTGGAACTGGTGGAGCTGGAACTGCGCGAAATGCTGACGCAGCTACGAATTCCCCGGGGACACCACCCCGATCGTACGAGGGTCAGCGCTTGACAGGCGTTGGAAAGCACCAGCACGGATCCGGAAGCACCGGAATATGCCTGCATCAAGGAATTGCTGCGGGTGGTGGATGAATACATTCCCGAGCCGGTGCGTGCGATGGACAAACCGTTCATGATGCCGGTGGAAGATGTGTTCTCGATCAAAGGTCGTGGGACAGTGGTGACCGGGCGTGTGGATCGGGGCAAGATCAAGGTAGGCGAACCGGTGGAGATCGTTGGTTTGCAGGAAAAGACGCGCAGCCAGTGTGGTGACCGGGTGTGGAGATGTTCCACAAGCTGCTGGATGAAGGTCTGGCAGGCGACAATCTGGGTCTATTGTTGCGCGGAATAGAGCGCGACAGATGTGGAGCGCGGTCAGGTGATGGCCAAGCCGGGCAGCATCACCCCGCACAAGAAATTCATGGCGCGAAGTGTACGTGTTGAAGAAGGAAGAAGGCGGACGCCACAAAGCGTTCTTCACTGGATACCGGCCGCAGTTCTACATTCGGACGATGGATGTAACCGGCAACATCAAGCTGCCCGAAGGAGTGGAGATGGTCATGCCGGGGACAACGTGAACCTGGAAGTGGAATTGATCATGCCGGTGGCGTTGGAACAGGGTTCCAAGTTCGCTATTCGTGAAGGTGGTCTGACGGTTGGCGCCGGTGTGATCACTAAGATTATTGGACTAAAGTGAGAAGGAGTGGAGCCTGGTAAAAACCAGGCTCACAATAGATAATAAAATGGCTTCAAAAAAGAAAGATGTTCGACCTGTAATCACCTTGGCCTGCACTGAGTGCAAGGAACGGAATTATACATCCGAGAAGAACCGCCGCAACGACCCAGGTCGTATGGAAATGCAAAAATATTGCTCGCGTTGCCGTAAACACACCGCTCACCGCGAGACGAAATAGGTACGAGAAGGCGATTCAGCTCGTCCCAATAGAGCAAAATCGTTTAACATAGGCCAGTAGCTCAATTGGCAGAGCGCCTGTCTCCAAAACAGGAGGTTGAGGGTTCAATTCCTTCCTGGCCTGCCAGAAAAAGTGGACGCCGTCTCTACGGGGCGGCGTTTTAGCCGTAAGAGTTAACTCATCTTGGCTGGATCTACCAGTTAGAAAGATCAGAAGGAGTAAGCAGTGGCTGACAAAATAGAGAAAGCGAAAGCACCGAACGTCATCCAACGCTATTTTCGTGAGACACTTGGCGAATTGCGTAAAGTGAACTGGCCGACACCCAAAGAGGCCTGGCATCTGACAAGAATAGTCTTACTTGTTCTGGTCAGCGATGAGTATCATCCTGGGATCACTTGATTTTGTGTTCTCCAAACTTATTGAGTTGATTGTAGTATAGGTTCTTACCGCGATACAGTCGGTGAGAGGAGCGCTATTTGATGGACGCGCACGATTTAGAAAATCGAAGATGTGCCAATGGAATCAGAACCCAGGGAAGAACCCGCTCCCTCTGGGCATAGTGCCCCATTGAGCATGGACGCCCCTGCTGCTCCAGATTTTTCCATTGAACAATCCATTGAACAGGCTGGAGATCAAACGCGCCTGGTATGTAATCCATTGCTATTCAGGATATGAGAATAAAGTACGACATAACCTGGAACAACGTATTGAAACCATGGGTATGAAAGACAAGATCTTTGATGTGGTCATTCCGACCCAGGAAGAAATTGAAGTAAAGGATGGAAAGCGCAAGACAGTTGAGCGTCATGTCTTTCCCGGGTATGTACTGGTAAATATGATCCTTTCGGAAGAATCCTGGTATGTTGTTCGTAATACCCCAGGTGTGACCGGGTTTGTTGGCATGGGTAATACACCAACCCCGTTGCGTCCGAAGAAGTGCAACAAATCTTACGCCGAATGGAAGCCGAAGCGCCACTTGTCAAGGTTACATTCAAAATTGGTGAGCGGGTCCGAATTGTGGATGGTCCGTTCAATGATTTCCGTGGTACGGTTTCAGAAATTGATATGGAACGAACTAAAGTTCGCGTCATGGTCAATTTCTTTGGACGTGAAACCCCTGTGGAATTGGATTTCTTCAGGTTGAACGCGCGTAATGGATAATCCAGCCAATTCTGGCTGAGATAGGTGGAAGGGTGTACCTCCAAACACCCGCTAAAACCACAAAGGAGTGAAAAGTGGCAAAGAAACTAAAAGCAATCGTCAAATTGAATATCACTGCCGGAAAAGCCAATCCGGCACCCCCGATCGGTCCAGCACTAGCCGGTCATGGGATCAACATTATGGCATTCTGCAAGGAATACAATGCCCGCACTCAGAATCAGAACGGGTGAAGTACTTCCTGCGGAAATTACCATCTACACCGATGGATCGTTCACCTTCGTTCTCAAATCTCCGCCAGCCTCCAGTTCTTGTTGCTAAAGCAGCCGGAGTTGAAAAAGGCTCTGCAGAACCGAATCGAACAAAAGTCGGGAAAGTAACCCGCGCTCAGGTTCGCGAAATTGCCGAATTGAAATGCAAAGATATGAATGCCATCGATATCGAAGGCGCAATGAAACAAATCGAAGGCACTGCCCGCAATATGGGTATCACAGTCGAAAATTAAATCCCTGTGGGAGGGTTTTATACAACCCGCCTGAACCACCAAGGAGTAAAAATGGCAAAACACGGAAAGAAATTACATGGCCGCACAGGCCAAAGTAGATATCGAATAATGCCTACTCCCCCCAAGAGGCAGTAGATCTGGTGAAGGAAACCTCATTCACCAAATTTGATGCCACAGTGGAAGTTCATCTGCGCATGGGATTGGATCCACGGCAGGCTGACCAGATGATTCGCGATGTAGTCGTTCTTCCCCACGGGTTGGGTAAGACTGTTCGCGTCCTGGTCTTTGCACAGGGTGATGGCGCTCAACAAAGCTCAAGAAGCGGGAGCTGATGTTATTGTCGATACCGATGAAATGGTAAATAAGATCTTAGGTGGCTGGACTGATTTCGATGTAGCCATGGCCACCCCGGATATGATGGGCAAAGTTGGTAAACTGGGACGTGTACTTGGACCACGTGGTCTGATGCCGAACCCGAAAGCCGGAACTGTCGCTCCAGGAGAAGATCTTCCCGAGTTATCAAAGAAGCCAAAGCAGGTCGTGTTGAATTCCGCCTGGATAAGACTGCGAATATCCACGCTCCGATCGGGAAAGTCTCATTTTCCTCGGAACAACTATTCGACAACCTGGCTGCCCTGATGAATGCCATTAAGAAAGCCAGACCTCAGGTAGCCAAGGGTACTTTTATCAAGCACATCACCATTACTTCGACTATGGGACCGGGCGTTAAGATCGATGCACTGGCTGCCCAATCGATGACGGATGCCGCAGAATAAGGTATAATTCCGTTCAACTGAATATCTGTTCACCAGAGACAGCAGGTGCCTGCAAAGGCTTAAACATCCAGCCGAGGTGGAGACGATCACAATAAATGATCTTGCCTGAAAACAGGCAATAAAAGTCTTTGCCCGGTTGGTCACAACCAAGCAAAGATTTTTTATCTTTTATCGGAAGGAGGTGACTCTACATTGGCATTTTCTAAACAGCAAAAAACCAAAATGATGGAACAATATCAAGTCTGGCTCGATAAGAGCAAGGCTATGATCATGGTGGAATATTCTGGTTTGACTATGAAGGGTATTGATGCGGTCCGGGCTAAAACTCGTGAAGCTGGCGGCGAACTGCATGTGGTAAAAAATACCCTGATGAGGTCTGTATTCCAGGCAAAGGGTATGCCGGTTGAAGGCAAACTTTTGGAAGGATCATCTGCGATCGGATTCGCATTCAGCGATGCTCCAGCCATTGCAAAAGCATTTACCGATTTCGCCAAAGGCAATGAACTGTTCAAGATCAAAGGCGGATACCTTGGCGACAAGGTAATGAATCCTGCTCAAATTAAATCTTTGGCTGATCTACCACCATTGCCGGTTATACGAGCAACCCTGTTGGGCGTATTACAGGCTCCCGCAAGCAAATTGGTCCGCACTCTGGCAGAACCCGCTCGTGGTTTGGCTGCAGTGGTCAAAGCTCATTCAGAGCAGACAGCCTGATTTTCCAGGTTGATCGTCTGGGAAACCAGGTTTACAAAACCGAATGGGATCCCGTAAATGTAAATACAATCACTCAATTCGTAAGGAGATTTTGAAATGGCAGATTTAACCAAGATCGTAGATGAACTCAGCAAGCTTTCCGTTCTGGAAGCAGCCGAGCTTGTGAAGTTACTGGAAGAAAAGTGGGGCGTTTCAGCCGCCGCACCTGTAGCCGTTGCCGCCGCCGGTGGTGGTGCAGCCGCTGCTGAGCCGGTAGAAGAAAAGACTGAATTCGATGTTGTCATCAAGGATGCCGGCCCCAAGAAAATCGAAGTCATCAAAGTCATTCGAGTCCTAACCAGCCTCGGTCTCGTTGAAGCGAAGACCATGGCCGAAACCGCTGGCGCCAAAGTCCTCACCGCAGTGGCCAAGGATGCTGCTGCTGACGCCAAGAAGAAACTGGAAGAAGCCGGCGCAGTCGTCGAAGTCGCCTAAGTTTATTCCTGCCTTCCTTAAGACAGCCAGATAGTTTGGCTGTCTTATTAATTAATTCTGATCCGTTTGGATTATTGTGGGATATTTTAAAAAGCTATACTTTATTCCTATGGACCAGGATTAGTATCTCAACTACCCCGTACCAGTATCATTGATAAGGTACATCCTTTTATTATTTGTCTGGTCATTTACGAATGTTTATAATTATCTATATTTATAAAAAAGAGGGATTAAGATGGTCAACTATTTACAATCCATTCATCCAGTCTTACAGGCGCTCCTGGCAGGGTTATTCACCTGGGGCGTAACCGCTTTTGGCGCCGCATTTGTATTCTTCAATAAAACAGTCAATAAGAAATTGTTATCCGGCATGTTGGGATTCGCAGCCGGTGTGATGGTGGCTGCGTCTTGTTGGAGTTTATTGATTCCATCCATCTCTTTATCAGAAGAACTGGGTTTGATCCCATGGCTTCCGCCGGTGATCGGTTTCTTATTGGGGGGTGTCTTTCTATTTACCATCGATAAGATCCTTCCCCACCTGCATATGGGTTTGGCAACCAGCGAATCGGAAGGGATCAAGACCTCCTGGCAACGCTCGATCCTGCTGGTTCTCGCGATCACATTACATAATATCCCTGAAGGATTGGCGGTCGGGGTTGGATTTGGAGCAGTGGCTGCAGGATTACCAGCAGCTTCGTTGACTGGAGCCATTGCCCTTGCACTTGGAATTGGTCTGCAAAATTTCCCAGAAGGGATGGCTGTTTCAATTCCTCTCCGTGGTGAAGGTCTCTCGCGCTTGAAGAGTTTTATGCTTGGACAGACATCCGGTTTGGTGGAGCCGATCGCCGCGGTGATTGGAGCGGCAGCGGTACTGTCGATGCGGTCCATGCTTCCATACGCATTAGCATTCGCGGCAGGTGCCATGATCTATGTGGTGGTGGAGGAATTGATTCCAGAGTCTCAGCGGGGAGAGAGCACCGATATTGCTACCATTGGCGCGATGGGCGGTTTTGCCATTATGATGCTGCTGGATGTTGCATTGGGATAATTTGCCAAAGGCAAATACCCACCGTATTTGTGGCGACGCGTGTGTCGCCACTACGTTTTTATACCGCTACGGGTAACCGCCTGACAACCATCAATACTTTGCCCTGGATCTGGACTACCCGGGGGTCGTCAATAATGATCGGTTGCATCGTTTTATTGGCGGGTTGAAGTCTGACCTTGGTGCCTTCCCGGTAGAAATATTTGAGTGTGGTTTCATCGCGATCCAGCAACCAGATTGCCACCATCTCGCCGTTACGCGCTTCCTGAGCTCTTTTCATGATAACCAGGTCGCCGTCGTTTACCATCGCATCGATCATGGAATCTCCCTGAACTTCCAATGCAAACAGGTCTTCCAATTTTTCGCGGGGTGGGAGTAGACTGCGGGCTATACTAATGGCTGATTCTGGATCAAAATAATTCAGATCAGACGCAGGAACCGGAACAGGCAGACCGGCTACGATTCGTCCGATGACCGGTATACGGAAAAGGTCTTCGACTGCATTGGTTAATGGGCGGATCTTTTCATCCAGTAGAACACCGAGGGCATTCTTTAAAATGGTAATTCCGCGGGAAATATTTTTCTCACGTTTGATATATCCCCACTTTTCAAGTTGGTCCAGGTAGTAATTCACAACTGAAGTGGAAGAAATTTGAGTCTGATCGCAAATTTCGCGAATGGCGGGAGGAAAACCAAATTGTCTTTGATATGTTTCCATGTACGCCAGTATTTTTTCGTGGCGGGGACCTAATCCCTGTGTTCGTCTTACCATGTTATCCTCCATTGATGAACAAACCGTACATATGTTCTAACAATATTTATACATGAACATTTGTTCCCTGTCAAGCGGGATTGATTTAGGAGATCAATCCGGATGATTGAATCCATACCTGTGCCATAAGAAGAATGGGTTAAAATGGGAGAAGAATTTGAGTCTCTCGAGGTGATCGTGACATTTAAAAAAATCTGTGTTGTGGGCTTGGGCTATATCGGATTGCCAACCGCCAGCACATTCGCTGCAAATGGAGTTAAGGTTGTGGGGGTGGATAACAACCAACACATCTTAGCCACGTTACGGAGTGGAAGTCTGCATATTGTCGAACCAGGTTTGCAACCACTTTTTCAACAAGCGATAACATCCGGGAATCTGATATTCCAGGACATACCGGAAAAAGCAGACGCTTACATTATTTCTGTCCCAACACCGTTCAAGGATGGCAAACTGGCGGATATGCGGTTTGTAATTTCTGCGACTGAATCCATCGTTCCATTTATCAATCAAGGCTGTCTTGTAGTTCTGGAATCAACCTCACCACCGCAGACAACCATCAAATTACTACAGCCCATCCTGGAGCGGTCGGGATTAAAATGCGGAGAAGATTTCTTCCTTGCCTATTCACCTGAACGGGTCCTTCCCGGACAAATTTTGCGAGAACTTATTGAAAACGCGCGCGTGATCGGGGGCGTCAACCAAAGGTCTGCCGAGATGGGAAAAGAACTATACTCCATCTTCGTCAAGGGTGAGATCGTTCTTACCGATGCAACCACAGCCGAAATGGTCAAATTGATGGAAAATACCTATCGGGATATCAATATTGCCATCGCCAATGAATTCGCGCGTTTATCGGATCGGTTTGAGATCGATATTTGGGAAGCCATATCGATCGCCAATCGGCATCCGCGGGTGAAGATCCTGAATCCCGGTCCGGGTGTAGGGGGGCATTGCATCAGCGTCGATCCCTGGTTTTTAGTAGAAGCAGCACCGGATATCACGCCATTGATCAAGACAGCCCGGCTTGTGAACGATTCCCAACCCAGTACTGTTGTTGGTTGGATACGCAAAAAGATAGGCAACCTGAAAGGGAAGAAAATCGCAGCATTAGGATTAAGCTATAAGCCTGATGTGGACGATTTTCGAGAAAGTCCGGCAATCGAAGTCGTTCGTTTACTCAAAGAGGAAGGTGCCGAGGTCATTGCCTCCGATCCGTACGCCTGTGGAGATCTCTTCCACGAGATCAACCTTTTCCATGACATCGGCTCTTTATCCGACCAGGTGGACGCGATGATACTGTTGGTTGCTCATCAGGAATATAAGAAGATCCAACCAGATTTCTTTTCCTCCTGGCAGAGAAAGCCAATCCTTTTTGATGTGGTCAATCTTTGGAACAATCTGGAATGGCGAACCAGCCCACTGAAGATCTTTAGACTCGGTGATAACAAACCAATGAAGGGGTAAATTGAAACCCAAAAAACCGATCCGAATTCTCGCAGTGTATGGGACCCGCCCCGAAGCAGTTAAAATGGCTCCGGTCACACATATACTAAAAGAAACCCCCGGGATTCAGATCTACACTTGTGCCACCGGTCAACATCGCCAGATGTTGGATCAGGTTCTACAGGCGTTCAATCTCCATCCAGAATATGACCTCGATATTATGAAGCCAGATCAAACTCTGGCTCAGATTTGTGCGGCGGTGTTTACGTACCTCGACCCGGTCCTGGTGCGTTTGCAACCCGATTGGGTGCTGGTACAGGGAGATACAACCACCGTTCTGGCGGCATCCATCTGTGCGGCATACAGGCAAATTAAAGTAGGACATGTGGAAGCCGGACTGCGTACCCATGATAAAACACAACCATTCCCGGAAGAGATCAACCGCAGGGTAGCCAGTGCTGTCGCCGATCTGCATTTCGCACCGACTGAATGGAGTAGAGACAATCTTCTCAAGGAAGGGATTGCAGCGGATACGATCCATGTGACCGGTAATCCAGTCATCGATGCGTTGCAATGGATCACACAACAACCAGAACCGCGTGAGGTGCTTCAATTATTGAAAAACCTTGAAGTCGGAGCATCGGGCGGAAATCGAATGGTACTCGTTACAGCTCATCGCCGTGAGAATTTTGGACAACCGCTGGAACAAATTTGCACGGCGCTGGATCAGCTTGCTGATCATTACCAGGGCAAAGTCCGATTCGTCTATCCGGTTCATCTGAACCCCAATGTACAGGAACCGGTTTATCGGATGCTTGGGCAGAATCAGAATATTACGCTTCTTCCGCCCCTGGATTATTTACCATTGATCCACCTGATGAAATACGCCAGCCTGATCCTGACCGATTCGGGTGGAATTCAGGAAGAAGCTCCCGGCTTGGGTAAACCAGCGCTTGTGTTGCGTGATGTTACAGAACGACCGGAAGGCGTGGAAAGTGGTGTTCTCAAGCTGATCGGTACCAATACAGAACGAATCATCCGGGAAACCCGACAATTGTTGGACGATGAGTCAGCCTATAACGCGATGGCGAAAGCCAGTAATCCATACGGGGACGGTCACGCTTCTGAGCGGATCCGAGATATTCTTTTGGCGTACCCACATCGTGGGGAGAAAAACGCATGACTCCGGATGTTTATCCATTGATTGGGATCATCCCGGATGTAAAGGGATTAGGTGGTCCTGCTTCATTCCACCAAAAATTAGTCCAGGGTTTATCCAAACGAAAGATCCAGGTGACCTACGATCTCGCTAGTCCGAATCTTGACGCCGTTCTGGTTATTGCTGGCAGCCGCCATCTAAGAACATTGACCAAAGTCAAAAATCGAGGGATTCCAATTATCCAACGATTAAATGGGATGAACTGGGTCCACCGACAGCGTTTCTCCGGTGTCCGCCACTATATTCGCTCTGAGATCAATAATTGGATTCTGCAATATATAAGAAAGAATATTGCCTCAAAGATCGTTTACCAGAGTCACTTTTCTCAACAATGGTGGGATAGGGTTTATAAACCCATAAATAAACCAACCCATACCATTTACAATGGCGTTGATCTGGTCAATTATGTCCCTGCAAATGAGTTGCCCCCATTGCAGGATATTATTCGGGTGATCGTAGTAGAAGGTCACCTTAAAAATGGTCTGGAACTTGGTTTGTACAATGCTGCTTGTGCTCTCTCCAACTGGGATGTATATCAGAAGCTGCCTATCCACGTAGTTGTTGCGGGAGAAGTCCCACCACAGGTAAGAGAACGGGTCGAAGAGCAGCTCCCAGGTCGGGTGGAATGGCTGGGAGTAGTACCCCGCGAAAAGATACCGGACGAATTACGAAAATCCCATTTATTTTTTTCAGTCGAGATGAATCCAGCCTGCCCCAACTCGGTGATCGAAGCCCTGGCTTGCGGATTGCCCGTGGTCGCATATGATTCAGGCGCGATGAAAGAATTGGTGCCAGAATCATCCGGCATAATATTACCTTACGGAAGTGATGTCTGGCGGATGGAACCAGTTTGTGTCGGAGATTTTCAATCCGCAGGCAACCAATTATTGGATAACCTATTTGACTATCGCAGATCTGCTCGCGAAACGGCTGTGAATCGGTTTGGATTGGATTTAATGGTCGACCACTATCTGGATGTGCTACTGTCATGACTGATCCAAAATTTACAGGTCGGGTCGGATTGCAACAACGGGTGATGCCATATTATCGCGTCCCATTATTCGAAATGATAGGGCAGAAGTGTCCGGGGGGATTGTCAGTCTTCGCCGGGTATCCCCGTCCAATTGAAAAAATTGAGATCAGCGAAACCATTCAGAATGCACAATTCATTCACGCAGAAAACTGGCACCTGTTTTCAGGAGGCATATATCTCTGCTGGCAACAAAACCTGATGAAATGGCTATCCAATTGGAACCCTGATGTCCTTATCATGGAAGCCAATCCCCGTTACCTGGCAACACCTGGCGCTATCCGCTGGATGCATCACCGCAATCGCCCTGTGATCGGGTGGGGGTTGGGTTCTCCAAAAAGTAGTGGATTGCTGTCTGGTTGGGGAGACCAATTTCGACGCAAGTTCATCCAGTCTTTTGATGCGATCATTGCTTATAGCCAGGCTGGCGCTGACGGGTATTCAATGCAGGGATTTCCACCCGATAGAATTTTTGTGGCTCCAAATGCCGTTGTTCCTGCTCCGGTACATACGATGCCTGACCGTTCAGGGCGGGTGGGACGAGCATGTGTCTTATTCGTTGGGCGGTTGCAGGAGCGAAAAAGGGTGGATTTGCTCTTGAATGCCTGTGCATCATTACCACCCGAATTACAACCTGGATTAACTATAGTTGGTGATGGACCGGACCGCTCGCGACTGCAGAAAATCGCCGAGTCGATATATCCTGCAGCCCAATTTACTGGTGCATTGACTGGCTTAGCCCTTGATGATCATTTTAATCAGGCAGATCTTTTTGTTCTACCAGGTACGGGTGGGCTGGCTGTTCAGCAAGCGATGTCGTTTGGATTACCCATCATCGTGGCAGAAGGCGACGGCACCCAATCAGATCTGGTTCGGTCCGGCAATGGCTGGCAAATTAAACCAGGTGGTCTGGATGATCTGCGAACTACTCTGGCGGCTGCCTTATCCGATCGGACGGCATTGAATAGAATGGGAGAAAAATCGTTTCGAATTGTTCGGGATGAGATCAACCTCGAAAAAATGGTGGATGTGTTTATGACGGCAATAAACGAGGTAGACCGGTCATGAGAATTGCATTGGTCGCTGATGGACGCAGTCCAACAACTCGCGGGTGGATCAAACAGGTAGTCAGACTTGGTCATGAGATATTTCTGATATCGTCCTACCCTTGCGAACAACCGGTTGGCGTTACTGAGATGCATATATTGCCATTGGCAGGGGCGGCAGCAGTTAAGACTTTGAATCCTCAAAAACCGGAAGGAATAAAGCGCTCTCTGGTTCAGAGATTCAGGCCGGCTTTACTGGGTTTACGGTATTATGCCGGACCTATCAGCGTAATGCGTACCAGTCTACACTATCAGGGATTAATTGACAGCATCAAACCGGACCTGGTGCATGCGCTGCGAATACCATTTGAAGGGATGTTAGCCAGCTATACACCATCAGCGTACCGCGTGATCATCTCCACCTGGGGTAATGACTTCACCTTACATGCAGGCGGATCAATATTGATGAGAAATCTAACTCGAGCTGCTGTCCGTCGTGCGAATGGCTTCATGGCTGATTGTTTCAGAGATATATGGCTGGCAAAGAAATGGGGATTACGCAGAAATATCCCAACGCAATTTGCTCCGGGTAATGGCGGGCTGGACTTGATCCATCTGGAAGAGATCGCCAATGAACGACGCCGTTTCTCAGTGGGAAGCGATGTTCCGATCCATGTGATCAATCCTCGTGGCATTCGCCCGGCGTATGTAATGAATGACAGTTTCTTTCAAGCCATTCCATTGGTATTAAAGCAGGAACCCCAAACCAAATTCCTGGGCGCTGCCATGAAAGGTCAAATAGATGCCGAGAAATGGGTGAATAAACTTCATCTCAGTGACTCGGTCGCCTTACTGGGACCAGAACCGCAGGAGACACTCTGGCGGCGATACCTGGATTGTCAAATACTCGTATCTCCAGCCATCCATGACGGTACTCCCAATTCAATGCTGGAGGGAATGGCACTCGGATGCTTTCCAATAGCCGGCGATATTGATTCGATCAGGGAATGGATAGAGAATGGTCGGAACGGAATTTTGGTCAATCCTCGTGATCCTATGTCAATCGCCAATGGGATCATTGAAGGGATCCATAATACGATCTTACGCCAGCAAGCCGCATTGATCAACCGCGAGATAATTCGTGAGAGAGTGGATGCGAATAAAGTGCGGCTATCCATACACGATTTTTATAACGATATTCTCAATCACTAATTTGCTTCAGCCGCTAATTCATTCAGCCTGAACACCGGACCATCTTTACAGGCTAACTTCCATCTCTTCTTGTGGGTTGGAATACTGCATATTCCACATTCTCCTATCCCTCCACAGGGCATATCCACTCTGACAAGAATTTCGATCAGCTTTCCCTGGATCGCTGTACCGAGTTTATCCCGTAGATGTAAGATTTCGGGTACATTTTGAATATGAGTATCAATAGCCACATAATCAGCCCAGAGGAATGCTTCTTCAACCTCTGAGATCGGTACTACTTCCAGGCGGGATTGCAATGGGAGTAGCAGGTCAGAATCAATGGGTCGGTTCCAAAATAAATTCATTTCACACGCTGAAGTTTGATCTGACCGTGCCAGATCCAAGATTAATTGGGGGGATTGATGATAGCAGACAAGGCTCAACCTACCTGTTTGAGCGGGGACATGGAATCCATTTCCCTGAGGACCTTGTCCTACCAACTGACAACCAGGCTCCCAGGATGTTGGGATGGGAGGCGCGATCTGTACTCTTGAACCATATATGTGGGTAGGGAAGACGGCATCTGGCAGTTCGGAAGGTTTTTGCGGGGCAGTGCTTGTCAGAAGGTATTGACCGGGAATGACTTTAAAGGGTTGAGCGACTTCCAGCTCTGCGCAAACTGAACCCATCTCAGACCAGATACGCTTTACGATAGCTTGCCAGGTATTCATCTTTTTCCGAATCTCAAAACCGATGATCAGTCATCCATTCGTTTCTTTAGCTGAAACCGAACAATAAGACTACTCCCAATATGGAGACGACGACTCCGACCACAGCTTTCCAGGTGATCTTTTCTCCGCGAGCTGCGGCGATAGGTAAGATAAAGATTGGACTGGTGGAAAGCAGCGTCTGTGCGATTCCAACTGGAGCGTACTGAAGGGAGATCTGTTGTAACCAGATGGCTGTATACGTACCGAAAAGGCTGCCTATTGCGATCAAACCGAGCACCCTTCGGGTGGATAACCCTGACAGTTTTGGACGGGAAAGCCACTGGAAGCGGGTTTTCCGAAAAAATGACACGATGAGCAACAGAGCAGCGATCCCTGCGATCAGACGAATAATGGCTGTCTGTAAGGCGGATATATCGGAGGATACAAGTGCGAACCGCGAGAAGACCGCACCGATAGCTTGAGACAAGCTGGCAAGTAGCGCAAATCCGATCCCTTTCCATAGGCCAGGTTTTCTGGTTTCTCCTTTATTCTCCTGTAGGATCACCCAGCCTACACCGGAAAGTGTGACAAAAATACCAAGCCATGCAATAGGATGTAATACTTCACCCAAAAAAAATAGGGAAATTAAACCGGCGATTGGTGGCGCCAATACGCCCAAAAGCAGTGCTAATCGGGTGCCCAGGTGATTCAGGGAGAAAAAATAGGCTGTATCGCCAATACCGATTCCGATGATCCCACTTAACGCGAGTAAGAGGAGCGTACTGTTGGGAAGAGATGGAATTTTCTCCCTTAGAATGACCGTTGTCACGATCATCGCCAAAACCGCCAGAGAGCATTTGAGCAAGTTTAACTCAACGGGTGGAATATCCTCCCCGAGCTTTCGAAAGACGATGGCGGCAAGGGACCATAAAAACGCGGCAATCAATGCAGCCGCACCACCCATGATTACGTAAGAATTGATCGAAACTGTTCCCATACCATTTCCCAAAGTCTGAATGCCAAATTATAGCATGAGGCAGGTAAGGATATATCTTGCGAATGGGAGTTCCATATTATGGCTGGTGTATAATTTAACCAACTCATTCTAGGGAGAATTCAATGACAGAGAAGAAAATCCGAGTACTTGTGGCGAAACCAGGTCTGGATGGACATGATCGGGGAGCCAAGGTCGTCGCTCGTGCCCTGCGTGATGCAGGCATGGAAGTAATCTATACCGGATTACGTCAGACTCCAGAAATGGTAGCCGAAGCAGCTCTCCAGGAAGATGTGGATGCAGTTGGATTATCCATCTTATCCGGAGCACATCTGGCACTCGTTCCCCGCGTAATGGAGCTTCTCAAAAAACAGGGTCAGGACCGAGTAGCTGTGGTCATCGGCGGTATCATCCCGGAAGAAGATATTACGACACTCACTTCCCTCGGCGTCAGGGCTGTCTATGGACCGGGGACATCAACTCAGGTGATTGCCAAGGATATCCAGAGTTTTGTCCAGAATTAGGTTTACACGATATCGGGCGAATTTTGTATTGCCGGATGAATGTGTTATTCCATGTCCATATCCATAGAAGCTATTCTTGCTGGTAACCGGTTGGCGCTCGCGCGTGCCTTGACCGCTGTTGAAAATAATTCAACTGATGGGCAGATATTATTATCGCAACTCTATCCTCGGGGAGGACATGCCCATTTAATTGGTATCACAGGTTCTCCTGGCACCGGTAAATCATCCCTGGTAAATCAACTTGTTATAAAACACCGAAAACTGCATCCGAATCAGAAGGTAGCCATTATTGCGGTGGATCCGACCAGCCCTTTTAGCGGCGGCGCTGTCTTAGGCGACCGGGTTCGGATGCGTGACCTTTCTGGTGATGAAGGCATTTTTATCCGTTCGATGGCAAGCCGGGGTGCGTTGGGCGGATTAGCCCGCCAAACCACTGCCATGGCTCAGCTCTTCGATTGTGCCGGATACGATCTGGTATTCATCGAAACGGTTGGAGCTGGCCAGAGCGAAGTGGATATAGTTCGTTTGGCGCATTCCACTGTGGTGGTCGAAGCCCCTGGACTCGGTGATGACATCCAGGCGATCAAGGCAGGAATTATGGAGATTGCCGACATCCTGGTGGTGAATAAAGCGGATCATCAGGGTGTAGAATCCACCGAACGCGCTTTACGATCTATGTTGGAATTGTCAAATGGTTACGCTCGTTATGCCGGCCATCATGGGTCTTCAGACGAAGTCATAAATGAGGAGCAGCCTGCCCATGCAGGTTGGCGTCCGCCTGTGTTGAGGACAATTGCAACCGAGAAAAAAGGCATCGAAGAGGTATTGGTTCAGATCGAGCAACATCGCTTGTGGTTGATGAAAACAGGTGAGTGGGATCGTCGGGAGAGGGACCGGGTGGAAACCGAGATGCACGAAGAGCTTCAGGCTGAGTTACTTCGTCGTTGGGAAGAAAATGGCAGTCAGGGGCTATTCAAGGAAGAATTACATAAAGTCCTGAAACGGGAGATTTCTCCCCAGGAAGCTGTAAGGCGAATACTTGCCTAACGATTGATGTCCTTCTCCAATAATCTAAGCTTAATTTTCGGGGGAAACAGAGAAGCGATCATTCGTTGAATAAAATAAACCGGATCAGATGAATCACAGAGACCGATTATGGGAGCAGAAATTCGGTTCCGGTTGTGCAATCCCTACTTTATCGTATAATAACGGGAATATATCCCAGGGAATTATTACCCGGCTGCCGTCCGGAATCTATTGGAGTTGATTATGGAACGAACGTTGGTCAAAGATTTACGTGGATCGATTGGTAAAGAAGTAAAAATCCAAGGCTGGTTGCAGACATTGCGCGACCAGAAAAAGATGCAGTTTATGGTCATCCGCGATCATACATCGGCTGCCCAGGTGGTTTTTGAGAAAGCATCAAATCCAGATCTGGCTGCCCAAATATCCACGTTTACCGTGGAAAGCGCAGTGACTCTGACAGGATTGGTGATCGACAATCCGATCGTCAAACTGAATGGGCTGGAGATTCAACTGCACCAGGTTCAGGTGGAAAATATGGCGGGTTCCCCATTACCTTTAGATCCTTTCGCTGAAGCTCAACCAGACATGGACTATCGACTCGACTGGCGCTACCTCGATCTACGTCGACCTGAGACCGCGTTGATCTTTAAAGTGCAGACCACAGCCGAAATGGCAATGCGGGAATACTGGATTGCCAACGGATTTCGCGAGATGCACAGCCCCAAGATCATGGGTACGCCGAGTGAAAGTGGGGCAGAACTCTTTGAAGTGCAGTATTTTGAGCGCAAGGCGTATCTGTCTCAATCTCCCCAATTCTACAAACAGATGGCAATGGCTGCTGGATATGATAAGGTCTGTGAAATCGGACCTGTCTTCCGCGCCGATCCCAGTTTCACTTCCCGGCATATGACTGAATTCACCGGCGTGGATGTGGAGATCAGTTGGGTCGAAAGTCATGAAGATGTGATGAAATTCCATGAAGAATGGCTTCAATATGTGTACAAACGGGTGAAGGAAGCCCACTGGGATGAAATCCATGACCGTATGGGATTGGACCTGGTTGTTCCTGAAACCCCATTTCCCCGGCTTTCAATGAGCGATGCATATGCCATTCTCAAGGCGCAGGATTATGCTTTACCGCCAGAACGAAAGGGAGATATTGACCCTGGTGGAGAACGATTGCTCGGAAAATATGTCAAAGAAAAATACGGCAATGAGTATGTTTTCATCACCGATTGGCCAATCACGGTCAGACCGTTTTACCACATGCGGCACGATAATAATCCGAATCTGACCAAGAGTTTTGATCTCCTAGGCGGTGGGCTGGAAATAACAACCGGCGCTCAGCGCGAGCATCGCTATGATGTCTTATTACGTCAGGCAGAAGAGAAAGGTTTGCGGGCCGAGCCGATCCAGTTCTACCTTGATTTCTTCAAGTATGGCTGCCCTCCGCATGGTGGTTTTGGGATGGGATTGAATCGCTTCCTGATGGTTTTGTTAGGTCTCACCAATGTCCGCGAGGCAACCTATCTCTTCCGTGGTCCAAACCGGCTCACTCCTTAATAACGGTCAGTATGATACTGGGAAAGAAAATTCGTCTGCGCGCGCCGTCCACATCAGACTTACCTGCCTGGGTGACCTGGTTGAATGACCCTGATGTAACCGCACACCTGACAATGCCGGCATTGATCGGCTATGAAGATCAATCAAAGTGGCTTCAGCGGATGACCGGGGATCCGGATCACATTCGTTTGTTCACCGTAGAGTATCTGGATAAAACCGATTGGGTTATGGTAGGACACTGCAATTATCAAGATATCGATTGGCGGAATCGCAACGCGGAAGTTGGCTTTTTCCTGGGAAACAAAAAATACTGGGATCGCGGCATCGGAACAGAAACCGCTTCCCTTCTGCTCAAATTCGGGTTCGAGACTATGCAGCTTCATCGTATCTGGCTTAGGGTATATCAAACCAATAAGAGAGCCATTCATACTTACGAAAAAGCTGGTTTCATTCAGGAAGCGGTGCAACGGGATGCACGGTTTAAGGACGGGAAATTCCTATCCATGATCTTAATGTCCATCCTGCAGAAAGAATGGCGCGACCACAATCACCCATTAGCTTGAGAAATAAGAGGCTGAGTCATGTATATTGGCAAAAACATCCGTTTAAGGGCACCTGAAAGATCTGATCTTCCCCGGTTTGTGGAATGGGTCAATGATCCGGAAGTGAAAGATGGATTGAACATTACCTATCCGATGAGTCTGGAAGATGAAACTCGCTGGTTCGATCATATGCTGCAACAACCATTGGAACTTCATCCGATGGTGATCGAGATAAAAGAAGGGAAAGAACTGGATCAGCATCGGTGATTGCGGATTTCACGACATCGATTGGCGAAATGCGAATGCAGAGATCGGTATATTTATTGGCGACAAAAAATACTGGGATAAGGGATTTGGCACTGAAACCATACAATTATTGTTAAATGTGGGATTCGAGGTGCTTAATTTGCACCGAATATGGCTGCGCGTTCATGAAGATAACCTGCGAGCCATCAAATGCTACCAGAAGGTGGGATTTGTACTTGAAGGTAATAAACGCGACGCTGAATATAAGAATGGAAAATACATTGATATCCTATTAATGAGTGTCTTGCGTCCGGAATGGAAGGATGAGTATCATCCGGGGGTATGAAGAGGCATTCAAGTAGTCGTCCACACTAAAAACTGTAGTTACTTAATTTCATGCTCCCACTTGATCTGGTGGGAGCATTGTCTGTGGGTGGTTTGCAGACAGGTTTGACAGGGTATTCCATAGCAAAAACAGGCATCCCCGCATGTATGGTTACACCGATCGGTTCATTATTTCATCCCTCATGTTGCTTAATACATTTGGTATGACATGTCAGAATTATCTTATGAATAACATCGGTTCATGAGACAGCAAATAACACATGCTTCTGAAACGTATGTATATTACAATAGTAGTAACGCGATGATCACATTGATACAGGATTTATTGTAGGAGGCCAGATGATGAAAAACACCCGGCATGATGTCGGTATGTATGGTGATATCAAGCTGTATGCAGGAACTTCCTGCCCTGACCTGGCGGATTCAATCGCAAAGTACCTAAACCTTCCTCTCTGTGGAAGGGACATCATCAATTTTCCCAATGATAACCTTTTTGTAAAATTGCATAGCTCTGTTCGCGGACAGGATTGCTATGTGATACAAACGACCAGCATTCCTACCCATCGCAACTTGATGGAATTACTGATCCTGATGCAAACATTGAAGCTGGATTCGGCTGCTCGAATTACGGCTGTGGTTCCATACCTGTGCTATGCGAGATCGGATAAGAAAGATCAACCTCGCGTTCCCATTACAGCCCGTTTGGTGGCGGATATGATCGAAGTCGCCGGTGCAGATCGCTATGTGACACTCGATCTTCACGCCGGTCAGATCCAAGGATTTTTCTCAATTCCCGGTGACGTTCTTTCAGCATTTCACATCCTCGTCACCTATTTGCAGACCCTTAAGTCAAAACTGGTTTTTCCTGTGGTTCTCACCGCAGACCTGGGATTTGCGAAGAAAGCACGTGATTTTGCCGCGAGGTTGGACGCCCCTATGGCATTCATTGAAAAACGGCGCAGCGGAAACGACGCCAAATCGAAGGCGTTGACCATCATCGGTGATGTAAATGGAAAAGATGTCATTATTGTGGATGACGAGATCGATACCGGCGGATCGATGGTCCAGGCTGTGAATATTGCGAAAGAGAATGGGGCGCGCGATGTGTACGTCAGCTTTATCCACGCCGGTTTGACATCAAACGCCTCCGAGCGGTTAGGAGCACTCGATGTCTGTGAGTTCATAACCACGGATACCATTCCCATCCCAAACGAGAAAAAAGCATATTTCGGGGACAGATTAAAGATTCTATCGATCGCTCCCCTGGTCGGTGAAGTGATCTCAAGAGCGCATGAAGGTCGCAGCGTCGGCGAAATGTTCAACGAATGAACTCGTCGGGCGTTATCCATACGCCCGATATTTTTATCTTATGCCGGAACTTCCTGAAGTTGAAACCATAGCCAGAATTCTGCGTGCAGGCTCGCCAAAGAGCCCTGCAATCGTTGATCTATTAATTACACAGGCAGAGGTCTTTTGGCACAAAACTCTGGCAACTCCAAATCTTGAGGAGTTTGTTGCTCGGATCGAAGGGACAACGAGTTGTTTCTGTAGATCGCCGAGGAAAATTCCTGGTGATATCTCTGACCCGAGATTCCCTGCTGATCCATTTGCGGATGTCTGGTGACATGTTGGTATTAGCGGATACAAGTGTCGACCTACCCTTGCATACTCGAATGGTATTGAGTTTTCAGGATGGCAGTCGGTTGGTATTTAATGATCCCCGTAAGTTTGGACGGGTCTGGCTTGTCGAAGATCCGGCACAGGTTACCGGAAGATTAGGATCCGAGCCATTGGATCCGACATTAACTCCTAAAAAATTTCACTCATTGATTGCGGATACGCATCGCAACCTAAAGCCATTGTTGTTGGATCAGCATTTCCTGGCCGGGATTGGGAATATCTATTGCGATGAAGCTCTCCATCTGGCAAAGCTGCATCCATTGCGAAAATCGGATACATTAAGCAGGATAGAATCAGACCGATTGTTGAAAGCGATACGTTCCGTGCTCACTAAAGGGATCGAACAGAATGGCGCCAGTATTGATTGGGTATACCGGGGCGGTGATTTTCAAAACCACTTTCGGGTATACAGTCGGACGGGTGAACCATGTCCGGTCTGTGGTACCATCATTGAACATTTGCGCGTAGGGCAACGAAGTACTCATATTTGTCCATTTTGCCAGCCGATATCAGGAGGATGAATTAACTGTTCTTTTTGAAATGCAACACTCACTAAGAACGATCTATTCTGCCCGGCTTGTGGCGCTCCTGTGAAACAAGATGATGTGATCTCACCGCCTTCTCCCTATTATCGCGAGACAGTTGTCGAAGCAGCGCCTCAACCTCATCCCCTGTCGTTGAAGAATTGCCGAGACAACCCACCACGGTCGTGATACCAGCGCGAGAAATCAACGCCATACTGCAAGACCGATCCTATTGGGCTATGGCGTCTTTGGTGCTGGGCATTATTGGCATTTTTTCCACATTTATTCCAGGAATTTGCGGTTTGATCACAAGTGTTCCAGCAATTGTACTGGGTGCGATGAGCTTGAAATCACGGAATCGGAAATTCGCGATCGCCGGTATGGTCCTGGGGATCATTTCGATCGTCATCGGATTAATTATCACATTGGTGATCTTTGGGGCAGTAGCCGCGGGAAACCTTTTCCAATTGCCTTAGACAATCCTGCGAACATGATAAATCACGGCTGGTATCATTGTTGCAAAGGTAGAGATATCTCATCTCTACTGTGACCCAATTGCGCCATGTATCGTGACAGTCAACAACCAAGCAACCCAAATGAACCTGGACCACAGCAGTTCACTCCTACACAGATCCGAATTCTGATCGGATTGGGGATTTTTGCCGGATTAATTTTTATCGGGGTTATTCTCTTTTTTACAATAGGCACCCGAAATCCCTACTATCTCTCTCCAACTCTTAACCCAACGCTGCTTACCCCCTATCCATTGCCGACCTTTCCCAAGACCTGGACGCCTGCGCCAACCCAGACTGCGTTGCCCTCTGATCCAACTGGCATCGTAGGTCCTACCTCGACACCGATGGCGACATTCACGCCTTATACTCCCTATCCAACCCTCATTTCAACCGCAACGATTCAACCATATCAGGATGGAGTAACTCCTTCTGTGATCGGCACATCCGTCTCTGGCAGACCGATTGAAATAATCCGTTTTGGACATGGTCCTTCGGGACGATTGATGGTGGCAGATATCCATGGCGGAAACGAATGGAATACAACTGCCCTTATGGATCAATTGATCACGTATATCAGAGACAACCCGGATCTCATTCCAATGTGTGTATCCTTATATATCATCCGAACGCTTAACCCGGATGGATTGGCGCGAGCACTTAATCCCGATGGGCGAGTAAATGATAATGGGGTGGATCTGAACCGTAACTGGGATGCAGGCTGGGAACCTGATTGGGATCGGGATGGATGTTGGAGTTTGAGGAAGACCAGTGCAGGTCCATACCCAAACTCGGAGCCAGAGACCCAGACATTGATCCGTTTTGTCTTATCCAATCCACTGGATGCGCTAATCAGTTATCACTCTGCCGCCCTGGGAATCTTCCCCGCGGGATTACCACCTGAACTACAGTCGATTCGTTTGGCAAAGAGTATTGCCGACGTGACGGACTACAAATATCCCCCGATTGATACCGGTTGTCGATTCAGTGGCGGGCTCGTCGATTGGACCGCCTTGCAGGGCATTCCTTCTGTGGATCTGGAATTGACCACTCATCTAAGCACAGATTTTGAAGAAAATAAAAACGTCTTGCAGATCCTACTCCATTTTACAAAAGAATAATCCCTGTTTAATTTATGTAGACCAAATTTGATATTCGCTCAGGTTTCCCGTATGCCCATCCGATGTGAAGCGTTCCATCAAACTAAACCCGGTGGTAAGTCGTAAAGCTTCCAACTCAGCTTCTGTGTAATGATGAACGTAGCGAAGTGGTTGAGTCTGACAATCTGCCCGCCAATCCAGTAAATAATCATTCTCATCGACCTGTTCTGGGGAGAGATCAACCATTTGCCATGGTTGGATACGTTTTACCAGGCGCGGCGATCTGAGGAATTGCCAGGTTGAAAAAACAAAAAGACTCCCCGGATTAAGCAGATGGTACACTTGTGATAAAAACCGTTTGCGGTTCTCATCACCTGGAAAATGATGCAGTACTGCAAAGCAAAAGATCCGATCGTAGGTTTTCTCTGGCAATCGGGATTGCCAGTTATCGCTGACCAGATCAGCTTCCAGGAATGATGCATGGAAGGAACTGGTCTCTGGAATAACCGATCCACTTCCCATCAAAGGGATGGAGAAATCCATTCCGGTGTAATTCATGGGATAATCCATGGAGGACAAGACTCTGGCTAATTCTCCATTCCCACAGCCCAGGTCCAGTATAGATGGGCGATTGTCTTTCGATAAGGATTGATTTATGATTCTCATCACACCAGGTTGAATCCGCTGTCTGGTTTTGGAAAAAGATTCAGCGCAGCTCTGGTAAAATTGGCGGTTCAGGTCTACTAATAAAGTAGCGATTTCAGTTTTCATCAGGTTCATTATAGCGGTATCTAAAAAAACATGAATGTACCCCGAAAGTGGTTGGATCAACGGAATTACACCCCGGAAATTCTTGAGCTTGCTCGACTGATCATTGAGGAGGTGAAAACAGGGAAAGGGGTTCAGGACTCGATACGGAAACATCCGATTTCCGCCGGTGGTCATGTAGCCAAACACACACTGGTTTTTGCGTATAGGCAATTGGTTGAATCCGGGGATTGGGAAGAAGACCCCGAATTGCTGGCAAAGATCCGGATGAAACCCATTCGAACCTTGTCAGGTGTGACAACGGTAACGGTCTTGACTAAACCATATCCCTGTCCCGGGAAATGTATCTTCTGTCCAACGGAAACCTGCGAACCGAAAAGCTATCTCTCCGATGAACCCGGTGCGAGAAGGGCGTTACAGAACCACTTTGACCCCTTCCTGCAGGTGACGACCAGGTTGCAGGCTCTTCACTCTGTTGGGCATCCTGTGGATAAGATCGAGCTATTAATACTGGGGGGGACGTTCAATGCCTACCCAAAACGTTACCAGCAATGGTTTGTCGAGGAATGCTTCCGAGCCATGAATCAAGGCGAAATCCCCCGGTCGTCTGGCGTAGATCGGGATATCCAATTTGACTCTTCCCTTCAGCCGGCAAATCCTGCCGGAGAGTACACACCATCGCAGCCTGTATTAAAGAGGCTATTAAAGCAGAATGAAATGGCTTTGCATCGAAACGTTGGTCTGGTATTGGAAACCCGACCGGACGAAATTACTTATGCTGAATTAGCCTGGATGCGTTCTTTGGGAGCGACCAAACTGCAAATGGGTGCTCAATCACTCAATGATGATATTTTAAAACTTAATCAAAGGGGTCATACCAATCGCGACACCCTCCAGGCTGTCAACCGCGCCAGGGCTTCGGGGTATAAGATCGTATTGCATTGGATGCCTAATCTCCTGGGAGCAACTCCGGAAGGAGATGTTCAGGATTTTCATAAGATGTGGGGTAACCTGGAAGGAAAAGGCGGGTTATGTCCGGATGAGATCAAAATATACCCGACACAACTATTGGAAAGCGCGGAACTCTACCAATACTGGAAGCGGGGTGAATACCACCCCTATACGGAGGATCAACTTATTCACCTCCTCGCGGACGTGAAAGCGATGGTTCCCCGATATTGCCGGGTCAACAGAGTAATCCGGGATATTCCCAGTACCCATGTAGTCGAAGGGAACCGTCGGACAAGCCTGCGTCAGGATGCCCTGTTGGAAATGTCTCGCCGCGGAGTAAACTGCCAGTGCATTCGGTGTCGTGAAGTGCGGGGTGAGAAAATTGAAGTAGATCAGCTTTCCCTAGTAGATCTGGAATATTTTCCAGCCTCACTGCCAGGTGAAGCTTCTTCCAAGGAGCATTTCCTTTCGTTTGTTACCCCGGAGGATAGGATCGTCGGGTATTTACGTCTTTCCATTCCGCTGAGCAAAGATCCGGAGCTTGCCTCACATTTATCCGATCTAACAGGAACAGCCATTATCCGGGAAGTGCATGTCTATGGACAGGCGTTGAAAGTAGGAAGCGGTCAGCCAGGCGCTGCACAGCATATCGGTTTGGGGACTCGCTTGATTGATGAAGCGGTAAGAATTAGTCTGCTCGCCGGATTCGACAAATTGGCAGTAATCTCTGCAGTCGGAACCAGGGAGTATTACCGATCACGTGGATTTGAAGATGGTTCCTTATATCAAATCCGAAGAATAAATTAACGTTTTCTTTCAATTTCTGGTGTTGAATTTTTGTCTTTGTTGATTATGATGAAAGAGGATCGCAGTGAAATCTAATTTCTATCCAATAATCATTATATTATGTATTGCCTTCTGGTTAACAGGCTGTGTGCCTGGAAGCTCAGGCGCGTCGGAAACACTAGTTCAGACGATTGAATCAGAGGAGGGCGCGGTGGTATCTTTCCAAATGTTCAGTCCCGCGTTTGAGCATAAAACAAAAATCCCCGCCAGATATACCTGTTCTGGTGAGGATATTTCCCCTGAATTGGAGTGGCGGGATGTCCCGGATGGGGTAGTCAGTTTCGCCCTCATCATGGATGATCCTGATGCGCCAATCGGAACTTGGGTCCATTGGGTGATGTACAATATTCCCTCTGACTATTCTGGGTTACCGGAAGGGTTTGGAAAAAACCGGGAACTGGTGGATGGCATCTTGCATGGAAAGAACAGCGCCGGGAGGGCATATTACAATGGTCCCTGCCCACCATCAGGAACACACCGTTATTTTTTCAAACTGTATGCCCTGGATACGATGCTCGATCTACCAGCGGGCGCAACCAAGCCTGAGGTCTTGAAAGCTCTTCAAGGCCATTTGATTGGTATGGCTGAACTTATGGGTACATATTCCAAATAAAAGTGAGATATAAAAATCAGGTTACCGAAGAGTAACCTGATTTTTTCCATTCGATTTACTCAAATATTGACCGAGGTCCGCCCTGTCAATAATCTTATCCAGGGTATCATTCTTTGATGCCATGGTGGCACCGATGGATATGGTGATCCGAATCTTGGAACCATTTATTTCAAGGATTGAACTTCCAACCAGCGCTCGGAGTTTATCCGCCAGGTTGACCAAATTTTCTTGATCGATATTCTGCGCAACGACGAGGAATTCTTCACCGCCCCATCTGCCTACCAGATCGATGGATCGAAGATTATGCGTCAGGGTTTTTGACACCATCTTTAGTACCATATCACCAACAGAGTGACCGTAGGTATCATTCACGACTTTGAAATTATCCAGGTCTATGAAGAGTAGACCGAAGGGGATCTCATTAACCTGGTACTCCATCAAAGCTGATCTGGCTTTTATTTCCATGAATGACCGATTATATATACCAGTAAGCGAATCCTTAAACGCAACTTCCTCCAAAACCGTCTTTTCATTTCTCGTTTGAACATGAGCAGAATTATCGCTGAAGATCTCCACCGCACCTTTAACAATCCCCAATTCATCATAGATCGGAGAGGTCCGAATTAAGACCGGAATTCTGTGGCCATTTTTATGGTGGAGAAATGCTTCTGTCTCCCTGTATTGCCCATCAAGAATTGTCAGTCTTAACGGACAATCTCCGGTGCATAGGCAGACTCCGGTATAGCTAACATGATTTAGAATATTTTCATGGCAATATCTTCCTACGACATCGCTGGATCCATAGCCAGTTATTCGTTCGGCTCCCTTGTTCCAATAGAGTATGCGCCGGTCATTGTCTACGAAGTAAACGCCGTCGTACAGATTATCCAATAGATTCTTATAAAAAATTTCAGCATCTGTCATATAAACACCGGATTGTGATTATGCCCATGATTGGTGATCATTAATTAATCATATAAAACACAGTAATAGCGCAAGAGTTATGCTCGTGTAGGATTTTGTATCCCACGAATCATATTCGGAAGATTGAAAGGGTGGTGTGATTAGATGCTCCGTGTTGCCATATACGATATTTCGAGTCATAACTGGGAATATCTGGAAATCGGATTCCAAAAGCAGGTAATCAACCATTCCTGGTATATGGATTGCAACTATCTTTACTGGTATCATGTTCATTCGCAACAACTGATATCTGAAAGTATTTGTCATAAGTAGTTGCACTTGTTTATCTTGTTCTATAATGGTGGTTAGGTAAACTAACCAGGAGGTTGTCGTGAGCCAGAATTCTCGAGAAAAACCATTACCCCCCATCGTCCTTGATGCCGGGGAAGATGTAGATAAGTTGAGCTCCGCGATTCGCTACCCGGATTATGATGTTCGAGAAGCAGCCGCCTGGAAACTGGGTGAAATTGGTACTTTCGATTGTATTGCCCCATTGGTCAATGCCCTTAAAGATCCGGATGCGGTTGTTCGTGAATCGGCAGCTTATGCACTCGGAAAAATAAAAACCCTTCCTAACATTAACCGAAAAATAAGCATATTCGAGGACACTCCTGATGATGTCTGGGCGATCAGCGAACTTCAGAAACTGATCAAAGACAGGGAATTTCGTGTCCGAGTTGCCGCAGCCGAAGCCTTAAAAACATATGGGAAGCAGGTTGATGTATCTGCCCCTGAGCTTGTTTCGGTTCCTAAAAAGGTGAATGCCCAACAGATTGCACCCCCGGCGACCGTGTACGATATCAGCATGTTAACCCAGGCTGGATTTGGTCAAAAACCAAATTATCCACCTCTAAAACGGAATAAACAAATTCCGCAGATCGTATTGGATGCAGATTATGACTTCGAAAAACTAGATCTGGCATCCAGGCATAATGAAACCGCGGTTCGTGAGGCTGCGGTCTGGGCATTGGGGATGATGGGTGACCCACGTGGTGTGATCATCCTGGTCCAGGCGTTGCATGATCCTGAACCGATAGTTCGCGAATCGGCTGCCCGCGCGTTGGGTATTATTAAATATCCAAACGATACCAAAAAACCTATCGGTCGATTTGAAGATATGACAGAAGACCGACGAGCGGCAGATGCGTTATTAAAAGTGCTTAAGGATAAAGAGGTCGGTGTAAAAGCGTCGGCTGCCGCTGCTCTGTCCAATTACGGTAAACCCGAGGTCATGAAGACGCTGATGGGTATGTTGACTGATTCAAGTTCGACGATCCGAGCTGCAGCCGCAACCGGATTGGGTGGATGTCCGTATATGGAAGTAATACCGGCGTTGATTCGACTATTACGCGATGATGATTTTTTCACCCGCTTATGCGCTGCCCGTTCTCTTGGCCGGTTGGGTGATGCGCAGGCATTGGACCCGTTGTTGGAAATGCTGCACGACACCAATGCTTCTGTTAGATTGAATACAGCGCGGGCGCTGGCTGATCTTGGTCAGAAGGGTGTTGGTACGAACCAGTTTTGGTATCGCGCGGTCGATCAATTAATGACCCTGGGTTCCACAGATTCTTCGGAAGAAGTGCAGGCTTTTGCCCAGGAAGCGGTAGTTCGGTTACAACCTAGATTAACTGGCATAGGGTAATTCCGTATCTCAATACCTGGGATACGGACATTCAAATAACATACAGAGCCATTAAAGGAAAGGCTCAGGAGAGAAAAATGGACGATCAACCAGTGCCAAAAAAATCTCGAAGTGATTTATTTATCGGCGGACAACGCTATGAACGGGACCGGATTTCAGCCATCACTTGGGCGTTTATCCTTATTTGGGCGGGACTGGTTTTTCTAGCTACAAATACAGGATATGTCGAGCGGTTCAGTTTTGCTTTACCAGGTTTGCCTGATGGATTACGCGGTCTCTCCACCTGGTCGATTATCTTCTTAGGTGCGGGGTTTATTCTGTTACTGGAAGTCGTGGCGCGGATCATTTTCCCGGCAACGAGGAAAAACTTTCTCGGCTCTCTGATACTGGCTGTGGTTTTCATTGGTATCGGAATGGGACAATATTTCTCCTGGTCGGTCATCGGACCAATCATCTTGATTGCTCTCGGGCTATCCTTTTTACTTAAAAGTGTTTTCAAAGGGTAAGGCTACCTCGTAGGAATAAAATTGCTCAAAGGATGGCAGGCTGAATTGCTGCCATCTTTTGTTTTTTGCCAGTAGAAAGTAATCCAATAGACCTTTATTCAAACAAATGGTTGATCATGGATTATTGTGAGATTCAATTAAAGGTGTCCAATTACCATTCTTCCAAATTGTGTTCGTCAATCTCAATCGCATAAGCCATTTTTCTGGCGTGAATAGGATGAATAGGTCTACGAAAGCCACTGTCACATTGCCGGAACGAAGTAAGGAGCGCAGGATTTATTTACCGCATTTTTATTGGTTATGCATGCAGAAGAGAATAAGATTAAGGTCAGCGCTTTGCCATGATGGATTCATTGGAGACAGGGTGTTTGTATGAGCTATAAGGTTCCAGACCTCAGGAAATGGATGATAAAAATAATTTCACGCCCTATCTACGGGACAGTGATTTTGACTGGCATTCTGGTCTTAGTTGGCTTGATCCCATGGTTTTGGATAAATTCCTATCTAGACCGGTATGCCCAGGCTGGAGTGAAGAACTCTTATACTCAACCAGTGGCAGAAATAGCCATAGCGATTGAAAAGGAAGCCGGAACCCGATTCAAACTTCTCGATGAAGTGTATGGAAATATCGTCAGCGGTACATATGATGATCCTGCTAACAGAAGTAATGCATTTATTGAAGACCTAAAAACCCTAACAGCCACAAAGTCAATCGTGCTCGAAATGAGCTGGTTCGATCCTGATAGCAGGACGATCAATTACCCGGATAAAGGCAATTTGAATGCATCCATTCACTCGATCCAGGCAGGAACAGACAGCCAGTTGCTCAAGGATACATCGAATCGCTGGTGGCTGGTTAAACAAAAATATGTATCTGATACGAGTTCTCCTTCCAGATTGGTAATGGCAATACCGGTAGAAGACGTAATGAAGGCTGCGACTGTCGGTGAATCTCCGAAATTCTTTAATCTGGCTTTATCCAGCGAGGACGGTACTATTGTCTACGGCAAAGATTTTACAGCAACCGCTGATCCCATTCTAATTCCAATATATTTGGACGGACTCACGCTCAATTTTATGGCTTACCCGGAAAATGGGTGGGCTCAGCTCAGTAAGGGGACAAGTCTGGGTTTTCGATGGGTAGGTTTGTTCATTATTTTTGGTATGGCTGCCCTGGTATTTTTAGTTTTGAAGAGACAGGAAAAATTAAAATCTGGGTATAAAAAAGAAGGCTCAGGCATTGGAGCTGGAATTTAACCAGCGCTTACTTGTAGAAGACGACCTCGATAAAAGCAAAGCAGCCCTGGTCGATGCTACAAGACGAGCCCATATTGGTCTTTGGGAATGTGATGTATTAACGGATGAATTCCACTGGTCTGATGAGCTTTACCGGATCATCGAAGAGACCCCGGTTAGTTTTGAGCCGACAATTGAATCCTTCACCAAACTCATCCACCCGGAAGACCTTCCCATTTATCTGGAAGGTCGTCAGGCTGCACTACATGATCACAAGTCCAGCGATTTTGAATTGCGAATAATTAAGCCCAATAGATCTATTTCCGATATCTGGATCACGATCAATCCAAAACTATCTGCGAATGGAAATGTAGAATCATTGTGGGGAATCGTTCAAGATATTTCTGTGATCAGGAGCAACGAACGGCAGCTCAAAGACTCCAACAGAATCCTTCAGATGATAACGGAGTGCGATCAGGTCCTGGTCCGTGCAGCAGGTGAACAGGAACTTCTCAAGACAATTTGCCGAAAAATTGTAGAACTTGGCGATTATCAATATGTTTGGGTGGGTAAGTCGGATCCAGCTTCTCAGACCGGATTCCAATTATTAAGTTCCTACACCATCCAACCGGATCTCCTGGTTGACCCAAATCAGGCGATAAACAAATACACCAAGCCTATTTTGCTACATGCGATTACAGAACAAAAGCCTTTAGTCTGGTCAAGAGAAGCGGAAGAAGAAAGAACTGGGCGAAAAGTCCGTCTAAAAAAATCTGCATATCAATACCTGTCGGCTTTTCCGATCCAATTATCAGAATCAGCGTACGGTATCCTGGCGATATATGATGATAGACCACCTTTATTTGGAGAAGGTGAAATACTACATTTAAGTCAACTTGCAGACGATCTTTCTTTTGGTATTCAATCGATCCGTAGAAAAGAAGCGTATACAAAAACTCTGGAAGCCTTACAGGTCTCAGAGAGTAAATTTGCAAAGGCTTTTCATACCAGTCCGGATGCAATCACGATTACACGGTTGAGTGATGGCGAATACATCGATGTTAATGAAGGATTCTGTACCCTCACCGGATATACCCGGGACGAAATTATCGGTAGAAAAATAGCCGAGGTAAGTGTCTGGGTGGATCAATCCGATCGAGATTCGGTTGTGAATGAACTTCAACAAAAAGGGGAAGTGATTAACTTCGAAGCGCAGTTCAAAGGAAAAGGCGACCGAATTGGAACTGGTCTTTTCTCAGCCCGTCTGATCGAAATTGATGGCGAGCAATATTTCCTAAGTATCGCAAGAGACATTTCTGAACGGATCCAGGCAAACCGGGCATTGAAAGAATCAGAAGAGCGTTATCGGATCATCACGGATAACATGGCAGAGACAGTGTGGTTGATGGATATGAATCTACAAACCACTTTTATCAGTCCATCAGTCGAAAAGGACCGAGGATTCACTTTCGAAGAAATTAATGCGATGCCGATTGACAAGCAGCTGACACCAGAATCATATCAACTGGTGATGAAAATTATTGGTGATGAACTTTCTCCATCTCGTTTGACACAAAAAGATCTGAAAATATCTGCTGTGATGGAAGTTCAATTTAATAAAAAGGATGGATCTGTTGAATGGAGTGAAGTTGTTGCCACTCTTGTACGGAATGCAAACGGAGATCCACAGGGAATCTTATGCGTCGGTCGGAATATAACCGACCGTAAAAGTATGGAGGAAGCTCTCCGCCTCAGCGAGCAACGCTGGCAATTTGCGTTGGAGGGAAGCGGTGAAGGTGTATGGGATTGGGACTTGGAAACCAACCAGGTGTTCTTCTCGCGCCGATGGAAAGAGATGATTGGATTTTCAGAAGATGAGTTCGAGAATTCATATAATGAATGGATAGAGCGGGTCCATTTTGAGGACAGGGAAAAAACAATCCAGGCAATCCAGGATCATATTCAGGGGAGATCGCCGGACTACAGCATTGAATTCAGAATGCGGTGCAAGGATGGGTCATTTAAATGGATATCAGGTCGAGGAAAAGTGATCGCTTCGGCGCCTGACGGTAGAGCTCTTCGATTTGTTGGAACCCACACAGACATGACCAACAATAAGATGATGCAATCCGCTCTTGAGGGATCAGAAAAATCGTTCCGATTATTAGCGGAACGTTCGAATGATATGATCTCGCGGATTCGTTCTGATGGAACTATTGTGTATGTATCACCTGCCAGTGAAAGAATAGTTGGTTATACACAAGACGAGATCATCGAGCATCAATTGATTGATATGATACACCCTGAAGACAAGTCAATTTTTGCATTTGTGCTTGAACAAGCGCAATCGAGCGAAGAATTATATCCGTTGCAGTACAGATTGCAGCGAAAAGATGGTTCTTATGTCTGGGTGGAATCCACTGCAGCGATCGTCCGGGATTCGGCGAGTGGAACCGTAATAGAGCTTCAGATTACTATACGTGATATTACTGAACGAATTGCAGCAGAATCAGCATTACGGCAAAGCGAAGAGAAATTACGTTCTTTGATTACCCAATCTTCGGATGGGATCGTGCTGACAGACGAAGAAGGACGTGTGATCGAATGGAGTAGAGGTCAAGAACAGATCACCGGGTTATATTCATCCGATGTCCTTGGTAAGAATATTTGGGATATAGAATATCAAATTCTTCCAACGGAGGAGAGGAATGAAGAGGAATTCCTTCAAATAAAAAGTAGGACTATCGATCTTCTCTCGCGAGGGACAAGCGCCAATCGTTCTGATTTTCTTGAAAGACAGATCGAATTAGAAGAAGGCAGGCGTTTGTTTATCCAGACCACGTATTTCCCCATCCAAACACCTTCCGGGTTCATGACAGGAGCTATTACTCGCGATGTTACTGCCATAAAAGGGGTGGAAAAAGCCCTGAAAGATAGCGAAGAAAAGCTTCGCTATATCACTGATAATATGCTCGATATGGTAACACTGGTCGATCAAAACTGGGTGATCACTTACGCGAGCCCTTCTGTTAAAAATACATTGAGCTACGATCCTGATCAGGTTGTTGGCACTCCGATATTCTCTAATATTCATACATTGGATCGCCAACTGGTCATTGATCGGATATTTCAAAGTGTGCATCAATCTGAATCTCGGGTTCAGGTGGAATACCGGTATCAAAACTCTTTCGGTGTATATCTTTGGATGGAATCGCTGGTCAACCTGATGTACGATCAATCAGGCGTTTTTAGAGGTGCCATATTTGGGACCCGGGATATAAGTGATCGAAAATTTTCCAACGATGCACTCCGTGAGAGTGAATCCAGATATAGGACCTTAGTACGGAATTTCCCGAATGGCGCGGTAATGTTATTCGATTCTAATTTGCGAAATTCTGTTGCTGATGGAGCCGGATTGGAAGAATTTGGTCTTGAACGTGAGAAGATCGAAGGACAGACAATTTTCGAAATTTTCCAACCTGATATAGCAGCTATCCTGGAGCCACATTATCGGTCAGTTTTATCGGGTAAGACAGAGGTATTTGAAGTTCCGATTGGGGATATGGTCGTTCAATTTTACGCGGTTCCAATAAATGACGATGAAGGTTTGATCACCTCCGGATTGGTGATGACTCAGGATGTGACCGAGAGAAAAAAAGCGATTCAAGCATTAAGTGACCGTGCTCAATATCTCGGATCTCTCAATGAAATCACCCGTTCTGCTTTGGAAACCACAGAGCTTAAGCCTTTTGTACAGCAAGTAGTGGAATTAATGGCATCCATGTTCCATGCGGATACCTGTGCAGTAACATCGTGGGATGAAGCAGACCGAATTACAATTCCAATGGCTGCTTCCGGACCATTACGCGAAGCCTATCCAACGATGCTTCCACCCCGGGAACAACGAACTCTTACAGAAGAAGTCCTGGATCGGTCTGCGCCATTTTTCGTTCCTGACATGCAAAATTCGGAATTCATTCATCCATCGCTTGCAACTATTTTTCCAACAAAAAGTGTATTATCCCTTCCGTTATTGGGAGCCGGAAGAAAATTAGGGGCGGTACTGATTGGATTTAATGAAGACCATACTTTTGAAGATGAAGAAGTCTTCAAGGCGGAGCAAGTTGCAGGACAGGTTGCACTCGGGATGTATAAACACAGATTATTGGATGAGATCCGTACTTCAAACCAGGAGCTCGAGCATAGAGTGGCAGATCGAACTGCAGATTTGGAAACAAAAAATAAAGAATTGGAGACATTTACGTACTCAGTCTCTCATGATCTTAAAGCACCACTCCGTGGAATCGAAGGTTATAGTCGATTATTGATCGAAGATCATGCAGACCAATTGGATGATGAGGCGATCTCCTTCCTGCAAACTATCCGAAGTGCAACCAACCAAATGAACCAACTTATTGAAGACTTGCTGTCTTACTCACGGTTGGAACGCAGGGCACTCACCAGTGACAAATTGGATATTAAATTTATGGTGGATCACCTTATCAAAGAAAGACAAGCGGACATCGATGTTCGATCACTTCAGATAAATAACGAGATTCCATCTATTCTCATTCAGGCAGATCAGCGCGCAATCGATCAAGCATTACGAAATTTGTTAGATAATGCCATTAAATTCACACGTATGACAGACAAACCACAGATCAAATTTACTTTAATCTCTAGTCCCGAGACATACACTATCTCTGTTTCTGACAACGGAATTGGATTTGATATGAAATATAGTGATCGCATATTCGACATATTCCAACGCCTCCACCTGGCTGACGAATATCCCGGGACGGGCATCGGTTTGGCGTTGGTTAAGAAAGCAATGCAACGAATTGGTGGAAAAGCCTGGGCTACCAGCGAGGCTGGAGTAGGTTCAACGTTTTTCCTGGAATTTCCGAAAGAAGGGTAGATGTCGACCACATATCGTCCAATTTTACTGATTGAAGATAATCCTATGGATTTAGATCTTACCCTTCGAGCATTTGCCAGGCTTAAGATTCCATATCAAATTCAGATTGCCCGTGATGGCGAATTAGCTTTGGGATTCATTCAAAACTGGGATAGGGGAGAAATAATTCCATTGATGATCCTCCTTGACCTGAAGCTCCCCAAAGTAGATGGTCTTGAAGTATTAAAAACGCTAAAGCTCCACCAATCTTATCGAAAAATCCCAATAATCATCCTGACATCATCCTCGGACAATGGTGATATAACACATGCCTATGAATTGGGAGCGAATTCCTATATTATTAAACCAGTAGATTTCAATCGATTTATGGAAGTTACAGCGCAAATCAACAATTACTGGTGTACACTCAACATTCAAATTGGATGAGACTGATGAATATCTTATATGTCGAAGATAATAAAGCGGATATTGAACTCACCCGAAAAGAATTGGGGAAATCTTCACCAGATATCCATTTACATACTGTCAATACGATACAAGATGCAAAAAAGGTAATCAAAGATGATAACAACCACAAATTGGATCTGGTTTTATCAGATATGCATCTTCCAGATGGGGATGGACTTAATTTCCTTGACTGGATCAGGGAGAATGATTATCCATTTGCAGTTGTATTAATTACAGGTCATGGAGATGAAGAAACTGCTGTCGCCGCTCTCAAAGCAGGCGTAGATGACTACATTGCGAAAACTCCAGGCTATCTCAAAAGACTCCCTACAGTTCTTGATAATGCCTACAACCGTTTTCGGGCAGAGACCGCCCGAAAATCAAATATCATCAAAGTTTTATATGTCGAGCATAATCCGGCAGATATAGATCTCACACAGAGGCATCTTGCCAGATACGCGCCACATATTCACCTGGATGTGTTTAATTATTCGCAAGAAGCAATCCAACTATTGATTGACCCTTACAACCGGGAGAAATATGATGTCCTTCTTCTGGATCATCAGCTTCAGGGACTGAATGCCCTGGAAGTGATGAAAGAATTGATGCCATATCGTCTCGGTTTACCAATCATCCTTGTGACTGGACATGGCGATGAAGAAGTTGCGGTTCAAGCGGTGAAATTAGGCGCTTCTGACTATGTTGTTAAAAGCAGCGATTACCTTTTTCACCTCCCTTCTGTAATAGAAAATGCGTACAATCGGAATAAACTTCAAAAAGAGCAACTAGCACTTCAGGATAGTGAAGAGAGATTCCGTCGGTTAGCAGAGAACGCACAAGATGTCATAATGCGGGTCGCATTCCATCCTACCCCCCATTTTGACTATATTAGCCCGGCAGTGAAGACTATCCTGGGGTATGAAGCGGATGTGTTTTACCAAAACCCCCAATTTTATCTTGAAATTACACACCCTTCTGAGCGGGATATGATAACCCGCTACTTTGAAGGGAACATCACGTCAACCCAACCATCCATCTTTCGCCTCCGACATATAGATGGGCACTTTATCTGGATGGAACAACGGAATGTACCCGTCCTTACGGATGATAACCAGTTGACTGCGGTTGAGAGTATCACTCGTGACATCACAGAACGGAAGGAAGCGGAACAATACAATTTGCGTCAGATGGAACGGCTTTCGGCAATGCTGACTATCGATAACGCCATCACTGCATCTTTGGATTTGAACTTGACATTGAATATAGTCCTCGAGCATGTAGTATCGCAATTGAATGTTTCTGCATCTAGCGTATTGTTGATCAATCACCTTACACAGACGATGAAACTGGTAATTGGGAGAGGATTTCATCACGATCCTACAAAATTCTTCCATATGAGTTTGGGAGATGGCTTTGTCGGTAAGGCTATCAGGGAACGCAGAATTGTCTTCACAAACGACCAAAAGGATTTCGAAAATCCCGCTAATTTTAACTCAGAGATGATGAAGGAAGGATTTGTCTCCGCATTTTGGGTTCCATTGATCTCAAAGGGAGTAGTGAAAGCAGTCCTGGAGGTATTCTCTAGAAAACCTGTGGAAGCAGACCATGAGTGGATGGATTATTTATCCATGCTTGCCAGTCAGACGGCGATTGCTGTGGATAACGCAGAATTATTTACTACTCTGCAGCGCACCAATGATGAGTTATTGCTGGCTTATGATTCCACCCTGGAAGGTTGGGTTCATGCTTTGGATATGAGAGATAAGGAATCGGCAGGTCACTCGATCAACGTGGCAAATATGACCACTCAAATGGCTGTCAGGCTGGGAGTGCGTTCTGCCGAATTGGAACATTTACGACGCGGGGCTTTATTGCACGATATTGGAAAACTGGGTGTGCCAGAATCCATTATTTTAAAACCAGGACCATTAACGGATATGGAATGGGTGGAGATGAAAAAGCATTGTGAATATGCAGGCATCTTGATCAAGCCAATTGGTTATTTGCGGCGTACTCTGGATATTCCACTCAACCATCATGAGAAATGGGACGGTACTGGATATCCGGGAAATTTATGCGGTGATGCCATCCCATTTTCAGCAAGAATGTTCGCCTTAATCGATGTCTGGGATTCGCTTACCTCTCCAAGACCATATCGTGTAGCATGGTCCAGGTACCAGGCTCGATCTTATATCGAAGACCAGGCTGGTAAGCATTTTGACCCTCAGATTACAGCCGAATTCTTGCGGGCGCTGGATGAAGATTACTTTCAACTGGAGAAATAACTAGCAGTGGTAGATCACCTGTGATTGGATAAATGGTTTGTAGTAAGAAGACATGATTGCCCTCAGTACAAACACAAAACTTTCTTCTAACTTTTGATCCTTCAAGTTGACATCCAACCAGAGATCGTCTTTGAATTTCGCGTTGGAAAATTTCCAGTTTTGTTTGATAAACAGTTGCAAGACATCAATAATATTATCATTGGTTAATATGACGATCCGCTCATTTTCTTTGGCTTCCTGCTTTATGTCGGGACAGTTGGCGTTGGTGTGAATCACAAATTGAGCTTTTGAATATGAGATGTAGACTTTCATGCATGTCCTCCTGATAACAATCGTCCCATCAATTTGATTCATTATATCTCAGGTTTATTTTAAGGCTATTCCAACATGGCTAAGTTGGTTATTATGTAAGCATAAACCTTTGAATCTCAAAATTCCACTGATCGATTCAGCTATGAATGAAGCTCCACCGTATGCTCTACAACTTCATGCTCCAGGGTAACGATCCATAGATACCAGGCTACTGGCAATGAGATCAGAGAACCACCGGCGAGACGGTAACGGTATGGGGCTGTCTGTTCCAATAACTCATATGGAAGAATGGCAGGTTGCGAAAACGTTCCCTGCAACGCAACAGCCATACGGATGGCTAACGATTGGATTATTTTCCAGGGAACCGATTCATATTTTTTGGCTTGATAAGCATTAAAATCGTTCACATTTTTAAATGAAAGGATCTGTCCGTCTGTTTCAACGAAACCTTTCATTCGCATGATTTGAGGTTCTTTAACTCCGGCGATGATTTCCCCCAGTGCGAGTGCAGTATATCGTTCCCATTCGGCTATATGGGCGACAATTTGAGCGAGGGTGCGTCCATCTTCGGTTACCAACATGGCTTTTTCGTCATCGATGGACCGGACTGCCTGCAGGTACTGATCCATGCACTCGACGTGCAAATGATTCATACCCTTAACCCGTCGCTCTGCCGGCTGGTTGGATATCGCCAGTACCTTCGCATAGAATAACTCGGGCTTCATTCTACCTCCATCAAAAGTACATCCTTGTAGATAAGCGGAAACTGTAGGTCAACCTTTAATTCTTACGAATGCAATTATAAAGACAGGTAGACAATCAGGGAAGGTTATTGCCTATCAGAAACTAATTCAAACAAGGATTGAGAAAAATGGTACTTCCTATTGGCACACAGAAATTGGATAAAGGGGATTGGGTTTTGTTAGAAGTATTTCAGCATGAGTGAAAATAGTCAATTATCGATCCAAGGTAAGTGCCTGACCATGAATGGTTAATCCATTGGATTGAAGGCTGTATAGCCAGACCAATCAATATCCCAATCTTTTGTTGAAGGCGGCGCTTTTACTTCGATCAATACTTTGTCTATAAAGTCTTGCCATATATTGTTTGGTTTCCAGATCGCCAACAGATCTTCCTGACAAATTTCGGGTTTCTCGTGATTGACTAGAATCCGGTAGAGATAAATAAATACTGAGACACGCATATTTCTGGCGCAATGAACGAAGATTGCATGATAGTCATATCTGGAAAACATGGCCATAAATTTGACAAAATCAGCAATTTCCGGTTTTTCCCATTCGACCGGGATCAGAACATAAGCCATCCCTGCTTCCATGACCAGATCCCGTTCATTCGGAATAGCGTCCGGTGATTTCTCGGTTGCCAGATTGATCACCACTTCGATGCCAGCTTTTGATAGCAACGGAATCTGCTCCGCTGTGGGCTGTCCTGCAGTAAATATGTTGGTTCCGATCTGGTAATAATCTCGAATATCTTCGATTAATTCAGTATTCATCTGTAGCTCCCTGGCTGATTATACCTGCCCAATGGAAATGAGGCTGAAGGAAGGTTTGACAAGGAAATTGTGTTAATCCTTTATTAACTCATCCACAACACACTATCTACGCAACTCCATTCCGGTATAATAATTAATGTTACATAACCCTATTGGAGGAAAGAATGAATATCGCCAGTTTGTTACAAGGTGTTGCTTCTTTAGCCTGGGGCGCCCTGGTTATTTTCTTCGTATTTGTAGTGATCAGAGCATCCCGGAACCAACCTATTAAACGTAGTGGATCGATCATTGGATTCATAGCTGCGGTTGCCATCGTCTTAACCAGCATCAGTGCAGGATTGGTTTTCATCCAACCAGATGAACGTGGAGTGGTTATTTCCGCGGTTGCCCCGAAAGGATATCGCGAAGTTGGCTTGGAGCCAGGATTAAGGTGGATCATTCCGTTTGCGGAAAATGTGATCCGGTATCCGATTTCCAAGCAAACTTACACCATGTCCATTGCACCTTCTGAAGGTCAGACTCAGGGAGACGACTCGATTGCCGCTCGAACCCTGGATTCCCAGGAGATCTATGTGGATGCATCGGTGATCTACCAGGTGGACCCGGAGAAAGTGGTTCAAATTCACATTCAATGGCAACGTAGATATGACAATGACCTGGTCCGCGCCCAGGCACGTGGCATCATTCGAGATGCCGTCTCTCAATATCGAGTCGATGAGGCGGTTAGCACAAAAAGGAACGAGATGACTAACTTGATCCGGGAGGGTTTGGAAACAAAATTAAGCGAGAACGGATTGATACTGATAGATTTCGTTCTGCGGAATATCGCCTTCACACCGGAATATGCTGCATCCATCGAGCAGAAACAGATCGCAGAACAGCAGGCTCAGCAGGCAAAGCTCGTAGTAGAATCTAAACGTCAGGAAGCAGAACAAGCTCGTCAGACCGCCCAGGGTTCCGCGGACGCGGCTGTTATCCGTGCCAAGGGTGACGCTCAAGCAAGAATTGTTCAAGCTCAGGCGGAGGCGGAAGGATTGAGATTGGTTAGTGAGTCATTAAAGAACAATCCCGATCTTCTCACATATCAATACATTACCAAGCTGGCACCGACCATCCAAACGATGCTCGTACCCAGTAATTCTCCCTTCCTATTACCACTTCCAGGTGTCAATGCTCCAACCACAGGCGGAACAACACCATAGGAGAAAGTATGCCGATACCTCTAAACGGCAAACAGGTCCGGCTTACCAGCCTGAGCAGCTGTGCTGGCTGAGCGTCTAAACTGAATGCGGATACGCTGACGCAGGTTCTGCGCCCTCTCGATCACATTTTCCGGGGTGAGAATTATCCCGATCTCCTGGTTGGTTTGGATTCACCGGATGATGCTGCCGTTTGGAGACTGGATGACGAAAGGTCGTTGGTGGTGACTACCGATTTCTTTACACCGGTGGTAGACGATGCCTATGATTTCGGCGCCATCGCAGCCACGAACGCCCTATCCGATGTGTATGCCATGGGTGGCACCCCATTCCTGGCATTGAGCATCGCGGCATTTCCACCAGACTTGCCTATTGAATTATCCTCGGAGATCATTCGGGGAGGTGCAGAAAAAGTAAAGGAAGCCGGGGCGGTGCTTGCCGGCGGACATACCATCCAGGACAAAGAACCTAAATTTGGTCTGGCTGTGGTTGGAATGGTTCCTACCCGGCAAGTGCTTACCAAAGGTGGTTTACAGACCGGAGACCGGATGATCCTGACCAAACCATTGGGGTTTGGGGTTACAGCAACTGCACTGAAGCGTCAATTGGCTTCAGAAAATGAGGTTCGCGAAATTGTCGGCTGGATGACGCGCCTGAACCGGGATGCATCGTTAGTAGCTCAAAGATTTGATGTGCGTGGGATGACCGATGTGACAGGCTTCAGCCTGGTGGGGCATGCACACGAGATGGCGATTGCCTCGCAGGTGGGGATGCGTTTGAATTTTTCAGAAATCCCATTCGTTTCTTCCGCAGATAAGTATGGCAAGCAATGGGTGTTCCCCGGGGGAGCGTCAGATAATCGCCTTTTCTTTGAGAAATTTGTTGATATGGACTCAGCCCTGGAAGAATATCAACAAATGCTTTTGTTTGATCCCCAGACGAGTGGTGGGCTTCTAATCGGAGTGAAACCTGATCATCTGGTAGATTTCCTTGCGGAAGCAGAGAAAATACATCAACCAGTCTGGGTTATTGGAGAAGTTGTACCGGGTGATACTATACACGTTGTTCGGTAGAATCAAACCAGAAGCAGGTTCTTCAGCTATTCAGTTTTACCAAAAGGTATGGGGTTGTAAAATTTGGCGGATATTAGAATTGGCTAATCACAGTCCAATTTATCCAAATCAGGGTTGACCATTCCATTTGGCTGTGTTATAGTCACCCGCGGAGCAAGAATGTCCCAAGTAAACAAAGAAAACAGAGGATTCGATCCTCTGAAGGATGGTCCAGAACTGGATCATCCATCCCCTGAAATCATCAAACAAGAGAATCCCCAAGCATCTGTCAAACCGATAGATGATCTTTTGGGGTTCAGAAATCCGATATACCGAATAGTAGCCGGAATAGTAACAGTGGTCCTACTGGTGGCAGTCGGTCTGGCTTTGAAGGGTTTCCTGGGGGGACGCGAACTAAGAACCGGAGGTGTATCCGCTGGGTTCCAACCCGGAGTCACTCCTACGGTTACCCTAAATGTTCCCGCGCCGGGATTGGACACTTTTAAGGAAGTGGCTATAGCAAATGGAATACCGAGATTGGCCTTGTTGCACACCAATATTCCGACTCGCCCCCGGGAAGAAATTGAAAAATACACCGTAGAAGAGGGGGATACCATTTTTGGGATTGCTGAGAAATTTGGCTTAAAGCCACAAACGGTGCTATGGGGTAACTATTTCACACTCCTGGATAACCCCAGTTTTCTAAAACCGGGTGAAGTGTTGAATATTTTACCTGTAGATGGTACATACCATAAATGGAGCGCGGGTGAGGGCTTGAATGGTGTATCGGAGTATTACAAAGTTACTCCGCAAGACATCATTAACTATCCACCGAACAAATTAAAAGCAGAAGAGATCGGTGATTTTGCTCATCCCAATATCAAACCCGACACCTGGTTGATCGTTCCTGGCGGGATCCGAGAATTTGTCAATTGGAGCGCGCCGCGAATTACGAGGGACGATCCAAGTGTTGCAAAGGTTCTGGGCGCTGGTTCCTGTGGACCTGTCACAGATGGTCCGATTGGAACCGGTGGTTTTATCTGGCCTACAGCTGATCATACCCTCTCCGGTTTTGATTATTCACCACAAACAAATCACTTTGGAATTGACCTGAATGGTGAAACTGGCAATCCCATATACGCCACTGACAACGGTGTGGTTGTATATTCCGGGTGGAATGATTGGGGGTATGGTTTCATGGTCGTGATCGATCATGGTAACGGCTGGCAATCCCTATATGCTCACTTAAGTGAAATATATGCTGGTTGTGGTGAGTGGATCAACCAGGGACAAACGATCGCATTGATGGGTAGCACTGGACGATCCAGTGGATCACATCTCCATTTTGAGATGATGAGCGATTCTGGCGGTAAAGTAAATCCAAAAGATTACTTATACTAAACGGGTAGATAATCATCCAGGAGGATCCGTTTAGAATTCGGATCCTCCTTTTGCTTTTCATTCAGATAGAATGTTAAAATAGAGATAGAAAAACCCATACGTTCCATGGGTTGGAAAGTGGAATTATGGATGTAAGACCTTCTCCTATTGCCGGACAATGGTATTCTGGTGATCCAGTAGAATTAGCCCACGATGTGGATGGCTACATCAATCGGGCGAAATTGCCGAAACTTAAGGGCAAGCTCCATGCGATAGTGGTTCCTCACGCCGGGCATCGATATTCCGGATCGGTTGCTGGGTATGGGTTTGCTGCGATCAAGAATGAAAAACCTGATATTGTAGTAGTCGTCTCACCCATGCATCATCCTTACCGCGAAAACTTTTTGGTGACCAGCCATGATGCGTATGCAACCCCACTTGGCTTGATTCCGGTGGATAAAGATTTGATCGCTGAGATAAATCAACATCTTTCAGAGCAAGGAATATCTTCCCTAAAGGCAGTCTCTTTCGACCCAGAGCATTCATTGGAGATCGAATTACCCTTCCTCCAGCGGATATTCACACATGCCTATCGTTTCCTGCCTATTATGGTCAAATCCCAATCACGAGTGGAGATTAAATCTCTTGGGATCGCCTTATCGAAGATTTTGAGGGATAAGAGCTATATCTTGATCGCCAGCACCGATCTATCCCACTTTTATTCACAAAGGATCGCTGAACAATTGGATCATAATATGTTACAGGCGATCACTGCCCTGTCACCGGATCAGATGTATGATTTGGAACTGCGCGATGGGGGATTTGCCTGCGGACTCGGTGCTGTATCAGCGGTCATCGATTGTTGTTGCCAGCTCGGTGCGAATAATGCTGTATTATTGAATCAATCAACCTCTGGTGCGATCACCGGGGATTACTCGTCTGTGGTTGGTTACGGAGCTGTGGCAATATTGGCGGACTCATGATCGTAGTTAACTTTCTCATCATTTTCATTTGTATAGGTATGAATGCGTTCTTTGTTGCCGTGGAATATGCGGCTGTAGCATCTCGCCGCTCCCGGTTGGAGACAATCGGTGAGAAGGATTCCAAAGCGCTTCAGATCGTGCGAACCTGGCTTGAAGATCCATCTTCGCGGGATCGTTTGATCGCAGCCAACCAGGTGGCAATTACGCTGATCAATCTGGTTGTAGGAGCGTTGAGTGAAAACACGTTTTCGGCAGTATTCGCACCGATATTTCAACGCATTCATTTGCTTCCAAATTTCGCATATCTTGAAAACATCTTGCAGGCTTTACCCATTCTCCTTGGATTACTCATCGCAACCGGCTTGCAGGTTGTATTTGGTGAACTGGTCCCAAAAGTAGCGGTCCTTCGCTCTCCGGAACGATTTGCTTTATTATCCGCTCCCTGGATGCGGGGATTTATTTATGTATTCAGGCATTTTATCAACCTATTGGAAGGCTCTGCCCGGTTTGTCCTGACGCTATTTGGCATTAACGCTCATGATACGCATCCATCAAGTATGTCGCTGGATGAGATGAAAGTGATGATTAGTGGACCAGAGATGGAAGGCGTAATCGAAGAGAAAGAACGAGACATGCTCTCTGCGGTCATCGATTTTGGGGGGATGGTCGTCCGCCAGGTAAGCATTCCAAGGACAGAGATCATTGCGCTTGAATCTTCGGATGACCTGGAAAAGATCCTCAAAACTTTCTCAGAACACCATGTTTCGAAACTGCCGGTATTTTCTGAGAGCATCGACCAAATCACGGGAGTCTTGCATGTCAGGGACGTGATCCAGGTATTGCAACAACCGGATCGAATGAATGTCTGCGCTGGTGACCTGGCGCGGGAAGTCTTGTTTGTACCTGAAACGATCTCTGTCAATGATCTGTTGAATCAATTCAGGGCAAAACGTCAACACCTGGCTATTGTGGTTGACGAATTCGGAGGGACAGCTGGACTTGTAACTCTGGAAGATCTGGTCGAAGAGATCATGGGTGATTATCGTGATTCGTTTGAATCGACGCAGCCATCCATACAAAGTGTATCTTCGGGAGAGACTTTGGTAGACGGTCTTACGCTCATGAATGATCTGAATGACCATTTGGGGATTCATCTTCACGATCCGAACTATGACACGGTTGCCGGGTTCATTCTCGGCAAGCTAGGACGGATTCCACGGATAGGGGATATCGTCGAGGACACTGAATCCGGTGTGAGATTAAGTGTACATAGTATGGATCGATTGCGGATCACCCAGGTAATGATCACCGGTGTGGACAAGAAGCTTTGACATTGGATATTCGGTTGCCAACCACCTGCCACAAATTTGTTCGGGTCAGTGTCAATGTGCCACAAGTCTCAGGCACATTTGATTACCATGTACCGGATGAATTGGAATACCGCATCCAACCAGGCTGCCTGGTGGAAGTGCCGTTTGGATCACAGTTGGTGCAGGGCATTGTAGTAGAGTGCCTCGATTCGCCGAGTGTGGTTGAGACCAGACCGGTCCATCACCTGGTATTTTCCGAACCGGTGATCACGAGTGGTCAGCTCCAATTGGCTTTCTGGATGGAAGAACATTCACTTAATACCATCAGCCAATGTGTAGATTTGCTGCTCTTGCCGGGGTTAAGCAAACAGGCTGAGATCACATTTTCATTAACCACAAAAGAGATTCCCAAAGATCTGAGACCGATCCAAAACCGAATAATCTTTCAGGTTTGTAAAACTGGAAGCATTCGAACCCGACAATTGGATGCTGCATTTCCTGGAATAGACTGGCGTCCGTCCGCCCGAAGACTGGTACAACTGGGCTATCTGACCGCCCAATCCCAGTTGCCGCGACCCTCCCTCCACCCAAAATTGGTCCGGCGGATTCAACTGGCGACAACCACAGAGGAGATCCATCTCACCGAGCCACCCCTGTTCAGCAAGAGTGAACGGAGGATGGAAGCCAGAAAAGCTATCGTGGCTTACCTGGCTGAGAATCCCGAACCGATCGATCTGCAGTGGCTGAGGGCGAATCTGGCGGTTGACTTTAATCCAACCGACCTTGAGGCACTGGCGGAAGCGGAGATCATCCGATTATGGGAATCGGAGATGATCCGTGATCCGGTAGAACGAATCAAACCGGAAACCTTCGAAAAACATGTTTTAACTCCAACCCAAGCGACAGTCTGGAACGAAATTTCTTCCTCATTGGATCAAGTAAAACAGGGTCAACCGACCAAACCAGTGCTTTTATTTGGTGTAACGGGATCAGGAAAGACCGAACTCTATCTACGAGCCGTAGAGTCCTGTCTTAAAATGGGGAAAAAAGTGATCTGGCTGGTTCCCGAAATAGCGTTAACCCCTCAAACCATCGGACGGATCCTGCATCGATTCCCGGGTCAGGTTGGTTTGGTGCATAGCCGGCTAACTGATGGTGAACGCTATGATACCTGGCGGCGGGCACGGGCAGGCAAACTGCCCATAATTGTAGGTCCGCGGAGTGCCTTATTCTCGCCGTTGGAACAAATTGGTTTGGTTGTCATTGATGAGTGCCACGATTCTTCCTACCAACAATCAGATGTGGCTCCATTTTATAATGCAGTTGAATCTGCCAGGGCATATGCTGAATTAGTCGGCGCTCTTTGCATTCTTGGCACAGCCACTCCAAATGTGGCGCAAGTAGCTGAAGCAAGAAAAGAAGGTTGGAAAGTACTGTCCTTACCCGATCGGGTTACTTCCACAATGCCTGGCGGAGTACAGAATATCGATCCCGGTCGTTTGCCTGTGATCCATGTAGTGGACATGAAACAGGAATTACAACAGAGGAATCGTTCGATCTTCAGTAGACGGCTGCAGCAGGAATTGGTAACTACCTTTAAGAAGGAACAACAAAGCATTCTCTATTTGAACCGGCGCGGATCGGCAACCCATATCTTCTGCCGGCAATGCGGGTATGTCCTCCTCTGCCCACGTTGTAGTATGCCTCTGACTGCACATGGAAATGACAGTCATTATTTATGCCATGCGTGTGGATATCAACGCACCAAACTGCCGGCTTGCCCTAAATGCGGATCATCAGTGTTCCGTCCGGTGGGGGTTGGAACTGAGACAGTGGAAACTGAAGTCGCGCGATTACTCCCTGAGGCGCGTATCCTTCGGTGGGATCGCGATTCCAGTTCGGAGATGGATCTGGATGAGATTGTCCTGACGCATTTCCGTAACCATAATTACGATATTTTGGTTGGGACGCAGATGATAGCCAAGGGACTGGACTTTCCTTCTGTGACTTTAGTTGGGCTGGTTCTCGCAGATATCGGTCTGAATATGCCTGACTACCGGGCGGCAGAACGGACCTATCAATTATTAACCCAAGTAACCGGGCGGGCGGGACGAGGTGTTGAAAATGGACAAGTGATTCTTCAGACCTATCAACCCGATAATGCAGTGATCCTGGCTGCAAAAAACCAAAATTACGAACAGTTTTATCAAACCGAACTGGAACACCGCCGGCAGCTGGGTTTTCCACCATATTCCCAGCTGGTTAAATTTGAAATCCGTGAACTTAGTTCAGAGCTAGCGCACCAGAAGGCGGCTGAATTGTCTTCTAAATTGACGGGGTGGTTAAAAGAAAGTGGGTCCTCCCGTACTGAGATCATTGGTCCAACGCCCTGCTTCTACGAAAAGATCCGCGGACATTATCGCTGGCAGATCATCGTCCGGGGTGGCGACATGTTGCCTGTTTTCCAAAAGCATCGCATGGAATTGGTCCCCTGGCGGGTCGAAGTCGATCCATTGAATCTGCTATAATGACCATGTACATTTGACGAAATCAGGCAGGTCTTATGCGTAAGGAAGCGCTCTCCTGGGATGATGTCGAAACCCTGATCGACCATTTATTGCCACAACTGGAAGGTGATTTTCAGGTGATCTTGATGATCACTCGCGGGGGGATTGTACCCGGTGGAATGCTCGCGGAAGCATTGCAGATCACGCAGGTATTGACCGCAGCAGTGGATTTTCCAGCAACCATGGAAATGCAGGCTAAGAATCTGATGTCCTGGCCTAATTTTATGCAATTTCCAGCCGATGAACTCTTGAGATCAAAACGAGTTCTCATTGTGGATGATGTCTGGGGATCGGGAAGAACCAGTACGGCGGTAAAAAACCGAGTTGCTGTGGCTGGTGGGACCCCATTCTCGTGTGTACTGCATTTCAATCCTTATCGGAATTTATTTAAACCAGGTCAACCTGATTATTTTGCGGCTACAACTGACGCCTATATTGTCTACCCCTGGGAGATGGATCGTGACCGTGATTTTCGGATCGGCGGATGGGGTCTCCAACGGTGATCCAATCCACCAGATCTGATCACTTCTCTGCAATCATTCCCTGAACCAGCTTTAACAATTAGATACAAGTGTAAAGATAGAAAGAAACGTTTCATCCTCCCAACATTCAATCGCTCATGGGTCAATTTGATGACCGATCAATACGAAAACCTCCTATTCCAGGTAGGATTGGTCGAATCTATCGGATGAAATCTTGGGAATCGTCAGCAAAACAATGCTGAATCCATTGGCTGCGGTACAGGAATTTACAATACTGTCTGCTGGTTGATCGCTGTCAGTGGGGGAACTTGACGGTAAATTCTCGAACCACTTTTTTCAAATATTCATCTAATCGACTATACACTTCCATTTCGATCTCCGACGAAACCCCGCCATAAAATGCCTGGGCAATCCCCCCCGTGATACAGGCTAGTGTATCTGCGTCACCACCCAGGGATACAGCCAACCTGATCGCCTGCTCATACGAGTTTGATTCGAGGAAAGCAATGATCGCCTGTGGGACGGTTCCCTGGCAGGTTTCATCAAATCCGTAGCCAGGGCGGATATCATCCAATTTGCGTTCCAGATCATACTGGAAGGCAGACTGAATATAGGTTTTTATGACTTCCTTCGAGTTCCCTTTCCGGGCCAGGAAGATCGCTGCTGCCGTAGCCAGCGCACCCTTGATACCTTCCGGATGGCTGTGGGTAATCGCAGTTGCTTTTTCCGCTTCGATTAAAACCACTTCGAGCGTTGAATAGGCATATCCGACCGGACTTATTCGCATAGCTGCGCCATTCCCGTAGCTGTTGTAAGGCTGATGGTTTACCCCGGCTACCCAGGATTGGAATCGCCCGCCATATCCGGCGCCCGGGTACAGATCGACATACCTGAGCATGACATCCAGGTATGGTTGTCCCGTGAGGATGCTTTCCGCTAAGGCGATGGACAGGACGGTATCGTCGGTGAAAGTGGAAAATGGTTGGAATAATGGAAAATCCATGCGCTTTATCGGGTGAAATTCATAGACACTACCAATCATATCCCCGGCAATCGCACCTATCATTCCAACCTCCAGTATCTGTTTCTAGCTATAATCATATATCAGTTTCTTGGTACTCGTCGTTCGTACGATATGGAGACGATTGATATGGATCAACGATTAAATTTTATATTTCGCAGAAGAAGCATTCGCAAATACCTGGATACACCGGTCGAAACAGAAAAATTGGATCTTTTACTTCAGGCTGGGATGGCTGCCCCATCTGCCATGAATACCAAACCCTGGGAATTCATAGTGGTCACAGACGCCGATAGATTGGCAGACCTGCGAAAAGCCACACCCTACAGTGGATACAAAGTACCAGCGGTGATCGCTGTCTGTGGAAACCTGGGGCTATCCCATAATCCTACCCGCCGCTTATTCTGGGTGCAGGATTGCAGTGCAGCCACCGAAAACATATTACTGGCGGCGTCCGAAATGGGATTGGCTTCAGTATGGATCGGCATCCACCCGGTTTTCCTTTTCAAGAATGCGGTCAGTAAAATACTAACACTACCCCACAGCGTCATTCCACTGAATCTAATTTATCTGGGATACCCGGCTGTTGAAAAGGAATCCCGTTCTCAGTATGATCCATCGCGCATCCACTGGCAGAAATTTGGAAATCAACCCCACCTTTCTGATAAGGCATAACTGTTGCATCCTGTATGGATAGTTAACCTATTATTTTGAGGCATCTGTGGAATTTGAACTAATTCGTATCCTTGTTGGCGGTGGATTGATCCTGTTTGGCCGAAAGCTGTTCTGGTTCTTTATCGGGGCGGCTGGATTCCTTGGCGGATTATCTGCTGGACAATCATTGTTGGAAAAACAACCCTTTTGGTACACCTGGATCATGGGCGCGATCTGTGCCATCATTCTGGTAATAATAGTCAAATTGCTTAAGAATATTGCTTTCGGGATCGGGGGATTTATCCTGGGGGCGTACCTGGCAAACGGCTTACTGGAAATCATGAACCTGAATGTGGGTACATTACATTGGCTTATTTTGATCGCTGCCGGGGCAATCGGTGCGGGGTTAATGCTGACGTTATTCGATTGGGCTCTGGTGATCTTGTCTTCCACAGTCGGCGCACTATTGATATCCCAATCCATTCCGCTGAAACCGCCCGCCAGCCAGGTCATTTTCTTTGGATTATTGATCCTCGGCATGATGATCCAGATCCGTCACGAGCGACCGCGTGGATTCCAAAAATCCATGCCAGCCGGGTTCGATGAGAACATATCGGGTCAGGCTTCCTGACGGTTAGATGCGTAAACGAAATCGGGAATACTTTCCATTTTCCGATTCGATCACTAAATTACCACCCGCGATGGTCAACATCAAATGATGGATGAATAACCCTTGACCTTTGGATGAATCTTTTCGAATAAGGTCGGACGGGATACCCTGTCCATCATCTTCAATAATCACTTCCAGGGTAGGATCGGACTTACAACTTATGGTCAAAGTCGGCTTGATCAATTTATTACCCGATGGGTGGGCATATTTGGCTGCATTGCGTATGATCTCCCGTGCTGCGTAGAATAACACCTCGCGGGAAGTCTCTTTCTTCACACCCATTTGTTCTTCGAAGTGAGTGTCCACAACCCAATTGATCGTATTGAAAGAATCGACAAATTCACGCAGGATCGACTCTCGCAAGGCGGTGACGAAACCTGCCTGCCCAATCCGTCCAGGCGGAGTGGCAGGCATTTCCCGGATCAGCCCGGCAAGGTCTTTGTGGATGGTTCCCAATTCTTGGATCGCGCCAGCCTTCTCTGAATCGCTTGCAGACAAGCCCAACATGACCGCATGCAAACGTGGAAGGATCTCATCGTGAATAAATCTTCGCGGACGCTGTTCGCTGATCGCTTGATCTACCATTTTTTCCCGCTGCAAATTCACCAGTTGAATGGCTAATTCGGTTGAAATGAGGACATCGACCATCCGCTCACCGGCTGCCCGAGCGACCTCGATCTCTTCCTGGGTGATGAAACTATCGTCCAGCTTCTTCCCCAACAGGAAGATCCCATCTTGTCCGCGTTCACTCCACAATGGGATCGACCAGGCAAATCCGTCCTGAGTATCCGGGTCGAGCGGGTGCGCTGGAAAATTGGAACCAGTAATATTATCTAATGGTAACGAGAATGTAATTGCTCTATTTTGATCAGGGAATGACAATTTTAACGGGTAATAATGGGCTAATCCACCGGTGATCTCGAGATATCCTTTATCCACCCCCAATACCTCCTGGATGAGTGAGGTAAATGGCTTGCGTAATTCTTCCAACAGGGAAGGCAGGTCCTGAGTTGTCAGGATGATATCGGTCAGGTTCTGGCTGAATAGGAAGGGGCGAAGCTGACGAATGGTTTGCTCTCGTTCCACCGAACCACGCCAACTAAACAGGGCAAAGAAGCTGCCGGCAAGAAAAGCAGTCAGGATCAGTAAATAGATCTGACGTAATTGGAGGATATAGATCAGGCTGCAGGTAGTGGCTATGCAAACAGCCAGGATTATGGCGCCGCCCCATTGGCGCCGAAATCCCTTACGGGGGAGGGGTTTGCCGGTGAAAATCTCATACGAGACTACCGCCTGCCCGATCAGGATCACAGCCGAGGTGATCAAGATGGATAACAAGAGATCGATCCAGGCGAGGGTGGGAGCGATATTCCCATACAATAGCGGCAGATCGGCATTGGTGCGGGTGTTGTTTAACACCCATCCAATGGTGAAGCTGACACCGATGGCAGTGATCAACAGGATGAATCCAGCCCCGGCCAGCCAGGGTCGTGCCTTTTCACGGGCGAATTCACCCATGCGACGTTTGGATGGGGCGGGTCGCAGGAGCGCATCCATCGAGAGAATGATACATAAGAGGATAAAGATAGGATATCCGATATAAAGGAGGGGCAGACTATTGATCCCGGTGGCAGGTTCATAACCCAGCCCGGCGGGTGAATTCAAATTTCCAAGCGGATCCAGGAAAATAAGCAACGCCAGGAGCAGGACCGCATACAGAATTATGACGATCATCCAGGGACGGTGCCGTATCCTGAGGATGATACTCCCATCTTCCCAGTACCCGGAGAACCAGAGCATGACGATATACCAGGCAAACGGTGCGGCGATAATGGGCGCCCAGCCCAGGTGCCACCAGAAATTGACATCCAAATTGAATAAGGCGATGTTTTCGCCCAGTAGCGCTGCATGACTGGTGAAAAAGAGCGTCCCGGCAAATAGCCCCCCGGCTGCGAGATACACCCCCCAGGTTCGCTTTTCTGCGCTCAATAAGATCATCCAACCCAGCCAGAGCATCAGCACGATATTGATGAGCGAAAGGGTTAAGATAGTCCAGTCAAGCCAGAGATTACCGCTCATTCCCACTCCATGGGATCGATTGACCAGATTCGTCGCGATAATATGGAACCCCATCGCTGGACCATTCCAACAAGCGTCCACAGAGGACTATCAAGGCTGCCCTGGTCCGGGCGACCTTCTCATCGGTCGTAGAGGCATCCAAACCCCAGGCTGCATAGATCTGCCCGTTGGTTCGGCTGATCGATCGTTTATCATGGAATCCGAGCACTTCCGCGATCTGCTCATTGGTGAGACCCTGTCCGATCAAACGCGCAACTGCCTGTTCATTCGGTTCCAGCACCGACATTGGAGACATTTCATCTTTATGGCGCACCTCCTGGACACGCTGCTCGATCTCAGGATCGATCAGACTTTTACCGCGGAGCGCATCCACCAGGAGTGGGTAAAGCTGCGTCGGCAGGAGGTAATTGCTTTTCCGCACATAGGCATAATGGCTCAAGATCCCGCTGCGTTGAAAATCGCGATAATAGACGTCATCATCCTGGATGGAGTAGAAAACTACCGGCAATCGGGGAAAATCCTTGCGGATCACAACCGCAGCCTGGATGCCGTTGAGTTTTCCATCCAATTGGACATCCATCAGAATGATATCCGGAGGTTTGGCCAGGCAAATTTCGATCGCTTTTTCACCGGAACCGCACTGGGCATGGATCGCAATATCCGATATGCTGGATAATCCTTCAGCCAGAGCCTTACGCAGGGATGGATTATCCTCAACTATCATGAGTTTCATACGTCTCTCCAGGCGTTAATCTTCAAGCTGTCCTGAAACTGTGTCAAGCACTTGAGTGCAGCGATAACTGTTCTTGAGCGATAGAGTCAATCGGAAAAAGGTTGTATCCTATGGAAGCATTGCCCAATGGGTGCGGGAGGCTGTTGCCCACCCTGATACTATTATAAAGAGGATATACATGAAAATAAAACACATTTCCCTGATCGTCTGGTTGTCCGTCCTGATCGCCTGGATCTTTGACCAGCTCTTTTGGAAACGACCGCCGGGAGTATCATTCGCCATCCTGGTGGTGGTGACCCTGATCGTTGGCTACATCATCCTGCGATCAGAAGGAAGACAGGTCCCAAAAACAAGCTGGCTTTTGGTGCCGCCCATACTTTTCTTTGCGGTCATGTTTTTCTTCCGGGTGGAGTTTTTTACCCAGGTGATCGATTTCTGCTACACGATCGGTCTGATGACCATTCTGGCGCTAACCTGCCTGGGCGGAAAATGGTGGAATTATTCTTTTGGCGATTATGTGGTGAAAGGATTGAAATTCTTCCTCTCGATCATATCGTCCGGTTTGCTGGCGATCATCGGTAAGCAAAAGACTAATGGCGAGGGTGGTGATGAACCAGTCGCCCCGCTGGATGAAGCGGCTGTTCCTGCCAGACCACGGATCGGCTGGGCGATAATCCGCGGAATTGTTCTGGCGATCCCCATTGTCCTGGTCCTCGCCGCATTACTGGCATCGGGTGATCCGGTTTTCAACAAGCATTTCCAGGATTTCCTGAAATACCTGGATCTGCAGAAACTGCCCGAGTACCTGTTCAGGTTGTTCTATATCCTGGTGCTGGCGTACTTGCTGGTTGGGGCTTACCTGCATACCCTTACCAACAGCCAGGATGAACATCTGGTCGGATTGGATAAGCCCTGGCTGCCGCGCTTCCTCGGCTGGGTTGAATCCGTGATCGTGTTGGGAGCAGTGGACCTGCTCTTCGCCACCTTCGTCATCATTCAGGTAAATTACCTGTTTGGCGGAGCCGCCAATATCCATGAAGATGGCTTCACCTATGCCGACTATGCCCGCAAGGGATTCATAGAGCTGATCGTCGTTGCGGTACTGTCGTTGCTGCTCATCCAATTGTTGAGCGCCATCACCAAGCGGAAAGAAAATAAGGAAGCCGGTATCTTCTCAGGGCTGAATATCGGACTGGTGGCACTGGTGGTGATGATCCTGATCTCAGCCTTCCAACGGCTGCTGCTATATAAGGCGGCGTATGGATTTACCCGGGTACGGCTATATTCCGAGACCTTTATGGTGTGGTTGGCTGTCCTTCTGCTGGCGACCGCGCTGCTGGAATTCATCCGCAGGGAACGCTTCTTCTCCCTGGCAGTTCTGGTGTGCGCCATCGGATTTGGGGTGACAATCAATATCATCAATATCGATGCGACCATCGCCCGTCAGAATGTATCCCGGGCTGTCAGTGGAAATAAGCTGGATATTCAGTACTTGACCACCCTTTCGGATGACAAGATCCCTTACCTGGCGGAGGTCTATCGGTCTGATCCAGTGAAGCACGCGGATATCGGAGCGGTACTGGTGTGCCGGACATTGCAGCTTCATCCCCCCGTGGATGTCAGTGCTCCACCCCACCCGGTGCGAGGTTGGATGTCTTACAATGTCGCGTTTTCGGCAGCCTGGAATCAACTGACTGCGCTGGATACGGAGTTGAACCAGTCCTTCCCCGTCAAGCTGGACAAGAGCAGCGGGCAATACTTTACGATGGCGAATGGCGAGCGGCTCGACTGCGGCTGGTACGGCAGTGTCTATTAGGTTTGCTATCAGGAAGCCTGCTGGAGACATCCGGCGGGCTCCTTCTTCAGTTGACACAAGGGGGGATTCGGGTATAATTTTCGATTGCTTGATGGTCCACTAGCTCAATGGCAGAGCAGCTGACTCTTAATCAGTTGGTTCAGGGTTCAAGTCCCTGGTGGATCACTTTTGATTTAAAGTGGTTCAGAGTTCCCCGAAAGGGGACTTCGCTAGGCTTCGTCAAGCCTCTGGTGGAATAGAAAACCCTCCTATGGGTGGGGAGGGCAGGGAGAGGTCGAATTTGCTCATCCCCCCGCCATAGCCCCGACGATCCGCAGGACCTCTTCTCCGCGAACCACCTTTCCAGGCAGCGGTTCATCCGGCGAGTTCAGCGACAGGAATGGCGATCCAAAGCAAATTAATTATCTTCGAAAAATGAGTTCTATGTAAATGCATTTGATTTAAGCTCTGACAATAACTCCTCGTATAGACCTGGATTTGTCGCCAGGACCGTGCGCTGAAACAAGCTGAAGGGACGGCCATCTGCCAGCGATACTCTCCCGCCGGCCTCCGTCACAATCAGGACGCCTGCAGCCATATCCCAGGGCTCCAGGTCCATCTCCCAATACCCATCCAGGTTGCCAGATGCCACCCGGCATAAATCCAGGGCAGCAGAGCCGTCACAACGCAATGAGGTAGTCTTTTGGATCAAAGCAGCCCACTCCTTCGAGTTGTTATTGGGATCTCCCCAAGCGTAATACGGGAATCCCGACCCGATCAACGAATCCCCCAGCTTGACGGTATTTGATACACGGATCGGTTCACCGTTCAGGAATGCACCCATCCCGCGTTCGGCCACATACAATTCGTCAAGAGATGGGTCGTACACAACACCGGCTTCAACATGGCCATCTACCTCTAGGGCAATCGACACCGCATAACAAGGGTAGCCATGGGCATAGTTTGTAGTCGCATCCAACGGATCGACGATCCAGCGTTCGACAGTATCCCGTGATGTAGTGGAATCGCTTTCTTCAGTCAACACAGCTATAGAGGGAAAAGCACCGAAAAGATGGGTCACTATGATCTCTTCGCATGCCAGGTCCAATTCTGTGACCAGGTTGGTTGGTGCTTTTTCACGGATGAGAAACTTCGTCCGGAAGCGCTCGCGCAACAACTTTCCGGCTTTGTAGGCTGCCTGTATGGCGGCTTCGGTCTTTTCCTGCATCTCCACTAATCCATGAAAGAGCCACCGTTGACATTGATGGATTCACCGGTGATAAAGTTCGCAAGAGATGAAGCCAGAAATACGACTACTGAAGCCACATCTTCGGCTGTTTCGATCCGTTGAAGCGGAGTATCAGCGATATACATGTCTTTTACCTCTTCTACGGTTTTGCCGCGCAGACTGGCTTCCCAGGCGAGTTCCCGATCCTGCATGCTGGTGGCTACGTACCCTGGACAGACGGAATTGACGGTGATTTTCTGCTCCGCCAGCTCACCTGCGGCGGCCTGGGTTAATCCGACCACTGCGAATTTGGACGCGACATAATGGGCCAGGAAGGGTGCGTTTCCGCGTTTGGCCGCCATAGATGCAACGTTGATGATCTTCCCGCGTAACCCGGAGGTTGGATCGGGGGATTGCATCCCCATGACGCGCGCGGCGGCTTGGGTGCCAAAAAACGCGCCTTTGGCGTTCACATTCATATTGAAATCCCAATCGGCTTCCGATAATTTGATCAGGCGGTTCATGCTGCTGACGCCGGCATTGTTGATCCATCCATCCAGACGTCCGAATTTGCCATGGACTTCCTTCGCAAGCAGGTTAACCTGCTCGGGATTGGTTACATCCAGCATATGGCTCTCTGCCTTTCCGCCCACTGCCAGGATGGCAGCACTTGTTTTTTGGGCAAGGTCGATGCTTAAATCAGAGACCACCAAAGTGGCGCCTGCTTTTGCAATGGCCAGTGATGTTGCCCGTCCGATGCCCGACCCGGCGCCGGTAATTACATAGGTTTGACCAAGAAGAATGGAGTCCATATTAATTTTCCTGTCTAATTGATTATTGTTCCACTGACCTCATAGCCCGCATCAATACCAGGGTCATAAGGATAATGATCGCAAGCAAAATAAAAGCCATCGCGGAGCTTTTGCCCATGTCCAGGAAGACAAAAAACACTTTGTAGATGTAATAACTGATCGTCTCAGTCGAAATCCCTGGGCCACCGCGGGTAAGAATATAAACCAAGTCATAGGTCTTGAGCGCGGCTATGGTTCGGATAATGGTTGCGACAAGTATTGTCGGAGCCATTAATGGGACAGTCACAAACTTAAATTTTTGCCAGGCATTCGCGCCATCGATCATGGCTGCTTCATATAATTCTTCCGGCAGGCTGGTAAGTCCCGCAAGTAGAACCAGGATGATGAAAGATGTTTCGTGCCAGACATCGACAATGATGATCGTAATCATAGCCAGTGAGGGATTCGCGAGCCAGGTCGGTTCGGGGAGGCCAACCAAACTCAACATATAGTTTATGATTCCCAGGTCTGGGTGTAAGAGCAACCGCCAAATCAATCCGACCGTAATCGGAGGCATGAGCATCGGAATTAACAAAATGAATAAATACACATTCCTGAATCGGACGCGCCTGTTATTCAATAAGAGAGCCAGACCAAACCCGATTAGGATTTCAAGGGTCACAACGCTGATGGTTAGGATAACCGTATTCTTTGCCGCATTCAGAAAAAGCGGATCTTGCAGTACGATACCGTAGTTTGAAAAATTAATCCCGCCAATATCTCCCTGGCTTAATATCCAATCATGGAAGCTGACGTAGAAAGCGTATAGGAGAGGAAAGAGGACGACCAGCCAGATGCCAGAAACTGCTGGAGTCACGAGTCCGCGGGCAGTTTTTTGGTCACGCCTGGATAGGCTGTTAAAAAAGGATGATTTCGCCATGACAATAATTTATCTCATAAGGGTTGGTTCCCTGCGCTTCATCAGCTCAGGGAACCAATTGGGGAGGGAGGCTGTTACTTGTCAGCCAGATTCTTGCATTCCGAGATCAGTTCCTGGATGGCAGCTTCAGAAGTCATACTGCCAGCGATTGTCTCTGAGATCACCCGTCCTAGAACCTCCACGATTTGGGGAGCGCGGGATTGCATGGGGAACATGATGGAGTCGCCCACGATCTTTTCAACATCTTTATAGTGAGGATATTTTGCCAACACATCGGCATCCTGGAAGACATCACTGCGGGTAGGAGCGCCGCCCATGAGTGCGCGTTCTTTTGCCACCTCAAAGGATTCGACCCATTCAATGAACGCCCACGCGGCATCCGGGTGCGGAGATGAATTGGGGATCGCCCAACCCCATCCGCCCAAAAGACCAATTCCACCGGGAACTGCAGTGACTTTCATCTTGTCGACCACCTGTGATTGTTCAGGGTCGTTCAATACTGGAACCATCCAGTTGTAGGTAATGTAGCTAAAAGCTTTTCCTTGTGCCACAGTGGCGAAGGCTTCATCGAAACCGTAAGAAGGCGCTCCGGGAGGAGCTCGATTCCTTCATGGCTTGCACGTAATAGTTCAAGGCATCGACGCCGACTTTTTGATCCAGGATTACATTGCCTTCCAGATCATAAAGCACTCCGCCCATGCTGTAGAGGTAATTCAAGAATTCCATCGCGGTTGGATCCGGACGCAATCCTTGCATGGATGCACCATATACATCCACCTCACCATCGCCATTGGTATCGCGAGTCATAAATTTGGCTAATTCCACATATTCGGGAATGGTCGTAGGTAAGGCTATGTCTTTCCCAAATTGAGTTTTGTATTCAGCCTGGATCGCTGGATCGGAGAAGATGTCATCCCGATAGACGAGGGCCATGGCATAGTTGTAGAAAGGCAGCATGTAAGTTTTGCCTTCATAGGTGCCAACCATCTCGAGCATGGAGGGAAGATAGGCATCCATCTTCACCTTGTCACTGGCTTTGACGCGATCGTCCAACGGCATCAACCATCCGGCGCGATTAAATTCCGCGACCCAGTAGTTGTCCACTACGATCAAATCGTATGATCCCGATCCCTTGGCGGCTGTTGCAACTGTGGGACCAGTTTTTCATGCATCAAAGCATAATTCAGTACTTCAATATTTACTTTTGCCCCGGTCTGCTCTTCAAATTTCGACAGTTGCGCCTGGACATATTCAGTATCCGGAACGCCTTCCATCATGACATTGATGGTGACGCCCTCGTAAGGTTTTGCGCCACTGGCTGGAGGTTGTCCGGCTTTCGCACAACCTGTGAGCAACATGCTGGCTACGATCAACAGCGATACAACAATGAATAAATGTTTTTTCATTTTTCTCCTCCAAAATGGATTCTGAATCAACTGTTAATGGCTTATGGTCAACACGATTTCTACTCAGTTCACCTCCTAGTTCCTACTTGACCGATCCGAAAGTCAGGTTACGGACAAGGGATTTCTGGATCACATACGTGAGGATAATGACTGGCAGGATGGTGATTACTGTAGCTGCAGATACAGCCCCAATATTCACACCCTGTTGTGTCCAAAGACTGGATATCGCTACGGGTAGTGTGCGGGTAGTTCGCCCGGTGAGGATCAGGGCAAACAGGAACTCATTCCAGTTAAGGATAAAGTTGAAAACACCCGCAGATAACAATCCGGGAAGAGCTACCGGAAAAATCACCCGGATCAATGCCTGTAATCTCGAACACCCATCGATCATCGCCGCCTCTTCTATTTCAATCGGAATGCTTTGAAAGAAGCTGACCAGGATCCAAACGGTATACGGCAGATTGAAAGACAGGTATGCCAGTACCAATCCCGGGAGGGTATCCCAGAGCTGGATGATACGCATGAGCAGAAAGATTGGGATAACCAGCGCAATAGGCGGGAGCATCTGGGTGCTGAGCATACTCAACCGAAGCCAGGGATCGCCCGTCCGGAAACGAGCGATGGAATACGCAGCCAGAGAACCCAGAACCAATGCCACGATGCTGGCCAGACCAGAGATCACCATGCTGTTGACAAAGTATTCCTGGAAAGGATACTTATCGAAAATCGTCAGGTAGTTATCGAAAGTCGGGCTAAAAAACCAGACCGGGGGGATTTTATACGCGATCAGACGATTAGCCAGGGATGTGCGAATTACCCAAAGAATTGGCAGCAAAATAGCCAATGAGCAAAGAATGAGCAGCAAATGCGAGAATGCCAATCCGATATTACGTCTGAGTTTCAATTGCATTAATGGCTCCTAAGATGTAAACCGGGGCTAACCAGTAAAGCCTTCCAATCGTGCCAGGGTAGCAAAGTTAGGACGATTGCTCTCATAAAGCTCACGGTAAAGCCCATATAGCTTTTGGTATTTTTCATGCCGGGCAAAGTTCGGGTGAGTGGGTTCTTTCAACTGGATGAAGTTCTCAATTTCACTCCACGATGAAAACGCGCCCACACCCATGCCTGCCACAAATGCGGCGCCGAGGGACGAGCCTGGATGGTTCGCCACTTCTTCGAGGGGCAATCCGATAACGTCAGAAGTCACCTGCCGCCATAGCTTGCTGCGAGCGCCGCCATTGGCCACTCGCACCCGCGTAATGTCGAAACCGGCTCCACGAAGGATTTGGATGTGGTGATAAAAACCGAAGGAAATTCCTTCGAGAATGGCATGATAGAGATGAGCTCGGGTGTGCTGCAATGTCATCCCAAAGAAGATGCCACGGGCAGTCGGATCGAAGATGGGGGTTTTTTCGCCGATAAAATACGGCAGCAGGATCAATCCATCGGATCCAGCAGGGATATCCCACGCCTCCAAATCCAGGGCGGGGTAATCCAGTCCGGCGCCGAAATTATCACGGTACCATTTAATAATGGACCCGCTCGATGCCATGCATCCATTGATGAGATATAAACCGGGGATGACATGATAATCCAGGAACAGATTTTCGTTGATCTCCAACCGGTCCAGGGAGTACAAAATATCTCCAGCGCCGCCCAGTTTGATGAGCAAGTCGCCGTTTTGTTTTAAACCCACAGAAAAAGCGGAGGCTACGTGATCGGCGCTTCCGGCCACTACAGGCGTACCTGATTTTAATCCGGTGGCCGCTGCCGCTTCAGATGAAATCCGGCCGATTACTTCAGAGGGGCCATGAACAGGAGGGAGTTGTCCGCGCCGGATTTTCGATAACCGAAGGATTTCATCATCCCAATCCTTCTTGTGGATATCGAATAGGCCGCTTTCCAACGCCCAGTTCTGCTCCAGTGTGGGAACACCGGTGAGGCGAAAATTGATGTAATCATAAGATCCCATTACCCAAACCGCTTTTTTGAAGGAATCAGGTTCATTTTTGGCGAGCCAGAGCAGCTTGGGACCAATACTTTGCTGGGTGATAGCCGATCCAGTTCGCCTAAAAACATCCTTCTCATCAACCTGAGCTTTAAACTCATCGATTTCCATGACAGATCGGGCATCATTTTGCTGGATCGACCTGCGTAATGGCTCGCCCCGTTGGTCAACCAGGATGGTTGTTGGAACCATCCCGCTTACACCGACTGCCAGGATCTGATCTGAATCGATCTTGCCTTTTTGAAGGCATTCCGGTACACCATCACAAACGTTTTGCCACCATTGCAGGGCATCCTCCTCTGCCCAGGCTGCTTGCGGAGTATGCAGCGTAGCCGGCCGGTTGATTTCCGAGAGAACCCTGCCGGCAGTATCAATTAATAATATTTTTGTACCGGTCGTGCCAATATCGATCCCGATTAAGTAATGCATGCTCATGAAATATCCTTACGGATTTCCCTTACCGCAGCCATGAAAGCTTTTACCCGGCTGGGATCGACCGGATTCCATGTCTTGCCATCCACTTTTAAACTGGAACCGACGATGACGCCATCAGCCGCACTGAGATACTGCCGGATGTTTTCTTCCCTGGCACCTGTATTCAGGAACACCGGGGTTTGTTCCCCTACGGCTTCTTTAGCATCTTGTACCACCGAGAAATCGGGCTCGGCTCCAGCCATTGGACCAGCGATCAGGATGGCATCCACGAGGGAAGAAACCACGGCACTGCGGGCGCGTTGGGCAACATTTCGGGTACCCAGGGGGGAGGCAAATTCGGGTGTGATGTTGGCGAAAACCCGGACATTATCAGCGTCGATATTGTGGCGGTAACGATACAATTCAGCCGCATCCGGAGCCCATACCCCCATATCGCTCTCATATACACCCGTAATCACTTCCCGGATAAAAGAACCTCCGGTTGCTTTGCATATGGCGATGGGCGCTTTCGCATCCCAAAGGAAGTCCACGCCAAAGGGGCGGTCGTTCGGTTTTAATTCGGTTACGATCCGGGTCATTATGGCAATCGCTTCAAAATCGGCATGGAAAGAATACGGGCGGTCATCTTCGTTGCAGAACATGATCGAATCAACACCATTCGCAAGCAAGTGATGGACGTCCTGCCGGACCTGTTCCACCGCACCTTCCACCCCCAGTTTCGGGTCATAGCGGGGTGTACCAGGCATGGCTGGAATATGTGCCATGGCAATGACTGGTTTGTTTACCCCAAATAACATCTTCAACATTAATGACATAGCTCCTCCATTGAATTAGGCCAAGATGACTTCCAGACCATCTTTTCGCAAACGTGAAAGAATGTGTGGATCCAGATCCTGGTTGGTGATGATGCTATGGACACCGGTCAGTGGAATAACGGATGTGAATGCCACCTGGTGGAACTTGGATGAATCGGCTACCAGGATGACCTTCTTCGCGCTTTTGATCATGGCTCGCTTCACAAGCGTATCTTCGATATTAAATTCGGTCACACCAACATTCATGTCCACCGCACCGGCGGCCAGGAATAGCTTATCCACGAAAAAGTCGGCAAAAATCCGTTCAGCCAGGTGGCCAACCATGGATAATTCACTGGACCGCAGGATACCACCGGTCAGTATCAATCGGATACCCGGATGATCGATTAACTCGTTCACTATTTGCAAGCTGGGGGTAATGACGGTCAGGTCTTGTTTGACCTGCAGGTTTTTCGCGATTTCCAGGGTGGTGGTGCCAACATCAAGGGTAATACTGTCGCCGCTATCAATGAGATCGGCGGCAACACGGCCAATTCGCTGTTTAGATTCCAGATTTTCACTGGCACGTGAGATGAAGGGTGGTTCGTAACTCCGGCCGCGTTGGCTGACGGCGCCACCGTGCACCCGTTTGAGGAGCCCACGGTTTTCGAGAATATCCAGATCACGCCGGATGGTCATTTCAGAGACATCGAACTGCTTGACCAAATCCGCGACCGTTACCGTGCCATTGCCTTCGAGCTTTTCAATTATGGTTTTATGGCGAAGGTCAGATATCATAGCCGGATCACCTAATGTTTGGTATTGTTTATATAGTACAAAGAAAATGTTTGAACGTCAATAATCAAACATAATATTGGAGAAATTTTAAGGTAATCGTGGGAAATTCTCAAAAACTATCTTGAGCACCAGCTAATTTGCTTTTTCCAGGGTTGGATAAACACCGTTATTTTGTTCAGATTGGGAATAAAAGCCTCCCCAGAAGTGGGGAGGGTAGGGTGGGGTCGTGGTTCAAGGTTTGTCAGAAAGGACGGATATCAAGTCTCTGGTGGAATAGAAAACCCTCCTATGGGTGGGAAGGGTAGGGAGAGGTCGAATTCGCTCATCCCCCTGCCATAGCTCCCACGATCCGCAGGACTTCTTCTCCGCGAACCACCTTCCCAGGCAGCGGATCATCCGGCGAGATCAGCGACAGATCCTCCCTGCAGGCGAAGAATCGAACGAACGGGCGCCGTTCCAACGTGTTCTGATCGCGGATCGTACCACGCAGCATCGGGTATTGCGACTCCAACACGTCCACCACCCGCCGGACAGTAGCCAGCCCATCCAGCGGCAGGACGACCTCCCCGTCAATCCGGGCAAGCACTCGTAAATGTGCAGGCAAGATCACCCGGATCATAGCAGCGTCTGCGCTTCCACCGAAAGTACTCCCGGCAGGTCATGAACAATGACGTTCCAACTGTCTCCAGAATCGGAAGAGGCGTACACCTGACCACCGGTCGTTCCGAAGTAAACTCCGCATGTATCCAATTGATCCACCGCCAGAGCGGTGCGTAAGATGTTCACATAGCAATTGCTTTGCGGCAAGCCTTTGGTTAATGGCTGCCATTCATTCCCACCGGTTTTACTACGATATACCCGTAGTTTTCCGTCGGGCGGATAGTGTTCGGAATCACTCTTGATCGGCACCACGTAGATCGTCTCCGGTTCGTGGGCATGCACGCGGATCGGGAAGCCGAAATCACTCGGCAGTCCTTCGCCCACATCACTCCAGAGATCCCCGGCATTGTCTGACCGCATCACATCCCAGTGCTTCTGCAAGTACAACACCTCCGGGCGGGATGGGTGCATGGCGATATTGTGGACGCAATGACCCACATCCGCATCGGGGTCGGGTAACTCGTAATCGGATTTCAATCCCTTGTTGATCGGTTTCCAGTTCTCGCCACCGTCATCGGTGCGAAAGGCACCGGCAGCCGATATGGCGATGTACATTCGCTTCGGGTTGGACGGGTCCTGTAAGATCGTATGCAGGCACATACCGCCTCCTCCGGGCTGCCACAAATGCCCCTTCACATTGCGCAGATCCGCCAGTTCCTGCCAGTTCTGCCCGCCATCTGTGGATTTAAATAGGGCGGCGTCTTCTGCCCCGGCAAAAACAGTCTCTGCATCGGTCAAAGATGGAGTCAGGCTCCAGATTCGCTTGAATACCCACGGCTTCTGTGAACCGTCATACCACTGGTGGGTTCCTGGATCTCCCACGTAGGTGAAATTATTCCCGACCGCATCCCAGGTCTTTCCGCCATCGTTGGAGCGGTGGACAATCTGCCCGAACCAGTCCGAGACCTGCGATGCATACAGACGGTCCGGATTGATTGGCGATCCCTGTATGTGGTAAATCTCCAATCCGCCAAAGAACGGACCATCTATCTTCCAGTCTTTCCGTTTGCCGTCTGCCGTTAGAATAAACGCACCTTTACGGGTACCTACCAATAATCGAACGCTGCTCATACCCAGCTCCTTCCAGATGATCGTGACCAAATTTCATTATGAACTGCGTAAAAAGGGATGTCAACCAGAGTCAGAATGTCTGTGTAATTTGTGTAGAATATCCTCCAACACCATCAGCTGATCCTCCCTTATCGTTATCGTGCTGGTTCTGCTGCTCAAAACGTTGGCTTGTGGATTTAGCGCCAGCACTGCCAACATTCAGGACGCCTACATGGCAAATAAAACTACCACATTTGCTCAGGATGTCACCGTCTGGGCTATCGTTTCCCTGGCTAACGCCCCGGATGACACCACGCTGAAGGCGGTCTGGTATGCAGTGAATGCTGAAAATAACGACCCAAACACGAAGATTGACGAGGTTCCCATTACTACGCGTGACGGAAAAGTGCCTTTCTCCCCGGTGAATAATGGGCTTTAACCGCCTGGCACTTACAAAGTGGACTTATTCTTGAATGATAAGCTGGAAAAAACACTGGAATTCTCAGTCCAATCACAACCTGAGCAAAATATAAATGTGATCCGTGCCTGGTGGATACTTCCCGATGTGCACTTTTCATTGATGTTGACGGAATCGACCTGATTGCGATACAGTAATGATTAATCATTGCGACCACACGTCAATGCCCGTATCTTTATCCGCCCCAATCCGTCATAGAAAAAGGACACATGAGCGCTAACGATGAAAGGGTACTGTTACTGCATGCCCGAACGATGGACAAGCAGGCTTTAGCCCAAATCTATGATCAATTTAGTACACCCGTTTTCCGTTATGCATACCGTCTTCTTGGAGATGAGGGCTTGGCGGAAGATTGTGTGGCGGACACTTTTGATCGGTTTCTGACCTCGTTAGCCCAAGGAGGCGGTCCCCAGGATTACCTGCAGGCTTACTTATTCCGGATGGCACATAACTGGATCGTGGATTATTACCGGAAGCAGGAGTTCGCACAAACGGTTGAACTGGATGAAGGAATGGCATCCACGCATCATACCCAGGATCTTGTGTCAACCAGGTGGGAACAAAGCCATTTGCGGAAGTTGGTATTAAGATTACCGGACGAACAAAGGCAAGTTGTAATATTGCGTTATTTGGAAGAATGGCCATTGGAGAAAGTGGCGGAAACGATGAATAAAACAATAGGCGCCGTGAAAGCCATGCAACACCGGGCATTGGCGTCTTTACAACGGTTGTGGGAAGACACCACCAGAGGAAAAAATGACTGATCCATATTTACCGGAATTTGAACCAATTGAGAAGAAGCTAGAAGATTTGCGGGAGTCCCCGGAACGCGATCCTGACCTGATCGGGCGACAAAAGGCAGCGTTCCTGGCACGGGCAGAGAGCATCGCCCAAGATCTCCCATTAAAGCAACCCGTATCTTCCCCGGATGGAATTCGTCATACCTGGTGGAGTAACATCCTCCAAAGAAAGGATTCAAAAAAAATGAGTATAGTACCCACCCTGTTAATTGTAATTACACTTCTGTTCGGTGGAACAGGAGCCACAGTAGCAGCGGCACAATCCGCGATGCCGAATGATCTGCTGTATCCTGTCAAATTGGTTTCTGAGGAGATCGCTCTCACTTTTAGTGGCAGCCCAGATTCCAAGGTGAAAAATGAATTGAAATTACTGGAACGTCGCTCTGAAGAATTGAATCAGGAACTCGCTGAAGATGGCGATGTAGGTGACGAGATCACCGATAGCCTGATCGATCAACTGGATGAGACAATCGAATCTACGGATGGTCTTGATCGGGAAAACCAGATGGCTGCCTTACTCCGCATCCAGGCGCATATGCAGCTTGTCTTGCAGGAAAAGATCGATCGGGGACAGCCTCAGGTTGCCCAGGAAAATATACAAAACCTGTTGGACAAAGTTCAGGCTCGAATCACAGCTCTTGAAGAATATATGAACACCCCCGATGAATTGAAGGGTAAGTTCAATATGGGTCAGTGGAAAGATTCTGTGGAAAAACACGACAAGAACAAGAATAAAAATGGGGAAGGATCAGATACCGATCTGACTCCGATTCCAACTCTGGAAGGCACTCTCGAACCAAATGTTGTTGTTGATCCCTCCAATAATGGGAATGGCAAAGGGAACGGGAACAAGAATAAGAGCAAGACCCCCGGTCAGGGCAACGACTGATCTGGTACTTAAGCTACACCTAGGGCACTCCTAATTTTGGAGTGCCCTTTTTAAATTCTGAGCCGGGAATGAAATATAGTACAATCAACTCTATGACCGACCGAAACCTGTCGCTGCAAATACCAATGTCGTCTCCGGATCTATCTGATGTCGAATTTGATGCTGTTCGCCAGGTGTTGGGAACTACCAGCCTGAGTATTGGTCCACAGATCGAGCTATTTGAAGAAACCGTGAAGGAATTCACGGGCAGCCGCTTTGCCATCGGTGTCAACTCGGGCACGGCAGGTTTGCACCTGTGCGTCAGGGCAGCCGGCATCGAAGCCGGGGACCTGGTCATCACGACGCCATTTTCTTTTGTAGCGTCAACCAATGTGATCCTGTTCGAAAAAGCCATTCCTATCTTCGTGGATGTGGACCCGAAGACCGGGAACATGAACACCGACTTATTAAGCGAGGTGGTAAAGGATATTCAAACCAGCGACAGATTGGCACGTCGCTGGCTGCCTCGCAAGGGTGCCGAGGTGATTGGTAAACTGAAGGCGATTTTACCGGTAGATGTTTTTGGACAGCCAGCGGATCTCGATCCGATCTGTGGAGTGGCGAAGTCTGCGAATCTTCAGGTGATTGAAGACTCCTGCGAAGCTCTCGGCGCTGAATATAAAGGGCGGAAAGCCGGTCGCCTCGGCGATTATGGCGTTTTCGGTTTTTACCCGAACAAACAGATCACCACCGGTGAAGGTGGGATGATCGTCACCGACGATGAGGAAGCGGCTGGATTTATGCGTGCCCTCCGAAACCAGGGGCGTGCTCCTGGGGATACCTGGCTTTCACACACGTATCTGGGTTACAACTATCGGCTGGATGAACTCAGCGCCGCGCTCGGCAAAGCGCAAATGTCCCGAATTGAGCATCTGATGCAAACCCGTCAACAGGTCGCCGATTGGTATGGCACACGTTTGTCTGAAATTCCCGTACTTGAAACACCGACCATTGAACCAACTACCACACGAAGTTCCTGGTTCGTGTATGTAATTCGTCTACCACGAGGGATCAATCGGCAGAAAGTAGCCAGCATCCTGGCAGAAAAAGGCATCCCAGTTCGACCCTATTTCCTGCCGATCCATTTGCAGCCATACATGGTCCAACAGTTTGGCTATCGGGCGGGTGATTTCCCGATCACTGAAGATCTGGGCGAGCGTGGATTGGCGCTGCCATTCTCAGGGAAAATGACCGAAGATCAAGTGGACCAGGTTTGTCGGGAATTGCATAAGGCATTAGTCAGTCTTCATTAACCTATGGCGTCGCAAGAATTGCCCAGACGGTTCAAACCATCGACTCGCAAGGGAAATTTAATATTGGGGGGATTGGTCTTCCTGTGCGTTCTTCTGGCTGGACTATTCTTCGTCCTGACAACAATCACATCGACAGCCTGGCTTTTTTCGATTTATCTGGCTGCCGGTGTTGCTGCCTGTTTCCCCCTGCCCATGCTCAGTTATCGCCTGTTGGCACTTAACCGCGCTTATTATGATATGGATCGCAATGTGCTCAAACTACACTGGGGCTTGCGGACAGAAGTCCTCCCGTTGAGTCAAATTGACTGGGTGAGACCTGTGGAAGACCTGACTACGGAGTTGCCTAAACCTCGCTTGCCCATCCCCGGCGCGCTGATCGGTGTCCGCCCAATCGAGGGTCTCGGTAAGACCGAGTTCATGGCAGATGCGTTGTTGAATGGGATTCTGGTTGCCGTGCCGGAAACCGCCTATGTGATCTCACCATCCGACTCGCGCGGATTTCTAGCCCTTTTTTATCGATATACCGAGCTAGGCAGCCTCGAAACTGTACAGGCGGAATCCATCCTGCCATCCTTCATCCTCGGAAATGTCTGGGATGACCTGTACGCGCGGATATTTATTTTATCAAGCTTCCTGTTAGAACTGGGACTGATCATCTGGGTGCTTTTATTGGTCACCTCTGTCTCACAGGTTCAATTTGGCAGTGCCCAGGGAGGACAGCCGGAGGTTCTGGTATCGTCCGTTCAGATGTTCCTGTTCCCGGTCCTGGGAGGTTTCGTCTTTTTGTTGGATTTAATAGGAGGCGCTTTTTTCTATCGCAATACTGAACAACGAACGGCAGCCTATTTCTTGTGGGCTGGCGGGGCGCTGACGAATGCAATGCTGATGATATCCATCTTTTGGATCACGCTTAAGCTATGATCAGCTATCCATCTATCGCCTCCTTGCTGATTGGCATCCTGTTTGGCAGTATCGCTGGCTTTCTTTCATTCAAAGCCCGGTCATTAACCCGTACCGGCGCTCTCGCGGCAGGAATATTGGGATCGCTGGTGTTCGGTTTCGGAGGACTGCCGGCTACCCTGGTATTGCTCACCTTTTTTATATCCTCGTCCGGATTATCGTCTCTGTTTAGACGGCGAAAAGCGGTCTTGGACGATAAGCACGCTAAAGGCAGCCGCCGGGACGCTGGCCAGGTGCTTGCCAATGGAGGAGTGAGTGGAGTGCTCATCGTCCTTGTGGGTTTATATCCACAGGCAGATTGGTTGTGGTGGGCTTTTTGTGCCAGTCTGGCAGCTGCCAATGCAGATACATGGGCAACTGAGGTGGGAGTTCTCTCACCAGTGAATCCGAGGTTGATCACCACATGGAAGCGGGTGGAGATGGGTACTTCGGGCGGAATTACACCAATTGGCACTCTGGCATCATTATTGGGCGCCATTCTGGTTGCGTTGGTGGGGTTCGTATTTCGGGGAGGACCGACATCCATTTTGATTGGGGTCACATTGGCTGGTTTCGCTGGTTCTCTGGTCGATTCAATTCTAGGCGCGACCATCCAGGCTGTGTATTACTGCCCGGCTTGCCGAAAGGAAACAGAACATCACCCAACCCATCTTTGCGGGACAGAAACAACTCTGATCCGCGGATTTCCCTGGCTGAATAACGACTGGGTCAATGCGTTTTGCACACTCACACCTGTGATTGTGCTATTAATATTCCAATTATTAAATTGAACTGATTTAGGTGGAAAGACTTACCCGCCGATCTCACTCATCGTCCGGTTGACTGGGATTTGACCTTCGGCAAGACCATGCCCCCAGGGTTTGTGCCAGACATTTTCCACAATCAATTTGCGAATGACTTCATCGTCGGCGCCAGCCCGCATGGGGGTGAGCAGATCGACTTCATCTTCCCTGAGCAAACATAAGCGCACTTTCCCATCGGACGTCAGTCGGACGCGGGTGCATTGCGCACAAAATGGAATGCTGACTGATGAGATGAAACCCAGGCTGCCGGGTGCGCCCTTGATCTTATAGATACGGGCTTCGCCATCCAAATGTCCTTCGTTGATCGATTCGAGCGTCCCGAATTCACTCTCGATGTGCTCGATCATCTCCTTAGAGGTCACCACCTGATGAACCTGTAGATCGGTGGCTCCGGCGAAAGGCATCATCTCAATGAATCGGATCTGCCAGGGGTGGGAAAGTGTTAAGGCAGCCAGGTCGATCAGTGCGTTGTCGTTATACCCACGAACAACCACTGCATTCAGTTTAATAGGCAACAATCCAGCTGATTCGGCAGTGAGAATACCATCCCAGACCTGGTGAAAAGAATTACGGCGGGTGATGCGGTGGAATTCCTCCGGGTTGGTCGTATCCAGGCTGACGTTGACCCGTTCGAGACCGGCTTCCTTCAATGGGGCAGCCAGTTTGCTCAACAGAACGCCATTTGTGGTCATAGATGTGGAACGGATACCCGGAATATTTGTGATCCCCTGGACGATTTCCTTTATCTGCGGGTGGACAGTAGGTTCGCCACCTGTCAGGCGGATCTTATCGACGCCCATTTGGGCAAATAACCGGGTGAGGCGAAGGATCTCATCCAGAGACATCATTTCATCCCGTGGTCGGAATTTCATATCTTCAGGCATGCAATACACACATCGCAGATTGCAATGATCTGTAATGCTGATTCGGAGATAATGGATGTTCCGTCCAAACCGGTCTAAAGGCATGACATCTCGCTTTGTAAATCGGACAACATTTGTCTGAATTATACCACTTTTTCACTACAGATAAAACTGATCAATTGTACTAGAGAATCACCTCTTGTTGGAAAAATGTCATCATCCAACTGTGCTATAATCCAACAATCCAAACAGGTATGATAGAACAATCATGAATATACTCATCACGGGTGCAGCAGGTTTCCTTGGTTCCGCTCTGGCGAATCGCTTGATCCTGGAAGGACATCAGGTCCATGGGTTCGACGATTGCTCATCGGGTGATCCTGCGAATTTAAAACCGGAGATCTATTTTACTCGGGGTGATGTCAACGATCGACCAAAATTATGGACAGTCCTGCAGGGGGTCGACGTCGTCTATCACCTGGCAGCTCGAGTGTCCGTTCCAGAATCGATCCTTTTCCCACGGGACTATAATGCAACCAACGTTGGTGGAACTGTTACGCTCATGGAGGCGATCCGCGATGTGGGTATAAAACGGATTGTTTTTATTTCCTCCGGAGCTGTCTACGGAGATCAGAAAAATCAAGCCAGCCGGGAAGATTCTCAGGTCAAACCTCGTTCACCGTATGCGGTCTCAAAATTGGCGGCTGAATATTATGTCCGGACGATCGGTGCAAACATCAACGTGGAGAGTGTTGTCTTACGCGTTTTCAATGCGTATGGACCCGGGCAACATATCCCCCCAGTCCATGCGCCGGTGATTCCCTCCTTTTTAAGACAGGCAGTGAGAAATGGAACCATCGTCATGAATGGAGATGGATCTCAAAGCAGAGATTACGTATATGTGGATGATACCGTGACTGCTATGGTCGCAGCTGGGACTGCCCCGAAGATCAATAATATGGTTATTAATGTTGGAAGCGGACAATCAACCAGCATCAAAGAATTGGTCAAGAAAGTGATGGAGATCACCGGTGGCAAGCCCCAGGTGGTAATCAATCCCCGGGCTGAAAGCGGAGTGTCATTCTTACGGGCAGATATCTCCCTGGCAGAGAAAAAACTTAATTACAAACCATCCATCGACCTTGAGACAGGCTTGCGGCTTACATTGGAACGTGATCCGCACTTTGGGATCAGCGATAATGTTGAAATCGAACGCAGACTCTAGTCTGTTGATGGATCACCCCCCCCTCCCACGCAATTTTTATGATCGTCCAGCCGTTCAGGTAGCCCCACAATTGGTTGGGAAACTCCTCGTACGTTGTATTGATCACTCTTATCTGGCTGGAATCATTCTGGAGGCAGAAGCCTATCAGGGTGAGGAAGACCTGGGTTGTCATGCCCACGCTGGGAGAACTCCCCGGACAACTGTGATGTACGGTCCACCTGGGCGCTCTTACGTTTACTTTACCTATGGTATGCATTGGATGCTCAATGCGGTGACTGATTCCGAAGGAAGTCCCGCTGCTGTCCTGGTCAGGGCGATCTGGCCGGTAGCAGGATTGGATCAGATGCGGCAGAACCGCCCTGTACCGGCACACTGGTCAGATGACCATCGGGATCGGGGGTGGACGGATGGTCCTGCCAAACTTTGCCAGGCGTTAAAGATTGATAGGAACTTGAACGACGTGGATCTATGTTATCGGGAAGATGGGTTATGGATCGCGGATTTTGGACTGCAGGTGGAAGAACAGCATCTAAAGGTGACGCCACGGATCGGAATGGGGACTGTGCCCGAACCCTGGTATAGCATACATTGGCGGTGGGTGCTGAAAGAAACCGAACGGAGCAATCTAGTAGGATGGGATTCCCTTGAGGGCACACCGTGAAGCCCACCTACTTTTGTAGGATAAGAATGTAATACAGTCGGCATCCCCAGGAGCCATTTCTCGACGTCCACCGTTCTACACTACCTCCACCTAGCACCCTCCCCCGACAATGTCGAGGGAGGAATGATTTGTTATCACGGATTGTAGGATTGGCAGATTACATTACCTGGTCATCTGATCTTTAATACCTGTCTCAATTTGGATTCATCATAATCGATCAGGATCTGACCGTCGATGTCAAATGTGGGAGTCACCAAGTCGCCACCGGTCCATTTGCGAACTTGCTCATCTGCGCCGGGAACCATCATGATATCCACTTCAGTATACTTGATCTGATGTTCTGCGAAGAACGTCCGGGCTTTTCGGCATTCCGGACACCAGCGGGTGCAATACATCACAATACCGCCGTGAGGGAGATTTTCGATCACTTTTTGCGGTTCAGGCTCGACGTATAACGGGCGTAATTTCTTGATCTCACTGAACAATACCCGGTTATCCGGTTGCTCGTTGATATCATGGACATCAATATATCGAATGAGCCCATCATCGTCGATTATAAAAATGGCTCGCTCTGCGGTGCCATCCGATCGTAAGACTCCATACAATTGTGCGATCTCACCATGGGGCCAAAAGTCACTCATGATTGGATAATGAATCCCACCAAATGTTTCTGTCCAAGCTTTTAGACTGGGAATTGAGTCAACGCTGATGCCCAGAACCTGAGCATTAAATCCCGTGAACTTGCCGAGTTCGGCTTCATACGACGGGATTTGCGCCGTTCATATGGGCGTCCATGCCAGTGGGAAAAAAGCCATAGCAACAACTTTACCACGCAGGTCACTTAATGTGATGGAAGTATCCAGGTGGCTGGGAAGTGTGAAATCTGGTGCTTTATCACCAACTTTCAGGTGTGTCATTATGATAGCCTCCAGAGGATCATAGAATGAATCTATTATAGCAAATATGATAAAGAATGGCGGAATAGTATAAGCCTGAGTCATCACTAGCAGGAATAGCCATTGGAATGGATTCAGCCTTATTGAAGAAGCCGGGCATTTAAGGATTTATGGTATAAAAGAGGAATGCAACCGGATTCATTTACCTCTGATCACATTCTTATCTACGGTGGTGGGGGTCACGCCAAATCAGTTATCGATTTGATCCGGGCGTTAGGCGTCTATCAGATTGCCGGGATCGTTGATGATGTACTTCCGGTCGGGTCAACGATCCTTTCGGTGCCTGTCCTTGGAAAAAGTGATCTATTGGATGATCTGGCTGACCATGGACTGAAGTACGCCGTCAACTCGGTGGGTGGAATCGGAAACCCGGAGGTCCGGGTACGAGTATTCGAACGATTGGCACACGCGGGATACGTATGCCCACATCTGATCCATCCGAAGGCGGTGGTGGAACCTTCCGCGAAAATTGCAGAAGGTGCGCAGATACTTCCTCTGGTATATGTGGGAAGTGATTCTGAGGTTGGATTTGGCTGTATCGTCAATTATGGTGCCATACTGTCGCATGATTGTCATATCGGTGACTATGTGAACTTATCACCAGGAGCTACACTGGCAGGTGGTGTAACCGTCGGAGATCGGACCCAGATCGGTATGCGAGTGACAATTAATCTGGATCTGGAGATCGGTCATGATGTGCGCATAGGCAACGGGGCAACCATCAAAAAGAATGTCCCAGATGGTGAAATTATCCGGGCTGGAACCATCTGGCCAATTAGAAAATCCACAGAGTAGGACTCTCTCCCACCATGTTTAAGAAACCAAACACCGCCATAAATCCTCCCACTTCCCCGCTCGAACGGGTTACCTCGGTACTGGGCCCAGGTATCAACTGGAATGGAAATCTGGCAGGCTCCGGTGGTATTCGGATTGAAGGTACTTTTGAAGGGAAAATCCTTCTGCGCGGATTGCTGGTTGTCGGAGAGACGGGAAGAATAACCTGTGAGAACGTTGTCGCCAATACCGTCATTGTTGCCGGAGCGGTAAAAGGGAATATCACTGCCGAAAAACTGGAGATCCGATCTACAGGAAGGGTTTGGGGCGATGTGGTGGTCGTATCTTTTTCCACTGAAGAAGGCGCGTTCTTGCGTGGTCAGATCCGGATGGAAGAAAAGATCGACTTGACCCAATATGGTCTGGAAGAGACAGCTCGGATTTCTACAGATTTAGCTCAAGATAATAGCGGTCTTCCGGCAGAAGTGACCAGGTCAGAATGACCGGTTATGTATTGATCGCCGCAGAATGGATCGGGGTCATCGCGGTCGTCCTGATCCTGTCCGTCAGCCCGGTGCTGAAAAATCGACGCCCAGTACAATTTACCAAACCCCGCCAGGAAGGCATCGGAGCTCTCAGCCTGGTGATTTTGATCCTTTTATTCACGACCATTTTCGCCAGAGTTGCGTCGGTTCCATTTTCCGGTTTTGTGTCGTTTCAGCCATGGGATATGGAGCTTGCCCGGCTTGATTTTCCCGGCGAGCTGAGTGTTACTAATTTGGTGTCACTGTTGGGTTTCTTTGCTGTTTGTGTCTTACCTCTGATCTATTTTGTACGTCGAAAAAAACAGCCCTGGCTCAGTTTGGGGTTGAAGCAGCAAATGATCAGCGGCGGATTGCAAGTGGGATTCGCTCTGATATTGGTGACGATCTTCTTGCGCGGAAAACTTTCACCGTTGATCTATAGCGAGAAAGAGATCAACCAGCTCTATTTATTGATCGCCTGTGCTATTTCGGCTTTTGGCGAAGAGATAATCTTCCGCGGATATTTACAGCCCCGTCTGGAAAATTGGCTGGGGGTGCCGATCGGTTATGGGCTGGCAGCTCTGTTCTCTGCAATCTGGGTTGTCTTACCACTGCTCGGAATTGGATGGATGGTACTGCTCGTACTGTTTTTATACCGCCTGTTAGTAGGGCTTCTGCTTGGATGGATCATCAGGAGAACGGGTAGTATCATCCCAGGCTGGTTGTATCACACGATTCATATGTGGTTGTTCTGGATGTAAGCGCGCTTACCCCGCTGATGATTTTGGCTTAGGTTTTTCACGCAATCCATCGAACAGATGAAAGATGGATAGCCAGGGGTGGTGGATCAACATTCGTGGACCGGCATAACGCATTACTTCACGGATCTGTACCCGCATATCAGTCCGGAAGCAATGAATTGGACATTTAGCACAGGTGGTTTTTCGTTCCTGGAATGGACAATGATCCAATCTTTGGAGTGCATATTCTTCCAGCTCCTGGCAGGAACTACAAAGCCCAGCCGTAATCCCATGTTTGCTTTGGCAAAATAACCGGAACATGGCTTGAATTGTCTTGGCTTCTCGTTTGACCCGTGGATGGCGATTCACTGTTTATTTCCTAAGCTTGTTGGTTCGTATTGTAACATGACCAACCAAATAACTTGTACTGATTGATACTACTAATGATCCGCAATGTGTAGTTGCAATAAGTGAGGAATGAGGGTATAGTCAGCCAAAATTAGACGACTGGATCGGGGTGAGTTATGCAGAAGATGTCTCAGCTTTTTTCACAAACATTACGTTCAGCGCCCTCGGATGTGGAAGCGGCTGGACATGCCATGCTTATGAGAGCTGGTTTTATCCGCCCGTTGGCTGCCGGTATTTTTAGCTATTTACCTCTGGCACGAAAAAGCATGAACAACATAGAAGCCATCATACGCGACGAGATGAATGGCATCGGCGGGCAAGAGATCACCATGCCGGTGGTTCATCCGGCAGAGTTGTGGCAGGAAACCGGACGCTGGCAGACAATTGGCAGCGAGATGGGTCGCTTCAAGGATAAGAATAACCGGGACATGGTCCTGGCAATGACCCATGAAGAAGTGGTAGCCGATCTGGTTCGAGGCGAGATCCGCTCGTATAAACAACTCCCTCGCTTGGTATACCAGATCCAAACCAAATGGCGCGATGACCCCCGTCCCCGCGCAGGACTTATCCGCGTGCGTGAGTTCACCATGCTTGACTCGTATAGCCTGGATGCAGATTATGAAGGGTTGGAAAAACAATACCAGTCCCATTACCAGGCATATTTCAGAATTTTTGAGCGATGCGGGTTACCTGTAATGGCTGTCAAATCTGATACAGGTATGATGGGTGGAAAAATTGCGCATGAATATATGTACCTTTCGCCGATTGGTGAAGATACCATCATGCATTGCAGTCATTGTGGCTATGCCGCTAATAGACAGATCGCAAGCGTGAATTATGAACGACCATCTATGGAAGAAGCATTGTCCCTGGAACAAATTCCTACTCCTCAAACTGCAACCATTGCCGATCTGGCTTCCTTGCTCCATATTCCGATCGAAAGGACAGCCAAGGCTGTATTCTTTACTGCGCAAATAGCCGGCAGGGAAAAGCCTGCCCTGATATTCGCCGTTGTGCGCGGGGATATGGAAGTGAATGAAACCAAGCTCACCAATCTTACAAAAGCGATCGATCTTCGACCGGCAACTGACGAGGAGATCAAGGCGTCCGGTGCGGTTCCTGGGTATGCCTCCCCCGTTGGCCTGAAGAAAAATGTGAATGTACTGGTTGTTGTCGATAAACTCATTCCCGAATGTCCAAATCTGGTGGCTGGAGCCAATTTGGAGGGGTATCATCTGAAGAATGTCAACTATGGACGAGATTACCTGGCAGATCTGGTGGAGGATATCGTTTCAGTCAAGGAAGGCGATCCTTGCCCTGATTGCGCTCATCCATTATCCGCCTCACGAGCAGTCGAAGTGGGTAATATATTTCAATTGGGAACCCGGTATACCGATGCCCTTGGTTGTGCCTATACCGATGACCTCGGGAACCAGAGATCAATCGTGATGGGATCTTATGGGATTGGTGTGGGGCGCTTGCTGGGCTGTCTTGCAGAGCATTATCATGATGATAAAGGTCTCACGCTTCCAGCATCGATCGCTCCATACCCCGTTCATATGGTTGTTCTGCCCGGGCGTAATGAGGAAGTTTTGCCAAAGGCAATGAAACTGGCGACCGAATTGGAGACCGATGGAATGGAAGTTCTGCTGGATGATCGGGTGGAATCCGCAGGGGTAAAATTCAATGACGCCGACTTGATCGGTTCGCCAATCCGGATCACTGTCAGCGAAAGATCACTCGGACAGGGAGGGGTGGAAGTGAAAGGTCGGACTGATCCAGCAGCAACCTTTATCCCATTGAGCGATGTGGTATATGCAATCCATCAAAAGAAAGTATGACAATTTTTCCATACTTTGTACCTTACTCTCATGTACAATGGTTGGGATAGTCCATTAACCAACAACAATACTGGTTTAGTCCAATATCTTGATATTTTCTCCAATTAATCGTTTTGAGATACTACATCTAAGTCATCGCCGCTGACATTGCCGTATTTTCTTTGGTCTTCGAACAACTCATTTTGAGGAGGCAAGTGTGGCAAATTCCTACGACGTTATTGTTGTTGGGGGCGGTGTGGTTGGGTGTATGATAGCCCGATTTCTTTCCCGCTATCAGTTATCCATCCTTCTCATAGAAAAGGAAGCCGATATAGGCATGGGGGCTACCAGTGCCAATTCTGCCATAGTTCATGCCGGTTATGATCCGATACCTGGATCATTAAAGGCAAAGTTGAATGTTCAGGCGAATGGTATGTGGGATACGCTTGCTGGAGAATTGAATTTCCCATTCGAACGAAGAGGAGATTATGTTGTAGCCGTGGGCGAAACCGAGTTGAAACATCTTGGTTCGCTCCTTGACCAGGGTCGAAAAAATGGTGTTCCCGGGATGCACATGATCAGTGGGGAAGAAATGAGACGGCGGGAACATAACATTACACCCGAGGTAAGCGGAGCTTTGTGGGCTCCCACCGGAGGTATCTGTGACCCCTTTGGAGTGGTTGTCGCTGCGGCAGAGAATGCCATTCAAAATGGTGTAACGATCCTGGTGGATACCGCCTTCGAGGATTTCATATTCGATGGAAAACGTATTCGTGGCGTAAAGACCAACCAGGGTGATTTTGCTTCCAGGTGGGTAATCAATGCGGCTGGGATCAATTCGGACAAAGTAATGCACAAGGCTGGTATCCATCCCGATTTTAAGATCACGCCCAGGCGTGGAGAATATTTTGTTTTTGACCGGGCGGAGATCACGATCAACAATGTCCTTTTCCCCTGCCCGTCTGAAAAAGGGAAGGGAATCCTGGTCACAACGACCTTGCATGGCAATACGATTGTAGGACCGAACGCCAGTAAACAGGATGATCGTACTGACAGACCCCTTACCAGCGAAGGTATGACCGAGATTTGGGAAGGTGCCACCAAACTAGTCCCTTCTTTGCAGCAACGCTTCCTTATTGCTGGTTTTGCAGGTCTACGTGCCACTGGGAACGCACCCTGTCTGACTCCCGGTATCGATTACAAAGGTGATTTCATGATCGAGGTTCCTGCCGAGGTGCAGGGATTGGTCAACCTGGGAGGGATCGAATCACCCGGGCTTACTTCCGCTCCCGGGATCGCACAAATGGTGGTGGACCTCTTGATCGATGCTGGTGAAAAATTAAGAAAGAAAAAGGATTGGAACCCTATCCGCCCCCCCAGACCTCGCTTCCGCGAAATGTCGATGGAAGAGCAGGCGAAACTCATTCGTTCAGATCCAGCGTTCGCCCGAATCATTTGTCGGTGTGAGATGGTCACTGAGGGTGAGATCCTGGCTGAGATGCATGCGCCTCTGCCAGCTCGAACATATGATGCAATCAAAAGGCGGACCTGGTTGGGGACTGGAAGGTGTCTTGGCTCTTTCGATATGCCCCGTGTGGTAGACCTGATGGCAAAGGAAATGGGTATCTCTCCCCTCGAAGTCACTAAGAAAGGGAAAGGTTCCGAATTCCTGTTCCGTATGACCAAAGACGTGGAGGCATAACATGGCACTCAAAGATAAATATGATGTAGTGGTCATCGGCAGTGGACCGGGTGGATTGGCTGCAGCCATCTCAGCGAAGAAGAATGGTGCCCGCGATGTGCTGGTGATCGAACGTGATGTGGAGCCGGGTGGGATATTGCTGCAGTGTATTCATAACGGTTTTGGTCTGGAATTGCTTGGACAGGACTTACCCGGTCCGGCTTACGCCCAGAAATTCATCGATGAAGCCCGCTCCGAGGGAGTGGAAATGCTGCTGGATACCATGGTTCTGGAAATCACCCCCCAACGCAGGATCTTTGCCTCAGGCAAATCCATTGGTTTTGTAGATGTGCAGGCGAGGTCCATCGTCTTATCCATGGGATGTCGCGAAAAGACCCGGGCTCAGATCCGTCTGCCGGGCAGCCGTCCGACCGGAGTCTATACGGCTGGAACCGCGCAGCGTTGGGTGAATGTGGAAGGATTCATGCCCGGAAAACGATTTGTCGTGTTGGGTTCAGGTGATATCGGTATGATTATGGCGCGCCGGTTGAGTCTGGAAGGTGCGAAGGTTGACCGCGTTTTAGAGGTGATGCCGTTCCTGACCGGGTTGACCCGGAACTATGTCCAGTGTTTGATGGATTTTGACATCCCATTGAAACTGAGCCATACCATCAATCGTATCATCGGAAATAAACGAGTAGAGGCAGTCGAATCGGTCCTGGTGGATGACAAATGGCAGCCTGTCCCTGGTACCGAGGAAGTGATACCCTGTGATACATTGCTCCTCTCGGTTGGATTGATCCCGGAGAATGAGCTTTCTCGCAAAGCAGGAGTCAGGCTTGACAGTATCACAGGTGGACCGTATGTGGATGATCACTTCGAGACATCGGTTCCCGGTGTGTTCGCGGCGGGGAATGTGGTTCATGTCTATGATCTCGTCGATTGGGTGACCGAGGCAGGTTATGCAGCCGGTAAGAGCGCTGCCCGTTATGCCCGTGAATTAAGACGGCGAGAATTGCGGCATATCCCCTTATCGGCGGGTGAGAACGTCCGGTATGTGGTTCCTCATGAACTCGATAAAGAGAGTCTGGCGGAAGGTGAAGTGCGGTTACAATTGCGGGTGAAACAGCCGATCGAAAAACCCTGCTGGATCGAAGTGCATAACGGTGAAAATCTGGTGACCCGCAAGACCGAACCATATGCCCGTCCGGGTGAGATTATTACGATGGAAATTCTACCCAAATCGTACGATGACGTATTGGAAGCAAAATCTCTAACCGTGGATGTGATCAAGCGGTAGGAAGAGGTGCATTGATGGAAGATATGAAAAAAATGATCTGTATCACCTGCCCAAAGGGGTGCACATTGGAAGTGACCAGAGATGGGGAAACGATCACCAAGGTCGTGGCTGGCTGTAAACGGGGAAATGAATATGCAGAACGTGAGATGCGTGACCCACGCCGGATGGTCGCTTCAACGGTGAAAATTGTTAATGCCTTGCATCCATTGATGCCGGTTTATACATCCGCCCCATTTCCAAAACCACGGATCAATGAACTGCTTCTCGAACTTCGTCAGCTTGAACTGAAAGCGCCAATTCGGGTTGGGCAGGTCATTGCCCGGAACGTATTAGGCACGGGTATCGATATCCTCGCCAGCAGATCCGCAGCGAGCCTGGTAACCGGAGTGAAATCCATCGAGTAGTCTCATGAATTCGACAATTCATCTGCAAAATCAACCTGATTGCAGTCTTGTTTTTGGGTGTATCGATCATTTCATGCCAGCCGAATCCACCGGTCTGGCCAACTCAGGATAGCGCGGTTGAATCCTCGGTAAAGACCCAGCTCGCATCACAATCCAGGCCAACGTTATTCCCCGCGATGAATCAAACGTTGTCATCAACCGACGCTACTTTACTTACATCTACACCTGTCGTCATCAATTCAACACCGGATCTGACTACGATGAGCCCGAGCAGCCTTGCGGGATTGATCTTTGATAATGGGAACCTGGTTCTAATTGGACAGGACGGTGCCCCTCAGATTTTATATGACCGTCCGGTGGATATTCTTTCAGCCGATGGAAATTATACATTGACCAGCGGGAACGGCGATTACTGGATGTATGATCTCGTTCGAAGAAAGCTGGTCAAACTGACCGACACACCATCCCGGCATGAGTGCTGTGCCACCTGGTGGACCGGACATACCGATAAAGTGTTGATGCTCTCCAACGGTGCCGGATCCACCACCGGGGTAGGATCACGAGGATTTATTACGGTGATCAAAATGGATGGGACAGGCTATCGAGTGTTGGATCCGGACCATCCCAGTATCGGAACACCGGCGGTCTCACCTGATGGGATCTGGATAGCGTACGGGAGCGGAGAAAAAGGCTGGTTGTTTGGTGGTGAGCAGGAACCCATCCCATTCGATCCGGCTGATTTTGGGCTAGAGTCACTTAAAGGACAGCAAATCTCGCACCCGGCATGGTCTCCGGATGGTACAAAGATCGCCTGGTATTGGCTAAGTGGGTTGAATATTGGGCTTAGATCCGGAGTGGTTGTTATTGATCTAGTGAAAAAGACCTATCAATTGAGTCCCCTAGCGGAACCCGAATCCGAAAACTTTCCTGTTCAACCCCCCTTGTGGAGCCCCGATGGAAAGTGGATCGCCTATTCCATGCAAGGCAAATCTGATCTGGATTCTGGTACCTGGGTGATACGCGCGGATGGATTCGATAATATGGCTGTCCACCTGGCAGGGAAGGGTTTTCTTCCGGGGGCATGGAGTCCAGACGGGTTAAGACTCGCATTATATTCCGTCCCTGAAGCAGGTGTGGAGCCCGGATTATGGGTGGCTGACACCACCGCCTGGAGTCTTTCCCGGGTGGAAATCTCCCTCAATTTGCCGGGTAGGATCTATCTGTGGAAGTAAGACATTCCGTTAAATAATCATCTCCCCAGTTCAGACTGAATTGGGGAGATGTTTTATTTACTCAAGATGCAGCTTCATGCAGCGAGTTCAACTCCGACCTGACCGTATAAATGGTAACTTACCAGGGAGCCCCAGACAGTCGCGACGGCACTGAAGATCCAGATTACTACCTGCCCAACACAAGGGATCCAGCCTAGAATTGCAGCGGCAACAGAAGCAACCGCACCGGCGGCCAGTCCGGCGACGAGCGATAATAACCAGGCAGTCAGATAACTGCTGAAGTCCTTCTTTACCAAACCAAGGATCTGTCCCACTTCGAAGCAGGATCTGAACGTCCCAGTTCGTGCGAAATGGATGGATATGGCTGGTAGGAAAAAAGAGAAAACCAAAAAATATAACCCTACCAGCGTACAAACCAGGAGATAAGCCAGGCTGGCGCCACCCACCAAAATTGCCTGCAAATCCTGATTCTGCTGCGCCAGCGCAGGTATGACAAAGACGACCGCGGCGACGATCACCAGAATGGTCGCAGGCAGGGTATAAAGCACGCTGGCAATTCCAATTTTCAAGCCATCCATGAATTTATCCCCGAAATCATCCCATAATGGCAGTGGTTTTTCAGCATGGCTGACATTTCGCAAGACACCGATCAGATAGCCAAGCCAGGCAAAATTGAGGATTGGAACCATGCTGACCAGAGCGCCAATCAATGATTTGGATGGCCATTGATTATCTTCGAACATATACGTAAATGATTTTCCCGCTTGCATCTTTCCTCCAAACATGAAAAATTTCGAATTATGGCTCACCGTTGATTATACAGCACGCACCTAAAGGGTTGCGGTTGGATACTTTTCAGATAGCTTACTGTATATACGGACGGAAAGCGAATAAGTTTTATCGGATCTGGCGGATATGATTATTTTCATTGAGATTAATTATTCTCCCGATACAATCGTCGACCAGGTTAATTCAAACAAATACAAGAACCAATACACTTGATTAATTGGAAAATTTGATATAGAATTACTGACCATATGGTCAGTAAACTAGGATTGCCGTGGAACAAAAGATATAAATGAAAGAAACAATTACTTTATCCGATGTGAATAACACGAGTTTATTAACCCTTTTCTGTCGGGCAATTGATAACCGGCGGGAGGATCGGATCATCTATGATCCGGTGGCGGAATCGATCACAGAGCGGTTGGTGCCGATCATATCCGGGTCAAAAGATGTCCTACTGGAATCCCTCGCGCTGGGAAAAGTGGACAAACAGGTGACCGTTCATATCGCCCTTCGAGCGTCTAAATATGATCAATATGCCCGTGAGTTTTTGGCCATACACAAGGATGGCGTCATTGTCAATATCGGCTGTGGTTTGGATTCCCGTTTCCATCGCCTGGACGACGGTCATGTGGTTCTATTCGACCTTGATTTTCCAGAGGTCATTCAATTGAAGAAACAGCTAGTGGAGGAAACAGACCGGTATCATTTCTTGCCCTATTCTGTGCTGGATTATACCTGGATAGAAAAATTGTCCGTGTTTCGCGGACGACCGTTCCTGTTTCTAGTAGAAGGTGTATTCATGTACCTTCAAAGCGGGCAAGTCAAGGATCTGGTTGGGACATTGATTCATCATTTCCCGGGAAGTGATCTTGTCTGTGAAGTATTCAACTCTGACTGGTTGAAAGAACCCTGGGGATCGTTGATCCATCGCAAGATGCAGCAGCGGTTGAAGATGGGAAAAGGAGCGAAATTCGCATCCGGGTTGTCCCGTCCAAGGGAAATGGAAGAATGGCATAAGGGGATCCATTATCTGGATGACTGGTTGTACTTCGATACCGGACATGCCCGTCTCGGTGCTTTTCGATTTCTCAAATCCATCCCATTTCTGCGGAATATCCAATATACCGTCCGCTATCAATTTGATCGGGAATGAAAAACAAGCATTCGGGGCTTCAATTATTCGAAAAACTACCCATCATTGAACGGGAACAGATCCTCTTTGCCTGCCTGGATGAATTTGGACGCTCAGGGTATGAACAGGCGTCCACGAATCGTATGGTGGAAAAAGCTGGGATTCCAAAAGGCACTCTATTCTTCTATTTTAGAAGCAAACAGGAATTATTTCTCTATCTGGTCGATTATTGTGTTCAACGATATATTGAATACTTTGAAAAAGAATCTGTCCACTTGCCGGATGACCTGTTCGAGCGACTCTTCTTTATTGGTCAGACCAAGATCAGGTTCTCTCTGGCTGAGCCGCGTATCTACCAGATGTTTTTCAAGGCGTTCACCCAATTCCCTTCTGAATTGAAAGAACCATTGCTGGAACGAACCCGCAGATATGCCGAAGTCAGTACCCAACTGATGCAGATGAATGTCGATCCTTCGAAATTTCGGAAAGACATTGCTGTACAAGAGATCATGGAGTTAGTGGGTTTTCTGCAGGAAGGCTTACTGCGCAAATATCAGACGTACATCAAAGAACACTCCGCAGAAGATGTATTGGCGATGATGGACCTGATCACACATGAGTTTGAACGGAATATTCGTCTGATCAAATTTGGGGTGTACCAGGACCAGGATACTCAAGGCATGTTGAAATGATACACATCATTTTTCTTCCACAGGCACGAATCGGTCTATAATAAACTGGAGCTACGATCCGGGAGGTGTGCATGGATATTATGGTTCGTCACGCAATGCTCAGTGATGCCAGGGGAATAGCCGACATTTTAAGAGAACTTGGTTGGTTTGAGTATATCGTCCAGGAAGACATCACCGTTACCGAAGCACGTATTCTCGAACGATTGATACTATCTAAACAAGATAGCAGCCATGCAGTCTACGTCGCTGAAGGGGATGATGGACGGGTGATGGGATATGCAGCAGTTCACTGGCTTCCATATCTTCTATTACAGGGATTGGAAGGGTTTATATCCGAATTATTCATCCGCGAAGCGGATAGGAGACATGGGGTAGGCTCACTCTTATTGGAAACCATCAAAACTGATGCCTTACAACGGGGGTGTTCGCGGTTGATGCTGATCAATCTGCATAAAAAAGAATCGTACCACCGGCAGTTTTATATCAAACAGGGCTGGGAAGAACGGGAATTGACGGCCAATTTTATCCTGGATCTGGGAGCAAATCCTGAATCGATCCGAATGTAGGTCGATAAAACATTAGATTTGTTGTACAATGTTGCCTATAGGGAATCGTAGATGACAACCATTATTGAACTCTCAGATGAGTCAAAATTCACCATCAAGACTGTAACCACACAAACCGGCATTCGGGCGGTCACAATTCGCGCCTGGGAAAATCGCTACGGATTATTAAATCCGCAACGGAGCGAAAACAGGTACCGCTTGTATTCTGAGCGAGATGTGGCGACCTTACGTTGGGTAAAAAGCCAGGTCGACCAGGGGATTTCGATATCTGCGGTTGTAAGGGAACTTAAAAGCATGCTGTCCCGCGGAGATTATCCCGAGGTATTGCCATCCATTGCTACGAGATCGCGATCGTATCAGCCTGTGCCACCGGAGAAAATTGCTAACGATCTGTTCCTGGCTCTGGCCAAGCATGATGAAGCCAGCGCATCCGATATCCTGAAACAGGCGAATGCCATGTATGACCTGACCACCGTTTGCGTGGATGTGATCGGATATACGCTGATCGCGGTGGGAGATGCCTGGCATAAAGGGGAGATGCGCATCACCGATGAGCATTTTGCCAGCCGCTATCTGCAGGGTAAATTAATAAATTTACTGCAAGCCTATCCGAACCGCCGGGGAGCGCCGTTAATCCTAATGGCATGCGCCCCTGAAGAGCAGCATGAGATCGGTAGTCTGATGATGTCTGTCCTCCTTCGCCATGATGGTTACCGGGTGGAGTACCTGGGCCCGGATCTTCCACTGGATGATATTGTGGACTACGCCAAACAAGAACATCCAGCTATGATCTGCATGAGTGCAACAATGGAAGATAGCGCCAGACGGTTGCTTAAAATGAATGAAAAGCTGGGCAAAATTAAACCGAAACCGATCTTTGGTTTTGGAGGACAGGCTTTTATCTTTAAACCATCATTGCGAGAAATCATCCCGGGGGTATATCTGGGTGATTCGGTGACTGAAGGCAGAGCGACCATCGAGAAATTGTTGGGCTAGAATCCTTGAATATCATCCGGAGAAGTAATCTTCCTGGATGATAATTTATTTAAGGAAACGTTTCCCAAAACCAAATTTTGAAGAAGAGTTATTCAAAAAACCTTGTATCGACACCCGGCAAGGTTTTATTTATCCGCATGGAATCGTCGTTTTGAATCCAACGTATCATCTCAAGCGGGTGATATGAAGACTTGTGAAAGCTTATACCCCCGTGCTACACTTCATGTATCGGATAATTTCACTCTGGATTGCGGGGAGGTACATACATGGTTCTCGGACCGGATCAACAACTGGAAATGTTTTGGACGATCCTCCTGGCACGGCGGGTCGATGAACGTGCCTGGATACTTCACCGGCAGGGAAAGATAGCGTTTCATATCTCCGGCATCGGACAGGAAGCAGCCCAGGTTGGAGCGGCTTTCGCATTGAGACTTGGTCACGATTGGATCGCCCCTTATTACCGGGATCTCGCACTGATGATGGCGGTCGGATATACACCGCGCCAGTTCATGTTGAGCGCCATGGGAAAAATGGAAGATCCCAGCAGCGGTGGTCGTCAAATGCCCAGCCATTGGGGTTTTCGAAAAATGAATGTGATCAGCCATTCTGCTCCGGTAGCGACCCAGTGTGTTCATGCAGCAGGGGTGGGATTGGCGATCAAATTGATGAAGGACGACCGGGTGGTTTTTACAACTCTGGGTGAAGGATCTACATCACAGGGCGAGTGGTACGAAGCAGTTAACTGGGCTGCGGTGCATCAATTACCTGTTGTGTTCATGGTCGAGAATAATATGTACGCCATTTCTGAAGGCGTAGAGAAGCAGATGGCAGTTCCCAGCGTGGCAGATAAAGCCTGCGGGATGGGTTTGCCCGGCGTAGCGGTGGATGGCACGGATATGCTGGCTGTTTACCAGGTAATGAGCGAAGCGGTCGAGAACGCCCGTGCCGGGAAAGGTCCCAAACTGGTGGAAGCCCGGATGTACCGCATTACCCCGCACAGTTCGGATGACGATGACCGCTCCTATCGTAGCCGCGAAGAGGTGGAAGAAAATAAGAAGAAAGACCCGATTTTGGTCAACAGCACCCGGCTGATGGCCGATGGTGTTCTTACTCAGGAAAAATTTCAGGAAATGGAAACTCGCGCCAAAGAGATGGTGGATGATGCCGTGGAATATGCCTTACAAGCCCCCTACCCCGATCTCTCCGAGGCAAGAGTGCCTGTCTATGCGGAAGAGGTGAACCATGCCTGAGATGACGCTTCTCGATGCTGTCAGGCAGGCGATGGATGAAGAGCTCTCCGCAGACAAGCGGGTGTTCATCTTGGGTGAAGATGTCGGTCAGCGGGGTGGGGTTTTCCGGGCTACTGTTGGTCTGTTCGATAAATATGGACCCGAGCGGGTGATCGATTCACCCCTGGCAGAACTCTCCATCGTCGGCGTCGGAATTGGAGCGGCGTTGTATGGAATGCGCCCCATCTGTGAGATCCAATTCGCAGATTTTATCTACCCGGCGATGAACCAGATCATCAGTGAAGCAGCCAAAATGTGTTATCGCTCGAATGGTGAATGGATCGTCCCCATGGTCATCCGTGCTCCATACGGTGGCGGGATTGGAGGCGGGTTATATCATTCGCAGAGCTTGGAAGCATTCTTTACCCATGTGCCTGGACTTAAGGTTGTGATCCCTTCCAATCCGTATGATGCGAAAGGCTTGCTTAAATCGGCGGTCCGTGACCCGAACCCGGTCTTATTCTTTGAGCCTAAAAAAGGGTATCGGTTGATCAAAGGCGAAGTTCCTGATGGCGAATATACTGTACCAATCGGTAAAGCTGCCGTCACCCGCGAGGGGACCGATCTGAGTGTCTACGCCTACGGGATGATGCATTATTACACGCTTCAAGCTGCGGAAGAAGCAGCAAAAGAAGGTATTTCCGTGGAAGTAGTAGACTTGCGGACCCTCTACCCGGTCGACCGGGAAACCATTCTGGCTTCTGCCAACAAAACTGGCAAAGCGCTGATCGTGTACGAAGACAATCTAACCGGCGGGTACGGTGCAGAGATCGCTGCGACCATAGCCGACGGGGCATTTGAAAATCTCGATGCTCCTGTCAAACGGTTGGCGGGACCAGACGTTCCGGGGGTTCCGTTCAGCCAGCCCCTGCAGGAGTGGTTCATGGTGGACACGCAGAAAATACTTCAGGCAATCCGAGATCTGGCTAAGTGGTAAGCGGGAGGGAATTATGGCAACGAGTGTGATCATGCCTCAATTGGGTGAATCGGTTGTCGATGGCACTATATTGAAATGGTTGAAGAAAGAGGGTGAGACCGTCGCTGAGTTCGAATCGCTGCTTGAAGTGGAGACAGTCAAAGTGACCAGCGAGATTCCCAGCCCTGCAGCAGGCGTTTTACTAAAGATCGTCATCCCTGAAGGAGAGACGGTGCTTGCCCAGACCATCCTGGGCTGGATCGGCCAACCGGGTGAGGTTCTCCCGGATGCGTCTGTGGGTACACCTGAAAGCAAGGTTGCATCCCTGGAAGCAGCGAAAGAAACATCACCTGAAATTGCTGCTGGCAGAACCCAGGACCTCGGATTTATCTCACCGGTGGTGGCAAAAATCGCGCGCGAGAATAATATCGATCTTGCAGCGATCACCGGGACCGGCAACCAGGGCAGGATCACCAAAAAGGACATTCTGAAACATCTGGAGACAGGCGCTCCTGAACAGAAACCGATTGACTCTGAGCTACCCGCCTGGGAGACACCCGGCAGCGGAGACCTTTTCAAACCCACAGAATTACTGATCCCGCATGCCGCTCCATCCTTGCCTGTGCAATCAGATACAAAGATCTCTGCAGACAAGGCAGAGGATAAATTGATCCCGTTAACTACCTCCAGGAAAGCCATTGCCGGGCACATGATCATGAGTAAGCGTACCTCCGCTCATGTCACCACGGTGATGGAAGCGGACATGAGTAAAGTGGTATCAGACCGGCAGGCGAACCTGCCTATCTTCCAAAGGGAAGGATTACACCTGACCTATACGCCTTACTTCATTACAGCGGTATCGAAAGCGCTATTGCAATACCCCATAGTCAACTCATCCTGGACCGAGAATGGTATCCTGGTTCACCGGCAGATCAACGTCGGCATGGCAGTTTCGTTGGGGGAAGACGGTTTAATCGTCCCGGTGATCCGAAACGCGGATAACTTTTCGCTTACGGGATTAATGCGGGTGGTCGATGACCTGGCAAATAGAGCCCGATCCCGCAAACTCAAACCGGATGAAGTAACCGGTGGAACAATCTCCATAACCAATCACGGCACCGGAGGATCGTTGTTCGCCACTCCCATTATCAACCAACCACAAATTGCGATCGTAGGGGTGGGTACAATTCAAAAACGGGTGGTGGTCATTCAGGACGCCATCGCGATTCACCCCATGGTCTATCTCTCGTTGACTTTCGATCATCGGGTACTGGATGGGTCCACAGCGGACGCATTCCTGGGTGCTATCGTGAAATCCCTGGAAGAGTGGTAATTCGGAACTAATTCACTGCCTTTAGCATCTAATCATTATCAGCATCACCCTTACGTTTTGATGATCGTAGTGGGACATGCTGGTTAAAACCAGGTATCGACTTGGAAGTCAGGATAAATGTACGGAGTTCCATACCGAACAGTATCCATATAGCGGATCAGTCGTTGAGGAAGAATGAAAAACATAAATAAAATCACACGAATTTGGCAGCTATTCCCAAGACTACTTGGAAGGGTGGTTGAGGCTTTAAATCCACCGCCCAACCTGGTGTTGCAGCCCGTTCCTGTCCAATCGAACGAAAAAGAGAGATCGCGTAAGAGATCGATCCATCCGCGAAGATGAACCCAATCATGAAAGACAAAGTGATCGTCTTAACCGGAGCGACTTCAGGAATCGGTGAAGTGGCTGCGCGCCGGTTGGCTGAAATGGGTGCGAAGGTATTCATCATATCGCGGAATCCGAACAAAACCAGGTCCATTGCACAACAGATTCAAGAAGCTGGTGGGAAGGCGCTGGCATTCACTGCTGATTTGTCTTCCATCCAGGAAGTTCGCAGGGTAGCTACGGAGATCCACCAGAATACCGATCATGTGGATGTGTTGTTGAACAACGCGGGTGCAGTCTTCACCACCCGTCAGATTTCGGTGGATGGGTACGAGATGTCTTTTGCATTGAACCACCTAAATTATTTTGTTCTGACCCACGAACTGATGGATCTGCTCCGTAGGGGATCCAACCCGCGAATTGTGAATGTCTCATCGGCAGCCCATCTTAACGGACATATCGATTTTGATGATCTACAATCGCGAAAGAATTTTTCCGGTTGGCGTGCCTACAGTAATAGCAAAGAAATGAATGTTCTGTTCACCTATGAACTGTCTCGCCGGCTGAATGGTGATGGAATCACTGCGAATGTGCTACATCCTGGGTTTGTGGCAACGAATTTTGGAAAAAGCAATGGCGGAATTTATAAGGGGGTGTTTGGTCTGGCACACCTGGGAGCAATTTCTCCTGAGGAAGGCGCCAGGACCAGCATCTATCTGTCTTCCTCTTCTGAAGTGGAAGGCGTGACCGGGAAATATTTTGTGAACTCGAAGGAAGCCAGATCGTCTGATGAATCATACGATCAAACGGTTGCAACGCGCCTTTGGGAAGAATCCGAACGCATGACCGCTTAGTGGTTCAGCATATTTCCGTTATCTGACGGCTCTTCCTTATCAGGTTGGTGGTGCAAGTGCACCATCTCCCGGATCTGCCGATTGGTCCTTTCCACCGTTATATTTTCAGTTGCTGTCCGAGTGGATTGTTCCTGCGCCTCATCCAGCTCTGTATCTCCCGATTTTGGGATGGGTTCTGGAAAGGGAGATTGTTCCATGTTATTGGTTACTGACCGAGGGGGTAGATGATCTGCCAGATGATCGCCGAGATGCCATTTGGTCATGTGTGCATCCGGTAGTGACGAAGTGATCACTTCGTCTGGATTCTCGTCGTCTTTGGTCTCTTTTGGATGGGAAGTCGCTGCGGAATAGAACGCTACTGTCAGGCTGATCGCAACCAGTAAGAATAGTCCCGCCAGGAGAATAAAGAACAGGTCGATCGTACTGAACATGTTCCCTTCTTTCTATTCCACTATAGCACGCCCCATCCCCTAATACCACTTGCTATTTCGCTTCCATACGCCTATGCCCCATTGCCTTGATGACAGGTCTCATAATTAATCCTCCCCTATCAAGGGAAAGTGGACACGTAGCGGACGGTGGGGTCTCTGAGACCTCTACTCAAATCGGATGAAGGCAAACCGAAAGAGATCCTCCCTTCCCGAACGATAAAGCTGTTCGGGACACCCTCCCTATTAGGGTGGGCTTTCAGAGAGTCCTCCCCTTGAAAAGGGAGGTTGACGCGTAGCGGACGGTGGGGTCTCTGAGACCTCTACTCAAATCGGATGAAGGCAAACCGAAAGCGATCCTCCCGTCCCGAACGATAAAGCTGTTCGGGACACCCTCCCTATTAGGGAGGGCTTTCAGAGAGTCCTCCCCTTGAAAAGGGAGGTTGACGCGTAGCGGACGGTGGGGTCTCTATGACCTCTACTCAAATCGGATGAAGGCAAACCGAAAGAGATCCTCCCTTCCCGAACGATAAAGCTGTTCGGGACACCCTCCCTATTAGGGTGGGCTTTCAGAGAGTCCTCCCCTCAGGTGGGAGGTAGCGCATGGCGGAAGGTGGGGGTCGGAATTTTCAAGAGCCGGTCTTCGGCCTCAGCACCCGGTCCACATTCCCCAACAGCGTGTCGAGATCGAACGGTTTTACCAGGAATCCTGCCACCTCAAGGGCTTTTGCTTCCGCCAGGATATCCGGTATGGAAAGCGCGGTGACAATGATCACTGGGACCGATTCCAGCGCAGGAATGGTTCGCATCTCCCTGACCAGCGTAAACCCATCCTTGCCCGGCATGTTGTAATCGAGTAGGATCAATTCGGGAGGGTTGGCAAGCGCTTTTGACAGTCCATCGGTGGCGTTGTACGCCACATCCGATTCATAACCCGCGCTTTGCAACGCCAGTTGCATGATTTGAACGATCGTTTTATCGTCATCGATTACCAGAATATGATGGGACATTCCCCCTCATCCTCTCAGGTGTTCTGATTGGGTAAATCCGAGAAAAATTCATGAATATAGCCTTCCGGGTCGGCAAAGAACGCCGTCCTTTGCCCCCAGGGCATGCTGGCAGGCGCCTTGATGGGTTTTGCACCAAGGCTGACCGCCTTTTGATACACATGGTCCACTTCTTCGGGTGTCTCACAGGGGAAGGCTAATTCCACGGCTTGTCCTGTTGTACCCTGTAAATATCCAGTGTGATCGGTTGCCTTCAGCATGATGCTTCGATCGCAGATCGCGAATCGAACGCCTTCGTTTTTTAATTCCACATACTCACCCATGTCCGTTTTGACTTCGAACCCCAACACGTCCCGGTAGAATTGGACCATACCAGGAACGTAATCGGTTAGCAGGGTGACCAAAGCAATCCTTGTTTTCATTTTCTCTCCAACTAATAATCATGCCAGAACCAGATCACTTCACGGCGGCGGGAGGCCAGAAATACCCCCGGACCGTGGAAGATGTCACAGCCAAGTATACCCAATGTATGCGTCATCTTCATGGTTAATAATAATGGCGATGGTGGAATTCCCACATCCAGTTCGGTGTCGCTTCCCGAAAGCCAGACCAGGATGCGGTGGACAGGTGTCTCAAAATGACCGATTCCCGGATAGAACACGCTGGCTTTTCCGACTAGTGGAAATTTCATGGCGATCTCAGGTACCAGGAAGGTCATCCGTGACGCGGTATTGAAAAATACGGGGATTTCCCTGGGACCGATCCAAATGCTGACGATGGGGACGCTGCGGTATAACTCAAAATGAGCGGCATAACCATAGGGATGAACCTCATCCATCGAGAAGCTGATATCCTTTCGGAATGGGTTGATCCGGTAATCGAAATGAGAGAGGATATCGGCGCCAAGCAGTCCATCAAGGGGAACCCCCACTGCCTCACTGAATTGCTCCGGGGTCATCCGCAGAGAATGTTTTTTTGCAGGAAATGGTGTTCCTTCGATGACTATATCCCCGTAGGTGCACATGCTATCCGGAACGCCAGACCCGACCAGTAATTGATGACCACCTGATTCGATGATTAGATAGTTCTTAACCTGGTGGTAAGGGTAGGATTCCATTTGATGGATTTAAGAAAGTTTATTTGGGTAATTGGAACTAATCCCCGGAAGAGGGTGGATGAATAGGTTGATTATAAGAGCTGCATCGAAGGGGATGATATCCCTGTTCAACCTCTTTTTTCCCACTCTTTGACCGCTGCATGTATGAGGGCTTTTGCATCCCCTTCAGGCAGGGTATCCACTCCCAGATAAGACTGATTTCCCACCCAGACCAATACCCCCTGCGGAGACTCCTGTAATTTGATGCCGGTTTCAGCCAGGGACGATCGGGCTACTTTTTCCTGCAAGATATCGTCGATCTGCTGGACGATGCTTTTCATGACCGGTGCGGGTTTGGGTTTACCCCGCAAATCCAGCTTCACCTCAACCGGTTTGACCGGTTCCTCAGATGTATCCTCATAAACGGGAGTCAGATGTATGGGCGGCAATGACTGAGGGGAATTGACCACTTCGGCAGGGGGTTCTATGTGCGGAATTTCGCCGGGTTGGGTCATTACCAGTGGTTCTCCCGGTTCGGTTTGTGCCGAAGATTCTTCTACCGGAAGGACCTCCACCTGGGCGGACCCGACTGGAAGCGGAATCGCTTGTTCATTCAGGGGGGGCACCACAGGAACGGCAGGTTTCGCCAGTCCGAACCAGGCATGGACTGCCTGCAATTCTCTGGTCAATCGGCTTTTTTCAGCCGGGGTCAATTCTTCCGGCGAGTTGACGGTTTTTCCAAAAACATCCGCATGGATCGGACTCTTTTCGTCTTTTCGCCAGAGCAACACTTGCATTTTTAATAACTCCAGGCGCGAACCCACTCCAGCAGGCTCCGAAGCGGCATCCTTTTTCGGTTTAGGATTGCTCATCCGGGTGAGAATCAAACCAGCCCCGTATCCAACCAGCAGACTGACGAAAGCCACAAGTATTATAGTCCCTGATCCCATTACGCCCACCTCCTGCTGCAATTCTTATCCATGACAATTTAATATCATACATGATTATGCCTTGATTTCATAGTGCGCAGGGGCTTTTCTTGGTCGCGGGTTGGCATCCATTTGTTAACCAAATGTTAACCGGATCTTTTTCGGACATTAAACAAAGATGGATACGATGAATTTGATAACACATACGTGAATTTATTTTATGAGGAGAAAAAATGAAGACAAAAACATATCTGGTATCTGGTGTACTACTACTTCTGGTGTTCATACTATCGGCGTGCGCACCGGTCTCTGCTTCCATCCCGGAACAACCGTCTGCCCCAGTGGTTGAGCAACCGGCTCCGGCCGAAGTTCAACCCACGGCTGCGGTGTTACCTGCCCCACCAGTCGCGCCTGTTGCACCAGTTGAAGCTCCGACAGCTGAAACCGCCGGGGAAGTTGTATTGCCCGAGGTGGATGCAGCAACCCTATCCGGGGATATCTATAGCGCCGGCAGTTCTACAGTCTACCCACTTTCGGAACAACTGGTTTTGATGTTCAGTGACCAGGGATTTACCGGCGAAAACAAGCTGGATTCCATCGGTTCTGGTGCTGGGATTGAGCGGTTCTGCAAGTCGGGTGAATCTGACATCGCCAATGCCAGCCGCAAGATCAAAGACTCTGAGGTGGAATCATGCGCAGCCATCAACCGAACTCCGATCGAGTTCAGAGTAGGAACTGATGCATTAGCCATCGTTGTTTCAACGGAAAATGATTTCATCACTAATGTTTCAATGGAAGAACTGGCAAAGATCTTTTCGAGTGAAGCGGTACTCTGGTCTGATATCGATCCCGCTTATCCTGCCGAGCCAATTCAGCGATTTGTCCCCGGCACCGACTCGGGCACCTACGATTACTTTATCGAATCGGTAATGCTTCCCGTGTATGGAAAAGAAGACGAAACCAACGCCACAAAGGTATTCCTGGAAGCGAAGAATCTGTCCCAGAGTGAAGATGATAACGTCCTGGTTCAGGGTGTGGAAGGAAGCAAGTATGCAATTGGTTTCTTCGGATACGCCTATTACAATGAGAATACCGATAAGCTGAAAACACTTTCTGTGGACGGTGTTACTCCCAGTTTCGACTCTGCCGAATCTGGTGAATACAAGATCGCGCGACCGCTCTACATCTACTCAGATGCCGGGATCATGAAATCCAAACCTCAGGTTGCTGCCTTCATCAATTTCTACCTGACTCATGTCAACGAAGTTATATCCGAGGTAGGTTACTTCCCCGCCAGCGCAGATGCACTGGATGCATCTCGTCAGGCGTGGTTGGATGCAACGAAATAATGACCATTTGAGATCTACCACTGGCTGGATCGACGGAACCGTTGATCCAGCCATGTGTCCTTAACGAGAAAACGATGATTCAAGATATTTTGAAACCACGACCCTTATCAACGAAAAGCGAACAGACGCAGCTCACCCCTGTGGAAGTTCTCGCCCGATTAAAGCGCCGCCCCAGGATTTCCGAGCGTCTCATTCAGGCTTTTTTATTCTTGTGTGGCATCCTTTCCATAGGCACCACTCTCGGAATCGTTTTTGAATTGGGGAAAGAAAGCCTGCTATTCTTCCGATCACCCGATGTCAACCTGGTGGATTTCTTGACGACCACAAGCTGGCAGCCTTCCATCGGGAAATTTGGGGTGCTGCCGCTCTTGAATGCCACCCTGATCACTTCTCTGATCGCGATGTTGGTAGCAATTCCCCTAGGTTTGGCTGCAGCGGTATACCTGAGCGAATATGCCACTTCAAAAGCCCGATCAATTCTTAAACCCATTCTCGAAGTTCTGGCAGGAATCCCGACGATTGTATATGGGTATTTCGCCCTCACGTTTGTCACGCCATTACTCCGGTCTGTCATCGGACAGGAGAATATGAATGTTTACAATATGTTGTCCGCCGGTCTGGTCATGGGTGTGATGATCCTGCCATTGATCAGCTCCATCTCAGAAGATGCGCTTCAGGCGGTCCCGCACTCGTTACGGGAAGCAGCGTTCGGATTAGGTGCCACGCGCTTCGAAGTGGCAATGCAGATCGTTGTCCCGGCGGCCTTTTCAGGGATCATCGCTGCTGTGATTTTGGGAATCTCGCGCGCTATCGGTGAGACAATGATCGTGGCGGTTGCAGCCGGCTCCGGTCCTGCCTTTACCTTCAATCCGTTAAAAGCGGCAGAGACCATGACAGGGTACATCGCACGCATCAGCGGCGGTGATCTGGGATACGATACTCCTGACTACAACAGTATTTTTGCCATCGGTCTATTACTTTTCCTGGTGACCTTGACATTGAATCTGATCAGCCGAAAACTTGCTCTCAAATTTCGTGAGGTGTACGAATGAAAACCGATCTGCATCGTACATCCGATCTGTTTTCCGGCAGTCTCCACAATATCACAACTCGTCATCAAAAAAGCCTGGTCTGGCGCAGAGTGTATTTAATGGCTACCGCGATAAGTATTTTCGCACTTGCGGCGTTGCTATTTAATATTATTAATGATTCGACCGGTTACGTGATCATCGTAGAGAAAGTTGATCCTGCAACTTTATCGTCGAAACCCATTGCGGATATCCCTTCATCAGAGATCATTCCCATCCTGAAAGCCCGTCTTGCGCGGGGAGAGATTGCCCGCCTGGACAAGGACAAAGCGCTCGAAAACCGATCCGAAGATGACTTGCGGGCGATCTTGATTGAAAAGGTCATCAAACCGCAGGTGGTCGCCTCATATAACCTGGTTGAATCAGTCACCAAAAAGGAAGAAATAACCCGGCTGGTTTCGGATAAATACCCGACTGGAAAACTGGTCTTTCAATCCTGGTTCAACCAAACCCTATTGACTCGCTCGATGTCAAGCCGTCCGGAGACAGCCGGTATACGGACGGCTCTATTTGGATCGCTGTGGATGATTTTGATCACCATCTTGTTTGCGTTCCCGGTGGGGGTGGGTGCAGCCATTTACCTGGAGGAATATACCAATTCCAGCCGGTTGAACCGGATCATTCAGTTAAATATCGATAATTTGGCTGGAGTACCCTCCATTGTATATGGCATCCTGGGGTTGGCGATTTTTGTTCGGGCATTTTCATTCATTACGAGTGGGCAGGTTTTTGGTTTGGAAGGATCGACCGGAAGGACGCTGTTATCCGCTGGAATGACGATGGGTTTGCTGGTGTTACCTCTGATCATCATCAACACACAGGAAGCTATCCGAGCGGTCCCAGCCAGTCTGAAGCAGGCAAGTTATGGACTGGGCGCCACTCGCTGGCAGACGATCTGGTACCATATTCTGCCATCTGCCATGCCGGGTATCCTGACCGGGACAATTTTGGCGATCTCCCGTGCAATTGGCGAAACGGCGCCGTTGATTATTGTGGGCGCATCCACGCTGATAACAACCGATCCTTCCGGTCCGTTCTCACAGTTTACAGTATTGCCGATTCAGATTTACAATTGGATCACAAGACCACAAGATGAGTATCATCGGCTCGCGGCTGCAGCTATTCTCGTTTTATTGATGACGTTGCTCTCGCTTAATTTATTTGCAGTTTTATTACGGAATCGTTTCTCAAGGCGGAATGCATGATTGATTTTTCTATGGAGCAACCACAGGATGGGTTGGCGATTGAAACCAATGATTTAAGTGTTTATTATGGAAGTTTTAGAGCGGTCAAGCAGGTCGATTTGCCTGTGATCCGCCAGAAAATTACAGCCATCATCGGTCCGAGCGGGTGTGGAAAAAGCACCGTGCTGCGGACTTTCAACCGGATGAATGATTTTATCAAAAGCGCCCGGATTGAGGGAAAGGTCCTGTTTCACGGTAGTAACCTGTATGACCCTCAAGTGGACCCTGTCCAGGTGCGTCGAATGATCGGGATGGTATTCCAGAAGCCAAATCCTTTCCCAAAATCTATCTACGATAATATTGCCTGGGGAGCCAGGATCAACGGATATCAAGGTAGTTATGATGAATTAGTCGAAGAAACACTGATCTCCTCTGCTTTGTGGGACGAAGTGAAAGATCACCTGCACAATAGTGCGTTGGAACTGTCGGGTGGGCAGCAGCAACGGCTGTGCATTGCTCGAGCGCTAGCCGTCCGACCGGAGATTATCCTTATGGATGAGCCCTGTTCCGCGCTTGACCCAATCGCAACGCTAAAAATTGAAGAGTTAATGCGTGAGCTCTCGAAAAATTACACTATAATCATTGTTACCCATAATATGCAACAGGCAGCCCGCGCATCAGACTACACAGCCTTCTTTACCATGGATACCGACCGGGCCGGGTTGATGGTGGAATACGAAGAAACCAGTCAGATCTTCACCAATCCGAAAGATAAACGAACGGAAGATTATATTACGGGTAGATTCGGTTAATTACCGGGGTTATCTTTAAGGAGAGAACAATGCCACGTGAGACTTCTGGATCGAGAGATCCACCAATTACAAGACGAAATTCTAACCCTGGGCAGCCTGGTTGAACAAAATATGCTGGACGCGATGCAAGCGTTACGTTCCAGAGACAAAGAACAAACCCAGCGTGTATTTCAAGCGGATACGGTAGTTAATCAGAAACGATTTGCGATCGAGAGTACCACTCTCCTGGTGATAGCAACCCAACAACCGATGGCTCACGATTTACGTATGCTGGCAGCCATTCTCGAAGTGGCAAACGAACTCGAGCGAATAGGTGATTACGCGAAAGGTATCGCGAAAATAAATATCCTGCTTGAATATGAAAATATATCTGCTCCACTGCGGGATCTCGAAAAAATGGCTGAGATTGCAGTCAGCATGCTGCACAGGTCATTGACCGCATTTATTGCAGAAGACATTGAATTAGCCAGGTCAATTCCTGGCGACGATGACCTGGTGGATGACCTGTATAAAACCGTATACCGCAAACTGGTTGCGAGTATGATCACCAATCCAGAAGTGATCGATCATGCCAATTATTATATGTGGGCTGCTCATAACCTGGAAAGATCGGCTGATCGAGTGAGTAATATTTGTGAGCGGACCATATTTGTGGTTACCGGAGAACTTTTGGAAGTGGCATCCAACGATCAGGACATCATGGAGAGCGGTGCTGTAAACTAAACCGAAAGGGGGACGTATGTTAGCGCCTAATCCGTATCTCGGCAAGCTCATTGTTGTGGAAGGTATTGATGGTAGCGGCAAATCCACACAGATCGATTTGCTTTATAAATGGCTGCGGTCACAAGGTAGATCGGTATATTTTTCCGAATGGAATTCATCGGACCTGGTAAAGAGCACCACCCGCCTGGGGAAAGATAGCAAGATGTTCACCCCGACTACATTTTCCCTCATCCAGGCGACCGATTTTGCTGATCGTTGGCAGAATCGGATATTGCCCCTTCTTAAAGCCGGTGCGATTGTCCTGGCTGACCGGTTTGCATTTACCGCATTTGCCAGGGATGTTACCCGCGGCGTCGACCGGGAGTGGGTGCGAAACCTGTATTCTTTCGCCCTCAAACCTGATATCGCCCTCTATTTTTCAGTATCTCTCGATATTGCGGTCGAGCGGATCACTTCTGCGCGAGCAAAGATCAAGTTTTACGAAGCAGGGATGGATCTAGGCTTATCAGACAACAAGATCACCAGCTTTCGGTTGTTCCAACAGATGATCGTGGATGAATATGAAAAGATGGTGCCTGAATTCGGTCTGATCAAGATCGATGGGACGCTGCCAGTTCAAAAGCAGCAAAAACTGGTTCGAACCGTGGTGAAAGGCTTATTGAAAAAATCCCATGGTATATTGCAGCCTGGTGTGACCGCGGAAGAACTCCATATTCCGGATGAGCTGGAAGTCAGCCCGGAAGATGATGGAGGTGCAGCATGAAAAGGCAATTGTCGTATGGTGCCGGATTTCCGTATCTTAACCTCAAAGAGTACCCGGGCAAGCTGATTGTTTTGGAAGGTACAGATGGTGTTGGTCGGTCGACCCAAATCCAATTGTTGCGAAAATGGTTGGAAGATGAAGGATTTGCAGTTTCAGACACAGGTTTGCGCCGCTCACCACTCACCCAACCCGGCTTGGAGGCTGCGAAGACCGGTCATACGCTCAGCCCATTGACAATGAGCTTGTTCTACGCCACTGATTTCGCCGACAGGCTGGAGAATCAGATCATTCCTGCCCTTAAGGCAGGTTTTTACGTTCTTTCCGATCGCTATTTCTTTTCCGTAATAGCCAGAGACGTGGTACGTGGTGCAGACCCGGCCTGGGCGAGGCAGGTTTATGGCTTTGCCTTAAAACCGGATCTGGTCTTCTACCTAAAATGTGATTTGCCCCATATTATCGCCAGAATGGTAAACGGACGGGGATTTGACTATTGGGAATCTGGCATGGATATTCATTGCGCGGATAATTTATACGATAGCTTTGTGGCATACCAGGGTCATCTCATTCATGAATATGAACTGATGACCCAGGAGTATGGGTTTATTCCTGTCGACGCCAATCAACCTGTCCTGGATGTTTTCGAGGAGTTAAAGAAAAACCTGAAAGCATTTGTCAAGCGAAGCAATAAAAAGTAACAACGCAATATGCTCGATTTGTTTCAGCTTTTGCCTGCGCATGAGCGGTTTTATTGCAACTTCATAAACGCAATAGCTTGTAATCTCAAGTAGGAATCGGTTTAATAGAACTATCATGGTCATTCTACCTGATCCGACCCTTCAATCTTTCGCCGCTGATATTATGCTGCGTCAGTTACAACTGATGCAGGATGAAATTCAAGGGGTGACTGAGGCATCGGACATTGAATGTATTCACCGGATGCGGGTGGCATCGCGGCGTTTGAGAGCAGCTCAGGCAGTATTCGACCCTATCCTGTTCAAACGTAAAGCCGGTGACTGGGAGTCTGTTATTAAGAAAGTGACCCGATCTCTTGGTATGGCGAGAGACCTGGATATCCAAATTGAGACGATTCGTCGCTTCCGATTAATGGTTGCTGATCCGAAAAGTCAACCCGGAGCGAATCGGCTTTTCCTCCGCCTACTCCAATCACGAGCAAATACCCAGAAGAAAGTGATCCGAGTAGTAAAGGATTTTTCGAATGAAAAGGTGGTCGACCAATTTCGAAATCGACTTCAAAAAATAACACCGATCCCCGAAGCCACATCTGAACCTACGCTCGCCTTGAAAAGATTGTCTGCTGATTCGATTGTGCAAAAGTTGGATATTTTACTCAGCTATGAGCCATTCGTAGATTATCCCGAAAAAATTACTGAATTACATTCCATGCGTATCGCTGCGAAACGAATGCGTTATACACTGGAATTATTTGCGCCACTAGTCAAAGATGGTTACAAAAACTGGTTGAAACCATTAAAAGAGATCCAGGATTTATTGGGTTATGTCCATGATTGTGATGTTTGGATTGAATTCATCCCCGGCTTTCTTCAAGAAGAAAAGGCGTTGACAAAAGCCTATTTTGGAAACCTGACAGGATTCAAGAAAGTCGTACCAGGTGTGGAAGTATTTCTGGAGAATAGGAAAGCAGACCGGAATCGGCGCTATCAGGAATTCAACTTGATCTGGCATCGGTCTACAGGAAAAAATATTTGGGAAAAATTACGGCAGAAGGTAATTAAAAGTGTAACGGAATCCACGGAGCAAATCGACATTGCCACTGTCGAAATGGCTGACCCAGTCGATTCCGATCACTTGATCCAAGAATTGGAAAACCAGAACAAGGTTGAGGGAGCGATTGATACGGAGGTATCAGATGAAAATAGCCGTGATCAGTGATATACATTCAAACTTATTCGCTCTTGAAGCGGTACTGTCTCATGCGAAAAGTATTGGTGTAAGGCATTTTTGGTGTCTTGGTGATTATGTGCACTTTAATGCTTTCCCCCAGGAAGTGGTTAGAACGATCAGTAAATTGGATCTGCTTTCCATTCATGGCAATATAGACCGGGATGTTTTGGACCTAAAGAAAAAAGACCCGACGGAGATGACTGAGAAAGAATCCTTGTTTTATTGGACTTACCAGCAATTATCCAAAAAAAGCAGAAAATTCCTGACATCCACTCCTGAAACTATGAAGTACAAGTTGGGAGGATTTCGGTTTCTCCTAACCCATGGGAGCCCGGCTGGGTTGGATGATCCGATCTATATCGATACGCCTGATGATCGTCTTCGTGAGCTGACCAAACTTACCAAAGCGGATATCATCTTATCTGGTCACACCCATGTCGGATATGTCCGGGAAGTGAATCACACCATATTTATTAATCCCGGATCGGTTGGGAAACCCATCGACGGTGACCCCCGCGCGAGTTATTGTGTATTGATTGTAAAGAAAGGCAACATCACCATTAATCATTACCGGATCGAGTATGAAATTGAAAAAACATTGAAGGCAATGAGGGAAACCCAATTGCCTGAATCGTATATCCTGACTCTCGAACAATCGCTTGGATTTGATAAGGTATTACCGCTGTTGGAGGATAAGAGTAAAGAGACCCCATAATATGGACTCGGATAATTCGCGGTCAACCGATGCTGTATACCAATTTGCCCTCACCTGTCTGGGCGATCTTTCCCATACCATGCAGGTGACCCGGTCATCCCTGATGTTGTTTGATGCCCTTAAACCTTTACACAAGGATGGAGAGGCGGAGCGGTATTTTCTTGAATGTGGCGCCATGCTGCATGACATCGGCTGGTTGCAGGGTTGGAAAGGGCATCATAAGAACTCGCTGAAGATGATCCTGGAAAATAAGAAATTACCGTTTTCGAATAAGGAAAAACTGATCGTAGGATCCATTGCCCGCTATCATCGCAAATCGCTTCCGGATGTCAGCCATGATCACTACGCGGCGCTATCTTCATCAGAGAGGAAAATGGTCTCGCGGATGGCTGCTCTCTTGCGAATTGGCGATGGATTGGATTATGCCCACAGCGAACATATAAAAAATATATCCTGTGTCATTAACACCTCGGATGTGATCATCCACTGTCAGGTTTCCGCATACTCCAAGGAAGAAGAAAAACAAGCTTATCAGAAAGCGGATCTGTTCGAAAAGGTTTTTAAACGCAGAGTGTTCTTAAGATTCACCGAACAAGTGAATACCGCATATTCTCGGAGTTGAAATAGACAAAAGCAGGTGATGCACATCACCTGCTTTTGTGTTTAGATGCGTAATTCCTTTATCCTGCTTTTACTGTGATCCGTTTCTTATCAGAGACAGACTGTGCCGGCTTCGGTATGCTAATTTCAAGCACGCCTTTTATAAATTTGGCGTCGATCTTGTCCACCTCCACCTCTCCAGGGAGTTCAATACTCCGACGGAAAGCACCGACCCGTCTTTCAGCGCGGTAATAGGATTGGCCTGTTTCTTTACGCTCAATTTTCTTTTCACCCTTGATCATCAACATTCCATTTTCCAGGGTGAGATCGATATCTTTTTCGTCCATTCCAGGCATATCCGCGCTGATATGGATCTCTTTCTCATTCTCACTTATATCCAACCTGGGATAAAACCCCGAGCGAAGATCGCGTAATTTGCGGGCAGGCATTTCTTCAAGAGGATCCTGGAAGAAATCAGCGATCATCTGGTTCATTTCTGATTGAAAATCGAATGGATCCAACTGGTCCTGGCGCTGAATTGAATATTTATCCCTGTCTTTATTCCATGGTAAAAGGTCTGAAATAGGCATCGTACACCTCCTATTATTTGATCGGTACAATTAACCTGCTTTGACTTTGATTGTCTGGGCTTTTGCAGGACCTGCTTTTGGCAGGACCAAACGCAAGACCCCATGCTTCACATTAGCTTCAATGTGATCCCGATCGATCTGATCGGTGAGGACGAACCGGCGGGAATAATCTCCCAACCCATATTCGGAGAGAACAAGGGTATACCCGTCCGGATACTGGTTGGTTGTCCTGGCATCAATCACCAATACATTCTTCTCCAACGTGATAGATACACTTTCCTGATCCGCACCGGGGACATCAGCGATAACCAAATACTGGTCACTATTCTCCAGAATATCAGTTCGGGGAGAGAACAACCTGCGGTTTTCTTTTTTTTGCACGTTCAGTGATGGGGTCACTTCAATCGAGTCTTTTTCAGTCATATCACACCTCCTGGGTCAGCTTTTCACGACAATCCGGCGGGGTTTGTCTTCCTCCGCGCGTGGTAATCGAATAGTGAGAATTCCATTCTTCATGGATGCCTCGACCTGATCTGTCTCCACCGGGAAGGGGAGCTCGATACTGCGGTTGAATCGCCCAGTAAGCCTTTCCTGGCGATGGATTGTCTTTTCGGTTTCTACCTCTTCCGTTTTTCGGTCACCCTGAATTGTGATGGTCTCTCCAATTACACTGATTTCGACATCATCAGCCGAACTGCCAGGCAATTCTGCAGTCACAATAGCTTGGTTATCATTGGTATACACATTCAGCAATGGGTCATTGGATCCAAGACCTGTTCGTGAGCCAAATGAATGATCGATCAGTCGGTTCATTTCCTGCTGGAACCGACCCATATCACGCCACATATTTGGTAATTGATTATGTTTTATATAGTACATGGGTTCCTCCTGTTCATTTATCTTTGTCACCTTAAATCATAAGATGGCAATATTAATAAAATATCGAAAAAAAGTTAGAAAAATGTAAACGAAAATCAGCCCCACCGGTATCATGATTTTCTGATTGGCTGAATAGTCAGGATACTAATAGATCTCCCCAACTGCATGACCAAGAGGAAGTATTAATTATTACTTGGAATATTCCAGATTAGATTAAGCTGGGAATATTATCGGAAGGATATCTGGAGCATATTTCTCAACCATCGCGGTCGTAATTCCATTCTCGCGGCAGATCTCTTCGTATAGATCCACACTCTTCCGGCGAATACGCTTCTGGGTCTCCCGTTCAAGTCTCCACAATCCGAATCGCTGGGTCCAACCCCGTTCCCATTCAAAATTATCCACAAGGGACCAATGGAAATAGCCCTTGATTGGCCAGTTGAAATTCACTCCCCGCCAGGTTTGATATATATGCTCGAGCGTATATGCCGGTCGGAGTAAATCCTGCTCGTCTTCAATCCCGTTCTCCGAGATCAGAATGGGGAGGTTATATCTGGTAACCGAATGAAGGATATGTCCCAATCCCTGCGGTACATTGGCTATGAATCCGGTTCTGCTTAACTGATCTGATTTGGAATACCCCAGCTCAAAGAACATCTTGCCCGGTTGAAGTGGTTTAAAACTTACATAATCTCGAGAATAATAATTAACCCCGATAAAATCCTGGGTTCCTTTCATCTCTGGGACGCGCTCATGGTACTGGAGAAATTTCAGGTTACCAGTGATCGCAGCCTGGTTATAGCAGCGATTGAAAGCCTGATCGAGCATATTCGTCAGATACAGGTCGAACGGGGACCAACTTATTCTGGGTTCAAATCTCCGGAAATTAATCGCCAGCCCTACCCGGGCTTCTTTCTGAATTTCATGAATGGCGTGGTAGGCGGCTGCGTGAGCTTTTGCCATCAAGATGGTCGCCTGCCATGTCTCGGGCATTGACTTATGCCCGGGCGGAAATTCCCCATACAGATAGGCAGCATAGGTGAACACGTTTGGCTCATTGATCGTAGTCCACAAGGTGACGTACTCTTTCAACGCTTCAACCACTTTGCGGACGAACACCTCAAACAGGCGGGGAGTCTCCGGATTGAGCCAGCCTCCCATGTCTTCGAGCCAGAGCGGATTGGAGAAATGGTGCAAGGTAATGAAGGGTGTAAGATTGCGTTCCACCAATCCACGGACGATCTCGCGGTAATAGTCAAGGGCGTCTTCATCCCAGCGGTCCGGTTCAGGCTGGATGCGGCTCCACTCGATGGACATACGGTGGGCATTTTGTCCTGTTTCGACTGCGCGATCGAAATCTTCCTTCCATCGCCCACCCCACCAATCGCAGGCTAAACCCGAGGTGTGTCCTTCACGAATCTTGCCGGGGGTTTGTTCCCAACGGTACCAGTTATTATTTGTATTACCACCTTCCACTTGATGGGAGGCGGTGGCAGTACCCCATAAAAATCCTTTTGGAAAATGATAGGCTGCTTCGAACTTTTGCATCAGTTCTCCCGAGGCTATGAACCTGAGATCAATTCAACTCCCAGACCCGAACTTGTTTATCAGCAGAGCCGCAAGCCAGGTAACGACCATCTGGTGAGAAAGACACGCCGTAATTGCCCTTGGTCGCCAGGGGTATCTCTTCGCGGGTCGTCTGCTTATCCAGGTCGACCAGAACGATCTTATATTCTGCCGCGATAGCCGCTGTGGATCCATCAGGTGAGATATCCAACGGCAACATCCGTGGCGCATTGATCGGCATCTCCTTTTCCTGCTGCCAGGTTTCCGTCGACCAGATCCGCAAAATCCCTTCGTAGCCAATGGATACCATCCGTTTCTTATCCGGCATCAATTGAATGGCAGCGACCGTCCCCTGGTGTCCTTTCAACCGGTGAGCCAGAAGTCCCATCGGGAATGGTCGAGACTAATATGTCACCCCCAATTCCTCCAGAAGCGAGTAAGGTGCCATCAGCGTTAAAGGCAACAGCAGCCACATTTTTTAGGTGTTCTTCAAAGGTGAAAATCAATTCGGCTTTTACTACGTCCCACAGTTTTACCTTTGTGTCATAGGAACAGGACGCAAGGTACTTTCCATCAGGTGAGAAATCCAGGTCGGCAACGGTGTTACGGTGGCTGCGCAGGACGGCTTTCTCAGCGCCGGTGGAATATTCCCACAAACGGATGGAATTATCAGTCGAACCGGATGCCAGCAAGGATTGATCCGGGGAAAACGTCAGGCAATTGACCGATTTTTCATGCCCCCGAATACTTCGGCTGTTTTTCCAGGTGAACACATCCCACACCTGGATCAGGGCATCCATTCCTGCCGATAGCAATTGCTTGCCATCTGGCGAAAAAAGAACGGCAGCTACATGACTATCGTGAGCTTGAAATTCCGCGATCTGTTTCATTCGCACCTCAAGGAGTATAGGTGATGAGAAGCGGGACCGATGAAATGGTATCGAAATCTGGCACGAAGCTATCTGATCCCGCTTCGGTTAAGGTCTGGCTTATCTGTGCAATGTATGTATCATATTGTTCTATGAACTGATCGAAGTTTCCGCCTGGAACAGTCTGCCCGTCTGGCTGCAGGGAGGACTGGGTGATGGGTAGAATTACACCGATCCAATACTTATTGTCGACGGTTGTCCCCTGGAATGTATAAAAGAGTGAGTGATTATTTACTGGGGCGAAATATTGGGCTAATTGGGTGAGTGCAGCTACACCCTGGATTGATGCGTTCTGAGGATAGCTTGATCGGGTGACGATGACGGATCCTGCATTAACCAGTGGTAGGATAGGCAAATTTTGGGGTACTTCTGGTTTAGCTAGCAGGAGTGTAGACAGATTATCATTGGAAGCTTTCGCTCCTTCAGACATCTCTATATATGATTCAAGGGGAATGATCGTAATTTTCGGCTGCAGGAACGTGTCAGATAAAGGATATCCCTGAAACTGGATTTCGTAGTGTAAAGGCATGTTTTCCCATGGAGCACCTTCCGGATCGTTGACATATGGGATGGTGCTGATAACCAGTGCGGAAGCGAGATCTTTTGGAGCACAAACCTGGAACTCGACAACCGAAACACAATTCAGGGCTTCCGGTAGAAGTACCTGTGTTGATTCAGCCGGAGCTTCCGTGGAAACAAAGGGCGGTTCACTGGTGGAGGATATAGTCGTGGGTTGTAGAATATCGGTAGCGTCAATAGGGGTAATCTCAGGTGTGCGCGAATCTTCCGAAAACCCTGGAATACTGCACGCGAGACTTGACATGAGTAAAACGAAAATGATTAATGTGAGCTGTAATGTCTTCATAATGTTTCCTTTTGCCTGATATTTCTGCTTTCTGGTTTCCATTCTCTTGTTTTTAATCTCAATCACCCAGCCATTCCACAATGGTCGCTTCACCCTGCCCTACACCGACACAAAGAGTTGCCAGTCCGTAAAATGGTCGACTTGCTGAAGGCGCACGCCTTTTCATTTCGTGCAGAAGGGTGACCAGAATCCGTGCACCGGAGCAGCCAAGTGGATGTCCAAGCGCAACCGCGCCGCCGTTCACATTGGTGATTTCGTGCGGTAGATCCAGTTCACGCATACAGGTGTATGCCTGAACTGCGAAGGCTTCGTTTATTTCCGCCAATCCGATCTGGTCGATGGTCAGACCGGCTTTCGCCAGTGCTTTACGCGTGGCGGGGATGGGCCCCAACCCCATCGTATTGGGATCCACGCCAATGGATGCTGATGCCACGAACCGAGCCATCGGCTTAATACCCAAGGCATTCGCTTTTGACTGGCTAACTACCACCAATCCCGCGGCACCGTCATTCAATCCAGACGAATTACCGGCGGTTACAGTTCCCTCTTTTCGGAAAGCGGGTTTCAATTTCGCCAATGATTCCAGGCTAGTGTCTTTACGCGGACGTTCATCCAGAGCCATGCTGACTGACTCACCCTTCTTCTGCGGGACGGACACGGGTAGGATTTCTTCTGCAAACTTGCCGGATTCCGCCGCGGCAACTGCCCGCTGGTGGCTGGCAAGTGTGAACCCGTCCTGCTCCTCGCGGGTCACGTGGAATAGGTCTGCAATATTTTCTGCAGTTTCTCCCATCGGGAGGACACCATACATCTCGGCGAAACGCGGGTTGGGGAAGCGCCAACCCAGGGTGGTATCGTAGACGGTCAGATTGCCAAAGGAATACGGTTGATCGGCTTTCCCGAACACATATGGCGCACGAGACATGCTTTCCACGCCACCAGCCAGGTATATATCTCCATCCCCAGCACGGATTGCTCTTGCCGCCAGGTTGACTGCAGCCAATCCAGATGCGCAAAGGCGATTTACCGTAAACGCAGGAACTGACACGGGGAAACCAGCCAAAAGGGTACTGATTCGGGCGATGTTGCGGTTATCTTCACCTGCCTGGTTGGCGCAGCCAAGCAGTACTTCATCCACCAATGCAGGGTCCAGGTGATTGCGTTCGAGCAGTGCATGTAATACCAATGCGGCAAGATCATCCGGACGGACGCTGGCTAATCCCCCTCCCAATGACCCAATAGGGGTGCGGATGGCATCAACAAATACGGCATCTGGCATAGTTTCCTCCTTGTTTCGGATTAATTGTAGCATCGACTTTCCTGTTCGGATACTCCAGGTATGAGAAAGGGTATTGCAATAACGTAATTGTTATGCTAATATAAAAGCGTAGCTATCAAACTACGATATAGAAGGAGACCGGATGAAGAACAGAACATTGATCATACTTGGTGCCGCGGAATCGGTCAGCGCTATTGGCGATTGGATCACCATGATGGCGGTTTTCGCGCTCCTTGTCTTTCGGGGGAATGGCGGAATAATGCAAAGCTCGGGAATATTCTTAGCAGGTTTGCTTCCCACCCTGCCCGCCAGCCTGGCTGCCGGATGGTTATGTGATCGTTTTGATCGCAAGAACTTAATGATAGGCAGCCTAATCCTGTCTGGAGTGGTCATCAGCGGATTGATCTTCACGGAAAACCTGGTTTGGATCTACACCCTGCTGGCAATCCAGGCGGTAACCGTTTCGTTGATGACACCCGCCCGATCCTCTGTCCTGCCAGACATCTTGCCCAAAGAGGAACTCACCCGTGCTAATGCCTTTCTACAGCAGCTTTCCAGCCTGGTAAAGATTGGTGCACCCATCCTCGCTGGAGGTGTACTGGCTATCCTAAACCCGCATCAGGCGATCATCCTGGACGTGGTTTCTTTTTTTCTCGCCGCGGGAATGCTTTGGAGGTTCCTTCCAAAACTGCCCCCATACAAAGCGACATCGGCCCAAACTGTGGTGGTTGATTCGAATAGAGATAAAGCTACAGGTATCCGGTCTATCCTGGTTCAGGCGCCCGGTCTCAAACTGGTTTTTTCAACGGTTTTTTTCTGTATCCTGGTACTGATCAGTTTTGATGTGCTGTGTGCCATCTATTTCAGGGACGTATTGAAAACTGGTGAGCAATACATGGGGCTAGCCATTGGACTTATCGGAGCCGGAACATTGTTCGCTACCATCCTGTTGATGCGTAAACCCCTCGGACGTAATCCATGGCGGGATGTGGTCACCGGCATCATCCTGTTGGGGATCATTCCCCTCAGCCTGGCGACCGGAACAGTCATCCATAACATCGCGTTCCTGCGGTGGTTAGTGCTGGCTGCTTGCACGTTGGGTGGAATTGGCAACGGGTTGGTGAATGTCCAAATGGCTACCCTGCTTCAAACATTGACCCCGCAGGGCTTGCTCGGTCGGGTTAGCGGATTATTCCAGAGCACGGCTGTCTCTGGTCAGATCATCGGCATCCTGGTGACCCCGCTGCTGGTCCCGGGTCTGGTATCCATGTCAGGTTTCTTCCTGTTCGCTGCCGTCGGATTAGGTATCCTGGTCCTCTTTCTTGGCATACAATTGAAGAGAGCTGTTCCAATGCCAGAATCTGCCATTCTATAAAGCGTTTCGAAGTAGGAGATACTCCCTATGAATCCAGGCTCTCGTACTACATCCGGATGGACCATTTCTTATTCGATCTGCATGGAATTGGATACGGTGTTACATCTCCTCCTAAATCAAAGGATTCTGGGTACTACGATACCGGATTTCAATGATCTACTCGCGGGCATACCTTTGGAGTGGCTTGATGAACTTCATGACATTTTCGGGAAAGAAAACATTTCCGACTCTCTCCTAGAGACACTGGCAGTTTTCAGCGGAGTGATTCTGGAAGATGATTACAGCCGGGCATCCATGGTTATACGGGAAATGAATCTGCCAACATTGCTGACTCAGATTACGGCACTTTCCGGAATCCCAGGTGAAAAACCGAATGACCAAACTCTGGCGATCCTGGTGGAACGTTTTTATACCGTATCCTTTTCGGCGATCCAGATGCCATTTCAACCGGGTTTCCCAAAGCTGAAAGCCGCAGAACTGGGTGCAATTCTGCCAATTCTACGCGGAGGTGAATCGCACGACCGCTTCTGGCATTGGCTGGACCGGCTGTATTACGAAATTTATCTGCCCTGGCGGAGATCCCGGCAGCCGGTCATGGATGAACTGGTGGACCAGGCACAAGCCATGCTTGGTTCTACCCCTGATGGTGTCCCACCTCTTATGTGGCTCTCTGAAAAGAACCCATTGTTGCGTTACCCTGAGTTGAGAACCGCGGTGGAGGATGGGCGTTTAAGGGTCCACTTCTGGGTGGAACCGTTTGCCCTGGCAGATTCATGGCTGCTGCTGCCGGGAGAAGTGATCGTCTCGTTCGCCCAACCGGGCGAATTGTATCTGAATTTCTATCGGTTCGCCGAAAAACTGGCAGACCGGATGCAGGCTCTGGCAGACCCCACCCGACTGGTTATCCTGCGGCTGATCCGCAATATCGGGATGAACAACACCGACATGGCGGAATTTTTGCAGATATCACGTCCGACGGTTAGCATCCATGCCAGGGTGCTGCGTGAAGCGGGACTCATCCGCTCACATGCCGAGGGCAGGATCACCCGGCATGAGATCATCCCCGGCGAATTGGACACGCTCTTCCAAGATCTTCGGTTGCTGCTCGACCTGAGCGACCCGGAATGACCGATTCCCGTGTCGTTCCTTGACATCCCTGCTGGGTGCTTTTATAATTCCCTTCGCTTTCCTCGATAGCTCAATTCGGCAGAGCGGGCGGCTGTTAACCGCTAGGTTCCAGGTTCGAGTCCTGGTCGAGGAGCCTAGTTCTCACAGCCCCTTCGGGCAATCCCCAGGAAGCGCCGTCCTGGGGTTTTATTTTAAGTAGGTTCCAGGCACCCGGAAGGGTGTGGTATACGAGTCCTGGTCGAGGAGCTACATGTCCCATCCCCAGGATATGCCGTCCTGGGGGATCAGCTCTTTTCTGTGATCCTGAGGTGTAAAATGCTGACGGATCTCTATCCTGTAGATTTACAGATAGGATACTGTCTGAGATTCTTCGCCTCCGTTTCTGTTCGGCTCAGAGTGACATAACCACAATCCCCGGAATATGCCCTCTTAGAGGTATTTCTAAAATTTAATGTAAGGAACAAAATGAGTTTCGAAAAAAGTTGGGTTGAGGATATTCATCCTCAACCCAACTTAAGACTTTGATGAAATCTATTCGATTAGTTCAGATTCAAACATGTCCTTACTTATGCTTCATTAAGGAATGTAACAGTCGGTACCCCCAAAACACCTGCTTTTTCCATTGCAGCTTTCAGCTCGGGAGAATGGGCGAATTTTTGGGCATTTGCTAATGAATTCCATGTGTTAAGAGTGGTAATTTTGTTGGGATCGCTCGCGTCGCGGTAAACCTGGGCTTTTAGTTCGCCGTTGGAGGTACGCAAATCTATATTTGAATCAAACACTTTTTTCCATGCAGCGAAGTCTTTTACCTGATGTTGAATTAACATACTTGCCATGATATATCTCCTAAGGTAAATTGTTGCTGATAAGTATTAATCAGCAATATCATGCATTAATAGCATAATAAATACCTTTATTGTCTATATTATATTACCCGATACCAGCTATGTTATTTGAATGTAGAGGGAATCACCTTCTCAGTAATTCGGTACTTTCCGATTATCTGTGATTTGCTTCGAGGCTGAAAGATCGGGCATGATCAACCTCAATCGTCAATTTGAAACCTATACGATACTAATGTATGGTGTCATCCCACTGACATATATATTCAGGTGGATTTTAGTCGTAGGTTGGGTTGAGCGTACTTTGCGAAACCCAACTCCCATAACCTCATTTCCCCTCAACCACGAACCCAATCGATTCCTCCCCACCCGCAGCCCAATCCATCTCATATACTCCATCCTTCACACATTTCCCGAAGCTTGAATGCTCCCATAAGTATGGCGATTTGACATAACCATGCTTCACCGGGTTGTAATGAATATAATCCACATGGGCATTGAGATCACCCTGATCTTTGCAGGTGTGCTCCCAATATCGCCGTTGCCAAATCTCCTGCTCGCCTTTCATAATCCTGCTCTGATTGTTGACCACCGGGCGAGACACGATCTTTCTCGAAACAAAGCTCTTCATCAATCGTATCCTGGTCGAGTAATCACCATCCTCTTCGGGTAATTGCCAGATCATGTGCAGATGGTCCGGCAAATACACATACGCGAGCAATTCGAATGGATGCTGCTTTTGCACATACCGGATGGCATCCCCTATCAGAGCGATGTTGGATTCATCGTGAAAGATTGGTGTGCGCTGGTAGGTTATCAGGGTAAAGAAGAATGTCCCCCCAAGAAGGATGGTGCGGCGATATTCCATTGGATAATTGTAGATGTGGTTGTTGGGTTTCGCAAATTACGCTCAACCCAACCTACGACTTAATGGGTGCGTTCACCCCACTCGCCCGGAACGGGCTCGGGGGCGCAAAGTTCGCGGATGCGAACGCACCCTACAAATGCTTCAAAAAACTCTGTGCTCTCTGTATCCTCAGCGATCTGTGCTGTCCCTGAATGTAGTGAGCGGAGTCGTGGTCAAATCCTAATACCGACCCCGCTTAGCGTACTCCGGCAGGGTCACATCCTTGCCAACCTTCTCGATCTTCACCGCGCAGATCTTGTACTCGGGGATCTTGGCCTTCGGGTCGATGGCGTCATTCGTCAGCACATTCGCCGAAGCTTCGGCGAAGAAGAACGGGATAAACACCACTCCTGCTCTGGTCTTTTCTCCCAACTGTACGCGGATAACGATGCTCCCACGTCGGGAACTCACCTTCACCTCGTCGCCATCTACCACCCCCAACACTTCGGCATCGGTCGGGTTTATTTCCATCAGCGCCTGCGGATAGAGGTTGTCCAGCTTGGACGAGCGCGTCAGCGTGCCGCCGTGCCAGTGCTCCAGCACCCTTCCGGTGGTGAGGATGAATGGGTACCCGTCATCCGGCATCTCAGCCGAGGGTAGATATTCCAGGCAATGGAATTTACCCCGTCCGCGCGGAAAGCTTTCAGCGAACAGGAAGGGCGTGCCGGGGTGGTTCTCATCCCATACCGGGACTTGCAATCCCCAACCTTCCAGGCGATGGTAGCGGATACCGGCATACTCAGGCATGACCGTGCCCATCTCCTCCATCACCTCGCTGGGATGCTTGTAGTTCCAGTAGCTGCTGTTTGGGCGCCCCAGACGCTTCTCGATATGTCTGGCAAGGTCGCTAATAATTTGCCAGTCCGGACGGGCATTTCCCGGCGGCTCCACCGCTTTACGGACGCGCTGCACCCGCCGGTCAGTATTGGTGAAAGTGCCGTCTTTCTCAGCGAAAGCCGCTGCCGGCAGGATCACATCGGCGTAGGCGTGGGTCTCGTTGATGAACAGGTCCTGCGCGGCGAAGAATTCCAACTGCTCGAACTGGTGCCGCACATGGGTGGAGTTGGGCTCAGACATGATCGGGTTCTCGCCCATGATGTACATGGCGCGCACCCCGTCGGGTCCAAAGTTCTTGACGATTTCGGTGTTGGTCAGGCCGCGTTGCCGGTTCAATCCGCCTGGTTCAATATTCCAGGCTTTTTCGAACTTGAGCGCGCTTGCTTCATCATCCACCGGTTGATAGCCGGGGTAATGCCAGGGCATGGCGCCTGAATCCGACGCACCCTGCACGTTGTTTTGCCCGCGCAGGGGATTTAGCCCGGTGCCTTCCCGGCCGATCTGACCGGTCAGAAGGGCCAGATTTATGATCGAAAGGGCGTTCTCGGTGCCATGGGTGTGCTCGGGGATGCCAAGCGCCCAGTAGATGGCGGCGTTCTTCGCGGTGGCGTACATCCGCGCCGCCTGAACGATCAGGTTGCGGTCGACCTTCGAGATCGCCTCGGCGTACTCCGGGGTGAATTTCTCCATGGACTCAACGAAATCGGCGAAGCCTTCCGTCCGGTCGTCGATGAATTTCTGGTTGTAGAGTTTCTCCTTCAGGATAACATGTGCCATCGCTGAGAAGACCGGGATGTCGGTGCCGGGTTGCTGTTGTAGCCACAGGGTCGAGAAATTGACCATCTCGATCCTGCGCGGATCGATCACGATCAGCTTTGCGCCGTGCTGTTCGATGGCAGCCTTCATCTGTAGTCCGATGATGGGGTGTGTCTCGGTTGTGTTCGAACCGGTGATGATGAATATGTCGTTATGGACGACTTCCGCGGCGGTGTTGCTCATGGCCGAGGATCCGACCGCCATTTGCAATGCCACCACCGATCCTGCGTGGCACAAGCGGGTGCAATGGTCTATGTGGTTGGAACGGAATAACGAGCGGAACAACTTCTGCAGCAGGTAGTTCTCCTCGTTGGTGGCTTTGGCGCACGAGAACATGGCCATCGCCCGCGAGCCATCCCGTTGATAGATCGCGCACAACCGGTCTGCTATAAGGTTGAGGGCTTCCTCCCATGAGGCTTCCCGCCAGGCAGACATATCACGCGCGGGGTGGCGTTTACCGGGCAGTTGGGCTTCCTTGCGGATCAGGGGAACCTGTACCCGTTTGGGGTGATACAGGTAATCGTAACCAAAGCGTCCCTTTACACACAGGTTGCCATGATTGGTGGGCGAATCGAACGGGGAGGTGACTTTGAATATGGTGTTGCCTTTAATATGCAATTCCAGGTTACAGCCCACCCCGCAATACGGGCAAACGGTTGAGACGATGCGGTCTTCACGGATCATTTGGACACCTCCATCAGCCATTCGCGGCGGGGTTTGAGGGCGTTGGTCGGGCAGACGCCCACACACTGGCCGCAGAATACACAGGTCGTTTCGGTCATGCCTTTGTCATAATAGGTGGTCACCAGGGTATCGAAACCGCGGTTCTTCAGGTTCAATGCGAAGGTGTACTGGGCGTCCTTTGCGCACACCTGGACACAGCGCCAACACAATATGCATTTGGCGTAGTCCCGGATGTACATCGGGTTATCGTCGAGTACCGGTGGATTCCGGCGCGTGGCGTCGGGAAATCGATGTTCCCGCGCCCCGTATTCTACCATCATTTTGAGCACGTCCGGTGCTTCGGTGAGATCGATGGATGCAGCCATCATCTCCAGGATGGTCCGGCGAGCCAGTCGGACACGTTCGGTATCCGTCTTCACCTTCAGCCCTTCGCTTACCTTGGCGATGCAGGCTGGAACCAATACACGCGATCCTTCCACTTCAACCACGCAGATCCGGCACAAGGCGTTGGCGGTGCAGTATTCATGGAAGCATAGGGTTGGTATGACGATCCCCAATTCGAGCGCGGCATGATAAATGGTTGTGTTCTCTGGTACAGAGACGGTTTCCTCATCGATGAGAAGCTGAATCATTTTGGTCATGCGGCACCGCCTTTCGTCGGGATGGGTGCGAACAACAGATCGGGGTTGCGGTGCAATGCGCTGAGGACAGCCATTGAGGCGGTCTGCCCCAGCCCGCAGATGGAGGCGTCGGTCATAGTCTGGCCGACCTCCTCCAGTCGTTGCAGGTCATCTGGCAAGGCGCTACCACGCATCATCCGCTCGAGGATCTCCACCTGGCGCTGGGTTCCCAACTGGCAGGGGAAACACTTGCCGCAGGATTCCTCGGCGAAGAAATGAGCCAGCCGCAGGATCACGGTTCGCAGGTCACGGGACTCGTCGAAGACGGTGATCACACCCGCTCCCAGCGGGATGCCCGCGGTTCGCATATCTTCGAAGCTTAGGCGCACATCAAGGTGTTCCGGTCCGGCAAAAGCGCCGGCTGCTCCACCAACCAGGGCTCCCTGGAATGTTTTTCCCTTGCGGACGCCGCCAGCCAGTTCCATCAAGAGGTGGCGCATGGTCACCCCGAAGGGAACTTCGTACAATCCAGGGCGATTCACATCCCCGGAAACGCAGAACAACTTGGTTCCGCTGGATTTTTCGGTTCCGGCCGCCTTATATTTTTCGGCTCCCAGCTTCAGGATTTCGGGGATATTTGAGAGAGTCTCAACATTGTTGATGACGGTTGGTTTGCCGAACAATCCGTGGGTGGTGGGGAATGGCGGCTTGACCCGCGGCATTCCCCTGTTGCCCTCGATCGACTCGAACAGGGCGGTCTCTTCTCCGCAGATATAGGCGCCCGCCCCCTGTCTCAATTCCAAGTCGAAGGAAAAGCTGGTCCCCAGAATGTTTTGACCGAGGATATGCTGGGCGCGGGCTTCTGTGCACGCTTTTTCCATTATCTCGAATGGTTCGGTGTATTCACCGCGGATGTACATATAGCCTTTATGCGCCTGGATGGCATACCCGGCAATGAGTATTCCTTCGATGACCCGGTGGGGATCATCTTCCATGATTACCCGATCCTTGAAGGTGCCAGGTTCGGCTTCATCAGCGTTGCAGATCACATAACGGGTTGCCTCGGTTGTGGCTGCCGCGCCTTCCCATTTCAGTCCGGTTGGGAACGCCGCGCCGCCCCTGCCTACCAGACCGGAGGTTTTCACTTCTGCAATCACATCGGCGGGCTGCTTCTGAAGCGCATTCTCCAGTCCGGCGTATCCCCCGGACGCACGATAAGCGGCCAGCCAGGTGGTCTTACCCTTGCCGCAATTGCGGGTAAGGACTGCCACATCTCCACCGACCAGGGTTTGGTGTTTGCGGCTGGTATTGGCGACCATTTCGCGCCAGCCGAGTTTGCGGACCTTCTTGTGCACATCACCTTCGATCATGACGGATGGAGCTATATCACACAAACCCAGGCAGGGAGCCCGTTCCAGAGTGATCGAACCATCACCTTTATCCTGCAGGGATTCGCGCATCAGTTTGAAATAGCCATCCGATCCTGCCATGGCGCACACCGGGTCATTGCAGACATGAACGACCGCTTCTGAGACGGGTTTGTCATGGAAGTGGGAGTAGAAACTGATCACCCCGTACACATCCACCAGAGGTATACGGAGATTGTGGGCTATTGCTTCGGCAGCATACTCAGGAATGTATCCATACATTTCCTGGGTGGCGTGCAGGACAGGGAGCAGCGCAGTCCTGCCAGCAGTGGCATATCTGTTGAGCACTGGCTGCAGGTTTTCGAGAGTCTGATTCGGCATACACACTCCTCTTGGATTGATTCACAGAAATATGTAGTAAATGGATAAATTTTGGACTAATATAAGATACTATGATTTCCATTGGGATACAAGCGGGAGGCAGGTCAACTCGAATGGGGCAGGATAAATCCCTGCTGCCGTTTCAGGGAAAATTGTTGGTGGAGTGGACAGCCAGCCGGGTCGCTCACCTGTCCGACGATCTCTTCGTGATCGCCAATAACTCTGCGCTGTCAGCTAGATTGGTGTACCCTGTTTACCCTGATCTGGTGCAAGGGCGTGGTCCACTGGGCGGATTGCAGGCAGCGCTGATGTATGCGAAGCATGAGTTTGTCGCGGTGATCGCCTGTGATATGCCATTTGCCGATCCGGCTTTGTTGGCGGAAGAAGCTCGTCTGTTGGATGTAATGGGTGTGGATGTGGTGATCCCGGAAGTAGGCGGATTGCTCGAGCCGCTCCATGCGGTTTATCGGAAAAGCACCTGCCTGCCTGCTATTGAGTCTGGTCTGGTTTCGGGAATGAGTCGCTTGATTGAATGGCATCCCCAGGTTAAGGTGTATGCCATGAACGAAAAAGACATTCAAGTTTTTGATCCACGTGGGATCGCCTTTTATAACATCAACACCCCTGAAGATTTACGAAAAGCCGAAACAATGATCTGAGCCTGTCTGCATGTCTCCCCTCTGATCAATAGTTACGGACTCACATTCTCTGAAAAGGTATAAATCTTCAGGCGATCATATTCCGCGTAACCGATCAGAGTTATTCCCAACTCTTGCGCCAGTTCGATGGAGGCTGACGTGGGTGAAGTGCGGCTAATGACAAAAGCTGCCCGCATCATGGCAGATTTCTGCATCATTTCAAGACTGACCCTGCCGGTTGTGACAATGACGGGGGAGGTACATTCCCGTTCCTGCAAAACCAACCACCCGGCAAGTTTGTCCATGGTATTATGCCGTCCAATATCTTCTGCGCTGAATTGGTAGGATGTCCGGGAGAACAAAGCGGAGGCATGAACACCACCGCTGATTTTATACAGCTTCTGTTCCTGGTAAAAGCGGGTCAGAATTTGATTGATCTCTGCAAGGGTAAGGGAAAACCGGTCAGATTTGGTCAGCGGGGTCAGTGGCAAGTCTGGTACGGAGACACCGCCACTGCATCCAGAATTCTTTTGCCACAGGCGTGGCTTTTCGACCTGATGGGTAAGCCAGACATCGACTATGTTTCCATTTTCACAAAGCTTGAGAGATACGATCTCTTTTCTAGTTTTGATTGCCTGTGAATTGAACAGAAATCCCACAGAAAGCTCATCCACATACTCTGGGGTACAAAGGAAGTTAAACCATTCCTCGCCGTTAACGGTTAGGGTGACACTGGCTTCTTTGACGATCTTCTCATCCAAAGATGATTTGACGCCGCCCTGGTATGAGACCGTTGACCTGGTTTGAATCGTTGCTGGATAGATTTTTTCTGCTGCCAAAATGAATTCCTTTAAGTTGGTTTCCTTATTATCTTACATCATCTGGTATTGGTAAGTGTCATGCTGGCGAAGGTGAGATTGTACATTAAATTCGACGAGATTCGTTTATATCGAATAAATGTACATGGAGATGGATATTCTCCAAATTTGCCATTTATGCTTGGAATTAACCGTTCTTTGCATCCCTATCGGTCGGGTAAAAACATGGATCTACCGCTCATAATAATTGGTAGTGGTGTCGCTGGGCTGACGGCAGGATGCTATACGCGGATGAATGGGTACGACACCACCATTCTTGAAATGACTGATACAACCGGTGGACTCTGCACCTCCTGGAAACGAAAGGGATATCTGTTCGATGGGAGCGCTGCCGGTCTTGCAGGTGCTGCACCCGGCAATCCTCTTTACCAGTTATGGGAAGATATCGGGGTGGCAAAGTGCTGTACTCTCCATTTTGGCGGAAATTTCGACCCTATCCACCTGCCTGACGGCAAGGTGGTGACCGTATATTCGAATATTGACCGGTTGGAAAGACATCTGTTGGATCTGTTCCCTGAGGATGACAGACGCGATTCGATCGGTATTACACCTCGATATCCCATTTTCAGATGCGTGCGGCTGGGAAGCGGTAAAGGCTGGCATCACCACTTTCATAACCACTCTACCCAGTCTGCCAGGGATCATTAAATACGGCTCAATTACCATTCGCCAGTTCGCAGAAAAATTCCACAATCCTAACTTGAAGCTGGCTTTCCATAATTTTGTCCATTTTGGCGGACTGGATGTGCTGGTGCTGACCATTTTTCTCCCTCTGGCGTATGCCCATCGCGGCAGGGAGGGTATTCCGAAAAAGGGTTGGTTGGACTTTTCAAGGTCAATAGAACGGCGATTCCATGAATTGGGCGGTTCGATCGAATATCGATAGAAAGTGGAACATCTGATCGTCGAGCACGACATGGTAAAAGGGATAGTATTGGAGGATGGATCTCAGATGTTCGGTGACCACGTCCTCTCTTAATGAATGGGCGATTTACACATCCCAATTTGTTGGGCGAAGATCTGGGCTAAGTGAATCGGGCATTTAGGTTGAAAATTTATCCGATCAGCTGGTACAGGTAAATCTGGGCGTAAGGGAAGATTTTTCATCCGAAGCCGGATCGGTGACCTATATCGTTCCGAATGGACCAATGGCTGGTGGAAAGATACAACAAAGAGTAACCATCCACAATAAGTATTCCGATTCTGAGGCGGCTCCAGCCGGCAAAAGTGCTCTTACGGCCTTTCTGGATTCAGATTACAACTGGTGGAAAGCTGTGGCAATGGACGTCGAACGATACCGGCATGAGAAAGAGTGCTGTGTGGAGGTTGTTCTTCAGGCAATTGAGCAGGGACGCCTGGGGATTCGGGGAAAAATTGAGGTAGTAGATGTCTCCACTCCCGTCACCCGCGAACGATATACCGGCAATTGGATGGGTGCCATGCAGGCAAGAAGACCTAATTCCAGTATGATCAAGTCATTATTACAGGCGAGTCCTATATACTTCATCTGCGATTGCAGGTTTCGATATGGCAGGTCAGTGGGTAGAAGCCGAGGGCGGAAATACAACTGCTGTCCAATCCAGCCGCAAAGCGATCCAGGCTATGTGTAAGAAAGATGGTAAATTATTTCATTCGCCCAAAGCCTGAGCAGGTTTGCTTGCTAAAAAATCAGTTGATGGAGTAGGTAACCTATTTAGGTCGATTACCATTGGTTAGCGGGCTACCCAATTCAGCCTGCGGACGGGAAAATTTTACAGTCAGCAGAACTGCAGTCAGAATAAATCCTCCTCCCAAAAGCATATATGATTGAATTGGTTCACTCAATATCACAGCAGCCAGTACGACCGTAACCACCGGTTCAAGGGTGGATAGCAGGGATGCATCAGTTGGTCCGATGATCTTCATACCGCCCAGGAAAGTTGCGACTGGGATAATCGTAGCGATAACGACCAAGCCAGCCATTACCAGCCATCCGGTGCTTGACTGTGGCCACTGAGGACCACGAAGGGAAGTCAACCCGCCATACACCAGAGCAGCCGATGCAAATATGATGGTGGAAGATTGAATGGCTGTAACTTTCTGCATAACCCCTGTACCGACGATGATATAAACCGCATAGATCACGGCAGCCGAAATGGCGAGCAGAATTCCGGGAAGTTGTCCACCCTGTGGATTGGCGGTTAAGGCAGCCCCAATAGTAGCCAATACCAATGCGAACAATTTTAAACGACTTAACTTTGCCTTCAGGAAGATGATGGAGAGAACAGTCACAAACATCGGGTAAAGATAGAGGAGGAGGGCTACCAGACCGGTAGAAGCATATTGGATGGCGCTCAGATAGCAAAAGGATTGACCTACATATCCCAGCCCGCCCATACCGATCAACTGCAGCATGGTTCTCCCACGGGGGAAAGGTATCCTTCGGATCACCATCCAGCCAAGCATGAGGATGGCGGCAGTGGTAAAACGCAAAAACATCATCGTGGTCACGTCCAAACCGTCGGCATAGGCAAAGCGACCAAAGATAGGTAAGGCTCCAAATGCAGCCGCCGAGATCACGATCAATCCAATACCCAATACACGGTTCATACGAAATATTGTACAGGAAATTGCCGCGAGCCTGGATCTTGACTTACGTTGGATTCATTCAATTGGTCTGGCTATCCCATGTTTTGCATGTATTCGGGTCTATTGGAAGATGCCAATTTCTGATCAAACCCGGTTTATAATACTCATCCAATCCGATGAATTCTCTCCTGCTGCATTTTGATCAAGCAAGACTTGGTAAGTTTCATCTGACCCTCATGTTGATTGCCGGCTCCTGTTGGATATGGGCCGCCTATGGGGTGACGATCGTCGGGTTCATGCTGCCAGCTTTGCAAGCTGAATGGAACGTTTCCTCCTCTGCTTTGGGTATCCTGGCTGGGATCAGTATGTTCGGGATGCTGGTAGGGGCAGTGATCGGTGGGACTATGTCCGACCGTTTTGGTCGACGACGCATGTTGACCTGGATCATGTTGTATCTTGGAGCGATGTTCATTCTCTCCTCAGTAGCGGCAAATTATACAATTCTGCTTGTAGTACGCTTCCTAACAGGAATGGGATTGGGTGCCATTTTACCCACTTCCGGAACCCTTGTCGCCGAATTCAGTCCGGTTAAGTATCGCGGTACGATGGTGGTCTTGATGAATGGCTTCTGGGGTTTGGGAGGAACTCTGGCAGCGGTCGTCGGCTATTACCTGGTCTTGCATTACGGATGGCGACCGGCGATGTTATTTGGTGGTCTGGCAGGTATTGCGAGCCCATTAATTCATTATCTTTTGCCCGAATCTCTTCGATATCTCCTTGGGAGAGGAAGGATGGAGGAAGCGTACCTTGAAGCAGCTCGGACCGGAGTGGAGATCCCGATATTAACTTCCATCCCATGGAATAATGAAAAGATCGATCCCCAAAAGCCGGTGATCAAAGGGAGTGGAATTTGGTCTAAAAATATTGCCCGCATCACTGCAACTCTGTGGATTCTTTGGATAGCTTTGAATTTTCTTTATCAGGGAGTGTTCATTTGGCTGCCGACCTTGTTGGCAGGTGCTGAAAACTCTTTCAGCCGATCCTTTTTATTAACATTATTTATAAGCCTGGGACAAATTCCGGGTACGCTCTTGGTCGCCTACCTGGCAGACCGGACCAACCGACGCAACCTGATGATATTCTCGCTGGGATTATTAGGCACATGCACAGTTATATTCAGTATTCTCTCTACGAGTTCATGGGTCTTGCCTGTTGGATTCATGCTCATGGTTTTCAATGGAATGGCCTGGGGTCTGGCTCATCCTTTCTCTTCTGAGTTATATCCCACATCGATGCGGGGAACAGCCACCGGTTGGGCAACCGGGATCGGTCGCATGGGTGGTGTCGTGGCTCCATTAATTATTGGTTGGGTCATTCAGGCTGGGGGCGGAATGATGATCACGTTTTCGATTCTTGCTGCCGCACCGGCAGTAGCCATTGTAGCCTTGTCTGGCTTAAGACTGGAAACGACCGGTCATTCCCTTGAAGAGATCAGCGGGGAATAGAGTCCTTCACGGCTTTGTTCCATCGGTGTCGTATCATAGCCATCTTTATTGATTCGTCTGATCAGGATATCCTGCATCTCATGGACTGAAGGCAATTTTTCCATCGGGCAGGGTGCAGTATGTTTCAATATTATTCCACCCGACCACTTATTTGCAGGGGGATCATAGTCAACATATTTTTGACAGATCGTCACCCGAAAATTACCGAACTCATTATAGGGGGGCGTACCTCCAGGAGTCTTGGGCTTGTGCCAGATCGTCCCAAAGATCGGTCTGTAAGGGTCAAGATCCCCCTGAATAAGGGAGACTCCTTCCATCCATTTCGGTTTGCTCAAGCCGAGGTAATCCAGAATCGTCGGTCCGATATCCAGGTTGCTAGTATTACTGGTGAGTCTTCCACGATACTCTCCTGATGGGAACCAGATCACCAGGGGGATCCTGTGAATCGTCTCCCGGCTTCGGGGATGGTCAGTGTAAAGGATCACAATTGTATTTTCCAATTGTCCGTTTTTAGTGAGGGTAGAAAACATGTCTTTCAAGTACCCATCAAAATCCCGGATGGCATCATCATAAAAATCGGCCATCCATTCACCGGTTTGATCAGTTTCACCTGAAAAGAATTTGGAGGAAGGGTCGTATCTTGGACCATGGGTTCCGAGCAAATGCATGTGGACAAAATAGGGTTGTTTCGATTCAGAGATTACCTTCATTAACTCTGGAATCCGTTCTTGCCGATCTTCAATGTTATTATCTTCGAAAACCTGGGTGAACGGATCGGGCATTATTCGAATATAGGATATATGCAAGAGGCGATCAGAGACTCGTTCAATAAGGCTATCCAACAGGAATCGAGCCGGATCAGGCAGGTACTGGCTGATGTATCGGGAAAATATACTGCTTTCCAGGGCTACTCCACTGGCTCTATGAAACCCACTTTTGATATTAAGTTTTAAGGCGTCCTCATAGGTCGAGTAGGTGATCTCATAGTTTAAATAACCGGAATCCATCAGGATACCAGGGAAATGTTCATACGCGTCTTTCCCCTGGTATGTGTCAGGATACTTACTTACCCTCGTCCTGGTTGGCAGTTTCCCAGTAAAGATCGAGCCTACAGAACCTGCTGAATTATTTGCGTTGGAAAAATGGTTTTCCATGACCAAAGCATCTTCCACAATAGTGGTTAGAAAAGGCGTTGTATCCCTTTCATATCCATAAAACGGAAGATGGCTGGCGTCCAATGCGTCTGTTCCCACAAGAATAATATTGGGAGTGCGAGTGAGATTCCTCGTGTTGACCATGCGGGCGGATTCGGTTCGAGTGAAAAATCCAGTGATCACAGCGGTTGTGGATAAAGCAAAAAGGATGAAGGCAGACATCCGGATCGTTTTTTGTTTATGCGGATTGGATGCCAATCTGATTGATTGTTGATACATCAGGAAGAATAATACAGCGATCAGGCACAGATATGCTCCTCGCCATACCCCTCTTGACCTGATGATTCCATACTTGAGAATGGTGTATGTAAAATTATCGACGATCAATAAAAAAGTAATTGATAGAAAGAATGCTGTGATCAGCAGGAGAATTACTTTTGCACCAGATTTCGCCCATGTATAAGGGAGTAGAGATAAAACAGAGAGGAGAAAAATAAGCGGAATAATGACGAGGAAAATCGTCCATTCTGTTTGAAGATAAACCAGTATTTTTTGCCCAACCGATAACGCATCCAGAAAAGAGGGTTTCGTAACAAAAAATATCCATTCCATAAAGACATAAAAGCAGATGGACAGATAACAAATCGCCGGAACAGTAATGAAATTATTGTGCGGGGTCGATTTAAATGGTGGTTGCGTCATGAGCTGCCTTGATGTTCCCGGATCTCGTGATTGGATATTTTTTTAAAATTTCCTACCGATAGTATCAGTAATTTTCCATCTGGGCAACGATGAATAACAGGAACGGAAATGTAACGCGGGTGAAATCTTTATCTGAGGGATTCGTATTTACCCAAAACTGCTCTAACCAATTAACGATTTGTTATTGAAGCTTGAGATAATACATGACTGATCAAACCGGGCAACTATTTTCCTAGTAGCGGTGTGTCCCATCGCATAAGGGTTTGTTGTCGGATTTACCGCATCTACATAAAGTTACTCTATTACGAATTTCCATCGGCTCCCCATCTGCCCGCTCAATTGGAATGTATCCGGTCACCCACAGGGGTCCTTCGATAGGACCTTCGGCTGTGTATTCGGTTGTCACTGCAATCTGGATCGGTAAATCGGGTTCAATATCAGGCTCTGTGCGGGATAGACTATACAGGTATGACCCGGCAGGGCAACGCTCAATCATTGCGATCACATTCGATCGAATTTCCGTATCCTCAGTCTCCGGGACCATATCATCGACGGTTCTGAAACGATTTCCACAAAAACCTGAGCTCATGCAGAGGCTGTTGTCTCGTCGGACTGATATATTGGTGCCTTCTCCTATTTCAATTTGACGATCCGCCGTCAAGCCTGTATCGGCGGTTTCAGAACCGTCGAACCTATTCTCACAATGAGTACCGTCACAAAACGGTTTTTTATTGGACGCACCACATCGACACAAAGAATAATCACCTGTTGTCTGAATGTCTTTGTCTTTCCTCCAGGCTATCGGTTCACCAAATTCCGTTACCACCTGTGATTTTTCAACCAAAGGAATATGCCCATCCACATGATAAGGTCCATCAACTTGAATTCTGATCCTGGCTGATCTCTCATTATTTCCAGTATTCATCCGACTACCTCCAGTAAATTGAACTGCCTTCCTAATTGTATCTACTTTCTCATGAGAGTTATCCAAATACCATGTATAATTTCATCAAATCTTGGAGGTTTCATGGAAATAACATGGTATGGACATTCCTGTTTCCGGCTGACCGAACGAGGAATTGCAACAGTGGTCACCGATCCGTTCGATTCAAACATAGCTGGCTACGAGCCTTTAAAGCTGAAGTCAGACATTTGCACGGTAAGTCATGACTCTGCTGGACATAATTTTACTTCAGTTGTAAAGGGTGATCCACGGATCATTACAGGTGCAGGGGAATATGAAATTGGTGGTGTTTTCATCACCGGTATCCAGACGGACGGCGCGGGGAAAAAGAAGGAAGGTGAGATCCGAAACACACTGTATGTGTTTGATTACTTCGGGCTCACAGTTGCCCACCTGGGTGATATGGCCCGAGTACCCTCACAGACAGAAGTGGAAGCCCTTGGTCCGGTCCATATCGCTTTGGTGCCTGTCGGCGGAGGCGGGAGTCTAAATGCTGCTAAAGCGGCTGAAGTAATCAGTCTTTTGGAACCGAACATTGTAATCCCCATGCATTACTCGACCTACCACAGCAAACCTGAAAATCTGGAGCCATTAAATAAGTTCACAAAAGAGATGGGTTTATCTGCCATCGAGAATCTGCCATCCCTAAAAGTGACACTCTCATCCCTGCCGGATGAGACTCACGTGTACACACTGGAGTATGAACATGCCAGAAACGGGACAGCCTAAATCAGCAAAACTGATCATGACCTGGGATATCACCCCAAACCGCGAACAGGAATATTTTGAGTTTGTAGTTCGGGATTTTATTCCAGGTATACAGACGCTTGGTTTTGAGATCCAGGAAGCCTGGGCGACCGCCTATGGAGAACGTCCTCAAATACAGGTCGGCGCCACGATGCCATCTGCTGATGATATACGATTGGCTATGAGTACCAATGAATGGATAAATCTGCATCAGCAATTGATGGATGTGGTTCTTCATTATGAGGAAAAGATCGTTCCAGCGCAATCCCGGTTTCAATTTTAACTTCCATGCAAAACGAAATATCCACGCGGCTGCTGGAATGGTATGCCCTCCATGCGCGTGATTTACCCTGGCGCAAATCACGAGATCCATACGAAATTTGGGTCGCAGAGATCATGCTGCAACAAACCCGGGTCGATACGGTCCTTCCATATTATGAACGTTGGCTGAAACGATTTCCAGGCATTAACGAACTTGCCGAAAGCAGTCAACATGATGTCTTAAACCTTTGGGAGGGGCTCGGCTATTATAGTCGTGCAAGAAATTTCCATCTTGCCGCGCAAATTGTGGTTCGGGAATTTGGTGGAGTGATCCCTCAGGAGCCTGAGCTATTAGTCAAGTTGCCGGGGATCGGTAAAGCGGGCGCAGCGGATATTTCTTCCATAGCATTCGGGAAAGATATTGGTACTGTGGAGGGCAATATACGCAGAATAGTTGCCCGATTACTGGACCTTTCCACAACATTGGGCACCAAGACATTTGAATCACAGATTCAGACATTTATTAATGCCAATCTACCGGCTGGCAAAGCGGGTGATTACAACCAGGCATGGATGGATCTGGGGGCGACCATCTGCACACCGGAAAACCCCAATTGCCAGGCTTGTCCTCTCAGGAACGATTGCATCGCCCGCAAGAATGGCACACAGACTCGTCGTCCGATCAGGCAGATGAAAAATGCCCTACCGGAAATCGTCGTCACTGCCGGAATCCTGTTTGATAATAGTAGAGAAAGAGTCCTGATCACCCGGCGACCACAAAAGGGATTACTTGGTGGTCTGTGGGAATTTCCGGGTGGAAAATTGGAAGCTGATGAAACGCTGGAAGTTTGTCTAGCCCGGGAATGGATGGAAGAGTTGGGCATTGCCATTCAGGTTGGTCAGCAACAGGGAAAATATAAACATGCGTACTCCCATTTCAAAGTACTTCTCTATACCTTTTTTTGTCATTCTCCGATGGTTACACCATTGACTTTGGTAGAATCTGAATATGCCTGGGTGCAAGTAGGAGAATTGGATAGCTATCCAATGGGAAAGATCGACAGGATGATATCCCGCAGCTTAAGTAAACAGATCACTGTTCCCTACGTGTAAAAATTTTTGGAATTATTTCTGTAGTTTGGTGGACATGGAAGACTATCAGGAAGCTCGGGAGAAGATGGTGACCTGGCAAATCGAACGCCGGGGCGTTTTCGATGAGCGGGTACTCGAGGCGATGCGGTCCGTTCCCCGTCATCAATTTGTTCCCACCCGGTTGGCGTCTGAAGCATACTCAGACTATCCATTGCCCATCGGATATGAGCAGACAATCTCACAACCATATATCGTTGCACTGATGACCTCCTTGTTGGATCTTAAACCAGATGGGAAGGTTTTGGAGATAGGTACTGGTTCTGGTTATCAGACAGCGATCCTGTGCACACTGGCTGGACATGTTACCAGTTTGGAGATCATACCTGCATTGGCTGAAAATGCGCGTCAAACCCTGAAAGATTGCGATATCCAAAATATGGAAATTCATTGTCAGGATGGCTCCGGTGGATATCCAGAAAACGCGCCTTACGATGGGATCCTGGTTGCCGCCTGTGCTCCAAGAGTGCCTGATGTCCTGGTAGCCCAACTTCGGGAAGGTGGAAAACTGGTTATACCGGTAGGAGACCGCTGGCAGCAAATCTTGCAGGTCTGGACAAAAGATCAAACTGGAGAGATCACTGAATCGGACCATATCCCGGTTGCATTTGTGCCCCTCAGGGGTAAATGGGGATTTAAATCATAAGAGGTGGAAACGAGACCTCGTTTCCACCTCTTCGTCTAATAACAAATTATGATTTTCCGATATTGATAAAAACAACCGGTCGTCTTCTGGTTTCAGTATAGATGTGAGATTGCGCGATATTCTTCAACTCATTCCGATCTTTTCCACCGTTTCGCTTAATGGCATCCGTTATTCGCTTCTTAAGACCAACCTGGAAATCGCCGTTCTCTGAAAGTGTTATAAAACCATGAGTGATAATTTCCGGATCGCCCAAGATGTCATTCGTAAATCGATCCAAATTTACGTGGATAAGGACCATTCCATCCTGTGCTAATTGTTCCCGTTCATGCATAATATCATGGTTCACATCACCCACACCCGAACCATCCACAAATACATCACCAGCAGGTACCCGACCATCCAGCTTCATCCCTTTTTCGTTGATTTCGATGACCTGACCGTTTTCAATGACACAGATGTTCTCAGATGGTACACCAACTTCTTGCGCCAGCTTTGAATGCTGTTTCAAATGCCGTAATTCTCCGTGGATGGGTATGAAGTATTTTGGTCTGACCAAATGGAGCAATAGCTTCATTTCTTCCTGGCTGGCATGACCGGAGACATGAACGGATGCGATTTCTTCATATATCACATTCGCCCCGCGTTCGAATAAGCGGTTGATCATTCTTGAGATGGGTTCTTCGTTTCCCGGGATGGGATGGGAGGATAGTACGATCGTATCGCCTTCTTTGATGTCAAATTGTCGGTTCGTCCCCATCGAGAGTCTGCCCAAAATCGAGGAAGGTTCTCCTTGAGAACCAGTGCACATGATCACCACATCTTTGTCTTTGAGCCCAAGCGCTTGATCAATGGGAACTTGTACCCCTTCTGGAATATCCAGGTAACCCAATTTTCCAGCCATTTTGGCGTTATCCACCATCGATGAGCCAGCGAATGCCAATTTTCGACCAAAATTCGCTGCAGCCTTGGCCACTTGATGCATACGACTGACCAATGATGCGAACGAAACCACGATTATTCTGTTAGGCGCTTCCCGAAATACTTTATCAAAAGCAGCATCCACCACTTTTTCTGAAGGAGTCCAACCAGGTCTTTCCGAGTTAGTCGAATCCGCCAACAATGCCAATACCCCGCGGGATGCGAATTCCGCCAGCTTGGCATAATCGGTAGGCCAATTATCCACAGGTGTATGGTCGAATTTATAATCGCCTGAATGAACGATCAATCCATAGGGGGTGGTGATACCCAAACCCACTGCGTCCGGAATCGAATGGCAAACGTGGAAAAATTCTACATCGAAGGGTCCGATAGTTATTTTGTCACCGGCATGAACCGTGTTGAGTACGGTCCTGGTAGCCAGACCATTTTTACCGATCTTGACTTCGATCAATCCTCGGGTAAGGGGGGTTGCGTAGATTGGGGCATTGATCTCCTGAAGGATATGATGAATCGCTCCAGTATGATCTTCATGCCCATGGGTGATAACAATCCCACGGACCCATTCTTTTCGTTGGATCAGATATTCGATATCGGGGATGATGTAGTCAATACCCAGCATATCGCTGGAGGGAAACATTAAACCCGTGTCAACAATGAGGATATTCTCCCCATATTCGTAGACCATGAGGTTTTTTCCAACCTCTCCTAGCCCACCGAGGGGAATGATCCGTAATGCATTATTTATCATGTATTAAAACCTTTATTTCTTCAAAGCTCCGGATCTAGCCGGAGCAAAAGTTCATATTAAAAAATCTCGGATTATTAATCCGTCTGACTGAATTCTATCATGATGATAGTGATGTGTCAAAATGTATGACAACTGGGAAGGGATTAAGGAGCCACCTGGCTCAATTCAGGAGATTTTTCATTAACGACGGGATACGCAACAACAATAAACCGATGTGTATTATTTCTTTTCGGCCAACAAGTAACCAGGGTAAGACGATCGTCCTCGGTTTCATTGATCCATTGGGCATTTTCCATCCGGGTTTCAATGCTGGCATCCCTCTCTTTGAGTACCATCATTGTCGATACTTCATACCAAAACGATTTGCTACCGGAATACAGGTGAATCAAATCTCCCTTCTTGAGATAAACAAGATTCGCGAAGACTTTTCCGAACTCATTATGATGACCATTGAGGACGACGTTCCCTGAAACACCTAATGGAGCGGAATGATCATGCCATCCAACGGCAAATTCGTCTGGTGCATTCCATTGTTCAAACCATTGGTCTTTTACCTCAACCGATTGATTCGAAGCAATGATCACTGGTGCATCCAGATGAATGGAATCGATCACAATTCGGTCCGGAATATAGGCATTGCGGATAGTTAGGGGAGGTGAACTCTCCTGGTTAAGAAGCATCCGATCGATTGCATATAATTCCTGCCGTAATTCTATTTTATTTGCCTGGAAATCAAGATCGGATGTATCACGCTGATCCTTTTTTAGCTTATCCAAAGGGGGATAAGTTACAATCCCGGTTTCATTGATCCGTTTTTCGAAAAGATATTCGTGAATTGTTCCAGGAATATCCAGAAATAGATTAATGATCGAAATCCCAATTAATAGAATTCCAATGGTGAATAACTGAATGGGTTGAATGGATTTGTGATTCATGCAGGCTATCCCAGAGTTGGACGCTTAGGGGCGTCCAACTCTGAATAGGTTTGTGTGCTATTCTTCTTCTTTTTTTCGATTGAACTTGATTGCCAACCCCTGGCTGGTAAAAGCAAGCCCGAAGAAGACAAATCCAAGATTTAAGAAGAATGAGGAAAATGATTGATTCGCAAATGGGTTTCCGCTGACATCAGACCCGGTCACAGGGATCAACAATTCCGGTTCTGCCAGAGCTAGTTGAGCTGGATCTGGTGTAAGTGTGCGTACGATCGTAGGAATCCTTGCCGCGGTTGGGTTGAGCCGGAGAGAAGTAACGGTGGTGGGGTTTATAGTCTGGGTTAGAGTCGGTGTAACGCCACTAACCAGAGTAGAAGTAGGTGTAACGCCTCCAACTGGTGTGTTGGATGGTGTTCGGTTGCTCACCGGGGTATTCGTAGGATCAGGTGTACCAGTTCTACCAACCGTAGTGGGCGTTGAAGATGGTTCTTGCTGGAAACATGGGCTATTTGGACTGGTGGTAAGGCTCAAATTTTCCTGTGTGTCTCCATTATTCCAGCGGATGGTCATGGTGTGATATCCACCTGTAGTAAAGAAGCTGAGGGCACTATTTGCTGGAACAGTTCCGTTCCCATTGTCAAGAGCAGTCATTGCGATCTCTTTTAGACTGGCAAGTTTTGACCCGCCTAGATTTTTGACCACTGCATTATTCAGTTCCCATTCGAAGTCGACTGAAAACCCGTTTTCATTTGTGACCGTCCATTGCTGGCCTCCCTGGAAACAAGCCCAGGCGAGCTTCAAATTCAGAAATGGAACATTTGTGGGTGTCAATGTCGGGGTATTGGTTGGAGTCTCGGTTGGTGTTTCTGTGGGTGTCTCAGTTGCCGTAGGTGTCGGTGTGTTTGTAGGAAGATCAGTAGAGGTTGCCGTAGGTGTCGGAGTATTCGTGGGTAGATCGGTAGAGGTTGTAGTAGGTGTTGACGTAAAGGTTATATTCAAGGTAGGTGTCGGACCACCACAACTATACGTTCCTGCGTAGGCACCTGGATTATGCAGGCTGACGGTTGAACCGCCCACACTCACACTGGCTGAGGTGACGTTGTAATATCCGGATGGTTTATTATCAGTAAAATGCCAAACATTTCCCGTATTCGCACCTGGAGCGATGGAGCCATAAGTATAGGATAATGTTCCAGGAGTTACCCCATCGGGAACATTGAGAAGGACAAAATGGATCTCCACTGACCCATTATTCAAACAAACTATATGGGAAAGATTGAGCTTCATTTCCTTCTCTTCACCCTTGGTTGACGTAGGTGTAAAAGTAAGTTCTGCAGTGGGCGTCACTGTTGGGGTAAAGGAAGGTACTTCTTGATCGAGGACTTCTTCCGTTGAGGTTGGAGTGCTGGATTCAGAGCTGAGAGTCGCTGTTGGAGGGACATCGGTCGCAGTTGGTGGAACCTCAGTAGCGGTAGCTGGCACATTTGTATTTGTGGCTTCGGCAGCAGTTGCTGTATTGGAAGGACGATCTGTTTTAGTAGCCTCAGGTTCCCTGGTTGGTTTTGGTGTTTTCGAAGCTTTATCTTCGTCATCCTCTCCATGCTCACCACCGAAAGATTGGACAGATAAGGACGTTTCATCATCAGGGGATTGTTGTGTTGGTTCTCCTTGATCAGGGGGTTGTGTCTCTTCCGCTGATGTCTGCCCGGAATTCGAATTGTTGACAAACGCTGATACAGGTTGATTGATCACAGAGAGCATTGCCGCTGCGAGCATGGAAACCATGCCAAGGGTGTATCCCAGTCGTGCAATTTTCTGGAAGACTTTTCCGGTATTGTTAAACATGTTGTTCTCCAATATAATATGACAATTACGATAATAATTATCTTAATAATATCGAAAATACTGCATATAGTCAAATCTATTTCCAAAACTGTAGATACATTACAGCTGAAAATAGATTAGAAAATGATTAAAGATTAGGAATAACTTACCTGGGAAAAATACTAAACTTACCAGAACCTAACTCAAGCACTGTCATGGGTACCTGGTAAGCATTGGACAAAATGTCCTCCGTGAGAACCTTATCTGGCGATCCTGATGACTCTATTCGACCTTGGACGACCAAAAAAACCTTATCAGCAAACCTTGTGACCAGATTTAGATCATGGATAGCCATAAGGATGGCGAGATGGTCTTCGTGAGCCAGACGAACTATTAATTCCATAAGGCTAAGTTGATATGCGATATCCAGGTGTGTGGTCGGTTCATCGAGCAGCATTACCTCTGGTTGTTGGGCAATAGCCCGCGCAACCAACACCCTTTGTTGTTCTCCTCCTGAGAGTTCACCTATTGGACGATCAGCAAGATCAATGGTGCTAGTTCGTTCCATCGCCGAAAGGACCTTGCTCTCATCATCCTTCGTAAGATGTCCCAACCACCCGATGAAGGGAGTCCTTCCCATCGTTACAATTTCCCGAACTGTGAACGCAGGAGGAAGGTTGCGTGCCTGCGGGATGACAGATAGCAATTTAGCACTCTCCTGTGGATGGAGCTTTAATAGATCATATCCATTGATGAAAATGGATCCACTCTGAACAGGTATAACGCCACTGACAGCTCGAATCAATGTCGATTTTCCAGCCCCATTTGGTCCGATCAAAGCGGCCACCTCGCCAGGATGGACGGTGGCATTCACGCCATGCAAGATTTGTTTACTCCCGTAGGATACATGTAACTGTTGAATTCTGAGGGTAAAATCGTCTGCCATATATGTCCCTACCAGAAAGCTTGCTGTTTTGACCGGCGAAGAACCCACAGAAAGAAAGGAGCGCCAACCAACGCAGTAATTATCCCGAGAGGTATTTCTTGCGGTGGTATCAATACCCTTGCAATCACATCTGTCAAGAGTAGCAGTGCGACTCCCATGATGGAAGTGAGCGGGATAAGGTGTCGGTAATCGGATGTCCAAAGGATTCGGACAACATGCGGCACGATAAGACCGATGAATCCAATGATCCCAGTGAAAGCCACCGCCGCGGCTGCCGTCAATGAAGAAGCCAGGATCACCAATGTTTTAATCCGATCCACATCCAATCCCATTTGCCGAGCCTGATCTTCTCCAAACTGTAAAACATTAAGCGGATAACCAAGCAGGATCAATCCGGTAAGTCCAACGATCGCATAGGGTAACATTGCGATAACAGGTTCCCATCCCGTCAGCGCGGATCCGCCCAGTAACCAGACGATAGCCCTTCTTAATTCGTTTTGGGATTGGATCATTAAAAAGGAAGTTAAAGCGGTACAAAACGAACTGACAGTGACGCCTGCTAATAGTAGATTTGTCGTTGGCACCGTCTTTCCGATCCTTGCGAGGGAATAAACCAGAAAGATGGTCATCAATCCAAAACTAAAAGCAGCGATGGGGATGGTGAGCATACCAAATAGTTTGGCAGGCCAGTGAATACTCATGGCAATCACTGCGCCTAATCCAGCCCCGGACGCTACCCCGATTAAGTACGGATCAGCGAGAGGATTGCGAAAAAGTCCCTGATAAGCAGCGCCACTACCTGCCAGGGATGCACCGGTCAATCCGATTAACACCATCCTTGGTAAGCGCAGGTCAAATAAGATAGTGCGGAAGACAGAGGAGACAGGATCAACTGGCAATCCAAATTTCTCTCCCAATAGCCGAAACAGATCTAAGGTTGGTATGGGCACACTTCCAACGGCGAGACTGAGCAGAATCGCAGCGACTGCCAATAATGACGTGATCAGGTAAGGGAATGTCCGGTTTTTCATTGTCCAGAGATTTCGTTTATTGACGAATAAGTTCTGCCAGCTTCTCGAGTCCATCCACCATCCTGGGTCCTGGACGGCTGACAAGGTTATCATCGAATGGATATATGTGATTGTTTTTAACCGCATCCATCATAGTCCAGCCAGTCCTTTGGATAACTTGCTCCGGTGTGATTCCATACGCAGCGTCACCGAGCAATATTATTTGGGGATTCAACGCGATTATCGTTTCCTGGCTCATCTGGACCCACCCTTCACCAGCTTCAGAACCGATATTTACGCCCCCGGCTATTGTTAGCAGATCGTCCATGTAGGAACCTTTTCCTGGCGTCCACGGTTTGGATGCATCGCTGCCATCCAACTCATAAAACACCGAAACTGTATTATCAGGTTTGGGTAATTTTTTGACAGTCTCGACTCGAATTTTCAAGGAATCGACCAGGGTAGTAGCTTCAGATTCGTGACCTGAAAGCTGGCCGACCGTCAATAGAATAGAAAATAAGTTATCCATGGTTGTTGGATTGGGCAGATAATATACAGTTAATTTCAAGTCTTCCAGGGCTTTCACCTGTTCAGGTGTGTTAATTTGAGCAGCGAGTACCAGGTCTGGTTGTAAAGCCGCGACCTGTTCCAGGTTGATCTTACCCATGGAACCACCCACGCTCTGAATGCTTTTTACTTCTTCAGGATAATCAGAAAATTCATCCCGTCCTACGATCTGTTTTCCTGCCCCGACTGCGAACAGCATTTCTGAGTTGGATGGTGATAAGGAAACAATTTTTTGGGGAATTTTTTCCAGCGTCACGGACCTACCCAAACCATCAATGTAAGTCGCAGTGTTATTCTCAGGAAGTTTGGTCTGAGCACAACCAGTAAGGAGGAAAATGGACAGGACAACCAATAGAACCGGTAGGATTCGTTGTGTCAATGTTTTCATAGGTATCTCCGACTACTCAATATGATTAAACAAAATAACCTGTCACGCGACAGGTTAATAACGGTAGGATTTATTTTATGGGCAAATCTCCCACCTCCTTAACGCGAGGGCGTGGCGGAAACAGATCAGGCGGGCGACCTGGCTTGGATATAATATCATCCTTACAGTTGCGCGACAGCACCGGACTTCATGTTTCCATGTCACCGGCTTCGCCATTGAGCCTTCCCATCCGGGGGATAAGGCACCTAATCTGTCTATTCAGTTGTATATAAATTCTACAGCAATGACCTCGTTGCGTCAATCCTGTTCAGGATGAACTGGATCGCTACCATCCGTTTTGGTTGAATCTATCCTATTCTGTTCTGCCTTGATCGTAAAATAACCCAGCATTGGCACAAAATAATACTCCTGCCAACCTTCCCGGTATTTTTCCGTCTGTCCTTTCGGTATCTCGGATTGATTTAGCGAAAATAATGTTCCATTTTCATTCGCGTCCAATACGATCTCAACCATGGATGATGGATCGAGTGGGTGAAAATCAGTTGTCCGCCAAGAGAGGACAATTCGATGAGAGGGTTCCAATTTTAACAATATACCAGAAATATAACCATCCCAGGCAGAGAAATTACCTCCCTGGCGAGGATCAATTTGAGCGTTTCCACCGGTAATATCCCGATGACCAATACTGTCTATCCAGGCTGCATAGACCTGTGCTGGTGGAACTGGGAGCTGGAATGTCATGTGTAAGGACTGAGAATCAGTTTCGAGAGTCATTTTTTCTATCCATCTATTCAAAATTTGAATTTCCATAGAACAAAAATTCAATCCGGTTTGATAGTAGCATCCATTAAACTGGAAAACAACACCGGGAGGTTAAACTTATATTGAATTTCCAAGACCATAGCGATTGGCGGAAGTTCCGTTTTATTATGTTTGATGCAAACATTGGTTTGGTTGATTATATCGGTATATGCCCCATCTCTTATGGGAATTGATATTTCTCCAGAATTGCTTGCTACATTGAAAACGCCAACTAATCCACCTTTTTCTGAACTGAAAGAAGCGACAATTGCTGGAGATCCGGCTGAAAGAATGAATTGACCTGTTCGTATGAAATCATGCTTTTTGATCGATACCAGGCGAGTCAAGTACTCCTGGAATGGGTATTCATTCCAATCAACGGGATCACGGTCAAAAAGGGAAGGAGTATGGGTTGCTCCTGCTTCCTGTCCAGCATAGATTAGAAATGCTCCTTTGTTGAAAGCTTGGAAAGCAGTCCAGGCGAGGGCCTGGTTAGTACTGGGTGCCAGAGACATGATTCGGGCCTGGTCGTGGTTTTCGACAAAATGTAGTTTTGTTGACCATTCGGGATAAATAGTATCCTGGAACCGGTACATCTCTACCAACCTGTCCACCGAACTTTTTCCGGTGACAACTCCTTGAAACAAGGACCAGATGTCATAATCGTAGGTTAGATCAAATTCTTGATATAGCTCAGCATCAGATAACGCAGTCAAACCTTTCCTTCGACGACTTTCAATAAAGCACGGATCGATCGATTCAGCGAGCCAAATTACTTGAGGATTTATCTGTGTAATTTCATTTTTGATCGCATTCCATACAGAGATCGGCACCAGCGAAGCGACGTCACAGCGAAAACCGTCAACCCCCATTTTTACCCAGCGGGCAAGAGTATCAACCAGGTAGCCGGTCAACTCATTATTCGGATGTCTTAAATGGACCACATCGGACCAATCCGATTCGCTTACAGTAGGCTTCTTGAGCTTGTCCAGGTGAAAGTATTCAGGATGTTCTTTGACCAACACAGAATCAAGGCTTGTGTGGTTAAAAACAACATCCATCATTACCATCATTCCCCGGGAATGGATCGCATGGATCAAGTGTTGAAAATCTTCCATCGTTCCGTATTCAGGATTGATCGATCGATAATCGGATATCGAGTAAGGGCATCCAAGCGTACCTTTTTTATTGACTTTTCCGATAGGGTGGATGGGCATTAACCAGATATAATCCACTCCTAACGCTTTGATCCGGTCCAGATCATTTTCAACCGCCTGGAAAGTTCCTGATTCAGAATGGTTCCGAATATAGATTTCGTAAAGGATCAATGAATTCATCGATTTTGATCCCCTGGATTCCATACAAACCTCCCTCAGCGGATGGCAGTTTTCTACCAAATTCCATTTTCAGTTTACTTTATTTTCAGTAGATTCAGGAATTCAGTCACAATAACCGGATCGAAATGGGATCCTGCGTTCTCTCTGATATATGCTAGGGCTCGTTCTTCCCCCCAAGACTTACGATAAGGTCTGTCAGAGGTCAGAGCGTCCCAGACATCGATCACGGTAAACACCCTGGCTCCAAGAGGGATACTGTCCCCTTTCAACCCGGAAGGATAACCAGTCCCGTCAAATTTTTCATGGTGAAAGTGCGGAATATCAAGCGCCATACTCAGGTATTCAATACTCCTCAACATTTCAAAAGCATACACAGGATGTTTGCGCATGATCTCCCATTCTTCTATGCTCAGCGGACCGGGTTTCAGCAGAATTTGATCGGGTATACCCATTTTCCCGATATCATGAAGCAAAGCTCCCCGTCGTATGTGAATTAATTCCTCATCCATTATGCCGACCCGACCAGCAAGATCGAGAGTCATTTTCATTACACGCTGAGAATGCCCTTCCGTCGCACCATCGCGGAGTTCCAATGCCCGAGCCCAACCTTCAATGGTGGCATCATACGCAACTGTCAGATCAAGGTTTACTCGTTGCAAGTCCTGAAAAAGCGTTGCATTATCCAGGGCTATTGCTGCCTGGCTGGTCATGGCTTCCAAAAAGTCCATCCAAACCTGGTCTTTGGTGTGGGGTGAGCGGTTATATATCTCAAGCACCCCTTTTACCGATCCCTTTGAGATTAAAGGCGCACCGATATAGCTGACGAACGCTTCTGTTTCCAGGACGGAAGGATCCAATTGGTTTTCGTTATTTATCGAGAGATCTTCGATGACTAATTTACGGTCGCGGATTGCTTGCCAGGCAAAACTGGTGCTTCCGAATGGATAGCTAATTCCCCGTAGATAAGGGGTGCGAAAACCACGATCTGCCATATGATCCAGAGTTCGTGTAAATGGATTTAATAAAAGAATCCGACAGGCATCGACAGTCAGTTTTGAAGATATCTGGTCAAGGAGGATATTCAGTGTCAATGGCAGATCCATGCTGGCATTGATGGCGCCGCCTACGGCGCGGAGGGCAGATAGGTTTTCCAATTGTTGGCTCAACTTACCTTCGGTTATCAGTTTTTCGGCTAATTCCTGGTTCAATTCAGCAGTTTTAGAATCCACCTGCAACCGCAATGCGCTATTCCAGGCAAGGGCGACTCCTAAGATGAGGGTAATAGCAACGAGTGCCCAAAAGATGACTATCCAGAAAGATGGTATACCGAACAAGCTTTCATCAGGAAACCCAATCCATTTACGATAAATATCATCTTTTTCTCTGGCAGAAATGGCTGATAAGCCTTTTTCCATGATCGTTAACAATACGGGATTATCAGAACGAACACCGATTGATAAAGAGTTACTCTTATCTGAATCTCCAGCAACTCTGAGGTTTGTAAATCCCTGCTCCTGCAAAATTGTACTGGCAATAGCCAGGTTGATAATCGTTGCGTCAGCTCTTTCAAATGACACATCCTGGAGAGCTTGAAGATCATTATCCACTTGATTGATCGTGATGTACGGGTAATTCTTGCGAATGTATTCTTCGTTTGCATACCCCTTCGTCATCGCAATCGTCCAGCCATCCATGTCCTCCAACAACAGGTTCTTGAGGTATTCTTTTCTTGTGATGATCACATTAGGAATATCTAACACCGGCGAAGTAAATGACAAATACTCCTTTCGGTCGTCCGTTATCTGCGCAGCCGTAATCCCATCGATCTCCCGATTTTTTGCGGCATCCAATACAGCCTGCCAGGTTGGATATCGAACAATATCAATCTTGATATTCAGTCGATCTTGAATTAACGTAAAGTAATCCGCCATCATTCCCTGATAAATACCATTTTCGTCATAATACTCAATCGGTTTAAATGAAGGATCGGGAGCAAAGCGGAGGATAGGGTGTCCTTGCAACCAAGAACGTTCGTTCTCTGTTAGAAATTCCTGAACATTAGGACTGAATAACCGGTTGCCCATGAATCCGAGGATGATCAACAAGCTGACCAGAATTCCCCATGGGATCCAACGATATTTCTCGTAAAATGAAGCTACTCGTTTTATCGGCATAATCCATTAATCATACACTAGGTGGAATCAATGAGTAAAAAAGCGCTCCATACATCGAGCTATGTTTTTGAGTAAATTGTAGACAAACTTTAATCATTATCCGTGGTTGACGGTTCATTTCAAATAAAAGTAGAGTAAATATTTATCAAGATTGGTAAGTTTCTTGCAATTTTATTACTAAGATATTCCTATGGGAAAATCGTATGAAAAAAATAACCTTTCTATCCGTATTACTACTAATTTTGCTGAGTGGATGTCGTGTTATTTCCGAGGACAGTCTTTTCAGTTCAAAATCGATCGCGCCAAAGATCGTCCCCGGAGTAACTCAGGTGGAAGGTGTGCTTGTTAACCTTCAGAAATCCCCGTTGAAAGAGGTTGCAGTTCATTTTGCACAGGTATATCGTGATAAAGGAAAAGCAGCCTTCCTGTACGATGCTGGAACGAGTTCGTCAGCACTGACCGACAAGCAAGGTAAATTTAGTATTGCCGAACTACCGGCGGGAGAGTATGTGATGATCATCGGTGATCCGATGACTTCGTATCGGATCTTACCCGATGTGAAGGGTGAATCTCGTGTGATCCTCGCCCAGGGTGGTCAAACTATTGATTTTGGAGAATTGGCGATCGACCAGTAAGATACCGCATTTCGATTAATCTTTTCAAAAATGGCTCCCGGTCGATGTCTGACATGGGAGTCTTTTTGTGAGTAATTAGTTATGATCTCAGCCATCCTGATAAAGTATAATGATGTCTTATGGATTTTTTAACAAATCTCGTTGTGGCTATTGGACTTGCCATGGATGCCTTTGCAGTCTCACTCGGCGTGGGAACATCCAGGTTGGCTGCTGACAAAAGGTCCATATTTCGTCTGTCATTTCATTTTGGGCTTTTCCAGGGATTGATGACATTCCTTGGATGGCTGGCAGGCACAACGATTTCTCGTTGGATAAGCGCTTTCGATCACTGGATCGCCTTAATTCTATTGGCGTTGGTTGGAGTGAATATGATCCGATCCGGGCTCAATTCCGAGTCAAAATCGTACTCTCAGAATCCCTCAAAGGGTAGTTTCCTGGTTTTATTGTCGGTAGCTACCAGCATAGATGCAATGGCAGTTGGTTTAAGTCTGGCGATGATTGATACACCCATCCTCCAACCGGTCTTGACGATAGCTTTGGTGACTGTAGGATTATCCTTATTCGGTTTACACATGGGGAACAAGCTCGGTGAACGATTTGGTAAACGGATGGAAATAATAGGCGGATTGATCTTGATCGGGATTGGTCTTCGAATCCTAATTACCCATATCTATGTATAAAAAATCCCTCTTTTGTCACAAAAGAGGGATAGGATATATTTGATTGCCCGGTTATGGAGCCATTAAGATCGGGATGGCATTGTACATTTCGCCAACCAGAGTTCCTTTGACCGGATTGGACATCACCCAGACGGTTGCCATTAAATTGCTACCGGCGGGTCCTTCAATCATGGCTGATCCACCTGTGGTTCCGTCAGTATAATAACCGAATTCAGCGCCAGCGGTGCCAATTTTATTTGCAGACGTTTCGACTTTCACCCCATTCGCGATCGCCGGCAAAGCGTGCGTCCCTAACAATTTTCCATTCTTATCAAAATATTTTACTTTTACTGCTCCGCTGGCAAGATTGGCTCCTAAGTTCATCACATAGATCGTCGTTCTTTGTTTTTGTCCTGTCGTGTAATAACTGGTTGAGTAGTTTGCATATGGAACTGCCATTCGGTCTGAGCCTACAGATTGACCGGAGAATGTGGCAGACATTCCTGCGTCTTTGGCATGCCCGAATACCAAAATATCAGTGGTAGTGCTTGTGACCACGGCATGCCCGGAATAACCGGTTGTTGTACCACTCGGAACACAAGCGTTATACCAGGCATATTTAGTTGGACCAAGCGTTAATGTACCCTTTTTACCGGTATTATAGGTGATTGTTACCGTCGTGGTCTGGGTTTCGTCGGTGTTATAAACATAGTACGAAGTCGACATTCCACCCAGGGCGGAGCAAAGCGCAATGGGCATAAATACTTTCTTGCCAACCTGAGAGAAGCTGTCGTTGGCATAAACACCGTTTCCGTTCGAGGTCAAATTTAGCTGCATACCAGCAATCTTACCGATAGTCGTAGTCCCAGACCGGATCGCTTTAACATGGACAGCACCACTAAAACCGGCTGGTATCTCACTTACTTTGGAGAGATCAAAATAGGCAGCATTCCCGGCACCAATATTAGTTTTGGTCAATGTGATTGGGGTTGCTCCTCCGAAAAATTCGAGGGTCAGATTTGCCGGTTTATTGTCGAGGTTTTGTACAGAAAACACCGTCGAAATCGATCCTTTGTACGCATGCAAAAACCAGATCTCCGCGCTCCCTTGAATGAATCCGGTAGCCATTGGCCGTGATTTTGCAGTACTTACTGAAGGGATCTGGGTCATGGTTACAGCCAGTTGGACATCAGATTTGACCACTGCTGACCCACGGAAACCAGCTGAAGCCCCTATACTGCCCATTGCAACAGTGGCGCTTGCACCAACCGGAAGGTCCGGGCGGGCAATGCTGATGGGGGTTGATTGTCCTTCTGGATAGAAAAGCAGGGTCACATGGGCTGTAGAAGCGCCAATATTCTGATAAGTAATGGTAGTGGAGAATCCGACCGTCCCTGTTTGAGCTGAAACCGGATAAGGTAAGAGAGCCAAAACAAACGCGAGGACCAATGCCAGGCATTTTGTCTTCATATTTTTCATCGTTCACTCCTCTTTGGCAGAAATCACCTGCCATCAGAGAGTTGCCAGATGTGTGCCAGACATTGTAAGGAGAGATCTCAGCTTTGGTGTATGATTTTAGTTAGTTTTTACAGGAAATATCCTTAACACATGGGATAATTACTTCCGGATCGTTTAGTATTAAGGGTATTTGATCGAAGGAAATAAATGTCTATCAGGCGAAAGTCATTCCTTATTGTAGCTGTAACGTTATTTATCACAATATCGTTGTTGTTTGTCACGACTTACCTTATTCTTACACGAAGTTACCAGGCGATTGAAGATAATATGGCAAAGGTGAGTGCAGAAAGGGTTCTTCTTACTCTCGATTCTACGACCACCTACTTGAAGAATACATCTGCCGACTGGGCATATTGGGATGAGAGTTATCAATTCGTCCAGGATCAAAATTCTGAATACATTATTGATAATCTGTCTCTGAACTCCATGCTTTCCCTGGATATTTCCTTTATCGGTTTTCTGGATGTAAACGGAGAGCTGGTCCACTCGAACGCCTTCGATGTAGAAAGTGGTGAGGTATCTAAGCTCACTTCTCCACCAGAGCAATGGATCAAACAATACCCTAATTTATATAATTGTTCGGTTCATCCGACCCAGGAATCCGGTATTCTGCGGCTACCTGAAGGACCGATGATCATCGTGGCTACCCCCATATTTCCAAGTGACTTGTCTGGTCCTTGTATGGGCACTTTATTGGTCGGACGTTTGCTGGAATCTAATTTTCTGTCTGAACTTTCCCGCCAGACTGATTCTCATGTAACAGTACTCGGTTTCGACAGCATTTTACCAAATCCAGCGTTGAAAACTGTCCTGGCGGATCTAAATAACAACAATTTTATTACCACTCAAATTCTTAACCCACAATCGATTGGTGGTTTCAGCTTGCTGAAGGATCCATCAGATAAACCAGTCTATCTCCTGCAGGTTGAAACCCTCCGAACGATTTCCCAGCAGGGAAGAACAACCCTACTCTATTTCTTCTGGATGTTAGCAATCCTTGCAATTATCTCTACGATAACCTTTTATTTCCTTATCAATCGAATCTTACTCACCCGAATTCGTAACCTTCATCTAGATCTATCCACCATTATTCAATCCAGAAATCCTGAAAACCGTTTACCGGTAGATGAAGGAAAGGATGAAATTTCTACCCTGGTCAAATACATTAACAGCACATTGGATACGCTTGAAGATGTTCAAGCAAGCTACAAGATCCTTGTAGAAAACCAGGAAGAAGGGTTGGTGATAGTTGATGAAAAGGAAAACGTTTTATTTTCCAACCCGGCTGCAAATAAATTCTTCGGTATCAAAGGTGGTTCCCTTGTTGGTCGCAATATCCTCTCGTTTTTAAATTGGACAGATGCCGCGCGTGTCAGGTCTGAAACCAGGGAGAGGACGACGGGTGTAAAAGGACAATACGACATCAAAGTTGACCTGGAAGACGAACCAACAAAAATCTTACAAGTTTCGGCTGCTCCCCGGTTTGATCATCAGGGTAAATATATCGGATCTTATGCCGTGTTTCGAGATGTCACCGAGGTAAAACTTGCCAGGGAAGAATTGGAAACGAGTGAACGAAAATTCCGGAGCCTGGTTGAACAATCCCGGCTTGGTATTTTCCTGCTTGATTCGGAAGGTCATATCGCTGAATGGAATAAAGCTTTGGAATTATTAACCGCGATCAAAAAAGAGGATGTCCTGGGTCGACCTTTCCAGGAAATTCCTTTTTGGATCACATCAGGGGATGGACGGTTGGAGTTGGTGAAAGAAAAAATGCCGCAGCTTCAGAATTTTATGGTTAAAAATAAATCTCAAAAATACTTTGATAAGATCATTGAAATTAATTATCAGCTCTCGCCCGAAAAACAATTAGTGGCCGAGTTATCTTTATTTCCAGTTCGCACCGACGGCAGCAATCAAATCGGAGGGATCATCAATGATATTACCGAGCAGAAACGAATGGAAAAATTGCAATTGGAACAACGGGTTTTCCTGGAGGCGTTGCGGGATACTTCCGAGGCTTTGAATAGTAACCTGGATTTCGAAAGCCTATTGGATCGAATTCTAGTAAATGCAGATAAGGTAATCCCAAGTGACACAGGTATCATATTACTACTGGAAGAAGATATGTTGAAAATCGTTCGCACTCGTGGATACGCTGAGCGAGGATTTACTGATTCAACAGACTTCGAACCATTTCCGATTTCCAATATGAAGAATATGCTTTGGATGAGAGAGACTGGTAAACCAATCGCGATACCAGACACATCTGCTTATCAAGGCTGGCAGGCTCTCCCAATTAATAACTGGGTCAAATCCTATATTGGGATGCCTTTACGGGTCAGACAGAGAACCATCGGCTTCTTGAGCCTATTCAGTGAGACTCCCGGATTCTATACCGAGGATCATGCAGAACGGTTGGTGGCATTTGCAAGTCAGACTGCGACTGCCATTGAGAATGCCAGACTTTACTCAGAGGTCCAGCAGAAAGCCGATACGGATGAGTTAACTGGATTACGGAATAGACGAAGTTTATTTGAACTAGGTAGCAGAGAAGTGGAACGTGCTATTCGTTTTAATCGACCGTTGTCTGTTTTGATGATCGACCTGGATTATTTCAAGCAAATCAATGATAGTTTTGGTCATCCCGTTGGTGACAGACTCCTTGTAAAACTAGCCGAACAATTCCGCCACAAACTTAGAAATGTCGATTTGGTGGGGAGGTATGGCGGTGACGAGTTTATTGCGATCCTACCCGAGAACACTATTCAGGTTGCAGAAGAGATAGCGCACCGGTTGTTGTCTGCAATTGAAAGTGTATCCATTGAAACAGCGCAGGGAAAGGCAACGATCAGTGCAAGTATTGGCATAGCTGAATTGAATGACGAGGTTACGACGCTTTCTGCTCTCATTGAACGCGCAGACCGGGCATTGTATGATGCCAAGGAATCTGGCCGTTCGCGTGTAGTATCTTGATCCACTGCTTTATACAAAGCAAATTACTTAAAAACGCATTAAATCTATTGACAGATAGACTTTGGTGCTTATAATTATCGTTCAAGTATTGATTATGTTGACACATCACCTCATTCTCAGCTCTACGTGGATTATTGTGACTCTCATTATGTATATGATTAGCCCTAATTCCTCATGGATGGCGAGTGTGAAGGTTACGCAGAAATCAAATTAATCCAAAAGCCAGAAACAACACCGAAGCCACCCACACAGCAACACGGGTGGTTTTTTTAATAACCTGATAGAATTAACATTTACTCAACGGGAGGAGGTGGTTGTTTACGAAGATAACAGTTGTGAAAGTCGATCCATCGTTTTCAGTACAATCAACCAAACACGTTAAGAGGAGAAGTGAATATGAAGACCTTTAGAGCATTGTTTATGCTATCTCTTGTAGTTGTTCTACTGGCGAGCTGTGCACCTGCTGCAACACCGGCACCTGCTGCCCCTACCGCGCCGCCTGCTCCTACTGAGCTAAAAGTAGCAATTTTGGCGCCCCTTTCAGGTCCAGTACCGACCTTTGGTGAAATGACCCGCGATGCCGCCCTGATGGCTATCGAAGAATGGAATGCCAAGGGTGGAGTTAATGGAGCCACCGTCGTTCCTTACGTTGAAGATAGCCAATGCACCCCGGATCCAGCTGTAAACGCTGCCAATAAAGTGATCAGCCAGGATGGCGTTCACTATATCATCGGTGAAGTCTGCTCAAGCGCTTCAATTCCTGTATCAGAAATTGCAAACGCTGCCAAAGTCATTCAGATCAGCCCAACCTCTACCAACCCAAGCGTAACTGTGGATGGAAATGGCGTTACAAAACAATTCATCTTCCGCGCCTGCTTCATCGATCCATTCCAGGGTCAGGTCGGTGCGAAATTCGCTATGGAAAAATTGGGAGCCAAGACTGCTTTTGTTATGTCTGACCAGGCAAATGATTACGTGAAAGGTCTTGCTGAATTCTTCACCAAGTCCTTCACCGAAGGTGGTGGAACGATCGTTGGCTCAGAATCCTACACTGGCAATGACACCGATTTCTCAGCCGTTCTTTCCAAGATCGCTGATGCCAAACCTGACGTTGTTTATCTTCCTGACTATTACAATATAGTCAACCTGGTAACCAAACAGGCCAAGGAAAAAGGTATCACCGCTCCGTTCATCGGTGGTGATGGCTGGGATTCAGCTGACCTCGATAAGGTTGCTGCCGCTGGTGGATACTTCACCAATCACTACTCACCAGACGACCCACGCGCGGAAGTACAAGATTTCCGAGCTGCTTTCGAAAAGAAATACTCCAAGACCCCAGATGCTTTGGCTGCTCTTGCTTATGACGCAGCCAACCTTCTGCTCTCGGGTATTGCTGCCGCCGGTGTTGATGACACAGACAAAGTTCGTGTTGCCCTTGAAGGTATCACCTTCAGTGGCGTATCCGGTACGATCACTTTCGACCCACAACACAATCCTGTAAAATCTGCAACAATCCTTGCAGTGACTGCAGATGGTGTTAAATTTGAAACGGTCGTCAATCCGTAATTACTGCTAGTCAAAAAGGGGGCAGGTAATCCACTGCCCCCATTTTTGTGATTTAAATACCAATGTACCGAAGGAGAGCTTAAGTATGCTTCCTGTAACCAGAACGCCCAAACCACCCATAATTGTCTCGCCAAAATCTTTTTTGGCGTGGATAGGGAAAATATTCCTAATTATTCTTGGTGCTGCAGCTGCTTATGTATTAATTATCAATCTGTTTGATAAACCTCATCTGTTTGTCCAAAATGTTATCAATGGCTTACAACTGGGTTTTGTGTATGGTTTGATCGCGCTTGGCTATACCATGGTATATGGTATTGTAAAACTGATCAATTTCGCACATGGCGATGTCTTTATGGTCGGTGCGTTTGTTAGTTTCTTCGCGGTAGAGCGTTTTCAATTACACCAATGGCCTTTAAAGCTTTTTCCAAGCATTGATCCAATGCTGGCAATGATTATTGGAACAGTTACTACGATTTTATTATCGATGGTGATTTGTGTTTTATTGGCTGTAACGATTGAACGGGTCGCTTATAAACCACTCCGTGATGCGCCAAGAATTGCAGTTTTGATTACTGCGATTGGGGTTTCCTTTTTTCTGGAATATTTTGGACTTTTAAATTTCGTTTTTTCAGCACGTTTCATACCATATACTCGCCCGTTTGAGGTAGTTACCTGGTACATCAAAGATGGAGTACATCTGTTGAAATCGGGGACTGCCCTTCCTGATGGCGCAGTTACTTTCAGTAATATTCTCATTATTATCATCATCGCGACTATCCTGGTTCAAGTGTTTCTACAATACCTGGTAAGGAGAACTAAGATCGGCATCGCAATGCGAGCGACTTCCTTTGATAAACCCACCTCCCGTTTGATGGGTATACAGGTTGATCAAGTGATTTCCTTTACATTCGCCATTGGAGCCGCTTTCGCAGCCTTGGGTGGAGTTCTTTACGCGATTGCCTACCCTTCGATCAAGACCTTGATGGGTGTATATCCGGGTTTGAAAGCTTTTGTTGCAGCAGTATTGGGAGGTATTGGAAGCATTCCTGGCGCATTTGTAGGCGCGCTCATTATGGGGCAGGCTGAATCCATGGCCTCTTCGTACATTTCTACACCGATGCGTGATGCAATAGCTTTTTCAATCCTAATTCTGGTTCTCCTGATCCGTCCTACCGGTATCTTTGGTGAGCCAGAAAATGAGAAAGCTTAAGAGAGATACCTATGGATATCACTAATATGATCTTTTCGATAGTAAAAATCGTTGCCGTAATCGCATACCTTTACGGATTGTTTTGGGTTTTGGGATTGAATGTCAAACCGGTGAAGATTGCCGGCAGAGAAGTGAATTTGAGCATTCTGGTCAAAGGCGTAGGCGCGATCGTCGCTTTTGGAGTTATTCAATTAGCTTTAACCAATGTGTTCGGGTTTACCCTACTCAACAACTTTGACAGTGGTTTGTTATTCCAGGCGTGTACCATGTCTATGGTTGCACTTGGACTCAACCTGATCTATGGTTTCAATGGTCAATTCAGCCTGGGTCAATGGGGATTTTACGGTATAGGTGCATACGCTGCGGCAGATATCACTTATCGCTGGGTGAATGGTGATTCAAGTGGTTTGCTGGTCTTGGGTTTAGGCGTGATCCTCGGTGGTGTTACCATTTTGGCGATCAATAAATTCCTGAGCAACTTACGCCGAATGCCTGTCCTCTCCTCATTTGCACTTTATCTGATAGGCGTGGTTATTGCAGGTGCAATAGCATTCTTTATCGGAAGTTCTATCGCCCCAAGCCTCAATCCCATGCTGGGTACGAACCTGGCGCCGGGTCCTTTAGCACAAGGTCTCTCACTGCAAATCGTATTTTTTCTGGCTGTAATTTTCGCTGGATTGTTCGCTGCAGAAGTAAGTTTCCTGTTCGGTCTGCCTGTCCTTTCGCTCGGTTCCGATTACTTTGGGATCGCAACACTCGGTTTTTCCATTGTTATATATACCCTGATGGTCAACTCAGACACCATCCTGCCCTTCCCTGAGATGAAGGGAGGTAGAGGAATGATCGGAATTCCCAAGTTGACTACCTGGTTCTGGGCATTCTCGTTCCTGTTGCTGATCATCATTGTTATGCGAAATATACTCAAATCTTCTACCGGAAGATCAATAGTGTCTGTTCGTGAAGATGAAACAGCCGCACGATCGATGGGTATCGACGTGGCAGGTACCAAGTTAATGTCATTTGTAATTGGCAGCCTCTTCGCTGGAATTGGTGGAGCGGTTTACGCCCACTACATCGGTTTTCTCAGTCCGAAGGCGTTCGACTTTTTAGTGGGATTCAACCCATTGATCATCGTCGTGTTCGGCGGATTGGGAAGTATGACTGGGACTGTGACTGCTTCCTTCGGATGGATATTCTTCCTCGAGGGTATGCTGCGAGAAGTACTCGGCAAGATCAGTCCAGAAGCGCCGTCGTGGAGGTACGTGTTGTATCCGCTCACGCTACTTCTTCTTATGCTCATTCGCCCTCAAGGATTACTCGGTAATACCGAATGGGGATTCCTTAAGAGCGTGATTGTTCCTGTCCGAAAGGCGAAAGAACAGACGGGAGAAAAAGCAGCATGAATACACCCAATGAAAACTCCACTCCTGTTTTGCAAGTTGAAAACCTGACAAAGAATTTCGGCGGATTGCGTGCTGTTAATGATTTTAATCTCACCATTAATGAGGGTGATCTTGCGGGTTTGATCGGTCCAAACGGTGCCGGAAAAACCACGGTGTTCAACCAGATAACCGGAATTTATCTACCCACAAATGGCAGCATCAAGTTCTATGGGATTAACCTGGTCGGGTTTGAGCCGCATGAGATCACGCGTACCGGAATCGGGAGAACATTCCAGAATATTCGTTTATTCAACAATCTATCGGTTTTGGATAATGTACGGATCGCATTTCATCCGACATCCAATTACAGTTTGTTTGATAGCATTATTTCCAATAGCAAATTCACTCAAAAGGAAAGTGAAATAACCGAAAAATCGCAGGATCTATTGGAAGTAATGAAGCTCTCCCGTTTACAAAATGAAATCGCCAAAAACCTACCATATGGTGAACAGCGCCGGGTGGAGATTGCTCGCGCGCTAGCCTGTCAGCCGCGACTTCTCTTGTTGGATGAGCCAGCCGCTGGTATGAATCCAAAAGAAATCAACCAGTTAATGGATCTGATCCACTTTGTTCGGGAGAAGTTCAAACTGACCATCCTTCTCATCGAACATCAGATGCGCGTAGTCATGGGAATTTGTGAACATATCACGGTGATGGATTTTGGAGAAGTCATCGCACGCGGGTCTCCCAGAGAAATCCAAGATAACCCGAAGGTCATTGAAGCGTATCTAGGGAAGGGAGCCAAGCATGTTTCTTGAAGTAAAAGACCTGAATGTGTACTACGGCGCGATTCACGCTCTCCAAGGCATCTCTTTTGAGATGAAAGAAGGCGAGATCGTCACGCTCATTGGTGCGAATGGGGCAGGAAAATCTACAACCTTACGCGCATTATCGGGATTGATCCGTCCCCGAAGTGGTTCGATTCACTTTCGCGGCGAGGAAATAACTCTTACCCCAGCTGAAACGATCGTTCGGAGCGGTATCAGCCACGTGCCTGAGGGAAGAAAAATCTTTGCTCCTCTTACAGTTCGTGAAAATCTGGAAATGGGCGCGTATATTCTCAACGATAAAGCCGAGATCAATCGTATGATGGAACGGGTTTTTCAAAGCTTTCCACGGCTGAAGGAACGAATCAATCAGCTAGGGGGCACTCTCTCAGGTGGCGAACAGCAGATGTTGGCGACCGGCCGTGGTTTAATGAATAAACCATCCCTCATCTTGTTAGACGAACCTTCCATGGGATTGAGTCCGATCATGGTTGAAGAAATATTCAGGATCATTGAGGAAATTAACAAGGAGGGAACCACCATTTTGCTGGTGGAGCAGAACGCGCAAATGGCTCTTTCTATTGCCCACCGCGCCTATGTATTGGAAACCGGAAGGATCGTCCTTTCCGGGCAGGCAAGTGAGATCGCCGAGAATCCGATGGTGAAAGCAGCTTATCTGGGTATTTGATGTAATGGATAAGCAAACCGATCATACCAAAAAGGATTTCCATATCTAATACATCACGAAAGATTGAACATATGAAACATTCCAGTTTTACCCAACCTGCAGTAATAAAAATCATCCTGATCCTGGGATTGGTGCCGATTGTCATTTTTCCGCCTTCCACGTACGATATCAAATCGCAAGAGTGGTGGCTTCCCTTAATTCTGGTCGTTCTTGCACTCGTTGGAATTGTAGAATTATTTCGGAAATCATCAGCACCGTGGCCAATGTACCTGGTTGCATTCGCGCAGGGATTTAATATAATCAGCCGTTTACTCATGTTTATGCCGAATTCCACGTTGGAAGTGAATGGCGTGCAAGCTGTAAATACTCTGTACCTGGTGTTGACAGTCATCTCCATGATTACTTCCGGTTTGATCCTTTGGTATATCGAATTACCGGAAGTAAAACAAAAGCTGGCTCAATAGAGAGTTAAGGATTGCACCTTTCAAACGAGCGGCTACCACCGCTCGTTTGATTTTTAATTTGCAAACTGATTTTCAACGGATGTTTATATATATCCGCATTCGCAGATAGGATAGAACAGTATCCTGATATAGAATTACTGCATAAGGAGATTTGTGATGGCTGGAGAGACAAAAATGGATGTGCTGGTATTTTCTGCCACTCTGACCCGTGAACCGGATAGCTCTGCCACCTTTATTGCCATACCCTTTAATATCCTTGAAGTGTGGGGAACGCGAGCTCGAGTTGCAGTGAAAGGTACGATCAACGGGCATACAATCCGTTCAAGCATCGCACCATACGGTGGTATCCATTATTTAGGAATAAACCGTAATATACGCGATGCCATTGGCGTTAAGGCGGGAGAGATCGTCCAAATGGAATTGCAACAGGACCTCGAACCGCGAGTTGTCGAAATACCTTCCGACTTTCAATCCGCCCTGGATACGCATCCTGCAGCCCGAATCCGGTGGCAAAAGCTTTCCTTCACGCATCAACGGGAATATGTTGAAGCGATTGAAGACTCGAAAAAGCCAGAAACCAGAACAAAACGGATCTCCACAACGATCGATCAACTGCTGGGAAAGCATTGAAATTGAGTCTGGATGATTAATTAAGTTATCTGTTCAGGAATAGAATGATCTTGAATGTCGGGTTTGTCGGGGTGAGTTTGAGTAGAATCGATCCAATTTACTTTTGAGGGGTTGTATTAAGGAGACTCTCATGCCAGAAATCATCCAATTAGCTGCATTATTCCCCGTAAGTATGGAATCTGTTTATGACGCCTGGTTGGATCCAGTAGAACATGCCGGATTCACCAATTCACCTGCGCAATCCGATCCGGTTGTGGGTGGTAAATTCACAGCCTGGGATGGATATATCTTTGGCACATACGCACAACTGGAGCCGAAATATCATATTGTGATGCGTTGGCGAACAACAGATTTTACGTCAGATGATGAAGACTCAATCCTGGATATTCTCATCCTACCCGAGGCAGATGGCTGCCGACTGGTTCTGACACATTCGCATTTACCTGATGGGCGTCTGGATGAATTTGAAGAGGCTTGGGAAGACTACTATCTCGCCCCTATGCAAGGATATTTTCAAGGGAAAGCTGGATTAATTAATGGATGACATGGGATCGACCAGGGGAAATGGAAAAAATCCGTTCCTGGCTTTAGCCGACCGGGGCAAGAACCACTGGTATCGTTACTTGCTCTCATTCTTCCTTATTATTTTTCTATGGCAGATCATCGGAGCCATGCCCTATGCGGTGGTCTATATCTTGGAAAGAACTGACCAGCTGTACCTGAGCTACCTCACTCAAAGTTTTTCATTTCTTTGCTTTTTACTGGCAATATTTCTCGCGGTTCGCTATATCCATAAGCGCCCATTGCTCACAATAATGACTCCTCAGAGAAAATTGAATTGGAGAAAGATCTGGCTGCCAGGATTGCTTTGGTTCTTTTTAGCCATCTGGGTAACCCTGGGTGACGTGCTTCTTCATCCGGGTTCGTATAGGTTGGCATTCGATTTTCGACAATGGCTCCCATTCGCCCTGACCGCTTTACTCCTGACGCCCATCCAGACAACCGCGGAAGAATGGATGTTTAGAGGATACCTATTACAGGGGATGGGAAAGATCACCCGAAATAAACCTATCCTGATCGTTTTATCTGGTATCCTTTTTGCCGTTCCCCATTTTTTGAATCCCGAAATGCAGATCAACTTTGTATTATTAGCCTTGTACTATTTTTCCTTCGGGGCATTCCTCACCTGGATGACCCTGCGTTACCAGTCGTTGGAACTTGCATTAGGGGTACACGCCGCGAATAATCTGTTCGCAGTGATAATTGCGAATTATGAAGGCTCCGCATTACCTTCGCCAGCCATATTTATGGCTAATGGCTTGGATCCGGTATATTCCCTCTTGAGCTTTCTGGCAGCGGCGATTATCTTTATTTTCCTTATCCAACGATGGTTAACCACTCCAGTTCAAGCCGAAGAAATCCAATCAGATTTATCCAGTTAGCTGCGGGAGGTGGTCATGGAAACAATTTGGAATAACCTGTTTATTGTATCCATCCCCATTCTTGAAAAGATCATCCGACCGATTGCGGTCTATCTCTTCTTAATTATCGGTTTACGACTCGCCGGTAAACGGGAATTAGCCCAACTAAATCCGTTCGATCTGGTTGTGTTATTGACTATCTCGAATACGGTGCAAAATGCGATCATCGGGAATGACAGTTCCCTATTGGGTGGATTGATCGGTGGGGCAACTTTACTCCTGGTCAATTGGATCGTCGTGCGTGCCATCCATCGAAACAAAGATGCGGAGAATTTGATGGAGGGGAAGGAAACCCGTCTGATCGAACATGGTGTTATTCAGAATGCAGTGATCAAGAAGGAGGAGATCGATCTAGATGAGCTGTTGGTCGCAGCTCATAAAGCCGGTATCGAATCCCTGGATCAGGTGGATGAGGCAATTCTGGAAACCGATGGCGGCATCTCCTTTATTTCAAAAGAGATCGATGTAGAAACAAAACGGCATCAGGAATTGCTCACCCGAATCCAGGGCTTGGAAGCCCAGATCCTGCGGCTGGAGAGCGCCTTGCAGAAATAGTGAGGTATACCGTTTCGAGTGTTCTGTAGTTTCGGGCATGAGTCTCAAACCAACAATATTCTGCCCGTTTGGGTGTGGTAGATACGGTTGAGTGAGTATCTTCCACAGCATTCATGGGACCTCAATTAAATAATACGGCTATTTAAACAAGTCACTCAATCAGCAGACAAAATACACAGAATGGAGTGAAAATGGACACCGGTTGGATCGAAGAATTCCCCGGGTTGATCTCGGTATGTGACAAAGACGGCAAGATTTTGGTGATGAATCAAAAGATCGTCAGTTTATTTCCCGATCGCGACGGAAAAGCTTTCATCGGTACCAACCTGTTGGATTGCCACGGACAAGCCTCAGGTGCCCAGGTTAGGAAGCTTCTTGCGGAGCAGAAGATGGATATATATATCGCGGAAGAAAATGACTGCCAGGAATTAGTGATCCATGCGCCTTGGTATAAGGATGGCGAGTTTGCCGGTCTCGTGGAGATAGCTGTGCCGGTTGATCTACCGATCAGACATCTGCGCAGATAATACTGGTTATAAATCAGCTACATAGTGTATATCGAATCGGGCAGAATGATGGAAAGCCGCATCACGAAATTGGTTTATTACTGGGTGGAGGCATCTGTCCCGCCGCCTGATCACTATGAGATTGAGATCTAGGTGCTCCCATCAGGCGGGACGATCAAATTCTGGTCGGACTATCCTGGTGAAGAGTCGCCAACCTGGGAATCGACGTTCAAGCTGAACAGTCATGATTGGGATCTATTGTTAAAAATGGTTCTTCCGCCCCATGATATCGAATGGATCACCAATTCGCCTCCAAACCTGGGAGGTGCCACCGAATGGCTGGATATCTATGCTGGCGAAAATAAGGTAACTATCCCGCCTGACCTGATTCTGGATCAGATGGAAATGGACCCACGAAATTTATCAGCAGATCCGCGGATTGGTACCTTCCACCACCTGGTCAGATTTTGAGAGTCGCCGCCGATCGTACTGACAAACCTCGGGGTATTTGAACCTATCCCGCTTTAAGTGATGTCGCCCTTGCCTGGATCAGTTCGGCGGTGATGCTGACTGCGATCTCTTCCGGTGATTCGGCATCGATGGGCAGACCGATCGGTCCATGAACTTTCTGCAATTCCGCTCGAGAAAACCCTTCAGATTCAAGCGCCCGGTAGATCGTCTCGCATTTACGTTTACTGCCAATCATTCCGATATACAGCGCGTCTGAGCGTAATGCTTGTGTCAGGACCACCTGATCGTCCAGATGCCCGCGCGTGACAATGACAATATAACTTTGTGGATCGAGAATGATCTGATCAAAACTACGGGCAAATGAATCGAGGAGAATGACCTCATCGGCATCAGGAAATCGTTCGCGATTGGCATATTCCGAACGGTCATCCAGGACAACAGTACGGAATCCGACTGGAACCGTCAAGGCAGCTAATTTTTGCGAGACGTGCCCACACCCAAAGATATAGACTGTCCCGTAATTGCTTACCGGCTCGATGGAATAGCGTATCTCGCCCTGAGTGACTATTCTCGCTTCACGGATAGTGGAAAGATCTATTGGATCTTGACCGATGCGAACAGTCAATTTGTCTGATTTTACATCGCTGATCGGGCTTGTAACCGTGGAAAAATCATTCTGGCTGGTCCATTCACCACATCGATACGATTGTCCATGGGCTGTGATGAGTGTGTGAGGCAGCCGCGCAATCTTTTCTCCAGGCATAGGCAGACGCGACACCCACCAGGCATTTTTCCGCTCCTTGATGGATGAATTCATCTCTTCAAACACCGGAATCAATGTTTGGTCTTGCGGATCCAGATATTCCACTAACACTTCCTGGTTTCCACCGCAGATCATATCGCTCGATGCGGCATCCTTCCCCGTCATGTGGAATTCTGTGACGACAGCCAGATGATCATAATGAAGTAGCAATCCCAATTCGATGGATTGGGCTTCCATCAATCCACCACCGATAGTACCTTCGATCGACCCATCTGGAAATACGAGCATTTTTGCACCGGCAGTTCTGGGCGTCGAACCATTCCTGGTGAGAATGGTCGCCAGTACCACAGGCGAATTCTGCTGCAAATGTTCAATGATTGTTTGATATAAATTTATCATCTTTTTCCTACGGTCGCGCCATATACGATGAACTGGTCCTTGCCATCGATCTGGAATAATTGGTTGATCCCCTGATCTGAGTATGAACCAATAGCGCAAACTCCACAACCGATCCCTTCTGCAGCCAGGTAAAGATTCTGACAGGCATGCCCCGCGTCCATCAGTAGATACCGATAACCCCGTGTGCTATACCGCCAGGTCATTCTCTCCGGTATCGCTTTCCACCAGAAAGATACGGCGCAATCCCGGATGTGGTGTTGATTTTTGCAGGCTTCGCTTATTTTTGCAGAGAAATCGCCATCAGATTGAAGGAACGCAAGCTTGTGGTCGATTGCCAGGTAGCGGTATAGCCCCGGTTCCAGACCTTCCACAGCAGAGACGACAAGGTATGTCTCGAAGGGATGACGTGCACCACCCGATGGGACTGTTCTCATGGTCACCGGTCGGTCGGTAACGTTTTTGACGCCCTGAGTGGTCCACAAGAGCAGCGAAAGCTCTTTGAGTGAAAGTGGTGTCGGTTTGTATCTTCGAAGGGTCTTTCTCGCCTCGATCACATCCCAAAGGCTGACTTGAGGTAGTTCGATCGCTTGAATCCGTGGAAGGTCTATGATTCGGATGGATGGTTCTTGGGCTAGTTCAAGCGGTGGTTGAGGGGCACCTTTCTCCTCAGCCGATTGTTCCATATATTCTTGTTCAGATTCATGCATAAACCGGATGCCCGCATATGTAGTCATCGAAACCTCCACCTTGAAGATACTATTATTGTACCCTTCCTATTTTAGGGTAGATTATTCCTGTGACATGGTTGGTGATTAATTTCCCAATTTTGTCATATAACAGATTCTAATCTGATTATTTGGGTAAACTGACACATATTTCCAGTATAATTAATCCAGCATTAATCTTTACAATTATAGGAATATCCAATCTCGGAGAATTGATCCATGACTCGAAAAACCCATCGTTTCTTGCACTTCGGGTTACTGCTTGGAAGTGGTCTGATTCTTACCAGCCTTCTCCTAATGGGAACCCGACCTCCCAGAGTAGCGAACGCCGAAGTGCCCGGAAGAAATCTTGCAGGAAGTCTGACCCAGTTGACCAATGCCGATTGCCTTGGCTGCCACGGGAAAGCCGGGTTGACATCGAATATTGGTGGTACAGATATCAGCATTACGGTAGACCCTGCTCAATTCGGCGGATCTGTCCATGGTGCCAATGGGATGTCCTGCACTGCCTGTCATACCGGTATCACTGAATTCCCACACCCAGAAATAGTTGCGGCATCGTATCAAGAGTATATGAGGACAGGTTCGCTGGCGTGCACGCAATGTCATACAGAAGAGTCCACGATGCTGAACGACAGCATCCACAAACAAGCCCTAGAAGCAGGTAACCCGAACGCGCCGGTTTGCACGGATTGCCACAATCCACACACCCAAACCCGGCTAAAGGACAAAGATACGGGTGTTCGGTTGGAAGAAGAGCGGGTGAATATTCCCGTAACCTGTGCGAAATGCCATAACGAGATCTTTAAAGAATACCTGGATTCTGTCCATGGTGCTGGATTATTGATCGATGGAAATGCAGATTCGCCGACCTGCACGGATTGTCATCAGGTTCATGATATTCAGAAAGTAGATAATGCTTTCAGATTACGATCTCCGCAGGAATGCGCGAAATGCCATACCGATCCGGATATGATGACGAAATATGGGTTGTCTACGGCCGTAATGGATACCTACGTCTCCGATTTCCATGGCACGACCGTGACCATCTTTGATAAAACTGCACCAGACCAGGAGACAAATACCCCGGTCTGTGTCGATTGCCATGGTGTCCATAATATTGCCAGAACTGATGATCCTGAAAAAGGGATCCAGATTCAGTCGAATTTGATCAAGACCTGCCAAAAATGCCACCCTGATGCCGGTGATAATTTTTCCGCATCCTGGATGAGTCATTATATACCCAGCCCAACCAAAGCTCCTCTCGTCTTTTATGTCGGGTTATTTTATAAGATTTTGATACCGACTGTAATTGGAGGGATGATTTTATATGTCATTTCCGATATTATTCGCAGGCGTCTGGAAAAGCGAAAAGGAGCGAAAGTATCATGAGTGCTCAGAAAACTTACACTCGTTTTAATGTCGCTCAGCGAATTGAACATTTGTTACTGGTTCTATCGTTTACCTTGTTGGGTATCACAGGGTTGATCCAAAAGTTTATTGGAGTGGATATTTCGCTCTGGTTGATTCAGGTGATGGGTGGAATCACCAGCGTACGGGTTATCCATCGGGTCGCCGCTGTCGTGTTCCTTGTGGAAACTATCTACCATCTGATCTTCCTTGGGTACAAGGTTTTCGTCCAAAAAGCAGAGATGACAATGCTGCCTGGAATCAAAGATGTCAAAGATGGAATTCAGTCGGTGGGGTATAACCTGGGAATCTCGAAATCTCGCCCGAAAATGGGGCGGTATACTTTCGACGAAAAGCTTGAATATTGGGCGATGATCTGGGGCGGTGTGATCATGGCACTGACCGGATTCATGCTTTGGAATCCGATCATCACCTCCCGAATCCTGCCCGGAGTGTTTATCCCGGCAGCCAAGACTGCTCATGGAGCTGAGGCTGTTCTGGCAGTCCTCGCTATTTTGATTTGGCATTTCTATCATGTCCACTTCAAGATGTTCAATAAAAGCATGATCAATGGAAAGATGACCCAGCATCAAATGGAAGAAGAACATCCATTGGAATTGGAAACCATTGATCTGGTAGAAGAACAACTAATCGCTCCAAAAGAATTAAGAAAACGAAAAATGATCTTTTTCCCAATCGCCTCGGTTTTATCCGTTGTGATGCTGGTTGGAGTGTATTATTTTGTGACCGCCGAAACCACCTCAATAACCACGCTTCCACCTGCGGAACGTGTACCGATCATTTCTACTATTGCACCTACTGCTTTGCCAACCAAAGAACCAACCGCCATACCAACGGAAGCGCCCACCGCTACGCCGTCGCCAACCCTGGCAGTATCGATTAATACGATACCGACAGAAGCGGCTGCTTCGGCATTACCTTCAGTAACCTGGGTAGACCAAATCAGCCCAATGTTTCAGGCGAAATGCGCGATGTGCCATGGCTCATCGGGTGGATTATCAGTTGCCGATTATGCTTCTGTCCTCAAGGGCGGTAATTCCGGCGCGGGGATCATCCCCGGTGACCTGCCTGGTTCTCAGATCTATTCCAGTCAAAACGCTGGTGGTCATCCCGGTCAATTTACCCCTGAAGAATTGACACTCCTAAAACAATGGATCGAGAGTGGAGCCGTCGAAAAGTGATCCTGATCTGGGGCAGTGACAACTGCCCCAGAAATTTTACATCCGAAGAAATTTGGTACAATTTCATATCAGCCCAACAAGTATTGGAGTTACTTTGGATATCTCAGGTAAATGGATATTCATCACAGGAGGATCAAGTGGAATCGGTCTGGCTTTAGCCAGAATTTTCGTATCAAATGGTGCCCATGTTGCGATCCTTGCCAGGAGGAAAGAATTCCTGGATATTGCCTCAGCGGAGTTACGCACACGGGTTGTCGATTCATCCCAGCAGGTATTACCGATTCAGGCAGATGTTTCTGACCTGGTAAACTTATTACCCAAATTGGAATCGTTCGAGAAGGATTACGGTGCTCCCGATTATTTGATCAATTCAGCGGGGATCACCTATCCTGGAAAATTTCACACCCTTACGTATGAAACGATCCGTTCCTTGATGGATGTGAATTACCTTGGTACAGCATTTGTCACCCGTGCCTTCATCAACGGTATGCTTAAACGGGGCAGCGGTTACATCGTCAATATCTCCTCAATGGCAGGGATCATCGGCACTTATGGGTATAGCGCATATGGAGCAAGCAAATATGCCATCCGAGGATTATCAGATGTGATCCGAGCCGAATACCGCTTACGCGGAATCAAAGTATCGGTAGTTTTCCCTCCAGATACACAAACTCCACAGTTGGAATTTGAGAAAGACCTGAAACCATCGATCACGCGCGAACTATCTGACACGGCGGGTGTTATGAAAGCAGATGAAGTTGCGCAGATTATCTGGAAAGATATGCAGAGAAACCGATATACCATACTCCCCGGATTCAATAGCTGGTTCTTGTATACATTAAATTCCCTGCTCGGTGATCTGGCGTATCCGGTCATGGATTTAATGATCAACAATGCAATTCGCACCATTAATAAACGCAGACGGTAGCAATTATTCTTTTGAGGTGTAACCATGGATATCTTTCAACGCTGTTATGACTATCAAGATGTTAAAAATGCAAAGGCAACCGGTATATATCCTTTTTTTATCCCATTGACCGAAAATGAAGGCACAGTAGCGTCCTTTCATGGTCACAAATTGATCATGTGCGGATCGAATAACTACCTGGGATTAACAACACATCCCAAAGTAAAGGAAGCTGCCATTGAAGCCATCAATAGATTCGGTACTTCCTGTACTGGTTCCCGCTTTCTAAATGGAACCCTGGAATTACACGAACAGTTGGAAAGCGAATTGGCAGAATGGGTCGGAAAAAAAGCAGCTCTTTGTTTCTCTACAGGTATGCAAGTCAACCTGGGGACCATAAGCGCACTGGTAAATCGGGGCGATTATATTATTCTGGACAAAGAAGATCACGCCAGTATTGTAGATGGAGCCCGTTTAGCATACGGGAAATTGGAAAGATATATCCATAACGATATGGCTCATTTGGACCGCACCCTGCAAATGATCCCAGAAGATGCGGGTAAGCTGATAGTAGTGGACGGGCTGTTCAGTATGGAAGGAGATCTGGCACCGCTGCCAGACATGTTACCCATTGCAAAAAAATATGGTGCGCGATTGATGGTAGACGATGCTCACGGGATGGGAGTCATGGGACATGGACATGGTACATCCGCTCATTTCGGCGTCACAGATCAGGTTGACCTGATCATGTCGACATTTAGCAAATCATTCGCATCCTTAGGTGGTTTTATTGCCGGAGACGATGACGTAATTGCATATATCAAGCATCATGCGCGGGCTCTCATCTTTTCTGCGAGTATCACCCCTGCTGCGGCTGCAGCAGCATTAGCTGCCTTACATGTGATGCGAGACGAACCTGATCGTCCAGAACGGGTTCTACGAAATGCTGAGATGATGCGAAAAGGATTTCGTGAGATGGGTTTTAACATTGGCAATTCGGTCACACCGGTTGTACCGATCTTTATTGGCGACAATGATCTCACCTTCTTAATGTGGAAAACCCTGTTCGATGCTGGCGTCTTCGTCAACCCCGTCATTTCACCTGCAGTTCAACCCGGCAATCAGCTTCTCCGAACTAGCTACATGGCTACTCATACCGAAGCACAACTCAACGAAGTACTTAATATCTTCGGCAATGTGGGTAAGAAGCTGGGTGTGATCTAGGAATATTTCATGGAAGACCAGGTAGATCATGTCTGGTCTTTTTATATCAAGACAATCGCAGCCTTGAACCACATACCCGGCAGAAAATATCCCCTTTTTCTGCCCGTTGTCCACACTCATGGCAGTAAATGTGATCTGAACCGGAATCTTTCTTCAGGTTAATCGTCGTACGATGACGGAAGTATTTCTTTTCATGGTGGGGTGAATGCCTAATAACCCATAGCCACCAGAAACCACCCGCGACCATCAGGATCAAAGCAAAACCGATCAGCCAGGGGACCAACTCCATTAAAGTTACTCTCCCGGGAGTGGAATCGTCCAGCGAGCCTGAAGGTTCAACCTGCAATTGGGGGAGGCTTAATGCATCCGTTTCTTTCTCGTATTGGATGCCAATCGAAAAGCCCGTCCCAAGACTCAATCCACCCAGTTGGGAATAATAATAGACCAGCCCGTTCTCACCGGTCTTGGGGCTTCCCAGGGATGGTGTGATTATCACATTGCTGGCGCCCATTGGCTCCTGGATATAGATGGATAAATTATCGATCTGATAGTCACCAGCCCATAGGAATTGGTAATTTCTGACTTTGTTATCTTTGATTAATAAGGGATCGTGAAATTCGAAATTAATTTCGGATGTGGGAGCAGTAAAAGAAACGAACAGCCAGTTCTCCTCGCTTTTCACAGTGAAGGGAAGAGGCGTCATACTTCCATCGCTCGAATCTACAGCTTGAACAGTGGTTGGTTTTAATACCCTGGCTGGAACCCGAACAGTCATGGATGCAGGCAGTTTCTGGTCTTCGGCAAGAACCAGGTGATAAATTACCAGCATGTCGGTTTGGTCAAACTCAGGACGCAAATCTACTTCAAGGACCGCAAGATGGGTATCCAGTAAGGGAATATCTTGTTGCGCATAGGCAATATTGGGATGAATCCCGATAAATAATGCTGCTAAACCGAGACAGATCATTAGTTTTTTCATATTGATATCCGATAAGGTCTAATTATAACTGCACCGAAGAAATTACTGGAAAATAAGACCATCTTGATATAAAAAATCCCGCCAGGTTTCAGGGCGGGATTTCTGGAATTGAAATGGTATTTATATACCGGATGCAGAACGAAGGTCAGCAACCTTATTTGTCTTTTCCCAGGTAAAATCTGCTTCCTCCCGGCCAAAATGTCCGTAGGACGCAGTTTGTTGATAAATCGGCCGGCGGAGATTGAGATCTCTTAAAATTGCACCAGGGCGTAGATCGAACACATCACGTACTGTCTGTGCGATTTTCTCGTCATCGATCTTACCAGTGCCAAATGTTTCCACATTAATGCTGAGTGGGTGGGCAATTCCAATGGCATAGGCAACCTGAATCTCACATCGATCAGCCAACCCGGCAGCCACAATATTTTTTGCGACCCAGCGGGCTGCATACGCACCCGAGCGGTCCACTTTCGTCGGGTCTTTTCCCGAGAATGCACCACCACCGTGGCGCCCCATTCCACCATAGGTATCAACAATGATCTTTCGCCCGGTAACTCCGGCGTCACCCATTGGACCACCGATCACAAAACGTCCGGTAGGATTCACATATACTTTCAGGTTTTCGTCCACGATGGAATCTGGTAGGACAGGATTAATAATATATTCCCGGACTGCTTCAGCTATATCCGCATGTGAAATATCTGGTGAATGTTGTGTGCTGATCAGTACCGTATCTATCCGTTTGACCTTCCCATATTCGTATTCGACGGTCACCTGACTCTTGCCATCCGGTCGAAGCCAATTGAGTTGACCTGATTTTCTGGCGATAGCTAATTGACGAGTCAGTTTGTGCGCATAATAAATGGGAGCCGGCATCAATACAGGGGTCTCGTTGCAGGCATAGCCAAACATCATACCTTGATCACCGGCACCGATAGCTTCAATCTCTTTATCGGTCATCTCACCGGCTTTGGACTCCATTGCCCGATCCACGCCCAGGGCAATGTCATGACTTTGCTCAGCGATGGCAACCTGAACACCGCAGGTATTCCCATCGAAACCCTTGTCTGTGTTGTCGTAGCCGATGTCCTTCACTACAGTCCGAATCAACTGGTCAAAGTTGATGTCTGCATGGGTGGTTATCTCGCCCAACACGAGAATAAAGCCTGTTTTTGTGGCTGTCTCGCATGCAACCCGGCTGAAGCTATCGTCTTCCAGACATGCATCCAGTACAGCATCACTTACCTGATCGCAAATTTTATCAGGATGGCCTTCGGTCACCGATTCGGAGGTAAAAAGATATTTGGGTGACGACATAAATGTAGTAGTCATATTCAATTCTCCTTTGAAATAAAAAAGTTTGCCCCTGCGGTGATATTGAGGGGCAAACGCTAGATTTCACGTTCGGCTGCCCTCTCATCTATCAGAATATTTCTGCCGGAATTGGCACCAACGAATTTGATTCGCGGTTGCCGAGGTATCATCGGGCCGGTCCCTCCACCTCTCTGGATAAGAGTGCCGCTAGGGCTATTTAATTTCTGGCATTATATCATATTTCTCTTCCCATTTTATTAAATAGTATTCACTCAATACGGAAGTAGCTTCTCTAAAAATAAGTAATGATATAATTGTCCTAATGGTTATCCTTGGGGGTAAATAGATCAAAGATTATAGGTGAGTCATGTGGGTAAGGCGCCGTCTTTGAATCAAGCCATAAAAAAAACGTGGATTTGGACTATCTTAAAAATAGTCAGTTTAATTCTTGTCTATTTTGCAGCGGAGTGGCTTTTCTTTAGGTTTACATCGATCTCGCCACTTCTTGCCTGGCATCCTGCAGTTGGGATTGCTTTCGCCGTTGGATTTTTGGGTCATCCTGCTTATATTATTCCTCTATTCTTTTGTGATTATTTTAGCAGGGTCATCTTTGGTAATCAACCGGCTACTGTGTCTGGGTTGATTTTTTCCTTAATTTTCAGTCTGGTTGTTGTCACATTACCTAAGCTTTCCAAGAGACTTTTTAAGATCGATATCCAAAAAGTCTCACTCCAGGATACGATCTCTCTTTCTCTGACAGCACTTGTAATTGCAGTAATATCCGGGATTGCCAACCATCAATTCCTGCCGCTAAATCCGCTACTGCTGCCGGACTTTCCTTTCAATGCCTCCCTCTATTATTCATTACGTGATTTTCTGGGAATCGTATTCGTAGGCTTCCTGATACTCTCATATGTAGGATTGATACGTAATCCAGAAAACTCGGAGCTGGAAACAGTAGCCGGTTTTGTTAGGACGGTCAGGGACTCCATATTTTCGCATAAAAGCATTCTGGCAGAAGCCTTGATCATTGGTCTGATCACCACAGCCCTTGTAACCCTCTTATCCAATTTACCAGGGACTGAAGACCTCCTCATTTATTCACTTTTTACCATTCCGATCATTTATGCGACGATTCGGTTTAATCGAGCTGTAGCATCCATCTTTTATTGGTTCATTTTTTCCATTGAAATGTTAATGGCCAGTCAGAGGCATTTCTATCTGGAAGAAGCAATTGAACTCGAATTGCTATCCGTCAGCACTATTGTGGTCGCATATGTGGTCAATGCATTTATTTTCGAGCGCCACCAATTCTTTATTGATATCTCGACCCACGAAGAAAGATTAGCTGCAATCGCCAAGCTGACACCGTTTGGTCTCTGTCAGGTTGACAGGTCGGGGATAATTAGTTTTGCAAATCAACGATTTGGTCAATTGGCAGGATTTTCTGAAGCGGATATCAACGGGATAAATCTCAGTTCGATCATTCATCCGGACGACGTTGCTCAAGTCCAGTCAGCAATTCATACCTGCCTCAAAGAAAAAACAATTATTCAAACCAAGTTTCGGCTTCAGTCTCCCCTTGATGATACCAGGTGGGTTCAGGGAAGTTGTTCTCCGGTTCAAAAAGAACATACAAAACCTCGTTATATCTTGATGTCAGTCACAGATATCACCTCCCTGGTCACCTCTGAGGCAGAGACCCGGTCCAGTGAGCAATTGCTCACATCTTTTATCAACAATCTTCCAGACCCAGCCTGGTTAAAGGATGAGTTTGGTAAATACCTGGCTATCAATCAGGAAATGGAAAAATTACATTCGATCCGACGGGAAAACGTGGTCGGCAAAATGGATGAAGATGTATTTGATCCTGAGATCGCCAGATCATTCGTAGACGCAGATCGCCAGGTTATGGAATCCGGAATGCCGATGAGGTTCGAAACGCAGCTTCGCCCTGAAGAACCTTCCAGGTGGTTTGAAACCATTAAATCGCCATGGGTGGTGGATGGGAGAGTCAAAGGTTCTGTGGGGATCTCTCGGGATATTTCGAACCGCTACTACACCGAGCTTGCCTTGAAAGAAAGTGAAGCTCGCCTGAAAAGCCTATTAAATAACATACCGGATTTGGTCAGTTTAAAGGATGGTCAGAAGAGGTTTTTAGCTGCGAATGAAACCTTCTGCAACTATTACCATCTTCGTGAAGAAGAAATTATTGGAAAGACGAATAGTGATATTTTTGACTCCGAATATGCAGCTACATCTGATCTGGCGGAAGATGAGATCCTTCAAACCCAGATCGCAAAAGTTACTGAATACTCGAATGTCGATCTTCAAGGCAAGCAGAGCTGGTATGAAACCATCCAGGTTCCTGTATTAGACGATCAGGGTAAGGCGATCGGCATAACATCTGTTTCGCGGGATATTACCCATCGTAAAGAATTTGAGGTTTCAATTCAAGAACGGCTCCGGACAGAAAGCGTTCTGACAGGAATTGCTGCCAAGCTCAATCAGATTCAATTTGATAATAAAACGCAGGAAATCCTGACGGTATTATCCATGGTCGGAGCATACCTGCACGTAGACCGGTGTTGTTTTGCTCTTTTCTCCATGGATACACAAGTTCCATCCGAGATTTTCGATTGGACATCCAATTCGCATCCGGGCGGAAAACTGACCCTGCCTGAAAGTATGGAAATAGCTTATCCCCAGTTATGGAGAATGATCGTAGATAAAAACAAATATAGCTGGAAAAACAATCAACAGGAAATGGATGAGATCAGTACGGAAATAGTGACCTTCATTGGTTATTCACCCAATTCGATCTTGTGTTTGCCTGTGGTCTCTGCCAATCGGAATTTATTGGGGATCGTCTGGGTGGAATCGGCGAATGAAACCAGAGAATGGACTGAAGATACTTCTCAATTCTTGAATCTTTCAGTTGAGATGCTGGCCAGCACTAAATCACGGATTCTAAGCGAAGAGAAATTAACAACCGCCGAAGCGCGCTACCGGATACTGGCAGAACAGATAGCTGCAGTTGTCTATATTGATGAAGCCGATGAAATGTCTACCGGTATATATATTAGCCCACGCATGAAAGAATTGACTGGTTATACATCAGAAGAGATCTTAAGTGATCCACATTTATATTGGCAACTGATCTATCCTGGAGATCGTGATCGGGTTAAACAGGAAAATGAGCGAACAAACAATACCGGCGAACCATTCCAGGTGGAATATCGGATGGTCCGAAAAGACGGGAAAGTTATCTGGGTGCTTGACCATGCTCTCCTTTTCAAGGATGAAAAGGGGAAAAGTTTATGGCATGGGGTTCTATACGATATCACTGAACGAAAACAGATTGAGCAGGCTTTGTCTGAGAGTCAGGCACGGTTTTATGATCTTTTTGAAAACACACCGATTGCTTTATGGGAGGAAGACTTCTCACAGGTCAAAAAACGTCTGGATTACTTGGTGAATATCAAAGGAGTCACAGATATCCAGAAGCACCTGGAGACACACCCCAAGGAAGTACATACGTTGATCGACCTTATGAAAGTGATCGATGTCAATCAAGCGGCGATCCAACTTGTGGGGGTGTCATCAAAGGAAGAACTCTTCAATAATTATCTGGTTACCCAACAGCTTAAACCGGATGATTTATTTATTCAGGAGATGGTGGAAATCAGTAAGGGAGCCACCCATTTCAGCAGTGAAGGTGCAAATGATATTAAGGATGGTGTTATAAGGTATCACAATCTACACTTTATTGTTGTTCCCGGATACGAAAAATCATTCGGCAGAGCTATTGTTGCCTTGACCGATATTACAGATCGGAAAATTTCAGAGGATCAATTGATATTCCTGAGCACCCATGATGGGCTGACCGGGTTATACTCGCGCAGCTATTTCGAAGCCGAGTTAGCCCGTTTGCAGGTCAGCCGACATTACCCGGTTAGTATCCTCATCGCCGATACCGATTTTCTGAAAGAAACCAATGATACGCTTGGACATTCAGCCGGTGACCTGCTCTTGAAGAAAGCGGCTCAAGTATTGCGTATGACATTCCGTCCGGAGGATGTCGTCGCACGGATTGGTGGGGATGAATTCGCTGTTCTACTACCGAAAACAGACCAGGAAACTGGATTATGCCTACTGAATCGTCTTAGGCAGGCAATGGCGGAGGAAAATAGCCGGAGTGTTGTCCCATTTCAACTGTACCTTTCCATTGGGGTAGCAACCGCCAATTCCGGGGAACCGCTCATTGAAGTGATGCGAGAAGCAGACCAGCGAATGTATCAGGATAAATTGGAACATCATAAAAATAAATGAAAGAGGATAGTCAACATCCTCTCTCATTTTCACTTCCTTGCAGCTGATTCTTTACAACTCACTATCTTTCAAAAACAAATTCTATTTTGTACACTTCACTGTAAATTTCCAGGTATTGGATGTGAGGTGCGATGGATAATTCACTTTCAATCGGACATATTGTTCTCCGCTACCAGATACGTAGAAGGACCACATGAGGGTTGCCTGAGAATCAGCAGCGATGGTTACCCACCCTTTATCCGTCTTGTTACCACCTTTTTTGAACCATTCGTAATGCACCTGCCCACCGGTATTCGTGTGGACCACCGCACCGAATGTGACTTTCTGCGGGCACTTTCCTACCACGCTGGTTGGTCCGGTGACGATACTCGCGCTCATCACTGCTTCTCCAGGGGTAGGCGTCCAAGGCTCACGATACACGGGCACTTGAGAGGTATCGCCCTCCACTTCAGACGTATATTTCCAAACCCAGCAGTGATAATCGGGATAGGTCGGATTGTCTACCCACCACCAGGATCGCCCTTCGCTGACGCCGCGCACAGGGAGAGACATTTCTGTGGTGACATACCCTTCGACACGGAAAATCGGACTGGGACCTGCTCTACAATTGGTATTTGTTGTCACCCTCAGTATCGGCGTCTCTGGAGCGGGAGGTGGTTCAGGAGTATCTGTGGGGAGAATCTCTACTGGTTCAAGGGTGGCTGTAGGCACAATCACTGGCTCGTCCGTTGGAACTGGCATGGGGGTTTCTGTGGGCGGTGGAACAGGCGTAGAGACGGATTCATCAGGCAAAGCACCCAATGCCGACAGGGTGAGCTCGACGCTCATTGTCTCCGCTGCCTGGGTGAAGAATACACCCGGATCAGCGGTTGGAGCTGCTCCTGCACCTAATCCGCAACTGGATAACAGCAAGACGCTGATCATCAAGAGCAACATTGTTCGCAACAAATTTGTTTTCATAGAATCCTCCCCAAGCAAGAAGTCTTTAATATTATAACAAGCAGGTCAATGGGTGATGACCCATCCATGTGTAACAACAAAATATACAAATTTACTATACAACAATTGTATAAGAAATATTGATTATTCAATAGTAAATAACTTCAGTTATATATGTATACGTGGAAATAAAAAAGCCTCCATCATTCGATGGAGGCTGAAAGTAATGTTCTCTGAATTACGGGCAATCCAATGTGAAGGACACCTTGTTTGATTTTCCTGTAACCGGAGAATTGATTCGTACAATTGCCCATTTAGTTACAGTTTCACTATACTTCTTACTGAAACTGATGGATTTGGTTCCATCATCACTGAAAGAAATTGTGCCAGAATCGAGGGTTTTATCCTGATCGTCTAGAACCATATAATTGAGATCAGCCGCTCGATCAGATGTAAAGGTAGCTGTGAAGCTGTACGTCTGTGGACAGGTACCAGAATCAACAGGTGAGACACCTAAACTGACGGTAACTTTAGGTAGTGATTTGACGGGCGTCGGGATGATCAACACCTGGACGCTATCCGTATCACCGGAAACTTCGGTTGTGGAAGACCAGACCCAACAATATTTGGGATCGGCGCTGGTCGGATTCTTGATATACCACCATCCTCCACCATACGACTGACCGTACACTTCTGATTTTGCACCAGTCAAGAAGCCGGTTACTACTTCAAAAGCTGGATCCGGACCCTGACGGCAGTTGGTATTCTCTTTGGAGGTGATGGAAGGACGACCGCTGCTCACTGCTGGTACCCACATGGTGGGAGTATCAGCCTGATCGAGCAGAAAAACAGGCTCTACGGTTGGTTCCTGGGTGGGAGTTTCCGTAGAAGTTGGCAGAATCATTTCCGTGGCAGTTGGAATGAGCGCGGCATTCCGGGTGGATTCAACGGCAATTGTTTTTGCTGCTGCAGTATAAATTGGATTTACATCCACAGTGGCGGAGGGTGAAAGTGGAGCGGGTGTGGCAATGGGTGTGCACGCTGTCAATCCGATTACTATGACCAGCAGAATGCTCAAAAATCTAAATTGTGATTTCATTTGTGAAGCCTCCTTCATCTGGCGTAATTATGACACATTTTTGAATTTTGTGGGAATAGGTGAAATAATAACGGAGAGTGGATAAGGAACCGGAAAAAATCGGTTATATTCATCTCTGGTCATAGAATAACATTAAGGTAAAATTGGGATGTCGCCCCAGTGGCCCAAATGGATAGAGCGAGGCACTCCTAACGCCTAGGTTGGGGGTTCGAGTCCCTCCTGGGGCACACAATGATTTTAATATCTCGAATTGTTAACTTTTTCTAATCCAAAAAACTTGACAGCGTTCCGAGATATGATAAGATAATGTCAACAAACGTTTGGGTGCCCCCCTCACCCAGGCGTTTGTTGCTTAATAGAGAATAAAAATAGGATGGCTTATGCCATCCTATTTTTGTTTGTAAATACTTCAATTATTCCTGGTCTTTATTATCACCAAGATCCAGTTCGGGGGGTTGCTCGCCTTCACCCTCACGATGTTCCATTCGAAGCCACATTAAAAGCATTTGCCCATCCTCACTCGCGACAGAACGAATGGCTATGATGGGTTTGCTTTGCGTCATTCCAATTTCATCCCGATATTCCAGTACTATCCCGGATTGACTTTTCCAGGCTCGATAGCAACGTTCAACCAGGGCGGGACCGTTATAGGTGCGCAGCCTGGTAAAAACAAGATCGTGTTGAATAGGTCCTTCGAATATCCCCATTGCCCAGGCATCCGGAGCATGATCAAAGCTGGGGGTCGGTCCTTCGATAATGGTAATTTTGTCGTCCATACAAATATCTTACCACACCTAAAGGAATGGAAGAATACCATTCATATGGTAACGTCTTGAGTAGACTTGAAATATGACCTCTGGTGACGGTTGGAAGAGCAAAAGCTGATTTCTCTATCTTGGGACGTCGGCTTCAGCTTTTATTCATCCGGCAGATTCAGGCTGGCAGTGCCCATCCGGTATCCGAATCCACGCAATGTTTTGACCACAACCGGGTTCGCCGGGTCTTTTTCCACTTTCTGGCGTAATAAGAAAATGTACCTACGGACGGTGCTGGCTTCTTCTTCGCGGTAGTTTCCCCATACGGCTTTTGCCAGCTCTGCTTCAGGTACGGCTCTGCCATGGTTCTTCGCCAGGTATTCCAATAACCGAAACTCTGTGGGGGTAAGAACGATCTCATGACCGTCCCTTTTTACGGTACGTTTTTCCAAATGTATGGTCAAGTCTTCTATCCGTAAGATCGAGTTTGATTCAGGAACAACCAGTTGGCTCCGTCCTAATACTGCCCGAATTCGGGCAGTAAGTTCGGCAAAGCTGAATGGTTTGGTCAGATAGTCATCTGCGCCTAATTTAAATCCACGCAATTTATCGGTTTCACTTGTTTTTCCGGTGACCAGAATGACAGGAACAGCCGACATTTCCCTCAACCGTGCGCATACCTCCCAGCCATCCATTCCCGGCATCATCACATCCAGAATTACAAGATCAGGATGATGGATGTAGGCTGCTTTCAATGCATCTGGTCCGTTGGACGCTGTTATCGGCTCAAAACCGTCGGAAGCCAAATATTCACTGAAGAATTGGATTAGAGTATTGTCGTCATCCACGAAGAGGATTTTCTTTTTCATATGCATCTGCCATCAATGGTAATCGAATAGAAAAAACGGCGCCACCTTCCAACCGGTTGGCGGCTGTGATCGTCCCACCCATCGCTTCGATTAATCGTTTTGCCATATACAAACCAAGACCACGGCCGTAGATATCGCGGGAATCTGTATTATCTGCCCGATAAAACTTATCGAAGATCTGGTCTATCACAGTAGCCGAGATCCCGGGTCCCCCATCTGAAACACAAAACTCGACCATGTCCCCCTGCACCATAGCGGATAATGTGATTGGTCCTTGAGGAGCATATTTTACAGCGTTATCCAGAATATAAGACAGGATGCTAATCAGAGCCTGTGGATCAGCCAGAAAGATAGGCAGATCTTTCGGAATCTCGTACTGGAATCGAGATCCATCCCGATACTGGCTGGCTAATGCTTGCACGGATGGCAGCAGATCTTCTATCTGGATCGGCTCCGGGTAGAGGGGCATCCTCCCGGAATCCAACGCAGAGAGGTCCAGAATACTTTCTACGATCCGGGTGAGTCGTTGGATCTCTGCCTGCACAAGTTGAAGTGAATTTTGGCTGCCCTTCGTCATCTGATTTTTACCGGTGAGCACGAGCTCAATACCTCCACTGATATTGGTGAGAGGCGCTCTAAGTTCATGGGAAACCATCGTTACAAAATCTGATTTCAATTTATCCAGGCTTTGAAGCTTGCGGTGCTGTTCCTCGAGTTGTTGGTACGCCTGGCTCAAAGATCCGGTCTTTTCTTCCACCCTCCGCTCCAGATCATTATTGAGGTCTATCAGTTCCTTCCGGATCTTTGAGACCCGATCGTAGGCAAGTTGCAGATCACGCTGTTGCTTTTTTTGCGAACTCAGGTCATGAATCACACCCGTTATGGTCTTTCTCCTCAACAACCCCAATTGCAATACTTGCAGGGTAACATCGACAGGTATTTCCTCATTCAGTTTCGAGATAAAAATAGCTTCAAACTTTACTTCTTCCTGGTCCAGTTTCGGCGATGGATAATTAATGAAGAGTTCAGGTAGGCGCTTCTGCATTAAGGAATTATCATCCTCTTCCTGGCAAATTTTAAGCATTGCCGGATTGACCAGGATTAATTTCAAGTCAGGCTTACACAAGAATGACGGCTCAGCAGAGTGGTTGAAGAGCATGGCATATTGTTGGAGTTCGAATTCTCCGGCAGCCACACCCTGGCGTGCGATCAACAGTAACCACACCATTGCGCTAAATCCAACGACAGTTTGTGGGATCACCCGATTAAATTGCCAGAATACGATCAATTCGCCAACCAAAACTAAAGCCAGGGCAAGCGCCAAAACCGGTTGAACCCGCTCTCCAAGGGAAAGCTCAATCCCCACTGGAGATGAAGGAAATGGGTCTTTTGCCCGGAGTAAATAAATGGCATACAAACAAATAAGACTGTATCCGGTCACGTAGCCGTACGCTTGGACGGAGGATAATGCAGATTGATCTGCCTGCAGATCTATACCTATCGCAAAATCCGAGATCGTGAGAAAAACCATTCCAGCCAGGAAAAGGACCATCGCAAGTCGTATGGTTCGCATGGGTGTAAGTAAGATCAAGTTAAATAAAATGGATATAAGGACCAATCCAAGAATGGGATAGAAGAGAATCCAACTCTGTGAGCTGCTATCCAGCTCGAATTGTCGCGAAAACGGTTCGAGGAAAAGCAACCAGCATAGAACTACAAATGCACCAGTCGAGATCGCGATATCCAATAGGACTTTCAGGCGCATCATACTGCGGCGTTGCAACAAAGGCAGGAAAAACCAGGACCCAAAAAGGCAGATCCACCCTCCCAGGCTGGTCCAGTGGATCAACGCCGCACTGAATGGTTTATTGGTCATCCCATGAAGTACCAACCAGTCACCCAGTAACATCAGGATTATGCCAGCAGACTGGAGAATGGCTGTCTGATGTTTTGTCCGAAGAAAAATCAGTAGGCAAGCGATGGACGCTCCCAGACCCGGAATCAGAAACAATACCGTGGTCAATATGGATGAGATACCACGACCCGGAGGTATGAGTATGGCTGCAATGGAAATTCCGATGGTAAGAAGCAGGATCCCATACAATAAATAGCGAGTCCAGCGATTGCCTTTTAGTTCCATATATAGATTGTATACGAAAAAAAGAGGAGCGGCATTGATGTGCCGCTCCTTTGGGTTGAAATCCTACGTTAGCAGTCCACGCATCCGTTTGGCGTCTTTGTTGGTGAAGGGGTGAAGGTAGGCGCAATGGTTGGAGTCATCGTTGGCGTTACCGGCGTTTTTGTACTGGTTGGCGTCACGGGCGTATTCGTCTTGGTTGGTGTGACAGGAGTCGGTGTAACCGGTGTTTTTGTACTCGTTGGCGTCACCGGAGTTGGTGATTTGGTCGGTGTCACTGGAGTTGGCGTCACTGGAGTCGGTGATTTGGTCGGAGTCACGGGAGTTTTTGTGGCGGTAGGCGGAACCGGTGTTTTGGTATTTGTTGGTGCGGGCGGATTCGTCGCGGTAGGCGCCAGACGGGTAATCGTAGCAGACTTCGGGCAACGGCCTTCTTCGAGGACAACAGCAACAGTGAACGTCCCAACCAGACCGCGTGAATCCAACCCGCTGTAATCGATCACCAGGTCGTTATTCGCATTTGCCCCTGGAAGATCCTTTTCCGGTGATTTTGATGCAATTGTGGTTGAATCGAAGTCATTCCCGTCATAGAACCTTGTTCCTGTAATATTCATATAGTCGACATATTGAATACCAGGTCGGAAGTTGGTCCAGGTGACAGTCACAGACCCAAACGTGATCGGCGCGGGTTTAGTATGGCGGATCCTCGCTCGCAGGTATTGCCCAGTTCCTGACCCCTGGATTGTTAAAGCCATGGTGATATTGGCACAACTTGGAGTAGGGGTGACGGTTGGGGTTCGGGTGGCTGATGGGGTCAACGTGATGGTAGGCGTATTGGATGGAGTGAGTGTAGCCGAGGAAGTTACCGTCGGAGAGGGGGTGAAAGTCTCAGTCGGAGTTGGAGTGTCGGAGGGTGTCAGGGTGGACGTCGATGTAGGCGTCTCCGTGGAGGTCGGCGTGTTGGTATTGGTTGGGGTGTTGGTTTGACTTGGAGTCAACGAAGCAGTCGGAGAAGGCATCGAAATAGGTGGCGCGACATTGATCGTTTTCGAGGAACGGAAGTTCTCGATGATGCCTTCGCGGACAGTGGTCAGGTGGACATACGGCCAGATACTCATCAGGAAGGGAGTGATAAGGGGGTGATTAAAGTCCACTCCGATGGCAACCCGGTCGCTCGGACCACCTGGATCCTGGTTTGGAGCGACAGACCAATAAACGCCATTAGCCGGGTCAGAATAGGTGATCGATCCGCCGGCTGCAAGCAACCTGGATGAATACACCACGATATTAAAATACCCAAGCTCATCTTCCTGGGTGGCTGTTGGATCAAGGGCAATGGCAAATGCATCCTGCTGGGTGACATCATGGATGGATTGTAAACGAGCATAGTCTTGTAGTACCCCTGTCATATTTTGTATGGATTCAGACATCGCCAATTGTTGGGCATTTGCAGACATGGTTGAAAATGGAGCGTGAGCCATGAGATCAGTTTGGAAGTGTTTGGAATACGGCAATCCACCGGATCACCACCGATAGGTATCCGCGGCAGCTGGATTGATCGCAGGAGAAATAGTCTGACTATTGTAGGTATCCCAAACATCATTGGCGGCAGTCGCTGTCCCGGCATCTCCACAGTAACTGGGGTTGTATTCACCAGTGACAGCGTAACGAACAGCAAAACGGGCGCTATTCTGGACAGATAACCAGGCCTGGAAGAGCCTGCCAAATTCAATAATACCGAAGATGAGAGCAAGTAAGACCGGGAGCACTAATGCGAATTCCACCATCGACTGGGCGGAATACTTCTTACGCAAGAGTGGGAGAGTAAATTTCAATGGATTTTTCATAAGCTTGCTCACTTCCTATTTGGTCAATCGCGTGAATACCCGGGATGCGATTTGTTGAAACACTGGTACTAGACCGGTCCCATTTTCGGAAAAGTAATAATTACCGCAGTTATAATCAGTTCCGGGATATGTGACAGAGGAACACGGATCGGTTCCCGGGTCACCATCATCACCTACGGCGCCCACATAACGGAGGAGGGTATCACCGTAGGCAACACCGGACCCATCCACCGGAGAAGTAACCACTGTCGGTCCCAGACCGATGGAAAACATCACCGCGCCCTGCCCAGCACGCGAGCAGCCGGCAGCTTCGTCCTTTGGGTCGCACGCCACAAGATCTGCCATATCACGGGCGTAATCATCGGCATCATAATTGGCGCTGGTATCAGCGTGACGACCAGCAGCGTTGTCATCACGGCAACCATTATTGACCGCAACTCCGGGTGGGCAGAAACCGATCGGTAAAGATTGTTTGATGTCCTGTAATACGGTTACATTATCAGCAGCAAGGTACTCTGGATCCGAGTCGTGGTTCACTTCCGTTGCGTTTGCAGCGCCATCAGTTAGGAGAATGAGTAACCAGAGTGCATCTCTACGCATATCCATGCCATACAATGAGGCGCCAAGTTGTAATCCTCCGCCGATATTGGTGGTTTGACAGATGGAGGAATCGACCTGGTTACGAAATGTATTCACGTCCTGCGCGTAAGGGCAGCGGGCAGCCACATAATTAGGTGGATTAGGTGGAATGGCGGTGTCGTATTCCGAACAGGAACCGGTCACATCCGCTTCTTCCCAGGGCATTGGGCATTGCGGGCGTTCGTAAACTTTCAGATGCTGGATCAAATCCCAGGCAACGTTGTAATCACTGGTCCAGGGATTAGTGCATCTTCCGAACGCATCAAATTCACCATAAGGGCATACCACACCTGTTCCGGTTGTCGGAATGGTTAGGTTTGCTGCATAACCAGGTTGGTAATAGTAGTTATGATCTTGCCAGCCATTCGAGAAGACCACAATTGCAAGTCGGTCTTCTTCTTCTCCAGCCGGTTTGTTAAGAATATAGCTAGCGAAAGTGCTGCCAGCCGCATCCTGCACGGCGTTGAAAGGCTCACATGTATCGGCTGCATTACAATTGACCGGGTCTTTATCATTCTGTGATACGCTGTTGTTCGCCATGGATTCAGAGATGTCGATGACCAGAACCACATCCATGGAGGCAGCTTCGGCTATGGCGCTGGCGGTGATGTTGGTTTCATATAACCCAATGACTGGCAGGAAGGAGAATTTGACCGGAACTGTAGCAGTCACCCGAACCAGTTTCCTTCTATCTGTAGGGCATAACTCCACATCTACAGGAGTGGCAGTGAGATCGCAGAGATCCACATCCACCGTGGCAGGATTTGCGTCCACATTGTTCAATCGTAAGAATTGAGCGGCGGAATCTTTAAGCTGTTCGATGGTGTAATTTTCACGCATCTGAGTGGCTGCTGCCAGGGCAGAATTATCCACTGCCCTCCGGAGATTGCCATATCCGACAAACAAGACGCCCATATCGACTGTCAATCCGATAAATGCCAATAAACCAACAAAGACAAGGGCGATCAGGACAATCGACTGGCCTTTTTCTGAATGAGATGGAAGAGTAATTCGAAATTTTTTCATGAGAGGGATCTCTTAAGGAATCGGGGTTGGGTCGGGTGGAGTTGCGGCTGGTAATGGTGCTACGGCGACCATGTGTAATAGGATCGGGTCCGGGACAAAAAGTGTGATCCAGGGCAGGGCAAGTACCTGGTGATAGTTATAAAACATCTCCACGACCACCGCGCCAACTTTTGGTGCCGTACCGATCAGCTTACTTACGATTTGGGCGTCGGTCATCCTGCTGACGAATTTACCATTCAGACTATACTGACCAGGGGTTGAGGTGACCCCCCCATCATCCGGATAGCGGTGAAATATCGCTCCATCCTTTATGGATACAACGGATACGACGACATCATCCACGGTCGGATCCAAAACATACGGGTTGATTGACTGCCGAACGATTTGTGTCACTCCCGGAGAGCAATTGCATGATACTGGATTCGCTTCATAGGCTGCACTGTAATAAAACGTTATATCGTCGTTATCGGTAGGGTCAAGGAAGGGGGATATATCCACTCCGAAGCGGGCGCCTTCCCGCGGGCCATCCATTAGATTCAAGTACTGGTTTAGCACAAATCCAAACTCCACCAGACCGGATAGCATCATCAGGATCATCGGGAAGAAAATTGCTAATTCGACCAGGCTTTGCCCGTGCGGAGTAGTCCGCTTCCATTGTTGTTTAAGATTTCTGATCATATTCTTTCACCTTGTTAGGTAAAACCGATTATGGATAGTCCACACCTGCATATACTATACCGGTGCGGGCAGGCTCAGTCAATCAATACAAGGGATTTGAAAGGTTATTGTCATGTTCTGTTTACCGGTTTGTAACAGAAATGAAACATTGGGGGGAAAGAAGGGGGTAGAAACTAGAAAGTAGAAAATGGAAAGCAGAGACCAGAAAACAGAAATGAGTAACAAGAAGCGAGAGAGTAGATTTGAGAAACAAGAAACTGGGAACTAGTTCCCAGTTTCCAATTACTCATTTCTACTTACCGCTTTCAAATTTCTTGGCGACTACCCCTTCTCATACGCCTCGCCATCCGCGGCCGGCATCTGACCTTTCCCTACCACTCCAGCCAGGACGATCATCGTGGCAATATAGGGCAGCATTGCCATGAATTGTGGCGGAATGTTACTGCCTACAAGGGAGAGCTTGGATGCCATCGAGTTCGGCGAAACCAAACAGGAAACCTGCTCCCATCGAACCGATCGGCGTCCAGTTACCAAAGATCATTGCAGCGATCCCGATGAAACCTTTACCGGCGGTCATCTCTTCATCGAAACGTCCAACGCTGGCAAGGGTATAGAACGCCCCGGCGAAACCTGCCATCGCTCCACTCAATAAGATAGCCATATAACGGGTTTTGAACACATTGATTCCCAATGTGTCAGCCGCTTTGGGATGTTCGCCAACCGCCCGCATCCGCAATCCCCATTTGGTGGAAAATAGCGATATCTGCAGGATGATCAGGAAGATGAACATGGCGTACACGAACAGGTTGGTATTGAAGAATAAGGGTCCGATCAATGGGATATCAGCCAGAACCGGGATCGGGATGCGGGTAAACATGGGCGGAGCATTCAAATATTCGAATGGCTGCAGGAACTTTTGTGACAGGAAGGATGTGAGACCAGTAGCGAAGATATTGATCACGGTACCAGATACAATTTGATTGATCCTGTATTTGATCGAAAGGACGCCGTGCAACCAGGCTAGAAGGACGGCTGACAATATTGCAGCAAATAATCCGAGCCAGGTGTTCTTCGTCACGCTGCCTACCAGCGCACCGACCATCGCACCCATAAGCATCATCCCTTCAATTGCGATGTTGACGATTCCGGCTCGTTCAGAAAGGACTCCAGAGAATGCTGCCAGTACGATGGGTACGGAAAGCAGAACGGCGCTGCTTAACATGCCCGCCAAATTCAATTGTTTTCCGGCAGCAGACCAGGTTAGAAACGCAAAGATGAAAGATACGACCACTAATCCAAGGATCGCATTCGTCCAACGACCGAATCCCTTCACCAATTGGATGGCACCCAATACCAGGCTTATCGCCATCATTATGTAAAGTGTGACCTGCGTAGGGATGATCCAATCTCCCATCACACCGCGGGTGAGTCCGCCCGGGGTCATAACGAACTTGGTCATGAGATCAGAAGTGACCTGGGACGCGAAGAGAATAAATATCAGGATTCCTACCAGGACGAAGAAACCACCCATTAAAAAGCGGCGGGTTTGAGATTTGACAGCTAAACGACGACGGATGATCATACTGGTGGTAGTCATTATTTATTACCTCCCCAGCCGCTGAGCGAGATCGCTCCGCTCGTTTCTTTCACTTTGATACGGTAGATGGCTCGGATGATTGCCGGAGCCGCGACGAACATCAGAATAAGTGCCTGCACAATGGAGACGATATCGATTGGAATGGTCGCCACCACCATCATGCGGGTCGCACCATTACGCAAGATACCAAATAAAAGCGAAGATAAGATCACACCAGCCGGATGACTGTTACCGATCAATGCCAGCGCAATGCTATCGAACCCGTACCCTGACGACAATCCGATTGCCATGGAGCGATTGACAGCCAGGATTTGATTCGCGCCCGCCATCCCAGCCAATGCGCCGGAAAGAGCCATGGCGACCATGGTGTTTGTCTGAAGATTCATACCCGCGTACTGCGCGGCCTTTGGATTGGCTCCGACCGTGCGCATCGTAAATCCCCATTTGGTTCTAAAGAGCAGCACATAAACCAGGTAAGCTACCCCGAGTGCTATAAAGAATCCCAGGTGAAATCGGATCGGTTGTTGAAAGAATTGTGGGATCTGCGCGCTTTTTTCGATGATGGGGCTGATCGGCATTCCGCCGGAACCAGGTCGGTTCATCGGACCGGAAAGCAGCCATTCGGTCAATCGGAAGGCGATCCAGTTTAGCATGATCGAGTTGATCACCTCATGTGCACCAGTTTTTGCTTTCAGATAACCGGAGATGAATGCCCAAAAAGCACCACCTGCAGATCCAGCGATAAAGGCGAGCGGCATGTGGATGTACGCCGGCATACCTTTGAGTGCATAACCGACATAAACCGCGCAGGTTGCGCCTATGAATATTTGACCTTCCACACCAATATTGAATAATCCAGCGCGAAAACCAAGCGCAACTGCCAGCCCTGCAAAAATGTAGGGAGTGGCTGTTACCAGACTCTCCAGAAATGGGTTGACTGCCTGCCGGATCGCAAGAGGGTCGCCTGCCCTCAATGCATTGATAATTCGGATCGGATCAGGTAACGAACCTTCGATCAATGCTCCGTATCCAACAACCACTTCTTTGAATGCTGCAGATATCCCGGCGCCAAATGATTGTTTGAACGCAGCATACACGGGTTGGCTGGTTGCAACCATGATAATCGCGCCGATGAGCATACCACTAACCACTGCCAGTGCAGGAACCAGCAGCATCTCTCCAATTTTCTTCCAACCCTTCGATTCCTTGCCAGATTGGATTACTTCCTGGAGGACAACCTTGCCTACATCCTGTTTGTTCTCTTCTTTACTCAAGGTTTCACCCCATTAGAATGTGGTCTCGACTACAGCTCGTTTTACCGGTTTTGGCAGGGTGTCAGGCTTGACCCCAGCCATCAACAGACCAATATACTCTTTTGTAGCTTCATCCGCGGGGACCATAGCCACAATTTTCCCGCGGTACATCACGGCGATGGTGTCAGACAACTCCATGATCTCATCCAACTCAGGAGAAACAAGCAATACCGCACATCCCTCATCCCGTTTCTCCACGATTCGCTTGTGGATATATTCAATGGAACCGACATCCAATCCTCGGGTAGGTTGAGAGGCAACCAGGAACTGGATAGGTCTGGAAAGTTCCCTCGCAATGATTACTTTCTGTTGATTTCCACCGGATAGGGATCCGACGGCGGTAAGCGGACCAGGTGTACGAATATCAAACTTCTCGATCAATTCCTTGCTGCTCTCCAGGATGACAGGGTATTGCATCATCGCGCCTTTGGAATAGGGCGCTTGATAATACGTGCAGAGTACCAAATTCTCTGCGACCGGGAACGGGAGTACTAATCCAACCCGTTGACGGTCTTCCGGAATATGCGCGGAGCCGAGTTCCGTAATCTGCCTGGGCGTGGCTTTGGTGATATCCTGTCCAAGCAGGGTGATGGTTCCGTTTATAGGAATGGTCAAACCAGTGATGGCATCCACCAATTCTGTTTGCCCATTGCCCTGAACACCCGCCACTCCGACGATCTCACCAGCGCGGATTTCGAACGAAACTTCATCCACTGTAACCTGACGCTGAGCGTCAGTCACTGTCAGGTCTTCCACTTTCAAGACAACATTCCCGATGGTGGGTGGAACTTTCTCGACTTCCAGATTTACGGCATGTCCAACCATCATAGAGGCAAGGGTTTCTTTATTTGCTTCAGCGGGTGTTGTCGATCCGACCACTTTTCCGCGCCGGATAACCATAATTCGATCGGAAATTTCCAGCACTTCCCGTAGCTTGTGGGTAATGAAGATGATGGATTTGCCCTGTCTCGTCAGCTCCCTCATGATGGTGAATAATTCATCCGCTTCCTGTGGTGTAAGTACCGCGGTAGGTTCGTCGAAGATCAAAATCTCGGCTTCGCGGTACAGCAATTTAATGATCTCCACCCGTTGTTGAACCCCTACAGGAAGGTCTTTTACATACGCATCCGGATCAATTTCCAACTTGTACTGGGAGGATATTTCCCGAATGCGATCAGCCACTTTGGCACGATCGAGAAATCCTCCAATCTTGAGAGCTTCTTCCCCCAGCATTACATTCTCACTGACTGTAAAAACCGGAATAAGCATAAAGTGCTGGTGCACCATACCAATGCCGGCCTTGATCGCGTCAGTGGGTGAACGAACGATGATCTTCTCACCATTGACTTTGATCTCTCCCTGGTCGGGCTGATACAGTCCGTAGAGAATATTCATCAATGTGGTTTTGCCGGCGCCGTTTTCTCCCAACAATGCTAAAATCTCACCTTTATCGAGGCTAAGATTCATATTGTCATTTGCCAGTACACCGGGGAATTGCTTGGTAATTCCAGAAAGTTCAAGGATTGGAGGCATGATTTCTCCCTATCGTGAGAAGTATAGTTTTTATTTTATCATAGCAGGGAAAACTGGAAAAACATACCACAGACAAAGAAAATACGAAGGCTGCGTTGAACAGCCTTCGTATTTATTCCTTACGAGACTTCAGTAGTCTTACTTGATCTTGATGGATCCGTCGATGATTCCAGCCTTGAGGGTTTCCACTTCCGCTTTTAATTCAGCGGGGACAGTGGCATCGAGATCATGGTATTCGGCTAGCCCAACACCATTGTTTTTGAGAGTACCGTTGTATACCCCACCAGCGAAGGTGCCATCCATCGCAGATTTGATTGCAGCCATGGTTGTGACATCCATCATTTTCTTTACGGAGGTCAAAGTAATCGCGGCGTAATCAGAAGCAGATACGAACCAATCGGAGTCCACTCCAATGATGAGGACGTTACCGCGTTCTTTGGCTGCGGCAGCAGCGCCGAGTCCGACGGGGCCGGCAACGGGCATGATGATGTCAGCGCCTTCGTCCATCAGGGAGATGGCGAGTTCTTTGCCTTTAGCCTGGTCATCGAAGGACATGGAGAAGAGACCTTTCTTCTCATCAGCCAGATCGTAGCCGAGAACTGCTACAGCGGTACCCTTCTGGGTGTTGTAGTAATTCACGCCACGAACAAAGCCGTCCATGAAAATGGTAACGGTCGGGATCGGGAGACCACCGAAGGTACCCACTTTACCGGTCTTGGTCATGCCGGCGGCCAGGTAGCCAGCCAGGAAGGAGGCTTCATCGGTTTGATAAGTCAATCCGAGGACATTCGGAATCGTAGGATCGTAGGCAAAATCTACGATGGCGAATTTGGCGGCAGGATTGGCTTCAGCAGCCGCTTTGGTTGCATCACCCAGGAGGAAACCAACGGAGATGATGATGTCGCATTTTTCTTCAATGAAGGCGTTCAAGTTCTTCTCGAAGTCGGCAACTTCCTTGGATTCCAAATATTTACCTTCGATCGCGAAGGCTGTCACAGAGTCCTGTACACCTTTCCAGGCGGTGGCGTTGAAGGATTTGTCATCAATACCGCCCGTATCAGTTACCTGGCAGGCTTTGAAGACTTTGGGAGCTTCGGTGGGGGGTGGCGGTGGGACTTCTGTCGCTGGGACAGCAGTCGGCACTACAACGGGTGCCTCGGTCGGCATAACGGGTGCCTCGGTCGGTACTGCAGCTGGTGCGCATGCGGCCAGCAGCACTGAGACCAGGACTACTAGAGATAGCATCACAGTTAATTTCTTGGTCATTTGGGACTCTCCTCACAGAAAAATTGGGATTGATTTGAATGGGAAATTCTTTTGGCGCGGTGAGACGGTTCGCCGTCTCGTTCTTCCCCATTTCAACTAAGTATACTACTACTCAAATCCGTGCGCAAGAAGGGGACAATTGAATCTTCCTTGCCAAGATAATCCTATTTCACACCGGCGCTGGCTCTTTTTCGATGACGACCGCTGTTCCATACGCCAGTACCTCAGTCACGCCGTCCATCACTTCATTGGCGTCATAACGCATTCCGATGACAGCATTGGCTCCCATTTGACGGGCATGTTCCATCAGTAGTTCAAACGCTTCCTGACGGGCGTGTTCGCATAATTCGGTATATACGGTGATATTTCCTCCAACCAGGGTTTGCAGGCTGCCTACGAAATTTCCGACCACGCTGCGAGATCGGACCGTTACTCCACGGACAAGTCCCAGATATCGCAGGATTCGATAGCCATCAAAATTGAATGTGGTGGTTACCCAAACAGGATTTGCCATAATTCCCTCCATAGATCAACAAATGGTTTTGAATGATTAAAGCTTATTCTTTCGATTCAGATTCAATATTCTCCCAGCAATTCTTCAGGAATTCTTGATCTGCTTTGGATAAAGGAAAATTTTGCAACAAATCCGGTCTATGCAGGAGGGTTCTTAATAGGGATTGCTGTCTTCGCCATGTAGATATCGCCGCGTGATTTCCTGAAAGGAGGATCTCCGGCACTTGCCACCCTCTGAATTCAGGTGGACGGGTGTAATGCGGATATTCCAATAATCCGCTGGCATGCGAATCGTCTTGCGCACCGTCCGGGTCACCCAAAACCCCTGGTAGTAGTCTACTGACAGCATCCACAACGATCATCGCGGGTAATTCGCCCCCTGTAAGTACATAATCTCCGATTGAGATCTGGTCAGTAATGAGATGCTCCCGAATGCGTTCGTCAATTCCCTCATATCGACCACAGATCAGAGCAATTTGGGGCAGCAGTGCCAATTCCGCAGCCACTTTTTGGGTAAAGACTCGTCCCTGGGGAGAAAGTAGAATGACCGGGCAGGTGGGTGGATTTCCCAAAACGGATTCCACCGCAGCAAAGACCGGCTCCGGCTTCATCACCATCCCACCTCCACCGCCATATGGAGCGTCATCGGTGACGTGGTGCTTATCTACGGTGAAACTGCGGATATCATGAATCATGACTTCAATAAGCTGGTTTTCTCGGGCTTTTGCAAGAATACTGGCGGATAGATAGGGTTCAAAAACGTCTGGTAACAACGTAAATATATCGAATTTCATAGTGATATTGTACCGGAATCAAGCTAATGAAGGAAGCGAGACCAGTTGTCTGCATTAATAAAGGCTTAACTGGCAAATCTTGACTATACAGATGCGTAACGGTAAGATAAATTGGCTATGTATCTTCACGGAAGTAATTGGAGCATGCTCCGGCGGCGGAAGCCGATCCACATAGGACGAATACTCATCCTGCTTGCACTTATTGGCGGGGCTGTTTATGTGAACTATGTCATTGTGCCACAGACACCACCGCTTTTTGTTCCGACGCCCACCCCCACCCGTGCACCAGAGACTTTCATCGCCGATGCGGAATCGCTGGCATCTGAAGGCAAATATGGTCAGGCAGTGGATATGTATACCGAGGCGATATCTGCCGATCCCAATAATGTGAATAATTATGTTTCCCTCGCCTGGATACAAATATACGCCCAGAAGTATAAGGATGCCCAGACCAGCGCGGAAAATGCGTTGTTGTTGAATAACAATAATGCCATTGCCCATGCCATCCGCGGGTGGGCGCAGCTTATGCAGGAAGATTACCTTCCCGCAGAAACCAGTATCAAACAGGCAATCGATTTAGATCCGAACAATGGATTGGCACATGCATTTTATGCTGAATTATTAATCCGGCAGATAGAAGCCGGTCAGGGTGCGATCGGCACTATAGAGAAGGCGATCGAAGAATCGAAGTTAGCCCTTGCACTTGCCAATGACACGATGGAAGCGCATCGTGCGCGCGGTATCGTTTTACAAAATACCAGCAATTATTTAGAAGCGATCCAGGAATTTCAAACGGCGATCCAATACAACCCGAATGTGGCAGATGTGCATATGTCACTCGGACTGGGTTATCGCCAATTGGACCCCCCGGAACTGGACAAAGCCGTTACGGAATTTACCATTGCCAATGCGCTGAATCCATCCGATCCTCTACCAGATACCTACATTTCCCGTACATATGCCAATATTGGCGAATATGTCAAAGCAATCCAATATGCTGAGCAAGCAAAAAACGATGCCCCTACTGATCCATACATGTGGGGGACTCTGGGCTCCATGAACTATCGGCTCGGAAAATACCCGGAAGCGATAGTTGCATTAAAACTGGCAGTCCGGGGAGGTACGACCGACGATGGATTTGTCGTGGAAGGTCTGCCGTTGGACTATGGCCGGATTGCCGAATACTATTATCTCTATGGTCTTGCCCTGGCAAAATCTGGTGAGTGTAATGAAGCTGTTCAGATAGCCCAACTCTTGTTGCAGGGTGCGAGGGATGACGAGATTTCGGTATACAATGCCAATGCGATGATCACGATTTGCCAGGGAGGAGTTGTTGGCGCTCCAACCACCGAAGGGGAAGCTGACTCTGCCATAGAACCGACCCCAACAGTGATCGAGTAGAATGAATCTATCTGGTAAGAATGTTACATTTCATCGAAAGGGTCCAACTTATTTTCATCCCGCCCGGATCCTAATTCTCCTTGTTCTAATATTTGGATTGGTTTTCCTGGCGCGTGCTTTTGATACCGGCGTCATTGGCAGACCGTTCGATCCAACCCCGACCCCAACCAGAACAAATCAATCCTTTATTCTTGAAGCCGAAACTCATTTTCGGTCCGGTAATCTTCCGGCAGCGATCAATGCCTACCAAAAGGCGATTGTATTGAACCCGCGGGATGCCAGTTTATATGCAGAAATGGCCCGTATCCAGGTGTATTCATCCGCATCCCTATCCACGGACGATCAGAAACGACAACGGTTGGAGGAAGCCCTTGCCTCCATCAATACAGCAGCAGAGTTAGCCCCTGAAGATTCAGACGTACATGCCATAAAATCCTTTGTATTAGATTGGAATTCCAATCCAGTATTATCAGGGGAAGAATCCGAAAACCTTCTTACTCAAGCCGAGCAGGAAGCTGTCCGGGCGCTTCAATTGGATAATACAAATACCATGGCGTTGGCATTTTACGCCGAAGTGCTGATCGATTCCCAGAAATATACCCAGGCTGAACAATATATTGAGCAGGCGTTGCAGCGTGATTCCGGATTGATGGATGTGCATCGGGTGCGTGGGCAATTATGGGAGATTAATGGCAATTACCTCAAGGCAATCGATGAATATAAAAAAGCAACTGAGGTGATGCCCAATCTCACCTTTTTATATAATTACATCGGATTGAATTATCGGGTGCTGGCGGCAGGAGATGCCCGCAGTCCATATTATATTGATTCGTTGGATTATTTTGCCAAAGCCGCAAATATCAATACTACTTTAGGAATCAAAGATCCGATCCCATTTCTGGCGATTGCCAAGAATTATGTTCAAATGGGTGAAGCGTTTGTGGCAGCCCGAAATGGCCAAAAAGCGCTCGAGATGGATCCGACGAACCCGGATGTATATGGTCAATTGGGTATTATTTACTTCATGGGTAAGAATTATGAAGGGTCTATTCCCGCACTTAAGTGTGCCATCCGTGGATGCACTCCGGTAGAAAGCTGCGAAGCACGCCAATGCAATTCTGAGGTCGATCCTCAAATCGCCATCGAGGGAATGCCTCTTTCGAACTCGACTGTTGTTTATTACTACACCTATGGTTCAGTCCTGGCTGGGTTGAGCAGGGTTCAACAGAATTACTGTCCTGAGGCGTTGAAGGTTTTTAGTGAAGTACGTGCAACTTATGGCGGGGATAAAGATATCATGGGTATCGTTCAAGAAGGCGAGAAAGTCTGTGATTCATTGACGAATCCGATGGCGCAAAGCTTAACCCCCACACCATAATCTATTTTTTTGTTCGTAAGATTAAATTGATAAAATAATCCCTTTGTCCTCCAAAGTCATCCAGTCTGACCAAATTACCAACACTGATCTCATCTATTAAAAATCCGCCTTTCCCAATGGAAAAGCCATCCACGGCACCCATCTCAATATTGAGAGGGATTGGTCCGGTGGGGATATTCACCTGTTGCCAATGACCGAACTCATCACCCTTCTTAACTACCAATGGTTCTGGCAAGTTGTAAATGATCACACCTGATTTCGCAGTGGAGAGTTCATCTGTGAGGACCGCCACTTGATAAATGACGCGCATACCTTCCGCTTCAGGGCGGAGGATCAGCAGATATACTTCTTCATTCAATTCAAAACCATGGGATTCCAAGTCGTTCAAGTATGCGATGGCGGTAATCTCACCGTCTTCCGGGATTACATATTGATGAATAAACAAATGGCTGGCAGCGGACGTATCTCCACCGCTGAATTGAGGAGTCTTTTCTTTAAAGGAAAAACCGATACTTTCTTCTTGCGGATAGAATTGCCAACCCGGGATAAATCTCAGCGTCAACAGGATCCAGGTAAGGCAACAAAGGTTTAAGATTACCCCTGAAGTTAAGAGTGCAACCACAACCTGGCTACGAAGACTGAATTTATTCATTAAAAGTCACCATTGTTGACTATATCCACATATCCCATTGTAGGTAATTACCAAGACAAATATATAACACCTTTGGCGGGATGATTATTATCCATCGAAACAATAGCGTACAAACTATAGACAATTCTTTTCCACGACTGAGATATTTTGTAGAATCTAGCTATGTAATGATTACACATCGTATGTACTTACCGATTCGATTGGAGAAATTGTATGAGTAGCCTGGATAAAGCTCGAGAAACTCAATTGGTGAATATACAGAAAAAGACTGGGAAATCGTTCTCAGAGTTGAAAACACTAATCGAAAATTGTGGATTTACCAAACATGGGGAAATTCGCCAGATGTTGATCGACCAGTTTGGATTAGGTTTTGGTGATGCTTCCATGTTGGTTCATTTTGTCCAAGAATCCGATGGACAAACGGCTGCTCAAGCGAAAGGCTCATCCGTGAATGACGTTGTCGACGAGATCTATTCGGGTGCCCGTTCATCCCTCAGACCGATCCATGATGCGCTGCTGGAGGCTATCCATGGATTGGGCGAATTTGAAATCGTACCGAAGAAAGGCTATGTCAGTCTCAGGCGAAAAAGACAATTCGCCATGATCGGACCGGGCACCAAAGGCAGGGTTGAATTGGGATTAAATATGAAAGATGTACCTGGCAGCGAAAGGTTACTGGCGCAGCCGCCGGGTGGAATGTGTCAATTTAAAGTTTATCTGATGTCACCGAATGAAATCGATTCGGAACTGCAGGGCTGGCTTCGATTTGCATATGAACATGCCGGATAGAGGAAAATACTGAATATCAGAAATGTATAAGAATCGATTTTAATCTCTTGACTCGCCTATGGAAGACGAGTAAGATTGATGTGGTTTAGCACTCGTATACCGAGAGTGCTAAACCACTTGGCTTGTACTCTACTTAATCTCATATCGGAGGAACCTATGGCAATAAACCTGAAACCTTTGGGAAATCGACTCGTGGTCGAACCGCTCGAACAGGAAGAACTCACTCCTGGTGGCATTATTCTCCCTGAAACCGCAAAAGAAAAACCTCAAAAAGGCACCGTCCTTTCCGCAGGTCCTGGCGATCGCGATGAAGACGGTAAACGCATTCAGATGGATGTAAAAGTTGGCGATGTTGTCCTGTATGCCAAATATAGCGGCACCGAGATCAAACTCGATAGCAAGAAGCTGCTGATCCTGCGTGAGACCGATGTTCTCGCAATTGTTGAAACCAAATAACATTCTGATCGAATAAGGAGAATTCTATGGGAGCTAAACAACTTGTATTCGGTGAAGATGCCCGCCGTCGTTTGAAAAACGGTATCGATATTGTGGCGAATGCTGTTGCCACTACACTTGGTCCGAAGGGTCGTAATGTCGCCCTGGATCGCAAATTTGGTTCACCCACCATCACCCATGATGGCGTGACCGTTGCCAAAGAAATTGAACTCGAAGATCCATTTGAAAATATGGGTGCCCAGCTTCTGAAGGAAGCCGCAACCAAAACCAATGACATTGCCGGTGATGGTACTACTACCTCCACCGTTTTAGCTCACGCAATCGTTTCTGAAGGTTTGAAGAACCTGGCCGCGGGTGCCAATCCAATGCTTCTGAAGGGTGGTATTGAAGCCGCCTCCAAGGCAGTGGCAGGCAAGATCAAGGAACAGGCAATCGAGATCACCACCAAAGATGAAATTGCCAATGTCGCCACTATCTCTGCCCAGGACCGTAATATCGGATCCCTCATCGCAGATGTGATGGACAAAGTCGGTAAAGACGGTGTCATCACTGTTGAAGAATCCAAAGGTTTGGAATTCGAAACTGAATACGTTGAAGGTATGCAGTTTGACCGTGGTTATATCTCGGCTTACTTCGTTACCGATCCTGAGCACATGAAATCGGTCATTGCTGATCCTTATATTCTGATCTATGACAAGAAAATCTCCGCTGCGACCGATATCGTTCCCCTGCTCGAAAAGATGGTACAAGTTGGCAAACGCGATCTCTTGATCATCGCAGAAGATATCGATGGAGAAGCACTTGCCACCCTCGTCCTGAACAAATTACGCGGCATGCTCAACGTTCTCGCCGTCAAAGCTCCCGGATTTGGTGATCGCCGCAAAGCGATGCTTGGTGATATTGCCACCCTCTCCGGTGCGACCGTCATCTCGGAAGAGACTGGTCGCAAACTAGAAACCGCTACCATCGCCGACCTCGGTCGCGCTGAAAAAGTGGAATCCGATAAAGACAACACCACTCTCGTTGGTGGTAAGGGTGACACCGCCGCGATCAAGGGTCGCATCGACCAGATCCGTGTGGAAATCGACAATACAACCAGCGATTACGATCGTGAAAAACTTCAGGAACGCCTGGCTAAACTGTCCGGTGGCGTGGCGATCATCCGAGTGGGTGCTGCTACCGAAACCGAATTGAAAGAAAAGAAACACCGCGTGGAAGACGCCCTTTCCGCGACCCGCGCGGCTGTGGAAGAAGGAATTGTTCCTGGTGGTGGTGTAGCTCTCATCAACGCAGTCTCCGCCCTCGATGCTCTCAAAGCCGACAATGAAGATGCCAAGATCGGTATCGCCATTGTTCGCAAATCCCTTGAAGTTCCCATGCGCAAGATCGCTGAGAACGCCGGTAAAGATGGCTCCGTCATCGTGGAAAATGTCCGCCAGCAGCAGAAGAAAACCAAGAACATGAACCTTGGTTACGATGTCCTGCGCGAAGACTACATGGACATGGTCAAAGGTGGCGTGATCGATCCCGCCAAAGTGACCCGTGGCGCGCTCGAAAACGCAGCCTCTATTGCAGCCATGATTCTGACCACCGAAGCGCTGATCACCGATGTTCCTGAAAAGGATAAACCAGCCCCTCCGCCGATGCCCGAATATTAGGCAGGGAAGAAGAAACCAGAGATAAGTAACTGATATTAGGTAAAAAGTAATTTGAAACAAAAGACGGAAGGTCAAAACGCCTTCCGTTTTTCTATCTTAATTATGATAATAGAGTGGTCTTCGCGGTGCACTCTGAGGGGAAGCCCACATTACCGAATTGTTCAAGCATTTAGTCCACGAATTGTTCTTTCTTTCGCCGACGGGCAAGCATCGTATACAAAATAGGTGAGATGATCCCAACAACGAATCCGCCGATCCAGGTGGATCGTGGGCCAAAGGTATCGCTTAAATATCCACCGATCACCGGTCCAGTACCCATGGCTGTTCCCGCTGACAGATTATAGATACTCATATATCTGCCGCGCATATCTGATGGGGCAAGGTTGGCCACATAGGTGGTCGTGGTAGGAATCAGCACCAACTCTCCGATGGTGATGATCACCATGCTCAGCCAGAATGCCCAGAACCCCTGACCGAAAAACACACTGCCCACTCCGACCGCATAGAACAGTGCACCCACTGCCATGACCACGATGGGATTGAACTTACTCGTGAAACGTGTCACCGCGAGTTGAAAGACCACAACCATGATCGCATTGGTCGCCGGAATGAACCCATATAGGTTTTCCGAAATACCAAAAATATTTTTAAGATAGACCGAAAGCAAGATCCAGAGCATCGCTGAGCCGGTCATGCAAAAAGTAAAAGCTCCGATCGTCGTCAGGAATTTCCTGTCTTTGAAAATGATCGAATACCCACCCAGGGCAGGATTGGTCTGAAGTAGTTTGTTCTCCCCCTTCTGGGGTAAGGTTTCCCTGGCGCCGAATGCCAGTAACAGACTGTAAGCAAACATCCCCAACGCTGCAATATAAAAAACGGTCGAATAGGAGCGAGACGCCACAAAACCACCGATCATCGGTCCGATCGCCACACCTAAATTATTGCTCATCCGTAAAAGGGAATACGCTTCTGCCCGTTTTTCCTGCGGGATAAGGTCTGCCATCATCGCGTCTGATGCCACGCGATACATCGGGTTGAATGCCCCGCCAAGGCTAAGTGCAATTGCGAAAGCAGCGAAGGTAGTTGCCTGGTTTTGTAATATATAAACTACCGCGTTTCCCATTAGGGCGATCACCAAGATCCACTTCCGACCGATCCGGTCGATCAATGGTCCGGCGACGAAATTCATCACCAGACCCACCCCCGCGTTGAATGTTAATAAAGTGGCAGCCAGTGTTAGAGGTTGATCCAACTTTTCGCTGACATACACCATTAAGAATGGCCAGATCATACTGGAACCGATGGTGCTTACCAGCATTCCGAAGAACATTAACCAAAACTGACGAGGATATTCTCGCCAACCAGACCTGATGGTGTTGAACATAATCGTCCATTTTAACATAACCGCGGGGATGGCATTGTTGCTGCTATCCCCGCGGGAGGAAAATTATAGTAAGTCTTAGGCGTTAACCTGAGCAGGTTTGTTGCGGAGATGGATGAGGTACAACCAGGTAGCTCCAAGACCGATCACGATGACTACCGCAGCAACCAACCAACCCAGTACGGGGACTGCACGCAGAATGGTGTAAAGCGCTACACCCAGCAGCAACGAGAGATATGGATTAATTTGCTGGTTCTTAGTCAACCCTTGCAGGATCCAATTTCCTACCAGATAGCTGACCAATACTTTACTACCCAGGGCAATCATCATGCCGAAGAACGTCAGAAATACGATCACTGCGGAGGTGCCAGTCCAGAAAACGAAGCCGGAAAGCCCACCAAGGGTAATGAATGCCAGGATAACTGTCACAGCGATGATCACCATTCCAGCAATCCCAACTCCCACCCAACCCAGGATATAGGTAAGGATGCCATAACCAGCAGAAGGAAGCGGACGGGTGCGCATGGTTTGGGTGATACTCTTTACGATGGATGGGATAAGCCAGAGAGCCAACGCTCCCAACAGAAAGATGGAGATAAAATTGCGAGCCATCTCTTTGATAAGTTTTCCAACACCGGCTGCGAAAAAGTCAAAGGCGTTTTTCTCATTTCTTTCTGGTCTGAGCTCTTCATTCTCATTCGGTACCGGGGTGCGATACGTAACGATTCCTGAGGGTTGACCCTGAATCTGGGATCTCTGAGGAATGGGGCTTGTGTAATTGAGGTTACCAAGGATCTTCGCTTCTTCAGCAATGTGAAGACCTGGATTGATGGTCATTGGCATGTTAGGTTGACTGATGAATGGCGCCTGATTTGCCGCAGATGGTTCAGCAACTTTCGCATCAACATTTCGACCAACCATTCCATTAATTTTTAGTGCACCAACATCAACATTCACATCCCGGTCCACTTTACCGCTGATGATCACTTGATATCCACCAGCAGCCAGATCTTTGCCAACTTCTGCGCCTTTCAGGATTTCCAGGCTATACCCACCAAAATAGAGATTGCGGCTAACGACTGCGGAATCTTTGAGGGTGGTCGCCATAGTACCGGAGAATAAGCTTCCTTCAACTTTACCGTCTGAATTTACAGTCTGGGCACCAGTGAATAGATTTCCTTTGATGACCCCGCCTTCTCCGATGGTGACGGTCTGCCCAAATAAGAAGGCGTCACCATTCACCGTCCCATTGATGACAATATCTCTTGCGGATGCCAGGAGAAGACCATTAATGGTGCCTTCCATGACAACCTGCTGACCTACCAGGATGAGATCATCATTAATGACCTCGTCTTCGGTGACCTGTCCATCCTGGTCGTATTCATACGCCTGCACGGGTTTAACAGCCACAAACGCCGTACCCAATAACAGCGCGGAAATAATGAATCCATTTACAAATATATTTTTCATGATCTTTCAACTCCTTTATTCCTATTTACGTGCGTCGATGAAAGAAGTTGTAACGATGAAAGAAATATCAGCTATTTATGGTATCGGAAGAGGAGACCTTTCTCGGGTGCGAACACGTAAGCCGCAATAAATAGAAAAGTCGCTGTAAGAACGATTGCCGCTCCGGATGCGATGTTCAGGTAATAGCTGATAAATAAACCAGCCAGACTTGAGATCGCGCCGATTCCTCCGGCAACCACCATCATACTTGGTAAGCGGCGGGTGAGCAGATATGCGGTCGCACCGGGTGTGACCAGCATGGCGGCTACCAATCCCACTCCAACCGATTGGACTGAAACCACCACGGTCATTGCCAACAATACCATTAGCAAAGACCGCAATAAATTTATGGGCAGGTGCAGGGTAGCGGCCAGGATCGGATCAAATGATACAACCAGGAATGGCTTGTATAAGAAAATTAGCGTACCGATAACAAAAAGTGCCAATACTCCGGTCAGGATCAGATCCTGTACGCTCACACCAAGAATATTTCCAAACAATATATGGGATAGATCCACAGCATAGGTTCGGATCGAACTAATGAGCGCCACTCCTAAAGAGAGGGCGGCGGCAAAGAAGATACCAATCGCAGTGTCTTCTTTGATCGTTCCTTCTTTTGAAAAAAAACTGATTCCCAATGCAACGATGATCGCGGCGACCAGCGCGCCAATCAGCAGATTTCCCTGCATCAAGTAAGCGACAGCAATTCCTGGCAGTATGGCATGCGCCATGGCATCACCAAGGAATGCCATCCCTTTCAAAACCACATAACATCCAATGACCGCGCACAATATCCCCACAATTAACGAAGCGGCTAATCCGCGTTGCATAAAACCATAGGTAAGAGGTTCAATCAGCCAGACCATTGCTATCCCTCCTCCCCATGATCGTCGTCATGTCCGCAGCATTCGTCCACAATGATTGCACCATCTAATACCATAACCTGGGTGTTATACGCCTGTTGGATAAATTGGGTGGTAAACACCTCATCCGGTGTTCCGTAGGCGATCACTGTTTTATTTAGAAGCAGGACCAGATCGAACCTTTCTCGTGCCAGGGTCAGATCATGGGTGGATACCATGACTGTAACCTGGGTCTTTTTAAGGTCATCCAATAATCGTAATGTCGTTTCCTGCGTGGCGAAATCAATGCCTGTGAATGGTTCATCCATCAGTAAGATATGCGGCTCCTGGGCGAGTGCCCGAGCCAGAAAAACACGCTGCTGCTGTCCACCTGAAAGGGAATGAATCGATTGTTTTGACAGGTCCTGAATATCCAACATTTCAATACCCCTGGCGACGGCTTTCTTATCCTCTGAACCAGGAGAGGAGAACCAACGCTTTTTGCCATAACGCCCCATCATCACCACATCTGAAACATCGACCGGAAACTTCCAATCGACTTCCTCACGTTGAGGGACATAGGCGATGCAATCCTGATGGCTTCCAAGCGGCTTGCCGTGGATATAGATCTGACCTTCCTGCAAGGGTAACAGACCGACCAATGCTTTAAATAAGGTCGATTTTCCCGCACCATTTGGACCAACAACAGCCAGTCTGGCGCCATGGGGAACCTGGAAATGTAGGTCCTTAAGGATGGTCTTCGAGCCGTATGCGACGGACACATGTTGAAAATCCATCCGCGCAGACTGCGAATCCATGGGGTTTGTTTTATCAGTCATCAGGTTCAACGTAGTGCCTCCACGATTTGTCTGGTATTCCAGCGCATCATCTCAAGATAGGTTGGCGCATCCCCGTCTTTTATCGTGATCGAATGGGTGTAAAGATTACTTACAACCTTGATGCCGGTCTCGGTTGCAATTTGATCAGCTAATTGGGAGTTCGTACCCGTTTCCAGGAAGATGACTTGAGATCCGGTTGACCGGATCTGATCTACAAGTTGGGTTAGCTGCTGTGAGGAAGGGCTGGCTCCGGTAGTCACACTTGGTATGATGGCTCCAACAATGGTAAAGCCATAACGGTCGGCGAAATAGCCAAACGACTCATGATTTGTAACGATCATTCGTTTTTGAAGCGGGATCGTCCCGACTTCCTGTTTGATCCATTGATCCAATTCAAATAGTTGAGAAGAATAGGCAGCCGCGTTATTTTTATATGTTTCGATTCCAGCAGGATCCAATTTTGTCAAGCCATCGCGGATGTTTTCTACATATCGAATGACCATGATCGGGTCCAACCAGAAATGGGGATCGACCTCAGGGTTACCAGCTAAAATCCCAGTTTCCTGTGGGCTCGGCGTTCGGCTCTGCAGACCTGCCGCCGCTTCGATGACCTGCTGGGATTGCAGATTTTCTTTGAGCAAACTGCCCAACCATACTTCAAACCCGGCGCCGTTGATGATGATCGCATCGGATTCAGTGAGTCGGACGACGTCTCGAGGAGTGGGTTCAAAGGCATGCGGATCCATTCCGAGCGGCACGAGTGCATCAATTTGGATCCTCTCGCCGGCAATTTGTTGGGCGATATCCTTCAGGAATGATTCAACTGCGACCACTTGCGGACCGGATCGCGCCTGGTTGGATGGTGTACACGAATTCAAAATTAAAACCAATAGGATGAGTGGAAGGATGATTCGTCTCATAATTTATCTGATCTGTTTACATTCCTGGCAAAAACCAAATAGCTGCAGCCAGTGCCCCTTGATCTGATATTTTTTTTCTGTGCCTATTCCCTGGAATAGCGCTTCGAGTTCGTCGCCAGAAAAATATTCCACCTTGCCGCAGCTCAGACAAAGTAGAAGATGTTGATGCCCGTCAGGGGCTACAGCATAGGTGTGGCAGCCATTTGGATCATGTACCCGCTGGATCAACTCCATTTCTTCCAGCTTTTCCAATGCGCGATACACCGTCATCAATCCAAGTTTCGGGTGTTTCCGGCGGGCATAATCAAACACCTGCTGGGCAGAAAGTGCCTTTCCATCGGAGCTGATAATATCCACCACAGCCCTGAGGGCAGGTGTGATGCGAAAACCTTTGTCTGTCAAATTCTGGAGCCAGGTAGTGGATCCGTTGATGGTCATATGGGTATCTCCAGGTATTATTGATAATGATTATCATTATCAATAATACCAAAAACTAGAGAAACCTGCAATGACGGTAACAGGAATAATAGATTATTAAAAATATTTTAAATGAGGAATTCGATTGAATTATCGAGATCGCAGAATTTATCTTCCAAATGGATTGAAGTTCGTATCCTTATCGAACACATCTTCCTGTTCGGCTTTCTTTAACCCATTCACCAGTTTGTAGGTAGCCGGGGTCAATAACATCTCAACCCCTACCTTAAAGACGTAGTTGGATACCAGAACCATCCACAATAACGGTCCTGGGAGAACACCGGCGAAAGCGATCACTAAAAATAAACCGGTATCCACTGCTTCTCCGACCAGAGTGGATCCAATGGTTCGGGTCCAGAGCCAGCGCCCCCGGGTGACCAATTTCAACTTCGCCAACACGTAACTGTTGCTGAATTCACCGGCAAAGTAAGCCACCAGACTGGCAATCACAATTCTGGGCGTCTGACCCAGGATGCTATGATAGCTATCTTGATACTCCCATCCCTGGGCGGGGGGAAGTTTGTCGACGATGGCGAAAATGGTCGCAGCAACCAGTATCCAGATGAATCCAGTCCAGATCACCCGGCGGGACCGTTTATACCCATAGACTTCGGTCAGGATATCTCCGAAAATGTAGGCCAGTGGAAAAAGGATCGTACCCCCATCGAATGAAAAAGGACCCATCTGAACGATCTTTGTGGATGCCACGTTGGATATCAAGAGAACCGCGACGAATGCGGCGGTGACCAGATCGATCCAGCGGTATAGTCTTGTTGGGTTGCCTGCTTCCATTAATCCTCTACTTCAATCATACTCGAAACAAGATATTATAACGAAAAGCCGCCCTTTGGGGCGGCTTCGTCGAGTTGGAGAAAATTGTTAAGGATTGGGAGTATTTGTCACTGCTGCGGTAGCAGGCAAGGTGCCGGTTGGGGTATTGGTGAGAGCCTTGGTTGGGATCAGAGTGGCGATGTTTACCGGGATATCCAATTTTTGTCCGAGGATAATGGCGTTGGCATCGGTCAATTTATTCTGACGCATGATGGCATCTACGGTGCTGAGGAATTTTTCCGCAATCACTGAAAGTGACTCCCCGGTCTGAACCTCATACCCTCGATAAATGGAACCCTTAACCAACTTGGTCAGGTCTACGGGTGTGGAGGTAGGCAATTGTGCACCTGGCGGTGGGATCAGGATTTTCGCGTTTACCGAAATGATGCAGTTGATACCATATTGAGGCTCATTTAATTTGACCAGAACAGCCAGGTCAGTATTGAATCTTTGGGCGAGACCATAGCAGGTATCATTTTCCTGAACGACATATTCAAAAGGTCCAGAGGCGGTTGGCGTCAGCGTTATTGTCGGTGTGGTTGTTACAGTCGGGGTGTTGGTGAAAGTGGCTGTCGGTGTGACTGGAGTGGGAGTGTTCGTACTGGTTGGGGTGGGAGTCTTGCTGGCGAGAAATGGAAGCAAGGGTTTGTTTTGGTCTCCGGTCAGCCAGAAAACAACAATGAAAACGCCAACAACGACCAGGAGAACAGCCAGGGCACCAAAAACGAAAGGTCCCCATTGTTGTTTCTTCTTATAATTTTCAATTACCTCTTGTGCAGAGTCTTTTTTAGGCATAGGTTTCCCTGAATTATCACTTTAGTTTGATTTTCTATATTCTACCTGAATTTGACCGAATCGGCGAATAGCTCTTCATCCACTTGTCTGGACCAGTTTTGAAGGTCCATTATAATTAGAATACTATCACCTTTTCTCCTGGAGGTTAAGATGGCTCTGGAACCAGGTCTGGTCGGCGAATTGGAAATATTGGTGGATGAAAACGAATCTGCTCGCAAATATGGGGGAGAAAGCCTCCCCCCGGTTCTCAGCACCCCGAGGATGATCATGTACCTGGAACGGGTTTGCCATATTGCTGTGTTTCCATTATTGCCTGAAGGACAAAGTACTGTGGGGATGCTCGTGAATGTGCGGCATCTGGCTTCCACACCGATCGGTATGAAAGTGCGGTTCCGAAGCGAGTTACTCGAAATCGACCGCCGCCGGTTACGTTTCAAAGTGGAAGCCTGGGATGAAGTAGAAAAGATAGCCGAGGGTGAGCATGAGCGATTTATTATCGATTGGGAGAAGTATTACGTCCGATTGGCGGAAAAACAAAACATGATTCGTACGTAGACTCTTCAGATTTGAGTACAAATTTTCGATTTTCAATCTGATAAAAAAGCCCCTTTCCGGATAGGAAAAGGGGCAAAAATATGTTGGAATATTAGAAGTCTACATCCACGCTCATTCCGGGTCTGATCCCTTCTGGAAGTGAATCAAGCGTGATCGCAACAGGATAGACCACATCGCCCCCGATCGTCTCTGCGCGGACGGAGACCACCATCACTTTACCTTGAACATTGGTTTGTAACGATTCGAAGCGGACAGTAACCATTTGCCCGGGCTGAACCCTTGCCACATCCCTTTCACTCAGGTCAGTGGTTTCAATTGTAAGGGTCGACACATCAGTCAGGATAAAAAGGATCTGCCCAGGAGAAACGACATCTCCGAGGGTGGCATTTACGAGACTGATCGTTCCACCAAATGGAGCGTTGATCGAGAGATTGTCGATGGCAACCTTCGCAACAGCGACCTGGTCCTTTGCATTTTTCACGGAGGCTTCCAAATAGGCCAGCTTTTCCGGATCGGGACCGTTTTTTAGAGAATCAACGCGTTTGGAAATGTCAGCCAGCTTTGCTTCTTCCAGTGATACATCCACAGCCGCTTCATCCAGGTTCGCCTGGGTTGGATTGGTAAACTTGGCATCCAGGTCTCTTTCCCGCGCTTTAATTTGATCCTTCGTTTTTGTCTGATATAACCAGCGTTGATATTTAAGGTTGGTTAACCGATCTTTGGCATCCTTGAGGTCGTCCTGGGTGTTGAAATACTCTTTTTGAGCCTGGAGGGATGCAATAGCAGCCTGGGTAATAAAATCATCGAGTTGGTTGTTCGCCTCTATCAGCATCTTTTCTGCATTGGATAAGGCGGCTTGCTCTTGTTCTCCTCCGGCCAAGACTGCCAAAATTTGACCTGCCTGTACCACATCACCCAACTTCACATCCACGGAGGAAAGATTTCCGGCGATCTGACATCCAATTTTCGCTTCCCGGGCTGCCTTTACCACACCCGATGCAGTCACTCCGCCGGAAATTGAGGACGAAGAATCTACTGTTTGTCCCTCCTCAGGTTGATCAACATCCAGGTTGAGCGTGGCAACCGAGGTGGGAGTGTTCTGTATCGCACCTGAACACCCGGTTATCAAAATGGCAATCAATAGCAGAATCCAATATTTATTTTTCATTCGAACCCCTACTCACTGGAAGGTCCTTTTCCGTTCGCATCGATCAGACCATCACGCAGAGTGACAACCCGACGAGCGTAATGAATGACACGGGGGTCATGTGTGGCGAATACGAAGGTGACTCCAGTCTCCTGATTCAATCGAACCATAGTCTCCATGACCTGTTTTCCGTTCTCGGTATCCAGGTTGGCAGTCGGCTCATCTGCCAATACCAGCAGAGGACGGGTGGAAAGTGCCCGGGCGACAGCCACACGCTGCTGCTCTCCACCTGAAAGCTGATCGGGGCGATGGTAGGAACGGTCTGCCAGACCAACCGACTCGAGCAAACTCATCACCCTTTCACGCCGCTCCTTTGGGTTTACATTATTTAATAATAATGGCATTTCGACATTTTCATACGCTGTAAGGGTTGGGATGAGGGCGAAGAACTGGAAGACAAATCCGATCGTCCCCCGGCGAAGATCAGCCCGTTGGTCGCGGTTAAGTTTGCTGACATCCTTTCCGTTAATATAGACCTGACCTGTCGTAGGTTGATCAAGGCAGCCTATAAGCTGTAATAATGTTGTTTTTCCTGACCCGGATGGTCCGACCAGGGCAGTGAATTCACCGTTCTCAATCGACATACTGATTCCACGGAGAGCATTGGTTTCGATCTTGCCGATGGTATAGACTTTTGTTACATTCTCAACTTTTGTGACTTCCATTTTACTTTCTCCTTATGCCTGTTTTCCGCCATGCAAGGCTTCAACGGGCTGCATTCTGGCTGCGAGGATCGCCGGGTACAGGGATGCGATCAAGGTAACTACCAATGCAGTGATGGTCAGAGTGACCACATCACCGGGCACAATATATCCATACAAACGGTCGGGCAAGGCAAATCCGGTAACGCCCATATTCCCGATATAAAAACCGACTTTGGTCGCGTAGGTGAGGAACAATGATCCCAGCGCCAGCCCGAATACAATACCAATCCCTGCCAGCACGGCGGATTCAGTCAGGAACATAGCCATGATCCGGCTGCTGCGCATCCCGATCGCTGAGAGGATACCGATCTCGCGGGTTCGTTCGAACACAGCCATGATCAGCGCGTTCACCACCACGGTTGCAGTCACTCCCAGCACGATCAGGTACAAGACCACCATGTATGCGCCGGCAAATGATTCCATTTGAGAGATTAGAGCGTTCATTTCCTCCCAGGTTCTGACCTTGTACTGCGTTGTTTGTAATTGACTGATGACTGTGTTGGTCTTTTCGCGGTCCTTCAACATAATGAATATGTTGCTCGCATGACCGTCAGTCTGAGTAATAGCCTGTGCTTTTGCGATAGGTAGGAAGATTGTCCCCTCGTCAAAGCCGGGTGTATGGGTGGAGAAGATCCCGCGAATAGTGAAGGTTTGTTCGTTTACATCCCCGTTGGACGTATTCGCCAGTAAAAGGATGGTATCACCTGCTTTCAATTTCAGCTTATTTGCCAAAGTTTGGCCCATTAGCAAGCCATCCCGGTCATCGGGTGTGATGTAATTTCCATCAACAATACCATCCCGGAATGGTGCGCTCGCTTCTGAGTTCGGATCGATACCAACGACCTGTACCCCTTTGGATACATCTCCGAAACTGACGATCCCGCTGGCAACCAACCGAGGCGTAGCCAGTAGTACATCCGGGAGAGTGGACACCATGCTGACGATTCGATTCGGGTCATCGATCAGGTCTTCCCATAACAGACTGGTCTTATCCTGATCGTAGGACGAGGCTTGAATCTGAAGATGGCCACTCTGGAGACGAATGGTTTTTTCGATAGAATCACGGATCTCACCTCGTACGACTGATGCCATTAGCAGCAGTAGAGCCAGACCCATTCCCAATGCCAATGCGGATAACAGCGTACGCCTAACGTTCCGCGCGAGATCCCGTGTTGCCATTTTGAATAATTGAATCATGATCCACCTCACACGGTATGGAGTGAAACGGCTGGATCGTTTAGCGATGCCTCGTGGGCAGGATAGAACGATGCCAGGATGGAAATGATGATGACTGTGATCAAGCGGCTGACCAGCTTACCGACACCCAATGTGGAATAAACCCTCCCGCTGATCAGGGCGGTGTAATCTGTCATGGATGCAAATTGGCTATAGTCAAATCCGACCTTCCCTAGTAATAGATTGACAGCCAACCCAAGGGCAACGCCAGCTACGGCGCCTACCAGTCCCATCATGGCTCCTTCAAGGAGGAATAGAATAGAGATCTGGTTCGGTTTCAAGCCAAGTGCGCCGAGGACGCCTATTTCGCGGGTCCGCTCGAAAATCGCCATCAGCAGAAGGTTCATGATACCGATTCCAGCGATGATCAACAGGATGATGCTGAAAATATTCATCACTCCACTCTTGGTTGAGAGTGCGGATTCAAGATCGGGGTAGTTGGTCTGCCAGGAATTGACTTCTACACCCCCGACGGTTTTCTCAATGGAAGAAACCACCGGTTGTTCCTTCCCCAATTGTTTTATGGAGATCGCCACTTCAGTGATTTGACCGGATAAGCCGTATAGATCCTGGGCTTCTGCGAGTGAAATGTATACGGTCCTTTTTTCAATATCGCGCATCCCGAGATCATAAATACCGGTGATGGTCATAGTCCGCTTCCGCATCTGTTGATGAGTAGCTTTTCCGACCAGGGTGATCTGATCCCCGATGCTCGCATCCATGGCGACTGCCAGACCTTTTCCAATCACAATGGCATCCCTATCATCCGATTTGAGGAAACGACCTTCATTCGTTTTCCCTGGAACCAGGCTGAAATCGGTTTCGGTTTCAGGCTCTATCCCAAGTATGGTCACTGCGAAAGCACCTTCATGGTTAGTCGCCATTCCACCGGTGGTGATCCTGCGGACAGCGGAAACAACTTGAGGTTGCGCTTTCGCTGCCTTGATCACCTCCTGCTCATTTTGCAGAGGGAGAATGGGCATCTGCTCAACCTTGGCGCGGTACCCCTCCGCATGCACTTGGATATTTCCTCCAAGGACGCGGATGGCATTTGTATAGATGGCATCCTGGAATCCGTCGACAAGACCGTCATACATCATCATCATCGCCATGGTAAATCCAACAGAAATGACAAGAATGATCGTTCGCCGTTTATGTCGCCAGATATTTCGCCAGGCGAGCCGTAAAAATAGATTCATGCCTGTTACTCCCTTCTACTAATACTGGTCAAGCTGTCTTTTTTCGCAACTACATCATCCCTTTTCAGGGTGGTTATTCAGGGGTGCCATCTGGTTGTGCCAGAATTGCCTGTACCCATTTCTTTAAGATAGCGGGATTGATGATCTCCAAAGATCCATTCGGTGCGCCCAGTATCCGCTCCAGAGATGTGGTATATACCAGGATGCTATCGTAGAATTTGGCTTCATCAAAGCTCGCATCCGGTTTCAGGATGAGCGTTCTGCTTAAAGTATTCCCCATTCCGTAAAAAAGCATATACACCACCTCTGCCAGGCAGTCTGGATAAGGTGCGTTGAAAACACCTTCCTCGACACCCTGTCGGATGATCTTGGTGAGGCTGGGGATGATCGAACGCAAGGTCGCCACTAACGCTTTTTCGCGGACGAGCACATTCTCGTCCTGATACCATACCCTGAAGATTGGGATCAAATATTCGATTTGATCTGATTTCCAGACAGACGCCCGTAAAAAATATGCATTCAATTTTTCGATTGCCGTTAAGGTTGGATCATCTGCGACCGGCTCGATGATCACCAACGCCTCTACCATCATCTGATCTATCAGTCCTTCCAATAGATCAGGTTTCGATGAAAAGTAGTGGTAAAACGCACCTTTCGAGATCCCCAGGTCGTTCAATATGTCTTGAATAGACATATGATCAAAGCCCGAAGAATAGATGTGCTTGCGCGCAGAAAGAAGGATCTCATTCCTCTTTTGGTTGTATTCCCCTGGATTAATTGTTCTGGCCATATTCGTCCTATAATAAACCGACTGTCGGTTTATTATAGGATATTGTAGATCTGTCATAAATGTTTGTCAAGAGATCGGTTGTTATCATTTGATGCAGCTTCACGAGTTAGTAGATGTTTACTATCAGTGATCTTTGTATGCTTGGCGGTAAAAGAGGTAGTCAATCCGCATTTCCGAATCGGAAAGTATGATTGCTATTTCTTCGCTAATTTGCCCATCTTCCTTTACTTCGTGTATACTTTGAATGTCTCATTATTCAATACTTCCATCCCCAAGAGGTGTATATGAGCGTTGAGAAAGAGCATAAAAGATGGGAAGAAGCGGTATTAAAACCTGCCGTTACCAAAAACCCTGAACGTAAGAAGGAGTTCACTACCCTTTCCGGTATTCCGGTTCCGGCTGTTCAGATTCCAACAGAAATGGACTATACCGGTCAGTTGGGTTTTCCTGGTGAATATCCCTTCACTCGCGGCGTCCAACCCAACATGTACCGGGGTCGTTTCTGGACGATGCGCCAATATGCCGGATATGCTTCCGCGGAAGAATCAAATAAACGATATCGCTATCTCCTACAACAGGGACAGACCGGTCTTTCCGTCGCTTTTGACCTGCCCACCCAGATTGGCTACGACGCGGATCACCCGATGGCGCTTGGTGAAGTGGGAAAAGTGGGTGTCTCCATATCATCCATCAAAGATATGGAACAGCTCTTCAATGAAATTCCACTGGATAAAGTATCTACCAGTATGACCATCAATGCTCCCGCATCCATCCTGCTGGCGATGTATATCGCGGTAGGAAAGAAGCAGGGAGTGACCAGCACCGAATTGCGCGGAACGATCCAGAATGACATCCTAAAAGAATATGTGGCGAGGGGAACCTATATTTTTCCCCCCACCCCATCTATGCGCCTGATCACAGATGTGTTCCAGTTCTGCACCCGGGAAGTCCCCAAATGGAATACGATCAGCATCTCCGGTTACCATATTCGTGAAGCAGGATCCACAGCGGTTCAGGAAGTCGCCTTCACCCTGGCGGATGGTATTGCGTATGTGGAAGCTGCCTTGAAAGCTGGCATGGACATCGACAGCTTTGCTTCCCAGCTCTCATTCTTTTTCAACGCCCATAACAATTTCCTTGAAGAGATAGCCAAATTCAGGGCTGCCCGTCGGATGTGGGCGCGGATCATGCGGGAACGATTCGGAGCAAAAGACCCCAAGAGTTGGCAATTGCGCTTCCATACTCAAACAGCAGGATCGACCCTGACCGCCCAGCAGCCAGAAAACAATGTGGTTCGAGTGACTCTCCAGGCATTGGCGGCGGTGATGGGTGGAACCCAATCCCTGCATACCAATAGTGCGGATGAAGCGCTCTGGCTTCCAACTGAGAAAGCGGTTCGGGTGGCGTTGCGAACGCAACAGATCATCGCGTATGAGTCCGGGGCAGCTGATACCGTGGACCCGCTTGCCGGCTCTTATATGATTGAATATCTTACAGATGAGATCGAAAAACAGGCGACCGAATATATTCAGAAAATAGATACCATGGGCGGGGCGCTGGCTGCGATTGAAGCCGGATATATGCAGAACGAGATCCAGGAAGCGGCGTACCAGTATCAGCGTTCATTGGAAAATAAAGAGGCAACCCTGGTGGGTGTGAATGCTTTCCAGGTGACCGAAAAGCTGGATATGGAACGACTGAAGGTGGATCCCAGCATTGAAGCAAATCAAAGGGCTCGCCTGGAAGAATTGAGGGCGAATCGCGATTCTGCCAGAGCCAGTGAATTGCTTACCCGTTTGGAGCAGGCTGCTCATGGCACCGAAAGTATGATGCCGCTATTTGTTGAGTGTGTCGCGAATGATATCAGCCTGGGTGAGATCACGGGTGTATTACGCCAGGTGTGGGGCGAATACCACGCTCCGAGCTGGGGATAAGAGGATTTACCACGAAGAACACAGAGGGCACAGAGAAAATGATACATTACTTTGCGCCCAGAGTGGTTGGAAAAGTACTTCATCTATTCTGGAGGAGAGATGGCCAAACTGACCAAGATCAATCACATTGGAATCGCAGTAAACAATATTGACGAATCCCTTCCATTCTGGGTGGATGGTCTAGGGATGAAACTGCACCATGTGGAAGAAGTTGCCCGCCAAAAATCAAAGGTTGCTTTTCTTCCGGTTGGCGAGAGCGATGTGGAGCTAGTCTCACCGACCGCAGAAGATTCCACCATGGCAAAATACCTGACTGACAAAGGTCAGGGTATGCATCACCTCTGCCTGGAAACGGATAATATTGATGAGATGCTTGCTGATTTGAAAGCGAAGGGGATTCGATTGATTAACGAAACAGCCATCGAAGAACCGGGTCGCAAGATGGCATTTGTACATCCCAAATCCACCGGCGGAGTGTTGGTCGAATTATATGAAGTAACGAAATAACTCTCGAGTTAATCAAAAAAGCCAGAGCATTTGCCTCTGGCTTTTTTGATTCCTTTAGGTCAGGCAGGTTCCATCCCTATTTCATCTTCCAGTGCGACCCTGGTTCCCCGTTCCACGTCCACCTGGGTGAGGATGATGATCCCAATGACAAAGAAAACGATCAGAGAGACGATGCTCATCCGGCTGTGACCGGTCAATTGGGAGACAACTGCGAATAGTGCCGGTCCTAATATATTGGCAAATTTTTCAAAGACGCTGAAAAAGCCATAGAATTCCGCACTCTTACTTTTGGGAATCAGTTTACCCATCAATGAACGTGAAAGCGCCTGAGAGCCGCCCTGGACGGTGGCTACCAGTGCTCCGAGTACCCAGAATTGCCATTCTTGATAAAGGAAGAAACCGAGAATGGCAATGACCGAATAAATGGAAAGGCTGAGATAGATGGCTCGTTTTGTTCCCACTCTCCTGGATAGCCTGCCGAAAAGAATGGCGAATGGTGCTGCCAGGAACTGCACCATTAGAAGTGTTCCGATCAACGTGATACTGTCAAAACCAAGCTCATTCCCATACGCTGTTGCCATGATAATGATCGTCCCTATTCCATTGGCATATACCCAGAAGGCTAACAGGAAGAAGGACAGATCTCTGAATTTTCGGATCTCGCGAAAGGTCTTGGCAAGGCGTGAGAAGGCAGCCTGGATCGGTTGGAAACTTTCTTCCCCACGAAGGATACGCCGCTGAGGTTCGGAGACATGGCGCAGCAAAGGCAGTGTAAAGATGAACCACCAGATGGCTACAGTGACAAAACTCAAGCGGGTCATTAGCCCGGTCAGCTCAGGTGGTGTCAGAAGGATCATAGCCAGGTTGACCGCCAGAAGAATTCCACCGCCAATGTAACCCATCGCATACCCGCGGCTGCTCACCATATCGATCTCATCCGGGCTGGCGACATGGGGCAGGAGAGCATCGTAATAAACAAGCGATCCGGCAAATCCGATCTGTCCGAAGACAAATAAAAGTGATGCCAATAACCAATCCCCGGTACCAATAAAATACATAAAGGCAGTGGCTGCGACACCGATTCCCATAAAGACCGTAAGGAACCGTTTTTTACTTCCCCTAAAATCTGCAACAGCTCCTAAAATCGGGGATATCAGGGCAGCGATCAATGCGCCCACCGAGGAGGTATATCCCCATAAAGCGGTTGCCTGGTTCGGCGCCACATCGGCAGCAGCCACCGATGTGTAGTAGACGGGCAAGACGGCTGCCATGATGGTGGTTGCAAAGGCAGAATTAGCCCAGTCATACATCGTCCAGGCCCAGATGGCTTTTTTATGCTTGTCTTGAACTGATTGTTCCATGGCACGCTCCTATCGATAATTAAACCTTATTCTATTAAACACCGGATAATGAAAAACGACAATTTGGGAACATCTTTTGAGGTTATTCCGTCTCATTGTCTACCCGAAGGGATGAAATCCATTTAAGGTATAATATCCAGCATGAACGAACAGAATATAGAACAGACGCAACCAACTACCCCGGTCTCTGCCGGGGATACAATCCAAACCACTCCTCCGGTGATTCCTCCCAAAAAAAGGTCCACCCTCTGGCAATGGATCGTCGGTGGATTGCTTGTGGTCATTATCATTGGCGGTCTCGGCGCATTAGCCGGGTATTATTCCGGTATCGAAATCCGTAAAGCTGTTGAACAAAACCAACGGACTCTGGCTGCCAGTATGCAATACCAACTTGGATTGGCAGACCTGGATGCAGGGCGCTACGAATTCGCCAGACAACGATTTCAATATGTAATCCAAGTAGACCCGATGTATCCGGGAGTACTTGAAAACATGGCGAGAGTGACCATCATTATGAACGCCACGGCTACACCAGAAATTTTACCAACCCTGACACCGGCTCCGACTTTGGATCTCAGTGGGGTGGAAGCATTGTTGGCTCAAGCCAAGCAACTGATGGCTGCTCAAGATTGGGACAATGCCCAAATAACCCTGGATGCATTGCGGAAACAGAATCCCTCATTCAAAACGCTCGAAGTGGACGGTCTATATTACCGGATGTTTCGCAGCAGGGGTATTCAAAAAATTATGCAAAAGGGCTTGTTGGAAGGTGGAATTTTCGATTTCGCACTAGCACGCCGTTTCGGTCCTCTGGACAAGGAAAGTCGGGATGCAGAAGAATGGGCGGTTATGTATATCGACGCCGCCAGATATTTCGGCTGGAATTGGGAAAAGGCGGTGGATGCACTGGGTCAGGTCAACCAATATTTCCCATCGCTAATGGACTCGTCTCACCGCTCCGTTTCTGATCGGTATCGCGAAAGCCTTTTCCGATATGCGGATACGTTGCTGGAGAAAGAGAAGTGGTGCCAGGCGGTTCCATATTACCAGCAGTCCCTGGCAATGGCGGAAGACCAGAAGGTGATCGTCAATTACACCAAAGCCAACAATAAATGTGTTGCATCGCAACCAACCGAAGTTCCAACGGTGGATCCGAATCTTCCGACAGAACCTGTCCCTACCGAAGAGACTGTTGTTCCAACCGAGGCACCGACTGAACCCCCGACAGAATCCCCGACAGATCCGGTACCATAGAGGGTTTCTTCTATCATAAATATTAAACAAAGACATCTCCCCCGATGAATTATCGGGGGGGATGTCTTTCACTCTGAACGATCGTTAGTTTTGGATCACTACACCGGATAGATCATGGACCATTGCGCCATCGATTCGAACATTGACGATCTCGCCATCCGGATGTTCTCCCGTTATGATCACCATTCCGTCAATTTCCGGTGCGTCCCGGTATGATCTTCCCAGACTGATCCCATCGCCGCTTCCTTCGATCAGAACATCCATATTCTTTCCGACAAAGGATTGATTCTTCTCCAGTGAGATCTCCTGTTGAAGCAACATCAGTCGTTCCAGACGCTCTTCTTTCACTTCCTTTGGGATTGGGTCACCGAGAGATTCGCTGGCAGTTCCGGTTTCGAAAGAATAGGTGAACGCGCCAGCCCGGTCAAACCTCATCTCCTTGATGAAATCCAACAAGGTCTGGAACTCGGTTTCGGTTTCGCCTGGATATCCAACGATAAAAGTGGTCCGGATCGCCAAATCAGGCATGGCGGTACGCATTTTTTGGATGGTTTTTCGGACCCAATCCACGTTATGGGGTCGATTCATCCTTTTAAGTGTATCCGGGTGACCATGTTGAAGAGGAATATCGAGGTAATGCAGTATCTGCGATCGGGTAGCCATAAGGTCGATCAACCGATCCGTCACATAGCCGGGATAGGCATACATCACCCGAAGCCAGGGGAAAGCCAATTGTTCATGGGTGATGGCATCCAGGAGCTTACTCAATCCGTCTGCTATCCCGAGGTCACTGCCGTAATCGGTCGTATCCTGGGCGATCAAAATGATCTCCCTTGTTCCTTGATCTGATAGGAAGCGGACATCTCTCAATACCGAATCCATCGGCCGGCTGATTTGTGTCCCCTTAATTAATGGTATGGCACAAAATGCGCAGGGACGTCGACACCCATCTGCAATTTTCACATAGGCACTCGCACCCTCGTGCGCGATCCGCAGAACATCGTCTGCACCGTCCTCGGACGGAGGGGCTTCTGGAATATGATACAAAGGGGTAGGTGAGGTACGTTTCTCCAGTGCCTGAACGAGCTGAACGATATCCATCCAGCTTCGTGTGCCGATCAGCCCGTCGATTCCTGGTAGCTGACGGGAAACCTGCTCTCGATAACGTTGAGTGAGACATCCTGCGGCTACCAGCAGTTGATTCTTCTTTTTCTTCCGCGAAAGGTCTCCCAGCACCTGGTAGGATTCTTCGCGTGCATCTCCGATAAACCCGCAGGTATTTACTACCACAATCCTGGCGCGGGAAGGATTTTCTTCCAATTCATATCCATTGTTTTCCAGTATCTGGGCCATCGATTGGGAATCAACCGAATTTTTTGCGCAGCCCAGTGAGACAATACTAAAACTGTTCGATTTCATGGTTCTACCTGTAAGTGTGTTATGGAAGGAGAGTACCCTTTGGGGTATTCGTTGGTTTGGGCGTCGAAGTTGGCCACGGAGTCTTCGTATCCGTTGGAGTCCTTGTGGGAGGATAGGTGTTACTTGGACGTGGTGTTCGCGTGGGAACCAGTGTCTTGGTTGGTGTTGCTGTGGGAGTATGGGTTGGGGTGCCGTACACATCCTTACCGAAAACCAGGTGGATGACTTCTCCCACCACACCGGGGGAACCGAGATTTCGCTGATTATGGATGATCTGAACAGCGGCGGCATTTCCAACGATCAATTCGATCTGATTTTGCCCGTTAAATGAGTACGGATTTCCAGTGGTAATCCTGCCGTTGAATTCCGTTTTCCCATCGACTATGACCTGTAAATAGGATCTTTGCAAAGCAACTACAAACACCTGGACAGGATAGCCACCTGGAGTGCCGGGAGTACCCGTGATGGCTTCAAAAGTGGCTGAACCAGTGGATTGAATTATGATCGGATTTTCCGCAGCCGGGGTAGCTGTCTCCGGTTCGATCGTAAGGGTTTCTGCCTCAGGCGTAACTGTATCTGTGTGAATCAATATGTCAGAGATGGGTATTGCTGTGGTTGTGCGCTGGGCATTATTTTGATAGGACAGAATATTACTTCCCCCCCAAATCAGGGCAACCAGAGCAGCAATAATAACTATTCCAACCAGAATCACGTCCAGGGAAAGAATACTATGGAGAACTCCATGCTGGACGAACTGGAACGGTTTTCGTTTGGATCGATTTTGTTCCTGCTCCTGCTGGTTTTCCTCACGTCGAGTTTGGAGTCCATCCGCATAGTGCAGTAAAATCTCGTCAATGTCCATATCCAGAAAACTGGCATAGTTCGCGATCATTCCTCTCCCTTGCACCGGGGAGGGTAAGTCATCGATGTTACCACTTTCGATGGCTCTCAGATAATGAGCGGGAATATGCGTATAGGTTTCGATATTCTCAACCGTCAAACTAAGTCGTTCCCGTTGATCTCGCAAATTCTTGCCCAAAAGCAGAAAGGATTGATCGGCGGCGCTTATCGGACGAGATTCCTTATTGATCAGTACAGCAGGTGATAAATTCTCTTCTGAGGAGTTCTTTCCAATCCGTGCTTTGGTTTTTCTGATGGAAGTGGATTCAACTTTGGGAGTCGGGGGTAATTCCTCTGGTATTTCAAGTATCACTTCACTCGGAGGATTCCAGATCAGTTGCAGTTGTTGCTCATCCAGACCAAGAAATGACCAGTAAAGCCGTATGAAACCTTTGGCTTGAACCGGAGAGGGCAACTCGGATAAGGCATCTCTTTCAATGGCATCCAGATATCCTTCGCGGACATGGATCGCGCGGGTCACTTGACCAAGCGAAAGTTTTTTCGCGGTCCGAGCCTGATGGATGATCTGTCCGATGGATTCACTCATGGGAAAATTGTAACATGCCTGTTTATAAAGCACCCGGTCTGACCTGGATTTCGCCTGTCAGACCGGGTGAAGGGTTTTTGATGATTCAGTCGGTAAGGTTAGGCTTCTTCAGCAGGAGTATCATCAACGGGGACTTCGGCTACGGTTTCCTCAACAACAGGAACATCAACGGCTGGAGTCTCTTCCAAAGTAGTTTCAGGTACATATTCGACTGATTCTGCAATCGTCTCACCTTCGCGATGAACGATCACCCGGACTTCGGGCATCAGATCCACGGTCAGGCGGACGTGAGCTTTTTTCTCACCCAGGGTGCGAATAGGCTCCACATCGATCTGGTGTCGTTCGATAGAGATACCGGATTTGGCTTTAATTGCGTCTGCCATCATCTGAGGTGTAATGGAACCATACAGTTTACCGGTTTCTCCGGCTTTGGACGGGAATACGAGAACGAGCTTCGCGAGCACTTCTGCCACACTACTCATTTCCTGGTTGAGCGCTGCTCGACTAATGGTCGCCTGCGCCCGAATGTGATCTGCCTGCTTCAATGCACCGGCGGTAGCCAGGACAGCCAGATTTTTTGGCAATAAAAAGTTACGGCCATAACCATCCGCTACTTTTTTTACGTCGCCAGCGCGACCTAATTTGTAGACATCTTTGAGAAGGAGAACTTTCATGGTATCAAGCCCTTTCGAATTGGATACTCTGACATGAAGGGTACTACATATCAGGCGGGTGCAAGTATACCATAGCTCATATGAATCGTTCGGTGAAACCTTGCCAGAACTGTCTGAAAGGCTTGGGTCTGCCTCCTTATACCAGCCACGATTTACCAATACTTGCAAATCAGTTGGTTTATAGTACAATTGTTCTATATACGACCTCGCAATTCAAGCCAAGACCGGTTTATAATACAAGATTACATTTCAGTAATTGGGTGACTTTATGACACAAAATTCCATTCGAGTGGTTGGCGCTCGCGAACATAACCTTAAAAATATCACTGTTGAGATCCCGCGAGATAAGCTGGTCGTTATTACTGGTTTGTCCGGCTCGGGGAAATCCTCTCTGGCGTTCGATACCATCTTTGCGGAGGGTCAGCGTCGGTATGTGGAATCCCTTTCTGCATATGCCCGCCAATTTCTGGGGCAGATGGACAAGCCTGATGTGGACTACATCGATGGGTTATCGCCGGCGGTTTCGATTGATCAGAAAGCCACTTCTCACAATCCCCGTTCTACTGTTGGAACTGTCACTGAGATCTATGATTACCTTCGACTTTTATTCGCCCGGGTTGGTATCCCTCATTGCCCGATCTGCGGGCGGGAAGTGGTCAAACAATCCGCCCAGGAAATTGTGGATGCAGTCGAATCGCTCCCAGAGGGCAGCAAACTATTGGTCTTGGCGCCTGTTGTCCGCGGACGGAAAGGCACCTACCAGAATGTCTTCGATGAGATCCGCAAAGCCGGTTTCACCCGCGTTCGAGCAGATGGAACGGTCTATTCGTTAGATGAAGAGATCACGATGGATCGTTATAAGATCCATACCATTGAAGCCGTGGTGGATCGTTTGGTGATATCACGCGAAGGAACTGAAGATGACCTCATTGCATTCAGGACACGTCTGACAGATTCCATCGAAACTGCCCTCAAAGTGGGCGAAGGATATGTCACCATCCAAAACGTGACGATCGATCCTCCCTACGACTTGCCATATTCGGAACATCTTGCATGCCCTGAGCACGGTGTATCCCTCCCGGAGATAGAACCGCGGACCTTTTCATTCAATACTCCTCACGGAGCCTGCCCGGAGTGCCAGGGGCTTGGTTCGAGACAGGAGATTGACCCCGATCTGCTGATCCCTGACCGTGAGAAATCACTCAATGACGGCGCGATCGTTGCGATGGAATGGAATAATGCCCGTGAAGATGGCAAGTATTACTGGCAGATGCTGGAAGCGGTTGCCAAACACTTCCATATTGACTTGAATAAACCGATCGATGAACTGACCGATGAACAAGTCAAAGTGATCCTCTATGGGACAGGCGATCAGGAGATCAACATTCATTACCAGCGGGAAGATCGGTCAGCCAGTTATCGGACCACTTTCGAAGGCGTTATCGGCAATCTGATGCGCCGTTATCGCGAAACCCAATCAGAATATATTCGCAACAAGATTTCGGAATACATGAGTAATAAACCCTGCCCGGTTTGCCACGGGAAGCGACTCCGACCCGAAGCGTTGGCAGTCACTGTCAACGATGCGAATATTCTGCAGGTCACCGATTGGCCGATCAATCAGTCCCTGGAATGGATCCACGATCTGATGAAAGAGGATTCAGTACTTTCAAACCGGCAGCGGATCATTTCTGAACGGATTTTGAAAGAAATCGAAGCCCGATTGGGTTTCCTGGTCAATGTCGGTTTGAACTATCTGACACTTCGCCGTTCGGCTGGATCCCTCTCCGGCGGGGAGGCGCAGCGCATCCGACTGGCTACCCAGATCGGTTCCCGGTTGATGGGAGTTCTTTACGTTTTGGACGAACCATCCATTGGGCTTCATCCGCGCGACAATCGGCGTCTGCTCGATACTCTGAGAGGATTGAGAGACCTGGGTAATACTGTCCTGGTTGTTGAGCATGACGACGATACCATTCGTTCTGCGGACTGGATCATAGACCTTGGTCCAGCCGCCGGAGTCAACGGAGGGTGGGTGGTGGCGGAAGGCACGATCGATACCATTCTCGCACACCCTGAATCACTCACCGGGGCATACCTATCCGGCAGACTGCAGGTTCCCATACCAGAGAAGCGCCGGACCGGAAACGGGAAACATCTGACCATCCGGGGAGCAAGAGCGAACAATCTGAAGAATATCGATGTGGAAATACCTCTCGGAAAATTGGTCTGTATCACTGGTGTATCCGGCTCGGGTAAATCTACCCTGATGGTGGATGTTTTGTATGCCACCCTGGCGCGTGAATTGAATGGTGCTCATACCCAGGCAGGCGACCATGATAAGGTCGAGGGTGTGGAACTGCTCGACAAGATCATCAATATTGACCAATCTCCCATCGGACGGACGCCCAGATCGAATCCGGGCACTTATTCCGGCATGTTTGATGAGATCCGCTCACTGTTTACGGAGATGCCCGAAAGCAAGATGCGCGGGTATAAAATGGGACGCTTCTCTTTCAACGTTCATGGCGGTCGTTGTGAAGCCTGCCAGGGACAGGGCCAATTGCGGATCGAGATGCAATTTCTACCGGACGTGTATGTTCCGTGCGATGTCTGTCACGGCGCTCGCTTCAACCGCGAGACACTGCAAGTGCACTTCAAAGGATTATCGATAGCGGATATTTTGGATACTACGGTCGATTCCGGGTTGGAACTTTTCTCCGCCATCCCGCCGATCTATAACAAGCTGAAACTTCTTCAGGAAGTAGGATTGGGCTATATTAAGATCGGACAACCCGCTACTACCCTTTCAGGAGGAGAAGCACAGCGGGTCAAACTGGCAAAAGAACTATCCCGCCGGGCAACTGGTCGAACTTTTTATGTATTGGATGAACCCTCGGTAGGGCTGCATGCGGCGGATGTGCACAAACTGATAGAAGTGTTGCAGCGTTTGGTTGATGCCGGAAACAGCGTATTGATCATCGAGCACAATCTCGACATCATCAAGGTAGCCGATTACATCATCGATCTCGGTCCGGAAGGTGGCAATCAGGGCGGTGAGGTCATTGCCACCGGCACACCTGAAGAAATTTGTCAGAATCCAAAAAGCTATACCGGGACGTATTTGAAGAAATATTTGCACGAAAGGTCCAACCGGGCTGGGAAAATCCAATCAGATAACTGACCTTTCCGATCTTATTTTACTGGAAACTGGATTGCCACGATTGCTGTGTGTGCTTATCTACACGTGATCTGGACATCTACTACGCGCAGGCGTTTGGAAAAACAGTGTCATCAGAATCGTAAGTGAGTTAGTGCGTATCATCCTGCCAGCCGACGAAATTGGTTGTCACACTATTCGGGCTTGGCAATTTGATCACCTTTTCATCAGCCATTCGCACCGACCAAACGTCGTCCAACCGGTTATACCCAACGATGGCACCACCGAAAGGTGGAATCCAACTAACTCCGAAATGAAGTAAGTATTGCCCATCCGGCGACCAGGTCGGATTGATCGCCTGGGATGCCCCGTCTGACAATTCAATTATCCCTCCAGGTTGAGTGTCATATCCATAGAGATCAGCTGTCGGACCAGATATGTTTCCGATGAAAGCCAAATATCTCTCCTCACCCGGCTGCCAGGCAACACTGTCATTTTGTTTGATTGCATAGTAGGCAAACGCTTTACTTCCGGTAGGGTTGGTCGCCAATTCATCCTGGATTACGTCGAGGAGATGTACGATTATTCTATGATCACCTGCCGGAAGTGGGGACTCGACCAGATCCAGACCAGTCTCCGCTTGGGATACGACTGCAAATCTTTTACCATCTAGCGATATGGCATTGCGGAGGTCTATCAGACCGGGATCGATTTCCGATAATTGCGTTAATGCACTTCCATCCGGATTGCTTAGCCAAATACCATTAACAACACATAAGGTCTATCTAGCGAGAGAACGATCTATGCAGGCACCGGCGTGAGTGTTGCTGGTGTGGAGGTGCAGGTTGGGCGAGTTCCCAAGGTATTGCAGGAATGTCCGTGTCTGCAAGAGTAATTGGAGAGCGAGATGGTTTCAATTCGGGTTAGGATAACCGGCTTGAGAGCAACATGAAAAGTATGCAACCCGTAAATAAAACATAGGGTGGCTTGTTCATCCCACTTCCCTGATCCACTTATAAACCACTTCTTTCATTATTAATAGCAAGCGGATGGGTGAAATGTCAGGTATCAGAAAACCTGCCGATTTCACACCAGTAGTAACTATAGTTATGGTACACTAACTGAAACCAACCGCTTGGAAGGAATTATGTCGTCATTTCTACAACTGGCAGTGGTGCTTGTCGCCATCCTGATTTCGGCAAAATTGGCGGGATATCTGGCTAAAAAAATTGGTCAACCATCAGTTCTGGGCGAATTGATCGTTGGATTGATTTTAGGTCCATCTCTGCTGGATATTACTCATCTTTCCTTTATTACTGATTCACATCTCCCTGAAATCGTGATGCAGTTAGGTGAATTTGGTGTGTTAATGTTGATGTTCCTGGCTGGGATGGAGCTTCACATTAACGAACTCCGAAGCCAGATAAAGGTCAGCGCTCTTGCTGGATCGTTTGGTGTAGTATTTCCAATTCTCCTTGGTTGGGGCATAGGCACTTTATTTCACATGGATCAACCCGCTGCCCTTTTCCTTGGACTGACGATGGGAGCTACATCAGTCTCGATCTCAGTTCAAACTCTGATGGAACTGAAAATGCTTCGAAGCAGGGTGGGATTGGGACTTCTAGGAGCGGCGGTCTTCGATGATGTTCTTGTAATCGTCCTTCTTTCCATCTTCCTGGCACTAATTTCAGGTAGTGGAACACCCGCTGCGATCATCTGGATATTTGTAAAAATTATCCTATTCATGGCTTTATCAGTTGGTCTGGGGATCTGGGTTTTGCCCAGAGTAGCTCATGCGGTAGACAAACTACCGATTTCACAAGGTGTCCTAACACTCGCTCTGGTTGTGATGCTCATCTACGGAATCGGTGCGGAACTTATAGGCGGGATGGCAGCCATTACAGGTACATTTATCGCCGGGTTGATGTTCTCACGCAACCCGGAAAAACAGAGACTTGAGTCCGGACTTTTGGCATTGGGTTATGGTTTCTTTATTCCTATCTTCTTTATTAGTATCGGTCTTTCACTCAATCTACGCGACCTGCAAATTGATGCATTGTGGTTGATGCTCGCGATCAGTGTCATTGGGATTCTCGGTAAGCTGATCGGTGCCGGTTTGGGAGCTAAACTAGCCGGTTTTAACAATCTCGAATTGATCCGGCTTGGCGCAGGTATGATCTCCAGGGGTGAGGTAGGATTGATTGTCGCCTCGGTGGGAATGTCGGCCAATCTCGTTGATCCGAATGAGTTTTCTGCGGTGGTTGGAATGGTGGTCATCACCACTATTGTCACCCCGCCGTTATTACGATCGCTATTTCCAAGGAAGCATAACAACCTTGAGGTAGCTTCCCCTGAAAAGACCTGATGGGAGGTCCTATGTATTACTTCATGATCCTGGTTGTTCATGACGTGGAAAAATTTGAAGAAGTGCTTGTAAGTTGGCGCGATGCAGGGGTGACAGGCGTAACGATATTGCCAAGCCTTGGTATGGCAAGCATGGACAAAGAGCGTGCATTGCGGGAAGATATGCCCCTTATGCCTCTAATTGGCAATTTGTTTGCCGAAGATGAGGTATTGAACCGGACATTATTTAGCGTTGTTCAAGGGAAAGAACTTGTTGACCGAGTCATCCACGCTACTCAATCCATTCTGGGAGACCTGAATTCGCCAAATAATGGTATCATGGCCATCCTCCCGGTAGAGCAGGCATTTGGTCTGAACCGGATTTGATTCATAGATTATTCAAAAAGCATTATGAGAATCCTCTGCAATGACATAGGCACCGGAACCCAGGATATCTTCCTTTATGACTCACGTTTGGATGTGGAGAACGGGTATAAACTGATCCTCCCTTCGCCAACGATGATAATCCATCGCAAGCTCAAGCAGGCTGCCGAAAGACGGCAATCGATTGTCCTGCATGGTTTGATGATGGGTGGCGGTCCGTCCAGTTGGGGGGTGGATGCAGTATTAAAGGCGGGGGCTCAGGTTTTTGCCACACCGGATGCAGCCAGGACGATCAATGACGACCTTGATCAAGTCCGAGAAATGGGGATCATCCTGGTTTCTGCCGATGAGATCCATTCCCTCCACAGTGATGTATTGCGGATCGAAATGGGTGATTTTGATTATGCCTCCATCTGTGATACCTTCTCCCGGTTTGGTGTTTCACTGGAGAACCTGGACGCAGTTGCGCTTGCTGTATTTGATCATGGGGCAGCTCCACCGGATATTTCAGACCGGAAATTTCGGTTTGATTATCTCGATGAGCGGATTCGTTTCAAGAATTCTCTGAGTACCTTTGCATACCTCCGTGACCAGATCCCATCCAGTATGACCCGTCTGCTGGCTGTAGAAGTATCCGCCCGTAATACTCCCGGCGAGTTGATCGTAATGGATACCGCGCCCGCGGCTATCGCCGGCGCACTACTGGACCGGAAAGTGGGCAGCCTTTCGGATGTATTAATTGCAAATGTGGGGAATTTCCATACGTTAGCTTTTCGTTTGAAGGAGGGAAAAATTGATGGAGTGTTTGAACACCACACCGGAATCCTTACCCCGGTGAAACTCGATGATTACCTTCAAAAGTTGATGGATGGATCCCTTGATCGGGAATCTGTCTTTGCGGATCAGGGACACGGCTCTCTGATCTATAATCCGGTGCCAATGAAAAAAGAATCCGAGGATTTCGATCTGGCGGTTACTGGTCCACGGCGAAGTTTCATGCAGTCTTCCCGCTTCCGGATTTATTTCCCCGCTCCCTTCGGCGATATGATGATCAGTGGTTGTTTTGGACTGCTTAGCGCGGTCGCGGATCTGATACCGCAGCATCGGTCTGAGATCTTGGAATCTCTTCATAAAACTAACGGTACCAAAACCGCTCCCTGGGATATTCGTGATTGATGGGTAAAAAATCGTTCCACCATACTGGAAAGCAAACCATCGGATGAATCCACCGCCCCTTGTTGTGGAAATGGTGCCTCGCACCTGCTTTTATTCCAATCTCCGTTCCAATCTGAGTAAAAAGGATTGGGAGAAACTCCGCCAGTGGAGCATCCAAAAAGCAGGTTTTCGTTGCGACATATGCAGCTCCGATAACTATGGGCGGCCTCTCGAATGCCATGAAATTTGGGAATATGATGAGGGTGATCATATTCAATACTTACGTGGATTGACTGCCTTATGCAGGGAATGCCATCGGGCAAAGCATATGGCGCTGGCTCGTGAGATGGGTTGGGAAGAAGCGGCCATCCGCCATCTAATGCGGATCAATCGTTGGTCTCGCAGAAAAGTGGATGATTACCTGCTCAAAGCATTCGACATATTCGAAGCACGCAGTCAGGTAACCTGGATGTTAGACATAACCTGGTTGAAAGAATTTGATGTGTCCATCCCGGAGAAATTGGACCGAGATCGCTAGTTTGGTATAAAAGCTTTTTATCGCTGAGAACGCAGAGAGCGCTGAGATTCACAAGTAAAGTTCATTTAGATTTTGAAGGTATACCTGATATCCAAGCTAGATTTGGACGATGGTTTTGACATCCCGGAAAACGATCACCAATGCGATTCCAAAAGCGGTGCTCATCGCCAGGATGCTGGATACCCAGGAAGAGAATGGTAAAACTTGTGGGAGCATCCAGGTGATCACACTGGCAAGGATCGATGCCAGAGCAACCCTTAACAAAGGATTTCCCAATTCGATTTTCCGCTTGACAGTCCTGGCGAGAAGGTAAAACAAGAGCAGCATTTCCACGGTGAAGGCGATGGATGTCGCCCAGGCAATACCAGCAGCTCCAAACAACTTCGAAAACCAAATCCCAAAAATGACAAAAGCCACACCGGTTACAACCGAAGCCAATAACGGGATTTTGGCATTCTGACGTGAATAGAATGCCCTAGCGCCAACTTCGATCAACGAATGAGAAAGTAAACCCGCCAGGTAACCAGTTGTCGCAAGCATAACTTGCTGTGTACCATCCACATCAAAGCCGAATGCCAGTTTCACAAGCGGTCCCAATCCCAGCGCCAGAATGAATGCGACGGGGATATTCAGCGCTATCAGGTATCGAGTGGAGCGCTGGATGGCAAGCCAAAATGCATCCCAATCCTGACGGGTGGCGTGTTCGGAGAGCGTTGGTAATAAGGCTGTGCCTAACGCAGTTCCAATCAGGGTCTCAGGTACCTGCATCAACATCCAACCATAGGTGAGCGCCGATACCGCCCCCGTTCCCAAACCAGAAGCGATATTATCCCGGGCGATGAAGATCAACTGAATGAAGAGCATGGTCAACAACCTCGGTCCGAGCAGGCGCAACACCTTCCGGACATCCTCTGTTTTCAACCCCAACTCCCTAACCCATACGAATTTATAGCGCACCAGCCCGGGGATCTGAATTAATAGATGAAGGATGGCTCCAATGATTACACCATAAACCAACCCGTGAATTCCCAATCCGATAGCGGGGAGTTGGATGGGACCGATCTGGATGGGCGATGTGGGCGCCAGGATGGAGGCGCCAAAGATCTGACCGAGATTGTACAATAGCGGCGCAATGGCGGGGAATAGAAAATGCTGGTTCGCCTGCAAGCCTGCCATCACCAACCCGCTGACGGAGAAGAGCAAGGTGGCGATCAGGTTCAGCCGCATCAGTTCGGCAACCAGGCGCTGTTGCTCGGTGTGGAATCCCGGTGCGATGCCCAACCGCCAGCTCACCAGTTGATCAGCGAAGATGGCTACCACTATTCCAATGATTGCGGTCACCAGAAAAGCTAGGTTGGCTATCCGCGAGAATAGCTTCCAGGCTTCAGTGCTGTTTTGTTTTGTGATCACTTCACTCAAGACCGGAATGAAGGCGATAGCCAACGCCCCTCCCGAGATGAGGGCGAATAGCAGGTCGGGAAGGTTATTGGCTGCGTTAAAAGCGTCCAGCTCCGGAGATAGCCCAAACACCCTGGCTGTCAACACCTGCCGGAGAATGGCAAGGACCTTGTCTGCTGCGTAGAAGACTAGAAGGAGTAACGCGGCTCGGGAAACCCGGGAAAACCGGTTCAAGAATGTCATTTCGGATCCACCTTATTTGGAAAGCACATATTTCTTCAGGAAATCTTCAATCTTTTGATAATAGGATTCAAGGGTTTCCGTTTTTCGCCAGCCATGACCCTCTCCTTCAAACCGATGATATTCAAAAGGAGTATTCTGTTCACATAATTTCTTTACGATCTCTTCGGTCTGGGCGACAGGTACCACCGGGTCATCCGATCCATGGAAAAGCAGAAGTGGATCGCGGATTTTCTCTGCATGAAAGATTGGAGACCAATCAATAAATTTGCCCTCATTTTCAGGCAACGTACCGATCAGAGAATCGTAATAATGTGATTCAAATTTGATGGTTTCTTCCACTACGGTGAAAAGATTACTGACCCCGTAGGCACAGATGGCCGCTTTAAACATGCCCGGATGATGGATGAGGCAATTCAATACGGTATAACCACCAGCGCTGCTGCCTTTTAATATTATTTGGGATGGATCGGCGAGTTTTTGCTCACTCAGGAATTGAACCGCAGAGAGAGCGTCATCGACATCCACTTCACCCCAACGTCCATTCAAGGCATCCCGGTAGGCACGTCCGTAGCCGGTGCTGCCACGATAATTTACCGAAAGAAAGGCAAATCCTTTGCTGGTAAAGAAGGCGGTATCCGCTGAAAAGTTGGCGTGCACCTGTAACGTTGGTCCACTGTGGATATGCACGATCGCAGGGGGAAGCCCTTCTGTTGAATAGCGATGATTGGAGGGAGGATAATAGATCCCGAACACTTTTCCGGACGGCGTATCCCATTCCACAGGTTGAGCAGCAGGTAATTCACCGCTATTCACGGTATCAGGCATGCTGGTTTTGATCACCTGAATTTCGGATCCGTTTATGACGGCTAGTCTGGTCGGGGCGTTAGGGGACGAGACCAGTGCGGCAATTTTACCATCCACGGCTGAGACTGAGGGTTGGGCGAGATAGGTGTAAGGTTGGAGATCGATCTCTTCATGCATTGAATCTAAAGTGACCCGAATTAGATGACTGAACCCCTTCTCGAGCGTTGACACTACTAATCCTGTTGAATCCGGCATCCAACTGTAAGTTCGCATCCCCTGTAACCAGGCAGACACCATCAGATTCATGTTGTTGAGAATGGTTCGCTTTTCTCCCGTTTCCAGGTGGATCAGAACAAGCTCATCCCAGTTTTCCCGGTTCTGAATATAACTCAACCATTGCCCGTCAGGTGAAAACATCGGCTGGAAGACAGCCGTAGCTGAATCTCCAGCAATCTGATTCATATTCTCCAACTTGACGGGTTGACTGGAGAAGTCTGCAACCATCAAACGGCTGCCCTGCCAGGGCATCTGGGGATGATCCCATTCGATCCAGGCGAGCCTTCTGCCTCCCGGATGCCAGACCGGTTGCATGTAGAAATCGGCTTGATTAGCAAGGATGACAGAATCTGCCTGGGGTTGATCGAGACTGATCAATCGCAGGCTGTCCTGATCATCAACTGTGTTGATGATCAGCATCTGACTTTGGTCGGGCGATAGCACCGGCGAAGCTGATTTTCCATTTTGCGAGACTAAATGAACCGGAATTCCACCGGCAATTGATTGCATATATATTGACCCGCTCTTTTCGATAAATACGACCCAGTCTTTTGAGCAGCCAAACTCGCCACCCCCGTAGAACAAACCCCCACGGATGGGTTGTTCGTATGTAAGATCGCGCATACCGCGGTTTGCACCCCAGGTGACAATGGCAGAGCGGTCATTGAGCTGTTCGAGCCATACCAGGGTGTCCCCGGACCATTGCGGGTCCACCAGGTTGGTGCCGCTGCTCATCCAGCGTGGAGTGAGTGAGGAAGTCCAGGTACCGTATGGAGACTTGATTGGATTTGTCATTTCTGTTTCTCCAGATGGCATCATTATAGCGTGATGATGTGCTATCGAGGTAACTGAAAGTTGATCCTTGAGATTTCAGGAGATTCAAATTAGATTGAGCAAGCGGATGGATTGGAAACAAATGCTGCATGGAATATGAATAAAAACCCAATAAAAAATCATTTATAATGAAGGTTCAATTCAACCAATAGCATGAGGACACTATGGATTCTGAAATGACTGAGCTGGAGAAAACCCGGCTGGAAAAAGTGAATCGCCTGCGGGAAAGCGGGATTGAGCCCTATCCGACCCGTTCAGATGTGACTCATAACACCGCACAGGCAATCCAGGCCTTGACCGAGGCTGAAAAGGAAGGTCAGAATCCGACTGAAGTCATCGTTAAGGTTGCTGGACGGTTACGTTCCACCCGTCCAATGGGCAAGCTGATCTTTGCTCATATCGAAGATGGCGCCGGTCGCCTGCAGTTATTCCTGCGAGTAAACGAGATTGGCGAAGAAAAGATGGATTTCTTTGTCCGTGAATTGGATCTTGGCGATTATATTCAGGCAACCGGTAAAATGTTCCGCACCAGAACAGGTGAGATCACCGTCCAGGTGAGTGATTATTCGATCCTGGCGAAATCGCTATTAACCCTTCCTGCCGCAAAAGACGAAGTGGTGGATGGACAGATCGTCCGCCATGCCACCTTGTCCGATCCTGAAGTCCGTTTTCGTCAGCGATATGCTGACCTGGCTGTCAATCCTGAAGTAAGGGAAATCTTCCGAGTCCGAGCAAAGACTGTCGCAGCTCTACGGAGATTTTTGGACGAGCGCGATTTCCTTGAAGTGGAGACTCCCATCCTGCAACCCTTATATGGCGGGGCAGCCGCCAGACCATTTACAACACATCATAATCAACTCAAGCAGGATCTCTACCTGCGGATATCTTTTGAGTTGTATTTGAAACGGATCGTTGTCGGTGGGATAGATCGGGTATATGAAATTGGTCGTGACTTTCGAAATGAGGGTGTTTCTTATAAACATAACCCTGAGTTCACCCAGCTCGAATTCTATCAGGCATATTCAGATTATCTGCAAATTATGGATATGACCGAACAGATGGTAGCTTTCGCCGCTGAGAAAGCGTTGGGGAAAACCACGGTAGTTTTTGATGGCAAAGAAATCAATCTTACTCCACCCTGGAAGCGATTGGAACTTCGCCAGGGGATTTTGGAAGCGACCGGGATCGATATTGACCTGTATCGTGAGGACTCCAGCTTGAGAAAGGCAATGACCGATAAAGGATTGAAATTCAATCCAAATTCCACACGGGGAAAACTGATCGATGGGATGATCGGGGATTACCTGGAACCATTCTGCATCCAGCCCACCTTTATTTACAATTACCCGCGGGACATCTCGCCACTGGCGAAATCCAAGCCTGGTGACCCCCAGATCGTAGAACGATTTGAAGGATTCGTAGGTGGGATGGAACTCTGTAATGCCTTCACTGAACTGAATGATCCATTGGATCAGGAGGCTCGATTCCTTGAAATGGGTCGCGCCTATGCCGATGACGATGAAGAAAAGAATCCGCTTGATGAAGATTATCTTCGCGCGATGTCCTATGGTATGCCACCGATGGGCGGATTTGGGATGGGCATTGACCGGTTGGTGATGCTTTTGACGGGGTATCGATCAATACGAGAAGTGATCTTATTCCCACATTTACGAAAAGTGGAAGACGAATAAGTTAACATTGAAGGCAAGCAAAAATAATTCATTGAAATGGATGGATCTCTTCGGATCCATCCATTTTTTTGACCAGGATTCACTTGTATTTTTTCTGCGATGGACTATAATAAATGTATCCCCTATCCCCCCATGGGGGATACAACGAAACCCCTGGAGCATCTCATGGAAATTGAATCAAGCATATTGGAAAATTGTCCCGACTGCCGGGTACAGAAAAAGTCTTTCTTTAATCGGTATCGCGAATTCCTGCTATCTTACGAAACATTAATGACAGGTACGAATTTATTATTGTTAATTGCAGGGTTCGTAGTCTCTACATTAATAAGACAGCCTCAAGTCGGTCGGTGGCTTTACCTGGCATCTGCATTGGTTGGTGGGATCCCATTATTCATCTTCGCAGCAAAACAAGTATTCGTCAAGCATGATATCACCGCTGGCGTAATGGCATCAGTCGCTATGATTGCTGCCATTATTGTCGGCGAATACAGCGCTGCCGCCTTGGTGGTATTTATGATGTCGGTCGGCGAATGGCTAGAAAACTTCACCATCGCTAGAGCTGATAATGCGCTTAAAGATCTGGCAACATTGATTCCCTCCACAGTTACGGTCAGGCGAGACGGAAAAGAATTCGTCACAGCCATCGAACAATTAAAGATCGGGGATATGATCCTTGTGCATGCCGGCGAGCGGGTAGGTGTGGATGGGATTGTGGAAAATGGGAATGGTTGTGTCAACCAATCAGCCATCACGGGTGAATCTGTACCGGTGGACAAGGCGAAAGGCGATGAAGTATTCGCCGGGACGATGAATGACATGGGCATCCTGGAAGTCAGGACGACCAAACTGGGTGAAAACACCACCCTCGGTCAGATCGTTCGCCTGGTAAAAGACGCCCAGGCGACCCAGGCACCGGTCCAGCGGATTGCGAATCAGTACGCGAGAATTTTGGTTCCGGTCACATTTGCGATTGCGATCCTGGTTTACCTTCTGACCAATGACATCATTCGTTCCATCACCGTGTTGGTGGTGGTCTGTCCTTGCGCGCTGGTATTGGCAACACCGACCGCGGTGGTTGCTTCCATCGGTAACGCAGCCAAGCGGGGCATCCTGGTAAAATCTGGTGCATCCATCGAGCTTGCCGGTAAGGTGGATGTAGTGGCTTTGGACAAAACTGGAACCTTGACCATCGGAAAACCCGCCGTCCAGGAGATCATCAGCCTGAATGGCGTTTCCTCAAAAGAAATTCTTCATCTGGCTGCCTCAGCCGAACGATTTAGTGAGCATCCGATCGGAAAAGCGATCATGGAAGCAAATGCAACTCAAGGGGATACATTATCCGATCCCATCAATTATCTGGTGTTACCCGGCTTTGGAGTTAAGGCGAAAGTGGATGATAGACAGGTTTCTCTGGGCACCCGTGGAATGATGGTGGAACACGGTTTTACCTGGAATCAAACTCTCGATGCCCGGGTGGAATCATTGGAACGAGCCGGACATACAGTTATTCCCGTTGGCATTGACGGCAATATTGAAGGGTTAATTGCCTTACAGGATACTCCGCGCCCGGAGGCGAAAAAAGCAATTGCTGATCTCAAACGCCTGGGTATCAAGAAAGTGATCATGATCACCGGCGATAATCCATTCTCAGCGGAAAAGATAGCCACCGAATTAGGTGTAGATCAGTATTTTGCGCAGGTTTTGCCTCAGGATAAACTCCGGATCATTCGGGATTTGCAGGCGAGTGGGCAGAAGGTACTCTTCGCTGGTGATGGTGTCAATGACGCTCCTGCATTAGCGGCTGCTGACGTGGGTGTCGCGATGGGTTTAAGCGGTACGGATGTCGCTTTGGAGACCGCGGAAATTGGGTTGATGTCTGATGAGATCGAACGACTTCCACAGTTGATCGGACTGTCCCGACAGGCATTAAAGGTTATTCGGATGAATGTCATATTCTCCATGGTAGTCAACATGATCGCAGTATTTTTAGGTTCCTTCGGTATTATCGGACCAGTCATCGGGGCATTAATTCATGAAGGATCATCCGTTCCTGTTTTGACGAATTCTGCCAGACTGGTCGGTTATCGTCAGGAGTGAAACACAGAAAACTTGTTTTAATCACTAGTAGAGGTTGTACGATAAAATAAAAATGGTTATAAGGAGGTGAACACCCTGTAACGCACATCCAGTTGTTTCGTATGTTTGATTTATTCAGAACCAAATCACAGCTAAGGAGAAGGAGTTATGAATAGCATTCGACGAAATTGGAGTATACCTGTAATTCTCATACTATTGGCTAGTATGATCTCAGGTTGTGCGACACCCACCCCTGCTGCTCCTGTTGAGCCGCAGGTGGTTACTCAACTGGTTCCCCAGGATGTGGTTGTAACGGCAACACCTGCACCTACCCAGGAAGGCGGTAAAATCGTCATCCGCATTGGAACTGGCGATAGTGGTGAGGGGTTGAACCCGCACCAGGAGATCATAGCCGCGTTTGAAAAGGCGAATCCCGATATTATTGTTCAATTGGAAGCGGTAGCGGGCAACGATTACTATACCCGCTTACTGACCCAAATTGCCTCTGGTGATGCACCAGATATTATGCAGATCGGCGATGACGCGGTACCCATGTTTGTATCCAAAGGCGCTTTCCTGCCACTGGATGACTTCATCACCGGGAAATATCCGCTGGATATGAGCGTCTTCCTACCTGGGATGACCGATCCGGGCACATATCAGGGTAAAACCTATCTGCTGACCAAGGATTTCTCCACGCTGGCGGTTTATTATAATAAAAAGATCTTCGATCAGTACGGGGTCGCTTACCCACAGGATGGTTGGACGTGGGATGAATTCCTCCAAACCGCTCAGAAACTGACCATCGATGAGAATAAAGACGGTACTCCTGAAATCTATGGCGTTCAACTGACCGCCAACTGGACAACCGGCTTTGAGTACTGGGTCGCAGCCGCGGGTGGCAGTCTGATCAGCAAAGATGGCAAGAGTTTTGTGGGTTACATGGACTCACCGGAAACAGTCGCTGCGGTTCAATTCTATTCTGATCTTTACAACAAATACAAAGTCGCTCCCCCGCCTGCTGATTTCAATCAATGGGCTGGCGGCAATCCTGAATTCGAGAATGGCACCGCGGCCATGCGCCTGTTCGGACGCTGGCCACAGGCTGGACTCAAGAAGAATGATAAGATCGACCTGGGCTTGGTGACAGTTCCTGCTGGAAAGGTCAACGCCAATGTTCTCTTCTGGGGTGGATTCGGTATCTTTGCAGGAACCGAGCATCCTGAAGCCGTTTGGCGCTTCCTCAGTTTCTATGCTGGTCCGGAAGGTTCCAAAGTTTGGGCGCAGCATGGGATTCCCCCCGTGAAAGCCGCGGCTGAAGAAGTCGGCATGTTTACCGACCCGATCGAATCAGTCTGGATCAAGGGATTGAATAACCTGAAACCACGGGCGTACATGTTCACGGATTACTGGGGCTCCACCGCCGATCCCGCGTTGAATAAGGCATTACAAACAGTTTTGACCGATCCAGCCGCGGATGTGGCAGCGGTCATGAAGACGGCTGCAGAAGAAGCGCAAGCTGCGCTGGACGAGAAGAGCAAGTAATCGTCCTCCTCTCCAAGGGAAGCGGAATCCCTTTCCGCTTCCCATTTCTTTCCCCTCTACTTTCCGCAGGAACCCATGCAAAATAGTCTTAGTCCACGTAAACCGTTCTGGAACCTGCAACGTAAAGAAGCCCGCGCTTTTTATCTTTGTGTTTTACCCTGGATCATCGGTTTCCTCGCATTCTATCTCGGTCCGATCATCGCCTCGTTTTATTTCAGTATGACAGAATGGGACTTGATCACTCCACCTCAATGGATTGGGTTCGATAATTATGTCCGGGTGTTCACCCGCGACAAGTTGTTTCTGCAATCATTGAAGGTTACCCTTACTTATACTCTGGCTTATGTTCCACTCGACCTTATCCTAGGTCTGCTGATTGCCCTATTATTGAACCGTCCTCTGCGAGGAATCGGTTTCTTCAGAACGATCTTTTATCTCCCGTCCGTGTTGACCGGCGTCGCCTATGTGGTGATGTGGATGTGGGTCTTCAATCCCCAGGTGGGATTGATTAATACCCTGCTTTCCTATATTGGAGTCAAAGGACCGCGTTGGTTGCTTGATCCGCACTTCGCCCTTTGGGCGTTGGTGATGATGTCCATCTTTCAGGTGGGGAGAAGCATGGTTATCTTCCTTGCTGGATTACAGGATGTTCCCTGTGAGTTGCAGGAAGCTGCGTCGATCGATGGGGCAAACGCCTGGAACCGCTTCTGGAAGATCACTCTCCCCATGTTGACACCTTCCATCTTATTCAACCTCATCTTTGGGTTGATCATGACTTTTCAATCGTTCACCAATGTCTACGTCGCAACCAATGGAGGACCGCTTGATTCAACCTTATTCTATGTCCTATATTTATACAAAAAAGCGTTTGATCATCTGGAAATGGGCTATGCGTCAGCGCTGGCATGGATCTTATTCCTGATCGTACTGGTATGTACCCTGCTTATATTTGCCACGAGTGGAAAATGGGTTTTCTACCGTGGCGCGGATGACTGAGGCAAACATGAAACCGAATCCGCATGGATTTCTATCGAAGAATTCACAGAAGAAATTCTGGAATGTGGTCGTTTATGCGATGCTTATTATTGGCTCGCTGTTGTTCCTACTTCCAATCCTCTTTGCTTTAACCTCCTCATTTAAAACCGATTCACAGATAATGGAAATCCCACCGCGCTGGATTCCCAATCCTTTTCAATGGCAAAACTATCCGGAAGCATTGACGTATGTACCATTCGGACGATACACACTCAATACGTTGATCATTGCCGTGGGTGCGATCACCGGAAATTTATTATCCTGCACGATCATCGCTTATGGATTTGCCAGGCTTAGAGCACCAGGTAAAAATTTCCTTTTCATCCTCATGCTTTCCACCATGATGCTGGTGGAACCTGTTCGTATTATTCCGATCTATATCATTTTCGATAAATTAGGTTGGGTGGATACCTTCCTGCCCATGATCGTTCCCGCGTTTTTTGGCAGCCCGTTCTATATCTTCCTCCTTCGCCAGTTCTTCATGGGAATCCCACGGGAGTTAGAAGACGCCGCACTCATTGACGGTGCAAACCGATTGCAAATTCTTTGGCGGATCATCCTTCCGAATGCCAAACCGGCATTGGCCGCAGTTGCGATATTCAACTTCCAGGGTGTCTGGAATGATTTTCTATACCCTCTGGTGTTCTTGCATAAGCAAACCAACTATACAATAGCATTGGGATTAAGCTTCTATCGAAGTATGTATTCCGTTCACTGGGGATACTTGATGGCAGCCTCGATGGTAGCGTTACTGCCAATGGTCATCATCTTCTTCCTGGCACAAAAAACCTTTATCGAGGGTATTTCATTTACAGGGATCAAAGGCTGACCGATGCTGACGAACACAGAAGTGTTAGTTATTGTGGCTCACCCGGACGATGCTGAATCCTATTGTGGCGGAACCATCGCCCAATTGGTGGAAAATGGAAATACTGTGCGGCTCATTGTCTGCACCAGTGGTGATCGAGGAAGTCACCAAAGAGAACTGAGCCCAACCTCCCTGATCGGTCTCCGCCGTAAAGAGCAGGAAGATGCGCGTTCTATATTAGGCGTCCAGGAAGTGATCTGGCTGAATTATGCGGATGGTGAACTGGCCAGGAAACCGGAATTACGGGATCATTTGATTCGCCTCTTTCGACAGCTACGCCCAAATGTCATTCTCACATTCGATCCTTGGAAACATTATGAATTCCACCCAGATCATAGAACGGTGGGTTATTTTGCGACAGAAGCGCGCATGTTAGCTGACTTACCATGGATCTACCCAGAATTAACTATGGAAGGCATCCCACCCTGGCATCCGGAAGAAATGTATTTGTTTGCCCCTGAAGAGCCAAATTATTGGGTGGATATTCAATCAGTCCTGGAGACAAAGATTCGTGCCCGACTGGCTCATTGCAGTCAAAATGATTTTATCCGAACAGAGGCAGACAGAGAGAACTTCATTCAGGAGATCATGGCGACAGCCCATACTACCGGGATCATGCATGGTATCGAATATGCGGAAGCGTTTCATAAAGTGGATGCGACTCCATTAAACCTATGAGATATCTGATCATCAATGCCGACGATTTTGGCTTCTCACCTGAGATCAATCAAGGTATTCTGGATGCTTTTAAAAATGGAATAGTGACTGATACATCGATCCTGATTCGCAGCCCCCATGCCGAATCCGGATTGCAACAGGCAAAAGAAATTGGATTACCGGTTGGAATCCATATCGATTTTGTAACGGAGTATGTGGAAAATCATCAGCACCAAAAACAGGAGATGATCGGTCCCAAAGGTCAACTTGCTCGCGAGTTATTCAACCGGGAAATGAAAAGAGAGGTCAATCATCTCTTCACTACCGCAGAATTGATCGTGGTCCGGGATGAGATACGGGATCAAGTCAAAACCTATATCAGTCTCATGGGTATGAAACCTTCTCATCTTGATTATCATTTTGGTTTGCATTACTTATCCGATATTATGGCGATCTATGTAACTGTGGCGGAAGAATATGAAATTCCGATCCGGTGGGGACGACAATATGCAGGTTCTTCTCCGTATAAATATGCCCCCAGGGTGTTCTGCGATCAATTCAGGGGCGCCGAGAATACATCCATCTCTGATTTCCTGACCTTGTTGGACCATCCCTGGCATGGTGTTATGGAAATTTGTTGTCATCCCGGTTATTTTACTCCCCAGGGTCTTCCCGATTCTTATAATCAGGAAAGGGAGTATGAGTTAAATATCCTACTGGATCCGCAATTAAACATTGAATTAAAACACCGGGAAATTGAATTAGTAGACTATAACTGGTTATATAAACGACTCCGGTCGGGTGAATGGAATTTTGAATCCGGAGAATGAGGGGAAGAGGATCATTATGACAGAACAAAATGTTGTGCATACCGACCACCATATCCATGAACATCGGAAAGCAGTAATCGATCGCCTTTCCAGGATCGAAGGTCATATCCGGGCAGTTAAACGGATGGTGGAAGAAGATACGGAGTGCCCGGAAGTGTTGGTTCAAATTGCGGCTGTCCGATCCGCTCTCAATGGCGTAGGACGAGTTATCCTGGAAGATCATGTGAAAAGCTGTTTGATCGACGCGGTACGAGAAAGTGAATTTGAAGATGCATTTAAGGATCTAACGAACTCGCTCGATAAATTTATTCGATAAGATCAGAGTGGTAAATACTGGAGTGGTCAATGAGTATAGAGGCAGATAAGACCTACCGCGACCTATTTGTCGGCATGGATGTCCAGGTTCCATTACTGGATGGATCCAAGCGGACCTATATCAATTTCGATAACGCCGCATCCACACCTCCCCTGAAACCAGTCAAGGAGAAGGTGGATCTCTTCATGGAATACTACAGCAGTGTCCACCGTGGGACCGGGTTCAAAAGCCAATTATCAACTAATCTTTATGAAGAGGCGCGGCAAAAGGTTTTATCTTTTGTGGGAGCGAATACCGAAGAATATGTATGCATTTTTGGTAAAAACACCACAGAAGCAATCAATAAACTCGCCCGCAGATTTCCATTTACAGATAAAAAGAATATCGTTCTGGTCGGTTCGCAAGAGCATCATTCCAATGATCTTCCCTGGCGTGCGGTTGCGCATGTGATTCATATCGGATTGACTCCGACCGGCGAACTGGATGAAACCAATTTTGATCGATTGCTGTCCGAATACAAAGACCAAATCGCATTGGTGACGGTGACTGGTGCCAGCAACGTAACGGGATATATCAACCCTGTCCATCGGTTAGCCGTAAAAACCCATGGGATCGGAGCCATGATCTGCGTTGATTGCGCCCAATTGGCTCCTCACCGCAGGATCACCATGGGAAGCCTGGCAGACCCGGAGCATTTGGATTTCATCATGATCTCAGCCCACAAAATGTATGCCCCGTTTGGGACGGGTGCCTTGATCGGCAGGACGGATATCTTCTCCAGTGGTAATCCTGATATGCAGGGTGGTGGCGAGGTGGAGATCGTGACCTATGACACTGTGGAATGGTCTGCCCCACCCGATCGGGATGAGGCTGGCAGCCCGAATACCATCGGCGCGATTGCCCTGGCTGCTGCAATTTCTCAACTGGAAAAAATCGGGATGGATCAAGTCGCTCGGCATGAAGCCGATCTGACAGAATCGATCTTGTCAAAACTCGCTGAACGATCAGCCATAACAATACTGGGTGATTCCCGTCCGGAAAATGCAGCTAACCGTCTTGGTGTAGTACCAATGAATATGAAAGGATTCTCGCATTACCTGTTGGCGGCCATTTTGGGTTATGAGTATGGGATAGGTGTCAGAAATGGGTGTTTCTGTGCTCATCCATACCTGCTTCAATTATTGAAAGTCAAAGAAGAAGCTGCAGCTCAAGTCCGAAATAAAATTCTTCAACACGATAAGCGGGAAGTTCCCGGTCTGGTTCGGGTGTCCTTCGGACTGTATAATACTCTGGATGAAGTAGACTATCTGTTGCATGCGTTGGAGGACATAGAGCAAGGGAAATACCGTGGCAAATATGATCAGGATATTCCGTCGGGTGCGTTTACCCCGCAGGGGTGGCAGATCGATTTCAATCAGTATCTCTCATTAGATTAAGGGAAGAAATCCATTACTTACCAATCTTCACCTGGAAATGAACAGGTGACTGGTTTCAATTAAAGGGGAAACAACCTATGATACAAGCTTCGCCGTATTCATTACTCGAGCCGGATGATCTATCCGGCAATCTATTAAAAACGGTTCAATTCGCAGCTCAAAAACATCGCTCACAGCGCAGGAAAGACATTAATGCATCCGCCTATATTAATCACCCCATCCAGGTTGCAGTTATCCTCTGGGATCTGGGTGAAATCCGTAACCAGGATGTAATTGTGGCAGCACTGCTCCATGATACATTGGAAGACACCGATACAACGATGGGGGAATTGACTCGCTTATTTGGGCAAAAGATCGCGGGTATCGTCCTGGAAGTGACCGATGATAAGACCAAGCCAAAACCTGTAAAGAAACAACTTCAAATTGATCATGCGCCTTTTTTATCAACTGAGGCAAAGCTGGTCAAACTGGCAGATAAGATTTGCAATATTCGCGACGTGGTGGAAGATCCACCTGCAGATTGGTCGGTTTCGCGGCGTACGGAATACTTGGAATGGGCGAGGAAGGTAGTGGACGGTCTTCGTGGGGCGAATTCAATACTGGAAGACGAATTCGATCGCTTGTACTTTGCAGGTAAACACCTTTTAATTCTAGTAAATGATCTGTAGAGAAATGATCCGCAAAAACCTTTTTATCGGTTTTGATATTTGATGATTCCTAACCTATAATGGAAAGGTATAAAACTGTCCAATTTATCAGGAGGAAAAATATGACGTCGATATTGGAAGTGGAAGGCATCGGTGAATCCTACACAAAAAAGTTGTTAAAGGTTGAGATCAAGACAATTGAGAAATTGCTGGCAGAAGGCGCCACCCCAAAAGGAAGAAAAGGGATCGCGGAAAAAACGGGCATCGCAGAGAGCCTGGTATTGGAATGGGTTAACCATGTTGACCTCTTCCGGATCAAGGGCGTGGCAAGCGAATATTCCGATCTGCTGGAAGAAGCGGGTGTGGATACCGTTGTCGAACTGGCAAACCGAAATCCGGCGAACCTGTTCAAGATGTTGGAAGAGACGAATAAGAAAAAAGAACTGGTCAGGAAGCTTCCGACCGAAGCCCAGGTAAAAAATTGGGTAGAACAGGCAAAGAAACTACCAAGGGTTGTCAGCTATTAGCAGTTATTGATCAGACTCTCCGAAAGGGGGAGTTTTTATCCTGATGGAAATTAATATGAGTAAAACAGAAAATTACAGCATTCCGTTTTCCCTCGCCGATTCGATTCAAATCCAATCAGATGCGGTTGTAAGCAAAACCATGATCAATAAACCGACTGGAACTGTAACTCTATTCGGTTTTGATGAAGGTCAATCGCTTTCGGAACATGCCGCCCCTTATGATGCTCTCGTTATCCTGCTGGAAGGCGAAGCCGACATCAGCATTTCTGGTGAATGGTTTCGGGTGATCACCGGGCAATCGCTCCTTCTCCCGGCAAATAAACCTCATGCATTGAAGGCGGTCACACCCTATAAAATGTTACTCATTATGATCAAAGAATAATCCAGTACAGTTGGTTTTATTGGTAGGATATGACAGAACAGGAACGAAAACTATACAAGAATGCTCTTGGGCTTGGGATCTTCACCATCGTCGCGAATCTGATCGAGGGTGTGGCATCTACCATCCTCGGATTCTCAGATGAGACGCTTGCACTCTTCGGATTTGGAATCGATAGCTTCATCGAGGTGATCTCCGCGCTGGGAATTACCTGGATGATACTCCGTATCGGAAGGGAACCAGAATCCCCCCGAAGCAGCTTTGAAGTAAGGGCTTTACGAATCACAGGTATCAGTTTTTACCTGCTGACAGGGGGATTAATTCTTTCCGTTATCCTAAATTTAATTAGAGGAACTGGACCTGTCTCAACTTTGTGGGGAACGGTCATTTCTCTTATCTCGCTTTCGGTTATGATCTGGCTGATGAAGCAAAAACAAAAAGTGGGTCGCGCGTTAAATTCCGCTCCGATCCTGGCAGACGCAAACTGTACCAAGACCTGTATCTATATGTCGGTGGTGTTGCTCGCTTCAAGTCTGCTCTTCACAGTTACGAAGATACCCTTCCTGGATTCGCTTGGGGCAGTCGGTCTAGCCTACTTTTCCTTTACCGAAGGACGCGAATCGTTTGAAAAGGCAGCCGGAAAAGTGTGCGACGATTGTGAATGATCAACTTGATTCGAGTAGATCCTTAAGTCGGCTCAGGGCAGCCAACCAGTATTCCCGGATTCGATTAACTTCCTCCTGGTTTTTCAGCTTACCGTGGTTGATATTGACCTGGGATTTTTCATCCCCCTTTGGATAAAAAGCGACATCCACCGAGGTCTTGTTTTCCAACCATATTATACGCAGGGATCGTTCCAAGGTTGCTTTCTTAATTTGAATTTCCCGATCACCGAACCATTTATTGCGAATCGCTTCATCGATCCAGGCATTATAGACCACTGAGATCGGGCGAGAAATCATCTTACTGGCGCTTCCCTGATAACCGTCTGTCTTTTGGTATTTTTCGCGTAATCCTCGTGCCTGCTCATAACCGACTGTCACCATCTGGCACCACCAGTCGGGGACAGCATGCTTTTCAACCAAATTGGCGACAATTTCTTTATGGGTCATATCTTTCGCGCCAGCATCATCCAGGATCTCGAGCCACTCCGTCCAATCATGTCCGGTTTTTGATTTTACAGCATCGTCACTCACATTATTCAATTGCATTCAATCCTCCTGGTCGATAGCTGGAACACGAAATAATAATTCGTGGATGATCTTAATCAGTATCCGCTTTTTTCGGCTCCGCATCAAACTCACCGTAGAAGAATTGCTTCCTCGGCATTAAATCACTCCTGTCGCTGCCAGTTACCAAAAGAAATGCGACCTAACCCTTACCACATACTCGGCGGGTAGGATTGTTTCTTAAGCCTGTTAGAACGGTATCCAGAGATGGTTTCTTTGATCAGGGTAGATGTCCAGTTCTATCAATGACTCTCCGAAAGACCAACCATGATGCGGTTATCTGCTCTGAAACCACTATGTTAATTGATTCTGGAGGAATTTGACGATTTTCTAGGTCCCAGCATTTTGTCCCGATGGTGTTGTGCCACTGTCAAGGCAATTTAGAAATGTCCTAAACCTGGCTAAATAGAAAGGTCCTAATCATCTAGAGAGAGAAGAGGGGAGTTATTCAGTTTTCTGCCATAAGCTCGCCAAGGGTGGTTGACAGGGGGGATGTAAACCTCGTGATCAATAGATTTTGTAGAGACGATCTTGGGTCTTTTAGGTTGTATCTGAACGACTTTCAGGGAGAGAGACTGGTGATTCAGGAAGGCAGAAACAGCGCCGGAATCATCTTGCAAGATCAGGACCTCGCGGCCAGTGAGATGTTTGGGAGGACGGGTAGTGATGATCTGGTAAATAACATGATCGAACTGGATCTGGAGGTCTTTTGAAATGATACGGAAATCATGAACAGAGAAGAGGAACTCAAGGTCGATGGAGGGGTTCAGGGGAAGATGGGCATCACCAGTTGAACGGGGAAGAACAGCAAATTTGTGGTTATAGGATTGAATGAAATCAGAAAGATAGACATTTGCTTCCTGATAGGAACAGATGGAACGTAACCGCAGTTCCTTGACAAGGCGATCCTGAAAGGTCTGATTAGCACGTTCCACCCGACCTTTAGCCTGAGGTGAATTGGCACAGATGAGCTCGATACCCAGGGAAGTGAGGGCACGATTGAATTGAGTAATGGCCTCCTTGTGGAGACTGGTCTTCGAATTAACCCGGAAAACACTGAATTTGTCGCTGTAAAAAGCCACTGGCAGACCTACAGAGCGGAAATAGGACTTGCATAGCCTGGCGTAGGCAAAGAAGCTCTCATGCCCGACAAATTGGGCTGCCAGGATTTCGCTGGTGGCATCGTCCACGAACAGCAACAGGCAGGCTTTTGGACCTCGTTTTTCCAACCAGGCATGGTAGGAGCCATCTATCTGTACCAATTCCCCACGCCGGAAACGGCGCTCCCTTTGTGGATGGGCTTTTTTCCTTTTGATCTTGGGATGATGGATCCCCTCTTCGATCATGATCTGACGCAGTGTCTCTTTGCAGACTACAATCCCTTTGTATTCTTCCAGTTTCTCCTTCATCAGGGTAGGACCAAAATCATGGTAGATAGGATTCCGGATGAACTCTTGGATGTCCTGTTGCTTCCTTTCATCGAGTTTCCGGTTTCCGGGCTTCCCGCGATGTCCGGATACCAGGCCTGTAGCTCCTCGTTTCAGGTATTTGGATATCAACCGCCTGATGTGCCTTTCACTGATCCCCAGTTTTCTTGCTCCCTCTCTCTGCGTTATCCGCTTGTCTAGCGCCTGTTCTATGATCGTTTTTCGTATCAGCTCTTCTTCCGTCATTGTGATTGTCCATTTCATGGTTTTGTCCTCATTAGGACATTTTAATTTAGCCAGAATAGGACTCTATCATTTAGCCACTACACGATGGTGTTGTGCCACTTGATACAACTCAAGAGGGTGGATACAATACCCTTCTGCAATTCTTTTGTTACTGATTCTTGATGGAACAATATCTGGTGGATCGTCCCTGGGTATTTTCTTTTACAAAACGAAGTAAGAATATGTGAAAATGATGGTTGACTCATTCTTCCAGGCCAAAAGATCTTTTGCCTTTAACAACCGAATTGGAACGGACTCGAGGATGGATAAGAATATATAATTCCATAAGAGATGAATGAAAAAGCTGAAACAAATCATCGATACAACTAATTCTGTTCACTAAACCACTTATCCAAGTGAGGTATGTAAAAATGCCAACATTACTTAAAGGCAAAGATATCCTGGATGTGAAAGACCTCAAGCTGGAAAATATCAGCCTGATCCTTGAAACGGCGGCTCGTTATGAATCGATCATGAACCTGGGTGGATGTCTGACAAATATGGCAGGTAAGGTGCTAGCCACATTATTTTTTGAACCGTCCACCCAAACTCGCCTGACTTTTGAGACCGCCATGCTCAAACTGGGTGGTCACGTGGTGTCCGTTACCGATGCGAAGACATCCAATTCGGTTGTTAAAGGCGAAAGGTTGTTCGACACGGGTAAAATGCTCAATGGGTATGCCAATGTCGCCGTCATCCGTCACATGGACGAAGGGAGCGCCAAAGAACTGGCTGATGGAGCCGGCATACCGGTTATCAATGGTGGGGATGGTGCCGGACAGCATCCGACCCAGGCTCTAATGGATCTGTTCACAATTCAGAAAGAGAGAGGTCGCCTAAATAATCTGACGATCACATTGGCAGGCGATTTGAAAAATGGACGAACCGTCCATTCGCTTTCCTGGCTGTTGGGGAAGTATGGACCCCGGTTTTACTTTGTCTCACCGCCCGAATTGAAGATGCCGTCGGAGCTCACACAGGCTTTGCAAAATGATGGTATCGATGTTTTCGAGGGCACAAATTTGGAGGAAGCTGCCGAAAAAAGTGATGTATTATATATGACCCGTGTTCAGAAGGAACGCTTTACCGACGAAAAAGAATATGAGCGTCTGAAGTCCGTTTATGCGGTCAATACTAAATTTCTTCGGATAGCGAAAAAGGGCATAACGATCATGCATCCTCTCCCACGATTGGATGAAATTGCCCGCGATGTAGACGAGTATGAAGGCGCAGCTTATTTCCGCCAGGCTGCAAATGGTGTACCGATACGCATGGCGATCATTGCATTAGTAACTGGAAACGAATAAACCAGCAACGATTTTTCTCCTTATTGGATAAAAAGCGAGGTGTTCATGTTTGATATCATCAATTCTCAATTCGAGCTCGATGCAAAAACAGTAATTCAAACGAAGAAGATCTATCGCAACTTAACCCCGCCCTTATTATATGAAGAGGTTATTAAACGTGGAGAAGCGCTAACGGCAGAAAATGGACCACTGGTGATCTATACCGGCAAGTGTACCGGACGGTCGCCCAACGATAAATTCATTGTCCGAGAGCCAACCAGCGAGGAAAATGTCTGGTGGGGTAAGAGTAACAAGCCCTTCGATCCGGAAAAATTCGAGCATTTGAAGGCAAGGATATTCGAATATTTCAGCCGCAAAGAGTTATTTGTTCAAGATTGTTATGGAGGTGCAGATCCGGCTTACCGCTTCCCGGCACGAATCATTACCGATACTGCCTGGGAAAACCTGTTCGCTTACAACATGTTCATTCATGCCGATCCAATACCCTCAAAAGAATTCCTCCCTGAATTTACCGTAGTAGTAGCATCGGACTTTGAAGCTGAGCCTGGACTTGATGGGACCAGATCAGATGTGGTCATTGCGATCAATCTTGGCCAAAAACTGGCGTTGATCGCTGGAACACGCTATGCCGGTGAGATCAAAAAAACCGTGTTCACTGTTCTGAATTATCTATTTCCTTTGAGTGGCATCCTGCCCATGCATTGTGCTGCCAATATAGGCGACACCGGTGATACTGCCCTATTCTTTGGATTGAGTGGAACGGGAAAGACGACCCTTTCGGCAGATCCAAAGCGTCGCTTGATCGGGGATGATGAACATGGATGGAGTGATACCGGGATATTCAATTTTGAAGGCGGTTGTTATGCCAAGGTGATTCGCCTGAGTGCAACAGAAGAGCCTGAGATATTCAAAATGACTCATAGGTTCGGGACGATCCTGGAGAATGTGGTCATCGATTTCGAAACACGCAAAATAGATCTGGCCGATGAAACGATCACCGAAAACACACGCGCATCGTATAGACTCAGCCAATTGGATAATTTCGAGCCTACAGGCATGGGGCGCCATCCAAACAATGTGATCTTTTTAACTGCCGATGCGTTTGGTGTATTGCCCCCCATTTCGCGTCTTACACCAGAACAGGTGATGTATCATTTCCTTTCAGGATACACCGCGAAAGTTGCCGGGACTGAAAAAGGAGTAAAACAGCCGCAGGCTACCTTTAGCACTTGTTTCGGAGGTCCTTTCATGGTGCACCACCCGATGGTGTACGCCCGCTTGTTGGGTGAGAAGATCCGTAAGCACCAGGTACAGTGTTGGATGATCAATACCGGTTGGACTGGTGGACCTTATGGGACTGGACAGCGAATGAAGATTGGATTTACACGATCTATGATCGATGCTATGTTAAGCGGTGCATTGAAGGATGTATTGTACGAAATTGACCCGGTGTTTGGCTTCATGGTTCCGCAATCTTGCCCGGGTGTCCCCGCGGAGGTCTTAAATCCACGCACGACTTGGCCAGATTCCTCGGCGTATGACGAACAGGCGAAAAAACTGGCAAGAATGTTCAATGACAATTTCCAACAGTTTTGCGATGCTGTCCCAGAAGAAGTTCTCAACGCAGGACCTACGGTATAGGTTTATTTGCAACAAAGATGCACCCTGGTTCAATTTTAGCGTTTGGATATTGCCCGCAAGTCCATTTGTAAATATCATGAGGATAAGAATTAATGACCCTATCGCCGGTCAGGTGAGATCTCATTCACCAATGATCTTAACCAGTACCCGCTTCTTGCGCCCCCCATCAAACTCACCATAGAATATTTGCTCCCATGGTCCAAAATCGAGCTTGCCATTCGTGATCGCAACGACCACTTCCCGGCCCATCACCTGGCGTTTCATGTGAGCATCGGCGTTGTCTTCCCCGGTCCGATTATGGAAATACCCTGAGACTGGTTCATGGGGGGCGAGTTTTTCCAACCAGTTGTCGTAATCCTGATGCAAGCCGTGCTCATCATCATTGATGAATACTGAGGCAGTGATATGCATCGAGTTGATCAATGCCAACCCTTCATGTACCCCGGATTCATTCAGGCACTTATCCACATCGGGAGTGATATTAACAAATCCCCGTCTGGCTGGGATGAGCATCCAAATTTCTTTTCTATAGGTTTTCATTTGCCTCCATTATTTCAGCATGGTTGATTAATCTTAACGGAAAAGGTGATTGGAAATCAAGTATGCTACGCGATGAAGGGTTCCAGAGATAATACAAACTTGACTCCTCCCATTTTTAGACTATACTCCCGATAGGATATATAGCAAAGGTCATGATATGAAATTAACTACCCGCAGTGAATACGGTCTTCTGGCATTGGTCTATCTTGCCAGGCACGAATCGGAAGGATTCATTTCCATAGAAACCATCGCAACCGCGCAGGGGATACCACCAAAATTTCTGGAACAACTGGTCCTGGCACTGAAACGAGCTCACTTTCTCAGAAGCGCAAAGGGACAGAAGGGGGGATATGAGCTGGCGAAAAAACCAGATCAAATCTCTCTGGCTGAAATCATTCGGCTATTTGATGGCGCGCTTGCTCCAACCGAATCGGTGAGTGAAAATTTCTATGAACACACGCCCATAGAAAAGGAAAAAAGGCTTCTTAGTGTGTTCAAAGATATTCGAAATTATATCTCGCACAAGTTGGAAACTACAACCATCGCCGATGTGATGAATTGAGCGAACCGATCAATTCGTTGACGGATTAATCGAACTCAAATATAAAAACACAAAGAGCGCTCTACAGAGAGCACCTTTTTTGTAAATGCTGAATTGATTACTCTCGTCTACGACCTGTCAAGATCGTGGCATAGTATAGAATGGTTGTGACTGCTTGAATAGCAGCAGCCACATACGTCCAGGCAGCGGCGTTCAGTACAGTATTAACCCCTTCCAATTCTCCTGTATGGATCACACCGGAAATGGCAAGCCATTCCTTGGCTCTTCGCGAAGCATCCAATTCGACGGGCAATGTGACCAGTGCGAAGACAGCAGTCGCGCCAAAGAGAGCGATTCCGACCCAGGCGATGGTCGTGCCTGTCTGTCCAGCCATAAATAACCCCAACATGAAGATGATCGGTCCCAACCAACTACCGATTTGAACCGAAGGAATCATCAAATTGCGCAATGTCAATGGTGTATAACTTTCAGAGTGCTGAATTGCGTGCCCGGCCTCATGTGCGGCAATTCCAGCGGCTGCGATGGAAGGCGTATTATATACACCCTGACTGAGCCGTAAAACTTTTTCCCGTGGATCATAATGATCGCTGAGGGTTCCACCTGTCTCTTCAATTTTTATCTGATGTAAACCACTCTGGTCCAACATATAACGGGCGACCTGTGCACCGGTAAAATTACCATATGTTCGGACCTGGGAGTACTTATTAAACGACCCTTTTACTTTTGCTTGCGCCCAAAGACCCAGCAATAATGCCGGCAGTGAGAAGAGCAGATACATCAAATACCCGCTACCGAAACCAATGGGGAAAAACATTTGCTACCATCCTTCCATGTCACTGAAATACAACTTGATACACTCTACTTAATTGTACGGATTTTGCTTTGCCAAGTCTCAACCTGACTCTTAATGAGATCATGGATATACATAGATCCATGATTTGTTACTATTTTGTATTATTGTATGTGATTTATATGAAAGTTGGATTAGCGGAACACAAGAAATATGTTAATATCAATAGTGATTTACATATATCGGAAGTGGTAATCAATTGGGAGGAAATATGCGTCGCTTGGCAATGTACCTGGGTTGGTTTCTCGTTGCCATCGGTGTTCTCTCATTGGTTAGCGCCATCTGGAAAATTGATATCTGGAATTATTTTTGGCCGGTTGTCCTTGTGGCTTTGGGTATTTGGATACTGGTCAAACCAGCGGATTCCGCCTGGTGGGATTGGTTTGGAGTCTTCGGGAAAGCTGATGGAAAGTATGAAACCATCTTCTCTGGAGCCGGGAAGGTCCGCGAGCAATCCATCTTTGCTGGGGAAACCAATATTGATCTCGCGAAAATTGAGATCCCCGATGGTGGACTCAATCTTAAATTCAATGGTTTCGCAGGTGAGACATTAATTTACCGTTCTGCCTGATCCTATGAACGAGTCCGATCTAATTTGTCCGTTTTGCTTTTCTATTTTTCCTCCACAAACATATGCCGAGGAAATACCCATTTGTCGAGATTGCAGGACCTTTGGACGCTCCATCATTCTGGAAGAACGTGACACATTTCTTTCATCGGTCAGCCGGGATCAACTGGTAAAAATACAAACATACTGGACAGACCGTCCGGATTTTTTGGAGGATGAACGTTCGTTGATTCTCCGAAATTTACACAAATTACTCACAAATATCTAATGATCAACGTAAGGTCGGTCTATCATTTTGGATAATTCCGTCTAATGAAGTTGCGCCTACCACTTACCTTAATTCCACAAGTACTTCTTGCCGGTGTTCTTGGACTGACAGGTTGTTTTCCCGATCCATCCTGGATGACACCTGGCACAACCGCAATCCCATCATACGTGCCAACAGAGCAAATTATTCCCGACTGTATTCCAGGTCTGGAACCGGTCGAAGCAAAGGTACTCACTGTCATTGATGGGGATACGATCAAGGTCTCCATCGACCGACGAGAGGTCACGGTTCGATACCTGGGTTTGGATACCCCTGAAATGGATGCGTCTGATCCAAACCCTGGACGGCTGGCAAAACGAAGAAACCTGGAGTTGGTTGGCAACCAGTGGGTCACGCTATATAGAGGGGATCAAGATAAAGATGATTTTGGCAGATTGTTACGTTTTGTTTTTATAGATGATGTTTTTGTCAACAGTGAATTGATTAGTCAGGGTTTAGCTACCAGCTTCAATCGTCCACACGATTCTGCCTGTGCCGACCTATTTAATGAAGATATGTTGAATGCCTACGAAAGTAGACTGGGTATATGGGAAAAAGCAGACGATGAATACTCTCCTGGAGATGAACAGTGTCCGAAAGGTTGTTTGACCCACTTACCCACCTGCGATATCAAGGGTAATATCACCTCACAGGATGACTATATCTACCATTTACCTTCCAGTCCGGATTATAGGGATGTTAAGATACAACCTGATAAAGGAGAACGTTGGTTCTGCACAGTGCATGAAGCCATCTACAACGGTTGGCGTCCAGCTCGGCAGGAATGAGTATAATGTAGCCATGACATTTTTCCTTTCGAAATTCTTACCGCTATTTTTGTATCCAGCCGGGGTGATCACTCTCTTATTAGTGGCTGCACTGATTTGGTGGAAGAAGCGTAAAGTCTCAAAATTATTTATCCTACTCGCTTTGCTTATTCTTTTTCTAGCCGGAAATCGCTGGATCAGTATATCTCTGGTTCGATCCCTCGAACGGCAGTATCCGCCCATGGCGGATAAAACTCAGGCAGATGTGGTCGTTGTATTAGGAGGAGGGACAGAAGCGGCGCAATACCCGAGACAGATGGTTGAACTCAATGGCGCAGGCGACCGTGTCACTTATGCCTATTCCCTCTACCAGCAAAAGATTGCCCCTCTTATTCTCCTTTCTGGTGGATCCGTTGATTGGCAGGGGACACGTACTACCTCCCCTGCAGAAGATATGGCCGGGCTTCTGACTATGATGGGGCTACCCTCCGATGCCATGATCTTACAGTCTAAATCCTTGAACACCCAGGAAGACGCTCGATTTTCAGCCCGGATTATCAAAGAGAACGGATACTCCAGGGTGGTGTTGGTCACAAGCGCGTTACATATGCCCCGATCGGTAAAATTATTTGCTGCTGAAGGGATTAATGTAATTCCTGCGCCTGTAGATTACACCATATCAGATCAGGAGTGGAAGGATCTATTTACCTGGCAATGGGAAAACGTTCTCATTAATATCTTACCTACCTCATCCAATCTCAAATCTACAACCAGTTCGATGAAGGAATATATAGGTATGTTCGTCAATAGCCTTTCTCCCATTGAGTAAGGTACTCTGATATCAAGATGTCTTTATCGTAAGAGAGAAAATGATGACAAATAACCAGGGTCAGTTTATGAAATATCTTACAGAGTGGCAAAATGCTCTTTCCGTCCATACATTTCCGGATTTACTTCCAAACCCGAAGGAAGCAGCAGTAATTTCTGTCGACCTGATCAATGGATTCTGTTCAGTTGGTCCATTAGCAAGTCCTCGGATCCAGGGAATTGTTCCATCGGTGATCCGTTTCTTTCAGAATGCCTGGGCGTACGGCATCCGTAACCTGGTCTTTACCCAGGATACGCATGAACCGGATGCGGTTGAATTCGGATCTTTTCCACCTCATTGTATCCGGGGGACATTTGAATCCGAAACAATTCCGGAGTTGAAGAACCTTCCTTTCTTCGGGGAGATCGAGATCATTGAGAAGAACTCGATTCACTCGGGGATCAATACTGGATTACAGCGTTGGATTGACACACATCCCGAGGTCAAGACCTATGTCGTTGTGGGAGATTGTACAGACCTGTGTGTCTATCAATTGGCAATGCATCTGCGATTGGATGCGAACGCCAGCCAGAAGAATAGAAGAATCATCGTGCCCGAAGAGTGTGTAGCTACTTATGATATGCCGTTAGATATTGCCCAACAGACAGGCGCTTTTGCGCATGATGGGGATTTACTTCATACGGTTTTTCTCTATCATATGGCTTTGAATGGGATCGAGATTGTAAAAAATATATCGCCGTCACTTTCTGCTTGAAAATAGTACTGATACAAATTGGAGTTCAATATGAGTGTTTTTAACAGTCAACGGCTTGATAATTCAACCTTTAAATTGGATATTGATCGGATGCGGAAAGGCTGGTATTCCGATAAATACTTTACCAATATTGCCCTTATGCTTACGAGCCTATCCAAAAGTGGATATACCTATCAAGGGAAGAACGCAAATCTTTCTCCTGCCTTATTGGAAAAAGGGATCAAATCCGGTGATCTGGAAGTGGAAATGCAATTCTTTACCCGGCGACCAGGTGCCACCATCGCAGTTGGATTGGATAAAGCAATCACGATGTTGAGACATGCGACAGGATATTGGGAGGGGGACAAGTTTAAAGATACTTCCGAAAATTTGAAAGTCTGGGCAGTGCAGGATGGATATCTTCTTAAGGGAAATGGCGATCCCCTTCATGTTCAACCTGTAATGAAGGTGCGAGGACGTTATCGCGATTTCGCCATACTGGAAACGGCGATGCTAGGGGTATTAACCCGGGGCAGCAGAGTAGCAACAAACGTATATAACACACTGATCTCAGCCAAGGGAAAACCGATCATGTTTTTCCCAGCCCGATTTGATGCACACGAGGTGCAAGCGGCTGATGGGTATGCATATCAGATCGCGGTTCAACGCTTTAATAAGGATTTCGCCGGAAAACTGCCTCCTTTTGTTTCGACCGACGCCCAGGGAGATTGGTGGGGCGGTGAAGGTGGTGGAACGGTTGCCCATAGCGCCATCGCCTGTTTCTTTGGTGATACCGCAGAAGCTATGCTGGCATTTTCAACAGTGCTTCCAGTGTCCATACCACGGATCGCGCTGGTCGATTTTAATAATGACTGTGTCCGTGGATCATTGGATACAATAACGGTTCTTTTTCAAAAATACCGTGAATATATCGATCGGGGAGATGTGGAGCAGGCGGAGCGTTTTAAACTCTACGGTGTTCGTCTGGATACCAGTGGCAGTTTGCGGGATGTATCCATTGCACCAATGGGTGATCCTGATCTTGATCTGGGTGTGAATCCGCGCCTGGTCTTCAACGTCCGACAGGCATTGGATCATGCCTGGGAGTCCTGGAATCTTCCCGTGGAATGGGAACAACGCGCATCTGAATATTGTAAAAATGTAAAGATTGTTGTTTCAGGGGGGTTCGGTCCGGAGAAGATCGAAAGATTCGAAAAGCTTAATGTACCTGTAGATACGTATGCCGTTGGCTCATCCTTATTCGACAACCATGGTGCGACGGTGACTGACTTTACCGCTGATGTTGTTAGGGTAAAAGTGTATGGTCATTGGGTCGATCTTGCAAAGGTGGGACGAAAATCCCTGGAAAATCCTGCGCTGGAACAGGTTTGGTAGAAGATTCGCCAGGGATTACGCGATCATTCCATCGTGACCATTTTGAAAAAACGTTGGAAACTGGTTATTCGCTTGTTGCAAAGATTCCATGCAGGCATACTTGCCTATACCGCCTATGGTAAGATAATCGATAGAAGGATGGAAGGAAGATTATGGTTGATTCAATAGTGGTAGAAAACCCTCCGAATTTTGGTTTACCCCGCCGGTTAAACCGGTTGGGTGGTCTTCCTTACAACCTCTGGTGGATGTGGAATTCGGAAGCGCCTCGTGTTTTTACATTGATCGATAAAGCCCTTTGGGAAAAGGTATATCACAATCCGCTGGTGTTTTTACGTCAGGTTGAACGGTCCAGGTTGAATGCAGTGACTCAGGACCGTTATTATTTGGATGTTTACGATCGAGTCATCCGCAACTTTGATATCTATCTGCAAGCTGCCAAGACCTGGTTTAAAGACGCTTATCCTAAGAATGCCGATTCGTTGATAGCCTATTTTTCATTTGAATATGGGTTGCATGAATCCATGCCGGTGTATGCAGGCGGGTTGGGTGTTTTGTCGGGAGACCACCTCAAAGAAGCCAGCGATCTTGGATTGCCTTTGATCGGGGTGGGTTTCCTATACACACAAGGATATTTCTCGCAGAAAATCACAGAAGATGGGTGGCAGGAAGCCAGGAATAATCCACTACATATCGAGAATATGCCACTTCTTCAGGTAAAGAAATCCGATGGGACGAATGTGATGATCTCTGTCGAGTTACCCGGGAGAACGGTATTCGCACGAGTTTGGTTGGTCCAAGTTGGGCGGGTTCCTTTATACATGTTGGATACGAATGTAGAGGAAAATAACCCTACCGACAGGCAGCTTACCGCCAGATTATATAGTAACGATGTTGATCTACGGATTTCCCAGGAACTTATTCTGGGCATTGGTGGAGTGCGCGCATTAAATGCGTTGGGTATCCAACCAACTGTCTGGCATATGAACGAAGGGCATTCTGCCTTCCTTACCTTGGAACGGGTACGTGAGCTAATGGCTACCGGAAAAACATATGAGGAAGCGGCGGCATTGATCAGACCAACGTGCGTTTTCACCACACATACACCAGTGCCTGCTGGCAATGATGAATTCCCCCTGTGGCTGATAGATAAATATTTCCCATACTTCTGGCAGGAATTGGGGATGACGCGTGATCAGTTCATTGATATTGCCCGCAATACGAAAACCTGGGGTGGTGACACCTATTCCATGCCGATCCTCGCTATGCATCATGCCAATATGCGTAACGCTGTATCCGAACTCCATGAGGGTGTTAGTAGAAAGATGTGGCATCATCTCTGGCCGGACCTCAGCGAAGACGAAGTTCCCATCACTCATGTAACCAATGGTGTCCACACCGGGACCTGGCTTGCTCGCCGAATGCATCTCCTCTTCGATCGCTATCTCAGACCGGATTGGCTAGAGCATATTGATGATCCGGAAGTTTGGGATGGTATTGAAGCCATACCGGACAATGAGTTCTGGGTCACACGAAGACACTTGAAACGAAAACTAGTGGCATACATGATGGAACGATCCCGTCAGAATTGGATATCCACCATGATTCATCCGGTACAAATCATAGCCGGTGGTGTCCTTCTCGATCCTTACGCCCTCACAATTGGGTTTGCCCGCCGGTTCGCTACGTATAAGCGAGCGAATCTGATCCTTCGCAACCCGGATCGTTTGATCAGTCTTCTCAATCAACCCAACAAACCGGTACAGATCATCTTTGCTGGGAAAGCCCACCCGGCGGACGAACCAGGGAAACTGCTTATCCAGGAAGTATACCGGGCAGTCAAAAATGCTCGAAATGGCGGCCGATTGGTTTTCCTGGAGGACTACGATATAAACATAGCCCGTTACCTGGTACAAGGTGTAGATATCTGGTTGAACACTCCCCGTCGACCTAATGAAGCCTCCGGCACTTCCGGGGAAAAAGCAGCCTTGAATGGTGGCTTGAATTTCTCAGTCCTTGATGGCTGGTGGAGGGAGGGATATAACGGTCAAAATGGTTGGGCAATTGGAGATGATACAGATTATTTGGATCCTAACCAACAAGATGACGCTGACGCGAATTCACTGTATGAAACACTCGAAAATGAGATCATTCCCATGTATTACGATGCCCGATCGGCGGATAATCTCCCGATCGATTGGATCGCGAGAGAAAAAGAAAGTATCCGAACCCTGGTACCCCAATTCTGCACGAAACGGATGGTGAAGGAATACATGAATGAACTCTACCAACCCGCCATGAATGCCCGCATGAAGAGCAATAGAAAAGTGATAGTTAAGGAGCCTGTATGATCCAGGAATGGTTTGCTAACCCAATGGTTTGGTTGGCTTCATCGACCGCCTGGATAAATATGCTGATCATATTTTTCCTGCGCGTACTGGACATGGGTTGCGATACGTTGCGCATGCTCTTTGTCGTTCGTGGGAAAAAGAAGCTTGCCTGGTTTCTGGGATTTGCTCAATCTGTCATATTTGTTATGGCTATTACTTCTGTTCTGACCCACCTGGATAATCCGCTAACAGTCATAGGTTATGCTGCAGGATTTGCCACGGGAAATGTGGTCGGAATGCTGATCGAGGAAAGACTGGCAATCGGACATAATTCAATCCGGGTGGTTAGTTCTACTCGAGGAACGCAGGTAGCGGAAAAATTACGAGAATTTGGTTTTGCTGTCACAGAGATTCCTGCCAGGGGTCGAGACGGAATGGTCACGGTCTTAAATTTGTCTGTTCAGCGAAAAGATGTGGATCGGGTTGACACCATTGTTTTGGAAACTGATCCTGACGCATTCATTACCCTTGAAGATGTAAGACCTCTCAGACGTGGTTTCTGGCGGGCGTAATAGAATAGAATAATCTTAAATCCAACGCGGTTTTCCGGGGTTGGATTCCAAAAGTAAGTCCAAGCTTGATCTGCTTTAATGCACGCCGTGTAAGTTCATCTGCGGCGTGATTTCTTTTTCTGGGTTCCCATAACCATTGCAAATGACTGAATCGGCTGCTGAGTTTTGTCGCCCGACGATGAAGATTTTTAACCCGGTATGAGTTTACTCCTGCAGCTCCACTCATCTGTTCGATCACACTTTTTGAATCTCCTACCGCTTGAATTGATTCATCGATGATTCCAAGGTCATAAAGGGCAGATAACCCTTCAATCAATGCCAGGTATTCTGCTGAACTGGATGAAGCAATATCTTCCCTAATTAATCCACCATGTCCGCGGGCGATCAATGCCCCGTGCTTATATATCAACCATCCATAACACATCAGCGCCGATTCATGTGAGATTGAATCGAACCACCCGGACTGGTACAAGCCATCAAACCGTAAGGTATACATAGTTTGATCCTCGATTTTCGAATGATGAATAAATAAAACCGATGATGCGAACTTACATCATCGGTTTTGGGTTAATGGGCTGAAAATTCCAAGCCGCGGAAGGATGTTTCTGCGGGTAGTGATGAAACTCGGAAGGTGGGTATCGGTATCTCAAACAGATATCTTCGCTGTTGGGTATTCCTTGCCTTGATCAAATTCTATATCAACTTTCATACAAGTCAAATCGCTTTGATATCTGCATTCTGAAAGGCGAAAAACTACTCATATAAATTGCTTGGTCTGCATCTTGCACCGTGTTCCCTGATAAGGAGTCTTCTTATGCAAAAGCCCTCACCCTTCCGTTATTTACTGCTCATAATCCCGGTCATTCTGATCATCGCGGCTGCCTATTTCTTCCGAAAAGAAATGACCAGATTGGCTGGTTTAGATGCCACTACCCCGGCTGTCGCCCAGGAACAAACAACCACTGAAACTCCGGCGGTTGTTGACCCAGGAATCCAAAAATCGGTGGAACTATCCATCGATGAGTTAAAAAAGAAAGATCCTGGGTTCTTACTCTACAATGTGAAAATTGACAACATAGAGTACTCTGATGACGGGAATTCTGCTATGGTGTGGTTGGCTACTCTGGATCCGGAGACTGGTGAGGTGATCGCCCGAGAGCCAGAGATAGCTATCGCAAAGAAGAATCCCAAAGGGCAAAAAGGGACAGCGGATGAGTGGTCGATTATTCTGCCTGTAAGCGAAGACTATGGCAAGACAATTGAAGGATTACCCAAAGGGCTTTTGGGAGACGATTTTGAACAACGATTTCAAACGAAGTACCCGGAGCAGAAAGTAACAGCGAAATTTGGAGGTTACTATCTTCCTTGGGGTGGTGGACAGAAGAAGAGACTTACCTGGAGCCTTTCTCATGCATCCTGCTCAGGAAGTGATTGTAAATATGCGTTCGATTTTGCAGATGGTACGATGTTCCCATTGCAAGCGGCAAAGGGAGGGACAGTATTTGCGGCTCAATGGACTTGTAATAACGGTTCAACCAATTGCACGAATTATCTGATTCTAAAAGATAATAGTACAACTCCGGTATCCTACCAGATGTATTACCATATGGCTAATGGGTCATTGCCAACCACATTACGGAAACCCGGTGCTGTTGTTAATCAGGGCACTTATATCGGGAATGTGGATGATACGGGAGCCAGTACTGCGAACCATTTACACTTCATGGTTCACACAAATTCGTATGGCTATTGGGGGCAATCCGTTGATATTACGTTTAAAGATGTAAGTATCAATTATGACTCTGTGACCAAGGGTGGGCGTCCTCGTACTCCAACCGAAGCCACCAAATATGGCGGGCAAGGAACGACCTATTACACATCCGGGAATAAGGCTGCTAAAGGACCCACCGGATCGATCAGCGCGCCAGCCGCTGGAGCTTCCATTACAAGCAGAACTGTAGCTGTAACGGGGACTGGAAGCGATGACAAAGGGGTAACCAAAGCGCAATTAATGGCATTTTATAACAATGCCTGGCATGATGTTGGAATTCCACAGACGAAATTCCCGTTTACCATTAACCTTGATATGTGCAGTGCTGGAGCGGAAGTTCCCGATGGTCCAGTTAGTTTTGCACTGACTCTGTGGGATGTGGAAGGAAATCAGTCGGTAGGATTACAGGGATTGAAGGGCGTTGTGAAGAACTTCAATTGCACCAATACACCTCCGCCACCGCCCTGCGATCCCGATCCGGATCAAATTGCTATTTATAGTGGAATCAATTACACCGGTGTTTGTAAGGTCTTTAATACTGGAGATTATACAAACCCGGCTGCCATGAAAGGATTCCTTGGAGATGACATGGAATCCGTACTGGTTGGTACCAATGCCCAGGTTACTCTTTGGGCAAAAGCTGCATACACTTCCCGAGGAGAAACGTTGGTTACCTCTGATCCAGATCTGGGGGATAACCTGGTCAATAGAAATAATGTTAATTCATTCAAGGTCCGAACTCATGCGACCGCAGTATCTGCTCCGTCCATCGTATCACCAACGAATGGAACGAATCTCACCACTGATGAAAGCATTACCTTCTTCTGGGCGAATAACGGATGGGCTGACGAATTTCAGGCTGAAATTAGCGGAAACAACGGTTTTGTCACCCGAACCAGCGAGTGGACACAAGGTCATAATTGGAGTATCGGCGGAATACCAGTCGGTACATATACCTGGAAAGTGCGAGCAAGAAACAACGCCAATCACCAAACCTCTGGCTGGGTGAGTGCTTCTCTAACCATTAAAGCAGCCTCCCTTAGCCTGGGGACGCCTCAGGCGGCTCCCTGGCAGGATACTGTGGAAACCGGGGTTAATGGCTGGGTAAAAACTGGTATCTGGAATCAGACCACCGCAAAAGCATCCAGCACAAGTCATTCCTGGTACTATGGTGAGACTGTCAACAGTGTCATTCAATATGTTACCGGGAAAACAGGAACCCTAACCTCTCCTTCAATCCATGTTCCTGGTACAGGTTACTATCTCCGATTTGTTTATCGATATAACACGGAAGGATCTGCCAGGTATTGGGATCAAAAGTGGGTTCAGATTTCTGTGGATGGTGGACCGTTCACAAATGCTTTACAGTTGTACTGGGACCCGGAGAACACCTGGCTTCAAAGTCCTGCCATTGATCTATCTTCATATGCAAATAAAAATATCCGGGTGAGATTCTACTTCAATACACTGGATGCTGCCCTCAATGTGGGTGATGGTTGGTACGTTGATGATATTAGGGTAACCCAGACTGGACCTGTGACTGGTTGTAATGAGGCATCTCCAAATAATTCCCTCAGCGCCGCAAGTTCAATCTCTATCAGCCAACCTGCCTCAGGCGATATTTGCGCTGCAGGGGATGTGGATTATTACAAATTCAGCGCTAAAGGTGGGGATCGTCTGACCTTCGATGTAGACGCGAAATCTGCAGGTTCAGCTTTGGACCCAGTCTTGACTTTGATCAATCGCGATGGCAGAACGGTTCTGGCTGAAAACGATGATGAAGTTGCATTCCAGGTAAAGGATTCACAGATCTACTATCTCATTCCCGCGGATGGAGACTATTACCTCAAACTGCAAGCCTGGGATCACCCAATGGTTGGTGGAGTGAACTACTTCTATTCGATCAGAATCTATAACGATAATGCTGCACCTACTGCGCAACTGGTCTATCCTGTGTCTGGAGCGTTGCTACCCAATGCGCCCTTCAATATTTCAGTAGCTGGATCTGATGCGAATGGAAGTGGTATTAGTCATGTCTTATATTACTGGCACAATCATGATTGGGTAAGTGGCGTATGGCAAAAAATTGGTGAAGATTGGAATGGTAGTGATGGTTGGAACTTCGTCTTCGATCCCACCAAGGAAGTCAAGGGAAGTTTGGGCGCGATCTATACTCAGGTATACGATGGCTCTGGGAATAAAACTGGCGTGGCAAGCTGGACGCTGAAGACAGATCCATCTCAAGCGCCACCCCCTATACCAACCTCAACTATGATTCCGTTGGCTGCTGTTTCCAATCTGAACACGATTTTGCTGCAGTGGACTGCCAATAATGTCGGTCCAGGTATCGCCAGTTTCGAAATTCAAGTGAAAGAAAATAGTGGAGCCTGGCAAAATTGGACACCCCCAGACGGTATCAAAACTACCGATCGTTCTGCCTGGTTTATCGGACAAGCGGGTAAAACATATGGATTCCGAATGCGGGTGACTGATCCAATGGGAAACAAAGAAGCCTGGAATGAGGCACCTGAAACATCCGTGCTGATCAATGCTTGCACATCTGGAGTTGATTCATCTGAAGTGGATAACATTCTTGGGCAGGCGAAATCGATCGATGTTGATGGAGACCATATCCAACATACTTTCTGCGGTCCCCAGGATGAGGACTGGATAAAGATCTCTTTGACTGCTGATGAAATGTATTATCTCAACGCCCTCCCACTATCCAATGCTGTCGGTGCTGTCCTAACCGTGTTTGATGGCACTGGAAATGCTCTGGCTGAACAATTCCCTGCCCAGCTTGGCTCACCTACGGCTTTACGCTGGATGGCACCTGCAAACGGCACCTTCTATCTCCGGGCACGTAATTTAAACCCGTTGATCGCTGGTGATGGAGCAACCTACCAATTATGGGTGGATCAAGGGTTACAAGTATATATCCCCATGGTTACACCCTGATATCCCTTCATACCTTAATTCAGCCCCATCTATAAGATGGGGCTGAGTGTTTGAAAAAAGCAGGAGGAAAATTGATGTATGTTAGAATTACCCATCCCATCCTCGAGAAGCGCTCATGACATTACCCCGCATCATTCGCACGAATCTGCCTTACCTTGCTCTCGCAGTTGGGATTATTTCGCAAACTTTGTCCCCATTTTTTGTAAGGTGTGGCGGAGATGTTCCGGGTCCGGTCTTTGCGTTCTACCGGTTGGCAATCGGTGGAGTATTGATCACCTTCTTCTTTCTCCGCACAAAACCAGATCCATCTTTCTGGTCATTTCGTGCTCTTGTTTTTCCGATTTTGGGTGGGATTTGCACAGCGCTTGACCTCTCTTTATGGAATACCGGGCTGCATAAAACATCCATTGCGAATGCAACATTAATGAGTAATACAGCACCGGTTTGGGTTGTGCTGGTGTCTTTCTTTGTTTTTAAAGAACAATTCAAGAAATCATTCTGGTTGGGATTGATTCTGGCTATGGGAGGAGCGGCCATCGTTCTGAGCTATGACTTCTTTCGCAGACCACACCTTAGCGCTGGAGATCTATTCTCTCTGGCTTCGGGCGTTTTCTATGGCGGATATTATATTTGTACCCAGCATGGAAGAAAAACGTTATCTGTTATCCATTATCTATGGGTGATGTCGTTGACATCGTCCATCCTATTGCTGGGATTCAGCCTGGCAATGGGGTATCCGCTTACCGGATACTCTCCTCAGACTATACTCTCATTTATCGGTGCCGGGGTAGTGGTTCAATGTATTGCCTACGTTGGCGTGGCATACGCGTTAGGACATCTGCCCGCCGCGATTGTATCACCGACGATCATTTTACAACCTGTCCTTTCCACATTACTCGCAATACCAGTCTTAGGCGAAGCTTTTATACCCATTCAATGGCTTGGCATGGGTTCTGTTTTATCTGGTGTCTTTTTGATCAATAAAAGCCATGAAAATCCATCCAAAGACTCGATCGTCCAGCCGGTTGGATAAAAGGAAGCTAATCTCGGTTATGGTGGGGCATATCCTCCGGTAAAACAAAAGAAAACTCGACCAATCCGGCGACCTTTCCATTTTCGTAAAAGGGGGTTTGGTAGATCAATTTCTTTACTCCCTTTTTTAATATGGTGTATGCATTGGTTTTTCCATTTTCCATGAACTCTTTGATCAGCTGAGCAGATTCCGGTTTATGGCACGGAAATAGCGATTTTCCAACCAGATTTTTTCCACCATCCTTTTCAAAACTACGCTGGCTGGTCTCATTCATATAAATGATAATGCCGTCTGCATCGCAGACTGTGATTGCGCCGTTTATGGTATCTGCCCAATCTGTGATTGTCATGTAGTTACTCCGTTTTGCTGAAAATTGTATGCCTTGAAATCTCGATCACTAACTCTCGCTGTTATTCTCATCCAGCTGATTGGTGCACATGGCTACACCCAATTCGCTAATTGTAATGGCTAAATCTATCTCTGCCTATTGAGGTCTGCCTGGATTATGGATAACCTGGGCGAAGCGTTAAATCACATCATTCGTCATTTATGAATGCATGCATGTGCAAAAAAAATCACCACCGGATTTGGTAGTGAGAATAAGATTTGATTCTTTGTTCAATCATTCAGGCGAGTTACACGTCGAGGCGATAACCGACCCCTCGAATGGTCTTGATGAATCTGGGATGGCGGGGATCGACCTCGAGAATCCTGCGCAGCCAGCTAATATGCACATCCAGTGTTCGGGTATCAACTGTGTATTCCGTTTCCCAAACGTCCCTGAAAAGCACTTCTCTTTCAACTACTTCGCCTGGATGTTCCATCAGGATCTGGAGGAGTCTGACCAGGTGAGGAGTTAGTTTTCCGCTTTGGTTCATGCACCTGACTTTTTTATGTTCGATATCAAGGCGGATCGGACCTTCATTAATTACCTGTTTACCCTCGACTGGCAGCAATGGTTTGATGCGATTAATTAATTTTTGAAGGGTAAATGGAAGGGATAAGACCAGCTCTTTATCCAATTTATTGATCGGGTCTTTCTTCTCAACAGGTTCCCCATTCGATGCGACTATCAGGATTATCGGGATATCTCCCAGAGATTGCCGCAGGTCCCTGCAAATCCTTTTACCGGAAGTCCGAAGGGAAGCCGCATCAACAATTACAAGGTCTGGATCGATGTACGAAATCCTTTTTAGTGCAGAATTGCCATTTGGCGCAGATTCCACGAGATATCCGCGCTTGATCAATCCATCACGGTACGATGGATGATCTGAGCGGTTACCTTCAACTAAAAGAATTTTTTCGTTCACGCCGAGTTGACCTCGAAAAATAGAGTTAGAAATGTTTACTGCTTGTTCTGTGCCCGAAAAATGTAAGCCATGATTACCCCCACCTGCGGCAATTTAGCAAAGTCTCAACACCCTATCTACAAATTCCTGTTACCAATAAATGTTTAACATTCTCGGGTCGTTGTATTATACCTTAAGCTATTTGAATTTTACAAGGATTATTGAATGTTAAAAAATCCAAATGTTAACATTGAGAATACCTTATAAGTTGTCTCCACTCTATTTGCATGCCGTTTCTGAGAGTGTTAGAATACATACGGAGGCACGTATGGGCAAGCTGGTAGAAGTCGTTATTGATAGCTTACGCGTGAGTTTAACAAATCAGCAAAGGGTTGTAGTTCTTCATGAGAAAAATTCAGATAATTATCTCCCGATCTGGATTGGACCATATGAAGCCGAGGCCATTACAATCGCGTTACAGGAGGTCGAAGTCTCCAGACCTCTTACACATGATCTTTTGAAGAATGTGTTCCTACGCCTCAATGGAAAATTGCAGCATATTGAAGTGGCGTCCTTAAGGGATGATGTTTTCTATGCTCACATCGTTACTGAACAGGATGGCGAAATAATAAAAATTGATGCCAGGCCATCAGATGCCATCGCTCTTGCCGTCAGGGCGCATATTCCAATTTATGTTGAATCAGAAGTGATAGAGAAGGCAGGTGTTCATCCAGATCGGGAAGCCGACACTCGAGAAAGTTCTGATCAGCCTGGTGAATCGGGCAGTGATGGGACACCCGGAGTTGGATCCGAGGGAAGACTCTCCATATTTGAAGACTTTATCAAAAAACTTGACCTTGAAGATCCTCCTTCTGATGAAGAAGAGAGTGGGGAAAAACCCGAATAGCACCATCGGGTAAGCAATCCGATTTATATAATCAGATATAATACACATATCCCCCTAAGCAACCGGAGATAGTTATGGCTGATTTTCCGCCTCCAGATGATATGCCCGCATCCCCAGAAGTCCAGACTATTCCACACAATCGGGAAGCGGAAGAGTCGCTTCTCGGCTCTATCCTTATTAATCCAGAAGCTTACTATGATGTCGCGCAGTTTTTACAGGCGGACGATTTTTACATTCATCGCAATCGCTGGATCTGGGAATCATACGTCCGATTGTATGAAAAACGTATTCCGGTGGACTTGCTTACGGTTACCGAAGACCTTTCTCAGCAGGATCATCTTACAGAGCTGGGTGGACAATCCTATTTAACCAACTTACTAAGCCGTGTTCCGAGTGCACTAAATGCTGAAGCTTACGGTCATATCATTGAGGATTACTCAATCCGCCGAAAGTTACTGGCAGCCGCAAACGATGTGGCCAAATTAGCCTATAACCAGGAACGAACGCTTGACTCGGTGATCGATGATTCCGAGAAAGCGGTATTCGCTATCAGTGAACGCCGGGTTCGACACGACTTGCAACCCATCCGTACAGTATTGAGCGAGTATTACGATCATGTGGACGAGCTTGCCCGGAGAAGCGAAGAATTTTATGGGGTCCCGACTGGATTGATCGATCTCGATAAATTACTGGGCGGTATGCAAAAATCGGATCTGATCATCGTGGCTGGACGCCCGGGCATGGGGAAAACCGGATTCCTGCTTGGGGCGGCGAAGTCAGCGGCAATGAATTATAAAAAACATGTCGCCATGTTCTCGCTTGAAATGTCAAATGAACAATTGGTGCAACGTTTGATTTCCCAACAGACTGGAATTGAATCGCAAAAACTGCGGGCAGGGAAGCTGTCTGATGACGAGTGGTCACTCTTTGTTCAGGCGGTAGATGTCATGAGTAACACTACTGTTTTCCTGGATGACACCCCTGCCATCACCCCTCTTCAAATGCGCACCAAATGCCGCCGTCTTCACCTGGAATATCATCTGGATCTGATCCTGGTTGATTATTTGCAGTTGATGAGTGGCGATACCCGCAACGACAACCGGGTCCAGGAAGTTTCTTATATTTCACGTTACCTGAAAGTCCTCGCCCGTGAATTGAATGTACCGGTCCTGGCTGCTGCCCAGCTATCTCGAGCGGTTGAACAACGCGCCGATAAACGCCCGCAACTCTCTGACTTGCGTGAATCTGGATCCCTCGAACAGGATGCTGATATTGTTCTTTTCATACACAGACCGGAAGCTATGGAGAAAAATAACCCCCGCCAAAATGTGGCGGAGTTGATCGTGGCGAAACACCGCAATGGACCTACCCACCCCGGTATTGAAGTGGTCTTTATGCCGCATCTGGCAAAATTCGAAAACGCTGCCCAATTGAACAGGTAAGAAAATGGTTGCCGAAAATTCATTCGCTGGATTCCCTTCTGGAAAAGTGTCCTTCACTCCCATTCCTGATCCGTTCTTTACCGATCTACTACTCCGGATCGATGATTTGGGTGAGATAAAAGTAGTCTTATATCTGCTTTGGGCGCTAAACCAGAGGGAAGGAGATATTCGCTACATAACAAAAACCGAAATGCTGGAAGATAAAGTGTGGCTTGCCAGTTTTTCAATAAAGGATGATGAAGCAAAGCATTTGCTGGAGGATGGTATTCAGAAAGCTGCGGAGTTGGGAGCCCTTTTAATTATCCATCCCAACCAGTCTCAGGAAATGTATTACTTGCTTAACACCCCTCGATCGAGGAGTTTGCTTGAAGCATTTCAGGAAGGTAAGTGGGAGCCCGGCAAAGAGAAATTCTTGCCCGTCGGATTGGATCTGGTAAAACCGAATGTTTTTAAATTATATGAACAAAACATTGGAGCGCTAACACCGATGATGGCTGAGTATTTGAAAGCAGCGGAAAATGATTACCCGTTGGAATGGATTGAAGATGCATTCCGTATTGCCGTAGCTAACAATGTACGGAAGTGGAATTACATTCAAGCCATCCTTCGATCCTGGCAGGAAAGAGGACGAGATGACGAAAATCGACGCGACACTCAGGAAGGTTATCGCAAATACCTCGAAGGCGAATACGTCCGATTCATCGAACACTGAGCCGGTTGCGCCTTTCACGATCGGCGATCCGAATTGCCCGATCTGCCATGGAATTGGCTTTTACCGGATGGATGTGCCAGTTAACCACCCGGAATTTGGCCGGATGCAGGTTTGTTCATGCCGGCAGCAGGAAGTGATTCAAAAAATTCATCATAAACTGTATCAATTCGCCAACCTGGAATCGGTCAAAGAATTAAGGTTTGAAACCTTTGAGCCGCTTGGTCGCTCTGGGACATTGACTGAATCCCAGGCTTTTTCCCTTCAGACCGCGTTCAGTACTTGCCAACGCTATGCTGGCTCTTTGGAAGGCTGGCTCCTGATCATCGGTCCATTTGGTTGCGGAAAGACACATCTGGCAGCAGCCATCGCAAATGAAGCCGTGTCTCTTGGTGTATCGACCCTCTTTCTAACAGTTCCAGATCTATTGGATTGGATGCGATTTGCATACAGTGATCCGACCACCACTTTCGAAGCGCGATTTGAAGAGATCCGAAATGTTCGCCTCCTGGTTCTGGATGACTTCGGGACAGAAAATGCTACACCCTGGGCGCAGGAGAAATTGTTTCAGATTCTAAACCATCGATATATGAATCGGTTGCCCGTAGTGATCACGACCAATCAATCCATGGAATCGATCGAAGACCGCATTCGGTCCCGACTGCAAGATCCTTCTCTAGTGCAGAGACTTCACATCGATGCACCGGATTACCGGCATCCCTCTTCGGCTGGTAGCCATCCGGACCTATCATCATTGAATTTGCACCAGAAACAGACTTTCGAAAGCTTTAATCTTCGAAATACTGAAGGACTCAAACCGGATGAACAAAAAAGTTTGGAAAAAGCATTAATAGCCGCAAAAAATTTCGCATTAGATCCGCAAGGTTGGTTGATCTTATTGGGAGATTTCAGTACGGGAAAAACGCACCTGGCTGCAGCCATCGGCAATTACAGGTCATCGATTGGAACCCCTCCTTTGCTTGTGAGTGTTCCTGATCTGCTCGATCATTTACGGGCGAGCTTTCACCCTGAGAGTAAAGAATCGTATGATCGGCGTTTTGAAGACATTCGAACCTGTTCGTTGCTAATCCTCGACGACCTCGGAGAACAATCAACAACTCCCTGGGCTAAGGAAAAACTGTACCAGCTTTTCAATTATCGCTATGATGCTGAACTTCCGACCGTGATCACAACCTCCTCGAAGCTGGACGATATTGATGCACGGTTGCGAATGAAATTGATTGATGGTCGAATTTGTAAGATATATCCCTTGGTAGTACCTTCCTATACAGGGCAGGCAGCTGGGAGCGCCCTTCGGCGCAAAAAATAAAAAACAAAAAGCCCTTATTGATAGGGCTTTTTTCTTTAATGAAATGTTCAGTCATTTCCTCTATGGTTCAATACCATTGTAGATCTTGTCATCGAATGCCATGAAAACGACTTTTGCCGGGCTGACCGCAAAGGCAGTCGGTCTCCGCTTAAGTAATTGTAAGGGATCGCCAGCCTGCACAGAAAGTTGTTTTACGAGGGATAATTTTAAGCTGAAATGATAGATGGACACGCTATTGGTATCCAGCAGATAGATGGATGGATCAGGCGGATCGGAATATTGCAGTTGTACGAAATTTGAATCCGGGATTATCACCGGTTTCTTTTCCACGCCTGGGCGTTCTATTGTGAATGGCGCTGGATCTTTACATTTGGTGGGTGTGCCGATCGTGCTAAAAACACAGGTTGACAAATGACCATCCTGATGAAGCATATATAGATCGTTCCGGTTGATCGAAAAATCGATCACATCTGCCATGGGAGGGATGTCATTATCAAAGAGCAATTCCGGTGATTCAGTAAAGGTTCCACTCACACCGCCATACACCCATATGGCATTTGAAGGAGTATCCAAAACAAATAACCGTCCTGAATCAATTGCGATGGCTTCGATCTTCCCCCAACCGGTTTCGGGTGGGAGGAGGGTCATGGATGTGGCTGAAGATCCTGAACTGCAATACACAATATTGCCTTTCCCATCCAATGCAGCGATACTGGCTCCAAGGGAATTTCCCTTTGGCATCAACGCGAAATCAATTAAGGGATCAACAACGTAGGAACCATACGCACCCGGAGCACAGGTAAAACTTGAATCCAGGTCAAAACCTCGACCGGTCAATAATGCCCGCATTATTTTTCCATCGGTCTCATCCAACATGTACAGATCGGTGGAAGTTGCCTTCATTCGAGATATTTTCACACCACCTGGTAGCCCATCCTGGATCGCAAGGCTGAACTCCAATCGTCCGACCCCTTCTACATCATCCAGAACATCCTGTGCCTGTTTTCGCAATGTGGTGGATTTAGAATTCTTTCCATATTTTTCCGCCTGATCCAATAATGTGAGGGCATTTTCCCAGGCTTTGCGAATTTCCCGTGGTTCTTTCAAGCCGTTTGCCTGGGCAGCGGCAGCTTCAGCCTGGGCGTAGTAGGTTGTAAACTGACTGGAACGACCCTTGTTAAAGTAGATGGAAGATCCGGTGGCGGCGACCAACAATGGAATGATGACCGCAATTAAGATCATCACACTGTTTGAGAGTTGCGGGAATTTAAATCCGCCTTCTGGTGTAATGTAATCGACTGCTCCACCCATCGCGTCACCCATCGCAGATGCTGTCTTTTGGATGGTTTTTCCGGTCATCGAAGCCGCTGAGGAAGCGCCTTTTTCGAATTTTACGAAGGAATTTTTAAGTGGTTCCGTGTTGATATGAACATTGGGCATCCGGATCTTACTTGGTGTCGATACTTCAAATTCATCACCAAGGTGATCTTTTTTCTTGAACCTTTGGAAAAAGCGGGTAAATGAAGCGGAAGTCTTTTGACCGGTAAGTTTAATTTCCGACGCAATTCCCTTCAGACCATCCACAAATCCGGGTTCAGCATCCTCATCCAGTTCAGATGACGAGATTGGAACATGCTGTTGGATCTGCTTCATTTGACCGGCGACCGGACTCACACCATCCATTACTGAAGGTTTTGGCTGTGTCGGATAAGTTGGTTGTATATTGGAGGGCACTGCCATCGTCGGAATGGAACGACCTTCATGGGTAGTCTGGTTTGGCAGAGCGGGTGATGAAGTGGAGGAAGCCGGATTGGCAAAGAAAGCCGATTTGCTGGAAAGCGGTGCTTCAAGTATTGACTTGCCTGACCCTTCGACAGCCTGTACCAGTAGCGCACGAATATTAGGTGAGACCTGATTAAGAAGTCTGCGTCGGAGGTAATCCAAGGCAATGGAGGGGCTGCCAGCCAGGTTAGAAGGAGTCCAGGTAGCCAGAGGCTCAGGGCTGAACAGGATATATTCATCGGGCTTAATCTCTGCCAGGAAGAAGCGGACACTTAACGTTCGGCTTAACCCCAACCCCCTGCCAGAGGATTCTGGATCAAAGAAATGCTGGGTTTGTTCTTTGTTGAGCACAAAGCTATGCGTATAGCCAGAGTGAGCAATATATACTCGGTCTTCCCGGATCACAGCCAGATTTACCATACAACTCTGTTGCTGGCTTCCAGCGCTTTCTTTCAGGTTGTAGTCCAGTAATGCATCGTTGATTGATTCCATGCATCGTTTCAAGCCGGCAGTTACGGTTCCTGACGTGCGGTAATACTCCTGACCTGCTTTATCGAGAATGGTTGTCAGGCGATCCGAACTGATAACCATTTCTCCCTGCGATGCAGCCAACAAAATGATCTGATCACCCAGTCTTGAACGCATGGCGTTTTTAGGCGAAACCATAAAGTGCAAACCAGGCAAGTACGCCTGTTCGATACTATCTTTAATATGAAGTGGAAAAAGGTGTATATCTAGCACAGCGGACATAATCCAATAAATAAGATGTGAATAATTGTCAGACAGAATCTGCAGTCATGTATGGTGCAAGTTGTTTACCAGCACAAAACTCTGTCAATAAGGTATTGTACTCGCCATTTCTCAATTAATAAGATGGATAAACTGAATGGTACAATTATCCGATGCTCACATATAACGTGATCTCTGATGTCCCGTCATGGGATGCAATGAAATCCCCCTGGAATGCCCTCCTCGATCAGAGTATGACTCATGTTCCATTCTTGAGGCATGAGTTTTTGAGAGAATGGTGGGACACCTGTGGTGGAGGAGAGTGGGAAAAGGGAGACCTTCTTATTATTACTGGTCATGACGGGGACCGGCTGGTTGGTATCGCCCCCTTGTTTCGACATATCGGAAAAACAGGGAGAAAGAGATTGATGTTTATCGGCAGCTTCGAAATCGTTGATTATCTCGATTTCATTGTCTTGCCGGATTACGTGGATCTGTTCTTACGTGGGTTATTTGCATTTCTAACCACGAGCACAATTCCTGAATGGGATGAGCTCGATTTGTATAATCTTCTCGACCAAACACCTTCCATCCCTGTTTTAGGGAAACTGAGCGAACAATTTGGCTGGACTTATCATGATGAGGTACTCCAAAAATCTCCTCACATTATTCTCCCCGGGGACTGGGAGAAATATCTGGCCGGGATCGATAAGAAACAACGCCATGAGATCCGTCGGAAGATGCGCCGAGCTGCCGAAAGTGCCATTCCCGTCACCTGGTACGTGCTGACAGACCCGACCAAATTGGAAGAAGACACACAGTCTTTTCTGGATATGATGGCTGAAGACGAAGAGAAAGCGCTTTTCCTGACACCACGCATGCGTGAGCAAATGACAAATACTATCCGGTGCGCATTTGAAACCGGTTGCCTGAATCTGGCATTTCTTGAGGTTGGCGGTGTCAAGGCAGCAGCGTATATGAGTTTCGACTATTTGAATCGGTTATGGGTGTACAACTCCGGAATACATAAATCATTACTGGAATACTCACCTGGATGGGTATTATTGGGATACCTCCTGCGATGGGCAAATGAACAGGGTTATACTGAGTTTGATTTTATGCGGGGTGATGAAGAATACAAATATCGATTTGGTGCTGTGGATCGATTCGTATGCCGGGTCGTGATCGAACGCAAGCCTTCTTGATGATCCATTAAGGTCATTTTCTCAAAATTCTGTTTTCCAAATCCACCCGATACTGATTCAGATCGATATTCTTCCGCGCGGATCCAGATTCAATTGCAGCCCTGGCAACCGCGGGTGCTTCCCATAGACACACACGGCTATCGAGGGGCTTGGGCACTATATAGTCTTTGCTAAACTCCAGATGAGATACTCCATACGCTTTCAAGACTTCAACCGGAACAGGTTCACGAGTCAGGGTAGCCAAAGCGTTGGAAGCGGCAATTTTCATTTCATCATTTATGGAGCGTGCGTACACATCGAGGGCACCCCTGAAAATGAAGGGAAACCCGAGGACATTATTGATCTGATTGGGGAAATCTGAACGTCCGGTGGCAACAATGGCATCCGGTCTGGTCGCCTTTGCCAGATCATATGTAATTTCCGGATCCGGGTTTGCCATAGCAAAAATAATTGGGGATTGATTCATTCTCTTGATCAGCTCAGGGGAAACTATGTTTGCCGCTGAGACACCAATAAACACATCCGCGCCATCAAGTAGATCTTTCAGCTGAGCAGGCTTCTCACCCTGTGCAAACGCTGCTTTTTCCGGGAACATTTCTTCTTGCCTTCCGCGATAAACCAGCCCTCTCACATCACTCATCCAGATATGTTCCCGCGGAATACCCATCCGAACCAGGTGTCTGGCGCAGGAGACCCCGGCGGCACCTGCACCAGAGAAAACCACTTTTACCTGATCCATTTTTTTGTTCACCAATTCAAGGGCATTTGTTAATGCTGCTCCCAAAATGATGGCTGTTCCATGCTGATCATCGTGAAAAACAGGAATATCCAGCAAATCGATCAAACGTGTTTCAATGGCAAAACACTCAGGCGATTTGATATCTTCGAGATTGATTCCTCCGAAGGTTGGAGCAATTGCTTTCACCACCTGGACGATCTCATCAATATTATGCGAATCAATTTCAATATCAAATACGTCAATATCTGCAAACTGTTTAAATAAGACTGCTTTCCCTTCCATGACGGGTTTGGATGCGAGAGGACCCCGGTCCCCCAGACCGAGAATGGCTGTGCCATTGCTGATCACTGCGACAAGGTTAGCCCGGTCGGTATATTCATACACAAGAAGCGGATCTTTCTCGATCTCAAGGACGGGTACGGCAACTCCCGGAGTATAAGCCATCGAGAGATCCCGCTGGGAAAGGAGAGGTTTGGTTGGTTGTACAGAGATTTTTCCGCCTTTGTGATATTCAAGGATATCTTGCGGTGTAATTTTCTGCATAAGAAATATCTCCGTTATACCTGTTGGAAATTTATGATCTCAATTTGTTCGCTACCTAACACTTGTTTAAATGTATGATTCTTTAGCGCAACTCGTTCATCCTCACGTTGAGACACATAACTGCTTTGCCGTTCGAGGTGGGCATCCACATAACCGGGATGGCACATCAACTCTGTGACACCCAGGGGAAGATGATGAAATACTTTTTTGAGAAGCTCCTGGTTATGATACAAATTTGGAAGAAAATTCTCAACAAAATAATCGGGGAAGCGTATCCCGGAACCTTGGATCAACCGATAATTCTGTTCGACCATCTCTTGCGTAATATGACTACCAATTCCACTAAAATTTCCCAACTCAGCCACTTCAGGTATCAGATCCCAGGTGATGGGTAAGCGAACTGGGACTTTTAATTCAGTGGCTAACTGTAAGAAAAGTGGAAAGTATCTTGGCAATAAATGGATATGATGGTGACTGTCCAGATGATCTGGTTTACCAAATTTAACCACGAAACCGATAATTTGAGCCCGCCATTCCTTTTCCACCTGAATGGAATTGATCTTATTTAAACTGAGAAAGAATTGGTCGGAATCGATAAATTCACCCTGTTCATTTACCAGCGAATCCACGTCTTCGGGAGGCAGGATCGGTTTCCCACATGTGAGGTTGAGGTGAACACCCAGTCCGATATTTTTTACCATGGAATGAGTGAATTTCTGTCCCTGGTGCATCACCTGGTTAACCATAACACTGGCGCTGGATATAATTCCCTGTTTGGAAAGCTCCAGAATAGCCTGATTCACCCCATCTGTAAGACCGAAATCATCTGCATTGATGATCAATTGTCGATTATTCAAATCTCGGTATTCCCTTCGGTGTTATTCTTTTTGTATTCTGCACCATAATTATACAGGTACATCACCTCACAGCATTGCAGGAACAGACACCAATGGAACAATTCTTTATCCGAGATTACACCGGGGGTGCGTTCGTCGTTTTTGGATCGTGGCACCTGGGTTTTATTCTTTTCTTTCTCCTGTTCAATCTATCATTCATAGCATTAAGAAAGATCCAAACACCGAATTTTCGAAAATGGTTTCGATATGGTTTGGCAATCACATCCATTGTGGTCGAGATCGCCTGGCACGTTTGGAGTTTTTTAGTTGGCAAATGGAATGTGGTCGAGTATCTGCCATTGCACCTCTGCTCTGCTTTTGTCATCTTGAATTCGATCATGCTTTTCACCCGAAGCTATCGGATCTATGAGTACAGTTATTTTCTCGGGATTGCAGGCGCTTTGCAGGCTTTTCTAACACCGGATGCCGGGATATATGGATTATCCCATTTCCGTGCTATACAAACCCTGGTAGCCCATGGATTGATCATCTCAGAAGCCGTTTTTATGACAGTCGTGGAAGGGTTTCGTCCGACCTGGGATTCTATCCGCAGGGTATTTATTGGAGCGAATATATATATGGTGATCGTCGGGGTGATAAACTGGCTGCTCGGCAGCAATTATATTTTCATCGCCCATAAACCGGTGACTGCATCATTGATGGATGTCCTCGGTCCCTGGCCATGGTATCTTATTAGTCTTGAAATCGTTGGGTTTATCATGTGCCTGGTATTGTATATCCCTTTTGCACTGAAAGATAAGATTCCAAAACCAATCCCGGCAGTGTTACCCGAGGGTTAGATGGGTGAATCACTTCCTCCATATCAACTTCGGGTCAATAAAAGAGCCCGTTCCATACGTCTCAGCGTCACTCGCGAAAAAGGATTGGTCGTTACGATACCATTTGGTTTTGATCCGGCATCGCTGCCTGGCATACTCACCCAAAAGGCTGATTGGATTCAGAAAGCCTTTACCCGACTATCCGAAACGGATGCGGTTAAACCTCCCAAATTCCCAACCCAACTCGATCTATTGGCGATTAATGAGCGTTGGCTGATCGTATATAAACCAACACCCCAAAAAGGCGTCTCAATTGAAAGCCAATCCCGGCACGTATTGGTGCTAACTGGTAAAACCGGATCTAGCTTGCTAGTGAAGCGATTAATTCATGCCTGGATGCGGGAGCGTGCAGCGATTATCCTGCCTACCTGGCTGGCAAGAATTAGTAACCAGATCGGATTGTCATATCAGGGATTGACCATTCGAAATCAACGTACCCGGTGGGGAAGCTGTACCGTCCAAAAAACCATCAGCTTGAATCAAAAATTACTTTTCTTACCACCTGCTTTAGTAGACTACATCCTGATTCATGAACTTTGCCATACGGTGCAAATGTCACATGCCAGAAATTTCTGGCAACTGGTAGCCCGCTATGTTCCTGATTATGCTGAAAAACGTAAAGCATTAAGAGGATACGAAAAGAAAATCCCCTGGTAAAAGTAATTTTCATTGGAATCAACCGAAATGTGCTTTAGCAAAATATTTAAAATACCATTTGTCTGTTGATGAATAATCCAATTATAAAAACTCTCTGGTTGGTACCAAAATTGCATTTTAAGGGATGACCAGAACCAACTGTTTTCAAGTATAATATATCTGGTTAGTACGTATTTTTCTGCCTGGGTTAATTCCAGGTGATGGCTTGAGAATTCTTTGGATAGACGGACCTAAACCGGACAGCTGGTTTAGACATGATAAATTTGCCGGTTTTGGAGTGTGAATGCTCACTATTCGTATTTTCTACCAGGGCAGAAAGACATTGAACCCATTATTGTGTTTGCCCAGTGGAAAATGTATGGATTGGGACTGTTATCCTATGACAGGATAGATGGCACTCTGTTCAATCAGGTACCAGCTTTTATTTCTACCTGAGTCCGGTAAAACGAATATCCAAAATATCCTCAAATGGCCACCGCCTGGAAGGCAGCGTGGTCATTTTATTTGGATATGGCTGGAACGATAACTGCGATCTCGGTTCAAAAGAAGAACCCAAACCGTTTGACGATTGAATTGGACGGCGAGTTTGGTTTTGGATTGGATCGGTTAGTAGGAGCATGGCTTCGGATAGGCGATATAGTATCCGACCAGCAAATCCAAGATTTGATCAAAAAAGATACGCTTGAATCAGCTTACCTGTCCGCGATCCGGTATCTTTCATACCGATTACGGTCAAGAAAAGAGTTAGTCGTTTATCTGATCCGCAAAGGGTTTTCTCAGGATCAGGCAGACGAAGTAATAGTTCGATTGATGGATGAGAGATTGGTTGACGATGTCCGGTTCGCAGAATCATGGACCGAATCACGCCAGGTCTTTCGACCACGCAGTAGGAAATTGATGACATTGGAAATGCGACAGAAAGGGATTGAGCAGGAGATCATCACTGATGTACTGGAAAGCGTTGCAAGTGATGAGCAACTGGCAATGGATGCAGGTAAAAAGGCTTTGCGCAGGTGGCAAGGCTTGGATCAAGAACGATTTCGAAACAAGTGTGCAGCATTCTTAACCAGGAGAGGATTTTCATACGGAACGATTTCCAAACTCCTGCCAGATTTATGGTTAGCGTTGCAACAAATGAATTGAATTTATTCGGATTAATGAGAAGGTGACTATGGAACCAGTATCGATTGGAATAGTAATAGGAGCAGCAATTGTTGCTCTCTTGATTGGAGGTGTCTCAGGTTTCTTCTACAATAAACGACAGGTGGAAGCCAAACAGAAGGACACCCAACAAAAAGCAGAGATCATCCTGCAAAAAGCGAAAGAAAACGCGAAAAGTGTAGAACTTCAGGCAAAAGATGATGCCCTCAAGATATTAAAAAATGCCGAAGAAGAAGTAAGCCGTCGCAGGAACGATCTTAATCGGGAAGAGGACCGCATGCAAAAACGTAGGTCCGAATTGGATAACCGGGTGGAGCGTTTGGAACAACGGGAACAGGTTATCAATAAACGTCAGGGCGTTATCGACAAACGGGCTACAGACGTAGAAAAAATGTACACCCAACAGGTCGAGGAGCTTCAGAAGATCGGACAGATGACAACGGAAGAAGCCCGTCAGGTATTATTGACCGAGGTGGAAAAAGAAGCTCGCGGAGATATGGCTCGCATCATTCGCCAGATTGAAACTGAAGCGAAAGAAGATGGCGAGCGTCGGGCACGGGAATTGATCGCTGATGCCATTCAACGAGTTGCCTCCGATCAAGTTGCTGAAGTGGTAACCTCAGTGGTCCCACTACCCAACGAAGAGATGAAGGGTCGAATCGTCGGTCGAAACGGGCGTAATATCCGCGCGTTTGAGCAACAGGCGGGCGTTGATGTGATCGTGGATGACACTCCTGAAGCGGTTACCATTTCATGTTTTGACCCCGTTCGAAGAGAGATCGCTCGGCGGTCTCTGGAAAAACTGATCCTGGACGGACGTATCCACCCAGCCTATATTGAAAAAGTATTGGCGGATACAACCAAAGAAGTGGATCGGATCATCGCTGAAGCCGGCGAACAGGCTGCCTTCGAAGCCGGAGTCCCCGGATTACATCCCGAAGTCACTCGAGTGTTAGGCCGATTGAAATACCGAACATCTTACGGTCAGAATCAACTGGCTCATGCGGTGGAGGTCTCAAAGATCGCCTCCATTCTCGCTGCTGAATTAGGCGCTAATATTGAGATCGCCAAAGCCGGCGCCTTATTACACGATCTTGGTAAAGCACTGGATCATAATGTGGATGGCACTCATGCTCAGATCGGTGCGGAATTCGCCAAACGGTACGGAGTTAATTCGAAGGTGGTCAACGCCATTGCCTCCCACCACCATGAAGTGGATCAGGAGACGGTGGAAGCGGTCATAGTCGAAGCGGCGGATGCCATTTCCGGAGCTCGTCCGGGTGCACGACGTGAAGATCTGGAACAATACATCAAGCGATTGCGCGCGCTTGAAGACATCGCGAACTCCTATAAAGGTGTGCAGCAAAGCTATGCCATCCAGGCAGGACGAGAAGTACGCATTATCGTCCGACCGGAAGATATCGATGATCTGGAAGCCACCCGGCTTGCCAGAGATGTGGCTCGGAAGATCGAAGACACGATGCAGTACCCTGGGCAGATTAAGGTGACCGTGATCCGCGAAACCCGATCCATCGATTACGCAAAATAACAGAAAATATAAGAAAAGAAGGTGGCTTAGCCACCTTCTTTTGGATTAACCTGCTAAAAAGGGATTGTTCTTCTTTTCGAAACCAACTGTGGTTTCAGGGCCATGCCCCGGGTATAGAATTGTCTTATCAGGTAGGGTAAGCACCTGGTTCTTGATGCTCTGGAGCAGCTGGTGACCATCTCCTCCCGGGAGATCGGTCCTTCCAACCCCAAGATGGAAAATCAGATCACCCACCAGTGCAAGATTTGATTCGGGTAAATAGAATATGACATGCCCGGGTGTATGCCCGGGTGTGAACCGCACGGTTATCAGATCATCGCCTAATTTGAATGAGGTATTCTGATCTAAATCGGCTTCTACCTGAAAATCAGTATCCACGGTAAGGCCGAATTGCTTGGCACCTCCACCAAAATTCCAAAGGGGGAGATCGAGTGGATGTATATGTACTGCGATGCCGCCGGGAATGGAAAGAAAAATGGTCGAAACTCCCGCGATGTGGTCAAAATGCGCATGTGTGATCAATACCCGATCCAATTGATAACGATTCTTTTGAACCTGATTTAGGACTTGTTCCACACCCGAGGCTGGATCAACGATGATGCATTTTCGGCTGTCCTCGTCGACCAGAAGGATCGTGCGATTCTGGAGAGGTCCCAGGATAAATGATTGGATTTTCAATGACATGGTTTAGTCTCTAATTTCGGTAATACTAAATTATTATACGCAATATGACTTACTGCATTTTTCCCCGGAAGTTTGTGATCATTCCAAATTTCGTTCGGTGGTGATCATTAATTCTTCGGGTCCGACAGAACCTTTAGGAATGACAAACAAACTAACCAATAATGAGATACAGATCAATATTGCGGATGTCGAGAAGATGCTCGGAGGATTGAATTGATAAAGGAAACCTGCCAGTGTGGGTGAGAGAATGATTGCGAATGAGGATACTGTATCAATCATTCCATACGCCATTCCCATTTGTGAAGCATGGATCAAGGGTCGGACGAGAGCCAGGGAAAGCGTCCTTACTGCTTTAAAACCGCCTAACAGGAAATAGCCGACCATAAACCAGGGCAACCCTTTTCCAACCACAAAATTGTTGAGAATGCCAGGACAGCAGTCTGTCCAAAGAGATAACCTCGCCGTGTCTTTAAGCGCCCCAGGAAGAAGACCAAAAGGGTATTCCCCAGACAGCCGATCGATCCAAGTATCCCGATCATACGTAAAGATATACCGCGTTCATTTTGTAGAAAGTTCGGTGCCAGTGGTTGGGGAAGATATGTGGCAAAGATGATGAAGCAAATAATGCCAAGCAATCCCATAAACCGGGTATTTCTGATCAGGGTAGTGTGAGGCTGGTGTTGTGGATGGATCTCAACCGGTTGGCTTGAAATGAAGAAGACGATGATGGTTGAAACAACAAAAATCACAGATGAAACACTATAGATCGCCTTCAGGCTATAAGCATCCGCCAGCCAGCCGCCCATAATAGGACCGGCTACCGCTCCGAGGTTATAGGCAGCCGATCCAAAAGTCAAAGCGCGCGCCACGGACCACCGTCCCCGGGCGTGGGTGATATAGCTGTTCATCGGCGGCATGACAAAGCCGGTGAAACCATACAGAAGGATACCCACGATGAATACATTCAATGTATTTGCATGATACCCAGATAAGTGGACGTCGTCCGAAACGGTCTGCCAGGTAGCCGGCAGGCAATTGCGTGAAAGCCATGATCAACCCAATGGCACCCAGGATGCTGCCGATGCCAATAGGGCTTGCCCCCAACTTCTGCAGGTAGATGGGTTGGAAATAGAAAAACATCCCTTCACCGATTCCCCAGGTGAGCAGGGATGCGGCCATTAAAAACAAATCCCTTGTCATATCATATGCCTAAATTGAGGATATTATTCCCCGACAGTGATCAGCGTCCGGTTGAAAGTGCTCAAGCTTTCTGAGCCATCGTCTGTGATCACTATATCATCTTCAATTCGAACACCCCCCCTGCCGGGAAGATAGATACCCGGTTCAATGGTGAATGTATTTCCCGTTTCCAGACTGTATTCGTTTTCCTGGAACATATACGGTTCTTCGTGCGCTTCCATCCCCAGTCCATGACCAACCCGGTGTGTGAAGAATTTGCCATACCCGGCTTTAGCAATCACAACACGAGCCGCTTCATCTACTTTGCCAGCCGGGATACCCGGTCTGGCAAAGGCTCTGGCAGACGCATTCGCCTGTCTGACAATCTCATAGATCCTTTGGAACTCGGGCTCGATCTCTCCGACAGCGAGAGTGCGGGTTAGATCAGAGAAGTAACCATTATAGGCAGCACCCCAATCGATCACAACCAGGTCACCTGGCTGAAGGGGACGTTCGGATGGGTTTGCATGCGGATTTGCGCTGTTGGGTCCACTGGACACGATCGGTTGGAATGGAAGCTCGGTATCACACCCGGCGCGCATTAAATTGATGGTCAATTCAGACGCGATCTCGCGTTCTGTTCTCCCCGGACAGATCAGCGGAAGCGTATCGGTTAGGGCTTGTTCAGCTATTTCGACCGCACTGTGCATGAATCCCACTTCCTGATTATCTTTTCTTATGCGGAGTGAGGAAAGAAGGCTATCCACCGACTCAAATGATGAGTTCGGGAGTGCGGAATGGAGGTAATCCATTTCTAAAAACCGAAAACGGGTTGATTCAATTCCGATCAAACCCTGATTCAAATGGAGGTAGGCGCATGCGTCTTGAAAGGCTTTCGTCCGCTCGGCGGGATTATCCCCAAATGAAAATCCCCGCAATCCAGTCCCAGCCAATTTACCCATTTCCAAAACCGGAAGGACTATCGCCGCTTCGCCATTTCGGGCGAGAAGCAATACCGTTGGTCTTTCCATTAGATGAAAAGAGAAACCGGTAAGGTAAGTGAGTGTCGCTCCGGGATTGAGGGCGATGGCAGCGAATCTGGATTCTTTGAGACCTCTAATGAGTGTCTGGAAGCGGATCGGGTTCATGGGGTATCCTCCAAGGAGAATTATATCGCAGGCTGCGTCTTGACGGAGGATGAGGGGCATGGTATTATTGGGCTCTTGATGCGGGGTAGAGCAGTGGCAGCTCGTCGGGCTCATAACCCGGAGGTCAGTGGTTCGAATCCACTCCCCGCTACTAAGAGTGAACCAGAGTCCGTCGGGCTCTGGTTTTTCGTTAGCCCGGCGCACAGCGGTAGACATTTTTCCAAAAATGGAGGAATTTCTTATGAACCGCAGTTCGCCGGGCTTGTCAAATTGCACTTTCCTTAAAATCCATCGACGGCTTCCTAAAATTCAAAACAGCAGAGGGGTTAAGCCAACGCACAATTACCTCCTACGAATACATGCTCAACCATTGGTTGAAATACATTGGAGATCGGAGTGTTTCTGAAATTCAGGCTTCCGACCTTACTGGTTACATGGCCTGGCTGCGCACCGAGTACAAGCCGGTGCGCTTCAATGGTAGTAAAGAGCCATTGTCCGCCAAGTCCATTCGCAATGTGTGGGTGACGTTTCGTTCCTTTTTCGGCTGGCTGCACGTGGAGTTCAAGTACACCAACCCTGCTATAGAAATCACTGCTCCTAAATTTCAGACACATCCCGTTGAAACTTTTACCAAAGAAGACGTCGAAAAGATACTGAAGGCATGTGTCTTTTCTCGGGAATCTCAAACCGAGGAGAGAAAAAAGTTCGTGATGCGGCGACCGAGTGCCAATCGCGATCAGGCGATTGTTTTGATGTTGCTGGATACCGGATTGCGTGCAACCGAACTTTGTTCGCTGACAATCAACGATGTTGACCTCAAGACTGGAAAGGTCACGATTCGGCACGGAGTTATTGGCGGAGCTAAAGGTGGCAAAGGACGCACAGTCTACCTGGGTAAAGTTGCCCGAAAAGCCGTCTGGCGTTATCTGGTTGGGCGCGAAGATGGGGATGATCCCCGTGCACCCCTTTTCATCAGCCAAGCCGACCGACCGTTCAACAAGGATAGTCTGCGTGTCTTGATCAACCGGTTGGGTTCCAGAGCAGAAGTGAAGAAAACCTATCCTCACAAATTCAGGCACACTTTTGCCATCACCTATCTGCGTTCTGGTGGTGACGTGTTTACCCTTCAATCCCTGCTGGGACATGGTTCGCTGGATATGGTGCGCCATTATGCCCAAATTGCGGATATGGACGTGGAACAAGCGCACCGCAAGGCCAGCCCAGCCGATAACATGCGTTTGTAACGAGGAGGAGATCATTCGGTCAACCTCCCGGCAATGAAGACCAAAGCATGTTTCTGGCTTTCTCGGTCTAAACGATTGAGATATGCTTCCAACTCATTATCCGGCGTGGACGTCGCCTTACCCGACAAACCGGCAATACGCTCCTGAACATCAGAAGATAACATGGGAGCGTAGGTGCTGTCGGTGATTTCGATGCTGTCATGCATCAGGTTCATGGATACGGCTTTGTAATCGGCCATGGTCTGAGCATGCAACAATCCGTAAACGGCGTGTCCATGCCGGAATTTATGAGGCGATTTGAATTCTACATTTGCCAAAGAAAACAAGATTTCTAATCGTTTTTGCAGAGCATGGGAACGACTTGTACCTGGTTCTTCAGAGGATAAATACTGCTCTCCCCAAGTATGTGCAATGGGAGCATACCAGGGAGTTGAAGCAGGTAACGTAGCCCGAACGATTGCATCCCAGCGGCGCACCGGATCGAGCAGCTCGGGAATGTTTAAAAGAAAGGTGGTTGCCTTTTTGCTGTTTTTGGTATGGACACCCAATTCTGGCCACTGGCGTAGAGTGAGGTTTTCCAGATCGACCCCCGAAATTGGGAGCGTTGTAAAAGCGCTGGCGCGCATTCCTGAAAGGAATAACATGGCAGCAGCTGCTTGATCCCGTAAAAGAACCAGGTTGTTTTCAGGAACAGGCACAGAAATCAGGGTTTGTACTTCCTCCAGCGTGACAAAGACATTCTCAGTTGAGACTTGCGGCTGTCGGGAAAGACGTAAGGTATCTATCCATGCGACCGGCAGACTATTCATTTCTCTAGGGTATGTGGACTTTGCCCAACGAAAGAAGCGTTTGCTAGAATCAATAATTTTCTTTTGGGATACTCCTGCAAGGGTTCCCTTTCCTTCTTTGCCTGGAAGAGATGCCAGATAAGAGGGTAACGTGGGGCGGATGGCTTGCACATTGCGAAAATTTTGATCATCTGCCCAGAGGAGTAAATGGCGCAAGTAAAAGCGATAGCGCTCCACTGAAGCAGGGTTCAGCTGCAGAACTTCCTCAAGATACTTGAGATGTTCTTTAATTTTGAGATAGTTCTGGCGTTCGATCACGATGCGCTCCACGATTGATAATATTTCCGCAAATTGTACAAGTCCCTTTGATCAGGACAAGATTTCCTTTAATCGGATGAATCTGGGGAGAGATCAGCTTGGAAACCTGGTTGCAGTGCATGCAATAGGCTTCGTCTTCATTTAACTTACTTACCGTCTTTGGTTTGCGCTGCCCATCCACCCAGCTGGCAAAACTTTCACCATTAATCCAGATCCGATTGCGATTATCCCGCTGGTGCGGGACACCTGTTTGAAGCCAGTCACGCAGTGTGCTTTCCGCGATATCCAGCTCTTCGCAAATTTCACGCGGGGTATACAGCATCGGTAATAAACCGGGGGCTTTTACGATTACGGTGTGAGGCAGCTTGGTTCTATGACTTTTTTCTTCCATCCAACGATACTCCTAAGAAATAAAGTTTTGTAATGTTATCCATGCATCAGCAGATCATCAGACCCGAAATCGTTGACAGCATTTCCAAAAGTTTGTTTGATCTGAAGGATATCTTCTGGTATTACGCCTGGCATTTTGATTTTCACCTAAGCCAGCGCGAATTTTGCTGATCGAGTTAGTCAATTGGCTGGCCAGTTTATTGGCGCGTTTTGCTTCACGTCGCACAGTGTCCAATCACCAGTTGTTTTGGTGAAAGTTCATTTCAGACACATCGTCATCAAATTGAGCAAACTCAATCTTCATCTGTGCAGGATCTGTATTTGCCATGCACCGAGCTTCAAAGCGTTTCAGACTGCGGATGAATCTCATCTACTTGATCTTCAATTTCACAGCGTATCCAACTGTTCGCAAGGTAAATCCAGAAAGCTGAGATACATATCCAGATAAACGGGACAAGTCTTCTTGAATGGTTTCAAGCTGCGATGACAAGCCTGGTATGTTGCGTTTTGACTGATTTTGTCAGTAAGCATGTGTTCATTGGTGATCCTTTCGAAAAGAGTTACGAGTAGGATAACACCCGGCAGTGTTCGGCTCAATCTACCAATTTCGGTAGGATTTAATCCAAAAAACTACCGATATCGGTATATAGATTTTTTTACTTTTTCCTTGCACAATAGAATAATCTGACCTATAATTACACAGAACGTATGTTCTAAAATATACAAACCAAAAATCTACCGTTACCTGACTTGCGCATAAATACTTAGAATGGCCAACACAATCACAATCTTTCTCACACCTGGTCCTCTCCGGATTAATGCGCATTATTCCGGGGGGGCTTTATGTTATTTCTTAACCACGTATTGTGGAACTTAGGGGAGGTCTCCGTCAATGCCATCCATCGTAGTCTTCAATGATGAAGGAAATGTTGTTTACCAAAATACTGTTGACGATGTTCACGAGTTGGTGAAAACAATCCGCGATGGTGGCGATCTGCCGGGCTTTTCTGAGTCACCCCCACCCGTTCGCATTAATGGACTGATTATCCTTGCAGAACAATCGCCTGTATGTAAAAGAACTGCGCCAAAACTTACCCAAAAACAATGTCAGGTGCTGCAATGCCTGGCGAATTCCCTCACCCCAGAGCAAACCGCAATGAAAATGGGTCTATCAGAAGAATCTATTCGGCTTTATCTTAGAATTCTCAAGAAAAAATTCAAAACAGAAAGCCGGGATCAATTAATGGCAATGGCTGGCTATCTTGGGTTGTGCAATCCCTATCAAGACGAGCCGCCTGAAGCAAGTTAAGCAATCATGGTCGCGAAAAATGTCTGGCATCATCATCGGGGATTCGTTGCCAGAAAACGAAAAGTATTATATTATTAGTGACGAACATATTTTTCGTTATTATACTACATTGCGACCGGTAAAACTCACAAGTTATGTCCAAATTTCCAGACTGGTTTAAGCGAGCATATAAACAATGGAGCCGATCCCAACCAGGTGAGGAAGATTTCTTGGCATTCTGTGACTTGCTAGGTTATTCACCTGCTATTGTGTTGAACTGGCTTCAAGGTGATTCTATACCTCAGGGTGCTGAGCTATTGAGTATAGCTGGTCTATTTGGTACGAAGGTGTATTCATTGCTAGGCCAGCCAGAACCTGATCCAGAGCTAGTGAAGATCTACAATTCCTTCTCTCATCTGAGCGGGGAATCCCGAAGTAAATTAGCACTTGCATTATATGAGGTTGAGTTACGATTGAAAGCCGAAAAACTTTCAATAAAATCCAATCAAGCAAAAGAAATTTTTGAAGAAATTTTTGCCAAATATAAATTGGACAATTCGCGATAATTAGAAAGAGTATTATTTCATTCCATCCGATGCTCACGAAAAGATCCGTGAGCGTTTTTGATTATGAAATTTTGTTGTAATGCTATAATAAACTCAAGCAACTGTGTTTAAATATATTATTTGGGAGGGTCATATGGACTCTGAATTCCTGACAGCTGAGGAAGTAGCCGAGTATTTACGTCTCCCGTTATCGACCGTATACAAATTAGTTCAAGATAAAAGATTGCCAGGTTTTAAAGTTGGTAAGCATTGGCGGTTCAGAAAAGAGACGATTCAAAGGTGGATTGTTGAAAAAGAGGGTTTATCTGGAAATGAAGACCCCAAAAAAACGAGTGTTTAGTGATTATGTGATCTCTCGTATCTTGTAGCCTGATTCTCAATAAAAATCTTTCCAACCCAAAGAAGTCATGTTCATGCCACCAAAATCCATAAATCCAACTTCACTTGCTCAGTACATCCGATTTGAGAATTGCGATCGTTTTCTTCGCTTTCGGATTAACCCAGACGATGAACGGCGATTATTAAAGAAATGGGGATTAACTATTCAACCACTCACCCCTCTTCTTCAGGAAGCAGGTGCTTTATTTGAAATAAATGTTGGCAAGCAAATAGCCTCAGCTGGTGAACAGGTCATTGATTTGAATGATCTTCCTGTCGAGGAGACAATAAGGAATTTGAGAAATATTCAGAAACCAACCATTCTCATGCAACCTTCTGTAAAAGCAACATTGGGAGACTCGAATTGTAGTGGTCGCGCTGATGCCATTCGAATTGAACCTGATCGAAGCGGAAGTTTGGCGATTCTCATTGCTGATATCAAGGCTACACGTCAAGAACGGATGGAACATCGTCTCCAAGTGGCTGTATATGCCAACTTAATTCGTCAAATGGCAGAAATAAATGGAATAAAGGTCAGTGGAATCCATGGCACTGTCTTAACTATGCGTGATGATGGAAGTATTCCATCACTGAATCCTGAAACCTCAACATTTGATTTGGATACTTACCTCACAATTTTGGATCGTTTGGCTGTAGTTCCTGATTGTAAAATTGATCAAATTCTCGATATTCCTTTCGAAAAAGTTTTTTATCATTTGAGTTATAAGTGCGATGGCTGCCTCTACAATGCAATCTGTATGTATGATTCAGCAGAACGAATGGATATCGCTCTAACACCTGCAATTTCAGCAGTAGAAAAACGGGTTTTGAATGAAGTTGGTGTTCATACGCTTCCCGAATTGGCAAATCTGATGCACTATCCTAGCAATGGGATGTATCAGATGGAGCCAAACACCCAATTCCAGGAAAAACTTGATTTAATTCGAAATCGCTGGCCAGTAGCACCTAATCTCCCATTTTTGGTTCAACGGGCAAAAGCTGCTTTAAAGGTATTTGATAAAAGTGTTGAATATCGACCTTATCTTCTTGGATCTGGTTTTGGCACTTTACCAAGTGATGATGAACATCCTGGATTAATAAAAATCTTTTTCGATGCGCAACAAGACTACCTAAAAAGCCGAATTTATTTATTAAGCGGATTAGTTGTTGGTCCAGCAGGGAATAAGGAGATAGTAAAAATTACACCTGCTCCGCCAACTGACGAGGATGAAGGAGAATTACTTAGAGATTGGATTCTTGGAATACTATCTGCAGTAAGGCAGGTGTCCAATAGTGATCAAGCCCCTGTTCACCTTTATTGCTACAACAGGTATGATCAAAAGGTTTTATTGGAGTCTCTTAAGCGTCACCTTGATGATATTTCTACGATTCCAGCATTCTTTGACCTTTTGACCCAAAGCCCGGCATTATCACAATCTGTTATCTCATTTCTTTACGATGAGCTTCAAGAACGTTCTAATCTTGGATTATCATGCCTGCCACTTCATGATGCTGCACGACGGCTCGGTTTTGATTGGAAGGATGAGAAGTATGAATACTTCTCGCTATTCAGAGCACGCATGTTTGACAATCGTCGAACGGTACTTCGTGAATCAAATGGGAACTTAGTCCGTGTTGATAAAAGTATTTCACCTGATGATCCACGCAGAGTAACAATCGAAGCAGCTAGCCGCTTTAACTCTCAAATACCACTAGAGTATGCATATGCTGCGTGGGGGAAATTGCCCGATTCGAAGGAAGATAGCAAAATACTTGAACCATTCAAAGCAGTGGACGAAGAAGCCATCACCTCATTTGCTTCGATGCGGATGAAAGCACTGGTTCATATCGAAAAATGGTTCAAGGTAAAGGCGAGATTTATTGATAAACCTTTAATATCACTTCCAGAAATCGGTCAGGATGCTTATCAATCCGACCTTCGACTGGCACTTGAAGAATATTTGTTTATGGAACATCATGCTTCTTTGCAAGAGCATCTATTGAGCTTTAGTTTACCAGTTGATCGGCGCGTTCAATCTGGTCGGGCAATGCTATTGAAACATGTCGGCCAGATAGAGCGGAATGTGCATCTTTTCAAACCTGAGTTTGCCTCTATTGGGTTAGACCCTGGACTTACGATGAACGCTTGTAAAGTCAAAGAGGGAGATTGGGTAGTAATGAATGACCCAGTTGATCCTCAACTGACTGCCAATAAGATTAAAAACGGTCGTCTAGCAATGGTTGATGAGCTGACTCCTACTAGGGTAGTTCTTCAATTTATGGACAATGTTCAAGGAAGAGGAAAACTTTTCTGTTATTTTCACAATTCTAGAATCTCCCCCCAACCCGGAAATTTGTACGTAATTGATGAAATGGTAGATGAGCTAAACGCAGATAAAGTACTGGAAAGTCTACGGAACATTGGCTCAAACTATTTTTATCAGTGGTTGACAAAAACTCCAGTGCAACGACCCCTTAAGAATGCGGATTTCTACCAGCAATTTATTAGTCAAATAGATGCTCTTCTGGCCACCAAAAAGAGAAAGCTAACGAGTTCTCAAAAGAAGATCATCGGTGAGACACCAACCTATCCTCTTGCTCTGGTCCAAGGACCTCCAGGAACGGGGAAAAGCTATACATTGGCTTGGGCGATCTTAGCACGCATTGCAGCTGCCTCGGTTCAAGGAGAGACTTGTCGTGTTGCCATTTGTTGTAAAACCCACAATGCGATAAAAGTGGTTCTTAAAGCTCTCGCAGAGGCGAAACAACAACTTTCGGGTTTTGGACTTACCAAATTGGGTGGTAATGCCATCAGGGATTTACATGTCTACAAAATTGGCGGGAGGATAATGGACCGGCTATCCCTGGGGTTACAATGTTGGATGTCTATAATGACAAAGCCAGCTTGCCCGGGGTTTTGGGTATGACGAATGTTGTTATAGGGGCAACATCAGGCGGATTATTTAACCTAATGAGGTATTCATCCGCCGATGGCAGACATGTTGATTGGAATTCAAAATCTTTCGACCTGGTAGTCGTTGATGAAGCCTCGCAAATGAATATTCCTGAAGGGGTACTTGCCGGCGCATTCTTGAAAGAAGAAGGTCAGATGATCGTCGTTGGTGATCATCGTCAGATGCCACCAATCAATGCTCATCCATGGAAAGAGGAAGAGAAGCGCGATATAGTTGAAATGAAGCCTTTCCTTTCCCTTTTTGAATCCTTGGCTGAGAGAGGATTTCCGAGGGAAGCGTTGGATGAGAGTTTCCGTCTGCACGAAGATATAGCTGAATTTCTCAATGAGAATATCTACTCAAAAGACGGAATTCATTTCCACTCAAAACGAAAAGAACTCATTACGCAATTACCTGCGATCAGTGATTATGTAGATGCAGTAATGAATCCTGCGTACCCAATTGTCGTGATTGAACATACTGAGCACGCATCACAACAGTTCAATCCTTGCGAATTACAACTAACTGAGCCCATCATCCAGGCGTGTGTTCAGTATCTCGGTCTAGATGGACGCAATGGTATTGGCGTTGTAGTTCCTCACCGGGCACAGAAGGCATTACTCTGCCAGCGCTTCCCAGATTTAGCTGAAGTGCATTCTATTGATACTGTTGAAAGATTTCAAGGAGACGAAAGGGATGTGATCATTGTCTCTGCAACTGCTTCTGACCCGGATTATGTCCTAAATGAAGCAGATTTCCTGCTAAATTTGAACCGTCTGAATGTAGCGATTTCCCGTCCGCGAAAAAAGCTGGTTGTCATTGCTTCTAGATCAGTCATTGACCTTCTAACATCTGATCTGGAAATCTTTGAAAATTCCATTCTCTGGAAACGTCTATACTATCACTATGCTCCTGATTTGCTTTATCGGTCTGCAATTAATGGGACTGAAGTATTTGTAAAAGGCCGCCACTGTAAGGGGTGAGGGGGATAAGTATGCCAGTTAATTATTCAACAAAAGCGAATCCTGAACAGCTCGATGCAATTCAATCTACTGATGGCCCCCTGCTGTATCATTGCCGGCCCGGGCTCAGGTAAGACTTTCACGCTAGTCGAGCGAATTGTCTATTTGATCACGCAGAAAGAGGTGTCTCCTGAAAATCTTCTCGTGATGACATTCACCGAGAAGGCAGCGCAGGAATTGACCACGCGCATCTCGAATCGCCTAAATGCGCTAAATATCCGCTTTAATCTAAACGAGATGTATCTTGGAACAATCCATTCTATTTGCTTACGATTGCTGGAAGAATACCGTGATTTCACTCGCCTGAAGCGCAATTTCATCATGATGGATGAATTCGATCAGAAGTATTTTATCTATGAGCGGATCTCAGAATATGAAGAAATCCCCAACATCTCATTGGTCATCGGTGAACCAGACCAAAGTGGATGGTTAAAGACTGAGGAACTGGTCAAATGGATCAATATGGTCAGCGAAGAAGCGCTGGATATTCAGAGACTGATCTCTGCGCCTGACCCGGAAGTCCAGGTATTAGGCCAATGCGCAGCTCTCTATCAAAAGCATTTAGAAGAGAATAACGCTCTGGATTTCTCGACAATCCAATATGAGGCTTTACGTTTATTACAAACATATCCTGAAGTCAGAGTAGAACTGCAACAAAAAATAAATTACCTGATGGTAGATGAATACCAGGATACCAACACAATCCAGGAGATCATCCTCTTCCAGCTTGCTGAGGGAGATGGTCCCAACTTATGCGTGGTCGGAGATGATGACCAGGGCCTCTACCGATTCCGTGGCGCAACCATTCGAAATATCCTCGAGTTCAAAGACCACTTTCCACCGGGGGTATGCAAACAGGTCAACCTGACCGTGAACTACCGCTCTCATCCGGAGATCATCACCTTCTATAACAGGTTCATGGCCGCCCAGGATTGGACTTTGGAGGGGAAGGTATTCCGCTTTGAAAAGGAAATACTTCCTCGAGATGAAATATTTCCGTCGGTTCCCTCGGTCATCAAGGTTAGTTCTCTTTCCCAAGAAGGTTACCATGAAGAGGTGCTCAAGTTCCTTCATGCTATACGAAACCAGGGTCACCTAACAGATTGGAACCAGGTGGCGTTCCTCTTCCGTTCGGTGAAAAATCCCAAGGCAGTGGCGCTCTCGCGATATCTGGAAAATCACGGGATTACCGTTTACTCACCGCGCTCCAACCAATTTTTCGAGCGGGAAGAAATCCGGTTAATGATCGGAGCCTTGATCTTCCTCTTTCCACAATTCGCAGATGCCCGCAAATGGAAAGCGGATGCGTTCTTGCAGATCTGGGATTATTACGACAACGATTGTTTTGACCTCTTTGCCACAGAGCTTCGTAAAGAAGAGAATGCGGATATCCTACGTTGGTGCAGATCAATGGCAAAATCACATCTGACATTGGCGCAAAATAAGGACTATGCGTTCAGTGGTCTTTTATACCAACTCTTGCGCTTCCCGCTTTTCAGCCGCTTCCTGGAAGAAGATTTGCTGAAAGGAGGGATTAACGACAGTCGGGCGATGCGCAATTTAGCGATCCTATCGCAACTGCTGGGTAAATTTGAATATTTGCATAATGTCAGTGTTCTGTCTCCTGACTACCTGACCAGAAACCTGCGCAATCTCTTCAATCAGTTCTTCCGCTTCTTGAAAGAGGGTGGAATTGATGAGTACGAAGACCAGCAGGAGTACGCCCCCAGTGGATGCGTGTCCTTCTTCACTGTGCACCAATCCAAAGGGTTGGAATTCCCGGTAGTGGTGGTCGGTTCGCTGGAAGCAACGCCGCGAAAACAATTCACCAGACTGACAGAAATCCTGGAAAGCGGTTATCTCACTCGTCCCCCTTACGAACCACTGGAGAAAACCAAGTATTACGACTTCCACCGGCTCTTCTACACGGCATTCTCACGAGCACAGAACCTTCTGGTTTTGGCCTGCCACGAGAAAGACGGGCGTGGTCGCACACCATCCGCTTATTTCACAGAGCTTTATGAGCAATTGCCCTCCTGGCGCACCCCGGCATTTATCCCTGCCAACCTACCCCTCGAAAAGATCAAGGATATCAACCTTAAGCAGGAATACTCCTTCACTTCTCACCTGACCCTTTTCGAGAACTGTGCCGAGCAGTACCGATTCTATCGTGAGCTAGAGTTTGCGCCTATTCGCACCAACCCGATCCTGTTCGGTACGCTGGTGCACCAGACAATCGAAGATATCCATAAAGCCGTCCTCCGGGGCGAAGAAAGCAAGCTCTCAGAACAGCAGGTTGCCGCCTGGTTCGATACCAATTATGCTTTCCTGACCAAGAAAGAGCGTGTTTACCTGGCTTCCTACGTTAAGAACATCGCTCTGGAGCAGGTGCTGAGATATTACAACCGCAACCAGCGAAACTGGTCGCGAATCAAGGATGCTGAAGTGGATGTCTCTTTGGTCAAGGATGAATACATTCTCAAAGGTAGCATCGATTTGATCGTAGGTGAAAACCAAACGGTAGAATTAATTGATTTCAAATCCGAGAAGAAGCCGGACGTGAACAACCCAGCGGATAGGGAAAAGCTTGAACGTTACCGCCGGCAATTGGAAGTGTACGCACATATCGTGGAAGAGCGTACTGGACACATCGTAAGTAAAGCCCATCTTTACTACACCAGTGAAGAGGACGGCAACCCTTACATCACCTATCCCAAGGATAGCCGCGCGATCGAAAAGACGATCGCGGTCTTTGACCAGGTGGTTCACCGCATCGAACAGAAAGATTTCAGCATCGCAGAACGGCCGGCCAAGTTATGCCCGGCTTGTGATATGCGATTCTACTGCGATGCTCGGAACTGGAAATTTAGAAAGAAATCATAGGAGAATATCATGACCGAACAGCCCAATTTGCCAAATAGCAATGTTAACCCCAAGAAAGGGGAAACAACTGTTGATAGTTATGAATTTGAACCCATCAAAGGTTATCCAATGCTTAACTGGAAAGGGAAAAGGCCTTTCACTTCAACACAGTTTTATCCCCGCGCAACTTAAAGAGGTTTACGGCGAATCAGTTGAAGGTTGGAGGAATAAAATTTATTGGGGTGATAACTTACAGGTGATGAGCCATTTACTTAAGGAATTCAGGGGGAAAGATTAATCTCATTTATATTGATCCCCCTTTTGATTCGAAGGCGGATTATAAGAAAAGAATACAACTTAAAGGAGAAAAACTTACTAATGATCACAATGCTTTCGAAGAAAAACAATACACCGATATTTGGGTAAATGATGAATATCTTCAGTTTATGTTTGAAACGAATAATCTTGATGCGAGAATTGTTGTGTGAAACAGGATCATTTATTCTACATTGTGATTGGCATAAAAGCCACTTACTCAGGTCCATTTGTGATGAAATATTTGGTAATACTAATTTCCGGAATGAGATAGCTTGGTGCTATGGTGGGGGTGGCGCACCTGAAAAAGAATACCCATGCAAGCACGATATATTGTTGTGGTATTCCAGATCAAATCAGTGGTCGTTCCACAAGCAATTTAGGCCTTATTCTGAAGGAACGTTGACCAGAGGATTGACAGAGGTAAAAGGACCCGATTATGAGTTGAATGAAGAAGGAGCTATGCTGAATGATTGGTGGGCTGAAAAAGAGGTCCAAAAAATTCTAAGTCCAACTGCGTATGAAAATTTAAAATACCCAACTCAAAAACCTGAAGGGTTATTGAGAAGAATAATTTTAGGCCATTCTAATCCAGACGATATAGTTTTAGATTGTTTTATGGGTAGTGGGACTACTCAATCTGTTGCAATGAAGAACGGGCGTAGATTTATTGGCGCAGATATAAATATTGGCTCAATTCAAATTTCTACAAAACGATTAATAAATGCGTCAAAAGAAATACAAGAAAAAGAAACTCAGCCTCAATTGGGCGCTGAGTCAAATAAATGTTATTTAGGTTTTGAAGTATATAACGTCAATCATTATGATGTATTTCGTAATCCCGTTGAAGCAAAAGAGTTGCTCATGGATGCATTGGAGATCCAACATTTAGGAACAGGTCATCTCTTTGAAGGAGAAAAAGATGGGCGTATGATTAAAATCATGCCCGTTAATCGCATTGCCACACGCGCCGACCTCAGTGAATTAATCACCGGGTTTGATTACAAAGCCTTTGATCGCCGCCAGGCGCAGAATCCAGGAAAACCGGTTGAAAAGATCACCCTGGTCTGCATGGGGCATGAGCCTGATCTGGCTGCGTACTTGAAGAATGAAGTGCTGCCATATATCATCGATGTAGAAGTGGTGGATATCCTCCGCGACAAACAAGACCTCCAATTCAAGCGCGATTCAGAAGCAAAAGTAGCGATAAAGAACGGCCAAGTGGTCATTGAAACATTTTATCCAATGAACCTCCTACAGAAGTTGAGCATGCAGAAGGAGAACGTCACCGACTGGCGCGAGCTGGTTGAGTCAATCATGATCGATTGGAACTATGACGGTGCGGTTCTCCAACCGGCAGTTGTAGATATCCCTGATAGAAGAGAACTGGTTAAAGGAAAATACTTAATCGATAAAGATGCCGGCACCATCCGGGTCAAAATAACTGATCTGCTCTCCGAATCGCTTGAAGTTGAGGTGAAACATGGCTAGGAAAGTCACCAGGTCGGTAGATCTGGAATTTGCTTTCTTCACTTACCTCTGGCAGTTCTACCAGGAGAACCGCGGCCGCATTCGCCAGCACTACCGGGATCTGTCCCGAAGATTCCTCGATTTCAATGACCCTTCCAATACCAACAGTTTCTTGCGCCAACCACAGTTCGAGGCCCTTGAGATATATATATTCCTAAAAGAATACCTGGACAATAAACCAGTTCATCAGATTTTCAAAGAGTGGATGAATAAAGAGGGAGATTTCCAGGCTCGAGGTGATGTCCATACGCAAGCTAGCCAACTCAATTTCCTTGAGGTCTTAACCAAGGAGCAGTACGAACCAATCTTCGAACGGATGCGTTCCAATGCCAGGGTGTATTCCAACTACATCTTTGCTTTGACGATGGGCACAGGTAAAACGATCCTCATGGCAACTTGCATCTTCTACGAATTTATCCTCGCCAACAAATTCCCAAAAGATGAGAAGTACTGTCACAATGCCCTGGTGTTTGCTCCGGATAAGACCGTGCTTCAATCGCTGCGTGAGATGCAGACTTTTGATATGTCCAAGGTCGTTCCACCGGAATATGTGAACTTCCTCTCAACCCACATTCAGTATCACTTTCTCGATGAAGCCGGTACTGCCCTAAGCGTGTTGGATAAGTCACGTTTCAATCTCATCGTGTCCAACACGCAAAAAATCATTCTCAAACGGCAGAACAAAGAAAAATCTGCCGCGGACCAGCTCTTCGGTAGTGGAAAACCGACGTACGAATCCAATTCTGTTTATGATAAAAATGCCGACCTTTATGCCTTTGAAGAACCAGAGGATGAAGATGCCCTGACTACTAACCAGCGCTTCGAGAAGCTACGCCGGTTGGAACAGCTTGGCATTTACGTGGACGAAGCTCATCACGCCTTCGGTACAGCCCTTGCCAAAGACATGGGTGTGCAGCAGACAGATACGAGCTTGCGCCGCACCATTGATGAACTGGCAGCCAGCCTTGAGCGCTCAGGTACTAAAGTAGTGGCTTGTTACAACTACACCGGCACACCTTATGTTGGTCAAGAAGTGCTTCCTGAAGTGGTTTACGCGTTTGGTTTACAGGAAGCGATCGACAAGCAATTCCTCAAGAAGGTGGATATCAAGAGCTACACCAACACAAAAAACGCTGAGTTCATCCAGATCGTAGTAGACGACTTCGTTAAGCAAAGCTTCTATCCGCAGCGCCATGAGGGGATGCTTCCCAAACTCGCTTTCTTTGCCTCCACCATCGATGAACTCCAAAAAGAATTACGGCCCGCAGTAGAAAAAGCCCTTTCGAAACATGGTATTCCCAGCACATCCATCCTAGTAAACGTCGGTGATGAAAAGTTAACTACCAATGACGATATCCGTGAGTTCAATCGATTGGATACGATTAGCTCTTCGAAACAATTCATCCTCCTGGTCAATAAAGGCCGTGAAGGTTGGAACTGCCGCTCCCTCTTTGGCGTCGGCCCTCTTCCGTGCCCCAAAATCTAAAATCTTTGTCCTCCAGGCTACCATGCGCTGCCTTCGCTCGATCAGTCCGGCTCAGCAAACCGGACAGGTGTATCTTAGTGCGGAAAACCGTCAGATTTTGGATGACGAGCTCCAGCAGAACTTCCGTATCAGCGTTGATGACCTCAGCGGTCAAGGTAAAGACAAGAACATCTACCAGGTTCATGTGGTTCCCCCGCCAGTAAAAATCAAACTGCAGCGCATTCGCAGGCAATTTGAGATGAAAGAAAAGGAACTGGAACAACAATTTAGCCTTGAATTAGATAAGGCGGATACCGAGAAGTATCGGATCATCCAGGTCGAAGAGCATTCGCTAGGCGCTTCTGAGAAAAATCAAGCCGTCACAACTGATCTTACCCACCGCCGCGAAAAGCGCACCTTCAGCCAAATCACTCTTGTGGCTGAAATATCTCGATATCTAAACAAACCCTGTTTACAAATCGAGAGCATTTTAGATGCCACTATGGAGGGAACAGACAAGATCCTTTCCGCAGTGAATGAATTCAACGAACTCCTCTATGACTGGATCATCCCGCGGCTCTTTAACGAACTCTACGAGATAACCAAGCACGAAAAGACGGAGGAATATGAAGTGGAACTGGTGAAGGTTCCGGAAGATGGATTTTATCAACTCTCTGCTTCTCCAAACCTGGTTGTGCGAGAACGTGACGCCGAGAGGCAGTATGCACCTAAGAGCTTCCATCTGGACACGTACTGTTTTGACTCTGACCCGGAGCGCAATCTATTCTGGAATCTCTTGAAAGATGGCAAGGTAAAGAAGCTCTACTTCACCGGAATGCTCACCCACGGCCAATCCGATTTCTACGTGCAATACATCGATCCGGAATCGCACACGGTTCGCAGTTATTATCCAGACTTCCTTGTGCAAAAAGAGGATGGCAAGTACGTAATTATTGAGGTAAAGGGCGACAACAAAATTGAAGATCCAGTCGTCCTGGCCAAACAAGAGTTTGCAGAACAAATGGCTATTGCTTCTGGAATGACTTATAAAATCATCAAAGGTACCGATGCAGCTCAAGGTCGTTATTCGTTCTTATTGACGAATGAACCGATGCCTTACCAGGTCGGAATAGCATAATCCCGTTCGCCGGAGGTTTATTCCTCCGGCGTTTTCCTGAATTGTTGATCAAAACCTGAGATTACCTGAATGATACAAAACCCTACAGATTCCACCTTTTTAGAACAAGTATCGAAAGATGAAGATGGTTTTGCCTTTGGAGCAACCCCAAAGCTGACAACTACCCTAAAAAGGTTGGTAAGGGCATACCCAAAAGATATCGGGATCATCAAAGAGTTCATTCAAAACGCAGACGATGCAGGCGCCACGTGCGTAAAAATAATAATGGATTGGCGTCACCACCCTGCCTCATTACTACCCGATCCTAAAATGCAGGTCCTCATGGGACCCGCCCTGTTAATTTTCAATGATGCTGTATTCAGTGATGAGGATCTCGCCAGTATTCAGAATATCGGCGAGAGCATCAAAACAAATAGACACATCAAAAATCGGTCGTTTTGGCTTGGGATTTAACGCCACATATAATGTAACGGATTACCCAAGTTTGTTGACCCGCCAATACGTTCTTTTTTTTGATCCTCATTTGAATGTAATTCCGGGAGCTGATTATCAAAAACCAGGCCGAGGATGGGATTTAAAGAAAAAGTATAAAGGTAAAAAGGCTTGGGAAATATATCCCGATATGTTAACCCCCTTTGGGATTCTTGATTCTCGGTTTAGAACCAATCAAGATTATTTCGATGGAACGTTATTTCGGTTACCCCTTCGAACAGAAAAGAATTTTCAAGAAAGTTTGATTAAACAAGAAGCATTCACTAACGCCGATTTCACATTTATCCTTGACCAGTTAAAACATCTTGGCGCAGAGCTGCTCCTTTTCCTGAAGAATGTATCTGAAATCACTGTTTCGGAAATAAAACCTGATAGTGATTCTCTAGATTTTATATTAAGCATCAAAACGGTTAACGAATCTCACGTCTTAGAAAATCGTCAAAAGATCAATGTGGCAATTAGCGAGAATCCCGAAAGTCTTCTTGAGAAATTAAGGGCTGGTGATCATGAACTGCCTAAAGTTTCATACATGCATCAGATTGAAGTGGTTTATGAAGGATGTAATGAGAAACAAGAATGGCGAATAACTGCAGGTTTATTTGCGGATGAAAACGGTGAAATATTAAAAATCACCGAGACGATGGTAAATCAAAAAGAAAAAGCCTTCCCTTGGGCTGGCTGTGCAGCTCGAATTAAAGTTGAAAGAAATGGATCAAAAGTAGACGAGAAAATAGACGGCCAGGTATATTGCTTGCTTCCATTAGGTATTTCGACTGGTCTTCCTGTGCATATAAACGGAGTCTTTGATCTGGATGAATCCAGAAAAATGCTCACTTCGGGTGAAATGAGAGGAGGAGATGAAAATCGCGTAAGGTGGAATAAATTATTAGTTAAACATTGCGTTTCCAGAGCCTATGAAGGACTAATAAGATACTTGTCCGAAGATGTCGGAGTGAAGAATATCAAGAAATTTTATGATTTTTGGCCCGATCCCAATCAACCATTACCAAATGCACTAAGCGAGTTGACAACTACTGTATATCAGCGATTGCAAGATAAAAAAGTTCTAAGTTCTGCCGCAGAAGATAAATGGAAGAATATTCGAGAACTGGTCTTTCTCCAAAAACCCGAAGGAAAATTACAGGAAGCTTTATTAGCTGAAAAGTTTCCCCTCCCCAGCCCACTCTTACCGACATCAATTATGAATGGCTTTAAGCAATCTGGGATAAATTTACTATTTATTACACCTCAGTGGATAAGGGACAAGTATCGAGTAACTCAAGAAGTTCAGTGTGATCTTGAAAATGCACCTAGGCCGTCCCTTCGTAAGCAAGAATGGGTAGTGGCACTATTACAATTCTGCCTTATTGACTTCCCTGGAAAGGATTTAAATGGTCTCCCGCTTGCGATATTGTCTGATAAAAGATTACACACATTTGGATTTTTTCATAATGTAGCTTTTTTTGCTAGTGAAATCGAAAGAAAAATATTTGCAAACGAACCGCAATGGTTTATCGATCCCACTTTTGCGAATAATTCAGGCTTGTCTTCTCCGATACCAGAAGCAGGTCTTCAGAACATGACCGTGGATGATGTTATTGATAACTTAACAGCAGTCATTCCTGATGAAAATGACGAATTAAGTTGGCAACATGATGGCAAAGAATATCCCAATTCCAAATGGCTAATCATTCTGTACCAATATCTAGTTGAAAAGAAATCTGTAGGCTCAAAAGCAGACGTTCTAAAAAAGATTCCCTTAGTTCCAGACCAATTCTCAAAACTTTGGAAAATGGGAACCACGTCGACACCGTTACTAGTACCATCGGATATAAATAAAGATTTACTTGAGGCCTTACAACTTTTAGGATTACCCCTGATAACCGGCACAGATGGTTTGATCAGTGCAATCAGAGATTTTTGTCGGCTATTTCCAGGACAGTTTATTTGGCATGTTACAGGCCGTGATCTTGTAGACCTGCTAGACGCTAATGCTGCAAAGTTGGAAGAGAAAACTAAGAACCTGGACCAAAAAATTCTTGAACCGATATTGGATTTTCTTTCGGATGAAAAATATTATGAGGAATATAGCTCAAACTCCCAAATAGAAAAATTGAAGGGATTTCCCATATTATTTCTGAAGACGGCCAATTTAAAGCCTAACCAAGACAACATCTTCATATCTGCCGGTCAAATCCCACCACCCGTTGCTGGTGAGATCCACTTGGTTCAAACTGGAACCAACGATCAATGGAGAAAATTTATCCAATTATTAGGGATTTAGGAGCTAGGCCGGCCTGTCTTAATTCAAAGAATTATTTCTGGTTATGGGGATCTACCCAGAGAAAAGAAAGTTGAAGCATTCCGATGGATAAGAAAGAATTTAGAAGCAGCGGAAGAACAGATTGAGAAGAAGAATCCAGATCAGCTGCCGAAGAATTGAGAGCTTTGGTAGGCAATACTCCTTTAGTCATATGTCAAAAAGGGGAGCTCTCGCCTATCTCCAAAGTATATGATCCTCGAGTTGAAATTATTCAAAAGGTACTTGGCGATAATGCTTCCCTTCCGGATTTAATAATTTACAAACAAGGTGAACGCCAATGGCTAGAATTCTTTGAAAAACTTGGTATGGCAAAATCCCCTCGCGCTGGAGATTTACTAAAATACCTAGATAGCCTTATATCAGAAGCAGAAATTAATGGCGCAGATACAGTCTCGCAAAAATCATGGCAATTTACGATCACATACGCGAAAATTGGGAAGAATTATCTCGACAAGAAGTAATTGATGGGTACATAACTTATACATTGCAATCAGCCCTCTACCAGCGAGCTTGGTTGCCTGCGAAGAGGTTTGAAAAAGAGGGGAAAATCTTCAGCCAATTTCCTGGTTATTTCATCCCAGAGAACCGCCTTTATAAGTCATCAGAACTTCCATGCCTCGTAACGGTCACCTTGTTGCTAGTCAATGCGCAATTGCTCTAATAACTACGGAACCTCAAGCAAAAATAAGGGATGGTTTAGGATTTCCTGATCAGCCAGCACCAGATGATGTTGTAAAACATCTAAAAGTACTACTTGAAAAATGGAATGCTCCTGATCATGCTTCTATGAAAGAAGCAGAGTTGGAAACATCCTTCGAGGTTAATATATGAATTTATAGGGGATCAATACAAGAATGACCAGAATCACCCCACTCGTTGAAAGGTTGAGGACAGAATTTGAGACTTATTTCATGTATATGGGACTTTCTGGATAAATCAAAAGTTGGGAAGAAATTTTGGAAAGCTCGATATACCTTTAAGGAATCCATCCCTTATTTGGTTCCCTTCAGAATCCGGATAAGTCATCGTTCTGAGCGTGAGGGACGGGGTTTTGACGCTTTGGGCAGGCAAGATACTCCATTGATTGTTGATTATATTGATTTATTAAATGATTTGTTGGCGATGTTTTCTGGGCAACCAATTGATAGCACAATTGCAGAGACTGTTATCTTTGCTTTAGATCAGATTTCCTCAACTTCAGTTGCGGATGAAGATTTTTCTGAATTACCAGTATTAACCCGAGATGGATGCATCGTTAAAAGTTGCGAAGTATATGATTTTGATGCACCATGGTGGGAAGGGAAGATTACTTCGAATCAAATACACTTATTAGATAGTCGAGTTCCTGTAAAAATTCGAGAGCAAGAGGCAACAAAACGCTTGTCGGAGTGTGTATTGAAGATCATCGATTACCAGATCCTATAAACATACCAGAGATCCTTGACCAATGCGGTATTATTGGCAACAAACCCTTCGTTCTCCTCAATTCGTAGAAGGTCTTGAGTGGATAATAATACACAATCATCCTTTCAAACGAGCTGAAAATCTACAGATCCTTAGCCTAATAAAATCTGTGACAGTAACGCCGTCGAGGGCATTAAACTGAGCTAATTCTTATCGATAATGAGAAAATTATTGGAAACAATGAAGGAGATTATTTCTTCGACGAAGAAGAGAATACTTTTTTTGTGGGGAGTTTAAAAAGACGAGGATCATCTAAATTTGTTCCCGAGTTTCTAGCACAATCATTGAATGAACAATTAAATGATCTATCCCTCTCCAATTTATCTGCTCCGTGTTAAGATAATCGATTTACCACCAGAAAAGATTGATAGTACATTGACTTGGCTAAGAATACGTTAACTTTCATTCCAGGAAGCTATTTGCTTTCCAACAGTGGAAGAAGAAGACGTCGTTATTTCGATAAGCGAGGAACTAAAATAAGTAAAATCTGAGAGAAGAATTGATCACCCAGAAAATTCCTGAGGATGAGCAAAAAGAAACATCCCACCCACAACAAATGCCAGATTTCTTTAGTAGGGATGCTGAAAATCGAGCTTTCCAATGGATTCAAAGTTACGGAAGATACAGATCAAGAAAAACTTGTTCTAGATGAAAATGTACCTTTTCAAGATGTTCTTGACGAAACAGTCCAAACGTCCCTGTACGAAGGCAAATGAGGAGTAGTATTCGAAGAAGGTTGAGCGGAGCAACAACCACACCTCATCAAAAAAGTCAGGGAACTCCTTTTAGTTACTATGCTAAAACGAAAAGTTTATTGGCGAAAGTGGAACAGACCTTGAAAAGGTACCAAGTGAAAAGACAACACGCCGGCTAAACCAATTTCCTCTGAAGGATCTGAAGAGTCTCAGAGAAGAGCACACCTCGTCTCAAAAGGGACTATCAGGATTTGAGGGAATAATAAGGTGGCCAAGACGAAAAGCTCAAGCCATTTCACGACGCCACTACCTCACCTAACAATATCTAGAGTATTTTCAAAAATGCACCAAGAAGAAATCGAAAAACTTCAATTACACAAAATGATGAAATACCACACAATATAGAGGTTGGTGAAGCTGCTGTAAAACGGGTAATGGATTTCGAAATTGCCACCGGTCACTCGTTGAGACAGATGCCTCACAATAATCCGGGGTTCGATGTCATTTCTATTGTCACTTGCAGACGGGACTACAATGAAATACATAGAAGTAAAAGGGATTGATGGTCCTTGACCGCAGATGGCGTTCCCGTTACCGTCTTAATTTCACTTTGGGCAAAAATATGAGAAAGTTGTAGGTGAAGAATTTTGGCTTTACGTAGTGGAATTTGCAAAAATTGACGAACTTGCAAATCGGGTCTATCCTATCCCTAATCCGATTAGCCAAGTGACTTAATTTCGATTTGATTTCAGGATGGGAGAATTAGACAATAAATTATAAAAAGCCATTTGAGCCTGAAGTTGGCATGAAGATTAAGTTGGAAGATGAATGAATAGGTACCAATTATTCAAGTAAATGGAGAAGGTAATATGCTTAAGCTGTTGATCGCTTTCGATAATGGTACTGAAGAGCCAGTGAAATACCGAAAGAGTAGCATGGTGCTTTTTCAGCCCAAGGATTAACGATGGCAAAAATGGTCCCCACATTAACCGATCCCCAATTAGACCGTTTGAGAGAAAAGTCTACTGCAGAAGCAAAATTCTATTTAGCATGTCGCGACCAACTCGGTCCAGAAATACTAGTCATTTCATTCAATAGCGTGGATAAGTTCTTCGTACGCCATCCAGACCAAGAAATGGTGAAACGGATTTCACAATTTTTGATCCAAATGGGGGTTTTATTGTAGTCGAAGTTAAAGGTGGCGGGGTTGGATTTGATCGAAGATACTAACTAATGGTATTCGTTTGGGAAAAATGGAAAATCAATTCTTAATGAAAGCCCATTCATTCAGGCATTGCGTGAGCAAAAAGCAACTCTCGAACAAATAAAAGGTAATCCCCGATGGGAAGACCTGAAAATTGGATTTCTACCTTGTGGGTATGGTTTCTTTCTCCCCGATTTAGATGACATATCCCCGATTCTCGAACTACCAGAAGCTGCTCCTCAAATAGTTGGGAAAAGACAAGATCTTTCAGATGTAAAGAACTGGATTAATCGAGTGTCAGATTTTTGGAGAGGTAAACACCCTACCACTATCAAATTAGGTGTCTCCGGAATGCATTATATTGAAGAAATGTATTGTAAACCTCGCAGAGTGTGCCCTCTTATCTCTGCCAGGTTAATCGACGAGGAATTTATCCGGATTAAATTGACGGAGGAACAATCTAACAGACTTCGTTTGCTTGGTAGACGAAAAAGGGCGGCAATATCCGGGGGTGCTGGAACTGGAAAGACATTGTTAGCTGTTGAAAAAGCCAGGCAACTAGCTGGAGAGGGATTACACACTCTTTTGCTTTGTTATAACCAGCTCCTTGGGTGATCAGTTTAGAAATATCGAAAAAGAATATGTGAATTTATCTGCGATGAATTTTCATCAATTCTGCATCCAGAGAATAAACGCATCTAAAGCTAGAAATGGAAAAGATTGGTTAAAAGAAGCCCAAATAGATAATCCTGGTGCAGATTTATTCGATAAGGTTTACCCGTATGCTTTATGGTTGTCAAATGATGATTTTCAAGAAGAAAGATTTCGACGCAATAATCATTGACGAAGGACAAGACTTTGACCCTGATTTTTGGGATCCGCTAATGGATTTACTAAAAGACGAAAATGAAAGTTTCTTGTATATCTTTTTTGACTTCAAATCAAATGATATATCAAAGAAATGCGAAGTTTCCCATAAAAGATGAGCCATATCCGTTAACAAAAAATTGTCGAAATACTCTTGAAATTCACAATGCTTGTTATCAATACTACAAAGGAGAACCCGTTGACCCCCCGCTTGAAAATAATGGTCTGCCGATTGCTACAATAACGGGAAATAATATTCAAAAACAATCGCTTAATTTGATAAGACATATAGCTAACTTAATTGTCAACGAGAAAATTCCACCTGAAAAAATAGTTGTTTTAATTGCCGATAATTATTATAAGCAAATGTATTATACAGAATTAGAAAAAGTTCAACAATTAATGCCTAAAGGCATTAGATGGGGTCTAGAAGTTGTAGGATCACCCAAATGTATCACTGTAGACACTGTCCATAGATATAAAGGGTTGGAGGCAACAGTAGTCTATTTATGGGGAATTGATGACTTGGATCCTTCTAAAAGATAGGGAAACAATATATGTGGCCTTATCCAGACCCAAAGATTTCTTAATTTTGGTTGGGAAAGAAGGAATAGCACAACGATTAATTTCACAACAACAGATTTAAAAGAATAGCCCTGGAAATCCAGGGCTAAATAACTAAATTCCAAATCCCATCTGACCCTCCGGTACTACCTCCTTTCTTCTTGTTCTTCTAACAACCACCGTCTTTTGAGTCACCCAGTCATCCCAGGTCATCACCTTCGGACCAGGCACAATCACCGCGCTCGGAGTCGTCAGACTACCCATCGGATTGTGACTGACCTGCAGGTCGTCTGCAAATAAGGTCTGCAAATCAGAGAGCTTCGCCCCATCCAGCACATCACGCGCCAGTTGAGTGAGAAAGTCACCTTCCTCTTCTGGAACAATTGCTCCTCCGACCTCATCTCCGTAGACGAGTTGCGCAGCCTTCATCTTCCTGCCCATGAGGGCCAGGGCTGTCGCTTCCATCGCTGATGTGTAGACCGAGAAAATCGCCTTGACCGGCTGGGTCTGCCCCAACCGCCACACACGTCGGACACTTTGCCAAAGCGTGTAGAGCGAATATTCGATCTCAAAAAACACAACGGTTGAGAATTGCACCAGGTCGAGACCTGTTTCCACAAGCCGAGGGTTACAGATCAAAGCATCGATTGTATTCACCCGTTTGGCGATCCATTCTTCCCGCTTGCGCGGGTCAACATTACCGCCCAGGATGGACACTCTCAGCCCGTTGGCTTGCAGCGGCATCATCACCCGATCTTGAATATCGCGGGTGCCAGTCTGACGAACATAGATCAGCACTTTGCGCCCTTGCTGCTTCTCGACCTTGCAGAAGTCAGCCAGCCAGTTTTCTTTCGGCAGCCATTTGTGGCCATTCGGGTTGATTGCCGGCAACTCCATCAGCGGTACTTTTCGGACTGATTTTCCATCCTCGTCATCTACCTCATCCACCACCACAACCTCATCCCGAAAAGCCGAGTTCGGTCGCGCCAGGCTCCATTGAAGCCAGGTGGATAGGTATCGACTGGATTGAATCGCCAGTTGTTTCAGGCTGCTGTCCATGCTGTGGTATTGCTGCCCCTGGTCGTCGAGCATATCCAGGGCAACCACTTCTTCTTTGTAAGCCGGCATCGCCAGGTTCAGATCCTTCAAACTCAGGAAGATGGTCGTGTCTAACAACCGACTCACGATGGCCGGGCTGACACCCGGCTGTTCTTTCGCCTGATTACGGTAGCGCCGGTTGCCGGTGTACACACCATCTTCATCCGCGTCATCATTACGTCTCCGTCCTGCGGGTTGTTTCGAGCACACCATACAGCCGCGCCCAGCGTTTCTCGTCATGGAAAGCAAAGTCACGCCGGACACCATGGTTCAAGCGGTGCAGCAGCCAGAAGATTGAGGTGCTTTTCCCACCAAAGAACGTGCCGGTGAGGGTCAGCGTCCACTTCAGCTGATGTTACCAGTTGGTGAAACGCCACACCTCGATCCGATGACTTGGATTTGAACTGATGCACCTCATCGGCAATTAGCAGCTTGAAAGCGCCCTTGGCATGTTTGGTAATGTACTCTGAAATGCTATGTCGCCGTGCTCCGTTGAACTCAAACAGAGGTGTTCCACATGGACGTGTACCCCATACCGAGTCACCGTTGGCATCAAGTTTGATCCTTCCATCTGCGTCCAACTCCCATCCAGGAACACGATTGTGACAGAATTGGCGTTTTTCTGCCAATTCATCTGTGTCAGTCACCGGAACGAAGAAACCGTCCTTCTCGACCATCACAACCTTGCCACAACCAGGACAGGCACAGGCATCCACGAATCTTACCGGTCAGCGGATCTCTTGCCTTTCGAGTAATTACCGCCGGCTGCCATCCTGCTCCAAACTTGGCAGAGGTGTGGGCTACGATTGCCACCCATTTAGGTTTTGCACCTCCTGTTCTTTGAGCCGTTTCATTAGCTTGTCTGATATTGATCCAGGAAATCACGAACATCATTCACATCATAAACTTCGTCACTATTTCGACCGATGCGCCGCAGTTCTCGTGCATGTGCGCCGGGGATCACTTCTTCGATCTCGCGGATCCACTTGGGTACCAGGTGCGGAGGACAAAGGACGATTGCCGGATAAGCATCAAGCAGTTCGATCACACCGGTCGATATCGTTGTTTTTCCCGTACCCATTTCCGCCTGGCAGTTAGCCACGCCATTTTTACGAATTGAGCGAGCCAACGCCGCTGCCGCGTGCCGTTGGGCAGGAAGCAATCCAGCCCGTTCCTGTCCCGGTAACGGCTTACGCCGTGTCCCAAGTGCTATCCAGAACGGCGATTTCCTTCTGCGTTGGGTCCAGATTGTAGAGCGGTTTGTAGGTTTCCAGTACATGCGCAGCGATCTTCTCGCCGTGAGCTTTCATGAACTCCGAAAGCCCTTTCACGTCCTGGATCACCTGGATACCATCCTGCTTTAGCACAGCCACCGTTGTAACGAAGCGATCTTTGTAGGTTTCCACTACGGTATCCGCTTCTTTGGCAGTCCGGCTGCTCGGTCTTTTCGACCACCTTGATCACCCGTCCCTTTGATCAGCATTGGTTTACCCGCTTCATCGGTCAAGCGTACCGTGCCCATCATGCCAGAGGCCATGAGCATGGCAATATGACCTTTCTTCAAGGGCATGACCGGTTGTGAGAGCTGCGCCAGACCCCGCGTTGGGTGGATCAGATCCAGCCATTCGCTGGTCTTATGGACACCTGCTTCAATCGTGGCTTCAACCACTTCTTCCGGTTCCCAATCCGTACGCTTGAACACGATCGGTTTGCCGTTTGCACCACGTGAAGGCGCGGGCAGCAGTTCATAGACTGGTTCAATAGCGGTTTCGATGGGTTCCAGTTCTGTAGTTGCCAGGTTTTGCAGGGAAAGCACCTCCTTGTCGGTGGGAGCTGAAAGACTTTGCGCTTGTAAGCCAGCACCACCACCTGTTTGAACTTCTCGTACAGTCCATCCGGAAAACGATAGACCGTGATGGCTTCATAGTGACCGGCCAACAGGCGAGCGACTTCAATCATTCCCAGGATTTTCTGTGGAATGATGTAGGTCAGCAGCCCACCACGCATCAGCTTGGATGTGGTCGTCTTGAGAAAATCCCATTCCAGCCGTCTTTTGACCATCGAAACGGTCAAACTCATAGGGTGGGTTTAGGTAGAGCCAGGAAACACTTTCGTCGCTCAGAACACAGGCCTGCCAGGGAGCCTGGTAAACCTTATCCATCACGTTTTGAGCTTTCTCAGCTCGTTCCGGGGAGAGTTCGACACCCCAGGTTTCGCAGTTGAGCGCATTACCCAAGGCAGAAGCAGCTTTGCCTTCTCCTGCGCAGGGATCAAATAACCGCCCTTTCTCGCTGGGCGGTTTCAGGTAAGTGCGGATGATCTCGACAACCGGTTCATCCGTGGGGTAATACCCCATTCGTTCGATTGCTGGTGGACGCATTGTTCACTCCTTTAGGATAACAAAATCCCCGCAGGAGACGCGTCCCACCCCTTGAGGGGATGAAAAGCGCCCCCTCCGGGGTGATATTGAGAGTAGTTTTACTTGTTCGATCAGACGGTCAGTGAGATTTCCTCCTGTGCCAACAACTCGGTCAACAGTTCCTGCCAGTCAGCCTGCAGGTCAATTCTGGCTCCCAGGATACAATCGCCGCCTGTGACCAGATCTTGAACCAGCTTCCGGTTGCGAGCTTGTTTCCACAGAGTAACTCGCCCAATCGTCCAGGATCGGCACTTCCAGAGCTTCCTTGATCCGCTCGATGAAGAGCCGGATCAATTCATCCTCTGGGTCAGGTGTCCCTCGAAAGACAAGCAGATATGCGCTGAGGTCTTCTGGTTCCCATTTTCCAGGCAGCGCCAACCGCGATACAAAACCAACATGATGGCTGGTGTATTCCGGCATGGCTTGCCAGGCTTGTTCATACTTGTCAGTGGGGATAAGGCTAACATCGCCCACACCATCCTGCGTCATTTGCAGCGGTTTACCGCACATGATCGTCACCCGCAGCGACTCCAGGCTGGTCTTGTAACCTACCAGGCCGATATACGCCAGGTTGTGGTCGCTGTCATAGGCATAACCGGTGACATGCGCCATCGCCTGCCCATTACGCAGCTTTGGTACCGCTTCAGGAAACAGACGATTACCAGGTTTGGCTTTACCATTTTCCTTTGGAATGATTTTCCAAACGACAATCCCGGCATTGATCCGTGCCAGTTCTTCGTTGACCTCCCGCAGAACTTCGTACAGTCCTTTCCAGGGCTGCACACCGGTGAAGGTGACGCTGGTTTCGCCGCATTGGATATTGATTCTCCTATCTTGCACATCGAGGATGGCTTCCGCCAGAGCTAAAGGATCGGTAGTTGGCCAACACCGGTGGCAGTTTCTCACCTGACTTTTGCGGTAAACAGGTATGCACCGAGTTCCGAATCGTAATTCAGAAAACCGGCTTTCCCAACCGCATAATCATAAGGGTAAGCTGCCCGAGTCAGTTCCTGACCGAGATCCTCCCTGGCTGGTAGTCCGCTGCCATCTTTATAGGCAGCAATGACTATTTTGCCCTCTTTCTGCCTGGCGATGATGCGGTTCACTTTTTCGCGCAGGTATTTGTCTTCATAAATGTTCATTTGTTCCTCCTGTGGGGTTTTGAGATTAATTACCAACGTTGAAGTAGATAGAATCAGCCAACGTTCAAGCATTTCTGTACACAAACGTGTAACAGAATAGCAAACCCGATGACCCAAGAGTTTGGATGATCGGGTTTGCCATCCTATAAAAACGTGTAGATTGGTACTCAAATGGTTCGAAGGGGGATTTGTGGTCCCCCTTCAGATCCTATTTCCCATCAATATGCATTGGCATCAGTACGTACAGAAAATCCTCCTCTTCCTGACGGGATCTTCGCGACCACTCGAATGATGGCCGGTGTGTTGTGGGCGTTGATTTCAATGACCACATTCCTGGTAGAAATGGCTTCCAGGCCATCCTGCAGAAATTTCACGTTGAAAGCGATCTCCAATTCCTGGCCTTCAACTGTGGCATCTAGCTCGATTTCACTCGCACCGGTTTCGTCGGATTCAGAGAGTAGCTGGACCTTTCCCGTTTGATCAATTCCAGGTTTCAGGTGAAAACGCACCACATTACTGCCCTCGCGGGCGATGATGCCAGCCTGTTTACAGGCTTTGAGCAAGTCAACAGCACCAATCACTGTCCTGGTTTTGTATCCTTTGGGTAGAATCGCCTGATAGTCAGGGAACTTCCCATCAATCAACTGCGAAACGATTTGCACGTTTTCGCAACGCATCGCCACTTGGCTACCCGTGGCGGGTAGACAGAGGGTGATCTGGGACGCTTTTGTAGCTCCCAGGATCCGTACCACTTCTTTCAGGGCTGAAGCGGGAATGATCAACTGTTTCTTACCAAGAGCAACCGGTAATTCCGCTTTGCAGATTGCCAAGCGAAAACCATCCGTCGCCACCATCGAAACAGATTTCCCGTCAATATTCAGCAGCACTCCGGTCAGAACCGGTCGGCTATCATCCATCGAAGCAGCGAACGCTGTTTTTAGAATCATCTCTTTGAGAATGTTTACTTCCAGGGATACACCATCAGAAAAATCAAATACTGGGATGGTTGGAAATTCGGATGCCTCTACTCCTTTGACAACTCCTTTGTAAGAACCACATTTCAGGGATGCTTCAGGTTTTCCATTCACTGAAAACACAATCTCCGGTTCCGTCAGGGAATTGACCACATCAGTTAACGTCTTGGCAGGCAAGGTTATTCCCAACTCGCCGTCCATATTGGCATCCATCCAAAGCGTAACACCCATAGTCAGGTCAGTAGCAGAAAGGCGTAATTGCCCTTCATCCTTATTGAGCAGCACATTCGATAGGATTGGTAAATGAGAATGTGATCCTACCGCCCGCCCGACAATCGCCAGACTATCGGCAAATGTACCCTTTTGAACAATCACTTTGCATGTCATACTGGATCTCCTTGTTTTTATATCAGACACGCAGGATTTCTTTCCCTGCGTGTCTTAGTTGGTTTAGAATTCGTCGAATAAATCAGCAGATGCACCACCATCTGGCCAATATGCCTCGTCATCCCCTAAGCGAATTGCATTTTCGTATTGCTCAGTGAGGGAGCCTTCGTCATCTTCCTCATTTGGCGAGCTCATGAAAGCCATGAAAGTGGGTTGATCCGTGGTATAAGCGCGGACGGAATTGCGCCAGAAAAGCACATCATCATTTTGAAGAACCTTCTGGATTCCTTGCGCCAAGTCGATTAAAAAGTCTTCTTCCAATCGATCTGGAGGCAATCCGTGATCAGACAGGGTGTGAGCGATCTCTTCAGCGATTTGTCCCCATGTGATTGAGAAAGCCGGCTTCTCCATTGAAAACCCGGCATGCGCCAGGATTTTGGATACCTCGAAACCTGATTCAAGGTATTCCAGTTGTTGTAGTGTGGGTAGTTGATCCATTTTTATCTCCTGTGAATTATGAAAATCCCAACCCTTTTTCCTTGAGGGATACCCAGCGGGATAATCCGATCACCAGATGATCCACAACGCTTACATCCAAGAGCTTTCCTGCTTGGACAATGGCTCGGGTCACACTGACATCTTCTGGGCTGGGGGTTGGATCTGTGGACGGGATGGTTGTGCGCGATCAGGATTGCCGCTGCATTCCGTTGTAGTGCCGGTTTGAAAAGTTCACCGACACGCACCATCGAGGAATTAAGCGAGCCGTGGTAAATCTCGATCACGTCTAACATGCGATTGCGTGTGTCGAGCGGCATCACCACCATGTATTCCTGTTCGCGATGCGCCAACATCGGCATCAGTATCTGAGCTGCATCTCCAGGTGAGTGAATCGTCGGACGTTCATCTTCTGGTTGCAGCAGTTTCCGTCCGAGTGCTAAGGCTGCTTTGAGCCGCAGGGCTGTTAAGTTACTTACCCCTGGTACTTTAGCGATCTCGTTGACATGGGCCTGGGCAATCTTCTGGATCGTGCCAAATTGCGTCAGCAGTCGTTCGGCGGATTCGATTTGATTTGCACCACCAATGATGACAGCCAGCAATTCAGCCAGACTGCATGCGTCTGAGTCTTTACTTACCCGGAAAGATGGTTGCTCTCGAACGGGTAGATGCTTGAGTCGGGGGAAACTGTAAGTTTGCGGATATGTAGTTTCGATGAGAAACGGTTGTATGTCGTTCATGTCTATCTCCTTTGAAAAAGGGGACAGACCACCCCTGGAGGGATGCTGTCCCCTCCATTGGGGCTGTGAGTTTCATGCAGTCGGGTCGTATCCAGTTTCCTGGAAAACCTTGCGGTTGATGGCTTCGCACTCCTCCCAGGTCATCAATTCATCCCGCCTAACACCAGGGTATCCAGGAGCGGGTGGGATCAGCCAGGGATTTTCGGCAAAGTTTTTTTTGATCCTTTCAGTCTTTGGCCTGCAGAAAATGATGCAAACCACCATTCGTGCAGCGCCAGCCCAATTCCTTTGTGTATTTGCCGTCCCAATTCCGATCGCGGTAGGTCTTGCTTCCGCAGATCGGACAGGGTGGCATTCCTTCTGGATCAGGGGCGCGAGCGCCACCGGCTTGAAGATATAGCCGAACAGCCTCAATCGCTTCGCAATAAGTTGCACCACACGAGCATTCCTTGTTTTTATTGACCCGATGAAATCGTTGTGAACTCCCAGAGCCAAAATCTACCAGGTATAGATAACCCTGGATAGACACGGTTGGCGTAGCAACTGGGAAGCTCTCTCGGATCATTGGCCTTTTGAAGTTCTTTTGGATCGTGCTGCGACCTCTTTCCAGAAGAGCTGGATTACTCGGAGAAGGTGCGGTCTTCATAAGCACTCTCCAGAAACCAGTCTGCAGGGGATACTCTGATCTGGGAACTGGCAGTTGAACTTTTATTTCATTTTCCTGAGCCGGTTCTTCAATCAGTTCTTCGACCGGATCGCTCTCAATTTGAACGTCCCTTAAGTGCGGGATAAGAACGATCGACGTGCTGTCCTGATACGGACCACCATGACTGTTCTTGGTAAATGGTTCCAGTCCATTCAGAGCACGTACCCAGGCTGTCCCAGGTCGTGGCCCCTTTCCCAATACTTCAACCGGAATGACCGCATCTCCATAACAAGTACCTATTGTGATTTCTGCTTTGACCATGTGTTCCTCCTGTGTTTTTCATCTAAAATAGAAAAGGACATACCCGAATTGGCATGTCCTTTGTTGTGCTTCGCCTTTGATTTAACTGAAGAGCTAGAATGGGATGTCGCTCGCATCCGGATTTGCACCAGACTGACCATTCACGGGCGAGTTCCTGATTCATCCTGATCTTCACGACCGGAAAGAAAACGTACAGTTGAGGCGGTTACCTCAAATGAAGCGCCAACCTTCCCATTGTTTTCCCAGATATGCGGTCCACCGGTTTCAGGATCCGGTGTAAGACGGCCTTCAACCAGAACTTTGCTTCCTTTGTGAAGGAATTCATTGCAGGCTTCAGCCTGTTTTCCCCAAACGGTGATGCGAAACCAGGTGGTTTCCTTGACCGGCTGTCCATTCTGTGCCGTTATACCGACGGTTGGTGGCAACCGATAAGGTCGTGACCGGTTGCCCGCTGGGGGTGAAGCGCATTTCGGGGTCTTTTCCCAGATTTCCGATGAGAATGATGGTTTGGTACATTGTGATTTTCCTTTCTGATTTATGTGAGGGTGGGTTTACGCGGCAACGGATGCCGGCGTGGTTGTGCTGCGTTGACCTGTCAACCAGGTGCGCAGTTCATCTTTCGATGCAGGAGCTTTGCCAGTTTTCTCTTTAAACTGGTCAAATGCTTCCTGTTCGGAGACATTGCCATTGACACTGACACCGTCGCCATATTTGCGCACTACCGGTAGAGGTAGGCACAGGTGTTGAAACAACGGGGCGTGAAGACTGAGAGGCAGTGGGTGAATTTGCACCAGTAGACCGGTTTTGTTCTAACCCGGCATTCTGGGCAATTTCTTTGTCATACAGCGAATTTCCAAACTGTTCACCCATCTGGCGGAAGCAGCGCTTCAGACAGTCTGTCGCAGAACCAGCCAACGCCATGTCCAGAGCTTCCGGAGTGTCTCCTGTGAAAACACATCGTCCCAAATCAGCATGACAGTACAATTTTCCATCGAGGTCGACGGTCACCTTACCGGTGATATACACCAGACCAACTTCCTCGGTCTGGACATTGCCGTTGGCATCGAGTGACGGGACTTTACGCTTTTCCTGCTGGTTCCAGATCAACACTTTTTTTTGCCAGCGCACGATGACCGGTTCACCAATCAGGTCGAAAGACCAGGTAAATCCAAAAATGCTGTTGGCTCGGTCAATGACATCGTATCCTTCCAGGTAAGGGACAGATCCCATTCCTGGTGCTTGCCGGCGTTTCACTCGGGACATATCCAGAGGTTGACGCAGTTCCCAGAGAATGCGGCTCAGCCGATCACCCAGGCTCCCATCGTTTGAGGGGATTGAATTCATTCATGTGATTCTCCTTTTCTGTTATGTGGAATTTGATTTTGCGCCGCTTCTAATAGACGGACACCTTCAATGTGTTTGCAGAGAATTAGTGGTCCTCGCTGTTGGATAGTCCATACAGGTACAGGCCCAGTCGATTCCCAACAAAATCACTTTGTGAGGGTTTCAATGAAACGACATACGGTAACTTGTCGCCATTTTTGACCGTCCATTGTTGGGGATGAAGTCCGGGTGACCAGGAACTTACCAGCGAGGATGGCAGATCGTGCACGTTCAGTTCGTTCAGCTTGTGCTTGAATAAGATCTTGTGTTACTTGCATAATCCTCCTTGTGAAAATATCCAACGTTGAATTGAGAAAAATCAGATACGAAAGACCAACCCTTGGAAAAGCGCCAAGAGTGTTCCAACGTTTTTGACTACCCGTGAAAAATCACAGGGCAGAGAACGCCAGGGGAGAAGCCAGTTGCTTCTTCGCTGGCATTCGCTGCCCTGTAATGTGTGTATATATGGGTGGATAAAGAATTCTTTATCCACCCACGTGACATGTGCCCCTTCAAACTGATACCCGATAGGCATATTAGGGAGGGGGATTGTTTTCTCCATGTGATATGAACCTTTCTGCTTCTCAGCACGCCAAGACGCCTCCAAGAGAGGAAAAGGTTGTTTGTTAAAGTGCAATCCCACAATCCGGGGACTCCCGGAAACAAAAAGGAGGATCACTCACTCCCAATACCAAAGGGAGCTTGACGATGACAGGTCTCGAAATCCAGCTTGCTTTACGCAAGGGATTCGGACGTCATCTTGTGATCCTCCACGTAACCCTGAAGTATTAAGAATTCACTTCAGGTCTGAACTCATCCATCTCTCTATTTTTTACACGCTTAGGTCTTTTGCAGGTAATCCAAAAAGAATAATTACCCATGCTCACCTTCGGTTTCGTTGACTGGATGAGTTAATCAGCAGTTGTGTCAATTTCTCCAGAAGCAGATACTTTCTCACTTGAATCATTTTCTGCTTCAGCGTGCTTGCCAGTAGTAACTCTCTCAATTGATCTGGTTTTTTTCTCATTCGGTGCGGCTGCATCCAACACAATGATGCGCCTGGCGACTGCTTCAACCACATTTCGGTCAATGAGCACCTGGTTTTGTTTCAAATCACATGCTTTGATATCCACTGCCAGGTCAGCACAGTTTTTGGATTTCCGGGCTTTGCTGATAAATTCTTCCAGGCTTTCCCGGTAATCCCGAGATTGAAGGAAACCATGCACTCGCAATCGCATACCTCGTCGGATATGGATCAGACCATTCGCTCCACCATTGACCCGAACGTTGATGTAATCACCTGCATCCCGTTCCAGATCCAAGTTTCTTGGCTGGTAGATCGCTGTCTCGATAAATTACCAACCGGAAGAACAGGTCATCCATGAATTTCCATGGATCACGTACCACAATCCCTTCCAGAACTACTTCATTGATCAAAAGACCTCCTTGTGCCAGAATCCTTCTCAATTGGGGTTTAAAATAAAATGCCGGACAGATCCCAGTGGGTTATGTCCGGCCAACGATAGATGAAAAGAAGTATTCAGTTGTAATCAGAGTATAGCAATTACAAGGGGCTTATCCTAGATGGTCAATTTCTAATCCAAATAATTTCAAAAGTCATGTATGACCATATAAGATAGAGAATTTTATATTTTACATGGCTACAGAATATATTGATGTCGATTTAATAAAATGTAGTAAATTGCTGGATTGATTATGACTTTCTAAACAAAATATATAAATTTGTTGTGTTTTTATATTAGATTTGAGATTTTTGATTTGAAAATCATTCAATAATGATCTCGCTCCTTCTGGGATTTCAAATGGATCAATGTGTGAATGCACGTAGTTTTGCCACTCCGGTTTGAGTTACCAGCACCTTAGGAACCACCGAAGGAAATAAAATGGACAAATCTGCGGACACATCGACCCGAACGGTGTTATCTCCTCCATTGACCTGAATGTTTGTCACGAATGCATGAACCCCTTTGGCAGACAAACCTGTTGTATTGGAAGTCACATAAGATTGGGCATTCCCCCACGTCTTTGAAGTGGGTATCAGACTCCCGGTATCTTGGAAAACTTTCTGGTTGATCTCTGCAGAGGCTGCAACGGCTGCTGCGTCCGCAGCTTTTGCTACTTCCGAAATCGCATAGAAATAGCGGCCCAGTTCAATTGCCAATGCAAGGGCTGGAATCATCACCAGCCCGATGAACACCGCCCAGAAGGTCATCGAATAACCCCGCCGATCACGCAGCAGCATTACCAGCCCTCCTGGCGAAATGTCGAATCCGCTCGGACAGTAAACGTCTGTCCGGGCAATCCAGGAAACAAACTGGTCAAGGGAGCCATAAAATTAGGGACGCTGCCGCTTACCTGGATCTTGAGAATACTACCTGCGCTGCCTCCAGGAGCCAAGACGCTAACAGAAGTATTCTCTAATATCCCAGCTTGAGCAATTGCCGACTTTGCTCCACTCATTGCATAACAGGCCGGGCATTGCTGTGCCACACTTCCCATGCGAGCACCATGCCTGGCCGCAGCTTGCACCGCTTGCTGGGCGTAGACCAACATTCCCAGGTTCACGATAGCCAACATCACCATAATCGCAATTGGGGTGGTAATGGCCGCTTCAAGTAATTCCATCCCACGGTTATCTTTGAGAAATTTCATTGTCCTCCTTGAGGAAAATCGTTCTGCCAGATTTGACCATTGCTGGCAGAACATTGAAATGGTTAAATTCTTCCAGCAACATCAGTTACGATGGCAGCGATATTCTGTCCCAGCAACCGGTAAGCACCATAGCTGACCAGGACAACCACTGCAATGATCAAAGCGACCTCAGTCGACTCGATTCCCCGGTTATCTTTTAGGAAACGCAAAGCCAATCACCTCCTTCCTTTTTAGAAATATGGATAGACAACAAACAACAAAGGTTCCACAGAATATCGATGCAACAAAAGGAATCTCTCTCTTCTTTTGTAGGCTTGCAATTACGCCCTGGATTCCCCCGGAAACTGCAATGGGGATCAGAACAATTGGATTCCCTAAGACGAGTGTCGCAGCGATCAATAGTTTCACATCTGCGCCACCCAGAATGCCAAATTCCCACAATACCCAGAATCCGAGAATGAGGGCACAAATCAAGGCTGCTGCAGGTTGGAAAATTGCAGAAAATGCGGCTAAGGTCAAACCGAAGGCCAGACGTTTCTCTCTTGGGTTGAAATCTGCTACATGGGTCAAAGCGATGGTCAGTAACACGGGAGCCCACAATCCAATGAACAACGCATATACGCCGGCACCAACCAGTCCTCCGACGGTTAATGGCATCGGAACTTCACGGTCACGCAGATCATAGATCGTGCAGGCAAAAAACAAGGCTAATAAGGCAATGCTGGCAATCAGAAGGCGCTCCTTCCCATTCTGTTATGAACGGAGTGTTTAGATAAATAAAGCCGGACAGAATCCCAGAAGGTTCTATCCGGCCAACGATTAATTAATGATTGTCTATCTCTAATTATAGTGATGGAATGTCGTTATCCAAGGTGGACAAATTTGATGACAATATGCCATTTTCCTTTCATGCTTTAAGCATTAATATCTAATTCTAATGGTACTGAAAGTAGTGGAAGGTAATTCCATATCCCACGAATTATGCATTTATCTGAACCAGGATATGTTAGGTTACTGCACCCAGTTGTATGCATAAATCAGGTCGCACATAAGAACCACTAAATGAATTTCTGCCTCTAAAACGGGACTTCGTAGGCGAAGACGTGCGGATTACCAAATGCATCTGCAAGAACTAGACTATTCAGTATGCTTACAGGAATCGGATATCCGGCTGGAACAGCCGAACCAGAAACGGAACCTACTGGTTCGGAACATAATAACAATACTTATTATATGTTGGACTAAAACACCAAGAACCACTAGTCACAGTAGCATCCAAAAGCACGGAAGGTTGGTTACAACGTCATAAGGAACGATGGATCTAAACTTCCCCTCAACTCGTGGTAATTTTCTTGGATCATGTTTAGGTCGAATAATATTTTTTTTAGTTTGCCAAGTTTTGGATAAGCATTTTGGACAATTAGGATGATGGTCTGCATCCCATGTGAAACCGCATTGACTACAAGTCACTTCGCTGATTTATCACTCCCTTTGTAAATTCACAAATCTTTATTAAGTTGATTAATCTTTAAAAGCCAATAGGAATGTTATGTGTGTTTCTCAATAATTATAAGATTAAAAGCTCTGAGGTTGTTTTCCACTCGTCAGAATTGGCAAAGCCGTTCGTGTAAGAGAAGAAGACATTGATAATTTTGTACTGAATTCCAAAGTATAGACCAACCCCTCACAAGATTTAGTTCAGGAAGACAAGGCTAATTTTCAAGAAGATTACAGATGCCAATAAAATGGGTATTCCTGGCAGTCGGTGCAAACTGATTTTCTTTTCCCGAATTGCTGATACCAAACCTAAGCCTAAAACCACAATAAGATGAGTTGCTAGAAATGCAAAGATAAAGATTTCACTGGGCCATATCAGACAAACGGTAATGGCACTGACCGCATCCGCCCCACCCCACCACTTCAACTCCCAAGCAGCCCAAAAGCCGATGATCGCCAGAGCTGCGAAGGGTGAAGTTTGAACAGAAAGGTATACACCAAGAAATAATAATGGAAACCAGGTGATCATTTTCCCGATCTCTTCCCATCCAAATAGGTGGGATATTCTTTCTCGCTCACTGACAGCTGCAACCAAGATGGTAAGCAAAACTAAAGCCCAATTCCCCTGCCAGGTTCGATAAAAGCATGCTCCAATAAGCGGGATGATCACCCAGGCACTGTGTGGGATCTCACTTTTACGAATATCGAACCAGGATACAATCCCTAACCAGACCACAACAAGAATAAATATTATCCAATCCATGGGATACCTCTAACCTAAGGTTTGATCTGCCCTTCGATACGTCGGATGTATTCTGCACCACTGGCACACCCGCTGGAAAAATTAGCAGCTATGCTATTCCAACTATTTGGGTTTCCGGTCTTTCGAAGCGCCTGATAAACACAACCGGCTCCAGCGTGATAATTTGCCAGAACCAAACGCCAATAATCCTCAAAGCTCAACAATGCTGCAGGAGATTTCCCTGTAGCCAAATAAATAACTCGTGTAGATTGCAGACAACTGGCGTTGAGGGTTTCCGTCAATACCTGTACAGCCTGTTTGCCTTTTTCAAGGTCCACCCCACCTGCACAACTCGGGCAGGTGGCATCAATTTCTTTCAATACCAATCCACGCAGGAGCAATTGGGTCGGTGAGTCAAGAAACTGGTATTGTGTGCTACAACTTTTCCCTCCAAACGCTTGCCGGCAAATGCTTTGGTAATAATCCGGACGCCACATCAGGACAAGATCAGCGCCGTATCCAGTCATCTGACCTAATCCAATCTCTCCCCGTGTCCAATTCGCCGCTGGCCAAAATTGCGATTCAACCGCGATGACTGCTTTGACCACCTTCGGGGGCAAATCGTTGGATCGAGAGTAGGTAAGGATCGTCGGATCATATCGGTTCTGCCAGACTTTCACCTGATCTGTGGCGAGTTCGATACCACAACCGTTCGCAGAGCCATCTGGATTCAAACCATTTGCCGGGCATGAAGAGCCATCGATCAGCCCGGATGACAGTAGCTTTGCAGCCAAAATGTCATAGCGGTTGGCGGTAGTTAGATCTGTGTTTTCTTCAGCCGGCATCAACCAATCCGGGATAGAGGTTGGGGTTAGACCATATGCTATCTGGCAAGTTCCCCCGCCGTCTGCTTTCACTGGTAAAACATTCCAACTGGCGGTAGTCATCACTGTAAGGACGACCAATAGAAAACGGATTATGGACGACCATGCACGGGATGCCATGCCACCTCCCATACTGCGCTAACAGTTCGATAAGTCTGACCGGAACTATCCCGTAAATCTGCCCAGGCAGTCCAAATACCTTCTTCGGTGGTGCCAAAATTGAGATCTCCAGAATTTTCAGGAGTTACAGACCAGGTTGATCCACTGCGGGTCAGAGAAATCAGAGCACCCGATGGTGTTCGAACCCATACAAGAATCGAATAAGGTGAAATACCACCAGACACGGTTCCAATCAGGGTTTGTGCAGGTTGTCCAAGATTTGGCGCAAACAGGAGCAATCGTGCGTAAGTCACCGAAATCGTTCCGCTCAGTGGCGCAACGACAATCACCGTGACCGAATCACTGGCGGATTCATACTGATTCGTACAGGTAATGGTATAGGTATGGGTTCCGGTGACGACTCCATTCAGGGATCGACTTCCAGTTACGACAACATTTCCCGTCCAAATTCCATCTGTACTCAGTCGCTGTGCAGCTGGTTGCATCCTTACTAATCCAACTCAGCGTAAAGCTGGCAGGGGAGACAGTGGTTAGGGGTCCATCCTGGTTATTGACCTTCAAATCCACGACAGGCGGATTGTAGACAATGACAGTGACACTGTCCGAAGCAGATCCAATTGGATTGGAGCACGTCAGTGTGTAGGTAAAGGTTCCAACTGTAATACCGGAGTAATTCAAAGAGCCTGTTTGGCTTTTACTTCCACTCCAGTTTCCAGAAGCGGAACAGGTATCCGCATTGGTCGATGTCCAACTCAACGTATATTGGGCTGGAGAAGTCAGGCGAATCGTCCCATCCTGGTTGTTGGCCTTCAAATCCACACTGGGCGGGAGAGAGCAGCGGATCGTTTTATTAGTTCCCGATAGGTCAAACCAGGAAGCGTTATAGGGGTTTTGTGCCTGAACCCGCACGGTGTGTTGGACATTGGGTGAGATCAATCCCCATAAATCTTGAGTGAACCCACAAGTGCCGCCCGTGCATGTTCCGGTCAAATCCGCTCGATATTGGTTTGCGACTCCATTGGCTACAGTATTGCCATCTACCAGGATGCGGTAATTGATATCCAACCCTGGAGCAGAATCTTGCATTACCCAGCCATAAGCGCGGCATTGCGCTTGGGGCACAGTTCCGGACGACCCATCATGGTACCCTGTGAAAGTATCCCGATATGCCCAAATCAATACGAAATCTTCAAAATCGTGGTCATATCCGCCGTTGCTGTTATCTTCATCCCAATCTCCCCAGCATTGAGGGGTACCGATGATGGTATCCCCAGAAGCCAGAAATGCAGTCATCAGGCTAGTGAAATCCCTGCCACCTGCGCTTGGGTTGTAGTACTGCGAGTAAAAATAATTGGGGCAAAAATAATCATGGTGCGGTGTTTTCCAACCCACATGAGGCGTAGCACACCCACCAGAACCACAGTTACCTCCATAACAATCGCAGCCCTTAACCTGGATGGTTTCGCCGGCGGTAACCGTGATTGGGGTAAGCACAGTCTGGTTGTTGATCACATCCATATAGGTGCAGTTTTGACCTACCCTGCAGCCATTGCGGATAAAGTAATAACGCGAAAAATACCCCGGAGAGCCTGATGTAATGACGTTCCATAAAACAATTTTTCCGGCTCTGGGAAATGTGATCGATACCGGATTTGGATTATATGCAACAATGGGATGGCCATAATCTGCGAGTGCAGAGATGGTGATCACCAGACCAATCACAACCGCCAGGATTAATCCCAACATTGTTTTCTTGCGAGTTGTTAGATTCGATAATAATTTTTTCATTGAGCAACCCCGGCAGACGCGAATACTCGAACGGTTTTCAAATCAATCCCAAAAATATCCAGAATTGTCCATTGAACTGGTACTTCCAGATACACCCCGACCGCAGGCTCATTGCTTGACCAGTCGCTCAAACCTTCTCCCAGCCGGACTGGACGTGGTGGAAATCCAGATACAGTTCCGCCAAGGGGGTCAGGTAACACCCGGATTGAAGAGGTATATCCAGTAATTCCACGTGCCTGCATGGCAGAATTAACCAAATTTTGAGCTTCAGTACTTGCTACGGCTTGATCCAGTTGGATAAAACCGGAATTGAGAACAGTGTCCCAGTCCCGGCCACGGGATGCGCCGGCAAGTGCAGCTTCTTGTGCTACTGAATAAGCCCAATTACGCGCCGCATACAGCCGGTAAATATCCACCAAACCTCCTGCAATGACTACCAGAATCAGGATGGTTAGCAATCCCCACACAGCAGATTGTGCTTTTCTTTCAAAAATCATGGGTATCTCTCCACGATTCCCCAATGCTGAACCCTTATCGTCATGATCGGTTCAGATAGAAATGGAATATCCGCCTGGAACGGAGCAGATGCTTCCAAGATGAAAGTCGTACCAAAAGGACTTCCTGAAAGCCAGGCTGAACTGCGTAAAGTCCCGGCTGCATCAAAGACCTGGAGGGTCGTAGTCACACTCTCACCCATCACATTCTGATTGGTACCATCCCGAACCAAGTCTCTGGAATAACTCCATTGAGCGGGATCCAGGGACAAGGCACGGACGGCAGCACCAGTGCTGCTATCCAGAGCTTGCCTGATGGCGACTCCACGGCTGAGCTCAAGGCCACCGAAGATTACCAACGCCATAATCATCAGGACGAGCAAGGCTTCCACCGCTGCCTGGCCTTTTTGATCTTTCCTAAGACCCGATTTCAGCATTGACATCATTGAACTTGACCTTCAAAGTGGAAAAAACTTCCCAGAGTGCACCGCCAACCAGAGCGATAAAAATCGCCAGGACAACGATATATTCGACGACACTCTGCCCATTTCGATCATGCAACATGATTCCTCCTTCTCTTTGATCAGGGGATGATTGTTGGCCGGCTTTCTAGAATAGAAAGCCGGCCACCTTCAAACAAAACGATGATTATGGATGCGCGGCAGGCACAGCGATACTGTTGATCCAGTCCGCAATACTACTGCCCTGGGTACCGATATTGCTCAGGATAGCCCAGACGGCTACTGCGCCCAGAACAACAGCAATTGCCAGGACGACCACAAATTGTGGAATTTCAGATGCTTTCTTATCGAACAACATAAACAGTCTCCTTTCCCCGGATGGGGCATTGAAAAAGATGGGTTAGAAACCGCCGCCAATCGACACACCTGAAAGGGTTTTCAGGATGCGATCAACAAGCGGGTAAAACAACAGGATAACGATAGGACCGAGGAGAAACGGCATAGCCAGTAAGGTGATGCGCATGGGCAATCGCTGCATCTGTTCTTCTGACTGGTAACCAATCTCTTCGTTCAACTCTTCAATAACACTGGCTATCGCCTGATCAACATCGGAGACACCTCCGGACTGCTGGGCAGCTTGGACACGTTGAACAACGTGCAGCAACTGAGGGGATTTCAAATCTTCCGCCAGTTGGCTGAGTAAATCCAAACCACTGCGGGCAGAACTGCCCTTCAATCGCTTTTGCAGGCGTTGATATACCGCTGATGTTTCCAGGGTGGTTCTGCCAATACTCTCCAGTCCCAGCAAGAGCGATCCTTGCAGGCTCATATGCAGACGCACATCAATCAGAAACTGACGAATTTGTCCTACCATGAACCTTTTACGCTGCTGAATCAGGTAGCGTTTGGCTAACCACACTAGGCCAGGCAATGCCAGGAAACCCAGCCGGATGCTGGGAAGATGCGGACCTAGTACAGCCAAAAGAATCAAGCCGATCAGGGCTGCACCCGCATAGAGGGTTCCCCAGGGGATGCCTCCGAATCCTAGAATTGCTTCTTCTGTTCTTTTCTCTTCGTATTGGTCATTGTTGCCGAGTCCGAGTGCATGTAATCGTCCACGCCGGACTGGGCGGCTAAGCCTCCTTCCTGTCTCAAAAATTATGGAAATTACGGTATTGGCAACCATGCCCACTCCGATTGCCAGACTAAAGCCCACCACCAGGGAAAAGGTATCCATACTAGACCTCTCCATAGCTCAATTGGTAGACTTCGTACTCAAAATATAGGCTGGCCAGTACGACCCCACAGATCATGACAGCCAGTAATACCCGATGGGAGATGTCTTGCAAGAAAAAATCACGCCAGGCTGGAGACAACACCACAAAAGAAATCGATGCGGCAACCACACCTTGCAAGAGCCGGATCGTTCCACGCACCAGCGAAAGCGTCTGGCGAGTTTTGGAGCGTAGCAGTTTTTGGCGGTGCGCTTCCTGCTCAAGGGAAACGAGCAACTCATCCTGAATTTCGTCGGTGAGCTGGGCGTTATTAGCAATCAGAGCTGAAAGCCTCGATGTGACATTACCGGGTAATCCCTTTAGCGCCTGGGCTGCCTGGTGAGGTGCTTGATGCATCCGCAAACGGCTGGCAACCTGTTCAACGGCGCGGTTCATTGCCCCCACAGGCAACTTGACTTGCGTCAGAGCATTAAGGAGGGAGTGATCAACACTCATCAAAGATCGGATCTGCAAAGCGACCGTTTCAGCATCTTCATTGATTTGTGCTCGTTCGACTTGCTTTTGTTGAAAGTTGATCCATGCCAGGATGGCCATTCCGATCATCAAGACAAGAGGTGAAAGCATCAAATCATGTACAGCCATTGCCAACATGGGTGTCGCAATGAGCAATGCCAACCGTTTCCAATCCAATTCGTGGTGTGCCTGATATGGCTTATCTTGAATGACACCCATGGCACGCAGCCGCCGGCCTACCCAAGACATAAATGTCCTGCGCCAAGTTTTCACGACAATTTCAATACCTGTCAGCAAAGTGTTGTAAAGCGTCAGAAAGATGCCACCGGCGAGAAATATAGCCCCGGCATCAATCAATAATCGAAACGGACTCATACCTGCTCCTCCTGGGAGACCCTTTCACGTTCCGGTCTGGTCCAATAACCACGCGGCGGTTTGGATATACCCAATGCTCGGCAACGTTTTTCAACCGCCTTATCTGAAACACCGTACAAGCTGGCTATCTGGGTAGTAGGAATTTCCCAAACCATCTGGCGTAATTCTTCCGGATCAATCTCAAATTTACGCGATGCAAGTCTGCGGCAGGTGTCATTGTGGTAAACACGCCGGTTTTTTTGAGAGGGAGGAACTTTGAAGGGCAACCCACAGTATGGACAATGCAAAATCGCTGAATTTCCCCGAAAACGGTGAGCTAGTTTCGACAGGGTCGTAAGCTCCAGATTTTCACTTGCCAGGTTTTGAGGATTTCCATCCCTGTAAATGACAATCTCTCCAGGATGCAGCCACCGCCCTAAACAGAGCGACATCAAGTGCCGGCTTAACATCACCATTCCATCTTTACGAGCTAGAGGATGCTGAGGGTCTTTGAATTCCTGCTGCCCGGTTTCAGGGTTGGTGATGGATTGAATGTTTCGCTGATAATCACACGGTTCCATATTCACTCCCCTTACTTGGCAGTCAGGAGATTTTCCTGGTTGTTTTCTGCGGATACAATTTGCCAGCACAGGAAGCCGTAATAGGGATAGGTCGGCGGTTCCCAGCCATAGCGGATAAACCCGTTAGATAAACCGGTTCCCTGGTCATCGAGCACGAGCATGGTGTCGATCATCTGGGCCAGATGACAATAATCAGAATCGCAATCCTCCCAATACACCCCGTTCTGGGTGACATAATCACCCTTCAATTGGACTGCTATCAATTGGCTTTCCCGAATGGGTTGAGAAGTCAGGGAATATGCAGGCTTTCCTGCAAATTGGATTTCCGTCGCTGCCCAGGTAAAGCTCAGATCACCATCCGCTTCGAGGTAATAGACTTTAACTAAACTGAATGGTTGGATGAAATCAATTTGCTTGGTCTCACCTGCCACTCCGTAGAACCGCCAGGTTCGTTCTTCTCGAATAAACCGCAGCCCCTGCCAGGGAGCGTTCCGTAATTTGTCTTCCAGCTCCTGCTTTGTTCGATTAACATCCTCCGAAACCTCGACTTTTATAGGTGTTGGATCCACCTTCATAGAAGCATTGAGATTCACGAAAACAAAAACCAGGCATCCTACAATAACAAGTAGAAATACAACGATAAGGATCCACTTTAAGAAGCGGTTCATTTCATTCCCTCCATCTGCTGATAAGCCAGCTCAAAGACAGGAGTGTTCTGTTCACCTTCTGCCCGGTAGAGATAATCCAAACGATAATTCCCGGTCGCATCAATTCCTTTGATTGTCGCAATGGCTTGTAAGGTGCGTTGAATTCTCCCTGAGCGGTTGACTCTTCCCATCAAGGCGACCACGTCCAAGCCCATCGCAACCATCGAGCGCACGGCTGCCAACCCCAATTCTGGTGCGGCTGCCAGGGCCAGCTGCTCCAGGCGCATCAAGGCTTCCTCAATGGTTCCGCCGTGAATGGTGGTCAACGCCTTGCGTCCCAGACAGGTAGCTTTTAAGAACTGCAGTGCTTCATTTCCAACCACCTCGCCCACCAGAATTGCGGCGGGGTTCATGCGTGTGTAAATGACATTCAAAACCCAATCCAAAGTCACCCCGGGTGTGCCAGGTGAGAGTTCTGCCGGCGCAACGGTGCGCAGTAAAAAGGGATGTTGGATCTCCAATTCTCGAAAGGTTTCCAGTGCAGCAATCGGTGCCGAAACAGGTAAGAAACCCGAAAGTGCGTTGAGCAAAGTCGTCTTACCTGAACCCATTTCACCGGCAATCATCAGGCTGCCTGATAATGTGGATACCATCCAGGCCAGAAACCGATCTGGAGTGTTTTGCAGGGACTGGAAGCGGCGAGAGGATTCAGACCCCGCACTTTTTTCTGAATTAGTGGCGAAAGTTTGGACCACCTCCAGGTCAGAAGGGTTAATTCTGGTAAATGTGCCGGTTTGTTCCATTTCTTCCAGCGTTCGCACCCGCCGCCCGAAAGTACGAATATTGATTGCGGTTCCTTCCGTAGACAGGCGTGGAACAATGGCAGTAAACCGCTCTCCTCCAGGGAGATCAATTAATACTGCCGGCCGGTCGCCTCGTAGGGTGGCTCCACCTTGATCGGCAACATGCACTGCCAGGTTTTCGAAATACCTGTCATCTGCCAGTTTTCCCAGATGATAGAAGCTGCCGTCATATTCCACCGCCACTACCCCATTGCGGACGAATATTTCCTCCACATACGGATCTCGTAGAAGTTGATCGAGCAAGCCAACACCGGATAAGGCATCGGTGATGATTTGTGCATTTCGGTTGACTGCAATGCGGTCCTCACCTTGATCGATCAGGATGGAGCGCACCTCATCAAAAAATCGGCGGCGCTTTTCGGGATCTGCTTCACGCCAGCTGGGAGGATTGATCCCACGCAAGACCAATTCTTCACGCACTCGTTCAATCAAAGTCAGGTCAGACTGATTCAATGGTTGAATACATGGTGGTGAGGAAGGATGGATCAGGGAAGTGCCAGGGTTGTCCATAGCAAACCTCCTTGTTTCTTGCTTACAGCAACCGCATTGAGAATGAGATCCACAACTTCTGGTTTCACCGCCAAGGTGAGAATTTGCACCTGTTCATTTTGAGGACTGCCACCGAAGGCCGAATTATCCTCGCTCTTCTGGTTCGATTCAGCAGCAACACCTTGGGCATTGCGGACATCGACCACCAAAATGCTCTCGGCGATGAGCTCTACCTTGAAGGTGGGCTGATCGTTGGCCGAAATAGCTGTGTTCTCAGGGTCGATTTTCTCGGGAAGCACCTGATAAAGATTGACTCGTTCTCCAATGCGGATCTGTCCACCCACAGCAGAGACGGGTTCAACCGGGATGGATAGCACCTCAAAAGCTGCATCCGCAAGACGGAATTGTGCAATGGGAACTGCGTTAACCTGAGCCACCGGCAGACCAGCTGGCAGCGGAACTGTGCTAATCATTTCACCCAGGTTCTGGATGGATTGATAATAGGGTAAGGATTCCATCGTGCGCGGCATCTCCCGCATTTGGAACATGTCCGCATTGAGAACGGTATAAGCCGGGATAGCGCTGATCGGTACAGGCACCTGGTAAGTGGATACTTCTTTCAGGTAGAGATTGCGCCCGTAAAAGCCTGCACCCAGCGCAACGACTACCGCAATAAGGCCGATAATAAATTGGGTCGTTCGGTTCATGATTTCCTCCGTTTCCAACCTGAATAAGCCAGTTCCAGGATGGGATCAGCCAGGCGTGGGTCGAGGGATTGAGCCCAAGTTTCGTTGTAGGGAAGAACAATCGACATGCCGCCTTCAGCACGATCCGCTACAGACTTCGCCATGTTCAATACCAAATGGCGCGGTTCTGGTATTTCGTTGATCAATCGTCTGGCCTGCAAGATGGCATCGTCACGGGGAGAGGTGACCACGACGTTGACCAACCCAGTCTTGGGTTTGGATAGCTCAGCAAAAAGAGGATGTCCCGGAAAGCAGTCCACGACAAACAGAGTGTGTTTCCGTTGGATTTCTGCCAGTAAATTTCGGACACCTTGCGGGTCTTCGCTCCATAGGACATCGATGGTACGGCCATCCATGGGATATAAGCTCACCCCATTCCAGAGTGCCGGGGTCTCTTTATGAGTGGCAATGGCAAAAAACTCAGGTAAGTCCGGTGAAACCCTAGCATGGAGTGCACTTCCACCCATGCTGAGTTCGAGCAAAGCCGCCGGTAGCCCAGTGTTTTGCACGAAACGTTTACAGACCGCCATCGCAAGAGTAGTTTTACCTACACCCCCGGACCAATTTACAAGATTGACTTGCCTTGCGGGCAAGAATGAGATCTGTTTAGCACTGGTCAGGCGGGCTCGTCCCAGCCATTCGGAAGGATCAGCAAGGAATCCCTCTTGCGATACCACCGGGATTCCGCTTCGATCCAATGCACTCTGTAGTACCTCATTGGATACATCCGGGAGAGAAATTAAAATCTCCGAGAATCACCAGTTGAACACCGGTCAGGTCCTGTAAAACGCCGCGGGTCGTAAAAGCCTCCCGAACCATAAGGTTCCCATTCTGTGAGAGGGCTTCCAGCACGTCTCGATCCGGTTGGAGTGCGCCTATCAAAACGATCAGTGTCGCATTCCGATTTAACTTGAAGGAATTTCTAAAACTGAGCTTCATGCTTTTTTTTCGTCTCCTTGGTTACTGTTTTTTGGTAAAGATATGTCTGCGTAGATCGCCATGAAAACCGCTCCGATCAAAAGGACAGTGGTTAGAATTGTCAGGACAGTTCCAGGAAGCGAGCTACTCCCTAATTTGAAATAGACAATAGATAAGCCGCTGATCCCAGCGATACCCATAGATCGAATCCACATAAAATTGGTCAGAATGGCAGATGCAGCCACACTAGAACACGGCTAACCAGATCAATTCTTCCGGAACCGTAAAGATTTTCATGAGCAGGGAACTGCTCAAAGCCATTCCAAAGCAAAGGTTAGATAGGTTTCTTGCCATTTTTCACCAGAGTCCAGGAATAAGCCGCCAGGGGACGATGCGCATATAGCAGGTGTATCCTTCGATCATTTTCTCTTCCCGTAGGATTCGCCAACATTGAATGAACACCAGTACCAGTGACAAAATGATTGCAGTAAAGAGATGTGGTGAACTAAAAACCATGGCCACCCGAAACACCAATTCACCAAGATACATTGGGTGTCGCAAGAGTCGATAAGGACCCCGGCTCGTCAAGCCTCGATCCGCGGGTGCAACGCCAAATCGCGGTCCTAGCGTGATGAGCGACCACAAAATCAAAACGTACCCTGCCAGTGCGGGGAACAGGAAGTACCATGCGGTGTGGCTAGTAGTTGTGGTAAACGTCGGCAGGAAGGCAGCGATCATTCCCAACCACAGACCGGTGCGATCATATTGTTTTGCCGGTGCTCTACGGGCATAAAAGAAAGCCAATAACCCGTTGTGAATTGCATACAGCCAGGTCAGGATCGAGGGGTGCTGCCAGGCAGACATCGCAGAAATGAGCGCAGCAAAGAGAAAGAAACCAAAACCAGCCAGATCGCGCAGACGACCGGAACGCCCCTGAACGCAGTGAACGGGGTTATTTACGCATCACATTGCACCGAGATTCTGGAAAATCGGCCAGCCAATCACGGCCAACAGAGTTACCAGGAATGGCAGGAAATAGAAAATCACCATCGGGATAACAAGTTCTGCCCCGACTTTTTCCGCCCGCTGCTCAGCACTGCCGATGTAGTCAGCCGCAATACTGGTGGCCAGTTGTCCCATCAGTTCCTGCTGAGCTGTGCCCCTTCGGATGAATTCCAGCTGGACAGACATTCCAATCAACTCTGGAAGATGGGATTCCTGTGCTTCACGCTGCATTTGCTCGATCAGGTCACGACCCTGCGCCATTTGAAGTACCCATCGCATCCATTTACCAACAAGACTTTGTGCTTGCGAGGTGCGCCGCAGGGCTTCTTCCATCGAGACATTGGCTGACATCTGGGCTGAAACCAGTTGCACATATTCTGGAAGCTGAGCAATGAACTGACGACGATAACGGCGGGCAACGCCACCCATTGACATGGCAGGATATTGAAACCCGACCAACCCACCTACCAGTGCAAACACAGGTTCTGCAGTAGCAACCATCCCTAATCCAAATCCTGCTACGGCTAAAGCCACTCGCAGGGAGGTAAATTGCACTTCGTTCCAATCATTCCAACGCTCTCCAATATGCGCCCAATACAAATCTGCACGCGTTTTTCTAAGAAAACCAACTGGCGTCCATTTAGAGACCGGTTTATCCAGGGGAGACAGGGATTTGCGCCACCCGGTCAGGACGACGCCATCCGCAGGAGTAAGAATCTCAGACAAACGCCCGGTAGGTGCAGCAGGCGCCAGTTCAAGCGTCAGGTAGATGACCAACGCAAAGACAGCAATCCCGGTGAGGTAAATCAAAGCGGTCATCTAAACAGCCTCCATGATCATTGAACGAATGATGAAATATCCACCCACCATAGCTGCCATCGTGACCCCAATAACGATTTGAACGGGTAGGGCAATCAAAGAAGAACGCACCATTGGATCCTGACTGAGATAAATCAAGATAAAGATCAAGACAACCGGCAGCACTTTAGCAGAGACCAGTGAATCGCCAGCTTTGGCTTGGGCGCGGTTGCGGGCAATCAGGATTTGTTGGACACGGCTAGAAATATCCATGAGAACTCCGGTATAGGCGCGTCCACCTGACTCGGTGTATCCTTCCAGTAATTGAGCAAGATTGGACAGGGACACCGAAGGACTGCGAGACGCAAGACTTCGGAGCGCTTCTACCCGGTCCTTAATGCGCATTTCTGAAGCGGTGAGAACAAATTCAGGTGTGAGCGGATTGGTTTTTTCCAGCTCCAACGACTCTCCAACTTGCTGAAGGACATCCGGCACGGAACCACCTGCCAGCAGCCCTGCAGCAGTGCGGCCAATGGCAATGGGAAGTAGTTGATCGATGTTTCGTCCACGACTTTTCACCCGATCATCCAACCAGGCTCCAGGAACATAAAAAAGAATTCCGCCAATCACAATCGCCGGCAAACCTGGCAAAAACAACCAGGCGATGACCATCCCACATACACCGGCAGCAATGCGCAGTAAGCGAAAGGTAATGGGCTTTATGTTCAACCCAGAGGCCAACAGTTTGTACTCCAGTGATTTCGGATCCAGGGAAGACAATGAGCGTGCAGAATCAACCGTATAAAGGGCGGCCAATCTGCCTGTTTTGATCTGTTTCGGATACCACAGTAAAAGGAATAACGTGGTGCATAAAATACCCACCACCGGAATTAATATCGTCATGCATCCTCCACGTAAGTTTTAAATACAAAAGCCGGACACTCGTGCTTTGCGCGCCTTTGGAGCGTGCATCCAGCAGGTAGAGTCCGGCCAACGATTGAAAGAATAGGTTATTTGGTTGTCAGATTAATTTGAGTATAGCAAGAGAAAAGGGCTTATCCTAGGGGGCAAAATTTCTTGGATTCTTCGAAACTGTAATTTAGAGAGCATTACTAAAATTTCTTCGCTAATTGATGCTAATGAAGGTATTTTAACTTTCCACCTGTTATCCAGATGGATTATTCTCCTAAAACCTTGATCAGCTGAAAAGAATTAAGAAAGTATTATGTTGACGTGGAACTTAGGTTTGAAAAATATAAAATGTTCTTTCTGCTATAATTTATTGAAATAAGAGAGACAAATTTTATTGATGATCTCTTTTTACTTAACAAATCCCGGAAGTCAAGGGTGGAAAATGAAGGGCGACGATCATTTACTAATGACAAGAATAGAAGAATTGCAATTCGCCTCTCAATTTGACGGTGCATTATTATATAAAACGAACGCATTCCGATTATTACAATTATCGGTCACGGCAACTGATCGAGAAATTACACGCCGGAAACAAGCTTTCGAGATCTCAAGTAAAACTCAAGCTCCTTTTCCTGATGGACCTTGTAAATTATTCCCACTAGACCTATCCTCGGATCATTTAGATTTTAACCAATTAGTTGAAAGTCTGCGCGATCCAGTTCATCGCTTTTATCAAGAATTTTTCTGGTTCTGGCCATTATCTGATAATAAACCTAATGATGATCTCGCATTGCAATCATTGATGAATGGAGATTCAGTCCAGGCATTAGAAATATGGGAAAAACAAAATTCTGACCCAAAAGCGAAGGCTGTAGGTCTTCACAACCTAGCTGTATTTAATCACTTTGCTGCGTTGAGCGACTTAGGCAATCATAATGGCGATGAAACTGAATTTTACTGGGAATCAGCCTATCAGAAATGGAAAGACCTTGCAACCCTAAGCGATTTCTGGAGTCTTATTGGATAATCGCGTGCGTGAAGTAGATGACCCGCGCTTAACGCTCAATCATGTAAAAATCTTCGTCAGGCAGTGTATACGATCATCTCTTTAACAAATGCAAAAGAAGCAACCCGTCTCGCTGAAAATGGGAACTTAGAAGGTGCGCAGGCTCTCTTGGTCCCGTTTACAAAAACTCAAGGAGAAAATGACGGTGGATTGGATATCTTAAAACTTGCAACGTTTGCTAATCGAGAAAGGTTGCGAGTGGCAAGTTCATTAGCGGAAGACAAAGCAAAGAACGATCCCGCTCACGCTGATACGGCAGCCGAGGCGCTTCTCGCTGAGGGGGGTAAGCAACTTGATGTGATCAGTACTATCCTACCTAAAAACGAGACAAGTATCATTTCTATCAGAGAAGACCTCCTTGAACACGCTATCCAAAGCATAGATGCTTTTTTTGAAAAAACAGACGGTTGGGAAAAGGCGATGGAACTGGTAAAAAAAGCTAAACCATTCGCGTTCCAAGCAAAAGAAAAAGAAGACATCCAGAAGCGATTAAAGGGACTGCAAGAATTTGGGTCTAACCAGAATTATTGGTGTTGCAAAGGGTATTTTAATAACGAACTCCCCCCCAATCTTTTTGCAAAATTAGAGGAAGCTAAGCAAGCTTACGATCGACAGGATTTTGAAACTTCGATCCGAATCCTCGAGACATCTTTGATTACTTTCAACAACACCCCTGATATTTCTTCGAAGAGCAATTCATCCACCATTGGCACTTACATTGAACAGAAAATCCAGAGAACTAATCGCGAAAGGAATGGAACATTTTAAATCTCCTCGACCGATATTGCAACGAATATTTCAAAACATTAGAACTAAATCTGACCGTTGCATAAGGTCTTTAATTGCTCTTCAAAGAAATACCCTGGAATATTCCGCAAGATACAACCAGTTATTTTGCATGTCTTGCGAGTCGGTAATTTCAGGGCAATATTTTGTTGGGGAGTTGAAACGACATCAAATTTATTATCTGTCCATCGTGCAATTACAAAGACAATTCAGATAGAAAATCCGTTAAGGATCAAGCACTTCCATATTTAAATCAAGCTGAGGTTCTTACTTCAGAAGGCGAATGTTCTGCAGCCCAAAAATAAAGTTGTCGCAAACGTATCTCGAATTATTGAAAGACATTTTCCAGAATATTTTCCAAATAAGCATCTCTGGACCAATTCAAGAAAAAGGAAGTAAGCCTCCAACTACACCGCCTTCCTCTTCCGCGAAATCACCAGGTGGGAATAAACCCAAAAAATCTAAAATTGGTTGGATAATATTTATTGTCCTTGTTTTGTCCGGTTGTTTGATTGGATTTTTTGCGCTAAACAATACCAGTAACAGTCCCTCATCCACTAAAAGTAATCCGACTGTTATCCCAACAAAAAAATCTCCGACTTCTGTTCCAATTGTTAAATCTCCTACTCCATCTTGTCAAAATTGGAGTTCAATAACAGCCTCTTATTCAGGAAAATATGTATGTGTCCAAGGAACTGTATACAACACATATTGGGCCACAGGGAATAGATCTTCTACATTACCTTCAGTAATAAATCAAAAAAACTAAGACTGTTTATAAATGATGGATACTATCTAGATAACATTGTTAATGAATGTTTTAGGGTTAAAGGAACCGTAGTTGTTAGTGATGGTGTTCCAATGATCCAAATAACATTCGACAGTTCCGGGAAATCAACTAATATATATGTATGTAATTAAATACTATTGTAAAAACGATATCTTTTGCAAATAATATGGAAACTTCAAAGATTTAGTTTCTTCTAGTGAATTACAAGTAAGGTCTATAAATGCCAATTCTAGAACCTGGTCAGATCATCCGCGAAACCTATGAAGTCGAACGCTTCCTTGGTGAGGGAGCCTTTGCCGAAGTTTATCGTGTTAAACATCGTTTTCTTGGATCGACAAGCATTAAAGATTTTTAAATTACCCGGTATGACAAACGAAGAAATAGATAAAGCTTTAAATGAAGCTGTGCTCCTTTCACAAATTGGCCATCCAAATATAATTCGTGTATTTGATGCTAATGTTCTTGAAACAGCAAATGGGAATTTTGGTTTCTTTACGATGGAATACGTTGCTGGAGGAAGCCTAGATAAATTTTGGCGAAGCTTCGGAAGATCTCTTGATACCAATTTCAACTTTCAGTGGACCTAGTCAGACAGGTTTGCCGGGGAATCGCTGTGGGACACTCAGAGAAACGCCGATCATTCATCGTGACATTAAGCCACAAAATATCTGGGTGGGTTACGACGGTGATGGTTTACGGGCACGTGTGAGTGACTTTGGACTGTTTGAAGGGCTAATCCTCTAACTTTGTTAGCTTCTGCCCGAGGAACTGTTTGTTTCAAAGCCCCAGAAGTATTCCGCGACCCGAATGAGTGATTCTTGCTCTGGGATGTATGGGCAATCGGGTGCACATTATATTTGCTTTTAACAGATCAGTTACCTTTTCCAGAAGTAATAGATAGTGCAATGTTTAATCCTAAGATATTTGACCGAACCGAATAGATGAGCCTAGTTTGACCAATGGGGAATCAGATCGAGTTCTGGATGGCATATGCCTAAAAGCTTAGCGATTAACCCGAAACACCGTTATTCAAACGCGTGTGAATTATTGAAGGATCTTGAATCCTGGAGACCTGCCAGCCATGGAAAAACCCAACCCTCCCCCGTCTCGAAACCAGCAAAGGATCATTAGGTGCATTTTCTCCCATAAATGAAGAAGCAGGACAAAAACTTGCCAACCAAGCCCTGGATCTGGCGAAGAAACCAAATGGGCTTTTTGAGCAGCGGATGTCATGGAGGAAGCTTTTTTCAAAGTTCCAGTGTTACGCGACCAATTTGGAGATCTTGTCAAATTATGGCGACGTGGGATAAGTTGTTGAGCTAACCATCCACAGGAAGGAATGACTGTGAGTAATGCAAAGAACTTTCGACATCCATCAAAGAAAACCCTTGGCTTGCGAGGCGGTCTTCGTCAATTAGATTACCCGCCGGAAATTAGAATTAAAACCACCTGATAGATTGGATGAAATCCGAGTCTTGCAGAAGATCTTGCAGGGTTATTGGATTGGTTTAAGAATTACTATCAGAAAGACATCCCCGAAAAAGACAAAGAATACTTGGAACTATTGCAAATAATAAGTGAAGTATGTGTGGGTGTATGGCGAGCCAGATCAAAAATGATCGATCCAGTCAGTGGCGGGCCTTTGGAAGAAGTAAGCGTGCCTTAAGGCCATTGGAGAGTACATTGGATACACTTCTTCAGGGGGGGTTTGAAATTAAGGACTACACCAATAAACCTTATGTCGTTGGAATGTTGGAAAAGGTAGTGACTTGGGAACAGAAGAAGACTGAGGAATGAAATAATTATTGAGACGATTTGTCCAACGATCATCTACCATGAAAAGGTCTTACAAAACGGAGAAATTATCGTTGGTGTACCTTTAAAGACCAAATCGATTTGATTATATAGGATGGGAGTAAACATGGAGCGGAATACGATAGATTTTGGAATTGATCTTGGGACAACCAATAGCGAAATTGCTGTTCTAGACGGAATAAGAACAGAAATTATCAAGAACAATATCAATATGGATTACACACCGTCGGCTGTTTATATTGACAAATCAAACCGAATTCATGTTGGTCAGAAAGCAAAAGACCGCTCATTCTATGAAGACGATGATGCTTATACTGAATTCAAACGTGATATGGGCACAGATCGTAATCGTTTATTTAAAGCAAGCGGAATTACGATGAAACCAGAAGAATTATCTGCAGAGATTCTTAAATCATTAAAAGCAGATGTAGCCAAACGATTAAATGGCGAAAACATAAAGTCCGCTGTAATAACTGTCCCAGCAGATTTTGAACTTCCTCAGAACGAAGCCACAAAACAAGCTGCTAAACTAGCCGGCATTGAAAATTGTCACATCTTGCAGGAACCCATTGCAGCATCTTTGGCGTATGGTTTTCAGAGTAAGAATGATAAGGTGTTTTGGCTTGTGTATGACTTTGGTGGAGGGACTTTTGATGCTGCATTAATCCAATTGCGCGATGGATTGTTTAGAGTCGTACATCATCAAGGTGATAATTTTCTGGGTGGAAAAGATCTAGATTGGCGAATTGTAGAAGAGATAGTTGTACCTCAGGTTTTAAAACAACATAAACTAGAAAACTTTTCACGTGGTGAAGAAAAATGGAAAAGTGCTTTTGCTAAGATGAAAATTGCAGTGGAAAATGCTAAGATTCAACTTTCCGTTGAAGAGACGAGTCTCTCTTACCATTGATAATCTAATAAAGGAGCCCGGAATCGATTTTGAAATGGATCTCCTGCAAAAAGATGTGGCGCGTCTCGCCCAACCATTCATTCTGAAAAGTATTCGTATTTGTAGGGAGACGTTACGTTAAAGAATCAAAGTTAAAACCAGGTGACATTGAAAAATTGATACTGGTAGGCGGTCCAACGCTTGCCCCCTATTTGCGAGATATGTTAGGAAACTGACCCAAAAGAAGGGCTCGGCATTCCGCTGGAGTTTTCGGTTGATCTCCTGACTGTAGTAGCTCGAGGAGCTGCAATTTATGCAGGAACACTTCTTGTAGAACGAGCGATTCTGTTGTGCTTGATACCGGAACATTTCAACTTGATTTGGAATATCAGCCGATTGGAAGTGACAGTGAACCTGGGGATAGGCGGAAAGGTAAGTAGTCCCGAAATCGAAGACTTTTCGGGATATACAATTGAAATTTCCGCTCTTAATTACAATAGTGGCCGTACACAATTAGGTAAAAACGGGGGGTTCATCACGACAGTCCTAGCTGTTGCCAATAAACAAAATAAATACCATATTGAATTATTCGATTCTACCGGTGGAAAGAAAATTATTGTTCCAGATAGCTTTACTTATACGATTGGAAACGCTCCTTCAAATCCCCCCCTTGCACACTCTTTGGGTGTGGCTTTGTCAAATAACGAAGCTGAATGGTTTTTAAAAAAAGGCCAACCCTTGCCTGGCCGTGCCACAAAAGTGCTCCGTTCGATACTGGATATAAAAAAAGGGGAGGATGGCAATTTTATAGTCATACCTGTCATTGAGGGTGTTGAACCGGTTGCAGATCTGAACAGACAAATTGGTAGTCTAATAATTTCCGGTACCCACATAAACGGGACGTGCCTGCCGGGAGTGAGGTGGAAATTACGTATTCTTATCGATAAAAATGGAATCATTACCACACGAGCTTATATCCCAATTCTCGATGAAGAAAAAGAAGTTATCCTTGCAATACTTCAACTGTCATCTCCTGACATAAATGAATTAGAAAAAGACCTTGAAACTGAAAAACAGAAAACTTCCATGTTAAAAGAAAAAGCAAAACAAGCTAATGAAGTTGGAGCACAATCACAGTTGCGCCAACTTAAATCGGAAAGAAGCATATCTTCAATTGAAGATAGCATAAGTGGTAAAGAAGCAGTTGAAGCAGAAAACATTTATTAAGCCTTAAAAGCAGTTCGCATCAATCGAAAACGAATTGGAATGGCCAACTTTGGTCAGAGAGGCTGAAGAGGAGATTGAATCCACTACTCAGATGGCTGAAGAGCAGGGAGATAGTATCTTACTTAATAAAACAAAAATTCTAGAGAAGGAAATCCGCGAGGCGATCCAAGCGAAAGATGCTCATGCACTTAAACATAAAGTCGAGGAAATGCACAGCCTTCGCTTTTCAACTATTGCTGAAAAACCAGAATTCTGGGTGGGTTATTTCTACTACCTTTCGCAAAATCAAATGGAGACTTTTACTAACCAAACCAGAGCGAATGAATTGGTCATTGAAGGAGAGCGTGCAATCCAGAATGGCAAATTGGATCGATTAAAAGGCGTGGTAGTGGAATTGATAAACCTCCTTCCTCAAGAAAAGCAAGAGGAAATACGGCGAGGATACGGGTCAACTGTCAATAAATAATTGACTAGGAGGTGTGATGGACATTGAGCGACATTCAGCTGGAGAGAAACAACCAGAAGGAATCAACCAAGTAGCTGATCGGCTGATAACCCTGTTAGATCGTTTGGAATTTGAACAAGCAAGAGAATTAGCCAGAACTGGTGATTACTCTGGTGCTCAGGACTATCCTGCACAGCCTTCTTCGCAGACAATCTGATCCACTAATTCTTGACTTGTTAGCAAGAGTAAATGCACAACAGGGTCTATTGGCCGAGGCTCGCTCAATGTGGGAGAAAGCGGGTGCGCTGGACCCCAAAACACCTGATTACGCAGAAGGCTTGGCTTTTCTGGCAAGGACCCAAAATAATGCATCATCCATTAAACGGAGTTGGGGGAGAAGATTGGTCTTGCTGGGGGGAATTGCTTTGATTCTTGTTGCTTTACTATCAAGTCGTATAGGTTTACTGCGAAAACCTATTGAACAGATAGGTCTGAATAACAATAATGTACTCGCCTCAGTCACAGAAAATCCAAGCGTCACAACTAGTATCCTTTCTGGTCCATGCGGCAATTGCGACGCTAACAAACTCTCTTGAACAAAGCAATAATGACCTTTTGACGAAAATAAATGCTAACCAGCAAACCCTAGATGAGATTTCTTCTAAAACGAACTTATTAAGTCAACCAACTGAGAACACTACCGTACCGCTCAAATTGGTAATTGATGTTCCTGGAACAACCACAACCTCTTCTCTCTCAGGAGTTCAAGTGCGTTTTGACGAAAGATTATTTTTATATGGAAGCACTTTTACTAGTAGAGGCGAAGAGATGCTTGCACAAATTGGTCATCAATTGGAACCGTGGTTAGGTAAAATCCAAATTAAAGTTGTGGGTTTTACTGATCAGTTGAAAGTGACAAGCAAAACTTGCCTTTAGAACGAGGTACAGCGACTGTGAAATACCTAATAAACCACACTCGTCTTCCAGTAAGAATATTTTCCATTGTCAGTGGAGAAGGTCAAGCCTCTCCATTTCCCGCGGTTCAGTTGGAGACCTCTATCGTGAACGAACTGTAATGTTGGAAATCTCGTTAATCGAAGATTAGTGAGTCCTCTTGAACAGTCTTCAAACTCACCCTTCTGTGATACTAGCCTGGGATCAGGCAAATAATGAAGCATGGCGCTGTGGATCTTCCAATATAGAACCTTTGCATTTTTTGATTGGAGGTCTTCTGATTATTGATGGATTGTATGGAGCAAATTCCGATTGGATAGACGAATCGTTGAGCTTATTACAGGAATTGCGAGATATTTCTAGTAAATGCCTGAATCTTCTTGAGCTAAACGAAGAAGAAGTGACAACACTACGACGAAAAATGCAAACAGTAATGCACCTCGAGAGATACCAAACACCAACAGGATTATTACACCGCAGCACGGCATCAAAGGAACTATTCCTTAATGCAAGCGAAACGGCAATTCAGGAAGGAAATGATGTTCTTTCACTGAATCATCTAATTCAAGCGATCCTGAAATCCTTACCTGCTCGTCTTACCGAACTTCCTGTTTATTTAATGAAGTTGAAAACAAAAAAAGGAAAAACAAATCCACCAACACTTGCTCAATTAAAAAACGCGCTTGAAGCTAAAATAATGGGGGCAAAATGAATCCATCGATCAAATAATCAAGGTTTTTGAAGGAATATTATCGGAAGTTACCGTACATAATAAATCAAATAAAGTATTACTGTTTTATGGACCCCCGGGTAGTGGAAAGCTTGTTGCAGCGAATGTCATTGCCGAAGAGTTTTTCCCTAGACGCAATCAAATACTAACAATTAATCTATTGGAATATAGTCAAGATGGAGGACTCAACTCGATTGAGAGATGCCTTACAAGAGTTTGTTAGGTATGAAAAAGATAGACCATTTCTTTCATTGTCTTCTGTTGAACTGCAAGGTGCGATATTGCTGAAAAATGTTGAAAGCGCATCTACTGTTGTCCAAAAGTTTGTAACAAAAATCCTTGAACACAATGATTACACTGATATTGATGAAAAAAGTGTGGTGTTCAGAAACTATATCATTATTCTGACGGCGAATAATAATGATGCTCAAAGTAATCAATTTACATCATTTAGCGCGTCTCGGTTTTGCCAATACTTTGTTAAATTTGAAAGTACTGATCTAGATTCATTTGATCAGTATTTTAATGAACTCTACTCACTATTAGAAGATGATTTGCTCAAAATTAATGTTCATATCTCAATAGATGAATCTTCACGTATGAACACGATTTTATTCTTATCAGAGATAGCACGAGATAAACAAAGTTTTAATTATGTTTTTACTCGTGAAATAGTTGTACCTATCAAAAATTTTCTATCAAAAAATAAATCGGAAAATAAAATTGTAATGGTTTGGTCGCCTAAAGGATTAATTATTCGTAAAAACAAAACGGATAATAAATATATGTCGTAGTTTCCTTTGGAAATGATAATTCCTGAGATCCTTATTATTTACAGCCCACGATGATACTGCGATAATGAACCTCATTGGCAAGTTTATTTGAAAAAAGGTTTTTTTAATGGGACAGACGGTTAAAGCTAAATGCCTTGAATGTAGTTGTCATTTCACATTGAACTCTGGTGGTGGAATTCTTTTTCCACCTCCTTCGATGTGAGAATTGTGGAAGCACAAAGTCAATCAGTTTTGAGGAACTGGGTGAGATTCATCTTCGCTATCTAAAAGGATTAAGTGGACCTTACTGCATCGCAAGCGCAACTCACGATAAGAATATTCAAGATAATGCACAAATTGAACCATTATCTAAGAGCGAATATGATAAACAAATTACGAATTCTTGCCGGAACGTGCAAGTGTGGTGGAAGGTTTACCTTCGACGCACCTCCTCGTTGTCCCAAATGTCGTTCAACGCGGATTTCGGAAGGTGATACAACCATATTCTATGACTGAAAATAATTAACGGATTGCAACATTTGTTACTTATTCTGGTATTAAAGTCTTGCGTTATCCTTGGAGTATTTTTATTACCTTTTCATATTCTTTCATTCGATTAAAGTCATTTTTTGGAGGATTAGGTATACGTTTCAAATTCATGTTGTCAGTAACATCAGCAATTTTAACTGCCCTAGCAATGGGATTAACGACTGCTCTTTTTGCTGCATCGGTACGCGATTCGCGCTTATATTTTGTCAATGCTCGAAGGGCTTCAATTATCTCTGACGAAAACCCTTCCTCTGACAATCTCTCAAATGTCCAATCTGTATCTTCAACAACATCGTGTAAGACAGCCGTAGTTTAGCTTTTATTTCCTCACTCGGTAGCTAGGTTGACCCAATTTCCCTTAGCCTGGAATTTGAAAGTAGAAGATCTCTCTAATTTGGTGAAGAACGTTTTTGATTGCCTGGAGTAAGGGGTGGGTATAATTAAGATAATGGGGCTTAAAAGGCATCCCCATTATTCAAATATTTTTGACTAGTAATATTTCACAATTTATTAAGTTAGTTAGATAATATTTGCGACACACTATAGGACGTATAATCAAATTCAGCATTTTTTGGAAAGAAATTTCATGCGGGTATGTATTCATCGTGGAAGCAAACAAATAGGTGGAAGCTGTGTCGAAATTGAAACCCAGGGTCAACGGCTGCTTATTGATTTGGGCTTACCTCTGGATGCAGAAAAGAATAGTAGTCAGTACTTGCCTGAAATCTCCGGATTAGACGGCAGCGATCCATCTTTACTGGGTATCCTTATTTCCCATCCGCACCTCGACCATTTCGGTTTACTCACACATATATCTTCGGCTATTCCCATCGGTATGGGTCCCGCTGCTCGCCGCATTCTGACTGCTGCCTCACCTTTCTTACCAGACAACTGGCCGGTTCCCTCTCAAGGATGGGATTACCAATCCGGGCAAAGTTTTGAGGTGGGTCCTTTTCGAATTACCCCCTTTCTTGTTGATCACTCTGCCTATGATGCCTACGCACTCTTAGTTGAGAGTGATGGGAAACGCCTCTTTTATAGCGGCGATCTTCGTGCTCATGGCCGTAAGGCAGTTCTGTTCGAGCACCTAGTTGCATATCCTCCTACGAATATAGATGCACTACTTGTGGAAGGATCTTCACTAGGAAGGCTCAATGATGACCAACATTTTCCCACTGAGGCTGATATTGAGACACAACTTGTACAGGCTTTTTCCACTACCGAAGGTTTGGCGCTGGTTCATACCTCAGCACAAAATATCGATCGTGTCGTTTCTATCTTGCGTGCGTGCAAACGGACAGGCAGAAAATTAATCATTGATCTTTACACAGCTGCTATTCTAGAAGCAACCGGTAATCTTCATATCCCGCAATCCAACTGGCCGGAGGTTGCGTTGTTCATCCCTCAAGCTCAACGCATCCAGATCAAAGAAAACGCCTGGTTTGACCTACTTAAACACCATGCAGCAAACCGTATTTTCATTGAGAATTTGCATGAGGCACAAAGCAAATCGACACTGCTTTTTCGCCCCCTGCATTGTATTGACCTCGAGAGGGGTAATTGTCTGAATGGAGCCACTTATATTTATTCTCAATGGGAAGGTTATTGGGAAAGAGATTCCTACAATAAGCTAAAAGAATGGTTGGAGCGAAATTCCATCCCAAAAATAAGTATCCATACATCAGGTCATGCCAGCCCTGGAGATTTAAAGAAAATCGTGGCAGCGATCAACCCACGCAAGGTGGTTCCAATCCATACCTTTTTCCCTGAACGATATAGTGAGTTATTCCAAAATGTGGAAGTGCATAATGATGGCGAGTGGTGGGAGGTATAAATGAGAAAGTTATCTGTTAAATTTATAGGCGATCTTGTTAATTCCGACGGTGTGCTTCACCCAATCTTAACACGAGTAAAAAAAGACCATACATTAATGCTGGCAATTCGAGAAAATTTCATCAATATCTACTATCGTGGTGGGAATATTCTCAATATCAAGGAGCACAACAAAGGTTTTTATCAAGCTTCATTCGATGATCAATACAATAAATCTGGGTTTCACATTCCTGATTCTCCAACTGAGATTAACCATCAAAACGATTCACAGAGTTGGATTGATTTATTCCCAAGCCGCAAGAATGTCATGGACGAATACTTCTCAACCTATGGCAAGGCAGAGAGAGAGTTTCAACAATTGATTGCTCGTGAAAATAACAATTCGACCATTTCGAATGAAAGTGAATATTTCGTTTCGGATATCGAAGTTACTGAACCTTATGCTAGATTTGATATTATGGCCATCCGCTGGTTGGCCTCCCAGCGAAAAAACGGTAGTAACTGTAAAGTTGCCTTGATTGAGATGAAATATGGTGATGGTGCACTTGGGGGTAGTGCTGGCTTGCTTAAACATCTCAAAGATATGGAAAAATTGGTCTCAAGTAAAGATAGTTACGCTAAACTAGTAGAAACCATGGAAAGCCAATTTAACCAACTTGATGCACTTGGGATTGTTGAAATTTAATAAAGGTACAAGTAATGCAAAGGTAAAACTGAATGCTGACGAAAAGCCTGAAGTGATTTTTATCCTGGCCAACCACAATCCACGAAGTCCGAAGTTAAAAACGATACTCAGTGATCCTGAATTTGAAAAATATGCACAGTCACAGCTATTTGATCTCAAATTTTATATGGCTAGTTTTGCCGGTTACGGACTGCATGCAAAATGTATGTATGATTTAGCCGAATTTCGGAAATTGTTATAAGGTTCATTTTGTCTGTAGTGACATCTAAATGCAGAACGATGTGCTGCACTAGATTACAATTTTTCTTTGCTCTTTTGCCACAGGTTAACCAGAGGGTCGAAATTTCACCCTCTCCCACAACACCTGGACCGAATTGCATGTATGGTGTAAGTTCAGAACTCGCAGTCGGAGCTTAGAGCAAAAGAGGGGGGTTTTTCCATGCAATATATTCTGCTTTACAATGTTTCTTTCACTTGTAAATTTCAAAATCAGAAAACTTCTCAAGAAATATCCGTAAATTTGCGGCAAGGTGGTGACAGAAATTGATACACTATAGAAAGTTCCCTAAAATTCTTCGCCAATTGGACGTAAACAAAGGGATTTTTTTTGATGTGGAATTCAGGAACTATTATAATAAACAGGAGAAGGCATATGGATGTTATTATCTTCGTTGACAACTCAAACATTTTCATTGGCGGTAAAAATAAACACGGCAAGGAAGCACGGTTTTCGTATGAAAAATTCGCGAAAACTGTTTGCTGCGGCGACACATTGACTAAAAAGTGGATGTTCGGCTCAACCCCTCCGGGCAGAGATTCATTTTGGGACAATATGAAAGGTCACGGTTGGGAAGTGACGGCATTCGACCGTCCGTCCGGACGTGGCGAGAAACAAGTTGATACAACCATAGTTGCCGAGGGTGTTGATTTAATTGCACGTAGCATTAAATCTGGGCGTTTAGTGTTTGTCTCAGGTGATAAGGATTTCCTCCCGTTGGTTAACAAAGCAAAACAGTATAAATGGTCGGTAGAATTATGGGCGTATGAACAAGATATGTCGCAAGAATTGTCAGTGGCGTGTGATTCTGTCAACTATTTAGACGACCACACCGAATTCCTGTTTTTCTCAAAGGAAGATGGTTCAACCGAAACTTATGATGAACGTCAAATGCGAATCGCGGTTGAGCGCGAAGAACGAGAAAAGCTGTTGGCTGAGCAACGAAAACGCTCTGAACAAGAAAGTATAAATAATTCCACTGAAATTCCTTGGTGGAAACTTGCACTTGCTGGAGTGGGTACATTAGGAATTGGTGCATTGGTGGTAAAGATAATTCGGCGTCTCCCTAGATAAAGGGGTAATTTTTCAATAACGGAGGAAGAAAAAATGAGCTCATTCGGTTCGGACGATGCGGGATGTGACTGGACTTGCGACGGTTGTAAAACCTTTATGAACAGTCAGCCTGGTTTTACAGTATCAAATGGAGTTTGGACTTGTACAGAGTGCGGCTGCGTCAATGATGTTACATCTAATAATGTCAAGCATTATGGTGAGCGTCCTGTTACTGAGGCTCAGTTGAGATATATCGAGTATATTGAGTCATATGTAGGTGTGTCTTTTTATGGTAACACTCTTGAGGAAGCATCCGACTTTATTGACCAATACAGAGACCTTTATCAAGCGAGACTCCATACACCGAAAAAGTATTTGTAATCGTCCGTTACGATTGGCTATTAGAAATCATCTCAAAAATGGGTAAAATAGGTCAAACTCAACGAATGAGCTTGACCTATGGAACTGACCGATGAATAATGGGCGTTCTTGGCACGGCTGATCCCGGTAAAAGAGCCACGAGAAGACGGCAAAGGGCGACCGCGGATTACAATCGAGACGTAATGAATGGGATTCTGTGAGTGCTTCGTACCGGGACTGCCTGGCAAGATCTGCCAGACCGATATCCGTCCCCAGCGACTTGCCATCGGCGCTTCCACGAATGGCAGCGAGAAAGAGTGCTAAAGAAGATCCTAACCTCGATGGCACTTTCGTGAGCGCCAAAAAAGGGGGCGGACCGTTGGAAAGACCAAGCGGGGCAAAGGTACGAAGATTATGGCAATGGCAGACCGTTTTGATCTTCCTAAGTGTTGGAATATGTCTGGACAGCACCTGGTTGTACCAGATATGGTGAACAAAAACAGCAGTTAAAAAATTACTGCCGCTGTTTTGTTTGCTGATATGCTTTTAGCAGCGATTTCTGCTGAGCTTGTCGCTTGCCAACCGGTTCAGACTAACGTCCGACTCCGTTGCCTCCAATGCTAACTGCCGGTGGAGTTCAGGTATGTATATCCTTTTAACTAAATGAGGTGCCTTGAAAGGCGTGCGCTTCACCGTCCATCCAATAATAGCGAACGCAGTTCGCCCTCCTTCTCCCAATTTGGCTCCACTTCAGACGATTCTTCCATATACCGGTAAATAGGTTCAAAGAACACATCGCCGTTTTTCAGATCCTTGGCGACATTTGAAATCGCGGTCACCCGCCGAACTTCGTGCCGGATACCTATCTGCACCAACAAATCCACTGCGTCGGAAATCATCTGATTGGCTTCATGCGGTTTTACCCCAGCATCTGCACCCATGACGGTTGCCAGACGGCGGGCAGCTTCACGCGGGCTGTCTGCATGGAAGGTGCAGGCTCCGCTGTGACCCGTCATCAAAGCCCGGAACAGACTCATGGCTGCTATCCCATCCCGTACCTCGCCGATCACCAGGTAGTCGGGGGACATACGCATGGCATCATCCACCCCATCCGCCAGGGTGTACGGTCGAACATCCGTGCCAACCGCCTGCGGGCGGGCTTCGACAGTCTGTACGGTCGGACGGTCTACCCAGATTTCCTCCGGATCTTCGATCTTCACGATGCGCCAGATTGACGGCAAGAAATTACACAAAGCACTGAGCAGCGTGGTCTTTCCGGTACGGGTTCCACCAGAGATTAAAATTCGATTACCCTCTTCCATCGCCTGTCGAAGAAGATCCATCATCTCGGAACTCATCATTCCACGTTCCAATAACCATTCTGGTTTGACCGGTTTTTGCTCATACAGGCGAATATTGATAGATGGATTGCGACCTGGAGGAGCAATTACCGGGTGGAGGGCTTTGATGCGCCCGCCACCCGGATTGTGCAGCGTTGCCGGCAGCTTGGCATTAATACTGGGGTTGGTTTCATTCAGCGTCTTGTTTTGCGGTCCGATCAGACGATCCAGCACCCGCCAGATCTCGCCCGCCCCAGGATGCAGGTCAATTGATTCCCAACGCACAGAACCTTTAAGCATGATTTGCAGCAGCCCGCTCGAATAAATCGTGATTTCCGAGATATCCGTGCGCGCCGGCGGCAAAAGTAAATCCAGGAAACCCAATCCTAGAATGCGCCGGGTGAGTTCTTCGGCGATTGCGCCTTCCTGTTGGACACCTGGACGACAGTTGCGCTTGCGTAAAGCAGCAGAAATTTGTGCCTCAACCCGCTCCCGGATGCGTTGCCGGTCGGTGTCACTCGGACCTTGCAACACGGTAGTGGGAAACTCGTGGTTGATCTGATCGATCACTTCATTAAACACCTCGGATCGGGTGGTTTCATCCAGGTTATTTACATTAGTGGCTGTGTCGTACAAACCCAAAATCCCAGGCATGTCACTCCTCCAATTTTTAGAAACTTCTCTGTCTCAAAAGATGCTTAAGTGAAGCGAATCTTTGGTAATCGCAGAATACCCTTTTTCCCATCGGTACGATCTAGATTGTTATCCACCATGGGAAACAAGGTGTTAACGATAGCGCGAATGCCTTTGGCAAACTCATCTCCACGGGTCACTGGCAGAATTCCATCATCTTGCGCCTGTGAGACGCCCGGATCAAAGGGGACGATTGCGGCGATAGGCGGAGCCCAACCCAGAGATTTGGAAAGTTCTTCCTGAAAGATCCGAGGGGTGAAACTGCTACGCTCGGAGGTCTGGTTCAAAACCAGGTAAATTGAATCTCTGGCAAGTCGTTTTTCACTCTTTAGGCCGGTCAGTAATAACGTTAGGGTATGTCGAATAGCAGTCAGGTCAGCTAGTGTCGGACGGGTGACGATCAGGGCATAATTTGCGAAGATGATCGAATGCATCATCCACAAATCCTCGGTTGTTGGCACATCCATGACGATGGCAGCGTAACGTCCGTCTTCAGAATCTATCAACATTCCATTGATCGTTCCTTCTCCAGTACCTTTATTGGAGCTTTCCAGAATATGCATGTATTCCAGGGAAGATTCAGGCGCGAGCAAGACCTCCAGATTTTCCTTGCGCTGGATCGCAGCCTGAAAGGCAGCCTTACCGGGACGGTCAAAGTATTCGGTCAGGTTCGGCACATAGCGTAGTCCTAAGTGAGGCGCAGCTGAAGGCGGCAATCCCATTGAGACTAGCAAGGTCTTCACGCTGAGCCGAACTGATAATTCATACGCCAGATTTTCTGCAATGGTGGAACAGCCAGATCCACCAGCATGGGAGAGCACAGCAATCCGTTTGGTTCCTGTGATATAAGCAGAAGCCCCACTGGGAGAATAACCGGATACTCCTTGTTGCATGGGGGCAGCCTGGCTAAGACTGGCACGGGCAGTCATCGCTGCCCCATAGGCAGCCTGAATAACCTCGTTCCAATTGACAGGGGCTACAAAGACCCCACGGACGGTATCTATCTTAGCGAAAGCTCCCTGAAAATCCTTCTGCGGTAAAGGGAGAACCACAATTGCAACCCCTCGCCAGGCTGAAATTTTCTGGAGAGTACGGATCAGTGTGTCGGGGTCTGGAGCAATATCCGCCTGGACAATCACCAGGTCTGGTCGTAAGTTATTCAGGTTGGTTTCAAACATGGACCACTGAGCTGCATGACCCGAGATCATGAAGCGTTGGTCTGCCAGGATCGGCTGCTGCATCTGATAGTAGACGACGTCATGACCAGCCCCGGCTAACATCACCGTGATTTTATTGGTTTGGTAAGCGTTGTCGCTCATTTTGGCCTATTTCTTTCGATATTCATTCATCTCGTTATAAAGTTCACCCAGATTGAGGGTAATCACATCCGCCACATCCAATTCCAATCCTGAGGTCGGTTCCAAAGCCAGATGGATGATGCCGTATTGGTCGAGGGCCGCCAGCAAGGTCGCCGGATCAACCTTGAATCCTGGCGTCACTTCTACCAGCCCGGTGGGAACATCCAGAACGATGACACTGCCCTCCTGGGCGGACACGCTGGTGCGTGCCGAAGAAAACAGCTCTTCTTCACTGGCACCCGCTGGAATCTCTTCATAACGGAAAGATTGCGGAACCATCAAAACACGCACGCCGGTAATGACCAGACGCGCCAGAGGAGAAGAAGGCGGAGCAGGTGTGGGGGTTGGGGTAGGTGTTGCGGCTACACCCGGAGTGAGAGAAACGATCGGTGAGGTAAATTCCGAAATCGGAGCCGTAAATACGCTGGTGCTGCTCGTTTTCAGAATATCGGGGGAAATCATGCCGATCACGGTCACTGTCTGTCCCGGGCGGAGCAGTCCCGCCACGCCACTGGCCAGGTCGACATGGATCGCCAGGGCTACGTGACCTTCCGGTAATTCAGCAGGAATGCCTGCGCCGGCGATTTCACCCAAAACGGAGGTAACAATCAGGTCACCCGGAGCGCGGCCAACTGCCAGCATTTTGCCATTCACTTCTTCGATCTTAGCGATGGCATCGGCCGGTTTAGCTCCCATCGGAATGGTGCGCAGTTCGACCAGCTGATCGGTCAGAAGAGTGCCAGGCGCGATGGCGACTTTGGCAACCACCACCTGGGTTGGGCGAATAACACCGTTCAACAGAGCGATCACGAGAAGACCGATGACGACAGCCAGCACAATGGCGGCGATGGGGGAACGTTTTTTGCTTTGCATGGTTGATAATTCTCCTTTTCGAAATTAAATAGATTATGGATTAGAGGCCAGGATGTCGGATGCTGTCCGTTCCAGGGAAACAGCACCCAATTCTTGGGTAATCTCAAGATCAGAGGGTTCATTACAGCGAATGATTAGCGGGCGCACCAGCACCGGTTCCAGCCAGAATACATCATCGCTGTAGCCCAGCTTGGCAATTGCATAAGTGCGCGGAATGCGCGCCAGGTAGCGTTTGTATTCGGTGTTGACCAGACCTTTTTCGGAGCGTCCCAGATGTGGCAGGATTAAGTCGCGATCTTTGGGGTCTTTGGTCTGAAACACAAAGACATTCGCGCACGAAGAAAGGATGCCCGAGGGCAGCTCGCTCACGGTTTGAGCCATCAAGTGCAGGAAAATGCTGTACTTACGTCCATCCCGCCACATCGTTTGAAAGAGATGGCTGACCGGATTGCTCGATTCTCCTGAACCTTGATCGGAAGCAGCACCACCCGAGACGCCGGTCAGGACTTTATTGGCTTCTTCAAAAAAGATTTGCATGGGCGGGAAGTGTTTGCCACCCAACATTTCGCGCCGGCGGGCGACTGCATCCGAGTACAGGATGCTGGCCAACAAAGAAAGTAACGCCGCTTTGGAGTATTCGTCCATTTCAGCGCCACCTTCAATGACAGTGATGCCCCATGGATTTTCAGGGCTGCCCATCAATCCCAGGTCTTCCACGCCGATTCCACTGGCTGAGGGTCCATATTGGCGAGCCATATGACCTTCGGAGAACTGCTCTAGTCGCAAGAGGACGCCTTCCAGACTTGTACGACTGACCTGGTCACGTTCTAATTTCTCTTTGTAGGTTCGAAGACGGTCTACCCATTTGGAAACATCCAGTTTACGACTGCGGTAGACTGCCAGGGCTTGTAGTTCTGATGGAGAAAGGCTTTCTAACAAGGTTCCAGGATGAGGTTCATTCAGGTTTTCACCGGAGCTCTGACGTTCATTCTGAATTAGCTGCACCTCCCGATCATCCTGGAGATGTCCCAAGGGACCATTCTGCAACTTGGGATCACCAGTCAGGACACCCGCTTCAAAATACAATTCGGTCAGCGCGCGGCGCATAAAACCCAACTGCCTGGCTCCCAATCTGCCGGCGTTGGCAAAGAGCTCAGCGACCATGCTGCGGTAACGACCCGGATCAATGCGGCGCGGCACTTGCAGAATATTCCAACGCAGTGGACGAGGAGAACCAGGATAGAGCTGACGGATATCAACATGACCTAAACCGTCTTCTGAACCCTTCTGACCAACACCTGGCCAGTTCATAGCCTTGCGCCAACCCTGTCCAAAGTCCAATACGATAGTGCGATAATGCCAGAAGCGGGTAGTTTCATAAGCCAGGCGCTCAGCAGCGATGGATTTTCCAAAACCGGTATCCCCAACAAAGGCTGTGTGAAAATGACGGTCAGGAACTAACTTCAAAAATGTATCCGTCAGGAGACCCGTTTCGCTCGACCACTGCCTGGCCAGGGTGATATTCCCCGGGATATCCGGATAGAACGCAAATGCTGGCGTTTCTTCCTGGGTGGTGAGTGCCGACCCCTGCTCGAACATTCCCGGAGCGGTGTAAGCCGCTACCTGCAACATGGTCAGAAGAGTCAAATCGGCATACCCACTCATAGCTTCGGGAATATTCTCAATTCGGGTGGATGGAGTGAAAGCCCGGGCATGCAGGCCGATGTAAGCCTGTTCGGGATCTGTTAACGCACGTGTCTGTACACCCGCCACCACGTCTTCCGTTCCATGAAAGGCTTCTGGGATAAGTCCCATCAAGGCGTGTACACCCTGTTCGCTGCGAGCCAATGCATATAGATCTGTATAAAAAGCGCCTTCCCGACTGGCAATGTCCAACAACTTGCGTTGGGTGCGCATGATATCGGTCAGGAGGATATAAGGATCATCCTGCCATTGGTAGGCGTTGGAAAGGGAAAAGGATGGCGCAACGCCCACGCTCATGCCAGCGCTAATTCCGCGCCCAATACTTTGTCCCAAACCGACCCCATCCGCCTCGGAGCGGGCTGTGCTTTTTGTGTCCGCATGGCTCTGGGTGGTAGAGGTACTGTTGGTATCCGCTACAGAATCAGTCTCAGAGCCTGAGGTCGTCCAGGCCTCCGATTGGGTCGACGAGTGGCTTTGAGAATTTGTGTTGGATTGGCTTTGGGTGGTGCTTTGAGAAACGGTATCCGATTGACTTGAGGTTACCGAATGCATACTCGAGTCGGATGAGCCACTGCTGTTAACCACACCATCAGCCGTACCCCAATTGGCGCTACCGCCAACGTTGGCGGACACCCCTACACCAGCCGGAGCAACGCTGCCGCCTACGCCGCCGTTAACACCGTAGGAAGAGCTGTCGGTATGTGAGTTCGCCACGCCAGAGGAATCGGAGTGCGATGATCCGTCTGTTACAGCTGAGCCTTCTGTATGAGCTGTCCCCTGACTGACTGCCGTTCCAACCGTGGAAGATGAACCAACCGTGTCTGTCTCAGAAACTCCGACCGTGTGCGCCCAACCGCTCGTACTGGCATGCCCGACCGTATGGGCCTGGCCTTGACTGTCCGCCACGCCATCGGTAGCAGCTTCTCCGTGAGTAACGCCACTCGAATGGTTTGTGCCATAAGATTGGGAGGCGTTTTCTGCCAGCCCACCGGTCAGAATCGCTGGTAGGCTGATCCCGAAGGAGGCTGCCCGAGTTCCCAACTGACGGGAAGCGTAAACGGATGTATCTTCCAACATACCAGCCAACATGCGCGTAATATCTTCCAGACGAACATGATTGGTGAGCAGCATCAACAGGAATTCTTCTTCCAGGCTGCTCATACCGCGAAAGAGCAGTTCATTTTGTTGAATGGAATATTGCTGAGCACCCTGACTACCGGACAACAATGGATCCCGCATCGAAGAATCGCCGCCACGAGCGTTTTCGCGTGGATCCGGATGCCCAACAGCCACAATGGCATAAGGCATCTGCTCCAACGAACGCGCCAACCATTGAGCCACTTCAGTCGAAAGCGGCTCCAGGCGGATCTGACGGTAAGCACCGACCAATCCTGCACGTAAAGCTGAAAGATCCCGTAAAGAGTGCTGGATGGCTTCTTCTTTCTTTGGAGAAAATGCAGCTACCCCATAACATTGAACGATCCCAATATTTGGATTCTTAAAAACACCAGCAGCCAGATATACCAGATCAACTTGAGCGCCATATAAACCGCGTAAGACCGTGCGCATCTTCTGCAGCAAGCCGGCATCCCGGCGAGCTTCCAGCGAGATATAGCGCAATTGCAGCAGACGGACTGCCCGATATCCCTGATATTCCCGCGCACCTTCCCGCTCTGTGACACGAAAAACCAGATAGTCAAGCTCATTTCGGTCGTTGAAATGTAGCTCTGTGCCTTCCACTTCCAGGTCATTAGGAATGGAGAGAGAGTCCTTCGTTCTCAGCCAGGGTATTTTTTCGGTCAGTTTTCCAATAATCATCGTTCTCTTTTCTCCGTACTTGGCGTTCTGCCTCATCAATTCGCCAACTAGATCAGCTGGTGAATTCGTGAGGCCGCTTTTGCTTGCGCAAAAGAAGCCCTGGATTGCTATTGCTTCACTGTTTCCCACCAGACTGCATCAATCACCTCGTTCGCATTTGGCTCGACAACCACCACCTGTGGTGAGCGTTGGCGACTTTGGGATGATGCCCGCTGGTTTTCACGAGCTGAGGAACGTTGCTCATAGGATTCTTGCGGGTAACCTTCTTTCCCGGTTTCACTTCGCTTTTCGGAAGTATTCCAGGGTTCAAGCCGGAACAAGAGACTCATTTGAGCAATCAGCGCCGCAAATGCAGTGATGATGAGGACGCCTGCCATCAAGATGATCATAGAAATCACTCCTAAAGCAGGTCCACGCAGCAAATCCATCAGTTGTGACATATTGACCTCCAATCGTTGAAATAAAATCTGACGTTTGAAAAACCAACCAACGTTCATAAAACTCTCACCTAAAAAGGTAGAGTAATAAATCAAGCAAGCCCACGATTTTGTGTGCTGGTTTCATCTATCACCCTATCTTCTGGTTCGATAACGATTGATCAACTCACTGGCTCCTGCCAGTGGATTGACCAACGACATCGGGTTGATCAAGACTTGCTGCAGTAACATCGCGAAGTAACCCAACGGGATTACCAACCACAAAGCCCATAAAATAATCGTGGTTACATTACCGCGTGTATTGGCAATTACAGCCGCAGCGCTTTCTGAAGTACCGATCAGGGCAGCCCACTGATCTGCTGATAATTGAGCGGTGTATGCCAGGTAAAGCCGGCTGCCAATGACGGCCAAGGAATAAATCGCAATTCCTGATTTCATATTCCAAAGCAAGGTGTGCTCTTGCATGTGAACTAGAAGAACAATGATGGTACCGGTCAGCCACATCGCTGCACCCAGCCAGGGAACTGGTGCACCCATTCCCCATTGGCTGATTACCCACATGACCAAGATGATTGCCGTGGTGATCTGTGCAGTGTATAAATCCGGAGTAGCTGCCTCCCGTCCACTACGGCCAGGTCGGAAAGCTGCCCTGGATTGCACGCGTTGATCAACAAAGCGAATGATCAAACCTGCGCAAAGAATGCTTACCAGGGCAGCTCCGGATTCACCAAGCCAGTAGACAGTTGCCAGTACACCATTCAATAAGTAGGTGGGCAGTGCAGCGAGGAAATCCCCAAAGACAACAAAATAATCTGTCATAAACCACTGCCTCCTTACTTGTCATAATCGTTTCTTGGACACCACAGGCCAATAACCAACAGCAGATAAACGACTGCCATGAAACCCAGGAAGACTGTCAGCAACACACCGACCGCTATCCATACAATCTGCACATTGACCTTTTATGGCACCAACGCCGGTAGAGTTACATAGACTTTCATCGTTCCATCGATCCCTACCCGTCTCGGTTGGGTGATCGGAATACCCCGGAAGCGTGTGCCCGTGGTAACCACGTCCAGACGCAAGTTGAAGGTTCCTGGATCTGCAAATGGAACTCGAAGTGCCTGTCCGGTTGCCGTACAGGTTCCACTACCATCACATCCCCCCGTCCATGATCCTATTCCCGGAATGAGAGTGAAATTTGCTTGGTGAATGTAAGCTTCATAATGCGTTTGACCCAGTTTGCCTGTAATCCAATCTTGGCTGGCGGCATCCAGGGCGGCGGTTGCTTGTAAGGAAGCTACTGCATCTGGCAGATGTTCTACATGCATCCGGCATTCCTTGAATACCATCTCCGTATCCGAGACTCCATCATTGATGGTTGATCCTGAGCTTGTTTTGCAGTTCGGGGTTTCCCCCACATTGGCTGACCGGCAAACATCCCGTTCCTCGTAGATGGGTTCATACCAGGTGAAGATTACTGGAGGAACTGTCACCCTGGCTTGAATATCTGCTCCACGCCGAGTTTCAGTATCTTGCCCAACGACCAGTGGATTATTCGGAGCAGTCTTTTGGATGGTCAGCACGGGCTGCTGCATGGTTACGCTCGGATCAGGACATTCCCGAGGAGGTGGAGGTGGAGTGACTACTCCCGAACAACCACCCGGAATGGATGCACAATTTTGTGTGCCATTCAGGTACAACAAGTACAAGGAACGCAGAGCCCCATCATTCCAGGTCATCTGCAACAGATTGGTGATGAATCCCCACCCGGAGAAATAGGTCCACACATCCTGATTTCCATTAAGAACAGCACCCCAGAATTGATCCGGGCTGGTATATTCCGGGTGTTCTGCCTGTATCCGGTTCCAATCCAGGTTATCGCCGGCTGCCAGACCGAGAAAAGAGATCAGGCTACCGTACCCATTGCCCAGGGATCCATAAGAGCTGGTTAGGCCACTTTCCTGAGGATTCATGGCCATAAAGAACAAAGTTGAAGCGGAAGGCAAGACAACAATGTTCCCACTGGGGGTCTGGTAGCGATGGTAATTAGCATCGAGGTCAAGCGATTGCCCAAAGGGTAGTTCAATCGACATCCAGTCGGGATGATCGGTGGTAACTCCCAGATCAATCAAATCAGGATTCAGGTTGCCGTCTGGTTGAAAGACCTCAGACCAGGGATCGTTACCCTGAGCATAAACAGCTGTTGGAATGAGCAAGGTCAATACGACAATGATTAGGAAAAATCTTTTCACTACTTCTTTCCTTCTTCTACAGTTGTGGTGGGAGTTTTTTCGCGAGCGAGGATGGCATTGATTTCCGCCTCCATCAGGAAACGATCAAACTTCCAACCGCTTTCCGTTTTCGCGAGAACAACATACGCCGTGTCCTGGGTTTTATTGCTACCTGGTAGAGGGGAAGATAGCGTTATGGTCATCCGCCATACTTGCTCGGAACCGTTGTCTGCTACCTTTTCCACTGCCTGCGTGGCAGCTGTGACCACAGACTTGGCATCCACATATTTTTCCCACATACGATCTGCGCCGGCTGAAAACACCTCACATCCAGCGGGCGTGCTGAGCTCGCAAATGCGATTGAGCCAGACTTCTTTTCCTTCCTGGTAGTTCACCTGGAAAACCTTTTCAATGGCAGTGACGGCTGCAGCAGAAACCAGACTATCTTCACTGGTTGATGCTGTTGAACCTTGCTCCGTATGAAGAGGCCAGTTTTCGATCACCAGGATTCCTACAGCGATGACCACGGCCAGGATGACTGCAACAATCAGGTTGCGTTTTGAGACTGGAATTTCTTTCAATTTTTCTCCTTTCCCGATATGCGGGTTCAAAAGTTGGGTAAAACAAAAGCGACCAATCAAGTCTTCAATTCCTGTATGCACTTGAAGAAAGGTGCAAACAGGAAAGACGTGATGGTCGCTCCAAGGATTATTTGGAACAGCTGATGATTATCAGCGACCGAACAGATATTTGGTTGTAACTCCAATCATAGCAAGAGGAAACCCTTTATCCTAGGGGGTCAAATTCAATGAATTTTCGAAAAAAGTGAGGTTTTAACTTGACAAAGAAATACTAGAGTATTACATTATAGATAATCTAACCGATAAGGAAAATGAGCATGCCGAAAACAAATTCTGCGAGTAAACCAGTACGTTCTTTTCGAATAAGTCCAGAAGGCGTGAGTCAATTAAGAGCAATGGCAAGCGTGATGGGACGGAGTGAAAGCGATGTGATTGAGGTTGCACTTGACCGAATGTATCGGGAGGAAATTCGTTATAACCGGGTCCTACGAGAGAGTGCCCAACCAGAAGATCAGTATCAGATAGATAAAGGAAATGAAGGAGAAAATGAAATTCATCGGAATGTTTCTTAAGTTGATTGGGAGTGTCATCAAGACTGCGGTTATCCTGGCGATTTGCTCCAGCATCTTGTTTGTTGCCTACAAGGGCAACCAACCCATGCAGGTTCCCCAGGCTCCAAAGGGGATGACCTATTTCGATTTTATTGCTGACCGGATTGATGCTGCAAAAACAGTTGAGCCCTCCCGGTGTGGTTGGGGAATGATGCTATCACTGGTCGCTCTGGGTCCAATCTATTCATTCGTTTATACCGAAGTTGGAATTCACCCGGATGGATTTCTTGCTCGTGGTACTGCCTCATGATCCAGATATCCCAAAGGATGTAGCCGGCGCGAAGTGGTATGAAGTGCCAGGTATTTGGTGGAATACGGTTGAAAGATTATCCTGGACGATGGTGGGGAAGCCGGCAGCGTATGGGTGTAAGTTTAGACAAGTAAAGTTAGAAAATTAATGCCTTATGAAAGCCACGAGGTTTTTGAAGGAATTCATTTTTACTCTTGCATTTTCTGGGAGAATATGCTAATATGCTGATTAGCGTATTATTTAACCAAGGAGGCTATTATGACTTTCGGACAATATATTGCCGAAAGCAGGAAAAAAGCGGGGCTCAGTCAAAAAGATCTTGCTGAACGGTTACGTAAGGAAGATAGTCAATCTATATCCGCTCAGTATCTTAACGATATTGAGCATGATCGTCGCAATCCGCCAGGGGAATTTATACTTTTACAAATATCCTCCGTATTAAATCTTTCGCTTGATTATTTACGCTTTCTATCAGGAACCTTGCCGGACGATATAAAAACACAAAACCATCAACCGGAAGAAATCGAGAATGCATTTAAAGCTTTTCGTAAAGCTTCTAAAAGGGAATAATGATGAAATGGGTTCGCGATAATACAGGTCGATTTCCCCAGCGTCCCTATTATGATGCGCTCGAACTAGATTCTGAGTGTGAGAATTTAATTTCATCATTTCTTGTAGAAAAACATGGAAAAGTTGAATATCCGGTTTCAACAAATGACCTGACAATATTAATCGAACAAAAAACATCTGAGCTTGATTTATTCGCAGATTTAAGCAATGAAGGAAATAATGTTGAAGGAATGACAGTTTTTTCTCATAAGGTACCTCCTCGCGTTTTGATATCAAATTTTCTTTCCACATCAAGCAACCATGCCAATCGATTGCGAACAACATTAACCCATGAATTTGGGCATGTAGTTTTCCATAACTTTATCTGGTCATTTGAGCAACCCAGTTTTTTCAAATCTGATTCAGGGGATCTAACAATAAGATGCAATCGAGATACTATTTTAAATGCTCGTGATGTTGATTGGTTAGAATGGCAGGCCGGCTATGCCTCAGGAGCTTTTTTAATGCCATTGTCTTCAGTAAAAGAAATAGTCCATCGAATCAATAAAGATACAAATACCTTCGGAAGGGTATCATCAGCATCTGATGTCGGACAGAAAATGATCACACAAGTCCAATCGGTCTTCCAGGTATCAGAAGATGCTGCTCGTGTTCGTTTGTTGAAATTAAACTATTTACAAGAAGGAAAGACTGTTGCCCAATCATTAAATCTATTTTAATAGAATAGAGTTGACTTTTTTTTCGAATCGTGATACGCTAATCAGCATATCAGCTAATCCGCTAAATACATTAGACCGAGAACTACTATGAACTATATCAAAACTAAAAGAAGTAATTGTTCAATAAGCAGAGGAACCAAATGACAGTCAGATACAACTATGTTTTTCCAATACCCGAATCAGACGATGTGTTTGACGAAATGGTTCGAGATGCTTGTTCAATCGAGTGGAATGATCCTACGACTCAACGAAATGGGAGGAGTGGACAATCTCAAAATGGGTTGGATGTTTTTGGTTACCCCAACGGACCAGCTGGTCGATGTCGCGGTGCACAATCTAAACTCCGAACTAAAGGAAAGCAATTAAGCAAGGGGGAAATCGATGATGAAATAAAGAAAGCAATATCGAGTCCTCTGAATCCAGATCAACTCATAATTGTTACCAGTACAGGTCGGGATACTGTTTTACAAGCGTATGTTGACCAAGTATCTAGAAGAGCAAACTAAAAAAAACAGCTTTCCTGTGAAAATATGGTTTTGGGATGATTTGCTCGAGCGATTGTTAGTTGACCGGCGATTTTTGCTCAAATACTACAAGGATTTACTTGGATCGGTTACAAATCTTGCCGAAACAGAAGCTCTGGTTGATAAGCCAATATACGCTCTAATCGAAACCTGTGGTGATACGTCCAATAATCCATTAATTCTTGAACGCGAATTGCGGATGAGGGGAGTTTTTACTTATAGGGATCGAAATCAAGTAATGATAAATGGATTTGGTCCAGATGGTGTCGTATGTATTTTCCCTGACATAAATGGGAAATCAGATGATTTGGTGATGCAATTATTTACAAGCGTGGTTAAGAGTTATGAAAGCAGTAGCTGCCCAATTTTCGCCATACTCCCCGTTGTATTCATTACGAAATTTCGGGAATTCTATTTACAAGAAAATGGGAATATTTCCAAAATTCACATTCAATCTTTGATTCCAACAGCCGTCAACAACAGTAAACCAATATTTATGGAGTTGCTCACATATGGATATAGGCGTCGAGGTTCCCTACCAATAATCGATGTTTGCTGCCGTTCGATGAAAAGTTTTCCGAAATCCGCTTTGCTAGATTTGGATTGGTCATCTGAATTTATGGCTGGCCCGGAGTGGCCAGATCAGGATTCATGGGAATCGATTTTTTCCCCTGCAATCCAAGATGTTGTCACTGGTTTGATAAATCTCGGTAAAAATATCCAGCTACATTACGATTGCAAGTTATTCTTACCTCTCGCTCTGGCACTTGGATACCATTCCAATATCCGGGTAGTTAAGGCATCGGTTTGGGCCAGGAATGTTGGTGGTAGTTCATTCACTCAGCAATTCTGGAACTCTGATTCAGTGCAGGCGCCAATTACTGTCATATCAAAAGAAATCGAGAAGTCTCCTGACAAAACGTGCCACATGATTATAGAAATATCTTCCCAGTCAGATATCCATTCGGATATCAAAGGTTTTGTTGATAATGAAAATTTGAAATATGGTAAATGGTTGAAAATCGACTTAATCGAGCACATTCATCATGGAGTACCAATAGATGCATCATATGCAATCGCGTATGCTGATCAGGTTGGTCGAATAATTAGACAAAACAAAGGAGGATTCACAGATCTTCACCTCTTTATTAATACGTTGTCCCCACTAGCCTTTTTAATTGGTCAACGACTGCAGGCTTGCGGGCGGGTCCACCTGTATTGGTACGTGAACCCATCATATCGGAAAGCATTTATTCTGCGATAACCTGGAGATTAATATGACTACACTGAACGATTTGTTTATCGAATATCTTGCATCGATTCAGCCTTATTCTAAGGCAGTTGAACGTGCTCAATTAGCACACATCTGTCTCCGAGAAGATCTTGAAGACGATGAGAGCCTGGGTGCACATATGTTGAATTCTATTCTTTCTGGCTCTTACGGTAGATCAACAGCTATTAAAGGGATAAAGGATGTCGATATTGTAATTCCTTTTGATTACACATTCGAGGAACTTGCTGAATTATGTCAATCAAATGAGACTGCTCAGCACTGCCTCCTAAGATTGGTTCGTGAAGCTATTGAACGATCAGGCAGACATGTCGAAGCGTCCATAATTCGTCGCCGATCAATCTTAGTCAAGCTAACCGATAAGGTTAATGGAATTGCGGATGACGAACCCGATTTAACCTTAGATATAGTTCCTGTCCTCCCTCAAGTCGATTTAACAGGTCAAGTGGATCAATATACTGATCCACTTTGGATTGCGGATAAAGATCTGGATCAATGGTTGTGGACGTATCCGAACACGCAGTTATCTGATAGTGAATCAAGAAACGAGGAAAGTTCGTATCTGGTTGACCGTCACCATTACAAACCATTAGTAAAAATCATGAAAGCATGGAAAAAAGTTCACTTTGGTAACCAGAAAATCCCAAAAAGCCTTTTCTTGGAGTGTATGGTAGCTGAATACCACAATCCTGATGCTTCAAGTTGGATTCTTGCATTACGTGATATGTTGAAAAAAGCTTGTGATACCTGGGGAAACCCCGATTATTTTATCGCCTCACCAACAGTTGCTGATATTTCAAAGTCCGCGGTAAACCGAATTCCTCTAGTTAAGGTTGAAAAACCCGAAGATTTGGATAGGGCTAAATACATTGTCAAGAAGATGCGCCGGCACCTCGAGCTAATTGATCAGGCTATCGATGAAGCTAATACCGATTTGAATAAGGCAGTTAGAACTTTACAACTTGTATTGGGATCTGATCCTGATGATATCTTTTTCCCGTCACCTAAATTCGACGATACTTCATCTTCGGATTCGACCAAAAAAGAAGAGCCAAGCAGAATGGCTACTCCAATTGTGACCATTAGTAATCCAAATAAGCCATGGGGATGCGATGGAACAAGGTTTAATAATTGACCAATTCGATGAGTTACGCTCCTTATACTCTGGTCTGACCCTTCAAAAAACTGATGGCGTCTGGAATATACAAGGATTATTGGTCTTCAAGGCAAATTTTGCCGAACAACTTGTTGAAGATGAGTATTCAATTCTTCTTGTTGTTCCAGAATCCTATCCAGATTGTGTGCCCATAGCTTACGAAACAGGGAATCGAATTCCAATTGAATTTCACAAGTTTACAAAAGGGAATTTGTGTTTAGGTGAGCCATTAGCTGTTTGGAAGACATTTTCTGAGCAACACACATTATTGGGATTTGTTCAGAAGTGTTTAGTCCCCTACCTTTATTCATACAGTTATTTTTGCCAATATGGGAAACTTCCTTATGGTGATTTGTCACATGGGGAACCGGGTAGAATTAAGTATTATCAAGATCTATTCAATGTGCAAAGCGAACATTCTTTGTTTGGCCTAATTTCTATTCTTGCTCAAGATGAATATCGTGGGCATATCCAATGCCCTTGTGGAAGCAAGAAACGACTCAGGTATTGCCATGGGCCACAAGTACTCGAAATAATGCGTTTTGCTCCCCAGGGATATTTTAAGGCTCTTTACCAATTTATGTCTCAAAGAGGATTTTCTTATATACGATAATCCAATTTGCTCCGTTCCCCCTTAAGACACTAGGGGAACAACCGGGTAGGAACAACCGGCCAGGTCGTTCCCCTGAATTATTTCATTCGTTTGATTGATAGCCAGATACTACCATCCTTTTCAGAACGCTTTCCATTTCGTCAAACCATGCAGGTTCGTTAAAAACGAATTGTAAGTCAACCCACCTAAGGCGAGATTAATTTCTCCCTGGATCGCTCTTTGGCCAGGTTAGGTTATCGCAAAAAACGTATAGGTTTCCATTCGATGCCTCGTACAGGTTCATCCATTTTTGCTTTCTGGCCATCTTGTCCTTTGTGTACATCCCGCTCTACCTCTATAAATATCAACTCTCCGGTGGACCGATCCATGCGGCAATATCTGGAATAAATGTACTTCCATTGGACAATTGGATCTCTTGAGCCTGAGCCTTAATCAAATATCCTGCATCGGCAGGAATCTCTGCGGCTTGGATATTTAAAATGGTATGTTCCGGTGAAGAGTGGCGACGGATCAACCGATCGTACTCATTTTCCTTAGGTAGCTTTCCAGTTAGTGATCTGGATAGCCATCTTTCCCATCCTCGGTCAGTCGAAGCACGTCTGGATTATTGCCACCTGAACTGGATCCTTGTTCAGGAATTGCTTCAATTTTTTCAATCAGGATTGGATGTAAGTTTTCTTCAGTGTTAGTAATCGGTTTACCGCTTCGTCCAGACTATTATTATCGACGGATAATGAAAGCCGTTTTGCCATTACTTTTGTAATCGAAGGTCGAAGTGCTTTTCCGGTGTCTCCGATAACAGGATACCGTGGAAGTCTTTTCAAAGCCTTTCGATGACCGCCAGGCTCCTATCCAGTTCGGAAGTGAAGTCGAATTATCTGCAACACAGTCAGGTTCTGCACTTGACCTGGTATTCCGGTCAGTCGGTGTGTGATACCTCTGTCTGGGCTTGTCGAAGTGCAGATAGATGGGAATTCAGATTGGCATTTTCGGCCTGCACTCTTTTATTGGTTCTCCAACAAATCAGCGTTCACTTGTTCAAGCTCAGCATACTTTTGGGTGAGTTCCTTGCAAATTCCGTTTGACTTCAATAATCTCATTTGGTTTTTCTTTCTTTTGAAGCATTACCCTGCATAGCACGCAGCCGGACGTGAATCAAATATGCCAGGTCATCATCGCTAAAGGATTCCAACGGACGGGTCGCCTTTTCGCAGGATTCATCGTAATCCTGATCCAGAAACCTCAAAAGGGCGACAAGTTGCTTATGGGCATTTTCCCATGATTTCTGGGCATTGGTTTGCATTTTTTGCTCGTGCTCCTCACTTTGCCCGATAATGTCTCTGGAGATCCGAATTGACTGGTTCCGTTGGAATTCTTCTAACGTGAAATCAACCACTTATTTTTCTCCAATTCTGATTTCAACTGGCGCGCATCCTCCAAAATTTGGATTGCCTGGTCCTGGTTTTTCTGTTCAGGCGCGCTGATCCACTGCAAAGCGCTGCGGGCAGCCTCAAGGTAGCTCAGTGTGGTCGAGAGTATTTGCTCATGCAATCCCATACCGATTGGAGGAACTCGGGTGCGGTCAACCTGTTGAGTAAGTTCAACAGCGTGCTGGAGAGTCTGCTGCGCAGACCTGGACTGTGAAAAAAGATCTCCTTGTTGTTCAGAAGCGATCACGCGCGCGATCTCACCGTCCAAAACAGTCAGCTCAGATATCCATGTTTGAGCAGATCGCCGGTAATCCTCAACAGCCTTAACCTCGGGCAGCAAGAGAACTGGCTTCCCCTGTTCATCCAATGGGGAAACAAGGGCACCGATAATCGTGAAAATCACAGCAAGACTCAAAAGTATCCAACCTAACTTTTGCAGCTTTTCTTCTGAAATATGGATTTCTGGATCGCTTTGATTATTCACTGTCATGACTAAATTCTCCAGTTTCAAGAATCTGTGTGATGACTTCCAGGTCGGAAGCAGCAGAGTTTCGTTTTCCCCTTTGTTTCAAATCCGCAATCACCTGTTTGCCGCGTTCGTAATCGATATTGCGGATAAATTCAATTCTTTCAGCAACGACTTCGAAAACAGGGGTGGTTATATTAGGCCGGTAGCGCAGCTGAATATGCCCTTCCACCCCAATCCGGCTGCCTTTTTGAACATGTCCATACACCAACTCGGCCAGGGTGCCGTAAATCAGTACCCGTAATCCCTTCACCGGTTTCGATTCCGGGCTGCCATCGATCATCAGATATAGGCGAACATAAGGGATGGGATCTTGATTCTGGGGACGCAAATAATCAAAATAGATATCCCCGGTGATGTCGCCACGCTGCCATGTTAGATTGCCTTGTGCCATAATTTGTACTCTCCTCTTCATGAATGTTTGTTTGAATACGAAAGCCCTCGAAGGCTATGCTCAACTTAATTACTTATCCAACCTGTTTCCTCCTCGATGTCCAGAACCAATCCCAATGAATCTGCCAGGAGCCGTATACGATCCCTTTTCGCCTCCGCAAAAAGCATCCGCCAGTTCCGATCGGATGGAGAATAAAACGAGAATGAATGCTCAATCAGACGAACAAGTTCTCGAGGCGGTATGGCAGCCAGGCGATCACTGGCTCCGCCGGCACTGATCCCAGGATTTTCTTTCAGCTTGGCGATGGCCAGACTATACGGATTCTGGATGCCAGGTTGGGAAGCGCCATGAATCATCCAGGATACGAAAGGTATTGCACTCTTTTCTTGCTCGATCAGAACAGACCGGTTTTTCTTGTCTGCGCGAGCTAAAAGCTTGTCCAAAGACCAATTTCCCTTCGAATCAGTCACCACTGCCACCGCTTGACTCGCCAAGGATCGTTTTGCGAAATCGAAGAATCTTGGGTTGAGGAGGTATCTTTATCTTTTAGGGAATCTTTAAAGCTTTTGAGAATCTTTAAAAGGGTCTCAAAACAATCATTGGCTTGCAGGTCGAGCGTCTCAAGACAATCATTGAGGATGCTCTTGAGAGTCTCAGAACAATCATTGGTTAAATCTGAGAGTCTCAAAACAACCATTGGCTCCGTTTTGACAGTCTCAAAACAATCATTGCCCAAGTAACTGATCCAGGAATCAAGTTCAGTCCAGAACATCTTGATTTTCAGCTTTCACAAAAAGGGACGAAGCAGCCTGTTGGATTGTTTGGTGTTGTGGTGTGAGAGGATCGACCCGCTGCACCTTGAATTTCCAACCGTAATTGCCCTCAGAATTGATCCGGTGATCGGTGCGTTCAACAAACAAGCTCAGCAAGTCTTGTAGTCGTTGCCGGCGAGAAAGTTCTTCAACTGTGCGTTCACTCAATTCGTCTTTCCGTTTCCCTCGCTCTATCCGGACAGGCAGCCAGTTCGCCACCACTCGCGGGTTGTTGATCCCTAACCGGTTAGCGATGGCTTCATAGCCGCCATCCATCCAGACCTCATCTCGGATCTCGCCAGTCTCATCATTGAAGTAGCACAGATTACGCAAGACCAGAACAAACATGGCAGCATCTGCGCCCAGCACGGGCAACCAGTGTTTCAGGAAGTACCAGGTGACCAGGATGAAATCTCCCTGTGTTACCAGGCGGTCAGCAAGCTGGTCCGCCAGGTTGCCAAGCTCTCCATCGAGCCGGTGCCCAACCAGTTCTCTGATGACATCCTGAACAGTCTGATGACGTGGAATCATTTTGCTGAAGTCTTCCGGAGGTTGTCGAACCGGATATTGGAAGATTTCTTTGGGATTTGCGCTGATCGCCAATTGCAACGCGGACTGAGGAGAATCTTGTATCCCATGAGCAAGCAAAAAAGTCTTCAAGTCTTCGGCGTCCCCAGGTGTCAGCGGGGATTCGAATAGTTCATATTTGTTGGAGGACTTTTTGGCCCTTCCTGAGCGCTTATCTACTTCATGATCGGTGTCAATTTTTCGTGTAAACCATCCCAGGCTGCTACCAGGTTGTAATAAGCGAAAAAACTGAGCCCGGCTGATCCCAGCCCACTGACAAATCCGTTCAGCCCGTACTGAAACTTTACAACTTCCTTTTCGTCCTTTTCCACCACTCGCCAGATAATATTCCTGCCACAATGCCATCACCAGGAAAATAACTTGCGAACCGACATACGGCAGCCAACGCAAGTTATATACCGGTAAGCGAACCACCCGCCCGGGTTCCAGCAGGATATTCCGGATAGAGCTATAGTGGATATCCAGCTCAATGGGATTTTCCTCGTCATCCTCTTGATCTTGATTTTCTTCCTGAGCGAGATCATCCTCATCATCAACTTCCTGTTCACAGACCACAAAACTAACTTTAGCTTCTCTGTTTAAGACACCGGTAAGGAACCGCTGCAAGGTGGTGGTCAGTCGATCTGTTAACCAATCCCGGCCATAAGCATTGATGCAGCCGATCACAAAAGTGTCATCTGAAAATTCCACCAGATGGGTTGGTTTTACCCAGGTGCTAAAAGTCGCCCGCGACATATCCAATTCGAGGTTAGCGACGGCTGCTTGCCAGGCTTTTTCCGGTGAAAATTCAACGACTGCATTCATAAAAGAAATCCCTATCGATAAAAATACCAATTTCGAAAAATGCAAAACAATGGCAAGATTTCGGCTTTTTCCAGAAGAATGGTGGTTATCCCATTTCCTCCAGGAAAGACCCCTCTACGGGCTTCCTGTTCATTCAACGTCAGCGGCTTCGTCTGCGTCAACGTCTGCGTCGTGTCAGCAGCACGTCTGCGGCACGTCAGCATGGACGCAGACGGAGTTCTCGGCTCAAAAAAATATTGGCAGATTTTCCAGGAAAGCAGGGGAGCCATTAACATCCTTCCTGAAACAAAGTCTTCCCAATGGTCTTGGGTGATGGTTGAAGGTGTAAGTTTCCATTCTGATAAGCTTTCGTACCCTCCATAACGAAGAACCATACAACCTCTCCGACTGGCAAGGTGTGCTCCCTTGCAATAGCTCGAACGTCTTCCTTTAATAGAGCTGGAATTCGGAAAGTTACTCGCATCTCCCAATGGGGGATGGTGTCTTGGTCTTTCTTGGATTTTTTCTTTTTGGTTGCTGTTGATTTCTTTTCGGGAACAGGAAATGCTTCCGACAACCAATTCTGGTCTTTACTTTTTTGAGAAGGCAAAACAGGATTCCCTTGACCGCCTTCCGGAAACAGGGTCATTCGTTGGGCTTTGGGGTACGCAAAAAGACTGAGTTTTTCAGTTCGGTAAAGCTTTACTCCGTACTCAAGGAATGCCCTGACAACTTCATCCCTGGGAACCGAAAGACGCTGAGCAATTTCAACAATCTGCTCCACAACTTGCCGTGGAATTCCCCGGTAGGTCACGGTTTCAAACCGATGAATCTGTTCCCACTTTCGCGATCTTTTCTTCTTGAGATCTGCTGTGGGAATTAAATCCAATGGTTGTCGCATGAGTATTGTGGAATCATGCGGCTTATTCTCCTCACCATCGGTCAATGGAATGAGGATCACGTAAACCTGTGAATGCATCGCGCCTGGACATCCTGACCTCTAATATTTCAATACAAGAGTTGCCAAAGACTTGTATTCTTCTGCAGCCCGCGTTTCCGGAGCGTACTCGAAAATAGTCTTTGCTTCCGACCAACATTCGCGCAAGACGGTCGCCCGATGTATCGGGGAAATTACTTTCTCTTTGAATGTCGCCTGTAGGTCCTGCATTGAATCGCGTGACTCGTTGGTGCTATCAAAGAAGGTCGGTAAAATTCCCAACAATCCCCCCTTCCAGTTCTTCTTGTCTCTCAAGGTCTGGATGGTCGTGACTGTTTTGGCTAACGAATCCAAAGACGCAAATTCAGTCGCGGTTGGAACGATCACCAGGTCTGCTGCCCAGATCGCACGTTCCTGCAAACCACCCACAGAAGGGGAGGTGTCAAAAATGATGTAGTCCAACCGGTCTTTCGTGAAAGTTTTGAGAAGGTCTTTGATGTAGGAGATCGGTTGATCTTGGACACCCAACATCATTTGCGCAGCGGAAGTCATTGAGTTTCCTGGAATCAATTGCAGTAAATCGCGCCCGGTATCTCGAATCCATTGGCGGACAAAGGTAATTTCACTCGGAGAACCTGGTTGAGTGGTCAGGAAATAATAGGTTCCCATCTGACTATCCATGCCCAGCTTGGTTGCACATTGCCCTTGAGGATCAAGGTCGATCAATAACACTTGCTTATTTTTTAGAGTAAGGGCATGTGCCAGGTTTACAGCAGTGGTTGTCTTGCCTACCCCGCCTTTTTGATTGGAAATGGTGATGATCTTTGTGGTCATTTGATTTCTCCTTAATCGATAAATTGCAGCTGCGTTCGGCCTTCATGACCATGGACAGAAATGACATCATCGAGAGTTTGATAAACACCCATAGCATAAGGTTCCCTGAGCCATCGAATGACTGCCAAACCACTGCTAAACACAGTTCCTTCTGCAACCTCGCCAGTACCTGATACACCGGTGAGGTCTTCCACTCGAATCAATACAAACCGGCGCATCTGACTGTTTGAGGAAATTTGATTTGGTTTTTTGGTCATGGGCTTACCCTTTATGTCACTTCTGCATATTGAACGCCGGCTACGATCACGTACTCTTGGCTTCTTCTGAATTACTTTGGAATTCGTCAGATCCATCAATAAGCCATCTTGATAAGTGAGGCGACAACCTGAGGTCACATTCTCAAAAATTATCCCTTCCGGCCAGGTAGATTTCTCGTCTCGATTGAGTCGGATATCGATCATTCGAAATAATCTCCCGAAGAACATACCTGGGTCATCATCATTGCGGGTTGGATCCACAATGACTTTCCAAACATATCCTCTAAGCTCAACCGGGTTAGCTTTTGCTTGAGGGAATAAATAATCAAAATCCTTATCTGGCATCTTCAATGACACTCCGAACCTTATAAAAAATGCCGGCAAATAGGTGCGCAAATAGATGGGCAGGGGAATAGAATTGACCCTTACCTTATGCAGGCATTTATTGAGATTGTGAAACACCCATGAATGGGAAATTAATAACTACAAACGCAAAGCGTTATTTGCGAATTAAGGAGGGTGCACTCCCCACTCGAAAATGGATTTGAATAAATTGAATTGGAAATATTGCTTTAGGAAATCAAGAAAAAGTACTTGACGAACCCACGTAAAAGGACTACTATACGAATATCGATCAACTACTGCTGCGTGCCGGGCAAGCAAGAACCAGCGTTCGTCGGTTTGGCTGATTTGCAGAACCCGCCGCACAAATGGCACGGATTCAGGATCATTGCTCATAACCCGGAGGTCAGTGGTTCGAATCCACTCCCCGCTACTATTTACCAGACGACCAGAAATGGTCGTTTTTGGTTTAAACATGCGTTAACTCCTTGAACTATTTAGTTGAGAAGAGAAATATTTGTTGACTACTAATGACTCTTTTCTGGAGATAGATCAAGATTATCATTCCAGTTACTCCATTGCAATATACCAATTTCGGTAGGTTTTAGCTGTAAACCTATTCATTTAGTTGGTGTAACATTCTTTCTGTAATTTGCTGAACCTTAACAAAAGCGGTGAGTTAGAAGTATCCTTAGCGTCGGCAAACAACATAAGGAGAAGCCAATGACTCACCAAAATGATTATACCGTTACAAGCGATCTAGCAGAAAAAGGTTTGGAAGCAGTTCCGGAACTCATGCGGATACTGATCAACAATGTGATGCAGGTGGAGCGATCTAAGTACCTGTAAGCTGAAGAGTACGAACGGACCGAAGATCGGAAAGGGCACGCCAACGGTTTCAAACCCAAGACCGTCAAGACCCGCATGGGTGAGATCACTTTCGCGGTACCGCAAGTTCGAGAGGGAGGTTTTTACCCCTCCGCTTTAGAGAAAGGGCTGCGCAGTGAACAGGCCTTGGTCACCACCCTGGCCGAGATGTACGTACAAGGGGTTTCCACCCGCAAGGTCAAGACCATTACCGAACAGTTGTGTGGCATTGAAATCTCTGCCATGCAGGTCAGCCGGGCGGCGTGCGCATCAGATGACCTGACACTCTATGTGTTCATCTCGCGTAGTTCCGACCATCTGTTGAATTTGGAGCACAGGCCAGAAGTTGTAGTCGCAGTCGATGAGCGGGAATTGCACGGAACCGCCCGCTTGCTTGCCCAAGAAGATATCGCTGCACGGATTAATCTTTGTGACCATATTGCAAACGCTAAAAACCAAACCTGCGATTGTACCGCTGAGATTCGACCCACCCGCTTGACCTTTCATTCTCCAAGCGGACAAGGCAACATCGAAACCATCGATTTTTTCTAATGAAAGGAGAACTGTTTTGTGTGAGAATTAACACAATGTATACCTGAGCAACATTATTGTTTGGGGCAGCTATTTTATCCACAGTTTTTTCTCAACTCAAAGAAAAATACTTCAGATCTATCACTTCGAAAATAAAGAAAGGTAATAAAAATGTTAAAAAGAATTCAAGAAACAAAGCCCGTCTGGTATGCATTGATTTGGATATTTGCGTACATTGTACTGGTAAATATTGGAGATGCACTTTCAGTAAGGATTGGAGTTTCAAATTCAGCAACAAGTGCAATTTTGATCGCCTTTTCAGTAATCTTATTGTTGTTAGTCATTAAGAATCATTGGACCAGTCTCTATGGACTTCGTTGGCCAAACAAGGCTGACCTTCGCAAAACATGGTTTTACATCCCGCTGGCAATCATCGCAGTCCTTCAATATAGCAAAGGATTTAAAAGCGGGCTAAATTTTAGAGACATCGCAATTATTATTGCACTGATGATTGGGGTTGGATTCATTGAAGAACTGCTGTTCAGGGGGTTTTTGTATCAGGGAATATTAAAAAAAGGCAAGTTGACCAATGCGATTATCATCTCGGGTATAACATTTGGGCTCGGTCATATTGTCAACTTGCTGCGCGGATATTCGCCCGCAGATCAAGGGCTGCAAATTGTGATTGCCATCGCGCTAGGAATTACCCTGGCTTTGTTGGTGTCAGTAACCGAAAGCATACTCCCGGGCGTATTGTTTCACACCCTGCTCAACATCAGCGGAAACGTGACAAATAACAACGTGACGATCGAGTTTTATATTGTAATTATTTCCATCGTCTTGTGTGTGGTCTACTCGCTTTACTTGAAGAAGTGGGTAAAAAGCCACAAAGAACTAACTCCTGCTGTGCAATAACCATAACAAAAACAAACCTGATACATTTTTTACAAAACAACAATCGCTCTCCATATAAGGAAGGCGATTGTTGAGTTCAATTATTTTACTAATTGATAATAAAGTGTCGAGTTGTAGTACATGAGTAAAAATACCCATCCCAAAGTCCGACACTTCCAATAAAAAATTGTCCCCATTTGGAAAAAACTTTTAGTTCTTGGTTCATGCCTCACCCATCACCAACTTAAAGCGTCGCTGGCCGAAAATACTCAGAAATATCGCGGAATCCCCGTGGTTTTAATTGCCGTTGCACCCATTTTCGGTCATGTTTTCAGCCCATTTTTGGGTTTTAAGGGTGGAAAAGGGTTGGCCACCTCTCTTGGAGTATGGATTGGTTTGACAATTTGGAAAGCTTCGCTGGCGGGGGTGATTTTATCTGTGATCGGGATCACCTTGACATCCATCCCTGGCTGGGCAGTCACGCTCGGTTTAGTGGGCATTCTAGCGACTTTGCTGATTTGGATTCCCGATCCGATATTTTTCTTTGTCTGGGTATGTCAAACGCTCCTCCTGGCATGGATGCACCGAGCTGACCTGCGACAACGTCCAAGCATCAGACCCTGGTTGTTAAAGGGCCTTTTAGGATCAAGGAAGTGAGCGATCGTGATTAATTATCTGACCCATGCTCAAATCATTCACTTCATTTATTTTCAGCTGGCAGTTCTGGTGGTGATCCTGAGCAATGTCGTCATCCTTCACCGTGCAAGGAAGCATAAATTACCGGACGATCTTCCAATGGTCTCCATTCTCGTTCCGGCCTGCAATGAAGAACAGAATATTGGCAGATGCATCCGATCACTACTGGCGCAGGATTATCCTTCCTTTGAAGTTTTCGTTTTGGACGACCAATCCAATGACGGAACCCTTGCCATTCTCAGACAGATGGCCGAGTCACAACCCAAACTGAAAGTTCTGACAGGCAATTCACCGCCTGAAGACAAATCGGGGAAGAATTGGGCATGCAGTCAGCTAGCCTGCCAGGCGCGGGGTGAATTGTTGACTTTTCACCCATAAGGTCGCTTTATTGCCAATAGAAAGCATTTAGAAAAATACCAACGCATCCAGAAGATGCACCAAAAAAACCAATTTGTATGGAGACTATAATTTCTTTAGAAAAATGTTCAACTCAATAAATTAGCATTTAATAAATAACTTTATCCCTTTTCTTCGGATTGTGCGATTTATATATAGAACTAAAAACCAATGAACCCGGGAAAAGGAGTCTCATGGTTGAAGAAACAATGACAACAAAATTAAAGACCGAACTGACGGAAAAGTCAGTAACCCAGATGATCGAAGCAGCCAGACACGATCCACAAAAGTTTGACGATTTGTACTTGTTGTACGCCCAGCCTGTCTTTCGGTACTTATATAGCCGCATCCGAAATACTCCAGATGCAGAAGATGCGACAGCGCAAACTTTCTTAGCAGCCTTGGAGCAAATACAAAAGTATAAACACGACGGATATTTCGCGAGTTGGCTTTTCTCAATCGCCCGTAATAAGGCGATGGATTATTTCCGCAAACAACGGAAAGAGGCATCCCTAAATGAGACAGAATTTATCTCCACGGATGCCAATCTATTAACCCAGGTGATCAAAACTGAACGGATTACCGCCTTGTCCAGACTCATCGGCAAATTACCCGAAGAGGAGCAAGAATTGATCCGCCTGCGTTATGTGGGCGAGTTAAGTTTTGCCGAAATTGGGTATTTGTTTGGCCAGAAAGAAGATACTATCAAGAAATCTCTCTACCGGCTACTGGCCCGGTTAAAAGCTCAGCTGGAGGACTCTCATGTCTGATTTTATTCCTTCTCTTCAATTCGAAGAGGAAATTCGTGCAGCGACCGCAGTCCCGCAGGCGGATGAGAAATTTATCAAGAGCTTACAAAATCGCTTAAATCAGCAGGCCGCAGTTCAACGCAAAGTCCATCGTCCTTTCTCTTTGCGACCTGCGTGGGCGATCACCCTTCTTATTTTGCTGGTTATGACTATTACGACCTTGGTGATCGGTCCACAAAAAGTTTATGCAGAGTTTCTTAAGTTATTCGGTTATGTTCCAGGGATCGGCTTTGTCGACCTCAGCCAGGTACGGGTACTGCAGAACGGAGTGACCCAACGCCACACCGGTCAGGAAGTGACCGCGGTGCGTGGCGTAGTTTCCCCTCACGGTACAGATATCTGGCTTGAATTCAGTGATGAAGCCCGCCCGGTTGCTGATGCCTGGCTGGAAACAGCAGATAGCCAGCATTTCGCCCTGCTCAATTGGAGCTATGATCACGATAAGCCTGGTACGCACGGAGTGGTCATGCACTTCGCAACCCTGCCAGAAAGCGTCAACGAGGTCACCCTTAGACTGGTCGAAGGTTGGAGCCTCCCACTGGTCTGGGTACAGGGCACAGGCAGTATAAAACCGGCCAACATTGTGCTAGTACCCAATGAGGCTTTGGCAGAAACATCGATTCCTGCGACCAGTCTTTGTTCGCAAGCCTTCGGCGTCCAGTTCTGCATCCAGGCAGCTGTACGTACGACAGATGGTCTGCAAGTGCTGTTGGAAGCCACCCCCAACGAACAATACGCTACAGGCAGTGGGTTTAGTCCCTCGATGTTCGACCTTCCTGGTAAGAACGATGCCATAAGCCTCATGACTAACGACGGTCATGTTTATCCCTTCGAACCTAACAGCATCCAGGTGGGTGGCGAGCCTTCCGGTTCCCAGTCAACGCTGCTCTTCCCAGGCGTCCAGGACCTTCACGGTGATATAAGCTTGCAAATCCCTGCCGTGATGCTCTTCGTCCCACTAACAGATAAGATCAGTATCAACCTGGGCGACCATCCCACCGCTGGACAGGCCCTGACGATCGATCAAACAGTTGATGTTGCCGGTAATCCCGTGCATTTCAGCCAGGCTGAACTGATCAGCGGCAATTTCGGCAACAGCCTGATGTTAAAGATCACCTCTGATCCAGTTGAAGCGAAAGACGGAGCAACCCCCTACATAATCGACCCCGGGCGACCGGAAGGAATCCAGGATCGTTACGGCGCCGGCAGCGAAGATGGGCGTTTATCTCTCCGCGTCGAGCTAATCCAACAAACCGGTTCAGAACCGGTGAATGGCATTCTGGACATTCCCCTGGTCAGCGCATCGATTCTGGTTCAGGGACCCTTCAATCTTTCCTTCGACGCCGCCAGCGTTCAGGAGCTGCCAACCCCGCAACCTCCAGTGGTGGCGGAAAGCACCTTTGAACCCCTCCCGCTTGGGAATCCGCTCCCCATGGACGCCTATCACTACTACACCGGCCGCGTATTACAACACGGCGACCTGCTGAGCATCACCTTCGACGGCGTAAACAGCACACTTTACGCAGCTTCGCCTTCCAATAACTTTACCCCCGAAGAAGTTGCTGTTCTTCCAGGTAATGTACTGGTTGTATACGCTCAACCCGATCTCCAGGGAATTGACTATATCACCGGCAGTTACGATGTGGATACCTCAGATACTGTCTACCGCCAGCTCTACACCCTACGCTTCGGCGACCCGGCTCCGAGACTGCTGATCGGCCAGTTGGAAAACGCGGCTTATTTCTTCAACTGGTCCTTCGATGGTCGCTTCCTTTCCTACCAGGTAACAGACGACCGTCCCGGCCAAAGCTATCAGAGATATTTACGTATACTCGATCTGGATTGTCGCGCCACAGGTAACTGCCAGTATATTACCGCCGACACCAGCAACCAGGACCTGTTCTTTATGTCATGGTCTCCAATCGATTACCGGCTTGCCCTGGGTGGTACTCCCGCGGACCAGAAATTTGGAGCAAATGACATCTTATTACTGACCCTGAATCCCGACAACCACCAAACCACCCTGACCAACCTGACCCAATCACCCACAATCAATGACTGGGCGCCCGCCCAATGGACTCCGGGAGGTGATATTTTGTACTTCGCTTGTGAGACCGGTAAGGAAGCATCGGTAAACGAATATTCGCTCTGCCGAAACAACCTGGTTACAGGTGAAGATGAAGTGGTCACAGGGAAACTCCCCTGGAACATGCATTCCATCCACCTGGGAGCCGGACGCTGGGTGGTTGACAACGCTGTTGTAATGGAAAATAGCTTCTTCAACCTGCGAAGCTATGACTTACAAACTGGTCAGGAGAGCACCATTCTTAAATGGTCTGTCGTTGGAAAACACCAGGTAGATACGGCCATTTCAGCTGATGGCCATTGGCTGGCAGCCTATGTTCCCGAGCAGGGCGGACTGCTGGCGCTCAACGTCCTGACCCACGTCAGCGTCACCGTCATGCCGGCCGATCTCAATCCATCTTTCTTCACCTGGGTCAAATAGAGGGAGATTTATCAGCAGACATGACCGCATTACCCACGCTATTGTTCGCCCTGCCTGCGACCTCGCCTCTGGGAGACCCGGTTGTTCAGCATTTTTAGCTGCTCTGTGATCGCAAGCTGCACTTCGTGTAAACTGAAGAACTTCCTGTGGCGCAGCGGGGCGATCACCCACCGCTCTACATTCTGCACACCGTTCTCGATCTTTCCTTTATCTTTCGGTTTCCTGACCCGAGTGGGGATCACCGCGAACTGGTAATGCCCCGCTAACTCTTGATATGCCAGGTTCACTCCCGGCTCGTAATAGTTCGGTTTTGTTACTCCGGTCTTCAAATTGTCCGAAATGACAACCTTGACCACACCCCCAAAGTATTCCAAAGCACGCACGTGACCGTTATTCCAATTCCTTTGGTTCTCGCTGCTTTGGGCTTCTGCATAAATGTAATTGCTGGCGGGCAGGGTAGCCACAAATATGGACAGCAAGATTGCCTCTCCGTTTTTGGGATCTGTCATGGGGATCTTCACACCGGCGTAATCCACCTCCATTTCCTCCCCTCCCTTGTGCTCCTTGCGTAAACTAGGCTCTGAAATCTTCCTCTTACAGCGCTGGTAGTGCTCGCAATACTGGGAGTACTAGTACCCATTGGGATTCACCTCTTTGTATTACTGCCAGAGCAATTGAAGTGTTACTCCTTTTTGCCGCATCTCCAGCTTTACCTTTTCCCAGTCCGGCATGGGATGCTTTGGCTTAGGCTTTTTTACCCGACCTTCCGGGAATAACCGGGCATCCGGCTCTTCCTCATCCATTTCTGGTAGCGGCCAGCCGAGACCTGCTTCTTCTGCCCGCCGGAAGTAGTCACCCACCGCTACTGAGACGGTCGTAGATCGAAGGGACAACCGAGACTCCCACGCCCATGATTACCGGGACCCCATTGGTTACGCCGACGCCGACCCCCACCGTAATACTCGCAAACTCCCGGAGCGAAGCGCAGGAGGCCACCGAACCGACGCCGGACCCCTCGCAGAGCGCGTATTATGTGTATGATGGGGATAATAACCTGGTGAAATCCATTGTGAACACCGACAGTACCAGGGCAGGTGGCAAATCCACCTACTACCTGGGCAAGCTGTACCAGAAGAAGATTGATGACACGGAAGAAACCATCCAGAAGTACTATTCGAGCGGATCAGCACAGATCGCGGTGCGGACCATCCAGGGAGAAAGCGATACCCTGCAATGGCTGCTCTCCGACCACCTGGGCAGCACCAGCACCATGGCCAATGCAGACGGCACCTGAAACAGCACGACCCACTACAGCACCTTTGTGAAATCTGCGCCAGCAGCGGGATCACCCTGACCGGGTTCAGGTACACAGGAAAGGTAAGGCAGGCCACTGATGAAACAGGAAAAGTCACACTTGTCCAGAGCTAAGCCTCGTATGGGGAGATACTGGCAAACGAGGGTGACTTTGAGACCAGCTTCAGCTATACGGGGAAGTTCTCCGACAGCATTGGATTTGTGTATCTGAGAGCAAGAACCTATGATCCAGCCACCGGACGGTTCTTGACCAGAGACGCCTGGAGTGGGGATTACACCAACCCCATTACCCTGGCGAAGTGGCGGTATACGTATGCAAATCCGGTGCGGTATACGGACACGAGTGGAAATGTGGGTACTTGCAGATCATTATGAATTAACAAATGCCACCCGTTTGACGGGTGGTTTTGATTTATCAAGATTCGTTTTAAGCAATTGTTCTATTGAAAATCTTTGTCAGCAAATTATTCCATTTCAATGATCTCTTGCTCCATTAAAATGTCAGAAGTATCCCATCCTTTTTGTTGCATAATTTCATAAAGGGCACGCCGATAAATCAACGAAGTGTTGATCGTAACCGGAGAATTCTCTGGTGATTCGAATACAAAAATAGCCGTTCGAGTCTCCAGCGCTGGTAGACGAGTGTCTTCAATCAATCGTGTTTGCATCCAATAGGAGGCAGTCGGTGAAACATTTGTCCAAAGTTCTTCCAGTATCTTCGCAAAATAGATCCCTGGAGTTTTTGCGTAATCGCCGGTCCAATCTGGTAATATGGGTCCATTTTTTAGTAGGACTTCATTGCCGTTGGGATCTGTGGCTTTAACAGATAGTAATATCTGTCTGAGAGGCGAGTCAGTTGGGATGTCGTGTCCAGAATATGCATTATAAACAGAGACCATAACCTTGATCAAATTCCCCTCTCTGGTTACAGTTACGTCCAAATCAGCCGAGTTTTCCAGCAGAATCAGGTCTGTGGCGCCTAACATTTTGTGACTGTAAATTGTCTCAGGGTTACGAATTTGTCCGCCGTTCTCAATTCTCGCAAAATGGTCGATTTCGAGCGCAGGCATATGGCAATTCAACGATGAACACACTACCGCGTGGGGAATTATCTTCGACGCGAATGGTTCCACCATGAGACTGAACAATCTGGCGCGTAATCGTCAATCCCAGACCGGTACCAGGTTGTGAGCGGTCAGCACGGTAGAAACGCTGGAAAATTCGTTCGCGGTCGACCGGGTCGATACCCTGACCGGTATCCGCCACACGGATTTCGATGTTATTGCCGTGAGGATGGGCGCTAACCCCAATTACGCCCCCGGTGGGAGTGTACTTGATCGCATTATCCACCAGGTTGGTGATCACCTGCACCAACCGGTCTTCGTCCCCCAACATCCAGTTCAGGTCAGGTACATCCAGGTTTAACTTCACCCCAGCCCGAGCTGCCTGGGGACGAAACTTTTCGGTCACACCGCGCACCACTGACAGGTTTTGTAATTTTCACTCGCCTGATTGGAATATGAACTCTCGGACCATTCACCGTATGAATTGTAGATTTTGGTATCCCAAAAACTCGCTGAATGACAAGCTGCGCAATATTGACTTGTGTTTTGCAGAGCAGAATAAGTATCTTCTCCAGGCGCGACGTCGTCATAAGGACCAAGAAACAGCTGATGTTCTCCGGATGGGCGGAACAACTCCATTGAAAGAACCCCGGGCATGTTGATCATCGGCAAACCGGTTGAGGTGTCAAGGATCACATTGGATACTTTGTGACAAAAATCGCAAGTCACGCCCTCAGTTCAACCCCTAATAGCATTTGGGTCGGTATCGTAAGGAAGGTTTACCGAAGCAACCGGTTGATGACAACTGGCGCAATTGCCATTGCTATTCGGAAAATCCAATTTAAAACCCGGACCAAAGTAAGTGCTATCAATGGTCGGACGGACTGGAATCAAACCATAATCTTTTTGGTTAACATAGGTGGTTAATGGGCTCTGGTTTCCAGACAAATCGGTTCCATTGTAGATGCTTAAAAACGCGGATTTATTGCTGATTGGGCATGGCACTTAGCAGCCATTGGTCATAGGGTAGGGTAATCCCCTGGGTTGATTCTTCGGAATTTGCCGAGTGACATTTTGCACAGCCTGAATTTTCACCTTCTCCTTCCGAGATCAATCCAGCAGTCAAAAATTCATAATCGGGATTGTCAATTTTGGTATGTTCGACGAGAGTAATGTTGACATCCGAAGTCCCAAGTGTGACATCCGCTTCTTTAATAAAGTAACCTTGAGAAAAGGCGGTAATCCTAAAGGTTTCCTCTTTTTGAATACCGCAAAGAGTGAATTTACCCTGGGCGTTTGTTTTGGTGGTCAACGTGGTAGTTTGCAAGCGAACGGTTGCGTCCTCAATCGGATTCCCTTGCTCGTCCATCACAATTCCCTTAACTGCATCGGTAGATGAACAATCCTCTGAAGAATCAGGTGGGGTACAGATTGGCGCAAGGTTTCGTTGTTTCCATTTTCAGCAACAGGGACTGAAGACAAGTATGAAATTAACAGAAACCTGAATAACACGAATACAACAACGATTAAACCAATTACCAAACTCACTTTTTTCATACAGACCTCTTTTTCTTATTTTGAGTTTGATATTTCTAAAAGCATCCTTTCACCCGATTAATAAAAAATCGTACCTCGTTACCATCTAACTATGGTTTACTGTTTTCGTTGATTTCTCCAGATAAAAACAAGTAATAATACTAAAAATCCCCCCACTAAAATCCAAAAAATCGGTCTAGGATAGAGTTGAGAGGAAGATCGAGCATTCGCTGTTACATCCGGAGTTGTGACGTGAGGGTTGCCGTTGCAATCACAGCCTGTGTGGTTGCGACTGGAGTGGACGGTGAAGAAAATTCCGGAGGTCGTCCATTCATATCCATACGGTAAACCCCACCGCCTTCGGTGGCTGCATATAGATGCAATCCGTCAGATGAAATCGCCAGCGAGTTAACACTGCGCATCTGAAGACCGGTATTTATTTGCGACCATTTTTGTCCGCCATCAGAAGTACGATATACTCCGTTAAAATAATCCGCCACATAGATGATCTGACCTGCGCTGGTTGGATCGAAGACTATAGAAGTGATCTGACCTTCATGGTTCATCCCGCGCGCTGACGAATTCCATGTTTTCGTCCGCCATCTTCACTTTGGTAAAGTGATTTGTTTTCAAAACCAGCAAAAATATTTTTATTATCTACTGGACTAATGACAACGAAGGTGGCGCCGCCGTCGGGCAAACCATTCGTAATAACGTTCCAGGTTTGACCGCTATCAGTGGATTTGAGCAGGCTATGATTTGAAGTGGCAGCATAAACGACCTGAGGGTCGTGGGTGTCGACGGCTATTGAATAAACGCTGGCATCTTCAGTTTGACTGTCATTGGCTGACTTCCAGGTTTTTCCCCCATCATGTGATATAAAAATACCTTTTCCTGATTGCGAGACATCAAAAGAACCCGCCGAGAAGAATCCCGTTGAGCCCGCGTAAATAATATTTGGATCAGAAGGGGCAAACGTGACGGCATGCCAGCCTACCCGTTCTTGAAAATTGATGGTCTGTGACCAGGAAAATCCACCGTCGTAACTGTAGACCAGCCATTTGTCCCAATTTGTCTCGGCGACGATGTGTTGCGGATTGGATGGATCAATCGCCACCGCGTTCCATTCCATTGAAGCCACTGGTGCAAAGCTCAAACCGGTCCAATTCGTCCCGCCATCTGAACTTATAAAAATACCACTGCGAGAGGCGGCAATAATTTTTCCTGGTTCATTTGGAAAAACTGCAATGGCGCGCACCTGGGCACCTGTGTACCCACGGCTTGCATCCACCCATGTTTTTCCGCCGTCTTCAGATAGGAAATTTCCACCGCCATATTCGTTGGCGAAAATCCGATTGGGGTCGCGCGGATCGACCTGGAAGTCAATTGGAAAACCCGCACGAATTCCTGGTGGGCCCCAACCATTGGCTTCTCCTTCTGTGGTGCGCTGCCAATTTGTTCCGCCGTCTTCACTTCGATAGATGCTGCCACTGCTGCCGGCATAAACGATCTCTGGATCAGACACAGCGATCTCAACAAATTCGATATTTTCACCGCCTGTTGAAAGGGTATGAGTCCAGCTTTCGCCTCCATTCTTTGTGATGTATACGCCTGAATTTTCGAAGTATTGATTATTGCCAGTTCCTACTATTAAAATATCCGGGTTTGTAGGATGCATAAATAATGATCCGACATAGAGATTATTAAGTCCATTATTGATATTGGTCCAGGTTTGACCGCTATCCACTGTTTTCAACCCCTTCTCCACCAGGATCGCCTGTCTCAGGGTTGGAATTGGCGGCTTCACGATCAAAAATCCCTGTGGACACGTACAGAACATTGGTATCCCGGGGGTCGATTAATATATATCGCGCGAGATTATCACCACGCCAGATAGCGTTCCAGGTCTCTCCTCCGTCGATTGTTTTATAAACCACGCCCGCGGTCATGTCGAATTCGCGACCTTGGCTTGCCACTCCATGGTTCCAAACGAATGACGACAACTCGGCTGCCGCATAAACAATATCAGAGTTATTAGGATCGATCGCAAAACCTCTGAAAGTAATCCCTTCTTCTTCAATTACTCCCTGCACTTTACTTGTCCAGGTTAATCCACCGTCGATGGACTTGAAAATTCCACGAATGCTTTGTGTGCCGGCCCAAATAATGTTCGGATTGATTGGATCAATGGTCAAGCAAAAAATTGGGATCGCATCCCCCGTCGATCCGGTGCGGGCTATTATGCCCTCATTGGATGGTACCCAGTTTTTACCGCCATCGTTGCTGAGAAAAACGCCTGCCCATGAATCGGTCACAAACATCGTATCGGGATCATCAGATATCATACGGATATCGTACCCCAAACCTCCAAGAGGGCCTCCGGTGCGTACCCAGGTTAAGCCGGAAATCGATTTATCGACGATGAATGAGGATGTTGGAGCCAATTCCTCCTGGATATCGTCAATATAGACCAATGATTCATCCAGGGTCTCAATAGCAAAGATTCCTTCTAGGATGGGATCTGTATCGGTATATTCCCACTCTTTTTTACCATCCACGATAAAGGTAAGCGTATTTCCACTGCCATTAACTTCAATCTGGTGCCATTCGTTTAATTGATGAGTTTGATCGGATACGACAAGATTTTCAAGGAAGGTATCAGGCCAATATTGTTTGTTTAATCGAGATCCTTGTTCATCAAATCCAATAAAATAGCGCCCGGTGTTATTAAGTCGAAAATTAATATGTAGGCCATTTCTGATGATTTTGATGCGGAACAATACCCGGTAATCGTCATATGTATTCTGTAATCGAGCCCAATAATGTCCTTCTCCCGATAACACATGATTCCCGTTGTCATCGAAGATTTGCCAACCTGGTTCCAACGCCCAGCCCTCGGCTTGTTCGTTTTCAAAATCTGATTCGTACACAAATTCTTGTGCATGAACGTTTTGAGGAATTGCAAACAGCATAAGCAAAAATGTTATGAGTATGAAAGAGGAAATCACACGAAAAATTTTCATAGTCGCCTTTACTTAGTTTTACGGAAGGTTATTATTGTAGTGTTTACCAATTTGCAGATTCAACTTTATCGATAATAAACATTCATGTAGAACTATTAAAGCTAACCAGGCTTTTTCTTCAAACTTTATAGGATGAAGCTATAAAGTATCAATATATATATATTTCCCTATGCAAGAACGAGTTTGATCATTTTAAATTAGGATAAATTCGACGAGGAATATTTTGTTTTACGATCCATAAAAACCCCACATTTTTTAGTCTGGATTTACTTTTACATTTATACACCGAAAAAGAGTATTTGTGACTAAAAAAATAATACCGAGATTCTGCGTTAAATATTTTTTTGCCTCAAACTGGGTGAAAAATGTAGCTGACACTTCTTATGTGTAGAAATTATTTTTTTTCATTCCTCATCATTTTTTGCCAACACTTTACTGCATCAACAAGAGTTTTTGCTTTATTAAGAGTATGAATAAAGTAATTCCAGAATCCCCACGTCAACATAAAATCATTCTATTTCTGGTAAAGTTCAATTTTAATAACTATTATTCAACAATTAGTAGAATTCGACATTAAGACTAGTTGGTGTAACATTCTTTCTGTAAATTGCTGAACCTTAACAAAAACGGTGAGTCAGAAGTATCCTTAAAGGTGACCAGACCAAGATAGGAGACCAAAATGACTCACCAAAAAGATTATACCGTTCCAAGTGAACTGGTGGAAAAGGGTCTAGAAGCAGTTCCGGAACTGATGCGGATATTGATCAATAATGTCATGCAAGTGGAAAGATCAAAGTATCTGCAAGCAGACGAGTACGAACGGACAGAAGAACGAATAGGACACTCGAATGGGTATAAACCAAAGACCGTGCGGACCCGAATGGGAGAGATCACCTTTGCAGTACCACAGGTTCGGGAAGGAGGCTTTTATCCTTCAGCACTTGAAAAAGGGCTGAGAAGTGAACGGCTTTGGTAACAGCACTGGCAGAGATGTATGTGCAGGGAGTTTCCACCCGGAAAGTAAAAGCCATCACCGAAGAGCTGTGCGGGATAGAGATTTCAGCCATGCAGGTCAGTCGGGCAGCCGCTCAACTGGATGAAGTCCTTCAAGAATGGCGAGAAAGACCTTTGGGAGAGATAAGCTATCTCTACGTGGATGCCCGCTACGAGAAAGTTCGTGAAGCTGGACAAGTAAGAGATGCGGCGGTTTTAGTGGCTTCAGGCATCACTCCAGAAGGCGAAAGGCAGATCCTTGGTGTTTCTGTATCACTTAGTGAGCATGAAACCCACTGGAAAGCCTTTCTGAAGAGTCTGAAAGATCGTGGTCTAAATGGCATGAAACTAATCATCAGCGATGACCACGAAGGTCTTGGAGCAGCTCGAAGAGCGGTGTTGGGAAGTATCCCCTGGCAAAGATGCCAGTTCCACTTGCAGCAGAATGCTGGGGCATATCTGCCCAAACAGCATATGAGATTGGAGGTGGCCGCAGACATCAGATCCATGTTCAATGCTCCAGACCGAAAGACTGCTGAAGAGTTACTACAAGCAGCCATCCAGAAGTATGCCGCTTCCGCACCGCGCTTATCGGCTTGGCTTGAAGATAACCTTTCCGAGGGGTTTTCGGTTTTTGATTTTCCTTTGGAACACCGCAGAACGATCCGGACAACCAACAGTCTGGAGAGGATCAACAAAGAGATTCGCAGGCGTACGAGAGTTGTAGGTGTTTTTCCAAATGAGGCTTCTTGTCTCCGGTTGGTCTCAGCGTTACTCATGGAGATCAGTGAGGAGTGGCAGATCGGAAAACGATATTGTTCTGGCAAGTCATTCAATTGTTAAAGAACGATGGGTATTTCTGACTCGAATTTACAGAAAAAAGGTTGCGTAATCTTAAGACTATTTCTATTTGAATATCAAATGCACGAATTTCTACATATAATCAATAGGTAAACCAATAATGCAAATCATTTCATGCCGGGTATTTTGAAATCGAAAATTGTCGAGCTCGGTGAAAATGGTAACCTGAAGGTCTAAAGTTCGCGGTGACAGATTGGAACTCATAACCCGAAGGTCAGTGGTAAGTACCCCGAAGGGGTATCGAATCCCCTCCCCGCACCTATTTTCCAGACGACCATCCCTCTCAATGTCCTCTTTCGGGGACGCGAAGACCGCGGAAATGGTTGTTTTTGGTTTATACATACGTTTTGCTCCACTATTTGATTGTGACAACCCGATATGGGAATTCTCTGGATTTGCAATTACTTCATTATTTTTGGTTCTCTCCATATCAGTTTTGGTCCAAGAATAGCAGAATGGGGCTGCTCGCTCAAGGTGTTAATATTGACACCCTTTAAGATCCAATCAGGCAAGATCTACAATAGTTTAGTAATAAGACGATAAGTGCTACAATAAACTTATATAACAATTTAATTGCTTACCTGTTGTTTTATGAATGCACGCTGTAAGGTTTTTTATTGGTAAAAATTCGGTAATATTTTTAAGACACAAGTCGTCAATTAAGTATGGATCAATACAAACTATGGAGGATAGAATGGATTTATCTATGCGAGCAGATTTAAAAGTCAGAGAAAAATTCCCAGATTTCGAATTACCTGATCATACCGGTGAAGTTCAAAAACTTTCACAATTATTGCGCGGTTTTCCAGGCGTTTTGATTTTTTCCCGCGGTTATTTTTGTCCAAAGGATCGCCGGCAGATGATGAACTATGTTGAACAACTGCAACCGGAATTACGGGTTAATTATTGTAAAATGATCACCGTTTCCGTTGATGACAAGCTTACCACCCAGGAAGTACGCGATCAATTAAACGCTAACTGGCCATTTTTATGCGATACAGATAAGAAGCTTTTGCATGAGTTGGAAATGGTTGACACAACTGATCCGATGCATGGGGAAATTTACATTCCCTACACATTTGTGCTTGATAGGGATAGGACCATATATAAAATTTACAATGGCTGGTGGTACCTAGGTAGACCAACAGTGGAAGAGTTGCGCATGGATCTAAGGGCATTGATGAGCCAGCGTGCCGATTGGGTTTATTCTAATCCGGCGTGATGTATATCAAAACCCATTTTCAGCAAAAACCCTCTGATATTTTGAATAGTATCGGGGGTTTTTATATACTATGGAGCCTTGCAGAGAAACTATGGCAAACTGCTGAAGAGGGTATTGAGTGACTCAGCCAATGTGGGATGAGCAAAAATCCCATCGCGTAAGGTGGTATAAGGTACTTTCCCCATCATCGCGATTTGCAGCATCGACATGATCTCTCCGCCATCCACACCAAGAATGGCAGCACCAAGAATTTGCTTGGTTTCAGTGTTAACCAATGCTTTCATAAAACCTCTTGCTCGGCTCAACTCTAATGCTCTGGCAACATAATTCATTGGTATTTTGGCCACTTCAAAATCAATTTTCGCAGCCCGTGCTTCTTTTTCTGATAATCCTATTCTGCCAAGTTGAGGATCTGTGAAAAGCACATAAGGCACCATTCTGTCTTTTATAGTTAACGACTTCTTGTGCAATAGATTGCCTTCCAAAATTCGAAAATCATCATACGCAATGTGCGTGAATGCTGGTCCACCTTTTATATCGCCAGCGGCATATATGCCGGGGATGTTGGTCTCAAGTTTTTCATTGACTGCAACAAACCCATGTTGATCAACCTTAACCCCAGTTTTTTCCAAACTTAGTTGATCTGAATTTGGGATACGGCCGGTGGCTACCAAAAGATGAGAACCGCTCAGGTCAATTTGCCCATTTGGGGTTGATACCTGTAGATTGATGCTGTTATTTGAGGTTTGGGATATGGAAGTCGTCTGGGCGTTCAGATTTACTTGAATACCATCTTCCTCCAGAATTTGCTGCATTCCTTCTGCGACATCATCATCTTCACGGCCTAATAATTGCTTTGAATGTTGTAGAACCGTTACCTGGCTGCCAAAGCGCTGAAACATCTGACCAAATTCAAGCGCAATATACCCCCCACCCAGAATAATCAGGTGTTCCGGGACTTCAGCCAGTTCCATAATCGAGGAGGAATCCAGATAATTGACATTTTCCAATCCTGAAATGACAGGAATATTAGGCCTGCCACCAGCATTGATTATGATGGTATCGGCACTTATTTGTAATGCGTCATTCTCGGTTTTCACTTCCAGAATTTTGTCACCAATAAAAGCGGCTTTCCCATAAATTAAAGATACTCCGGCGTCAACAATCCGTTGTTCACTTCCATCCCGAAAACTGGAGACAATCTCTCGTTTTCGTTCTCTGACCTGGCTGAGGTCAACAGTAAGATTGTCTAACACAACACCATATTTTTGCGCATGACGTGCCAGGTAAGCAACCTCGGCACTGGCAATCATGGTCTTCGTAGGCGTACAACCCACATTTATACATGTGCCGCCAACATATTTTTCTTCGACCAGGGCAATTTTTTTCCCGGCAGCAGCAAAGGATTTGGATAGTGGGTTTCCAGCCTGCCCTGCGCCAATAATGATAACATCAAATATTTTCATAATTTTCAACTTTCAAATTCTTTTTCCATAAATTCTAAATTCAGCCCGTTGCTCCAAATAACGAATAAAGTAGTTTGCTGCAAAAGACAAAATGGTTACCGCCAGTGCGCCTGTAAATATTTTGTCGTAATTGGCGGTAATCACCCCCTGAAAAAGCAACACACCCAGCCCACCCGCATTAATGAAGGCAGCGATTGTACCAATGCCAATAGAAGAGAGGGCAACCAGACGAATTCCGGCTAACAACATGGGTAACGCTAAAGGAAATTCTATTTGCCAAAACCTTTGCCATCCATTTAGTCCCATTCCCCTGGCGGCTTCCAAAACTGCCGGTTCAATGGTCGTTAACCCCACCAGCCAGTTTCTGATCAGCAATAGTTGAGCATAGGCAGTCAAGGCAATGATGGCGGGTCTGGTTCCCAATCCAAATAGAGGAATCAGTAATACGAAGAATGAGAGGCTTGGAATAGTGTAAATAATACCCAGGACACTCATCACCGGACCTCGCAGCCAGCGAATCCTCGCCAGCAACAACCCAAGCGGAATCCCGATCAGCAGGGAGAAAATAATTACTGCAAGTGTTAGTTGTAAATGTTGCAGGAAGAGTTCTGCTACCACATCAAAGTTATTGACCAGATAATTCATTGTTTCAACTTCTATTCTGAAGGCAGATTGGAAAATAACATTTCACGCAAGTCTGCATACCCAACCGTACCCAGTAAATGATTTTCCGAATCCTTCACGGGCAGTGAGTCTCTACCACTACTCAACAACAACGAAACTACCGATCGCAAATCGTCTTCAGGATTTAACACTGCACTGTTTTTTTCAACAGGTTGAGATCTGTCCGTATTGTAAAATTGATTTTCTCTGGCTTTCAAAATTGAGTTGACATTCACAAGACTCAATTTCCGGAGAATGTTGTTGGATCCCACCAATTCTTCGATGAATTCATTTTCGGGTTGGGTCACCAGTTCCAGAGGGGTACCATATTGCACCAGTTTTCCGGCACGCATCACAATAATTTTTGTTGCCAAACGAAATGCTTCTTCTACATCATGGGTCACAAATAGAATGGTTTTATTTAATTTGCTATGAATATCAATCAATTCACTCTGCAAGCGTTCGCGATTAATCGCATCTACGGCTGCGAAAGGTTCATCCATCAAGAGAATTTCTGGGTCTGCAGCAAGAGCGCGCGCTAGTCCAACACGCTGTTGTTCACCACCTGAAAGCTGCCGGGGAAAGCGTGGCAAGTATGAAACTGGTAAACCAATCAATTGCATAAGCATTTCCAGCCGGTCGTTAATACGCTTTTCTTCCCATCCCAGAAGATGGGGAACGACGGAAATATTCTTTTGAATGGTCATATGCGGAAAAAGCCCAACCTGTTGGATCACGTATCCGATTTGCCGGCGTAATTCATTCACCGGTAATGTATGTATTTCTTTACCACCGATCCAGATTTTCCCGCTATCTGGTTCATACAAGCGATTGACCATTTTTAGGAGCGTTGTTTTACCACAACCTGAGGGTCCTAAAAGAACAACCAGATCACCATCCGTGATCTTGACTGAAATCTGATCAACGGCTGGAAGAGTGCTGGTCGCAAAAAATTTAGATACACGCTCGAAAACTATCTCACCCGATTTGCTGACCGGTATGTTGTTTATGTCTGCTGTAGAGGAAATCATTTCACCTGACATGCTTAGTTCTGCTTAACCAGGCCTTTTTCTAATAAGAACGCTCTGGCTACATCGGCTGGTTCCTTGCCTTCCGGACCATCTACCTGCCAATTCAAGCCAGACATGATATCATCGGTCAGCAAGGGGGCAAAATCATTCAATATTTTTTCAATTTGGGGATATTTTTCGAGAGTGTCCTGACGAATCACCGGGGCAACGTTGTAGATGGGATAAAAGACAAGATCATCCGCCAGCAGCAGAAGATCATTGCCTTTGATTGCACCATCTGTTCCAAATGCAACAACTACATCTATCTGTCCTTCCATGAGGGCTTGATAGCGTAAGCTACCCGTGCCCAATTGTTTAACTTCCTTGAATTCAAAACCACCGTAGGCTTGTTGTAACCCTTTGAGACCATCCTCACGCTCGAAGAATTCTGCCGGTCCGCCTAATACCAGTTCAGACGCTTTTTGTGAAAGATCAGAATAAGTCTGAATGCCATATTTAGCAGCCACTTCTTTCGTCATAGCTAATGCCTGCGTATCATTGAAGGGAGATGGGGTTAACCAGGTTAATTTGTACTGTTGTTCATAACCACTTTTCACTGTGGTGTAAATTTCCTGGGCGTCCTGAATGGGATCTAGTTTCAACATCGTCAATAACCCGGTAGAGGTATATTCTGGATAGAGATCAATATCGCCATTCATCATGGCTTCATGAGCAATGGGAGTTCCGCCCAGATTGAGTTTTCTTTCAACGGTGAAGCCTTCATTTTCTAATAATTGGGCATACATTTCCGCAACAATGAATTGCTCGGTAAAGTCTTTCGATCCGACCACAACGGTTCCAGCGCTATCCGCAGATGGAGAGGGGGAACAGGCACTTAAAACCAACGCTGAGATCAGCAAAACAAACATAAAAGTAAAGATTTTCTTAGATTTAAACATTTAACTCCTCCATAGAGTTTTTCCATTTGATTAATTTTCAGGTACTTGATACCTTCTTAAAAACAATGACCAGAGCGATTCGCTGGATAATGCTAAAAGCGCAACGGGTATTGCACCCACCAGCATAATCGGAACATCATATAAGGCAAATCCACGGGTAATAAAATCACCTAACCCACCGCCGCCAATAAAAGAAGCCAACGTTGCGCTGGAGATTACTTCGACTGAAGCGATCCGAACTCCAGTGACGATTGCAGGGATTGCCAGTGGAATCTCGATTTTGGTCATTACCTGGGTTTTTGTCATTCCCATGCCAGACGCTGCTTCAATAATGAATGCATCCACCCCGCGAATACCTGTGTAAGTGTTTATCAGTACCGGAGGTAAAGCTAATACAGTCAATGCGATTAGGGAAGGAAAGAAACCCAGACCCAGATAAGGCAAAGCAAGAAAAAGAATAGCCAGGCTGGGAACAACACGGAATGCGTTAAAAATATTGATAACAACCTGGGCAATACCTGTACGCTTTGCAATCCATATTCCAACTGGAAGTGCAATCAGTAAACTGATAACCATGGCAAATGAAATCAGAACTAAATGTTGGCGAGTCGCATTCCAAAAAAATGACTGATTGTTACTATAGTATTGGAATGCATCCTGCAGTAATTCCATCAAGAAACCCCATTACCCATGTATCATTCAAAAAACAAACCCATCCTAGTCGTCATTTATTATTACATATATACATTCGGTTGTTCAAGGTTTGTACAACACAGGGTGTATTAAATCCAACAAAAGTAATAAACAGCTTTACCCCAAGTAAGTTTTGTGTTCTTATACCATTCTGGATAAATTAGTTATCGACGGTGACACCTTTCCAAAAAGCGACATAATCTTTTATTTCTTGTGCCGCACTTGAAGGCTGTGGGTAATACCAGGCAGCACTCTGATTGGTTTTACCGTCCACAACGATATCAAAATAACTGGCTTGCCCCTTCCAGGGGCAAACAGTATGCGAATCGTTCTCCTGAAAATATTCTTTTTTTATCGATTCAGCTGGAAAATATAAATTTCCCTCCACCTTTAGAACTTTTTCACTTTCAGCAATTACTTTTCCATTCCAAATAGCTTTTGGCATAATTAATATCCCTTCGATGTTGGTGTAACATTCTTTCTGTAAATTGCTGAACCTTAACAAAAGAGGTGAGTCAGAAGTATCCTAAATAGGTTACCAGACCAAAATAGGAGACTGAAATGACTCACCAAGAAGATTATACCGTTACAAGTGAACTAGCTGAAAAAGGTCTAGAAGCAGTTCCGGAACTGATGCGGATATTGATTAACAATGTCATGCAAGTGGAAAGATCCAAGTACCTGCAAGCTGAAGAGTACGAACGGACCGAAGACCGAAAAGGCCATGCCAATGGCTATAAGCCAAAGACGGTTCGGACCCGAATTGGTGAGATCACCTTTGCAGTACCCCAGGTACGAGAAGGAGGCTTTTATCCTTCAGCACTTGAAAAAGGTCTAAGAAGTGAACGAGCTCTGGTAACAACACTGGCAGAGATGTATGTTCAGGGAGTTTCCACCCGGAAAGTAAAAGCTATCACCGAAGAGTTGTGCGGGATAGAGATATCATCGATGCAGGTCAGTCGGGCAGCCGCTCAACTGGATGAAGTCCTTCAAGAATGGCGAGAAAGACCTTTGGGAGAGATAAGCTATCTCTACGTGGATGCCCGCTACGAGAAAGTTCGTGAAGCTGGACAAGTAAGAGATGCGGCGGTTTTAGTGGCTTCAGGCATCACTCCAGAAGGCGAAAGGCAGGTCCTTGGTGTTTCTGTATCACTTAGTGAGCATGAAACCCACTGGAAAGCCTTTCTGAAGAGTCTGAAAGATCGTGGTCTAAATGGCATGAAACTAATCATCAGCGATGATCACGAAGGTCTTGGAGCAGCTCGGAGAGCGGTGTTTGGAAGTATCCCCTGGCAAAGATGCCAGTTCCACTTGCAACAAAACGCTGGGGCATATCTGCCCAAACAGCATATGAGATTGGAGGTGGCCGCAGACATCAGATCCATGTTCAATGCTCCAGACCGAAAGACTGCTGAAGAGTTACTACAAGCAGCCATCCAGAAGTATGCCGCTTCCGCACCGCGCTTATCGGCTTGGCTTGAAGATAACCTTTCCGAGGGGTTTTCGGTTTTTGATTTTCCTTTGGAACACCGCAGAACGATCCGGACAACCAACAGTCTGGAGAGGATCAACAAAGAAATTCGCAGGCGTACGAGAGTTGTAGGTGTTTTTCCAAATGAGGCTTCTTGTCTCCGGTTGGTCTCAGCGTTACTCATGGAGATCAGTGAGGAGTGGCAGATCGGAAAACGATATTGTTCTGGCAAGTCATTGAATTGTTAAAGAACGATGGGTATTTCTGACTCGAATTTACAGAAAAAAAGTTGCGTAATCCCTTCGATATATGTGAATTTTTGTTTCAGCTATTTAGATGCTGTGAATCATCATTTTCTTACTGAATTGAATCACCGTAGTAATGAACTTAAATTTAAGGGTAGTATAGTCCTTTCTAGTTCTCACCAAAAGCTTTCTGAAATTCTTCAACTGCTTTTGGTCCGTTTTCTGCCAGACGTTGATAAAATGCCACCCGGTCGCTTCGCGATAATCCAGTCTCTCCAAGGTAAATGGAGACAGAAGTTCGCCCGCTTTTCGCCTTTTCACCACATCGAGCAGATACTCCAGAGAATTTCTGACACTATTTGCATCGGTCGAGTCGGATTTGTAAACAGGGATCCCGGAGAGGTTAAAAATCTAGGTCATATTAGGCATGGATCCAAAATAGCGATGACAGGCTCCATCCAGAGCCTCCAGCAGAATTGGACGGTTAATTTATCGTGCTTAGGCTGAGGATTTGATCTCACGGTCCAGGGCACAGTAATTGCTAAGCAAGCGATTACAGGAATTCCTGGTAATAGACTAACTTTATTACCCTGACTTAAAATACTTCTGTAATAAGCCTATGCAGGTTCCTGAAGCTCCAAAGGGATGACCTGCTTTGAGTTT
>CAVPSU010000002.1:0-679446 GCA_963708715.1 uncultured Chloroflexia bacterium
CACCCAGGTCATATCGGCAGCGCTGTTCTATCCGTTGTGCCTCCAGCAACATGTTTTTCTCTTTGAAATAGCTGATCCGTTCGGTCAACTCACTTTCAATACGTTGGATTGCGGATTTTAGCCGTTCTTCTTCCGTGATATAGTGCTTCGCCGGATAGATATCCAATGTATCGAGGACAGAATAAATTTCACCGGTGATGGGATGGGACATTGATAATTCGTTCAACTTCATCTCCTAAGAAACTGATACGAAAGATATGATCCTTCTCGTAGGCTGGCATGATTTCCAGCGTATCACCCCGCACCCGAAAAGCACCCGGCTTGATCTCTATATCATTGCGCTGATATTGGCTTTCGACTAACTGCCGAAGTAATGCATTTCGTCGGTAGATCTCACCTTTGACTAAATGGACCAATCCTTTGCCAAATTCCTCCGGATTCCCAAGACCGTAGATGCATGAGACAGATGCAACGATGATGACATCTTTTCGAACTCAACGAGAGCGGTTGTTGCTGCCAATCTCAGCCGTTCGATCTCCTCGTTGATGTCAGTTTCTTTCTCGATATATAGATCGCGCCTGGGAACGTATGCTTCAGGCTGATAGTAATCGTAGTACAAAAACAAATACTCTACTGCGTTTTCAGGAAAAAATTCCTTAAATTCCGCGTAGAGTTGCGCGGCGAGCGTCTTGTTGTGCGCCATTACCAGAGTTGGCTTCTGTATTTGCTGAATAATATTGGCGATCGTGAAGGTCTTACCGGTACCTGTAGCTCCCAGCAATACCTGGTGCTTTATCCCCGCCTCAATCCCATTGAGCAACTGCTTAATGGCTTCGGGTTGATCACCGGTTGGCTGATATGGTGAGTGAAGTTTGAATTCCATCGGTCACCTTTATGGGTTATTAATCCAGCAAATAAATGATTCGAAATCCAAGAAACTGATTCAAAAATCAGAATGTAGTTCTATTGAATTGCAAATTTTTCGAACTCAATCATATCATGTACCTGGTAATAAGACAAATGTTCTAAGTAATTCTATGTCTCGCGAGAACCTTGTAGATGAGTTATACTCGCAGATATGAACATGACCCCTTCAATTGAAGTTCTTGTCTCCACGGATTGGAAAGACTATGAATTGCTGGATACTGGTGACGGTCAGAAGCTGGAGCGATTTGGGAAGTATACATTTGTAAGACCTGAGGCACAGGCGGTTTGGCAAAAAGGGTTGCCCCAGTCACAATGGGATAACGCCAATGCTATATTCCAATCGACCGGAGAAGAAAATGGTGGTCATTGGCTTACCACTACTAAAGTTCCCGAACGATGGGCGATAAATTATAAAGATCTGAAGTGTTGGGTCCAGCCAGCAGCTTCTCGTCATGTTGGTGTCTTTCCTGAGCAAGCTACTCACTGGGATTGGGCACGATCGCTCGTCCAAACAAGTAATCATCCAGCGAAAGTGCTTAATTTATTTGGATATACCGGGTTGGCATCCATGGCCGCAGCTTTGGCTGGAGCGCAAGTTACTCATGTGGATGCCTCAAAAAAGCAATCAGCTATGCGAAAGAGAACCAAATTCTAAGCGACCTTACCCAAAAACCGATTCGATGGATCGTCGACGACGCATTGAAATTCACAGAACGAGAATCTCGGCGAGGTTCTCTCTATGATGGAATTATTCTGGATCCACCAAAATTCGGACGTGGACCCAAGGGTGAAGTCTGGGAGTTTTTCGACCTTCTTCCAGATCTGCTTAAAGCATGCCGTGCTATCCTGACACCTCACCCACTATTCCTGCTTTTGACGGCTTATGCGGTCAAATCATCGGCTTTGACATTACACGGAGCTATCTCAGACCTGATGGAGGGTTTTTCTGGCGTTCTAAATGTCGGTGAATTGGCATCGAGGGAATCCTCACAGGGTCGACTGATCTCCCACGCCATTTTTGCCCGATGGTCGGGAATTAAATAGCCTGATGATGGATTTTCTTCAGGCTATTGCAAACTAATCCGTACTTACGGTAAAACGAAATGCATTACCCGATTGTTGGTAGCATCTGTCACCCAGATGCTGCCGTTTTTATCCACAGATAATCCGGAAGGCAATCCAAATCCATCATTGTCCGGGCTGTATTCGCCAAGCGTATGGACAAACTCACCCGACCCTGTGAATTGAATCACCCGGAACATTTCGGGGTCTGTTATGAATATGTCTCCGCCAATCCCGACACTTAGGAAGGGTTTATTTTCCAGTGATTGACCAAACCAGCCCGAGATTTCCCACATATTGGTGGGATTATATGTGACCCCGGTAGGATCAGGGGTAAATACTTGAATCCGTTGGTTCCATGTATCTGCTACGTAAACAGTTCCTGCTTGATCAACTCCAATACCGACCGGTTCATCAAATTGTCCGGGTTCCAATCCATACCCTCCAAAACTGGTGACGGGGGTACCATCCTGTGTGAATATCACTACCCGCTTATTTCCGGTATCGGTGACATAAACCTGATTTTTCGAATCAATGGCAATACCGCGCGGACCCCAGAATGCATCTGGAGTCTCCACCCTGTCCAAAAATTCCCCACATGGTGATAAATTCTCCATTGGAGTTGAATTTCTGAATTCGATGATTCCATGTATCAGTCACATAAATAGACCCATCTCCCGCTACAGCTACTCCCCACGGTTCGTTAAAAGTACCGCCTGGAGCATCTCCATTTGCGATGTCGGCGAAGGAACCCCAACCATTGATAAACTCACCGGTTGAACTAAAGTGCTGAATACGGTTATTCCGTGAATCAGCTACAAAGATCGAACCATCGGTAGCAACTGCTATCCCTCGAGGGGCATTAAATTGCCCTGGTAAATCACCGGCAGATCCAAAAGTGACGTCAGGGGTAAAGGGAATTCGACCAGCTTCGTAAGGATCCACTTCCACAACTTCCGGGGTTGGCATCAAACCAAAATTCCAGATCTGGGATGCGAGATCTTTCTTGATATACATCCTGATTCTTTCTGCCGGTTCCCAGGTTTCAGGAGTTAAGTTTAGACTTCCTGTGGCTTCTGCATATTTTTTATAATCGCAATTCAACCAGATCTGGAAGATCCCTTCCCGGATATTTGGATCCGTAATAGCATTCCGCAACCGTTCGAGCGTGACATTGAAGTAATCCTGGTTTGGCCACCAAAGACGTTCATATTCGAAGCTGTAGTAACTGTTTCCCACCAGGGGTTCGATCTTGCTGTAGTTGGGATTGCCAACCAGGATGATGGCATCATCTCGCACGGCTTTTGTCGGTTTTTCGGCAAAGTAATCGGTATTGGTGTAGTCCCTGAAATACCACCAGTAGGGATATAGTGAAGAATTATCATACCCGATCCGGAGTGTCTTACCTCCGGTCAAACGTTGAGATATTTCTTCAACTTGCTTCAATATATCCTTTGGTCCCCGGGCGGCGTGTGCGTATACCAGGTACTCTTTCGCCGAATCGTAATTAATAAAGTTCGCTCGGAAGGATGCCCGAAATGTTAAGACAAACATACCAACGAGGATAATTACCCCGAAAATGGAACCACTCGAGAAATCTGGTTTTTGTTTGGATACGTAATATAAGACAGCTCCGCTCCCAAGGACAAAGAGAATTGTCAAGATAAAATTTGAAGTAGCAGACAGCTGATCAAGCTCATTTCCAGAAAAAGGTAGCGGCATGGAATTCAACGCAGCAATTGCTCTGCCCAAACCAATAACCAAAAGGATGGATGCAGCCAGAGAGACCCAACCAATTTTTGATTTGACCAGGTCGAATGGGATTTTTGTTATAAAGCGAGCATATGACCAGCCAGCCAGCAGGATCATCGGCCATGCAATATGCACAGTAAGCCATGGCATCTTCTCTCCAGCAACTGTATATGCGATCAATGAAGAGATTGACCAGAAGATGAGTAACCACACCGGCAGGTGCTCACTGATGGTTAATGGTTTATTATCACCAGGAAAATCTTCGCCTAAAGCATAGGTGCTTTGGACACTTTCGTGATTTGGTTTGAGCCAATGAACCAAACCGAATATTATTGCCAAGAATCGTCCCAATCGCAGGGAGAAATTCATATATTGGGATTTGAATCCCCGAATAGAAATACCAGGGTTGACTTCCCCGATTTACTCCCTGTTGTTCCAACCAATATCCGAGCGATCCGATGATACCTGTAAAAAAACCCTGCCCATTCGTAAAAATGGTGGTGTAGAAGAAAACATAGATAGCATAAAAAAGAACGGCAGCTTTCCACCAGATATTCCAATTCCACCATAAACCGATCAGGGCAGAGACCGCAAGGATGATCGCCAATATAATCCCGGTCCTCAACATCCCAACATCGGAGTAATCGAGAGGATTCCAGCCCAGCATCTTGACCGGAAATGCAGTTAATTGAGGCAAGACTAAAGATCCGACCAGGATCAACAGATCAAAACTTCGCTCTTCCCTAATTCTGGAAAGTCCTACCCCAAGGAGGAGATAAATGATAGCTATTACAAGACCTGCCAGCGAAAAACCAGCAAAGATGATCGGTACTATTTTTATTGGTCCCGGAACCGCGCTGGCAGCTTGTGACGGAATGAGTCCTTCACCTTGAATTTCGCCAACAGATACCGCTGTTTGGGCAGCCATCTCACCGATGAATATACTGATCCCGATGGCGCATACGGCAAAAAACAACCCCATGATAATGCCAATCAAATAGGTTCGTTTTTTTGTTGGATCTCTCCATTCCATTGCCTGGATCCTTTTGATAAAAAGGATACCCAGGAAAAGCAATGTTTGAGCTGAATAAATGAATGATGTTTCCTTGGTGATGAATTGCAGTGAAAAAACGGCTGCAAGCCCATATAGATAGATGGACCGTGGTTCTTCAAGATATCTTAAGATCAGGTATAGGGTTACTACGCCAAATAAGGCTACAAATGATTCATTGCGGGTATATCTGCCGTAAAAAAGCATATATGGGGAAATAAGCATCATCACGGCAGATAATATCGCTCCGACTCGTCCCAGGTACCTCCGGTATTTCCAGACCATCCAAATAGTGGCTACCGAAAATAACGCCGATGGTATTCGAGAAGTAAAGTCGTTATCACCAAATAGTGTATAGCTTAGAGAAACCAGATGAAATTGCATTGGACCATGCGTGACCGGGTCATGCCGATATCCTTGCCCCTGAAATAGCTCCCAGGATGGTCTGACGTGGTTGACTTCATCATGGCTCATTACTCTTTCCCCTAACATATAAAAACGGGAAAAAACAGCCAGAATAAGGATGATGGTAAAAATTAGTTTTTCGAGATCGAAGGTCTTTAACCATTTCTGGATTGGCTGATCCAGCCAGTTCATGGTGGGTGTTTCAGGTGTGCTATCAGTCATGGATCATTTCCTGTGGTCCCTTGAAGTGATTCTCCTATTGTATCCTGATCCATTTCAGCCTGCAAATTCACCCTGTTGCTTTTGCACCCTTTTTTGAAGGATAATCGTATATGAAATGGAACGAAATATATTTTGGAGGTACAAGGTGATAGAGAAAATTAAGAACAGTTGGTATTTGTTCAAAACGAGTCTAAAAGTTTTATTATCCGATAAGGAATTATTGATCTTTCCCATACTTTCGGCAATTGGAACGATTCTGATCACATTATCGTTTATTCTGCCGTGGATATTCGCATCCGGTCTGGATACGATATTCCTGAACAAAATTCAGCCGTTCACATATGTGGTCATGTTTCTTTTCTATGTCCTTCAGTATTCTGTCGTTTTCATGTGTAATACTGCCCTGGTTGGGGCGGCATCCATTCGGCTCAACGGTGGTGATCCCACAATTAAAGACGGATTACGGATCGCTTTCAGCCGTTTCGGCTCCATTCTGGGATATGCGGTAATCGCGGCGACTGTTGGCGTGATCTTAAATATCTTATCGAATAAGAGCAAAGGTCTCGGGCGGATGGTTATCTCCTTGTTGGGCTTCGCCTGGACAGTTGCAACCTACCTGGTTGTTCCAGTATTAGCTCTCGAAGGAGTCGGACCCATCGCTGCGATCAAACGAAGTGTCCAACTTTTGCGTCAGACCTGGGGCGAGCAGATCACTGGAAACTTGGGGGTGGGGGCGATCTTCACCATCGTAGATATAGTTCTCCTGGTTATTTTTGTTCCCCTTCTCATCCTTTGCGCAATCAACGAGCTATGGGCAGTAGCTGCAATTCTCCTGTTTGTTTTCATTACAGCTCTGATATTGTCTGGTTTGTTCAAAGCCAGTTTGAATGGGATTTATACAGCCGCAGTCTATCAGTATGCAACCTCAGGTCAAACCGGAAATTACTTTGAATCAGCCCTGGTCAAGAATGCATTTATCAGCAAATAATCAGTAATTTCTTACTTTAAGTTATCAGGATAATGCAATACGGATCAATACTCGGTGTCATCGTCTTCTGTCAGCTCATGGTTGACCAGAAAACGTTTGGCAAATAGAAGAACCAGGATGGAGACAAGAATTAAGATAACGCTCATAACAATGGCTGATTGAATATTCACCTCAAAACCAAGATAAATAGCCAGCGGCATGGTTTGTGTCCGACCTTCGAAATTACCTGCGAACAGGATGGTCGCACCGAATTCACCCAACGCCCTCGCCCAGGTCATCACGCAGCCATTGATGATGGCTGCCCATGACATTGGGACCATGATGTACCGGAATACCTGCCAGCGACTTGCTCCATCCAGGGCAGCCGCTCTTTTTATTTCGCAGCCGACATTGGAAAAACCGAGTGTGGTTGATTTTATGTAGTATGGAGCGGCGATGAACATCTGCGCCATGATGACTGCGGCAGTCGTAAATGGAATTGTGATTCCGAATAGATTGAGCCAGCTCCCTACCAGACCTGACCGTCCGAACGCCAACAGCAAAGCCAAACCGGCGACTGCCGGCGGTAGAACCGTTGGCAAATCGACAAGAGTGTCTACAAATTTCGCCAGCCGTAGTTTTCGATGATGCAATAGATAAGCAACCGGTGTTCCGAATACGATGGTCGCTGCCACAGTGACAAGACTGGTACTCAAGCTTAACTGAATTGCGTTGATCACCTGTTCGGACCGGACACTCGCCAGCAAATTTGCCGGTGTGATGTTGAAAAATAATTGAACGATAGGGATCGTAAGAAATAAGATGAAGGGAATTGAAAGCGCCTGCCAGCCTAACCTTCGGACTTCTCTCCTGTTGGGTCGCCATCTCATATAGATAGACCTTGTAAACAAAATTCAGTCCAGTTCAGGATCGATTCCATTTGGGATTGTTTGTAATCCAGGATTATCTTGAGGGTGGGATCGTCATCGGATTCGGCGCTGTGCTGCTGGTGGATCTCCAGCCATTGTGTACAGACTTCCCGTTGCCTCTCAAGTAAAGTTCGCGCCTGACTCCTATCAGAACGAAGAAGGAAGCTAAGTTTGGCAAGGAACTCCACCCTGATCTCACGCGGACGTTCGACTGGCGTGGTTGTCCATTCAGAGAAAGCATTTTCCCCCTGCGCACTGACGTGATATTCACGTTTTAATGGTAATGTTCCAGAATCAACAATTCTCGATTCCACCAAACCAAGGGTTTCCAGCTTTTCAAGCATCGCGTACATCATGCTCTGCTTAACCGTCCAGATCTGGTTGAGCACCGGATCGGTATTCAGGTATTTATACAGGTCATATCCATGCATGGGTTTTTGAAGTAATACCCCAAGCAGTATGTATTCACCAGACAATGGTTGCGAGTTTCGGGACATATTCTTTAGTATACTATTCAACTTTTGAGTATTTTCCCGAATTATAACAGTTTATCCCCATTTGGAAGTAACTATGATGAGTAATTTCTCAAATTGTGAGAATTTGCATTCTATTCTCCTCTAGGGTAAACTAACAGATTGCAATGAAATCGAAATTTCTCTTATTCGTCCTGGTATGTATACTTTTCCCCTCCAGCTTTGTCCATGCCCAGGGAGATGTTGCAATCCTATCCCCAACGGATGGCGAAGGAGTCAAAGGGCGGATCATAATCACCGGGTACATTAAAGCCACAAACGCCGTCCGATACGACCTGGATTTCGCTTACACCGGGCAGGAATCGGCGGGATGGCAGCCTATTTCAACAGCAGAGAAGCCGTCCGAAGATGGCAGCCTGGGCGTGTGGGACACCACCGCCATATCCGACGGCAACTACACCCTGCGGCTGCGGGTATATCTGAGCGACGGGCAAACCAGCGATCATCTGGTTTCCGGGGTGAGGGTGCGTAATTACTCCATCATGGAGACCTCCACCCCCTCGGCATTGACAGGTATGACAACCAGCCAGCCGACGCCTACATTGGTGAGTTTCTTACCGGTGGGTGCACCATCCAAAGCGCTTCCACCCAATCCGGCAGCTATCACCAGCCAGAAGCTTCAGATCAATCTGGTTGCATCCATCCTGATAGGCTTGATCATCTCCTTTAGTCTCGCATTTCTATTTCGTAATAAGAAGAGTAATCTGTAACATGATGCTTCCTGACCAAACCTCTCCCTACTATTTGCTCATCGGACTCGGTAATCCTGGTCGTGAGTTCCGTCATACCCGTCATAATATCGGCTTTATGGTGATCGACAAACTAGCCGCGGACCTCGGACTTAGGTTGACCAAGGTGCAAAGCAAAGCCATCTTTGGTCTCATACCGTTCGAGGAAAAGAAGCTCATACTGGCGAAGCCGCAGACCTACATGAACCTTTCCGGACAGTCGGTCTCATCCCTTCTCCGGTTCTACCGTGTCCCGCTCGAGCAGATGTTGATCTTCCACGACGATATCGATCTGCCGGTCGGTACGATCCGAATCCGCCCCGGGGGTGGATCCGCCGGACAGAGGGGGTTGGCATCCATCATCGAGAAGCTCGGCACACAGGCTTTCGCCCGTGCCCGGATCGGGGTGGGACGACCACCCGGACGCATGGAAGCCGCCGATTACGTGCTGCACGACTTTCCCAAAGATGAGCAGCCGGTGATGGAACGAGTCATCGCCGATGCCGCTGAAGCCGCCCGCCTGTTCGTCCGCGAGGGGTTGGACAAGGCTATGAACACCTACAACGGAGACGTCCTCGGAGAAGTGTAGAGAATGCTGACTGATCTACTTTCCCTGCCTGCCTACCAAACTTACCTGCAACAGATCCGCGCCGGACAGCCGACCCAACCACTCGGATTGCTACGCTCCGCCCGACCGCTGCTGATGGCTGCGCTTGCCGAAGATACACCCGCACCTGTCCTGGTCATCACCGAACGACTCGACCGGGTAACCACTTATTACGATGAAGCGGGGTTTTGGCAGCCTTCCCACAAACGGCTGATCTTCTCTGAGCCGACCTCCCTTTTTTATGAACCGACACCCTGGGGTATGCAGACCCGCCGCGACCGGCTCCAGACGTTATCTGCGCTTGCGGAGTATCACCTGCCCGGTGTCACTCCATCTGCCCACCCGCTGATCATCGCCTCAGCGAAAGCCGTGATGACCCGCACCCTCCCTCGCCGTGACTTCCTCAAGGCGATCTTACGCGTCTCCCGCGGAATGACCATCCCCCAGAAGAAGCTTTTGCAGCAACTGGTGATCCTGGGCTACGAACCGGCCGAGATCGTCTCCGAGCCGGGACAATTCGCCCGCCGGGGCGGCATCCTCGACATCTGGCCAATGACGGATGATTCCCCCATCCGGCTGGACTATTTCGGCGATGAGATCGACACCCTCAAACAGTTTGACCCGGCCAGCCAGCGCGCCATTCTCCCCCTGGAGAAGATGTTGTTGGCGCCGGCGCGAGAGTTCCTCCAACCGGAGAACCCGCCCGATGAGATGCAAGGACATCCCTACACCGAGTTCCACTTGCCTTTCCTGCACGCCTACCCCACCTCCCTGCTCGATTACCTCCCCAAAGGCACGCTCGTTATTCTGGATGATTCGTCCAAACTGGAGAGCGCGGTAAATACGTTCGAAGAGGAAGCAGTGAGCACCCGCAATGAAGCGGTCTGGGATGGCAGTCTGCCCTCCGATTACCCGGTGCCGTTCCTCACCTGGTCTGAGATCCAGGACTCGCTGACCCGCACGACCACCATCGACCTGGGATTCAGCACCTCGGGCGAGACTACTCCCCTGGCAGACGCATTCCAATCCAACCAGCGTTTCGCCGGGCGGTTGGACACGTTCATCGATTCACTCTACGACAGCGCGTCCAAGGGCTTTCAGCAGCGGATCATCACCCGCCAGCGCCCACGCCTGGAAGAGCTCTGGCGCGACCGTATCCACCTGGTGGAGAGCGTCATCCATCCACCCGAATTCAGCGAGGGCAGCCTGCTCTCCGGGTTCATCCTGACCCGCGCGGACGGCAGACCGGGCATCCTCTACACCGATAGTGAGATCTTCGGCTGGGAGAAACCTCAGCCGCGCCGCAAGCAGATCCAGACCGTGGAAGCGCCCGAAGCCCAATACGGCGACTTCCAGATCGGCGACACCGTTGTCCACATGGATCACGGGATCGGTATCTTTCAGGGGTTGGTGCGCAAGACCCTGGAGGGAATCGTGCGGGAGTTCCTGGCGCTGGAATATGAGGGCGGCGACCAGCTTTATGTCCCCATCCCCCAGGCAGACCGGCTGACCCGCTACATCGGACCCGATAACCAGCGCCCGGGTCTCTCCCGGCTGGGCAGCCCCGAGTGGACCAACACCAAGAGCAAGGTTCGCAACGCGGTACAGGATATCGCCGCCGACCTGCTGGATCTGTACGCCGAACGTCAGATCGCGCAGGGATACGCCTTCTCACCCGACACCTCCTGGCAGATGGAACTGGAAGGCAGCTTCCCGTATGTGGAAACCCCCGACCAGATGAGCGCCATCCAGGCGGTGAAACGCGACATGGAAAGCACCCGCCCGATGGACCGCCTGTTGTGCGGCGATGTGGGCTACGGCAAGACCGAGGTGGCGCTGCGGGCTGCCTTCAAGGCGGTGATGGACGGCAAGCAGGTGGCCGTGCTCGTCCCGACCACCGTGCTGGCGCAGCAGCATTATGAGACCTTCCGGCAGCGGCTGCAGCCATTCCCCGCCACCGTCGAGATGCTTTCACGCTTCCGCTCCCCCCGCGAACAGGACGAGATCATCCGCAAGCTGGGCACCGGCGCGATCGACATCGTCATCGGCACCCACCGCCTCATCAGCCAGGATGTGGGCTTCAAAGACCTCGGGCTGGTGATCATCGACGAGGAACAGCGCTTTGGGGTGACCCACAAGGAACATCTCAAGAAGCTGCGCACCGAAGTGGACGTGCTCACCCTGACCGCCACGCCCATCCCGCGCACGCTCTACATGGCTCTGACCGGCGTGCGCGACATCTCCACCATCAACACCCCGCCCGAGGAGCGGCTGCCCGTCATCACCCACGTCGGACCCTACTCGCCCAGGCTGGTGCGACAGGCCATCATGCGCGAATTGGAACGCGGCGGACAGGTCTTCTTCGTCCATAACCGGGTGCAGACCATCCCGGCGATGGCGATGCACCTGCGCAAACTCGTCCCTGAGGCGCGGATCGGCATCGGTCACGGACAGATGGATGAGGGACAGCTTTCCACCGTGATGCACCAGTTCACCGCCGGCGAGATCGACATTCTGCTGTGCACCTCCATCATCGAATCCGGGCTGGATATCCCCAACGCCAACACGCTGATCGTCGACCGGGCCGATACCTTTGGCCTGGCGCAGCTCTACCAATTGCGCGGACGGGTCGGACGCGGCGCCCAGCGCGCCTACGCCTACTTCTTCCGCCATAAACATCGCGCGCCCACCATCGACGGGCAGGAACGGCTGGAAGTGATCGCCGAGAACACCCAACTGGGCGCGGGTTACTCCATCGCCATGCGCGACCTCGAAATGCGCGGCGCGGGCGAACTGCTCGGCAGCCGCCAATCGGGCTATATCGCCACGGTCGGCTTTCATCTATACACCCGGCTGCTCGCATCCGCCGTCAATCAGCAGCGCCGCCTGCGCGGACTGCCCGAAGCGCAAGGTCCCGCCCCCCTGCTCGAGAAGGAGATCAGCCTGCCGGTGCAGGTGGATCTGCCGCTGAATGTCGAGATCCCCGAGAGCTATGTGCCCGATATGGGGATGAGGTTGAAGCTCTACCGGCGCATGGCGAACGTGGAAGATCTGTCTGGGGTGGACGAGCTGGCTGCTGAATTTGCCGACCGGTTTGGAGCGCTGCCTGAGCCCGTCTTGAACCTGCTGTATCAGATCAAGGTGAAGACCCTGGCTGAGATGGCGCACCTGGCGTCGGTCAGCCTGGAGAGCGGGCAGATCGTGCTGCGCTATCCGCCCCTGCCGGAGGGGGTTACGCAACGAACGCTGAAGTTTGTCAGCCCGTCTGCCCGGGCAGGGAAGAATGCGTACTGGCTGTTGTTTGATCCTGACAATGAGCAGTGGAAGGATGAATTGCTGGGGGTATTGAAAGAGTTAGCCTAGCCCCCCTACCCACAAAGTGGGCATCCCCCCAATTATCTTCGAGTAATTGGGGGGAATTAAAGGGGGGAACCTTCAAGAGCCACAATAATCTGCTCAACCACCCCGGAGAGATTCTTCTCCACATCCCGATTCCAAAACCGGATCACCCTATACCCACGAGAGGCGAGATACGCCGTCCGACGGGTGTCATATTCCACCTGGTCGAGATGATGACCACCATCCAACTCGATCACCAGCTTGCGCTTGATTATAGTTCGCGGTCATTCTGAGAATTTCTACCGATGTCGTTTGTGTATTGAGTTCAGTAGAGATCCTTCCCGCCTTCGGCGGATCAGGATGACATACTCCGGTACGGTCCAATGGCGTGCTGCCTGCGGAAGCTCACTCCCAGTTGATCTCCACGCACGGCTGCCCAGAGTTTTCGCTCCGATGGGGTGGTGTTGTGGCGAAGGGAAACTGCTTTGTGCTTGATTTTTGGTTCTGAGCGAGAGACGGCATGCATTAATCATAGCAGCACTAGCCCCACCTGCCATCGGCTTCGCCTCAGGCTTCCTCCCCAAATATCTTCGAGTATTTGGGGAGGGTAGGGCGGGGCTCATGCCTTCACCTTCCGGCGCGAATCGTCTTCCTGCAGAGCCATCATATTCAACAGAAACAGGATCGTGACGACCATATCCTCGAAACAACCAAACACAGTAGGCGGATAGACGACCTCGTATTCCTTGGGCGACTTTTTCACCAGCAGCTGCCCGTGGACATAGATCCGCCACAGATCCACCCCCTTGCGGGTTTTCAAATCCTGATACAGCGCGCCCATCATGTCTTCCCACACACCCGTCTTGACCCAGGATGTGTACCTGCGAAAACAGGTCGTGAAGGCGGGATACACCCCGAGCGGAAGCTCCATCCAGGCGATGCGGTTGATGATCACGTGTAGAATGCCCTCCATCACCCGCCGGTCGCCAAGGGGCGGACGCCCGGTGACACCCTTGCGGCTGGGTAAGAAGGCGGATACGATTTTCCATTGCCGGTCTGAGAGGTAGGTGATTTTGTCCATAGTTTTGTTATGAAATGAGATTTATTCAGAAAATTTTTCAATTATCCTAGAATGTTTGTGCTATACACTTATTATAAGAAGGGAGCTACGTGACTTCAACCTGTCACTTGTGACATTGTTTTTATTGTTTGGGTGGGAAAATAGGATATTTACCACGGAGAACACAAACGCAGGAGAATGCAGACCATACAAAGAGTAGGAACGCATCCTCCGCGATGACGCAGAAAAACCCTATTGATTGATTAGATAGAATTTTCCACGAAGATTAATAGTTGTTCACGAAGTTTGGGGAGAAGAATTTCAGTTCTTTCTTTTGGTAATGCTTTATGAATCGCTATTTGCCGATGTGCCCGTTGGAGATTGGTTGTTCGCAAATGGCAAGTAATCCCAAATTGTGTAAACAATAAATCTTTGAGTCGATTTACTTCTGGCTTATCAAGCCATGTTTCCGTTAATTCATCAGGTTTTTTCTGGGCGACAAATAAGGGAGTCGCAATATTAAAATTAGTCATTTTGGGGTTTCGATCAAAAATAATATAAGGTGCTGTAAGGCGATTTTCCCAATCATCGTGCCCCTCACCAATAATCTCATGTTGGACTAACTTTCCATTTTCCGGCTTGGCAAGGATATTGAAAAAATTACGGTATGGGTTGTACTTCTCGTTCTGCCATATTTCTTCCCGGGATAAACAACCCTTGACTGTCCCATAACCGACGAAGTGATAAATTCCATTCTTTCCGTTCAATCAGGTTTTGCTTTCCGCAAAAGAAAATGACCAGATCGGTACTGGCTTTAATTGCTTTCGAACATCTCTTCGGCAAACTCCCCAACTGGCCTGTTTGGGATATCACCCAAAATTTCCCGTGCACGGAAAAACCCAGGATCATCAGCCCAATCTAAATAGAGATTCTGGATTAGATTCGCGAAGATATTTTTCAACATAGGGATTACCCTTATTTCTCTCTTGAGTTGCATGTAAATCAAACGGGCTCCGATAACTATGCTGATAAACTACGATATATCATCGTTGTATTTCCTCCCTAAGCACAGCATTACTAATCGATTATATAACCTAAAGCCCGTTTCGGCTTGGATAGCTAAATTAATCATTTATTATCAATATTGCTGTCAATATGAAATATTCATAAACCAATCAACTATTTAACCTTAGATCGGTTCAGTAAGGTCTCAATCGATCGCGAACCGTAACAAGAAATTGTACGCTTATTATCAATTAAAGCTGACTGATAATAGATCACACCAATAAGATAATAACTAAACTCGTTATCTGGGTTTTGTACAATGTTCCATAGACCTCCACCGCTCATACCTCCAAATGATCTTGGAGGAGAAGTGGGTTTGGAATAATCAATCGAACAATACCAAAAATCATTAGCATGTTAATATCTGTTTCATGTCGTGGAGGATCTATAATTAGGCAATAGTTTTCGAAAGTTCTAATTGTTTTATATACTTCATTGCCTCCAATATCATACGTTTTTTCAGCTGGTGTGCCACAAAGCGCCCAACCCGATTCATTGCTAGGTAGTGGGTTAGATTGAACTCTGAGACGCCATTTTTCGAAGTTAATATTCAAGATTTGCACTTAATTGCTGCAACCTCAATAGGTAGTAATTGGATAAATGCTAGATCAACTAGATCTAGTGAAGTCTCTGAAGGCGGAATAGTTACAACCCTCGCTTTTGGTTGTGCGATATTAAATGTACTTGGTGTTTTACTGATTACTAAACCTAGCCTGCTTTCATCTTGTAATTCATCTATACAATGTCTCGCGGTTAGAATCCCTTTCTTCCCTTTGTAATGAATAAGTGTCCCAGCTCCAATATGCTGAGTACTATCTGCATGAATTTGGGATTCATTAAAGGTTAATTAACCCTTCAGTCTGAGCTGACGATAGATATTACTAATTTTTTCGGCAAGTAGTTTTTCTAATTGATCAATATTTTCTTCCATCTTCCCACCTTACCCTGTGGTTCCAGCATACAAATGCTGCTGAAAATTCACAAACAAACTGCGGATCGACAAGAAGATCTCCCAGCCGCACCCTGGCATCTTCAATCGCCTGATATTTCAAAACCAATAAATCTGGTAGCTTCTCCTGTGCCAATTCACCGACCCCAGTCTCAATATACTTCGCCAGGACAAATTCCAGAAACTCGCGCTGATGCGGTTCAAGAGGAGTGAATATTTGCGATTGAAACTCTGGCAACCCGTAATTCCCGGCTGATGGGCGAAATTGCATCAAGATGTATTCCAGCACATCAAACAGATCGCTATTTTCGGCATTGATTAGTTTTTGCACCATCTCCAATTCGCCTGCCGTAGCCTGCATCTGACATTTTCAAGTAAGGTTTCGCGTGTAGAGGGATCGGACCATATTCGTCGTAGTTCCTCTTCATTTTTGAAGAAATCCGGTAATTTACCCCACATCGTTTGTAAGAATTCTTCTACCGAGATCGGTTTACCGTCAGCATCCCAGAAAGAGGTGGCGACCATGTGTTGAATTTGCCGTTCTTTGCCATCCCTTAACTTGATTTTGACTATCTGCTTTTTATTTTTTTCTTGTTTTTCCTCATCAGTAGCATTTGCTGTTTCGGAAGGTTCGCTATCCTGGATTCTCTTCCGTCGCTCTGGTTCCAGTGGTTCACCATCCCACTCCGGATCAAGAAAATGATGGTAAGCACCCACAAAATCATAAATGGTGAAGTAGTCCTTGCCATCAAATAGACGAGTGCCGCGCCCGATGATCTGCTTAAACTCAATCATGGTTTATGGGACGCATTAGCACAATATTTCGGATATTTCGGGCATCGACCCCGGTAGAAAGTTTTTGCGATGTGGTTAGTATCGTCGGAATAATTTTTTCGTTATCCTGAAATTCACGCAGGTACTGTTCTCCCATCGCGCCATCATTGGCAGTCACCCGCACACAGTAATAGGATCTGTACTCTTTTTCTTTTGGTTAATCAGATCCCGGACCGCCGCTGCATGATCTTGAGTGGCACAAAACACCAAGGCTTTCTCGTTCTGGTCAATCTCTTGCATAGGAAATTTACTCGCTTGTCCTCTCGGGCTTTGATCTCGATGATGCTGTTGAAATCGGCTTCTTGGTACATCCCCTTCTTCGATTTCGCCTTCCACAACCGTATCATCGGAAGTGTAGATATATTCATCGAGGGTGGTTTGGATGCGCTTGACTTTGAATGGTGTTAGAAAACCATCGTTGATGCCTTCTTTTAGCGAGTAGATATAGACTGGTTCACCAAAGTAGCGGTATGTATCAGCGTTTTCCTCCGTGGGAGTGGCAGTCAAACCAAGCTGAACGGCAGGAGAGAAATATTCCAAGATGTCCCGCCAGTTGCTTTCATCATTCGCGCCACCACGGTGACATTCATCAATGATGATGAAATCAAAATAATCCGGCGGATAATCGCCAAAATAGGGTTTATTTTCCGGACCCGACATAAAGGTCTGAAAGATAGTAAAGAAAATACTGCCATTGGTTGGCACCCTGCCTTTTGCGAATATCCTTGGGGTGGATGCGTACCAGTGCATCTTCAGGGAATGCTGAAAAGGCATTAAAGGCCTGGTCGGCCAGTATGTTTCGATCAGCCAAAAATAATACCCGAGGTCGACGAGAGCCGTCTCGTTTCAGATTCCAACGGGTCTGGAACAATTTCCAGGCAATTTGAAATGCGATGAATGTCTTTCCCGTTCCTGTTGCAAGTGTAAGCAGGATGCGCTGTTTTTCATCGGCGATGGCAGCCATGGCTTTTGTTACCGCTACCTCCTGGTAGTATCGTAGTTCCTTGGAACCGCCTACATCTTCAAAGGGTACCAGGTCAAACTTTTCTCGCCAGTCGTTCCTTGCATTGAAGACCATCCCCCAAAGCTCTTCCGGGGTGGGGAAGATGGGACCAATCCCTCCCTGCCATCCTTCATGCAGATCTGATAAATTTCTGTGCCGTTGCTGGCAAGGTGTAATCGAGGTGCAGTTTAACGCGTAATCTTTTGCCTGGGCCACGCCTTCGCCCACTTCTTTTTCATTACTCTTGGCTTCCAGGGCAGCCAGCTTGCGCCCTCGGTATGCAAGCACATAATCGGCAGTAAGAGGTTTAGCTCGCTCGCCGCCGATCTGGATCTTGCCGGGTGATAACTTGAATTCGCGGTGAATTTTGGATTCGGGTACCACTCCCCATCCGCATTGTTTCAACAATGGATCAATCAATTCCGCCCTGGTTTCTGCTTTCGTTCATTGTTTTTCCTTAACTTAATAAATCTACAAGTTGAAAATTGACAAAAAAATGATGCTTACCAACTTTTGCGTCTCGTAATATCCCCAACTTAACCAATTGCATTAAGTATTTGCTTGCTGTCGTGTAATGAATATTGATTTTTTCAGCAAGCGATGTAGGGGTTATGACCGGAAAAGTAAACAATGCTTCTATTAGGTCAACACTATAAATTTTATTGTTCTCTTTTTTTACTTTTTGCTTTATTTCCTGAAATAGAGAGTTCATCTTCGCCAGAGTTAATCTGGTTTCGAGTGATTGGATCCGAAAACCGGTCAGCATAAAGTTAATATATTCAAACCATTTTTCCGCTGACTTCACTTCCCGGAGTTTTAAATAATAATCATTCCGAAAGCTATTAATAAAATTACTGATGTAGAGTACCGGAAATTCCAAAAGGTCCGATTGAATCAATTGGAGAATCATGAGAATTCGACCAATTTTACCATTTCCATCGTGAAATGGGTGAATTGCTTCAAACTGATAATGAGCAATAATTGCTCGAATTAAGGGGTTAAATTGCTCATCCGTTGAATTCACAAATTGTTCCAATTGCTGATGAGGGGCTCAACCTCATTCGCTGGAGGTGGGGTATACAAGATCTCACGTGTTACCTGGCTAGCGATTGCATTTTGTTCCCTGCGAAATGTTCCGGTATCTTCCGGTTCAAGAATATGTTGTATACCAGTAATTAGCCGGCTTGATATTGGAAGTTTGTTAAAGTTGTTCCCAGCCCCAAAACATCGCTTCACGGTAACGCAATACTTCCTTGTCAGGTTTCCTCTGTTCAGCAACTGGAAATAATTGCCATTGTAAAAGCTTCAACTGAATGTTAATTAACGTTTTCGATATTAGAGCTTGCTACAGATCTCTCGTATTACAAAAGGAGCTGACAATAGCAGGGGATTGGCGAGCTCACCACACGCGCCTTTTAATTCAGCCAATGCAACTCGTGCCTTGAGTAATGAATCCATAAACAAGACATTAGAAATGCCATTAGGCGGTAGTGGAGCCAGGGCGTGCGGATATGTTGGATCAAATGACATATGCTACCCAATATATCAGTGTTTTAGTATTATTGCAACATATCATCAATAAATTTAACATAATGAGATGCTTGTACCTATTAAGCCAACCAATTGATAATAACTATTTTATTAGGTTGCCGCTAAATGCAGCCTGTAGTATTGAATGATTTAGTTCATCTAACTTTTCCAACTTAATTTTGTACAATTCTTCAAGTTTATTAATATCTGTTAGCAATTTGAGCGCTTTATCAACTATCTCATGTTGTAATTTGATTGATGGAGTTGCAATTACTAATTCGGATAGTTTGGACGCATTAAATCCACCTTGTGTGCTACCTGAAATACCTACCTTAATCCGATCCCAATATCCTTTTGTTTGGAAATATAACGAAATAAACGTCGGGAAATGGTTAATTTTGTCAATAACCTGTAACCTTATTAAGTAGGACGCAAAAACCGATAAAGGTGGATCTTTCAGTAGATAGCTCTTCCCTGTAGTAGCCCCTGTACGTGCAAAAACAATATCACCATCTTTAGGCAGACTTAACAATGTCACTGTCACTAATTCGACAATACGGGACATAATCCCAGTTTACTTTATTCTCCTGGAATGTCAGTAATGCGTAGAAATTTTGGTCCAATGGGTCACGGATGCCTTATCTGTATACCCATATTTAATTGTGGCTATATCGCCTAATTTCTTTTCTTCCCACCCTTCGCCGGGATGGTGAAGATACTCTCCAGGGAACCATTCTAATAACTCCCTCGTGTTGTGGATGTTGCGTTCGTGTTCTGCGGGCTTTGTCGATGGCGGCAAATGCCTGGTCGAGGATAGCGATAATCCGCTTTTGTTCGTCCAGGGGGGGGGAGAGGAATTTGAATTTGTTCAATTTGTGATTTGCTGATTGAGGGAAAACTGCCCCTGCACTTCCTTGAATTTCGGATTGAATCATTGTTAGGTAATAATACAAATAGTCTTTATCAAGAATGTCATATGGTCTGATTGCAGCCAAACCACGGCCTATGCAGATATGGTCATTAGAAAAATTCACGGGCCCCACTGGAGCTCGAACTGACATAAGAATGTCACCAGAGAAAGCTTCCTTGGTTATATGTGTTGTCCAAACGGTTGGCACACCAATGAATTTCTCTCGAAATTCTTTTTTGCCTTGATAAAAAGGTAACCCCTGTCCAGTAGAATTATAAAATTTCCCTTCGGGAGATTGCCCCGCAATTACTTGGCAAGCCTGACCGATAGTAGAGAATACAGATGCTTTTTTCATATTATCGTGTCAAATCAACAATTATGGGGATATTTGATTTTATCGCTTTACCAGTCACGATTGCATGGTATGGCTTGAGATTTGGCATTACTTTTATCATTTCTGAACCAAAGTAATTTTTAAGAAAGTTAATACTTGTCTCATCGAATGCTTGAAAACTGACAACTGTATTGCATTGCGTCAACACAGTCTTGGATACTATTGCTGTTCTCTGCGCGATGATCATTAGACCCACTCCAAATTTTCTGCCTTGTAGAGCTATTTGCCCCATCTTGCTTACTAATCCTTTATTACTTGAATACTCGCCAAGTTCACCTAAGAATGATGATTTGGGAATCAGCGTATGGGCTTCTTCTAGGACAAGGCAAATTCGTTGTCCAGGGTTATTCTTCGCGAAATTAAGTACACCTTCTAAGAATAGTTGAGTAAACTCAAGAATGTAAGTTGTGTTTGATATATCTGGTAATTCAAGAATAGCTAAGTTGTCATCCGAATTTATAAAATCCGTAACATGTACGATTAATCTTTCTTGTATTTGCTTCTTTAACGTCAAAATTTCCGAAGCTTTTTTAGCCTTTGTTTCAGCGTCTTTTTTTGCGATAAGCTCTTCAACCTTCAATATACCATCTGGCGGTATAAGCTCAGTAGGTTTTAAATCGTGGAGTTTTTCAGACCACTCACCAGATAAATCAACACAAATTACTTTTGTGTCTTGAATCAATTCTTTAATTAACAAATGTGCAAAAAATGTCTTACCTGATCCAGTTACTCCAAGTAGAGCCAAATGGTGGCTAATGGCGTCATGTAAGTTCATAATCAAAGGCAAATTCGTACCTGGTATGACACCGATTGAATAATTTGGATAACTGAACGATGGCAAATGGATGTTTGATGTATCTGCTTTATATATATCTGTATTAATTGGTGGTACCCAACCATACTTAGTAAATAAACAACTTTCTTCCTGCCATTCACCAAGTTCAATCGCCTCACCCCTAATGATTCCGTTTTCATTAATTTCTTCCAACCTCTCTTTATCGGTGACACCATTTGTACATTGGTAGAATATTCTTCTCCCGCAATAATTCAATTCAAGCAGGTCCCCTTCTTCCAGATCATCTACTTTTTTCGAATATTCAAAATATATTTTTCCAATATCAGACCCTTTATCAACCACACCAACCAATCTACTACTCTTAATATATTTTTCAACGTTTTCTAATTCATCTTTGTCGGATATTTTATAAACGAGGTTATTTATTAAATGAATGTCACTCACTTGTGGCTCACCGATCTGTAAAACCTTGATCCATTTTTCGGTGCTTAGGAAATTCACATCCAGAACAACACCATAGAAAAAGTCATTTCCTTCAGTTTGGAGGGAATACCTGAATTTGACTAAATCGAACTTACTGGTGTTTTGTTTATCCCTACATAGTCTAGCAACGTAAACTTTTTTTGACTCCACACCAATTATTTCACCAATGTTTTCTTCGTTCAGCAATTCTGAAGAAATCTTGATACTGTTATGAATATCTTTTGGGTTGATAACAATAAATATTCCCCAAATTATGATTGATATGAGTGTATATAAGTTCTGGTTTGAGTAATATGTTAATAGGAAGTAGAAGAATACAATAGAATAGAGTACCTTGCCCCTGCCAAAGATAACAATAATGTTTTTTATAAATGAAGCGATACGATTTTGTAGATGATTTTCACTCAAGCTATGGTTCGATAATGTCATCGAAACACTAGAAGAGATAATTAATAGACCTAAGAAGCCAATCGCCCCCCAGAAGATAACAACGGGGAGATCATTTTTTATCGATATGATAATTAATAATAACGGTATGGAATTGGTGATTACATTTTTGGGTGATGAAAGTAGGGGTCAATAAAAAGAATAGAAAAAACAACCATGAATAGCCCAGAATAAAACCAAATGTCTTTTGATTCGGTGCTGGGTAAAAGAGTTTTAAAGGTCAAACATTGGTTAATTATAAAGATACCAACAAATACTGAAAAGAGAACAAACCTATTCCTTAGGTAGAAAACAATAATCTTGATAATTTTCACAATTCACCCCCATACGTCAATTGAGTTAAGCAGTTTTTTTGTTTCCTCATCAAGTTTACGAATTTCAGCAAGTATTTCACCTGGTTCACGCACACTTTCATTGTCATTTCTGTTCGGGTTCTTCACCGCTAGGTCCCATGTATCTTTATTCACACCTTGAATATCCACCGTCCACGAATTCTCCGAATCCGCTTCACTTTTGCAGTTTCACAAAATCCGCCAGATCATTTTCATTCAACGGATTGGTCTTGCCGAGATTGCGCTCCAAATTCAATTGATAAAACCAGACCTTCTTGGTCGGCGCGCCTTTCTCAAAGAACAGCACCACCGTCTTCACGCCCGCGCCCGTGAACGTCCCGCCAGGCAGGTCCAGCACCGTGTGCAGGTTGCAGGTTTCGAGCAGCAGCTTGCGCAGGCTGACCGACGCGTTATCGGTATTCGAAAGGAAGGTATTCTTGATCACCACGCCCGCGCGTCCGCCCGCCTTCAAAATCTTGATGAAGTGCTGTAAAAACAAAAACGCCGTCTCGCCGGTTTTGATCGGGAAGTTCTGCTGCACCTCGGCGCGTTCCTTGCCGCCGAAGGGCGGGTTCGCCAGCACCACGTCATAACGATCCTTCTCCTGAATATCGGAAAGATTCTCCGCCAGCGTGTTGGTGTGCAGGATGTTCGGCGCTTCGATGCCATGCAGGATCATGTTCATGATGCCGATGATATACGCCAGCGACTTCTTTTCCTTGCCGTAAAAAGTTTTCTTCTGAAGGATGTCTCGACATCTTGCGTGGTCAAGTTCCTGGTTGCGCTTTCAGGTACTCAAACGCTTCGCACAGAAAGCCCGCCGACCCGACCGCGCCATCGTAGATGCGTCTCACCGATTTGCGGCGCAACCACCTTGACAATGGTCTTGATCAGCGGACGCGGCGTGTAATACTCCCCGCCGTTGCGCCCGGCGTTGCCCATGTTCTTGATCTTGTCTTCATACAACGCGCTCATCTCATGCTTCTCCACCTTTGAACGGAAGCGCAGCTCGTCCACCAGGTTGATCACCTCGCGCAGGTTGTATCCGCTCTGAATGCGGTTCTTCAACTCGCTGAAAATCTCCCCGATCTTGTATTCGATGGTGTCCGGGCTGGTCGCCTGTGTTCTGAACTTTCTGAGATAGGGGAACAATTTGATGTTCACAAAATCGATCAGGTCATCGCCGGTCATGGCTTTGTGGTGGTCGAACTTGCCGTTCCCATTTTTGGGAGCTGCCCACTTATCCCAGCGGAATTCAGGTTGAATGATTGGCGTATACGTCTTCCCTGAAAGCTCCGCCGCATCTTCGCGGTCTCTTTCCAGATCATCCAGGTATTTCAGAAACAGAATCCAAGAAGTCTGCTCCACATAATCCAGCTCGCTACTGCATCCCGCATCTTTTGCAGAATATCGTCGATGTTTTTGAAGGTTTGTTCGAACAAAGGAAAATCTCCACGTACATCAGATTTGTATATATGGTACCTATTCTATATGATTTTCATTAAAGTATTCCAATGGGCAAGTAAACGATCTTTACACCCAAACAATTGAAACAATTGTCACAAGTGACAGGTAGAAATCGACCCCATCCGTGCGTAAAATGAATAGGAAAGGTATCGTTGGGAGGGTTGATTTTTGTTTTTGAATAAATCTCATTTCATAACTAAACTCGGGCCCCCCTTTCATTCCCCCCTAATGCCTTTGAGCATTAGGGGGGATGTCTGCTACGCAGACAGGGGGGCTGAATGCAAAAAGAGCGAGGATGATCCTCGCCCTACGGGATGTTATGAATTATTAAATAGGCTTTCTCTGCGTTCTTTGCGGTGAAATTCGATCCCCCCTACCCCCCCTTAGTAAGGGGGGGCTACTTCATGGGCAGATTGGCGCCGCAGAAGGCGCAGTCGGCGGAGTGGGCGCTGGTCCATTTGACCTCGTGACCGCGGGCGGGGGCGCCGCAGCGCGGGCAGTTGGAGGGCAGCAGGTCCGCGCGGTAAGGGACGGTATTCGGGCTGACGGTGACGGATGACACCGGCGGGATGGGTTCCACGGGCGGGCGGGTCTTCTCATCGGTGGGAGCGGGGGCTTCGTAGGCTTGCGGGACGACCAGCGCGATGATCCCTTCGAGGAGCATGCTGGCAGCGACCAGGACGAGGATGCCCGGCCACCAGTTCCCGGTGAAGAACAGGTAGGCTAATCCGAACAGCCAGATGGCTGAGTGAATGTTCCGCCAGGGGTATTTCAGTTTCTTCTCGTCCTTATGTTTGGTCATGGGTGTTGTCCTCATTAGGATATACGCGAAAGTCAGATTCCCGTTGTGCCCCCCTTTCATTCCCCACTAATGCCTTCGAGGATTAGGGGGGCAGGGCAGGGGGGCAAGGGAGCAATAGCTGCTGCGACTTCTGCGAGCGCATCCGCCAGGTGGTTTCGAATATCCTGATTCCAAAAACGGATCACACGATAGCCACACGACTCAAGATATGCGGTTCGCTCCACGTCGTACTCCTGTTGTTCAAGATGGTGTCCGCCATCCAATTCAATCACCAGTTTATGCTTGATACAGCAAAAATCCGTGATATAAGGTCCAATGGCGTGCTGACGTCGGAAGGGTACGCCCATCTGGTCGTTGCGGAGCTTTGCCCAGAGTATTTGCTCTTCCTGAGTAGTGTTGTGTCGCAAGGAAACCGCCATGCGGATGGTCTTGGGATTTGAGCGTCTCGCGGGCATGAAGTCTATTATAGCCCCCCTTTAATTCCCCCCAGATGCAAACATTTGGGGGGAATTGAGGGGGGCGGAGTATAATTTGTTCATCATGAGACATCACAGGAGACGCTATGAAACTGACCATTTTGGGCGCAGCAGGGGTACGAACGCCGCTGATCGTGGAAGAGATCATCCGCCGGCAGGACGCGCTGGGCATCCGCGAGCTGTGTCTGATGGATGTGGACGGCGAGGCGGCTGGATCTGATCGCGGCGGTGACGGCTGAGACCGAGAATCAGCCGGGTATACGCTTCGCTATCACCCGTACCACCGATGCCGAACAGGCGTTGGAAGGCGCGGACTACGTCATCACCACCTTTCGGGTCGGGGGGAGCGAATTGCGTGTGATCGATGAGCGGGTGGCGCTGCGGCTGGGCTATCTCGGACAGGAGACCACCGGTCCGGGCGGGTTTGCGATGGGGCTGCGTTCCATCCCGGTGCTGCTTGCGTACATCGATCAGATGAAGAGGCTCTGCCCGGATGCGTGGCTGATCAACTTTGCCAATCCGAGCGGGATGCTGGCGGAGGCGGTCAGCCGGGTGGCGGGCTGGCAGCGCTGTGTAGGCATCTGCGACGCCCCTCTGAGATGCTGACGGTCATCGCCCATCTGACCGGTCTCGAAGAGCATCTGCTGTATCTCGATTATTTCGGACTCAACCATCTGGGCTGGGTCCGTTCGCTGAAGCTGGATGACCAGGACCTGTTGCCGAGAATTCTGGATGGATTGAAGGCGCTTGGTGGGTTGCCGGGGTTTGATGTGGATGTCAACCTGGTCTCCACGCTGGGGATGCTGCCCAATTATTATTTGCGATATTACTATCACGCCCGTCAGACGCTGGCGGAGCTCCAACAGGCGCCGGAGACGCGCGGGGAAGAGGTGGCGCGGCTGAACATGGGCTTGTTCCAGGCGTTGCGCACTGCCCGGGCGGAAGAGAATGTGGATGGATTGGAACGGATCTACCGGGCGTATCTGCTGGCGCGTAACATGGGACACGTGACTACAAATGAGCGGTTTTCCGCGCAGGAGGGAGCCGATCTGCTGGCAGATATTGGCGGGATGGGCTACGCCACTCTGGCGCTCAACTTGATCGAGGCGCTGGTGGGCGGCGAGCCGCGCCGGCTGGTGGTGAACATCCCCAACCGGGGCAGCGTCCACGGGATGAAGGATTCCTCGGTGGTCGAGATCCCCGCCAGGATCAGCCGTGACCGGGTGGACGCACTGCCGGTGGGTGAGATCCCGGTCCACTGCCTGGGGTTGATGCAGACGGTCAAGGCGTACGAGGAGCTGACCATTGACGCGGCGGTGGAACGCTCGCTGGAGAAAGCCATCACCGCGCTCACGATTCATCCGCTGGTGCAGGATCATGCCGGGGCGAAAGCGCTGGTGGAAGCCTACAGCCGCGAGCACGGCGCTTATTTCCCCGAGTTGGTGTGACCATGTCTGACCGGTTTGATGTCTTTATGGTCGGCGATGCCAGCCTGGATGTGATCTTCACCGGGCTGCCGCATATGCCGGTACTGGGCGAGGATACCCTGGCAAGCGGTTTCGAGATGCTGCCGGGCGAAGGGTTCACCACGGCAGTGGCACTGCATCGATTGGGTGTGAAGGTGGCGTGGGCGGCGGATTTCGGGAATGACACCGTCAGCCGGATGGTGCTCGACCAGGTCCAGGCAGAGGGGTTGGATGAGCGCTACCTGGTGCGGCACGACTGTTCCGTACCGGCGGGTGTCGGTGTCTGCTTCGTTTGAAACAGAGCGTGGCTTCCTGACCTACTACGACCCGCGACCAGCCATCCCCGCGGCAATGGGAGCGCTGGCGGAGGTGAATGCCCGGTCGATCTTCATTCCGGGTCTGCTGTATGGCAAGGAGTTCGACGCGGCTGTCCCACTGGTGAAGCTGAAGAAGATGCTGCTGGTGATGGATGGTAACTGCAATACCGGCATCACCATCCAGGAGAAAGCGGTGCGGCGGGCGATCGGTCAGGCGGACATCTTCCTGCCAAATGCCAAGGAGACCTGCACCCTGACCGGGCAGGAGAAGCTCGAAGACGGCATCCGCGCGCTGGGCGAGCTATGTCCGTTGGTAGTGGTGAAGAATGGGGTGGATGGCAGCTATGCCTTTGACGGCAAGGAGATCATTCATGGGGGGGTGGAGCCGGTCAAAGCCATCGATACCACCGGCGCGGGGGATGTGTTCGATGCCGGCTTCCTAAAAGCGTACCTGGATGGTGAACCTCTGCCGGTCTGCTTGCAGTGGGGAAACACCGCAGCAGCCTTTTCCACGCTCGGGTATGGGGGCACCGGCTACCGGGTCAGCGCGGAATTGGTCCGCAAGCAAATCTTAACCTAACCCTATCCTAATTGAAAGTAACCTGTAAGGTTTATATGGCTCTCACGGTGCTATAGTGAATTCACCTGCCAGGATGTTTTCTGACAGGCTGATTTAGTATGTACGCAAAGAAATGGGAGAGCCGCTATGAACAGCGAAAAACGATTATTCTGGAAACGGGCAGTGTCTGTTGGCATACTGCTGGTCTTCGCGCTGACTCTGGCCTCACCCGCCGTAAACGCAACGCCCAGTGGTGAAAGTTATATCGTCACAGGGCAGAACATCGATGAGGTTTCCGCGGCGGTTGGTCTGGTCGGGGGAACTGTTGTCGAGACCTTTAGTAGCATCACCGGGGTCCAGGCATATCTAACCCCGATGGAAGCACAGCAGTTGAGGGTTCAAGCCGGGGTAGACAGTGTCTTCCCGGATAGCGACGTCCAATTGCAGGGGGATGGCGATTGGGGAGAAGAAGGTGGATTGGATTCCCTCTCGCCCACCACGGATTATCCGGATGTCACCGGCGCCGATCAAGTCTGGGCGCAGGGTGTGACGGGTGAAGGTGTGACGGTCGCCTTGCTGGATACGGGCATCGGTCTGCATCGAGGCGTCATCCGCGGGATAGATGAAAACCGTAAATCCCGGGTGGTTGCGTGGGTGGACCTGGTGGACAAGAAGAAGATCCCCACCGACCCAAATGGTCACGGCACCCACATCGCGGGGATCATTGCCAATAGCCAGATGGGTGAAGATAATGAATGGAACGGTATGGCGCCCGGGGTGGACCTGGTCGGCATCCGTGTGCTGGATAAGAATGGCAAGGGAACCTACAAGACCGTCATCAAGGGAATCGATTGGGTGATCAGCCACAAGGATGAATTCAACATCCGCGTGATGAACCTGTCCCTGGTGGCGAATGTGCAGTCCCCTTACTGGGCGGATCCGCTGAATAAGGCGATCATGAAAGCCTGGTCTGAAGGGATCGTGGTGGTCGTGGCTGCCGGTAACACTGGCTCGAAAGCCATGACGGTGGGTGTGCCGGGTAACAATCCGTATGTGATCACGGCTGGCGCATTTACCGATAATTACACTCCGAACGACTGGTCGGACGATTTCATCGCACCGTTTTCCGCGGCTGGTCCTACCCTGGACGGCTTCGTCAAACCGGATGTCATGGCTCCCGGGGCGCACATGGTCTCTACGATGCTGCCGAAGACAGTGATCGCCAAATCGCATGAGGCGAATCGAATCAGTAATCAATATTTTTCGATGGCTGGTACATCCCAGGCGGCTGGTGTCGTCTCGGGTGTGGCAGCCCTTGTGTTGGCAAACAATGGCGGTCTCTCACCGGATGAGGTGAAGTACCGGCTCATGTACACCTCCTTCCCCTGGACCAAACCCGATTCAGGAGATGCGCTTTACAGTGTCTGGCAGCAAGGCAGCGGTCGCATCAACGCACCGGATGCCGTTTTCGCAGACATCTCCGGTTCTGCCAACGGTGGAATGGATGTCCTGGCAGACATGGATGGCTCGGAGCATTACGAAGGCTATTCCTATTACGATGAATCAGATGGGATGTTCAAACTGCAAGGCGAGGAAGCAAATGGCGGCAGCTTCGGTCTGTGGAGCGGAAGCTTCGGCTTATGGAGTGGTTCCTTCGGTCTGTGGAGTGGGAGCTTCGGGCTCTGGTCCGGCAGCTTTGGTTTGTGGAGCGGTAGTTTTGGTCTGTGGAGCGGGTCATTTGGTCTGTGGAGTGGGTCCTTCGGACTGTGGTCGGGCGGGTATGGCACGTGGGCAGGCGGTCCGACCGCTTGGACGGGGAGCATACCGTGGAAAAATACTCCATTTGTTAAAACTACCTTCGCAGAAAGTTATGTAAATGGAACAGCTCAACCATCCACAGCGACAAAGGCAGCTATCTCCCTCTGGGTGGACGAACCCAAAAAGAAGAAATAAACGATTTCCCTCCTCCTTGGAGACGAAACAGAGACGGGTAGTTCCCGTCTCTGTTTCAATTTGGCGTTAATTCAGCCAGGTCGCCCCGTGCGCCGAACCGCTCAAAGACCGTACGAGCCTGGTCCCGTAGCCTGGTTGCCTCCCTGGGATCGTTCATTTTTTCGGATAACGCTGCACTCAACACCCAGTTTCGGGCTTGCTCCAACTCATCACCAGTCTGTTGGAATATCTCGTCTGATAGGAGTAAACGCATCTTCGCCAGCTTGAAATCGTTGACAGCCATCGCTACCCGGGCAGACAGACGGTAGGCGCGCGCTCGATCATCTGTGACCTTGTTTTCACCGTTGACCTCGTCTGTCAATTGGACGGCTTTCTCTGCACACTGCCGGGCACTTGCGATCTCCCCCCGCGCCAACCAGATCAATCCTTCATACACCTTTAGATCAGCCAGCACTTCCTGCGAGTGGATTCCTGCAAAAAGTTCGGTTCCCTTCAGAGCGAAGTCCATGGCCTGGTCGAGGCGACCTGTCAGGTAATTGAGTTTAGTGAGATGAAGATGGATCATGGCAATATGGTAAGTCAGATTCAATTGAGTCGCCTGGTCGAGAGCTTTGGTCAGGTTTTGTCCCGCGTCAGTCAGATCGCCCCGGTCGATCATCAGCAATCCGAGGTTGGATAAGACGTTCACCTCGCCTTCCACATCTCCGACCTGTTGGTGGCTTTTCAGGCTGCGCTGGAAACTGGCGAGGGCATCATCCCAATGTCCCATCTTCCATTGAAGCAATCCCAGGTTATTACTGGAGCGGGAGACAGCCACCTGGTCACCGATCTTCTCACGCAGAGTAATGCTCCGTTCCAGGAATTGGATGGATTCATCGAAGCGGCTTTGTTGATAATACACACCCGCGATCCGATTACAAAAAGAAGCGTACAGAGCTGGTTGGCGGCTCTCATCAAGCTGCTGCAACCCGGTGAGCATCGTCTGCTCTGCTTCAGCCAGGTTTCCCTGGCGAAACTGCACCCAACCGAGATCATGCATCTGGAATATTGCCTCGATTGGATCGGTGTTCTCAGTACGTTTAAGGATTTCCCGTGCTTGAGATAATTGTTCAAGGGCATCGGGATACATACCCAGTTTCTCGTATACTTCAGCCATCAGGCGATGCGTCCGGGAGAGCTGCAGATAATCTTCCTTGCTGCATACACCTTCTTCCAACCGTTGGATGGCTTTAGTGTAGGATCCGAGGGCAGGCTGATACTCCCCCCGAAATACCTGCATCGTTCCAAGACCAGAGTACACCTCGGCTGCCTGGTGATGCTGATGCGGAATTGTAGCCAGGAGGGCTTCTGCTTGATTGAAGTAACTCCGCGCCTGATCGATCGCATATTTCTCCGCTGATAATGTACCCGCGCGGATGCTGTAAAAAAGCGCCTTGGAGCCGTTTGAGCTGTACAAATAATGTTGGGCGAGCACGTCCATCTGTTCATCCACCCGCGATTCATATAGTGCTTCCATGGATTCGCCGATCAATCCATGCAACTCTCTCTTATCACCGGAAAGAATCGAACTGTAAATGGTATCAGACATCAGGATATGGGTAAACCTGAAATCTTGACCTTTGAAATCAGAATACCTGTCAAGAATGCCACGATCCACCAATTGCTGGAGGATCTCTTCGAAAAGAAGGGGATCGGTTATGCGGAGGACATCACGCAGGAGATGCGAGTTAAAATCACGGCCAATGATTGACGCCACCTGTAACATGCGACGCTGGACCTCGCTAAGCCGGTCAAAGCGGGACATGATCAACCCCTGGATCGTATCTGGGATGCTGATTGCCAATTCGGTTACAGCTTTATCTGCGGATTTCCACCCCTGCCCCTCCTGATGAAGGATTATCCCTTGCTCGATGAATGTCCGGACAAGCTCTTCGATAAAGAATGGATTACCATTTCCCAAATGGATGATCTGATCCAGAACGACCGTTGTTATATCTCCGGGCGTAAGCAGATACTTTACCAATTGAACCGAGGAATTTTCATTCAATCGCTCAAGCGAGATTTTTGTAAGGAAGTCAGCATTCCCTACAGACGCGACTTTCAAAAATCGAGCGATACCTTCATCCGTGGTCGTTCGAGTGGTAACGATCACCAGTACAGGAGATTGTCTGAGCTTATTTAAGATGAAACCTAAGAATTGAAGGGAGGATTCATCTGCCCAGTGCATATCTTCGAATATCAGAACAAGTGGGTGGCGTCCGGCAGCCTGGAGAAGGACCTCCCGAATTACCGTAAACACTTCCCTCTGTAATTGTTCAGGATCGAGAAAACCGAGCCGTGTTTGTTTAAATTCCGCTTGAGGTAACGACCCCAGCACCCACAATAAGAGCTGAACCGTCTCTGGTTTACTATAGTGCGGTATTTTTTCTATGTGTTTGGAAATTTGCTTGATCAATTCTGTCTGGCTTTCGCCACCAGATAGATTGAGGTAATGCCGAAGTATGTCCTGCAGGACCCAATATTGAATCGTTTTCTTATAGGTGTAACAATGACCGGTAATTGATATTCGACCGCGTTCATGGAGTGCGGTCCTGTACTCGTTAATTAATCGGCTTTTCCCAATCCCTGCCTCGCCATCGATAACAACAATTTTGCCAGACTGGAGGTGTTCCACCATGTCGCTCTTTGCCATTAATTCGGCCAATTCTACGTCCCGTCCGATCATTGGACTATAAATCGTCCTTACCTGGCTTGTGTTCTGATCCACACCGATGAGCCTAACGAGTTGATAGGCGGGTATTGGATTGTCGTACCCTTTCAACCAAAATGGTCCAGCGGGTTGAAATTCTGCCAAGTCCTGTACGCGCTGATGAACGGTTTCGCTGACCAGAATAACCCCGGGATTTGCCTCGCCAAGCAGCCGGCTGGTCAAGTTAACCGTGTCACCAATGGCTGTGTAATTCAGCAACATATTCGAGCCAATGCCTCCCACGATCACTTCCCCGCTGTGCAAGGCTATATGCATGGATAATTGCAATTCTTTCTTGATGTGAGACCCGTACCGCTCATGGATCTGGTGGTTAAATTGGCGGATGTCATTCATCATATCGGAAGCCGACCGAAGAGCCAGCTCAGGATGGTTCTCGTGTCCGATGGGAGCCCCGAAAATCGCCATGAGACCATCGCCCATCATTTTATCCACCATGCCATCATATTTGTATACGTCTTTGATGAGCATATTCATAAATTGCTGAATGATCAAAAAAACCTCTTCGGTGTCAAGCATTCGGGATAGTACCGTGAAACCGGAAAGGTCTGCGAATAGAATCGACACCGTTCGCCTCTGACCTGCTGCATTCAAACCCGCCACCCGGAATCGTTCCATCAGGTCTGCCCCTATCATCACACCCACCGTCTCAGGTAGATATTCCTGTGAAGCAGCCGATGCAACGAGGGATGAAGTGTCCACGGGTAGTTTGTTTCCACAATTTCCACAAAACCGCATCCCGGGGGGATTATTAAAACCGCAGTGCAGGCAAAGCAATGTCGACATCTTATTTGATCACCTTGGTGCTAACCAAATCAACAATAACGTATATTCACCATGAAGACCGACTTATTCATTTCCTATACTATAATCGTTCCTAAGAGGCACCCATAACGACTGTATGGCAATTGTAAGGCAAATTTTATCCAATGATTCAATCAACGAGTAATCCGACCGAAATGCTCCCAAGTTTCTTTATTGGGCAAATACCGGTATACGGCAAAGTGATTCTGGCGCCAATGGATGGATTATCAGACCTTCCGACCCGGTCTTTAGCACGGGAATTTGGATCTGCACTCAGTTATACAGAATTTCTAAATACGATCGACATATTGAACCAGAATCGGGATATCCATGAACGAATGTCTTTTCTGGAAGCGGAGAGACCAGTGATATTTCAATTGCTGGATCAGGATCCGATCCGAATGCTCCAGGCAGCCCAAATGGTAATGGTTCATCACCCGGATGCTATTGACATCAATTTGGGCTGTCCGTCGAGAGCCATCACAAGCCGGGGAGCCGGTGCTGCATTAATGCAAAAACCAGAAGTGATCGGTAAGGCTATTTCGCTCCTCGTCAAAAATATTCCAGTCCCCATCACGGCTAAGATCCGCCTCGGATGGGACGATAAGAACATGAATTACCTTGAAATCGCTCATATTATTGAGGATTCAGGTGGCTCCCTTGTCGCCGTTCACGGCAGAACCAGAGCACAGGCATACCAGGGATCTGCGGTCTGGGAACCCATCGGTGAAGTGAAACAGGCTCTCCGTATCCCCGTGCTGGCAAATGGAGATATAAGGACCCCAACTGATATAACTAATGCCCTTGAACAAACCGGCTGCGATGGAGTAATGATCGGCCGAGCGGCCCTGGGAAATCCCTGGTTGTTCGCGAGAAGAGATATCTCAACAATAGGTATCGATGAAACCATTGAAACGATCTATCGACATCTCGATAAAATGATATCTTTCTATGGTGAAATCGCGGGAGTCTTATTCTTTCGTAAGCATCTAAAAGCCTATATCAAGCAATTCAATATCAAAAGATCCGAAATGGTGGCATTGATGACCGTACCGGACAGAAATGATGTGTCCATTCACTTGAACCAGCTCAAGATCCGAATTCAATCTCGGGAGGACGATGAGAACTGAGACCGTGTTTCGTCAATGTGTACGCAAAGCTTGCATGTTTCGATTTCCAGGACCGGATGGCGATGCCTTTCCGTGCCCAAAGTGTGGTTCCGCCACAAATGTTGTTGCCCTTTTACCAATCCATGATCTCGATTCCATTCAATCATCACCGGATCGAGTAAATGATTTATGTCTGGAAGCAGGACTTGATAATATTCGAAGTATCTTAAATGTCGGCTCCATTTTCCGGACTGCAGACGGGGTCGGTATTCAACATGTTCATTTGTTTGGCATCTCCCCCTCTCCGGCACATCCTCAGATGAAGAAAACCGCGCTTGGGGCAGATCAGATGATCCCGTGGACTCAACATTGGGATGGGTTATCTGCGGTAAGGGAAAAGAAAAAAGAAGGATTTGTTGTCTGGTCTTTGGAAAAGAACCGGATTTCTGTAAACTTATTTTCGACTTCCCTGCCGGATCATGGAAATAAAATGATCCTCATCGTCGGCAATGAAAACAATGGGATTGATCCAGGAATTCTGGCAGAGAGTGATCAGGTAGTCCATTTGCCGATGGCAGGTAGCAAAGAGTCCTTGAATGTAGCGAACGCTTTTGCCATCGCCACCTACTGGTTGAAATTTGGTATCGCAACCGGTGCGTAATATGATCAATAATGGGCTAACACCTCGTCGGTTATTTGCCTTCCTAGCTCCCAGGATCTTGATTAGCATTGTCACTTTTTGGAATATTCTATGCGCAATTGAGTTTATTATTAATCCCGAAGGGTATTTGGCTGCTTTTGATCTCGGAGGCAACTCGGGGATCGCTGTCATACGTTCCGTGGGTATCTTGTTTTTAATGTGGAGTGTCCCATATATCCTTGCTATCATCCACCCTTATCGCTGGCGAATCCTGGTTATCACGGCAATCGTTATGCAGTCGATCGGATGCATAGGAGAAATTTGGATCCGCTCACAAATCCATGCAGCTTCCATGATGAGTTCATCCATCCAGCGGTTTATTGTTTTTGACCTTGCAGGTCTCTTCCTATTAATCCTCTCGTTCCTGCTTGTACTCAATTCCAGGAGATCTTACTATGTCTGACATACTCATCGAAACTCAACAACTCGAAGAACACCTCGCCGATCCAAATTGGGTTGTCATAGACTGCCGTTTCGAGCTCGCCGATCCGACATCTGGTATAGAACAGTACCAGGAAGGACATATACCGGGCGCGTATTACGCTGACCTGAACATCGATCTGTCTTCCAAACCAACTCCAATCAGCGGCAGACACCCGTTACCAAAGATCGAGCGCTTTCAAAAATTACTACAATCGTGGGGAATTCAACCGGAAACCCAGGTGGTCACCTATGATTCTGAAGGTGGCGCTATGGCTGCCGGGAGGCTTTGGTGGCTCATTCGAGCATGCGGACACACGAAAGTATCGCTCTTAAATGGCGGTTTCCCAAAATGGCTTCTGGAAGATCGGCGTCTGGATGCAGAAATTCCTGATCCGAGACAAACATCTACGATTGAATATTCCTTTCTCTCAAACTGGATACTGACTCCACAGGATGTGGATATATTGCGAAAAGACCCAGACTGGCTGGTGGTTGATGCGAGGGCGGAAAATCGATTTTACGCAGCTCAAGAAGTGATTGATATTACTGCCGGACATATCCCGGGTGCAAAGAATTTAGCATATGGTTCCTTACTACATCCTGATGGAACCTATAAAAACCCTGAAGAGCTTAATAGACAATATTCTGCGCTGCTCGGAACGATACAACCAGACCATACCGTGTTCTATTGCGGATCAGGCGTTACTTCGGTCATTCATCTCATCGCGATGGAACATGCCGGCATTGAGGTTGGAAAATTATTTCCCGGTTCCTGGAGTGAATGGATCCGTGACCCGAACCGAGAAATTGCCGTTAAATAATAATTGCCAGGCTCTAGATGAGCCTGGCAATTATTTATTCTATTAACAGTCTTACTTGACTGATATAAATCCATATTTTGCGAGGATCTCCTGCCCTGTCGAGGACATTACAAATTCGACAAACATTTCTGCCAATTCGGGTGTCTTGCTATTATTCAATGCGGCAATTGGATATTTGGCGACAGTATTTAGTGCATCGGGAATCGCAAGCATGTCTACTTTGTTCTTTGCATCCCCGGTTACATCACTGAAGTAAACAATACCCGCATCGGCTTCTCCAAGAGATACTTTGGCGAGAACTGATTTGACATTATCTTCATAGGAAACTACATTTTTTAGAACCAAATCCTGAAAATCGACGCCAAAAGTGTGATCGGCGGCCGCTTTTGTCAGGAATTCAATTGAATATTGACCAACCGGGACTTCTTTGGCAGCCAATACCAGTTTGAGCTTCGGTTTTGACAGATCCTTTATATCTTTCATTCCTGCCGGATTTTGTTTCGGGTAAATAACCACCAGCTTGTTTTCAGCGAAGACTTTTTGTGTTTCTTGCGTCACCTGCCCCAATTCGATCACTGCATCCATATATTTCTTACTGGCGCTGGCAAACACATCGACCGGAGCATCCTGTTGGATCTGTTGCGCTAATTGTTGTGATCCACCAAAACCAAATTCTACTGTGGTGTTGGGATTTTTTTGTTCGAACAATTTTCCGATTTCGGTAAATGATTCCGTTAAAGATGCGGCAGCCAGAACTATAATTTTCCCTTCCGGTACTTCAACTGTGGGAACAACGACGGGAGCGGCAGTTGGAAGTTGTGTTGCTGCAATGGTCGGCTCAGGAACGGGAGGAATGGTTGGTTGTGACGCTACCGACGCTTGAGAACAGCCAGCAAGCAGTATGGCAAATAATATAAACAGCGACAAGATCTTCTGCTTTTTCATATATTTTTCCTTTACTATTCAATGTTTGAGTATTTATTATAATAGTATTATAACACCCACCACTTTGGATAGCATTGAATAATTGTCGTTCCGTCAACGAAGAATGTCACTTCTTTACCATCATCATTCCTGTTTTTTCCAATCGCGTGAATCTTCAATAAATAATTAGTGTATACTTTTATTTTGAACGCTTTAATATTCTCGGCGTGGAAATAAGCGCGCTTAATCCAATATTTTTCCGGAGGATCTAGTGAAAGAGGACCAATTAAACAGCTTGATGAAACCAAAAAGCTTGGCCATCATTGGAGCATCCGCCAAGCCTGGTAAGATCGGATACACCGTAATTAAGAATCTCATCGACAGTGGTTATGAGGGAAAAGTATACCCCATCAACCCGGAAGCCGATGAGATCCTTGGTTTTAAAGTGTATAAATCTGTGTCAGAGGTTCCTGGTGAGATCGATGCAGCAGTCATCACAATCCCCGCTAAAGTAGTCCTCCCGGCAGTGGAAGAATGCGGGCAAAAAGGGGTAAAAGCTCTGATCATTATCACCTCCGGTTTCAGTGAAACTGGGAATAAAGACCTTGAAAAACAATTGGTCGACCTGGCTCACCAAAAAGGGATGTGTGTGCTGGGACCAAACATAGTTGGCACCCTATCCAACTCGGACAAGATGAATGCCTCTTTTGCGCCTTTCCTGCCATTAAATGGAAAAGCATCGTTGCTTACCCAGAGCGGTGCACTATTAATTGCCATTGATGCCGCAACCTATACCCGCGGTGTGGGTTTCGATAAACTAATCTCTCTCGGAAACATGTCTGATGTCGATTTCGGCGATCTAATCGAATGGCTGGATAAAGATCCGAATACCTCCTGCATTTGCCTATATATCGAAGGGATCAAAGATGGCCGCAAATTCATGGAAGCCTGCCAGAATGCGACAACACCAGTCATCGCGTTGAAAGCAGGCGTATCCGCTCACGGTGCCGCAGCTGCTGCATCACACACAGGGTCCCTCGCAGGTTCCGGCAAGGTGTATGACGCCGCCTTCATGCAGGCAGGGGTCGTCCGGGCAACCGACTTGAACAATCTATTCGATCGTACGCTTGTGCTTTCTCTTCAGCCACCTCTGAAAGGTGATAATTTACTTGTGATTACCAATGGCGGTGGTGTGGGCGTTTTGGCAACTGATGCCGCTGAACGCTTCGGTGTACCCCTCAAATTCGCCCCTGAAGATGTACAGACAGAATTAAAGAAGAACATGCCTGAATATGGCTCAGCTAAGAACCCGGTTGATCTTACGGGTATGGCTGGAAACGAATGGTATTATGCTTCCACCAAATTCGCATACGCTCACAAATGGACCGATGGTCTGGTTGTCTTGTATTGTGAGACTGCTCAAACCAATCCCCAACAGATCGCTGAATCAATCTACAGAGCTGTCACTGAAACCGGTATCACCCATAAACCTGTGACAGTATCCTTCGTTGGCGGCGAAAAATCGGATAATGCCATGCGTTGGTTGGTGGATAATGGTATCCCCTCCTATAACGCTCCCGATCTGGCGATGAATGCGATGGCAACGCTGCATGAGTTCGCTCATATGAAACAGATGATGAACCATACTCCGGTTGTCAGTGATCCTACCGGAAATAAAATTGCCCATGACATCATTGCGAAAGCTCGCAAAGATGGCCGCGATGCTCTGACTGAAGTAGAGTCAAAAGAAGTCTTTACGGCATATGGATTACCCGTTGCTCCTACTTTCCTAGCCAAGAGTGAAGAAGATGCTGTCGTACTGGCAAAGAAAATTGGTTACCCGGTAGTTATGAAGATCGTCTCACCACAGATCTTGCACAAATCAGACGCGGGTGGTGTAAAAGTAAATGTAAAGGATGAAGCTGCAGTACGGGAAACATATAAAACAATTCTAGCGAATGCAAAGAATTACAAGGCAGACGCCAATATCCATGGGATAGCCATTCAAGAGATGGCACCCTGGGGCACAGAAACTATCATTGGCTCTGTCAACGATGCTACGTTTGGTCCAACCATCATGTTCGGTTTGGGCGGTATTTTCGTTGAGGTTTTAAAAGATGTCACCTTCCGGGTAGCTCCAGTTTCCCCTGATCAGGCTGAAATTATGCTTGGGGAAATACGCGGCGCTCCCATTCTGGCTGGCGCTCGCGGGGAAGCTCCTCGAGACCGTAAAGTTCTTGCGACCATTCTCAGTAAATACGCCACCATGATCCATGATCTTTCAGATGAGATCAGTGAAACGGACGCCAATCCTGTCCTGGTCTATGAAGAAGGTAAAGGCGTCAAGGTCGTCGATGCGCGCGTTATCCTCAAGGTGAAGTAATCGGTCTTCGATTTGCCAATCCCGGATCTATGGATCCGGGACTTTTTATTTGCGTTTGACAAAGTATTTCCGGACAGTGTTTTCTATCCAGAAAATCTGTATAATTATGTAAGAGATTATCATGGAAGAAAAAATAATATCCATCTATCAGGTTCACGGCAAGTTGGAAGCGGAGCTCATTAAAACCTATTTGGAAGCGCACGGGATTCCCACCGGACTGGCGCAGGAGAGTGCCGGAATTACTTACGGTCTGACCTTTGGCTCCCTGGGTAAAGTGGATATCCTTGTTGCGGAGAAATTTGAACAAGCCGCCAGAGACCTTCTTGACGAATATGAAAATGGGACCAATGTTCCAGCTGATGACCAAACCCCGGACAAGTGAGGCGAAATAATGACTGATTCATATACAAATTCGTTACTAGGTCAGGAAGAACACATCATTTTAGTATCCAGGCAACATTGGCTGGTTCTTTTCTCCATGATCCTGCCCGAATTGGCTATTTTGGCCTTATTAATTGCCGGTATTTCCATTTCCCTGATCTCATTCCAGCTTGAGTGGATATGGTACATGTTTATTTTGCTTATACTACCTGTGTTGTCCATCCTAAGGGATTGGCTAATCTGGTGGAATAAGCAATATATCATCACGAATCGCAGGGTGATTAAAATTGCCGGGATCATCAACAAGGATGTGACCGATTCATCCCTTGAAAAGGTGAATGATGTCAAACTGGTTCAATCTTTCTGGGGTAGATTATTGAATTATGGTAATGTCCACATTATGACAGCGAGCGAATTAGGAATAAACCTTTTCAGTCAGATCGCTGATCCGATCAAGTTCAAAACGAGCATGTTGGATGCCAAAGAAAAAGAAGAATCTGAAATTGGAGATGCCATTAAATCTGGAATGAAGTCCAGCTCTGCCCCAGATATTATTCTAAAATTAGGCGATTTACGGGATAAAGGATTGATCAGTGAAGATGAGTTTCAACAAAAGAAAAACGAAATCCTGTTAAAAATAACCCCATAGTTAAAAGCTGCCGGTTTCCCCGGCAGTTTTTTATAGCGTATCAGCGAACAAGATATTCACATATTCTCAAAACCAATTATTCGCTCAAATTGCTGGAGAAGGCGAGCAGATTTTTGGATTCTATTCAGTCAAATGCTTCAGGGGTAGTCTGTAAAAAGATATCACTTTTTCTTATAAATAGGCACTCTCGCCGGAAAAACACCCTTTTCCAAAGATCGGACATCTTCCATGGTGATAAACGCCTTGGGTTGAATGTTTCGAATGATCTCCAAGGCGGTCTGAGCCTCTTTTCTGGGCACGACCGTAAAAATCAGATGGACTTGACCCAATGAACCCTCACCCGGAATTTTGGTCACACCAAAACCAGACTGGCGGAGAGATGAAGCTACTTCTTCCCCACCCTCTTGAATAATTGTCCTGATCATGACATTACCGATCGCCAATTTATCTTCGATGAACATCCCGATATAATTTCCAACCGCAAAACCAGCCGCATATCCAATGTATGATGTGGGGCTTTGGAGATGTTGCACTAATTGTCCTACCGCAACAATCCATATAAACACCTCGACAAATCCCAACACTGGGGCGATCTTGCGTTGCCCACGATTTACGAGAATGATACGGATTGTACCCAAAGTTACATCACAGATCCGGGCAAGAAATATAATGATCGGTAATATTACCCAAGCATAATAATCTATCGGACCTCCAACGAGGGTATCCAGAAATGTTTGCATCAGTCCTCCAGGCTACCTAAATTTCCCAGTATATGTTCCTTCAAGGGAAAAACAGAGGTTTGCCATCTTGATTGTGATGATTTCAATATACTGCGGATATATTCCAGTCTGTCGAGACCGGCGGACTTCGCACAAGTATCAAACCAGAGGTCGGGTAGCATTGGTTGCCCGTTGATCTCAATAGCATAGAACTCGCCGTATGAATAAAGCACATCCAAACGAGCATAGTCAGACACACCTGCCACTTCGACCGCCTGGCGAGCAAAATTCTTGATCTGTGTGTTCATATTTTCCTCGTCCACTGGAATTGCCCGGGTGTGGTGTTGATCTTTATCGGCGGTGGTAATTATTCTTTTTCCACTTTTTGAATCGAGGATGATCTCGGCGGGCATATATAACCTGGTTGGACCATTGCCAATTATAGCTACCGTATATTCGTGGAGATCGGGATCATCCCCAAGATAATGCTCGATCAATAAAGACTTGAATTTGGGTAACGCACTGGCAATGTACGAGATCGCTGATTTATCATCAGCGACGATCGATTCTTGTGAGAGACCACGGCTATTCCCTTCCTCGCTTGGTTTGATGATCGCCGGATATTTATTCCAACGAACATCCGGAAGAAAATCATCCGCTCGATGGACCACACACCAATCGGGGGTACTCACTCCGTTTTCTCTCCATTGCTGCTTAAGCTTATCTTTTGCCAACACCAATTGCAGAGTAAAGGGATCAGAACCCACCCACGGCAAACCTATCTCATTCAGATATTGGTGACAATTGTGTATATCACCCCTGGTATCAACGATCCTGTAGACCGAACTCCAGGCAAGATCAGGTTGAAATTCAGTAATCACATCCTTCAATCCTGATGCTGAAGATCCCACCCAGATATGTGATTCACATCCTATCTGATCAAGGGATTGCGATAATTGACGTATCCTTTCAGGCGGTTGATCTTGTTTCGCTTCCGCCGGAGGAGAAATAATCAATACTTTTCCAAAACCAGAACGATGATCCATTAGACCTCAGCGAAGACACCAGTAGTGACGTAATTCGTTAATTCACCCACACTTAGATTATTGATTCCAAGTTTTTCGAGTGTCCTTCCCCTGCGCCAATAATCAGTTCTATGAATGATACAGGCTAAGCGAATTATTGAATCCATTCCCCGAACACTCACTCCATAACGAGCTCCAAGAGCGGCAATCGGCACCAGGCTCATCGGGACATCTTCGAATATATAACGATGATTCAATGTAGCCGGTGCTTTGATACCATAATAACCAGGCTGATTATGGATTGCTTCGTGTAAGTCTTCCCCATCAGCATTGTATGCCATTTTCAGCCATTCCAGAGACGTCCGCCCGCGGATTCCCAGCGAGGCAGCGACAGTTACCCTTTCGCGGTCCAGCACCTCGAGGACGCGGGCAACCGCAGGTGTTACTCCATCGATATAAAATTCGAAGTCACCGTGGGTGGATTCAATCCGACCGGCATTGAGAAGAGTCAAGGTTGGATGAAAAATTGCGCCCATATTATTCAACCCGGTCTGCAAGACATTCCCACCATCGATATATTGTGGATACGCTTCATGAATCATATCCAGGACCAATCGCGTTCGGGTGGATGGAAGGGCTGCCAGCGGGACGGCTTCCTTTGTGCGGAAGATCCGAGCCTGAGCAGGACCATCTGACCGGGAAGCATAGATAAATGTTTCCGCTTCTGAAACTATCACATCAGCGGTGCAGTGCTCATCAGCCAGAACCTTTTTGAATTCGATTGCACCGCACGTCCGACCCGGGTGGAGCACAATGACCTGACCATCTTTGAGATAGGGAGCACATGTTTTCGCAATATCTGAATGGGCAGAAGAAGGAACGACCACCATGATCATCTGCACACCTTCCAGAGCTTCTTCGATGTTGGATGTCACCACGTTGAGTTTTCCGAATCCTCTGGCGCCTGATTCCTGGCTTTCGAGATCAATCCCACCCAATTCCTTTATGAAGGAAATATGATCGGATGTTCGATTGTACAGATTGGTCTTAAAGCCCATCAGACCAAGATGAGCAGCCATTGCTTTTCCACCATGTCCAGCTCCGATAACGAGGAATTTCAATTTTGTTGTCATTCTTACTCTCCTTGATTCATAATCCGGTCGATGCGAACCTTCTCAGTCAAAGGCTTGCCATCTTGATCCACAGAAACGCTCGCACCACGAATGATACTTGTTCGATCTTTGCCTGGTGCAAATGGGTTACTACGAAGTTGTGGTGCGTCCATTATTCCCAAGTGAACCGCTTTATCAAGAACAAATGGATCCGTCCAAGCGTCTTTGGTTGGGTCTTCTTCGAGGTGGCTAATCGCCTCGAGGGTAATTTTCGCTTCATGAACCAAATTCTCTGTCTGTTCCTGAACCAATGGATCAACTAATAACGAGGGCGCTGACTCAATCGCATTGCGGATCGTTCGGGACGCAACAGTACATGAATGGACCACGTCCTCCGCCGTCGCCGCATGATCCGCTTCTGTATGACCAACTACATGGACGATATCGGGTTGAAGAGCCATCTGACTGAAGATTGTCGATGAGAGGTGACCTATTGCTTCGTATTCCTGGAGGGGATAGCTCAATAGACCTGTCCGGGTTTGCTTCCAAATCTTAAAATGAGTATTTTGGAGTGGCAGGATCATTCTCAAAATGGCTGACATCTTAGCCAGATCCATGGCTATTGACAGGTTTGGTGGACTGTTAAACATGAACTGGGAAATATAGTCTTTCACACCGAACATTTTGGCATTGTAGGCGGCCAGAAATCCACTGACGACATAAATCACATCTGAAGCGTCTCGCATTCCCCAATGATGTGGTTCATTTAATTCGACCGGGACATTTCTCTCCCCGTACCAGCGCATTACTTCCTGGTGCTCTTTGATCGAACCCCGCAAATCCCATGGACCACGTCCATCCATTTGATTAAACCAAAAGAGGGGTATGGCACACCAGGCATTATGGATGGTTTCGATATACATCTCGGCAAGTCGAATAAAATCAGCAGTCCCCGAGTATGTACGCATGAGCGGGTGATTACCCGTTCGCGAAGCCTCGAATAGTCGAACATAGTCCTCTGCCGAACGGACGGGAACACCACCAGCTCCACGCGATGATGGATCTTGTCTTTCAGGATGAAAGAAATTTTCCTGGGCGTCCTGGTCTACGCCGAGGGAGATCACATCGAGCACACCGGCGTCGGCGATCCAAGCCACACCATCAATAGTCTGCTCCAGGTCGGGTAAACCGAAGTGGTGCCTTATGAGAGGATATGGCCGTTTCCAGAGAATTCTCTCAATGGTGGATTGTGGAGGAATTTTTCGCTCCTTGCTCGCCCCTGTTTTGCCGCGCAAATAATCAAGCGCTACCTCAGGTGGTTCACCGCCCTCAAAGATCTTTTCGAAGATCCCCAGCGAAGCTGCCCTGGCAGCCATGGGTGGAGTGCCGCCAAACGCGAAGCGGACTCCTTTCTGATAAAGATCGTCCATTTCCTCGGCTAATTCACCCAGTAAAATCTCACCATTTTCGGGTGTCAACCGGTAAGAGACTGCCACCAGGTCGATCGGATTCTTTCTGGCTTCTTCTGCCAGTTTTTGGATGGAAACCGCTGGTCCCAGGTAAATGGTTTTCCATCCTTCTTGTTCAGCCAGGTGCATAAAGTTGTTCAAACCTGCCACATGGACGCAATCGCCTATTGCTGCGGCGATCAATGTTTTTTGTGTCAAAGGATCTCCTTTCAATGGAGTTACTTCAGTATCATTTGCAGATTGCCGGTTACCAGGTGCAAAATGCATTAGTAAGTCGGAATTGCACGAAATACCTTAAACAAATTTATAAACGGTTGAGGGGAATGATATCAGGAAGGAACCGTCTGGCATTTTACCGGTGGATCGGGAATCCAGCGTAAATGGAACTTTGATTGGACCTTCATTAAGCTTCTCTTCTGATGGATTTTCATCATGTATAAAAAATTATACCTGATTCTAGGTCGGGTTCAATTTGACTGAACACCTTCAATGGTTTAGAATTTTGACTCGGTTCTCTGTACTTGAGAAAATGGAGTTGCCTTGGCTGTTCATTCATCAACCGCTTACGACCTTAAAAATACCTTATCCAAAAATCGCTTGACCGGCTTGTGGCGGATGATATCAGGTTTTCGTCTTGCATACCTGGGCGCCACAGCAGCCGTCGGGATCGCAGCGCTATCCAAGACTTTCACATACCTCTTGTTACGGTATTTCATCGATGATATTCTCTCCCCGGGGCAATATTCTCTCATTCCTTTAGCAGCACTTAGTTTTGTTGCGCTAGCAATCGCAGAAGGGGGATTTACTTTTCTCAGTGGTACCTTGGCTGCTAAAACAGCCGAAGGAGTAACCCGGCGTCTCAGAAATTACCTGTTCGATCATATCCAACGTTTGAATTTTCGTTATCATGCAGAGACTTCCACCGGTGAATTGATCCAACGTTGCACATCCGATGTGGATGCGCTCCGACGCTTTTTCTCAGATCAGGCAATTTCCGTAGGAAGAATCGTCCTTTTGTTCGTCATTAATTTCATAGCGCTTTTGAATCTCAATACTCGTCTAGCCTGGTACTCTGTGCTGGTGGTTCCGATAATCCTGGTGGTATCCCTATACTTTTTCAAGAGAATAACCACCGCGTACGAAGCATATCAAGAACAGGAAGCCACTCTTTCAACCACATTGCAGGAAAACCTAACTGGCGTGCGAGTTGTCAAAGCTTATGCGAGACAACGATACGAGATTGAGAAATTCGAAAAGGATAATGCGGAAAAGTATAAGCGGGGCAGGCGATTGAATACCATGCATTCACTATTCTGGCCGATCTCAGACACCATATGCGGAATGCAATTACTGGGGGGATTCTTTCTTGGCGCGACCATGGCGATCAGTGGAGAGATCACGGTTGGAACTTATCTCGCGTATTCCGGATTGGTCATCTATCTGATCTTCCCTATGCGGAACCTGGGCAGAATAATTGTTCAGGCTTCGACCGGGATGGTCTCCTACCAACGAGTGGCACAGATCATCAAGGAAGAACGCGAAGATCTGGATGAGGGCAGCTTTTCACCAGAGTTTCCCATTCGGGGAGAGATCACATTCGACCAGGTTTCCTTTGAATACGAGAAAGATAATCCGATTCTCAATTCGGTTTCATTCCATTGTCTACCAGGGCAGGTAGTTGCCCTGCTGGGATCGACAGGCTCAGGAAAGACATCTCTTGTAAATTTATTGCCACGATTTTATGACACCACATCCGGAAAGATATTACTCGATGGGATCGACTTGCAGAGTTATTCCAAAAGAACATTGCGAGAGCAGATCGGGATCGTAGAGCAGGAACCATTTCTTTTCTCGCGAACCATCAAAGAAAATATCACCTATGGAGTCGAGCGGGAAGTCCCGGAAGAAGAGATTTATGAAGCAGCAAAAGCCGCCGCAATCCATGATGTGATCCTATCCTTCCCGGAAGGATATAACACATTGGTCGGTGAAAAAGGTGTCACTTTATCTGGAGGACAGAAACAAAGGGTTGCGATAGCCCGTACGCTGCTTAAGGATCCAAGGATTTTGATCATGGATGATTCAACCTCTTCAGTGGATCTGGAAACGGAAGCAGTCATCCGTTCCGCATTGACCAACCTGATGCGAAACCGTACTACATTCATTATTGCGCATCGGATCCAGAGTATTATGAACGCCGATCTGATACTGGTATTCGATAAAGGGAAGATCATTCAGCATGGAACGCACGCCAGTCTGGTAAAACTGGATGGCATGTACCGAAACATTTTTGAGCTACAAACGCGAATCGATTCGGAATTGGAAGAGGAAATTCGACATGCCAGTGTATGATGAGTTCGACGAAGAAGAATACTCTTCACTACAGACAAAGCAAACCTTCGGGCGGATATTCAAACTCATTCAACCACACCGCTGGAACGTGATCGCATTCCTCATCTCAATTGGAATTGTATCTTTCCTGGATGGATATTTCACGTTTATCTCAAAGCGAATCATCGATGAAGCGATCATTCCCAAAAATATTGGGCTCCTCAAACAGCTGGTTATTCAATATGGAATCCTACTTCTAATACAGGCAGTTCTGGTATTTGTTTTTATCCTACTTGTCAGTATGTTGGGTGAACGAATTCGTTACGATCTACGAAAATCCATGTTCAACCACCTGCAACAATTGGCATTGAGTTATTACAGCCGGACTCCAGTTGGTTGGATCATGTCCCGTGTCACCTCTGATTCAGAGAAAGTCTCTGACATGATGACCTGGGGGGTTTTAGATTCAACCTGGGCAGTCATCAATGTAGTTACATCCGCTTATTTCATGATCCGCATCAATACCAATCTTGCACTCATTGTGCTGATCATCATACCAATACTGCTATACGTGGGCGTTCAATTTCGGAAACGCATCCTGGCTCAATTTCGAAAAGTACGCAAGGTCAACTCCAAGATCACCGGTGCGTACAATGAAAATATCACCGGAGTACGAATAGTCAAAGCATTGGTTCGTGAGGAAGAAAATCTTCGTGAATTTGGCAAATTGACCGATGATATGTACAAAGCCGGTTTCCGGGCTGCCTGGCTTTCTGCGCTGTTCCTGCCGGTGGTACAGATCATCAGTTCAATCGCTCTTTGTGCCGTTTTATGGTATGGCGGGTTTCAGATCAAGCTCGGTTTCATCACGATAGGTGGAATCCAGGCGTTTGTAGCCTATATTGCGTTCATGTTGTGGCCGATCCAGGACCTTGCCAGGGTTTACGCAGAATTGCAGAATGCGATCGCATCCGCCGAACGCATTTTTACCCTGACTGACACAAACCCCGATGTTCAGGATTTGCCAAACAGCATCGATCCGGGAACGATCTTATCTGAGATCGAATTCGATCAGGTTGACTTTTACTATGAAAAAGAGAAAGATGTGTTGCGTAATTTCAGCCTGCAGGTAAAACCCGGTGAGATGATCGCTCTGGTAGGTCCAACCGGTGGTGGGAAAACAACCATCGTTAACCTGTTATGCCGGTTCTATGAACCCAAACAGGGAACGATCCGAATTGGGGGAAAAGACTATCGCGACCTCTCGATGCATGCCATTCAATCCCGGATCGGGGTGGTTTTACAGACACCCCACCTCTTTTCCGGGACAATTCGCGAGAACATTCGTTATGGCCGTCTGAACGCCAGCGATCAGGAAGTGGAAGAAGCAGCCAAAGCTGCAGGCGCGCATGAATTCATCTTGACCCTGGAAAAAAAATACGACCAGGATGCAGGTGAGGGTGGCAATATGCTTTCTGTCGGGCAGAAACAACTCATCAGCCTGGCGAGAGCGATCCTGTCAAAACCTGATATCTTCATCATGGATGAAGCGACCAGTTCAGTGGATACTTTGACCGAGGCGATGATCCAAAGGGGATTGGCTGTATTATTGGCAGGCAGAACGAGCTTTGTAATCGCTCACCGATTATCGACCATCAAACGAGCCAGCAGAATCGTCTATGTGGACCAGGGGACGATCATCGAAATGGGAACCCATGCGGAATTACTAAAGCTTGGCGGGCATTATCATAAGCTGTACACCCAGCAATTCTGGAAAGAATCCGAAGCGAAGTACGACCCGCAGTTCAAATTATAAATATAGCTTTTCAAGTTCCACCAGATTGAAATTCATCTGGATGGGAATAAAATGCAAGTCCGATGAGAGAATATTGTGTTTCTATACCGTTGGTTTACAAAACCAAATATTGGACCAGAGGTCAAAAGCAAAAATGTCCTTTTTGTTCAGATCGATGCGGTTGGTATCGGTCTCGCGAACGCGGCTGCACCGTTTTTACCTGTTTTTCTAACTCGTTCCGGGGCATCCAACTTACAGGTCGGTCTACTTACCGCGATGCCCGCTTTCACTGGTTTGATCCTCGCGATCATCGTAGGACAGTTCCTACAAACACGTAAGAACATCATCCCCTACTTTAGCATCGCCCGCCTCCTGGTTGTATTTTCTTACGCGTTGACCGGTCTCGCCCCATTTGTTGTTCCAAAAGCATATCTAGTTCCAGCCATATTGGGGATATGGGCGGCTGCGACGCTCCCTCAAACGGTCGTGTCCATTCTATTCAGCGTTGTGATGGGTCAGGTTGCCGGACCACATGGACGATTTGAACTGATGAGCCGGCGTTGGTCCATCATGGGGATTACAACAGCGATCACGGTCGTAATCGCAGGGCAAGTCCTGGATCAAATTGGTTATCCCATCAATTACCAACTTATTTTCCTCGCTTTATCGGTCGGGGGATTGATCAGCTATTATTTCTCCAGCCACCTGGATATCCCTCCCCAGGAAGTAATGGACATACAACCCAGGCAAAACCTCGGTCTAGCTGTTCGACAGTATTTTCAACTAATCATCAAGGAAAAACCATTCATTCAATTTGCTTTACGTCGGCTGATCTATTTAACCGGAATATCGTTGGCTGCACCGCTGTTCCCATTATTTTATGTGCGCCAATTAAATGCGTCAGACACCTGGATCGGTTTGATCAGTACAACCTCGACTGCGGTCATGGTCATTGGATATTTCTTCTGGGTGAATCGCTCACGGATCCGAGGGACCCGGTCGGTCCTCCTCTGGACTACCTTTGGTCTGGCAGTATACCCGGCATTGATCGCTTTATCTGGCAGGGTAGAAATAGTTGTTTTGCTGGCCGGTCTGGCTGGAATTTTTCAAGCGGGGCTGGACCTGGTCTTCTTTGATGAATTAATGCGGACCATTCCACCATCCTACAGCGCAACCTTCGTTTCTTTCGCACAAAGTATGCAATATCTCTCGGCAGTTGTTTCGCCCCTGATTGGGACAATACTCGCTGATTCGATTGGCATTCCAGGTGCCTTACTGGTTGCAGCAGGTGTTCGTATGGTGGGATATCTGTTATTTGCCACTCAAAAAATGAGTCTCACTGATGGCACAGATTCCAAGTAATTCTTTATTCAACCGTGCGAGATACCAACCCGACTTCAATATAGATTTTCCTATGCGAATAACATGGATTTTCCAATGACGGATGTAAATTCGTCCCATAAATAGGATATTATTCGGTTATAGTAACCGAGAGACGCGTATCCTTCTCCAAAAATCGGCCAATATCGCTGGCTTCAACCTCAATTTGAGAGAGATAATCGAATACGGATCGATCCAATAATTTAACATCCACCAGCAGATGATCTTTGTGTACGAACATTCTCCAAGTTCCTAGTACGAAACCGTCCACCAGAACTACCGAATTAATGATTCCCCCACCCGGAGTAAGGTGTCTTTGGTTCTTGGGGTCGATCATCAATTCGCGACTGCCATACCCCAGCAAATAGGTATCATACCTTGGCAGTAATTTCACTTGAGATAGTTCGTTTTCAACCTCTGCCAGCCACCCGAGTTGGTCTTTTCTGAGCCAGGATAGTTGATTCTCAATCTCTACTGATTGGATCGAATCGTTGATTGAATACCAGGCGTCTCTAGCCTCTCCGATCTTCAATCCTGACCAGGCTGCAAAATCCAACGGAGTTGCGGGTGCATACGCGCCCAGATAGCGGAGTGCCAGGTTTGAGATGACCGCGGCTCGAGGCTGCTTAGCAAGCGCGTCAAAGCGGGATAGATAAAGTACAAACGATTGCTCCTTTCCCCGGCTTTTTCCAATGCAGATTAATCCCTCCAAGACGGCTCTGAAAAGTAAATGAGTAGGTGATTGACCTTCATATGGCAAATCATTCATCCGAAGAAGCTGCCTGGTCTCAGCTCGGGTCAGGGAACCCTGTTTTTCTATTGTCTCAACAAGAAGACTAATCCCCTTCACAACAAGATCTTCATCCCATCCCAACTGCTTCATTCGGGAACGATCTCCTGCTATCAGACCTGGACCAAGAAGTGGAATTATCCATGGTGTATCTTCCGCCGTGACCAGGTGAAGTGTCCCACGAAAGGACCAGGTCCAGTTGATAGCTGCATCCAATTCAAGGGCACCAGCCACCCTCTTTTTAGTAATACTTCTACTACGGACTCGAATGGATTGATAGGCAGAAGGAAGATCCTGGGCTTGAACCGCTATGACCTGTTTGAGAACCTCAACGGGGGTTGAGGGAAAATCCACTCCGGCTAATCGTTGAGATCGCATCCGAAGCAACCGTGCCTGGGGAGCTGAAAGTGAGATAGTCATAATCCCGGGTCGCTTCCCTTACTCCCATTCATCCGGATCATTGTTGCGGATGCGCTTGGTCTCTGTCACTCTGGCTGCTCTCGATGAGAGGGTCGGTCGGGTGGTTGGCAAGTCTTGGGCGGAACCAGAGCTTGTCGGATGAGAACAACCAGGCGTTGGATCGCATCCAGCCAATTCTTTTCCTGACCAGAGTAACGCTTTGCTTCGATAAGAAGAATACCTGTATCGGTAACACGATTACCGGCCGGTTTGATCAACCGTTGTTTTATATTGGCAGAAAGCATCGATGTACCACTTACATCCCATCGCAGTTGGACAGCAGTCGCGAACTTATTCATACCTTGTAGGAAATGCCGAGTACACTTCTGCCTTCCATTTAGCTACCTGAGACAATCAAAACTCCAAAACAGAAATGAGAAGAGTATTCCAGACCTTTTGGATTAAATCGACTGTACTTTTATCTCGTGACTCATTTGAGCCCAGAAATTAACTGACTTCGCATTTATTCATTTTATTCCGTTATAAAAAGATTTGTCAAAATACTTAATATTGTTCAGGGTTACGCAACCACAGTGTTTCAAAAGGCGGCAACGTCCATGTACCGGTCTGCTGGGTTTCAGCAGTCAAGTTGTGGAGGCATAACATTTTTTCGCTGCCGTCTATTGAGGTACGCAGTACTGCGAAAATGCTGCGCCCCAGATGTAGTATTTCTTGCCTGGCGTGCGGATGAAAAGATGGAGAGGCTGCACGCTGCTGTAAAAGCTTACGGTAACCGGTGAATACTTGTGCTCGTAATGAAACCGGAGTTTGTAAAGCGTTTTCCAACTCTACTAAAGTCAGCTTCTGGCGGTTGATTGCACGATCTTGACCGCGGAGTGCTATGCCCTCGCTCCAGTTGCGCGAACCGAACAGACTGTGAAAATAAATCCCTGGCAGGCCACTCAAGCATAACATGATAGATTGGGCAGCTAAGAATCGCTTCACCTGTAGGTCTACAGGTTCGTGGCTGGCGGGGTCCGAAAGTGCATCGAAGTAGTTGATGTTCATTTCATAAGGACTCTGGCTGTTATCGGCGTTTTGTTTGTACGAAATGCGCCCACCATGTGCCAGGGTGTTGCTTACCAGCGCATCGATTTGGTTGGGTGAGAGAATACCCAGTACCGGATTGAGGCCGATACCGTCGTGAGATGCGAGGAAGTTTAAAAAAGTTGTTTCATTCGAAGGTGTATGTAATTCCGCTGCCCAATCAGATAAAACTGAGGAGTCAGCGCAGAGAAAGCTATGCAGCACGAGGGGCGGAAGCGCAAAATTATAAATTAGATGAGCCTCGTTTGTTCCATCACCAAAATAGCTCAAGTTTTCCTGGTGGCGTACATTGGTTTCGGTGATAATGCGCACATGGGGAGTTACGTCGGCAAATACTGCATGGAGCAGTTGCACGATAGCATGGGTTTGTGGCAAGTGAATACAGTTTGTTCCTACCTCTTTCCATAAATAGGCTATGGCATCCAGACGTAAGAACTGCGCTCCATGCTGCACGTAGCCAAGCAGAATATCGAGAATCTCTAAGAGTACATCCGGGTTTTGGTAATTCAGATCTACCTGGTCGGAGCTGAAAGTGGTCCATACCCGGCGTAAACCGGTTGTGGTTGGGTATTCATGCAGCAGAGGCAGAGTACGCGGGCGCACAACTAGTGAAAGGTCTAGATCGTTGTTTACTTCTATAAAGTAATCGCGGTAGGGGGTCTCATTCCGTAAACAAGCCTGGAACCATTCTCCTTCTGCAGAGACGTGGTTGATGACCCCATCATACATCATGCGAAAGTGTTTTCCCAACTGTTCGACATTTTTCCAGGAGCCTAAAGCGGGATCGACCTTTCGGTAATCTTTAATAGCAAAACCATCATCCGATGACCAAGGAAAGAACGGTAGCAAGTGCACACTACTGATGATGCCGCCAATGTGCCGATCACAGAAATGAGACAATGTTTGCAGTGGCAGTTCGCCTTCCTGTCGGACCTGGTCGCCATAGGTGATGAGCATGGCATCTTTCTCACTGAGATCGTTGCGTGCTGGTGCGGCAATACATCCACGATAATGGGTAAGTAGAGATTGTAAACGTATTTCCACCTGGCTCGCGGTCTGAGGATCGTAGAGCTTATTTAATAGTGTGGTATAAAGATTAATAGTCATAAAGCTTATTGTACCTGAACAGGAAGGGGGGTATTTAGAAGAGGAGGTTAAAGTTTAATGGCAGTACCAAGAAGAATTGGTTTTATTTCTACGCGATTTGCGGGTACGGATGGTGTTTCACTCGAAACCCATAAATGGGCAGAAGTCCTGGAAAGAATGGGACATACCTGTTTCTATTTTTGCGGTGAGTGTGATCGCCCGTTGGCAGTCAGTCAAATCGTTCCCGAGGCTTTTTACCGAAATCCAAAAATTGACGCGATTAATCGTGTGGTTTACACAGGCTCCTGGGGAAATATGCTCGAGACAGGTAAAGAACAAAGCGCGATTAATGACCTGTACCAGGATTATTTTTCGATCTATATTCGTCCAGCGCAAGTGACTCAGCAAATTCAAGAGTTGAAAGTATATCTTAAAGAGCAGCTTTACCTGTTTGCGCAGCGCTTTCATCTCGAATTACTCATTGTAGAAAACGCACTGACTATTCCCATCAATTTACCGCTGGGGTTAGCTCTAACAGAATTTATCGCCGAAACAGGCTACCCCGTTATTGCCCATCACCATGATTTTTATTGGGAACGCCAGCGGTTTTTGAATAATTCAGTACAAGATTACCTGTCAGCGGCATTTCCTCCGGATCTACCCTCCGTGCGTCATGTGGTCATCAACTCAGTGCAGGCACGTACATTGGCAGCACGTATTGGTGTTACTGCCATGCTTATCCCCAACGTGATGGATTTTGATTCACCCCCGCCGGCACTGGATAATTATGCCATGAATGCACGTAACGACCTTGGCCTGGAGCAGGGTCAGTACCTCATCCTGCAGCCCACGCGGATTATTCAACGGAAGGGTATCGAGCACGCCATTGAGTTGACGCGGCGGCTGGAAATGCCAGTTAAGTTGGTGATCTCTCATGCTGCCGGTGACGAGGGTACTGATTACGAGAAGCGCGTACGCGAATTTGCCGATTTATTAAATGTCAGGATCAATTTTGAATCGGATATTGTCGCTCCCAGTCACGGACAGACCCCGGACGGCCGTAAGATTTATTCGCTTGCCGATATTTACCCCCTGGCTGATCTGGTGACTTACCCCTCTTCGATCGAAGGTTTTGGCAATGCTTTTCTCGAAGCGGTGTTTTATAAAAGGCCGCTGGTGGTGAATAATTATTCCATTTTCGAAACCGATATCAAACCCAAGGGTTTTCAAGTGGTTGAGTTTGATGGTTTCATTAGCGATCAGACGGTAGAAGCTGTGCGCGATATCTTGCTGCATCAAGAGCAGTATCGCGATCGCTGGGAGCATAATTATCAGTTAGCCCGCCGTTATTTTTCGTATTCGATATTGGAACGCCGATTGGGTGTGTTGTTAGCGGATTGTTTCGGGGAAGACACATGAAAATCGCCTTGCTGCATTATTCAGCTCCCCCCATCGTCGGCGGGGTCGAAAGTGTTCTCGCTCATCACGCCAGATTGATGACTTCTGCGGGTCATCAGGTGACCATCTTTGCCGGACGCGGTGAATCTTTCGATCCAGCAATCTCAATACGCATACTCCCTTTACTTGATTCGCGAAATGCCGAGGTAATGGCAGTCAAGGTTGAACTGGATAAGGGCAAATGTACCGAATCGTTCATGCACCTGCGCGACCGAATTCAAAACGAATTAACCAGCGAGATGCAAGATTTTGATGTGCTTATTGCTCACAATGTGGCTTCTTTGCATAAAAATCTGGCACTTACAGCTGCCATTCACAACGCTTATAGGCTTCCCGGTTTTCCGCGCCTGATCCTCTGGCATCATGACCTAGCCTGGACGACTCCGCGTTACCGCAGTGAATTGCACGATGGCTATCCCTGGCAGCTGCTGCGCGAGTATTGGTCTGGAGCGACACAGGTAGTGATCTCGGAGATACGCCGTAAGGAGTTATCCAAATTGATCGGTTTGCCTGAACAGAAAATCCGTGTCATTCCAAATGGCGTTGAGTTGTATTCCTTTTTCAAATTCTCTGAGCGCACGATCGAGCTGGTTGAGGAACTTCATTTATTGGACGCGAACCCGCTCTTTTTGCTGCCAGCCCGTTTGACCCCGCGCAAAAATATCGAACTGGCTATAAGAATCATCGATGCCCTGCGTAAGGATTTCCCGCAGGTCAGGTTGTTGATTACCGGTCCAGAAGGCCCGCATAATCCAGCCAACCGGGCTTATCGTCAGAAATTGATCGCACTGCGTGATGAACTGGGACTTCAGCAAGCGGTGAATTTTTTGGCTGATATGACGCCTGAATTTTTACCGGATGAGGTGATCGCCGACTTTTACCGGCTGGCAGACGCATTGCTTTTCCCCAGCCGTGAAGAGGGTTTTGGTATTCCACTGATTGAAGCTGGTTTCAGCGGTATCCCTGTCTTTTGTGCGGATATTCCCGTATTGCGCGAACTGGGAGGGAAAGATCTAAGTTACTTTGATCCGGATGGTGATCCTGCTTTTATTGCCGGTCAGATCAACGCCCGTCTGCAGTCCGAAATGACGCTACGATGGGCACGGCGCGCCAGGTATGGTTATAACTGGCATTCGATTGATAATTTGTATATAGAACCTTTGATTATCAAGGAGGATAAATGGTGAAGGCGCCTTTTCGAAAAATTAAGATCGCAATTGTTCCGATCGGGGATGATAATTGCTGTAGTGATGCATTAGCTATTGCCAAAGCCCTGGCTGAAGAAGTGATTCTGGTAGGGGTTGTCAAAATTAATGAGGGTGAACCTGTGAGTGGGGGAAATCAGGCTGCCCGCAAGGTACGTAAGCGTTTGATGGAACTGCGCGAAGATCCTGTGGTACGGTTTAAATCGACGGTTGTTGTCTCTGAAACACCCTGGAAGGACATGTTGGAGGTAATAACACACGAAAAGCCTGAACTGCTGGTAGTGGAATGGAAAAACGATACATTGTCCAGCGGATTGCCTATGCAGGAAGTCCTTTCCAATTCATTGGTGAATGTTCTGGTGGTGCGTGGCACAACTACGCATAAATTTGAGAAAACCCTGGTGGCCGTTCGCGGGGGTCCGCATGCTGAATTGGCTTTACAGGTAGGATTGAATCTACATCCGGCTCAGTTGGATGTACTTCACCTTTCCATATCTGGGGTCGAGGATGAAGCTCCTTTCAAAGGTTATAAAAGGATTTTAAGCCAGATCCCTGAGATTAATCCCCGTTCAATTACAACAGACGATGTAGCAAAAACGTTATTTGAAGAAGCCACTGCTTATGACCTGGTCATTTTGGGTACGAGCGCCAACAGTGCGTTTGGTGGACCATCGATCGGACCTGTGGCTGCACGTTTATTGCGCGAATCTAAAGCGACAGTAATGGTGACCAAAATTCGCAGCGAAATGACACAGACTGTTTTTGATGAGAGTTCTGGATCGCGGGCGATTTCAATTCTGGTCGATAAATGGTTTGCAGAGAACACTTTTCAGGGAGATGAGTTTGCCAATCTGAAACAGTTAATGGAATTAAAAGAGTCACTCGGACTCACGATCAGTTTGGCTATGCCTGCCTTGAACGAAGAAAAGACCGTTGGCAAAGTGATCACTGCTATCAAGACGGCACTGATGGATAATGTCCCCTTACTTGATGAAATCGTTCTGATCGATTCCAACTCTACTGACCGAACTCGTGAAATTGCTGAAGATCTGGGAGTGAAAACCTATATTCATCAGGAGATTTTACCTGAATTGGGCGCACGCAAGGGTAAAGGGGAAGCCTTGTGGAAAAGTTTGCTGGTCACCCACGGCGATTTGATTGCCTGGATCGACACTGATATCGTCAATATTCAACCGCATTTTGTCTACGGTATCATTGGACCGTTGTTGATAAATCCGGCCATTCAATTTGTCAAAGGTTTTTACCGGCGCCCACTCAAGGTGGGCAATAAAATGCAGGCAGGCAGCGGAGGTCGGGTGACCGAGCTGACTGCACGTCCTCTGCTCAACCTGTTTTACCCCGAACTTTCAGGAGTGATTCAGCCTCTCTCAGGTGAGTATGCCGGTCGTCGTAAAGCTCTAGAACAAGTCGTTTTCTATTCCGGTTATGGGGTCGAGACGGGTTTGCTTATTGACATATTCGAAAAATATGGATTGAACGCCATTGCCCAGGTCGATTTACTGGAAAGGATCCATCATAACCAGGAGCTTGAGGCTTTGAGCAAGATGTCCTTTGCCATTATCCAGACGGTGCTGCGCAAACTGGAAAGCCGCTACGAACGCTCGATAATCGAGGATGTGAACAAAACCATGAAATTGATTCGTTATTCAAACGGCGAATATTTTTTGGATGTGGAAGAGATCGCTGAGAAGGAACGTCCTCCAATGATCTCGCTTCCGGCTTATCAGGCTGCTCATAAAAAATGACAGAATTTTGCATTGTTCGGCACGGACAAACAGACTGGAATTTAGAAGGCCGCTATCAAGGGCAAAGTGATGTCTCTTTGAACCCAACGGGTTACGCACAGGCACAGGCACTGGCTCAACGCCTGCGCAATGAGCGGTTCGACGCAATTTATTCCAGCGATCTGGCACGCGCTCGTGAAACAGCTAGCGCGATCGCCGATTTTCATGCCGGTTTATCTGTGCAGGTGGATATTCGCTTGCGCGAGATCAATCAAGGTCAATGGGAGGGAGTACTGGTGGAGACTATCCGTGCTCACTATGCTGAGTTGTGGCAGCAGCATAGCTCAGACCCGGCCAATTTGCGCGCTCCCGGCGGCGAAACAGTAGGCGAAGTAATGCAGCGAGTCTCTGCGGCGTTGGATGAGATCGCTGACCGCTATCCTGCTGGAAGAGTTTTGATCGTGTCGCACGGTCTGGCCTTGGCGACTATCCTTTGCCAAGTGAGAGGTGTTCCTGTCCGCCTGGCTTATCAACAAATTCCTGAGAACGCAGAACCGATCTGGATCACCTGGCCGATGTCGACTCAACCCTGAAAAAACGCTAATTCCAGTGCGTGCATGAACACCCTGGCAAATTAAACCTGCTATATTGGGCAAGACCGGATGAGGAAATTTCTGTAAAGGTAAAACCAGAATCCAAAAATGGATGGATTATTCCAGGTCCTTCGGATGAATTCGGCGGATCTGTTTTATTTTGCCGCGTTTCTTTTTTTTCTCCACCCGGCGGATATCCGAAGCATGTGTGGGTCGAGTGGCATGGCGAGTTTTGGGCGGAACCAGAGCTTGCCGGATGAGAACAACCAGGCGTTGGATCGCATCCAGCCAATTCTTTTCCTGAGTACGGTAACGCTTTGCTTCGATAAGAAGAATACCTGTATCAGTAACACGATTACCGGCCAGTTTGATCAACCGTTGTTTTACATCAGCAGAAAGCATCGATGTACCAGTTACATCCCATCGCAGTTGGACAGCAGTAGCGACCTTATTAATATTTTGTCCTCCCGGACCTGAGGATCGAATATAGTCAAAATGAAGGTCAGTTTCGTCCAAAATAATTGTCGAGGTGATCTCGATCATGAGGTTTGGGAAGTCTTTATCCTAAGTTTTTGTCTTTCAGATGGCTATTACAAATGAATATCGGTGTTTATCAGGTCTTCTTTACCGACCATCGCAAATAACCAGATCAATAGGTCAACGTTTCTGGGTCTGCCTTCACTCGCTTGCGAAACACCCAGTAAGTCCAGATCTGGTAGGCGAGAACTACAGGAACCATAACCGCCGCCACAATGGTCATCACCTTCAGCGTGTAAGGCGACGATGAGGCGTTATATATCGTCAGATTGAAATCTGCTGATGTGTTGGAGATCATCACATTCGGGAAGAGTGCGATAAAGAAGCTTGCGAGCAAAAAGATAATTGACATCCCGGTAGCTGCAAAGGCTAATCTCTCCCTCTTACGTGCCATCCATACCCTGGATAGAATCAGGGCAGCCAGGACAAGGATCGGCGCGATCCATCCAACCAATCCTTTTTCCAGAAAAGCAGGAGTTGTGGATGCCAGTATCGCCAAATAGATACCCGTCATTAAAAAGGGGATGAACCAGAGTTGACGTGACCATCTCTCAGCCCAGCTTCGTAGATCATCCGTCAATTTCAATGTGAGAAAGTTCCCGCCATGCAGCAGGAAAATACCCGTCAATACCAAACCACCAAGGATACTGACGGGATTGGTTAAAGTCCAGAAATTTCCGGTGAAGTGTTGGTCTCCATCGATTGGAACCCCGATGACCAAGTTAGTGAAAACGATCCCCAACAGAACCGGCGCAAGAAAGCTGCTACTGGCAATGACTGCATCCCACCCGTAGCGCCATCTGGGATTGCCATTCTTTGAACGAAATTCAAATGCCACTCCCCGAAAGATAAGTGCCAGAAGCAGTAGGAACATAACCAGATAAAATCCGCTGAACATAGTACCATACCAGTTTGGAAATGCTGCGAAAGTGGCTCCACCGGCAAGAATTAACCAGACCTCATTCCCATCCCAATGCGGTCCAATTGTGTTTATCACAGCCCGGCGTTCAACGTCCTTCTTTCCAACAATGTGGAGCAACATACCTACCCCGAAATCGAACCCTTCCAAAAAGAAATACCCCGCATAAAGGACTCCGATCAAAATAAACCAGATGATATTGAGATTCATTGTGATTCTCCCGCCAATTTCGAACTATCTTTTATATCAACCGGGACAGAGTCAAAATCGCCAGCTTCAAGACCTTTTTTCGCAAACTTGAGGATCAGATGAAGATCGAATCCCATCAGGATGGCATAGACCACAGCAAAACCGACCAGACTAATCCAGACGCTAGTGACAGTCAGATTTGGTGAAACCGCGTCTTTTGTCAGCATTAACTTGTGCACCACCCATGGTTGGCGGGCAGTCTCTGTTAATATCCAACCAGAGGTATTCGCAATATATGGGAGGAACATCGCCGGAATGAACCAGCGTAGATGGCGGATCCAAGCACGAGGATATTTTTTGATCGTGAAAAGTAATGCCAGTGCTGCGAGAAAAACCATCAGGAACCCGACTGCGACCATCAAGCGGAACATCCAATACGTTAGAGCTACCAATGGTACATACTCACCGGGTCCAAATTCTTTTTCGTATTTCACTTGAAGCTCATTGATCCCTTCCACCATTCCATACGGTCTAAAGTTGTATAAAAAGCTTAACGCCTTTGGTATTTTTATACTCCATACTTCTTTCTTCCCGGTTGGATCAAAAATAGCAATGACTGAAAAATCTGCCGGATCCTGGGTTTGATAATGCGCTTCGGATGCAGCAGCAGCCATCGGCTGGACTTCGCGCAGATACACACTCTGCAAATGCCCGGTTACCACGGTCGCGACAGTTGCCACCAGAGCAATGATAGCTGCCAATTTGAATGACAACCTGAATCCATCTTCCTCGTTTTTTCTGATTAAGTGGTATGCGCTGAAACCAAGGACCAGGAATGCACCAGTTACCAAACCTGAGCTGATGGCATGCATAAACAGAAACCAGGCTCGTGGATTGAGTAGCAACGCGCCAAAATCCACCATCTCTGCCCTGCCATTGTTGATGACATACCCCACGGGATTTTGCATGAAACCGTTGGCAACGAGTATCCAAAATGCGCTCAGGTTTGTGCCAAATGCCACCAACCAGATCATGGCTGCGTGCAGTTTTTTGGATAGCCGCTCCCAACCGAAGATCCACACCCCCAGGAAGGTAGATTCCAGGAAAAACGCCATCAAACCCTCAATAGCCAGGGGCGCGCCAAATACATCTCCTACAAATCTGGCATATTCAGACCAATTCATGCCAAATTGAAATTCCATTACGATGCCGGTGACCACCCCCATGGCGTAATTAATGAGAAAAAGCTTTCCCCAAAATTTGGTCAGTTGTTTGTAAAGAGGATTGCCAGTCCTAACATACTTCAGTTCAAAGATGGCAACAATCCAGACCAATCCAAGGGTAAGTGGCACGAAAAAAAAGTGGTAAATGGTGGTCAGGGCGAATTGCCAGCGGGATAGAGTCACCAAATCCATTAATTGCTCCTTCTTGAATACTTTTATTTAACCGGCCAAAATGCGGGCAGGACTAACCTCAGGATAACATCCACGATCAAACCTAATAGGAAAAGGTTACTGAATAACCGATTGTGGTGAAATGCAAAACCGGAGAACCAGGTTGGCCAGGCTGGCCAATCTTTGGGTGGCTCCGTAGGACGCGGCTTGGTATGAACTCCGAAGGTATACAAGGCCCGTTTGCCTGCGAACAGAACGATCAGCATAATCGGTGTGAAATACCTGGGGATAAAGATCAAGTATAGAATAACAAGATAGATCAGTACAACAACCACCTGGTTGATCATTCTGGCTGTTTTCTCACCTACGACTACCGGGAGGGTCCCGATCTTTTTCGCACTGTCTTCCGGCCATTTATCAATATGCTTTCCAAGGTTGATACTTAAAACACTGAGACCAAAAGGAATGGCTGCCAAAGCCACACTCCAAACGGAATCGACCATTCCCTTTGCCAGGACAAGATAAACCCCCGATACCATGATGGGTCCCCATATAAGAAAGATAAACAGCTCTCCCAGTGCGATATGCTTGAGAGGCCAGGTATAAAAGAGTAAAACCAGGGATCCAAGCAAAAACAATCCAATCACTGGAAGTGAAAAGTTGGTATAAACAATAGCAAATACACCAGCTAAGACGGCAAGAAACCCGCTAACTACAAACCAGTTGATCTGCTGTTTTTTCGTCCAGAAGTGTTGAATGAGAGGATGTACCCCATACTGGGTCCGAAAATAATTATCGGTATCCACTCCCCGGGAGTAATCAGTGAAGTCATTGAGTAAGTTATTCGCCCCATGAGCAATGAATAGACCGAGGGTAAGAATAATCCAGGGGAGGAGGTTAAAATAACCATCCCGGATCGCCAATAATCCACCAATCGCACATGAATAAAAAGTGACAATGGTTACCCCTGAGCGAGTAGCGATCAACCAGCGGGAGACAATATCCAGCTTGCCCCATTCATCCTTCGAATCCATTTTAACGAGTGCGGAAAGGGCCCTCTTCCACATCAAGAAATTGATGCTCATTTATATCTCCTTGATAAAGTGAATAAATTTCCCCAATATTTATGGAGATATGGACCACTCCTCAATCCTATTATATTAATCCAAAAGACGATTGTACAATGCCTGTAGAGCGATAGGAGTGTAGCTACTTTGACTCGATTATTAAAAAAGGCAAGTTGATCGGTCAAAACCCCAGGTTTTTCTCTTTCAACGAGATAAATTTTGAGGTCTGACCGATTATCACATGGTCCAGAATCTCAATATCCAACAGTTTTCCAGCTTGAATTGCAGCCCGGGTAAGCGCTACATCTTCAGGACTTGGTGAGGGATCTCCACTCGGGTGGTTGTGGATGATGATGATACCGGTTGCATTAATTCGAACGGCTGTCTTAAATAACTCGCCAATTCGAACCGACGATGAATTTGCTGAGCCACGATAGATTACTTCCTGTGAGAGAACCTGGTTGCGAGTATCCAATTGGATCGCCCACAACTCTTCCTGCTCCAGCAAAGCCATCGGGTAACCAACCAGATCATACACATCCTGGGGGCTATGAATGGAAGCTTTCGAATTTTCCACTCTGGCTATTCGTTTTCCGAGCTCAAGAGCCGCCAGTAATTGTGCTGCTTTAGCAGGACCCAATCCTTTCCTGGAACACAGCTCGGCATACGTCGTTTGGTACAGACCGCGAAGTCCCCTAAATTCACGGATCAACCTTCCCGCCATTTCGACCGCATTCTCCCCTTCCATCCCAACCCTCAATAAGATCGCCAATAATTCCTCATTACTTAGCTGTGCTGGACCGATATTCGCCATCTTTTCGCGAGGACGTTCGGATAATTCCATATCTGTAATGCGGTAGGTTGCGTTTTCTTTAAGCTTCATGTAGAGATCCCCATAGGTTGGAATACTTAATTTTATATCATGATCCTTCGAATAGCTGGTATTCCATCCAGTTAATTTGCAATAAAACACCGTAAACAGGCATCCATGCTATAATTTTTTTGTTGGAGACGCTATGACACCTGATCCCACTTTCATTTCATCATTCATACAATTTTTATCTGGATTCGCCGTCATATTCATGGTCGTGCTATGGGTCAGCCTCATTTTATGGACACTTCGTGATATCCGACGCCGTACCCGCGATAGCTTTTTAAGGGTACTATCTGTACTTCTCTCTACCTTGCTCTTTATTCCGGGCGTCCTGGTTTATTTAGTTGTACGTCCTCCACTGACCCTGGAAGAAGAGTATCAAAAGAACCTGGAAGAAGAAGCGCTTCTTCAAACGCTTGAAGAATCCTTGCAATGTCCCGGATGCTCGCGTAAAGTGGAACCCGATTGGATGGCTTGTCCTTCTTGCCATACTCGATTAAAGAAAAAATGCGTATCCTGTGGTAAACCTCTCGAGTTGAATTGGGACCTTTGTCCATACTGCGAAACTCCGGCAGCAGGGTATCATCGCTCCATATCCTCCATAGATGACCTTGTTACTCAAGGAAATACAAGCCAGACAACCTTAACGAACGAAGAAGAATAATCCTTATCAGGTATAATCAGCCAATGTTTACCCTCCCCTATGTAGACCCCATCGACTACCTGATCTTTGGGCATTTAACCAAAGATCTTACACCATCCGGTCCCCGGATGGGTGGAACTGCAGCATTCGCGGCACTAACCGCACAAGCTCTAGGCTTGCGGGTTGGAATCATCACTTCGTGTGACCCTGAGCTTGATCGCAGTCGCTTGAACGATATTCAAGTGATCATCAAACCATCTGATATCAGTACCACATTCGAAAACGTGTACACGCCCACTGGGCGGATCCAGTACACCTATAGTCAAGCGCCAATCCTGGACGCCACCTTGATCCCGGATCTTTGGAAAGATACGCCCATCGTCCATCTCGGTCCCATTGCACAGGAAACAGACCCAAACCTTACACGTGTATTCCCTAATTCAATGCTAGGATTGACACCACAGGGTTGGCTAAGGGCATGGGATGATAAAGGTCGTGTCTCTCCATCAGAATGGCCTGAAGCCCGGTTTGTGCTTGGAAACGCCACTGTAGCTGTCTTAAGTGTGGAGGATGTTCAAGGCGACGAAGCTCGGATCGAGGAGATGGCATCAGCTATCAAATTATTGGTGGTTACTGAAGGTGCGAACGGCTCACGCGTATTCTGGAATGGCGATGTGCGCCATTTTTCCCCGCCCAAAATGGTGGAACTAGATGCTACGGGTGCAGGAGATATTTTCGCGGCCGCGTATTTCTTCCGCTACCAGGCTACCCGTGATCCATGGGAGGCAGCCCGCTTCGCTACGGATTTGGCCGCCTATACGGTTACCCGCACCGGATTGGACAGCATTCCAACTCGATCTGAAATTCAATCCTGTCTTGTTCAGGTGATCTGACCTAATGACAATGGCTCGGATTTATACATTGGTCAACCAAAAAGGGGGCGTCGGAAAGACCACGACAGCCATCAATATTGGCGCTTGCCTGGCACAAACGGACCAAAAAGTTTTATTGGTTGATATTGACCCCCAGGCGAATGCCACGTCATGCCTTGGTATTGATAAGTATCAGGTTAAACTGGGTACTTATGAATGCCTGGTCAATCAATCACAGGCAACTGAGTGTATTTTGCACAATCCAAAGCTAAAAATCTCACTCCTGCCTTCTTCCCCAGCTCTAGCCGGAGCTGAAGTTGAATTGGTTGAGATGGAGCATAGGGAAACTCGACTTCGGGATCTATTAGGTCCAGTCATGTCCAAGTATGATTATATTCTGATCGACTGCCCTCCCTCGCTTGGACTACTGACACTTAACGGGTTGCTGGCTGCCAAAAACGGTCTTCTCATACCGGTCCAATGCGAATACCTGGCATTGGAAGGGTTGGGACAATTAACCCAGACCATTCACCGGGTTCATAGCTCACTCTACCCGGATCTCCATATCCGAGGTGTTATTTTAACCATGTTCGATGGGCGGACACGGCTATCTAATGATGTGGTCGCAGAGGTTAAACGAGTTTTCCCCACACAGGTGTTTAAAACATTGATCCCACGGAGTATCCGCCTGGCTGAAGCGCCGTCTTATGGGTTGCCAATCATCGAGTACGCACCTGAATCACACGCTGCAGACGCATACAGGCAACTGACCGAAGAACTATTAACACAAGACCAGCACTCACCTTTCGCATAATTGGAGTAATACCATGGCTCGAAAAACTGGATTGGGTAAGGGACTGGACGCATTGATTCCGGTGGATGATGAGCAACCCACCGGGGAAGTCATCCAACAAATTGGCATCCATCAAATTAAGCCCAACCCGTATCAGCCCCGCACAGAGATGAAGGCTGATGAGTTGGCTGAGTTGGCTGTCTCCATTCGTGAACATGGCATTCTTCAACCACTGACAGTCTCTCCAGGAACATCTCCATCAGAATTTATATTAGTTGCCGGAGAACGTCGTCTTCGAGCAGCCGAGTTGGCAGGTCTAACCACGGTGCCGGCGGTCGTCCGATCTGTAACTGAATTGCAACAATTAGAACTCGCGCTGATTGAAAATATACAGCGCTCAGATCTATCTCCACTTGAGACCGCGGGCGCTTACCAGCAACTGATTGATCAATTTAAATTTACTCATGAGGAAGTAGCAGATAAAGTTGGAAAAAATCGGGTGACCGTAACCAATACCATCCGGCTATTGAAGCTCCCAGATAAAGCACAGGATGCCTTGCGGCAAAACTCTGATCAGTGAGGGACATGCACGGGCACTCCTTGGTTTGGCAACAACCCAGGGTCAACTAGCCGCCCTTCAAACGGTCATCGCGAAGGGATTGAATGTCCGTCAGACAGAAGAATTAGTGAAGAAGATGTCTGGTCATCGCGAGCCTATCCCAACTCAACCTGTTTATTTCGCTCAGGTCAAAGAAATTGAAGAAAATCTGCGGGAAGTTTTAGGGACCAGGGTAACTTTACATTACAGTCCAAAAGGCGGAAGCCTTGTGATACATTACTACTCAGATGAAGAGCTAAACTCGATCATTGGCAAGATCACCAACAACGGATAAGCCCGCTCATTCATTGCTAAGCTATCGGATATGATTATAAATATATCCCGAACTTAGTAAAATCTGGGCGGGAGTTCTCCACCGAATCATAGCAACATTCCGATCAGCTTTTATCTATTAAGCAAAGCGATATTTTCTGTTGTCATCCATCGTGACTTCCGCTACAATTGTAGGAGGTCGATAAGCATGGAAAGGGCAGGATATGACCTCGCAGCTAGCACTTACACCCGAAATACTCGTCCCACGGATAGGGGATTACCTCGTAGAGCAAGGATATTTGACCTCTGAGCAGCTTGTGAAAGCTTTGGAAATCCAACAAGATTACAGGCGAAAAGGAAGATCGATCCTCTTAGGCGATCTATTACTTGAACTTCATCTGATAGACCGGGATAAACTGAACCAGGCAATTACTGAACAGATCATAAAGCTTAGAAATGCCCTTGAAGAATCCAACCGAACATTGGAACAACGGGTCATTCAGCGAACCCAGGAATTACAGGAAGCATTAACCAAATTAGCTGATCTAGATAAATTAAAGTCTAATATTATCGCCAATATATCGCATGAATTGCGAACCCCATTAACCCACATCAAAGGATATCAGGAACTTCTTCTGGCTGGAGCCATGGGACCGCTCAATCCTGATCAAGAATCAACGCTTAAAACGATTCGTAGATCCACCGAAAGACTTGAGCATCTCATCGAGGATTTGATCAATTTCTCGCAAATGTCGAAAGGCGATGTGGAACTGAAATTGAGTCAGATCGACCCGAAGCGGATGGTAACCAATGTATTGAATCATTCACAACAGAAAGCCAGAGAGAAAAATATTCAGCTCATCTCAAAACTGCCTGATGAGATAGCTACCACGCGGGCGGATGAGGAAAAGATCTCCTGGGTGATCATGCAGTTATTAGATAACGCTATCAAATTCACGCCTGAGAATGGACAGGTGACTGTGACAGTTGCCAACCAGTCCAATGGAATTCAATTTACAGTTGAGGACACTGGTATCGGCATTCCCGAGGATAAGATCGAAGATATCTTCAAGCCTTTTCAACAATTGGACGGTTCGTCCACTCGGCGGTATGGTGGAACCGGATTAGGATTATCGCTGGTTCGACAGATCGTCGAAGCACATCATGCAAAAATAACCGTTGTATCTGAATTTGGCCATTACACCCGATTTTCGTTCTTATTGCCATTTCTTTCAGCTGCATCCAAAACATGACAGAAACACCCGCACTGCCCAGTCAGGTCAATCCAACCGGCAACTTACCCGGTTTAATGGAAATCTGCCAGATCATCCTCCATTCTACGGATTGGAAAGTAAGTTTGGAACAGGCAATACCATTTATCCGCCGACAGGTTCTTTTTGACAATTTTGCGTTGTATCAAAAAATACCTCAGGAGACCATAAGTTTTGAGGTGGTATATGCCAGAGCAATGGGAAGAGGAAAAACAACCGGGGAATATGTCTCGTGGGGCGACGCTACCGCTTCGAGTGTGTTTGATACCGGGCGACAACAAGTAAACCAACCGATCCTGGCTGAAACAGCCAATGATAACCGGTTGGAATTTCCCTTTATTCTGGGTTTACCGATCCATTTTGAAAATCAGTTTTTCTGCCTGATTTTGGTACGTTTCGGTGGACCTGAATATTCCCAGCAGGATAAACAGACCGCGGCGTTCCTGGCTAGTATGGTTGGGATACTACTCAGACAGAAAAATTACCAGGATCAACTCAGCCAATTGGAAAAAGAGCGACAACAAGCAGTGATCCAGGAAGACTTTATTTCCACCATCTCGCATGAGTTGATCTCTCCAATTGGTTTTATCAAAGGATATACCACTACATTGATGCGGTCAGATACGACCTGGACATCTGATATGCAGCGAGAGTTTTTAACCATCATTGATGAAGAGACTGATCGCCTGGAAGAACTGATCGATAATCTGTTAGATTCCTCCCGCCTGCAAAGCGGCTCATTGTCAATGGATAAACAGCCTGTCCAATTAGACACACTCGTCAGAGATGTTACCATGCGGGCAAAAGCACATGAAACCAATATCCAGATCCATTCTTTGATGGGAAAGCCATTACCTCGCATTCTAGGAGATTCTCGCCGGCTAACCCAGGTTTTTGAAAACTTGATCGGCAACGCGATTAAATATGCGCCCGGAAGTCATTTGACCATCACAACTGAAGTATTAAATCACCAAATCCACCTCATCTTTTCGGATGATGGTCCAGGAATTTCACCGCGATACCTGCCCAATCTCTTCAAGAAGTTTTATCGCAGCCCCGACAATCCTACGGAATCCCGTGGTACCGGTCTTGGGTTATATATCTGCCGACAAATAGTTGAAGCGCATGATGGTGAAATTTTTGCTGAATCTGAGTTAGGTAAGGGGTTGACCATCCATCTCTTGCTCCCCATCGCACCAATTCTATCTGGGGGAGAGGTGTAAACCGTGACTACGCGCATCATGGTGGTGGATGATGAAGCCCGTTATCTCCGTTTGCTTCAAATTAACCTGGTCACTGAAGGGTATCAGGTTATCACGGCATCAAATGGGGTCGACGCGATTGAACAAGTGGTCACCGATCCCCCGGACCTCATCCTTATGGACATTATTATGCCTAAGCTGGACGGCGTAAGCGCCTGTGAGCGAATCAGGCAGTTTTCCAGTGTTCCCATCATCATGCTTACAGGACGAGGATCAGAAGAAGACAAGGTCAAATGCTTAAATATTGGCGCGGATGATTATATTACCAAACCATTTTCCGCTACCGAAGTCCTGGCACGGGTAAGAGCTGTCTTGCGTCGAACCCAGCGGAATCACAAAGAAGAGTGGTCCAGTTTCTTTACCAATGGGCATCTGCGGGTCGATTTTGGTAAAGCCGAAGTATTCCTGGACACCCGTCAGATCCAACTGACTGCGACGGAATACCGTTTGCTGGTATTTTTCGCAAAGAACCAGGGGAAAGTGATCACGGCGGACGAGCTCCTTACATCGATATGGGGACCTCAATACAAAGATGACAAGGAAATATTATGGGTCAGTATTGCCCGCCTCCGCCAGAAACTGGAAGAGAATCCCAAGGAACCGGAGCTGATTGTAACCCGTTCCGGATTAGGATATTTGATGCCCAAATTGGATTCAGCATCCCTGAAGATAAATTGAGGAAAAAGAATGATACGAGATTTTGACGAAAAAGGGAAAATATTTACCAACGTAGTTTCCAAAATTCCTGTCGATGCGATCATCCAAACCCGGACCCATCAAATCCAAGGCGAGGTATATATTAAACCTGACGAACGCCTACGAGATGAACTGAACCGCTCTGAACAGTTTGTGGCTGTTACCAATGCGAAGATATTTGACGCTAACAGTAATCCACTGTTTGAATGCCAATTCCTCACCATAAACAAAGATCAGATCATCTGGCTCATCCCAGCTAAAGATCTGATCAAAAAGTAGACTTCCATGAATCATTCGAACCAACAAGGTGATCCTCCGATTAAGCCCGAAGATTATCTCAAGTTAAAAAAATACTTGATCGAGAGAATTGCCCGAGACCTGGAACAAACGCCGCCATCCTCAGATATGCGGAAACAAGTCATCATTGAATCGATGGAAGCATCCTATGAGCAAACCCATCTCACCCTTTCCCCGACTATACGCGAACAACTATTCCGAGAAATTCTGGATGACCTTCTTGGTTTCGGTCCAATCCAACCGCTATTGGATGACGAAAGCGTGAACGAAATAATGGTCAACGCATTTGACAAAATATATGTTGAACAAAAAGGACGGTTGATCAAAACAAATATTACCTTTGAGAATGAAGACCAGGTGATGCGGGTAATTGAACGGATAATTATGCCCCTCGGTCGAAGAATCGATGCTGACAGTCCCATGGTGGATGCCCGATTACCCGACGGTTCCCGCGTCAACGCTATCATCCCGCCTGTTGCCATTGACGGACCAAGTATTACAATCCGTAAATTTGGCAAGGGACGATTGTCGATTCAGGAATTAATTGACCTGGGATCCATCACTGCCAATATGGCAGAATTTATCAGGGCATGTGTGCTTTCCAAATTTAATATTATTGTGTCCGGAGGGACCGGAACTGGAAAGACTACACTCCTCAACGTTCTATCGGGTTTTATACCTGAAGAGGAACGTATTGTGACCATTGAAGATGCAGCCGAATTAAGACTACAACAAGACCACATCATCCGATTGGAAACCAAACCGCCCAACGTGGATGGTCTGGGGACCGTTTCCATCCGCGACCTGGTTCGAAATTCGTTGCGGATGCGACCTGATCGGATTGTCGTGGGAGAGGTACGAGGCGGGGAAGCCATGGACATGCTTCAGGCGATGAACACCGGGCATGACGGCTCGCTCACCACCATACACGCAAACTCACCTCGCGATACACTGTCGCGGTTGGAGACACTCTGCATGATGGCTGGAATGGATATGCCGCTCAGGGTCATTCGCCAGCAAATCGCATCTGCGATTGATCTGATCGTGCAGCTTTCCCGATTAAAAGACGGTACTCGCAAGATTACGGCAATTACTGAGGTTTCCGGCATGGAAGGTGAGATGGTAGTCCTGACGGATATATTCAAATTTGAACAGACCGGTATTTCACAGGATGGAAAAGTCCTTGGCGAATTAAAACCAACCGGAATTAGACCTCTATTCACTCCCCGTTTGGAATCATACGGTTTCAAATTATCACCCGAAGTATTCGGTGCGAATTTAGCCGACATTATTGCCTCGCGTCGACGTTGAAATCCAAAGTGTATTAGTGGTATAAATATTGCAATCTTATTGGTAACTTGAATCAAGCTCATGAATAGTATATATAAGAGCAAAGAAGGATAAGGTGAATATGAATACGCTTCAAAAAGCGCTTACCCTGAGAACAAAAAAAATTGGAATATTGATGATGGACGCCCGGAAAACGGCTCGACAATCCGAAGATGCCTGCGCCGGAGTTATGCAAGTTTCTACTCAAGAGTATCGCAGTTTTGAATATGGTGAATCGATGCCATCTCTTCCCCAATTGGAAGTCCTGGCTTTTTTTCTGGATATCCCATTGGAACACTTCTGGGGCAACAAGGTCACCTCAGAAGGACCGCTGTTCACCCTCAACACTACCGCGTTGCTCCCTCTCAGAAACCGGGTAATTGGTATCACTCTGCGTCAATTACGTCAGAATGCCGGGATCTCGGTTGATGATTTTGCTCAACAGGTGGATCTGGATCCTGTTGTACTTAACAGATACGAATTAGGTGATGAAGCTATCCCGTTACCATTATTGGAGCAGTTACTGGCACAATTAAATGAAAATATCAGCATTGTTGCCGATCAACATGGTCAGATCGGAAGATGGTACAAACAGCAAAGGACTGTGGATAGTATTGTTACCTATCCCGAAGAGATCCAGGATTTTGTTGCCAAATCCATCAATGAACCATATCTCGAATTAGCCAAGAAATTAAGTGAGATGGATGCAAGAAAACTAAGGGCGATAGCCGAAGGATTGTTGGAAATCACATATTAAGTCATGTTACCAACCGAATTTCTTGTTTCTCCTGTTTCCGCCAACGATTCAGAATTGGTATTAGATTTTTTAAGTACCGCACAGTTGTCTCACCGGCACCTCGATTGGCGTTTGCCCATCGACTGGTTGGGTGAACAACCTTATCTGCTATGCTCCTATCAACAGGAACCAATCTCGATCCTGATCAGCCCGTATCAAAATGAAAAGGAAGTCTGGATTCGTGCTTACGCCGGTCAGAGTTATCATTCTTCGCGTCTTTCCTGGCCAATTCTATTAGAGAAGACCAGGACTATTCTCAAGTCAAAGGGTGTTGACCGACTATATAGCATCGCCCTTTCAGATTGGTACCGCGATCTCCTGATTGGAACAGGGTTTACGCTGGTAAATCAAATTGTGGTGCTTGAAAAATCAAATTGGCAGACCAAACCACTCCGCGTTCCGCCAGAAGGATTACTTCTGCAAGAAATGGAAAGCGCCGATCTGGAAGAAGTCTGGCAGCTTGACCAAATTTGTTTTGAACCGCTCTGGCATCTCACCGAAGAAGACATACAAATCGCTTTTAAACAAGCTGAAAATTGCACAATATTACGCAGCCCTAAAGGAAAATTGGTAGGCTATCAAATAGGCAATATGCTGCTCGGAACAGGACACCTTGCAAGGATCGCCATTCATCCTGATTACCGTCGAATCCAAGCTGCCCAATTGTTACTTTCTGACCTGCTAAAAAGGTTCGCCCAATTGGGTGCTTTGAGTGTCACCGTCAACACCCAGTCTGATAATCTGGCTTCATTGCAGTTATACCAACAAAATGGTTTCTACCTGACTGGTGAACGATATCCTGTTTATTCTCTCGATCTATAGACATCATACATCTGCTTTACAGGGTTTTCCCTATATGGGAAAATTCAGTCTACATATACTAACTTCCGGGAGGAATAATGGGAAAGAAGGAAGAATATCGCCGTCAGCGTGAGACAGCCAAAAAACGAAATCAATTTATCCTATTGGGGTTAATCGTCGTAGCTGCTCTCGTGATTGCTGCAATTATTATCATTCCAAATCTCCAATCCATCGGTACGATTGTGACGGTCGTACCAAATCCACGACCCCAAGCCCAGGGAATGACGATGGGTGATCCCAACGCACCGGTAAAACTTGAAGTATATTCAGATTTTCAGTGTCCTGCGTGTAAATCTTTTGCTGAAGATGTCGCTCCTCAACTGGAAGATCAGTATATTTCGAAAGGTCTGGTCACCCTTACGTACCGCCCTTTCCGTGTGATAGGACCTGAATCTGATCGTGCTGCCCAGGCTGCCTATTGCGCAGCGGATCAAAACAAGTTCTGGGAATATCACGATATTCTTTTTGCCAATTGGACAGGCGAAGAAGTGGGTGATTTCAGTGACAGAAGGTTAAGAGCATATGCTGAGAGCATCCAGCTTGACACGAACGATTTTAATCAGTGCTTTTCTTCGGGTAAATACCGGGGCCAGGTACAGGATGATCAGATAGCTGGGAATCAGATAAAAGTCAGCTTTACGCCGAGTGTTTTTGTCAACGGGATCCTGGTAGAAGATGGAAACTACACAGCAGCCATTGATTCTGCATTAGCAACTAAATAAGAGATCATTGATACAAATATAAATAATCCGGTTAAATAAACCGGATTATTTATATTAATCTATCTGCTATTGGCTAATCCTCTTTTGCCATGGTCGCCTGTTCTTTACCCATCCAATGGTTTTCGGAGACCTCCAACTGGTACATCAAACTCGACAAGCGATTTATGTATTGCCGTATCGCTGAATTTTCCAACTCGCCAGCCTCAAATAATGGGATCAATCTTCTTTCTGCCCGACGAATCACAGTCCTTGCCAGATCCAGTAGCGCTTGTTGAACTGTATCACCTGGCAGAATAAACCCATCTGGAAGTTTCACATCATCATTTAATGAATATATGAAACTTTCCAACCGGGAAACATATTCTTGAGACATGGGAGAAATAATCTCTTTTTGACCGGGTAAGATGGAAATTTCACCCATGATATGGTACAAATCTCTCTGTACCTGGGTAAGAATGTCTTTTACTTTTTGATGGGTGATAAGCGCTTTGGCAACCCCGATGATTGCGGAGCACTCATCCAGGGATCCGAGGACTTCAAACCGTAAACCAGCTTTGGAATATCGACCCTGTCCGAGTAAACCACTTCGGCCGTCGTCTCCTTTGGCGGTAAACAGCACGGTTTTTGTCATACAGATTATGGTACAGCAGTTTCTTCAGCTTGTGTGCCGCGACGTATAATCAAAAACCAATCTTTAACAGTCTGAAATCGATCGCTGGTGTCATAGATCGGACCCATTTGGACACCCTGGATACGATCACTCACAGCATACGTATATACCGGATAGTAAAGCAAGATGGCTGGCATTTCCTTCCGGAATACTACCTGAAAATTATGGTATAGACGAGTTCGTTCTGCAGGATCGAAATTGATCCTCGCTTGTTCCAAATATTCGCTAGCTACATTATTACTCCATTGGGAATAATTTTGCCCGCCTGTCGCCTGAGCCTGATCCCAGAATGGGTAAGGATCGGGATCCGGAGAACGGCTTAGATTAATATCCACAAGGGCTGCCTGGTATTTCCGTTGAACCAATCGCTGGTCGATCAGTTCATCATAAGAAAGCGGCTCCAGTTTCACCTCAACGCCCAGAGTCGACCAGTCGCGTTGGATCGCTTGCGCAAGCAACGTGTGGAACGGGTCATCTGGATGGGACAATGTGAAAGACAAATACTTCCCTTCTTTTGCCCGGACGGTATCACCCTCTTTTTCAAAAACATATTTTGCGTTTTTTAATTGGTCAATTGCCGATTCTGGATCGTAGGCTATTGGACCATCACTATAATAAGACCAGGTATCCGGGAGGATAGGACTATCTGCCTGGATCGCTTGCCCATTCAGAATCCGATTGATGATGAAAGACCGGTTTACCGATCTCATTAATGCCCATCGGACTTCGACGTCCTGGAAAAATTCCACATCCGAATTATTCAGGTTGAGTAACACCATCGATAGCTCAGGTCTGCGACCGGTATAGATGGAAAGATCCTTCTCAGTCAAGACCTGTTGGAGGATGTCTGAAGTCACTTGACTGATCCCCTGCACCTCACCATCTAAATAGGCAGTGTAAGCCGATGCCGAATTCGGATAAAACCGGAAAATTATTTGCTCGATATAAGGCTTGCCCAAGAAGTAGGAATCATTCATCCTGAGAGCGACCCCAGCCACCTGGTCATTCTCAACGATCAGATGATCCATCTTGTAAGGACCACTTCCAACCGGTTGCAGGTTGTATGTTGATTCAATGATTTGCTCGAAGGATTGGTTTTCCAAAAGATGTTTTGGCAATACCCCAAAAGAGAGATAATCCAGAAACGGTGAGAACGGTTCAGGAATTCGAAATTGCAGGTTATAGTCATCCAGCTTATGCAGGGTGACCTGGCTCCAGAAATTTTTAATATCTGACGGAATGATCGAAGGATCCGAGCGCATTAAATCGACCGTATAGACAATGTCGTCTACTGTCAAAGGTGATCCGTCGTGCCAGGATATCCCTTCCCGAATAGAAAAGTTGTAGGTTAGTCCATCCTTTGCAACACCCCAAGTCTCTGCGAGATCAGGCTGCGCTTTTCCTTGAGCATCAAACTTGACAAGGCTGGAGAATAGTAACCGGTCAATATCTCTATCCGCCTGGTTGTAATGATCGAATAACGGATTCAACCGTTGAAAATTGCCGATGATAGCTTCTGTGTAAATCCCACCGGTTTGGGGTTGGTTAATATCTGTCTGAGTTTGTGGTTTTTGAGAGACGAGGAGAATACCCACAATTAAACCGGTGAGCAAGATGATTAGAATTTGCCAGCGTAGTTTTTTCATATACAAGAAGAGGCGCCTTTCATGGTTTTGAGGCGCCCCAATTCAAACAAAACTTCGACCTCCCATGAGATGAGAGGAAATAATCACTTGGTAACGATTACTGTTACCACCGTTAATACAACAAAGAGAATAGCCAGACCGATAGTGATGTAGAAAAGGGTCCGTTCAACACCACGTCGTGCTGTAAACACACCACCTGTATCCCCGCCGGGCAATCCACCTAAACCAATGCCTTTGTTCTGAAGTACGATACTGGTAACCAAGGCAATTGAAGTTATAATCAACGCGATATCGAAGTATTTATCCACAAAGTCCTCCTGAGACTAACAACCGTTGAATTATACCCAGTTAAAACGGATTTCGTCAACAGCCTGAAGAAACATGATCGAAATAGTTATCAACCTTCATATCCATTCGACTTTATCCGACGGAAGCGGTAGTTATGAAGAAATCGCGCAAGCTGCCGGAAAAGCTCAAGTTGATGTCGTAATCATAACCGATCATAATGTATTGCCCCGCGGAAAAGAAGGATATGTTCAGGTCGGTGATAGAAAAGTTTTAGTTCTTACCGGTCAAGAGATACACGATCAATCCCGGTATCCGCAAAAAAACCACCTCCTCGCGTTAAATACCAAACAAGATTATTCATACCTGGCAGATCAGCCGCAGTTACTTATCCGTAAAATTCAAGAGAGTGGTGGATTAACATTCATCGCACACCCTGTGGAATCCGCGTTGGAAGCATTTGGTGCGCCGGATATTTCCTGGGTTGACTGGGCAGTGGAAGGATTCAATGGGATTGAACTATGGAATGGCTTCAGCGAGATCAAGCATGTCAGTAAAAATAAGCTGGAAGCTATCTTCTATGCATTATTTCCGGAATACCTGGCTCATTCTCCTCATCCGGCAGCGATGGAGTTATGGAATCAATTATTGCTGAAGGGTCGAAGGATCACAGCTATCGGTGGGTCTGATGCACACCAATTGATAGAACATATTGGTCCATTTAAGAAACTTGTATATCCATACGAATATCATTTTCGGGCGATCAATAACCATGTTTTGTTGCCTACATCGTTGACAGGCGAACTTCAAGCAGATAAGAAACTGATCTATTCCGCGCTGCGGAACGGCCAGTCTTTCATAGGTTATGATCTACCCCACCCGACGCATGGCTTTCGTTTTTCAGCCCAGGGTCAATCCAAGACCGTATCCTTTGGTGAAGAGATCTATGCCAAAGGTGGAGTAACCATTCAGGTAAAGACGCCAGCATCGTGCAAGATACTATTATTCCATGATGGAAAGGTCGTCCAACGTTGGAAAGGTGGACAGGTGTGCACTTACACAACATCCAATCCGGGTATCTATAGAATTGAAGCCTGGATCCAATTTTTAGGGCAACGTCGGGCATGGATAATTACAAACCCGATCTATTTGAGGTAGGATGATCACAAATAACATAACCCGAATGCTGGATAGTAAAAAAGTACCTTTCGAAGCATTTGAGCTGCCCTCAGAAAAACTGAGCGCCGAAGAGACAGCAACTCTCTTAGGTGTTGCTCCATCTGTTGTATATAAAACCATTGTCACAAGGCGGGATCAACCAGGAAAATATGTTCTGGCGGTTGTCCCGGGTGATCGAGAGGTGAGCTTAAAAAAGCTCGCAATAGCGTTGCAACAAAAAAAGATGCAAATGCTAACCCAGCAAGAAGCGGAGAAAGTGACCGGATTGTTGACAGGTGGAATCTCCCCATTAGCATTGATCAACCGGGGATTTCAGGTAGTTCTGGATGAGTTTGTCTTAAACCAGACACAAATTCATATATCGGGCGGTCAAAGGGGATTAAATATTCGTCTTTCCCCTGCTGATCTAATCCGACTTATCAATGCAAAAATAGCAACAATCACAGAATAAGTCGCAACCCATTTACCATGTTTTGTTTATGGAAAAGTGAATACATGTTTGACCCCTTATCTCTGGACACACCGCTTGTATTCGCTGTATGAAATTTGGTAGCAACTCATTTCAGTTTTATTTGCGGTTCTGTACCAGGTAAATATCAAAATCCTAATCAGGTATACTATCCCATTGGTGAATACCCTGATTTCAACAAAGACATGGGTAATTCATATCACTCACCTTGGGTATAATTAGTTACTAAGGAATAGAAAATGGCAGGTATTCTGGACGAATTTGAACATCTATTAGAGATCACATTAGAGAGCCAGATATTTAATTGGTTACCGGCTCAATCTTCCACCAGTGATATCGTCAAAGAAATTCTTGTCGCAATCCAGTCTGTATATGGAAAAAATCAAGAGCAGGTAATCAGCTCAGATTTTATGATCCATGTATCCCCTGAAGAATATGCAGCCTGGTTCAGCAATCAAGTTGACCTGACTCAATTCAGCCGATTATTGACCAAGGCCATGACTTCGACCGGGATGCATTCTCCCAAGCCCCCTGCATTCCACATCATCGCTGATGCGACGCTAACTCCGGGGAAAGTATCCATTCTGCCGGTAAAATCTTCCGTAGAGAGCGGGGAAACGCAACACCTTGGCTTTGAAGATAAAAAGCCAGTCCCAAAATTGGAATCTCACCCAGATGATGAAATGCGGGCATTCTTCACCTGTTCAAATGGAGATGTATTTCACCTTGATAAACCAGTAATCAATATTGGTCGCAGGGAAGAAAATGATATCGTACTTGCTGATCCACGGGTTTCCCGCCAACATGCTCAGATTCGTCGGGTTAGAAACCAGCACATTCTATTCGATTTGAGCTCGACTGGTGGGACGCTTGTAAATGACCGTCCGATCATCCAAACCACTTTATATACCGGTGATGTCGTGTCCTTTGGGGGAATAATTATGATCTATGCAGAAGAAACTTTTACCATTTCAGAAGAAGACACAAGCGACTTGAATGGTACTACGAGAACGCCAACAGATCCTTCAGATGATGGACAAGGTTTGGAGATCCTGTGAGCGAAGTACTCTTACTAATCATCCGGTTATTGATCGCAGGGATTTTATATGTATTTATTGGTTGGATCGTCTTCACGATTTGGTTGGATTTTAACAGAAAAGATATCGAGATCGATCGGACGAATGTACCACCGATCACACTTCGTTTTACTGATCAACAGAGCGAAAGGGTCGAATTCTTTACCCGACCTATCATAACGATAGGTAGAGACCCAACCTGCGATTGTATTCTCTACGATAAAGCTGTTTCAGGACGTCAAGCCAGGCTCTCATTTCACCATAATCAATGGTGGATCGAAGATTTGAACTCCACCAATGGTACACTTTTAAATAAAGACAAGATTATTCAACCAACTGTCATCATTCCTGAGGACCAGATCATCTGTGGTTCTACCCATCTGGTCGTGCAAATAGGTAATCCACTTTAGAATCTGGGAGGTTTTTATGAAGCACGCTCCGATCCTGGCTATCATTGGAGGTTCTGGGTTGTATGAGATAAATGACCTCCATGTGCTGGAGACCCTTACCCCAGACACACCATTCGGTGAGCCTAGTTCACCAATAGTTATTGGAGAAATTGAGGGAAAGTTTATTGCTTTTTTGGCAAGACACGGTATCGGGCATACACTCTCCCCCACAGAAGTTAATTATCGCGCCAATATCTATGCTTTGAAAACATTGGGTGTAAAAAGAATCATTTCCATTAGCGCATGTGGATCGCTTCGAGAAGACTATCAACCAGGTGATATCGTTATCCCAGACAATCTGGTAGATTTCACCCGTGATCGAAAACGGACCTTCTTTGAGGGAGGGATCGTTGCACATGTAGGAACTGCCAATCCTTTCTGCAATGATCTCTCAGCCTGGGTAGGTGAAGCAGTGGTAGATGCTGGTGGTCAGGTTCACCAGGGTGGGACTTTGATCACGATTGAAGGTCCACGTTTTTCCACCAGAGCGGAATCAAACCTGTTCCGGCAATGGGGCATGTCCATCATCGGTATGACTGCTTCACCAGAAGCATTTCTGGCGAGAGAAGCTGAAATGTGTTATACGACCATGGCTCATATAACTGACTATGATGTCTGGCATGTCAACGAAGAGGCAGTCAGCGTTGACATGGTCATTAAAACATTAATGAAGAATACAACGCTTGCCCAAAAGGCTATCGTTTCCCTGGCTGCTCATGCTGATTTGGATGGCGACTGCGAGTGCCATCACGCATTGAAAGATGCCCTTATAACCAACCCTACCATGATCTCTAGCGAAGCTCGACAGCGTCTGAAACTGCTTATTTCGAAATACCTCTGAGGGTTGCGTGATGGCTTTCAAATTACAGGTTCCAATCCGTCCAATCAAGCGAAGTGAGCTGCAGATCCGTCTCACGGCTCTGGCGGTTGGTTTCCTCTTTTTATATACTCTTGCCATCACACTCGCGCCATTTATTCGTAACCATTCCTGGGTTGGAGTCTATAATCTGCGGATCTGGCTTGGATTTGTTCTATGGACCTTTGCCGTTGTAATCGCCCAATGGGGAATTGCCAGATTATTGCCTAACCATGATCCAATCATTGCCCCAATTATTTACCTGCTGGCTGGTTGGGGATTAATGACAATCTGGAGATTATCTCCAGGTCTTGGACTACGCCAAAATATTTGGCTTTTGGCAGGAACCTTAGGCATGTTATTCGTATGCTGGTTTCCCCGCTTCTTTGAATTATTGAGGAGATACCGGGCTATCTGGATGGTGATTGCCCTCCTGTTGGTTTTTTTAACCATTTTGCCAGGAATACTCGATAAGAGTACTCAACCAAATTTGTGGTTAGCCTTCTGGGGTTTGACATTTCAACCATCAGAACCGTTGAAAATTCTTTTGATCGCTTACCTGGCTGCCTATTTTTCAGATCGAATGGCACTTCAACCTAAATCATGGGCAACCATATTGCCGACCATCCTGATATTGGGAATCACTGTATTGTTGCTGGTCCTCCAGCGGGATCTTGGAACTGCCTCACTGGTCATCGTACTCTATACATTTATGGTTTATCTGCTAATTAGAAAAAGGAGGGTGTTAGTTTTCGGAGCTATCATTCTAGTAGCGAGCATGGTTATTGGGTACCTTTATATTGATGTCATTCGTCTCAGGATCGATGCCTGGCTTAATCCATGGGCAGACCCGACTGCGCGGTCATATCAAATCATCCAGTCGCTAATTAGCATTGCCACGGGAGGTGTGCCAGGCACTGGTCCAGGTTTGGGCAGTCCCGGTCTGGTTCCAGTCGCTGTATCTGATTTTATTTTCACAGCGATCGCCGAAGAAACCGGTCTGCTCGGTGCTGCTGGTCTCCTGGTATTAATATTGATCTTGTTCAGCCGTTTTATCAGATCCATACAATTCGCGGAAAACGATTTCAACCAACTACTAGTAGGTGGATTAAGCATCCTGGTCGCTATCCAGAGCCTGCTCATCATCGGAGGAAACATTCGGCTATTTCCACTTACCGGTGTGACATTGCCCTATGTATCTTATGGTGGTTCCTCCTTATTCATCAATATGCTTATCGCAGGAATTGTATTACGAACCACAAACCAACCGAGACAGATTCTCTCAGATAATTCAATCGATGAAACACTGAAAAAGCGTGTATTCATCATTGTTGCTGCCGGTTTTGTTGCTGCATTGCTCCTTTTACCGGTCTGGTCGATCATTAGGAAACCGGAATTGGTTTCGCGCGGCGATAATTTGAGACGTGCGCTAAACGATGCCTATGTCCGGCGGGGTGCCATTGTGGACCGGAATAATCAAGTTATTAATCAATCCAACGGATCTCCGGGTACCTACCAGCGATCATACCAATATACTGAGTTATCCAACACAGTAGGCTATGCAGATGCCAAATATGGTCTATCCGGTCTTGAAAGCGAAATGGATGCCTATTTGAGGGGTTCTACAGCTTACCCTGACATCCAAATCTGGTGGAATAATCTGCTCACCAGTCAAAATCCCCCGGGCTTAGATGTCCGCCTCGGCATTGATCTGAGTATCCAGTCCATTCTGGATCAATCCCTCACAGACAAGAAAGGCGCTGGGATCATCCTGAATGCCAATACCGGTGAGATATTAGCTATCTCCTCCCAACCCAATTTTGACCCATCCCTGCTTGAGACAGAGTGGGGTACGCTAATATCGAATAAAGATACCCCCCTATTGAATCGAGCCATCAACGGAAAATACCCTGCCGGAACGACAACAGGGGTATTTCTCTATGCGCAAGCTCAAGAAAACTTGATCAACCTGGTAAATTTATCCCCTGAATCAATTAGTTATAAGGCACACCAGATCTTTTGTTCTATCCCGACTGAGAATGAGGTTCTCACGACTTCCTCTTTGATTCAGTTTTCCTGTCCAAGTGTAAATCTGACAATTGCCCGTCTTCTCGGCGGTGAGGGGATCATTTCACTATACCGAAGATTGGGATGGTTCCAAATAGAACCCTTCGAGAATCTCCAACAAAACATCTCCGAGCCAGCCAGTATCGAGAATCTAAAAGCTGCCTCGATAGGGCAGGAAGCTGCAACGGTATCCCCTCTCCAAATGGCTATATCAGCAGCAAGTATCAGTCAGAACGGTATCCGACCAACGCCAATACTGGCTCTGGCTTATCAATCTCCACAAAAAGAATGGATCTTGCTTCCGACTACCGGTAATAGTAGCACTGTGTTTTCGTCGAAAACAGTTGATACCGTTCAACGATTAACTGCGTTGGGAGACCTACCCGCCTGGGGAGTAGTCGGAAAAGGATTGAGCGGAGCAGATAATTCAGTTACCTGGTTCATTGGCGGAACATCCAGCGAATGGAAAGGACCACCTCTCGCAATCGCATACGTGCTCGAAGAGGATAATGCAACATTCGCATTTACCCAGGGAAAAGCCTTGCTGCAATCCATATTGATGGAATAACTATAAGTCTGTTAAAACTAAATAATTCCGCTTGTTTAAGTGAAAAACAATAGCCCAATATGCAGGCTATTGTTTATATATTAAGAGTTCAAAGTTAAGATCAGTTCTTAATCCGTAGAAAATGCCTCTTACCTACTTGTAATACTCCGGCTTTTGGAAATGGAATACCGGCGGAAAGAATGGTCTCACCATCCAGTTTTACCCCATGCTGATCAACAAGGCGGCGTGCATCGCTTCGGGAACCAACAAGGCCAGAATCCAAGAGGACATCCAAAACTGTTTGATCCGGTTTCATGACATATTCCGGCATGTCGACAGGTACATCTTTCTTCTGAAACATTCGTATGAATGCTTCCTGTCCCAGATTTGCTGGCTCGTCCCCATAAAACGAACTGGTGATCTCCCAGGCAAGCTTCATCTTCGCGTCACGAGGATGCAGAGTACCCGATTTTATCTGTGATTCAAGGTCAGCTATCTGAGTAGGCTGCCAGCGCGTTACCAGGCGTGAATAGGATGGCATGGCGATATCCGGGATGCTCATCACTTTGCCATACATATCTTCGGCATTCGTGTTGATCGGGATGTGGTTTCCAAGGCTTTTACTCATCTTGATTACCCCATCCGTTCCGGGAAGCAGACCGAGGATGATAGCGATATTAGGCTTCTCGCCAAAATAGGTCATGACCTTTCGGGCAGCAGTCACAATATTGAAAAGTTGATCGGTGCCTCCAATCTGGACATCGGCACGCAGGGAATACGCATCATATCCCTGCATCACAGCGTAAAAAGTCTCATGCAAGTAGACCGCTTCCCCTTTTTCCCAGCGTACTTTGAAATTTTCTCTGGTCAGAAATTGTTGGATCGTGAAATTGCTCCCGATCTTGATCAGATCCGCAAAAGTCAGTTTGGAGAGCCATTCTGCATTATAACGAATGTGAGTTTTCTCACGGTCCAGGATCTTGAATGCCTGATCTGCATAGGTTTGGGCGTTTTCTTCCACTTCCTCAGGAGTGAGCTGAGGACGCAGGATGTCTTTATCTGAGGGATCACCGATGAGGGAGGTGAAATTGCCGATCAAGAATGTAATTTCATGACCGAGTTCCTGGAATTGGCGCATTTTACGCATGGTGACTGTATGCCCCAAATGTAAATCTGCTTTTCGGGGGTCGTATCCGGTGTATACACGTAAAGGTCGTCCGAGTTTGTCCGCTTCGATCAAGCGGTCTTTCAATTCCTTCGCCATAGCCTGCTTGAGGGCATCATCCCCGTACTCAGTTCCCTGCATCAAGTATTGGACCTGTTCATCAATGTTCATGCAAAATCCCTCCAACTGTATTTTAACAAAAAGCGCCCTCTGCGGTGAGGGCGCGCCTGTATCCGCAGAAATTCGAGCTTACTAAAAATAATATCCGTACCTTTTTTGGCGCTGCATTACGCAATTATACATGATATTACCCTTTCTTTGGTTTCACTTCAGAGAGAATATCTTTCAATGCCACCGATAAGTGGGGGTATTGGAAATCAAATCCGGATTCGAGAAGTCGCGCTGGCAGTACTTTTTGTCCATCTAAAACGAGTGTGCTCATTTCACCCAGAAGAGCTTTCAACGCAAAATCAGGCACAGGCATCCAATAAGGACGTGAAAGGGTTTCAGCGATGGTTATTCCCATTTCACGATTTCGAACAGGATTTGGTGAAGTCAAGTTAAATACTCCCCCCAAATGATGTGAGATGATGTAATCGATCGCTCTGACCTCATCCAACCGATGGATCCACGACATCCACTGACGACCAGATCCAAGCGGTCCGCCCACGAAGAGCCTGTAAGGAAGAAGCATCTGTGCTAAGGCTCCCTGGCGGCTGTCGAGAACAATCCCCGTACGGATGATCGACCGGATCACGCCTACACTTTCGACCGCCTTTGTAGTATCTTCCCAAATTTGAGCCAGCCTTGAGAGATAGTCCTTTCCATTTGGGGAATCTTCAGTAAACGATTCCACAAGATTGACACCGTAATAACCTATCCCGGAGCTTTGCACAAAATGAATAGGTTTATGAACTGCCCTGGTGATCGCTTCAACCAACTTTGCGCCAGCATTAACCCGGCTTTGCAAGATCTGATGTTTTTTAGACCTTGTCCATCTTCCCGATCCGAGACTCTCTCCCGCCAAGTTAATAATGACATCAGCGCCATCCAATTCTTTCATCCAGTCAGGAGATCCATTCATCCATGTGACGTATTTAACCCCGGGAATCGAATCAGAAGGACTCGAGGAGCGAGTTAGAACAACCATGGCAGCACCTTTTTCAACCATCAAGTGACAAAGCGCTGTTCCAATTAATCCTGTCCCGCCAGCAATCAATACTTTCATATCATCCTGCCTTTCCCCGAGTCAAACAATCCAAAATTCAATTGAAAGTAGAGGATCACTAACCGAATAACTTGATGAGCTCTTGTTTACCGATCTTTCCAGTTGGCGTCATTGGCATCTGAGGGATGATCACAATCTCCTTCGGGCTGTCGCTCATTCCGAGAATTCCGATACAGTGCGCAAGAAGCTCATCAGTGGTCACCGATCGGTCAGGATAGAGCTCAACTGCAGCCAGCGGGATCTGCCCATGTTGGGCATCATTCTTTCCTATTACCCCTGCGTAATGGACGGCAGGGTGTCGTAATAAGGCTTCTTCCATATAACGTGGGTAGATCACTTTACCAGACATCATGATCCGTTCAGACCAACGACCCAACAAGGTGAAATAACCATCTTTATCCATCACACCCATGTCGCCAGTATGAAGCCATTCATCTCGGACTGCCAGGGCGGTTTTCTCTGGCATGTTCCAATATCCAATCATCACACCACCACGAATGACTAGCTCTCCGGGTTCGCCGATCGGTTGCTCCCGGGTTTGCTCATCTGCCACCATTGTCTCACGGTCCGGAAGACCAGGTCCAATGGCATAGAATCGATGCTCTGGTTCTCTGTGGGGATATCCAAGTGCGACGAAACCACCCAATTCCGATTGACCATATGATTCAACGATGAAGACTCCCATTTCATCCAGATACGCTTTCTTCAATGCAGGTGGAAGAGGTGCACCACCAGAAATACAAGCTCGAAATGCCACAGGTTTCCTGCCCTGCTCACGTGATTCTCTCAATAGATCACCCAAAACCAATGGATTCCCTGCGAGGAATGTCACCTTTCGTTCTTCCATCTCCTGCCAGACTTCCTTTGGATCCCACTGCTTCCGAACGCCGATATTCACACAACGATGCACACCCGGAAGTAAATTTGCCACAAGATGATACGAACTCGCCAGAGAAGTGACCCCAAGGGACACATCATCTGCACTTAAGTTCAATCGTTCTGCTATCGCATGGCTAGCACGAGCTGTATATCCATGTGCCAACAGTGCACCTTTAGGAGGTCCCGACGAACCGGAGGTATATGACAGATGAGCGCCATCCATTGCATCGAGAGAGATACCAGCGTTGGGTTTCGCCGAACTGATCAAATCTGACCAGGAGTGGGCAAATTCTTTAGCTCCATCGAAGCAGACATATTCTTTCACTTCAGGTGCCTGCAAACGAAGACTCTTCATCGCAGGATGCATATCTCCAGTATAAATCAGCACTTTGGGGGTTGAATCATGAACAAAATATGCCAGATTATCTTTTTGCAAGACACTGATATGGGTTGAAATTGCACCCAACTTCCATATCCCGAACATTGCCATCACGTAATCCAGGCCGTTGTGAGCGAAGATGCCGACCCGATCACCTTTGCTCACACCCAGGGAAGCTAAAGCTCCTGCCACCCTGGCGGAGATCTCTTCTCCTTCTCCATAGGTAACACTCCGATTCCGGTCTGACCAATAAATGAAAGTCCGATCTGGTTGTCGCCAGGCTGCATGATGCAGCATATCATTAAATGTCATGAAATCCATTTATCACCTCTACAAATAATTATATGGCTGGTGGAGGCAGCGTAAAGCTATACGATCATCCAATTTTCCGTCTTAATCCAAAAAGGCTATGCTATAATTCCTTAGGCAGGTTCGTATGATAGACACAGTTCTGGTGCTGAACGCGAACTTTGAACCAATTCATGTATGCGATACTCGCCGAGCGCTCAGCCTAATCTACTCGCAGAAGGCTGCCCTCATCCTTAACGGACGCGGGTACGTTCATTCTGTTTCACAATCCTTCCCCATACCATCAGTCATCCGACTCGAACATATGATTCACCGACCTCGACCGACGGTTCATCTTACGCGCCATGAATTATTCAGAAGGGATCATTACACCTGTCAGTATTGTGGAAAATCTGGTGGTGAGCTTACCATTGATCATGTAGTACCGCGAAACGCAGGTGGACCTCATAACTGGACTAACCTCGTGACTGCCTGCATATCCTGCAATCATCGGAAAGCCGCCAGAACCCCCGATCAGGCAGGAATGCATCTGCTGTTTCCACCCAGGCAGCCACCTGCATCAGTATATTATTACTTTCAGAAACATTTACATGATAATTCGGGTTGGGAGCCATTTCTGGAAGGTTGGTAACTCAAGAAATTTCCATTCCATCTCTTGCCAGGCTTATTTGTCCCCCAAATACTTCTCTGGCATCTTGAATTAGTTTTTCATCATCAGCCTCTGCCGGATAGTGGATCAACAGGAGATCTTTTGCCTTCGCTTCCGCAGCATCCAATCCGCATTGCCGAGCCGAAGAGTGACCTTTTGCTTCTCCAGCCGCCTCATGAATCAGGAAATCCACATTTGCCCCTAACCGGACAACAGCATCGCAAGGTTCAGTGTCACAGCTATACGCAATGCTCTTCCCTGTGTTTTTTAATTCAAATCTCAATCCGATAGTAGGTATCAGGTGTTTAACCGGCATCGAGAAAATTCGGATCTTCTCAGAATTAAGAATTATTGACATCGATTCTGGAAGAGTATGGAAACTCACTGGGAAAAATTCCGGCCATTGCTGCCAATCGAACAGGTCCATCATTGTCCGGGTTCTTTCCAGGGTATGCTGCAATCCATGGATCCGAAGGGGCGCTTTTCTGCCGAGCAGCCACCAATCCATCAACATCAATGGTAAACCAGTTACATGATCAGGGTGGAAGTGAGTTCAGAATGACATCGCTGATATCGTGGATCGTTTTTCCAGTTTGTTGTAACCTGGAGAACGCATTTACACCGCAATCGATAAGTATAGAATCATGATCATTATCCAATAAGAAATATGTGTTTTCTCGTTCCAGCCCGGGGATCGCATTTGAACTTCCAAGAATTACCAGTTTTATCATCGTCTCCGCCCTCGATCTGATTATTTTATCAGCATCATTGCAATCCTTGGGGTCACCCACACCTCAACAACTGCCGCCAGAATCAATAATGGGATGACTATGCCAACCATTATTTTCGTCCACTGACCGAACAACTCCAGCCAGATTTCACTCACTGTTCGACCAGGATCCGGAAATGCCAATTTTGCTCCCATCCGAAAAACGGTGGCTGTCGCCAAAATAGCTGCAGGTATCTCCAGGATGCCATGAGGAAGAATAAACCCGCCAAGATAAAGCCAGGGAGAGACACCCACCTGTTGTAACAATCCCATGAAATAGCCAACCACACCCAGGGACACGAACGAAGGTATGACTCCAAACACGCCAAAAGAGAAGAAACCTAATACGAGACTGAGCAACAGGACTCGTAGATTATTCCAAAAATACCCGAGGACTGATGAGAAACTACCGATTGGAACTACTTGAATTGCTGTACTTATTTGTTTCTGAATATCACCTAAACCTAATTCGGAGAGAGGTATTTGAAAACGAAAAGCCTGGGTATATCCAATAAATATTGCAGCTATGAGCACAAGTAATATCACAAGTGATGGGGTAAGGATCATTCGAAGTGTTTGCCAAACACTCCGATACCATCCTATTATGCTTCTTTTGTCGGATAGGAAAGAGGATAGAAATGACCGCCAACCCCAGCGAATATTGAGCACGTCAATTTCCTTGCCCAATAATTCTTCACGTCTGAAATGCGCCATTCCCACCCGAATGAGTAATACTGCGAAAATACCCATCCCTGCCACTGCCCACCACAGGGTTGAAAAATCTCCCCAGAATACAACAATACTCTCTCCCTGGATCAGTAAAGCAGACGGAATAACGATGAAAGACGCCAGTAAATTTGCTGCCCGAACCGAGGTAGTCTGGGTTGAGATGATCACGGCGGCGGCAACCATGACAAATGCCTGCACAGAAGTCAGGGCAACCAGTTGGATAATCAAAACCAGAGGCGGCAATGAAACCTTGGCGATAGCAAGCCCGACGAGATAAACTGTCATGCCGAGATAGCTGGAAAACAAAGGCGGAACTGTCGCGGAAAGTAATTTTCCCAGATATAACTGCCAATCCTTTAATGGAGTATTCAGGAGCGGTTCAATAGATCCGCGTTCCTTCTCTCCCACAAAAGTCTCCAGGGCAATCACAAGAGAAACCGATATCGGAAAAAAGCCAACAACCATGAATAAGAATGGCACCAGGCGCTCTGCAACAATGGAGGCGCCATATTTCTCAACAAAACCCAACGCCTGTTGGGCAGTGAAATTCATCAAGAACGGGAAGAAGATTGTCAGCCCGAGAATCGGGAATATGATTCGCCAATCACGAAATTGATCCCGTACTTCACGGCGGGTAATATATAAGGCGGGCACAATCTCCCGGAGGAAATTCATCGTACACCATCTGGGTTTACGGTTTGAAGATAAATATCTTCAAGGCTGTTCTCTATTTCAAACAGCGTAATGACTTGTATTCCATATCCCCGAAGTGTCTCCAAAACCACCGGGTTGTCACGATGAGGGTTATCAGTCGTAAAACAAAACCAGGAATCTCCAGTATTCGTGATCGTAATTCCCGGCAGCTTCATCGTAGACCATTCCATAGGTCTCGTGGTAACAACTTCCACTCGATATTCCGGGTCACCAAGTAATCGGCGGCGAATATCTTTTAATTGACCATCGAGAATGATCTGTCCATTCTGAATGATCGCAATCTGATCAGCGAGTTCTTCCGCTTCGCGTAAATTATGGGTGCAAAGAATGATAGCTCTATCCTTATCTTTCAACCGGCGGATCGTATCCCGGACCATGTACGCGCTTTCCGGATCCATTGCTGAAGTCGGTTCGTCGAGAAGTATTACAGGGGGGTCGTGGAGTAAAGTCCGTACCAAAGCCAACTTCTGCCGCATCCCTTTGGAATATTCCCCGAGTCGTTTTTTACCCACTGAAGCCAGACCAAATTGTTCAAGAAGGGTTGTGATCCGTGGTTGAGCTGATTTTGAAGGGATGTCATATAAATGAGCAAAGAATCCAAGGTATTCTGAAGCATTCATCCGCACATAGAGACCATGATGCTCCGTCAAAACGCCCACATTTGCTCGCACCCGATCGGCTTCATGCACAACATCGAAGCCAGCAACTTTTGCCCAACCTGAACTTGGTTGAAGAATTGAAGTGAGCATCCGAACGGTTGTTGTTTTCCCCGCGCCGTTTGGACCCAACAGAACCAATATTTCTCCTGCAGGAACATGTAAATTCACCCGATCGACAGCGCAGAAGTTGTCAAAATATTTGACCAGTCCTTCCGCTTCGATCATCCATTGATTCATAAGGGTTATTCTTGGGATTCTATTTCAGATTGAATCGGTAGATCGCCTTCGTCTCGTTGCGACCCATTACGATGCCGGATATATAAAATTATTGCCGAAGCAACCGCAATTATTCCCATGAGCGTTTGATTCGCATTGATCGTTCCTACGGAAGATGGATCCAACCGCAGGAATTCCAGAAAGAATCTTCCCGTCGGATAGAAAACCAAATACGTTAAGAACACATCCCCGTCTCGCAGTTTCTCCTGAAAACGAATTCCAAGCCAAATGAGAAAAGCACTTATCGCCAGATTGTACAGTGATTCATACAAAAATAATGGATGGTAATATTCCACATTTTGGTAGCCTGCAATACGATGCAGAGGGTCAATGAATAATTTCCAGGGCAAGTCGGTTGGCGCCCCATACAGTTCCTGATTTACAAAATTTCCCCATCTACCAATCGCCTGAGCTAAAATCAAGCCAGGAGCAATAAAGTCGACCCATCTGGTGAAGCTGACTTTCTTTGAACGGCAATAAAGGAGAAGTGCAATCACTCCACCGATCACTGCGCCTGGAATACCGAGACCACCATTCCAAATGGCGAGTGCATCCAATGGATGGCTGAAATAATACGCGGTCGTCAACCCCATACTTTTCATAGAATCGGGCGGAGTTAGTATATGCCAGATGCGAGCTCCAAGAATACCGGCGACCAATAACCAGGGTAATACATCCCAAACCAGGTCGCCATTATCTCCCCGACGCTTCGCCTGTCGTGAAGCCAACCAGGCTCCAAGCAGGGCGCCGACCATGATAATAATTCCATAAAAATGAATAAAGATAGGACCCAGTTGAATACCAGCTCGTGTGATCATATTTCCTCAATATTATTTTTCAGTACCAGGCAGTTTTTTAGATGGGTAGGTAAGCAATTTCTTTTGATCCGACGCCTGCTTTCGTACCGTTAATATCCTCTGCAAAGCTGTATAATTTGCGAAGATTGCAATTATCCACAAGGAAACCCAGGGAATATTGAACACCAAACCCGGAACCAGTACAAGATAGCGTTCCACACGGCTCAATATCCCCACTTTAGCTGTGAAACCAAGTGCTTCTGCCCTGGCTTTTACATAGGAGACCATAACAGATCCTGCTGCAGCCAGAAAAACCAGTCCACAATTAAGCCAATCAGTCTTCTGCAGATAGTAAGCTAATAAACCGGCAAAGATAACCAATTCTGAATATCGATCGGTAACAGAATCAACAAACGCGCCGAATTCGGTTTGATCACCTCTGAGACGAGCCATCGCCCCGTCGAGGGCATCGACCGGACCCATTACGAGGATGACCAACCCACCCAATGGAATTTTTCCGGTAGCGAGTAATATCGCGCCAATGGTTGTACCGATCAAGCCGAGCAGAGTAATTGTATTTGGAAGGATACCTGTACTGTTCACCCATCCTGCGATCTTATCAAGAAAGGTTTTTGATCTGGTTCGGAGAAATTTTTCGAGGTTGAAGGTTTCTTTATTTGATGCAGTCACATTTCCATCCTACGTTTAAGTGTATTTCAATCCTACCCCGCGGCAGGATTTGTGTCAAGAAATCATTCTTCCGGGTATTCATCTTCGCTTGATTCGATCAATACTTCGCGCTCACGTCCTGCACCGATCGGTGGACCCACAATCCCCATATCTTCCAATTCGTCGATCAACGAGGCTGCCCGAGGGTAACCAATTCGCAGCCGGCGTTGCAGGAGGGACGCGCTCACCTTGCGGGATTGTTTGATGATCTCTATCGCGCGTTGGATGAGTTCATCTCCTCCACTCGCTTCTTCGACCAGGGTCTGTTCCCAAGGTGCTCCATTTTCCAATTTATCAGGCAATTCAGACTGCCAGTGCTTGATGATCCGATCTATCTCCTCGTCTGCAACCATCACCCCCTGGGCACGGATTGGCATACCAGCTTCCGGATTGAGAAAGAGCATATCACCCCGCCCAAGCAGGTTTTCCGCACCGGGAGTATCGAGTATAACCCGAGAATCGGTATTGGAGGCAACAGCAAACGCGATCCTGGCCGGGAAATTGGCTTTGATCAGCCCCGTTACCACATCGGTCGAAGGACGTTGAGTAGCTACGATCAGATGGATCCCTGTAGCACGAGACAATTGAGCCAGACGGACCAAAGCCGGTTCGGTCTGGGTTGGAGCGTTCATCATCAGGTCGGCAAGTTCATCAATAATCAAAACAATGCGCGGCAAGGTTGGATTTCCCTGTTTTTCCATTTTCTTGTTATACGCGTTAAGATCGCGGGCGTGTATTTCTGAAAATTGTTTATATCGTTGATCCATCTCAGCAATTACCCAACGTAACACACCTTGAATTCGCTCCAATTCCACTTCGACTTTGCCCAATAAATGTGGCAATCCATTAAAGCGAACCAACTCCACCATCTTCGGATCCACCATGACAAGTCGAAGGTCTTCCGGGGAATTGCTCATCGCCAGACAGGCAGCAAGTGCGGCGATACAGACCGATTTTCCTGAACCTGTCGTACCGGCAATCAACATATGAGGCATTCTTCCCAGGTCGGCCACGACAGGTTGTCCTGAGACGTCCCTGCCTAATGCTAATGTCAATGGCGCCCCTATCTTGATAAACCGTTCACTTTCCAGGAGTGGTTTCAACCTGACTGTTACAGTTCGAACATTGGGAATTTCAATCCCAACATACGAACGACCTGGGACCGGTGCTTCGATTCGAATGGATGTAGATGACAAAGCCAGTGCCAGATCCCGCGAAAGAGACGATATCTGATTTACTCTGATTTTCTGTTTGGTCACCTGTCCGTCGGGGGCTGGTTTCTCAATATAGCCTGGTTCGACTGCGAATTGTGTAACCGTCGGTCCGATCCGATACCCAACCACTCTGGCCGGTACGCCAAAATCCAATAATGTCTTCTCCAGGATCGCTGCCGACTGATTGATCGTTGACTCGTCCATTCGGATAATCTGTTCTTCCATAAGGATCGAAAGCGGAGGCAGATCACCATCTCGTTTTACCTGTGGCACCGGAGCCCTGTGCTCAGTATTTACATGCCTCGAGGTTGATGAAACGGGAATAGAACCAAGATTTACCAGCGTATTAGCCTGTCCAGCTTTCTTACGTGGTAGAGGCGGATTGCCTGGATGACTGTTCCCCGGAGCTTTGTCAAATGGGGGCAAATTGCTGATTTGAGTTTGATCCATCCTATTTGGTTGACCATTTTGGTTGGTAGATCCTACAGGTCTGGAATCGATTTCCGGATTTGAAATCTGGACCCGTTTAAACCCGGAATGGGTTTCTTTTTTATCTTCCGGTTTGTTTTTGTGCTTCATCTGGAATAGACTGGTCGTAATCACCGCGAAAATCGCAGTGATGCCGAACCAGGCAGCTCCTCCCAAAAATTCTCCAACCGCGCTCCGAAGCAAATCTGCCAGACCCCATCCGATCAGTCCACCATAACGTCCCTGTTCTGCCTGGTCAATATTGTAATTGGATAGCGCGGCCAGGAATGCCATAAGGCTGAAGAGTAATCCTTCGACGATGACCACCCGCCAGAAAAAACCACCCGGTAGATGCTTCTTTCGACGTAGACCGAGGACGCCCAAAATGCCTGACGCCACAATCAATAATGGTGCCCCCCAGCCGAACCAACGCTGGAGAAAGTCAGCCCACGGAGATAAAATAAAACCTCCAGTAAGATCCAACAGGGCTAGGAGAGAGAGCAATGCAAAAAGAACGAGTAAAACACTGAATACATCCTGACCAAACCGGCCGAAATGGGTAGTGACATCCACCATCCGATTCAAGCCGGATCTAAATGGGAAAGAAAAATCACTCCAGGCTGTTTTTGCTGAAGGAGGAATGGATATTTTCTTTGATTTTCGGGTTACCAATTTGACAGGCATGTACGGCTAATCACCTTGCAGACAGAGTCCAATACGCTTCTTAACAGAATCTATGTGCAAGATTTTTACCGAAACGCAATCATCTTTGTGGATCAGGCTGGAAAAATCAGTAATCCCCGGTGGAAGATCGATCGTTGAGATATGGATCAATCCTTCAACGCCTTCTTTCAATCGGGCAAAAGCTCCGAATTTGGTGATACTGGATATTTTTGCGCTAACCACATCTCCAACAGCGTAAATGTCTTCAATGGAATCCCATGGATTTTTTTCCAGGCGTTTATAGCTTAAAGCAATCCTTGAGTTTTGTTCTGTCACACTCAGTACAAGCGCTTCGATTCGCTGTCCAACACAGAGAATGTCTCTGGGCTCTTCAACTCTGCCCCAGGATAATTCTGAAACATGGATCAGCCCTTCCAACCCGCCCAGATCAAGGAAAACTCCGAAATCGGTAATATTTGTTACAACGCCTGAAACAATATCCCCCGGGTGGATATTAGCGAAAATTAATTTTCGTTTTCCTTCGCCAGCAGTCGCCGCCCGTTCTGAGAACACAATTCGCTCTTCTTCTGGGACGAACTCGATAATTTTTACTGATAATTCTTTGTCGTTGTAGGATGAAAGGAATTTTTTACGCTCATCTTCAGTCATGCTGCAGGGCGCTTCGACAAGGTGAGATACTGGAACAAACCCTTGAACACCTTCGCCCTGAATTAGCAAACCGCCCCGGTTAAATCCTGTGACCATCAATTTAAGGATGGCATCGTTTTTATAAATTCCCTCCAGATATTGCCAATTATTCTTTTCCGTGGAAATTAACTGACCTTTCCCTGAACCGATGGTATTTGCCGAAGATAAGAATTTTTCTTCCTCTGCCAGTATCGAATCCCACCAACCTTCATCTAACTGAAGAATCCCCTCATCCTTGCTTTCTTCTATTGGATCAAGAATCATTTTTCCCTCCCCAAAATTTCCTTACTCTACCTGGTTTTCCATTTCCATAATGGATTTTGCCACAGTCTCAACTGCCACTCGTTGCTTTCGATATAAATCGGCTTCTGACATCGCCAACTTCAATGCCACTTCCCTAACCTTTTTTCCCTGGATAAATTTCATATCCAGAATATTGTATAACAACCATTCACCGGTATATCTTCTGTCGCCATCAGGTTTGGTCTTATCAATTGCCTGGCGTAGAACCCCCCGGAGAGCATTAACAGGAGATTGTTCATCATTCTCTAAAGCTGATTGTACAACAGACATCCTCATAAGTGGGCTTTCAGACAACTTAGGACCGCCCCAAAAGTGGGTCAATGCATCTTTTACCATATTTGCCATTTCAGGTGGGACGCTAAAATCTGATTCTGCCAATTCCTCCGCCCGGGCAAATCTCGTTTCCGCCCGCATCATCTGAAATTGTTGCACTTTCGGGTTGATCCGCTGTAACATCTGGAAGATATCTGCCTGGAGGTCGCGATTTTGGAGTGCTGTTACGATCCGATCACACAAGGCTGATAGAACAGGTCTGTCCTCCTCGTTGATAGTCTCACCGTCTCTCAATTCCAGACCCAATAGACCGATGAGTGATCGCGGTTCTTGTTGGGAATTCCAGAGAGGTATCAAACTGTATCCATCCCAGTGCAAGATCAATCCAGAATCCTGATCATCACCGGATTCTTCCAATAAGAAATTACGGAACTCTTCGGGATCGAGGACTTTCTGCTTTCCCGTCGTAACAATCATTGTAAGGGTCGTGTTTTCCAAAGAGGCAATGAATGAGCTCGTAGTTTGAAAACGATCACTTACAGCCGCCAATACTGTTTCAAGAAACTGGCGGAGATCGTTTCGGGTCATCAACCGATCGCCCAGTTCAGTCATGAGGTCGATCTCTGCGTAATCCTTACCATAAAATAACCATTTTTCCCAGTAGGGGGCAAAAACGGAAATGAAATATTCCATCACAAGAATGATCAAGACCATCAATATTGGTATCCATGTCGCCAGGGGCATGGAGAAATTGGTCATTGCTCTACGGAGAATTGTTGTCAAACCCAGGGTTACGATTGCAGTTACCGGTCCGCGCATAATCCATTTGAAAAGGCGGCGTTTGACAACCCGATCTGGCCAGCTCACACCAAAGAAAGCAACTGAGTAGGCCATCCCGACAATCAAACCCCCAGTGAGTATGTTGACTGTCATCACTACAAACCAGTACGTCAGATTATGTTCTGAGGCAAAGGCAGAACCAAAAAATAAATAGGGGATGGATCCAAGGACAGGTGCTAACGCGCCTGTGATGAGGTAGCCGATTCTCCGTCTAGTGGTAGGGGTTGTCGTCCGCCGAAATGCACGGGTAAAGTTGATCCAACTGGCTACCATACTGAGGAAGTAGTACAGGATAAAGCTTGCCATCAGGAGTTGCTGAAATAACCTAGTAGATGAACCTACTCCGAGATCAATCGAACCAAGGAACCATGATGCTGGAATGATAAATAAGAAACCAGTGGAAACCAAATAGGTTATTCGAATTGCCCAACGACGTTTACCGCGGCTAGGTTTACCGGTTGTTGCCAGGAGTGCATCGGAAAAATGCAGGTACGCCGGGGGTAAGTAAACCATCCCGATCCATTGCATTCGCAACCAAAACTCCACCTCTGAAGAAATCTGAGTCGTACTTCCGATCGCATCAGCGGTGAACATGATAACCACACAAACAAGAATCATCACAAAAGACCGTGCGACGCGGTCCTTTAGATTAAATCCGGTGGTATATAAAAGCAGGGAGAAAGCAGTAATAGCAATGCCCGCAGCCAATATTTGGCTGATTGTTCGGACAACTACCATTAAACCGGTCAACCAACTCAAGGTTATTTCCTTATAAACATACTACTCCACTCAAACCAGAAAATGAGAAAAGAATATGGCGATATCCTGGTTTGCGTAGAAATGATCGTTATAGCCGCAAAACTCGAAGCCCAGTTTAGTAAACAAACGAATGGAGGGGATATTCTTGGATTGCATATCGACGATGATCCGCTTTATACTTTTTTGTTGAGCTGCCCAATCTTCTCCTGCCATTACCAATGCTGTACCAATCCCCTGTCCACGTAGAGATGGTTTTACAACAAGGTCTGTGATCCAACCCGAGAGCGGTGCAATATCAGTTGTAATGCTAATATACGCGACCGGTTGTTTTTCCATGATCGCCACTAGAAGCGCATCGCGATGGATCCAATCCTTCATCAGTTGTTTGGTGGATCTAGGATATTCCACCTTGACCGAGCGCGGCAACCGGTTCTCCCGAAAATTTACCCCGATATATCGTTCATCGGTCACAATATCCAGTTGCCAGACATGTTCTGTATGGTAGCTGTGGTCCATATCCATTAGCTTGGGAATATCTTCGATGACGGCAGGTCTAACTTCAATTTTTGGCATTGATTCTCTACTTTGGATTCACTTTGAGGGATAAGATGCAAGGCGGTAATGCTGCCCCTTCGTTATTTGTCACTATCAACCGTAGTGAATAGTCGCCGGGAGTAAGTAAAGATGTGTCCCAATTCCCCAATAATCCATTATTTACGATCGTTGTTCCAGCCTGAATCGTGTTCCAGATACTATTATCCTGCGAATACTCATATTTGTAAAATCCAAAATTCGTAATGTTCACAGTACCAATCAAATCGACGATACCACTGATTTCGCCGCCTGGCTTTGGATCGATCCACTCAAGTTTACCTGGCATGCATCCACCTCCGACACCACCTCCGGCATCAAATGGCGGAGGCGTTTCGGATATTCCTGTATTTGCCAAATCGACCGCATTAATTGGTGTTCCGGTTGGACTCATATCCAGAGTCGGTGTTGGAACCAGCGCCAAAGCCGGAATTGCATTATCGGCGAAAGTAACAAATACGAATTCACTCACCATTAAGAGTAGCAATAATACCAATGAGGATACATGCTGGAAGAGATGACCCTTTGCCCGCTCTTTCTCCATTCCAAATAAAGAGCTACGGTAATCGCGGATAGCCGAGATCACCTTCCGGGCGATAAACAACACAATCAAACCCAGACCCGAATAGATCCAGATTTCTGATGATTTTAAGAATTGATAGACTTCAATCATTGATAATTATTCAGTCCGCAACGAAACCGACACCATTACAGTCGAGGAAGTACGCCCCGTATCACCTTCTCCAGACGAGGCGCTATCACTTTTCCTGCTTCCAGGACTTCTTCATGGGTGGTCAATGTATTTCCATCCAAATTCGCTTTATTACTGATCCCGGAAATACCCAAAACTCGGGTACCGCCATGTCTGGCGACGATCACTTCCGGTACGGTAGACATTCCAACCGCATCGGCACCGATCGTGCGTAAGAATCGTAAATCCGCAGGAGATTCAAACGAAGGTCCGGAAATACCGGCATAGACACCTTCATTCAATTTGATTTGATGTTTTATTGCAATTTCCCGAGCAATTTGACATAATTTTCGATCGTATGCCTGACTCATATCGGGGAATCGAGGACCAAACTCATCCAGATTTGGACCGCGCAGAGGATTGTTCCCTGTCATGCCGATCAATCCTATGTGATCAGTGATCAACATCAATTCACCTGGCGCGTAATCAGGATTGATAGCCCCCGCAGCGTTGGTAACGATCAAAGTTGGAATACCCAATCTCTGCATCACCCGAATCGGAAGCGTGACCAGGTCCATGGTATACCCTTCATAGGAATGCACACGTCCCTGCAATACCATCACTTCCCGATCTTCAAGCTTGCCAAAGATGATCTTTCCCTCATGTCCGCGCACTGATGATTTTGGCCAGTAAGGGAAATCAGTGCTCAAAAAAACGGTTCGGTTTTCAACTGAGTCTGCCAAGGCTCCCAGCCCTGAACCGAGTACGATCCCAACCACTGGGTGCGAGGTGACCTGTTTTCTTATAATACTGACTACCTCATCGATTTGCTGCAGCGTGACAAATGTATCAAATCCCATCTTATCGTCCTTAATATACAGAAGATCTATTTATAGCAGATAGAACAATAGGAGGGAAATCAAGTATTCCCCTCCGCTGTGTAATCCATTTGATTATAGCAGAGTTAGTGTGGTAATTTTTGATACCTACCCTACGACAACCTGACGAAATGCTTGCAATGTCGTTTCTACTTCCGGATCCCCGATCCAATAATGGACTACCAACCGGAATCTTCTGGCGCCGATGACCTGTGGTTTTACACCTAACGCTGCCAATTTCGCTGATACGTCGACCGCAGATAATCCGATCGAGTCCGCTAATGAAAGAAATATCATATTGGTAAATGGGCTGCCCGGATCCAGAACGATCCCGTTGATCTGCGAAAGACCAGAGGCTAATCGCTTCGCCCGCAGATGGTCTTCCGCCAATCGATCAGTCATCTTCTCGAGCGCCACGATTCCTGCTGCGGCAATGATGCCTGCCTGACGCATTCCGCCACCGAGTTGTTTACGTGAACGGCGTGCCTTATAGATAAATTCTTCCGATCCACAAAGGACCGATCCAACCGGTGCACATAGTCCCTTGCTCAAGCAAAATGTCACCGAATCGACCGGACGGGTGAGTTCAGAGACGTCGACGCTTAATGAAGTTGCTGCATGAAAAATCCGGGCACCATCCAAATGGACTTGAAGCCCATGTTCGTGTGCCAATTCACTGATCGATTTCGTATACTCCGCGGTCAAGGCAACCCCACCACACCGATTATGCGTATTTTCAATTACCACCAATCGGGATGTGGGAGCGTGGACATCGTCCTGGCGAATGGCTGCGCGAACGTCATCCAATTTCAATGTGCCATCTGGCTGATTCGGCAATACATATGGGTGGACTCCGCCCAATGCGGAAATGCCGCCGGCTTCGAATAAAAATGTATGTCCAAGATTTCCAACGATGGCTTCATCACCACGTCCACAATGAGCCAATACTCCCAGGAGATTACCCATCGTGCCGGAAGGAACAAAAAGTCCCATTTCTTTCCCCATCCGGGCAGCTGCCATCTCTTGCAGACGGTTGATGGTTGGGTCTTCCATAAATACATCATCCCCCACCACGGCTTTCGCCATCGCATCACGCATTTCCTGAGTTGGCTGGGTTACTGTATCAGATCGCAAATCAATAAAGGACATATTTCACCTCGTCAAGAAAGAGTTGAAAGAACTTGTTCCAATTCAATAGGGATTGGCGCTTCAAATAATGTAGGAGATTTTTCCCCAGGCAATAAGATCGTTAGACGGAAGGCATGGAGAAAATGACGATCTAGTCCAATCGATGATTTTCGAAAACCATAAATAGTATCTCCGGCAATCGGACATCCGATGAGAGCCAGATGTAAACGGATCTGATGGGTGCGTCCTGTTTGAGGGTGGACTTCCAATAATGTATGCTCTTTATACGTCTGCAGGGTCTTATACTCACTAACAGCCGGGCGACCTTTCTCATCAGAGACAATTGCCATCCGCTGACGATGCGAAGGATCGCGACCTATAGCTGCTTCAATACGTCCCTCCGGAGTGGGAGGATGTTTATCCACCAGAGCCAGATATACTTTTTCCACCGTGCGAGATTTGAATTGTTCCTGGAGGAAACGCAAGGTAGGATCGTCTTTCGCCAAAACGATGATACCAGAAGTGTCCTTATCCAATCTGTGGACGATACCCGGACGACCTTCACCAGCAATCCCTGCCATATCAGGTTCATGACCCAATGCGGCATGGACGAGGGTACCTGTGATATGCCCAATCGATGGATGAACTACCATTCCGGCGGGTTTATTTACGACCAACAGATGATCATCTTCGTACAAGATATCCAATGCAATTGATTCTGGAATTAACGGGGATAGCGTTGGCTCGGGAATGATCAATTCCACCGCGTCACCTGATTCCAGTTTGATACCAGTTTTACTGGCTTTGGTCCCATTGACCATAACGCAACCAGAATCGATCAGGTTCTGAATTCGGGTGCGGGTAAGGTCTGGATTTTGTTGGACAAGGTATTTGTCCAGCCGCTCCGGGAGCTGATCCGGAAATAGATATCGATTAGTGGTTACCGTCATCCGACTGTTCCTCCGTCTGTGATAAACCAGATTGAGAGACAGATTCTTGTGATTTTCTGTTATTTTCCTGCTTATCATGCACCCAAACACCCAGAAGTAAGACAACAACTCCAACTGATATGGAAGCATCTGCCACATTGAATACAGCAAAATTACCGACAGAGATGAAATCCGTGACCTGCCCAAAGAAGATCCGGTCAAGGAGATTGCCAACCGCACCTGCAAATTGCATCCCTAACGCTACGCGAAGGATCCAATCAGCACGGGGAATACGCGGGAAGTAATAAAGGATAAATCCAGCGACAACCAGCGCTAATATGGAAAAAAGAATATTATTTCCCTGGAACATCCCAAAAGCGACGCCGGTATTATTCCAATGAACAAGTCGGGCGAATGGAGTTAACCATTCCCAGGGTGACCAACTGCCCCCTAATGCGATATTTTGGCGAATCCAGGCTTTCGTCCATTGATCCAATCCAATAAGAATGACAGCGGGGATTAACAGCAGATCATAATTTTTCCAGAACAACTTCAATGCGAACCTCCACAGTTGAGCGTGGTGAAATTGTACCATAGAGGTTTTTAATAATTGGGAGGCTTTTCCCCTTTTTTTTCGGCTAATTGTGGAAAAGCCGACCAATTCCCGGCAGAATTGATGGGCGACCGGTTATCTTGTATAGGTAACCCGATATTTTTTATCAGGTTCACTTGCAATCAGATCTGCAATGGTTTGATCCAGGGATGAGCCTTGATTAAGCTTTTGCAGCGACTGGATGACATCCAACCGCAAAAGGTTGGCATGTTTTTCGAATCCACATTCTGCAAACCGATCGACCAGATGGCTGATCACCATATGCCGTAAGGCAGGCTGGTCCTGGGCGATTCTCCAAACATTCTGGATACACTGACGTGAGGTGATGAATTTCTCATCATTCGGGTGCGACAGGATCGCAGGCAGAATTTGTTCCACACGAGCCTGGGGGTCACTATTCCCGCGGTCTCTTCACGTCCGAGCTGTATATTTGTTCCACACGAGCCTGGGGGTCACTCTTGGCAAGATTGCAGAGCAACATGATAGCGATCGTTCTCTGATATGAATTTGAATCATTCAATCTTGATACCAGTTTGTCCCAGATTTCATACGTCCAGTAGACTGGTTGTTCTGTAAGTGAAAGAAGAGTTGTGAATGCTTTCAATCGGATTTGATCGTTTGCAGGTTTCGTCTCGTGATATTGATCCAGAATGGTATTCATTTCTTCCCATCCTAAATGGGATAACCGATTCCTGATGATCCCTCAAGAAGATTATTTCATAGCCTATTACATGATTGATAATTGATGAAGGCTACTCCCGTTGAGTTTCAAGTGTAAAAATCCTTCGGAGGATCGCCAAAGAGCAGGCATAAGTCGAATCCATCCCATAGTAAGAAAGGGTACCCTCGCCCAGGTTTTTACCCTTCAACATCGGCGTATCAGATACATAGTGCAAGGCGCCAAATTCAAGAGGTATATTATATAAATTCACAATCTCATTTAGAGGATAACGCTTGGGGCGGGTGGCTTCGTAGATGGCACTGCAGAAATTTCCCAATTCCATTTCTATATCAGCAAACCCCTCCCGGTAGAACACATCCATCAAATGAGCATTCTGCAGGAAAGTTCCCAGCACTGAGATAGCTTTTTGATTGTCCAAGATTGTTCCGTAATTCAAATATGGTGCAACGTCTCCGGCACTGAAACAATTCTGGAACAGGTATGTATTATGAGAATGCTCATCTTGTACAACATTAGGAATGATCACATCCCCACGGGCTGCATTGAGCGAAGCTGACTTCCCCATCACATATACTCCGCGAATATCGGTCAGATGCACCGTCATTGTAGACAACAGATTATAAGCAGCCAACCCTAACGGATAATCGATATTTAAGATCACGGCATGACTATCTTGTAATTCTCGAAAGTCAATATCTCCCAACCGTGGGTCCAATTGGGAATAGTTTATCTTGTCCAACTCGATCACCTGCGCTTCAATGTCAAATGTTTTTTGGGAAGAGATCCGGGTGATTCCCTGCTTATTTTCGTTATGGATTTGTTTTTTCAGGTCAGTACGGCTTGTTGTAGAATTTTGAAACTTTTTCAACGCATAATAGAGAAAATTGGCTTTATTCGAACGGGATTGTCCAAGCTTTATTTGCTGCCATTCCTGGTTCAAATCTCCATCGGCATCCAACTCGATAAATTTGATCACCTGTTCCGTTTGTTCGGATGAAATCCCAGTGACTAGATTAACCAGACTATGCGTATTACTGGAAACAAAGTAAATCGGACGTTCTGTAAGGTCTGGAATGACCCTGGTAATAGCCTCAAACCATTCATGAGTAGCTCGCATGTATTGGCTTAGTGATCCATTCAACAATCGAACACTGAATGAAAGCTCGTGCGATTGGATCTTTTCCATCATCGGTAAGAGATCATTCCCCAATAATTCATTCAAGCGATTCAGGTCTTCAAGTGAGATACCCAGATTCACTGCAAATTGTTCCCACTGGATAGGGTCTTGTTGGGCTGAAATGATAGATTTTGTCCTTGGCAATCGGACGAGATTTCCGTGCAATTTATTCCATTCCATTTGATAGGCGGTCAGGGTTGGGATGACATCTTCAATATCAGATCGGCTTGCGATAAAACAACCAAGTATGTCTTTGCCATCGAAAAAACAACGTCTGCGTCGGGCACGTGCTGCCACTGGCTGCCATTCCTCAATTTCTTTGTAGCCATTCCGCTTGAAGACATCTGCATTCTGACCCAACACCAGGGTTTTAACTTCGGAAATGCAAACAGGTAATCTCATGTAAGCATAAATGAAGGCGGCGATATCTGGCTCCGGGCTGCGTGCTCCCGGATGCATGAGTGAGTTCATCCCGGCATGGACTTCTTCAATCGTCCGGATTTTAACGTCAACCGTCGATCGCAGTAACGAATAGATCGTACTGCGGTAAAGTTGGATCTCTTCTGATGTGGCACTGGGTACTTTTCGATCCATTAAATTTCCTCCGATTTACAGCCTGTCTGTATTGTACCCTTGAAGAGTTCCCACTCGCAATCAGGTGTGGGAGACGGATTCAAAAAAAGAGGAGCAGGAAATTTCCCTGTTCCTCTCAAATTGCACAGTAGTCTGTTTTTGAGTATATTATTGTTTCTTATCGAGTTTTATGGCAACCGTTTCACCATCAAAACTATCCTGGTACCAGTCGGGGTGTCCTTCCGCTTTTTCCATGGTAACCGCCAACGTTTCACCCATGATGTAATCGCGGAATGAGCTCAGTGCTTTTGTAAGACCAACTGATGCCGCAAAATAAATGTGAATTCGGTCTGAGATATCAAAATCGAGTTGTTTGCGAAGGTCTTGCACTCGTCGGACAAATTCTCGCGCCTGACCTTCCTGTACCAGTTCCGGGGTCAGATCAGTCACCAAAGCGGCGAGATATGCACCTTCTGATGCCACTGCATACCCAGCCTTTGCCTGCGCACGGACTTCCACTTCTTCAGAGAGCAGCTCGATCACCTGTCCATCCACCTCAACATCCAATGGTTCTCCGGCCAGTAAAAGGCGAGCAGCGGATTCCGCTGGCACTTCCATCACGGCGTTTCGAATAGCCGGAAAGAGTTTGCCATACTTCTGACCCAATTGTTTTGGTAATGGATTTAGAACAAAAGAAACTGCCTCATCCGCTGCATCCAAGACTCGAACATGCTTCACATTCAATTCATCAGCCAGAATATCTGCATATTTTGTTACGACCAGGCGTTCGTTTGGATTAGAGACCGCATATGCCACTTCCGCCAGGGGTTGACGAACTTTCCGGCTGGCTTTATTCCTGGCTGAATGCCCGAGGGAAGCCAGCTTCATTGTGAGTGCCATCTCTGTATTCAGAGATTCATCAATTAGTGCTGGATCATACGTTGGCCAATCTGTCAGGTGAACCGATTCCAATGCGTCTGGTACCACAGACCCTACCAAATTTTGATAAAGCTCATCAGATAGGAAAGGCATGGTCGGAGCGAGTAGTTTACTGACTGCGACCAATGCTGTATAGAGTGTGGCATACGCTGCTTGCTTGTCTGCATCCGTGTCACTCTTCCAGAAGCGGCGGCGTGACCGGCGTAGATACCAGGTAGAAAGCTGGTTAACGAAGTTTTCGAGAGGCCTGGTTGCCCCGGTCACATCGTAATTCTCATAAGCAGTTGTCACATCGCGGATCAAAGTATTCACATACGATAACAGCCAGCGATCCAATTCACTAAATTGAGGTTGGATGGTCGAATCTGGCTGCCAGCCATCCAATCTGGCATAGGTGACGAAAAAGGAGTAGGTATTCCAGAGGGTCAAGGTGAAATTACGCACCACCTCTCCCACCATATCGACTGAAAAGCGGCGTTCCTGTCCAGGAGGGCTGGCTGTATACAGTGTCCATCGGAATGCATCCGCTCCATGGGTGTTAATAACCGACCAGGGTTCGATCACATTGCCCTTCGTCTTGGACATTTTTGACCCATCTTCATCTAGAATTAATCCCAGACAGATGACATTCTTGTAACATTCCTGTTCGAATAACAGAGTGCTGATCGCATGTAATGAGTAAAACCAACCACGAGTTTGGTCGACTGCTTCACAGATATAGTCTGCCGGGAATTGATTCTTGAAGTTCTCCTGGTTTTCAAATGGATAATGCCATTGCGCCACCGGCATCGAACCGGAGTCGAACCACACATCGATCACCTCGGGTACTCGAGTCATCGTCTCATTACATTTCGGGCACGGATAATGGACATGATCCACATGAGGACGGTGTAAATCCAAGTTTGTTAGATCTTGCCCTGCCTTTTGAGATAATTCTGCGACTGAGCCAACCGCCTCCTGATAGCCACACGATTCACACTGCCAGACAGGAAGAGGTGTACCCCAGTAACGTTCCCGCCCCAATGCCCAGTCGATATTATTGGCAAGCCAATTACCGAACCGTCCATTCTTAATATGAGAAGGGACCCAATTGATATTTTCATTTAAACCAACCAATTTGTCCTTATAACTGCTGGTTCGAACATACCAAGTTTTCCGAGCATAATACAGTAAAGGTGTTCCACACCGCCAGCAAAATGGATATGTATGGGTGTATGTTTCATACCGGAAGACCAATCCGCGCGCATCCAAATCTTTGGCTATTGAAGGGTCCGCATCTTTGACGAAAATACCACTCCAGGGACGTACTTCTTTTATAAATGTGCCATCCGGAGCAACGGTTTGAAGGATCGGCAAATTATGCAAATCAGCCATTGCCATATCATCCGCGCCAAACGCGGGAGCCAGATGGACCAATCCGGTACCATCCTCTGTCGTGACAAAATCAGCATTGATCACAAAATGGGACGGTTTATCAGTGGGAAGGAAGGTGAATAAGGGTTGATACTTCTTACCCTTCAAGGCATTCCCTTTAAACCTCTCCACTACTTTTACCTCTTCACCCCGGAAGACTTTCTCCAGTAAGGCTTCTGCAAGGATCAATTTCTCAGACCCTCCCTCAGGAAGCGGTCTGTCCACTGTTACATAATCCACTTCCGGGTGAGCGGCAACTGCGACGTTGGCTGGTAAAGTCCAGGGAGTAGTCGTCCATACCAATAGAGAAGTTCCGGGTTTATCGACGAGGGGCAGGCGGAAGAAAATGGATGGATCAATGGCTTCATGATACCCTTGAGCCACCTCATGGTCTGACAATGGTGTTCCGCAACGTGGGCAATAAGGCACTACTTTAAATCCCTGATAGAGCAGGTCTTTTTCCCAAAAACTCTTTAGGATCCACCAGACAGATTCGATGTATTCATTATGGAAAGTCACATACGCTGTCTCCAGATCCACCCAGTAACCGATCCGATCTGTTAATTTCTCCCATTCCTGGATATAGGTGAAAGCCGATTCGCGGCAGAGTTCGTTAAACTTTGCTATTCCAAAATCTTCGATCTGTTGTTTATTGGTGAAGCCCAACTTCTTTTCAACTTCGATTTCCACTGGAAGACCGTGAGTATCCCAACCGCCACGCCGGCTGACGTGGAATCCACGCATGGTTTTGTATCGTGGAAAGATATCCTTAAAAGAGCGCGCCAACACATGGTGAACACCCGGTTTGCCATTCGCAGTCGGCGGTCCTTCATAAAAGACATACTCAGGTCGTCCTTGCCGTAATTCATCACTGTGCTTGAAGACGTTATAGACCTTCCAATGACGGAGCATTCGCTCTTCCATTTGCACGACATCCAATTTCGGTGAAACAGGTTTAAAACTCATTCACTAACCTCCAATAGGGAGCAGATCGTTACTTAAGAAAAAGCTCACATCCCAACAGGGACGAGAGCGTTTGGTCTCGCGGTACCACCCTGGTTCTTACAATTGTAAGCACCTTGATAAATAAAGTCGTTGCTGACTCTATTCCCATCTTATAACGGAGATGATTCCGGCGCACTTACTTGGTATTACCCGTTCAGATCACAACTCCCGAAGGATTTTCGATCTGGCTCACCTTCCCGACTTGCACCGTCTCGGGATCGCTGGGTGGTTGACCCGACCTACTCGTTTCGATCATCGCTTTGTGCTCATTATCTCATATGGATGAGGTCGCGTCAATGGAGTGCATCTGGCAGAACAAACTAATGGCAGGAAGCACTTCCGCTGTCTGAGTACCCACCCGGCTCGGTAGGGATAAACAACCATTCGTAGCTATCTGGCCAGAGTGTAAACTGAATCACCCCAAACGTGGAGTTATCCCGGGCATAACTATTCTTTTGAATCTTTGCAAAATTAACCAATTTAACTCCACCTGTGCCAACGATGAACTCTTGTATCCCATTCTCAAAATCCAGATCGCCTTCAGGGGATTGAGGAGCATATCGTTCATATAAGTGGGAATCGCCATTCACAACGACTTCTGCGCCATATTCATACAGAGCATTCCAGAAATCCAGGACACGTTTATTATTACCATCAGGTCCGGAACTAAAACGTGGATGATGCCAGTACGCCAAAGTACATTGATTGGAATGAGAAGCCAGGTCAGCACGCAGCCACTTCTCCTGCTTTGATCCACGGTCGCAGGAAACAAAACCGCAGTTGCTATTGAGAACAATAATATGCCATTCTCCGACGTCATAGCTGTAATAGCCTTTGCCCTTCGTGCCTGCCCTGCTCCCGAAATATTCGTAATATCCCTTGCCGTCTTCATAGCCATAATCATGGTTGCCCGCACTCGGATGCATGCGATTTTTGAAACGCCCCCAGGTGGGACCAAAACAGTCACGGTATTGGTAAGGTTCCCCCTCTTCGTTCGAATTATCCCCAGCCGTAAACAGTTGCGCCGGGATGCTTTCGATCAATACCGCCGTTTGATCATCACCATCATGACCGCAAATGCTGATATCTCCTGCTCCAACCAGTAAAACAGGCGTCACTAAAATCTGGGTGGGGGTGGGTGTCTCGGTAATGGTTGGTGTCGGAGTAAACAATATTACAGGTGGAGGAGTGTATGTTGCTGAACTGGTCTGAGTAGGTGTAGGTGTGATGGTTGGAGTTAGTGTTTGGGTCCAGATTGGTATACTGGTTTTAGTGGGTAAAGGCTGGATAGTCGTTGGAATGGACGCTCGGGCGGTTGCTGATCCTGAGAACGCGACAACGGCTTTCCCCGTCTCAAATACAGGTCCCCATGTTCCGCAACTAACCAGAAATATTGATAATAGAGCGAACAAAATTACAATGAGGAATGGTTTTATCGCTTTTCTGAGAAGGACACTTTTGAAAATCATAATTAGTTATTGGCTGACTTCAACTCGATTTTTCGGATAATCTTCCTGATAAAGATTCAAACCAATGACACTATCATCCTGAGGAATGATTTGGAACAACCTTAAATACCATCAACTATCTGTAGATCAAGGATCAAAAAAATTCCTCACTCCTCGCCAGTGATAACATCATAGAATAAAGGCAAGGGTTCAACCGGCTCAGTTGACCAGATAATTGCGCGTAAAACTAGTTCTTTTGATCTGGCAAGGGATTCTTGGGTTCGGGCATGAATAACGAATAATGGATCACCTTTCACAACCCGATCACCCACTTTTCGTAGTATGACCAATCCAACCGCATAGTCAATTGAATCACCTTTCTTAGCCCGACCTGCTCCCATTTCCACTGATGTTTCACCTATCACTCGGGCATTTATCTCTTCGATGAACCCATTTATAGGAGCCATAACTGTCTCGATCAATGGTGCCTGTGGCAGACGGTTTGGCTCGTCGACGTACTGTAAATTACCTCCTTGTGCCTGGATCAATTTACGGAACATTTCCCAACCCTCGCCATTGTCCAATGCTTTTTCAGCCATCGATCGAGCCTGGATCATGTCACGAGTTTTTCCACCAATTACCAGGAGATGGGACGCCACGACCAGACAGTGTTCCCTGAAATCGGAAGGACCATCACCATGTAATGTATCAATTGCCTCCTTGACTTCCAGAGCATTGCCGACCGCATGACCTAACGGTTGATTCATATCAGATAACAACGCGGTGACTTTTCTCCCGCTCAGATTACCAATGGAAACCATCAGTTTCGCCAACGAACGCGCTTCAGGAACCGTCTTCATAAAAGCGCCGTGACCAATTTTTACATCCAATACGATTGCCTGAGCACCAGCAGCAATTTTTTTACTCATTACCGATGAGGCAATCAACGGGATGGATTGCACGGTCCCGGTTACATCGCGCAACGCATACAATTTCCCGTCAGCCGGTGCCAGATCACCTGTTTGACCCGTAAGAACAATCCCAACCAGTTTAAGTTGAGAGATAAATTCATCTTTCGTGAGATCGGTTCGAAACCCTGGTATGGATTCCAATTTATCGAGCGTCCCACCTGAAAAACCCAATCCGCGCCCCGACATTTTTCCGACGGGCAATCCGCAGGCGGCAACGACTGGCTCAACAACCAGCGTTGTTTTATCACCAACTCCACCTGTGGAATGTTTATCGACCGCAATCTCAACAACCTTGGTCAGGTCAATTCTTTCACCGGAATTAGCCATCGCCAATGTGAGCTCAGTCGTCTCCCGGGCTGATAATCCATTCAATAAAACAGCCATCGCCCAGGCAGAAACCTGATAGTCCGGGATGGATCCATCGGTGATACCCTGAACGAAGTAAATAATTTCTTCTTTTGTCAATTCTATATGGTCACGGACCTTCTCGATCACATCCACAGCTCGCATAGTCCACCTCATCCAATATGTAAGACAATTCGTATTGTCCCTATTATACCCAACGAAATTTATCCAGTCGGCAAGAGATAAAAAATAAAAACAAAAACCCTCCCGGATTACGAAAGGAGGGTATCTGATCAAGTAGTGTATTTTACTTTTTAAGAACGATCGTCAGTTTGCGGTTTGGCTCTTCACCGGTGCTCTCAGTTGTCACCTGCGGATGATCGCGTAAGGCAAGGTGAACAATTCTTCGTTCGTTCGCTGGCATCGGTTCGAGCACCTGTCGGCGACCAGTGGCTATCGCCTGTTCGGCCATTTTTAGGGCTAACTGGCGCAATTGGCGTTCCCGTCGACCACGATACCCTTCAACATCAATGGTTAGAGGTAACCATTTTCCCAGCCGTTTTCCAACAATCAGGCTGGCAATATATTGAAGCGCATTCAGTGTTTCCGATTTGCGACCTATGAGGATACTTAGGTCTGTTCCGGTGACTTCCACAAGAACCCCTTTTTGGTCATCGGGTTCATCGGCATCCACAAAGGTGGAAGTAACTTGAGCAGAAATTTGCATCTTCTCAAGCAGCTCGCTGACGGTTTCACGGGCTACCCTTAACGTATGATCTTCACCATTATCATAATTTTTCTGAGGTTTTACTGCTTTGAGTTCTTCAGATTTGGCTTCGATCTCGATCACGCGCGACAGGATATTCTCAGGGAGCTGAATTCCATCTTTCACGATTATTTTAATCCGTGATTGGCGGGTACCCAGTCCAAGAAATCCTTTACTTCCCTCGTCCATAATTTCAATATCGACATCATCTACAGACAGGTTTAAGTCATCCAGACCTTTTTCGATCGCTTCCTCTACACTCGGGGCTATGATTTCCAGAGAAGTTCTCTCGTCTGCCATACCTACCTCTTACTTCTGTTTAGCTTTGGCTTTGCCGGATTTAATTGGTTTCAGGTCGATAACCTTTTCCTGTTTGGGACCCAACCCAGGAATGAGGTTTTTAATATCCAGTTTACCGAGAAGTGCGTATTGTAAAATTCCGACCAGGTTGCTTGCAACAAAGTATACTGCCAAACCGGAGGAAAACGTAAGCGCCAGGTATCCCATGAGAAATGGCATATACAGGTTCATCATTTTGGTCATCTGTGCGCCCTGATCGCCCGGATTTCCAGACGGGGGTGTCATTAATCTTGATTGCAGGTAAGTGGTAACCAAAACGATGATCGCCAATATTGGAATGCCGAATGGTAGAAATGACAGCTTCAGACTCTCAGGTAGTCCAAGATCCATCCACAGGAACCGATTATTCAAGGGGATCAATGTGGATACATTTAGGAATTGCGGATACAGATGACCTGTCAGTTTGAGTAATTCAAGGGGCGAAGACGCCAGCCCAAGCATGATACTCTGATAGAGACCGATAATAATCGGAAACTGGATCAACGTAGGAAGGCAGGATGCGAATGGGTTGACACCCAATTCCTTATAGAGTTGCATCTGGAATTGAGAGAGCTTTTCTTTGTCGTCTTTATATTTCTTCTGCGCATCAATCCAACGCGGATCTTTTTGCAGATCCGTCATGGCTTGAGCACCTTTGATTTGTTTTACCATCAAAGGATGCGTAATCAATTTAATCAAAATTGTGAAGAGAATAATCGCCAGTCCGAAATTATTCCATACCAAGGTATATATGTATAACAGAACGTTTACAAATGGTGCAATAATAAAAGTATCCCACATGGTTCGAATCCTTTACTTAGGTGGTTGGAAGGACCACACTTGTATCCCGTTTTGATCAACAGCAGACATGACCTTATCATTCGATCCGGTAATGCCAACCAGTACTTTGTCACCATTCAAAATAGGAGCAGCGTATAATTTTTCGCTCATTACTGGAGTGCCAATCACTGCGCCAGAATAATCCAAAATATTTAGACTTCCGTTCTCTGATGAGAACATCAACCGGTCTTCCAACAATGCAGGAGGACTGACGATCGCTCCATCAGCTTTGTACTGCCAGACAGGTTTTTGGGTTGTGATATCGAGCGCTGTGAAATTTCCATCGAGACTACCAAAGTACAATGTATTCTCTTTCAGGACCATATTCGCCCAAATACCACTCGTATTCGTGTATTTCCAGTTAATTTTGCCTGAAATAGTGTCTACAGCAACAATATCATTCCCAAGAGTTCCAACATAAAGAATACCATTGTCATCGATTACCGGGCTGCCAATTGTAGCAGAACCAAGATCCAGCTCCCATTTTGCAGTTCCATTAGTGAGTCTAATGGCGTACAACTTACGATCCATACCTGGTTGGTAAACGACCCCTTCCATAACAAGTGGACGAGCCCAAATAGGACGATCGGTCTCGAATTTCCAAACCAACTGACCCTGTTCATTCAACGCATAGAGGAAATGGTCTGTGGATGGAACCAGGATAGTCTTTTCAGAAATCACTGCACTAGCAATAATTCGATTCCCGGTTGTATAAGACCAGGTTTGAGCACCAGTACTGGTGTTCAATGCATGAATGGTATTGGTGTAATCACCAACAACCACCAAACCATCAGCTGAGACGGCTGGGGCAGCATAGAACATCATCTTTGCATTGGCTTTCTCAGGATATCGCCATACCACCGAACCATTCTCGGGGTTGATGGCGAGAACCTGTGAAGAATATGCCATATAGACCCGATTGTCTGCGTAGGAGATTCCTGGCCAGCTTGTGGCAATACCAGTTCCAGTACAGCCAGTGATCAAAAGGCTACTGAGGATGATCAAGAATAAAATTGGTGTGAATACTTTCTTCATGTTTATATTTACCATCTCGTTGAATTTTCTAACTCACGGGATCGGATCATAACCGCCCGGGTTGAATGGATTACAGCGTAAAATTCGCCAGATCGTCAATACTCCACCTTTTATGATCCCATGTTTATAGATCGCCTGATAACCATAATGGGAACAGGATGGGTAGAACCGGCATGTATTTGACGCAATCAGCGGAGAGATCCAGCTTTGATACCCTCGTATCAACAACAAAAATGGCCAACTTAACGCTGTATTCCAGTTGAATGGCAGGTCTCTCAATTTTGGTTCGGATTCATACTCAGACCGAACTACATTTCCTTCAGTCATTTTCCAACTCGTATACATTCGCTTTCGTAAGCACATCCTGAACCGCGGCAATGATCTGTAAAAATGGTGCCTCCAGAATGGGACGGCGGGTGAAGAAAACAAGATCATATCCAGGAGATATTCGCTCTGCGAGCTGCTGCAACGCGCCCCTCAACCTGCGTTTCGATCTGTTCCGCTCTACCGCCCCTCCAATGCTTTTTCCAGCAATCACTGTCACTCGGCTTGACCCAGGCAGGTCATTCTGGATTACAGACAATGCAATCAGCGGGTGTGCATTTGATCTTCCCATACGCCTCACCCGCTGAATATCGCTTGAACTGGTCAGGCGAGCTATTCTTTTCACGTATTAACCTGACCTGCAAAAAGTAAATATGGACTATCCCAACACTCTCTGGTTTGGTTTACCAGCGAATCCGTTTCACATGATTGTTCATAGAAACGGTTAATTTATGGCGACCACGAAGACGACGGCGTTTCAATACTTCTCGTCCGTCCGCGGTTTCCATTCTCGCGCGGAACCCATGGACCCGGATGCGCCGGCGAATATGTGGTTGATAAGTTCTCTTCGGCATGCTCAATCCCTTTCAAAAATAACAATAGATTGCTTCAGACAAGTTGGAAATTATACCTTATGGTATCGAATTAATCAAACACCAACTGGAGGTTTCTAAAGTCGGATCCCGGCAAGCAGAGAAGCGAGTTGATCTGCTCCATCCGAGTCAGTGACGGCCAAGACTTCGTCCCCTTCTTCGAGAACGCTGATGCCACGAGGAATCATCACCTCTCCGTTACGAATTATTGCAGCTATTACACACTTCTCAGGTAAGCCCAGGTCCTTGATCGTGACACCGATCGCTTTTGCACCAGGCGGAATCTTCTCTTCGACCAGTGCATAATTTCCACGGCGCAATTTTACCAATGTCATCATATCTCCCATGGACATTTCTTCTTCGATCAACCTTGCCAGGATATCAGCCTGATTTAGAGCAACATCGACATGGAATTTCTTGTCGAATAGCCAGGCATTCCTTGGATTATTCACCCGGGCAATCGTCCGTGGGACTTTATACTTCTCCCGCACATAGTAACATAGAGCCAGATTTGTTTCGTCACTGGTCGTACACGCGGCTAAAACTTGCGCCTCGTGGATTCCAGCTTTTTCGAGAATATCATTATCGATTGGGTCCCCTTCGAAAATGACTTCTGTTGGAAGCTCTTTATGGACGCGAGCCAAAATATCCTTACGATTGTCTATCAACCGGATCTGATAATCCTGATTGATCAACATCTTTGCTAATTGCGCACCTGTTCTGCCTGCGCCAGCGATTATGACCAACATTGAATTCTCCTACTTCTTAGCCAGATGGTCTCTAACTGAATAGACGCCATCCATCGTGGCGCCAAATAATACGACATCGCCACTCTTGACTTCGGTATCCAGGGTTGGAATGATCGCTTTCCCGGCACGAGTGAGTGATACCAGCGTGGATTCTTCCGATGTGATCAGATTTCGTAATGGTTGGCCGTCCCAAGTATCCAATACATCAAATTCGTACACTTCAACCTCACCATTTCCAGCAGAGAAGACTGTGCGTACATTTTCATTCTCGATCATTTCTTCAATTCGTTGAGCGCCCCAGGCTGTCGAGCTAATAACCTGTAAACCAAACATTTCATGCAATTCACGCCAATGCGGATCATAATTCCGGACAACGACGTGTTGCACATGAAATACCGATTGAGCGATATTGGCAACGACTGCATTAAGAGGATCACAATTGGTAACGGCAACCAGAGCGTCCGCTTTTTCGATCCCAGCCCTAATCAGGACTTCCTGGTTTAGAGCATCACCTTCAATCGTTTGTCCCTGAAAATTTGGCGGCAAGTATGAAAACGATTGGCGAACGTTATCAATAATGGATATATCGGCATTCTTCTTGAGTAAATTGTTCGCCAGATTAATTCCAAGTCGTCCACATCCTACGATTATTACTTTCATAAATCACAATCCTTTTCCATTTTCGATCAGGTTCATCAGTCTACTTGATAGGGAACATCCGTAATCACGATCCCGGGTTGGAATAAAAGAGCAGCACGTAAAATGAATGCAGTTTGCGTGTGGAGAGCGTTGTTCCACCAATGGCGGGGGACGAATTGAGGAACGACAATGGTTAATATTTCATTAGGCTGCATCTGTTTTGAGACACTATCGATATACTGGAGGAGTGGTTCCACCATGAGTCGATAGGGAGAGTCCAAAACAACCAGCCGAATACCATCACCCCAGGTTTGCCACTTAGCAGCCACCTTTTCAGCTTCCTGTGAATCAATCGATACATGGACTGCTGTGATGTCATCAGATAAGGTTCGGGCGTATCTCAACGCTGCCAGCGAACCACGATGTACCCCACTCAGAGGTAATATCACCCGGTGACGATTGATTCGGGTGGGCGCACCAAAATTTTCAAGGGAAAGTTTCGCGGCCACGCCCTTGTAATGGTAATGGATATAGTAAAACGTCAACACCAATATTGGAGTAAGAATTACTACAACCCAGGCACCATCATGAAACTTGGTTATCGCAAAAACGAACATGACTACCCCGGTGGTTATCGCACCAAAGCCATTGATGATCATTTTCACTAACCAATGGGCGTCAAATGACAATGATGATCCGCGTTCTTTAATCACCGTACCCTGGGCTAATCTACCGGATTTCCACCAGCGTCTTGCCATTCCCACCTGGGAAAGGGTGAAGGACAGGAATACTCCAATCGCATAGAGCGGAATTAACTTGGTCACACTGGCCTGAAAGATAATGATCAAAAGAATGGCTACTAAAGCCAATGCCGCAATCCCACGCGAATATACCAAACGACTTCCACGGTAGGCTAGTTGACGGGGCAAAAAACCATCCTCAGCAATAAGCGCGCTCAACCTTGGAAAACCGGCAAACGCAGTATTGGCAGCCAACACCAGGATGACAGTGGTGGCTGTGATCAACGCCAGATAGAAGAATCCACGGGAACCCCAAACAGTTCTGGCAAGTTGTGAGACAACGGTCTCTGTTCCGGAAGGAACAGCCGCGATCTGATAGGAGAGAAATGTCATACCGAGGAGCAATGAACCCAAAATAATCGACATCGCCAGCAGGGTTTTTCCGGCATTGATGCTGCGGGGTTCTTTAAAGGCAGTGATCCCGTTGGAAATGGCTTCCACACCGGTCACAGCGGTTGTTCCGCTGGAAAATGCTTTCAGGATCAAAAAGAAAGTGACCGGCTGTAATTGACCTATTATTTCCAGTTCAGGTGGATTTGGAACTACCCCCAACGTACCAGCAATAAATCGGAAAAGACCAATCCCCACCGTCATGTACATCAGTGCAACGAAGAAATAGGTAGGAATCGCGAAGACAACACCTGATTCTTTCACACCACGCAAATTCAAGATCATGACAAAAAGAACAAAGACCGCTGCGATCCAGACCCGGTAAGGATACAGATCGGGGCTTGCCGAAGCTAGTTGAGCTACAGCGGAGGAGATGGAAACCGCAACTGTCAAAATATAATCCATCAGGAGCGCTGCGCCAGCCGTTTGAGCTGGCAGTTCTCCAAGATTATCCCGGGCGACAATGTAGGCACCGCCTCCACCTGGATAGGCGTGGATAGTCTGTTCGTAAGAGATGGTCAGGATAATCAGCAATCCGGCAATGGCAAGTGAAATTGGAAATGCATATTGAAATGCACCGACCCCCCCAAGGACCAGGATAACCAACATTTCCTGGGTCGCATACGCCGTGGAAGATAATGCATCGCTGGCGAAAACCGCCAGACCAATCAATTTCCCGATGGTTTGATGGGGAGCGTCGGCTGTTTCTAACGGTCGTCCGATTAACCAGTTCCGCCAGGACTTGGGCGGTTTATAATCTGGCGTTTGTTTGATAATATTTTCGGCGTCGTTCTCATCAAAATTTTGCATAGATTCTTTCTGACCTTGAGTCTTAACAAGGCTAATAATTATATTTTATGAACCTGGTTTCTACAAGACATTCATTGGATATTTGTAGTGGCTAAATGATAGAGTCCTATTCTGGCTAAATTAAAATGTCCTAATGAGGACAAAACCATGAAATGGACAATCACAATGACGGAAGAAGAGCTGATACGAAAAACGATCATAGAACAGGCGCTAGACAAGCGGATAACGCAGAGAGAGGGAGCAAGAAAACTGGGGATCAGTGAAAGGCACATCAGGCGGTTGATATCCAAATACCTGAAACGAGGAGCTACAGGCCTGGTATCCGGACATCGCGGGAAGCCCGGAAACCGGAAACTCGATGAAAGGAAGCAACAGGACATCCAAGAGTTCATCCGGAATCCTATCTACCATGATTTTGGTCCTACCCTGATGAAGGAGAAACTGGAAGAATACAAAGGGATTGTAGTCTGCAAAGAGACACTGCGTCAGATCATGATCGAAGAGGGGATCCATCATCCCAAGATCAAAAGGAAAAAAGCCCATCCACAAAGGGAGCGCCGTTTCCGGCGTGGGGAATTGGTACAGATAGATGGCTCCTACCATGCCTGGTTGGAAAAACGAGGTCCAAAAGCCTGCCTGTTGCTGTTCGTGGACGATGCCACCAGCGAAATCCTGGCAGCCCAATTTGTCGGGCATGAGAGCTTCTTTGCCTACGCCAGGCTATGCAAGTCCTATTTCCGCTCTGTAGGTCTGCCAGTGGCTTTTTACAGCGACAAATTCAGTGTTTTCCGGGTTAATTCGAAGACCAGTCTCCACAAGGAGGCCATTACTCAATTCAATCGTGCCCTCACTTCCCTGGGTATCGAGCTCATCTGTGCCAATTCACCTCAGGCTAAAGGTCGGGTGGAACGTGCTAATCAGACCTTTCAGGATCGCCTTGTCAAGGAACTGCGGTTACGTTCCATCTGTTCCTATCAGGAAGCAAATGTCTATCTTTCTGATTTCATTCAATCCTATAACCACAAATTTGCTGTTCTTCCCCGTTCAACTGGTGATGCCCATCTTCCCCTGAACCCCTCCATCGACCTTGAGTTCCTCTTCTCTGTTCATGATTTCCGTATCATTTCAAAAGACCTCCAGATCCAGTTCGATCATGTTATTTACCAGATCATCACTACCCGTCCTCCCAAACATCTCACTGGCCGCGAGGTCCTGATCTTGCAAGATGATTCCGGCGCTGTTTCTGCCTTCCTGAATCACCAGTCTCTCTCCCTGAAAGTCGTTCAGATACAACCTAAAAGACCCAAGATCGTCTCTACAAAATCGATTGATCACGAGGTTTACATCCCCCCTGTCAACCACCCTTGGCGAGCTTATGGCAGAAAACTGAATAACTCCCCTCTTCTCTCTCTAGATGATTAGGACCTTTCTATTTAGCCAGGTTTAGGACATTTCTAAATTGCCTTGACAGACATTCATTGGATATTGAAATCACTTCCAATTATATTGGATTATAATTATGTACAGGAAATACAAAAAAAGGAGAGTCCCTTGTTCAGAAGTTTTGGATTACCTGAACTGTTAATTATACTGGTCGTCGTCCTGCTCGTTTTTGGTGTTGGACGAATAGGAAAAATTGCTGGCGAACTTGGAAATGCGATCCGTAAATTTCGTGACGGCATCCAAGGGCAGTCTGACGATGAGAAGACCGCCGCTCCACAAGACGATGACTCCAAAGAGAAGTAGCTAACGCTCAATTATTCAATGGAAATATTAGGTGTTGGACCACTGGAATTTGGTTTAATTCTGGTGCTCATGTTTGTTTTGTTAGGACCGGGGGGAATGGTCCGGGTTGGTCAGCAAATAGGCTCCTTTCTGCGGGGCATTGTCCGGTCTGACACCTGGAGAGCGGTCGTCAGCTCATCAAAAGAGATCCGGCAGGCACAGGAAAAATTCATGAAAGAAAGCGGAATACAGGATGGTCTGGCGGAATTGCGAGACAGCTCAAAAGTGCTGCACAATTTTGACCCGGATCCGTTCGGGGGAAGAATGATTCATGATGCAACCAGCCACATTGATGAATCGAATGACGCTGACGAATCACCTACTACATCCCCTCAAACCAAACCATCATCCCCGCAGGACGATTAATGTCAGCATCTGACTCCACTTCCGATATGACCATCCTAGGGCACTTCGAAGAATTGAGAAGCCGTTTATTAAAAGCGTTAGGTGCGTTAATAATTGCCACCTTCGCTTCCATGGTGATGACCGAACCTGCGATCCAATTATTAGCAAAACCTATCGGCGGATTGACCAGCTTACAATCCATCGAAGTGACAGAAAACGTCGGCGTTTTCATGCGCGTATCGCTCACGCTGGGAGTGATCCTGGCGATGCCAATCATCGTCTACCAATTGTTGATGTTTATACTCCCGGGATTGCTTCCTGGTGAGAAAAGATGGGTTGGAATAGGCGTTCCATTAGCAACCCTATTTTTCCTCGGCGGTGTCGCCTTCGCCTATTTTGTGATGCTTACACCGGCTGTGAATTTTCTGATCCGGTTTCTTGGAGTAGCAACTACCCCACGATTATCCAATTACATCGGATTTGTGACCAACCTTCTGTTCTGGATGGGAATCTGTTTTGAATCCCCGCTGCTCGTTTTCATACTGGCCAAGCTGAAGATCGTCACCGGTAAAGGGTTGTTGCGCCAATGGCGCATCGCGTTGGTTGTGATCGCTGTCATTGCGGCTGTTGTGACACCAACTGTTGATCCAGTGAATATGGCCTTACTAATGCTGCCTCTTATGTTTCTTTATCTTATCAGCGTGTTATTGGCATTTCTGGCGCGATAATCGTTCCCGCACATCCCGTTGACGTTATGCTCGATAAAAGCACTTTTTGGATCTGGTTTTTTCGGATCTCTGGCGAGAGCGCCTCAACGCGAATGTAATGAGGTGTCCAGCCTCTCATCACGTAACCGCCCTCCACTTTTGTTGCTGATTCCCATAAGACTTCTTCGATCTTACCGACGAACTTACTCCGAAATTGAATACCTTGTTGATCGAATACATCGCGCAATATCGCGCTTCGCTGATGCTTGATCTTGCCATTGATCTGATCAGGGAAATTCGCAGCAGGGGTTCCAGCGCGGGCTGAATATGAAAACACATGCCCACCAGCAAAACCAGCAGCTCGGACATAATCCACTGTATTTTGGAAATCCTGCTCAGTTTCTCCGGGAAATCCAACAATAATATCGGTCGTGATCGCCGCATCGGGTATAGTGGAACGTAAACCTTTCAATAATTTCGAATAATCAGTAGTAAGGATTTTTCTACCCATCCGTTTTAATACTGAATCAGTACCCGACTGTAGCGGAAGATGAAAATGTGGACAAAGCCTCGGATCCTCCCAAAGGCTAAAGAAGCCTGGAGCCAGATCCCAGGGCTCCAATGAAGATACTCTAACGCGAGTATCTTCCTTCACATGATTCAAGATTTCGGAGATTAAGTCAGATAGATGAGCCTCTGGTTTGAGATCTTTCCCCCACGATCCGATTTGCACCCCAGTAAGTACGATCTCCTTCACCTTCATATCCAACGCGCCACGGATATCCGCAGTGATTTGATCAATCCCAATGCTGCGAGAGGAGCCACGAGCAAGTCGTGTAATGCAAAAAGTGCAAAAATTGTCACAACCATCCTGGATCTTGATAAACGCTCTTGTTCTATGACGTTCTCCGGGAATTACCTGTCGTTGATAATAATCAAGTTCTGGAAAAGTGCCGAACAGATCGTTGACAAGGCTATCCTTCTGCGAGTTTGGAACTACTGCCGTCAACCCTGGGATCATTTCATCGATCGCATCATTTAATGAGGCGAGACAGCCGGTCGCTATGACCTTCATATCTCGATTCAAACGGACCGCTTTGCGTAATTTTTGGCGGGAATCTTGTGCCGCAGCTGATGTCACAGCGCAGGTGTTGACGATAACGACATCCGCTTCGTCCATTAGAGCCACGATCTCATGCCCGGCTTGATGAAACTGTGCGGAATATTTTTCTATTTCACTCTGGTTTAATTTGCAACCAACCGTATCGAGGAATACTTTCATTTTTAAGGAAACGTCCTACTCTGGATTTATAACAATAAAATTATCAAACCTTATATCCGTCCCGTCAGAATCGCGGGTCGCAGCCAATATTCCGACATCACCATATCCAAAGGTATCATCCTTCACTTCCAACAATTTAGTCCAATTGACATAGAGCGATAGTTTGTCATCCACACAGTCTGCCCTGAGATGATTGATTTTTCCATCTTCCTGAACCAAATCTGTGACTTGCATCTGGTGCGACCCCAGAAAAGTCCGTACCCCATCTTGCACCTTGAGGATACCGTAATAGCCATCTGTGCTGATTATAAGTGAATAATAGTTACGTTCATCCTGAAACCTACAAATTATCCCGAAGAGATTATCAGATGGACCGGATACCTTGGTTGCATCGACATCGACGACCGAATCCGTAAGTCTTAAGCCGGGGGTAGTCCAGTAGGTAGCATTAGGTTCGTTGATCAATATCCGAATTGAATCCCCATCGTAATGTACGACTCCCTTGTCCGTGACGGCTAATTTCCAATCATTATTGTGATCACTAAAGTCATCCATGAATAGGGGTAGGTTAGCTTCGTTATCAGAAAATAACCCGTGGATATAACTATCTCCCAATCCACAGGCAGTTAAGACCAGAGAAGAGATCAGAGTCAGAATGATATAGATTGAATTCTTCATACCCATTTCCCACGATTCTATCATACCGATCGTTTAATCTTCTGCCAAATAGTCCAACGCCTGTTTCCTCGTTGCATCGTCAATCTTTTGATCCGCTGCAGCATTGATCCATCTGCGACCTTCCGTCAAATTCCCTGAGGAGACCAACCAGATACCCAGATGAAGCTGTGCCGGATAATATTCCGGAAATTGCTGAATGGCAGTTTGTAGATACTTCTCTCCGATATATGAATCATTGAGAGTCAAATATACTCTCCCTGCAAGATCCAAATTCTCAGCCGAAGCGGGGTTTTGAAGTAGGAGTTTTTGGATTGCGTCCAAGCCATATTCGTTTATAAATGCTTGATTTTGGACACAAAATTCCGCAATTTGACGCCAAATCGATTCCGGAGATTGTGAAATTGCTGCTGCTTTTACCCAATGTCGAAGCCCATTTTTATAATCACCCAATTTGTTATATGTATCTCCAAGTAGTATCCAATTCTCAGGTGTATGAGGATTCAATTGGGAGGCTTTTTTTAGGTAAATCAGGGCAATTTCCGGTTTGTTTTGGGATATCCAAAACATACCCACAATCTGGTTCACCGTGGAATTGTTGGGGTCCAATTCTAATGAGCGGGCTATTTCGGTTTCACCGCCAGAATCCAACAATGAGAGGTATTTTCCCAGGGAAGCCAGGGCAATTGCTGAACCAGGATCCAGTTCACAGGCATGACGGTAAGCCGCTTCCGCGATTGGCTCCATTTTGTTCAACTCGAAATAATGACCCATCTTTAGAAATAGGGCAGATTTCGTACTATCGTCCTGTCCGTCATTGGATAGCTCCTGTATGATCTGTTCCAATTCGGAAACCGGTATTCCTTTAACCCGATGAATCGAATTCAAGGAGATTTTCGGATCCAGAAAAGCTTCAAACCCGGCCAATAAAACGAGCGTTTGCTCATCGTTGGTGTGCTCATACTCGCTAGTTAAAAAATCGACTGCCTCATTCCACCTCTTCGATTGGATATAGATGTGTAATCGATTCTTATGTGAGGCTGCTGCTTCCTGTGATCCCGCCTCGATCTCGTTATATGCCTTTATTGCGAGGTCAGGGAAATTTCTCTGGAAGTATATGTCACCAAGTGTCAACCAACCTGCTGAAGAAAGGGAATCCTCCTCTTCGAGCTGTTTTAACCCGGTCAACGCATTGTCCATGTCCTGAGTTCGGAAGGCAGCGATGGCCATCTTTTCGCGAATATCAGCCCGATATGGCTGCCAATCAGATGCGATCCTATATTGGATAATTGCCTGCGGGTATAAGGTATTCGATTCATACTGAGCAGCCAGAGTAATGCTCTTCCGTAATCTATCAGGTTGTGGAGAAACACCTAGTGCAATGGTAACCAGCAAAAGCACAATGCCTGCGAGTATGATCTGTAGAGAAGGACGCTCACCCATAGATCCAATTATATCCCGGGCCAGGATTGGTCATTTACACCTACGGGCAGACCAGCTTTGTTAATAAACCATTCATACTTATCTTGACTAAACCAGAATAACCATGATAATCTTGACCTCGGCATTGCGAATTTCAATGTCGAATCAACTATTCATAGATGGAGAAAGCAGTATGTCAGAACGTTTTGTTGGCACCGTCAAGTGGTTTAATGCCACAAAAGGCTATGGTTTCATCGGCCGCGATGATGGCGAAGATGTCTTTGTACATTTTTCCGCCATTGATATGGATGGCTATAAACGCCTTCGTGAAGCTCAGAAAGTCGAATTCTCGGTAGAAGATGGACCAAAAGGTCTTCAAGCCGCCAATGTGATTCCGATAGAGTTATAACACTGGTTCACCCACTTTTTAAGAGACAATCAGACCACCCTCAAGGGTGGTCTGATTACATATAAAACCAACTACGTCTATTATTCTTCTTGATAAAGCCCAAGTTTATATGAGACCAATGCGATATATTCATAGATGGTAGCTTGCCGTGCCTGGCTATCCATCCACCACGTGGCAGGATGATACCAATAGTCTTCCGCATCGACCGGGTTTACGGAAATTCGTATTCCACTACCTCGAAAGGTATCCATGAAAATTATTTTAGTTCTGCGGGAATGGAACGAGTCAGTTACGATGATCAGCTTCTCCCAATTTTTCTCCACTGCTAGTGTTTTGATCGCGATGGCTTCTTCCCGGGTGGATTTTGCTTCACCCTCTGTTACGTATATAAATACCTTCCGGACCCCGCGTTGGGCAGCCTGGTCTTCCATGATCCGGCTTACCCTGGTGTTGGTCAATGGATCCATTGACCCCGTTTCGGTGATGATCAATCGTTTCGCATAATCCCGCAAGATCAGGTCTGATGCATGATCCATCCGCTCAATACCACCTCCGCTCAAAACAGCGACCACTGAAGATGAGGTGATCGGATCGCGCACCACCAGGTAATAACCCGCCCCAATCAAGATAAATGGAATCAGGATGGCAGAGATCAGAATGATTGATACTGTTACAAGTAGGATCTTCTTGAAGGTTCTCATAAAAGAACTATCTCTGATTCAAGCCCACCCGGATGCGCTCAAGTGCGTCGTGCAATGTACTAGCCGGGCATCCAAAATTCAGACGCACAAATCCTTCTCCGCCTTTACAGAAATCTATACCATTATTTAATCCAACCTTGCAATTCTCCAGGAAGAATTTCTGCGGATCAGTCAGATTTAATTCATGACAATCCAACCAGGCCAGATATGTCCCTTCTGCTGGATAGACACGAATATCAGGAAGATTGGATTGAATATAATCCTGTAAATAGTCGCGATTCTTCTGCAGATAAGCTAAAAGCTCGATAAGCCAGGGATCTCCCCCAGTATACGCGGCTTCCGCTGCTGTCAATCCTAATATATTTACATGAGGCACGATCCCTTTACGAGCAGCAATAAGCTGTTGACGCAAATCGGCATTAGGAATAATCGCAAAAGCGCATTCCAATCCGGCAATATTAAATGTCTTGCTTGGTGCCATATAGGTGACCGTTCTGCTCGCAATGTCTGCATTTAACGATGCGATCGGAATATGGGTGTTACCCTCAAAGACCAGGTCACCATGGATTTCATCCGAACAAAGGACTATGTCATGCTGGATGCAAAGGTCGGCTATTTTAGCCAATTCTTCCCGGGTAAATACCCTACCAACTGGATTATGCGGATTACACAGAAGGAATGTCTTTGCACCTGAACTGAAATGTGTAGCCAAATCATCAAAATCGATCTCATACCGCCCTGAGTTTGTTTTTATCAGCGGTGAATACACCGCCTGTGCTCCGGCATTTCCTGGTGCAAGGTGGATGGGTGGATAGACCGGCGTTTGCAATACGATCCGATCACTGTGACTTCTAAATGCCTGACAAAACAGATTCAATCCAGTAACGACACCTGGCAAAAAGACAATCGAATCAGGCGCGACTTCCCAGGCGTATCTTTCCCAAAGACGTTTGATAATCAGCTGTAGGATCGTTTCAGAAGACGTTCCATACCCAAAAACTCCGTGGTTTATCCTGTCCTTAAGACTCGCAATCACCGAAGGCGGAGAGACAAAATCCATATCTGCCACCCAGAGCGGTAGAACATCGTCGGGGTACAAACTCCATTTGATGCTGTCTGTTCCCCTTCGTTCGACATACTGGTCAAAATCAAATGTTTTATCCATCCGCCCATTATAACCTGATACCAGTCCACTCCAGACTGTCCGTCAAACGCCTGGCACTGTGATTGCAACATAAAGGATGATAACCCCAGATCTCGCGCGAACAGGAGGGTACGATGCAACAATGGGAGTTTTGTGCAGTTGGTCCGATCAAGACTGAATCCAGTTGGTGGTGGGGTAGTTATCCGAAATTGTTCTATTTCACCACTGAAGGATTAAAAGTTGTTCCAATTGAAAAAAACGCTAAAATTGAAGAGCAATCTGTAATGGCTATTGTGCTGGGGAAATTAGGGTTGGATGGATGGGAAATGGTTGGAACAGGTCCCGTAGAAAACAAGGACATGAACAATAAAGGTGTAATGCACTACATCTATTTTAAGAGGCCGATCATCTCCTCCTGAGAAAGAATTCATGGCTGCTCATTTTGTGGTTGAATGTCTAGATTGTGGTTATTCGACGCCCTATTTTCCGACCTCGGTGTCGTGTCCTCGATGCGGAAGTGGTTGGCGTGAAGCGCTGTATGATTACACCAGTCTGGCATTGACCCTTCCTCTGCAGCTGCCCGGGCGTCCATTCGATCTCTGGCGATATAAAGAGTTGTTGCCAGTTCGTGATCATAATCCAGATCTCACCCTGGGTGAAGGTGGAACTCCCCTATTAAAAGCCACCAACCTGGGTAATTTGATCCAATGCCCAAATATATTCATAAAAGACGAACGACAAAACCCGACCAAATCATTTAAGGATAGGCAGGCAGCTGTGACCATCGCGGCTTTACTTGAGTCGGGGATCACAGAAATGGTGGTCGCTTCCTCCGGTAATATCGCCTTAGCCTATGCCGCCCATGCCGCCCGATCCGGGATAAAGCTTTGGGCATTTCTGACCAGCAGGGTACCGACCGCAAAAATACGTGAGATCTTACTGTATGGAGCCAGGGTCATCAAAATCGCCGGAAATATGGATCAAACACGAAAAGTAGCTGTAGATTTTGCCAGACAGCGGAATGTGTTTATGGATCAGGCTGCCCAAACAGTTCCATCGGTTGAAGCGATGAAGACAATTGCCTATGAAACAACAGAACAGCTTTCGGCAACCATGGGTCCACCGGTTTCGAGGAATAAAAGCCAACCTCCGACACCCTGGCGTGCGCCAGACTGGTATATCCAACCGGTAAGCATGGGTTTGGGTCCGATCGGAATATTAAAAGGCTTTTCGGAGCTGAGGATCATGGGTCTGATAGATCACACCCCGGCGATGGGATTGATCCAACCGGATGGATGTGCTCCTATGGCAAGAGCATGGAATCTGGGTATGGATACCATTGAGCCGATGACAATGCAGGATACAACCATTGAATCGCTGGCAACCATGGATCCAGGAAGAGCATACACACTATTACACCATCGGATGGCACAAGAATCTGGGGGCATATTTGAGGTCGTATCCGACCGGGATGCCTACAAAGCGATATCACTACTCGCCAGATTGGAAGGCATTCTGGTGGAACCCGCTTCAGGTGTTGCGTTTGCAGGTCTCATCAAATTGTGCAACCGCGGTGTTATCAAAGAGAAAGATATCGTAATCGTCAACGCGACCGGGCATACCATGCCCGTGGAAAGTCCGACCCATACCTTCCACAACGAACGACGGAAAATGACCGCATCCCTGGCTATTACGAATACGGATAATCTGATATCTGCCTTGAAGCTGGTGGATTTTTCCGATACTCCGCGGATCTTAGTCGCAATGGGAAATGAGAAGACGCGCCGGATCATCCAGCTCTACACTCTATTGTTGGGAGCCATGGAAGTCTACGAAGCAAAAGACCACGAGACGACCATCGGGGAATTTCAATCCCGTAATCCGGATCTGATCATCCTTGATCTCAAATCGAGCGTAATGAGCGGATTTGCTGTCCTGGATAAGATCATCAACAAGTCCACGCAAAATCCTATTCCCATTATTGGTATGACAGCCGCTGAGTTTACCCCGCAGGAGAAGATTCAACTTTCTGCGAATATCGATCTGATCAGCAAACGTGGGGAAATTTACAGTCCGCGAAATTTGGATGACCTGAGAGCTTTGCTACAATGATCTATTAATTTCTATATTCGAAGAAGCTGCCACTCTCTCGCTGCTGTCTTATCTGTTGAATTCCATGCAATACCTCCGTTATGATATACTAACCTCGATAATTCACCCACATTTCCCAAATCAGGAGCTTACATGAAACGAGATTTTCTTGCCATCTCTGATTATCCATCCGCTGATCTACAAATGCTGCTCGACCTGGCGCTCAGGTTAAAGAAAGAGCATTTTGCAGGCGGGAACGAGCCGATTCTCAAAGGTAAAACCATGGCAATGATCTTCCAGAAACCCAGTTTGCGCACACGTGTTTCTTTTGACATGGCAATGCGGCACCTGGGCGGTGATGCACTGTATCTCTCCCCGAATGAGATCGGACTTGGACAGCGCGAGTCCATCGCAGATGTCGCCAGGGTCTTAAGTGGATATGTGGAAGTCTTGATGGCGCGGGTATTTGCCCACGATCATGTATTGGAATTGGCGAAATGGTGCGGTATCCCGGTGGTCAATGGATTGAGCGATTATAACCATCCCTGCCAGGGTATGGCTGATGCACTGACAATCGTCGAGAAGTTTGGCAGCCTCAAGGGTTTAAATGTGACCTTCATTGGCGACGGAAATAACGTGGCAGTATCCTTGATGCATATTGTACTTTCGCTAGGTGGAAACTTCACCCTCGCATCTCCTGAAGGATATGACCTGATCCCCAAATCGTTGGAAATCGGTCGATCGATCGCAGCCAAAACCGGCTCAAAGATCTCGTTGATGCGTGATCCGCATGAAGCAGTCAAAGGTGCGAACGTCATTTACACCGACACCTGGACCAGTATGGGACAGGAAGAAGAAAGTAAAAAACGGGAAGCAGTTTTCCCGCCTTTCCAGGTGAATGCCAAACTGGTCTCTGAAGCGGATAAAGATGTGATCGTCATGCACTGCCTGCCCGCCCATCGTGGACAGGAATTGACAAATGACGTAGCTGATGGTCCGCATAGTGTGATCTTCCCGCAGGCTCATAACCGCCTGCATGCTCAAAAAGCGATCGTAGCCTATATTTTAGGAGCGGCATAATATGCAAACCAAGGATTATATTGAGATCGAAGAAAAGTACGGCGCTCATAACTACTATCCGTTGGATGTTGTCATCGAGCGAGGAGAAGGTGTCTGGGTTTACGACATCAATGGCAATAAATACCTCGATTGCCTGAGTGCTTATTCAGCGCTCAACCAGGGACATGTTCATCCCGCGATCAAACAGGCATTGATAGATCAGGCTCAGAAAGTCACGCTGACCTCACGCGCATTCCGTAATGACCAGCTCCCCTTCTTTTATAAAGAATTATCTGAGCTGACCGGTTACGAAATGTCCCTGCCGATGAACAGCGGTGCAGAAGCAGTAGAAACCGCTCTTAAACTGGCGCGTAAGTGGGCTTACCAGGTAAAACATATTCCCAGATACAAGGCAGAGATCATCACTGCCGAAGGGAATTTCCATGGCAGAACGATCTCGACCATTTCCTTCTCGACCGAACCCTCTTACAAAGCTGATTTCGGACCTTTCACGCCGGGATTTGTCACTGTTCCCTATGGGGATGCTGCTGCCGTTGAAAATGCGATCAACGCTAATACCGCCGCTGTATTTATTGAACCCATTCAGGGTGAAGCAGGCGTTATCATCCCACCCAAAGGATATCTCAAGAAAGTTAGCGAGATTTGCAAGAAGCAGAATGTGCTGCTCGTTTGCGACGAAATCCAGACCGGATTGGGTCGGACAGGAAAATTATTCGCGTCCTGGCATGAAGATGTCAAGCCGGACATGATCACCATCGGGAAGGCGCTTGCCGGGGGTTTTTATCCAGTATCGGCAGTGCTGGCAAGCCGTCAACTTCTGGGGTTATTTACCCCCGGAGAGCATGGATCCACATTTGGTGGAAATCCGCTTGCCGCCGCCGTTGCCAGAGCAGCCATTCGTGTGATCGTGGAAGAAAAATTGGTCGAGAATGCCGAGAAGCTGGGGGAATATTTCATCGATCAATTAAGTGAGATCAACAGTCCGCATATAAAAGAGGTTCGCGGAAAAGGGTTGTTGATCGGGGTTGAATTAATACCTGAAGCCGGGGGGGCGCGTCGATTCTGCGAAGCATTGGAGAAGAAGGGCATCCTGGCAAAAGAAACCCACCAGAATGTGATTCGTTTTGCACCACCCCTGGTCATCGACCAAACCACGATTGATTGGGCGCTTCCGAATATCCGTGAAGTATTGACAATGAAGTAGGAATACCAAAATAAATTCGGCAGTCTGATCAACTCGAATGGCTGCCGTTTTTTATTTTCTGAATAAAATGGTTATATGACCATGGTCGATTGGCGGACTGATTACCTGAAGAAAGTAATCTCCATCGAAGATTTCGCCCACGAAATTCGAGATGGGGATACATTCTATTTAACAGGGAATAGTGCCGTTCCGGGTGCACTGGTGAACGGATTGATCGCAGCGCTTCCTTACCGGAAGGATCTGCGTCTCATCCAGCCTTTGACCATTGGGAATGCAGATTATTTACATGCAGAGTTCTCTGGGAATATCCGGGTAAACACGCTATTTATCAGTGCCAATATTCGAAAAGCCATCCAGGAAGGAAGAGCCGATTTCACTCCTGTCCTGTTGTCAGAATTACCCCTGCTCTTCAAAAATAACATCCTCAAAGTAGATAAATGCTTGCTAAATCTTTCCCCACCCGATGACGAAGGGTATTGCACCTATGGCTCTGAGACAGGCTTGGTAAAAACGGCGGCTGAATCCGCGAGGATGCGAATCGCTCAGATAAATCCTTCGATGCCGACGACAAAGGGAGACACGCTGATCCATATCTCACAATTGGATCGAATTGTCGAAGCAAATGAACCCCTTCAAGATGTGATCATCCCTGAAGAAAATCGAGGTATTGCTGACCAAATTGCGATCCATGTTGCAGGAATTATCCCGGATGGGGCAACGATCCAATTGGGGATTGGGTCCATACCCGGAGCGGTTGCGGAACAACTCAAAGGTCACAAGAACCTGGGAGTCCACTCTGAGCTGATCTCCGATGGAATGATGGACCTGGTCCTATCCGGTGCCATTAATGGACAGGAGAAGACGATACACCCAGGAAAAATGGTAGCCGGATTCCTATTTGGAAGCAGCCAGTTGTATCAATGGGCTAATAAAAACGACTTCATCGAATTGCATCGGACTGAATATGTCAATTCACCTTTTACCATTGCCCAGAACCGGAGGATGGTTGCGGTAAATTCTGCCATTGAGATCGATCTTACAGGGCAGGTTTGTGCAGATTCAATTGGATCTCGTTTCTTCAGCGGTGCGGGTGGTCAGGCTGATTTCATTTACGGCGCTTCTCTTGCAGAAGAGGGAAAACCGATCATCACATTGCCAAGCACTTACCTGGATCACAGAGGTCAATCTGCCTCCCGGATCGTGCCAGTGTTAAAACCGGGAGCCGGCGTCATCACTACCCGAAACCATGTCCATTGGGTGGCGACAGAGTATGGTATATTGGATTTATACGGTAAAACCATCCGCGAACGAACGAATATATTGATCTCGATAAGTCATCCGGACATGCGCGATCATCTACGCTATGAAGCTAAAAAATTAGGATATATCTAACTATGGATAGAAAAGCCAAAATTGTCGCCACCATCGGACCATCCTCTCAGGATCGGGGTATGTTAAAGAAAATGATCCAGGCTGGGATGAATGTCGCCAGGCTCAACTTTTCACATGGTACCTATGCGCAGCATGTCCAAAATATCAAGATAATCCGAGAATTGTCGAAAATGATGGGACAACCGGTTGCCATTTTGCAGGACTTGCAGGGACCGAAGATCCGAATTGGGGAAATTCCGAATGGAAGCCTGGAGATCAATTCCGGAGACATTCTTACCATCGAGTTCACCATATCCCCTGCTCCGACGGCAGGAGCCCAATTCACCATCCCTTTTCCGGGATTACAGGATAAATTGAAGCCTGGTGGGAAAGTGTTACTGGATGATGGAAATATTGAATTTCTGATTCGCACAATCACAAAGACTGGAATCACTGCCGAAGTAGTTCTTGGTGGAATGCTTACCTCACACAAAGGATTCAATCTTCCGGGCGTAGACCCAGGTGTACCGGGGTTTACCGAGAAAGATAAGGCTGATCTCCAATTTGGGCTGGCGAACCAGGTCGATCTGGTTGCCATATCCTTCGTTAGAACCGCCAGTGAGGTGCGATTGGTACGCGAAGAGATCATCCGCGCTGCTCCTAAGCAGGAACTTATTCCAATCATAGCCAAATTGGAAAGACCTGAAGCATTGGATAATCTGGACGAAATTTTGGATGCTGCTGATGGAGTAATGGTCGCACGCGGAGACCTGGGAGTGGAGATGTCTCCTGCTTCTGTACCGATCGCCCAGAAGAAGATCATCCAGGCTGCGAATTATCATACCAAACCGGTAATAACCGCAACCCAGATGCTCGATTCGATGATCCATAACCCCCGTCCTACCCGGGCGGAAGCCACCGACGTTGCCAACGCGATTTTCGATGGGACCGATGCGGTTATGCTATCCGGCGAAACAGCAAGTGGGAAGTACCCTCTCGAGAGCATCTGTATGATGGATTCGATTGTTCGGGAAGCTGAAAAGAACTACAGTGAGTGGTCACAATGTGATGACGATTTTGAAGTGGATACCAGTGAAGATGCTGTGGCTATGACGCGAGCGGCAAAAGAACTTGCCCACGACCGGAATGTCTCAGCCATCGCCGTATTCACCCATTCTGGAAGAACGGCATTGCTGATGTCAAAGGTCCGCCCGCAGGTTCCGATCATTGCCTTGACACCGACGCCATCCGCGTATCAGAAGATGGCTCTATATTGGGGTGTAAAACCATACCTGGTTCCTTATGTGACGTCTGTTGAATCAATGATCGAAACTGTTGACAAGGTGATGCAAACAGAACTACCCATCGAGGTGGGACAACAGGTTGTGGTAATATCCGGATTCCCGATCGCGCATAAGGGGAAACCAAACCTGGCTCTCCTTCATACCATAGGGGAGTAACGCATTCTGGTATATCTGGTCTATTGTTTTTTATTTACGAGAAATTGCTAACGCCGTCACGTCATCGGAAGGCTGGCTGGTCCCGCTAAATTCCATCAAGGCTGAATCAATATCTTCCATGATAGTCGATGCGTCTGGCATCTCTGATCTCAGGATGGCTTCTGCCAACCGTTCATCCCCGAAGTATTCTGTTTCCACGAACGCTTCAGTAATTCCATCCGTGAACATCAACAATGTATCCCCAGGCATTAATGTCACATTTTTATCCTTGAAGGACAGTTTTTCAAGGATACCAAGTGGCATACTCCCTTTTTCGAAAGATACCAGATTCTGATCATCCTTTCTCCGGATAAGAGGGAGGTTATGACCGGCATTGGCATATGTTAACTCACCGGTTCGAGTATCCAGGATCCCCAAAACAGCGGTAATGAACATTCCATGGGGAGTATCACGCAAGAGCAGATCATTAACCTGGGCGAGTATCTCCGATGGTGTATTTGCCTGCTGAGCCACTGTTCTGATCAGAGTCCGAGTCAATGTCATATATAAGGCAGCCGATATCCCTTTATCGGAAACATCAGCGATGACCAGTGCCAGACGATTGTTTGGGAGGCTGAAGATATCAAAGAAATCCCCACCGACATCTCTCGCCGGGCGCCAGCGTGTTTCCAATTGCCAACCCTCTGGATGGGGAAAATCCGTGGGAAGAAACGTTTCTTGAATTTCCCTGGCTAATTGGAATTCGCGTTCCAACTTTTCCTGAGTTACTTGTGCCTTTAGGAGACGGTCATTTTGAATAGCCAGAGAGGTCTGCCGCCCTATCCCTGTGATAATTTCAAGTCGTTTGTGGAAGTAGATTTTCTCATCACCAGGATCAACCACAAGCATCACCCCAAACAATTCTCCTTTTATCGAGAGAGGTACACCGATCAAGATCGGCATGTGGATCGTCTGAATCTCTTCAGGTCGTAGTTGTTCTTCCGGATCTAAATCCAACCAGGTCGCTGGTTCTGTCGCGCAGGTTGGTGAGATCGAATGCATTAAGACAACGTCATGGTCTGTAATATATTCAAGCAAACTTGCATGATCGGGCTCAATGATCGAGGATTGTAACTCTTCTACCTTTTGGGTTGAGACCCCGGAAATTTTAATGGCTTGATATCCGCCGGCAGTTTCATTCCATAGATAGATCGCACATACTTGTGAGCCCGCCAGGATCTGTGTAATTTGAACGACGGATGCGAAGATGTCATTCAAATCATTCTGGCTAACCATGGTTTGAGCTACTTGTAACAAAACTGTCGAAATGTAGGTTTCTTGTTGCTGATTCTCCAATAGCCGAATATTCTCGACTGCGATGGCTGTTTGATGAGCGATCCCTTGGATAATTGCCAATCGTTCATCTTCCATAATCGAAACGGGTGAATTGTTTCTTACCCCGTGATAAGAGATCAGAAATGCTCCCAGAATGGTTCCTCGTGATAACAGGGGAAGAAGTGCATACTGGAGATTTTCATCCATTCCGTCTTTCGCAGCCAGAATGGGTAAATCCATATCCAGATTATCGATGATCGCTGCTGTCTTTTCGGTCAGTAATCGCTGCAAGCCATTCGCCTGGGCGGGTTTGATCCATGATTTTTCCGCCAACTCATCTTGGAATTGAATCTCGTGAGTACCAGCGATTGTAAATGCTTCCAGGTTCTCCTCCCATAAAAGTAAAGCACATCCGCTGACCCCAACCAGCATTGGGGTAAGACGGGTGACCGCTTTCAGGAGCTCATCCACTGTTGTAATCGATTGGGTTGCTTCTGCCACCTGCAAGAGGACGGTGGCAATCCAGGCTTGTTCTTGTGCCGAAGCATATAGCCGTGTGTTTTGAATAGCTACCGCAGCATAACTTGCAAATGCTGAGGTCATCTGGATGGATTCCAAACCATATCTGCCTGCGGTATTGTGTGCAAGGGTTATGATTCCAACCGGTTTATCGTCGATCAACATGGGCGCCGCGATTGATGAGTATTCCGGACCAAAAAGCAGCGCTTTACCCAATGGTTCGTAGGGATCTTGAGGAGATCGCACCGTAGGGCGTGTATTTTGGAGTGCATTATTGAGCCATTCGAGAATGGACGGTTCTTCACAGCATGATTTGGTGATGGGATCCATAGGGGTTCCATGGACTGCAGCCAGTTTTAATGGGAACAAATCGTTGTTTAAACGTTCCCCTTCTTGTATCAACCAAATCGCAGAAGCGTCACAGGGTAAAATCTGCTCCAGTTCAGTCAGGATGATATCCATCAACTTATCCAATGCGATATTAGAGGAGAGTAAGCCTGCTACCTCCCGTAAACTATCTGCTGCCTGTCGTCTCCATCGTTCTGAATTAAATAGAATTGAGTTTCGGATGGCAATTCCGATACTATCTGCCAAAGTTTCGAATAATTGGAGGTCTAATTCGTCAAAATTATCAGATTGATCACTCTGAATATCGAGAACTCCGAGAGCTTCATGCCCAAACATGAGCGGAATTGCCATTTCAGACGCGGTTTCGCCGGGGTAAAAGGATGACGGGCGGTAATGGGGTTCCTGAGTCACGTCATTCGCAATCAGGCTGATACCGTTCCGAGCAACCCAGGGGATGATCCCTTCCGGATCATTGATACCATATTGAAGACCGACTTGTTCAATTATTTCAGCACGATCTCCAGCGCCCGCCCGAAATACAAGTTGGTCATTTTCTTTCTGGACGAGAAATAGATGGATAAAAGGATATTTAAACTTTTCATGGATCAAATTGACGATCTGTTTTAATAACAAATCAAAATCCAGGATCGAGGAAAGTGCTTTCCCTACTTCAGACACAATGGAGAGCTGCTCCGCGCGTTTTTCAACAGCAGTATACAAATTAGTTCCTTCTACTGCCGAAGCGATATTGTCAGCTAACGATCTTAAGACACGCATATCCATCTCATGAAATGCAAAGAGATGTTCACTCTGAATATCCAAAATCCCCAGGACACGATCTTCCAATTTCAGCGGCAAAGCCACTTCAGACTTAGTCAGCGGAAGTTGATCTGTATAAAGATACAAAGGCTCGCGTGAAACATCGTTTGCCAGCAATTCTTGTCCACGACTGGCTGCGGCACCGACGATACCCCGTCCAAACCGTGCAGACAGGGGAGGAAGGTTCGAAGATGTATTTTCAAACGGACCTGCCCAGGCGCGAAACGTCATTTGTTCCTTTCCAGGCACAACCGTAAAAATGGTGACCGCATAGTAATGAAAGGTATTTCGAATTAAGCTGGTCACTTTTTGACATAATTCATCCAGATCAAGTACATTTGCGATCTGCTGTGAAACAGTTCTAACGAGAGAAAGCTGCTCAAGTCGCCAGTTCTTAATGATCGTTTGATGAGATATTTGCAAAGCTACAGCCACATTGGCTGTCAACCCATCAAAAAATTCCACTTCTTCTCGACTGAAGGGCATGCTATCCAATCGAATAACTTGAATCGCGCCTAATAGAAGGTCCTGGACGATGAGCGGATAAGCAACCATGTAAGGTGGTTCGCTCCCAGTATATTGCTTCGTGCTTCCTGCTTTCCCGATAACCGATATTTTCCTGTCATTTACAGCTTTCTGAAGCAGGGGTGTATGGGGAATCTGCGAAAAAATGGAAGGCGTATTTGACCCGGGGATATGTGACAGTCCTTCAGTAAACCAGATTTCCGATTCGTAATTTCCGATAGAACGAATATGAGACACAATATAATCCGCCTGACCTTTGATGGAGGTCTGGCGCATCAATTGTTCTCCCATGCTCAGAAAGTTTTTCCATGCTGGAAGTTCAAACATATCGCTGGAAGATAGGATCTCTTTCAAGGAATGCGCTCCCTGCGCTTTACCATTGTCAAGAGTGTGCCCTCCCCTTCACATGGATCGAATCTTACTTCATCCATCAGTTTTCGCATAAAAAATAATCCCAGTCCACGAGGTTTTCGTTTAGTGATGTGGGATTTTATATCGGGTGGAGGGATTCGATCTGGGTTAAAATAGCACCCTGAGTCGCGAAGGAAAATCTTTAATCCATCAGGTAAAACCTGACAGATGCATTCGATCTCGCCCTTTCCTTCTTCGGTATACGAATGCTCAATAATATTCGAACAGGCTTCATCAACCGCAAGTTCAACATCGTAGATCGCATTCTCTGAGAGGCCTGCCTCTTTGGCTGCCTGAACAACCTGGGATGTAATCTTCTCCAGGTTATCTAAGGTGGCAGAATAGGCTGTCATAATCGCCTGTGAAGTTAGAAGCTACCTACCGCTTCAGTGAGATCATTTGAAATGGTAAAGAAAGGTACCAAACCAGCCAGGTCAAGTGTCGAAAGGATTCGTTCGGGCACATCCACGAGGATAATTTCCCCACGGTTATACCGCTTACAGGTTTTCTGTATATTCACAAGAACCCAGATGCCGGCAGATGATAGAAACTCTAAACCGCTGAATTCGAGGACGATTTTATAGCGTCCCTCACCGGTAATCTCATCCAACACATCTCCAATCAGGGGCGCCGTGGCACTATCCACTCTACCAGTTACCGTGACCAGATCACAATGTTTGTATTGTCTCTTGGATATTTCCATAATGCCTCGTCCCTTCCTGATTGGAATTTCTGACCTGACGTAAAAATTATAACATGGGATAAAAAATAAAAATGATCTCTGTCACAGATTCCATGCCAGAGATCAGGCTCGAAAAAATAATATCGGATCAAAATTGTAGAACTAAAACATCATTGCATTCACACGATCTATCGCTTCGCGTGATGGGCGCAATTGTTTTTCAGTTTGCCGGTTCATCGGTGTTACCGGTAGATTGAATAATTCGAAAAATGAAGGCACTTCTGGATTTACATACAACAAACCGGTCACCAGCCAATTCTTTTCTTGCCCTTCCTCCAGCACTCGAAGCGCCTGCCAGCGATCGGTTGGGTCGTAGTCTTGTTCCAATTTTTTTAGGACAACCATCGAGCCATCATGCATCGTAACTTCCCGAACCGTTCCTTCTTCGAAATCTTCGACCATAATCTCGTCTCGGGGAGGAATATACGATATTTCATGAAGAGGTGCTTCATGGTCTTTTCCCCAGGTGTATGAATGAAGAGTTCCCTCCTGGTTATTGAAGGTGACGCATGGGCTGATGATATCAAGGACAGCTATCCCATTGTGGCTAACGGCTGCCTTGATCAGTTCTTTTACCTGTCTGGGATCACCTGCAAATGAACGGGCGACAAAAGTCGCATTGGAAACCAGAGCCTCCATCGCAATATCAACAGGCAGATATGGATTTGTACCCTGTTTTTTGAGGGACAGGCCTTTCTCAGCGGTAGCGGAGAACTGACCTTTGGTCAAACCATAGACACCATTATTCTCCACGATATATACCATTGGGAGATTTCGACGGACAAGATGTTTGAATTGGCCTAAGCCAATACTCGCGGAATCCCCGTCTCCACTGACTCCAATTCCCTTCAGGGACTTATCACCGAACATCGCGCCCAAAGCCAGGGATGGCATTCTTCCATGCAAACCATTGAACCCAAAGGAACGACTGAGGAAATAGAATGGACTTTTACTGGAACAACCTATCCCGCTGAATTTTATTACCTTTTCCGGGAGGATACCCACCTCGTAACAGGCGGCAATGATCTGGTTAGCAATCGAATTATGACCGCAACCCTGACAGAGGGTGGACTGGGCACCTCGATAATCAGCTCGAGACAAACCGACATTATTTACGGATACTGCTGAGACAGGAGTTTGAGTCATGATTTCACCTCATGATTTCTTATTTCTTTGACGATCCAACGAGCAGAAAGGGGCAGTCCATCAGAATGTGCAACGGACACCAGTTTGTTTCCTAATTTCGGATATTCGATAGTTAATAATTGATTCATTTGTCCATCCCGGTTCATTTCAACCACATAGACAAGGTCATGTGAGGTTATGAAATTCTCCACTTCCGAATGGAAAGGTATCGCTTTTAATCGCAGATAATCTGCTGAAATTCCATCTTTTTCCAAAATATGGGCTGCTTCCATGACAGCTGGATCTGTCGAACCATAGCTAATTATTCCGATTTTAGCTCCGGGTACCATATATGTATCTGGAGGTGGAAGGATTGCTCTGGCAGTTTCAAATTTAAGTTTGAGACGAGCCATCCCCTTTTCCCAATCCTCCGGTTCTTCACTATACTGGGCATAATCATCATGCCCGGTCCCCCGCGCGAAATAGGCCGCTTTGGGATGTAAATTCCCGGGAACTGTTCGATACGGTATACCATCACCATCCGTATCCAGGTAACGACCCCATTTTTCTTTGATCTGTTCCAAATCATTTTCCCAAAGAATTTTCCCGCGATCCATTGGCTGATCAGGATATTCAAACCGTTTGGTCATCCACTGATTCATACCCATATCGAGATCGGTCATGACCAATACGGGCGTTTGTAGACGTTCTGCAAAGTCAAACGATTTCCAGCCAAATTCGAAACATTCCTGAACCGTTCCTGGAAGGAGCATCACATACTGTGTATCACCATGACCAAGAAAATACCCCATGGTAATGTCCCCCTGGGCAGTTCGGGTTGGCAAGCCAGTACTGGGACCCACACGTTGGACATCCCAGACAACAACCGGAACCTCCGCATAGAAAGCCAACCCCAAATATTCAGTCATCAGGCTTAATCCAGGTCCAGAGGTTGCAGTCATAGAGCGAAGCCCCGCGAATCCTGCTCCAATCGCCATACCAATCGCTGCCAATTCATCTTCTGCCTGTACTACCGCATAGGTATTCTTTCCAGTCTCCGGATCGATACGGTACTGTGGCAAATACTCATTCAACGCTTCTGGCAGAGTGGATGCTGGTGTGATCGGGTACCACGCGGAAAATTGAATTCCACCAAAGATGGATCCCAATGCGGCAGCCGTATTCCCATCCGCCATAATGTATTCGTCGAGGGGAGACATTTCTTCCACTCTGAAGTGATCCGTTTTCGATAAATTTTCCTTTGCCCAATCGTAGGCGGCTTTGACAATATTAAAATTGGAATTGATCGCTTTCTGTTTTCCTTTGAAATGAAAATCAAGCGCATCGTATATTTTGGTTAAGTCTATCCCGAGGATGGATGCCAGTACGCCAACATAGACCATGTTGGCAATATAATCCCGCAGAGCAGGAGAGACATCTGCTTCACGGGATAATTTCTTTATTGGCATGGGATATACCACAATATCATTCCGTTTGATCGGAGTTTTGATATCATCCGCATAAAACAAAACACCACCCGGGCACAAATATTCAATGTCTCTTTCAAATGATTGGGGATTCATGGCTATCAGAATATCATCATCTTCGATCCGACCCAGATACCCATCTTTTGAGACGCGGATACTATACCAGGTGGCTAATCCCTGAATATTCGATGGAAACCGGTTTTTACCTGACACAGGAATACCCATTTTAAATAAGGCTCGCATAATGGTGGTGTTCGCCGTCTGGCTGCCAGAGCCATTAATTGTCGCAAAGGTGATACAAAAATCATTGACCCGCTCAATGTTGGTTGTGCTAGATACTGTCGAAGTCATGAGTTACTCCAAAATGAAATGAATCTTGCGAGGCTTATTCAAAACGATGGCGCTTGTCCCTCAAGGTCCTCTGAGTCAGCAATTCCATATGTTCCATAAAATTGCGATAACCAAGATCGAGATCACCAGCGATAATTGCGTCGATCATTTTCTGGTGAAATATCCAAACTTGTTCAAGGTAAGAGAGATCTGTATATATTGATAATCCAGTCTCTTCATATAACATCCAATACGCCTCCAATGATCCGCTTACGAACGGATTATTAAGCCGGCGATACATAGATAGATGCAATTCTTTATGCTCTTCTTGGGGTATCTGGGGAGGATGCCGGTGCAAGCGTTCAAAGGCTCGTTTAACCAACAGATTCAGCTTTGCCAGATCTTCATCAGTCAGTAGACTGACCGCCTGTTTCCAATAGGCTGCTTCGATATGTTTTCTGAAGTCCGCGTACTTCTCGAATGTTTTCTCGTCATTGGCGATGCAATAAGATACGCTGTTCACAACCGCACTGGTGAATGTGAACGGAATGCGGTGAATCCCAGTTCGAGGATGGACTTCAATGATTCCCATCATCCGGGCAACTTCCATTTGTTCCCGGAGACTGGCTATGGAAATACCCAGAATTCGACTCAGCTCAGTCAGTGGTGGAATCCGGACAGTATCGTGTTGAGGTAGAGCTGCGAGATATTGCAGGAAGGGAGATAACGGATTTGTGTTTATGGAATTATTTTTCATGGCGTAATAAATATGATTAATCAGATTATTAGCTCAATCCAGTATAGCATGTTCCAATAGATGGGTCAAGTAATTTAGTACTCTTTTCCGAAAAGGAAAGATTGAAATAGATTAATCTGATCGTATTACCAGCCGGTTACTGGTCAGTCTGACGAGATGACAATCAGCGTTTATACAATCGTAAAAAACTGTCCTCGAATCGCGGGTTTTCTGGTGTGCTATCTGGCGTGTGCCGCGTTAGTTGTGTGGATTCAAATTTTTGTGGATCCCCTATTTGACTTACGTGCATTTTAAGAGCTGCCATTCTTTGCGCCCAAAAATCTGTCACATCCAGAATCGTATTCGGCTTTACAGGTGACGACAACCAGATTTCATCGGGAGTATGAGGGAGAAGATTTTCCTCGGTAATCAATTCCGGGAAATAATACACATTTCCTGCAGCAGGAAAAACTGCATCAAGGGTAATTTCTCCCGCCGCCCGGTGATCCGGGTGGTTGATGTATCTATCCCGGAGATAATAATTCGTTGGATCACAGGACACCACGATTTCAGGTTTAATCCTTCGAATTTGCCGAACAACTTCCTTCCGGACAATATCTGAGGGATGGAGAAATCCATCCGGGGTATTGAAGAAAATAACTTCGGTAACTCCGAGGGATCTCGCAGCATTCTGCTGCTCGACCATACGAATACTGGCAAGTCGTTCGGGGAAAATTTCAAGGTCATTCCCCCCCTTGTCGCCCGTTGTCAGCAGGCAATAATAAACCACATGCCCCGCGTTTATCCAACGAGCAATCGACCCGCCAAAGAAAAATTCCGGGTCATCTGGATGTGCCAGAATTACTAGAATTTTCTTCGGATCAGTCCATTCTTCAGGCAGCAATAGAGACAATCCCATACGGTCTACTCATGTCCCTGGGTCTCATTTGATGTATTTGCTTTTGGTTTCTGTTCAACAACATCCTGGACCAAGTGAACTTCTTCTTTTGCGAATTCTCGATATCCCACATTGGGGATCTCGACCAGAACTCGTAAACGAAGAGGTATCACATCAATAACCTTTCCCTCTCCAGCCGGTGTCATGACCCGTTTATTCTTCTTGGGCAATTGAGAGCGAAGTTCACAATAATGGTCATATTCATAGATCAAACAACAACGTAATCGCCCGCACATGCCGGTGATTTCCGCGGGAGTGAGGGAAATCCCCTGTTCTTTTGCCATCCTGATCGAAATAGAACTGAATTCTGTCAGGAAACCGGAACAGCAGCGCTGTTCCAGTCCACAGGCGCCCATCCCGCACATCAGTTTCGCAACATCGCGGGGACCAATCTGCCGCAATTCAACCTGCGTGGGACTATACGTTTTCTGAAGATCAATTCGTAAACTTTTCAACTCGATCTTTTCTTCGCCTTCCGTGCTGAATTGAACAACCAGACGGGAACCATCAAAACTGTATTCCGCGGAAACAACTTTAATTCCGTGTAATTTCATCTCTCCCGCCCGGAGCTGTGCTCTGGCGAGTACGTCAGCATCTTTTGCCTGCCAACTCTGGCGCATCACCAGGTCACGTGGACTGGCACGCCGGTCTACCAGCTTCCAGGTTCCTTCAGGTGGAGGAACCGGGTTCACGATTAGCTGGACTACCTGACCGAGCTGCCATCCTCGGCTGGTCTCAACGATCACAAATTCTCCGGCTTTTATCTCGGGGACTTTGGCTGCATCAAAATGATAAGCTTTACCAACAGGGTTAAAACGTATGCTTACAATTACTGGATCCATGGAAGGGATTATATCATGCACGATACCACACTGTTTTTATACCTGAAGAGAGACCATGCTCATCTGGGCTGCCACTTGTTGGCTGATATTGAAAAGTGCCTGGGCAGCGCTCGATTCGGGCAATGTCACGACAATTGGTTCCCCTGCATCTCCACCTTCCCTTACCTCCGATAAAAGAGGAATCTTTCCGAGGAAAGGTACCTTTGCACTTGCTGCCAATGCCTCTCCACCACCTGAGCCGAATATTTCCAATCGTTTGCCGTCGGGTAACTCCAGATAAGACATATTCTCGATAACACCAAGGACTGGAACCTGTAACGCGTTGTACATTTCCACAGCCCGAGCCGCATCTTCTGTTGAGACTTTCTGAGGAAGGGTAACGATCACCCCTCCCGATAAAGGAATGGTTTGAGCGAGACTGATCTGCGCATCACCGGTTCCTGGCGGAAGGTCGATAATTAAATAATCCAGAGTACCCCATTCCACATCCCGTAAGAATTGGCTGATTGCTGAATGAAGCATCGGTCCACGCCAGATCATAGCCTGTCCTGGTTTTACCAGGAAGCCGATAGACATCATTTTTACACCAAATGCGATGGCAGGGATCATTTTCTGATTATGTGGAGGGGGAAGATGTGCCACACCCATCATCGTTGGTATGTTTGGACCATAGATATCCGCGTCCAACAGACCCACGGATGCACCCATCTTTGCAAGTGCGACCGCCATATTGACTGCAACAGTACTCTTACCGACCCCACCCTTGCCGGAACCGACTGCTATTGCAGTCTTGATGGGGAGTTCGAGTTTGGATTTAATTCTGGCGTCTGCCGGCACTGTGGAGCCAAACTGAACTTCGACTTTACTTACACCAGGAATAGTCATCACAGCCGCCCTCGCCTCCGATTCAATTCTTGCTCGAAGCGGACATGCAGGTGTGGTGAGATTTATTTTGAATGCAACTATATCGTTTTTGATATGTAGATCCTGGATCATGTTCAACGTAACCAGATCTCGATGTAGTTCAGGTTCCTGTACCTGTGATAGAGCTTCCAGGACTCGTTCTTTAGTGATCGCCATATTTTCCTCTAATTAATTGGATAAACTATCCGTTTTGTATGAAATAATCATGCGTTTCTGTGAGCGCCTCGGAATAAATATGTAATAACTCTGTGTCATCGCCCCGGTATCTTCGGATGGTTTGCCGTGCGCATTGGGTACATCCTTTCATCGCGCGAAAGGAATCAGCATTGCATGACACACATCCACCCAAACGGATGAGCATAAGGACAAACGCCACGTGGTCATGTGATGTCGGACCACCGGCAATAACGGTATTTATCAATTCATCCCATTGATTGCCATGCAAGCCTTTCAATGCCGGGATTACCCGGGAAGGAAAGAGGATCTCGGTATCGTCGTTATACATTCTTTCGTCCATTATGGTTGTTGTTGGGAAGCAGCCAATTTAGCAGCAGCTTTTGCAGCTTTCGCATCTTCTTCCGCACGATAATTGGATGGTCGAATGGAGGCATAGTATTCCACTGGCTTCGCTAACTTTGCCATATCATAAATATGATGCTTGAACCGATCATAGGATGCAATTTCGTAATCATGATCCATCCGAATGGCTTCGAATGGGCAGTATTCAGCACAAAATCCACAATTCATACATATATCGGTATCGATATAGAATTCCCTCGGGCTCGGAACCGGTTTTCCGGTGACCTCGTCCATCTTGCGTTCGATCCAGATGCACTGGGGTGGGCAGGCTTTCGCACAAATACCACAAGCGGTACAACGCATGTTCCGCTCACCTGCAGGACCGGTCTCGTACACGAGGAAGGGAATATACCTAAATTCTTCGGGTACCGGAAGTTTCTCTTCAGGATACTGGACGGAAAAGACACCAGTAATATCAGTGCTGCTCCGGTATGCAATCCCTTCTTCTGTGTAATAACGCTTCTTACCTTTGCGGATATCGTCCAGGTACGTTTCCACAAAATGTTTAAAAGTGACTGTCAATCCCTTAAGTACGCCTAATCCATACATGTCATATCCATCCTTTAGCGATCCACTTCGCCCAGAACGATATCGATTGACCCTAAAATACAGACAACATCTGCCACTTTGTTACCAATACTCATCCCTCGCAAACTGGTCAAGTTAATGAAAGTTGGCGCGCGAACGTGGTAGCGGGCAGGATTGGCCTTCCCGTTAGAGACAACATAGTAACCTAGTTCCCCCTTAGGACTCTCCACCCGTCCATAAGCTTCCCCAGCGGGAACCCGAACCTGGTACTGCGGTTTTCCTGTCATTACCGGTCCTTCAGGTATATCCCGTAATGCCTGTTGCAGAATACGAATGCTCTGTCTGATCTCATCCAGGCGAAGGATATACCGGTCAAATATATCGCCGTGGTAACGGACGCATACATCAAAATCGAATCGGTCATAGATAGAATACGGATCAGCCCGACGAAGATCAAAAGGTATGCCGGAAGCCCGTAATAATGGTCCGGTCGCGCTATTGGCAACTGCATCTTCTGCTGTAAGTATCCCGACCCCTTCAGTCCGGACTCGGACTACGTCGTTATCGGTGAGATATTTATCCAATTCATCCACTTTTCCAGGAAGGCGTTCGACTAATCGGTTGATCTTTGTCATCCACTCGGGCTGAATATCTCTCGCTACGCCGCCAAACCGGAAATAGTTGCACATCATCCGGGAGCCGGAAACGCCTTCGAATATATCCAGAATTAATTCACGTTCAACAAACGCGTACAGGACCGGAGTGAAGAAAGCGCCAAGATCATTCAATAAAAAGCCAATCGCAACCAGGTGATTATTGATACGGGTTAGTTCTGCCATGATCACCCGGATATATTCTGCCCGTTCCGGCGGTGTGATCCCCATTAGTTTTTCCACTGCCAAAGCGTACCCGAAGTTATTTGACATGGAGCAGATGTAATCCAGCCGGTCGGTGAAAGGCATATTCTGGAGGAATGTGTTACGCTCGCCAATTTTTTCATGGTTTCGATGGAGATAACCAATGACGGGCTTTAAGTCTACAATCGTTTCACCATCCAGTACTGCCACCATCCGAAAAACGCCATGGGTTGATGGATGTTGGGGACCTAAATTGACAACAATCTTATCGGTCTTCAGATTTTCCCCGTCTCCCGCGGAGGATTTATTGAGTGAGGCATAAAGCGCCCGATCATCATCTGCTTCCCACTGTTCCGGGTCAAATCCAGCAGGGTATTTGACATTATCATGAAATGGATTCAGATCCTCGATACGATGAACCTTACCTTCTGGCCAGCGGGATTTGAATGGTTTGACTTCTTCCTCGAAGAAAGGTTCTTTCCAATCTTTGAGAAGTGGATGACCGTGAAAACCTTCCCAGGTCAATATTCGCCGTAGATCAGGATGGTTTTCAAAGTGGACCCCAAATAAGTCATACACTTCGCGTTCCTGTAATTCTGCACCTGGGAAAAGAAAAATGATAGATGGAATAATCGGTTTTTCGCGTAGCAGGGCAACTTTAATTTCCAGCGGTTCGCCACCGGATAGCTTGCGGAAGTGATAGACGACATCCAACCGATCCTCAGGAAACGAATCGAGAGCTGTGATCGAGGTGAGCACATCGAAGCCGAATTCATTTTTTATTGCGGTAACCGAGTCCAGAAGCAAATCTTTAGGAAGAATGTAACCGAAAAATCCCGGACGCGTGTCTTTTTCAAATTTGGAGGATAAATATTCCTCCACAGGAGATAAAGTTACAACTGCAGGTGAGTCAGTCATTGGTTCCTCCTGTTACATCCTCTGTCCCAATTACCGGCTCAGGCGGGCGGTTGGCAACTTCCTTAATGATTTCCATTTGGAGGGGATTAATCAGATCAGGTCCGAGGACCGGAATGGGTATGGCAACTGATTCACCTTTCTGGTACCATGAGGCATCCTTGAGCCGTTGTCCGTCAATTTTCTTTTGAAGGGTGATCAAACCATTCAACAATGCCTGAGGTGTGGGTGGGCATCCTGGAATGTAGACATCCACCGGTAAGAACCGATCGACACCAGGAACCACAGAATATCCCTCTTTGAAGGGACCTCCGCCAGAGGCGCACGATCCCATAGCGATGACATAGCGTGGTTCTGCGATCTGATTGTACAGACGTACGATCTGGGGGATCATTTTCTTTGTTACCGTTCCGGAAACAAGCATGAAATCAGCCTGACGTGGACTGGGACGCATCACTTCCATGCCGAAACGGGAGAAGTCATAGCGACTGGCAGCAGCACAGATCATCTCGAAGGCACAGCACGCCAAACCAAACATCATTGGCCACAAGGAATTTCTCCGGCTCCAGTTATAGATCCGGTCGACGGTTGTAATTGCTATGTTGTCCTGGAGATCAGGGGGAATTTCAACACCGGGCGAATTCAAACTTTCAGGCATAATGTCAACTCCCAAAAAACAGAATGATCCATTCGCAAGCTACCCGTATTGTAGCAGAGGCAGGATACATGTCAATCTATATTTACGTTAATATAGTTTTACGTAAATGATATAATGAAAAAATGCAGCAAAATACGCCCGAGCAGATTTTGCAATTTATTAAAAACCACGAACCGGTTACCCCATCCGCTATCGCCCAGAACCTGCACCTGACAAAGGCAGATATCCGTTACCACCTCCGCCAACTTAGTCAGTTGAATCTGGTGGAAGTCGTGTCGGTGGAACAGAATGGTAAACGCGGGCGACCCGCTCGGCTGTACCGACTTCCAATATCCAGCCAGCCGATGGCAATTAGGAGGTTGGTGAATGCCTTATTGGCGATGATTGAACAACCTGATCCTACGGATAAATCTGAACTGATTTTACAGGCTGCCACAGCCATGTTCCAACTGGATACGAATCAGAATCCGTCTGCCGCCATTCGAATGGCAACATTGATGTCTGAAATGTATAAGATCGGATACCAACCTCGCTGGGAAATACATCAAGGGAGTTCATGGGTCTTCCTGAACATTTGTCCGTTTCGAGATATGGTAGGTGACCATCCGGTCTTGTGCGAGATCGACCGTCAGGCTATTCTATCGACCAGTCGCGGGGGTTTAAACACAGAAGGTTTGATAGCAGATGGGATCCATCGCCAGTGCGTATTTAGGGTGAATTTACCCGTTTAGTTTGATCCTTCAGGCGCTTCACGATACCTCCCTTGGAAAGGTCAGGATGGATTCTGACCCACGTGTCTTTGCAAACGAGCGAAGAGAGTGAAGCAATCCTGTGCGGATATAAATTAATCAGACCATTACTCGACAGTAACCGATTTAGCCAGGTTTCGGGGTTGGTCGACATCCAATCCACGCATGGTTGCAATGTGGTATGCCAGGATCTGCAGCGGAATGACTGTCACGATCGGGGAAAGCAGCCAGGGGATCTCAGGCACCCACATTACATGGTCTGCGAGAGAACGAATTCGATCATCGCCTGCGGTTGCGACAGCGACCACCTTTCCGCCCCTGCTTTTCACCTGCTCCACCTGTGAGATCATCTTCTCATACCACGGATCTTTTGGTGCAATTGCGATGACGGGCATATCCCGATCAATTAATGCGATGGGTCCATGCTTCATCTCCCCGGCTGGATAGCCTTCGGCGTGGATATAAGAAATCTCTTTTAACTTGAGTGCGCCTTCATATGCAATCGGCATATTGATCCCACGGCCGAGATAAAATGCATTGCTCGAATCTTTCAACACGCGTGCAACCGGGATTATCGCCGATTCCTGTTCCAGACACCAACCGACCGCTTGCGGAACCAGGCGTAGATCTTGAATCAGGCGGCGCCGCTCTTCATTCGAGAAACCACCTCTTAAATCACCAAGCAAGACCGCCAGCATATACAGGTCTGCCATGGGAGCCGTGAAAGCTTTGGTTGAGGCGACACCAATTTCCGGTCCGGTTTGCATACCGATATAACCATTGGCTACGCGCATAGCCTGTGATCCTATGGCATTGACAATCGCCCAGATCACGGCTCCGCGCCGCCTACCTTCCTCCATGGCTGCCAATGTGTCTGCCGTCTCACCCGACTGACTGATTGCCACCACCACTGTATCGCGATCCACAATCGGATCCTGGTAGCGGAACTCGGAGGCGATCTGGACTTCCACTGGAATGCGCGCGATCTTCTCGATCATCAGCTTACCCACCATCCCCGCATGACCGGCTGTCCCGCAGGCAGTGATGACGATCTTCTTGATCCGCTTGGCGAGCTGAGTGGTCAGGTTTAATTCCGGCAGGACGATCTTGCCGGCTTCAAAGTCGACCCTACCCGCCAGGGTATCCGTCAATGAGCGAACCTGCTCATGAATTTCTTTTTGCATGAAATGGCGAAATTCACCCTTTTCCGCGGAAACCGGATCCCATCCGATGGTGTGCGTTTGAAATGGCAGACTTTTTCCTTCGAGGTCTGTCACGATCAATCCCTGCCGGGAAACGATGGCGATCTGACGATTTTCGATGAAAACCACCTGCCGGGTATGCTCCAGGATAGCCGGAAGATCGGAAGCTATAAAATTCTCATCCTCCCCGAGCCCTATCACGACCCCGCCGGCGTTTCCCAATCTCGCGGCAATGATCTTATCGGGCTCGGATCTCGACATAACGACCACACCATGGGACCCTCGAAGACGCAATAATGTGCTTCGGACTGCATTTTCCAGGCTTACGCCAAACTCGAGGTTTTTCTGAATGAGCTGGACGATCGTCTCGGTATCTGTCTCACTTTTAAATTTGACGCCGTCAGTGATCAACTCCTGTCGGAGTTCCTGATAGTTTTCCACGATTCCGTTATGGACCAAAACCACTTCGCCATTGCTGCTGGTGTGCGGATGGGCATTGCGTTGAGTCGGCATCCCGTGGGTCGCCCAACGTGTGTGCCCGATCCCGATCTTTCCGGTCACCGGCTCTTCCTTTAGCAAATGTTCCAGTTTTTCCAATTTGCCTGCATCACGCCGAACCTGAATTTTACCCAGAGAGATAACCGCCAATCCGGCTGAATCATATCCACGGTATTCCAGTTTTTTTAGCCCATTCATAATGATGCTGGTCGCATCTTTTTCGCCTATATAACCAACGATCCCACACATGGAACCTCCACTGACTTCGATCTCTCCATCCAAGAAACACTCAGGACGGCTTGGTAGATAATGTGAACAGCGCACAAAAACTTGTACGCCTGCAAATTTTCTCAATTAGGTTGGTGGATTGATATCCAGAGGGCATCCGCTGATCTTTCGATTTTCCCGGCACTTGCCGGTTAACTCCATCCTGCGATGAAGAACCCTCATCCTCGTCATCTGGCTTATCCCCCAGCCAGACCATGCGCTATTCCAACCAGATTATATTAGTTCAGCTTCGATAAACACCTCCTCTTGATCAATTTGCATTATACCCTATTCCTTTTGCAGCGGTTTCTCACGCTGATAGTCCTCAGGGGTATCCAGGTCAGCCAGAATCGTTGCTGAATCTATGTTCACATAATTGATCTCTTGTCCATGCAAGTTGATAAAATCCCGCATGGTGCTCGCTCGGGGTAGGTTGCATAGCTCTTGCCAATATCGAAATGGTATCACCCAGGGATGACCCCGGTGCATTTGGTAGGAAGGAATTATCAACTGATTTGGGTTATGTTGATACGCCTGGACCACAGCTTGGACAGTTTTCGCCTGGATTTGTGGCTGGTCTCCCAGAGCCAACAATGTGGATGTTGCTCTCAGATCTGTTAATATCTGCAACCCCACCTTCAGTGAGGTAAGCATCCTGCCATCTTCATAATCGGGATTAAATGCCAGATGGATATCCGAGTTCGCAAAGGACGCATGGATATCCGCATGGGTTTTCCCTGTGACTACGACAATAGGTTTAATAGCACAAGAAGAGATTACAGAAATCACCTGTCCTATCACGGTGGTTTCTCCCCACGGAAGCAATAGCTTTGGTTTCCCCATGCGCAAGGAAAGTCCAGCTGCCAAAACGACTGCTCCAAGCTTGCTCTCATTATTCATGAGCTAACCTCCGATATTGTTCCATATCTTCCATTGTATCAATATCGAGTAGAAGGGATTCGTCCCCCCAGGGAATGTAATGGGGTGGAAAACGAGTGAAAATTGCTCTTCCGCCCTGATCTCCGGTTAAGCTGGAGAGGTCGGTCAATGTATCCTGATCAAAATACACTGGATTTCCACGCTGTTCCGTAATCAACGGTGCAATGACCGGACTTTGAGTCTGCTGCGCTTCTGTAACCAACGCCCGAATCACCTCTTCCGTCAGAAAGGGTTGGTCAGACAAGAGAAATATCGCACCCCCAATATTCGTCGGAAGTGCTGCCACTCCTGCTTTGATGGATGTACTCTGACCGGCTGACCAATTTGGATTTTCAATGATCTGAACTGGCAAGCCTTCGAGAGCGGAGGATACTTCCTTTGCTGCATGTCCGACAACGACAATAATTGGTGATAGACCCGAATTCAGAGCAGTCTGAGCGGTCTTTCGAATGAGTGGCTTGCCACCCACATTTAGCAATTGCTTGGGTTGCCCCAAACGGCTGGAACCACCTGCCGCGAGAAGAATTCCCGCTACTCGTTCAAAGCGGGCATGTACAAGGGGTGAGGGTTCAGTATTTAATGAGGTGATAAGGACCCTGTCATAGCCTGCCAAACACAACTCAGCTAATCGTCCTGCCAGGGATTGCCTTTGTGGATCATCAGCCTGGTTCAATACCAGCACCCGTTCAGCGTTTTCCGGGATTCGTTTCAAGCCACCCAGAGGAGAAGTCAGCACTTTTGCTGAAGCTTCCACCGATATCAATTCCCCTTCTTTAATCCGGAAAGAGTTTGATATTCTGCTATCCTATGCACCACCTCGTTGGAAAGTGGTTGCCCCAATCCGGAACAGCCAAACATAGTAACCACGGTATCCACCCAGGTTGGTATAGCCGGCTCATGGTCAGCAGGTGCTTTGATCGGCAACGTGCGCGACCCATCTGCTTCAATGAAAAGCGAGTATTCAGTCCCGTGGATCTGATCGTGTAAGAGTCTTAATGCTTCCGCGCTGGGGTGTCCAAACCTGAACTCATCCACTCGCGGACCGGTAATAACGACGTTTTCCCTTGAGGATTGGGGTATAAAGAATTGCATCTCTTGTGCGGATGATACTATTTTATGCTGCATATCGGGAGGAATTTGGTCGATCCCCAGATGCGTAGACGTAGTGATGATAGTTCGTTCACCTTTGTCAGCCGCCAGTTGGAATATGCAGGTGGTTTTTCCACCTGCTCCCACAAAGGCGATCGATCCAGGAGAACGGAAACGAAAAGAAACTACCAGTGAATTCATTACTAATCCTGGCAATATAAGGCAGATCGGATCCCCGGTTGGCTCATGATCGCCTCGAGGACACCTCCACCCACCGCCAGTGCTTTATCAGATACCAATTGACAAAGTGATGCATCATTTCGCGGGTCAAGGTCGCCGATCTTCAAGCCAGATGATACTACCTGACCATCATGTAGAATACCCCGCAAGACACCATCGAATGGCGCGTTTACAGGGTGACCCGCCACTTCGCAGAGGAAATCTCCCTTTCGAACCGAATCACAGATCCGTTTATGTAGGTGTAATGTTCCATCTGCTGGTGAACGCAAGACCCTTTCAACGCCAAATTCCCGTACAGATTCCGGTATACCCGTGTTCGGCTCTGTGCTGCCTTCCCAGAAAACGCGCCCCATACGGTGACCGCGATTGGTTTCTATCACAGCATGACAATGTACTCCCGCTTCAAAACCAGGACCCAAGCCAATAACAAGTGGAGCATCTTGAATGGATGTATCGGAATTTCGTTTTACCATCCGCGCGTCCACCCACACCAGGGGCCGATCATTACCAGTTTGCTTCGCGTCCGGATCTATCCTCACGGCAATTTTGCCATCCTCAAATACTGTATCCATCTCAGAAAGATCCCGACATAATTGCGCTGTGATCCCTTCGATCGAAACAGACCCCGCATAGATGGCTTCAGAAAAACAAACCAGCCTGCGTACTGATAATGGTTGCGGTAATTCGGTGATCAATACCCGAAAGCCTGATCGATTCAAGCGGATGGCAACACCACTACCCAGATCTCCGCCTCCCCGAATTAGGATAAATGGATGCGGCATTTACTTCAATTTCCCCATTCCACGTAAAACCCTTTCGGGTGTCAGGGGGAATTCATCGAACCAAACCCCAGTTGCGGAATGGACTGCGTCTGTAACCGCAGCGGCAAAAGGCAGGTAAGGCATTTCGCCCATCCCCCTTGCCCCCCACGGTCCGCGTTCGTCCGGGAATTCCAATAGAAGTGTTTCCACCTTATCAGGAATATCCAGTACAGTGGGAATCAGATAAGTGGATAGTGTTTGGGTTAATGGCATTGCATCTTTATTGATGAAATTTTCCATTAATGCATATCCGGCGGCTTGAACGACTGCGCCTTCCATCTGGCCTTGAACCAACTGGGGATTGATTGCCGTGCCGACATCATCTCCACAGATCACATTCACAAGTTTGATCATCCCTGTTTCCAGATCGACTTCCACTTCCACAGATTCAGCAACATAACCATACGCAAAGTTTGGTTCGCTTTTACCGGTCTCCGGGTCGAGCGGGGTGGTTCTTGGTGGTCTATATACAAATAAAGCTTCCGCGGGACGTTCTTCCGCTTTCCATTTTCGAAGTACTTCTTCTGCAGCACCCCGGATCGAATTACCGCTCATAAAGGTCATACGGGAAGCTGAAACTGAACCTGAGTTGGGTGTGACCAGGGTATCAGAAGAAATGAGGGTAATTTTTTCAAGAGGAAGGGATAACGCCTCGGCGGCCATCTGACGGAGAACGGTGTGAACTCCCTGTCCGACCTCGGCAGCAGAATGGTAAAGGATGGCTTCTTCAATCTCAGAGGATCCTTTGAGCACGATCCGGGCTGAGCATTGTTCAGGTGCGCCATAAGAAAATCCTACATTCTTGAAAGCGCAGGCAAACCCGATACCCCGCCGAAGGTGAGGATTACCAACAACTTCCCACCCTACCTCGTCTGTACGGATGCATCTTCCATCTTGAATGATCCATCCGCTTTTTTTAGCGGTCAATTCCACCACATCCGGCATACTCACTTTGCCAGGCAGGGGAGTACCTACAGACAGTTCAGAACCAGTTCGCAATACATTTTTTAAGCGAATCTCAACCGGATCCATGTGGAGTGCTTCTGCCAATTTGTTCATTTGATTTTCAGCAGCAAAAGCACCTTGAGGTCCACCAAAGCCACGAAAGGCACCATTGGGGATGTGATTGGTATATACCGAACGTGCGTCCACTTTCACATTCGGGATCTCGTATGGACCGGTACACATCAGAGTCGCGTTCCCCAGCACTTTTGTGGATGTATAGATATACGCGCCTCCATCAGAAATCACATCCGCTTCGGCTGCGATCACTTTTCCTTCTTTGGTTGCACCCCAGCGAGTCTTGATGTGATAGGGATGCCGTTTGTGGTGTCCGATCATGGATTCTTCACGACTCCAGATGATCTTCACCGGGCGGTTGATACCTCGCTCGTGCAATTTTTTCGCTGCCAACGCCAGGATGATCTGAATCGACATATCCTCGCGCCCGCCAAACGCGCCACCAATAGCGGGATAAATTACTCGTACATCATCTTCCGGTACGTTTAGAGCATGGGCTACCTGTTCACGATCTTCGTGTGTCCACTGTCCAGCAACCAGAATGGTGATACGTCCTTCGTCATCAATGTACCCCAAACCGGCTTCTGGTTGGAGAAACGCATGTTCCTGAATTCGGGGTAAGATATTCGCCTTCGATAATTACATCCGCTTTTGCGAATGCCGTATCCGTATCGCCTTTTCTGATCCGATAATGGACAAATTCATTTGAACCATGATCCGGATGGATCAATACCTGATCACCTTTAAGCGCTTGAAATATATCTGTGACAATAGGCAGATCTTCATAATCCACCTGGATCAAAAGCAGCGCTCGGGCTGCTATCTCTTCGGTTTCCGCTATAACAACGGCGACCTGATCTCCAACGAACCGAACCCGATCCGTATATGGTTTGGATGACCCGGGACCACACAGTACTGGTTGATCTTTAACGATCAGTCCATATTCATTCACAGGCACATCCCTGGCTGTCAGTACCATGAGTACACCGGGCAAACTTTCTGCTGCGTTCGTATCAATTCGTTTGACGATGGCATGTGGTCGATGAGCGAACAAGACCTTCATATAGGTCTGATTGGGTAGATTGATATCACCAGGATAAGCCGCAGACCCTTTAACTTTTGCGAGTGCATCTGTCCGGATTATAGATTGTCCAACATAGTTCATTCCAGCCTCCAGGTTTTTCCGATAGATTGATGAATTGTGGATGATCAGCGCCTACGTTTAAGGGGTGGTAGGTCTGGAGGAATATAACGATTTGGTCCAAATAGACTATTCATAAAGAAAGTGACCAGCAGGAATAGCGCATAAACAAGGAAACTAACAATGACTGTAATGAATAGTTTCATCAAAATCAGTGGATCCTGCCAACTGATGATGAATTCCGCTGGAATGGGAAACCATTTTGATTCCTGGTTCAGCTCCAAAATCAAACCGGACGCGATATAGGAGAGGATGGGTATGAATACCATCAACACCAAACCTACTCCCCGCCAGATCGGGTGAATCGTCTTCTTCTTATCCATATAGGATTTGTTGCGGGTAAAGAAATTATTCTTATTCATATTTACCCCTTCTCGCTGGCTTTTTCGATTGCCGAAATGATTTTGTAATATCCGGTACACCGGCAAAGGTTTCCAGCAATTGATTCCTTGATCTGAGTTTGGGAAGGTTGAGGAACCTCTTCGAGCAGTTTCACAGCAGACATGATGAATCCGGGAGTGCAATACCCACATTGGACTGCGCCTTCGTCCAGGAATGCCTGTTGAACCGGGTGAATCGTATCCCCACTGGATAATCCTTCCACGGTCACGATCTGTGCTCCATGCGCCCGAGGTGCCGGAACCAGGCACGCCATAACCGCTTTTCCATCCAGGAATATAGTGCAGGCTCCACATTCACCTTCCGCGCAGCCTTCTTTGACTCCCACCATTCCCGCTTCCTCTCTCAAAAACCGAAGCAGCGTCTTACTTTGCCCTGTGGTAAATGTACGGGTTACTCCATTGATCGTGGTGGTGATTGACTCATTTCGATCTATTGCCAATCCATCCTTAAATACTGGATTATCATCATCTGTGCCCCACAATAGAACAGGTTTTTCTGGGAGATTTTCACCTTCCGAACCATGGATCAACGCATCCAAGCCACGGTTAAACATTACCTTAACGACATGATCACGATACTCCGCTGAACTACGAATATCGGTGATGGGTTTTATCTCCTGTTCGACAAGATCTGCAGCGGATCCATCCAGTAGAGACCCATTCAGCGGTTTCCCAATCAGAAATTCCTCAGCTTTCTTGGCATGCACAATGGTAGGAGCGACAGCGCCAAGCGTGATGGCGGCTTTTAAAATTACTCCATCCTGGATATCCACGATGATCGCAAGATTCAATAATGAGATCGCTTGCGCTTTCCGCAGTGCATACTTGACGAAAATCGATCTTGATGTGGTCGGTAAACCTTGAAAAAAGATCTCCACGACCATTTCATCCGGTCGCATGATGGTCTTTCGGACTCCTGTATAAAACTCTCTCAGTGGAACGGTCCGTTTCCCACTTTTGCTCTGAAGGTGGACAGTTGCATCCAATGCCATGAGCGGCGTGATCGTATCATTGGCTGGGGATGCAGTAACGAGGTTTCCAACCACGGTCGCCCGGTTTCGAATTTGGGGAGATCCAACCTGCCAGGCAGCCTGGACTAAGGGTAATGCTTTTTCGCGGATCAAGGCAGAGCTGACAATCTGATTATGCGTGACATTTGGACCAAAATGGATCAATCCCGATTTGTCCTGATGGATCGTATCCAATCCTTTCAGGCGGGTAATGTCTATCAGTGTGGAAATGCCTTTTCGTACACCGCGTTCCATTTCCAAAAGAATATCTGTCCCACCGGCTACAATGCGCGTGGATCCCGACCCATCTGCCAGGCAATCCAATACTTCATTTAATGATGACGGGATAACATAACTCTGCCACATAATCCCTCCTGGGTTGTATTACACTTTCATCGTCATGCGCTGCCCGGATGCTCCGGTTTTGATCATCAACACTTCAGCCATAATGCTCAACGCGATCTCTTCCGGTGTCTCCGCTTTCAATTCGATCCCGATCGGCGAGGTCACCATGTTCAAGGTTTCTTCAGATATACCCGCTGCCAGCAAGTTCTTTCGGGTGGCGATCCATCTTCTTTTTGAGCCGATGACGCCCAGGTAGGCTGGATTCGTAGCCATCAAGAATGGCATTCCAGGTGTATCGATTGGTACTCCCCTGGTAGTGAGGATCATATACGTCTGCTGGTTGATCTGTACATGTTCTGGAATTTCAGACATTGGGCAGACGACATACTCATCCGCTTCTGGAACCATCTCGGGGTTACAGTATTCCGGTCGATCATCTGAAAGGACAACCCGGAAGCCCAACCACTTAGCAAGATGGACGACTGCTTTCCCGACATGTCCGCCACCGATCACCAGTACCATAGGATCAGGTAATATCGGTTCCACATACACCTCCGCAGTACCACCACAGATCCCGGGATCACCGGCAGCGGGATTGACCAGTTTATATTCAAGGCGACGCGGTTTTCCATCCAGCATCGCCAATTTTGCTTCTTTGATCACCCGATTCTCAATTTCTCCTCCGCCGATAGAGCCAATGAGGGAGCCATTTTCTTTGACCAACATTTTACTACCGGTGTGGCGTGGAACCGAGCCATGGCTCTCGAGGATAGTGCATAACGCACCCCTGATCCCATTACGCTGCAGCTCCACAACCTCTTCGTAGATATTCATTTCTTAATCCTCCAGCAAACCCAGGACTACCGGTAATAATTGTTTTTTCCTGGAGACGACACCCTCAGCCAGACGGGTACCATCCGGTTCGGGGTGGAATGGCAGACCATCCAAAACCGGTGGTTCGCCTGAAGTCAGCAGCCGGCTGGACCCACGGACAACATCCGTCACCATCAACATGGCGAAATCCAGTCCGCGCTTCGACTTTAAATTGTGCAATGCCTGATCCAGGGCTTCCCGATGTTCGGTGACCTGTAACAAATCACTGACTTCAGCCTGCGCAATGGCGAATTGATAACCACCTGCCGAATAGATCTTCATATCGTTCGTTACAATTTCTTCCGGGGTTCGAGAAGAAAGACCTGCTCCTGCAATCAGGATCTTCTGCCCATAAGATTGGATTGTCTCTCCATCCAGAGCCGAACCGGGTTTAAACGCCCAACGAGCGAGGCGATCTGCGGCAAGTTTATCTCTCTCTGTAGTTGTAGGTGACGTCATTACTAACGTATCGGAAAGCAATCCAGCCAACAACATTCCTGCAAGCCCCGGCGGTAAGCTGAGCCCAGCTTCCTCTGCCCGCTCCGATACCAGCGTACTGGTGCTTCCGACCACATCCACAGTGAACCGAATCGGCATGTGGGTGGAAGGATTACCCAACCGGTGATGATCCAATATCTCGATCAATTCTGCATCTTCCAGGTTACCCAATGCCTGGTGCGCTTCATTATGATCGACCAGGATCAGCTTAAATCGAGGAGGATTCAACAGATCGCGCTGCCGACACACTCCAACATACTTGCCTTTATCATCGACCGCCCAAAATTCATCGCCTTCTTCACGAAGAATGCGATTAAGCGAATCACGGATACGGCTGTTCGCTAAAAATGCAGGAACTTGCTGGTCAGATGCTTTTCCGCAGTCTTTTTCCATTAGTTCACTGATCTTCATATCTTGACGCCGGGGGTTGATACCCAATTCGCGGATCAGGAAATCAAATAGCGATTTGGAATTAAGTAAACCGAATGGCATCCCATCCGAATTCAAGATGGGCGCCACCCCTCCTGTGCGACTCGCAATTGCCCAGGCATCCCGTAATGGTTGATCGGGCAAGGCGGAATCCAACCGGCGCATGACAGAAGAAAACCGCGGTGAGGCGTCTGTCAACAAAAGCGGAGCCTCTATACCCAGATTTTTCAGCACCCAGGACGTTTGAGGATTGATCGCACCGGCGCGTGCGGCGATTGTATCTGCGCCATCCCTTTCCTTTAACAACCAGGCATAACCCATCGCCGAAGCGATGGAATCTGTGTCGGGATTCTGGTGACCAATCACAAAGGTCTGGTTTATATTCATGAACAAACCGCCTGTTACTTTCGAGATTTCATTGCTTGCCAAACCCGTTCCGGGGTTGCTGGGATGACACTTAATGAGGCTCCGCAGGCATCCATCACCGCGTTGCCTACAGCCGGGGCAACTCCATCCAATGGAATTTCGGCAACAGCCTTTACTCCAAACGGATGGGAAGGCTCGAATGTTTCAACAAATAAAGTGGACATTTCTGGCATTTCATCCGCCCGGAAGATATGATAGTCTACCAGATTTCGCTGCCTGGCGCGACCACTCTCATCATAGGTCATTTCTTCACATAAGCCATAGCCCAATGCCTGTGACATTCCACCTTCGATTTGACCGGATGCGGTAAGCGGGTTGATGATGACACCGGAATCCACAGCCATTACCAGTTTTTCCACTTTAATCTCACCAGTTTGCGTGTCCAGAAGGATCTCGGCAAACTGTACTGCGAATGGTGGAGGTGATACAGGTGAAGCATATGAAGCGACCGCCATGATCTGTTCCTGTTCGGTATGGTGCAGCGCATTTAATGCGATCTTATCGAACGAAACAGAACGTCCATCTGTGGCAATGGCGTACCTATTCTTCAATTGGATATCTGAAGAAATCAGCTTTTGGTTTCCTTCTTCTTTGTTTAACATATTCATTGCACGAATTTTGATCCGCTCAGCCACCTTCTGTGCTGCCTGGGTTGCTGCGGTTCCGGATATATACGTCGTGCTAGACGCGTACGCGCCTTTATCAAATGGTGTGAAATCGGTATCAGACGAATAAACGATCACATCCTCGACTGGCACACCCAACACTTCAGCAGCCATCTGAGCCAGGACGGTATCTGAACCTGTCCCAAGGTCCGTCGCCCCTATCAAAAGATTGAACGATCCATCTTCATTCATTTTTATGGATGCGCCGCCCATATCCAGGTAAGGGATGGCTGTACCGTGCATTGCGGCTGCGACTCCGATGCCGCGGCGGAGATGAGGTTTACCCGCGACCTCATGCCATTCTGGATTGTCATATTTTTCATCCCAACCAATGACCGCTTTTCCCTGGCGCATACATTCTTCAATGCCAACAGTCTGGATGATCTCAGGGCTTGGCTCCCGTCCTTCACTCCAGGAGGTGCTAAAGGGATGAAGCTCACCGGCTCTGACAAAGTTTTTCACGCGAAAATCGATCGAATCCAAACCCAATTCGCGTACAATCCGTTCCATATGCCGTTCGACTGGCCAGAACCCCTGGGGAACGCCGTACCCGCGGAATGCGCCCGCTGGAGGCGTGTTGGTATAAACAATATCCGCATAAAAGCGAATATTCGGGTTTTGTCGGTATTGACCATCACCTACATAAAGTGCCATTGCCTTATGCCCGGTATTACCGGTCACGGTGAGTGCATGGCAACCATACGCGCCAGTATCGGAGAGAGCATACATCTCGTTCGCCGTGATCGTCCCATCCTTCTTGACACCTGTTTTCAGGTGGACACGCATCGGATGACGGGATCGGGCTGCGATGAATTCTTCTTCGCGCGAGTATTCATATAGTACCGGTCGTTTGGTCACGATGGTCAGATGCGCACACACATCTTCTATCAAAACTTCCTGTTTGCCTCCAAACCCACCGCCAATCCGGGGTTTTATGACTCGAATTCGTTTGATGGGTAGACCAAGCACCGGAGCAAGGATCCTCCGGATGTGAAATGGTACCTGGGTGCTGGAGCGAATGACCAGACGGTCATCTGAATCCCAATACGTCAGGGCTACATGGGTTTCGATGCTGGTATGTTGTACTTTGGGCACTTCATAATCGCCTTCGAGGATAAAATCTGCCTCAGCGAAGCCCTGTTCGGGATTGCCAATATCTATTCGAATCGCAGCCGCCAGGTTTTTTGCCGGATTTGATTCTCCAAAGTTCTTGTATTCAGGTTCATCATGGATCCGTGCGGATCCTTCCTGCATGGATTGGCGGCTATCCAATATAGCCGGTAATTCTTCATATTCAACTTGAATGAGAGTAAGCGCCTTTTCAGCAATCTCAGGAGTCTCCGCGGCAACGAAGGCGACCCGATCACCTACAAAACGGACCTTCCGATCGAGCGAAAAGGCATCCAATGGACCAGGCATGGGATCAGACTGACCGGCGGTTGAATAAACCACCCGGGGAATATCCTGCCAGGTTAGAACCGCTGCGACACCCGGAAGTGCACGCGCTTCGCGGGCATCGATTGATTTGATCCAGGCATGCGCCACCGGACTATGAAGAACTCGCGCGTATAACATGTCACGCATTTCGATATCCGCGGTAAATGCTGGTTTGCCCTGGACGAGTTTAATTGCATCCACTTTCTTTTCCGGTTTGCCAACCGTATCGAATTGTTTTGTCTGCGGAGTGGTAAACATGGTGGGTAGAACCCGGCTTCTAATCACAGTTGAATCATTTCCAACGGGTTCAATCTCAATCCCACCCTGTTTGAAAAGATCATCTTGTTCTGGGGGTAGTAATGGATCTCCATAACCACCGATCGGGTCTACTTTTTCTCCCCGGATGATCGCTGCTGCCCTCAATACAGCCTGGACCGGTTTGAGATACCCCGTGCAGCGACAGAGAACACCAGACAGCGCGTCTCGTACCTGTTCTTCAGATGGATTCTTCTCTGATTCTAAAAGGGAAGTAGCTGCCAAAACCTGCGCTTGGGTGCAGTAACCGCACTGAATCGCGCCTGTCTCGACAAACGATTTTTGAATAACCGATAATCCTTCGGTTTTCTTCCACCCCTGGTCGGGATGTTCTCCGATGCCTTCGATAGTCCGAATGGTATGACCCTCTGCCTGTGCAGCCAGCATCAGGCAGGAATTGTGAGGCTTGCCATCCACCAGGACCGCGCACGCGCCACATTGACCATCCTGACAACCTGACTTGGCTCCCATCCAACCGTTATTTCGGAGGACATTCAGGAGGGTTTCACCAGGTGTAATAAAATATTCAAGAAGTTCGCCATTAATACTCAGTTTAATGTTCATTAGCTACTCCATTCTGCAACTGCTGGAGGCAGCGTTTGACAAGAATACCAGCCATTTCACTCAAATAAGCATTTGTTCCAGAGAATAAATTCGATGCCGCGACATCTGCACCAACAGCGGACGTCCCATCCATCGCAACCTTTGGGTATGGAAATGATCCACCCACAACTACTCTTGTCCGACCGCCTGGCCATTGAGCGACGGAGATCAGTAGCAGCGGGATATCATCAGGTGTTTTCGAGATCTTTTCAGTCACCAGCAGCATGTTATCGTGGAAGGTGATCTCGGTGATCAATTGCTTTTGTAATGCTTCCGATCTAATAGGAAGGATCTCACCCAGCATGATGGATTTATCCTGTTTGGCTAGGGTAACGTCAACATTGGCTGCCACTAGAATATTCAACAAGGGAGAGCTACCATTCCCTGAAGCAATGGCACCGCCGATGGTACCTGATTGCCGTATATTAAATGAAGCTTCGGCTTTCGCAACCTTTTGAATGACCGCTGGCAGCTTCTGTGAATCCACTATCTGTTGTAGAGTTACACGGGCTCCAATTCGAATTTGATCTGCTTCTGCATGGATAGTATTGAGTGAAAGATCTTGTATGTCGATGACTGCAAAGTCTTCGTGTGTACGCAAAACCAGACTAGTTCCACCCGCCAGAATGTACGTTTGAGGGCTTTTTCTTGCCAATAACTCCATTGCCGAGTCAATGGAATCGGGTCGGTTGTATTCAGTAATCATCCGATTTCCTCCTGATCCGGATAGACTTTCCAACCGAGCGACTCATGATTCATCGGAGGTACCAGCCTTTCCGGGATATTTGCAACAACAATCTCTCCTTCAACCAATAGGGTACCATCTGGACCATGAATGGTACCGGTAGCACGGGCAATCCGTCCATTGTCTCGAACCGCTTCACCACGAAGGATCAGATTTTGCTGAATGGGCACCGGTTTTCGATAGCGAATTTTCAGTTCTGCGGTGACCATAAAACGGGGATCATCCGTTCCCATAAAGACTCTTCCCATGACTTCGTCCATCATGGACGCGATGATCCCACCATGGACCATACCCGGGTATCCTTGATACAGCTCCGACACGGTGATAGTCGATTCCACAATACCCGGCGCTATATCGTAGAACTTCATCTTCAATCCGAATGGATTCTCTACACCGCATACAAAGCAATGACTTGATTGAGCCTGTTTTTTCACTACTTTTTTATCCTATCCTTGGGCAAAAGTATCTATCAGCAAGTGTACATCGCCACCTACCGGATACAGGATCGGGCAGGTACAGCCGTTCTTTCGATATTCATTTACCTTGGCACGGGCTTCATCAGGTGTGCCAGAAGCGGAGATGCGTAAGATCACCTCTTCAGGAACTAGATGTTTGGCTTTTTGGATCTGTTCTTTGGTCGCAGGCCATCCAAGAATGGATTGAATCTGGTTGACCACATCCATCGAAACGCCTGAAGCTTTGGCAATATGAGGTTGCTGCGCCAGATATTGGGTCAGCAACTCACGGGTGGTATCGATGGCTCGATCATGGTCATAATCCACTGAGCAAACAACAAGCTGGGGTCGGTCTATCTGGTCGATCGTGCGACCCGATTTTTTTGCGCCTGCGGAGAGAAGTTCAAGCGCCTTATGGTTGTATTCTGGGGGTACGCAATAGTTTAGGACTGCCCCATCCGCAATCTCGCCAGTCATTTCCATCATTTGGTCTCCGGTCGCACCGATCATAATGGGTACATTACGGGGTTCCCGCCGACCGTGAACGACATCCAATTCGATACCATCCACGTGGACAAACTCGCCATGGAAGGTAACCCGCTCCATATTGAGAAGGCGGCGCATCGTTTGAACGGTCTCTTTCATCGCCAGAAGTGGTTTTGTCCGATTAATACCCACATTTTTTGCGAGGGGATCCCACCATGCGCCGATTCCGCAAATAATCCGATCAGGCGCCAGATCATCCAGGGTGAGAAATGTCGCTGCAAGCAAACCAATATTACGGGTCCAATTATTGATAACCCCGGAACCTACTTTAATTTTGTCCGATACAGCGGCATACGCAGCCATAGGAACGATTGCATCGCGTACCAATCGGCTTTCAGCCTGCCAGACAGCCTCAAAGCCGCGTTTTTCCGCATATTGTACATACTCCAATCCATCCCGTAGATTGTGCGCGTCCTGTAAATATAATGCCACTCGTTCCTTCATCATTTCCTCCTTGGAGATTTATGATCTGGGTATTAATACACGGTTGGTATCTTTTTCAAATTCCTTTAGTAATTCCAAATCTTCAGGTAGATCCAAATCCAGAGCCAGAGAAGGTAAATCAACTATCTCCAGCCTGGCACCTGCACTCGTTGCCCGATCGCAATGTTTTTGGAATGAACCCAGACCAAAAGCAAAATCGATGGCGCCCACTGGTGACACTAATAATGCATTTGTTCCTATTCGATGCCGGTCAGGGGCAATCACAACCACTGGGGGTTTGAAAGACCGTAAAAATATATCGGCAATATCGGCTGGCTGTAATAAGGGGAGGTCAGCAGGTAGAACCAGGATCCCTTTGACAGAGTAGACTTTTGCCACTTCGACTGCTCTTCGTAAGGCGCTGTTAAGGTGAGGACCACCAACCTCCTGCACCGTTTTAGCGCCCAGTTCTCGAGCCAGGGTAAGTGCAGATAGATCACTGCTTACTACCAGAGTATGATCTATTTCGGGTATCAACTGAAGCACTTGTAAAGTGTGCTCAAGCATGTTCGAATTTAGCTCAGCCCGTTGTTCTTCGCTAAGAATTCCAGAGAGACGCGATTTTCCCCTGCGAAGTGGTTTTACAGGTACGATTGCCCAGATACTCATGGGGGTCAATTCCTCTCGAGAATGGTTTGCCCTAGTTTGATAACGTCCTGCGCCAGGCGGATTCGATCCTGTTTTGTTGTCATTAATGTATTGCCCGGCTTACAAATTATACCTTTTCTGGTTACCATTTCCACTTCATGCATATCCATTCGATCAAGCATGAAGCCATCCAGGCGTAAAGTCTGCTTATAGTGGTCGGCAACCCAGACTGCGGATGGTTCGACATCATATAATTCCGTGATCATTTTACCCAGCGGTCCTTTCACTGCCTTTCCACCCACAATAGGAGAGACTGCAATTACCGGTTTCTTCAGAATCTGATCTCGAATACCTGGGATGCTCAATATTGGATCAATACTTAACAAGGGGTTGGATGGACAGATGATCACCAAATCAGCTTCCGTAATCCCTTCCAATACCCCGGGAGGTGGTACAGCTAACTCGCTCCCGGCAAATGTCACTTTCTTTACAACCGGCAGCCAATGCTGATGGACAAAGTATTCCTGAAATTCCAGAGACTTGTGTTCGGCTGTCTGAATAAAAGTGGTAACCACCTGGTCTGTCATCGGAAAAACCGAGTGCATAATTCCCCAGCGACTGCAAAAATATCGGGTAACCTGGGTTAAGGTCCATCCTTCGCTCAACAATCGAGTCCGCTCCAGATGTGTGGCTGTATCCTGATCGCCCAGAGAGAACCAATCCGGTCCACCAAGCGCCTTGAGATTGTCCATCATCGCCCAGGATTCATTCTTCCTCCCCCAGCCAGTATCCGGACTAGCCAGTCCCGCCAGGGTGTAACAAACCGTATCGATGTCGGTGCAGATCTTTAAGCCATAATGAATAAAATCGTCACCAGTATTGACGACAATGGTTAAATCATCTGGAGAGTAGATACTGGCCAGACCTTCCGCCAGTTTCGCACCGCCTACACCTCCAGCCAGGGTAATAATTTTCACCGTGTTTTCTCCGTATTCCGGGAAAAATCCATCCGGCATAATTCCATCTGATCGTCCACCGTCGGGCAAAGGATAGCAAAATTACTAATTTCAATCCACCGGTCAAAATCAAACCCTTGCAATTTTGTCAGAATTTCACCTAACTGGTTTTCTTTCAAGTCTTGATATGCCAGAGTGATATGTGGTGTCCACAATCCAGGTCGATAATATTCCAAAGATCCTTCACAGAGCGGTTCGATGGCGCGATAGACCTTTTCATGCAGATCCAGTAAATATTGGGTGACTATGATCTGGATAAATAAAACGGGTTCAGGTTTCAAAAACAATCCCAAACCTCCGGTCTTGATTGTAAAAGGTGTGATCATCTCTTTGATCGGTGTTAGAGCCTGTTTAAGATCTGAATATGGGTAGTTTTCTGCCACATGCCAGGAGAAGTGCGGGGCTAACGCAGATTGGACAGCAGTCAGACCAAACTCAAGTTCCAATTCTTTCCAAATCGCCCGCACTGCACGATCGGCATCTGGATCCAATAACGAAACCACGCCTTGAAGCATGCTGCCCCCTACCGAAACAAGTCCTGGTCAATGGGTCTAATCAATTCCTGCAAGCTGCCTTCCCTGAGGGTGTATGGAAAGCCCCGGACGTGGATGATCGGACTCCCTTCATCTGCCTGACCCATTATCAGGCTTGCTGCTGCTGCCAATTCATCGGCGACACCAACCTGTGTGATCTTCAGTGAGTAACCAAATAGATCCGTTTTCCCGCGTAAATCCACCAATCCAGGCATACCAGACATACCGATGGCAATACCGACCGTGCCCATTCGCCATGCTCTCCCATGCGAATCGATCACCATCACCCCGATTTTCTTTCCAGAATATTCTTCCAGAGACGATCGAATCATCTCCGCTGATTTATCGGAGTCTTCCGGCAGTAACAAGTACCAATCTTCCGGGTTCCCATCTGACCCCATGACATTGGAATGATCGATTCCCGCATTGGCACAGATAAAACCATTTTTATGTTCCACGATCAGGGTATTTTCACGAGTTCGTATCACTTGATTACTTTCCCGCAAGACCAATTCCACAAATCTGGGGTCTTTAAGGGTAATTTTAGACAATTGAAGAGCATACTCAGAGGGTTGGATAGTCGTCAGGTTAACCAGACGACCTTCGGATTTGGAGACAATTTTCTGAGCGACAACCAAAATATCCCCATCCTCAATCGTCATCGAATCGATTTTGAGCGAGTGTAGAATGATAGATGGTATAGAATCTCCCACCTGGATCAGAGGAATTTGCTTCAATGCTGTGAGTGTGAGCGGCATGGTTGTTCTACATCTCCATCAAGCAGGTCTTGGAACGCCGGTGATCTGAATGCCGGCGGACTGAACGCCAAATTGCTTGTTTATTCCAATCAGGATCGATGTCATACCTTCCATAACAATAGAATTTTCAATGACTCCGGCATCCCATCCGACCATCCCCGCATCAGCGACCAGTTTTAATACGAAAGTCCGGGCTTCCTTATCCACACCTGTAACCAACACATCACAAGTGATCTCTTCATCATTCAGTAGATGCTCATACGAGATGTTTTGAAAAGCCGCACAAACCCGGGTGGATTCTCCAACGATCAGAACCGCTTCCTGGGCGGCTGAACCCGCGGCAGGCGGTTGCACTCTGGTTACTTTTGGCGGCACCAGCGGAACCGTCACATCGATCAGGATTTTTCCAGCCAGACTCGACTTCAAGCTCAGGAGGGTATCTGAGTGAGCGGCAAATGGTACTGTCAAGACCGCCAGGTCTGCTTCTGTTACAGCATCTTGATTGACCATGCCCTTTACTACCGCTTTCCCCGCTAAAAGTGTGTTCAGTTCAGATGCGGCTGCCTGCGCTTTTTCCAGGTTTCTGGAGCCGATAATGATCTGATAACCGGCAATTGCCCATCGGTAAGCTAAACCTTTGCCTTCTTTGCCCGTTCCACCTGCAATCGCAATGGTTTTGATTATTGGAACCGTTTGATCGCTCATCCAACCCTCCACATTAGCTTACAAATTGATTGTGATACCGTTCCCAGGCTTTCTTTGACAGTTCCCTACCTCGTTCAGCGATCATTGTCTCATCGATCGTCAAAAGCTTGCGGTCCTTCATTAATAATTTTCCATGAACAATGGTGTTCGTAATCATACTCTCATCGAAACCAAATAAAATATGCCAGGGCAGGTTGCCAGCAGTCAACTCAGTGTAGGGATGATAATCCACAAAGATGATATCAGCATACGCACCAGGCGCGAGGATAGCCATCGGTGCGGCTGGGAAAAACATCCGGGCTAGTTCTGCATTATTGTAGACAGCCATTTGCGTCACATCGTTTCCGCCCATCCGCCGTGGGTCACGGTTCCATAACTTATGCGCCAGGTACGCTGTTTTCCATTCCTCCCACATTGCATTCGAGAATCCGTCGTTACCCAGGCATACTTTTACCCCGGCTCGCATGAAGGATTCAACATTTCCTAATCCAACCCCATTATTCATATTCGAGCGGGGTTGATGGGTCACCCAGGTGCCTGTTTCTGCCAGGAGTTGCACTTCACGAGCATCGACATGGACTGCATGAACAGCAATCGATCTTGGACCCAGTATGCCAAACCGATTCAACCGGTCTATTATCCGAGTTCCTGATTTCTGTACACTGTCATATTCATCCACTTCGTGCTCTGCGGTATGGATATGAAAACCGGCGCCATCCGGTATTGCTTTTCTCGACTTTTCGAGTGTTTCATCCGAAAGAGTTAGACTTGCGTGTAATCCAAATGAAGCAGCCAGATGTGGATCTGGTTCACGTAGCAACCTATTTATAAACCGAACATTCTCGTCAATTCCAGCCGCCGCCCCATCCAGACCATTTCGATCAGTCACTTCATAGCAGAGGGATGCACGCAGTCCTGATTCGGTCACCGCCCGGGCAATCTCGTCTAATGATCCGGCGATCGCATTTGGCGATGCGTGATGATCGATAAGAGTGGTCGTGCCGTGCCGAATGGCATCTGCCAGACATACTTGCGCAGAAACATAAACATCTTCCAGGCTAAGTGCCTTGTCCAGAGGCCACCACAATTTCTCCAGTATTTCCGGGAAATCTTTTGCCGGCGCGCCAGGAATCGCCATTCCGCGGGAATATGCTCCATAGAAATGGGTATGAGCGCAGATATTGCCCGGCATCACATATTGACCTTTGGCATCCAACGATTCTTCTGCAGGGTATTTTTGTTTCAATGCTCTGCGATGGAGCCATTTCGGTTATGACGCCTTCTGATATCCGCAGACCCCAATCTGATAAAATTCTGTTTTCTTTTTCCCAGGTGATCAGATTGCCATTTAGAATTAACATGTCGGCTCCTTAATCAAAAACCGTTTGCAGTGTAGGATCCAGAAAATGTGCATACGCTTCACGGATCAATCTCTCTTGAGTCCTGTATATTGATAAATTTGGCAGCTGTTCGATCGGAAAAAAAGATACCTGCGGTGTCTCATAACTGGTGGTTAATTCTCCGCTGAGTGTCTGGCAGAGAAAGACTGCCTTGTATGCATGAAACACATTCAAAGGCTCCCGGTCATGATTGGCTTCGTATAAACCGACCATCTTTACCGCTTTTACCCGAAGACCAGTTTCTTCCCACACTTCTTTTTCGACCATACCGGATGGCGATACATTCACATCCGCCCAGCCACCTGGAAGTGACCAACAGCCATCCGTGATCTCTTGCACCATTAATACTTTATTATCATCGAAAATAGCCCCTCGCACATCCATTTTGGGGGTTACATATCCGGGTTGTGCCGAGAGAGCTACTTTGATATTATCCAAATCCAATCCAGAACAGTTTTGGATGATATCGGCAGAAATATCGATCAATCGTTGATATCTCTGTCGATCAAATTCATTTTGTGTGTAATACAGTCCGGTTTGACCGATCTGATGCAGCTCACGAGCCCATTCCAACCAGCCAGGAACTGTTTGATCCATCAGGCAGAAACCTCATTAATAGAAAATTTCTCGGGATGCAGATGGCGGGCGATCCACTCCTGGTCAACTGGCAGACGGTCCACCCGGAAACCGGTCGCATTATAAATTGCATTGGTAATAGCTGGAGTTGTCGGGATACTTACAATCTCTCCAACGCCCTTTGCTCCGAAGGGACCTGTGGAAACTGGATGTTCCACAATGAAGGAGACGATTTCAGGTGCCATGGTTATGGATGGTATCCGATAGCGTGCCATTCGATCAGTAACTACTCGTCCTTCTTTGGTGAGAAATACTTCGGTTAATGCATTCCCCAGACCCATCACTGCACCACCTTCCACCTGGGCGGCCAGTCCGAGTGGATTGATCGCCGTACCCACATCATTGGCGGCGATGATCGTGATCACCTTCACTTCACCTGTATTCGTATTGACCTCAACTTCAGCGGCTTGAGCTGCAAAGGAGAAAGCAAAGTGCATGTCACCACCTTGTCCAAGTGGTTTTGTCGCTGGTGCTTCATAGATATAAGTAACCTTTGAAGCCCGATTTACCTCTTTGAATTCTTGATATAGTTCTTTGTAGGTGATCTCCCTGCCACAAATCTGTACGTTACCACCATCCAGTGAAATTGAGTCTGGGTCACAATCATATTTTTCCGCCAGAACCGTCCGGACTGCTTCTTTGAACGCTTTTGCAGCGTATAAACTTGCGTTTCCAGAGACAAAAGTTTGGCGCGAAGCGGTTGTGGGACCTCCGTCAGGGGTTTTGTCTGTATCAGAAAGCAGCACCTTGACCTTCTCGATTGGTAGCTCCAGTTCTTCTGCTACGATCATCTGTAATACCGTGGGTAAACCCTGTCCCAATTCTGCTGAAGATGTACGCACCTCGACAGATCCGTCTTCATATAATTCTATATCCGCACCCGCTATGTCGGGAGCACCTCCACCCAGACCAGTGTTCTTGAATGCGACCGAAAAGCCCCAGGCTCTAATTCTGCCTGGATCGTCATCAACAAATCTAGGCTTGAACGGGTCGCCATCCACTCGCCGGTGAAGTTCGGTTTCCACTTTTTCAATGCATTCCAATAACCCGACACTTTCCCTAAGAACTTGTCCTGTGCCGGTAATACTGCCTACGCGCAGTGCATTGATTTTTCTGAGTTCAATCGGATCAATACCGAGTTTTTCTGCCAGCATATCGATGGTACTTTCCACTGCAAATGCAGATTGGGTCACCCCAAATCCTCGGAATGCTCCGGCCGGCGGATTATTGGTATACATTGCATAACAATCCGCTTTAGCATGCTCGGATTCATAGGGTCCGATCGAGTGAGTTGTCGCACGGGTCATCACTTTCTCACCCAGAGACGCATAGGCGCCGGTATCCCCATACAACTCTGTTTCCACGGCAACCAAGCGTCCGTCTTTGCGAGCTCCAATCTTAATATGGATCTTTGTCGCATGTCTCTTCGGATGAACTACCAGACTTTCATTCCTATCGAACAAAATCTTTACAGGATGTCCGGTCCTTTCGGCAAGCATTGCGGCATGGATCTGACCCATGATATCTTCTTTTCCGCCAAAACCGCCTCCGATAAGCATCCCGATGATATGTACTCTATCCTCCGGCCAACCAAGTGCAGCCGCGACCTGCTGACGGTCTGAGTATGGGATCTGTGATCCAACATAAATCTCCATGCGACCGTCTTCATTAACCCTGGCTATGCTGCACTCAGGCTCAATGAAAGCATGATCCGTCATGGCGGTATGGTAGGTATGCTCGATCACGACATCGGATGCTGAAAAACCTTCATCCGTATCCCCTTTTCGAATTTTAATATGTTTTAGGAGGTTTCCTGTCGTATGAAGCTGATCTGTTTCCGGGAGGCGTGCAACTACCGGGTCATCGATCACCTTTTGCGGATCGTAAGTTACTTCAATACGTTTGATTGCCTGTGATGCAATATCGAGTGTATCCGCGGCGACAATAGCCACCGCATCTCCGATATAACGAACTCGCTCGCCAACTCCAACCAGGATCGGCCAGTCATTCACAACTAATCCGTGGTTCCTGGCGGCATGAAGGTCTTCAGCGGTAAGAACTGCCCGAACTCCGGGAAGCTGGACCGCTTTAGAGATATCTATCGATTTGATGAACGCATGCGGGTAATCCGCACGGCGGACACGCCCGATGAGTAATCCATCGAAAACCAGATCGTCGGTGAACTTTGCAGCCCCAGTGACCTTGGCAACCGCTTCAGGTCGTTGGACAGTTCGTCCAACTTTTACCCGGGCAAATTTACTATCTGGAATACCACGAGGTGTAATTTCGCCTTCTCCCCGCATTACTTTACCGGCATCTTGAATCGCTTCACTGATCGCGGAATAACCCGCGCATCGGCACAGTGTATCTTTAAGTGCAGATTTTATGTCGTCAGGATCTGGATTCGGATTTTGTAACAGCAGACCATAGCCTGTCATTATCTGACCAGGAATACAGAAGCCACATTGGACAGCACCTTTTTCGATGAATGCTGCCTGGAGTGGATGTAACTCCTGAGAGGCTTCAGCAAGCGTTACCGGTTTTGGGGCTAACCCTTCAATCGTAAGGATCTGGTGCCCATCGGCTTTCGCGGCAGGGTAGGTGCAGGATAAGATCGGGCTATCATCCAACAGAACTGTGCAGGCACCACATTCTGCCTCCCCGCACCCTATTTTTGTACCAGTCAAATTCAAACGATATCTTAATAAATCAGCAAGCATCTCACCGGGAAGTTCCGGTAAGGAGTACTCTTTTCCATTGACGTTGAGGTGAATCAGTTGAGTATCCATCATCTACCTTTATTGTTTCCCTTTCGATTTGCCAGCCCGATCAAGAGCTGTTCGCATCACTTGTACCAATAAGACTTCCACCAGATGGTTGCGGTATTCTGACGTTGCTCTAAGTGCACTGGATCGAAATTGGACCGTCTCATGAAGGATGGGGAAGAGAGAAGAAACATCCAGATCTGTTATCGAAGTACCACGAACAGCCGCTTCCACCAATTCTACTCTTCTGAGGATAGGTCCGGCTGGACCAACCGCGATGCGGATATCCCGACAGGTTCTTTCCTCCACATCCACCCAGATAGCCATATTGATAATGGGTAAAGCGACACCTTGCGGTCTCATCACCCGGGCAAAAGCAGAAGCCTGACCTGGTTTCGTTAGAGGAAGATAGAACCCGACGATCAACTCTTTCTGAGGAATGAGCGTCGATTCACCTGGTCCTTTATACAGTTTAATCAGGGGAATCTCATGGCAGCCTTCACTGGTAGCAATTTCTGCGGTGGCATCGAGGGTAAGCAGAGAAATGGCACCATCACCAGCGGGTAAAGCGTGGGCAACGTTCCCCCCCAGGGTTCCGACTGCGCGAACTTGAGGTCCCCCGATCAGCCCGGTGGATTCTGCAAGCGCTTGAGCATGAGTCAACACCAGGGGTGATAGTGTGATCTGCTTTAATGGGACTGCCGCACCAATAAAGAGCCGGTTCGAACGAATCTCAAGTTTGTTAAGATCCGGAATGCGCGTAACATCAACCATCGCATCAACCGGTGGACGGTGCTCTTGCTGAATTTCCAGTAAGAGATCGGTACCTCCTGCAACCAGGTAACTGGAAGCATGGGTATCTAAGATATGGAAAATGTCAGGCAGGGATTGGGGTTTGTAGTAATTATTCCAGATTGGCATAGGATCGGTGGATGCGATCTGGCGGCACTTTTCGACGAGCGCATCGGGCTCGACGCCGTCGCCTGCACTACAGGCGGCGACCACCGAATCCATTGATCCAATTGTAGCATATATCTATTTAGATGGGGATAGTCATGTAAGCATCACAATTCGTCCGGTTACACCAGAATAGCAAAAAAAATTAATGATTCTGTAATTTCGTTCGGTTGCATCGAAGCCAATACACTCTTATAATCATATCCAGACATCGCGCTTCCGGTGCGTAAGTTCATTATTGTGGAGGATACTTCTGGACCTACAACGAGATCTCCAATCGATGGGAATGAATGAGGACGGCGACCGCCAATTACGGACAAACACTGTTCTGATGGATCGCTATTTAATCCAGGATGTGATCGGTATTGGCGGTATGGGTTCCGTTTACAGTGCCCGTGACCTGCACTTCCCTAAGGTTGTGAAGCTGGTAGCAGTCAAAGAAATGATCAATCAGGCTCCGGATCCACTTGTGCGGGCAACCATAGTGCAAAACTTTGAGCGGGAAGCCAATATCCTGGTTACTCTCAATCACCCGGCGATACCAAAAATTTTTGATTTCTTCACCTATAAAGATCGTTCCTACCTGGTGGAAGAGTACGTTTCGGGCAGGGACTTGGAAGCGATCCTGAAATCCAGAACGGATTTTGTTCCGGAGGATCAGGTGATCGGTTGGGCAATTGAACTTTGTGATGTGCTGGAATTTCTACATAACCATAAACCGGAGCCTATCATTTTCCGGGATATGAAACCCTCTAATATTATGATCAATGCCCATAACCGGGTAGTTCTGGTTGATTTCGGTATCGCAAAAGTATTCACAACCAACCAGAAGGGAACCATGATCGGTACCGAGGGCTATTCTCCACCCGAACAGTATCGCGGTGAGGCAACTCCCCTGGCAGACATCTATGCTTTGGGAGCGACAATGCATCATTTGTTGACGATGCGTGATCCGAGGCTGGAGCCTCCGTTCACCTTCAATGAGCGACCGATCAAACGATACAACCAAAATGTCAGTTTGGAGCTGGAGACTGTAGTCAATACAGCTCTTAATTACAACGTCCAGGATCGTTTTCCAAGTGCCACCGCGCTGAAGGAAGCATTGATGGGTGTTGCCCGAAAAACTGGGGCACTTGCACGACTGGCTGCCAGTACTGGAGTCTTGCCACACGCAGAAGGTGTCAAGCCTTTATGGACCTTTGAATGCGAAGATGAGCTACGAAATTCTCCGACGTACGATAATGGGGTCATTTACATCGGTGCATATGACAACAACCTGTATGCCATCAATGCAGCCAACGGGGAATTTGTCTGGAAGTATGCCACCGATGGTGGAATCGCCACAAAACCAGCCATCTATGACAACACCATTTTTATCGGTTCCGAAGATAAACGGCTTCATGCCGTCTCTGCCCGTTCCGGTAAAGTGTTATGGACTTACTTTACAGACGGACCAATACGGTCATCTCCCCGAATTGCCGAGGGGCATGCATTCTTTGGTTCGGATGATGGTTTTTTGCACGTGGTCAATTTAAATACGAATCGACTTGCCTGGAGATCTGAAGCAGGCTCACCGGTTAGGTCTTCCCCATTTGTATCCAATGAGTTCATTTATTATGGTTCAGAGAATGGAGACTTGACCTGTTGTGATTTTAGAGGTGTTATCAAATGGCGATTCCAGGCAAAACGAGGAATCACCTCTTCGCCTCTGGTGGATCATAATATAGTCTTTGTCACTTCTTTGGATGGATTCTGTTATGCCCTGGATGCTAAAAGTGGTTGGGTGATCTGGCGATTCAGAATGGACAAAGGATCCATCTCTTCTCCAATAAAAGTAGATAACAACGTCTATTTTGGATCGGCTGATGGAAATTTGTATTGTCTGGATAGTGGGAATGGGCGTGAGATCTGGAGATTTCGAACAGACCATCAGGTTGCCAGCACTCCGGCTATCTATAAAGACGCAATATATGTCGGTTCAGTCGACGGGAATTTATACGCCGTTGATATCAGCAATGGAAGGCTTCGCTGGAAGTTCAAGACCGGAAAAGCCATCATCGGATCGCCCATAGTGTTTAATGATATAGTATACGTAGGCTCGACAGACTTCATCGTCTATGCGTTGTTAGCCTGATCCACGATGAATGCCAGAGCGGGGCGTAATACTTATTGTGGAGTGACAATTGGATAAAATCTTCAATATATTTAAGCGAAAAAAATCAGCTCCACCATATGATGTAAAAACCGCGCCATTATCCGATGATCAGCTCCGCACCGTATCAACGTCTGGCGGGCAACCGGTGACACCCCAGATCCTGGTTGGAATGGCTCAATCAATCGGTTTGCAACGAGACCATAACGAGGATACGGTCTTCACATTCACGTCCAATCTTGGTGGCGATACCAAAAGTCTGATTTTTGGCTTATTCGTTGTTGCTGATGGAATGGGCGGTTATCAACACGGAGAACTGGCGAGCAGTGTGGCTACGAATGCCATGGCTCATTACCTCCTCAAGAAAATCTACATGCCGATGATGAACCTGAAAACTGAGCTTCCATCAGAGCCTATCCAGGAGGTGATGCTCTCTGCTGTGAATGAAGCACAGGCAGCAGTCATCAAGCATGCACCTGGTGGCGGGACTACCCTTACAACCGTACTAATTTTAGGTGATCAAGTTACACTCGCTCATATTGGTGATTCACGCGCCTATTTCATCTATTCCGATGGCAGAGTACAGCCGATCACAAGGGACCATTCATTGGTTCGCCGGCTGCAAGAACTTGGTCAGATCAACGAGAAAGAAGCAGCGGAGCATCCACAGCGAAACGTGTTGTATCGAGCGTTAGGGCAAAGTGAACCATTTGAGCCGGATATCAGCACCTTTCCTTTCCCGAATGCAGGTTATCTGTTGTTATGCAGTGATGGGCTTTGGGGCGTTGTACCTGAGTCAGATCTATTTTCGCTTATCCATTCGGCTCCAAACCTGACGACTGCCTGTCAAAAACTGGTGGATGCAGCCAACGCGGGAGGCGGGCCAGATAATATCAGTGCTGTGTTGGTACAGTATCCCATGTAACAATGATGGATACATCGGACCTGAGCCATTATGCGATACTGGATCTCCCTTTTGACGCAAGTCAAGATGAAATCCGTGCCGCCTATCATCTGGCTGCCCGAAAATTCCATCCGGATACCAACAGAAATCTAGGGGCTTCTGATTCGTTCTATAAAGCTCAGAAAGCCTACGATACTCTCTCTTCCCCAAATCGTAAATCTGAATATGACGCCACACTTCCCGAAGATGAGACAAGCAACCCGGGTTTTATTTATAAGGTGATCCAATCGAAAAATAAGATATCACCCTCAAAAGACCCTCAATTAGTGTACGCATTGATCGATATCGGCGCAAAGCCATTAACAAATAAATCGTATCAGCGACCGTTAAACCTTACATTAGTGCTGGATCGATCGACATCAATGAATGGCGAACGGATGGACATGGTCAAAGAAAATGCCATTCGTCTGATTCGTCAATTGGGGCAAGATGATATTATCTCGGTGGTCACATTCAGCGACCGGGCGGAAGTATTGTTTCCACCCACGCGAAACTCAGACACCAAAGTCATGGAATCAAAGATAAGTCGGATTCAAACAGGTGGAGCGACAGAGATCTTTCAAGGTCTTTCAGCTGGTGTCCATCAAAACCGGCAAAACCTGCGACCTTCCTATCTTAATCATCTCATCATTCTCACCGATGGTCGGACATACGGTGATGAGCAATATTGTCTCGACCTGGCAAAAGAAGTGGCAGATGAAGGTATAGGTATCAGCGGTCTGGGGATCGGTGACGAATGGAACGATAAATTTTTAGATCAACTGGCAGGGATAAGCGGTGGTGTTTGTATGTACATTTCAGCACCCAACGACCTGAGGAAGTTTTTAGAAGCTAAATACCGCAATCTGGAACAAGTGTACGGTGAACAAGTCGCCTTAACCCTGTCCAATACCGATCAAAGTACCCTTCAATATGCATTCCGAATCTATCCCGAACCCGCACCACTCCTAATCGAAAGTCCAATTCGGGTTGGAAATCTACAAGTATCCACCAGGCTTGTTCTAATGTTGGAATTTCATCTTCCGAAGGTCGATATTCGGCAAAGGGAGATAAATTTAGGGGAAGGTTATGTTACACTACAAGTGCCAACACGTGTAATACCAAGGGTGCGATTACCGATAAAAATGTCATGCAGCCTGGCGGTGGAAGGCGATTCATCACAGAACATGCCAGCACCGATTATTCACGCCTTATCCCAGTTGACATTATATCGAATGCAAGAGAAGGCACAAGACGAGTTGAGTAATGGAGACACAGTCAAGGCATCCCGTCATTTGCAATATTTAGCCACCCACCTGTTATCAAGAGGTGAAAGGGACCTTGCCAATGCAGTGCTTAAAGAAGCTGATCATATTCAGAAGAGCAATCACTTCAGCGAGGAAGGCGATAAACGAATCAAATATGGTACCCGCTCCTTGCTCTTACCACCAGGAGAGGAGAATAAACAGAAATGATTATTTGCCCGAATTGTAAGTATCAGGAAATTGATGGGGCTCTCTTCTGCAGTGAATGTGGAGCCCAATTAGTATTCTCATCAGCGAAGGAAATAGACACCATGGGATTTGAACAAAAACAAGAAGAAGTAAAACCGCCGACTGTACCCCTTGCGACCGAGCCATCTGTCAAACCCGTTCCTCCACCTCAGCAAAAACCAGCCAATACAGGTGTTGGATTGTCCCTGAAGATGGTAAGCAGCGGGCAAGTGATTCCCCTCGCCGGACAGAATGAATTCACCCTGGGGCGAATCACAGACGGTCAACCGATATTACCTGATATTGACCTTTCTCCTTACGAAGGGTACGCCGAAGGCGTCTCTCGTTTACACGCTGCGATTCGAATCACTGAGAGAGGGGTAATGATCGTTGATCTGGGGTCTTCGAACGGAACAAGAATCAATGGACAAAAGATCGTTCCAAATGTGAATTATCCGCTCAAAGATGGGGATATTATTGCCCTTGGTCGGATTAAAATGCAAATCACCATTCGCCGTTAACCGAGGAGAATACTCAGATGCCTATGGTATTAATGCATTTATCTGGTGAAGACCCTGTTATGGGCGAGATGGAGAATCTCCCCACGACAACCGACAATACTGTTACGATCAAGAACCCCCGCCGCCGAGATGGTAAAGATCTCCCCTTTTTGGAAGCAAACGTTACCACGGTTGTCTGGCCTATGAGCCGGGTGAATTTTATTGAAATTCTTCCCACTGGCGAAGAAGAAGATGTGATCGGATTTGTAAGAGAGTAAAATGCCCGAAGAAAGCATCCGACGGAAAGTTTTGGTCGCAGACGACGAAGAGCGGATGGTACGTTTCATCCGATTAAACCTTGAACACGATGGATTTCAGGTGGTCGAGGCATTTCGCGGTGCACAAGCAATCCAAGTGTTAAGAGACCAATTACCGGATCTGGTGTTATTGGATGTGATGATGCCGGATATTGACGGATTTGAAGTATTAAAGATGATACGGGAAATAAATTCAGTTCCGGTAATCATGCTGACTGCGAAAAGCGAAGAAGATGACAAAGTTCATGGGTTGGAATTGGGGGCGGATGATTATATTACGAAACCATTTAGCCCCAGAGAGCTTGTCAGCAGAGTACGGGCAGTTCTCCGCAGGGCAGAAGCTATCAGTGGAGCGGTCAAAGGATTGATCGAAGTGGACGATCGCTTAAAAATGGATTTTGAACGACGCGAAGTCTGGTTGGATGGTGAGCTTGTTAAATTAAGACCGACTGAATACAGATTGCTCTATCATCTGGTACAGAATGCAGGCTGGGTTATCACGCATGACCAGATATTAGCAAAAGTCTGGGGTTATGAATATCGGGATGAACCGCATTATGTACGGCTTTACATTAATTATCTGCGGCAAAAGTTGGAAGAAGACCCCGCCAATCCCAAATACATCCTAACGGAACGTGGGATTGGTTATCGTTTTGTAGATTTTCGCCGCAACAAGCCTGTTTAATTATTTAATTCGGACTATTTAAATCTGATTAACCTTGATAAAGAACCGTCCCTCGCTTATACTCGAGGGAGAGGAAAATCAACATGGCAAAACAACGGATATTATTGGTGGATGATCATGAAGTGGTCCGATTGGGACTTAAAGCCCTATTGGAGCACCATCCCCAATTTGATGTTGTTGGCGAGGCTGGTACAGCCAGAGAAGCCCTTGAAAAAGTAGGTTCCCTTCACCCTGAAGTTGTCGTGATGGATATTCGATTACCCGGCACATCCGGGATCGAGGCTTGTGAACAGATTACGAGGGATTTTCCTTCAACCCGGGTCATCATGTTAACTTCGTACGCAGAGGATGAAATGCTTTTTTCCGCGATCCGGGCTGGCGCATCAGGGTATGTACTTAAACAGATTGGCGGCGAAGACCTGATCCGGGCATTGGAGACTATCGGACGTGGAGAAAGTATGCTTGACCCAGCCGTAACCCAGCGAGTGTTCCAGGAAGTTCGAAGAGCGGTTAAAGAAGAAGAGGCTTCTGCATTTGTTAATCTAAGTCAGCAGGAAAAGCACGTGCTGATTCTTGTGTCAGAAGGAAAAACAAACCGGGAAATTGCCAAATCGCTATTCCTCGGCGAAGGTACTGTAAGAAATTACGTGAGCAGTATCTTGTCGAAATTGGTCGTTTCTAATCGTGCAGAAGCAGCTGCTTATGCGGTTGAACATAATCTTAGGGAATATTTATAATCAACAAACCGATCGCCCGGGCATTTGCTCGGGCGATTTTTCATTTAATTCATGGCTAACCAGAGGTTTTTGAGGTAAAGTGCATCTTCTTCAAGGATCGGGGATTCACATAAAATTCGACCACCGCAATGATTTGCTTTTAATGCTTTGAACAAAGCATTCACATCCAAATCTGATTCCTGAATGGGCAGATGCTCTTTCTCTCCTTTTGGTCCATAGGCGATTCCACTTAGATGAATATGGAGAGATTGGAGAGAGCTTTCTCCCAGGTATTCGGAATAAAGCTCCAACACCGAAGACCACTCATCATAGCTATTCATGGAGCCATCCCCCCGCCGTGCATGGAGGTGGGCAAAATCCAAACAAGGCTTCACATTACCTTGGATCTGACTCATCAGCAGAGTATCTTCAAACGAACCAAGCATTGCGGATTTACCCATCGTCTCCGGACGAAGTGTAACCAGGATGTTTTTTGCTGCCAACTCATCAGTGCATTCTTTCAATCGAGGCAAGGCAACTTCCAGGACTTCTACCACCGGTCGTTCAAAATAGGACCCGGGGTGGAAAATAATGTCGCTTGCACCGGCGAGAAACCCATAGTACGCCGCATCCATCAACCGTTTCCGGGATTTTGGCCATTCTTCCGCATCGGCATTGAGATTAATGAAGTATGGAGCATGAACACTGAGAGAAACACCTTGTTTTACGCTCTCTGTCCTTATCAGCTCGCAGGTTTCCTCGCTGACTCTGACCGATTGAACCCAGCCTAATTCAAAAGCAGCCAATCCTAACGACGCCAAATGCTGGATCGCTCCCAAACTCCCGCCTGGTTTCTTGGGGGTGGATATGGGTGATCCAACTGTACCGAATCGGAAATTATTTTTCATAGACTCAATCTCACTTCCAGAGAATGCTCAGTCTCCCCCAGAGCGGTGGACCAAGTATCAATAAGCCCACAATGACCGATATCAAAGCTGCGATCAATACGGCGGCTGCGCCTACATCCTTGCCAACTTTGGCGAGAGGGTGCTTCTGAGGACTTGCCAGATCTACCACAACTTCCAATGAGGTATTAATAAATTCGGCAGTCCACACGAGTGCGATGGCTATGAAGAGCACTGCCCAATCCCGGGCAGGTAGGGTAAGCCAGGCTGCCAATACCGTCACAGTTAACGTTGCGACTGCATGAAGCCAGGCGTTCTCCTGGGTTTTCAGGACATGTTTCCAACCTGCAAAGGCATGTTTGAAACCCTGTAATCTGCGATTTACGAAACGAAACGCCAAGTTACTCCTCCAACTGAGTAAAAATATCACTGGGGATCCCGAGTGAGTTCAAAATCTCTGCTTGACGATTCCACATGAGCTGCCGTTCTTTCATATTGATATGATCATATCCCAGGAGATGCAGCATTCCATGAACCACTAAAAGACTTAATTCATTCTGTATTGAATGTTTTTCGACAGCCGCTTGTGCCTTTGCATAAGGATACGAGATTATTATGTCACCCAGGTATGGCATACCAGTCTCTGGATCGGTCTCGTGAGCCGGAAAAGATAACACATCAGTTGCAGCATCCACCTGGCGATATGAGGAATTCAAATTGCGGATTTCTTTGTTGCCGGTAATAACTACGGTCAGACTTCCTACAGTTTCTTCCATACGTAAAACTGATTCGGCGGCGGATTCAAGCAAATCAGCAATATCATACTTGCGATAATAGGGGCGAATTTGAATTTGGATCATCTATTTTCTGAATCATCGTCAGGCGACACAGGTAATTCTGGATATACAATTCGTTGGTGATAAATACCCATCAACGAATCCCGGAATGAATCTGAAATCACGTGCAAGTCATTCAATGTCAGCTTTGTATAAATTAGCTGGTCTTCTTTGATTGCAAAATCAACAACCTTCTTGATGATCGATACGATCTCAGTTTCATTTTTTGGCAGATCCGCTCTGGCAAGAGCTTCACACCCGTCCGCCAGCATAAGTAAAGCTGTTTCGCGGGAATGCGGAGCTGGACCCGGATAACGGAACAGGGAAGGCTCCACCTGATTTCCGGTTCCCGCTACCTTTTCCAAGGCGCGTGTGTATTGGTAATGGGTTAACCGGGTTCCGTGATGTTCCATGATGAAGTCAAGAATTCTGGGTGGAATATGGAACTTCCGTGCGAGGTCCTTTCCATCCGGGACATGTTTGATAATGATCGCAGCGGAAATGGCAGGATCCATCTTATCGTGCGGATTCTCACTACCTTTAACCTGGTTTTCAATAAAATATTGCGAGTTCATGGCTTTACCGACATCATGGTAAAGGGCGCCTACTCTCACTAAAAGTGAATCAGCATTAATTTTTTCGGCTGCCTGTTCAGCCAGATTGGCTACTTGCAAGCTGTGTTGATATGTGCCGGCTGCATTCCGCAATAGAAGCTGTAATAACGGATGATCTGGGCGGGAGATTTCCATTAACTGGAGAGCTGTGGTGATTCCCAAAATTTGCGAGAGGGCAAATTGAAGGATTAGTGTGAGGCTGGCTGATGCAAGACCATTCGTCAGTGCGGATCCCCCCAAAGTGACCAATCCCACCCAATCTGTTGCCGGGTCGCCCAGCCGGAATGCGAGGATAGTCAGAAAATTCGCGGCAGATATCGCGATACTCGCCCAGAAGAAGGAAGCTATTTTTCTTCCCCGTCCCAGAACAAGGATGCCGGTTAAACTGCCCATCATGTAATAAACAGTGATCTCAAGACTACCAGGGAGATTGTATGCCGATAATATGCTTAAGACTATGGAGAACACCAGGCTGATCTCTAAATTAAAGGCGATGGTCATAGTTAGACCAAAGGCTGCAATTGGGAATATAAACGGTAGGATCGCCCGATATGGGATGATAAACCGCACCAGCAAGAAGAACAGACTGAACATTAAGGCAATAAGTACAACGCTCCGCAGGTCATCGAGCGGATTAGCCCGTCTTCGAGTCGAGTACAGGGCAATAATCACTCCCAGAATGAAGACCAAAGCCACTGATCCCAGAAAAGTATTAAAGCGATTATCTTGTCCGGTTAGACCAAGAATTTGTAACGCTTCCATGTCTTCAGGTCGCACAATTTGACCATGCTGTACGATCAACTGACCCGTAGCGAAAGATCGACTGAGTGGTTCTACTGCTTGTTCTGCTTCACTTTTGGCTTGTTCAGTCAGTTCAACACTGGGTAGACTATTTGGGACAATAAATGGAGTGACTATCTCGGTGATCAGTTTTACCTGGTCCGTAGAAAAACTCACATCTACGAGTGACCCCACATTTTTCCGGGTTGAAACAAGGTTATCTTCCCGGATGGTTATGCGCATTGCATCATCCAGGACTTTGAATGTCTCTTTCTGAACCAGAGCCCAGCGGGCATTACTCAATGTTATGATCCGCTGAATGGATTCTGAGGTCAATTTAACATTTGTCAGGGTTAAGAGGTCCTGCGTCTTTTGTTCAAGCGTGGCATGGGTATCGTCGCGGGTATTGTTAATATAACGAAGGACTTCGTTCAAACTCTCCAATTGCTTTTTCTTAATTGTCGGATCTACAGGAAGATATACGACGGGAATAGCCGCACGTGCTTGCTGGCGAGCATTTCCGGTGAGAATTTCTGATTGGTAATTAAATGTCCGAGGAGATTGGATATCTTGAATCGAAACATCGCCAACCCGAATAGAATAAACACCCGACCGGGACGAAATTGGAGCATTTAATATGACCAGTACGAAAATAGCAGTAAGAACCAATACGAAGAGCTTAAGCAATCTCTGCCGCTTTACCTGAGGAGTCGTTGTTTGCGGATTTGGTAGCATTTTATTATTTTTGCTGTAATAGCAGGCGTACTGCAGCGCTTACCTGATCATTCGGGGCTCTCCCCTGTACCTGAGGAATCAAGATTTTCATTACTTTTCCCATTTCGGTAATGGAGGTGACACCAGCTTCATCAATGGCCATCTTCACTATTTTGTTCAATTCTTCAGAATTCATCTGTTGCGGCAAATAATCTTCCAATATCTTGATTTCCTTTAATAAATCCGCAATCATCTCGGCTCGATTTGCTTTTTCCGCATCTGCAATGCTTTCCTTACGGCTTTTTATTTCTTTTTGAATGATCGCAGTGATGGCAGAATCATCCAGAAGAGATCCTTTTTCAACTTGAGACAGCTTTATCGCTGCCAAAGTCATCCGAATGGTCGTTTTGCGTATATTTTCGCCTGCTCGGAGTGCATCTTTGAGATCATTTTCCAATCGTGCCTTTAAATCCATCCAATTGCCTTCTTTCTAGTTTGTATCTGAGAAGTCAGTAAATAGCTGTTTTTCTTCCTGGGTTAATTGTCCAGCAATCTCATTATATTCAAAAACTGTGCGATAAACAGCAGCCTGATACACATGAGGGAACAGGATGCTGCGGTCTGGTGAATCCTTATTCAAGCGGGCATGAGAATCCGGCGGAAATAGCAAAGCCAATTTACGACCGATCCGAGGAAGAAACGTGATCATCTCCCATGGAGAATAGAACTTGCCTGAGATCAATCGCACACCTGACAGAATATCAGGTAAAAGTATTTCTTGCCTGGTTATGACCATTCCCTGAGCTGAGACCATGCATCTCCACCCAAAGATTGATGTAATTGGAATGAGCGTAGAAATCCTGCCCGGCATGAGTAAGTTTTCCAAAATGATCCCAAGCCATAGTTGGATCATTTCCCGTCTGAATCAAATTGATGACTTGTTCCCTCAGGGACACAATGTATCGATTCCCCTGTTGGAAAGCGTTATCATCGAAGTGAAATTCAGGATGACCAATCTGCCCTGCCAAATTATCCTGCCCAATGTTTGACCGCAGAATAATCTCCAGCGCGTGAGCAGAAAAATAGTCCCCGAGGGCATCCAGGGTGATGGATCGATGATATTGAGTAAACATTAACGCACAATCACTAAATCACGGATACTTTCGAAAACATCTCTGGAAATCCCCGGCACATCAAGCAACCCATCAACAGAGGTAAAAAAACCCTCTTTCGTCCGATAATCTATGATTGCCTGTGCCCTGGTTTTACCAATCCCAGGTAATTGGTCCAATTCAGTCAGAGTTGCCAGATTGATATCGATCAGTAGGATGTTTGCTGATGTTTTTGTTTGTGAACTCGATGGGATGGTAATTTTCTCCCCATCCTGAATCCGTTTTGCCAGATTCAACGAATCTGTTCTAGCTTCCACAGTGAGTCCACCGGCACTAGTTACGGCATCCTGGATACGGCTGCCAGATGTGATCGTATATACTCCGGGGTTGACGACCGCGCCATCGACCTGTACCAGGATGTTACCCGGAACTGCCGGGGTTAAAATGATCGGTTTACCCCTTGGAGGACTGGCAATCATAAATCCAATAGAGGTAAAAACCACCCCGGCCAGAAAGAAAACCACAGCCTGTTGCCACATTTTCCAGGTAGTCATATTTTTATGGGTACTGAGCTTTTGCCTGCTCTTCTTTTGCATACATCGCATTAAACGCTGCGATGGCAACCTCAAGCTGACCTAGATCGGGTTTACGTGTTGTGAGATGTTGTAAAGCCAGGTTGGGCTTGATCAACCATCTGACCACCCGATAATGTAGATGACGAGCAACCCAGCGGATGTACTCATAGGCGAATGCTGCGAGCACGGGAAGCAGGATAATTCTACTGAGTAAACGCCATACAGTTGGCAGGGGACCGACGAAAGCAAAGGCGAGTATTGAGATGACCACCAGAGTTAATAAAAAGGCTGTCCCACAGCGGGGATGTTCCAATGAATAGGTATCCACCGATTCCGGGGTTAGTTCAGCACCCGCTTCGAACGCATTGATCGTTTTATGCTCTGCACCATGATACTGAAATACTCGCCGGATATCAGGCATGAATCCAATTCCCCAAATATATGCAATCAGCAGAATCAGACGCAGTAACCCTTCAAGTATATTGCTGGAAAACGCGCTCCAACCCAGCCAGTTTTCAGCCAATTGACCAACGCCTGCAGGAGCAAGAAAAAACACACCAATACCAATTGCAAGTGATGAACCTAAAGTGAGGTAAAGAGGAAAACCTTCCAGCTTCTCGTTTTCACCTGTTTGGGTATTCGCAGAGATGGTTAAGAATCGAATCCCGATTGCCAGCGAATCCCATAAACCTACTAAACCGCGAAGAAAGGGGATCTTCATCCACGAAGAGGCATAGATTCCTCCCAATGTTTCTTCGTATAGTGCAATGGATCCATCCGGCGCCCGCATACCCATAGCTATAAAGCGTGTACCACGCATCAGCACGCCTTCAATGACAGCCTGACCGCCGTATGATGGGAGACGTTCGCTTGAGGCTTTCATAGATTATAGAAAAAGTGGATCAAGGAATCGATTCCCCGATACCAATTAGGTAGATTCAATCGTTCGTTAGGCGCATGGATATTGTCATCGGGCAAACCGAAACCAGTTAATACCGATTCGGCATGAAGATTTTTTTTCATTTCGCCAACGACAGGAATACTGCCCCCTTCCCTTTTGTAAACTGGTCGTTTACCCCATACTGTTTCAAGTGCTTTGGAAAGCGCTTTTACTCCGGGAGTATTCAAGTCGGTAATCGAGGCTGGATTACCTGCGTGAACCAATAATTCGTAACGCATAGTATCCGGAAGGTTAGCTTCGATATAAGCAACCATGGATTGGCGTATCTCTTCCGGGTCCTGGTCAGGCACCAACCGCATGGATACTTTTGCCATGGCATAACATGGTATTACTGTCTTTGATCCCTCGCCTGTAAATCCAGAAAAGAGACCATTAACATCGAGGGTTGGTCGCGCACCTGTTAATTCGACCCAGGTATATCCCTTTTCGCCTACTAATCTTTTGGCGCCTGTTCCATTCAAATAGTACGTTTCATCCAAAGGAAGGCGAGCCAATTCCGCCCGTTCTTGTTGTGATAACTCACGAACCCGGTTATAAAACCCAGGAAGAGTAACCCGATTATCCTTGTCTTTCATTCCGGCAATCAATTGGCAAAGGACATTGGCAGGATTCTCGACAATTCCGCCGTAGAGACCTGAATGGAGGTCATGATCTTGTCCATATAAGCGAATTTCAAGATAAGCCAGACCTCTTAAGGCGTAAACAATGGTCGGAACATCAGCTGCGATCATCCCGGAGTTCTGGATTCAAAGCCATATCACACGCCAACATTGCTGCATGCTCTTTGATAAAACCTTCCAGGTTCGGCGAACCGATTTCCTCCTCGCCTTCAAAAATAAATTTGAGGTTCACCGGAAAATCCCCGGCTGCCCTGATCGCTTCGATCGCCTTTGTCGCGGCGAGGATTTGCCCTTTCATGTCTGATGCGCCTCGTCCAAATAGATAATCGCCCCTTTGAACCGGGTTGAATGGGTCGTAAGACCACAATTCTATCGGATCGACAGGTTGAACATCATAATGCCCATACACCAGGACCGTTGGTTTTTCTGTACCTGCCTTAAGCCATTCACCATAAACGACAGGATGTTTCTGGGTTGGATATATTTGAATATTGGTACAATCCAGCGCTTGTAATTGAGTAACCAGCCATTCAGCGGCTTTTAGAATATCTGGGTTATTTTCCACATTTGTGGAAACCGATGGGATATGTAAAAATTCGGAAAGCTCTCGTAAGAACTTTTCCCTATTTTGATGTGCGTATTCAATAGCATTTTCTCGATTCGTCATTGTTATCTACCCTTCAAGTAGTATGTGCCTGAATTATAAGTCACATCTTGGAAACCATGGCTGAAATGCCTATATTGAAATGGTTCGGTTTCACTCGGGAATCGGAGTTGGTACTCCATCCGGCTCTTTTACTTTATACAATTGTTCATGGAATTTAGTAATTTGATCGGCATAAATCGGATCGTCAATCAGGTTGTTTAGTTCGTAAGGGTCAAGGTCCAAATCATAAAATTCTGCCCGATCACCGATCGTTTCTGCATAGACATAACGCCCTGTGTGAAGCGCTGCGAAAATCCCTCTGGGTGGCCAACCTTCGATCAATAAGCTCTCACGCCAATCATTCGTTCCATTTAAAAGTGGAACAAGGGACAACCCATCCACCCCCTTCGGAATGGGAAGATCTGCCAATTCGTAAATGGTTGGGGCAATGTCAATGTTCGATACGACCCGATCTTCGACATAGGATTTAGGAATCAAATCAGGATATCGAATTGCGAATGGTACCTTAATCGCTTCCTCATAAAAACTATTTTTGGAAGTAATCCGATGTTCACCCCAAAACTTGCCATTATCGGAAATAAAAAGAATAAACGTATTATCCAGTTCGCCTTTTTCTTCCAAACGGTCCAGCATGCGTCCTATTGCGCGATCCAGAGACACCAGGGTTAAATATCTGGTTCCGGCGATACTGATCCAGAGTTTGTATCTCCTCAGGCGTAAGTAATTCTTTTTGCTGCAACCAGAGCGGCTTATCAGAGACATCAGATTCGTTAAAGTTCGGAGGACGATTGGGTGCCAGATTTGGGAATAAACCTGTATCTTTCGGATCTGGAATCGAGGGATCATGAGGCGCAATGGGTGTATAGAATAGGATCCATGGTTTTCTCTGACCTACCGCGTCTTCCACGAACTTCATGGAATAGGTACCCAAAATATCAGTTATGTATCCGATATGCTCGCGCCAAACGCCATTCACGTTCAGGTCGGGATCAATGTAAGGTGATTCACCTTTGAAGTACGATACCCAGAAGTCGTACTCAGGTCGGGCTGTCCCATCCCAGGAATTGAGATATTTTCCAACCAAACCTGTGTAATACCCCTTGGCTTTCAGATCTTCAATCAATGTTCGGTTTTCATTTTTCACACCATTGGTACGAACCTTCGTATTATGAGCATACATCCCAGTTAATATACTTACCCGGCTTGGGCAGCAGAGTGGAGTTGATATATATCCATGTGAAAAAGTAACGCCCTGGTCAAATATTTTCGCCTGGGTCTGAGGCATATATTGCATGGTATCGTATCGTTGATCGTCGGTGATGATCACCAGAAAATTGGGGCGCTTATCAGCTACCAGATCCTTGACCCATTCTTTTGGATTACAGGCGCTAAGAAGGATCGTAAAAACCGCGAGAACTACAATGATCAATTGAAAATTTATGCATGAGTATGTAGCTTTTCGTTGTTGATTTAATCGTACTCTCCTGGATTACAGACTTGCTTTATGTCGCTGGAATTTCCCCACCATGATTTAGGAAATCATACTTATTTTACCAACTCAATATAAATATATTTTGCGGTCGGATAACCGATTGTCACATTTTTATTTCCAAGGTCCAGTTCTATGGTCTGGTTGAATGCCAGATTATCTGTAAGAACAGCTTTCACTCCAGGGATGATACCTTGATTCTCAAGATACTGTAACATGTCAGGAGTTTCCTCTGCCAGTTCATGGATACGGCGAATAATTATCTGGGAATCTTTTTCCACTTCCATGAGACAAAGCCATTTTTCAACTGACGATTCATACCCTGGTAACGGGTTACCATGTGGGCATAATTCAGGTTCGCCCAATTCTTTGACCAGAGCTAACTCGACTTCATCTGAAATTCCATGTTCCAGTAGATGCGCTTGATCATGCAATTTAGACCATGAGAGCATTTTTACCAGCATCCACTCAGAGAGCATATGCCTTCGGACTATTGAACGGGCAGATAACATCCCGTCAGCAGTCAGATGGATCTCGTGATTTTCATCAGCACAAAGTAAACCATCACGGATCATCCTTTTCAGTGTATTCGTCACTGTCGGTGGGGTGACACCCAATAAATTCGCTATCCGGACACCTGCGATTGGTTCACCATCCCTGGCAAGGATATAAATAATGCCTAGATAATCTTCAATTGTTGGACTTACATCTGTTTGGTTCATGATTTCTCAATCTACGACAAATGACACGTATGATAGTATTATAATCAATTTACAATATTAGCATATGCTAATATAATAAATTAGCTTCGTTGATATTCAAAGTTATAGGGCTTAAAAGATGAACCCTCTCAATACATATCCTTCCATCGCACAACTTCGATCTGGCGAAAAAGCTCGGTTGGTGGACACATATTACAATCACGGCGAGTTTTCGCGGATGGCATCCTTCGGTTTGACACCCGGTGTAACTATCACCGTGATTCAAAACTTCGGTAGTGGACCAATGATCGTCCAGGTTCGTGGATCTCACATTGCATTAGGACGCAGGCAGGCAGCGAAAATTTTTGTACAAAGGACAAATGGATGACCCATTGCGCTCCTGCCACCACCGCCGAGCTTCCGGTTGTAGACCGGCAACACACCAGGATCATTGCGCTTGCGGGACAGCCAAATATCGGAAAATCAACCATATTTAATGCGTTGACCGGGTTAAACCAACACGTCGGTAACTGGCCGGGGAAAACTGTCGAAAGCAAAATGGGGGCATTTTCACACAAGGGAAATCCGTACCGAATTGTCGATCTTCCTGGCACGTATAGTCTGACAGCCAATTCACCAGAAGAACTGATCACCAGAGACTACCTGCTTACAGAAAAGCCAGATCTGGTCGTTGCTGTTATCAGCGCCGCCAACCTTGAGCGCAGCCTCTATCTGTTAGCAGAACTCGTTTGCCTACCCATACCAATTGTCATCGCACTGAATATGATGGACGTTGCAGTAAAAGATCAAATAGTGGTTAAGCCGGAGATTTTAGAGGCGAATTTGGGAATACCTGTTATCCCCATTTCCGCAACCAGGCAAAAAGAGATCCACCACCTTTTGAATCACATTAATGATACATTTGGTCAGACCCCTAAAGAAAAAGTTTCGATACCCACCTTACCCGATCATCTTGTAGATAGCCACCGGAAAATTAGCATCCTCATCGAATCAGCCATCCCACCCGAATTGCCATCCGATTGGGTATCGCTCAAATTGCTGGAATCAGATGCTGTCCTGGTTGAGTCAATCAAAAGATCGCTTCAGGTCGATAAAGCTAATGAAGTGCAGAGTATTCTGGCAAACCACCCTTCTGCTCTCATAGAGATCGCATCCAGTCGATATGAATGGATCTCTCAAATTTTGAGCGACGTGGTTAGATATCCTGACGATGACAAACCGAGTTCGAATGAACGGATTGACCGAATAACCGCTCATCCTATTTGGGGATTGTTTGTACTCGCAGCTATCCTGGGACTGGTATTCTGGTTGACCTTTCAAATAGGCGCGCCCATCCAATCCTGGATGGACACTCAGCTTTTATCACCCATCTCCCAAACTGTATCCAGTTCGCTAATCGGTGCTCCATTTTGGATACGGAGCTTGCTTGTTGATGGGATACTGGGTGGTGTCGGCTCAGTTCTTACCTTTCTCCCCATCCTGATGATTTTCTTTGCCTCTTTTGGAATTCTGGAGGACGTTGGTTATATGGCCCGGGCTGCGTATGTCATGGATAACCTTATGCAGGCAATGGGATTGCAGGGCAGGTCTTTCCTCCCGCTCTTCCTGGGATTTGGATGTAATGTCCCGGCGATCATGGGCACCAGAGTCATTGATTCAAAACCTGCCCGATTACTAACGATCCTGATCGCCCCACTTATACCCTGCACAGCACGGATGGCGGTTGTTGCTTTTATCGCCCCGGCTTTCTTCGGCGCAAATGCGACTCTGGTCACCTGGGGATTAGTGATCTTTTCCATGCTGATCATGGTCCTCCTGGGCATCCTTCTCAACCGGGTATTGTTCAAAGGGGAAAGAGCCAGCTTTATTATGGAACTTCCTTCTTATCATATTCCCAATCCTCGCACCATCGGGTTACTGGTCTGGCAGCGATCGTTATCCTTTATTCAGAAGGCGGGGACGATCATATTGGGAATATCTGTTTTTATCTGGCTTTTGACAATGCTTCCCACCGGGAACCTGGAAACCAGTTACCTGGCCAGAATTGGTCAGTTTGTTTCCCCGGTCGGTGAATGGATGGGCTTCGATTGGAAATTATCAGTCGCAATTCTGACAAGCTTTCTGGCAAAAGAAAACGCGATCGCCACACTCGGCGTTTTATTTGGTGGATCCGGTAATCTGGGATTAACGGCTATCCTTTCTTCCACTTACTCAGTTGCAACCGCACTTTCATTTCTGGTAGTCACACTGCTCTTCATTCCCTGCGCCGCGACAGTTGCGACAATAAAACAGGAAACAAACTCCTGGAGGTGGACGTTGGGATCTGTGGGAATATTCCTGGTCTTATCGGTGCTTGTGGGTACAATAACATTTCGTCTTGTTTCCGCGGCTGGGTTATAACCATGCTGAATAGTTTGCTGCAACAGATTCAACTTCACCAAACCATGGATCCCGAAATACTATCTCTAAAGCTGGGGATTCATCCACGAATGATACGTTCGATGCTACATACTCTGACCGAAATGGGATACTTGCGAGAAATGTCATCCTGCGTTGATAGCCAGTGCCATGGCTGTCCGATATCTTCCTCTTGCTCAAATACCGGTGACAAAGCGAAATTGTGGAAAATCACCAGTCCGGTGAAAGCCTGAGAATATCGGTCCTCTGGTTGTAGACGGAACTGGTTCTCTGTTGTACAATTGCGGGGAATCAAAGGAAGGAAGGATATTCGATGTCAGATTTTCCTGGTAAAGGGAAAGTTGCCGTACTTAAAACAACCCCGGAGACCGTTGTGGATGATATCCAGCGGTTGATGCAGATGGCTGGATTCGAGCAATCCTTGCCCAAAACAAATACAACTGGAATAAAAATAAATATTTCCTGGCAGACCTGGTACCCGGCTTGCTCATCCACACCCTGGCAGATAGAAGGCGTTGTTAAAACCCTTCAAAATGCGGGGTATAAAGACCTGGTCGGTATTCACAACGACACAGTTGTGGTGGATACCTCGGTGGGGGAAGTCAATAACAAACATCGATATGTCACCGATAAGTATGGAGTGCCCTGCCTGTACCTTTATGAAGAAAAGTTCGAATGGGAAGAGTATAAACCAAAGAGACCATTTCTCGTGCTTGATAAAGTGTATCCGGAAGGCGTTTTTATTCCGAAAGCGTTGATCGGTATGAATATCATCCATCTACCAACAGTGAAAACACACGTCTTCACGAAGATCACCGGCGCGATGAAGAACGCATTTGGAGGTCTCCTTCACCGCAATCGACACTGGACGCACAGCGTAATCCATGAAACCCTGGTGGATCTTTTGATGATCCAGCAGGATATCCATCCAGGTATATTCGCTGTGATGGATGGTACTTTTGCGGGCGATGGTCCCGGTCCACGTGCGATGCGTGTCCACGAAAAGAATATCCTGCTCGCATCAGCCGATCAGGTTGCCATCGATGCAATCAGTGCGAAGCTGCAGGGCTTTGATCCGATGGAAATACCCTTCATCCGGTTGGCTCATGAAATGGGATTGGGTGTCGGTGATCCCAAGGATATTGAAATAGTTGGTTATGATATCAACCAGGAGCAACCGTGGAATTTTGTCCAGGAGGACACATTCGCATCACGGGGGCAGAAGATGATCTATCATGGTCCGCTGAAACCCCTGGAAAAGGTATTACTCCAAAGTCCACTCGTCCCTTGGAGTTATTTTGCCAGTAATTTTTATCATAATGTGTATTGGTATCCATTTGTTGGCAGACAACGGGTTGAAGCCGCGCTCGATACACAATGGGGACGGTTATTCCGCTCTTACGGAGATGGTAAAGTCGTCCTTCCTGGGATGGAACCAAAGACCGTCGTTCAAGCTGCCGTCGGCATGGGACTCGCGGTGTCTGCGCTTGGTGCGTTACTATATCTCGGTTCCAGAAAAAATCGGAAGTAGTTGATCGATCAAATTGGATACAGCATCCGATCCCGGATGCTGTATTTTCTATTGCAGCTGGGTCCAACCAGATTGTTGATGGGAAGACATATAAAGGATCGCCCAGGTCCAATCCACGAGGTATTGTTCAATCTTATCCAATAGATCCAATTTACTACGGAAATCGTACATCAATTCCCGGGTATCCGCTAACATTTGCATGCATTGGTTTCGTATATCCTCGTCCTGAACTCCATTCTTCTTCAGAGAGTTCAGGATATGGATTGGTCTGATTCCAAAGAATGTGTGAACCCTTGGTCTGGTTTTAAGGGAGACACCCATGCCTTCCAAATTGGTGGTGAATCCCTGGAAAACCTGTTGTTGGTCATCCCGCACCTGAGCCCGCCGTAAACTGATTTCGGATAGGACTTCTCGTAGCACATCCAGGCTTTCAGGACCGATTATGACCAGCGATTCTACCAATCGCTGAATAGGGATAACGCTGGAATCCTCCAAACAAAGCATGAGCACATCCCCCACTTTCATACGGATGTAATCTCTCTGATTGGTAGGTATCTGTTTATCCATATTCATCAAATCCGATCGAATCAGTAATCACACGATCTCACCGAGTTAAAAGTGATTGTAGGGGGAACTAAAGAAAAAAGCAAATTACTCTTCGACAAACGGTACCATATAATTGGATACTGCCCAGCCAGCTCTGGTCGTATCATACGGGGCTTCAAGATACCACCAGGTAAACCCATCAACAGATTCCGGTCCACTCTTTACTGCAAATACTTCGTTCTCTGCGCCCAGAAATATCGGAGTGCCATTTTTCCCAGGCTCACGACGCAACCGTAATCCATCCCCGCCCGTGCCAGTTATCCGGACAGAGATACCCACCTGGATCACCCCACCAGGATCCGGTGGCACTCCTTCAGGTAGAGTGGGCGTGCTGGATTTTTGAATTTCAGGTGTTGGAGACGATTCTATTGGTGGGGCTACCACCAAGGTTATCATTGGTGTCACAAAAGGCACGGTCCGTTGCCTTGGAGAGAGGAAAAAAAGCAATGCTGCAACAAATCCAAGAAATATCAAGCCAATGATTATCCCTGCGATAAGTGAAGTAATCCGTCTGGACATGGTCATATCGTGAACAAGAAGAATGCCAAACCAAAGATGAGATATACACCGACCAACGCAAATCCTTCCAACCAGTTCGATTCTCCATCTCCGGCGACCAGAACTGTAATGAGTACTCCTCCACCAAGGGCAAGTAGTTCAAAATTGTTGAATACAAGGGTGAGGGGATGCCCAAATAATAAACTGATAAAAACAAGCAGGGGTGCCACGAATAACGCGATCTGTAAACTGGACGAAATCGCGATCTCCACACTCAAGTCCATCTTATTTCGATGAGCCACCTGAACAGCAACAAAATGTTCCGCTGCATTTCCAACGATGGGAATTAAGATTATCCCAAGGAAAAATTCCGAGATATGAGAGGTCTCGACTACATGTTCCACAGCCCCTACCAGCATTTCGCTGAGAAAGACAACTCCTACCGTAGAAGCGATCAATAACAGGATCGCATTTTTCAACGTCAGTTCTGGTTTGTCGTGTGTTGGAATTTGAGAAATATGGGTAACCGGGCTTTGATTTGTCTTTAATGAATAGAACAAGCCCAACCCATAAAGTAAGATCATTACAATTGCAACACTGATACTGAGTACTTCCACCCGCGTACTAGTTTCGGTTCCGATTGCCACCCGGAAGAGGGATGGTATTGCCAATGCCATTACCGCGAGTGTAAGCAAAACCGCATGATTGCCCGCCTGCGTGCGGTCGAATTTTTGAACTCCATTTTTTATTCCCCCGACGATCATAGCGAAACCCATCACCAGTAATAAATTTCCGAGAATGGAACCAGTTATCGATGCTTTGACCAGGTCGAGATACCCTGCCTGGATGGCGACCAGAGTAATGATCAGCTCAGCCGCGTTTCCCAGGGTCGCATTCAATAAACCACCGATCTTTGGACCCGTATATACCGCGAGGACCTCGGTAGATTGCCCAATCAGTCCAGCCAAGGGAATGATTGCGATGATGGAAGAGATGAAAACCCACAAATCCCCCATGCCTGTATACCGGGCAATAAAGGCAATGGGTAAGGCGATCAGTAGTACCTGGAGCGGGTTCTGGCGCAAGAATTTCTGAATTCGCCTCATGTGTGACATTCTCCTTGCAAAGATGTATTAAATTATAACCGAACCGAAAAACGTGAGATAGCCGGTATGTTATAATTTCTCAGGTGAAAATTCATGGACGAGTTGCCGATTCTCAATAATAGATACAAATTACTCCAATCCATAGGTAAAGGTGGAATGGCTTTTGTATACTCTGCCTATGACCTGATGCTTGATCGTTCTGTAGCCATAAAAATCTTAAAAGAAGAACTCAGTCAAGACCAGGCATTCAGAGATCGGTTCCATCTTGAAGCAAAAGCAGCCGCAAATTTAACCCACCCCGGTATCGTAACAGTATATGATTTTGGTTACGATCAGGACTGGTTGTTCATCGTAATGGAGCATGTTCCGGGCACCGATTTAAAGACCATGCTCAATCAACGTGGGCGCTTGCCTGTTGACGAAGCACTTTCATTGATGATCCAGGCTTGTTCTGGTATTGGCTATGCGCATCGCGCTGGGCTGGTACATTGTGATATCAAACCCCATAATATGTTGGTGACACCTGATCTCCGCTTGAAGGTAACCGACTTCGGAATTGCCAGGGCGTTAGCATCGATCCATCCTGACGAGAAGAATCATGAAATTTGGGGGTCACCCCAGTACTTTTCGCCAGAACAGGCTGGTGGGAATCCGCCCCAACCCGCATCCGATGTGTATTCACTCGGGGTGGTGATGTATGAAGCTCTTACAGGTCAGCTACCCTTTACTGCAGAGACTGCCCAGGAATATGCCAATAAACATCTTTTCGAAATTCCCATCTCGCCAAAACGGTTAAATCCGCAGATCACAGATGAGTTGGATTCTGTGATCTTAAAGGTACTATCAAAAGAACCATCACAGCGGTACCGAACTGCCGACCAGATGGGCAGAGTACTGCAAACCAATATCCGGTTGGGCGAAACTGCCTCACCTGAGAAATTCTTTACTCCAAAAGACCCGGCAGCGACGTCGGTTTCACCGGTCACACTGACAAAACCAGGTCAGTCGTTCTCCCAACAGGTGAATCGAATTGATTGGATCACGATTGGATTAGGACTATTGACCGTTGCCGCTGTTGGCGGTTTAATTCCATTATGGATTGCTGTCCTCTTTAATTTATTATGAAAAACTTGATCTCCGTATCCATTCTTTCAGCAGATTTTACCCGGTTGGGTGATCAAATCCGACAGTGTGTTGATGCCGGCGTCGATTGGATCCATGTCGATGTGATGGATGGTCATTTTGTGCCTAATATCACCATGGGACCATTCATAGTGGAAGCCGCTCGACGAGCGACTGACCTCCCTTTGGATGTGCATCTGATGATAGAAAAACCGGAGAGGCATATTAATTCTTTCGCGAGTGCTGGCGCCAATACGATCACAGTGCAGGCAGAAACCTGTCCTAATCTTCATCGAACTCTCCAAATGATACGGGAGGCGGGTTGCCAAAGTGGAGTTGCATATAACCCTTCCACACCGGTGGACAATCTTCCCTTTGTACTTCCTGTACTCGATCTTGTGCTTGTCATGACAGTCAACCCCGGATATTCCGGTCAAACTTATATCGCTGGAAGTGAAAGAAAAGTTAGCAAAGCTCGCAACTACCTGGATGCAAGTGATCACTCCATCCACCTGGAAGTAGATGGTGGAATCAATTCAAAAACCTTACCATGGGTTATCGCTGCCAAGGCGAATGTTTTTGTCGCATCATCAGCCATTTTCAATCATCCAGCAGGTATAATGAGTGGGGTGAAAGAAATCCGGAAAGCGATCGGGGATTAAAACAAAAACGGCCTATTGGCCGTCTTGTTAGAGCTCTCTCGTTACCAGTTATGCACTCTTTACAAGCGAACGAATACAGCGTGTGCACAGAGTTTTGTGAACTTTCAGCCCTTTTTCAATCACCATCACCTTTTGCAAGTTGGGATGAAAAGCGCGATTGGTTGCACGCTGGGAAAAGCTCCGGTTATGACCAAAAGTTGTTCGTTTACCACAATTATTACAAACGGCCATTGTTAATATCCTTTCAACATCGCGAACTGTCCGGCTGTGGCATTCCACAGCGCAAGGAAGGATTTTATCACAAACCGTATCCAAAGACAAGAAAATTTGTTAAACTACATGACCAGAGAATTGACTGAAAGGTCTGATATGAGCGATAAATATAATCCAACAGGAAACATATATATTTCACATAAGGCGATTGCTTCAGTCGCCTGCCAGTCTGCATTATCTTCTTATGGAGTAGTAGGTCTGGCGCCCAAAAACATAGTCGAGGGACTTGCCAACGTGATATTAAAAGACCCCACACTGGGGGTTGAAGTAAAATATGATGGCGACCAGGTTGATCTGGATCTATATATCATTATTGAATATGGCACGAGGATCAAATCTGTTGCCTCCACAGTAGCTCATCAGGTACACTACCAGATCGAACACACCATTGGTCTACCTGTCCGCACGGTAAATGTCCATGTCCGTGGGCTTCGAATTAGTAATACAGATTAATACTTTCAATCATAAAGGTACCTCATGGGTTTCGATTCTGAAAACGTAGCTGAAAAAAATATTCATTTAGACGGTCTTCAATTTAAAACATTTATCGAAGCGGCTCTCACCTGGTTAAAAGCCAACCAACAACTGGTTAATTCATTGAATGTTTTCCCTGTTCCAGATGGTGATACTGGGACAAACATGGTATTGACGATGCAATCCGCCTTTAACGAAATTGTCAATTCCCAGGAAAGAAACCTTGGAAAGATGGTCCATTTATTAGCACAAGGGGCTTTGATGGGAGCACGCGGCAACTCCGGGGTGATCTTATCCCAGTTATGGCGTGGTTTCGCCCGTGGATTAGACAATTACGATTCTGCCGATGCACAGATGATCGCAAGCGCACTAGACGAGGCAAGAAATACTGCTTACAAAGGCGTTGTAAAACCAGTCGAAGGAACCATCCTGACCGTTGCTACAGATATTGCCCGGCGGGCAAAAGAGGTTATAACGAACAGCAATGATCCGGAAATCATGCTGGAAGAAATCGTAAAGGCTGCTGATGAGTCCGTCCAGCATACTCCAGAGCTACTACCCATTCTCAAACAAGCAGGCGTAGTCGATTCTGGCGGGAAGGGATTATTCATCCTCCTCGAGGGAATTCAACGTCACATCAAAAACCAATCCCTTGAAGTTCCATTGGGGACTATTCAACCCCTATCGCAAATGAACCTGGAGAGTACATTGGAAGCGATTGAGCCCGGTCAGGATTATGAAGTGGTGGTCGATTTTAAACCTCATCAACCTTTGGAATTGGATGATTTTTACAAGGATCTAAGTGAAATAGGTACATCCATTCAGGTTGGTGAAGGCGATGGATTCTACCGGATGCACATCCATGTAGCTGCTGAGAAGCGGTATCAACCAATAGATTACACTATGACTATTGGTACCATTACCAAAGTAGCGATGGAGAATTTGATCGCACAGATGGACAACCAGGTAACAAACCAGCCTGAAAAAGTACATCTGGCTGACCTTGAACCGGGGCACATTGCCGTTGTCGCAGTTAGTCCTGGACCAGGTTTATCCAAGATCTTTGCCAGCCTTGGTGTATCCGCCATTGTTGATGGCGGGCAAACCATGAATCCCAGTACTGAAGAGATCTTGAAATCATTCGAGAATTTGCCAACGAATAAGATCATAATCCTGCCAAATAATAAAAACATTGTTCTGGCAGCTCAAACTGCTGCATCCGTAAGTGTAAAATCGGTATCCGTCATTCCTACAAGGAATATCCCCCAGGGACTATCTGCTCTATTGCACCTCATTCCAGATGGTGATTTCGAACAGATCGTAAAAGACATGACCGGCTCATTGGAAGAAGTTGAAGCAGGAGAGATCACTACCGCGACCCGATCCGTTCAAATTAACGGTGTCGATGTAGAAGAAGGGCAAGTCATCGCGCTCCATAATGGTCAATTGATATATTCCTCAAATTCGTTGGATGAAGCAATGCTTAAATTCCTCGATGTGGCTGATACAAAGAGCAGAGAGAGAATTACATTATTCTATGGTGCTGATGTAAGAAAGAGTCAGGTTGACGAGATCGTGGAAAAGATTCAAGACAAATATCCAAAGCATGAGATTGAAATCCACTATGGTGGACAGCCGTTTTATCAATTCATCATTTCAGTAGAGTAACATGCCAAATACCTGCATTCTCACCGACAATTCCGCACAATTTACACGACATACTCTTAACGGTAAAAACCTGGTCCATACAGTGCCATTTCGAATCATGTTCAAAGACATGAATGGCGAAAACGATCCGGTAGTCAAGATCAGTCATTTCCCAGTCAGTAAGATCAATGGGGATACACCAGAACTACTTCCCCCCACAGTGGAAGATTATGTAACGGCGATCAAGACGCTTAACCATATCTTCAACCATATTATTGCGTTGACCATGTCCAGTCATCTATCCCAATCGTTTCATAATCTTGAACTGGCAGTACATCAAACAAGGGGAAATTCCCAGGTTCAGATCATTGACTCACAGACTACAGGTCTCGGGTTGGGTTACCTGGTTCAGCAGGGGATCGATATGGCTGCAAAAGGTATTGATCCAGCGGAAATAGAATATCGAATTCGCGGGCAGATTCCGCACATATATTCACAGGTATGCCTGCCGAATCTTACATATCTTCGAGGAACTGAACTGATCGGTTATCCGCAAGCGGTTGTGGGTGAGATGTTGTCCATTCTGCCAGTATTTTCTTTCGAAGAAGGAAAATTGGTTTCGATTGAAAAGGTAAAAAACTATAGAAATCTTCTTGATAATTTCCAGGAATTCCTGGATGAATTCAGCGATCTGGACTACATAGCCATCATGCAAAGCGTCCCACCTACCCTTCAAGAAGCCAGAAGTCTGAAGGAACACGCCAGTATCAATTTTCCAAAAACTCCATTCAGTGAACACAGTATCAATCCTGTGATCGCTGCTCTATTTGGTCCTCGCAGTGTGGGGATATTCGCGATGGAAAAGCCTGGTCTCAATTGAATTCGGCGAATTATAGCGATTTTTCCAACATTATTATTCATAATTTATTCTGATTTTTCAACTTTTTTTGACCTTATCTTAATTTCCATTACGAAATTTACTAGACCGATCGGTGGATACCGATTAATAGGTTTAAGGTAAAATGGATGCTATGCAGCCATCGATAGAAAAGATCCTTAAATTTTTAAAACTTGAAATTGAGCGCGGTTATGATAATCGTGCTGTTGTTGGCGGTCTCGAACGCGTATTGCCAATTTGGGAGACTGAAGCCAGAGTAGAGAAAATCCCGGAAGAGCTAATAATCAAAACCCGGGAATTAATCGCGGAATATACCCTAAATTCGGAAGAAAGAGCTCAGACCATCAAGACCCTATGGCAGGAACTAACCAGTGGTGACCAGGGAAATTCGCCTGCGCTCCCGGTTGAAAAGGCACCGAAGGAACTCTCAGGATTAAACAAACAGGGGATTGAAAAGCCGAAATCACAATCCGTCACTAATCCATCTCCCGCCAGGACAGCTTCAAGAACCGATCAAAACACACCAAGAACAGGTCTGAACGCACCCCTTACTGTTGTGCAGGGAATAGGCGCAAAACACGCTGAAACACTCGCCGGTCTGGGATTATACACGTTGGAAGACCTGCTTTACTACTTTCCCCGCCGTTATGATGATTATTCGCAGCTTAAACCCATCAATCAACTCTTCTATGGTGAAGAAGTCACCATCATTGGAGCGATCACCACTGTAACCACCCGTCCAATCAAAGGCGGAAGTTCTCATATTATTGAAGCGATACTGACCGATGGTACTGGAGCTGTCCGATTAACCTGGTTCAATCAGATCTGGATTGCCAACCGCCTAAAACCCGGCATGCAGGTTGTCGTTTCCGGTAGAGTGGATCAATACCTGGGCAGATTAATGATGAACAGCCCGGAGTGGGAGCAACTGGAACAGGAGCAATTACATACCAATCGAATTGTTCCGGTCTATTCACTCACCTCCAGCATTACCCAAAAATGGTTACGCCGCCTTCAATACCAAACCGTTCAATACTGGGCAAATCAAATTGATGATTTTCTTCCAGATCAGATCCGATCTGGCTATCATCTACCTGACCTGGGAACCGCGCTCAAAGAGATCCACTTCCCAACCGGACACGATACACTTAGCTCAGCTCGGAAACGGTTGGCATTTGATGAAATCTTCCTTTTGCAATTGGGCGTATTGAAACAAAAACGTGCCTGGAAAAATGCAACTGCAACTACGTTTTCTACCCCTGATGAACAATGGAAAACCTGGTTGGAACGATTGCCATACGACCTGACAGGGGCACAACAGAAAGTCCTCTCAGAAATTCGGGAAGATCTGGCAACCGGGCAGCCTATGAATCGTCTGCTTCAAGGAGATGTTGGTTCTGGTAAAACGGTCGTTGCGGCGCTGGCTATGTCGATGATCTTGACGAACAACGGACAGGCGGCTTTGATGGCACCAACCAGTATTCTGGCAGAACAACATTATCGCAGCATCAGCCGTCTACTGTCCGGTGAAGAAAAACCGAATCCAATTCTTAGACCTGAAGAGATTCGACTTTTGATCGGGGATACTAAATCGGCTGAGAAAGAAGCCATTCGGGCAGGTCTGGCTAACGGGACAATTAAACTCCTCATAGGTACCCATGCCTTAATTGAGGATCCATTGGTTTTTCAAAACCTCCAGATGGTTGTCGTAGACGAGCAACATCGATTCGGAGTGGAACAGCGAGCTTTATTACGCGCTAAAGGTACAAACCCACATCTATTGGTTATGACCGCCACCCCGATCCCACGGTCTCTGGCATTAACCGTCTATGGTGATCTAGACCTCTCCGTTATGGATGAATTCCCCGCCGGACGTCAGAATATTGATACCCAGGTTCTTTATCCAAGAGAACGCGAAACTGCTTACTTGCGGATCGAATCCCAGGTGGATTCCGGTAGACAGGCATTTATCATCTATCCGCTGGTTGAACAGGGTGATAACGATGAAGCCAAAGCCGCTGTGGAAGAGTGCGCCCGGCTCCAAAAAGATGTGTTCCGGCATTATCGCCTTGGTTTATTACACGGCAGGCTAAAACAGGATGAAAAAGACAGGGTAATGGACCAATTCAGAAATCATGAGTTGGATATTCTAGTATCCACTTCCGTGGTTGAGGTTGGTGTGGACATTCCAAATGCGACGATCATGCTCGTAGAAGGTGCCAATCGGTTTGGTCTGGCGCAATTACACCAGTTCCGTGGCCGGGTAGGCCGCGGCGAGCACAAATCCTACTGCATCCTGATCCCTGAGACCGAAAACGCAGCGGACAACGAACGATTAAAAGCAATGACCGAAACAAATGATGGTTTTATCCTCGCAGAAAAAGACCTGGAGCAGCGAGGTCCTGGCGATTTTCTCGGAACCCGACAGGCAGGTTTTTCGGATTTACGTCTGGCGTCCTTAACCGATGTCAGATTGATAGAGAAGGCAAGGGAAGCCGCTCAGCAATTATTCGAAGAAGACCCTGAGATAGATCTTCCCAAATACGCTGCATTAGCCCAAACCCTTCAAAGGTTCTGGAAGGTTGGGAAAGGAGATATCAGCTAAGCCATGGTAAAAGCAGTGTTTCCCGGAACATTCGATCCGATCCATTACGGACACATTGATATTGCTCTACGGGCAAGCCGTCTATTTGATGAGGTTGTGGTTGCCGTTTTTGATAGGCCGCTAAAAAATCTCCTTTTCTCGCCAGAAGAACGATTGAGTTTCGTCCGGACAGCGTTTGCAAAGGAGAAAAAGATAACCGTCATGGGTTATAGCGGTTTGACGGTGAGTTTTTGCCGATCCATTGGCGCCCAGACAATCGTGCGCGGATTGCGTGTGTTCAGTGATTTCGAACATGAATTCAGAATGGCGCTGGCAAATCATCGCCTGGCGCCCGATATCGAAGTCGTCGCTTTGATCACCAGCGATGAACACACCTTCCTTTCTTCGACGACCGTTCGAGAAATCGCCTCCCTGGGAGGAGATATATCCAGCATGGTTCCGCCTTTTGTAACAAAAGCTATGGGGCAGAAATTCCTGGAGTTAGGAAAAGACCAAACTGTGGTCCCTTTAACAGCCCTTCGGGACTAGGCAAAAATAATCTGTCTTGAATTTTTCTGGTCCATTAATTGCAACAGATATGTTAGCGCATCGAAGGAGGATTCTCTATGGATATTCAACATCTGATCGACCGTTTGGAAGAATTATTCAATGAAAGTCGTGGTATCCCGCTAACTCACAGCGTGGTCATTGATGAAGACCGGTTTTTGGATATCATCGACCAGATGCGGGTGTCCATCCCGGAAGAAGTGAAGAAAGCACAACAGGTATTGGTTCAGCGTGACCGAATCCTCGCTCAAGCACAAGAAGAAGCGAATCGAACCATTGCTCTTGCAAGAGACAAGGGTGAACAACTGATCTCCAAGGATTCAATCTCCGATTCCGCACGAAAACAAGCCGATGACATCATCGGGCAAGCCCAACGCGAAGCAGACGCTGCTCGCAAGGAAGCCGATGAATATGTAGTCGAGAACTCTTACTCGCCTTGAGATGGAAATGGATCGTAATCTAAGTCAGGTACGGAATGGCATCAAAGCATTGCAAGCCGAACATCGCAACCGCACAGCCGCTCAAAATCCATAAACTACTCTTTGCTTATAACAAACCCCTCCGAAGGAGGGGTTTGTTGGTTTAATTTGATTCAGCCGCTGGTGGCAGGGCATCTTTTTTCTTGCTTGCCCTCGGTTTTCTGGCTGTAATTTGAATTGGCCTGGTTGCCTTTTCATGTAGAGCAACTTTGATCACTTCATCCATGTGTGTGACAGGGATAATTTCCAGATCCTGGCGAGCCTTTTTAGGGATATCCTGCAGATCTTTAATATTTCTTTCGGGAATGATGATTCTCTTAATATTTGCTCGATGTGCAGCCAGGACTTTCTCCCGAATACCACCCACTGGAAGTACCCTGCCCCGTAGGGTGATCTCGCCAGTCATTGCGACGGTCTTATGGACCTCGCGGCGCGTAAAAGCAGATATCATTGCCGTTGCCAACGTGATGCCGGCAGATGGACCATCTTTGGGGATTGCGCCTTCCGGGATATGGACGTGCACATCCAGTCGTTCAAACAGGATCGGGTTAATTTTTAGATCTCGAGCTTTCGATTTCAAATAGGATAACGCAGCTTGTCCGGATTCTTGCATTACATCACCCACCTGTCCGGTAATTTGCAAACCACCTTTGCCCTCGAAAATCAAAACCTCCACCGGCATGATCTCTCCGCCAGATTCCGTCCATGCCATAGCGGTTGCCACACCAATTTCATCCTGTTTCTCAGCTTCTGTCTCAAAGAATTGGGTAGGACCGAGATATTTATCGATGGATGGTCCAGTAATTTGTTTAGGGTAACGTTTCTTCTCAGATTTCAGACGCGCCATCTTGCGGAAAACTCGTCCGATCTCGCGTTCCAAATTACGAACACCTGCTTCGTATGTGTATTCCCGAATAATTCGCCGGATCGCCTGGTCCTGTAATATCACTTCACCATGTTCCAATCCACTTTCCTCTTCCTGCCTTGGCAACAAGAATCGGTGTGTGATCTCGAGCTTTTCTTCTTCGATATAGCCGGGGAATTCGATCACTTCCATTCTATCGAGCAAAGCCGGAGGAATGGATGCCAAAGAATTCGCGGTGGTAATGAACATTACCTTGGAAAGATCATAAGCCAATTCCAGATAGTGATCTGAAAAGGCATTGTTTTGTTCCGGGTCGAGCACTTCAAGCAGAGCAGCAGCGGGGTCGCCTCGAAAATCTGTTCCCAATTTATCGATCTCATCCAGCATAAACAATGGATTGAGCGATCCTGCCCGCCTCATCGTTTGTAGAATTCGACCGGGCATCGCGCCGATATATGTCCGCCGATGGCCGCGAATCTCTGCTTCATCACGCATCCCACCCAGAGACAAGCGAACGAATTTTCTCCCCAAGGCTTCTGCGATGGACCGTCCCAGTGAAGTTTTTCCGGTGCCTGGAGGTCCTATAAAGCAAAGGATCGGTTGCCGCATCCGCTTGGGCTGAAGACTTCGAACAGCAATATATTCCAAGATCCGATCTTTGGCTCGCGCCAGACCATAATGGTTATCTTCCAAAACTTTCGCCGCATGTTTCACATCCAGGTTATCATCCGTCAGACTCGTCCAGGGAAGGTCGAGTATCCAATCCAGGTAGGTTCGGATGATTCCGACTTCCGGCGCCATCGCCGGCATTTGGGTGAGTCTTTCAATCTCTTTTTGGGCTTGTGCATGAACTTCTTTAGGGAGATGTGCTTCATCGATTTTGACCCGAACTTCCTGAATCTCCCGCTGCCAGATATCCCCTTCGCCCAATTCAGTCTGAATGGCTTTCATTTGCTCGCGGAGATAGAACTCGCGTTGGCTGCGATCCACTTCACTTTGGACTTTATTTTGGATCTCGTCTTCCAATTGCAATACATCCAATTCTTCGGCCAGGAGGTGATTGATCTTTCGAAGGCGCTCATCGGGGTAGATCACCTGGAGCAGATCCTGCCGTACTCCAAATTCCAGAGAAAGGGAGGTCGCGATCATATCCGATAACCAACCCGGTTCGCTGATATTCATCGCGAATAAATGCGCTTCCTCTGGGAGAGTCCGGTCTAATTGAACACATCGTTCAAAAAGGTCGCGGGCGGTTCGCATCAGAGCGGTGGTTGGTTTGTCAGCATTTTTCAATTCTTCGATGACTCTGACTTTGGCAATGATGAAGGGATCGAGCTGAATGAATTCTACAAGCTCCACTCTGCGGCGTCCCTGCACCAGGGCTGAACTGCTCCCGTCTGGCATGGAGAGCAGACGACCTACTGCTAATTCCACACCGACGGGCAGAAAATCACTTGCGGTTGGCAGTTCAATATCCGGATCGGTCTGGACGAGTCCGATCATGGTCAACTCTTTTTCCTGGGCAAACTTCACTGCAGTCATTGTGTTCCCGGGCACAATAAAGACCGGTGAGACCATGTGAGGAAAGATGACCAGGTCGCGTAGAGGTAAAACCGCCAGGGTAATTATCCCATTGCGGTTCGGTTTGGCATTCTTGATCTGGTACAGCTCTTCGGTTCGCTGGTGCAATGCCTCGTTAAAATCCAGCTCTTCTTCATCAGGTTGACCTGACCATTGATTAGTTCGCATCATTATTCCTTATTTGATATCCAGATGTTTTCATCCAGACCTCTCTCGCAGCCGCAGCCATAAATATACTGCCGGTTACAAGGAGCACTCGACCTGCAGAAGCCATGTCCACCGCTTGATGATAGGCTATTTCAAAAGGTATCACAGCTCTTGCTGGTTTCCCCATCTGGTGGACTAATTGTACTATGGATGAAGCTTCCATTGCGCGAGGATGGGTGGTCTGGGTGGCAATTATCTGATCCACTCTGGGGAGTAGATCCGTAAGCATACCCTTCACATCTTTATCTTCGGAAGCGCCAAATAACAAAACGATTTCCTTGCCCGGTAAATAATCGTCCAACGTAATTCTCAGCTTCTGGGCTGAATCGCGATTATGGGCAGAATCCAGGACAATGATCGGGGATCTAGAAACCACCTCGAACCGGCATTGCCAAACAACATTCTTGAATCCCTGCCTTATTGCCTCATCAGGTACTTGGAAACCAGCCTCTTTCACTTGTTGAATGGTCAGGTATGCCGTAGCAGCATTTTCCAACTGATGAGCGCCAAGTAATGGGACGTGATACGTATCCGGCTTCCAGTCTGCCTCCGGTCCATTTTCAAGGAATAGATCCATTTTGGTCTGTTGTTCAGGAGACCAAAGCCAGAAGGTTTGTCCATCCAGTGAGTGCTCTTTCGGAGCATAAAAGATATCTCGACTGACGATCTTCATCGGGGCAGATTTTTCACCAGCGACCCGGATGATCTCATCGAGAGCTTCCCCGGTCTGATTGGCTGAAATTACCGGTGTATCAGGTTTGATGATCCCTGCTTTTTCCCCGGCGATCTGAGTAAGGGTGTTGCCAAGAACAGCCTGATGATCATACGAAATGGTAGTGATCACCGATACGACCGGATCAATAACATTGGTGGCATCCAGTCGTCCACCGAGTCCAACCTCAAATATTGCGAGTTCCACTTTCCGCTTTGCGAAAATCACCATTGCCAGCACAGTTGTGATTTCAAAAGTGGTTATTTCGGGCACTTGAGAAATTACAGGTTTAAGAGATTCGAGATTCTCTACAAATTCTTCATGGGTTATTGGCTTCCCATTGATCTGGATCCGTTCCGTGTAATCAATCAAATGGGGTGACGTGAACAGCCCAACTCGATACCCTGATTCGCGTAAAATGCTGGCAAGGTATGCAGAGACAGATCCTTTTCCCTTGGTGCCGGTGATGTGGATCGAAGGAAAAGTGTTATGAGGATTGTTCAACTTGTTTAAAATTAGTACCATCCGGTCAAGATTAAATTTTTCCGGTGAATAAGTCAACTGTTTTGTCAGGCTGTAATCGACAAAGCTGTAAATGTAATCCAAAGCGGATTGGTATCTTTCATCGAGATCCATATCTTGTCCTTTGCTGAACCAATGAGATTGTACCCGTGCGAAGAATGAATAGCAAGGTAGGAGCCCGAATGAGATATAATCAATCAAAATTTGAGGATACGATGCATATTGGAGTGCTCAAGATCCAACTCTATCTCCCGGGATGTTCGTCCTTGAAGGAGAAGCGTTCCATAATTAAACCTCTCCAAGAACGACTCAGGCGAGTGTTTAATATCAGTGTTGCCGAAATTGACCTGCATGATATCCACCAAAGCGCGTTGATCGCATTGGCGTTGGTCAGTAACAGCAGCCCAATTATCCAGGCAACTTTTAGTGACATTGAGCGCTGGATTGCTGACCATAATAAAGATCTACTGATTCAAGACACTCAGATTGAAATAATTCAGTGAGGGATTGCAAATGGACCTGGGATTAAAAGGCAGCAAAGCATTGGTGACTGGCGCAAGCAAAGGACTTGGTTTGGCTGTAGCCAGGACGCTTCTTCAAGAAGGCGCATCGGTTGTTATCAACAGCCGCGAGGAAAGCAATCTGCAAAAGGCTGTGAGCCAATTATCAGCGGAGGGTTTGAGACCTGCCGGATCACTTGCCGGAGATCTGAGCCAAAAAAATATCCCGGGGCAAATCGTCACTCAATCAGCATCCATATTAGGAGGTCTTGATCTCCTGGTGACGAATACAGGTGGACCGAATACAGGAAAATTTGACAGCCTCACTGAAGAAGATTGGTCACAAGCGGTCAATTTATGTTTGATGAGTCATGTTCGATTGATCGGGGAAGCTCTACCCTATTTATTGCAATCGAAAATTGCGAGCATTCTAACCGTGACATCCGTTTCCGCAAAGCAACCCATACCCAATTTGATACTCTCGAACACACTAAGAGCGGGTGTGTTAGGATTGACGAAATCTCTGGCTCTAGAACTGGCGGAAAAGAAAATACGGGTCAACTCGATTTTACCTTCCTGGACTAGCACGGAAAGATCAGTACAATTGATCCGCTCACGGGCAGAAACTAACCATACTTCCTTTGAGGAAGAAATGACCAAACAACGAAATGAAGCACCATTAGGGAGAATGGCTGAACCGGAAGAATTTGCCCATTCAGCTGTGTTTATACTCTCTCCTGCAGCATCCTACCTTACTGGTGTCATGCTTAGTGTGGATGGTGGAACATATAAAGGACTCTTATAGGTAGTAGATTGAGATCAGAATTAGGTACGAAAGATACGATCCAAACAATATTGAACCGAATATTGCCGAAAGTTCAAAAACCTGGCCGGTATACCGGCGGCGAATTAAATCAGGTTATTAAGCCATGGGAAAGCGTAGATATTCATCTCGCACTGGTATTCCCGGAGATATACGATATCGGGGTCCCCAACCTGGGGATGTCGATCCTCTATGACCTGGTAAATCAACGCACCGATGCCCTCGCCGAGCGTGCCTATGCCCCCTGGCTGGATATGGAACAACAGATGCGTGAGAATCAGGTTCCCCTTTATTCGTTGGAAAGTAAGACCCCTATCAATCAATTCGATGTGATCGGTTTTTCTTTACCGTATGAAATGCTCTTCACAAATGTACTAAATATCCTTGATCTGGCACAAATCCCAATCTTCCGCAAAGACCGAACTATAACCGATCCATTGATCATCGCGGGTGGACATTCCTGTTTTAACCCTGAACCCATGTCCGATTTCATCGACGCCTTTGTCATTGGAGAAGGTGAAGAAGTCATCCACGAGGTGATAGATACGATCGCATTGTGGAAAAAAAGCGGGTTTGACCGAACGGCATTGTTACTCGCCCTGGCAAAAGTTGATGGTGTGTATGTGCCATCCCTTTATGAGGTTACATATCAAGCAGATGGGACCGTCAAAGGGATCGTGCCGATCTCAGCGGATGTTCCGAAACGGATACACAAACGACTTGTCGCCGAATTACCGGAACCGACCACCCGCATGTTGGTACCGAACATCGCAGTGATCCACGACCGGGTTGCCATAGAAATAATGCGGGGTTGTACCCGTGGATGCCGATTCTGTCATGCGGGTATGATCATGCGACCAGTGCGGGAGCGCAGTGTCGAGATGATCGTCAACGCCATAGAAGAAGGGATCGCGAACACCGGTCATGAAGAGATTGTCCTACTTTCCCTCAGCTCTTCTGACTATACGCACATCAATGAATTGATCAAGGAAATTGCGACCCGTTTCGAAAGTAGACACCTAATTATCTCTCTCCCTTCCCTACGAATTGAATCATTTTCGGTTGAGTTGATGGATCAGATGAAAGGATCCAGAGTTGGTGGTTTCACACTTGCCCCGGAAGCGGCATCTGAACGAATGCGGAAGATCATCAACAAACCGGTCAGCAACGAACAATTACTTGAGACTGCCAGAGCCATTTACAGCCGGGGATGGACATCGATCAAACTCTATTTCATGATCGGGCATCCCTCAGAGACAATTGAAGACGTCCGGGCAATTGCCGATCTCTGTTGGGAGGTGCTCCGCCTCGGTCGATCGATCATCGGGAATAAGGCTAAGGTCCATGCCGGGGTAAGCACTTTCGTCCCGAAACCACACACACCCTTCCAATGGGCGGCATGTGATGAATCAGACCAGGTCACTCAAAAGCAGGATCTCTTGCGGCGAGATTTACGGAATCCAAATATCAAGCTTACATGGACCGACCCGAAAGACACCCAAATGGAAGCCTGGCTCACCCGGGGGGATCGCAGGCTTGGAAATGTCATCTATACCGCATGGAAGAATGGAGCAAAATTTGATGGCTGGCAAGAGTCTTTTCGTTTTGACCTCTGGTTAGACGCGTTCGCTCAAAATGGACTCGACCCGCAATTTTACAGCCTTCGGGAACGAGATATGGCTGAGATACTACCCTGGAGCCATATAGACGCAGGAGTCAGGTTGAATTATTTGAAGCAGGAAGCTGCCTGGAGTAAAGAAGGTAAAACCAGGGATGATTGTCGCGATCAATGTTATTCCTGCGGAATCATGACCAATTACCAATCCACCTGGATGGATACCTGGCGATGCCCCCCTGTTGCACTCCCTGAGGGTAAGGTGACTGCATGATCCGAGTTCGCATCACTTTCTCCAAGACAGACAGTCTGCGATTCATCGGACATCTGGATCTCCATCACCTGTGGATTCGAACTTTCCGACGTGCAGGCATTCAAGTCGTTTATAGTCAGGGATTCCACCCGCAACCCAAAATTCATCTCGCGGCTGCCTTATCTCTCGGGTATACAGGATTGAACGAGCTGATGGAGTGCTGGTTCGAGGATGCATTGACATTGGAAGACATTCGCACCAGGTTAATTCTTCATGGACATCCCGGAATTGTGATTCGACAGCTCGAGGAAATCGATCTTTCTGCTCCCCCAATTCAGATCCTTGTCAGTGGGGCGAGGTATCGGATCCAGATTCCAGACAAGGATTCGGATGATCTGGGGCAAAAACTGATGGATGTATTTAGCCAGGAAGAGATCGTCGTTGAACGCAAGAATAAACCCGTAAATGTCCGTCCTTTTCTTATTGATTATGAGCTGCTGAAAGAAACCAATCAGGGAAATCCTATACTTCAGGTACATCTAGCTGCCGGTGAAAATCACACAGGGCGGGTGGATGAAGTCCTTGATTTGATTCATATTGATCCGCTCGGTTGCCTTGTAGAAAGAACCTTGCTTGAATTATCGTAGAGATAAGGTCAATGAGGAAGAAGTTCCGAATTGATCCGGTGATTCAGTCGGACAATGAGTACCTGGGAGAAAATGATCGCTGCCATGATCAATATGCAGCCGGTAAGTTGTAGTAATGTAAGGTTTTCCTTGAGAAATATCCAACCAAAGAGCCCGGAGAAAACCGCTTCCATACTCATGATGATCGCAGCATCAGCAGGTGGGGCATGTTGCTGACCATAAGCCTGCAATGTGAACCCGACCCCAGTTGAGATTGCAGCCAGATATAGGATCGCAATCCAGTTGGGAAGCAATCCGGGGATAGAATCCGCCTGGAATATCAGACCAAAGAACAGATTCAATACACCACAAACGATATACTGACCCACCGCAAAAGAAAGAAATGGGGTATTCTTCACCGCTCTCCCAGTAATAATCACATGCAGCGCCCAGACAAATGCCCCGATCAATTCGAGCAGGTCACCCCCATTGAGCTTTAACGGCCCGCCTGTACTGAGGAAATAAATTCCTACCACGGTTATGATCACAGCCAGCCAGATCAGGCGGGGAATTCTTTCCTTCCAAAACAGTGATAATAATATGGGGATCAATACAACATAGATGCCAGTGATAAAACCAGCGTTGCCGGCTGTGGTCGTTTCCAAACCGGCTTGTTGCAGCCAACTCGCGAGGAATAATAAGGACCCACCTAAAAGAGTCCACCGTAACGAGATCTTATTCAGGGGGATTCGAAACCGTAAAAATGGGAGCATGATCAAAGCTCCCAGGAGCCAGCGCGCAGCATTAAAAATGAGCGCTCCTACTTCAACCGCCGCCGTTCGCTGGAATATAAAACCCAATCCCCAGACGAGGGCTGCAAACAGAAGGGTGAGATCAGCCTTGAAACGCATGATCAATAGTGTATCAAGTAAAATTGGAATAGGAAAGAGAATTGGAACGGAATAATATTAATTTGTTTGTATGGTAGAATAGCGCTGTTGCCCCTGTAGCCTAGTGGACAAGGCGCCACCCTCCGAAGGTGGAAACCGGCGTTCGAGCCGCCGCAGGGGCGCTATTTGTTTAATAAATCTCTATTAAGGAGCAATTCTTATGAGGTGTCTCGCATCCGGGTAAGAATTTCGTTGGTTACCTGTAATAGGATTGGGACATTCGGGATCTCTGCCACCCGTACTTTCAATATTTCTTTGATATGCCCATCCGCGTAATACTTCATTTTTAGATTACCTTCAGCGACATCAAGGGACGAGATCTTCTCCCATTGAATAGCCTTCCCGCAGAATTTGATCCCACTTTCCGGGTAGATCTGTATCTTGCCAAAGTGAAGAACCGCCTTTACTTCCAGACCTGTGATCATCCTTTTATATATCACAGGATAGATCTGCTTTTCCACAATATCTTTAAAGCCATCCAGGTTATGCAAATGCTCGTCAAAATGAAAACTCTCTTTGTTATAGACCTGGAGGGTTATTTGTTGCCTTTTCACTGGGAAGAATAATATCCACACCCATCGGTAATCAATAAGGAGACCCGTGATCTCTTCCCAGGTGAGGACACGATCTCTTCTCGGTTGTGTTAGTTCAAAGCCTAATTCCCGAATTACGACCGTCCTGCGGGGATATAGTATCAAACCAATCAGGCTGATAAGTATAAGAATAAAAAATGCGATAGGTATCCAAACTGTTTGGGAAAATACCCGCAATGCGGCTGCCTGACCATGCTGAAGCCCTGTGTTATATACCTGATTATTCAGTAGGAAGACAACCAGAATAAATCCCAGGATCGATAGGAATAATAACGCCCACCACGATATCGGGATTCTTTGCTGAAACCGGGCTAGTTCTTTCCCCAATCGGATATTCGCTGAAGCAGGATGATCAGCAAGATTTGTCATTTTATACAGGGGGAAGGTTTCTCTTTATCTGTTCATACATCGCAAGACCTTTCGCCGCCCCTTCTACTGTACATGTAATTGGATTATCAACCAGGTATGCTGGAATTCCCAGTACTTTTGTCAGATGCTTATCGATTCCCCTCAATAATGCCCCACCACCGCAGAGAGCTACTCCGCGGTCGATGATATCGGAGAGTAACTCGGGAGGGGTTTTTTCAAGGACATGTTTGACGCTGAGGGTAATTTCCCGTAATGGCTCTTCTAATGCTTCCACCAGGTCTTCGTTCTTGACTTCCAGTGGGCGGGGTAATCCGGTAACCTGATCCTGACCTTGAATTTCCATGGAAGGCTGATTCGGAATAGGGATCGCAGAACCTATTTTAATTTTCAACTGCTCTGCAGTTGGCTGACCTATGATCAAACCATATTTTTTTCGCAGATAGGATATGATCGCTTCGTCTAAATGCAATCCACCACCTCGAAGTGTCTCAGCGGATACGATCCCATTCATAGCCAACACAGCAGCTTGGGTTGTTCCTCCGCCTAAAGAGACGATCATATTGCCTGATGGGGTATTAATTGGCAAGTCAATTCCGATGGCTGCCGATAGAGGCTGCCAGATTAATGCGACTTCACGGGCTCCTGCACCCAGACAGGCTTCATGGACGGCACGCAATTCCACGCTGGTAATACCGTATGGCACCGTGATCATGACCGTCGGTTTGAATACCCGCATAGGACCGGATACTCTTTGCAAAATGTCTTTGAGGAGATTCTCGGTAATTTCAAAGTCAGCAATGACCCCATTATGCAAGGGGCGCATGACTTCGATCGATTCGGGAACCCGGCCAAACATATCTTTGGCGGCTTTCCCCCATTCAACCATCTTTTGTTCCTCTACGAGTATGGCGACAACCGTTGGCTCTTGAATTAATATCTGGTTACCTTCAGCGACCAGCGTGTTCAACGTGCCAAGATCGATCCCGATTTCTCTCGATAAGAATGCCATACAGTGTACCTCTCCGATTAATTATACCCGTGATATAAAAATAGCTATGGGATCAGAGATCCGTCCTCTCCGAACCCATAGATTAAATTCTAAAAAAAATACTACTGCTGGGATTTCTTATACTTTTTGACCGTATTCAAACGCAGGTTGGATCTTCGTAGCGCAGCCTGAAGTGCCAGGTAAGTATCGGTATCCTGTGGGGTAACATTTGAAAGTAATTCTTCTGCCCTTTGGCGGGCTGCATCGGCTCTCTGGATATCGATCTCAAGAATGTTTTCTGCCGCATCCGCGAGGATGATAACTGAATCTGGCTGGACTTCGACAATTCCACCGGCAACCGTAAATACCTGCTCACCTTCTTTGGTCTTGACCGTCACAACACCCATTTTCAAAGTGGATAGCAGGGGAGAATGGTGAGGCAGAATACCCATTTCGCCGGCTGCACCTGGGACGACAACCATATCCGCATCACCGGAAAACACACATCGATCCTGAGAAGTGATATCTACATGTATCGGCATCAGGCAACCTTCAGGCTTACGCCTGGGTCATTGTTTTCGCCTTTTGAATGGCATCTTCAATCGTTCCAACCATCAGAAATGCCTGTTCCGGGAGGTCATCGTGTTTTCCATCCAAAATTTCACGGAATCCCCGAACCGTATCGCGGATCGAAACATAGGCACCCGGAATACCAGTAAACTGTTCAGCTACCGCCATGGGTTGGGAGAAGAAGCGTTCGATCTTACGAGCCCGCGAGACGATCACTTTATCGTCCTCGCTCAATTCGTCAAAGCCCAAAATGGCAATTATATCCTGCAGGTCTTTATACCGCTGCAAAATTCGTTGTACTTCGCGGGCGGTCTGGTAATGCTCATCCCCAACAACGTGCGGGTCGAGAATTCGACTGGTGGATGCCAATGGGTCGACAGCCGGGTAGATTCCTTTTTCTACGATCGATCTTTCAAGAGCGATGGTCGCATCGAGATGGGTGAAGGTCGCCACCGGAGCCGGGTCTGAATAATCATCTGCCGGGACATAGACCGCCTGCATCGATGTGATCGAGCCTGTCCTTGTGGATGTGATCCGTTCCTGCAATTCGCCCATTTCGGTCGCCAGGGTCGGTTGGTAGCCAACCGCCGATGGCATACGTCCCAATAACGCGGATACTTCGGAGCCGGACATGGTAAAACGGAATATGTTATCAACAAAAAGCAAAACGTCTTTTCCCTGGTCGCGGAAATATTCTGCCATGGCAAGGGCGGTCAATGCCACCCGTAAGCGGACGCCAGGAGGTTCGTTCATCTGTCCGAACACCATGACTGTATCTTTCATAACGCCTGATTCCACCATTTCGCGATACAACTGCGTCCCTTCGCGGGTGCGTTCACCCACGCCGGCGAAAACTGAATTGCCCTGGTGGACAGTGGCAATCGACCGAATCAATTCCATTATGATCACGGTTTTTCCGACACCTGCGCCGCCAAAGATCCCGGTCTTACCACCTTTGGTAAATGGGGCGATCAGATCAATCACTTTTAGACCAGTTTCAAAGACGTCCACTTTCGTTGATTGGTCTTCGAATTTTGGTGCCAACCGGTGGATGGGATACTTTAGATCTGTTTCCACATCCCCTTTATTGTCTACGGGTCTGCCCAGAACATTGAAGATGCGACCAAGAGTATTCGGTCCAACCGGAACAGTTATGGGCATACCGGTACGGTTGACTTTCATTCCGCGCTGTAATCCATCGGTAGTATCCATCGCCACACAACGGACAACCCGTTTACCCATATCTTTTTCCACTTCCAAAACGACAGGTTTCTTCCCTTCAACGGGTATTTCAAGCGCTTCGAACATATCCGGTAAGGAGGATTCGGAAAATTCAACATCAACCACACCACCAAGGATTTGCACCACTGTTCCATTCATCTTTTCCATAAAAATAATCCTCCAAATACTCTCAGGTCAATCCGATACTTGTGTTGCTTTAGATAGGGCTTCAGCACCGCCAGCAATATCCAACATATCATTCGTGATACTTTGCTGACGAGCTTTGTTATATTCTAAGGATAAAATTTCGCTCAATTCCAAAGCGTTATCTGTCGCATTACGCATGGCAACCATGCGGGCTGCATGTTCACTGGCAATCGATTCAAGAATAGCCTGATAGACTTGCAAGCCGGTGAAGCGTGGAATGAGCTGATCTAATAACTCCAATTGATCTGGTTCGTAGGTGTAGACAGCCGAGGTTGTTTTCACTTCAAACTGATGGATCTGATCATGCTTGTCTACTTCCAACGGCAATAATTTCTTTATCTCTGGGATTTGCTTGACCATGTTGTAGAAATCGGTGAATGAAAGATAGATCTCGTCATATTCATTTTTTAGGAAAGAATCGACCAATAATCTTCCAATAGGTGATATATCCCGAAAAGTAGGAGCTGGGCTTAGATTGGAAAATTCGGCTATTACCTTTTTACCTCTGCGAAGAAGTAAATCCCGACCCTTTTTACCGACGGCGAGGAAATCTACAACCTGTGGATACTCACGGAAAGTGAGCAGAGTATGCCTAAGGATGTTCGAGTTATACGCACCTGCCAATCCGCGATCGCTGCTAACCATGACCACCAGTATTTTTTCCACTTTCGGGTGTGGATTTAGCAGTGGATGAAGGGAATTGTGTCCAGGCTGCGCAGCCAGATGAGTAAGTATCTTCCACGATTGCTCAGCATACGGACGGGTGACCGAAACAGCCTGCACCGCTTTTCGCACTTTGCTTGCGCTAACAGCCTGCAAAGCCCGGGTTACCTGGGCGATATTCTTAATGCTCCTGATACGGAGCCTCATTTCACGGGCTGATGGCATCTCTGTTTATCCCATCTACCTTACGCTTGCCACGAAGAGTTGAATGTTGTTATAGCCTGACGCAATTTCGCTTCGTTCTCTGATGTAATTTGTTTCTTATCTAGTATATCTTTCACAATTTCAGGATAGGTTAGTTCCATAAAACGGAGAAGCGCGGTCTCCCAGGCTCTAATTTTATCTACCGGGATCCCGTCCGCGAAACCGTTGGTAGCCGAGAATAGAGACATAACCTGATTTGCCAGGGAATAAGGTGTGTATTGGGGTTGTTTGAGGATTTCTTGCAGACGCTGTCCACGGCTTAACTGCGATTGGGTCACTTTATCGAGATCGGAACCGAATTGAGCGAATGCGGCCAGTTCGCGATAGGCAGCCATTTCCATCCTCAGTCGGGCTGCCACCTGTTTGATGGCTTTGGTCTGGGCAGACCCTCCTACGCGGGAGACCGAAATACCGACATTGATCGCCGGACGGATACCGGCATTGAACAGGTTACTTTCGAGATAGAGCTGCCCATCGGTGATAGAGATGACGTTGGTGGGAATATAGGCAGACACGTCTCCCAGAAGAGTCTCAATAATGGGCAAGGCTGTAAGCGAACCGCCCGAACCTTTCACCGGAACGAGCTTGTAGGATTCGGGATGTGGCAATGCTTTCAGCGCCTGCTCAGCCAGATGCTGCGATAATGGTCCTGTGAAAACTTGCCCGTTCAGGGAATCTTCAGGATCTGCGTTTTTCCCGGAAAACTCTTTTTCGACGATGGCATATTTGAGAGCCATTCGGGATGCCCGTTCAAGTAATCGGGAATGAAGATAAAACACATCGCCCGGATAAGCCTCTCGACCAGGAGGACGACGCAATAACAGGGAGACCTGACGATAAGCCCAGGCATGTTTGGAGAGATCGTCATAGACAATCAGCGCATCCCGACCAGATTCCATGAATTCTTCGCCGATTGCGCAACCGGAATAAGGGGCGATGTACTGCATGGCTGCCGGCTCATCGGCTGCTGCCATAACGATGATCGTATGTTCCATTGCCCCATAACTATCCAGGAGTGCGATGGTGCGTGCGACCTGCGCTTTTTTCTGACCTATCGCCACATATATGCAGATCAGATCCTTCCCCTTCTGGTTAATAATGGTATCTATAGCCAGAGCAGTTTTGCCGGTTTGGCGATCGCCAATGATCAATTCCCTCTGACCTCGTCCGATGGGAATCATGGCATCGATCGCTTTAATGCCCGTTTGGACAGGCGTATCCACATCCTGGCGATCAATCACACCGGGAGCAATTCTCTCGATAGGGCGATAACCACTAAACTGAATGGGACCTTTCCCATCAATCGGTTCTCCAAGAGCGTTAACAGTTCTTCCGATCAAACCATCCCCAACAGGGACTGATGCAATACGACCGGTCGAATGGATCAGCATACCTTCGTTGATAGTGTCATATTGTCCGAGAATAATGACACCGACGCTATTCGCTTCCAGGTTGAATGCGATGCCTTGAACGCCGTTATCAAATTCCACCAATTCCTGAGAACGGATATGGGTTAACCCGGATACCCGGGCGATCCCATCACCAGCATCCAATACGGTGCCGACCTCACGCGTCTCATACGAAGGTTGGAAAGCATCGATCTTTTGTTGAATTTCCGCGCTGACTTGTTTGATCAGATCAGTCATTAATCCTCCAACCCGATAAATTTCCCCGGTATCAGCCGGGAATGGGGTGTTTAATTTTTTTATTTCATAAAACGTCGTGTTTTATGATACCTGAAAGAACAATGCTTGTAAAGAAAAGGTCAAAACGAATGCTCTGACAAACATTCGGAGAAGACCATCCCCGTTGGATAGCATAAATCAATGGGTAAAGTATTGCAACGCGATTCGAATTCTGGTTTCCAGGTCTTGTGGTGTATCCCGTGGAATAGCCTGCAATGCAGATTGACTTTCGACCACACTGTACCCGAGTGATGTGAGTGCGCTGATCAATTCGGTATCCACATCTGTTAAGATCGCAATCTGTTCAAGTCCGCTTACCTGTTGAATTTTATCCTGTAGATGAAGTAGTATCTTTTGCGCGGTTTTTTTGCCAACCCCGGATACACGGGCGAAGACATCCGATTGCTCATTTACAATCGCTCTCCGAATGGCATCCAGTGAGAGAGTCGATATGATCGCCAGTGCAATCCTTGGACCTATCCCATTGACCCCCAATAACAATTCGAAGAAATCTCGTCCATCGATAGAATCGAATCCATATAACGTGAGCGCATCTTCCCGGACTACCAGGTGAGTATGCAGATATACTGTCGACCCGATCTGTGCAGTATCACACACTGATCGGGTTGTATATACCTTCAAACCAACCCCGCCTACCATCACGATCAGATTATCGGTTGCGGTATGTATCACTTCTCCACGAATAACTGAGATCATACTGATTTTCCTTCCGTACCGGAGATCGTCCGGAGTTGATGATCTATCTCATATAGAATGATTCCGGTTGCCACCGAGAGATTAAGCGAATCACTCCGACCCCGCATCGGAATCGCAACAATTTCTGAACATAAATCCAGATGGTGTTGATCCAATCCCTGCCGTTCGCTGCCCATCAATAGAATCATTGGATTAGGATATCGAATGGAATGATAGTTTTGTACCCCTTTATCCGATGTACCGATAACAGGTACCTGGTTTGATTTTACCCACGTTTCAAATTCAGCAAAGGTTGTTTTGATGTGCGGTACAGATAAAATTGCTCCCATACTTCCACGGATTGCGGTTGGGTCATAAGGGTCCGTTGACTGATCCAATAAGATCACTCCCCTGGCACCGGCTGCATCAATCGTTCTCATGATGGTGCCCAGATTTCCGGGGTCAGCCACGGCATCAAGGGCTACCCAACAGCCGTTGGAATCCCACGATATTTCCCTAAGATTTATCCATTGTTGGCTAAGCACCGCCGCCACACCCTGTGGACCGTCTTTTTGAGAAAAACTACGAAAGACTTCTGGCGATACCTGGATCACCTTTTCGGGATGTTCCTGCCGAAAAGAGTGGATCCACTCCGACCCCTTTTCACTTCGGAGTAAGTCGGGAGCGACCACAAGATCAACTAGTACCATCTTCTGTTGCAGCGCTTCAATGACGATCCGCAAGCCTTCCACAAGAAATTGCCCGGTTGCGGACCTTTCCTTACGGTCGAGCAGTTTCCGGATCTCTTTTATCTTCTGATTGGAAGTGCTGGTGATTAGATCCATCATCCGGCAGCTCCAATCCAATGTGCGAAACTGGCATGGCAAATAGCGATTGCCAGCGCGTCCGCCGCATCATCCGGGCGAGGTATTTCAGGCAGATTAAGCAACACTTTTACCATTTGTTGGATCTGTTGTTTATCTGCCGCGCCATACCCGGTCACAGCCTGTTTGACTTCGTTGGGGGTATACTCCGCCACGGGGATGCCGGCCTGGGCGAAGGCGAGTAAAACCACACCCCGTGACTGCCCGACAGCGATGGCGGTGCTGACATTCCGCTGAAAAAAAAGCTTCTCCACCGCTGCCAGATCTGGCTGGTGGAGAAGGATATATTCGGTTAACTTTTGGTAGACCTTCAATAATCGTTCGGGGGCGGGCATTCCGGCTGGAGTTAGAAAAACCCCGTACTCCACAACCATTAATTGGCCTTGATCATCTTCCTCTATCAGACCATATCCGGTCGTTGCTGTGCCAGGATCAATCCCCAGGATGCGCATGAAACCTATTCAGCTTCAAGGGCTGCTATGACCTCGTCAGTCATCTTCAAATTATGGAAGACATCCTGAACATCGTCCAGCTCTTCCAATGATTCAATGGTTTTTAAGACAGCCATCGCCTGATCAACCCCCAGTTCAACTTCCTGGGTTGCGATCATTCGTAAACCGGCTTCATCAGGATTAATCTTTTCAGCCCGCAGCTTCTCGGTGATAATTTTGAATTGCTCCACTGGGGAAGTGATCTCGATAATTTCGCCATCATTCTGGACATCGTCGGCGCCTGCATCCACTGCCAGCTCAAAGACATGATCTGGATCCAAACCCTGTGCTCCGAAGGAGAAATAGGCCGCTTTTTTGAATTGCCAACCGACCGCCCCGGCTTCAGCCATGCTCCCGCCACTACGGCTTAAAATATGGCGAATCTCTGCGACCGTCCGGTTACGATTTTCAGTGTAGCATTCAATCATGACTGCAACACCATGAGCGGCGTATCCTTCGTAGAATACCTGCTCCATCACTGTTCCATCTTTCGCATCGCCTGTGCCGCGTTTGATCGCGCGGTCAATGCTATCTTTCGGCATGTTCGATGCCCGAGCGCGGTCAACTGCCAGCGCCAGGCGGAAATTCATGCCGGGATCGCCACCACCATCCCGCGCAGCCATCAAGATTTCACGTGCAAGACGGGTAAAAACGGCACCTTTTTTTGCATCGGCAGCACCCTTTTTACGCCGAATGGTTGCCCAGTGTGAATGTCCAGACATAGATTGTCTCCTAGTACATGAATAAAAAGCAAGCGTAATTATACCAAAGAATATTTCAGACGATCTGAGGATTGACCGATCTGAATACTGCACCTGGTACTCATTGGATTGGCTCGGAATTGATCACCGGATTGCTCAATTCGCCAATTCCTTCAATCGTAATCCGAACACTATCTCCATGCTTCAAACCGCCAACACCCGCAGGAGTACCCGTCAAAATCAGGTCACCCGGTTCAAGGGTCATGATGGAAGTGATATATGCGGCAAGTTCATAAATCGGAAAAATCATATCCTTGGTGGAGCTCATCTGCCGGAGAATACCATTGACATGGGTCGAAACCAGAAGGTCAAATGGATCGACGCTCGTTTCGATCCAGGGTCCGACCGGGCAAAAGGTATCAAATCCTTTGGCGCGAGTCCACTGGTTATCCTTGTGCTGAAGGTCGCGGGCAGTCACATCATTGGCGATGGTGTATCCCAGGATGTGTTGTCTGGCTATCTCTGATGTGATATTCTTTGCCCGCTTCCCAATCACCACAGCCAGTTCGCCTTCATATTCCACCTGTTGCGATTGAGGTGGTAGGATAATCGCTTCACCCGGTGCAACCAGCGACGAAGGCGGCTTGAAGAAGATCAGCGGTTCGGTGGGCAGGTCGGCTCCCTGTTCCCGAGCGTGCTCGGCATAATTCCGCCCCACACAGACGATCTTGGATGGCATGACCGGCGGTAGGAGACGGACCTTGCGCAATGGGATGGATACTTCCTGGCGTTGAAATGCCCCGAAGATGGAGCCATCCACGAGACCTACCTGGTCGTCGACGATCCAACCCTGGTGAATCTGGTTGTCACTATCCTCGAAGCGCACAAATCTCATGGGTTATCCTTTAATACGGGTATATATTAAGTAGATTGTACTCAAAATTCATGAATACGGTATAATACAAACCGTTCGGGCGGGTAGCTCAGTTGGTTAGAGCACATCGCTTACACCGATGTGGTCGCAGGTTCGAGTCCTGTTCCGCCCACACTGATCCTCTCTTTCACGGAGGGGATTTTTATTTCGCTGCCGAATCGCAAATACTCAGACCGGTATTCCCACTTTAGAGGTCCATTTCAAAGTATGTAGAAAAAAAGGTCCAGCTTTTCGGGCTGGACTACCATACTAACTCCTGTCAATACTATTTTAGAACCAATCCCGCTTGATGAAGATGACCACCGTCACTGCACACATAACCATGAACAGTACGATAATCCAGATATACGAAAGGGGATGAGTCGCTCCGGGGATGGGGACATTCATACCAAAGTAACTGGTCACAATGGTGGGAATGCTCATGATGATCGTCATGGATGCCAGAAACTTCATCACCACATTCAGGTTGTTGGAAATGATCGATGCAAAAGCATCCATCATGGAGCTGAGAATGTTATTACTGATGTCGGTCATTCCCAATGCCTGCTGGTTTTCGGTGATGACATCCTCCAACAGATCTTCATCCTCGGGGTATTGGGTAAACAACTTCATCTTCTGAAGCCGTTCCATCAGTACTTCGTTAGCCTTGATGGCAGTGGTAAAGTACACCAGGCTTTTCTGGTATTTCAATAGCTCCAGCACTTCCTTGTTTCGCATGGAAGTCTGCAGCTTATCTTCAACCAATTCAGTCATTTTATTGATCTCGCGCAAATGGCTGAGGTACTGAGATGCGATACCCAGCAGCAAACGCAGAATGAATCGATAGCGCTTGCCTGTGGATAGTCCTTTTGCCCGGCCGGATGCGAAATCCGTCAGAACATCACATTCCTGTTTGCAAACGGTGAGTATGAATCGATCATTGACAATGATACCAAGTGGAATGGTCGAATATGGGATATCCGATACCGCGCCTTGATAGACGGGAATCCGGACGATAATGAGCAGAGTCCCATCATCTTCCCTTTCAGAACGGGGGCGTTCGTCCACATCCAGAGGATAGGTTATAAAGTCGGTTGGAATTCCCAGATCATTGATCCGATAGATCTCATCCGGGTCTGGGTCAATCACATTGATCCAGCAGCTGTTCACGACATCGGTGAACTGTTCAATGCCATTTTCGGTCGATTTGTAGATCTTGAACATTGAACACCTCCTCGCGGATGGAGTATTGCCTGCCAGTGCGGGCACATTATTTTACCCCGTGTTGGCAATATACGTCAGGTTAAAAAGCGTTTTTCAATGAATGAAAATCAATATTGATGATTTTCAGCAGTTGGATAGATCAGGATAGATCGAATCGATTAAGATGCCAGCACGGGTATCCTTCCCGATCTTATTACACTTCGATAACGAATTTTCCATCCTTATAAAAGAGGATATCATCCACCCAAATTTCGCCACCGTCCCGCATATCACAGATCATATCCCAATGAATATCCGAACGATTGTGGCTGCCAGATTCGGGGAAACCCGTTCCGACTGCACAATGAAAGCTACCACCTATTTTTTCGTCAAACAGTATTTCGCCGGTAAACCGGTCGATGGCATAATTCGTCCCGATCGCCCATTCACCCACATATCTGGCGCCTTCATCTGTATCAAGGGTTTTAATAAGGTACTCTTCATTCTTTTCTGCGGTCGCTTTCACCACTTTTCCATGTTCAAACCATAAACGGATCCCTGATACTTCTCTTCCGTTGTATATAGCCGGGTACGAGTAATTCACATACCCTTCCATGCTGTCTTCAACCGGGCTGGTAAATATCTCACCGTCGGGCATATTTTCTTTTCCATCACAATTGATGAAAGGTCGCCCATCAATCCTCATTCGCAAGTCTGTTTCCTTCCCTACCACATGAATCGTCTTACGACCATCCAACCAGCGGATCAATTTTGCCTGATATGCAGATACCCTTTTCCAATGCCCGATCGGGTCATCCATGTCCGGCAAGCAAGCTGAATAGACAAAATTTTCGTACTCTTCAAGGCTCATGTCCGCTTCCATAGCATGGGCGGCTGAGGGGTAGATCGCAACTGTCCAGCGATATTCTCCTTTGGCTGCTCTATCAAGCATCGTATTCATTAATTCTCCATACGCTTTTGCATGGACAATCATTTTCCCGGGATCAATGTTTGTCATTTCCTTTGGATTGCTTTCAGATACGATCCTGAACCGTGTATCAAATTTCTCAAAAAAATATCGATATGGTTCGCTAATGAAGGATATTTGCTCATCGGAGGCGTATTTCAAGAAAGTATAAGTCTGTCCATCGAATATTGGGAGCATGAAAGGATGGGCTCCATTAGATAATACCTTGCGATAGATCGCCATCAACAAAGGCTGTGCATTCATTTCTCCTTGTATGAGGACCTGCTGTCCTTTTTGTACGTCCGTACAATAATTGACGAGGACATCTGCCAATTTTTCCACTCTTGGATCAATCATGTTAGGCTCCTTGGTTGTGATGTTAAGATGGTAGTCGATGAGTATCAAAGGAAATATCGGACGATCGGATACCTGGCATCACGATCGGCGATCAATTCAAAACCAAGATCTATGAAGACCTTTAAAACTCCGGTGTAAGCATCAACTGCCGTGATATTCTGTCCTTCGGTGATAGTCGGATATCCCTCCAGAATTTTTCCACCAATTTTTCGAACGTGTTCAATCGCTTGACGAATTAAGAAGATGCTAACACCCTTCCTTCGAAAATTCCGAGCAGTATAAAAGCAGGTAATAGACCAGACCTGCTGATCATCCACCCGCTTGTAGACCCTGGATCGTTCAAGGGAGCCGTAATTCTCGCGGGGAGAGATGGCGCACCAGCCTACGGGATGCAAACTTGAGTAAGCGAGAAGTCCGACTGGTTGGCCTGTCTCGACAATAGCCTTGAGATAATGTTGATTCTTTTCTCCGAGGTTCTGCCTATACTTATTTCTGGTTTGGCGGAAGAATGTACACCAACATCCACCGTACGCGCCGTGAGTACCAAATAATTGCACCAGATCGTCCCAATTATTGGTAGAGAGAGGTTTACAGGTATATTCAGGCATTATTAATGACACGGCGACTCCATTACTATCGGCTAGAATCCAATAGTATCGGGAACTCTCCTTTACGAAACTTGCTTAAATATACCCGATAATATAGACTCACGACTGTACATGAACATGCTTAAACTGGGAGGTGATCCATGCAATCAGAAATCCGGATGTACGCAAGCGATGGGATTGAATTAGTTGGCAATCGATGGGTTCCTCAGGCATCACCTAAAGCATCCATTTGTCTGATACACGGCTTGGGCGAGCATACCGGAAGATATGCCTGGGTGGCTGATTTATTGAACCAACATGGGTTTTCTGTGACCGGATTTGATCTTCACGGTCATGGTAGGTCGGGAGGAGTCAGGGGACATTACGCCAGTTACGACCGTGCGTTGGATGATATTCAGGAGAGCCTGGATTATATCTCCCATGTGGAAGGCAGACCAGTTGATTTTATCTATGGTCACAGCCTGGGGGGAAATCTGGGTCTCAATTTCCTGATTCGCCGAAAGCCTACATTGAAAGGCGCGGTGATCACCAGCCCTGGATTACGAACCTATCAGGCAACACCTGGCTGGAAACTCACTTTGGGAAAGATCCTGTATGGACTGGCTCCTACATTTTTATTGGATAATGGACTTGACCTTAATTACTTATCCAGGGATCCCGATGTAAAAGTCAAATACAAACAGGACCCTTTGACCCATAAATTCATTTCCGCCCGGTTTGGCTTGGATTTTCTCCAGGCTGGCGAATGGGCGCTACAACACGCCAAAGAATTACAGACGCCTATCCTTTTGCAGGTCGGCTCGCAGGATCATTTGATCTCTTTTGATGCTGCCAGAGAATTTGCCCGAAATGCGCCTGGGTGTGACTTTATCCCGTGGGACGGCTTTTATCATGAGACTCATAATGAACCGGAAAAAGAACAGGTTATAGGCAAAATGATCCAGTGGATGGAAGCTCACTTATAACTAAAGTAGCAAGACAGCCTGCAAAGGATTAACCCTATCATCTTGACCTGATTTCAGGTGAGGACTACAATAATCTTGGAGTAACGAATGTCGAATAATATCCTCTTCATCCATAATCCCATCCTCCCTTTTTTGTTACTACCCCTGGTGATAGGGTGAGGAGAGGAATCAAGTAGAAACATGTGCCCGATGATCCCAAGGATTTTCGGGCACTTTTATCCAGCGAATAAGTATATCCATCCACTACTTTCAAATCAGGAGCGAAAATGAAAGATTTTCTGATCAGCGGGACCTTGAAAGAGCTTGATCCGGATGTATTTGAAATGGCGCAATTGGAAACGGAACGCCAGGAACGTAAATTGATCATGATACCGAGTGAATCGACAGCCCCCCTGGCTGTTCGTGAAGCCCTTGCAACATCTTTTCAGAATATTTATGCCGAAGGATATCCCGATGACTCGCAACGTCGGATGAGCGAGGCGGAATTACTGGATTATCCAGCCCGTCTGGCAGAATACCGCAGATATTCAGATCCACGGTTCTACAAGGGTGTAGAATACGCCGACCTGATTGAATCGCTTGCGCGTCGTCGCTGCGCCGAGGCATTCGCAGCAAATGGCAAAACCGCAGATGACATCTGGGTCAATGTGCAACCCCTATCAGGCGCTCCTGCAAATAACGCCGTTTACCCGGCTGTGGTAAACCCCGGAGACACTGTTCTTGGCATGAGCCTTCTGCATGGCGGACATCTGACGCATGGATCATCCGTCAATCGTTCCGGTAAAATGTACAATATTATCCACTATCTGGTTGATCCCGAGACCGAACAGATCGATTACGATCAAGTCGCGAAGCTAGCTCTTGAGAACAAACCAAAGATGATCATAGCCGGCTACACATCGTATCCTTGGATGCCTGATTGGAAGAAATTCAGGGAAATTGCCGACAGTGTAGGTGCCTTCTTATTGGCAGACATCTCTCACATTGCCGGAATGGTTGCCGCAGGTGCCGTCCCCTCTCCGGTGGGTCATGCCCATATTATTACGTTCACAACCCATAAGACACTCGATGGACCCCGGGGAGCCTGCATCCTGACGACAGATAGCGGGCTGGCAAAGAAGATCGATAGATCCATCTTCCCAGGTGAACAGGGCGGTCCCCATGTTCATGTGTTTGCGGCTCTGGCACTCACCTTCAAACTGGCTCGAACGGCTGAATTCAAAGAACTGCAATTCCAAACAATCAAGAATTGCACAGCACTGGTCAACCGCCTGAAAGAGAGAGGGTTCCGTATTCCTTACGGAGGATCGGACACTCATCTCATGAACCTGGACGTGAAATCTGTAGTTGGTAAAGATGGAACGACTTTATCCGGTGACATTGCCGCTCGAATTCTGGATCTGGCAGGGATCGTCTGTAATCGCAACACCATTCCGGGAGATAAATCCTCATTTGCCACTTCCGGAATCCGAATGGGTACACCCTGGCTTACTCAGCGTGGTTTCAAAGAAGCGGAGATGGTCGAGGTAGCCGATATTATTGCAGACGTATTAAAGGGAATCTACCCATATACTATTGAAACAAAACAAGGCCCCGCCCAAAGAGCGAAAATCCAATTCAAAGTATTCGAGGATGCGAAGATCAAAGTTAGGAAATTAGCTGAAAAAGCCGGGCAAACGGAAAAATTCACGAAACACGGCTATCCTCATTTCTTCTATCTCGATGATGAACCAACATCCAAAGCCGAGATCATCACCCTCGCTCTCAAAGGGGATCATATCCGCAGTTTTGCCAATTATGTCTTTGGATCTGATATTGATGAGCTTCAACCAGCAAGATCACAGGCAACATCCATGGTAACCCCAATGGGAATTGTCCTGGGAGGGTTGATCTACAAGGGGGAAGACACCTATCTGTTCTCGATTGACCGCAAAGATTACCAACCAGCCATCACCTGGCTGAGGGACATTTCCGATGGTTTCATCAGCGTGGATCCAGATCAAACCCGCAGAATCCCCGGTCCGATCACAGTGGTAGAGGTGGATCAATCGCTGCCTATTCCTGCCGGGAAACCAATATCCACTGAAAAACCGTATTTCATCGGACAGGAGTTGGAAAAAGTAAATCCATTACCTGAATTTGACTGGCAAGAACCTGCGGAAGTATTGCGAAAAACTGCCTTGAACGAAACCCATCGACAGTTGGGAGCAAAGATGGTTCCATTCGCCGGATGGGATATGCCAGTCTGGTACAGCTCGGTTGTAGAAGAACACCTCGCCACAAGAAAAGCTGCCGGTTTGTTTGATGTATCCCATATGGGCGTTTACCAGGCGGAAGGCGACTCTGCCAGCGCTTTTCTGGATAGCGTCTGCGGAAATGATATTGCAGGATTGGCAGTTGGCGAGTCTTGCTACACACATTTCCTCAACCCCGACGCCAATGTACTTGACGACTGCCTGGTTTATCGACGAGCAAGTAATAAATACCTGGTTGTCGTAAATGCATCCAATGACGACAAGGATTGGGCTTGGTTAAATGCCGTTAAAGATGGTAAGGTATTGATCGATAGAAAGACACCGGGGGCGAAAGCCTTCGGACGGAAGGTAATCTTAAGAAACCTGCGCGATCCCAAAGAAGGCAAAGATATGCGAGTGGATATCGCCTTGCAGGGTCCGAAATCCCGCGAAATTTTGTTGTCCCTTGGGGTTGACGCGCCTACCCGAAAACGGATCATGGCGCTCAAACGGACTGAATTGTGTGATGCAACGGTCGGTGGGTTTGATCTGATCGTATCCCGTACTGGGTACACCGGCGAAAGAATGGCTTTTGAGTTATTCGTCCACCCGGATAGATCGGTTGAATTCTGGAAAGCGGTTACCGAAAAAGGCGAAGGTCTCGGGCTGAAACCCTGTGGTCTTGGCGCAAGAGATTCATTGAGGACGGAAGCAGGATTGCCCCTCTATGGTCATGAAATGGGTGGCGAAATGAATTTGGGAGTAGCAGAAGCAGGTTTTGGCTCTTATGTTAAGACCTACAAACCCTGGTTCATCGGTCGAAACGCCTATCTGGAACGCGAGAAAGAACGCCAGGGGGTGATTGTTCGCTTCCGATTCACAGAGAAATCCATTCGGATGGCTCATAATAGTGACCCCGTAGTTGATAAGAAAGGTAAAACGATCGGTGTAGTTACCAGCTGTGCAGTGGACAGTGAAGGTTATCTTACTGGACAAGCCTATGTGGATCTGAAATCTGCGGATGAGGGCTCACCCATATTCATCTTCCAGGGCAAACCTGCTGCATATGGAAAAGTGCCTGCTGAATTACAAACAGGTGATCGAGTGACACTTCCTTCCCCTGCGATTATTGTCAGCCGGTTCCCAAAACTGGCTTAATTAATCGTCATTCAAACACGTCTGATATCTGCTAACAAGGAGAGCCTATTTATGCAAACCCAGTGGGATCATCGATATGCAATGAGAACACAACGTATGGCGGGATCAACAATTCGGGAACTACTTAAATTTACAGAGCAGAAGGATATTATCTCCTTTGGAGGAGGATTACCCGGTCCGGATGTCTTTCCGATTGAGAAAATATCGGAAGCTTGTGTTAGCGTATTGCACAATAACGGTGCCCTGGCACTTCAATACGGTACCACGGAAGGATATCTTCCCCTTCGGGAAATGATCTCAAAGCATACGGAACGGTATGCCATGAAAGTGGATCCGGATAATGTGATGATCACTTCCGGATCTCAGCAAGCATTGGATTTGCTTGGGAAGGTCTTCATCAATCGTGGTGATCGCATCTTAGTCGAATCACCCACCTATCTCGGGGCTCTCCAGGCTTGGAATGCCTACGGGGCAGAATATGTGACCGTACCCAGTGATGACTGCGGTATGATCACTGACGCATTGGAAAACGCATTACGCACCGGACCTAAATTTATCTATCTCTTACCCAATTTCCAGAACCCAACAGGAGCGACGATTCCACTGGACCGCCGGTTAAAAATCATTGAATTGGCTGATCGTTATGGCGTTCCCATCGTCGAAGATGATCCATACGGACAATTACGCTTTGAGGGAGATCATATCGCGCCGGTGGTTCATCTGGATAACCAATTCAGGGCATCAGATAATGGCACAACCTATTGCGGGAATGTGATCTACTTAAGTACCTTCTCAAAAACCCTGGCACCGGGATTACGACTGGCATGGATCATCGCCCCAAGCGAAGTGATTCGCAAGTTGGTGACCGCGAAACAGGGAACCGACCTACATACAGCAACGTTTAACCAGGTCGTGGCATTCGAGGTGGCGAAAGACGGCTTCCTCGACCAGCACATCAAGCTGATCCGTGAGGTATATAAGGATCGGCGGGATGCCATGCTGGAATCGCTGGCTGAATTCATGCCAGAGGGCGTTCATTGGACCCATCCAGCGGGCGGTCTGTTCCTCTGGGTGACACTGCCAGAATATATCGATGCAACCAATCTACTAAAGGTTGCATTGGAAGATAAAGTTGCCTTTGTTCCAGGCGGATCCTTCCATCCTGACGGACGGGGTATGAACACAATGAGGTTGAATTTCTCCTATTCCAAGCCGGATGTCATCGCAGAGGGAATTGCCCGACTAGGCAGGGCAGTCAAAAAACAGGTCATCCCTGACAAAGGGTGATGAGTTATTGAATAAATCAGAAATAAAATAAAAGATAAGACAAGACCTCCCAGATCGATCTGGGAGGTCTTGACATGTTCAGCCGGGATCAGGTGTTTTTCCAAAGTTTAAAATCTGCCAGAATGGAACCGCCAACGAATTCGCGTAAGATCGAATTATCGGGGATCAGATCGCTTGTTACAGGCAGGAACCATTCCAGAAATGCCAGTAATCGTTTTGCTTCAATATATTCGCTTGTACCATAGTTAACCTGCCTCAAGAGTGGTTCGACTAGCGGTTTCAGCGCGGACAACTCGTATGCCAAGGCGGAATTAAACATCGTGTCGGCGTTCTCTTGGTAAGGGAAAATGTGATTTTTTTCCCCTGCCCCTACCGATTCCCACCGTGAAATTGTTTGCTGGGCTGTATACCCTCGTTCACGAGCATCTCGAACGATCCGGCGTATCAATCGGGTATCGGTCGTGGAAATTCGGTTATATCGATCCAAATTGAGCTGTGTGAGAGCTGACGCATAGATCCTGAACATGTTCCCCGATTTTATTCGAGTGATCAGCTTTGGATTGAGCCCATGAATCCCTTCCAGAATGATGAGTTGACCCGGTAATAGCTGAACTGTATCTCCAAGTTCGCTCATACCTGTTCGGAAATTATAATGGGGTAATTGAACGTCTTTTCCTTCAATCAGCAACTCTAAATGTTCATTCAATCGGGACAAGTTCAATGCGCCCAAAGACTCGAAGTCAAAGGCGCCATTCTTGTCTTTTGGGGTCTGATCCCTATCCACAAAATAGTTATCCATTTCGAGGGGAAAAGGTGTAATTCCCTGAGATATTAGTTGAACGGTCAGCCTCTTTGAAAACGTGGTTTTTCCCGACGAAGACGGGCCGGAAATTAAGACGATTCGGATCTGGTCTTTCTGATTTGTGATCTGTGTAGCAATATCAGAAATTCTCTGCTCGTGCAGTGCTTCCGATACAAGAATGACTTCGCGGATCTTTCCTGCTGAGATCGCATCATTCAATGCGCCAACGCTTTCAATCCCCAATCTCTCCAACCAACGCCCATACTGCTTGAAAGTCGCCAATAATTTAGGGTAGGCAGGCATCGGCTGGGTTTTCTTGGGTGAGATCCTCCGCGGATAATGAATAATAAAACCGTCACCCATCAATGTAAGGTCAAACCATTTGAGATAACCGGTTGATGGAACCATGTATCCATGATGGTAATCGCGGTGATTTTCAAGCCGATAAAGTACCAGGAATCCTTTCTGTCGGTAGGATAGCAACCTGACCTTCTCTTCATTCCCCTGACTCTGAAAATAGGCAATGGCTTCTTCTCTGGGGACTTGCTGCCTCTCAAACTTGACATTGGTCTGGACAAGGATGCGCATGAGATCTTTGATCTGGTCGAGTTCCACCTGAGTTAATGGGGGACGACCGGATATTTCGCAATAGAAACCGCCGGACGTAACCGAATGATCCACGGTAAGTTGTGCTTCAGGGAACAGATCCTCAAATACAGCCTCCAGTAGAAATGTCAGCGATCTGCGGTAAATTCGGGCGCCATCTGCTGTGTCCATTAGAATTGGAGTCACCCGGCCGTCTATATCGACAGGATAGGTAAGTTCCCGCAATTCCCCGTTAACAACCGCCCCGACTATCATCTCCCGCTCTAACTCAGGATAAATCTTGAAAAATGATTCAAGGCTCGAACCGCGTTGGGCAGAAATCACCTTCCCATCTGAAATATGGATCTCTACTGTCTCGCGGGGGGTTACGAATTCCGCTTTTGATGCCATGCCATCACCTTCCTTAATTACGTTCAACAATAGATTCTATCATATCGAGTTGCCCAAATTCGCATATTAGAGCTTTGAAGATAGGAATAATGGATCATAAACCGATCTACCTTATTAATAATCTATTCGATTTTGATAGCGGAGAATCCGGCATCCTCTTTGGGATCCTTCCTGGTTTATTAATGAATTATGCTACAATCTCCCCAGATCACTTTCAAGGATATCCATAAAAATGAATCGAACCTGGAGATTAATTATCGATCCGCCTGCCACAGGCGCCTGGAATATGGCGGTGGATGAAGCTCTCCTGTTATCGGCGATTACAGGCTCCTCCCTGCCCACTTTGCGATTGTATTCCTGGGATCCAGGATGCCTATCACTTGGAAGAGCGCAATCCATTCATGATGTTGACACCGAGAAAACACACAAGCATGGCTGGGAAATCGTCCGCCGTCCGTCTGGGGGTCGGGCGATCCTACATATCGACGAGCTTACGTATTCAGTTTCTGGAACCATCGATGAACCTCTATTCCAAAATGATATTGTCGCAAGCTATCTCAGAATATCCAAAGGGTTAGTCCGTTTTCTCAATACACTTGAGATCTCGCCTGAAGTGAATCACCAACTACAGAAAGATCACCTTCCTACCCCGGATCCTATTTGTTTTGAAGTCCCCTCACAGTATGAGATCACATTTAACGGAAATAAGATCGTCGGATCTGCCCAGGCCAGAAAACTGAATGGGGTTTTACAGCATGGATCGATCCCCCTGTTTGGTGACATCACCCGTATCACCTATGGCTTAAAGTACCAGATGGAATCAATGCGCGAGGAAGCTGCCCAGAGAATGGCATTAAGAGCATCTACCCTGGAAAACATACTGGCAAGAAAGATCACTGTGGAAGAGGCAGTTCATCTATTTGTAAACGCCTTCCAGGACGAATTCGATATCACATTCAGCGAAGGTGGATTATCGGAGACCGAAAAGAGTCTTGCGGACTCTTTGGTCAGGGCTAAATATTCTCAATCAGATTGGAATGAAAGAATCTGAGCAGGCGAGGATCGTCTGAATGATTTATCCGGATTGCGATTATTTTACGAAATGATACAATCAGAACCATGTTTCAGAAATTTGTAATGATCACGATAAAACTCATCCTTGGTCTCATTCTTTTTATTGTGTTGATTAGTCTGGCGGCACGAATTTACCTTCTGACTGCTACGCGAAATAGTATTGAAACTGAGGGAGATGCTGCTTCAAAACCAGTTGCGATCGTTTTTGGGGCAGGATTACGGAGGGATGGTTCCCCGACCGCTATTCTGCAAGATCGGGTGGAGACAGCGGTTCGATTATATAAGGATGGCAAAGTCCAGAAAATTCTGATGAGCGGTGATAATCGATTCGTGGATTACAACGAACCAGGATCGATGAAAGACTATGCCATCAGTCTGGGTGTCCCCGAAGGTGATATCGTTCTCGACTATGCGGGAAGACGGACATACGATACCTGTTATCGAGCAAGGGATGTTTTCCTCCTTCAATCTGTTATCCTGGTTACCCAGGAGTTTCATTTACCGAGAGCGATCTATACCTGTAATTCACTTGGCATGGATGTGATTGGAGTTCCAGCAACCGGCAGATCGTACCGTCAATCATCGATCTTTTATTGGTCTCTAAGGGAGATCCCGGCTACAGTAATCTCCCTTTGGGAAAATAATATTTCCCACCCGGTTCCTGTCTTAGGCGAGCCAGAGCCGATTTTCCCAAACCAATCCTGATCATTCAGGCATAATCCTTGCAATCACATACTGGAGATCGATACTCCATTCATTTACCCAATTAACCTTATGAACAGAGACCAGGCATACAAATTAGTTGCAGAATATATCAAAAATCCAAATCTCATCAACCATATGCTGGCTGTTGAAGCAGCAATGCGATTTTATGCAACTCTCTATGGAGAAGATGAAGAGAAATGGGGAATTACAGGTTTATTACATGACTTTGATTGGGAGATCCATCCCACCCTGGAAGAGCATCCACAGGCAGGCGAGCCAATTTTACGCGAAAACGGTGTCCCCGATGAAATTATCCGGGCGATCATGAGCCATGCTGAACATCTGAATATCCCGAGAGTATCCAAAATGGAAAAGGCATTATTCGCCTGCGACGAGATCACAGGATTAATCACAGCCGTTGCACTCGTACGCCCTTCGCGTTCGCTCTACGATCTAACTGCATCTTCCGTCAAGAAAAAATGGAAGGATAAAGCATTCGCTGCCGGGGCTAATCGAGACGAAATGGTCCGTGGGGCTGAAGACTTTGGTGTCGAGCTTTGGGAACATGTAGATAATGTAATTATGGCTATGCGCAATATTGCAGGTCGACTTGGGTTGGAAGGCAACTTACCCGCACCCTAGTTGAAAGGCAGGAGTAAATTATGGCTCTACAAGGTAAGGGATTTTTTATCTGGAAGATACCAAGCTGTGAGAATGGTAACGCGGAAGCAATCGCGACCCAGGCTGCAAATGCAAAGCTCACCCATGTCCTGGTTAAAATTGCAGATGGTCCAAACTATTCAAATTATGACACCACGAAAAATTTAGATTATGTACCTGCAGTGATCAACGCTTTAAAAAATCGGGGCATAGAAACCTGGGGTTGGCAGTATGTTTATGGCAGTGATCCATTAAAAGAGGCCAGAACAGGCGGAGCAAGAGCAAAGGCTTTGGGCGTCAAGGGATTTGTAGTTGATGCAGAAATGCAGTTTGAATATGCCGGGAAAGATGTTACGGCAACAAGCTATATGACGGAAGTGCGAAAATACCTGCCGAATACACCTATAGCCTTAAGCACTTTCAGGTATCCATCCTACCATTCAAAATTCCCTTTCAAAGCATTTCTAGACCGGTGCGATCTTTCGATGCCACAGGTGTACTGGGAAGAAGCACATAATGCTGACGCCCAACTTTCGAAGTGTGTTCAGGAATACCGGGCATTACCCACAATTCGTCCGATCTTTCCTACCGGACCAACCTACAAGGTGGGATCATGGAGTCCTACCCAAAAAGACATTACATTGTTCCTTAAAACCGCAAAGACATTAAACCTTCCTGGCGTAAATTTTTTCAGTTGGGACGAATGCCGTCGTGATATGAGTGCAATCTGGAATTATATTCGGGATTACGCCTGGACCGTCACTCCGACTATGGAATTTCATGATCAATACATTGCCAACTTGAATGCCAAGAATCCAGACCAATTGGCAAGCATGTATTCACCTCTGGCAGTTCAGATCACATCATCACAAATCGTTCAGGGAACAGAATCGATCAAAACCTGGTATTCAACATTATTCAATCAGCTTTTACCGAATGCCACATTTAACTTGATCGGGTCTTCCGGCACAGGTACGACGCGCCATATCAATTGGAGCGCTTCCTCCAGCCGCGGTAACGTGTCGAATGGCAGCGACACGTTTGGATTGATCAACAATCAGATCATCTATCATTACAGCAATTTCAAGATCGCCTGATATCTATATTATTGGATTTTAAAAAACATTTCTGGATGACGCCAGAAATGTTTTTTATGTGATTCATACTTGTCTACTACTCCAAATGATCGAGCGGTAATTGACCAGGCACATTTTTCCGCGTTTTCTTACCTGATTTCTCAACCAAAGGCTCCTTGGTTTTGGGAGTCTGAAGTTTTGTCGGCGGTTTGGCGGGATTCTCTTTCACCAGACTGGTGGTCTTCTCGGGATTGGTCCGCCCGGTCGGTTTCACTTTTGTTGTGGATCGTTTGATGGATGCTGATGCAGTCTTAGTTTTCCGAGAGACTGTTTTTGAAGCGGTTTTTTTCAGCCTGATTCTTCCTTCCGCTTGAGAGACGTTTGAAGGTTTCGCGGAAGGCTTGGTTGTTTCTTTTCCGGTTTGTTTGGGGGCAGATTTTCCATTTTTCCGTTGTTTGCTTCCTCCTGGTGATTTGCCGCCATCTCCTCTTGAATTGCCATTTAACGCATTATCGATACCCGTAATACCAATTACCTGATCTCCTGGCTTCACTTCGATGACTTCCTTTCCCTGCGCCGCACGACCGCCGGCAGAGAAATCATCCGGTTTTTTGATCTTCGAAGCTGATTTCAAGAAATGAATAACCAATGGATCATTCCGCGAGCTCACCCAGAGACCGGCAAGATGGATCCCAGGTTTTAACTTCCAGCCGATGACACCCTGACCATATCTTCCCTGGATTGGGAAATCGACTACCGGGCATTTTTTACCTTTGCCGTCTGTGCTGATCATCAATACCGGATTCAACCCCTGAAGCACATTCGCGCTAACAACTTCATCACCTACACCCAGCTTGATCCCATTCACGCCTGTGGCAACCAAACCCATAGGTCGCACATCTTCCTCTTTGAAGCGGATACACATCCCTTTGGATGTTCCCAAAAGGAACTCATGAGTCCCATCAGTTATCATCGACCAGCCTACTGAATCACCATCATTCACTTTGCAGAGGACGAATGTTGATGCGGAAGGTCCTGGAAGCTCCAAAATGGAAGTCTTTTTCACCATTCCACTCCGAGTGATAGTGGTAACAAATTTCTCTTCCATCTGGCTTTTGGACGGCAGGCAAAAGATCGCGCCGAGCGGGTCATCTTCGTTCAACGGTGATACTTTATACAACGGGACGCCTTCGGAAACACTGGTCGCTTCGGGAATTGCATGGACGGGGATAGCAGCAGCTTTACCAGTTATGCTTACCAAATACAGGGTTTGATGAGTATCCGTCCTGACCAACCAGAGTGGTGCATCTTTTCCACCCATCCAGGAGGCAGATTCCTGTGCCGTTCGGGCAATGATTCCACTCTCATTAATGCCAATCAGCACATTTTGGGAAGGAGTCGCATCCGTTATGGTTAACATCTTGGAGATGGACTCACCCTCTTTGAGACCAATGATCTGTGTTTTTCGTTTCTCGGCAAACATCTGCCGGGCTTCCAGAAGTTCAGCGGCGCATGTCTCGCGAATCCTTTTGGGAGATTTGAGCAATCCTTCCAGTTCTGAGATCAATGCCATCAATTCTTTATACTCTTCTTCGATCTTCTTTCTTTCCAAAGCGGCAAGTCTGCGCAGCGGCATATCCAGGATCGCCTGTGCCTGAAGATCAGATAATTTGTAGCGTTTGATCAAACGAAGCTTGGCTTCATCTGCATCTGGCGAATTGCGAATGAGGCTGATAATCTCGTCCAAATTCTTTAATGCTATTCTCAATCCTTCCAGGATATGAGCTCGCTGCTTCGCCCTTTCGAGATCGAATTCACTTCTTCGTTTGATCACTTCCAACCGATGATCCAGAAATACTTTTAACGCCTGTTTTAATGACAGAAGGCGCGGTTCCCCTCCGACCAGTGCCAGCAATATAATGCCAAAGGTCGTTTGCATCGGTGTATGTTTATACAATTTTCGCAAGATATTTTCAGGATCTGCCATTTTCGATAATTCAATGACTACGCGCAATCCATGCCGATCTGATTCATCCCTCAGGTCGACGACCCCTTCCAAATTGCCTTCCCGTACCAGATCGGCAATCCGTTCGATCAGGGAAGCCTTATTGACCATATAGGGGAGTTCTGTGACAATGATCCGGTTCTTACTTCTTTCCATTTCTTCTACATGAGCGCGAGCCTGGACAATTACCTTCCCTCTACCGCTCCCATAGACCATGGCCAGACCTTCCGTCGCCGGATCTTGCAATATGATCCCACCCGTTGGAAAATCCGGTCCCTTGATGAAATGCATCAAATCTTCCACGGAGAGATCATCCAATTTTTCCCATTGTTCCAGGACATGGACGCAGGCATCCACGACTTCCCCAAGGTTATGCGGCGGAATGTTGGTAGCCATTCCTACTGCGATGCCGGTCGCTCCATTTACAAGGAGATTGGGAAGTTGGGAAGGAAGAACAACCGGTTCTTTGAGCGTCCCATCGAAATTGACGATAAAGTTAACAGTATTCTTTTCTATGTTTTTCAGCATTTCAATAGATGCTGCGGTAAGTCGCGCTTCTGTATATCTCATCGCAGCAGGAGGATCGCCATCCACACTGCCAAAATTGCCCTGCCCATCCACCAGCATGCATCGCATCGTAAAATCTTGTGCAAGGCGAGCCATTGCGTCATAAACAGCCATATCACCGTGCGGGTGGTATTTGCCCAACACTTCTCCGACTATTCTGGCAGATTTTTTATATTGGGAGGATGGAGATAATCCCAGATCATGCATCGCGTAGAGGATGCGTCTCTGAACTGGCTTTAGTCCATCCCGCGCATCCGGTAGAGCGCGTGAAACAATTACGCTCATGGCGTAGTCGAGATACGACTGCTGCATCTCCCGGTCGATGTCAATCTTACGAATATGTGGTTGGTCCATTGGATCTGCCCCAGAGGTAGATAGATTTCAAACTAGAATATCTTACGAGTATTTAGTAGCCGCGTCAAGCTGAGCTTTTTAATCCCATATCGCTTGATTCATATATCCGGTAAGGGATCAACCAGCAGGCAGGCGTATAATAAATAGATGGTACGTACGAAGATATATGATAATGAACCACATTTTATTGATATCAGGGGGCAACGTGGTAGCATCCCATAGCGACAGAACGAAGAAAAGTGTACATAAAATTGGAATATTGTATTGTCCATCTTCTGAAAATAGTCCGGAGCGGAAGAATGAACAGGCGGCGGATGAAGAGTCCTATCAAATTGCTGTGGCTATTCATCAATCACTGTCAAATCATGGATATGACCCTGGAATCATCAAATTCGATAAACAGGATATTGGTGCATTATCCCAATTTGACTGGATCTTTAATTTAGGAGAATCCGTTTCAGCTATACCATGCTTTGATTATGAGATCGCTCAAATTCTGGAGGAAAATCACTTCAACTTTACGGGCGCAGGATCCCTTTCGCTGGAAAATTGCCAACATAAGGGTAAAGCAAAAGATATTCTGGTTCGCAATCACATTCTGACCCCAAAGTATTGGATCATTCCGGAAAATTCGCCCATTCAAAGTCTGCAAGAGTCGTTCCCCCTTATCGTAAAACCGATCCATGAAGATGGCAGCCTGGGTATTACTAATCAATCGATAGTACACAATATGAAGGATCTCGTAAAACAAGTCGAATTGATCCATACGATCTATCATCAAGAGGCTTTGATCGAAGAGTATATCAGCGGTCGAGATATATCTGTATCGATCATCGGGACAAATCAGACAAAGGAAGTACTACCATTCTCTGAGTGTGTCTATCTAGATCCAATGGATAATCAGATACTCACCTACGAGTCCAAATGGATCACAGATTCCCTGGACTATCGGAATACTGAAGTAGTTTGCCCGATCGAAATAGAAAATAAGATCGCCCAATATCTGAAAGAGATCGCATTACAGGCATTTGAGCTCATGGGATGTAAGGATTACGCGCGGATAGATTTCCGTGTATCTGGAAAGACCCCCTATCTGCTGGATGTCAATCCAAATCCAAGCATACACCCGGATGATGCGGGGTTCACCCGATCATGGAAGGCGACGGGGAGATCATACGATCAACTGGCAGTGAAAATTTTAACAAACTCATTGATAAATCATGGAATCTATGAGGGAAAGCACCCAAAATGAAAATTCGAATTCGAAAAATAAAACCTGACGATTACAATTTTGTTCGAAAGCTCATCACAACTATTCCTGAGTTTTCGGTCATGGATCAGGCAATCGCCATTGAATTACTGGACTGGGCGATAACCCATCCAAAATCCGAAGAATATTCATTTATTGTAGCAGTGGCAGATCTAAATACGAGGGTTGGTTTTCTTTGTTTCGGACCTACACCACTAACTTCCGGGACGTATGATCTATATTGGATCGGAATTCAACCGTCCGTAGGTGGAAAAGGGGTTGGAAAAAGGCTTGTAAAATCAATGGAGAAACGCATCCGGGCGAAACATGGCAGACTGATTCTCATTGAGACTTCTTCCGCACCTATCTATCAAAAAGCTTGCCGCTTCTACTTGAAACAAGGATATGACCTCCAGGAAAAGATTCCGGATTTTTATCATGCTGGCGAGGATCGATATACGTTCCTGAAGAGGATTAATTATAAAAAAGATAGCCATTGAACATGGCTATCTTTGTCTGATTTGATCGTGTTTTGGTTATTCTACGAATGGTTCAGGTGGAGAGGCAATCTCCAAAGTCACGGGTTCTGGTTCAACCTCTGGTTGAGGAGCGAGAGAAGGATTTAATCGAGCGATATCAAAACCTGTCCCAGCCGGAATAAGTTTGCCGATAATAACATTCTCTTTCAACCCGATCAGTGGATCTTCGGTCGATGCGATTGCCGCACCTGCCAATACCTTGATGGTATGCTGGAAGGATGACGCTGAGAGGAAAGAGTCGGTGCTGAGGGATGCTTTTGTCACACCGAGCAGTATTTCGCTGAAACGAGCCGGCTGCTTGCCTTCTTCTGCCATTTTTACGTTCATCTTCACAATCTCGAGCCTGTCAACCAGATCCAGCGGCAAGTAATGGGTATCACCTGGTCGCCTAACCTGGACTTTACCCAGCATCTTACGGATGATCACCTCAAAGTGTTTGTCATTGATATTCTGACCTTGAGATCGGTACACTTTTTGGATCTCGACCAATAAGTATTTCTGGCAAGCTTCCCGACCCTTGATCTGCAAGATCATGTGCGGGTTCAAGGAGCCTTCAGTCAATTGCTGACCAGCTTCCACATGGTCACCATCCCGGATTACAAGACGGGCAGTGGATGGAATCTCATATTCTTCGGTCTCTTTTTGTTCGTAAGAGACGATCACCTTACGTTCTTCTATGCGAACCCGGCCAGAATGCGTAGCCGCGATAGTAGCTTCACCCAATGTCGCCAGAACTGTTCCCAATTCGGCTACATCTTCGTCGGCAACAGCGATGGTCCAGGCTTCTGGAATATCAAATTCATCACCAACCATCTCGCTATGCTCAATACGAACGATACGCAATTCGCTCATTCGCTCATTCGTCATGATGCGTGCAATACCTTCGATGCGCGAGATGATGGCTTCACCCTTTGGCGTCCGGCGTGCTTCAAAGAGTTCTTCCACGCGGGGCAGACCAGTCGTGATATCACCACCGGCTGCAACACCACCGGTATGGAAGGTTCGGAGAGTTAACTGTGTGCCTGGTTCACCAATGGATTGCGCAGCCACGATACCCACTGCAGCTCCCAGATCAACGATCGCACCGCGACCCAGATCCATGCCATAGCACTTCTGGCAGATCCCGTGAGTTAGTTCACAGGTCAATGGTGAGCGGACTTTTACTTCTTCGATATGGGCATCCAAAATTCGCCGGACCTTTCTCGGTCGAGGATCTCATTGCGATCCACCAGGATTTCACCTGTTGCAGGATCAACAATTTTCTCTGCTGTCATACGGCTGATCAAACGTACGCTCATTGCCTGTCCGGCAATATCATCTGTCTTTCGGATGTAAATACCTTCCTGGGTTTCGCAATCCTCTTCGTTGATGATGATATCCTGAGCAATATCCACCAGACGGCGGGTCAGATAACCAGCATCCGCTGTTCGGAGCGCAGTATCGGCCAGACCTTTTCGCGCACCATGTGTGGAGATGAAGTATTCCAGGGCTGTCAGACCTTCACGGAAGTTGGATCTGATCGGCAACGGAATGATGCGTCCAGCAGGATCAGCCATCAAACCACGCATACCTGCCAACTGTGAAATTGGACCGAAACCACCTTTGGTTGCTCCGGAGTTCGCCATGGTGGCCAGGTTGCCATCGGGGTCCATATTTGCTTTGACGGCATCTCCAACAATCGTTGTGGTGTCCTGCCAGATCTCAATCACACGTTCATTCTGTTCTTGCTCAGTCAACAAGCCGCGGCGGAAATCTCGCTGGACCAATTCTACTTCCTTCAACGCCTTCTCAATGATCTCTGCTTTGCAGGCGGAATGGAAATATCTGCAACCGCAATGGTCGTACCGGAGACGCATTGCATATTCAAAGCCAATGTCTTTGATCTCGTCTGCAACATCCGTGGTCACTTCCTGACCGCAAAGTTCGTAAACATTCGGCAATCAGATCTTTCACGCCACCCTTATCCAATTCCGTATTCACAAATTGAACTTCGGGAGGCAGAATGCGATTGAAGAGCACACGCCCTACTGTTGTTTCGATGATACGGTCCTCAGCCTCGGGCAGGCAGTTTTGCTTGTCATCATACCAGGTAACCATTTGCACCTTGATCTCGGAATGGATTGACACTTGATCCAGCCGGTATGCCAGTTCGACTTCATCCATATCCGCGAAAATCCGACCATCCCCTTGTTGAACTCGAGCATTCGGCGATGGTCAGGTAGTAAACACCCAAAACCATATCTTTTGAAGGGCAGATGATCGGTTCACCATCCGCAGGTTTGAGCAGGTTCTTGGAAGCCAGCATCAAACGGCGGGCTTCCACCACAGCTTTCTCAGACAAGCGGAACATGAACAGCCATCTGATCGCCGTCGAAGTCCGCGTTGAAGGCGGTTGTGACCAGCGGATGAAGTTGAATGGCAGAACCTTCAATGAGGATCGGTTCAAAGGCCTGAATACCCAGGCGGTGAAGAGTTGGTGCACGGTTTAGCAGGACAGGTCGATCCTTGATCACTTCTTCCAGCACTTCCCAGACTTCTGGGCGGTTGCGCTCGATGAACCGGCGGGCACCTTTGACATTCGCGGCATAAGTTATGTTGAACCAGTCGAGCAATCACAAACGGACGATAAAGTTCAAGCGCCATGCTCTTTGGCAGACCACATTGATACAGTTTTAGTTGTGGACCAACCACGATCACGGAACGACCGGAATAATCCACACGCTTACCGAGCAGGTTGCGGCGGAAACGACCCTTCTTGCCTTTGAGCATATCGCTCAAGGATTTCAGTTCGCGGCGACCGCGGCGGGAAAGGCTTTGCCGCGCTGTGAGTTGTCAATCAGGGAATCAACCGCTTCCTGAAGCATACGCTTCTCATTGCGGACGATGACATCCGGCGCGCCCAGTTCAAGCAATCTCTTCAAGCGATTGTTACGGTTGATCACACGGCGATACAGATCGTTCAGATCGGAGGTGGCAAAACGACCGCCATCCAACTGCACCATTGGGCGCAGATCGGGAGGAATGACCGGAAGAACGGTCAGGATCATCCATTCTGGGCGATTTCCAGAGCGGCGGAAAGCTTCCACAACTTTCAAGCGGGTTGTGGCTTTCTTGCGTTTCTGCTTGCTCTTGGTGGTCTGTACTTCATGCCAGAGTTCTTCTGAAAGTTTATCAAGATCAAGATCGGCGAAGAATATCATAGAAGGCTTCAGCACCCATGTCGGCGCGGAAGACCTGTCCCCAGCGCTTGCTTCAGTTCGCGATAGCGGATTTCACTCAGGAATGTGAAGGGACGCAGCTCCAGTAGTTCATCACGGGCACGTGAGTTCTGGCTTTGAGAAGCAGTAGACTGATCTTCCAACTGGTTGCGGAGTGCTTCCATTTGCAGATCCGCTTCAGCCTTCAGTTTATGCGATCTCCATATTCAGTTTTTCGAGTTCACGTTTGCATTAATCGATTGACTTCGTTTCAATCTCATTCAACCGCTCTTTGACGGCTTTCTGCACATGCGAAATATGTTTATTCGCAACCATCATCACCGGCTTCGGCGATCTCGATATTGAGCGCACTTCAAAGACTACGGATGATGTTAGCGGCAGTACCGCTCATCTCACTGCAAGGTGTCTTCCAAGGTTCTGTCCTTCTCTGGATGACGGGTTCCAAGCTGGTCGGCAACTCATCTTCGTCTGATCTTGTTCGATACTTATGTTCTGCTTAAGTTCGGCGATTTTCGTGATCGCGATTCTGTTTTACTTCAACGATCTTGGCATTGATGACAGTCGCCTGCTCGCGTTCAGAGACGGTAATTTCATCTTCCAAACGCTTCAATGCTTTGTTGCGGGCTTCTTCATCTACATAGGTAACAATATATTGGGCAAAATACAACACTCGGTCCAGGTTACGGCGGGAGATATCAAGCAGCAATCCCAGGTAAGATGGGATGCGGCGGGTATACCAGATATGTGCGACCGGCGTGGCAAGTTCAATATGCCCCATGCGTTCACGACGGACCGCTGACCGGGTTACTTCCACACCGCATTTATCGCAGATGATGCCTTTATAACGGGGGTTCTTATATTTACCGCAATAACATTGCCAGTCACGGGTTGGGCCAAATATTGCTTCACAGAATAAGCCATCTTTTTCTGGTCGTAAGCGGCGATAGTTGATTGTTTCTGGTTTCAGCACCTCACCATACGACCAGCTTTTGATGGTTTCTGGTGAAGCAAGGCTAATACGAAGTGCGGTTAATCCCTTGGTTTCCACTAATATGCCTCCTGATGATTATGCGGGAGTAATTTTTTTATTACAAACAAATAGAAGCGCTGGGACACTTTTCCTCCTGCGCTTGATAATATTTGACAAATGCTATTTGTGCATGACAGTCTATTATACAGTGTATGTCAATCCCCCGTCAAGGGGATAATTTTTCCAAACGTGGTACAAATCGGGGAAATTGCATATCGAAAATACAAAATTCCATCTTACGAAGACCCTGTCTCCTCAACCGGCTCTTCCACGATCCGTTGGAAGGCTGGAATCTCGAGATAGAAGGTGCTTCCCCTGCCCAACTGACTGTCCACCCAAACTCTGCCCCCGTGCCGTTCAGCGATCGATTTTACGATCGACAATCCAAGGCTGGATCCTTTCTGGTAGAATCCATCTCGTTGGGACATCCTAAAGAATTTTTCAAACAACTTGGGGATATCCAGAGGCGCTATTCCTATCCCGGTGTCCTTAACCTCAAAGACAACTTTGGAACCATGGTCCTTGATGGATATCGTGACATTACCCCCTACCGGAGTAAATTTAATGCCATTTTCAACCAGGTTGTATAGAGCCTGTTCGACCAGTGCTTGATCGGCATGGACTTCTGGATCAGATCCTTCTTCCTGGATTGCTGTCACCTGGATATTCTTCTGGTTCGCCTGAAGGTTCAATGTAGAGATCACCTTATTAACGATGAGGATCGCTCTAACCGGGGAAAGTTGTAATGCCATTCCAGCTTCAATACGCCCCAAATCCAGAAGATTATTCACCAGGCTGGTCATACTCTCGATCCCGGAAATAATCTTCTTTACATAATTCTTCTGCTGATCGTTCAGTTCACCAACCATTTGAAGCATCGTGGCATTTCCTCGCATTAATGTGAGGGGAGCACGAAGATCGTGGCTCACCGTTGCGACAAATTCAGTCTTCAACGAATCCACCTCTTTAAAATGGGTGATGTCCCTGAGAATACACATCCTTCCGGCGAGTGCTCCGTCAAGGATCATATTTGATTGATATGCGAAGAACACTTTGTGATTTGGGAAGCGGATCTCTTTATTCGTTTCCCCGGTTCGAATCAGATCCAATAAGACGGAGCTGTGAACAGCCTCTTCAATTGTTTTTCCCTCGATGAAGAATTCCCGGGTGTCGAATAATTCAACCGCCGATGGATTCGCGAGGATGATCCGCTGGCTGCTATCCATTACAAACGTCGGATCAGGGGTCGAATTAAGTATGGCTTCGAGACGCTGGCGCCCCAACTCTGCCGTCCGGTAGAGACGAATATTTGCCAGTGCCCGCGAAACGTCTTCGGAAAGGTTGCTCAGGAATTGATTCTCTTCATCAGAAAATGTTCGAGGCTGATCGTAGGCAACCCAGAGAATTCCTAGGAAATGACCTTCGTGGCGTAAGGGAATGGAGATGATCGCAGAAGGGTTCAAGACTTCCGGATTCAGTTTAAGTGCCCTTCCACGCATCAAATTGTTTAAGGTGATTGAATCTCGATTCCGGGTCAAAGCAAGCACCTGATCATCCAGGTATTGATAATGCCCGTTCATCTCGCCCCCGCCGTAGCGTTCAATAACGGTATTGATCGGGTCGAGCGATGGGTCTGGTACCAAGACGATCCGAGCTGCACTTCCACCATTGCTCATAGCAGCAACTAAGATAGGTTGAACCGCTTCTTCGATCTGAAGATTGGATGCAATCCCCTGACTGACTTTTAGTAGCAGAGATAATTCGTCCACCTGATCTTTCAGGCTCATCCGCATCTGCTCAAAAGCTAGACCAAGTTTGCCAATCTCATCTTCACCACGGATGTATTGCATATGGTCCAATTGACCCTTACCAATTCGCTCCGCCTCATTGGTCAACTGGCGGACTGCATGGGTTATTGAGGTTAATCCGGATCGAATCACCAGATATACCAATGCACTTACCAGCAGAACCATAAGTACGAGTGGTAAGGCTAATCGCCAGGTCTCATTCTGGACTTCGCCTGCCGGTAACGCTAAGATGACTGACCAATCATGATCCGGTGAAGGCCGATAATACACCATCAACGGAGATCCATCGGCAGATTGCAGCGTGAAGAATCGTTCTTCTGCTGCTAATTCACCGGGATAGGATGATTGAAGATACTTCTCTTGAGGATGATAAATGACAATCCCCCGGTCATCGATGATATATCCTTCACCACCCCGACCGCTGAATCCATTCAGAAGGGTTATCACCGGTTGCATGGATGAGTTGGATGCGAGATCTGTCCTTCCAATCAAGTACCCACTTATTTTGGATTGCTTGTCTTTTACAGGTGCAATAAACGAGATGGTAGCCGCTTTTTTCCCGGTACCTGAAAAACTGACATATTTGCCGTAAAGCAATCCCTGGGCAGCCTGTTGTAAACCGGTTTGCTCAGATGTGGATAATGAAAGATCACTTTCTGGAACACTGACTACAGGCTTCCCGGTTAAATCGACGAACATTAATTGATTAAAAAATTGAACGGAATTCAAATTTTGAGAGAGTAGAATTTGGATGTCTTTATCAGAATTCTCAGATGCAGATAGGGTCCTGGCAACCTGAAGGATCATATTCTGCCCGGTGTTTGTAAAAAACGGAATACTGTTCGCGGCAACTTCCGCTGAGCCAGCCATACGTTCTTTAACAAGCATCCGACCACTGTACCCCGCTGTCCACCATATTCCTACCACCAGGAGGATGAGCAATGCAACTATGAAAGGTCCGATTCCGGTTAGAAATCGGCGGGTGATCAGCTTTTCGTCTGGAACAGGTAACAGGAAACCGGGTTTCACCCACAGATGACCAAATAGTTTTGCCACTACCAGGCAGATAAAACCGCCTGCCATCATGACAAACAGGATCAGTCCGAATGCGGTCAGTCCCCAAATTGGATTGGCCGGGAAGAACGTGATCAAGTTGTTGGATCCTGTCAAAAACCCGTTCAAACTGGTGATGAGTATGAACGTGAAACCAACAAAGATGCTTCCCCCCAACGGTGAACGGACGAACCTAAAAAACCAACCCCGATAATGGGTGCGAATCAGTTCGGAATAAATCAGGGAAATTGAAGCGAACTCAAAGGGGGTAAACAGTGAATGGGTTGAAAATACCGAGAGGATCGAACCTGAAACGAATCCAAGCAACACAGAATGAAGCGGATTTAAAAGACCAGCTGCAAGCATCCAGGGGACAGCTGCAAACAATGGCAAGCTGAATCCAGCACCACCCAATGCATAGAGTGAATTTGGATCCTCAGGTGTAATATCTCCGCGAAAGACCAGGAAGAGAGTTGTAATCGGGACTAAAATAAATAGAAACGCGAAGAGCGATGCCTGGATAGTCTGCTGGCGATGGGGATCGCGCTGCCAGTACGATAAGCGCCAATAAATGATGATCAGGTAAAGAAATAGCATCCCCCAAGCAATCATCGATTGGGGTAGTTCTAGTCCAAGAGAATTTTCTAGCAGTGTAAATTGAAATGTCATCTCTTTTTGAACCTGACCATGAACTAATTATATATAAAAAGTCAAGAAGTTACCTATAAAAAGTCCCTCCTCGATGGTTTATCCTACCTATGGATTGTACCCCAATGTCTATCGTATCCCAATAACTTCGTCGATGAATCATCCTTAAGAAAAGTCATATGCAGATTGAGAGACGTAGTTGGTCACCTATTCAAATCTGGATATGCGCTTCCTGATTTATCTTGTCCCAGGCTGATCGGTAATAGAATGCTGGTTGTTTCTTTATAGGTTCTTTCGCCAAATTGTTGAACCACTTTTGGGTAAAATCCAAACAGATTTTAAAGGATGATTCACTGTAGGATAATTTTTCCGCGACCTGGGAATGGGGTAGTCTTTCCGCAGTATCAAGCATCTCACGCTGTAGTAGTTCTCTCTCAGGTTGCATCATTTCCTTTCGATGGGAGAAATCCTTCAAGGTAGTTCGATGCAACCGTTCATGCTGCCACCACATTGATGCGGGAGTATCCTTCCCGGTGGGCGCTGTGCCCTGAGCTGGAAGTCCTGCGGACATCCAGACTGGCTTGAACAAGCTCAAGCAAGGTGCGGCAGTACCAGTCAACCAATGAATGGCATCTGTCGATCCAATCTGAGATACCATCGATCCGGTGGTCTGGTTTATTCGGATGGGTCCAAACCCAAGATGCATGCATACATCGGATCCAACCAATGCGTTGTCAGGTGACCAATCCAGGTTTTCCGCATGTGGGTGTTGTTGAAGCGCCTGGATCAAGTCTTCCACCGTCAATTTCCCCACCCGTTTTGACACCCAACCGGTGGTGCAGGTATGACGGGTTTTTGCGTCTCCAAATGTAGTATACAGAAAATCGGAATAGCAACGAGCGAAATCAAAATCTTCTTCAGACTTGCACCATCCCTTGTCCACCGCCAATTTGATTAAATGTTCTGATGCCAGATCAAATTTGGATCCAATGGTGATCGCATTCGAAATGGATCTCACAGAGGTTACTTTTTCCGCAGCCCATTCTCTGCCCGCTGTCTCAAGTACCCATGCTTCGGTCGGATCCGCAATGATAAAACTATTATGATACTGGAATGGGTGTGAAAATCCACAATTACCTGATTGGCCATATTCTTTTAATAACAAAGTGATAATATTCAACGCTTCAAAGGCGGATTTTCCACGTTCCAAACCAAGTCTGAGTAGATCCATTCCTATAAGGCCGGGCTTTTTTTCATGAGGCACCTTGGTAAAAACCGCTTCATTTCCAATAACCACCCCATGCTGGTTCGCGCCCATTTCAGCTCCCCAGATCCAAAATGGCTTGGATAATAGTACGGCATTCGTGCTCTCAACCTGTGGAATTTCAATATAGGTGCAATGAAGTGTTCCAGGAACAGAGTAATGCTGTCCGGCATGCCATTCCAGGACCTGGGCTTCATTTGGATCACGGTCACTATTCTTGGCGAATAATACTTCACCTGTTTGAGTGGAATTACCTAAGGCAACGATTGTGTCACACATCGTAATATCTCCTTGATTTGATTGGGAGGTTTTCCTGAAGTCTTCGCAGCGGTCGAATATCCGAATTCCATTGCGACTTGCTTAGTCCCGCTGACAAATTCCTTCCAAAATATATATGACAATTCCTTTAGAAATGATAATATCCGCGGTATTGTTCCGGTAGCAATTCGGCTATCCTATGCATGACATAATCCACCCTTAACTGGTACGCATCTGATCGGGACAATTCAACTCCGATGCCGGCTGGCAAAAAAAATGGATCCCCGATGTTGAGTAGGACTTTCGGCTTTTTTAGTTTGAGCAGATTGGCTAAAAAATCTTCTGTGGTGCCAACTATACCAACCGGTATGATCGGTATCTGGTGTTTTTCCAGTAAAAAAGCAATTCCGGGTTTCCCGCGTCTCATTCCAGGCGAATGAGATCTGCCACCTTCAGGAGCAACCGCAATAGCGCGACCAGATTCCAAAGCTTGCAACATTTTATTCATTGCCGTCCGATCAACTTCACCCCGGTGGATAGGAATACCGCCATACGCTTTTGCTAATAGATCTTGTCCTGGTCGATTCCAAACATCCACAGCACCCAGGACCTCTGGTTTTTCTGGCCAATAACTTAACAAAACCGGCGGATCAAACAGGGATACATGATTAAAAACTAATAGATATGGCTTGCCTACCGGAATTTTATCAATACCAACTCTCTCCACCCTGCTGAGCAAATCAAAAATCAACCGGAGTGTTTTGAGGATTATTACCCGGAGAATTCGGTTTATCAACGGTACTTTATACGGAGATGTCATAGATACGCTTTTATTAAATCGACAACCTGCTGGATGCTCAATCCATCCGAACAAATAAGATGAGCGTCTGCCGCGGCTCGAAGAGGAGCAACCTTTCGATTACTGTCGATGGCATCCCTTGATTTCAGATTAGCCAGGACGGCATCATAATCCGGTTCCTGTCCCCTCAACTGCAATTCGAGGACACGTCTTCGCGCCCGTTCTTCCACTGACGCATCAAGGTATATCTTAATCCCGGCTTCTGGCAGCACCACCGTGCCGATATCCCTTCCAACCATTACCACTCGTCCACGTAAGCCAATCCTGCGCTGCTGTTCTGTCATAGCTTTTCTCACACCAGCATAGGTGGATACAGGAGAGACATAGTTTTCGACTGCTTTTTCCCGAATTTTCCAGGTGACATCTTCCCCATTAAGCCTGACATCGTACTGCCTGCCATCCTGAATGGATGGATCCAAAACGTCGATAGCCGCTTTTTCTGCAAGCCTTGTAACAGCAGGCTCATCCGCCGGATCAACCGCTTCCAATATAGTAAATAAAGTAACCGCGCGATACATTACACCAGTATCAAAATACAGATAATTTAATTCTTTTGCTATGATCGCGGCGACAGTGGATTTACCAGACCCGGCTGGTCCATCTATGGTGATGATATCCGTACGGCTCATACTGGTCATACCTTTCCATTCATATTGTATAACCCCATGCAAATTAGGAGATGCGGGGAGATCGATTATTGGGTGATGATCGGATTTGTCGCTGCGCCTGGAAATAGGTCCGATCGAACCCAGAGGATCATAGGAGTTCGTTCAATCAGCTCTGTTTTATGCATCATGATCCATCGCAACCAGTCTTCCGCCTGGAAATCTTCATATTTTACCCGGGAGACCAAATAGAAATCCTGTCCGCGGTATTGCTCGGATAATTCAGGTTGAGTCTCGACGGATGATATCACCAGTGAAGGTTGGTCACCAGGTCGGACCGCGCTGACCTCATTAACTGAATCCTGCATGTGGAGCGCCCATTCCAGCGAGGGGGTAAGCTTTCCTACCACCTGAATGTCCAATCCAACAGGTGTACCCCTCGTCCAACCAGACACTTCGTGGATCGTTTGGACCAGTAATGATTGGTCGGGATGGTTTATTCCATTGTCCCAAAGCTCTGCCCGGTTTGGATCTGTTGGATCGATCGAATGAAATGTTGACATAACTAATGCCAAAAATAGGATTATTAAAATGCCTAACGAGTAACCATTTTTAGCGATCCGGATCGACCAGCCAAATATGGCGAGTAAAGCAGTCAGGATAAGGATAGCCAATCCACCACCAAGTGCTATCCAAAAAACCTGTGATTCGAGAAAACCAGCATTCAGCCGGCCAAATATCTGCCAGAGGAAAAACACAATTACTATGACTAATATGGCAATACCGATCGAAGGGATAACCTCATCGTTTTTGGGGAGCGAATTCTTCGATACTGCGTATGCAGACAGGTAGACTAATGGGAGTGTTACCCATATCAAGTTAACCAGGTTTTTGCCGGGAAGAACCAGGATAAGCAAAAGACTTATTACCACAAAGAGTGCTAAGAAGGCTCGTTCATTTTTATCCAACCAGGAACGAATACCTCCCCAGGTTCCGACTACGGTTGTGAGGGTTGAATATCCCAGCAGTGCAATGAGTGGTAACCACCATTTAACAGGTGACGACTGCAATATCACCTCGAAGAAACCAGGTAAGGAATTCGTAAATGTACTGAAACCAAATGGGAATAACAAAAAGAAACTACCAAAAAGGCTTGCTGTAAAGATTCCGGTCAACCAGACTGATTTATCTCGCAAGAAAATGACACATTGCTGAAATGCAGTAGGTTGTTTCCAGATCAGAAAATATAATCCTGCACTCAAGCCGGCTGAAACAACCAGCCACCAGAATCCAGTACCGGAAAGGACAAGTAACCCCAGGAACAATCCGGTTGTTTTCATTTTTTGATGTGAATATGCCGCAACTACAAGCGTAAACAGGCACAAAGAGATGATCGCTGAATTCACGGTTCTACTGGCAACAACGAGCGCAGGCTCTAAAGCGATAAACCAGACAATCAATACGACTTCTAGCGGTTTTAATCCATTCTTTATTAATACTGGTGAAGCCATTAGGAGAATACCCATCAAAGCAGGAATTAATCTGGCAAGGAAGGCAGACGATCCAAACAGGTAAAATAAGGTGGTTGTACCCAGCAGATAGAACGGCTCTCCATCGAGAGTAACCGGGAGACCGCTTGCCAATCGATATGCCTGGAGTGCCAACCGGGCTTCGCTATCAGCCAATGGAAGCGATCCCAATTGGATCAGTCGGATAGTAATTCCTACAACAAAGGCAAAACCAATTAATATAGAGTGGAGTGTGATTTGTTTATTGGATCGGAGCATGAGTAGATCCATTATATTCGTAAATTGTGACGGATGAGTTTTGATACACAGCGGGTAAGTTTTGGGCAAACTTTGACTCATCCAGGGCATAGGTTGACCGTTCCAACCCACCCACGATTACGTATCGAACGTTATATCGATCGAGTATGATCTGAGTTTCTTCCCAACTTTTTGTTTGATAGAGGATAGACACATCCTCTATCCGAGTCCCAAATTCTACCGGACCACGCCCCCACTGCCCTTCATGTGGTGTCCAACCAATGATCGTTGGATAACCGGTTTGAATGGACATGCGCGCATGTTGGGAGTAACTTCCGCCCACCGATTCTGCGATCACGCCAGGCGTCGCTTGAGATAACCATTCCATGGCGAGATAATCGTCCGGTTGGTATATCTTGAGATGCTCGTTTCCATCAAGGGTTAAATCATCTATCCGAATTCCGCGTGTGGTAGATTCAACTCCTATAATCGGGTAGAGTAATCCAGCTCCGAGCATGAGCACTGATGCAATCCGCATTACCGTAGTTAGTGCATCTACCCGTAGTTTGAAAAGGATCGCTACACCAACCGACGCTGATATGCTCCAGAGCAGCCAACCCTGATAGTAAAATTTAAAGATTGTGTTCATTCTCGTGCCGAATTGATCACGTAAATAGAAAAATTCAGGTATGAGGATAATAATGGCTCCTGCTCCAATGATGACCAAAATAAAAATGAGTGCTGGCGGAATCGCAGCAGTAGGAATTTGACTGGTGTGTTTTTCCTGGTTTCTGTCAGGCAGATCCATTTCTATTTGTTTATCCTTTTGAATTAGTAAACTCATTACGAAGGATAAACAAATCCAAAGAGTGATCCAAGTACCTGGTGCCTGCATCCTCCGGGAAAGGGCTTCTACCAGAACGAGGAAGGTTGGTTCTCCCTGCAATCCCTGGATCTCAGCAAAAAGAAACCCCACCTCTGACAATTTCATCCCAATAGAGGATATCGCCGAATTCATTGAGTTTGCCAGGCTATTTCCCCAAACGGCTAGATTAAGGGCGATGATCCCCATGATATAGGACAGAATCCATAAAGACAATACAAATATTCCGGAATACAAGAATCCAAATCGGAATCTCTTCCAGTTTGAAGATTTACGATACATAGCAATCAGGAAGAACAAAATCGGCAATAGTAATGTGCCAAACATGATCCAAAAATGGATTCCCCGTGTGTAGAATATCAAACTCGGGATAATCCCGCCTGCCTGGGATTTGAATCCAAGAAAGAAGATCAGATAGAGCAATACAGAGGAGCCGCCAAGAATTAATCCGGTAGTGATTAATTCTGACAGTCTTTCAGTGCTCCAGCCTGAGGTATGGATTCGATTGACCAGGTAACAAAGGAGCAGAATACCCAGATAGATGGGAAAATCCCAGGTATTTAGAAACGCCAACCCACCGACCAGGATTGGAATGAATATCCAATATCGGTAAGAGAGAAATAACCAGCCACCTTTTCCTTTATCTGATCCCTCGGCACCGCCCAGGATTAAATTCAGACCAAGTCCCAGCGCTAATACAGCAAATGGTAAGGTAAGCACATGAGGATGGAGATCGGAAAGTAAAAAGGAGAAAAATGGAAATTCATCGATCACTTCCACCCAGCGGTTGGAAAGGGTGTAATCGGATACTACCCGAGATGCACGCCACCATAGAATTCCCCCCGGACGGTTTGGTGTCCAAGAGAATGGTTCCAATGGCGGGTTGACCAATTCCTGGATATCCAACCATTTCCAAAATGGTGAAGTGAGCGAGCCATCCGCAGCTCGTTGCCAGAATAATCCACGTCCGTGCAAGAATTCGAGCAATCCTTCCAGGTTGCTCACAACCAACGTGAAGATGGGTGCCAGTACCGGCCAGAGATAATTATTTTGCTCTTTGTGATCTGATTGATGATGCAGAAAGGATCTAACTGGATCGGAAGATAAGATGTTATAGACTAATCCATAGGTTCCCACTGCCGTCATGGCAAAAATCAGAGAGGCAGCCAGGTTGAATCCTACCCCGCTGACTACTCCACTAAGCCGAATCAGCATGGAGACCAGGATGTATCCAAAGTGATAATACGATATGGAATAACCAGATAGCCATGGATCTTGAGGTGGGAAACCGTGGGATTGAAGAATGGCATTGATAAAAGCCAACTCCATCGGTTTCTCGGTTCCAACAATCGCCGGATTTGCTGCCCGCCAGAGGGCGATCAATCCAAAAGCGATTAGAAATACGCATTCAACCACCAGAACATATCTTTTTTGGTCTGTAAGAAGAGACTTCCAAGAGAAGGCTGGGTATACCCGTGCTACCCACACACTGATACAAACGACGACAAGCAAGCTAAATAAGACACCACCGAAGTCGTTTTGCAGTAATCTAAAATTTACCAGAGACCAAAAAACAAAACCGGAAAGCAGTAATCCGGCTGCTTTAGAGAGAGAATAACCCCTGTCTTTCAGAGCCGGAGTCAACCACGCCATAAGCGGCCAGGCTGCGAAGCCAATGATAAGAATGATAAGATACCAGAGGATCCAAGAAACCATATCTACTCGTGTTTCAATTGATCCGGGGAAACCGGCCAGGAAAATGTGCCATCCGGTCCAAGGATTAATGGATGAATGGCTTTGATCTTATCAACAGGCAAGACCGTATAGACATGTGGGAATAATTCGCCCGATGGACTGGCTTCAAATCGCAGAAAGTTTTGGAAATCTGTGTCCTCAATTTCCAGAAGCATTAATCCTCTTCGACCAGCATAATATCGTACTGCCGTGGCGATTACCTGGTCCGCTGTCGAAAGATGGATAAATCCCTCCTTATCAAAGGCGGCAGGTTTGTAACTACCAACCTCAATGGCTTTCTCCCAATCAGAACTCTCAGCGATATGAAATAATGTTGTCAAGGATACTCCGCATGGTCAGGGAATGATTTCGTAAATGGTCGTTTCTTGATCAGTATAGACTGGTTTCCAATACTGTCCTTCGTACTGGTAAAACTTTGCCAGACCGTCTAATGGATAGATCGCCATCTCCAATTGCCCCAAGATAATGTATTTGACATGATACTTGTGAATAAATGCGATTGCATCTGCAATATCGGTTGTTGAATAAAATTCGCCTACTTCATTAACCCGGTCAAAGATCCATTCTGAGGGGTTGACTGCTCTTTGCTGTCTTTGATGCCAGTTCCAGCCGATCACATTTGGTAGACCTGTATAGATGGTATAACGGGTTCCCCAGCGGTACTCGGGGACATTCCCCTCCACTATGACCGGTGATCCTTTTATATTTTCCTGCATCCAACGGATGGCATGATAATCCTGTTCCAGTTGCATCACTTTTGAGTCATTGAAATTCACATCGTCTTCCAGGTAGGTTGCTCCCACCATATAACTCATTCCATCCAAAGAATGAGGAGCGGTTTCGACCATCCGATCGCGGATCTTATCGATACCACCCAAAACTGGAAATAGGAATGCACATCCGACAAGCAGCCAAAGGACAGATTGGAAGATAGCCTGAGTTGACATCTTCCAGCGAGGTATTGCTTGAAGAATGAAATACAGAGCAGCCGCAGAAGTGAGAGCGAAAAGTACCCACACCTGCAGATAGAACTTAAATACGGTATTCATCCTACCGATATCGCCCTTGAGGACAATGATCTCAACGACGAGAGTTAATATCAAACCGGTTCCGATGAAGAATAGCAAGATGCGTTTCAGATCGGTTTGATCTGGACGGAAGAGCAATACCGCAGCCCAGAGTGACAAAGGTAGGACGATCCAGGCTATCCATGCTCTCACGATATAGCAAACGAGAATTGCAGCGACCAGTAAAACCAGGGTTCCAATATAGAATCTGAAATGAGGACGGAGTTCCCCCAATTTCCGAAGCGGAGTTGTTGCCATCCAATCGATCGTTTCATGTGTCAGCCAGGTCACAATAATAAAGAGGAACAATCCCCAATGAGCCAGGTAAGACCAACTGGGAGTTGTAGGTCCGTGCCATAGATCGACCGCCGTGTATCCCGCTCCATACCAATAGGTGTAGGGTTGGTACAGGAAAAAACTTGCGGCGACAAACAGTAAGAATACCCCTGCGCCCATTAACCAACGCGGGATATGCTTTAAGGTCAATTTATCGAATGTAAATGAGTCTTTCCAGCGGAAAAAGAGATAAGTCAAGGCAATCAGACATAAAGCAAGGTAAGCCGGAAAATCCCAGGTGTTGGTTGGGCGGAGCGCGCCCACTGCCATTGCCCCAACGAAGAGCGCAATCCCAAATCCCAGCGGATGATTGCGATCTTTTTTAAGCCCTGATTTCCCTCTTGCCAGAATGAATGAGACCAACCAGCCAATCACCAGGACCGTGATGGGAAGAGCGATCATGTGGGCGTGGAGGTCCGCGTACAAAAAGGTAAAGGCTGGGAATTCGGTAATGGGCTCCACATCATTTGGTGCGGGTATCGCTCGACTCGGAATCCAATACCAGTCACCCGGATAGAACGGCAACGGCGTGCCCTGGAAAAGTTCCACCAGCCCTTTCGCTGTCCAGATCATGCGGGTGATGAATGGAGCGCCAGCGATTTGCCCATCCGGTGCTGCCAGCCGTTGTAAGCCATACCAGATCATACGGATGGATGCCAGATTACCGATCACTGCAACAAAGAATGCGCTGAGTAAACCGAACAAATATGGAGATCTTGGCGAAGATGATCCTTCTTCGCTTGTTGCCTGAATATGCCTGATAATATTTGAGATCAGCGAATAAGCGCCAGTGGCTAGCATACTGAACAGCGTAGGCAGGATGATGTTGTATGCGATGGATGGGACAATTCCCAGCCACTTAACCAGCACACCGACTATCACGAAACCGTAATAATAATAATTAATATATCCGCCAGCATACCAGGGATCGTATGGAGGGAAGGTGGTGCTTTTGATCACCGCGTTCAGGTAGGAGAAATCCATCGGTTTCTCGCCGCCCTTATACGGATGCCAGATATCGGGATTGCCAATTCGAACAAGGAGGTCTAGGACAAAGAAGCCCAGGAACACAGCTTCAGTCAGCAGAATCGATTTCCGCTCCTCCCGAAAATACTGGATCCATTCCTCGCGTTGCAAATATGCAAGGATAGCATTCAGTAGTACCAGGACAACGAAAACCAGACTTATCGTCAGGCGGGTAAAAGGCACGCCCATGGAGCCTAATAACCAGGTGATGAGTGCGAGCAAGAGTAGTCCTGTCAACCTGGAATAGCCATAACCGCGGTCCTTCAATCCGGGGAATGCAAGCCGGACCGTTGGCAGGAAAACCAAACCCAGGATAAGCACCACGAAATACCAGAGGACTACACCCACGCCGGGGTATTTATTCTGCAGATCATTCCAATTAAAAAGATCTGACCAGGTCCCTCCAATTTGTTGCTGCATCCAATTGGAGGTCGGCAAAAGGAGGGTCTGGGGTCGTAAAGGAACTTGATTAGGTGGTAAATGAATAACCTTTGTCAGATCTAAGCTGCCAAAAAACCTGGATGTTGCTTGAGGATCATAATTGGCGCGTTTTTGGAAGATGAAAACCTTGGGGTGGTCATACACAGTGAAAGACTCTTCAGCGTATTGGTCATTGATGCTGAATCCGTCCAATGATGGGTTGGATTGAAAAACCCGGATCAGATCGTATCCGAGCATACCCTGAAACATGCCCGGCTGTCCTTCGGTATAGCACCAGATGATCTCTTTTTCTTCCGGACAACCTATCAACGCCCGATAGAACGCGGATGTCATCGGGTATCGTTCAGGAACCCGGGTGGTTGTACCCCATTGCCGATTGGAACTTATAAAAATGTAATCGGCTTGATCCAGTGTGGATATAAACCGCTCGCGTTTCTCTTCGTTATCATCCCAATACATTTCGAAATTCAAGCCACCGGTATAAATTCCACCATAACCGTCGTAATTATCGATCCGTAAGGGTAAGCCATCATCCCAATCAGATTCGTTTGCCGGAGCGCTGCCTTGAACAACCAACATTCCGCTGCCATCTGTGATGGACAAAGAAATTCGATATCGATGATCCTTCACCAATTGCACTTCTGGTATGGAATTCGCTGAATAAGACTGTCCCCTGAAATCTTGTGTCGGTAAAAACTTCGCGGTTAGGTGAGCTTCTGCAATTTTTGTATTGGATTCAACATCTGTTAAAGTGATCTCAAGATTCTTATCCCGATCGATCCCGGTAGAATCGACGACCCGGAAAAACGTAAATGATTGTAGTGCGCCGTCTGACTGGACACTGATATCATATTCCACTGGATTACCGGGGGTGATGATTGCACCTTGAGGATACGGAAGTGGTTGGTTATAAACGCCCTGCAATGTCTTAATGTTTAGATTTACCGGACCGGGGATGTTTTGGTAGATCCAGCGAGATGCTTCAATCCTAGTAACAGGTCGGGTGTAGATGGTCGAAAAAGCATACGCCCAAGCTCCGGTCGAAATTACCACACCTGCAAGTAGCAATATTGATACGATCCTTGTCCAAACCTGCCTGGTCTCAATCTGTACACCGGATGAATCTATCGTTTTCTTTCGATGATCCCAAAGATGGAAAATAAACCATGCTCCAATGATGACAAGGGTTGGGTACGCCGGCAGGGTATACCGCAGCATCGGATTCCATCCCATCGCCTGCCAGATAAAGAATCCGCCAGACCATAACCAGATCGGCAAATGGGTCAGGGTCTTTTTACGAAACAGGCGAATGGCCATAAAGATGAATCCACCCCAGACTACAATTCCAAGAGGCCATCCCATTCCCCACCGGAAGAGATTCTCAAAAGCAAATGATTTGGGTCGGCGAACCCATTGCAATGCGGGGGGAAAATCTGCTGTTCCATCGGTTTGCAGACTTAATTCACGGATATTCTCAACGATTTTCGGGTTGGGTAATATGCCGAAGAATCCAGGACCTTTGAAGGCATAAGGTTGGGCGATACGGAATATGAGAAATGCAAAAAGAGCTGCAATTACCAGGTTGACCAGCGTTGGGAGGATCCATCGATAGCGTTTCTCAACCGGCATTCGAGAGAACCATCCAAAAACAGTCACAGGCAAAATGACTGCAAGGGCAACCGCGTTATATTTGGATGCCATTGCGAGAGCTAATGCTAACCCGAACAATAGGTACCAGCCAATGCCCGTCCAGGGGTTGATGGGAACCGAATTCTCATCGTCGGAGTCTTGATTGGTTTTTTGATCCAGATGCTTATATAAGGAAATTGCCGCGTATATGCCCAGCGTTACAAAGAAGGTCAGGAATGTGTCAACTGCGAAGAAATGGGAGAGTTGAATCGCCAAAACTGAGCAAGCATAAAACAATGACGCCAGAAAACCGATCCGCCTATCATACGCTTTATGGCCAATCAAGTAAATTAATAAAAGCGTGAATAGGTCAAACATTGCAGAAGTCAGCCTGCCTACTACATGGACAGAGTTATAGCCCGTTTGCCCGGTCCATTCAGCGATATAGCGAACCAGAATGATCGGAAAATCGCCATAGACAAAAAATGATTTACCGCTGTTTTGCGGGTTCAAAGAGGAGGCATCTGTATCGAAATATTCAGCCAGAGAAGAAACTGGGCGGATATCATTCTCCACCATCGTCAGGAAGCGTTCATCCGGGTGGAGATGCTGGTCTTCATCCCAACTGATTCCAACGGTGCGTAAGTATCCCCCCGCGAGTACCACCAACAAGAACAAAATATCCAGGTACCAATATTTTCCGAATATAGGGCGGTTGGATTTCTTTTGAACCATTACAGATTTAGGCGCTTCACTCATAGGGTGTTCCATTAGTTTTCAGGTGGAGTAAGCATCACAATAAAATCTTTGCCCGGGGTTTTCGAAGCATAGTTCCTGACACTGGCCGTTGGATACATGATTCGCAACCGTTCTAAATCTTCTGTGTCTTCGGTGTTCAATAAAAATAGTTTTGGACCGGGTACTTCGAGGGTTGAATCAAACTGCTCCGGCCAGATCGCTAGATCTCGTAAACCAAATCCTGCCTGTAGACCGACCAGCCGGGTATCCAACCAGTAAGGATAACCGACCACCCAGGCAGAATCGGGAGTTCCAATAGTATCTGTGAATTGCTTGATCACAGCCCCAAGCTCTGATGTATTGCCTGCAGAATCATTGAACTGCATTGGGTAATCTACGAACATCAATCGATAGTTCTGCTGAATGGATGCAAAGACCAGAATTACGGCGAAAAAAGTGGATACGAATTTTCCAGTGGCTGAAGGGAGAGCACGTTCAATACTATGCATAAATCCGTCTAAAGCCAGAGCAACGATAATGAACACAGGGATGATTGCCCCGGCAGTACGATTGAGGGAGGGATTTTCAATCGGAAACGCCAACGATAAGATGGAGGGAAGCATCAGCAATGGCACAGACAGAAATAAGAATAGGTCTTCCCACCTTCGTTTCTGCAACCAGCGCATGAAAATGAGGATGTATCCCAAATAGAACAATGCCGCTCCGACCACATCCATGCCTGGTCGGAGAGGAATAGAATGTAACCAGGTCAGCCCATCCTTGTAGCCAAACATGGTCATGGCGTTCCAAAGGTTTTCAACGAATATTGTCATCGGAGGTCCGGGGAGAGGACGCTCCAGATCACCCATTCGCGTAAACATACGATAGATAAAAATATCCGGGTTGCCAAAAGCGTATCTTAACAAGGGCAGGAACAGGATGAATGAGATCATCCCAATAGCAACGAAACCAAGGACGACAAAAGTTTTCTCCTGTCTGGTTCGTTTGGTTAAAAGATAAAGAATCAATCCAACCAATAAGACGAGCGGAATGATCCTGAATGGGGAGTAGCCATGTAATCCTATCCCTACCGAAATACCCGCCCATATAAAATCATTTCTGTTCTTGTGCCGGATCCCTCGCACGAAAAAGTACAGAGCCGGTGCTGCGAATAATGGATAAAGAGGAAAACGTAAACCGACCCGGGAGATCACATTAGGCCAGTAAGCTATACCAGCCAGCAGGACCGCCAGCAAAGCCACCCGGCGATTTGCCAGCTCTTTACCCAGCAAGTAGATGAAAGGCAAAGCGCCCAATCCGGCAAGGACCGTACCGAGTTTAAGACTGATAAAACTGATACCGGTGTGGAAGAGTTTGATAATCCCCGCCGTCAGGTAGAATTGGAACGCTTCTCGACCCGTGTTTCGGGCAAAGAAGACATTCGTAAATCCGTTTAGTACATCCTCTACATCCAACAATTTTTCCACATGGTCGCTGGTCATCTCCGACGGCACGCTCGTGATGCGAAAGAAACGGAAGAAGAGGATGATCGCGATGACCAGAAGCGAGAGGAGAGTGTATGGTTTGATTCGAATATTCTTTGGCCAGCTTTTTAACCATGTCCAACAGGATTTTCCACACTCCTTGAAGGATCTACCCGGTTGGATGAATGCCAAAACGACGAGGGTGATCGCGGCAAGCCAGAGAACAGTGTTCAAGAATTTGAACTGGTATGATCCAAACAAGGTGAAACCCAACCGACTTGTAAACTTACCAAATAATAGATATACCAAAATCGCCAGCGGACCTAACACTAACAGGTACCGTCCCCGAATAGCGAATGGAGTCTCTACCGATGTCTCTTCCGGGAAGTCAGTCAATTGCCATTCCCGGGATAAAAATGCCCAGATCGCCAATGCAAAACTCAGAAGGTATACCATGAAGGACCATCGTGCGTTGTCCACCGGCGGTTCCAGGGAAATCTGGGCAATGAAAGCCAGGAGCAATGCGCTTGCCGACCGATAGGGGAAATTACGAAAGATCGCGAATGATATTTGATCGCTTTTGGATGAGGTGGAAATCTCATCCCTATTTATGAGGTCCGAATCCGAATAGATTGGTTGTTCAAGTGCCATCTCTTCCGGGGTCGGAATATGCAATTCCCCTTTTTTCCAGAAGTGGAGTTTTTCTTTTACATAATCAAGAACAGTCGGCTCAGGCATGCGGCAATCCGTAGAGGAGCAAGGTAACCATCATGATTGGAATTTTATCATCCTGTATTATCGCATAAGATCGGTAAGTAGGAACAAGAGAATAGAAATCTGAAAGTGGAATCAGAGACCGGATACCAGGAAATGATTTCAGAACCTTGCAGATGTATGTTGGTCGAGCAATTCGAGGAATTGTTCCTCGTACACCTGGGCGACCGTCTCAGGAGCAAAATGATGCACCAACCAGTCGTGGTCGACATGATAACCGGATTTATTCCGCAGCACCTTGCAGATTTGTTCGCCCAATTCTGCAGAATCTCCAATCGGGAAAATCTCACCCATTCCTGTCATGATCACGGGCTGACGAACCCCGGGTAAATTCGAAGCGACAATTGGAACCCCATTCATCATGGCTTCGATCTGCACCAAACCAAACGATTCAGTTGAGTTCAAACTGGGAACAGTAAGCACATCCAGATTGGGGTAGAATGCTGACATCTGCTCCTGATCCAAGACACCCAACCAGGTCCAGTGATCTTCCTTAATATATTGGTCGATGCGTGGGAACAAGCGGGCTGCATAAGTATCTTCACCCAACACATTTTTATACTGACCGGCAAATAACACGACCGCTTTTGGAAACTCAGAAAGGATCCTCGGCATCGCATCCAACAAGACTTCCACTCCCTTTTCAGTCGTAAACCGGGCAGCCATCCCTATGAAGGGTCCGCGGTCAGCGAGGTCATACTTCTTCCGGAATTGCTCCACCGCTTCCGGAGTGGATTGAGGCAGTTCAACTGGAGGCTGGATAATACCCGTCTTGGTTTTAAATCGGCTCGTGAACGGAGAATGATCGGCATAATCCTGGGTATAGGTGATGATACGATCGGTAAACATCGCTGCCAGATTGTTCATTAGGTGGACGACTTGATTGACAGTCCAATTGAATAGACCGCGAGGAAGTTGCAAATCACAGTGGTAGGTGATTATGGATGGTTTATTAAATAGCCTGCCCCGTAATGCAATTCCCGCGGCATCAAACTGAGGCAGATGCAGGTGGATGACATCGTTTTCCCTTACCAGCTTCGTGGCCAGGTACCCGATTGAGGCGGAGATGACCCCTTTGCTCACCCGGAACAGGACTGGAAAACGGACTACCCGAACGCCATCCACCACTTCTTCATAAGGTAGACCCTTTTCATAATGACTGGTTAGAACGGTGACCTTATGTCCGCGCTTCGCCAATGCTTTCGCAAGTCGTTCGGTGTAGATCGTCAATCCACTGGTATGCGGACGGTAATAAGTAAGGGCGATCAAAATACGCATATAAATTAATTGCCTATGCGAATAAGTGCGTGTGCTCAGAAACCCATTGATACAACCGGGTTATTCCAGTTTCAACATCTACTTCCGGCTTCCAACCAAGCTCCCGACCCGCTTTGGCGATATCGGAAACATACACCGGTTGATCACCGGGACGCCAGTCACCCCATCCGGTTTGAATAGGTTTACCGATCAATTTTTCCAATAATGGCGCGAACTCCATCCAGATCGAAATGGTGTTGGAATGACCGCCACCGATGTTGTACACGCTTCCTGCCACTTTATCAATCCGGTCGATGGCTGCATCGTATGCATTGAGTAAATCTTCAACAAACAGGATATCCCTCACTTGCTTGCCATCCCCATAGATGGTGATCGAGTGACCCATCACCGCGGCGATGATGAACCAGGCTACCCAACCCTGGTCTTCGACCCCGAACTGGCGTGGTCCATAGATGCAGCTCTGCCGCAGCACGACGGTCGGAATATCATAGATCCGGGAGTAGTCGCGAACATATTGATCCCCTGCGCCTTTGGAGCAGCCGTAGGGGGAGTGGAAATCCAATCCCAGTGTTTCCGGGATGCCGTGCGGATATTCGGCGTACTCATACCGGGTCGGTTTTTCGACCGTTTTGACCTCTTCCATCCCACCATAGACCTTGTTGGTGGATGCGTAAATCACGGTTGGCTGACGTCCATTCAGACGGGCTGCTTCCATCACATTGAAGGTGCCCAACGCGTTGATCTCGAAATCCTCACGAGGCTTAACTACGGATGTGGTCACTGCCACTTGAGCAGCCAGATGGACAATCACGTCCGCTTCGCGGGCTGCCACCGTCAGTAATCCTGAGTCTCGAATATCACCGCTCACGATCTGGATGCTTTTTTCCCCATAGGTGTCTTTGAGCCAGCGTAGATTGATCAGGCTACCTGATCTGGAAAGGTTATCATAAATTACTACACGCTCGCCGCGCGTCAACAAGCGATTAACATAATTGGAACCAATGAATCCAGCGCCGCCTGTAACCAGATAGTTTTTTGACATATGTTCCTTTCCAAGACCGGTGAGAAATATGCACCCGGCAAAAAATTATTCTTCGTCTAATCGCAGAACAGCCATGAATGCTTCCTGCGGGATCTCGACATTGCCCACTTTTTTCATGCGTTTCTTGCCCTTTTTCTGTTTCTCGAGCAATTTCTTCTTGCGGGAGATATCTCCGCCATAGCATTTGGCAAGCACATCCTTACGCATCTGTTTCACTTTGGCTGAGGAGATCACGCGTCCACTGGCACAGGCTTGAACCGATACATCATATAACTGACGTGGAATGATGGCTTTTAGTTTCGTCACCAATGCCTGACCCTTATGGTAGGCATTATCTTTATGAACGATGGATGCCAATGCATCCACTGGTGCGTCATCCACCAGTATCTCCAGCTTGACCAGCTTTTCAGACCGGTACTCCAGGAATTGATAATCGAGGGAAGCATAACCGCGGGTGCGGGATTTAAGGTTGTCGAAGAAGTCCACGATCACTTCGGTCAGTGGGATCTGAAAGGAGAGCTGCACCCGGTTTGGAGCAGGGAAATCCTGCGTGGTGAAGATGCCGCGCCTCTTCGTCACCAACTCCATGGTCGTACCATAGTACTCCGTAGGGGTGATGATCTGAATGTTCATCCATGGCTCCCGGATCTCACTGATGGCGTTCTCTTCCGGAAGCTTGGCCGGTGAATCGATCAGGACGGTCTCTCCATTGATCAACACCACTTCGTATTCCACAGATGGGGCAGTGACAACGATATCCATATCGAATTCACGTTCCAGCCGTTCTTGGATAATTTCCATATGGAACAGACCCAGGAAACCGCAGCGAAAACCAAAATTAAGTGCCTGGCTGGTCTCCGGTTCATATACCAGAGAGGCATCGTTGAGTTGCAGCTTTTCGAGAGCATCCTTGAGATTGGAGTAGTCTTCCCCTTCCACAGGAAAGATCCCCGCGAAAACCATCGGTTTGACCTTGCGGTAACCCGGTAGCGGTTCGGATGCCGGTTGGGCAGCCAGCGTGATCGTATCACCGACATGGCACTCTGAAACGGTCTTAAGTCCAGTTGCAATGTAACCCACCTCACCGGCTTGCAATCCATCCGTGATCTTCATCCCGGGCGAGAAAATACCCACCTCGATCGGTTTGACTTCGGTTTTGGTCTGCATCATCCGTACGACATCGGTCGGTTTCACCGAGCCTTCCATCACCCGGATATAGGCGATCACACCCTTGTAGGAGTCGTAATGAGAGTCAAACACCAACGCGCGCAGCGGTTTTTCCAACTCCACCCGCGGCGGAGGTATTTTCGCAACGATGGCTTCCAGCAGCAGGTCCACATTCTTGCCATCCTTCGCGGAAACTCGGATGATCGTATCGGCAGGAACGCCGAGCAAATTGGCAATGTCTTCCGAGACCGCATCGGGTTGGGCTGAGGGAAGGTCGATCTTATTAATGACCGGAATGATCTCCAACCCGGCATCCAGCGCCAGGTAGAGATTGGCAAGCGTCTGCGCTTCGATCCCCTGGGTGGCATCCACAATTAATAAAGCCCCCTCACAGGCAGCCAGGGCTCGATTGACTTCGTAGCCAAAATCCACATGCCCGGGGGTGTCAATCAGATTTAATTCGTAGGTTTGACCGTCAGCAGCGGTGTACATCATCCGTACGGCGGAGGCTTTGATGGTCACACCCTTTTCGCGTTCCAGGTCCATCGAATCGAGCACCTGTTCGGTGGTGTCCCGGTCGGAAACGGTACCGGTTAAATGGAGCAGCCGGTCCGCCAGGGTGGATTTGCCATGGTCGATATGGGCGATAATGCAGAAATTTCGGATGGGTACGGTCATACGGGTGAAGTATACCCGATTTTAATATTCGCCTGGTCAGGGAATGAGTGAGTTTTTGTGGCCTTGTAGGGTGTGGTCCTACCGCACCAATTCTTGAAAAGCTTTTCACTGCAACCTTGTTTGCATTGCTTGGGGAATCTCCTCCAACCCCTCCGTTTGGCGATCTATTGTACCCCCTTATGAAGGGGATGGCTTTGCGTTTGACGCGGTCTGTGCGTCGCAAAGCCGGGGGATCCCTCCGGCGGACTTCGTCCGCCACCTCCCTTATGAAAGGAGGACAATGCGATGGAGGCCTCTTTACGTCAACCAAAAATATACGATAATAAGGGATATAGATCGTTGCATAAGAAACCACTAGAGGGAAAATCATCATGCCTGCGCCCGAGATAATCCACCAACTTGTCGCCCGTTTCTCTGAAAACCGCGAATCCTACCGCTCCGGGAAGTATAACGAAGCCCAACTCCGTCAGGAATTTCTGGATCCCTTCTTCGAAGCCCTGGGTTGGGATGTATACAATAAGCACGGATACGCACCGGATTACCGGGATGTGGTGATCGAAGACTCGCTGGAGGTGGAGGGGACAAGCAAAGCGCCGGATTACGCATTCAAGATCGGTAAAGAGCGCAAATTCTACGCCGAAGCCAAAAAACCGGCGGTGGACATCAAGTATGATGTGCATCCCGCCTACCAATTACGGCGCTACGCCTGGAATGGACACATGGCTTTGAGCGTGTTGACCGATTTCGAAGAATTCGCGGTCTACAACTGCAAGGATAAACCCAACCCCACCGACAGCGCCGCCACCGGCAGAGACAAGTTCTACCACTTCACCGAATACGTGGAAAAATGGGATGAGATCGCTGAGATCTTCTCACGTGACGCGGTCTGGAAAGGCTCCTTCGACCGCTTTGCCCAGACCAGCAGGGGTAAGAAGGGCACCACCGAAGTGGACGACGCTTTCCTCAAAGATATCGAGGAATGGCGCACCCTCCTGGCGCGCAACATCGCATTGCGCAACCCAGACATTCGCGATGAACGCCCACTGAACTATGCCGTGCAAATGACCATCGACCGGATCATTTTCCTGCGCATTTGCGAAGACCGCGGGATCGAACCGGATGAGCAGCTCAAAGAATTAACCAAAGCCGTGAACATCTATCACCGGCTGGTGGACTTGTTCAAACGAGCGGATGCCCGTTACAACTCTGGGTTATTCCATTTTTCCCTGGAGAAGGGACAAAGCACCGGGCCGGATTCCTTCACTCCCGCCTTGCACATTGATGACAAGGTTTTGAAGGACATCATCCACAGCATTTATTATCCTTGCCCATACATTTTCAAGGAAATTCCGGTGGAAATTCTCGGGCAGGTGTATGAGCAGTTCCTGGGAAAAGTGATCCGCCTGACGCCCGGTCACCAGGCTAAGGTGGAAGAAAAGCCTGAAGTGCGCAAGGCTGGCGGTGTGTATTACACCCCCCGTTACATTGTGGATTACATTGTCCAACAGACGGTGGGAAAACTGCTGGAAGGGAAAACACCCATCGAGGCAGCCGCCCTCAAGATCGTAGACCCGGCCTGCGGGAGCGGCTCTTTTCTATTGGGAGCATACCGGCATTTGTTGGACTGGCACCAACAATGGTATCTGGAGCATGAACCGGAAAAATGGGCCAAAGGCAGGAATCCTGCCCTGATGCAAAGCAGTTCGGGTGGTTGGCGGATGACCACCGAGAAGAAGAAGGAAATATTGGTGAACAACATCCACGGCGTGGATATCGACCCGCAGGCGGTGGAGGTGACCAAGCTGAGCCTGCTCCTGAAGGTGCTGGAAGAAGAGAGCGGACAGATGTCGTTCGTGCAGGAGCGGGTGCTGCCCGACCTGGGGAAGAACATTCAGTGCGGGAACTCGCTGATCGGGGAAGATTACTTCGCCGGCCGGTTGGTGGTGGAGGAGAGCGAACGCGAGCGGGTGAATCCTTTCGACTGGCAGCGGTCCTTCCCGCAGGTATTTAAGCAGGGCGGCTTCGATGCTGTGATCGGCAATCCGCCGTATTTTAGCATTGACGATAATTGGGAAAAAACTGATCCCTTAAGACTAGCAATAAAGAGTTTATATCAGCATATATATACAGATAAAACCGATATTTTGTTTTACTTTGTAGCGCGGGCAATCCAAATTAGTAAGAATTATGTATGTTTTATCATCTCAAGAGCGTTTCTGGAAGCATTTAAAGCGGATAAACTACGGGTTTATTTGATTAATAATTGTAAGATAAATAACATTATCGATTTTCAAAATTATTACATCTTTGCTAACGTGGGCATTAGTACTTGCATCCTTAACGTTACAAAGAATGGGGAACCTGAGGTGTTTTCTGTATACAAATTAAAGGAGGATCATAAGTATATCAATCACTTGAATAGTACAACGCTGATTAGCAACATTTTTGAACGTATCGAGGTGGTTCAGAATTCGCTTAATTCTCTTCCTTGGAATTTCACGTCTTCTTTGTTTGCAAAAATAAACAACAAAATTGATTCTGTTGGTATCCCATTGGGTGATTTAGTTCTAATTGGTAAGGGGATGGAGACAGGCCTAAATAGTGTATTTGGTAAGAAGCTGATAAGTGAAATAACCGAATGGGGATTATTACCAGGTCAATTCTTTAAACGAGCTTCTAATTCTGATATTCAGAGATATAAAATCAGGGATCGCGGAGAATATCTGATATATCCTCAACCATTCAAGGATCTTAAAGATTTGCCAGATGGTTTACGAAAATACTTATCCGCCAACTCACAAAACCTAAAAAAACGAGCAGCATATGTTCGTGGGGATTGCGAATGGTGGAAATATACTTGGCCTTTACATGAAAAGTTATATACAAGAGTGAAAATTCTCACACCTTACTTGTCCGAATCAAATCGCTTTGCAATTGATGAGAACAAAGAATTTCTTGGATTAACAGATACGACAGTGATATTTGATAGAAATCAGAATGAAAGTATGTATTACATCTTAGGTTTGTTAAATTCCAAACTATTATCTTTTAGATTCAAGAGTATCGGAAAACTCAAAGGCGCAGGTATTTATGAATATTTCTGGAATTCCATCTCAAAGCTATCAATCCGAACGATCAATTTCCAGAATCATGATGAGGTAGCGATGCATGATCGGATAGTTACATTGGTTAATAGAATAATAACTTTAATCAAAATTGAAACGGTAACCCCGCAAGAGGCAGAAAAACACGCCAGAGAAATCGAAGCCACCGATCGTGAGATCGACCGGTTGGTGTACGAGTTATACGGTCTGACCGACGAGGAAATCCGTCTGGTGGAGGGGGAGTAAGATGAAAATTGAGATTGGTGAATTGTTAGTCTATTCTTGGTTACGGCATGTCAAAAACTGCCAAATTGTACAAACCAATTGGAAACCATCGCCAAGATGGTACAGCAATAGAGAGGTCTGTAAACCAATTCTTGATCTAATCAACCCATATCTCAGCAGCCAAAATCTGGACGTTTTTGGTGGGAACTCAATGAAGCAGCTAATCGCTCAAGCAGAAATTGATGTTCTTGGTATTTCTGATGATCATGGAGATATTGGATTAAAGTATTATTTCGTTGATATAGCATTCCATGAAGGGGGATTAAATTATGGAGACAAATCTGAAACAATTACTCGTGTACTAAAGAAATTTATCAGGACATTTCTCATTTACTTGTCATATTTTAATAAAGCAAATCCCAGTTCAATACTATTTGTTAGCCCAAAAGTAAGTGTAAATAACATAGTTGCCCCAATAACTGAACATATTAATAAGCTTACAGATCTTCTAAAAAATGCTGGTTATCATCCGGAATTTGGATTAATTGTGAATGACAGTTTCAAAGAACAAATCCTTGAACCGACGATCAGAATAGCTAATGAAGTTGCCGATTCCAGTGAGTTGTTTATGCGTAGCTATCAATTACTCCATTTATTCACAAATAATAAAGTAACCACGCTACAAAACCCCGACAGAGTAGTGGATGGACAAAAGAAGATGGATCAACCCAGAAAACAAAATGATTTTCGAAAAATTCATAGAATTTCCCGATGGGCAGAGCATCCCGAACAAATAAATCATAAGATGATTAAAGCATTCCTCTATTTGGAAAATAGTGACCAAAAAGTGTCGCTAGAGAATCTACAACAGCTGTGTTCCAAAGAGAATACATCTTATTACATTAAAAAATTTATGGGAAATTTCAATTCGATGAGAACTGATGATGGGAGCAGCCACGGTAAAGTATTTTATATTAAGAATGGGTATGTTTGTATGTATGATCAGGTTCGTGAGGTTGTGAATGAGTGTTTTCGATAAAGGGTAGATATTTTACACATCGATACTATGACGATTACAGAAAAAACGCGGAAAGTACTTTGGGGTAGGTCGGGTAATAGATGCACATTTTGCAAATGTGAATTGATTTATCCAAGCACCGCTAATGATGAAGATTCAATCATCGGCGAAGAGTGCCACATTGTCGCTCAACAATTATCAGGACCAAGAGGTATGGTTGATCTTCCATTAAATAAAAGGGATGATTATGATAATTTGATTCTTTTATGTCGTATCCATCACAAATTAATTGATGACCAACCAAATACATTTAGTTCTGTATATTTAAGAACAAAGAAGAAAGAGCATGAAACGTGGGTACAAAAATCCCTTAGTTCTGGATTATTAATATCATCATCAGTATTCCCCGCTTTTAGAATTGACAATGGCAAGCAATTATTAGATTTGCTCATTGGTTGCGATGCAAGTGTCATCGAAAATGATCAAGTTTTGACTCAAGCTGAATCGGACTCGATTGGAAGTCTTACGCAAGACATTCACGACTATATTGATATGTGGAGCGATATCTCCCAAAGGGATCGAATTCAGGCCCAACTTGATTTGCATGAGCAAATTACACAACTATCTAATTCTGGTTTTTTAGTCTACAGTTGTAATCGAAGGCAAAAATTAAATAACGAAGAGCATAATAATAGTATCATTTTTAATATTTGTTATATCCTCATCATTCGTGTAACAAATAGACTGACTAATAAAAAGGATAATACAATTGAAGAGATTTTTAAATGCAATGGTCAAGTAGAAAGCAACTTTTCTAATTTTGTATTTTTCGTATGTAAAAATCAGGGCATACACTTTATTTAAAACGCCCTAATGGGCGTTTTCCGATAGCCATTGGCCATCCAACTCCGCTAAACGGATTAATACTAATATACGGCATTTTAGCAATTTTTCAACCATTATTTCGTTTTACTCGCTGATTAATTATCTTTTTTGATCTCCCATTCGGGTCGGATGTTGAGTTTCTCTGGCCAAGGGGATCTCTTGATCCCACCGGTTGGCGAAAAACCACGCCAACCACCTCCCTTATGAAGGGAGGATAATGCAAGCCCGCACAATTCTCCCTTCGTGCACTACCCCCCAAACACCGTTTCCAGCACGATCATCGTGATCATCAGCACCAGCAGCCCCGCCAGGATGTACCCCAATATCGCCCAGACGGAGAGGCTCTTCTGCGCTTGGACCAACCTCCCCTCTGCCAGGTTTCGGACAGTGATGGCTACACTTTTAGCCATCTCGCTCAGCTTGCCAGGTTGAGGGATCCACTCCCACTGCTCGGAAGTCTCGGCCACCGAGAGGATTCTGCCTGCATAACCAGCCAGAATGGGCAGCCACTTTGAGTCGGATTGTGTGACGGCCGAGGAGGGCAGCACGACCGCTTTCGCCGATCCGATGGCTGTCACCAATTCTGCCTCTTCACCCAAAAATCGGATGGGAATCGAAGGGGCATGTCTCGAAAATGCCAGGACAAGCTCCTTGCCAAATACCGAATCAGAGGATGTCGCGATGGCTACTGGAAATGAAGCATGCTTTTCAGCCAGAGTCCGGGTCAATGCCTGGGAGTCTCGTCGCAGATTCGTGAGATGATAACTGAGGAAAATGGCGAAAACCAGCACATGACTGAATCCCCGAATGACTTCAGAACTCCTCTGTGTAAGATTGCCGCTAAAAAGGCTATCGAGCAGAACAAAGAGGGTGGTTCCAAGTGTGACCATCACGCCCACGACGCCACCAAACACCACGGTATACAGATAGATCTTCCGTGTAAGGGATCGGCGGGAATGCTCCGCAAATTCATCCGCAAGTTGGGCTGTCCGGTTCTCAGGGAAAAAGAAAAACAGCCAGTAGATCAAACCAACCAACAGGAGCGCCAGGTTTTGGGCGATCTGTTGAGTATTCGATTGCAGGACGATCAGATGCTGAGAGAAATAATCCACCACATAGCCCAGCAAACCGATCAGACCGGTGATGGTCGCGGCCAGTCCCAGGAATGCCAGGATGTAGCGGTATACCCGGATCATGGCCTGCCGACCGAACACATCTGCCCGACTCTCGATATCCCAACGAAGATGTCTGATGAAATACACCCAGATCACTGACAGAGGGACCAGGTACGAAATCGAAGGTCTGATCTTCCAGATCAAGTCCTGGAATGTGATCGTTTCACCAAAGACCCAGCGCAAGATCCAGCCGAGGATGGTGGTCACAGCCACCGCAGTACTGATGGCTCCTGCGAATATCAGGAAATAAAGAATCCCTACCCGCCAGGACGAATTCCTCTCCTCTGCCTGGGTGATGGATTGTTGGATGATCATCCAGGTATATACCCAGATGGGCACCCCCAGCACCAGCAGGGTGATCGGGTTGAGCAGTCCGGCCAGGATATCGGGAGAGATCATCACGGCTTTGCGCAGCATAAACTGGATAAGCTGCTGGATCCCGAGCACGGTCATACCCAAACCATACAGCATCCAAAAGTACCAGTACACTCTCCGCATGTCGATCAGATTGGCAGGATTTGAATTAAACTGCCAATCCTTTTTGAGGACTGAGTAGAAGTAAGCAGCAAGAATGAGATTGATACCAATCGCAATCAAGTTATCCGTGAGGGTTTGGGACCTGCCAACCAGGGCAGTCATCCGGCTCACACCTGTGGTATCCAATAACAGGCGATTCACAAATGCGAGAATGTTCTGAACAACCGGGACGAGGGTTCCCAACAGAATCCCATATAGGTACATGGCGCGGATTAGCGACGTCTGCTCTTCTTCTGACTTATCAGAATCCTTTTGGACGACCAACCAATGGACGATAAAAATCGGAATACTGACCAGGATCTGAGCCAGCCCGATGGAGAGTGATTGAGATTGTCCTCCAGAAAGACCGGTACGGAAAATGGATCGGAGCAGGTTGACAACGCCCCACGCCAGAAGTTCAACGCTAATAGCAGTAACCAGGTAAAAGTAGATGCGGCGAATAGTTTTCATATGGATTTGACCTTGCCTACTTGATTACCTGGTACCAGTCATAACTCCAGAAGAGGTAAGGCATGCCGGTTATTTTCCACGCCCCGCTTTGGTTTTCCAGAACCGCATTCTCCTTGTTTTCATAGCTGCTGGCAAAGATGCCATCGTTGTAGGAATTCAACGTGGAGACTTCCACGATGGCGGTGTTCGAATCGAAGCTGGTCTTTCCCAGATCCACAACCGCCACTTTCACCTGCTCTTTATTCATGAGCAATCCCTGCCGGAAACTGGAGATTGAAGGCTTGGCGTTTTTTTCAGCCAGGTATCCATATGCCTTGGTGTAATCCTCATTTCGGATCGCCAGGATGTAATTAAATACCACCCCCTGAGGTTGATCTTCAGGCTGGTAGGTGAGAACGGTGGTCTTACGGCTGAAGAATAATCCAACTGCCACCAGGACGAGGACCACGATCCCGACAATAATTCCGACTAAGAACTTATCCTGCTTCATCGTAAGCCTCCGAATTTATATAATGCGATTTTGATTCATTGTAAGGTATGAACGATTGAGAAACAAAGGAAAAGTGATAAATACCTTGTATCTAATTAATTAACACTCTTTGGATGTATTGCGCTTCACTATCCAGGCGCTACCTCAGTGTCGAAAAGACGGGGTAATATACACTTTACCCTGCCTGCTACGAATTTCTATGTGTTAGTCGATATTCACCTCGATAAACGAACTCAAGAAATCCATTATCCCTAAGTATTTGAAGTTGTTGTCGAATTTTCGACTGAATATTATTGTTGTTTGGATGCTTTTTTTGGAGTTGTGGTGCGAATAAATATATGTCGTTAAGTGAAAATACCTCTTTATTAATATTTTCTGTACAGTTTAAAACGTCAAATAGCCAACCTTTGGATTCATCATTATTGGAGGCTTTAATAAATTCGGTATTCTGCCAATCATGTAGTATCTCTGAAATTTCTCTAAAAACCCCGCCTGATAGATAAGATATTTTCCCTAACTTAGGTATTTGTTGACTTCTATGTTGCAGCCTATCCAACCAGCTCTTTTTGCTGACTGAGATAATGGGGGTCTTTTCTCAATAATTTCCGCTATGAAAAATTGCTTAGGAATAACAATAAAACTAGTAATTAAGTAATTTGATTTCGAATATGCCAGCAGAAAAAGGTTGGGATTTTTATTTGATTGTAATCGAGATATTAATGAGGAATATGCTCCATTTACTACCTTCCCCCCGAAGTATCCGTTTTTTGATTTGAGTTCAAAATCTTCATTGCAATTCACGCAGAAAAAATCTGCCACTGGCTGATTGTTTGGATAATTTTCAATATGATGACCACATGCTGGGCACAATATTTTTGTTCTTACCCAAGCTTCAGTCATAACCCTGATTTTCTGACTATTACTTTTATACTTATTTCCAATCTCTTGTGGTAATTGTAAATCTAGGATTGGTTGATTCATCTTATTTCCACCCCAACCAGATCAAGAATTCAATGTTCCCCTTGGGACCCTTCAATGGCGAGGTGATCAGACCTTTCACCAAATACCCCAATGCTTCCGCATCGGCTTTTACCTTTTCCACCACTCGCTGATGGGTCTCCGGGTCGGTAATGACTCCCTCGCCCTTACTCACTTCCTTTTGGCCGGCTTCAAACTGCGGCTTGATCAGCGCCACCACCTGACCGCCTTCCGCTCCAAACCAGTCTTTCACCACCGGTAGCAAGATACCCAAAGAAATAAAGGAAGCATCAATGGTTACGAGACTAACTGGTTCCGGCAGTTTCTCGACATAGCGGGCGTTCGTGCGCTCCATACTCATCACCCGCGGATCCTGCCTGAGTTTCCAATGCAGAATGCCATACCCGACATCGATCGCGTATACCTTCGCCGCGCCGTGTTGGAGGAGACAATCTGTGAAACCGCCGGTGGAGGCTCCCACATCCGCACAGACCCAACCAACCGGTAAGATTTCAAAGGCTTCCAATGCAGCAACCAGTTTTTCGCCGCCACGGGAAACGAACCGGGGTTCCGCCTGCAGGGTGAGTTCATCTCCTGGTTTTACTTTCTCAGAGGGCTTGAGCGTCACTTGACCATTGACCCGCACCTTGCCTTCCATCACCAGGCGCTGAGCCAGGCTGCGGCTTTCCACAATGCCGCGTTCGGTCAGTTCTACATCCAGGCGTTCGGTTTTTGGGTTCATGTGTAAGAATTAAGAAAATAGAAAGTGGAGCGTAGAAATTAGATAGTACTAATTTGTTTTTAGCGAATTGTGATCATTGATCAGTTTATCGGAACCAGTTTCCTGGTACCAGTTACCAGTTTCGAATTTCTGGTCTCTGGTCACAGGTCTCCAGTCTCTGATTTCCATTTCCTATTATAATGATACTATCTATCGCTTGGGGAAGAGTGGATGAAAAAACCTTCAATCGTTATCGCGTTGATCAAGACTATGCGTCCAAAACAATGGGCGAAAAACGGAGTCCTCTTCGCAGCGTTGGTGTTCGACCGGCAGTTGACCAACCTGCTCTCCCTCGAACGGACAATTGCAGGTTTCATCATTTTCTGCCTTCTCTCCAGCGCTGTTTATATCATCAACGATATTCTGGATATCGAATCCGACCGCGCTCACCCTCAGAAAAAGAACCGTCCCATCCCATCCGGTGCGCTCCCAGTGGGGATCGCCATCGGATTTGCGATATTGCTCCTGTTGATCGCTTTCCCGGCAGCCTATCTGCTTTCACCTGGCTTTGCCTTGACCTGTGCTTTGTATTTCTTGATGAATTTAGCCTACTCCAAATGGTTGAAACATGTTCCCCTGTTGGATGTGCTCATCATCGCGGCGGGATTTGTCCTGCGCGTGGCGGGTGGCGTCATGCTCATTCAGGTTCAACGGTTTTCTCCCTGGCTGTATGTCGTCATGACCCTTGGTGCTCTCTACATTGGATTTGGTAAACGCCGCGCGGAATTAAGTCTTCTCGCGGGAGATGCTTCCAACCACCGCCGGGTATTGGATGGCTATACCATTCCCCTGCTGGATCAACTGATCACCATCGTCTCCAGTACGACAATCGTGTCATATAGCCTCTATACCTTCTCAGCGCCCAACCTGCCTGACAATCATTCCATGATGTTGACTATCCCATTTGTTATCTATGGGATTTTTCGGTACCTGTACCTGATCCAGGTGAAGGATAGCGGCGGAGCACCGGAAGAGATGCTCTTCTCGGACCGTCCTCTTCAGATCACCATCGCCTTATGGGGTGCTGCCGTCCTGTTCATTTTCTATCTTTTCTAAAATGCCTGCTATTTCTGGTTCCGCTCCCGGGAAAATCATCTTATTCGGTGAACATGCCGTTGTCTACGGGCGCAGAGCTATCGCGATTCCGGTGACCCAGGTGCAGGCTCGGGCTGTCATCACTCCCCTGGTTCGTGAACCAGCCGGAACGATTCAAGTCTCCGCCCCCGACATCCATTTGGAAACTGAGATTGGATTGCTGGATGAAGCACATCCAATCCGGCAGGCTATTCAATTGACGTTTGACTTTTTGGCTTTATCCATAGCTCCCGCCATGCAGATCACTATCCGCTCAACCATCCCTATTGCCGGAGGTCTTGGATCCGGTGCAGCTGTCAGCATAGCCATCATCCGGTCGGTATCTAATTTCCTGGGCAAACCGCTCGGTCCCGAGACTGTCTCAACTATTGCTTTTGAGGTGGAAAAGATTCACCATGGAACGCCCTCGGGGATCGATAATACGGTCATCGCCTATGGAATGCCAGTGCTGTTTCAACAATCCAAGCCTATCCAGATCTTTCAAGTGGGTGAACCGCTCCATTTCCTCATTGCAGACACGGGTATTCAGGCTTCCACGTCCCAGGTAGTACAAGGGGTACGTGAGCGCAGGCAGAGCAACCCTGAGGTATATGATCACCTGTTTGATGCGATTGACGCTCTCACAGGACAGGCATTGTCCAGCCTGAAAGCCGGTGATGGGGAAATGATAGGCAAATGTATGATTGAAAATCATTCCTTGCTGCAGAAGATTGAAGTCTCAAGCCCGACTTTGGATCAATTGGTTGGTGCGGCTCTACATTCCGGGGCGCTGGGAGCCAAATTATCCGGCGCTGGTGTCGGTGGAAACCTGATCGTTTTGGTTCGTGACGATCAGCTCAAGACTGTTCAATCCGCTCTGCTTGGGCAGGGCGCGACCCGGATAATCCAAACACGGTTGGAGTAAGTTATGCTGCAATTCTTGAAATTAGGCGGATCACTGATCACGGATAAAGACCATCCCCACACCTTACAGGCGGAAATTCTTGGTCGAATCTCAAAGGAAATTGCCCGGTATCTCTCGGAACACCCCCAGGATCAATTGATCATTGGACATGGCTCGGGTTCATTTGGTCATGTCCCCGCGAACGAATACGGGACAAGACAAGGAGTGAAGAGCCAGCAGGAATGGGTAGGATTTCATAAAGTTTGGCAGGAAGCCCGGGCATTGAACTTGGCAGTCATGCAGTCAATGCTCGACGCGGGGATCCCGGTGGTCAATTTTCCTGCTTCCGGCAGCGTGACGCCCAGCAGTGCAGAGATTGTCGCCTGGAATCTCGAACCGATCCGCTCTGCCCTCGGGCATGGATTGACCCCGGTCATCTACGGTGATGTCGCTTTTGACCAAGCCCTGGGCGGTACAATCCTTTCCACCGAAGACCTGTTCTCTCATCTGGCTCCACGCTTGCTACCATCTCGCATCCTCCTGGCAGGCCTCGAAAAAGGGGTTTGGCTGGATTATCCGGTCTGTTCAAAGCTGGTGAAAGAGATCACACCTGAAAATTACCGATCCATAGCAAATACCATCCAGGGTTCCAAATCCATTGATGTGACCGGTGGAATGTTGAGCAAGGTGTATATGATGATCGAACTGATCAAACAAAACCCAAAAACGCAATGCCAGATCTTCTCAGGGGTGCCTGAATCATCCATCTACACAGCCCTTATGGGCGAACCGATCGGCACTACAATAGCCGCATGAGAAAATCGACTTGCCCCCAGGGTCTACCTGTCGAAAGGAAGATATATGATATATAGCCGAAATCACCTCGAATCGTTGGAAGACCAACAGCTCGCTCCCTTCGCCATCCGAAGCGTCAACACCAGGGGAAGATTGTATCCCGACGATGAACCTGACTATCGGACTGTATTTCAGCGGGATCGCGATCGCATCATCCATACAACCGCTTTTCGCCGGCTGGAGTACAAAACCCAGGTATTCATCAATTATGAAGGGGATTACTACCGTACCCGACTGACACATACCCTGGAGGTGACCCAGATCGGAAGGACCATCGCTCGGGCGCTGGGCGCCAATGAAGATCTTGTGGAAGCGATCTGTCTGGCACATGATCTCGGACATCCTCCTTTTGGTCACTCTGGCGAAGTAGTTCTCTCACGGTTGATGAAAGACCACGGTGGATTTGACCATAACAAACACTCATTTCGGATCGTTACCCAGCTTGAAAGCCGGTATCCTGAACACCCGGGGTTGAATTTATCCTGGGAAGTATTGGAAGGGATCGTCAAACACGAAACTGAATACGACGTTTCTGATGCATCAGACTTTAACCCGGAGTTGCGTGGGCATCTGGAAGCGCAGATTACCAATATCGCGGATGAGATGGCGTATACTGCCCATGACCTGGATGATGGTCTGCGTTCAGGCATGATCAATGAAGGCATGCTGGCGGGGATGCCAATCTGGGAAATGCTGGTGAATAGTGTCGATTGGAAAGGCGTCCTATTGGATGATATGACCCGTCACCGTCTCATTCGCCGACTAATTGGAATGTCTGTGACAGATATTGTCACCACAACTGCAGACAAGATCAAGAAAACCCGGGTTAAAAGTGCACAGGAACTACAGGAATTGCCTTTCAATGTGGTTGGATTTAGTGAAGAAACTCATCGCCGAAACCGGGAATTAAAGGATTTCTTATATAAGAATTTGTACAGGCATCATCGAGTGGTTCGGATGGCAGTGAAGGCGGAACGAATCGTAACGGACATCTTCCAGGCTTACCTGGGTGAGATGTCCATGCTACCACCACACATTCAGGGCTGGATCAGTGAAAGAGGATTGGAAAGGGCAATTTGTGATTACATTGCAGGGATGACTGATCGGTACGCCATCGATGAGCATCAAAAATTGTTTGATCCTCAAACTTTACCCTAGCATGGTATCATTAGCCTCCAACCCATCAAACCAACATATCGGAGAAAATTCGCATGTCAGATGTATCGTACCTCACCGCTGAAGGCGCTGAGAAAATGCAAAAAGAACTGGCTGATCTAAAGGGACCAAAGCGGGATGCCCTTGCAGCGAGGTTGCGATTTGCAATACAGCAAGGGGATCTATCTGAAAACGCAGATTATATTCAAGCAAAAGAAGAGCAGGGATTCCTCGAAGGACGAATTCATGAGCTCGATTCAGTGTTGAAAAATGTGGTCATCATCGAAAAGAATCTGGGAAACCAGGAGCAGGTCAATATCGGTTCTCATATTACCATCCAGGAAGAAGATTTCGATCCGGAGACATGGTATCTGGTTGGGCCAAATGAAGCTGATCCGCGGAATGGCAAGATCTCGCATGAATCTCCAATCGGGAAAGCTCTCATCGGACATAAGCCGGGTGACGCTGTCGATGTAGTAACTCCGGCAGGGAAGATCCATCTAAAAATATTGAAGATTGAGTAAATAACTGAACCGAGAGCAATAAATCGAGACTGGAAGTACAAAAAGGAGAGTTGGATGGTCATCCACTCTCCTTTTCTTATCGTATGGTATTGAATCTTCTTTTACTTTACCTTTGGCCAGACGGCTAATTCCAGGGTAAGTCTTTCGAAATAGCTATTGGTTGGCATCGGTCCCTGACCAAAATTCATATCTACAATTCGAGCTTCCAATTGAAGGGCAGCGGTCTCAAGAAGAATGCGTTTACCAGGTTCTGCCAGGATAGGTTCACCCTTAGATAGAAGCTTCTGCTGCATGGTGGGATCTTTGAACGCATGTTCGCTCATCAAAACTTTGGTGACTGTCTGAATATCATTCTTATCGAAAAGCCAGATCTCAAAGGCGGCAGCCTTCTTTGGCTCACCAACACCGATGGTTTCAGTGATACCGACCCCGCATTCACCCAGGAATTCACCAACCGGATTATCGATGCTGAATGAATCGTCATATTGTTCGTCGCCTTGCATATACGTTGTCATGAATTGGGAGACAGGGGCTTCTGTAGCCGGACGGAAGTATGCAGCGCCTTTGTCGCTAGGATTTTCAACAACAGGCGGCTCAGATGGGATCGCTTCCACTTTATTCGGTTTGAAGGGTAATTTTCCACCTTTTTTAATGAAGATGTAACCTACAGCAAACACCAGGAGGACACTTAAGACACAGAAAACACCGACAGCGATCGGTAGCAGTGAGTTTTTGGGTTTTACTGTTGGAGCGACTTCGGGAACGACAATTCCACCTGTATCAGATGTAGTTTCAGTAGTGCTATCTGTGGATGTTTTTGCTTCGGTTGTCTTTGATGTCTTATCTTGGGAGACAGGAGCCTGAACGACTTCTGCCTGAACCACCTTGGCAAAACCGGTTATCGCCTGAAGCTTGGCTGCTTTTGGATCGTCCTGAATTTGCTGGAATAACTCCGGGGCTTTGTCACCCAGGTTATCCCATCGTTGGTTTGCAAGAGCTGAGTCGCCGTTTGCGCCATAGGAATCAACAGCCATGCGCAGATAATCCATTTTCAAATCCTGTCGCAGATAGGATGGAGTAGCATCCGTCCATTCAACCGGGAATAATCCCCAACCTAAAACAAACCAACCAAATAAGATACCCGCCAGAACATAAAGGGCGGGGATTACCCATGGATATTGTAAGTACTTTTTGAATCGTTCCATTTTATGACTCCTGCTCTCAACGAATGATATCTGCTGTATGTATGGCAGCGATCATCAATGCTGCTCAACAGGAGTGTTGCAATCTTTATGCCGCCTCAGTTTTTTCTTCCTGGAATCGTTCCAATAAATAGCTTTCCTGGCAGGAAATGCATTGTACTTCCCGCTTGTTGTTGATGACCAGTAATCCCCCACAATTTGGACATGGATAAGGAACGGGGCGTTTCCAGGAGGTAAAGTCGCATTGCGGATAGTTTGCACAACCAAAAAACACTCTGTTCTTCCGGGTCTTGCGTTCCACCAGATCTCCGCCATCTTTGGGACAGGAAATACCGATCTTTTGGAGGAAAGGTTCCGTATGTCTACAGGTAGGAAAATTGCTACAGCTTATGAACTTGCCAAATCGACCCCAACGGAAGACCAGGTCTCCTCCACAGTCCGGACAGGTTCTACCGATTTTTTCCAGTTCAGTCTTTACCTCAGGCATCTCCTCCTGAGCTTTTTTGACCTGAATCGCAAACGGATCGTAAAAATCGCGGATGATCTCCACCCATTCCTTCTCCCCTTCGGCGACAAGGTCCAGATTCTGTTCCATTGTTGCTGTAAATCCGACATCGATCAAATCGGAAAAGTGGTCCAACAGGAGGTCATTCACCAATACTCCTGTGTCTGTTGGTGATAATCGTTTCTGCTCACGAACAACATACCCCCGTTCCTGGATAGTGGAAAGGATCGGGGCATACGTGGATGGTCTGCCAATACCGTTCTCTTCCAGTTTTTGAACGAGGGTGGCTTCCGTATACCGAGGCGGTGGCTGGGTAAAATGCTGATCTGGAGATAATTTTTCGAGAAACTGCTTTACGCCTTCTTTTAAATAAGCAGGTATTTTATAGTTCTCCCCATCCTCTTTTAGGGCATCTTCATCGATCCCTTCTTCATAGACGATCCGATATCCCGGAAACCTGATGGATGAGCCTGCTGTCCTGAAAAGGTAGGAATGGTCGTTCCCTTTCCCGTCAATATCGACAGTGAGGGTATCGTACACCGCGCTTTCCATTTGTGAAGCGATAAATCGCTGCCATACGAGTTGATATAAGCGGAATTGATCTCGTGAAAGCGAACCCTTCAGTTTATCTGGTTCCCGAAATGATGAGGTTGGACGGATCGCCTCATGGGCTTCCTGAGCACCAGCCACCTGCGTTTTATAATGAGGAGGAGAAGGGGGGAGGAAGTCATTCCCATGTTTTTGCGAAATATAAGCGCGTGCTTCCATTTGCGCCTGTTTGGCTACATGGGTGGAGTCTGTTCGCATATACGTGATCAAACCGGTGTTTCCACCTTCACCCACATCAATACCTTCATACAGTTGTTGGGCGAGGATCATTGTTCGACGTGCAGTGTACCCCAGCTTCCGAGATGCTTCCTGCTGCAGTGTACTGGTAATGAATGGAGAGGAAGGTCTCCGTTTTCTTTCTCCCCTTTTGATCTTAGCAATATGGTATGCAGCTCGTTCCATATCGCCCAGAAGTGGATCCACCACAACCTTGCTGATAAGTTTATCGGCGATATCATGGTGATCCATCTTTGCAAGTTTTGCAAGATAGTTTTGGTTCGCACCTTCCTGCCTAAATTGACCCTCTATGGTCCAATATTCCTGAGGTAAAAAGGCATCAATTTCGCGTTCCCGTTCGACAATGAGTCGTAAGGCAACTGATTGAACCCTGCCTGCCGACAATCTGGATCGAACTTTTTCCCATAACAGTGGACTCAAGCTATACCCTACCAGCCGATCGAGGATCCGTCTGGCTTGTTGGGCATTGACCAGGTCAATATTGACTTTACGGGGATGAGCAAACGCTTCATGAATTGCATTTTCAGTGATCTCGTGAAAAACGACCCGCTTGGATGTGGTCTGCGGAATATCTGTCGCTTCCATCAAATGCCAGGCAATAGCTTCGCCCTCCCGGTCAGGATCGGTTGCAAGATAGATCTCTTCCGAGCGCTTTACTAATTCTTTTAGCTCTTTAACGACCGCCCGTTTTTCGTTTGGCACCCGATATTTCGGCGTAAAATCATTCTCCACATCCACCGATAATTCAGAACGTAACAGATCGCGAATATGACCTACTGATGCACGGACAGTGTACCCTTTTCCAAGGAATCGACCCACCGTTTTTGCTTTGGCGGGTGACTTTACGATCACCAATTTTCCATTCTTTACTTCTTCCTTCATTTTCTTCTGCACTGGCGCTTCAATGGTCTTATGTGCTTCGGTATATCCCGTCCGATTCATTTTTGTTCCACATACCGCGCAATTTCCACGGGTAATGGGTGAGCCATTCACATTGAAGGCCGGGATTGGGTTCAACATATCCCGGCGCGTCCTGCACTTCATACAATAAGCATCCACGAAAACCTCCTAGAGGTATTTATCCAACCGGCGATTCTTAAGTTCTGCCACGATATCCCGGATATTCTGAGCTTTTTCGCGGGGACAAATTAAGAGTGCATCATCGGTGTCAATGATAATCATATTATTCAAGCCCATCAAAGCAATCACTTTTTCAGGATCGTTCTCAAAAACGATGGAAGAGGAAGTATCAAATGATACAACCGCTTTGGAAAGGAATATATTACCACTGTTATCGCCAGCCATTACATCAGGAAGCGAATTCCAGGAACCTACATCGTTCCATTCCAATCCTTCAGCCGGAATTACAGCGACCTGTTTTGCTTTTTCCATGATCCCATAATCAATGGTTTCAGGGTGAATTGTCGGCCAGATCTGCCCCATGGTGGCAGCCCTTCTGGGAGTTTCCCAATCAGCCTTAATCTTTGCGAGCGATCCAAAAAGTTCGGGCATGTGTAATTGGATCTCTCGAAGAATGGAATCTACCCGCCAGAAGAACATCCCTGAATTCCATAAATATCTTCCCGTAGATAGCATTTCTTCCGCCCGGGGAAGATCTGGTTTTTCCACAAATCGTACTACTCTTCGAGCAATACCTACTGAGTTGGGATGAAGCGCATCGCCGACTTCGATATAGCCATACCCTGTTGAAGGATATTCCGGATGAATACCCATGGTAACCAGCATCCCGGATTGAGCTGTATCGTATGCTTCTCGCATCAGATCCTGGAATAACGCAACATTCCGGATGATATGATCGGAAGTCACGACAGCCATCACCGCTTCTGGAGAATGGATGGATAGGATCGTGGCAGCCAACCCAATGACCGCGGCTGTGCCTCTCGGTTCAGGTTCCAAAATAAATTGGTCGGTTGTCAGTTGTGGGGTGGAGGGATGAATTTTCTGGTATTGTTCCTGAGTTGTAACGACCAGAATATGCCGCTCGTCGAATAAGCCGTTCAACCTGGCAACAGCCATCTGATAGAGAGATTGATCTCCAAAAATTGTCAATAATTGCTTGGGATAAGCTTTTCGGGAAAGTGGCCAGAGACGGGTGCCTCCCCCTCCCGCCATGATAACTGCGTAATATTCCATATCAACACCTCATGTATGGTATTCTGCCTGGTCTTCCATTACAGCTTGATATGCGGAACCATTGACCTGCCGGACCAATCCTTTCAATTCTAGCATGGTTAATCCAGCGGAAATTTTCTCGACAGCCAAACCGGATTGAGCCTTCAAGTCATCTATCTGGAGTGCTTCCAATTGGAGCAATTTCAATAAGGCACTTTCCACATCATCAGCGGGTAGGAGTAGGGATGCCTGCTTATAGTGCTCAACCTGATGAATATCCAGTAAATCCAGGATGTCTTTTGGATCAAGTAGGGGCGAGGCGCCTTGTTGGATCAACCGGTTGGTGCCTTTGCTCTGAGGTGAGTAAATTCCACCGGGTACAGCGAATACTTCCCGTCCCTGTTCCGCCGCGAAAGTGGCTGTGATCAATGCCCCGCTGGTTTCTCCAGCTTCGATAACAACCACCGCAGCGGATAGACCGGAGATGATGCGATTGCGCGGTGGAAAATTGGATGAATCTGGTGCGGTCCCAGGAGCGTAGTCACTGATCACCGCTCCGTCTCGGGCAATTTTCTCTGCTAATTGGCGATGTTCAGGTGGATAGATCTCGTCGACGCCGGATCCCAAGACCGCGATTGTTCTTCCGCCATTATTCAAAGCAGCGAAATGAGCTATCCCATCCACACCTCTCGCCAATCCACTAACGACAGTGATGCCCTGTCTGGCCAGGTATGCAGCCGTTTGTTCGGTTACCTGTCTACCATACGAAGTAACCCGCCGGGTGCCCACGATTGCGACAGCCCATTGATCGGCCTCGGTATATTCACCGAGCAGATATAGAACTGGAGGAGGTTGAGGGATGTTTTTCAACCGGAGGGGATAACTTGCGTCCAACCAGGTCATAACCTTGATACCTTTTCCTATCAGGGTATCAAAGTATTGAGCTAAATCGATCTTTTGTCGAATATCGAGGAAATTTTCAATGGTCTTCTGATTCAAACCTGCATCATGAAAATCCGCCGGGTGGGAATCCCAGGCAACCCTAAGCGAACCAAAATGATCCAGTAGTGATTGCAACCGTACAGGACCAATTCCCCTCACCAGGTTAAAACCTACCCAGAAGACCTTTTCTTCCATTGTTCGATTATAACCACTCTTGCTGGCGGATTATCATCTCTTGTTCAACCAGATCTGTTCGGATGATGACTGATTTGATAGCAGGGAATAGGTGCTCCTGTCCATCTGCATCTATTACGAGGTACACATCATTCGCCCCCGTAGTAAGTACTTCATTCAATACCCCAATTTTCACACCATTTTCGTCTAAAACAGTCAAGCCGATCAGCTGGAAGTGATAGAACTCACCTTCTGGCAAGTCAGGGAGCATCGATTGTTTGGTATAGATCAGTTGGTTCCGTAATAATCCGGCTACCTCGGGTGTATTTAATCCACGGAAATGGATGATCTGGGTCCGGTCTGCAAATCGACGGGATTGAATCTTATATTCCGTATGATCTTCACCGATCCAGACAGTATTACCTGGGGAAAATCTTTCGGATTCATCGGAAATACTGAAAACTGTCAGGTCGCCATCCACACCGTGGGGTTTTTGGATCTTTCCAATCAGGATGAAGACAGACTCGCCCTGATCGGGCGAGCCTTTTGATTGCGGTGTCAGTTCTTTTTTCTCAGATTTAACTGATTTCATTTCGGTTCCATGACATCCAGGGATGCCTGTTTGCCTTCTGAAGCAGCTGCAACACGGAGCAATAACCGCATGGCATTCGCCACTTTTCCTCCCTTACCGATTACCCTGCCCATATCTTCTTTGGCTACTTTAAGATCCAATTGAACCTTTGAGCCGGAAACGTGTTGCTCAACCTGAACCTGGTCTGGTTGATCGACCAGGGCTTTTGCCATATATTCCACTAGATCTTTCAAGGAAGCTCCTTTCACAGCATGTAGAAGGCTATTCAGAGATGATTATTTTACATCCTTGCGAGTTTTGGGGCTGACAACCCGTTTAGCTTTCGCAGCTTCTGCTTCTGCCAGGAGTTTTTCTTGAGCTTCACCACCCTTGAAACGGGCGAAGCGATCCAACAAACCAATCGTTGTAAAAATTTGGACAACAGATTCGCTGGGTTGAGCACCTTTGGACATCCAATCGTAAACCCGATCTTCCTTCACTTCGATGGTGGAGGGATCTGTACGGGGATTATAGAATCCAAGGATTTCAAGGAAGCGACCATCACGGGGAGCTTCTTTATCTGCGGCGATGATACGATAACTGGGTTGACCCTTTAAACCTACGCGGCGTAATCGAATTCGAACCATTTAAACTTTCTCCTAGTCTAGTTGTCTTATTTAACAATTGTATCTTATGAAATTATTTAATGCGGGTGAGAGTGCGCTGAAAGGGGGCGCATCCGTAAGAAATAATTTTTCAGATTAACCAAATAAACGGGGGATACCACGTCCGCCCGATTTTTGCATCATTTTGATCATCTTCTGCGCCTCTCGGAACTGTTTGAGCATCCGGTTTACTTCTTGAACACTCGTACCAGACCCGGCTGCAATTCTACGGCGACGGGACGCATTCAAAATATCCGGAGTACGTCGTTCCTTGAGGGTCATCGAATTGATGATCGCCTCAGTCAATTTTAACTGGTTTTCCGCATCTTGGGGAGATACTGTACGAGCAGCTGCGCCCAAATTTCCAGGTAACATTTCCAATAACTGGGAAAATGGACCCATTTTCCGCATTTGTTTCAATTGATCGGCAAAATCTTCAAGGGTCAAATTTCCGGAAGCCATCTTTTCCGCTTGTTTCAAAGCAGATTTTTGATCAAATACTGCTTCCGCTTTTTCGATCAAACCAATGACATCACCCATTCCCAGAATTCGTGTGGCTAATCGTTGGGGCAAATAGGCTTCCAACGCTTCCAGGGTTTCACCTGTGCTCAGGAACTTAATCGGGACACCAGTGACGGACCGAATGGAAATCGCGGCACCCCCTCTGGAATCCCCGTCCATTTTTGTCAGGATCAGTCCGGTCAATGAAACTGAATCTCGAAATCCTTCCGCGACATGGAGCGCTTCCTGGCCGATCATCGAATCGACAACCAGCAGGGTTTCAACCGGTTCAACTTTCTTCTTGATGGCTTTTAATTCATCCATCAGGTCATTATCCAATTGTGATCGACCAGCAGTATCGATGATGAGGACGGTGGCGCCTGTCTTTTGAGCCGTCTTATATGACTGGTACACCAGGTCAGGCGGTTTGATCCCACTCTGGGCATACACAGGTACACCCACTTTTTCACCAAGAATTTGTAATTGGTTTACAGCGGCAGGACGATATGGATCACCTGCAATCAACTCCACTCGCTCACCCTGGCTTCGGAGGTAGCGTGCCAACTTCCCGGCCATGGTGGTTTTTCCGGAGCCTTGCAGACCACAAAGCATGATCACGCGTGGTTTTTCACCACTCAGATTGATCCTCCCAGGTTCGCCGAGAGTTGCAACCAACTCTTCATGAACAATCTTAATGACCTGTTGAGCCGGGTTTAAGGCTTGCGAAACTTCGACTCCCACTGCTCTGGCGCGAATTCGTTGGATGAAATCCTTCACGACCGAATAGTGAACATCCGCCTCTAACAACGCCAAGCGCACTTCACGTAAAGCGAGATCAACATCCGCTTCGGAGAGTTTTCCTCTTTTGCGTAATTGGGCGAATACCTGGTTTAGTCTTGAAGTGAGATTCTCGAACATGTACTTCCCTTAAGCGGAAAGGATTGTAGTCGGGATGAGATGATTTGTCAAACAATCTACGTTTTTCCACGTAAATGATGCATTTTGTCAGGGATTATACAAAATGCTACGTTTCTAGCGGAAAGAGAAGCCGATTTGTAAAATTATTGTATCAAGCACGTATCTAATGTTATTTTATCGGGTTATTAGCAATAACAATGCTGATCATACATAATTTATAGAGGAGAGAAATGGCACCCATAGCAATCGTCACTGATAGCACCGCCAATTTACCTGATTCATATATACAGGAATATTCGATAACTGTCGCTCCTCAGATCGTTATCTGGGATGGTCAAACTTATGAAGATGGTATATCGATCCATGCCAAAGAATTCTACGAAAGGCTGAAAATCAGCCGCACCATCCCGACAACCTCCCAGGTCAGCCAGGTAACGATGAAAGGTATCTTCGAGCGGTTATTGGCACAGGGAAATGAAGTCCTGTGCATCTCGGTCTCGAGCAAATTATCTGGGACAATGAATAGCGCTGTTCAGGCTAAAGAGATGTTTCCCGCCGATGCTCCGATTGAATTGGTCGATTCGTATGGCATCTCACTGGCGTTGGGATTCCAGGTTCTGCAAGCTGCCCGAGCGGTTCAAAATGGCGCCAGTATGAAAGAGACAAAAGCCCTTCTGGATAGGGCAAGATCAAATACAGGTATATTATTCGTTGTAGAGACTTTGGATTACTTGTATCGTGGCGGTAGAATTGGTAACGCGGCTCATTTGCTAGGAACCGCCCTCAATCTGAAGCCAATATTACAATTGAAAAACGGACTGATCGAGACTGCCGCAAAAGTGAGAACTCAGAAGAAGGCTATGGAGAGAATGTATACTTTGCTCGAAAAGGAACTGGTCCATTCCCGACAAAATCGATTGGGTATTCTGCATGCCAATGCTACAGTAGAGGCGGAATTAGTCATGAAGGAATGCCAACAACGTTTTACGCCAAATGAGATCATGATATCCGAAGTAAGTCCGGTGATTGGCACACATACGGGTCCGGGTACTGTGGGAATAGCATTCATGCGGGATATGTAAGATCGGTAGAAAACAGAAACCTGGAACCTGAGATTGGCTCTCCATATTTTTGGATGAAATTGGGCATCGCTAGCTAGGCACTTGCAAACGTAAAAACCGAAACGAAGAATTCAAAGCCGGCAGAGATTGTCGGCTTTTTGATTGGTCGACATCAAAAATCCTGATGAAACTGCCGATATGGAGATCAATCTACGCTATACTTGGTGTGGAAATCTGATTGGATTCGGAGGACGCATGAGGAAATATGATGAGCTCGGATTAAGCATACCGCAGGTATATCTTCCCCGGAATGGTATCGATCTATCCAAATGGGCAGTTGTTGCGTGTGACCAATTTACTTCACAACCCGAATATTGGCAAAACGTGGAGGCAATCGTAGGGGATAACCCATCCACATACCATTTGATATTACCTGAAGTCTTCCTGGGTAAACAGGAAGAACAAACTCGTCTTTCATCCATATTAGGTACGATGAAACACTACCTGGACGAGGAGATCATTCAACCTCATGAAGGCATGATCTATGTCGAGCGCTCCGTGGCTGGAAGAATGCGGAAAGGTCTCGTTGTTTGCCTGGACCTTGAACAGTATGATTTCAACAAGGGGGCTGAGAGTTTAATTCGCGCCACTGAAGGAACTATCCTGGATCGCCTCCCGCCTCGTATAAAAATACGCGAAAATGCCCCGTTAGAACTTCCCCATATCCTGGTTCTGATCGACGATCCTGATCAGAGTGTTATTGAACCACTGGCAGGAATGAAGGCGGAACTCAAAACCCTGTATGATACGGATCTGATGCTGGGGAGCGGGCATTTGCAAGGTTGGTTGGTCGACCATATGGAGATCGAGCAAAAGATCATTTCTGCTCTGATGATTTTGGCTGACCCTGAAGGTTTTCAGGCAAAATACAATCTGCCGGATGGTTCTCCAACTCTTCTGTATGCGATGGGTGATGGAAATCACTCTCTGGCGACCGCAAAGGCGATCTGGGAAAAGGTAAAACCTGAAGTGGGGATGGACCATCCTTCTCGTTATGCTTTGGTCGAGCTCGAAAATGTTCACGACCAGGGTCTGGTGTTCGAGCCTATTCACCGTATCCTCTTCAATACGAAAACCGATATCAAATCCAGGTTCTTCCAAGAATTCGGTTCGAACTGCCAGTTCCATTCAGCTCCATCGAAAATCAGCATGATCGGCGCTGTTGAAGCATCCACTGCAGAGAAACAACGGATCGGATTTATCTCATCTCAGGGGTTTGAGGTGATTGAATTGGATCACCCAACCCTGAATTTGCCAGTTGGGAATCTTCAGACTGTTTTGGATGACATCCTGTGTGATAAACAAGCAGATGGTATTGATTATGTTCACGGTGAAGACGTGGTCGTCACCCTTGGTCAACGGGAGGGAAATGCGGGGTTTTATCTGAAAGGGATGGACAAACGAGAATTATTTAAAACAGTCATTATTGATGGTGCATTACCCAGGAAAACCTTTTCCATGGGGGAGGCGATTGAAAAAAGGTTTTATATGGAGAGCAGAAAAATCAAATAATAAGGTTGACGATTATCTGAGCCATCTGGAAACGGATGGCTCTTATTTCTTAAGCGAAAATCCCATATATACCAGAATACCAATACCACAAATGATCACCAGAACCATTCCAACCGATTGAACCGGTGCTCCTTGTGAAGATTCTACAATCGGAGTGGCTGTCTTCGTTGGAAGATCCATTGCTGGCAGAGGTAATTGGGTCTCCTTCGGTCTCGGTGTGTAGGTCGGGTCAAGAGTCTGGATGACCGTTTCGGTTGTAATTACTGTTCCAGTCGTATTAATATCAGTCGATGGATTGGATCCAGTAGATGATTTAAAAATGATCAATTTTTGGTCGGGATAGATCAGGGTCGAATCTTCTTGAATATTATTCAATTGGCGGATCTCATTTACCTTAGTGCCGTACGCTAATGCGATCTGAACGAGAGATTGGCCATATTGAACGGTATGGACCACAGAACCATCCGCTGAAGGAGTGGATTTCACCACTGCGAACATGAGTTGGGAAGTATCCAAGGTGGAGTCGACACTATTGTTCGTGAAATCTCCATCGACAGGTGTTTTTACCGCAGTCGGTCGATTCGGTGACGGTTTTCCAGACACCATGCATACATCCAGGACAAAAACGTATCGACCATCGCCCTGATCAGCCACACCAGCACCTACATCTGTGTATCCATTTCCCCAGTAATCCAGCATTACACCCTGATGTACCCAGTCTGCCCAAGAAGAGTAAACTACGTCTTCAACATTCGTCCCACCTGCCCAGGCTTCGTCACAATGAATATTGCCTCCTCCCCCATAACCAGTCCATCCTACACGGACCGTCTCATCGCTTCCACCCGCACCAATATGCCCACCGTTCCCGGTTTCGACGATCCAATCAGCATGAGCCTGCGCGGCAGACATGACCAGCGAATCCGGGTTGAGCGCATATAAACCATTACCGGCGCGGTAGCCATTCACCGCATCGATCAAATCATAGGGACTGGGCGTATTTGAGCCTGCCTCAACTTGTAAAAGCGGAAGAAGAGATGTAATTAATACAAAGAGGGAGATAATCAGCGGATTGAATTTACGAAACATTTTTGATCAACCACTTATGCAGGGGGTCGACGGAATATATAAGCTAGAAAGCTAATCAGCCCGATACCAAAGACACCGATGATAATAAAACCAACAGATTTTGTAGGTGATGTAGGTGAACCTTCCGGAGAGGTTGTCTCTACCACAGGAAAGGAAGAGTTAACAACCGTCGGGGTCTTTGTCATTTGTGGACGTGGTGTATAAGTCGGGGCTAATGTCGCTGTGGCAGTGGGTTCACCGGAAATAACTGTAGCCTGCTCACCAGATGGTGTGGCGCCTCCTTTGGGTTTGATCAGTAATTCTTCATCAGGAAATATCAATACCCAACCTTCAGCCATCCCATTCAACTCACGGATCTCATCAATTTTCACACCGTAAGACAAAGCAATCGTCAATAGATTTTCGCCTTCTTTGACAATGTGAGTAACCGAGCCATCCGCTGCTGGAGCGGCTGTCTCAATGGGTGAAAACACCAGTTGGGTTCCATCTCCATAAGGGTTGTTCCCATTTCCGGTACCGGTTGGGGGTACATAGGCGTTATCACTCACAACCGCACCCACATCGATCACATAGTAGTAGACGTTCTGCTGCCGGGCAACGCCAATACCCACATCTACGTAATTTGTACCCCAGCCATCCAGCATCGTGTTTTGGTGGGCGGAATCCGCCCACCAGGGGTTATAGATCACTTCTTCCGGAGATGTCCCGGCTATTCCTAACCCAGCCCAGTTTTCAGATACATCGATCTCTTTTCCACCACCGTACCCGAAGGCTGCTGCCCTATCAATCGGTCGGCTGCCTCCGGATCCAACGTGTCCATCTGCACCAGACTGAATGTTGTAGGTTGCTGCAAGGTAATCCGCCTGTGATTGGGCTGCCGCCATAAGGTTGGAATTAACCTGTAGGGCACTTAATCCATTGGATATGCGATAACTATTCAGGGTATCGAGAACTGTCCATACAGCACTGGCTGGATCAATACCCTGGGCTAAGGTTGGTACAGGGAAAGCCAATCGAGTGATCAGGGTGAAAAGGATGAAAACCGCGGCAAGTATTTTTCGATACGACATGGTTCGATTATAAAGCATACACTTTATTCTTTCCGGTGAGAATTTTACCCGATAATGAACCAATATTACTTACGCTATAATCAGAGCATGGAATTTCATGGACGTATGCGCTTATCAGTACTCATGCTACTGATTATTTCTTCCTGTTCTACCCCAAAAATCCAGCCAACCGCCACAATGGATGTCATTCCTACCATTGCGCCAACTCTATTGCCGAGTGTCACACCTTCCCCAACTCCGAGGAATACACCGACCCTTACCCAAGAGCCTTTTGCGAACTTTTCTCTTCAATCTCCGCTGGAAGATGTTCCACTCAATGAATTAGTCAGCATCATATCGACGACCTATCAACCGCCCTCTCCTGGTTGGGATGATGGTCATCATGGCGTCGACTTTGCTTATTGGAGTCGTGGAACTCATGAAAAGATGGAAGGGTTAGGGGTACATGCACTGATGGCGGGTCGGGTGGCAGGAATTACCAATGATCGAAAACCTTATGGTAACCAGGTCATCATTGAAACACCGTTAACGGAAATCCCTCCCCAGCTCCTGTCTTCCATCGATCCGATTCTCATTGCCACCCCGTTTCCACCCAATCCTCGTCTGCCAGCCTGCGAAAAAATTCAATCGGAGCAATGGGAAATCAAACCGGAATCGATCTATACCTTGTACGGGCATCTTATGCTACCGGTATCGTACCAGATCGGGGATATGGTTAATGCCGGCGACTTGATCGGACAGGTTGGAACGACCGGAGCCTCAGTCAATCCACACCTCCACCTGGAAATGCGCTGGGGTCCGGGTGGTACTGAATTTGCATCGATGGGATTTTACGATACATCCACAACAGACGATGAGAGAGCTACTTATTGTCTCTGGCGGGTCAGCGGCAAATACATCCTCACGAATCCTATGGATGTGATAGATAACTGGTTAATCCTTCATCCGCTGAATCCCTGATATCCAAGGATCGTCAGGTAGGAGATCACCATTGATGAAATATCTGCGGAAAGTCCGGATCCCTAATCTGGATAAAAAAACTACCTCCTGGTCGGGATCATCGCGACTCTTATCCTCATTAATCTGATCGCTCTGTTTGGATTTATCCTTCCTGCAACAAAGAAGCCCGGGATTGAACCAGTTCAAAAAGCCACCAATCAAACTCTGGCTGCCATATCACTCGCTGAAAATACCAGGACACCATCCCCCGGAAAGTCTGCAGTGGAAAAAGACGAATTACCTGACTTATTGGCAGGATCATCGGTCAGCCAAGGAACCGTTGTCTTTTCAATGGTCGAGAATGGGTACAGCCATTTATTTGCATTCTCACCTGGCGACCCAACCTTACTGCGGTTGACCGCCAATGCCTGGGATGATGAAACTCCCGCAATAAGTCCGGATGGGACACAAATCGCTTTCAGCTCCCGCCGAAATGGTTATTGGGATATCTACACCCTGAATCTGCTAGACGGGACGATCCATCCAATCACTGATTCACCGGAATTTGATTCATCTCCATCCTGGTCACCCGATGGGAAAAGAATCGTTTTCCAGTCATATATCCAGGAAAATATGGAGATAGTGATCTCTGACATTTCTGGACAGCCCATTACTACCACCCAGATCACCTTTAACAAGGCGGAAGATTACGATCCTGATTGGTCACCGCGTGAGGATCAGATTGTTTTCGTCTCAACCGACGGAACACACCCTTCTTTATGGAAAGCGAACATTGATACTAATGCCATCCAGGTTCAACCTGTAAAGGTGAATTCCGGGGACAATCCCCGCCATCCTGTATGGTCCGAGGACGGAAGCACACTTGCCTGGAGTGCAATGGAAGAAAATCGCCGGACAATATACACCTGGAGTGTAGCTGAATCAAACAAATCACCTTCCGCGGTGGTGGAAGGAGACCATCCCACCTGGAGCCCGGATGGTGAGGTACTGTTCAGTTCAAACCCTCAACCGAATCAAGATTACCTGGCTGCATACAGCCTCCCATTTGCAAACCTGGTCTATCCGGTCACGCCAACCCAGGGAAGGATTACTGGAATCGATTGGAACAAATCTGTTTTGCCTGAGGACCTACCCGAATGGATAAGAAACTTGCAGAACAAATCCATTCAACCTCTTTTTCAAATCGCAATTACTCCTCCCCCTGAAAATCTTCCAAATCGATATCAATTGGTTCACCTGGATGGTGTAAATGCCCCAAATCCTGTATTACACGATCTGACAGATGAAACTTTCAATGCGCTTCGTGAGCGATTAAAGCAGGAATCTGGTTGGGATGTTGCGGCAAACCTCGAGCAGGCATATCTACCGCTTTCAGAAATCTCTGGTCCCGATTTGGAGGAAAACTGGCTTTACACAGGAAGGGCTTTCAGCCTCAATTACATTCCGATGAATGTCAATTGGATGTTCATTTCTCGTGAAGATTTCGGAAATCAAACATATTTTAGGATGTATGTACGTCCCCTCTATCAGGATGGATCGATGGGCTCACCGGTCATTACTCGAACCTGGGATATTAACGCCAGATTCAATAACGACCCGGCTTCGTATGAACATGGAGGGAAGGAATCTGCTGAATACCCCACCGGGTATTGGGTGGACGTAACCGATCTGGCTTTAAGATATGGGTGGGAGAGGCAGCCAGCCACGCCAAATTGGATGACCTATTTTCAGGGAGCACGATTTAATTTGTTCGTAAATAAAGACAGCCTCAGCTGGCGAGATGCCATGCTGGAACTGTACCCAGCGGAAGTGTTTATTACGCCAACAGCCCAGGCTGCACCTACCCAGACATTGACTCCGACCATAAGATTGCTGAGGACTAAAACACCAACACAGACCTTAACGCCATCACTGACCCCAACAAACCGCCCAACCTGGACTCCCATTCCGGATTAATACTATGCAAATTCGATTTGTTCGCGGATGGATCTGCAATTTCGGTCTGCTGATTATGATCAGCGGAATACTGGCTGCGTGCGGGGGACCTCAGCTTAGTTTGAACAACCAAACTGATCTATCACATCAAAGTCGGCTTCAGACTGCGGTAGTTGGTACTCTACGTGCCCTCACACCCGATTCTCCGACTACCGAACCTTCATCTTTGCCAACCGAATTACCTGCAACATCGACTCCAGCGCCTACCCAGATCTTTGTTCCTCAACCGACAGTTGACGCTCTCGTTATTTCTATTCCTACACCAGGACCGTTGCCAAAATCTGCCTGGAGACCACCTTTATACCCCGTCCCCTGGGCACTCAGCGAAATTGATCATTTTTATTTACAACGTCCAATCGCGGTGGATACCATCAATTGGCCCGTTGCCGATTACCGTTACGGTGGGATCATTTTTGGTCCAAATGTGGTTCATACCGGTGTGGATATTGATGCTCCATCCAGAACTCCAATTCTCGCCGCTGCCGATGGGAAAGTGATCTGGTCTGGGAATGGATTATTATCCGGTGTGGAAGGCGCCAGAGATGACTACGGCTTAGCCATCGCAATTGAACATGATTTTGGTTTCGAAGGACAAAGGGTTTATACGATCTACGCCCATATGAGCGAAGTATTCGCCGTCGATAATCAAATAGTCCAGGCAGGTGACAAAATCGGTCAGGTGGGAAGCACCGGTGAATCGACAGGTCCGCATCTCCACTTTGAAGTCAGGTTGGGTAAAAATTTATTTGCAAATACCCGCAATCCGGAACTTTGGATAGCGCCACCCCAGGGATGGGGGGTATTGGTTGGTAGGATCATGGATGAGAAAGGAAAGACTCTCACTCATATTCCGGTTCATATAGTAAACAAAGATACCGGGCAAGAATGGGAAGCGCGAACGTATGGCGATAAGAATATCAATACCGATGATAATTATCGGGAAAACCTGGTTTTGAGTGATCTTCCGGCGGGAAATTATCTGATTTGGATTGACTTTGCCAACACTCCCAAGTACTATAAATTTGTTATCAATCCGGGGGCAGTTTCGTTTGTGACCTATTGGGGGCAGGATGGTTTTCAGGCTCGCCCCACACCAACACCCGTAATCGGATTTCTGCCGGATGGAACACCTTGACCTATCGAACACTTGTGCTACAATTGAATAGATTCCAGTACCAATACTAGTCTTCCTGGAGCAAACTATGGCGAAAAAGATAGTAAATCCACCTTTACCCGAGCAAAAATCGAATTCAGAAGATGCCAAACGCGCAGTACTTGATAGAGCTCTAACCGATATCGTCAAACGATACGGTGAGGGATCCATCATGCGATTAGGGGAAGCCCACCACATGATGGTCGAATCAATTCCCACCGGCTCGCTCTCCCTTGATATCGCGCTTGGGATTGGCGGAATTCCCCGGGGAAGGATCACCGAGATCTTTGGTCCGGAATCCTCTGGAAAAACAACAGTTTGCCAACATATTGTTGCAGAATCACAAAAATTAGGTGGCACCGCCGCCTTTGTGGATATGGAACACGCTTTGGATCCAGCATACGCAGCAAAATGCGGCGTTAATGTGGATAGTCTTTTGATCTCCCAACCGGATACTGGTGAACAGGCATTGGAAATTACTGAGACACTGGTTCGCTCTGGAGCCTTGGATCTCGTCGTCATCGACTCAGTCGCTGCGCTGGTCCCACGAGCGGAGATCGAAGGAGACATGGGTGACGCCAGTATGGGCATGCAAGCCAGGTTGATGTCACAGGCATTACGCAAACTTTCCGGGGTGATCAATCAGACCAAAACCGCGGTTGTCTTTACCAATCAATTACGTCAAAAGATCGGGATCATGTTCGGTAATCCCGAAACCACTCCTGGTGGATTGGCTCTCAAATTCTATGCATCTGTTCGACTGGATACCCGCCGAATTCAATCGATTAAATCGGGGGCTGAAATCACCGGAAGCCGGGTTCGGGTTCGGGTGGTGAAGAATAAAGTGGCGCCGCCTTTCCGAACTGCTGAATTTGACATCATGTACAACGAAGGGATATCGAAGGTCGGAGATATCATCGATCTGGCTACACAATTGGAGATCATCGCCAAACGAGGTGCTTTCTTCTCGTATGGAGATATTCGTCTGGGTCAGGGTCGTGAAAATGCCAAAGACTTCTTGCATCAGAACGATGAGCTAGCCAAAGAGATTGAGCTTGCCGTCCGTGAGCGGGCTCTTGGTGGGGACCTCCCGTTACCATTCTCAACGACTGAAGACAGTTCATCTGAAGAATGAAGCCCGCACGTCAATCAGTTCGTTCCTGGCGAAATTATATCCTGCTCACCTTTGTTCCAGGATTGATGATCGCGGCCTGCTCAAGGGCGACCACAACCAGCGGTGGAAGCAGTTTTATACCACCTACGGTTGCCCCACTGCCGACCAGCACGGCAGCACCCATCTCCACACCAACCAGTTCGATCGATTGCACTGATACGCTTTCTTTCGAGAGTGATATCACTATTCCGGATGGGACAGAAGTAAAACCCGGGCAGGAATTGGATAAACGTTGGCAGGTCCGGAACAATGGAAGCTGCGATTGGAATGAAAAATACAGTATCCATCTCATCGCCGGTGAGGCTCTCGGCAGCCCATCGATCCAGTCATTATTTCCGGCGCGGTCCGGCAGCGCAGCAGTCATCCGAATGGTGCTTACCGCCCCATCAGAGGCAGGTACCTACAGGTCAGCCTGGCAAGCATATAATCTCGCAGACCAGCCATTTGGTGATCCGTTTTATATTGAAATTGTGGTCAAAGAATAACAAAAAACCTCCCGAGTGGGAGGTTTTTTTATTGTCAGGACAGATTTAAGTACCTTCTTCCCACGAATTCAGGTATTTCACCTGCTCGGTGGTAAGTATGTCAATTTGAACACCCATCGCCGCCAATTTTAAGCTGGCGATCTCTTTGTCGATATCCTCAGGAACGGAGTAGACTTTCTTTTCCAGTTTCATCGCATTCTTGAGCATGTATTCAGCAGACAGCGCCTGATTGGCAAAGGACATATCCATAACCGATGCGGGATGACCTTCAGCAGACGCAAGATTGATCAAGCGACCTTCGCCCAGAATATGTAATAAACGTCCGTCTTTAAGCTCATACTGCTCCACGAATGGACGGACTAAACTTTTATGAACAGCCATCGCTTCGAGGGCGGGTATATTGATCTCAACATTGAAGTGACCGGAATTGGAGATGATCGCACCATCTTTCATCACTTCAAAATCTTCTTTGTCGATCACGTTCAAGTCACCAGTTACAGTACAGAAGATATCACCGATCTTGGCTGCATCCTGCATCGGCATGACCCGGAAACCATCCATGACCGCTTCGAGGGCTGGTAATGGGTCTATTTCGGTGACGATTACATTTGCGCCCATACCTCTTGCCCGACTCGCCAAACCACGACCACACCAGCCATAACCAGCCACCACAAAATTCTTACCAGCGAGCAAGATGTTGGTTGCGCGGATGATTCCGTCGATGGTGGATTGACCGGTGCCATAACGGTTGTCAAAGAAATGTTTGGTCATTGCATCATTAACGGCGATCACGGGGAAGTTTAGGGCATTGTCTGCTGCCATTGCACGTAAGCGGATCACACCGGTCGTGGTTTCTTCTGTTCCACCAACGACACCGGGGAGTAATTCGCGGCGGTCTTTGTGAAGGGTTCCGACCAGGTCTGCGCCATCATCCATGGTTACGTGAGGTTTATGGTCGAGGGCGGCATTCAGATGCTTGTAATAGGTTGCGTTGTCTTCGCCCTTTATGGCGTAAACAGGAATTTCATCATGGTAAACCAGGGAAGCAGCCACATCATCCTGGGTTGAGAGAGGATTGGATGCGGTCAGGACCACATCTGCGCCACCAGACTGGAGTGTGCGCATCAGATTCGCCGTTTCAGCAGTCACGTGCAGACAGGCAGCCATTCGAATCCCCTTGAATGGTTTTTCCTTCTCCAGACGCTCTTTTATCTGGCGCAGTACCGGCATTTCGCGTTCTGCCCAGTCAATTCGACGGCGTCCGCCTTCAGCCAGGCTTTTGTCTTTAATATGGTTATCTGTCATTTTTTCGTCTCCAAATTGGAATAGGCTATTTCAATAAACAATCCAGTTTTCCCTGGTCATCAAAGACCTGGCGAAACCTGGAAATAAATTGTGCAGGTGTATAGTGGTGGTTTTGGGTACCCTTTTCTTCCAGGCAATACGTGGCAGCCAATGAGCCCATCTGCCCACAGGTCACCCAATCAAAACCACACCGGTAACCGGTCAGAAAACCACCCCGGAAGGCGTCACCCACGCCAGTAGGATCCCCGATCCGATCGTGTGGGAACACCGGAATCTGATGCTCCTCACCATCCACATAGACAATTGAACCTTTATCGCCAAGGGTCACCACTAGATAATCAACCCGATCTAGGATTTCTTGGGTGGAAAGTCCCGTAGCGCGTTTCAGTAATTCATATTCATAATCATTCACGAAAACTGAATGTGCACCGGTAACACCTTCCAACAGGGTTTCCCCATCCATACGAACGATCTGCTGGGAGGGATCGTAAATGTACGGAATTCCCAATTTCTTGCATTCTAGTGGATAAAGTTCCATGGCTTCCGGCGCATTGGGAGAAATCACAACCAGATCTGGTTTATCACCAGGCAGATCAGCTATTTTAAGAGATCCAGCGTCTGCCATTGCACCAGTATAGAAACTGGCGATCTGCGCATTCGAAAGATCGGTATTTGCAAAAAAGGATGCCGTGTACTTACCGGAAATTACTTTAACCCCGGAAGTGTCGATGTTATTCTGCTCCAGCCATTCGCGATATTCAGCAAAATCTTCCCCCACAGTCGCCATTAAAACCGGACGCTCACCGAAAAGCGATAGTGTGTAAGCAATATTCGGTGCAATCCCTCCGCGCTGTTTGATCATTACATCGACCAGAAACGATAGAGAGATTGAATCTAATCGGTCGGGTAAGATATGGTCTTTAAAGTATCCTGGAAAGGACATCAAATAATCGTAAGCCACAGATCCGGTACAGACAATTCGCATGGAAGAAAACACTCCAATATTGGGATTGACTACATGAAAAAATGCCCTCAAAGGAGAGCTTCTCGATTTTTAGTTTATCATGGGATGGTATGGGTGTCAAAGCACTCCCGTTCCACATAGTGTACTATTCAGGGATAGGGGTCGGAACGCCTGGCGGCTCCTTGATCTCATGGAGTCGAATTTGGAATCCACGAATGAGATTCTGGTACTGGTCTTTATCAATCAGGTTCTCCAGCTCGTAGGGATCTGCTGAAAGGTCATACAGTTCTGATATATCCCCCTCCGTTTCAGCGTATACATATTGTCCAGTATGCAGGGCTGCGAAGATCCCTCGCGGCGGCCAGCCTTCGATAAGCAAATCCTCCCGCCACCCATCCGATCCATCGAATAGACGTACAAGCGACAACCCATCGATGGCTGTAGGTGGAGCCACTTTCGCCAATTCATAAACGGTCGGTGCGATATCAATATTGGCGACTAGATGATTTTCGATATATGGTTTACTCACCAAAGGCGGATACCTGAGCGCAAACGGGACCCTGATAGCTTCTTCATAAAAACTATTTTTAGATGTTATCCGGTGCTCTCCCCAAAATTTCCCATTGTCAGAAATAAATATGACAACGGTTTTATCCAACTCTCCGATTCGATTGATCTGTCTGATCAACTCACTAATCGCACGATCCAATGAAACCAGGGTAAGTATTTGTTTTCTACGGAAGTCATCCACATTTTGGATTTCTTGTTCGTTAAGCGGTGGACGATCTTTTAACCATCCCGGCTTATCAGAGACATCCGCCTCGTTGAACGAAGGTGGGCGATGAGGTTCCATGTCGGGGTAGAGATTGAGGTCGCCGACGTAAGGTTCAGTCGGTTCATGAGGAGCGATCGGGGCGTAAAAAAGAATCCAAGGTTTCTTCTGCGCATTCGCTTCGCTAATGAAATCCATCGAGTACGTTCCAAGAATATCGGTGATATACCCGAGATGCTTTCGCCATTTCCCGTTCACATTCAAACGCGGGTTGGAATAATCTGATTCCCCTTTGAAATAGGATACCCAATAATCATATTCCGGTCGGGCTTCGCCTTTCCAGGAGTTGAGATATTTTCCAACCAGGCCAGTATAATAGCCATGTTCATGTAAATCATCGATAAATGTCCGATTCAGATTCTTATCACCGTTATTACGGACTTTGGTGTCGTGCGCGTATTCCCCCGTAAGGATGCTCACTCTGCTGGGACAGCATAGGGGTGTGGTTATATATCCTTGTGAGAAGGTGACTCCCTGATCAAATATCCATTTCTGCGTTTCAGGCATATATTGCATGGTGTCATATCGCTGGTCATCGGTAACAATGATCAAGAAATTGGGACGGTCATCTGAGGTAATCTTTTTTAGTCCGGCTTTTATCGGCGCACAGGAAGATAGTAGGATGGCAATCAATTGGATCGCACAAAATGATTTGAGGATCTTTTTCGGCATTAAGGTCCTTGTTTTTTGATTTTGGATGGTGGTAATTTGTAGAAGTATTATATTAGGTTTTTCAGAGGTTAGTCAAATAACACAGGCGAATCGAACCACTCTCTATTGACACACTGTTGTTACTACATTATAAAAACAACATGAGATTACTCCTTAGAATAACTTCGATCCTTACTCTGGCAGCCCTATCTGCCTGTCAGCTATTTAATCCGGCAGAATTATTCCAAAAAGCGACAGTCACGCCAACGGTTACACTGGTTCCAACACTTGAGCCGACAATCACTCCTACTCCACAGCCGACATCCACACCTACACCTGCTCCTTCTGCCAGACTGGGTAAAGCTCATGATCTATTCATGTTGGGGGATATTGACTCAGCGGCTGATGAATACCAGAACGCAATCGATTTCAGCTCGGACCCGATCATCCATTCTGAAGCGTTAGCCATGTTGGGTCGGATCGCTTTGGCGCAAAAAAAGGATGTCATCGCATTAGAATATTTTCGTTCGGCGGTAGAGCTGGATAATAGCCCGGATTCCGAGGGGATGGCACATTATTTCCTCGCCCAGATTTACACTTCTTTGTCACGATATGAAGATGCGGCTGCTGAATACGAGGCATACTTGACCTCCAAACCCGATGTGCTAGCTGGGTACATCCTTGAAAAGAAAGGCGATGTGCTTACAAACGCGGGCAATTACCTGGATGCTAATATTGCTTACGATCGGGCAGTCAGCATAACTGGCGGTAAAGATATTGAACTCGATCTAAAAATTGCGAAGAATTTAATTTCCCTATTGGATTATGTAGGCGCGCTTGAAAGACTAAACTTCATTTATAACAAATCGACAAATGAATATACTCTCGCTCAAGTGGACCTGCTCGTTGGACAGATCTATTTGAGCCAGGGAGAAGTCCAAACTGCTTATGAACGCTTCCAGGACGCAGTAGACAATTATCCCCGCGCCTATGATTCGTACTCGGCTTTGGCTGCTCTCGTAAATGACAGCCAGCCCGTCAATGAACTGAATCGCGGGTTGATCGATTATTATGTGGGTCAATACAACCTGGCTGCCGATGTTTTGAATGATTACATACAGGCAAATTCAACCCATGACGGAACGCCGCACTATTATCGGGCGTTGGCTCTAACGAACGTGAGTGATTATGAAGGGGCATTGGCAGAATGGGACGCACTTATCGCGGACCATGCCGGAGATCGATTCTATTCTATGGCTTGGGATGAGAAAGCCTATACGCAATGGTATTTTCTGGATCGGTATCCGGAAGCTGCCGAAACTTTACTCACTTTCATAAGCAATAATCCTTTGGATGGATTGGCACCGTCCCTTCTTTTCGAGGCAGGGCGAATCTATGAGCGGGCGGATATGCTGGAACTAGCGGCAACCACATGGGAGAAAATTCCAGGTGAGTACTCTTCTTCTGAGTATGCATACATGGGCATTTACTTCTCCGGAATTGCGCAATTTCGCCTGGGCAAATACCCTGAAGCAATGACAGCTTTCCAACGCGCATTACTCCTAGCAACCGATCCAATCGAAAAATCTGCCTCTTACTTCTGGATGGGTAAAACATCCCTGGCAAAAGGTGATAAAGAAGCGTCTCAAGCGGCCTGGCAGGAATCATTGAAGCTGGATCCAACGGGTTATTACTCCGAACGCGCCCGCGATATGTTGACCGGGCGAGCTATGATTGAAACTTGCCCCATCCTTGATCTCGGATATGATCTGATAAATGAACGTCCCGAAGCTGAACAGTGGATGATTCAGCAGTTTTCTCTCCAGCCAAATACCGATTTTAATGATCTGGGTTCGCTTCAAAATGACCCGCGGATTCAGCGCGCGCAAGAGTTCTGGCGATTAGGTTTATATAGTGAAGCAAGGAATGAAGTTGAAATTTATCGGGATGAATTCAAAAATGATCCCTTAATTCAATATCAACTATCTGGATGGTTACTCGATCTGGGAATGTATCGTTCTGCGATACTCTCTTCAAGACAGGTGTTGAGCCTGGCTGGACTGGATGATACCGCCACCTTGAATGCACCTGAATATTTTAATCATATCCGTTTTGGCACGTACTATCGGGAGCTGGTCACAGAGGCGGCACAGGAGCATAATTTAGATCCATTACTGATATTTAGTGTGATACGGCAGGAAAGCCTTTTCGAACCATTTATTCGGTCTTCTGCCAATGCGGAAGGGTTGATGCAAATGTTGCCATCCACCGCTCGGGATGTATCCTCATTCTATGGATGGCCAGCAGGCATGACTGACGACGATATTTACAGACCACAAGTGGCAATCCGCCTCGGGAGTTACTATTTGGCTCAGCAGATTACATACCAGGATGGGTTTATTCCTGCCGCCCTCGCAGCCTACAATGGCGGACCGGGGAACGCAACTGCCTGGCGGGAGTTATCCGGAGATGACCCTGACTTATTCCTCGAAGTCGTTCGATTCCAGGAGACCCGGAATTATCTTAGAGCCATCCTTGAAAATTACAATATCTATCGATCGTTCTACTGCCGGCAATAATTGAACCTCGGAACCATATTTGGTTGCGTGGACCAAACGAACTAACCAATCAGGATGATACTTACATCACCAGCCAGACCGGGTTTTCGATCAGGCGGGCAAGCTCCTGCATGAATTGGGCGGCTTCTGCCCCATCTGTTACCCGATGATCCGCCGATATCGTCATCTTCATTACTTTACCAGCCCGGATCTGTCCATCTTCCACAATTGGCGCGTCATGGACAGAACTGACGGCAAGAATTGCCGCTTCGGGCGGATTGATGATGGCGGCGAAATTCTCCACATCAAACATCCCCAGGTTTGAGATCGAGAAGGTCGATCCCTCGATATCTTCGGTCTTCACTTTCCCCTGACGAGCACGTGTTACCATATCCCGAATTTCAAGAGAGATCGATCGCAGGTCTTTTTGGTCGGCGTTTTTTACAACGACCGTTAATAAGCCCCCCTCGATGGTCACAGCGATACCAATATTGATCTGACCATGACGGATAATTTCATTCCCGCTCAAGGAAGCGTTTAGACCTGGGTATTTCAACAATGCCATCGCAGATGCTTTAACAATAAAATCATTGACAGATAGTTTGCCGCTTTCCTCAGCAACATTGTTGAATTGCTGTCGTAGTTCCATAAGATTGTCCGCATTCACCTGACTGGTGATATAAAAATGCGGCACAGACTGCTTCGATTCAAGCATTCGTCTTCCGATTGCTGCCCGCATTTTGTTGAGTGGTATGCGTTCTTCCTTGAGAGCCAGTGGAGCCTGGCTTTTCACCGGCGAGCCAGTGCTCGATGACTCTGCTGTTAGACTGGGTTTGGTCGTTTTCGCGAAAGCCGATTCTACATCGCGGCGGACGATCCGACCGTTGGGTCCTGTCCCCTGGATGCTGCTTAAATCTACGCTGTAATCGCTTGCCATTCGTCTGGCAAGAGGAGATGCTGGCTGGGTTCCCGATGGACTCACCTGAGTTGCAGGTTTAGTAATCGTGCTTTCTGCATTTATCGGACCGGCAGATATATCCGGTTTTTCGATTTCTCCTGAAGGTTCCACTGCTGGCGTCGAATCTTTATAAACCTCACCTACGGCTGTGATGATGGCTATGGGGTTTCCTACCGGGACGCTGGAGCTCTGCGTAACTAGATGTTTGGCAACAATTCCGGTATAAGGAGATTCCACTTCGACGGTCGCCTTATCTGTTTCGATCTCAGCCAGAACATCCCCTTTGGTCACAGATTCCCCTTCTTTTTTCACCCAACGGACGATAATTCCTTCCGCCATATCAAATCCCAACTTGGGCATAGCTACGGTTTCAGCCATCACACCACCTCCTTGACCGCGGCAACAATATCCGCAACCTGGGGAAGAGCCAATTGTTCCAAATTCTTATTATATGGGAGCGGTACTTCCTTTTGAGCGACCCGCTTGATCGGTGCGTCAATAAAATCGAATGCTTCTTCATAAATTCGGGCGGCAATTTCCGCTCCGACTCCATACGATTTCCAGCCTTCTTCAACAACCACTGCCCTATTCGTCTTTCGAAAAGACTCGAGCACCGGCGCCATGTCCAGTGGTCGAAGGGTGCGCAGATCGACAATTTCCGCGTCGATTCCATCTTTCGCCAATTCATCCGCTGCTTTCAGAGAGAGTTCCAGCATTTTACTATAGGTAATAATGGTCACATCTTTTCCTGGTCTCTGGACAACCGATTTTCCGATGGGAACCAGATGTTCACCCTCAGGTACTTCCCCGCGAGATTGGTAGAGGGTGGCGTGTTCGATGAATAAGATCGGGTCATTCGAGCGAATTGCCGACTTTAATAGTCCTTTGGCATCGGCAGGAGTTCCGGGAGCAACCACTTTCAATCCCGGAAAATGAGCGAAAATGACATCCGGCGTTTGAGAATGGGTGGCTCCCAATTGGCGCCCTCCACCTCCCACCGCGCGGATCACTATTGGCAGAACCATTTGTCCACCGAACATATAGTGTAGTTTTGCCGCCTCATTTACAATATGATCCATTGTGACAAATGCGAAATTGATGGTCATCAGTTCTGCCACTGGTCGTAATCCTGTCAACGCAGCGCCGATAGCTCCACCAATAATAGCGGTTTCGGCGATAGGAGTATCTTTCACCCTTTCGGCACCAAAATGGTCATAGAATCCTTTGGTAACTGCATAGGATCCACCCCAGACACCCACTTCCTCGCCCATGATAAAAACCTTGGGATCGCGCTCCATTTCCTCCCATAACGCCTGGGAAATGGCTTCTCTCATTGTGATCTTCGGCATATCGTTATCCTCCCCGCTTATGCATCCATATAGATATTTTCAAAAAGCTCTTCAGGAGCTGGCTCCGGACTGGCTTCAGCGAATTCGACGGCTTTTCGAATTTCTTCATCTGCTTTTTTATTGAGGGAAAGAAGTTCATGCGGAGTTGCTGTATTGGAGTCTTCCAGATATTTTAGATAGATCCCAATGGGATCATTTTCCTCCCACAGATGAACTTCATCCTGCTTGCGATATCGTTCCGGGTCTCCCATCGAGTGTCCTCGAAATCGATAGGTCATCACTTCCAGGAAATAGGGTCCTTTTCCAGATTTGACGTATTCGAGACCAACTTCAGCAGCTTTACGAACAGATATCAGGCTCATTCCATCCACTTGAGCACTGATCATCCCATAACCCTCCGCCTTCTGGCTTATCTCAGAAACGGCGGAAGCTCTTTCCACCGATGTGCCCATACCGTATTGATTGTTTTCACATACCCACAAGATCGGCAAATCCCATACCTTCGCCAGGTTGACCGCCTCATGGAAAAATCCGATATTGGTCGCGCCGTCACCGAAGAAACAAATGGTAGCCGCTTTATTATTTTGGTATTTGTCACCGAGAGCTAGACCAGCAGCTAGGGGCATATGTGCCCCGACAATTGCATGACCGCCCCAAAAATTCTTAGAGACATCTGCCATATGCATGGATCCTCCCCGTCCTTTTGAGCATCCTGTTTTCTTTCCCAACAGTTCTGCCATGATCACATTGGAGGAGAGTCCGCAGTTGATCGCAATTCCATGGTCGCGATACGCAGTGATAACCCTATCACTCGGTTCCCTGGCAGAAATGACTCCCGTGGAAACGGCTTCCTGTCCTATATATAGATGTAGAAATCCACCGATCTTCCCCTGTTGATAGAGTTCGGAAGCTTTTTCTTCCAGTCTGCGAATCACTACCATTTGGTAATAAAGATCGAGATATTCTTTTTTCTTCATGATGTTCTCCCCTTTCAGTGGATGATGCTGAATGAATTCTATCTCACCCACCTACGCATTTCAAAGAAATCCTTCTAAATGCATTATACAAAGGATGTTCATTGGTTCAAAAAGATCTCTTCGATAAGTAGGCAGTTATACAACTATGCATCTTAATTCTTTAAAAAGATATTAAACCCTGCTGTGATTGCTGAAGGATGTAAGTGATATGCCAACGACATCTCAGTAAATGGGGAAAATCCACATTGCCCACAATGGATATGGGCTCGATCTTTCAGGTAACATCCCTGGTTGATACTTCCATTCGGGTTTGCATTATCAACCAGCCACTCCTCGCATCGCCAGGTGTTCTTTTTGAGAGCCTGCAAACCCGCGAGAGAATTCATGATCTGGAATCCATTTTTCTTCATGGATAGTAGACTATCCAATACCTGAACCCGGTCTTTTTCTGAGACAAGTAAAGTGTGATCAGTTGTGTAGGGATAATAAAACTGGATTGTGAATCCTTTTACCAACCCCGCCAGATCCTCGATAACCTCGGGTACTTCGTGTACATTTAATGCATTGATGGTGATATGTGCCAAAATGCGCGGATGTGAGGAAGTCTGAATGTGCTCTCTGAGCTGATCATAAACACCCTTTCCCCGCAAATAGTCGTGAGTAGTCTGTTTGCCATCAATACTGACCCAGAGAATATCTGGTACGGCAGTAAAATTTTGAGTGCCGTTGGTGGTCATCCCGACGCAATAAAACCTTTTTTGTGCTTCGAGGATAATTTCCCTGACTGTGTGATCCCCATCACGCCAGAGAAATGGCTCACCACCTTCGAAAACCACAATCTTATTTCCACGTTCTTTCAATTGATCGAGAGTTGATAAGACACCCTCAAAAGATTGTTGCTGAGAAGGATAGTTGTGATAAGGACATTGGATGCATTTTAGATTACAAGCGTAAGTAAGCTTATAACTGGAAAGAAAAGGTCTCTTCTGACCGGACAGATAAAACTGTCTGGCGATTTGCCACATCCGCATAAGCGATCGGTAATTGACCTGCATTCTTTACTCCTACAAATATCATAATCCATCCAGTTGTTTTTTAGTAGCATTACGAGAAAAAAGCCAGGTGGATTATGATCCACCTGGCTTTTTACAAATCCATCCAAAGGTGCTTCTAGTTACGGTGTTTTAAGGCAGCATGGGCAGCAGCCAGTCGGGCAATCGGCACCCGGAACGGGGAGCAGCTCACGTAGTTATTTCCGATCATATGGCAGAACTCAATAGATGAAGGGTCTCCACCGTGCTCACCACAGATTCCCACTTCGAGGTCAGGGCGGGTGGAACGGCCATCATCCACAGCCATCCGCATCAAGCGACCGACGCCATCCCGGTCCAACTGCTGGAAGGGATTCTTGGGCAGAATTCCCTGCTCCACATAGGTGACCAGGAAATTGCGCTCAGCATCATCACGGCTGTAACCGAAGGTCATCTGGGTAAGGTCGTTGGTGCCAAAGGAGAAGAACTGGGCAAGCTTGGCAATCTCGGCTGCAGTTACAGCAGCTCGCGGAATTTCGATCATGGTTCCGAACTTATACTCAACCTTCACACCCTTTTCGTCCATTATTTTCTTACCAATGGCTTCCAGGCGAGGTTGGATCCATTCCAACTCTTTCACCGTTCCAGTCAAGGGGATCATAATTTCTGCTTTGGGCTTGAAACCTTCTTTTGCAACATCACAGGCTGCTTCGAAAATGGCGCGTACCTGCATCTCCACGATCTCTGGGTAGACAATGCTCAAACGAACACCGCGCAATCCCATCATCGGATTGCTTTCATGCATAGATTTGACGGCCGCATGAACTTTCTCGAGACTGGCGATCTCTTTCGTATCCCCTTTTCCAACCGCATACAAACTCAGATTTGCAATCCGTTTGGTGATGATCTCTTCATACAATTGTTCCTCAGCCGGTAGGAATTCATGCAAGGGCGGGTCGATCAATCGGATGATGACAGGGAAACCGTTCTTATCTTTGTCATTATCTACCATGGCTTTGAACAAACCGGCGAAGTCAGAGCGTTGAGTGGGTAGCAATTCGTCTAAGGCTTCAATGCGTCCTTCCACGGTATCTGCCAGGATCATACGTTGAACGATAGGAAGACGCTCCGGCTCAAAGAACATGTGCTCTGTTCGGCATAATCCGATACCCACGGCTCCATACGCACGAGCGCGTTGGGCATCTTTGGGATAATCTGCATTCGCCCAAACCTGCAAACCGCGGGTTTTCCCCTGGGCAGTGGTGCGAATATCTTTCCGGGCTGTAATCTCATCCGCCCAGGAGAGCAGGGTGAGAAGGTCAGTTTGTTCTTCCAGTTTTGGAACGGAGACACTCACCTTACCCAGGAAAACCTGGCCGGTAGTGCCATCAACCGAGATCCATTCACCTTCTTTGACCACAACTCCATTGCATTCCATCTGACGCTTGTCCAGATCTATACGAACGCTGGATGCACCGACAACACAGGGAACTCCAAACTGTCTGGCTACCACTGCCGCATGGGAGGTCGCTCCGCCTTCACTCGTGAGAATACCTTTTGCTGCTAACATTCCATGAACGTCATCCGGTTTTGTGAAAGGACGAACCATGATCACGTCCTGCTTTTCTTCCTTGGCGTAGCGCTCTGCAGTATCAGCGTCAAAATAAATCTGACCTACGGCTGCGCCCGGGGAAGCATTGACACCGGTCGCAAAGAATCGACCTTCATTTTTAGCTTTCTCGAAGCCTTTTAGATCAAACTGGGGATGTAGCAACGTGTCGACATTTTCGGGAGTAACCCGAAGGAGAGCTTCTTCCTTGCTGATCAACTTCTCATTGACCATATCGACAGCCATCTTGACGGCAGCTTTTGCAGTACGTTTACCGCTGCGGGTCTGAAGCATCCAGAGTTTTTTGTTTTCAATGGTGAATTCTACATCCTGCATATCGCGGTAATGCTTTTCAAGCCGGGCAGTGATCTCCATGAATTGTTTGTAGGCTTCCGGCAGCTCTTTTTCGAGTTTAACTATCTTTTCCGTGTTTCGAATACCGGCAACCACATCCTCACCCTGGGCATTCAACAGGTATTCGCCGAACATGACTGCTTCACCGGTATTAGGTTCACGTGTGAAAGCGACGCCAGTTCCGGAATCCCAACCCATATTCCCGAATACCATGGTTACGATATTGACCGCAGTCCCCAGATCATCCGGGATATTTGTGGCGCGGCGGTAATCAACAGCCCGTTTACCATTCCATGATTTAAAAACTGCTTCCATAGCCAGTTTCAATTGTTCCAGCGGTTCTTGAGGGAAATCGAATCCCTTTTCTTCGCGGACTACCGATTTAAACCTTTCGGTTAATACTTTAAGGTCCGCAGCAGTCAGATCGGTATCGGATTTGGCCCCTTTCTGATGCTTATATGCTTCCAGTACATCCTCGAATGCTTCATCAGACATACCCAATACAACAGATCCGAACATCTGAACCAGGCGGCGGTAAGAATCGAAGACAAACCGTTCATTATTGGTCAGTCGAACCATTCCGCGCGCAGTTTTATCATTCAATCCGATATTCAATACCGTATCCATCATTCCGGGCATAGAGAATTTCGCCCCGGATCGACAGGATACGAGTAATGGATTTGCGGCTGAACCGAATTTTTTCCCTGAAGCAGCTTCCACCTTCCGAAGTGCTTTCATAACCTGACTCCACAATCCTTCCGGGAATTCGCCAGATTTTTGGTAGGCGTTACAAGCTTCGGTGGTGACGGTAAAAAATGGAGGAACAGGCAAATGAATTCGGGTCATTTCCGCCAGGTTAGCGCCTTTGCCCCCCAGTAACCCACGAACTTTGTCCCAATCTCCCTTGACGTACTTTTCGGCTTGCTCCACTTCATTGAATAGAAAAACCCATTTCTTTGCTGCCATAGATCCTCCAAAAAGAGTTTGATTTTTTATAAACCCGGTGTTAACAGGGATTTAAATTTAAGCCGTTAAGCGAATGATTTTACCACAGTTGACTATACAAAAAGGATAATCCCGTTGATGTAATCGACATTTTATCCAATAATTCTTGGAATCCTCCCAATTGGGAGGAGTTTTTCTGGAGATTATCCATCTCCATTGCGAATCAACGCATTTTCCTGTTCAATTATATAAATGGGAAACTTTTTTTATCGCCTAAAGTAGGGTATGATTTGTTAAGTAGATGCAAGGTTCCCCCTCTCGATCCTAGGGCATAATTAACCTGCTAGGATGATTGACCGGAGGTATGATGAAGGTTCTTATTATTGATGATGACCCAGCCATGACAGAGCTATTATGTTTGTTATTAAAAGCTGCCACCTTAAAAGTGATTACCGCCAATAGCGGGCAGGAAGGTATCCATCTTATTCATACAGAATCACCGGATATCATTGTCCTAGACTTGATGATGCCTGAAATGGATGGGTATGAGGTCTGCCAGCAAATTCGTGCTTTCAGCGCGATTCCCATTCTGGTCCTTTCGGCTTTGGATATGCCGGGAATGGTTTCCAAGGCATTGGATGCCGGCGCCGATGATTATTTAATTAAGCCAGTCACAAGCAGTATACTTGTTGCCCACTTAAACAATCTTCTTCGACGGATGAAATCGCCGAATCAACTTTCAGCACTAGGATGATCCCTTCGTTTTATGGAGAAAATAAATGCAAACCTGTACCCGTTGTTACGCTCAATCTCCAGACAGTGCATTATTATGCGTCTCCTGTCAGACAGATCTGAGGGAATACTCCTCAACAGCCGTGGCATTAAATCAATTTAGAAACAATGATCGGATTAAATATGTGAGGGTTAGCATTGGAAATGATGCTTGCTCATCCTGCCATGAGTTGCAGGGAACATATCCGAAAGAAAGTGCGCCCGCCCTCCCCCATACCGGCTGTTCCCATGAGAATGGATGCCGTTGTTTTTATGAACCGTATATAGGAGTTTTATATCCATAACGGCTTTCAAATCAAATTAGAAGTGGCAGATCAAAAAAACCAATCGAGGACGATTGGTTTTTTCTATTTTAGTTTTTCTTGCAGCCATATATCTGCATCGGTCAAATTATTAATTCTGCCGGACGCCTGTTCTTCGCGCATCAACTCAAGGATCTCGCCAACCTCAGGACCGGGAGAGAGATGATATTGCTGAACCAGATGATCACCGGTAAGTAAAACTGGGGGATCGATAATTTCCGGATGATTCCAATAAGTATCGAATATAATCCGGCAAATTTCCAGACTCTGCTCCCAATTGTGAACTGATGCTTTGGATCTATCGGATATCATTTCTTGAGCTAGAAAACCAAAGATCGCATCGATACCTGCCTGGTGTGCGTCTCTGAAGAATTTATATATTTCAACCGCGGAAGGGAGATTTTGCTGTTCAATAAGTGCATCAACCTTCCGATATGCGATGGCATACTCTCTAACCCAATTGATCTCCACCCTGGAAAGATGATAACGACGAGCCAGCGTTTCAGGAAGTACATTATCACCAAGAATTGTTGCCGTGGTTTCGCTTAGTAAGGCAAAAATGGAAATTCCATATCTGCTCCGGCTGCTGTCCACGTTTTTTAAGAAATGGTTTTGAAGTTGAGTACGGAAGATCCCTACTTTCAGGACGGCTAATCCGACCTGGATATTCTTTGCCCCAGCCTCTGGGTACTCGCCTACAATGTATTCCAGCAATTCATACCAATGGTCAATCTGCACCAAGAGGTTATTCCACCATTCTTTTCCAACCTCCTCACAGGCAATGCTTATCTCAGAAATCAAGTAGGGTAAACTACCCAACCAATCCAACGCTCGAAGAGATGTGGCTGCTTTTGGATGGCTCATCATTCGAAATAATTCTTCCCGCCGACGCTCAATCGAGGTGTCCGCTAATCCAGGAATGGCTGATTTCATTCGATCCCTGGTTAATTTTTCAATGTGATATTGTCCTTCTGCCGCTAATCGCACCCCCCTCAAAATACGGACCGGATCAACTTCGAAGGATTGAGGGTTGCACGCGATCAACATTTTTTCATGTAGTGCTTGTGCACCGTGCATTGGATCGATCAGTTTTTGTGGGTCCTGGAGGTCGATAGCCATCGCATTGATGGTGAAATCTCTTTCATATAAATCTTCTTCGAGCGATTTCGCCCTGGCACCCATGAAATCCATAACCAGGGACCTTTGGTTCTCAGGGAGGATCACCCTATATGTCTCACGAGCTTCATCCATACAATAAAAAGCTGCCTTGAAATGATCGGCGGCTTGTTTTGCAATTTGCCTGGTATCTTTCATGCAGACAAAATCAAGGTCACGGAGAGGTAGATTCAGCAGGGCATCTCGAACTGCCCCACCCACCAGGTAGATATCCTGGCGATGCTGAAATAGTGTTTGAAGTTGATAAAACGATTCAGGAAAAACCATCACTTGTGCCTGAGGTATGTAACTGATCAATGGGATTTCTTTATGCCGAAGTTGCCTGGCGGCAGCTCTGACTTGCGCTGGATCATATCCGTGAGTCAGAATTTGGTTACCAATTCGGGCAATCCACCGCCCCGCATAAGGGTGTGACAAAATGTCCGTCTGGTGAGTTTTGCCGGTCATTTACAATCATTCTTCTGGACGGTATCGCTCGAGATCGACAACACCGATAAATGGAAGGTTTCGATAATACTCGTCAATATCGAGACCATACCCGAAGACGAATTTGTTCGGAATAACAAAACCTCTATATTTTATAGGTACTTCCACTTCCCGTTTGGTAGCTTTATCCAGTAAGGTACAAACTACCAGAGATTTTGGATCTCGAGTAGCCAGTAGATCCAAAACTGAAGCGATGGTACGACCGCTATCAACGATATCCTCCACCAGGATCACATTACGTCCTTCGAGGCTGGTATTTAGGTCGAGTGTGATTCGTACATGCCCACTCGATTCGCGAGCGCCAGAGCCATAGGAGGATACTGCCATAAAATCGACTGCAAGGGGAAGGTCTATTTCCCGCATCAGATCGGTCAAGAACAATACTCCACCGCGTAATATACAAATGAGTAAAACTTCTTGCCCGGCATAATCGTGCGTGATCTCCTGCCCAAGTTCGATAATTCGTTGGGTTAGTTGTTCTCGTGTTACCAGGATTTCGGACAGAAAATCTTTATACTCTTGCATTTTTTCCCCTATCGGTTGCGAGGCACTTCGTGATGCTTACGACAACGTGCTTCGTACAATTCTGACGCGCCGACAATGACAACTGGATCATGATAATTGGCAGGTTTTCCATTCACCAATCGCTGTGTCCTTGACGCCGGTTCCCCACAGGTCATACAAATTGCTTGCAATTTGTCCACTTTTTCGGCTTGTGCCATCAATACCGGCATACTTCCAAACGGTTCGCAGCGGAAATCTGTATCGAGACCTGCAACCAGGACCCGAATTCCCCGGTCTGCCAGAACATTCACAATATCAACGATCTCAGGATCAAAGAATTGGGCTTCATCGACCCCCACAACTGTTGTGTTAGTTTCAAGTTTCTCAAGGATATCTGCTGCTTGATTCACCGGCATGGCGGAATACTCAGAACCGGCATGGGATGTTACTTTCTCCACGGCAAATCGAATATCAATGGCTGGTTTGAATACCTGAACCTTTTGTTTTGCAATTGTCGCCCGACGAAGTCGGCGGATAAGTTCATCGGTTTTTCCACTGAACATTGAGCCACAGATGACTTCAACAGATCCGGTATGATGTTTCATAAGCGCCCCAAGGTGTTTAATTCTGTATGAAAACAGGCAGACGCTGGTTGCATCTGCCTGTTAAGTGTACTTGAGAAACTATCGAAGGGCAATATTATACCGCGATCTCATCCGCAGCAGCGGGAAGTTCGTAGCCCAAAGAACGAAGTTTTTTCTTGAGATCGATCAGGGACTTACGTCCAAAACCTTCGATGGCTAAGACAGCGGCTTCGCCTTCAGCCAGTTTATCGATGATCTGACCAACGGTGGTGATCCCCGCTTTTTCCAGAACTGCTGTCGGGCGATTTCCGAGTTCCAATTCGATGACTGTGCGATCAGGTGATGTACGCGCATCTTCGCGGGCTTTTTTATCATCTGCGAAGGATTGGCGAGCCTGAAGTTTTTTATAGAAGCGATCCACCTGTCCTTCAATATCGATCAACCGTTGCTGCTGACCAGTGAAGAATGGATGGCATCTTGAGCATACTTCGGTGCGAATTGATTTTCGGGTAGAACCGGTTGTCCAGGTATTACCGCAGGCACAAACTACCTGAGCGTCGGTGTAATAAGTAGGATGAATATCTTTTTTCATGGATTCCGTTTATCCTTTCCCCGTAGGGAGGGTTGGATTCTAATTAATTTACTCGGTTGCAGGCAGGATGTGGACCTGTTTCTTACCATCCGGCATCGTCTCAAATTGGACGATCCCATTCATGGTTGCAAACAGAGTATCATCTTTACCAATACCTACATTTTGACCGGGTTTGATGCGGGTGCCGCGTTGTCGAACGATGATGTTTCCTGATAGTACAGCTTCACCACCATATTTTTTGACACCTAAACGCTGAGCATTACTATCGCGACCATTGCGGGATGAACCGCCACCTTTTTTATGTGCCATTTGACCTACTCCACAGAAATCGTTTCAATCTTAAGTCGGGTGTATTGCTGGCGGTGACCCGTTTTGACGCGGATGCGTTTTTTGGGGCGATACTTGAAGACAACCAGTTTTGGACCCTTGATATGATCCACTATGGTTGCTTTTACATTCGCTTTTTTAACATTGGGAGTTCCCACAGAAATCTGGTCGCCATCCACCAGTAACAACACCTGATCCAGGTCAATTTCTTTCCCGGGATCTTCAGCTAGCAGATCGACATCGATCATGCTACCCTCGACGGCTTTGAATTGCTTACCGCCACATTCAACAATAGCGTATTTCATTTATTCTCCAATCTTCACTTCGCCAGATATCACGCGATGATCGCCCGAAAGTGGGGAAGTTGGGGATACATAATTTCATCCCAGCATTATTTGCCGGGACAAGGCGAGTTGTATTATACATGATAGAATTTGAATCTGTCAACGCATGAATATCATCTTAACCAATATTCCTCTACTATGAAGACTTCAAACGATTGAATTAGCTCCTTCTTACCCATTTCGGATCGCGGTCATTTCCGATACTCATACCACTCGTCAACAAATCGATTTCCATCCTGCCTTGTTATCAAGGATCCGGAAAGACCTGCCCAATATAATTCTCCATGCAGGGGATATTACCGTACCTGAATCTTTGGATATGCTGAACGAGATCGCACCAACCTGCGCAGTCAGGGGAAATAGAGATATATTCGGATTCTCAGAATTTCCAGATGTTGTCCAAATCCAGATCGATGATCATCTACTGCTGATGGCTCATGGACATGGTCCTATATTGCATTACCTGGTGGACAAAGCGAAATATATGACGGTCGGTTATCAGTTCGAACGATACCAGAAGTATCTTGAATCCATCCACCCGTTAGCCACGATCAATATATTCGGGCATACTCACGTTCCGGTCAATCAGAGGATCAACGGAAAATTATTTCTAAACCCGGGAACAGCCGGATATCCTGCAAGAGGATATCCGCATCCGACAATGGCATGGATCACTATCACAAAGGATGGATCGATCATCTCTAGTATTCAATACCTGGAACATCCGGAAGTGTTATTTCCTGAGTTCAGCTAGTTCTTCTTCCACACCCTCAGCTTCTGCTTTTAGTTCAGAAAGGTATTCTTCCAACATTGTAATCTTTTCAGCCTTGGTATAGTATTGTCGAACGAAATGGGAATGCCCGGAATCGCAACCGCAATCACAGCAACCACATGAACTATGGCAACTACATCCGTCAGAACATCCACAGGATTCGTCGCCGCAATTACATTCGTCCACTACTTCTTCCATTTTTTCTTTCTTTTGTTTTTTGCCCATCATTACCTCCACTTTAGTTGTCTGCAATCATAACATTAAAATATTTGAATCTGTGCAAAATTAAGTTGCGTCGAACCATTGGTATGAGTACAATAGGATTCGATTAGTTGAATTGTTGAATGAGGGATAATCAGAGAATTCTCTGTTACCAAATCAATCAAAATTCCATAGGAGGAATAAGATGAGATCCAAACTGTATTTGTTGATGGCCATCGTCATGATCGCGGTTATGGCTTTATCTGCCTGCGCACCTGCCGCTGTCCCAACAGAAGCACCTGTAGTAGTCCCACCAACGGAAGCGCCACCGCCCCCAGCACCAACTGAGGTTCCACCCACTCCCGAACCAACTGCAATCCCGTACGTTACTTGTGGTACTGCAGATAAACCCTGCGTGATCACATTCGTTCCCATCGGCCGAAGTTGGTAAGATCACCACCGCCGGGCAGGGTATTGCTGACTGGCTGAATAAAGAGACTGGATTAAACTTCCAGATCGAAGTAGGCACCAGTTTCGCCGCATCGATCGAAGCCATGGGCGCCGAGAAAGCACAAATCGGATTCTTGAATACCTTCTCAGTCCTCCTGGCTGACGCCAAATACGGAATTGATCCTGCCCTTGCTACTGTACGTAAACTGGCTGTCAATGAACTCAGCCCGGATAAGGATCTCGCCGGCACTATGCAGCCGTATTACCGCGGACAATTCATCACCCGAGCAGACAGTGGAATTAAAACCATCGCAGATCTGAAAGGCAAGACCTTCTGCTTTGTAGATCCAAATTCCACCTCCGGTTATATCATCCCGAACATTATCATGAAAGCCAATGGAATCGATGCGGAAGCCGGTGACGTCACTGCGACAAACGCCGGTTCCCATCCGAACGTAGGTGTTGCGGTCTATAAAGGCGATTGTGACGCCGGTGTGACTTACATAGATATCCGTACGGATACCGCTGCCAAATTATTTGAGACATATCCTGATATCATGGAAAAAGTTGTCGTGTTCTATACAACGGACCCGATCCCGAATGATGGTATCCAATTTGTACCGAATTTTGACCCTGACGTTGAGAAAAACTCTCGTTGCAGCATTCTTGAAACTTTCGGAAGACGAGGCTGGGAAACAGCTATTGAAAGACCTGTACAGCATCAATGGTTTGATCGAGATCAAACCTGATTTCTATGATGCATTTGGTGAAACCATGAAGGCGGCTGGAGTAGATCCCGCTTCTCTTGTGAAGTAAGATCAAATGCTGGCAGGTCGAAAGACCTGCCAGTTTTTTATTTACTTAGATTTATTCGTTTTTGTATATAATGATATTCATAAAATCTTATTTCCAGGTTGGTAATTATTATGTTAAAAATTGAGAACCTATGCAAAACGTATCCAAATGGAACCCAGGCGTTGAATGATGTCAGCTTCGAAGTTGAGGAAGGCGAATTCCTGGCTGTAATTGGTTTAAGTGGTTCGGGAAAATCCACGTTGCTAAGATGTATCAACCGTTTAATTGAACCCACCTCGGGTACGATCACCTGGAATGAGGTGGATGTAACTGCCGCGACCGGCAATGAGATCCGCAATATTCGTCGACAGATCGGAATGATATTCCAGCAATTTAACCTGGTAAAAAGATCATCAGTCAATACAAACGTGCTTACCGGGAGATTGGGATATGTTCCAACCCTTCCAAGCCTGTTTCATATATTCTCCAAGGAAGATCATGAACGGGTGAAGAAGAATCTGGAGATGGTAGGTCTCGAAGACAAGATCGACGTGCGGGCTGATTCCCTATCGGGTGGTCAGCAGCAGCGGGTTGGTATCGCACGAGCGTTGATGCAGGAACCAAAGATGATCCTGGCAGATGAACCTGTGGCGTCCCTGGATCCAGTTCTGGCGCACTCTATTCTCAAATATCTGGAGCAATTGAATAAAGAATTCGGTCTGACTGTAATTTGCAGCCTGCATTTCCTGGATTTGGTCCATCGGTATGCCACCAGGGCAATCGCCCTAAAGGATGGATACCTGGTTTTTGAAGGACTACCCAAGGAAATTGATGATGTACAGTTTAAACAAATTTACGGAAAAGACGCTGAGCGAATTGAAATAGTCTGATATATCAAATACTCCGGTTGAAGGTAGATAACCTTGATGAACAGCAAATCAGCACAGATCCCCAATGCCAGAATGAGTAATAATAATCTTCCCTTTTTATCCATTATTATCCCTGGATCCTGCCAAATACTCCTAAAGAAAACCTGGCGGGGAATATCCATATTACTTTTTTTCGGAATCCTGGGATTTTTAGTTAATTGGTCATACGACAATTATAAAATTGCAGAAGTCAAAACCGGTGAAGAAAGTGGATTTTCCTGGTTATGGATTCCATTTATTGTCTTCTATCTATGGAATATCCTGGATGCATTTTTATTGGCAAGGAATAAAAAATCATCGGCTGTCTATGCGTTTTTTGCAGCAGCCATCATCATCTACGTCATCGGATGGTCAGTAACAGGAGTCAAATTGGACAGGCTCGTTACCCGGTTCAATGACGCTAGAACTGTAATGACGAAATTGGTAAATCCTGATTTCTTCATCGTCCATGTAGGGGATAAAACTGACGTCTGCGGTTGGGCTTGTATTTTCGATTATGTAAAAGCAAAAATCAATGGAACCCCGGGACCAGAAATCTCAGTAAGCAGCAACGTGGGACAAATATTCGGTCAGCAGGGAACGATCACGGCAACATCATGGGACATTCTTCTTGGGAGAGCAACCAAGAATCAACGCATACCTGGATTTGAAACAGGGAAAATTGTAGAAACCATTGCCATTGGATTACTGGCAACTCTTTTCTCAACTTTTCTGGCGATCCCGGTTAGTTTTCTTGCCGCACATAATGTAATGCGTCGGATCCCAGGCGGTTCGGTCATTTATTACATATCCCGGACCATTCTGAATATTGTGCGGGCAGTGGATACAGTAGTCTGGGGATTGATCATCATTGTCTGGGTGGGATTGGGTTCTTTTGCGGGGGTAATTGCCCTCACCATCCATTCAATTGCCGCGTTAGGCAAACTATTCTCTGAGGAAATTGAGCACATCGATTCTGGTCCGGTTGAAGCTATTGAAGCAACGGGTGGAAATCTGTTTCAGATCATTCGGTATGCAGTCATCCCTCAGGTGATCCCGTCATTCCTCTCATTCACACTCCTTCGATGGGATATCAATATGCGTTCTGCTACCGTTATTGGGTTTGTGGCGGGGGGCGGGATCGGTTTCTTTGTTCTTGAAACCATCCGAATGGGTGGTTACCAGCAATATGCCGCAGCATTGTGGGCGGTTGCGGTGGTGATCATTATCGTTGATTTCATTAGCAGCCGATGGCGAGAGAACATACTCAAAGATCAACCCAAAACTGTGGATAAGATCCCTACCTGGAAGAAAGTCCGCAATGTGGTTTATGTGATCCTGGGGGCAGCCGTTTTCATCTATTGCTGGGAGATCACAAGGATCGATCTACGCAAACTATTTGATCCAGGTCCAACATTTGGTCGTTTATTGAAAGACTTTATTTCGATCGACCTGTCTGCTAACGTTGTCAATAATGTAGCCAGGGAAATGATCATAACGACCATGCAAGCGTTGATGGCAACCACACTGGGTGGTATTCTGGCCATTCCTTTCAGCTTTCTTGCAGCTAAAAACCTGACCGGAAAAAGCAAGATCTTGATCTGGATATTTTATTTAACCAGATCCGTTTTTAATGTACTTCGTTCGATAGAAGCTTTGCTGTATGTGGCTATTTTCGTCTTTTGGGTAGGCATTGGACCTTTCGCTGGCATGCTTGCTTTATCGATCACAACATTTGCTTTGATGGGTAAATTATTCTCTGAAGCGATTGAAAATATCGATCCCGGTCCGATCGAAGCGACCACGGCGACAGGCGCCAATAAAATCCAGACAATCGTATATGCCATTGTGCCGCAAATAGTTCCGCCCTTCCTGTCATACTTGATCTATCAATGGGATATCAATATCCGAATGGCTACCATTATTGGATTTGCAGGAGGAGGTGGGATCGGATTAACCCTATCCACTTTCTTTGGCAGTCTCCAATACCATAAAGCAGGAACAGTTATCCTTTTCATCGTCGTTGTCGTGGCACTCATGGATTTTGCTAGTGCCAAAATCCGCGAAAGATATGTCTAGAATAGTTAATATATAGTTGATTTATGCCAGGGAACCTATTCTTTTCAAGTAGTTCCCTGGTATTTTATATGTACTGAATGGGGAGGTTCGTTAAGCTTCAATAGTGTTTATAAAAGTCAACCTTAAAATGCGGTAGAATTGGGTAGATCGTTATGAAAAGAACAGTCTATATACTTCTTCTACTTTTATTGACCGGCTGCAATTTCCCCCTGCGCTCAAAGATAACGCCGACCCCAAATATCACGCAGGCCTACGAGACCATTGTCGCGCAAATGAGCACGATGCAGGCTTCAGGGACTGGCTTACCCATTTCTACACCCTTACCCGGAATTACCTCTACAACTCTACCTGGCACCCTATTTCCGACCCAGCCTTTCAATACAGCACCACCCTCCACCCAACTTGTACCTACCCAGGTATGCGATCGGGTGTTACCTGGTAATCCGATTGATGTAACCATTCCCGACGATACCAGGATAGTGGCAGGAGAAGGATTTACAAAAACATGGCGGCTGCAAAACGGGGGAGCTTGTTCCTGGACGCGTGAGTATAAACTCATCTGGGTATCTGGCGAGCGAATGGCCGACGTGGATGTGTATCCATTACCTCAAGCTGTTCCTCCCGGTCAGTCAACAGACCTGAGTTTGGATATGACTGCGCCTACGGCTAGCGGGACTTATCAATCCAACTGGATGTTGCAGAACGAAAACGGTGTCTTTTTTGGCATCGGACCCAATGGTAAATCTCCTTTCTGGGTGAAGATTATTGTCGAACCGAAGGGAACGCCGACCCCACAACCATCCGCAACTGCCATCCAACCGGGAGTTGTATTCTCAGGGGTTGTAACTTTATTGAACGGTCAATCCATCAATCTTTCCAACGGAAATATATCAAATGATTCCAATCTAGACCTCTCCATGAACCTGGGTGAGATATCCGCCACGAATTCATCAGCGTTTTCATCGGTATTAAATAATCCACCTGATTTTTCAGTTTGCAAGAATCAATCTTATTCAGGTAATGCAATCACTCTCACCGAAAGCAATCTGTATACATATTTTTGTGTCCGGAATAGCCGTAACCAATATAGCACGATCCAGATTTTAGGGTATACCACCGACACTACATTGACTTTGGAAATTCAAACCTGGGGTGCTGAGTAATATGGGGACGTTGTATCTGGTCGCTACCCCGATTGGTAATCTTGAAGACATCACATTACGGGCGATCAAGATACTGCAGCAAGTCGATCTGATCGCTGCGGAAGATACCCGGACGACCCGAGCGCTTCTTTCCCATTATGACATTCATACCCGGTTGATCAGTCATCACAAGGTAAATGAACAGAAAAATACAAATCGTCTGCTTGAACTATTGGCTGAGAAAAACATTGCTTTAGTTTCAGATGCCGGTACTCCAGTCATCAATGATCCTGGTTATTTGTTAGTCAAAGCGGCAATCGCAGCCGGGATAAAGGTTGTGCCAATCCCAGGTGTTTCATCCCCTATCACTGCCCTGAGTGTATCCGGCTTGCCTGCGGATGAATTTACTTATATTGGGTATCTTCCCCATAAATCATCCGACCGCAGAGTGTTTCTCGAAAAATATCAGAATACGCGCTCCACGATCATACTGTTTGAAACACCTCACCGAATCATCCCTGCCCTGGAAGATATGCTCAAGTCATGGGGGAATCGGAACATCGCAGTCTGTAGGGAGATGACCAAGTTATTTGAGGAAATTCTTCGGGGGTCAATCGAAGAAGTCCTACAGCATTTTCAGAATCATCCACCATTAGGGGAATTCACACTGGTAGTCGATGGTAATCATGAAGCCATCACCTGGAGTAATGAGAAGATCTTACAGGAAATAAAAGAAGAACTAATGACTGGAGAAAAGCCCTCTGTACTCGCTGGCAGGCTCGCAGACGCATCCGGTCATCCCAAGAAGGAAATTTACAGTCTAATCCAGTCATTAAAAGAATGATCCACGGGAGGAAATATGAATCTTGACGATCTAGCCAGCTATACGCAATTTGATCCCGCTGATATGCTCCAGGAAATTACAGCGCTGCCAGATCAATTGGAAAGTGGATGGCAAAATGCCTCCCATCAGATACTTCAGTTCCAACCATTTCCTGACATTCGACAGGTGTTGATCACTGGAATGGGTGGATCCGCGATCGCAGGTGACCTGGTCACCGCGTACGTCCAACCCTTCTGCAAGGTGCCGGTTCAAGTGTTGCGCGAATATGATCTGCCTGGTTGGGTGGATGCCCGGCATACTCTCGTGATCGCTTCGTCGCACTCGGGCAGTACCGAGGAAACACTTTCTGTGGTATCGCAGGTACGGAAGAAAGGCGCGCCATTTATTGGAGTTACAACAGGCGGGCAACTTCAGAAGATTTGTGTGGATTCAGGCGCTCCAGTATTAACATTTGTACACAAAGGACAGCCTCGCGCCGCAGTTGGATTCTCCTTCGCGAACGTTCTAGCCATATTAGCGCACCATCATCTGATCCCGGATCCAGCCAAGGATATTCAATCCGCAGTCGATGCCATGCGAGCCCAACAGGCTTTCCTGGCACCATCTGTTTCTGTCCATCAGAATCCTGCCAAACGGTTGGCGGGGCAAATGGTTGGACGAAGTGTGACTATCTTGGGTTCGGGATACCTCGCTCCCCTGTCCCGAAGGTGGAAAGGCCAGTTCAATGAGTTGGCAAAAATTTGGGCTGCTTATGATGTCCTACCCGAAGCCTGCCACAACACCATTGCAGGATCGCAATTTCCGGATGCTTCGATCAGTTCTACGTTCGTTTTGTTTCTGAATTCGAAATTAGATCATCCCCGCAACCAAAAACGTTCCCAGCTCATTCAAAAACACTTGATGGTACAGGGGTTTGTCACGGATGCGTTGTCGATAAGAGGTGAGACTCCCATCGAGGTTATCTGGAATGGCCTGAGTTTCGGCGATTACGCCTCTTATTATCTGGCGCTGTCCTACGAAGTGGATCCCACGCCGATCGAAGCCATCCAAGGCTTCAAAAAAGAGCTGGGAGAATACCAAATAAGTTAATCTACTGATACGAGGTTATGGTATAATACCGCGCAGCAAAAAGGAGAGGTCGCATAGTCTGGCCGAGTGCGCTCGCTTGGAAAGCGGGTATATCGCAAGGTATCGTGGGTTCGAATCCCACCCTCTCCGCTAACGAATAAATAGAACAGAACTGGAAATGGCAGTTCTGTTTTTTTTCTCCGAATTTGACAAACCTTTTGATCGGTTTAACGAGAAATCAGACAGGTGCAGTACTTATGCAGAGGCCTGGGCGATTTTGGGTATGAGAGAATCTGTTTTCGCCTGATCTCATTTATTCGAGTTCCATCCTGTTGGATTTGATCAGCAACTGGTTCAGAATATGCACCACATTTTCGCCGAAATCATGAACGTGGAGATTGTCATATTTCTGGGCATGATCCAGGCGAATGCGCGGGGAGCCGCTTTCATTGCGGCGGTAGGACTGAATGAGATCAACTTCGAAGACATTCCACAATTGGTTCAAATATCCAGCCGTTATTCTCCGACAGAATCAACCCGGCAGTTGTATAATGAGCGGTATTCCATTTTCCTCGAAATCTATAAACAGATGCACGGCATTTACCGAAAGCTGAATAACAGTCCACATCACTAGCCAGGAGTCAACAATGGAAGCCAACAAGATACGGCTATATGGATACCGCTGGGTGGTCCTCGGTGTTTACATGTTCATTAACCTGACGATTCAGATCCTATGGATAGCGTACGCTCCCATTACCGGTGTCGCTGCGAAATTTTACGGTGTGGGCGATCTTCAGATCGGTTTTCTATCGATGTTGTTCATGATCGCATTCGTCCCACTCTCCATACCGGTCTCCTGGGCAATCGATACTTTTGGTTTCCATAAGACCGTGAGTCTGGGAGCAATCCTGATGGGCATCTTTGGAATCCTACGCGGGCTTGCCGGCTCCGATTATGTACTGGTCATGATCAGTACCATCGGACTGGCTATCGCACAACCATTCTTATTAAATTCATGGACGACGGTACCGGCAAAATGGTTTGGTGTTCAGGAGCGGGCTACCGCCGTCGGCTTGGTGACATTATCCAGCCTGGTGGGAACCGCCATCGGTATGGTACTCACACCCATTTTGATCGAACAATTCACCATTCCACAGGTGCAACTGGTCTACGGTTGTGTAGCCGCGTTCTCTGCAGTTCTCTTCATCTTTCTTTCCAGGGAAAAACCAGCCACACCTCCTAGCCCTCCTGGAATGGAAGTTCGAGCGCTGATGCTGGCGGGGCTTAAACACGCCTTTCAAATTCGAGATTTCTGGTTGTTCCTGGCTGTCATCTTTATTGGACTTGGATTATTCAACGGGATCACCACCTGGGTGGAAAATATCATTCGCCCGCGCGGATTCTCTCCGACCGAGGCTGGAACGCTGGGAGCAGTATTGCTGGTTGGTGGAATTTTAGGCGCGGTCATCCTTCCTCCATTTTCGGATAAGCAGAAAAAACGAGTCAAATTCCTGATGCTGGGCATTTCTCTTTCCATCCCGGGTCTGATCGGACTGACATTTGCGAAAGAATTCTGGCTGCTATTACTCTCTGGCTTCACATTGGGATTCTTCCTGGTCAGCACCAGTCCCATCGGAATGCAGTACGCCGCTGAGATCACCCATCCCACCCCGGAAGGCACATCAAACGGAATCCTGCAATTATTCGGGCAGATCGCCGTGGTCTTTGTATTCATCATGGAAGCGCTGAAAACGAAGGACGGCTCGTTCACCCCTTCCCTGCTATTGGGAGTTGGCTTGCTGATCTTGTGTGTTCTCATCATTACCCGCCTGAAAGATCCGGTGGAGATAATACAAGCCTCATAAAGCCTGGGTAGGGTGTATATCCAGGTTGTGTTGTACGAATGGCGCGCCAGTTTACAGATTGTGTACTGTGTTGCAGAGGAGGTCGTAGGATCAACCCTACGATCTCCTCTTGTGATTTGAATTATCGCTTATTTTTGTTTTTATCCCAAAGGCACTTTCCTAAAATTACCAATTAATAACCGCTGGAGATCATCTCTCCTGCAGGGGTAAGGAGATACCAGACCGTACCCACACCCTGACCCACTACATCACCGGCTTTCGTGTCTTTGATGTAGTAATAGAGCGGCCATCCATTGAATGTGACCTGTTTAGTTCCATCTGTTCTGGTCGTGGTACCCAGTTTCGCCGCGTCAATACCTTCACTAACGGCAGGTGTTCCCTCGGTCAACAAAGGTGGCCAGGCAGTAGCACATTTATCATAGCAGACACTGGTGTTCGGGGTGTCCTTGGTATACAGGTAGAGAGACATCCCTTTCGCATCGACCAGGAAATCACCCAATTTGGCATCCTTTCCGATCATAACCGTCGCAGCAGATTCAACCGGCATCGGAGCCGCCTGGGGCATGACCTGTTCACCTGAAGGTGATATGACATACCAGACCTGTCCGACATCCTGACCGATGACGTCTCCAACCTTCATATCTTTGACATAGTAATAGAGCGGCCAGCCGTTATAGGTTACTTGCATGGTTCCATCTGTCCGCTTCGTTGTGCCGAGCTTGGATGCATCTACATCCGGACCGCCGACCGGCTTACCCGTGGTGAGTAAAGGTGGCCAGGCGGTGGCACATTTTTCATAACAATTGCTGACATTGGGAGTGTCCTTCGTAAAGAGATACAAAGTCATCCCTTTCGAATCGACCAGAAATAAGCCCAAATTGGCATCCTTCCCGACCATGACCTGTGTATCGTTGGAGGAACCGGTCACGGGCACCTGAGCGGCTACTGTCGGTGGAACCGCCTGAGTGTGGGGCGTTAATCTCGATTGGACAACCGGTGTAGAATAAGGGCTGCAAGCCGCAGCAATCAACACGAATGCCGTTACCAGAGATACCAATAAACCAATCTTTTTCATTTTTTCTCCTTTGAAGGGTTTATATTGCCCTTCATAAGTAGGTACGCCCGGACCCAACTTCTTGGATGTATTTTTAGGTTAAGACTGGATTAGAAAAAGTCCCACCATCTTCGATGGCGGGACTCACTTCTACAAGCTGGTACTAAAAGTCTATTTTGAAAACCCGATTCCCGGTGGGTTGTGGGCTTCCCCCGGCTGGTTCGATGGTGACGCCTAACCCTGAATATTGCGCTAGATTATCTGGTACTGATACCGGTGAAGATGTAAATGGAGACACCGGATCCGCATTAAAGATACCACCGCTGGTCCTCTTTCCATCGGGAGTGATCAACCAGATCTGATAGGTCTGGTTTGGATCAAGCTTCGGCATATCCCAGGTTAGGATCACGGCAGCATTCCGATCTTTATCCACTAAAATCGATCCAGCGATCTGCGTGCCAGTGATCGGGTACGTATTGGTTTCCGGATAAGAAAGCATGGCAAGCACTAACCGACCGTTCTCAAGCTGGGTCCGCATGGATTCCTGATCCTGTTTCAAGGTCTGAATCTGGAAAAACGAGAAAAGATTCAACCCCAATAGAAGGATGACCAGAAAACCGAAGGCGAATTTGGGGAGGGAGAATTTTAATCGAAATGAATTCGGTTCAGACACAGCCGGTAACTGCTTCTGCAGGTTTCGACGCAAATGAAGCGGAGGCGCAACCGGCGGCAAGGCGGTCAATAAGGCGTTGCTGATGGCGTGATAGGCGGCTAATTCACGTCGACAAAGCTCACAGGTCACGATATGCGATTCGAGCGCTTGCTGTTCGACCGCGTCCAATGCACCGATCGCGTAGGCCGGAATATCATCCAGGTAATGTTGTTCTGATTCCATATACATCTTCTCTATTGAGTACTACGTCATGAATCGGTCAATTGGATCTACCGATCACCCCAGATCCGTCGTAATTGTTCCAGTGCCGAATGCAGACGGGTTTTGACTGTGCCTAATGGCCAACCCAGGGTCGTTGCGATCTCACTCTGGCTCAACCCCTGGTAATACGCCAGATCAATGACCTGGCGCTGGTCTGATGGCAGTCCTTCGACAGTCATATACATCGTCCGCCAACGGCTCTCTTCCGATGTGGATCCGGCTTCGGGAACGGATTGCCAGGCTTCGTTTGGATCGGTCGGACCGGAGAGGGTTGGGCGCCTGTTTTCAAGTCGGATTCGGTCAAGCGCCGTACGCCTGGCAATGGTCAATAACCAGATCAACACGGTTCCGCGATCAGGGAAGTACTGATCGGAATGGTTCCATAACTTTAAAAAGGTGTCCTGGGTAACCTCTTCAGCCAGGCTGGCGTCATGCAATATCCGCAAGGTCAATGCGTACACATGACTGGCATGGCGATCATACAGCATCAGAAATGCGTGCTGATCGCCCCGGACAATCTTTGAAACCAATCCCACATCATCCAATTCCGCCACTATTGTAATTGTAGCGGGTTTAATTATTTTGGATACACCTATATATCATCCAAAATTGACGAATTGTAGGGGATAATCCATATATAATTGAAACATCCAAGAAAGGGACATCCATGACCGCAAAAGTCCTTGTAACGTATGCCAGCCGGACTGGCGCTACCGCCGGTGTAGCGGAAGCTATCGCTCGAACTTTGACAAAGGGCGGAGCAGCCGTAGATGTACTTCCCATGTCTGATGTCAAAGACCTCACAGAGTATGCGGCTGTGGTTGCAGGCAGCGCGATCCAGGGTGGACAATGGCTTCCCGAAGCAATAAAATTCATCCAGACCAATAAAGTCAGCCTATCCCAAAAGCCGTTCGCGGCATTTCTGGTCTGCATGACCCTGGCGATGGCGAAGGGTGATTACCGCGACCATGTCGCCACCTGGATGGCACCGGTGAGATCCATAGTGCGTCCAGTGAGCGAAGGTCTCTTCGCCGGATCGATGGATATCAGCAAGATGAAATCCTTTGGCGACCGGATCAAGTTCAAGATGAGCGTCGCGATGGGAGTCTGGGCGGAAGGCGATCACCGGAATTGGGACGCCATCCACCAGTGGGCCGAGAGCATCCGCCCGAAGTTGATGCTTTAGGCAGTTTAGTTTGTTGAATTTGAGATGCCATCCGATGATTGGATGGCATTTTTATTACAGTTTGGCCTGATCCGGGTGAGATTGTGAATTTTGTGATGGGATTAATGCCTCGCATTCAGCCCTCCACATGACTCATCTGTTGACATTCTGTATCTTATAGGATACAATGTATTATGATTGAAATCCGCCAAACAGAAAAATACCGAAAGTGGTTCGCATCACTCAAGGATAGAACTGCCCGGGCGCGGATAGATGTCCGGATTAGGAGGATTTCCTTAGGCAACCTTGGTGAAGTAAGGCCAGTCGGAGAAGGAGTCTCAGAAATTGTTATTGAATACGGTCCGGGATACCGGATCTATTTTGTCCAACAAAAAGAAATTGTCGTTATCCTCCTTTGCGGTGGAAATAAATCAACACAAGAAAGAGACATTGTAGAAGCACACAGGCTGGCCAAAAACCTTGATAATCTATAGGAATTTATTATGAAAAAACAAAAAACAAGTGTATGGGATGTCACCGAACATCTCAAGACTGATGAAGATATGGCGGCCTACCTTGAAGCCGCACTCGAACAGGGGGATACTTCAGTGGTAACAGCTGCTTTAGGTGATATAGCGCGGGCAAAAGGTATGACCCAAATAGCCAGGCAGTCTGGCATGGGTCGTGAAAGCCTGTATAAAGCACTGTCACCCGAAGGTAACCCAGAATTTGCCACGATCCTTAAAGTAATTGATGCTCTTGGTCTGGAGTTACATGTGGTATCTCAAAAAGCGAAACCCTGTTAACACATGCGAATGGACAGTATAGAAACCCACTTTATTTCTATCATTCCCGAAGACCTGTTACGAAAAATAACCGTCTCTTAACCAGTCCCTCAGATGTCCCACGCGGATGGCTCCCGCGGGTCCTGTTATGCTTAATGAAAAATGACTGTCTTTCAACCAGTCTCTCTATTTGGTGCCCCCCGCGGTGCGCGCCTTTGGCGAAGGAGACTCGAATATCATCCCCTTCCGGGGACTCGTGTTATGCAAAGAAAAAGAGACTGTCTTTCAACCAGTCTCTCAGGTGTGCCCCAAGGATGGCTCCCGTAGGTCCAGTTATGCTAAGTAAAATGACCGTCTTTCAACCGGTCATTTTGGGTGTGCCCCCAAGGATGGCTCCCGTAGGTCCAGTTATGCTTAAAGTAAAATGACCGTCTTTCAACCGGTCATTTTGGGTGTGCCCCCAAGGATGGCTCCCGTAGGTCCAGTTATGCTTAAAGTAAAATGACCGTCTTTCAACCGGTCATTTTGGGTGTGCCCCCAAGGAGACTCGAACTCCTGTTATGGCCTTGAAAGGGCCGTGTCCTAACCGCTAGACCATGGGGGCAACGGAGGACATTCTACCATTTCCCATCCCAGCGGTCAAGGAAATTACTTGGAACAGGTTAGAACAATTTTCGCATCGGTTCGATCAGATTCGGTCGGTCATTGCGGGGACTGTTGACATCCATCGAGACGGGATGATAATCCATTTGGTCTGATGGGAAGGGGATCAAAAGCTGTTGCAACGCAGGCAGAGAGTTCTCAGGGTTGATCCATTCCCACATATTCTTTTTGTCCAGGATCACCGGCATCCGATCGTGAAAATCCGATATGAGCGAATTGGCGGGGCAGGTGATGATGGTGGTCGAATGGATCCGCTCCCCTTCCGGTGAAAGCCATTCCTCCCATAAGCCGGCGAAGGCGAACGCCCGGGCATCTTTTAGATGGATGAACAAAGGCTCTTTTCCCTGCCGACCTGTTTGGTCGATCTGGCGCCATTCGTAGAAACCGCTGGATAGGATCAGGTTTCTGCGCTTAGAGAACGGACTCCGAAAAGAGGGTTTCTCCTGGAGTGTTTCCGACCTGGCATTGATGAGTTTATTTCCAATCGCCATGTCCTTTGCCCAGGATGGGATCAAACCCCAATGGAACATTTCCACCTGGCGGGTCTTCTCTTCTCTGACTACTGCCACCGGCTGAGTCGGCGCGATATTGTAGCGGGGAGCGTACTCTTCAGGGATACCACCCAGGTCAAGCTCATCCTGCAGATCCCCAGGATCCAATATGAGGGTGAATCGTCCGCACATTTTCCCTCCTCTCAGTTCTCAAACCAGAACAAAGACCTGATATCATTATAACTTGACAGACAATTATCAAATACTGATAATAGCCATATCCTTTTCCTGAGAGGTCTCTATGTCCATGCCATTGGTTGAATGCATACCCAATTTCTCTGAAGCCCGCCGACCGGAAGTTGTGGACGCCATCCTGCAAGTCATCTCCGCGGTTCCGGGAATCCATGTTCTCGACCGCCACTCAGATATGGACCATAACCGTACCGTTATCACCTTTGTCGGACCACCTGAAGGCGTTGAGGAAGCGGCCTTTCAAGCCATTGCCAAAGCAGCAGAGCTTATCAATTTGGATGAGCACACCGGAGAGCATCCCAGGATTGGCGCGACAGATGTAGTCCCATTCGTGCCCATCCGCGATATTTCGATGGTGGAATGCGTGGAGATGGCGCGTCGCTTGGGAAAACGGGTTGCCCAATCTCTTACTATTCCCGTCTATCTGTACGAAGAAGCGGCTGCCAGCCCGGAACGACAAAATCTGGAAAACATCCGGCGTGGTCAATACGAAGCGTTAAAGAAGAAATGGGAAAAGTCCCAGAGCGGAAACCGGATTTTGGACCTGAAAAGGTTGGGACTGCCGGCGCAACCGTCATCGGGGCGAGACAGCCTTTGATTGCGTTCAATGCCTACCTGACCACTGATGATGTCGGTATCGCTCAGAAGATCGCGAAAGCGGTCAGACAATCCTCCGGTGGCTGGAGATATATCAAGGGAATGGGCGTACTGGTGGAAGGAAAAGCCCAGGTTTCGATGAATATGACCAATTACCGCCAGACACCACTGGGGCGGGTAGTGGAGAGCATTCGCCGCGAAGCCCAACGTTATGGCGTGGGGATTCATCATACCGAATTGGTAGGTTTGATCCCACAGGAAGCCTTATCGGATGCAGCCGTGTGGTATCTCCAGTTGGACGGCTTTAAACCTGAACAGGTGCTGGAAACCCGAATGTATGACGCGCTCCGTGATAAGCCGGTCAATCCATTGGATGGTGACTTCCTTGATAGCCTGGCTGCTGGTACACCTACACCTGGTGGTGGCAGCGCATCTGCTTATTCCGCTGCGATGGGCGCAGGACTGATCTGCATGGTTAGCCGGCTGACCATTGGGAAGAAGAAATATGCCGAGGTCGAGCCTCTCATGTGGAAGATCCTGGATCAGGCAGAGCCACTCCAACAGGAGCTTCGAGAATTTGTAGAGAAGGATGCTCAGGCTTTTGAATCATTACTGGAAGCGACCCGGATGCCAAGGGAAAAACCGGAAGATCTCCTGAGACGAACTGAGGCGATCAGCGGAGCTACTCTACATGCGGCAGAAATCCCGCTAGAGGTTTGTCGAAAAACGATCCGGGTCATGGAGCTGGCTTTACAGGCAGTCCAATTTGGCAATTTGAATGCCATCAGTGACGCAGCCAGTGGATTTGCAATGGCACAAGCCGCTCTTCGGGGAGCGGGTTGGAATGTACAAATCAACCTGGTCTCCATGACAAATTCAGCGGCTGCCCAGGCCATGTTATCTGAATTACAATCCATCAAATCAAGCGCAGCACGACTGGACGAGGAATTGACAAAAGCCCTGGAAGATCGGGGAGGAATTTCTTGAGGCTAACTCGCAGGAGTTGGGTATCAGGTTTCCTGATGTCAATTCTCTTTTCGTCTCTTATGGTTGGTTGTTTGCCTGAAAATAATACCCGCCGCCCAGTCCAATCTCAATCTAGCACGGACATTCCGGCTGTGGCATCTCCTGCGAGCACAGCCACCCAAAAACCAGAACCAACCAGTACGGAAAGCCCTCTAGCTCCAATCCCATATCCAGCCACCGTAACACCGCTACCCTGTGGGGTAGACTGGTGCATCGTTGGTGGGCATTTTCTTCTCGAGCGTCCGATCAAACCGGAAGATAATACTTCGGTGGAGAGATTTTATGCCTATGGCGCAACAGAGGGAGGCGAACGCGATCCACACCACGGGGTCGAATTTACGAATCCACAGGGCACTTCTGTCTTGTCTGTGGCAGATGGCAAGGTCATAGTCGCAGGTACAGACCATTCCATAGAATATGGGTGGGGATTGGATTACTATGGCAAACTCGTGATCCTGGAACATGAATTTCCCGGTTTCGCATTGCCGATCTACACGTTATATGCCCATCTCTCTGAAATTCTGGTTGAACCGGGTGAAACGGTCACTGTTGGAGATGAGATTGGTAAGGTCGGTTCTACCGGGACAGCGCAGGGAGCGCATCTTCATTTTGAGGTTCGCCAGTGGGGGACCTCCTACTGGGATACTCGAAACCCGGAATTATGGTTAAGACCCTGTAAAGGCTGTGGTGTACTGGTCGGAACCTTTCTGGATCCATCTGGCACCGTCAGAAGGTACAACAATATCAAAGTGGAAAAAGTGGATGGCGAAAATCTTGGCAACCCGGTGTATCTGGAATCCTATGCAGATCCAGCACTCCACGGCGACGATCTGTTTCAGGAGGTGTTTGCCATTGGAGACTTACCAAGCGGCTATTATCGGATCACCATTTCCACGAACGGAATTTCACAGCGGTTGGAAGTGCAAGTCCTATCCGATCAAATCACGAAGATCATTTTTCATACTAAGAATTGAGGGTATAGAACATGGGTCTTAAACCGGATCATTGGATTCGAAAAATGGCACTCGAACAAAAAATGATAGAGCCATATGAAGACGGGAATTATCGGAAAGGAGTCATCTCCTACGGGGTTTCTTCGTATGGATACGATATCCGGGTCGCAGACGAATTCAAGATCTTTACCAATGTATATTCAACCGTCGTGGATCCAAAGAATTTTGACATCCGATCCATGGTCGATTTCAAAGGCGAAGTCTGTATCATCCCGCCCAACTCCTTTGCACTCGCCCGAACTATCGAGTATTTTCGAATTCCAAGGGGAATTCTGACCGTCTGTCTCGGGAAGAGCACTTACGCCCGGTGTGGGATCATCGTGAATGTCACCCCGTTCGAACCGGAATGGGAAGGGTTTGTTACGCTGGAAATCTCCAATACCACTCCACTGCCCGCCAAGATTTACGCCAATGAAGGTATCGCCCAGGTATTGTTCTTTGAAGGCGATGAAGAATGCCAGATCTCGTATGCGGATAAAAAGGGAAAGTACCAGAAACAACAATCCATCGAATTGCCCAAGATGCTCTGACAATATTTTTGAGAGGACAGTTCATCCCATGCCTGGAGCTTAGTTAGCACTTATAATCGCTCTGAAGGTCAGACATTTTCCCGCTCACTACTGGATTTCAGTATCCAATTCAAGATTATTTTGATATAGTTACCAGAATGAAATTGTCATCCCCTTCAGTCAAAGATTTTTTTAGGCAGGGAAAACAGATAAAAGGCTATCGCTGGACAGATTTTGTCCACGGTTATATCTATGCTCGTTATATTTATCTGTATATCGCGATCGGCACCAATAATCATTGGGTGGCAAAAGCGATCTTGCCTTTGATCACCATTTTTTATCGAATCAAATCCGCCATCAATCCGAATCCAAAGATAAAATCGACGGATGCGATCACCTTTGCGGATACCTACCATGGAAAAGTAGTGCCCCTCGCTGGGGCGAAACAACTGGTAACTGTAAAAGAAGACATTCGCCTGGAAAACCTGGAAAAAGTGGTTCCGTATAAGCTGGCCAGGGATATCATCCTACAGGAACCGCAGCATCTTGGTGTTTTGGATTGTCCCTGTCGATCAGCCAGAAAGAAACCCTGTCTGCCACTGGATGTCTGTATTGTCGTGGGTGAACCATTCGTTGGGATGATGTCTGAATCTGGCTCAAAAAAATTCCGCAAGATAAACCAATCAGAAGCACTGCAAATCCTTGAGGAAGAAGATGCCAGAGGACATGTTCATCATGCCTTCTTTAAAGATGCAATGCTTGGACGATTTTATGCCATCTGCAACTGCTGCTCTTGTTGTTGCGCTGCCATTCAATCACAAGCGAATGGTTCGAATATGCTGGCGTCCTCCGGCTATATCGCATCGATCGATGAATCGTTGTGCATAGGTTGCGCAGTCTGTGAGGATACGTGTCAATTCCACGCATTAAGTATTCGGGATGGCTCATGCCGGGTAACGTATTCTGCGTGTATGGGTTGTGGAATTTGTGTGAATCAATGTCCGCAGGAAGCAATATCACTTCTTACTGATATTACGAAGGGAATACCTCTGGAATTGGATCGCTTGTTGCTTGAAATTCACTAAATATTATCCGGATGATTTCTTTAAGTGACGGACATCCCCTTCTCTGACCGTGACGCCGATCCCATCCAGGTACTCCAGTAATGCCTGAGCGTATTTCCGGCTGGTATTGAATATATCCCGGCATTGAGCCAGGGTGATCGTCCCATTCCTTTGAAGAAAATCAATTATTTTTTCCGTCATATAAACGACTGTTTTATTTTCGAATATAACTTCGTTAGATACCTGTTTCAGGATATTTTCATGTAGTAATGCTTGAAATAATGGTTCTCCCATCCGCAAAGTTAAATCTTTCACCGATGGAGGTGAATACGGATTTCTAGTAAGCTCATCCAATAACGAATCAACCATCATTTGTTGAGTTTTGGAGAAAGCCACTGTAAAGCTTGAAAGGCTCACTATATTCCCATTTTCCTTTAGTATTCCTGCGTTTATCCAATGGGATAGAAAAGCTCCAAACACTTTGGGGGAAAGTGACAATTTACTGGTAAGCTCCTCCCGTGGAATTCCAGGCTTCAGTGGGTATCGATTGTGGAAACTCTCGATCAGGCGTTCAGCCTTACTGGTGAAGGTTACGAACCATTGGCTCTCAATTAGATATCGATTTTCCTTTCCATCGCCCCCATCGAGGATAATGATCTTATTCTCGGTTTCCAACTTTACCAGGATATCCATTGTGAACGGAACTCCAACTGCCTTGCGTAAATCAGATATTGAAATCGGGAAATGAGAGGTAATAATACTCAGGTAATGGTCTTGGGGATCTCCCTCTTTCATGATCTCTAAAGATGAAAGAGTTTGGGGATCAAATCTTTTATATCTCTGATCAGATGGCGCCTCCAGAATAATGCCTCCACCAATGGTCTCCGGTGGAGATGGACGGCGTAATATAAACCTGTCTCCAGGGAATGCTGTAATTGGATCTCTCAGGTCAAGTTGGATATAGCCTGTCTCTCCTGGAAGAAGCTTTTCATGATCCAATAACCGGACAAAGCCAAGGGATTCTTTTGCACCCAGGAAAAGTTTATACTCAGAATGATGAGCAACCGGTGTTGAGCCATCCTCAAGAAGGCGGATTTCGGCGGTGATCCGCCTGGACAGTTTATACGTGTCAGGCTTGACGAGGACATCCCCCCGGCTCACTTCGTCCAAATCAATCCCACTCAGATTTACCGCCGTCCGCTGACCAGGATCTGCTTTTTCTTCTTTTGTTTTATGGGTCTGAAGACCTCGAATTTTACCCTTTCGGTGGGAAGGTAAGATCTCTATCTCGTCACCGACGTGGAGACCCCCATCCAGTAAGGTTCCGGTCACAATCGTACCAAATCCCTGGATCGTGAATACCCGGTCGATAGGCAATCTGGGACGGCCATGATCGCGGCGAGGTGGTGTGCTTCGTAAATTTTCAGCAAGAGTTGCTACAAGCTCGGGTAATCCGAATCCTGTCCTGGCTGATACCCGCAGGATAGGCGCATTTTCAAACCTGGTCCCCTGCAGGACTTTTTTTATATCAGCTTCGACCAGATCGATCCATTCGGTAGTTTCGACCAAATCACATTTTGTTAATACAACGATCCCTTTGGAGATTTCCAATAGATCCAGGATGGCAAGATGTTCCCTGGTCTGGGGCATTACGCCTTCATCAGCGGCAATTACGAGCAGGGCAGCATCAATTCCACCGATACCGGCGAGCATGTTCTCGATGAAATCACGATGTCCCGGTACATCGACGATGCCTACGGGATCACCTGATGGTAAATTAAACCAAGCAAACCCGAGATCGATCGTCATCTCGCGGGCTTGCTCTTCTTTCAATCGGTCGGGGTGTATACCTGTGAGGGCAGCAACAAGAGTGGATTTTCCGTGATCAACATGTCCTGCTGTTCCAACAACATACATTGACTATTCCATCTCGTTGGGTTTTCCGAATAATCGCTCATACGATGTAAGCCAGGTATGAGCATTGTCCAGAAGAGAACGAAGACGCTTTTGGGTTTCTTCATTCATCTCTTCAAAATGATCACTAACTTGCTGAGTCATGTCTTCTAATTGCAACAAACGTTGATCCAGCTTGTCAAATTGGCGAGACATATCTTTTTGCGATTCTTCCGCCACCATGTTGTAGTTCGTCCAGCGCTTTTGATCGTCTGCTTTATAGGATGTCCACTCCTGCCGGAAGTGATCTTCATTCAGACGATGCATCTCCGTGATCTCATTGACCCGTCGTTCAATCCGCTGGGTAGAATCATCCATTTGGTCTTTTGCACGTCGAACTGTCCTGAGCACCTCATCCAGGGAATGTATTTGCGAGTCAATGGAAGAAGTTGCCTGTTCCATAGATATGAACTTAGATTGAATTTCCTTCCAGGTGCGGTCTCGTTCCACCTGTGCCTGGTTTTGCCGTTCGATGAAAGTTACTTGCGCCTGGCGTCGTTCTGTTTCCGACTGCGAAAGATCGGTCAGACGAGATTCAACTTTCTTTAAATTCTCGATCACTAAATCGACTCTAGACCGCTGTTCATCTATCCGTTTACGATAGGCGGAAATTTCTCCCTGGATATCAGTCACCCGTTTAGTATCTACTTTCAGCGATTCTTCGGTTAATTTTTGTGCGCGCTGGAATTCCTCGTAAACAACCTCAGAGCGCATCACTTTTTCGTCCAATTCAGGAATCTGTTCAGCGATTTTCTTCTGTTGTTCCTGGATAAGCCGGATATTTTTCTTGAGATCAGCGATCGGCTCCATGCCTTTTCTGACCTCGGCTATCGATTTGTTAATGCTGTCATATTCCAAATGTCTTTTCGTCTCTTGCTCGTAATCACTATCCAGGCGGGATTTTTGAAATGTCTCAGCCATTCGGCCAATCTCGACCCGAATTTCAGCGAGAGTGTTTTCCAACTGATCCAGCCGACCAAAAACAGTATTGAATTGTGATAGCTCCTGATGTAATTCCTTGATCTCTTTATTAATCCCTTTAATCCCACCTTCGAAACGAAGGATCTTATCTTCTAAAGAAGCAATGGTTGTTTTTTCCTTGCGGCGTTCTTCATCCAACCATTCCAATCTTTTTGTGATCTGCTCAATTTCCATGTTTTCCTCATAATGCTGATCTGTAAGAGTGTGAAATTATTATAACATCCGCTATATTGATCAGGGCAACCCAAGAAGCCGGGGGTACGCGCTTAACAAATCTGCCATCATCGGATAGATCAGGTGAGGAAACAGACCGAGAAAAATGAGAGCAGCTACTCCAACAACCAATAATAACGGAACTATTTTATTTATCGGCCGGATCTCAGTCGGTGTGTCAGGTTTCAATATGAAATTATAAAGAGAATAGATCCCTCCCGCCCAGACTCCAGCGATTCCAATGATGAGGAGCCATGCCAGCGTTGTAGATTGGAGTGATAATTCTTCGATCAACGCTATCCGGATCGGAAATCCAGCCAACATTGGTAAGCCCCCAATTGAAAATTGTGCCGCTAAAATGGAGACTCCCAATAATGGCTGAATCCGGGCTAGTCCACGAGTTTGATCAATCTGAAGGGTTCCATAGGATTTCTTGACCAGGCTAAGCCCCATTGACCAAAGGCCAAACGAAACCATTCTGGCAAGCAATAAGTTCGCGAATATTTCGTAACCACGCATGGTCATCAAGCCTAACGAAAGGATCGCAAAACCATTTTCCAATATGACAGCGAACCCAAACATGCGAGCAAGATTTCGCTGCAACCCGGACCATAGACCACCTGAAATGATCATCAGCACGCCTGCATATTGCAATATCTTTGGCAGGTCAATGGAATTTCGCAACCAGGTATAGTGATCAATAAACGTTAATAAGAAAAATAATACTCCGGATTGGAGCATCAAGAAAAGATATCCCGTAATGTAGGTATCTTCTTCTTCGGCAAGCATTGGAATCCAGGAGTAAAGTGGAAATATCGCAAGAATAAATGCGAATCCAACCCCCAGAAAGGTGATGATTTGGATCACATCGGATGAATTCGATGGCGCAGTTTCAATCCCACTGAGCAACCAACCGGTGAGCAGAAGAAATGGCATACCAATCGTTTGAAAAACCAGATAACGAACCACACCGGGGCGTGGTTCCGTAAAAGGCTTGGAAAGCATCGGTATACTCACAAGCACCACACCTTCAATCAAAAGAGCCGCGTATAAAAAAGGCTCCACGGCAAATGATGCGATCAGAAGGGAAGTTATTAGTAAAGCGGATGGTGGAAGCAAATTCGTCGTTCCCGCGAAACGTGCACCAATCAACCAGAAAGTGGTGAAAGAGAACAGAATAACAAGGATGGTCTGGTCGTACCTGTCCAATATCAGGCTACGCCCCAAAATTGTAAATGTCGGTTCAATTTTGACACTTAGAAAACCAAGGCTAAATGGTTCTGAAACGGTGATCAATGCTGCAAGAATTGCGAGTAAAGCGGACACCGAGATCGCAATTCCATAGATCAAACTCCGGTAGCGAACCAGGGTTAATAATAAAATACCTACGACAAAGGGAAAGATGATCCAGAGAATCGCTGAACTCATATGGAATGCTCTCCCCGTTTGCTCTCCGTCCAGTATGCGGCAACAAAAGCCAGCCCTAATTTTATTCCACCTAACAAGCCGATGACCAGTAAGGAGATCTCCAAATGGAGAAAGATGATCTCAAATCCAATCAGAAGAATAAGTAAGCCAATGATAACTTCCTGACTATTCTTGGAAAAACCAATCAGTATCACTGCCTGAAAAATATTTACCAGACCAATGGATGCTGTGATCGTTGATAAACCCGGAAACCACTGAGTGGCAGAATCCACTAGGACAAGACCGGCAGCCACTGCGAATAAATAAGTAAGGATATAAAAAACACTTTCCGAACGGAATGGAGAAATGGTGGACGACATTCGGGTAGATCGACCGGCTCCAATGACAGCACACGCCATCCAACCTAAAATTAATAGGATTAGCGGAAAAAGGATTGGAAATTGGGAGAAAAATAAGGCTGCCTCAATCAGGTACATACCTGCCAGGATAGAAAGCTGAAGTAGCAACTCCCTTCTGACAAGTAAGAGTGCCCCGAGAAGGATAGTGGCAGCTAACAAGACGATGGATAATATGTCGATCATCAACCGGTTCCTATCCTTAATATTGCCAAGAATAAGACAAAAACAAGTGCTGCCCATAGGAAACCACCCGCACCTTCAAGGAGATCATCTAAAAATCTGGCTACCTGTCCCATTCCTCGAAATAATAACCGAAATCCCGAAAATATCCATTCAAGATTTATGATCCTGCGGATCAATCCAGGAGATGCCGGTTGATCTGGTTCAGAAAATTTAGATCGGAAACTCTCCAAAATACCATCAATCCGATTTGTTCTCCAATTCCATAACCACAAACCCGTTGTGATGATTGTTATTGGGATTGAATAAATCCATGTTCCAATTAACCTTGAACCTTGCCAACCAAACAATCCAGTGAGCAGATAACCCACTACCAGGATAATCATGGCCAGGGGATAGGTCAGATAGATAATTTGCTCCTGATTTGAAGCTATACCAGGCTTATTTAATACTTTTTGGATAAATCCAAATAATAGAACGATAAACGAAATACCGCCGGCAATCATCCAAACCACATTACCAGATGATCCAATAACTGATAATCCGCTTGCATTTGGTGTGAATGGTAATCCGGTAAAGCCTATGAGGCAAAGCAATGCCAATCCCTTCATTAGTGGACTATATGAATCCAGTAGGAAGAGAACGCTTCCCAGATAAATCAGTGAAACACCCCATGAGATCGATTGAAATGGGTTTTTTATCAATACAGTAATTATGGCAAAAGCGGAAAGACCGATCAGGAAAAAAGGTCTTGAGTGAAGGTCATCCTTCTCCAATAGCCAGCGGGATGACGCATACAGAAGTGCTACAATCGCCAGGATAGATAACAATGTAACCACACCAGTTGAGATGGTTGTGGACGGAAGTCTGGAGAGTACGACCAAAGCCGATGCGGCAGGGGCCATTCGTAAAAGGGTTCCCTGTCCGCGGCGAATGGAGGTTTCGCTGATAGCAGGTAGATGAAGCGGGAATACTCCGAGACGTAGGCCAATACTGATCAGAAGAAACAAGCCTACCTGGGGAGATAGATTATCAAAGCTGGTGTTATATCCCGCTTCTCGACTCCCGAGGATAAATGCCCAAAATCCAATAATAAGACCTGCAATTCTGGTCGAATAGACCTGAAGGGCATGATCGAGATTTATTTTCTTATCTGATAGCCTGGCAAAAATAAACAGTTCAACCAGATCCATGGCTGCCCATCCCAGGAGAAGGGTTGTCGGGTTTGCCGCGAAAACTGATATCAGAGCTAATCCACCCAGCGCCAGACTGCCAGATAAATTGATCACTTCACTTCTTGACTTAAGATGACCGGGAGAAACCAGAACGACACAAAATACCAATGAGATCAATGCAAAAGCATAAGGCCAAGAAGAATAATCCAGTAGCAAAGTTGGAGACACGGAATAAATATCCGCGCTTGCCCAGTTAAGTAAAGTAAAACTGCTAGGGAGACGGAGCCGTAAGAATACCATGGATATCCAGGCGACAAGGCTTCCGGCAGCAGCTATCAACCAAAGCGCCGGAAATCCAGGTCTGATAAGCCTTATTGCCAGAATCAGTCCCGAAGTAAAAAGCAGTAACAGGATTGGGATGATTAAGATCATCGAGTGTGCAGAGCATCCACTAGAGAATTGGCGCGCCCGGAGTTCGCATGAGGAATTTTCCCTGACCCGCAGACCCAAGCCACTGATCTCCGTTTACGATCAACTTGCCTCGCAGAAACACTTTTTCTGGCATACCTACTACTTCCCAGCCTTCATACAGGTTATAGTCTGTCCGCATATGCGCCTGGTTTACACCATAGGTTATTCGTTTTTCCGGATCCCAGATGACGATATCGGCATCAGAACCAGGTAATAAGGCACCTTTTCGGGGATACATCCCGAAGATCTTTGCAGGGTTTGTACTGGTGAGTGCCACAAATTGGTTCGGGGTCAGCCTACCCTGTCTGACTCCATAGGTCCATAATATTGGTAGACGGTCTTCTATGGCAGGCAGCCCATTTGGAATTTTAGTAAAATCTGCTTTCCCTAGTTCTTTTCCGGGAATTGCCACCGGTTTTCCTTCAAAAAGGATGGGTTTGGACCCATCATAGAAAAACGGACAATGGTCGGTGCCTATTGTCTGGATGGTTCCGCGGCTTAATCCTTCCCAGAGGCGGGCATTGTCAACTGCAGTGCGAATGGGCGGCGAGCAGATCCATTTTGCGCCATCTTCCCGCTCCAGCAGATCGTCCGTAAAGAAGAGGTATTGCGGACAGGTTTCACCCATCACTTTGAGACCCTGTTGACGGGCATACTCTAATTGATCCACCTCACCCGCTGCATTCATGTGCACAATATAAAGTGGGGCATCTGCCTGAGCAGCAAGTGCACAAGCACGCAGAACTGCTTCCACAGCTCCCCAGGCAGGTCTGGTAAGTGCGTGCCAGCGGGGGGAAAGATGCCCTGCCTGCAATGCCTCTTCAACGAGAATATCGATCACGTCTCCATTTTCAGCGTGGAGCATTGTAAGCATACCTGTTTCTCTGGCTATGCGCATTACCCTGAAGATACCGGCATCATCCAACCGCAATCGGTTGTTATATGCGGTAAATACTTTCATGCTGGTTATTCCCGCGTCCACTACCGTTGGGATCTCCTCACCCAAAGCTTTGTCAAAGCGGGTGATATTGATGTGAAATCCGTAATCGATCGCTGCTTTGGCTTCCGCCTTCTCGTGCCAGGCAGCTATATCTTCTTTCAAGGTCAGGTGGTCTTGCGAAGTGAAATCCAACGCGGTGGTAGTTCCGCCAAAAGCGGCTGCCCGGTGACCGGTGTAATGATCATCGGATGAGACTGTGTCAAACATGGGAAGTTCCAGGTGAACGTGTGGATCCACCCCACCCGGCATGACCAGCTTGCCAGTGGCGTCGATCACTTCAGCGGATGGATGGGATAGATCTTTCCCGAGTAGGGCGATCTGCTCCCCTTCCACCAGAATATCCCCGGTGAAGATCTCAGATGCGGTGATGATCGTCCCGTTCTTAATCAGGAGCGCCATTAGAACCTCCATGTGGATCAATGATGTTGGTTTGGTAAATCATTCCCAACCAGGTAGCTACCTGGGGGTCCAGTTCCAATTCCTGTTTGGGTGTCGTGTATAAACCTGCGTTATCGTGCTGTCTTTCCCGAAGAGTCTGCCAGAGGATTGCCCTCTCCTCTGAATGCACTACCAGGTCCTGGATCGTTTTCGCATGGGTCAAATATTCACCTGTGGTATACAGGAATGTGAGTCGTTTCCATTTGCCAAACTCAATCGGTTGTTCCAGGGGAAATAGTGAACCCAATTGGATCTTATAATACTCTTCGTTTATCCGTTCTGGTGGACAATCATCTCGAAAGAGTTCTCCACGGGAAGTTAATTCATGTCCTTTTACTTTCGCCAGATAATTGATTCGGCCACCTTCCGGAGATGGAAAGCTGCTCGTTTGGTAGAACGCCAGGAAATCTACGTCCACCACTTTTGGAGCAAAGCGCATCGGAATCCTGTACCATCCCAGTAAACGCGCAATTTCCATATCGCGTGGGTTTGGCATCACAGCGATGAGAATGAGCGAATAAGAGTGCAATTCGGGAATCATGTTTACTTATCCAATATGCTAATTATAAGGCAAGATGAAAGGGCGAGCCTGCCGGCTCGCCCTTCTTGTAAATCGATTTATTGTGGGGATTCTAGTAATTCTTGACCAGACCAACCTTATCATTAAAGGCATTGATGAGTGAGTCGATCTCTTCCACCTGCCCCTGGACTTCGGTGAAGTATTCCTTGTTGTACCACATATCCTGGATCTCTTCGTAGGTCTTACCCTGCTGCTCTACCCAGGTAAAGTATTTAAGGTTGTGAATACGGCGTTTCCCGACATAGCTCAGTTCTTCCATGTTATCGGTCGATTCGCCTTGCAGGTAGCGGGCATAGTGTTCTGCCGCGTCACTGGTGGTGTACTCGCCAAATTCAGCTTGCATTTCTTTCAGACGGCTGCCATACAATTCCATGGAATCAGTGAGAACGGTCAGAACGATATCATTCTCACCCAACTCATTGTATTTAGCGAATTTGACCGCTGAAAGTACATTGGATATACCGGAGAATCCCATGAGATCCAGTTGAGCAATTACTGCCTCAGGCACACCCTTCTTAGCCAGGTACTTGCGACCTTCAGGCTCGTTGAAGAGGCGGGAAATGTTGACCACCGCGTTGTCATCAATGGCGACCACATAATCGGTGTTCTTCACGTTGTGGATCCACGGCACATGCTTATCGCCGATGCCCTCGATCCGGTGAGATCCAAAGCCGTTCTCCAGCAGGGTCGGGCATTGCAGCGCCTCGGAGGCGATGATCTTGCTATAGGGGAATACCTGTTTCATGTAATCGCCGCTGGCAATCGTACCGGCAGAACCGGTAGCTGAAGCCATTCCGCGATACTCATCCTTAGGACCCATCACCTTTTTGAGCACTTCTTCCATGGCGTGACCGGTGATCTCGTAATGGAAGAGATAATTCCCAAATTCTTCGAATTGGTTGAAGATCATCAGGTCTTCACCGGATTTGCGAAGTTCCCAGCATTTATCAAAGATCTCTTTGACATTCGATTCGGTACCGGGGGTGGCGATCACCTCACCGGCGATCTTGGCTAACCAGTTAAAACGTTCCTTGCTCATTCCTTCCGGAAGGATGGCGATGGATGTGGTCCCAAGCAATGCGGAATCATAGGCGCCACCGCGGCAGAAGTTGCCCGTGGAAGGCCAGACCGCTTTCTGGGTGGTCGGGTCAAATTGACCAGTCACAAGGCGGGGAACCAGACAACCAAAGGCTGCGCCTACTTTATGTGCACCAGTGGGGAACCACTTTCCTACCAATACAATCACCCGAGCTTTCGTACCAGTAAGGCTGGAGGGTAGTTCCAGATAATTCACGCCGCCGTAGGTTCCGCCTTTGACCACCGGATCATTGTGCCAGTTGATGCGGAACAGGTTTCGTGGAGAAACGTCCCAGAGTCCGATCTCTTTCAATTCTGTTTTAACCTTGGCTGGAATTAAAGCAGGGTTTTTCATTTGCGCGAAGGTTGGGATCACAATGTTTTTTTCGCGTGCGCGTTTAACACTTCGTTCCAGACGATCGCTCATTACAGTTAAATCTATTTTTGCCATTCTTGATTACTCCTCTTTAACGTTCAAAATCTGTAGGTTCTTCACGAACAATATACAACGGACGACCTTTGACTTCATCATAAATCCGTCCTATGTATTCACCCAATATTCCCAGCGAGATGAGCTGGACGCCACCTAAGAACAGGACTGCGATCAGCGTGGTCGCCTGTCCAAAGAAAGCCTGCTCACCCGCCAGACGCACAATTGCTACTATTGGTATAGCAAGGATGCTCACACCGGCAGCAATAAAACCAATGAACGTAGCCAACTGAAGTGGGAAGTAAGAGAAACTTGTGATCGCATTCAAGGCTAATTTCATCATCTTACTGAAGGGATACTTGGTAACCCCGGCAAACCGGGCTGCCCTCCGGTAAGGTATACCCACCTGTTTAAAACCGATCCAGGACGACATTCCCCTTAGAAAGCGATGTCTCTCCCGCATTTGATTCATCACATTGATGACCTTCCGGTCGAGTAAGCGAAAGTCGCCAGAATCGAGCGGGATTTTCACATCTGTGATCCTGTAGATGATCCGGTAAAACAGAGAAGCGGTCACTTTTTTGAACCATGATTCGCCTTCCCGCTCCGCCCGGATAGCGTAGACAACTTCGTTGCCTTCTTTCCATTTATCGATCATCTGTAAGATCACTTCAGGGGGATCTTGCAAATCAGCGTCAATGATGATTGCGGCGTCGCCCCGGCAATAATCCAGTCCGGCTGTCACAGCGATCTGATGACCGAAGTTACGGGCAAAGATCACCGGGCGAATCCGGACATCCTTTGTTGCCATTTCCCGGATGATCTGGGTAGACCGGTCTTTGGATCCATCATCCACCAGTACCAGCTCCCACGGAGATCCGGTTTTATCCATTGTTTCGACGATGCGATCGTGGAGAACCGGTAGACTCTCCTCTTCGTTGAACACCGGCGAAATAATGGAATAGATCGGTTTTTCCATCGGCTTCCTATAACACTTTCTTGAGAGCAGATAAGGTTGGTTCGATGATGAGTGCCTCAGGGACTGCCTTCATAGCGGATCTGATATCTTTTAATCCACTTCCAGTATTTATCACAAGGACTTCATCATCCTGTCCAATGACACCAGTTTTTACGGCTGCTTCCAGTCCGGCGTACGCCGTGGACCCAGCCGGTTCAGCAAAGATGCCTACCCGGCCAAGTTTGGCAATCGCTTCGATGATCTCGGAATCTGGAACAGTGATATATTGACCACCGGTTTCGCGTGCAGCCCTAACAGCCCGGACGCCATCCCGGGGAAGGTCGACTGAGATACTATCTGCCAGGGTGGTTGCCGCAACCGGTATGATCTCTTCGGTTCCAGCCTTGAACGCATTCGCAATGGCCGCAGACTCATCGGATTGAATTCCGAAGATGCGGGGCATTTGTTCCAACCAACCCAATTGTTGCAGATCCTTAAACCCTTTGTGCAACCCGGAAATAATATTCCCATCGCCCACCGAAACAAATACATTCAAAGGTTTCCCGTTCGATTTGCGATTCAAGAGTAATTTTTCCCAGATCTCGAGCGCACCCGTCTTTTTACCTTCAGCCGTGAATGGATTAAATCCGGTATTCCTGCAGTACCAGCCAAATTCTTTAGCGGCTTCAATGGTCAAGTCAAAGGCTGAATCATAATTTCCATCGACCAGAATGACCCTTGCCCCAAATACCAACAATTGGGCTACCTTCGCCTGAGGAGCAGTTTTGGGAGCAAAAATAATGGCAGGTTGACCAATGGCTGCAGCCATACATGCCAATGCCGCACCCGCATTTCCGGTGGAGGCAGTTACCACGATCTCAGATTTGATCTCACGCGTTCTGGCAACCACAATCGCGCTGGCACGGTCTTTGAATGACGCACTGGGGTTCTTGCCTTCATCTTTGATCCAAAGCCGTTTTATCCCCAGGTTTTTCGTCAGTTGAGTAGGCTCGAAAATCGGAGTTCCACCCGCAGCACGTAGTGGGGTTCCTACACCGCCCGGATCACCCACTGGCAGGATGGGTAAATACCGCCATAAAGATGGATCAGCCGAATTAGTTATCGTTGAGACTGAGACTTCTTTTTGTATATGTTCGTAATCCAGAACCACATCCAGATTGCCGCCATCCAGCGGACAGGTGTACGTCACTTCAGTGGGACCATATTCTTTTCCACAAAGTGAACAGCGATAACCAATAAATTTTTCCATGATCTATCCTATATTCTCAACCAATTTTAGATACCCCGTTGTCCACGAACATACGGTACACCGAGCGCGCCAGGCGCTCCAATACGTTTCCGGAATGCATCCCAGGAGCCTAATACCAATACAATGATGGTAAAAGCATAAGGCAGCATCTGCAAGAAAAATCCCAGATAAGGATTGTAAAAAAAAGGATTCTTGAACGTAAAGAGCGTCATCGGTCCCTGAATATCAAGAATCAACCTTCTCAATGCACCAAAAATGTAAGATCCGAACATCGCCCGGAAAGGATCCCATTGCGAGAATATGACCAAACCGACGGCTATCCATCCCTGACCACCAGTGGTTAATTCGCTGAACCAACCGGGTGAAATGGCCAGACTGATCGTTGCGCCAGACAATCCGGCGAACAAACCGCACACAAAGACATAAATATAGCGCAAACGATATACATTTATACCCAGCGCATCCGCTGCCGCAGGAAATTCTCCTACCGCACGCAAGTGCATTCCAGGTCTTGTGCGGTTGATAAAGTACCAACTCAATGGAATTACCAGGTAACCAAGGTAGACCATAATGCTTTGCTTAGTGAAGAAGATAGGCCCAAGTATGGGGATTTTATCCAAAAGCGGAATGGTTAAGACAGGAAGAAGGGAGATAACGCCCGCCTTACTCAGATTTTCCCCAAATACCAGACTGATCCCTGTTCCAAGAAAAGTGAGAGATAAGCCACTAACAACCTGGTCTGCTTGTAATGTAATTGAAATAAATGCATGGACCTGGCTTAGTAACCCTGCGATCAGCATTGCAGCAAGTACGCCCAACCAGGGATTTCCTGTAGATAAGGTAACACTGAATGCCGTCATCGCGCCAATTAACATCATCCCTTCCATACCGAGCTGCATGATGCCAGCACGTTCGGAAAATATTCCCCCCAAAGTAGCGAACAGTAAAACCGTTCCTGACGCGACACCCGCTTGCAAGATAATGATGAAGTCCATAATTAGTTCTCCTCCCGTTTTTCAATGGTTAGTTTATAGCGAAGGAGAAAATCACTCGCGATCAGACTTACGAGGATGATACCCTGTATCATTTTTGGAACACCGGATGGTTGAATCTCACGTCCAGCCAGGATCAATGCCCCGAATAAGACAGAAACTACAACTACAGCAAATGGATTCAATTTCGCCAACCAGGCAACAATGATCCCCGTGAAACCGTACCCTGGTGAAATTGATCCCTGCAGACGGTGAACCACGCCAGTGATCTCTGACATACCAGCCAGTCCCGCCAGAGCACCGGAAAGCATCATTACCAGGATTATGTTTTTTTGGATTGATATACCGGCGTATTTCGCAGCCCGAGGATTATCACCGATGAGACGAATTTCATACCCCCACTTACTCCGATACATAATAAACCAGATGATAAAAGTTGCAATAACCGCTAAGACCAGGCCAAAATGAGTTGTTAATCCGCGGAGTATAGGAAATTCTTTCGCATAATCCAATAACCGTGGCAACCAGGCTACCTTTGGAAATACCTTTGACATTTGGAAACCTGCTTCTGACCAAACTCCATAAATAAAGAAGTTGTTCAAAGCGATCGCGATATAGTTCATCATCAAAGTAGTGATCACTTCATTTACGTTAAACTTAGCTTTCAGGTAGCCAGGAATAAAGCCCCAAATAGCTCCCATAAGAAGACCGGCTAACACCATAACCAGAATGAATATCCATCTAGGGGTAGTCTCAGTAAGGATTGGTGTCAAGATTACTGCTGATGCCCCTAAGGCACCCACAAAGAATTGTCCTTCAGCACCAATGTTCCATAGTTTCATTCGAAATGCGATGGAACAAGCCAGCCCAACCAGGATCAAAGGAATGGCTTTTACCATCGTGTCCGAAAATTGGCCCAGGCTTCCGAACGATGCTTTACCGATGTGGGCATATACTGCCCACGGGTTTCCCCCTGCAATAGCCAGAACGATCGCCCCGATCAATAAAGCAAAAACAACAGCTCCAAGGGACAGGGCTAAAGGTAACCACCAGGACACATCATTTAGTCTGGGTTCAAATCTAATTATGTACGGAAGCCGAGATCTATGCGGTTTGTTTTTAATGAATTCAGCCATTTTCTTTGACAGCCCCTTGTGCATAAATATCATCCAAGCGAGTACCGGTCATCATTAATCCAATTTTTTCAATATCACCATCGGTCACTTCACCCATAATCCGACCGTCATAAATCACATAAATACGGTCACTAAGAGCAAGCAATTCTTCCAATTCTTCTGATACCAGCAATACTCCAGCGCCAGCTTCGCGCTGGACAAGTAATAATCGTTGCACACCTTCGATTGCCCCAACATCGAGTCCACGTGTTGGCTGCATGGCAACCATAAAATCTGGCTTAGATGAAATTTCGCGAGCAAGAATGACGCGCTGTAAATTTCCACCAGAAAGTAACCGAACTGGGGTATTGATGGTTGGGATAAGAATGTCAAATGCTTTTCGTAAATCAGTCGCATATTTGTCTGCAGCAGTAGAGTTAATCATCCAACCATATCCGATTGGTGTCGTTTGATAACTCTTCATAATGACGTTATCCGTCAGTGATAGATTGGGAGCTGTCCCGACGTGAGTCCGGTCCTCAGGAACATGCGAAATTTTATGTTTTATACTGATACCCGCATCTTTATTGGTAATATCATCTTCATTGATTTTGATAGTACCTTTGGTGCTTTTCCTTAAACCGGTTAGAACCTCAGCCAATTCGCTCTGTCCATTTCCGGCAACCCCTGCTAACCCCACAATTTCGCCATGCTTCACATAAAGGGATATTCCTCGTAAGGCGGGGAGTCCTTTATCGTTCTGGCACCATACATCTTCCGCAGATAAGACGATATTACCAGCATGGACAGGTTTTTTGTGGAGGTCAAAAATGACATCGCGTCCAACCATGAGGCGGGCAAGGTCTTTGATACTCGTATCGCTTGTCTTTATTCCGGCTGCGGTTACTTTCCCTCGCCGCAATATGGTCACCCTATCTGCGATATTCATGACTTCGTTGAGTTTGTGGCTAATAAATATTATGGACTTCCCGAGCGAGGTCATATGTCGCAATGTATCAAACAAGACATTGATTTCCTGGGGAGCCAGAACTGCAGTTGGTTCATCCATAATCAGAATGTCAACGCCACGATAAAGCATCTTCAGGATTTCCACACGTTGTTGCTCTCCGACTGAGAGCTGCCAGATTTTTGCAGTTGGGTCAATGGGAAGGCCATATTTCGTGCCCATTTCTGCAATTGTTTTATCGTACTTATTTAGATCAAGAAAAAACCGGGGTTCTTGTAGTCCCAGTAAAATATTCTCAGTAACAGATTGGATAGGAACCAGCATAAAATGCTGATGTACCATGCCAATTCCTTCTTCAATGGCATGGCGGGGTGAATTAAAATTTACTTCTTTCCCATGCACATTAATAGATCCCGCATCCTGCTGGTATAAACCAGCCAGAATATTCATCAATGTGCTTTTTCCCGCACCATTTTCCCCTAGCAGAGCATGAATTTCCCCCTTACGGAGAGAAAAATCAACATGGTCATTCGCGAGAACCCCCGGGAATCGTTTGACAATTCCCTTCATGACTATTACATTTTCTTTCTCTTGTGTTTCAGGAGATGAAAACATCAGCCCTCGACCTGAATTGAAATAAGTTAATATGGATAGGGGACCAGATCGATATAGCTGACCTGGTCCCCTGTTACAGTTTAATTATTGAGGTAGTTCAGCGGTGATGCCGTCTGCCCACCAGCGCATGCAGTATTTGCATTCCAATCCTGGAGCGCCCGGAGGGAATTGATCGAGATCAGCTTGTACCATCTTTTCGCCTTCGGGAACGACAACATTGCCCTGATTATCTTTAATCGGGCCAGCGAATACATCAAATCGAGTGAATGTACCCGCCTGCATCTCGGCGAGGGTTTCCTTGACAAGGGTGATCACAGCAGGATCAAGATCCTTCAAACCTGTGGTGAGCTCTTGACCTTCCATGAAACCGTAAATGCCAAGTGATCCAGAATCTGCATCAAAATAGTCCCAACCTGGTTTGTAGGTCTTATCCATAACACCTTTGACTACACCTGCGTATACAGGACCCCAGTTCCAGTAGATAGTGGTTAGGCAGCGTTCGGCTTTGCAGGAACCAACGAAGTCATATGTGATTCCCCATTTACCTTTTTCAGTTGCAACATCTGCCACTGCAGGAGTATCTGCACCGGTGAGAACTACATCCGCACCTGCATCGAACAGGGAAGCTGCGGCGTCCTTCTCAGCTACCGGGTCATGCCAGGTATTGATCCAGCGAACATCCATAGTGCATTCGGGGCAGGTTTTCTTCGCGCCCAACATGAATGCATTACCCAGGCGGAGTTCTTCCGGGATGGGGAAGGTGGCCATATAACCTAACTTCGGAGTACCATCCATTTTTGCGCGAGCGCCAGCCAACATACCGGCTAGATATTTCATGTCTTCCATCGCACCAAAAAGGTTACCAAAATTGGTCATATTTGATTTATATCCACTGATATGAATAAAAGTCGCATCAGGGAATTCACCGGCAACGGTTTCCATCGGATCCATGTAACCAAAGGAGGTACCAAAGATTACATTGAAGCCCTTTCGAGCTAAGCTGCGGAAAACCTGTTCAGAGTCTGCGCCTTCTGGTACGTTCTCAATATAAGCGGTATGGACATCAGGCATGTTCTGATCAATATAAGTTATGCCATTGTAGTGAGCTTCTGACCAGCCACCGTCATTGTGGGGGCCAATCAAAACGAATGCCACATTGAATTTGCCATCAACAACGTCCGGGATCTGTAAAGAACCTGATTCAGCCGGAGCCGCGGCGGGTACTTCTGTGGCAACGGGTGCAGCTGGAGCTGCGGGAGCAGCAGGAGCTTGGGTGGCGGGAGCGGGTTGTGGTGCAACCGGCGCGGGCGCTTCAGTCGCAGGTGCTGCGGGGGCGCAGGCTACTAAAACCATTGTGGCAATCAGCAAACTAGCTGCAATACGCCAAACATACTTGGTATTCATGTAACTCCTCCAATTAGATACGAATTGATTTGACTGAGTAAACGGGATTGCAAGCCAATGAAAATCGTGCCAGGATGTCACCTCCTTTCAACGATCTACTCACGCACAGAAGCAGGATTCTGCTTCAAGTAGGTCTATAAAACAGACACATCAGCGTTACCAACCTATTTTACCCGAAACTAAACAAAGAATCTTAGTAATCAGCTACCAATATCAAAGTACAAAATCGGTTCAATGAAATATCCCCCGCTGACTTACAGAGGGGGATACATATCAAAGACTAGGGAACGATCCAGGTACCTGTTTCGCCACGGAGCGCTGCACCAATGTGCGGCGGGTCTGTGACCAGTGCCTGTTTTCCACCATTCTCCAGATACCAGATAATAGCCTGGACTTTCGGGAGCATGGATCCTTTGGCAAAGTGACCTTCGGTGATGTATTGTTTTGCTTCCGCAACGGTCATCTTGTCGATCCATTTTTGGTCAGGTTTACCATAATTGATGGCGATTTTTTCGACAGCGGTGGAGATAACAAAGAGGTCTGCATGGATCTCTTGAGAAAGCAGGCTGCTGGCGAAATCCTTATCAATCACAGCCGCAACGCCTACGCAACCGCCTTTACCATTATCCACAACCGGGATACCACCTCCGCCAACGGTGATAACAACGGTACCCGATTCCAGTAATTCCTTTACCGCATCAATTTCGACCACTTCCATTGGCATCGGAGAAGCGACCACCCGGCGATAACCACGACCGGAATCTTCGACGACATTCCAACCGAGTTCTTTTTCGCGACGTTTCGCTTCCGGTTCTTCCATGAATCCACCGATGGGTTTGGTGGGATTCTGGAAAGCTTTATCGGCTTTATCCACTTTCACCTGGGTTACGACAGTCGCAACAGATTTTTTTATCCCGCGACCGATGAGCTCGTTTTGGAGCGTTTGTTGAAGTGAATATCCGATCGCGCCCTGGCTGTCTGCACCGCAGACGTCCAATGGTACTTCGTGCATGCCTTCCACTTTGGCGGCAATTTCAGAGCGGCGAAGAATAAATCCGACCTGTGGTCCATTCCCATGTCCGATGGCAACATCCCATCCTGCTTCGATCATATCCGCGATGTGATGCGTTGTTTCTGCGGCAGCCAAATATTGATCTTCAACCGTTACATTTTTTGGGTCCAGGATCAATGAGTTACCACCTACGGCTACTACTGCTACTTTTTTTGTCATTCTGGTTCTTACCTTTCTAGATTTAGGTTACATCGTGAGAGCCATGACGGCTTCTTGGACGTGCATTCGATTTTCAGCTTCATCATACACAACGGACTGGGTACCATCGATAACTCCGTCTGTGACTTCAATGTTCCGATCAGCTGGCAATGGATGCATATAGATGGCATCTTTTTTGGCTAATTTCATCCGTTTCTCGTCGGTGATCCAGCTTTCATACTTCTTGATGATCTTGGCGCCTTCATCTGCATCTGGTGTATGAACCATCGCACCCCAGCTTTTTGCATAGACGATATCGGCATCTTTGAAACCTTCATTCATATCATCAACAACCTCAAAACTGGTTCCAAACTTACGAGCCTGTTCTTTCGCCTGGTCCATGATCTCCGGCATCAGTTTGAACTCCGGTGGATGGGCAAGTACTACATCCATACCAAAGCGAGGCATCTGCAGGATCAGGCTTTGGGGTACAGACATGGGTTTCTGGTATGACGCGGCATAAGCCCATGACACGACCATTTTCTTCTTGCGAAGGTCTTTGCCCTTTTTTTCAACGATCGTCATCAGATCTGCAAGGCATTGGAATGGATGGTAGACATCGCATTGCATGTTCAAGACAGGCACGCGGGATGCTTTTGCAACTTCGTTCAGATATTTGTTACCAATGCCCCAGTCCACGTGGCGGATAGCAAGCCCATCGAAATACCGTCCAAAAATCTCACCGATCTCCTTCGGAGTATCACCATGGGAGATCTGGGTTGTACGAGATTTCGATGAATGCTGCATGCCCGCCGAGGTGTGCCATGCCGGCTTCAAAAGAGCCGCGGGTACGGGTACTGCTGAAGAAGAACAACATTGCCAGTACTTTATCGCGCAGATACGGGGTCAGTTCATTCAAAGCGCGTTTGCGCTTCAGATCGAACGCCACTTCCAATACGGTTTCGACTTCCTCTTTCGAGAAATCCAGATCACCGATCAGGTCACGTCCGTGGAGATATGTTTGCATAAGATTCCTCCTGTTTGAGGTGAACGATCAGGTTCTCGAAACTCAAATTTCTTCAATAGTTGCCCTGATCTATTCGCTAGGATTGAATTATTCCATTCCGCCCAGAACGAGGGCTAACAAAGCCATTCGCATGACTACGCCATTGGCAGCTTCCTGCCAATAACGCGACCAGCGAGTGATGTCCACATCGGGAGGAATTTCGTCCATGCGGGGGAGTGAGTGCAAGAGAATTGCGTCACTCTTGGCTTTGGTGCTCAAAAGTTCACGCGTGATCTTGTAGTTAGCAGGAGTCATACCGTGTTCGGCGGCTTCCTGGCGGGATTTCGTGTAATCAGGTTGGACTACAGGCTCGACCAAAATGACATCTGCCTCAGCGATTGCCTGTTCAACATGTTCGGCTTCCTTGAAGTTTACCGAATACTGATTCAATTCTTCTTTGAATTCAGGTGTGAGGGACATGTCTGGGGGCGCCACGAAGGTGATAGGGCAATCGAATTGAGACATGGCGTAACCCAGCGAATGCATCGTACGCATGCGCATATCGCCAACTGCCAGCCATTTCAAGCCATCGATGTGACCTTTTTCGCGGTATACAGTATAGAGGTCGGTCAGGATCTGGGTTGGATGTTCACCCCAGCCGTCACCACCATTGATGATCGGCACGGATGCCCACTTGGCTGCTTCCATCGGCGCGCCCTGTTGGAAGTGACGCATCACAATGACGTCACCATAGAATTCAAGCATCTTAACGGTATCTTTGATGCTTTCCTGGTACCAGTCTCCGGCGCGGGTCATTTTCGCATCCGAGAAACCGGTAACATGACCACCCAGACGGTGCATGGCTGCTTCGTGAGCCAGACGGGTTCGGGTGGAAGGTTGGTAGAATGCAGTAACCATGGTTTTTTCAGCCAGCATATCGCTGTTACGACGGCTGCGAACGATGGGTTCCATCTCTTCTGCAACGTCGAAGATGTGGAAGAATTCCTGTCTTTCAAATTCTTTCAACGATAAAATGTCTCTACCTAAAAAACTACGCATTTGTTGCCTCCTGATTTGTTTGTAAGTATTTATTTTTGGTACGATCGTAAAAGCAAGTCAGATACTATTCTTTCCTCGCGTATTACCTCCTATCGGGAGCTACCCGATGAGTGCGTGTGATGCGCCGCCGACACTTCGAAGGACATGAAAGCGGAAGTAACCCGGCAGAAAATAGGAATAGGAGTAATCGATCACTCTGCCGGAAGTGCTATACAGGCGGGCAACGAATAACAACAGACCATCACCGCGCTGTATCTCCAATTCCCTGGCGATGTCAGATGTGGCATCCACAACTCGAATCTCAGTGTTGGAATAAGCCAAAGGTGGGTGACCGCGCCGTAATAATAGATCCAGGACCGAGCCGCTAAATTCAGAAGAAAGATCTTCAGTCGTCAGGATGTCGATGGGAAGGATATCGATTAATGATGCAACCGGTCGATTCTCTGCCCTGATAATTCGTGAGACGCGAAGCAATGGCTCATCTTCTGCCATTCCAAGGGCGTTTGCCTGATCGCTTGTTGCTTTGACGTGCTCAATTTTCAGATCCTCCATGGATACTTCGAGGAAGATCCGATCCGCCAGGGTTTCTATGCTTTCCAATACTTCGAGTCCGCTTTCGATCACTTGTGTTCGTCCGACTACAAATGTGCCGATCCCCTGCTTGCGCCGGATCAATCCCTGGCTTTCAAATGAACGCATCGCTTCCCGCAGGGTGGCTCTTGACACGCCAAGGTTTTGAGCGAGAAGCGGTTCAGTGGGCAGGCGTTCACCGGCAGGTGTCTGGGCGATCAAATTCGCCAGATTTACCTGAAGCTTTTCATATGGGTGCACTTTTTTCTGCATATCACTCTACCAAATCAATGAATTTCATATTTGTTACATCCACCAGACCTTTGATCGAAATTCGCATTTCCGGAATGACGACCAATCCTAACAGGCTAAGCTGCATATTGGGATTATTGAGATTACACCCACATTCTTTAAACCCCGCCAGGACATTGGCTGCTTTGCGCGCCACTGTTTGCCCACTTTCATTGGACATCAATCCTGCGATCGGTAGTTCCACAAGACCCTTTGTTTCTCCATTCACGATCACAACCTGTCCCCCGCCACAATCTGCCAGACTATTCACTGCCTGCGCCATACAGGCTTCATCCGTTCCCACCACTAACAATTGGTGTGAATCATGCGCGACTGTCGATGCTACGGCACAGGGTTTATCAAATCCGAATCCCTTGACAAACCCAAGACGAATCTCTCCTGTACCACGATGACGGTCAATGAGGGCAACTTTGGCTATATCCTTCTTCATATCCGCATTGAGCTGTCCATTATCAACACTCATCGGAATTCGAAGCCGATTGGTAGGAGCCTGATTCTCGATGATACCGATCACATTGACAATTACATTACCCTTTTTCTCGGTCACAATATTGAAATCATCAGATCTCAGTTTACGTTGGAGATGAATCGATTGCGATGCCCAATCGGGATAGGTGTAACCCGGAAATTCAATGAGAGTATGCCCTGCCTGGCTGATAATCCTTCCTTGGGCGATGACCATTTCAACCGAAAAATCATTCAAATCTGGGACGATCAGAATATCCGCAAAACGACCGGGGGCGATTTGTCCAATTTCCTTCGTCAACCCGAAATGTTCCGCTGTATTGATGGTTGCCATTTGAATCGCTTTGATCGGAGTAAGACCCTGCGCGATTGTATGTCGAACGACTCGATCCATATGACCTTCGTTAAAGAGGGTATGGGAATGAGAGTCGTCCGTGCAGAGTAAAAAATTACGGGAATCGAGCCCATTTTCGATGACCGCTTTGACCTGGGCAACCACATCGTGCCAGGCGGACCCGTACCGCATCATCACCTTCATACCCTGGCGAACACGAGCAATCGCATCTTCTGTGCGTGTACCTTCGTGGTCATCTTCCGCTCCGCCTGCCACATAACCATGAAAAGGCAGACCCAGGTCAGGAGAGGCATAATGCCCACCGATGGTTTTTCCAGCCCGATGCGTTAATTCCATCTCATGCAGCATCTTCGCATCAGCCCCCGCAACTCCTGGGAAATTCATCATTTCGCCCAGACCGATAATACCTTCCCAGGTTAATGCTTCTTCAACTTCAGCCGGTCCAAGAACGGCGCCGGATGTTTCAAATTCGGGGGCAGATGGGATGCAGGATGGAACTTGAACCCAAACATGGATTGGCTGGTGGGCAGCCTCATCTACCATTAGACGCACACCGGGTAAACCGAACACATTTGCTATTTCATGTGGATCCACGAATATTCCGGTTGTTCCGTGAGGCAGAATTGCCCTGACAAATTCTGTAACTGTAAGCATCCCTGATTCGACATGCATATGAGCATCTAACAATCCAGGCACCAGAAATTTTCCACCGGCATCAACGACCTTCGTCTTCGATCCAACGGTATGGCTTGCATCCGTGCCAACAAAAGCAATTCTATCGCCGTGGATTGCGATGTCGGTATTTTCCACTATCTCGCCGGATTGAACACAGACCCAGCGTCCATTTTTAATGACCAGGTCAGCAGGCAAACGCCCCATTGCGACATCTACAAGCTGTTTTCGTTCCCGATACAGTGATTCATTATTCACAATGTTGCTCCTCACTTATCCCAGCTCAATATGCGGGTTGCGGCCTGATTATGCTTCTTAATCAATGTCGGTACATCCACTGTGACTACCCGCCCGTCCTTAACGATGAACTGACCATGGACGACTGTGTAATCCACCTGTTGAGGTGAACAAAAAACTATGGCAGCAACTGGGTCGTGCAATGCGCCAGCATATTCAATTCGATTCAGATTAATGGCAAAGAAATCGGCACACTTTCCAACTTCGAGCGAACCGATATCGGATCTCCCCAAAACGGACGCACCGCCTCGAGTTGCCAACTCCAATGCTTCACGAGCTGTCATGATAGGCAGGTCGGGAGAAGTCGAAAGAGAAGCGCCTAATATCCCAGCCCTCAGACGTGCCATCAACATAGCCTGACGGACTTCTCCGAGAAGATGGGATCCATCATTGGAGGCTGAACCATCCACCCCCAATCCAACTTTGATGCCCGCTTTTTTGTATTCCCATATTGGAGCTATTCCTGAGGCAAGCCGCATATTTGACGATGGACAGTGGGCAACCCCGCATCCCGTTTTGGCATAGAGATCGATCTCAGCCTGATTGACATGAACAGAATGTGCGAACCATACATCTTCTCCGACCCAATCCACCGATTGCATGTATCCAACCGGTCTGTAACCAAATTTCTGAAGACAGAAAACTTCTTCATCCTGTGTTTCTGCCAGATGTGTATGCAAGTGAACGCCGTACTGACGTGCCATCCTGGCAGATTCTTTCATCAATTCGCCCGTCACACTGAATGGCGAACAAGGCGCAAGAACGATCTGCGTTTTTGCTCCCGGGTTGGGATCATGATATCTTTGAATGAGTCTTTCGCTATCTTTCAGGATTGTTTCTTCGGAATCCACAACACTGTCTGGAGGGAGGCCACCATTACTTTCGCCCAAACTCATTGATCCGCGAGACGCCTGCAGGCGTAACCCCACTTCTCGAGCTGCATCGATCTCATCATCCAGCCTGGAACCATTTGGAAAAAGGTAAAGATGATCAGATGCAGTCGTACATCCCGATAGCGCAAGCTCGACCAGTGCTGTTTGGGTGGATAAAAAGATATCTTCGGGATTCATCCTGGCCCAGATGGGATAGAGAGTCTTCAACCAATTAAACAAATTGGCATTCTGAGCAGCTGGTACTGCTCTAGTGAGAGTCTGGTAAAAATGGTGGTGGGTGTTTACCAGTCCAGGTAAAACGATATGATCCCTGAGATCATAGACCTCATCTGCGGTTTGGGGTAATTCTTCGGTCAAGCCAACCTGCTCTATGAACCCATCACGGACAAAAAGACCACCATCCGGAATTTCCCGGTGGTGGTCGTCCATGGTGACTAGAATTTGGGCGTGCTTGACTAAAAGAGAAGTCATATGCCTCATTTGATAATCTAATTGTATGACAACTATATCAAGGATTTCTGGAAATGTCAATTGTCAGACAAGTAAAATATATAGGTTGGATGGGATTGTGCAGCAAGAAAAGTGACTGCGGTCAATGCTATTCGCCAAGCGTAGTACCGAAGAATCGGTCGAGGATAATGGGAAAAACCGCCTGGGGATCTAGCTGATCATTCAGCATCGAATAATCCTGCCCTGGAAGATAGACCGCATTGATAATAGCCCGTTTGTATTCTTCCGGATAATCGACCAAAATTGGACTGATCAAACCTTCATAAGATCGTTCCGTGTTTCTGGCTCCGTGATCTGATTGGACGATGATGATTGGCTGATTTTCAGGTGTGGCGTTGTTTTGAATTTGAGCCGAGATGATTATCATCTGATCCAGCAAGTACTTGTAACTGGCTGGATAATTGTTCCAATCATACATGGTGCGCGGATCTACCGGTCCCCCATTTCTATCAAAGACGAATGGCGGATGGGCAACCATCAAGTGGATATAACAAATTTTCGGAGATGAAATATCAGACAGGTTTGTTACCCGTTTGAGAATATGGATCGAACTTTCCCGTAATCGCCCCAGTTCTGGATCGCTTATGGCCATCCATTGAACGATCGGGCGCAGCAAGGTTTCATTAAATAGGAGCTGTGAGAATCCATCGAATGCAAAACTATAGCCGATAGCTTCGGATTTTTTATCGACGAGATCCACATCCGCTTGAATGGGCGTCTTCAGCGGGTAAAAAAGTGGTATGGCGGTTTGGTCGAATACAACGGTGGTATATCCATATTCATCCAGAAGTCTAAACACCCGGTTGTTGGCAATCGCATCGAACAGAGCCTGGGTTTCTGTGTCTTGCGGATATTCCATTCCATTCAATCTGCCGGCGATTTCAATGAGCGTATTCGTGGATTGACTTTGACTATCATATGCGACGAAAAATCCGAGTTCCTCAAATTGCTTTCCAAACTCCATAAATTCCGGATCCTCGAAATATTCCGCGCCTTGCTTAAAACCGATTGCTTCATCCAATACAAAATAATAAATATCCGGTAATGAAGTTCCTTTGCTAAAATTCAACTCCTGCGTATTTGTCGGAACTGGTATTGCGGGTTGGGCGGGTAAATTCTTCTGCAAAGCAGGGATCAAAAAAAGGGTTAGGTTATAGATGACCAAACCCGAATAGATCAATAATAATCCGCTCGAAACCGGCTTCTCGATTCGACGAATAAATCGCGACAAATAATAGGCTGCGTACAGCAATATGGAAAGGTAGATGACAAAGATGAAGATTTGCTCGACCGCAAAGCGATCCATCTTTTTAAGCAGATCAAACACCAGACCATAAAGATTAAAACCGATTGAAAAGATAAACAGCGCGATGATGGAGCGTGCTGGCGAGAAGTGGAGAAGGTGGCGAATAATCCATGCAAAAATCAGATAAATGGACCAATAGATGATGATTGGTAAGAAGACGCTTTGAAGTTGCACGATTTGGGCGTTTTGCGCCAGCAAGAATAGGACCGGATAGATTCCAATCAAGAAGAGAAACAAGAATACTCTCCGGTTCTCCCTAAACCGGCTCATCATTTGGGGATCTCTCGGTATGCTAGTTTTAGTCATTTTGGCTCAGGGAAGAACTTACTGGAAAGAAAATCGAAAACGCGTTGCCGGGTACCGATCCCCTGAATTTTGCTCAAATTCTTGGGTTTGACAAACTGCATGGAATTGGGCGTGACATAAAACACCCTGCTTGTATGGAGTGAATAAATGCAATCATTTTCTTTTGCGCAAAGCTCCACGCCCATTTGATAGACGCCTGGGGGAATAAGGAACTCGGAAAGATGCACCCTTACACCTATTTCAGGGTCTGACAAATTTTCAGCTTGAATATACCCGGCTGGATCAGTTTCGATCAGGGTGGCAATCCAAAATAGATTGTCCTGTTTATCCACAAGGAAAATTCGGAGATCCTCCCAGGTAAGCTGCGGCAAGCTGGATCGAACGATCCACCCGTCCATCTCATACTGGGATTTCCCCCTGGTCATCCGCAGCGCTGGCTGCGACAAGTTGATACTTAACTCAGCTTTGTCATTGACCGATTGATATTCTGTAAATTTGCCAACCGGGTGAACCGATCTGGCAGAAACTACCGAAAAATAACCCAGGCTGAATCCAGCGATCAACAACCAGAAAACCAGGTGGGGAAGGATTTTTCTAAAGAAAGTGTGATTGGGCAACAAGTGAAGGTTTACCTAACCGGGGAAAATCGAATCAGGAACCCTGAGTGAATCTGACCCTACGCCATCAGGGTGAACGGTCTCGATTATACCCCCTCATCTCAGAGCGTTATCCCGCCATTTTCGCCGCTTTGAGCGTGTTCTGGAGTAGCATGGCAATGGTCATAGGACCAACTCCGCCCGGAACCGGTGTGATCCACCCCGCGACTTCTTTCGCCTCTTCGAACGCCACATCTCCGACAAGACGGTAGCCTCTGGGCTTGCTGACATCCTCCACCCGATTGATCCCAACATCAATGACCACGGCACCGGGTTTGATCCAATCGCCTCGAACCATTTCTGGCTTTCCAATTGCAGCCACTAAAACATCAGCTGAGCGAACGACATCTGCCAGGTTTCTGGTCCGTGAATGACAGATGGTCACTGTCGCATTCGCCCGCACCAATAATAAAGCCACAGGCATCCCGACGATATTCGATCTACCCAACACAACTGCGTTGGCGCCATCCAACTTGATACCGGTCTCTTCCATTAAAACCATACACCCGAAAGGAGTGCAGGGGATGAAGAGTGGTTCTCTTCCTTTTTGAGCCAGCCGCCCGATATTCATTGGATGAAAACCATCGACATCCTTCTCAAGCTTTATTTCCCGTAATACTCTTTCTTCATCCAATCCTGCGGGTAATGGCAATTGCACCAGAATCCCATTTACTTTTGGATCGGCGTTAAGTTCACTCACCAACGATTCTACATCTGCCTGAGTTGAGGTTGCAGGAAGGTTGTATCCAAATGATTGGATTCCAGCCTCTCCGCATGCTTTTTGCTTGGATCGAACATACACCTGCGAGGCAGGATTTTCTCCCACCAGGACAGTCGCCAAACCGGGTGGATTGTGACCTTTTTCAACCCAGGCTGCCGTTTCCCCTTTGACGGTTTGCCGAATCTGTTCTGCTTTCTTCACCCCATCGATCAATTGGGCAGCCATAGACGCTCCTTATAGATATTTTTTAGAACACCTCTATCATATAAGAGGATTGAAGATTTATCAACAAAATTGAAGTATGTTATGATTAATTGCTGATAATTATCCAGTTCATCCTAATCGCAGGGAGAGATTTTCATGAGCAATATTTGCGTAATTGGTACCGGATATGTGGGTCTTGTGACTGGTACCTGCTTTGCTGATCTCGGTAACAAAGTTATATGTCTCGATATCGATCAAAGTCGAATTGACAACCTTCATCAAGGGATTATGCCAATTTATGAGCCCGGTCTGGAACAGCTTGTCAATCAAAATGTGAAAGCTGGGCGACTGCTTTTCACAACTGATTATAAAGATGCATTAAAAAATGCCCAATTCGCCTTTATCGCCGTTGGAACGCCGTCTGGCGTGGATGGCGAAGCGGATCTTCAATATGTTCGCCAGGCAGCAGAAGCAATCGCAGGCATCGTCGAAGAGCCGATCATTGTTGTGAATAAATCCACAGTACCGGTGGGAACCGGCGATTGGGTTGCCGACGTAATCAATAAGAGCCGGTCAGGTGCTCCACTCGATTTTCATGTGGTATCCAATCCGGAGTTTTTACGCGAAGGATCTGCCATCAACGATTTTATGGCGCCAGACCGGGTTGTTCTCGGTTCTGTAGATCCAGCCGCTGCGGAAGAATTAGCTAAGCTATACGCACCTTTGCGATGTCCGATCTTGATCACCGACCTTCGCACAGCAGAAATGATCAAATACGCATCCAATGCGTTCCTCGCGACAAAGATCTCATTTATCAATGAAATCTCAAATATTTGCGATGAATTGGGCGCTGATGTGACGATGGTTGCACGTGGAATGGGATTGGATAAGCGTATTGGTCCCAATTTCCTGGATGCCGGTTTGGGCTGGGGTGGGTCCTGTTTTCCGAAAGATGTAAAAGCACTTGCTCATATAGCCGTGCTACACGGCACACATCCGCAGCTTCTTCAGGCGGTAATGGATATCAATCGGAACCAACGGCGCCGTGTGGTTCTGAAATTACGCAAGATCCTCGGCACATTGAACGATAAGACCATTGGTGTCTTGGGGCTTTCATTCAAGCCAAACACCGATGACATCCGGGAAGCTCCGGCATTGGAAGTGATCCATTTACTTCAAAACGAAGGCGCCCGGATAAAGGCGTATGACCCGCAGGCAATGGACTTGATCGGTAAGGTGGACAAAAGGATCACGCTTTGCGAAACACCATATCAGGTTGCAGAAGGTGCAGACGCATTGCTACTAGCCACAGAATGGAACGAATTTAAACAACTTGATTTCTCAAAAATCAAAGCCACCATGAAAAATGCGGTCCTGATCGATGGTAGAAATTTGTATGACCCAGCGACTATGAAAGCACTAGGTTTTGCCTATCACGGTATTGGTCGCGGCTCGAATAACCACCACGATTGATCAAGCTACTTACCCCAAATAACCGGTCTTTTGACCGGTTATTTTTTTAGAATGAAAACACCGTAGTCTGCTGATTGAGCCCTAATTGAATCATGCTAGAATGAATCAGAATTTATCCGGAGGGTATGTGCATACCCGATTAATAACAATCATCAGAAAAGAATTTATTCAAATCATACGCGACCCACGCACATTGGGTCTAACGTTTTTTTCCCCATCGTGATGCTTTTTCTGCTTGGGTATGCTGCCACAAATGATGTTAGAAATATTCCTCTGGCGGTATACGACCAGGATAAATCCGCAGAATCTACCCGGTTATTAGAAGCATACCAGGCTGCCGATTATTTTAAAATCGCTTATGACGTCAATTCTCCAGCTGAAATTCAGAGATTAATGGACAATGGTTCAGTTAAAGCAGGGATCATCATTCCACCCGATTATGCAGAGACAGTGTCCACTGGAGAAAAAACAGAAATAGCCTTCATCATTGATGGATCTGATCCTACATTAGCCAGTACCGCGCTTTCTGCTGCTACCTTGATCGGTCAGGCAAAATCAACGAAACTGGTTGCCAAGCAGATGATGCTGGTCGGACAGGGTCTGGATAGCACACTGGTGGAAGTCCGCACCCAGGTTTGGTATAACCCCGAACTTGTCTCGGCTAATTTTATGATCCCGGGCTTGATAGGTATGATCCTTCAATTCCTGACGACCATGCTCACATCTACAGCCATCGTCAGGGAACGGGAGTACGGTACCATTGAACAACTGATCGTCACGCCCATTCGATCCTGGGAATTGGTTGTGGGTAAACTGGTACCTTATGTATTAATCGGTTTTCTGGACTCAGTCGAGGTATTGGTAATTGGCGTGCTGGTCTTTCATATCACTATAAATGGCAATATCCTTCTTCTGTTGCTCCTCTGTGCCCTTTTCCTTGTAACCACATTGGGGATCGGGATATTAATATCAACCGTGGCGAAAACCCAACAGGAAGCCATGCTTACAACACTGATGACGATCATGCCATCTATTTTCCTCTCCGGATTTTTCTTTCCTCTGGCTGCCATGCCCTCAGTATTACAGGCAATCAGCTATCTGATCCCGTTACGATATTTTCTGATCATAGACCGTGGAATTGTACTAAAAGGGGCTGGATTGGAATCGCTCTATTTTGAGGTGATACTCCTGGCAATTTACGGAATCCTTATTATGGCTTTGGCAGCAATTCGATTTCGTAAGAAACTGGATTAAGAGATTGTTACCATCGGGCGTGATGTTCTTCTGCCCATCCGGGGATGTGAGAGATCACGTACTGTTGACCTGTCTCATCTTCGATCTTTCCTGAGTAATGTCCGATCAATTGATGCACTTCAGAGCGTAGGATCAGCGCTTCAGTTTTGGCAATCCGTTCGTAAATTGGTATAAAGGATAGATCGACCAGCGAATTGGTTATAGTTTTCAGTCTCCACGGCTTCATAAAATTCTTCGGATCATAATCAAAGCGGATCTCTTCCCCAATTTTTATCAGACGTCCATCGAGCAATATTCCATTTTCGGTAAATCCTGTCCCATCGGTCCACTTTCCGCCCAGGTTTACACCGACCGTATGATCTCCTACCCGAGCAGAAAACGCACCCCAATTCCAGGAGCTGGCATACTTCCAAACTCCACGCCCGAAATCAAGGCAGGCGAAGCTGTCATACTGATCGAATTGGATCAGACGGCTTCCGATTTGGACTTTTCCCGATACTGGCAGGCATTCCTGTTTGGATGTATATTGGTATCTATTTTGAACTCCAGGGAATTACCACATTTAGCGACTCATAACCGGGTGGTCGAAGAATGGAAAAATCAGCTTTCAGCGAGTGATCTCCAAACCGAGGGGATTCCACCGAAATAACGATTTGCTCTCTTTGATCAAGCAAATCAATATCCATGTTTTTATGGTGAAATGAGGCAGGTTCCTCCACATGGGTAGGCATTTTGAATCCTGCGCCGAACGGAGTCGTCACCGTCTGTTCGATAAACTCATGCGTTTCAAAATCCAGGAAATAGGCAAATGCTAATCCCATATATGAAATATTGGACAATGTGATCGAGAAGAGATGGGTGGGGCTGGTGATACACCAATAATTCCAATGTTTTTTACGTAACCAATGGTGATTCAGGTTGCAATGATGAACCGGAATTCTGGACCAGCCTATCGCCGCTGGATTTAGATTTCCATTTCGATCACAGAGATCGACAGGTTGATATAGTTCTCTCTCATGAGTGTATGCCATTGACCCCTCTGCCAGAATCTGTGTATTTAATTCAAAGGATTATTGGCTGAAGAAGACAGCTGCCCACACTTCCCAGTTTTGATACGCCTGTGGGGTGGCGATGACTTCGGGTGTAGGTTGGGGGGTAAAGTTTTTGTCCGGTAGCATGACAACCGGGTGATCGCCGGGTCGGGCCATGAAGGCTTCCTCGCGCGCCCATTTCTCGACGGCTGCATCGGAATTGGCATAAGCGATCTGAGTCTGTAACGCTTGTTCGGTATTTTTGACAATCAAAACCTGGGTAGCCATCGTATCCCGTTCCGCAGACAATCGTAGATACTCCTCCACCCGATGGTTCAAATCCAGAAGGAGATAAGCAATAAATATTAATCCTAAAACTGCCAGGGCTTTCTTTCCGCTGGAAATAAAGTTTTGCATCATCGCTATCTTACTCCGTTTAAAATTCTGATGCAAGTTGTTTACCAATAAAAAACCCCGTTTGAAAACGGGGGTTGTGCCGAAGGAGGGATTTGAACCCTCACGAGGATAATCCCACTACGCCCTGAACGTAGCGCGTCTGCCAGTTCCGCCACTTCGGCTTGCGTTTTGAATTTTATCCCGTTTTACCCGTTTGTCAATGTTATATGCATCAGGTGATGTTTTCCTATGCGAATTATGGCATACTATATGCATCCTGGCAAGTGATAGATATACGCATATGAACTCATCAATTATTTTCCACCTGGATACTCAATCATTCACCAGAAACCGCCTGGATCCTATCCGCTCACCTGCCGATCTAGGTCTCAGTAACCTTCAGCAGGTTGATAATCAATGAATAGATTAGTTTATCCGATACGTTGGATACTTTTAGCAATTCTTACACTGCTGGTTGCCTGCACTCTTCCGGTAACTCTGCAGGACGATCAAAATAAATCGGTATCTGGTCAGATGCCTCAATTTCAAATTGCCACACGTGATATCAATGCCACGGTAACACCCACCCCATTTCAACCGGCAGAAAATAAACCTTCGCCTACATCAACGGTAGGAAGTACCCCCACTCGAATGGTAAAAACGCCCACCCCATTACCAACCTCACCGGTTTTGATGGAAGGAGGTGTGGACCGAATCCCGCAATCACCTGATCAGGTGAATATCCTGGTGCTTGGATCAGATTATCGCCCGGGAGCAGGATTCAGGACAGATATCATTCTGTTGGTGAGTTTGAATCCAAAAACTGGTAAAGGCAGCCTGGTATCTTTCCCACGAGATCTGTACCTTACATTACCCGGTCGAGGGTTTGAGCGAATCAATACAGCCATGGTCTATGGTGGATTTGAAATGATGCAACAAACATTTGAATACAATCTTGGAATCCACCCTGATTATTATGTGCTAACTGATTTTTCCGGTTTTATTACTATTGTAGACACCCTGGGAGGGGTTGATATTCAGGCAGAAAAAACCTTATCGGATTGGTGCGATCTGCCATCAGGACGTAAGGGATACTGCACGATCGAAGCTGGAGAAAACCATCTTAATGGAGAAATGGCTTTATGGTATGTACGCTCCCGATATTCCACGAGTGATTTTGATCGGGGCAGGCGAGCTCAGGAACTCATCCGTGGATTATTCACTAAATTAATGTCCTTTGATGCATTAACCAAAGCACCGGATTTGTACCAGCAATATCAAAGCAGCGTTGAGATGAATATCCCTCTGGAAAAGATCTCAGAACTCCTACCGCTGAGTCTAACCCTACCTAAAGATGGAAATTTTCGCCAGTTTATGATCGGTCCAGACCAGGTAAATGTCTGGATCCCACCTTCCGGCGCTTATTTATTGCTTCCAAATCAGGACGCAATTCGATCCATGCTCATCGAGGCATTTACATTTTAGCCTTTATATAGCGAGTCAGCCAAACGGTGGACATGCAACCAGAATTTTCAGGAGGAAAGTAACCATGAACCCAACTTTACAGACTGCCCACATTACACCGGCAACAACATTGATCCCGGCAATAAACGCCTGGAAGTATTATATGGATGACCAGAAACGGTCGATCCATACGATCAAAGCCTTTGGAGCTGATGTTTTACTCCTGGCTGAATACCTTCCTGCCGACAAAACGATAGGAAACATTACCACTGATGAAATAAACAACTACGTACAATGGCTCGAAAAGGGGCGGAATATTCCCTGCAGCCCAAAAAGTCTTTCTCGGCGAATTACTGCAGTGAAGTCATTCTTTGGCTGGTTGCACAAGAACAGTGTGCTGGTTATGAATCCGGCTGAAAAAGTATTACAGCAATCCGTGATCAGCCCGCTGGCAGAAGTGCTTACCAAATCAGAGGTGGACCTGCTCTATGAAGCCGGGAATCATTTACGGAAGGCGATAAAAGCCGATGCAAGATCGTATGTATTATTTGGTCTTATCATCGAAACTGGGATCAAGAAGGGTGAATGTCTCGGAATAGATATCAATCATCTGGATGTTTCATCAGAGTCTGAAGCAACCTTGTTCGTCCGCTATACAAATCCGGCTTATAGATTCAAGGAAAGAAAAATATCCATTTCCCAGGAATGGGTAGAAGCCTATCGGGAATATTTACAACAATATCATTTAGTAGACAAATTATTTCCCTGGTCACCCCGACGCCTGGAATATATTTTGGAAGATCTGGGCGAAGCAGCAGGATTAGGTAAACATGTATCCTTCGATATGTGCCGCTGGACCTCTGCCTTGCAAGATTATAAAACCGGGATGGATACAGAAAAGATCCGACAGAAATTAGGGATCTCAAAAATCCAATGGCGTGAGATCTATATGAAATTGAAAGAACTAGCAGTAAAGACTGCTTAAACTACTACAGCGTTTGTTAAACCTGAAAGGGAATAGTGAACCAGATCTATATTAGGGTGCGCTTCTTATTCTCGTTTATCATTCGGATGCGCAAGATCTGCTTTGTCTCGGGAGTTACCCTGGCAGACTCGGAAATCTGAATTCCCGGAACCCAAATGATTCCCCTTGTGTCTTTTATCAAGGGATAATGAGCGCGGGAATTTGCGGGGATTTTATGATTGATGAACAGGTCGGATACTTTGATCGTTTGTCCTCCCCCACCAAGTGGGGAGAAGCGGTCGCCTGGCGACCGTACTGATATTGATACCGGTTGCAGAATTCGAGCAAAATCCAACCATGCATCCCACTTTCCAGCAGAATGAATTGTATCGAAGGTAATTTGTGACATATCACACAGCTCAGACATGCAAGTCCAGCCATTTTTGAATTGTACAAACCAGGGTATCGTGAAGTTGATTGATTCAGCCAGCTGAGGATAATCCAGAACCGGTACCTCCGCCTCATTATTCAGCAGGAATAATTGATCTTTATCTAGGAACACTCGCAAACCCGAACCGAGATCCTGATGATTTGATCGAGTAGGTTGATCAACAAATTCCACGACTCGTTTTACCAAAACAAAATCAATATCCCTACCGTCCATCTTTAGCTGACGAATTGCCTTTCGAATAATGCGGTATCGAAGTCCAAGGTCGAGATTACGAAATATGTTTGTTCGAAATGATAGATATCCATTTCCGACACTCACTTGTAACCTTTCCCAGGTAGAATCCACCAATTGATCAAGGATGTTCGAATCTGCACGTAAAGTTTCAATCGAGTTCAGTAGTACTTGCTGGAACCGTGGATTGACCGTTTCGATTTGGGGCATCAATGTGAGCCTTAACCAATTACGAAAATAGGATGGATCACGATTTGTTGCATCATCCACAAATGGGAGCTGGTTTATCCGGCAATATTCCAGTAGATCCTGTTTCCACACTTGGAGAAGGGGTCTGACAAGGGGAATAGATGGATCAAATTCTGATAGAATTGTCCGGGCTGCCATTCCTTTCAAACCATCCAATCCAGAACCACGGATGAAATGCATCAAAACTGTTTCTGCCTGATCATTGCCATGGTGGGCAGTGACCAGCACAGTTGCATCCGTCTTTTTCGCAGCCGAAAACAAGAAGCGGTACCGAAGAATCCGTGCGGCTTCTTCAATACTGATATGATTCACTTGTGCATACCGCGGCACATCCATGGTATCCATCTCACAATGGATATTCTGGCGTAGACATAATTCTCGGACAAAATTTGCGTCTCTGGCAGCTTCCGGTCTTATTTGATGGTTGAAGTGCAAAGCTACGACCGGGTATCCCAGCGCGGAAAGGAGATGGAGGAGGGCGACACTATCCGCTCCGCCAGAAACCGCCACCGCCAGCCGATCACCTGGATTGATTTGGCATTGTTCTTGCAAAATTTGAGATATATGAAGTAAATTCATCCGCAAAGATTATAGCATTATCAAAATTCTTACATATAATTAATTAATCAACACACGGATATTTAACCGTCACGAGGAAAACATGCCAGAAAAAATTTTGATTGTGGATGACGATATCGAGACCCTGCGCTTGGTGGGTTTGATGCTGCAGCGTCAAGGGTACCGGATCGTAGCAGCCAATAATGGTCAACAGGCTTTGTCAATGTCAAAAATTGAACTGCCAGATCTGATCTTGTTAGATATTATGATGCCGGATATGGATGGATATGAAGTTACGAAACAGATCCGGGCAGAAGAAAGCACAAAGACGATCCCGATCATCATGTTCACTGCAAAAAGCATGGTGGACGATAAAGTGGCTGGATTTGATGCCGGAGTGGATGATTATCTAACAAAACCTACCCACCCTGCCGAACTAACTGCCCATGTTCGGGCGCTCCTGGCAAGAAATGTGAAACGATCTTCAGAAATGCCTGTAATGAAAGGATTGGTTTGTGCTGTTCTTGCTGCGAAAGGTGGGATAGGCACAACAACCCTGGCGGTAAATGTGGGTGTTGCCTTGCGTCAACGAACCAAAAGTGACGTAATTGTGGCGGAGATGCGCCCATCGCAAGGTACCCTTGGCATTGATCTGGGGTACACCAATGTCACTGAACTAAGTCGATTATTAAAACACTCCGCCAACGAGATCACACAGAGTATGGTGGAGAACGAGCTTGTCTTACATTCATCGGGGATCAGATTACTTCTTGCCTCCTATCAACCAAAAGATATCGAGTTTGTGAACGCAACCGATCGAATCACCGCCATTATCAAGCATCTTTCCAGCCTGGCTCAGTATGTTATCCTGGATCTCGGGGCGAATATTCTCCCTGGAGTTGACAGCGTTTACAATCTTTGTACGGAAGCTATCCTGGTCGTGGAACCGATGCCAAATACGATTGCGAGGACGAAAGTGTTCCTCGATGAGCTATCAGATAGAGGATTCAGTAAATCCAGAGTTCTGACGTTGGTACTCATCAACCGGATTCGTTCAGATATTCAAATGTCTTGGACCCAAGTCCAGGAAGCGCTGGGAATCCCCATCACCTCGATCATCACTCCTGCTCCCGAGTTGGCATATCAGGCATGTTCCCGCAATACACCGATGATACTTGCCCAGCCGGACGGCATTGTCGCTCAGCAGTTTGTCAAAATCGCCAGCGCAATTGCCCAGCGAGGACCGCAAAAATAAGTGAAAAAACAGGATGCGGAATTATCCCTCATTGAAAAGACTGCCAGGCTGCTTCAACAATCTAGCCTGGCAGTAATTTTTACCGGAGCGGGTATTTCTACTCCGTCTGGGATTCCTGACTTTCGTAGTGCCCGATCTGGTTTGTGGGAGAACGATGATCCGATGGAAGTTGCATCCCTAACTTCTTTCAATAACACACCTGGGAAATTTTTTAATTGGCTGAAGCCGCTCGCAGAAAAAATCACACAGGCAAAACCGAATCCTGCTCACCATGCAATCGCAAAATTAGAAGAGGCAGGCTTTCTCAAAGCTGTTATCACTCAAAATATTGACCATCTCCATCAAGATGCCGGGTCAAAACATGTTTTAGAATTGCATGGCAGCATGCAAACTTGCACTTGTTCCATTTGTCATAAACAATACCAGAGTTCTCCCTTCCTGCCCCAATTTATTCAAAACAATGAAATTCCCCGTTGCCTGATCTGTAATGGTATATTAAAGCCGGATATAGTCTTATTTGAAGAGTTACTCCCGCTAAAAACATGGGATGAAGCCAATACATTAGGTATGAATTGTGACCTATTCCTAGTGGCAGGATCATCGCTTGAAGTTATCCCTGCTTCCACAATACCGATGATGGCAGTAAGAACAGGAGCACGATTGGTAATTCTGAACCGGACGATCACTCACCTTGATCCACAAGCGTCCATTATTATTCATGAAGATCTTGTAGATATCCTTCCGGAAATCGTGGAAAGGTTGCAATGAGTCAGAATTCACCCGCTACACTGAGACTGGAACATTACCAGAAGCTGGTGGAGATCTCGAAAGAGCTCGTTACAAATCATGACCTAACGAGCTTATTGACACATATTGTCCAGGCCGCTTGTGATCTGAGCGATGCTGAAGCAGCTTCCATCTTGTTATATAACGAGAATACAAAAGAACTTTATTTTCAGACTGCCACTGGTCTGGATGAGCCGCTCATGCGCGGTCTGGTTGTCCCATTGGAAGGAAGTTTGGCAGGCTGGGTTGTGAAGAATGATGCCATGGTCAATATTCCCGACGTTCATAAAGACCAGCGATTCTTCTCAAAAGTGGAACAAGCAAGCCAGATCCCGACCAGGTCTCTGGCAGGTTTACCGCTTAAACTTCAAGGGAAAGTGATCGGAGTCCTTGAGGTAATAAACAAAAGGGAAACCCATTTTTCCGGATACGACATGGAAGTCCTCTCGGTTTTAGTCACTCAAGCAGCCCTTGCCATTGAGAACACCCGCTTATTTCAACAGTCAGATCAAATATCAGAATTGGTTCATGAATTAAGGACGCCTTTATCCTCTGTCAGTACCGCCGCCTACTTACTTCAACAGGAACGAATTTCAGATATACAGCGGATAACACTTGCTAAAGCGATCTATTCTGAAACACAGCGGTTATCTGACCTGGCTTCTACATTCCTGGATTTGGCAAGGCTCGAATCAGGGCGGGTCTCCTTTAAACCAAGTTCGTTTGATCTGATCGAATTGATCACAGAGGTGATCAGCGTCTTTCAATTTCGCTTTGACGAAATGGGAATTTCGGTTCGTCTCGAGCCGGCATCGCCCTTCCCGGCGATAGTAGCCGATAAGGATAAGATCAAACAAGTCCTCATTAATCTCTTCAGTAATGCCATTAAATACAATCAAAAAGGGGGAACCATACGGGTTAGCGCATCGTTTGATGTCAGGAACGTTTTTGTCGTCATACAGGATTCAGGGGTGGGTATGCAGCCGGAAGAGGTTGAGCATTTATTCGAGAAGTTTTATCGCGCGAAACCATCTGAAGATCAGGTATCGGGAACCGGTTTGGGATTATCCATCTGTAAAAGTATTATCGAAAGCCACCACGGAAAAATATCTGTGGAAAGTGTTTACGGGAAAGGATCTACCTTCAGTTTTCAACTGCCCCGCAGGAAATAATTAACGGGCACCTTTCCGGCCGAATTGACGTTCCAACAAATCCACAGACAAATGAATCATGGTAGGTCGACCGTGTGGACAGGTTCGCGGAGAAAGACAGTTTTCAAGGTCAGACAATAATTTTTTCTGCTCTTCGGGCGAGAGTATTTGTCCGGCTTTTACCGCTGCCCTTTTGCACACCCGGGCAACCAGTTTTGCTTCCAATTCTGATTGCATGGGTGTTTCATCCTCCTCGAAATCTTCCACCAGAACCCGGATAGCCGCTTCCACAGATAAGTGAGCAAATAAAACGGGGACTGATCGCACCAGAAAACTGTGCTGTCCAAAAGTTTCAATATCAAAACCCATATGATTGATCAATGCGAGTTGTGATTCAAGGGTCTGAGCCTGGGAAGGTTGGAGCGTTATGGTTTCCGGCTCCAATAAAGATTGCGATGGGATCACATCCCCCTGCTGGTGAATGTACTTTTCGTATAATACGCGTTCATGCGCAGCATGCTGGTCGATGAGATACAGACCATCCGGACCTTCTGCAACCAGATATGCCGCGCCGACCTGTCCAACCAAACGAAGCAAGGGGATCAATCCTGGTCGGTTTGACAAGGCTTCTTTCCCAATAGGAGCTGCTTCAGCTTCACTTGATTTCGCAGAATGAAGATCAGGTTGTAATCCGAAGCTGGTAGTATCATCTGGTCCTTGAGCCGATGGGTAGACAGCGTTATTCCAGATACCTGTGGAAGGGAATACCTCCGGGACTGGAGAATTTACCAAAAGGGTTTTACGGATCGCTCGCTGAAGGAGGGAGAAGAGCCGATCAGGCGAGCGAAATCTGACTTCTGCTTTTGCAGGGTGGACGTTTACATCCACTTCATCCGGTGGAAGTTTGATAAATAATGCGGCTATTGGATATCGTCCGACCATCAGATAGGTGTGATATGCCTGAAGGAGCGCCGCGGACAAAGAACTGTCCTGCACCCACCTACCATTGACAAAGAAAGTGATCTCCCTCCGGTTTGAACGCGTCAATGAGATAGGGCTCGTAAAACCCGTTACCGATAAATCACCATCAGAATAATCGACTTCCATCATCTGGCGGGCAAATTCCACTCCATATACAGCGGACAATGTCTCTTTGCGGTCTCCTGATCCACTGGTTCGTAAGAGACCTTTCGAATCCTGTTCGTAGATGAATTGCACGTTTGGATAGGCCACTGCATAACGTAGGATAAATCCTTCATTATTTTGCCGTTCAGTTGCATCCCGTTTGAGGAATTTTAGCCGAGCGGGAACATTATAGAAGAGGTTTTCCACTCGAACAAGCGTACCCTGCACACCTGAGGTTTTCATCTGTTGGGTAGTATGCCCGCCTTCCAGGCGTAGCAGATTTCCACTAGTTTCTCCTCTTCGGCAGGATTGGATCGTCATTTGGGAAACAGATCCGATGGATGCAAGCGCTTCCCCTCGAAAACCAAGCGTACTAATCCGGAAAAGATCATCCGCAGTTTCAAGTTTACTTGTCGCATGGCGGGCAACCGCCAGTGGTAGCTCACTTGGTGGAATGCCCACCCCATTGTCAGAGACCTCTAGGAAAGGTTGACCAGACCCGGTTATCTTGATCTCGATTCGATCTGCACCTGAATCTAACGCATTCTCGATCAATTCTTTTATCACTGAAGCGGGTCTTTCAACCACTTCACCCGCCGCAATTTGAGATGCGACTTCATCAGGTAAGATTCGGATGGTCATAAGAACGATTATACCTAAGAACGTCTGGTCAGAAGCCGGCTAAACCTTCCATTTTTTTCAGATTTCTCTCATTAATTCAGAGTATACTCACTACATGCCGATCCAGACCATCCTCTTCGATCTTGATGAAACCTTGTATTCTCCCGATTGCGGGCTTTGGCAAGTTCTCCGTGATCGAATGGGCGACTATATGAGCACCCGTTTAAGCATACCCGATCAACAAATAACAGAGTTGCGTCAGTCCTATTTTGAAACGTATGGAACGACCTTGCGTGGATTAGAAAAAGACTATCAGGTGCAGGCGGAAGATTACCTGAACTATGTTCATGATGTGAAGATCGACGAATTTATTAAACCTGATCCGATCCTGCGAAGCATATTGGAATCTTTACCACAACGGAAAGTTATTTTTACTAATGCTAATATCCGACATTCCAATCGGGTTTTGAAGGCGCTAAATGTTGATGGGTATTTCGAGGAAATCATCGATGTAATGCAGATGACCCCATACTGCAAACCGTACGCCGAAGCATATCAGATGGCGATGTCCAAATTGGGAGATTCGGATCCCTCCCATTTTCTTTTAATCGATGATGCGTGTCGAAATGTGGAAACCGCCTTACAAATCGGTATGCAGGCTATCCTGGTAAATCCGCGTGAGAAACAGATGGAACACATGATCAGGATTGATACGATCCATGAGCTCCCTTCGGTATGGACACAGGTAATCGGAGAGAAAGATGTATAGGTCAAATCCAGTTCTCTTCTACCTGATCGTATGTGGCATGGTTTTTCTGATCGTAGCAATCAATGTCTCGTTGTTCTCAATGGTAAAAAATAGGTCAATCGAAAAACAAATAAAAATGGCGAAAAACGCTTTTCAAAGAGCAAAATCACCTTGGGGTGATGAAGAAAAAAACCTGGAAGAGTTATCCGAATTGGTAAAAAGGGTTTCCCCTGATATGGCATCGGCAGAAAACGAGAAAGCCCCACCACCATCCGACTTGGAATCATGATGTATTTATTGGAGACAGAATGTCAAAAGCAGTAAAAGTAATCCTAATTATTTCAGCCACACTCATCCTCTTCGTCGGATCATTCTCCGGCGGTTTTGTATCTGCGACGCTGCTTCAAAAGAGCGGTGGTCAATCATTATTCGGTAACAAGTATCCGGTTCCATCTGCTGCTATACCAAATTCGGATCAATCTCAGGGAGCTGGAACAACCGATCTGGAAAAGCTTTTTCAACCATTCTGGCAAACCTGGGAAATGGTTCACCAGATGTTTGTCAATCAACCGGTGAACGATACGGAATTGATGCGTGGCGCGATCAAGGGGATGCTCGCCTCTTTGGGCGATGAGCATACATCGTATATCGATCCTGATCTGTTACGACAGGAGACTATGCAACTCGCCGGGGAATACGAAGGTATTGGCGCATGGGTCGATACATCAGGCGAATTTCTGTTGATCACCAGACCGATGCCTGGTTCTCCAGCAGAAAAAGCGGGGATCAAACCGGGCGATAAGGTGATCAAAATAAATGGCGAGGATATGACTGGCAAGGATGGGAATTATGCATTAACCAAAGTCTTGGGACCTGCAGGAACCACTGTGACTCTAACCATTGTCAGGAAAGACCAAACGGATCCCATTGAAATTAGCATTATGCGGGCGAAGATCGATGTCGCCAGTGTGAATAGCAAAATAGTTTCCGACGATATCGGTTACATCCAGATCCTCACTTTTGGGGATAAGACTGGACTGGAGTTAAAATCGGCATTACGTTCATTACTGGCTCAAAATGTCAAAGGCTTGGTTGTTGACCTGCGATTTAACGGCGGTGGATTAGTGACATCTGCTGTCGATGTCGGCTCTCAATTCCTCAAAAACGGCGTTCTGATGTATGAAGAATATGGGACTGGTGAATCCAAAGAATTTAAAATTAGACCTGGGGGGTTGGCTACCGATATCCCATTGGTGATTCTGGTAAACGAAGGGAGCGCATCGGCTTCTGAGATTGTAGCCGGAGCGATCCAGGATGCTGGTCGAGGTAAATTAGTGGGTGTAACAACCTATGGGAAAGGAAGCGTCCAAAACTGGATCGATTTGACCGATAACCAGGGGGCTGTTCGAATAACAATTGCAAAGTGGCTTACACCCGATGGCCGCCAGATCACTAAACTTGGGCTTACTCCGGATGTCGTAGTGCCGATGACAGAAAAAGATTACACCGATGGGAAAGACCCTCAATTGGATGCGGCTGTTGAATTGTTGAAAAACAATATAAAGTAATAAGCTGAATTGAAAAGGACATCCAACCAACTGGATGTCCTTTTATGTAAGGCATGTCGCTGAACGGCACTCCAATTTCCACACTACTGCACTGTTCGGTATCGGGTTTCCACCTTCCCGCACTGCTTTCTTGGTTTTCTACTATTCCGGTATAATCTGCATAATGCGGAAAATTATCCTGGCGATTGCGTTTGGACTAAGCGTCTATTTCTTGATCAGTCGCTTCAATGAACTGCAGTCAGTGGTTGGTACTCTTCAGCGCGGTGAGATCAATTTCATCCTTGCGGCGTTCTTGCTGGTTTTTGTCTGGTATGTCAATGTGGCTGCCACCTACCGGGCTATTTATCAAATCGTTGGTTTAGATGAAACCATTGGGCGTCTATTCCTGTTATCTCTAGGCGCTTATTTTGCTAATATCGTTGCACCCGTTGCCGGGATGAGTGGAATCGCGATGTTTGTCAGTGATGGACGGAATCGGGGGCACTCTGCCGCTCGGGTTACAGTGGCAACTGCCATGTATATTCTTTTCGATTATATTGGATTCCTGGTTGTATTGACGCTCGGATTGGCTGTCCTTGCACGACGGAATAAATTGGAATGGCCTGAGATCTCTGCATCCATTATTCTTGTTATTATTGCGCTTTCTATCACCATATTACTCTACCTTGGTGCTAAATCCGGGCAGCAACTTGGAAAAGTCCTCGCGTTTTTGGCTACGTTTGTAAACAAGATCGTAAGACCATTCATCCATCGCGAATATCTTTCCATCGACCGGGCTCATACATTCGCCATGGAAGCATCAGAAGGGTTGTCTGCTCTACAGACAACGCCGACTTATTGGATCAAACCATTGATTCTGGCACTGAACAACAAAGCGATCCTGATCATAATAATGATGATGACCTTTCTGGCTTTCCGCCAACCATTTACCGCGGGGACAATCATTGCCGGTTTTAGCATCGGATATCTATTTCTAATCGTCTCACCTACTCCCTCAGGTATTGGCGTCGTTGAAGGGATCATGACACTTAGTCTCTCTTCCCTCCATGTCCCGTTTGCGGCAGCGGCTGTCATAGTGTTGGCGTATCGGGGAATAACCTTCTGGTTTCCACTCATACCCGGTTTGGTAGTTTTTCGAATCCTGTCCAGGGAAAACAAAGAGTTGGAAACGAAGTCCCATTGAAACTCCATTTTTAAAGAATAATGTGTCTCGTTGACAGAACCTACCCGTTCGGGTATAATCCTCCTTCGCGTCAATTTTAGTACCTGGGAGTGAAACGCTATGGATTCAAGCGTTAATCAATCAAATGAAATAAAAGTAAAAACCCACTACATCGGCAAAGTGGTTAAAACATCGCTGGCAGGAGCATTGGTTAATATCGGTGCCGAAACTCCAGCTTACTTACATGTCTCACAGATAGTGGCAACAGATCCTACCCAACCGATCAAACGGGTTGAGGATGTAATTCAGGTGGATCAAGAAATTGAAGTCTGGGTAAAACGAATTCGTGAGGGTCGAGTAGAACTCACGATGATGAAACCACTGGATCTGGATTGGAAAGACATCAAACCTGAGATGGTTGTTAAAGGTAAAGTAGTTAAACTGGAAAAATTCGGTGCTTTCGTAGAGATTGGCGCAGAACGTCCAGGTTTGATCCATATCAGCGAAATGGCTCATGGCTATGTCCGCCAACCAGGTGATATCGTCAAGGAAGGCGATGAAGTAGAAGCCCAGGTTCTGGATGTCAACCGTAAAAAGAAACAGATCAAATTAAGTTTGAAAGCCTTGCAGGAAGTTCCCGTTAAAGAAGAGGCTCCCATGATTCCGATGGAGCGACCTGAAGGAAAAGGACCCGATACTCGTCGCCGTAAACCTGGTAAACCCAGCCGCCGTCGTAGCGATGACCATCCTGAAGGGTCGTACACCGAGTATATGGAGACATCATCTGAACCCGAACCAACTGCAATGGAAATTCTATTGCGAGAAGCGATGGAAAAAGCAAAGAGTAAGAAATCCAACTCGGATGATCGCCCCAAAAAAGGAAAGAAATCAACGAAGGATTTTGAAGAAATTTTCTCTCGTACTCTCGAACAAAAACAAAAAAGCTAATTTACTCCCAGCACCCGTCCCAAACAGACGGGGGCTTGATTTAATATTGGGAATTTACTGTACCTGGTCACGGATTATGTTACACTAGAATAGATAACAATAGTAGAGGTTAAACTGGATGATACAAATTTATCATCAAATAATGTAGAAATACCGCGAGGAGGAGCAAGAAAACGCCCTCCTCGCTTCTCTTAATATGTGTACGTCATTTACCGATAATTATGGAGGGCTGAATGAACTCGATAAAATATATTTTCTTTACGGGAGGGGTGGTAAGTTCGGTAGGCAAAGGGGTGACTGCCGCGGCCACAGGAAGACTCCTTAAGGAGCGCGGATTTAAGGTCGCAGTTCAAAAATTAGACCCATATATTAATGTGGATCCGGGTACGATGAGTCCTTATCAGCACGGTGAGGTCTATGTTCTTGATGACGGCGCGGAAACCGATCTCGATCTGGGGCATTATGAACGGTTTATTGATATTCGATTGAACAAAGCCTGCAATGTCACCACCGGACAGGTGTATGCTGAAGTGATCTCCAATGAAAGACGGGGAGATTTTCTGGGGGGAACGATCCAGGTCATCCCACATATAACCAATGAGATCAAGAGACGAATCGCTGCCGTTGCAAAGTCCACGGGAGCGGAGATCGTCCTGGTGGAAGTGGGCGGCACCGTTGGCGATATCGAGGGACAGCCATTTCTGGAAGCATTACGGCAATTACGTAGTGATCTTGGAAAAGAGAATACACTAAACGTGCACGTTACATGGCTTCCGTACATTGCTGCCAATGGCGAATTGAAAACCAAGCCAACTCAACACTCAGTCAGGGAATTGCGTTCCATGGGTATAGCGCCGGATATGATCGTCGCCAGGAGCGATTATCCCATCGAGGATGGGCTTCTCGATAAAATTGCACTATTCTGTGATGTGGAGAAGCGAGCAGTGGTGCCATTGGTCACAACCAATGTGCTATATGAAGTGCCGCTGTTGTTGGAAAAGGCGGGAGTGGCGGAATACATCATTGAGCGGTTCAATTTAAAACCAACACCAAAACCTGACTGGTCATCCTGGAAAAATCTGGTGGATAAAACTCGCGCTCCGAGACCAGCCATTACGATTGCACTGGTCGGTAAATATGTGGAGCTGCATGATGCGTACATGAGCGTTTACGAAGCCCTGAAACACGCAGGAATTCCTCTGGGAGTGGAAGTAATCGTTGAATGGGTACACTCGACAGACTTGGAAAAAGATAAGGGTTGGGAGCAAGTCAAGAACGCAGGTGGAATCCTTGTGCCTGGTGGGTTCGGCAGCAGAGGAATTGAAGGAAAGATCAAAGCGATCCGCTATGCCCGGGAAAATCAAATTCCCTACCTTGGTTTATGTCTTGGGATGCAGCTGATGGTGGTGGAATTTGCCCGAACCGTCCTTCAGGATGAATCGGTGAACTCAGCGGAATTTGACCATGCCACAAGCCATCCTGTGATCGATCTTATGCTGGAACAACGGGAGATCACCGAGATGGGAGGAACAATGCGTCTTGGTCTTTACCCATGCAATTTGCAACCAGGAAGCATCTCTGCACAAGCCTATGGTGTGGATACTGTGGAAGAGAGGCATCGCCATCGTTTTGAATTTAATAACGATTATCGACAGATCTTGAATGAAAAGGGGATGACCTATGCCGGGCTGTCTCCGGACGGAAAGCTGGTCGAAATAGCAGAATTGACAAATCATCCCTTTATGGTTGGAACCCAATTCCACCCCGAATTCCTGTCCCGACCAAATCGTCCGCACCCGCTCTTTTCTGGTTTCTTAAAAGCAGTCTGTGAAAGAATGGGGGTCCCTACGAATCCTTCCGATTGATCCATTTTTGAACGCCAGGTGGATTTCTACGACCTTCCAGATTAAAAAATCGGGTATACTCAGATTTGCTTGTCTGAACGTCTTTACACCGAGTCTAATTTACCCTAATCAAAGGTGAAATATGAGCATAATCGAAGATATTGTCGGTCGCGAAGTCCTGGATTCTCGCGGCAATCCCACTGTCGAAGTGGAAGTGTATCTGGAAGATGGCAGCTTTGGATCAGCCATCGTTCCATCTGGCGCCTCTACCGGTATCCACGAAGCATTGGAACTTCGGGATGGGGACAAAACCCGGTATAACGGCAAAGGCGTCCTCACTGCGGTGGAAAATGTCAATACAACCATCGCTGAAGAATTATTTGGGTGGGATGCCACTGAACAAAAAGCGATCGACGAAGCCCTTCTCGAGTTGGATGGGACTCCGAATAAATCCAAGTTGGGGGCTAATGCCATCCTGGGGACTTCACTGGCAGTCGCAAAAGCTGCCGCCGAATCGATTGGTTTGCCTTTGTACCGCTACATTGGTGGCGTGTACGCTCACGTTATTCCTGTCCCGATGATGAACATTCTCAATGGTGGTGCCCATACTAACTGGCAGTCTACTGATGCCCAGGAATTTATGGTGATGCCTCTTGGTGCGCCAACTTTCGCTGAAGGATTACGTTGGGGTGCTGAGATCTATCACGCCCTCAAGACCGTATTAAAATCACATGGTTACATAACCCTGGTTGGGGACGAAGGTGGATACGCACCGGCTCTCAAAGCTAATGTAGAAGCGATCGAACTGATCCTGGAAGCCATCACCAAAGCCGGCTATAAACCGGGTGAACAGGTATGTATCGCACTCGACCCGGCTGCGTCCGAACTCTACGATGAAGAAACCAAGAAATACAATCTTCGCAAAGAAGGAAAGATGCTTTCCAGCGATGATATGGTTAAATTCTGGACAAACTGGATCGATCAATATCCGATCGTCTCGATCGAAGACGGATTTGCACAGGATGATTGGAACGGTTGGATCAACTTTACCGCATCCGTTGGGGACCGCCTTCAGGTTGTAGGCGATGATCTGCTAGTCACTAATCCATCTCGCGTGCGTAAAGGGATCGCTGAAAAAGCCTGTAACGCGCTGCTTGTCAAATTGAACCAGATCGGTACCCTGACCGAGACCATTGAAGCAGTTGAGATGTGCCATCGCAATGGTTGGCGCGCGGTCACATCCCATCGCTCCGGTGAATCAGAAGACTCCACCATCGCGGATCTGGCTGTCGCGTTGAATATGGGACAGATCAAGACCGGGGCTCCTGCCCGTTCTGATCGGGTTGCCAAATATAACCAACTTCTCCGTCTCGAGGAATCACTCGGTGATACTGCAAAATACGCGGGCTGGTCCGCACTGGCTCAACGAAAGTAATTAGTTTTACCCACAAAGAGCTCATTCAATCGAATGAGCTTTTTTGATTCACTTTTTCGTCAAGAATGGATTTGTATATTGGTCCGATCCTTCAGCTGGAGATCGATACGATAATGATTGGCGGTCAATTTCTGTATAGGGTTTTCAAGACTTTGAATTTTCGTTATTTGTGGTGTAAATGGCAGAAAGAGTTCGCAATATCCAGATAAATGGGTGGGAAGATCAATGTCGAAGGAGAGATGCCCCTCAGAGTAATTCCATTGCGAGACTTCCAGCCCCTGAGAAATATGCAGGTTGCTGCCAGCATAGATTGGAACATCGGGTGTAAATTTTCGGGCGGCTAACAGGACGGTTCCGTGCGGTGGGACATTCACCTCAAATGCACCACCTTCTGAAACCAGGACTTTCTCTTTCCAGAAAGAGCGCAGAATCCAACGTCCGCTGGATGGAAGTCTAAAATCAGATAGATGTAGGGACCGTTTGATCGGTCGCTTATCCCAATTGGTATACCCAAGCAAATGCCAGCAACCGGTCGCGTTTTCGAGATCCAATCGCGTCAGATGCGGGTGAAGTTCATCAGCCCAGTCTATCACCATGGGTCGTTTGCCAATGGCTGGCAATAGCACCTGCGCGATCCGCAGGCGGTAGCGGCTGACCTCATCCATATTGTCAGAGATCAGCATCAACCCACCGCTCAGTGCAATGATCGATGCCATACTCTGAATTTCGGTCAATGTCAGACGACTCGATTCTCGGATCAGCAAACAATCCGGATCGTTTTGCCACCAGCGGTTATGCAGCATCGACCGGGTAAGCACATTTTGCATCGCATTCTTCGCAGATGGGATATCCGGTTCGTTAGGGAACAATAGCTCTAGCCCAAAATACCTGGGCTCCCAGTCAGGGGCGACATCCGTGCCAATTCGCATCCCGTCCACCAAACCGAGCATCGGTCCCAACGGGGCGCCGCACCCTAAAAGATAGGTTTGAGGTCCGGCTTCTTGCCGGATCAATTCCATTCCAAGACGGAGTGCCTGAGCCCTGGTGCAGGTGGGATCATATCTGTGGCTATCCAATGCTCCAGCATAAAGGAAATCCAGTTTTAGATAGGTATATCCCCATTGATGCACTGCGGTCCGGATGACAGCTCTTAGATATTCCTGCACCTGCGGATTTGTCAGGTCCAATCCAGCGCAAAAGCGGTTCCAGTTCCAACCTGCATTGATGGGTTTTCCATTCAGGTCCCGCAAGATCCAATCTGGATGATCTCTGAAAATGGAGGAGGAAGGATGAACAATGAAAGGCGCCATCCATAATCCAGGTTGATACCCATTTTCTTTTATTTCAGATGCAAGTAAATCCATCTGACCGGCAAACCGCTGCCGGGGGGTTAACCAGTCTCCAACCGCTTTTTGATAACCATCATCAATTTGGATCAAGTTAATGGGAAGATCATTTTTCTTCTCTGACAATATCTCCAGATTATTTCGGATGATCTCGGCTGAGATACGGGTGAAATAATAGTACCAGGAGCACCAACCAACAGGTGTGTGGTCAGGAATTTTTACTTCATTTGCTTCAGCAACCAGCTCGAGGTAAGATTTTAATGGATCGGGATCATTGAGATCCAGGAATTGTAATAATAGCCAATCGGTGTTGATCGATCCACCGGCTGGAATTTCGGTCAGATCCCCCGCAGCCAGGATCTGAATTACCGGTATCTTACCTGGTTGCATCATAATATGACCAAAATGGTTCTTTTGACTTATGAATCCAGCCAGCAAACCGGTTCGGTTTGTACGATCCAGTAGGACACCGAACTGATCGCTGGCGAAAGCACCAGCTTTGTTTGACTGGGGCGATGCCGCATCATAAAGCTTGGGACCTTGAAACCGCTTAAGCCTGGATTGAATCATTTTCTGCCGGGCTGGGTAGGTGCCTGAATAACTCCAGGATTGCCAACCATTCACATAACATCCCAGATCAAGGTTTTCATTTCCGGTAATAAAGGATGGAAACGAATCGATGGATGTGATCTGGATATTTTCCTGTCGAATAGGCTCGGTGGAATGATTTGTTATGTTTACTTTGATTCCCACAAACGGGAGTATGTGGCTGATCAGGACCTGAAATTCAAATCCGAGCGATTCAGAGTATGTTTCCTCGAAATGCAGGATGTCTACTTTCCCAAATAATGACGAAACCTCAGATGGCATGATCCGGGGCTGATTGAACGTGTTTTCTACTTTGAGTTCTTGAGTTTTTGCTCGGTAGTGGAATGATGGGGGATGGATAATGATTTGTTCGACAGGATTTCTGACCGTAGAGATTTTTATTTCGTGACCCGATTCGATGCTGGCTGTGAGATAATCTGTAACGACACGCATGATGCAAACTCCGAAGCGTTATTTGAATTATCACATCATATCACGATGTAATTAAAGGACAAAACCACGTCCGATAAGCTGCTCAGCCCAGAACGTGGATTTGAAAGGAGAATGCATATTTAATATAAGTTCCCAAGATGAAAAAATCCTTTGAGCAGGATTAAGCCATGATGAGAATTCAGCCCAACTTGAGTTTCTTTTCAGCTACGGGTAGCTCAACTACAGACCCTGGTGCCAGATTGTTCGAATAATCGAAGCGCTGATCGGACCCTCCCGTAATATCACCGGTTCATCACCTGTACAATCTACCACTGTTGAAGATGAACCCCCGGGACATCTCCCACCATCGATTAAAAGCATGTCCGAATCACCCAATTGCGAGATCACCTCTTCTGCAGTTACAGCACTTGGCTGGCCAGATAAGTTGGCGGAAGAAACTGCCATTGGACCACAGGCTCTTAATAAAGCTCGAGCAAATGAATGGTTTGGCATTCTGATGCCTACCGTCGGTAAGGCAGTTAGCTCTGGCGGAATGGATGGGTGTTTGGGGACAACCAATGTTAATGCTCCAGGCCAGTTACTTTCTGCGAGATGGATGGCGCCTTGAGATAAACCGGAAGTGATCTCCTCGATCTGGTCCAAATCTGCGAAAAGGATGGGGATTGCTTTACCTGGTTCACGCCCTTTGATCTCGTACAACCGTACTATACCCGGAGAGTTATATAGACCACATCCGAGCCCGTAAACTGTATCTGTGGGAAAAGCGATCAACCCCCCAGCACGGACGTGCTCGATCGCCTGGTGCAAAGCAGCTGGTTTGTCATGCTTGATGACCAACATGGTTATCGCCTCCTGTGATCATCATTATTCGGAGAAGTCCAGCCAGATCCGGAATAATTCGGATATCAGTTTCGGGAAGACTATCCTTGATGATCATCGTTAATGCTTCCGATTGGCGGTACTCCATCTCCAGCAGGAGACAGAAAGGTGGAGACAACCTGGGGCTAACTTGCTGTAGTAATGCCCGGTAATAATCCAATCCATCCAGGCCGCCATCCAAAGCTATAATCGGTTCATACTGGGCAACTTGCAGATTAATTAAATCTTCCCGCGGGATATAGGGCAGGTTCGCGCATAAAAAATGGATTTCAGTAGTGGGTATTGATTCCATCAGATTGGATTTTGTCAACTGAAGACGATCGGATAGTTTATGCCGATCGACGTTTATCTGAGCAACGGCTAAGGCTGCTTCCGATCTGTCCGCGGCGGTCATTTGTAAGCTTGGATCATGCCAGGCTAACGAAATGGCGATGTTTCCTGAACCAGTGCCGATATCAAATCCCGTATGTATTTCCGGGTGGTTCGCTAACCAGTCTAATCCATGTTCAACCAATACTTCAGTTTCCGGTCGTGGAATCAATACATCTGGCGTAACATAAAAATCCAAACCATAAAATTCCCAGTGCTTCAAAATATACGGCAATGGAAAGCCGGATATTAATTGTTCCATTTTTTCTTCTAATCCGATCAGGGATGCCAAAGACATAATTTCATCCGGGTGGGATGCTAACCAGGTTGGATTGATGTTTAGGTGATCGGATAGTAAGACACGCACATCATTCAATGGCGTTTCGGTTATTCCTTGTAAACGGGTACTGTTCTCGCTGAGCCAATCCAAGATGGTCACAGTTGACTCAGTCATCATCCTCGTCACCCGCAGATAATCGTTCAGTCTCACTGCGCATGGATAGCTCATCGATAAATTTATCGAGATCGCCTTCCAACACCCCAGCCAGGTTGTAGCTGGATAAGTTGATCCTATGGTCAGTGACCCTGGATTGTGGGTAATTATAGGTTCGGATCTTCTCAGATCGTTCTCCACTGCCAACCTGGGAACGACGAGTCACTTCCAGTTCTTGTTGACGCCGCAGTTGTTCCAATTCATATAATCGGGCTCGGAGAATGCTCATGGCACGTAATCGGTTCTGCAGTTGGGAACGTTCATCCTGGCAGGCGATCACGATCCCGGTTGGAAGATGCGTCAGTCGAACAGCGGTCGAGTTTTTCTGAACATTTTGTCCACCTGCTCCGGCAGATTTATAAATGTCAATGTGAATATCCGAATCGGGTATGCTGATCTCCACCTCATCCACTTCAGCCAGAACAACAACGGTGACTGTGGATGTGTGAATCCGACCCTGTGCTTCGGTCGCCGGGACCCGCTGAACCCGGTGGACGCCCGATTCAAATTTTAGTTTGGAATAAGCACCTTTTCCTTTGATCTGGAAGATGATCTCTTTATACCCCCCAATCCCAATCTCATTCTGGGAAAGGATCTCATATTTCCAGTTTAGGCGCTCTGCATAATGAATGTACATCCGGAATAAATCAGCAGCGAATAAAGCTGCCTCATCACCACCCGTGCCAGCTCGAACTTCGACGATGACGTTGCGGTCATCCCGCGGGTCCTTGGGAAGCAGCATTGTTTTCAACTCTGATTCAAGCAGCTCGATCTGTGGATTCAATTCTGACATTTCGGTTTCTGCCAATTGGCGTAATTCCCCATCGTCCACAAAAAGTAATTGCTCAGCTTCATCCTTTTTGGAAAGCGCTTGTCTATACGCTCTTGTTTTTTCAACAATCGCTTCCAGATCGGATCGTTCTTTTGCCAGCTCTGCCGCTTTTTGGTAGTCTTCTCCCACCTCATTCAACTGGCGGGTGAGCTCATCGTAGCGTTCTTCAATGTTGGTCAGTTTCTCAAGCATAAACATACCTTCAAGAAAGGTTTTACTAACCTTTCGGGATAAAAAACTTTTAAGATATACTCAATTTGGCTTTTTGGTACTTACCCCGACATCGTTGAGATTAATCAGGAGGGATTTTATGAATGTTCTCGGTCTTGCTCAGTCCCAATTTTCCATCACCACAGTATATCACTTTTTCTTTGTCCCCCTGACCCTGGGATTATCCATCCTGGTCGCTATCATGGAGACATTATATGTGAGGAGAGGAGACCTGATTTATAAACAAATGGCCCAATTTTGGGGGAAACTCTTCCTGATCAATTTTGCCATGGGCGTGGTTACAGGTCTGGTCATGGAATTCCAATTCGGGATGAATTGGTCTGAATATTCGCGATTTGTGGGTGATATCTTTGGCGCCCCACTGGCAATCGAAGGTCTGACAGCTTTCTTCTTAGAATCCACGTTTATTGGAATCTGGATATTCGGGTGGGATAAGGTGCCCAAAGCAATCCATGCCCTCAGCATGTGGCTGGTCGCATTTGGAGCAACCTTATCAGCATTATGGATCCTCATAGCGAATTCTTTCATGCATTATCCGGTCGGTTATGTGATGGTAAATGGTCGCCCGGTCATGGATGATTTCTGGGCAATTATTTCCAATCCACATGTGTGGACCCAGTTTCCGCATACCGTTTTCTCTGGGTATACTACCGGTGCCTTCTTTGTAATGGGAATCTCTGTTTTTCATTTGCTAAAAAAATCCAATCCTGAATTTTTCAAGAAATCCTTCATGATCTCGACTATTTTTGGTCTGTTCGCCATAGTTGGATCCATTGGAATAGGGCATCAGCAGGCTCAGTTGATGGTCAAACAACAGCCCATGAAAATGGCAGCAGCCGAAATGTTGTGGGATTCTGAGAATCCTGCGGCACTCTCCGTATTCTCTGTCGCCAATTTGGACCAGAAGAAAAATATTGTTGATGTTCGGATTCCGGGCGCACTAAGCTTCTTATCATACAACCGGTTTACGGGTGAAGTGCTTGGAATGAACGATATCCAGACCATGTATGAACAGAAATATGGATCGGATAACTATATTCCACCTGTTTACGTATCGTATTGGTCTTTCCGGATAATGATCGCCGCAGGATTCTTGATGCTTTTCCTGGTGATTGTAGGTATCTGGCTCTGGAAATTTAAAAAATTCAACATCAAAAGTAAACTCTGGTATGGGTTGACTGCCGCAATCATTTTGCCCTATTTGGCAAACACCGCCGGCTGGCTCCTGACAGAGGTCGGACGCCAACCCTGGGTAGTCTATGGTCTATTACGAACAGCGGACGCCGTCAGCCCGAACGTCACGGCTGCACAGCTCTTGACCACACTAATCGGTTTTACAGTTGTCTACGGCATTCTGATCGTGGTAGATGTCACTCTTCTTTACAGGATCGCAAAAGCAGGACCGATCCCTGAATCAATTATCCAATCAAAAACTGTCGAAGCCGCAGCATAAAGGAGAGGAAGATGGATCTGAATATCATTTGGTTTATTCTAATCGCTGTCCTGTACACCGGTTTTTTTGTTCTGGAAGGATTTGATTTTGGGGTCGGAATATTGCTTCCATTCCTGAGCAAGACAGATGGTACGAGAAGGCTTATGTATAATGCCATCGGACCAACTTGGGACGCCAACGAAGTATGGTTGGTTCTGGCTGGAGGAGCAACTTTCGCTGCATTTCCGCAATGGTATGCCACCCTCTTTTCAGGCTTCTATATACCCCTTTTTCTTGTATTGCTTGGTCTTATCCTCCGAGGGGTTTCCTTTGAATTCCGCGGAAAAATGGAAAGCCGAACCTGGCGATCTTTTTGGGATTACGCCATGTTTGGCGGGAGCATAATAGTTCCACTATTGATGGGAGTGGCATTCGCAAACATACTTCAGGGAGTCCCGATCGATGGAAAGATGAATTATTCGGGTGGATTTTGGAATCTCTTGAACCCCTTCGCCCTTCTTGGCGGACTTACATTTGTTGGATTAGCTATCTTGCTGGGAGCACTCTTTCTAAAATTGAAAACCGGTGCGCCACTGAGCGACGAAGCGGAAAAAGCCATCCGTGCCGTATGGCTGCCAGCGCTGATCTTGACTGGCGGATTTTGTGTATTTGCTGTGATCATCAAATCGGGAACGAACCAGCCCGTTACTGCCGGTATTATTGCAGCCGTGGTTGCGGTCTTTGCTCTGATCAGTTCGATGATCGCTTTTCGATCAAATCGACAAGGTTGGTCTCTTGGATTAGGTATCGCCGCAATGGCTTCGATCTCTGCAACCATATTTGCACTCCTCTTCCCAAATGTAATGGTTTCAAGCACTGATCCGAGCTTTTCATTGACGATCTATACAGCAGCCTCTTCCGTAAAAACCCTGAATATCATGTCGATCGTGGTCTTGATCTTCCTTCCAATTGCTTTGGCGTATCAAGCCTATAATTATTGGATATTCCGAAAACGGATCACCACCAAGAGCAGCGAACTACACTACTAAACCTATGTCTGTTCAGCGAGAATTGATGCGCCAGGCTCGCGGAAGCGGTCTGGCGCTACTGTTAAACCTTATCACTGGATTGTCTACTGCAATTCTGGTCATATTTCAATCCTACTTGATCGCGGATGTGATCAGTCGTGTGTTTATGGGAAAGGAAACGTTGGAACAGGTAACGTTTCCCCTGACCATCATCGCAGGGCTCATCATCGTTAGAGCATTACTCGTTCTGGCAAATGATGTCTCTGCGAAAACGATGGCAATTCACATCAAGACCAATCTCCGGAAGATGATTTTGGAAAAAGTATCCCGCTTGGGTCCGGTTTATCTAGCCGGTGAGAACCGGGGCAGGTTGTTGAATATTTCATTTACCGGGATTGAATCTCTGGATGCTTACTTCAGCCAATACTTACCTCAGGTATTTTTATCGGGATTGATCCCATTGACTATTCTTATCGCAGTCTTTCCCAGGGAACCCCTGACTGGTTTTATCTTGTTAACCACTGCTCCACTCATTCCTCTTTTCATGGCATTGATCGGGATCATGACTGAACAAAGAACAAAAAAGCAATGGGAATTTTTAACTCGTCTGAGTAGCCGTTTTTATGAAAGTTTACGTGGCTTGGAATTTCTTAAGCAGATCAATAAACAAGATGATCAGGCGAATGTCATATCCCAGTCTGATCGTGAGTACCGTAAAGCAACCATGAATGTCTTGCAATTTACATTTTTATCAGCCATGGTTTTGGAACTGGTCGCGACCATATCGACCGCCATTGTCGCCGTTGAAATTGGTCTACGCCTGCTTTATGGCAGGATTGAATTCCAACCGGCGTTGTTTTTGTTGATATTAGCTCCAGAATTTTATCTGCCTTTACGTCAATTGGGTGTGAAATACCATGCTGCCATGTCCGGGATTCAGGCTGCTGGAGATATTTTTCAGTTTCTTCAGGTGAAGGAGGCATCTGAATCCTTACCCTTCGATCAAATCCAGAACCGCCAGCCCAGCCGATCTCAAACGTCGATTTTTCCAATTGAGATGAATAAAGTCAGTGTGAGTTATCCAGACAGTCTACACTCTTCATTGGAGGATATAAACCTAACCATCACCGAAGGGATGCATCTGGCTCTGGTCGGTCCAAGCGGAGCAGGTAAGACAACGATTATCTACCTTCTTCTTCGTTTCTTGATTCCCAGTAGTGGTTCGATCACGGCGAACGGGGATCTCCTCCAGGAATGGAATCGAGCGGATTGGTTGGAAAAGATATCCTGGGTGCCTCAGACACCTCATCTATTTTCCGGGACCATCGCTGAGAACGTCACATTCTCAGCCACAAATCCAGATTCAAACCGGCTCGTGCACGCAATCCAATCCGCCGGATTGATGGATTGGCTTGACACACTTCCCAGGGGATGGGAATCGCACATCGGTGAACTTTCGTCTGGAATTAGCACAGGTCAGGCACAACGGATCGCTATTGCCCGGGCATTCTATAAAGACGCTCCATTATTGATCATGGATGAACCAACATCGGCAGTGGATCCAATTATGGAATCCTCATTATTGGAATCGACCCGGGAGCTTATGCGCACACGAACGACCATCACAATTGCGCACAGACTTCCGACTATCTATCAAAGTGATCAGATCCTGATGCTTAAAACCGGTCGAATCGTGGAACAGGGTGACCATAATAGCCTGGTTAAGTTGGGTGGTCTCTATTTCGATTTTTTCAGGGAATATCACAATGACCACTGACACACCCTTCCGCTTTTTATTTCGGTTTCTGCGAGGATCCATACTCATCGCCATGTTTTCGGTTTTCTTATCCTCTGCAGCCATATTACTTGGGGTTGGATTGATTGGCACATCGTCCTATCTGATCTCCTATGCCGCATTGCAACCATCCATTGCCGTTCTAGGTATTCCAATAGTGGGTGTCCGATTTTTTGGAATCTCAAAGAGTCTGTTCCGGTACATGGAAAGATTGGGCAGTCATGAAGTCAATTTTCGTATTCTCGGGGATCTACGACTATGGATCTATCGGAAGATCATCCCGCGTGTTCCCTACTACAAATCGAGTGACCGGACAGGAGACCTTCTCAGCCGGGCAGTGGAAGATGTGGAAGTCTTGGAGTTTTTCTTTATCCGGGTAATCAACCCGCCGCTGACTGCATTATTCACTACCCTCATAGTTGCCATCTTCCTGGGAGGGATTCACCCGCAATTAGTGTGGATCTATCTGGGATTGGCTTGTGGAAGCATCCTTTTCATCCTGCTGATATCGTATCTTGTCATCGCGAATACATCCAAGGATTTCCTGGACAAACAAGGAAATTTGCGTACCTCATTAGTCGATTATTTCGATGGGTTGCCGGATCTACTTGTCAATCTTGTAGAAAATAAACAGTTTGAAGAAATCCGGAAATCAGAGACTATATTCAATCGATCCCAGATGCGTTCCTCTTGGGGAAATGGATTTGTAAATGGGCTTCTCCTGTTATTTGCTAATGCCACTATGCTGGTCATGCTGGTGGTTGGGATCGGTTTGGTGAACAACGGTGAAATGAGTGGATTATTTTTAGCAGTGATCACCCTCATTACCCTGGTAAGCTTTGACGGGATTCAGCCGTTGAATCTGGCGGCGCAGCAACTTCATTTGAGCCGACAGGCGGCACGCAGGATCATCGCCCTTACCGGCGAGGTACCCGAGACAAGTTTGAATACAAAATTCGATAAACCACGGCCAATCTCCCTTGATCATCCACCACTCCAGGATGGGTTGGAGTTGAGAAATATCCAATTCAAGTACGATCCATCTGCTGGTTCGATCCTACGGGATATCCACCTTTCCATTCCAAAAGGGCAGAAAGTCGCCATCGTTGGTCCGAGCGGGTCCGGAAAAACAACACTTGCCCGGCTGATTCTCAAGTTCTGGAAACCTGATTCTGGAGAGATCTACCTGGACGGCAAAGGTTATTCTGATCTGACTGAAAGCGAAGTTCGAAATCAGATCGGTTATTCTGGTCCGGATCCGTTTTTCTTTAATTCGAGCCTTCGGGAAAACCTCGACCTGCTGCATGACAACCTTAATGAAGAGGAAATAAACCATGTTTTAGGGCAAGTCGGACTAAGTGACTGGCTCCACTCTTTACCGGATGGATTGGAGACACAGATCGGTGAGCGCGGTTTAAAGATGAGTGAAGGAGAACGACGCCGGCTGGATCTGGCCAGGTTATTGGTTTTGGATCGTCCAATCTTTATTCTCGATGAACCCTTTGCAAACCAGGACATTCAGTCCCAACAGCTATTGGCTGATCTGTTCCAAAATAGTTCTCCTGAGAAAACGATCATCCTCATCACTCACCGGTTGATTCAGCTCGATCGGATGGATCAGATCATTGTTCTTAATGGAGGGACTATCCAAGAGTCAGGAAGCCAGGCAGAATTGGTGTTGACTAATGGTTTATTCAAGTTGATGTGGGTTCAGCAAAATCAAATCGTATTTGATCGTCAGGATTGAACCGTTGACGGACTTCTAACAACCTGCTATATTCAACGATACTATGAACGAATTCAATCAAGGATGGATTCAGCGAGTTAAGCGTTATCTTAAACGCGAAGCCCGTTGGCTCTTGCCAGGAATCGGTGTCAAGCGCTGGATGTTGATGATCATGATCGGCATCACGATGCTGGCATTGGGTTTGGCTTTCATCCTGATTAACATCTATAGAACGGTTCCAGATAACTGGCTCCTGCCCATCGTGCAATTTTTATCTCTTCAATCTTTTGCCCGAGTTACCCGTGCAATCATATTCGGTTTGCTTGGTTTAGGCTTTACCACCTACGGATTGTGGGGACTCAATCGGGCGCTTCTCAGACCATTTATCCAGCCTGGAAAGCCAATCATCGACGCGGTCTCGGAATTCTATAAAAAGGACAAAGGGCCCCGAATTGTGGTGATCGGCGGCGGTCATGGTCTGGCAACCCTCTTACGCGGATTGAAGAGCTACACCAAGAACCTGACTGCGATCGTTACCGTCGCGGATGATGGTGGTTCCTCCGGAGAGTTACGTCGATCTCTTGGGGTTTTGCCACCCGGCGATATTCGGAATTGCTTAACCGCGCTATCGAATGATGAAGAATTATTGACTCAACTATTCCAATATCGGTTCTCTGATGAGACCGGTTTAAACGGACACTCGTTGGGCAATTTATTCATCTCCGGTCTGGCAGAGATCACAGGATCATTTGAAGAAGCAGTTGCCGAGAGTGGACGTGTCCTTGCGGTCCAGGGGCAGGTTTTACCGTCCACCCTTACAGATGTTCGATTATCAGCCTCGATTGAGATCCCAGAAAAAAAGAAAAGTCTTTGGATCCAGGGTGAAAGCAAAATCCCGAAAACCAGAGGGCAAGTTAAACGCTTGTGGCTGGAACCTGACAATGTTCCTGCCTATCCACCTGCCATACAGGCGATCCTCTCTGCCGACCTGATCTTGATCGGACCCGGAAGTTTGTATACCAGTATTCTGCCCAATTTGTTGGTACCGGATATTACCGCAGCTATACGCGCCAGCCGTGCAATGAAATTTTTCATCTGTAACTTGGCTTCCCAGCCGGGAGAGACAGACCGGTATTCGAGCGGAGACCATGTGGCTGCCATCGAGAACCATGTTGGAAGCCATCTATTTGACCTGATCGTATGCAACAACAATTGCACGGTAGATCTGCCAACGGATGTAGATTGGGTCAAGGTTGATTTTGAATTGGAGCGAAGTTACCCCGTCTATCAAACCGATCTGCTTGACCTGGAACATCCCTGGCGGCATGACTCTCAGAAACTGGCGCAAGTGATTATTGACATCTACTTTGATCGGACTGGTCCATTACCTGAACGGGAAAACACACAACCAATCCCTCAGCATTAAATTCAATTCAGTCTATTCCAAGTAAAAAGATCTCCTCTCGGATGGCTTTTTTCTGTACGCATTTTTAATCAATAAGTTCTTCCACCTTTGGCTGTCAAAGCTCATTCAGGGAACCTTATTGATCAAACCACATAGATCATAGGGGTCTCAGTAACCAACTTGTCTATTCATGTCAAGGCAATTTAGAAATGTCCTAAACCTGGCTAAATAGAAAGGTCCTAATCATCTAGAGAGAGAAGAGGGGAGTTATTCAGTTTTCTGCCATAAGCTCGCCAAGGGTGGTTGACAGGGGGGATGTAAACCTCGTGATCAATCGATTTTGTAGAGACGATCTTGGGTCTTTTAGGTTGTATCTGAACGACTTTCAGGGAGAGAGACTGGTGATTTAGGAAGGCAGAAACAGCGCCGGAATCATCTTGCAAGATCAGGACCTCGCGGCCAGTGAGATGTTTGGGAGGACGGGTAGTGATGATCTGGTAAATAACATGATCGAACTGGATCTGGAGGTCTTTTGAAATGATACGGAAATCATGAACAGAGAAGAGGAACTCAAGGTCGATGGAGGGGTTCAGGGGAAGATGGGCATCACCAGTTGAACGGGGAAGAACAGCAAATTTGTGGTTATAGGATTGAATGAAATCAGAAAGATAGACATTTGCTTCCTGATAGGAACAGATGGAACGTAACCGCAGTTCCTTGACAAGGCGATCCTGAAAGGTCTGATTAGCACGTTCCACCCGACCTTTAGCCTGAGGTGAATTGGCACAGATGAGCTCGATACCCAGGGAAGTGAGGGCACGATTGAATTGAGTAATGGCCTCCTTGTGGAGACTGGTCTTCGAATTAACCCGGAAAACACTGAATTTGTCGCTGTAAAAAGCCACTGGCAGACCTACAGAGCGGAAATAGGACTTGCATAGCCTGGCGTAGGCAAAGAAGCTCTCATGCCCGACAAATTGGGCTGCCAGGATTTCGCTGGTGGCATCGTCCACGAACAGCAACAGGCAGGCTTTTGGACCTCGTTTTTCCAACCAGGCATGGTAGGAGCCATCCATCTGTACCAATTCCCCACGCCGGAAACGGCGCTCCCTTTGTGGATGGGCTTTTTTCCTTTTGATCTTGGGATGATGGATCCCCTCTTCGATCATGATCTGACGCAGTGTCTCTTTGCAGACTACAATCCCTTTGTATTCTTCCAGTTTCTCCTTCATCAGGGTAGGACCAAAATCATGGTAGATAGGATTCCGGATGAACTCTTGGATGTCCTGATGCTTCCTTTCATCGAGTTTCCGGTTTCCGGGCTTCCCGCGATGTCCGGATACCAGGCCTGTAGCTCCTCGTTTCAGGTATTTGGATATCAACCGCCTGATGTGCCTTTCACTGATCCCCAGTTTTCTTGCTCCCTCTCTCTGCGTTATCCGCTTGTCTAGCGCCTGTTCTATGATCGTTTTTCGTATCAGCTCTTCTTCCGTCATTGTGATTGTCCATTTCATGGTTTTGTCCTCATTAGGACATTTTAATTTAGCCAGAATAGGACTTTATCATTTAGCCACTACACAACTTGTCTATTCATTTGCCAGTCGATGGCGGTTGTGATAAAATCAACGGAATTTGGTTTGCAATCATTTTATCTCCCAGGAGGTGTTTCAATGGCAGTAAAAGTAGGTATCAATGGGTTTGGACGAATTGGCCGCCAGGTACTAAAAGCCATGATCGAAAGACAGGCTGGTAATCTGGAAGTCGTCGCCGTCAATGATCTATTCGACTCCAAAACCAACGCACATCTGTTCAAGTACGACTCCAACTACGGCATCTACCAAGGAGAAGTTTTGGTAGACGGCAGCGACATCGTCATCGACGGTAAAAAGATCAAAGTATTTGCTGAGAAGGATCCTGGCGCTCTCCCCTGGAAAGACCTGGGCGTGGATATCGTCATTGAAGCCACCGGGGTATTCACGGATGCGATCGGCGACCCAGCCAAAGGTAAAGCTGGCGCCAATGTTCATATCGTAAAAGGTGGTGCGCGGAAAGTGATCATTTCCGCTCCTGCCAAAAACGAAGATATCACTATCGTCCTTGGTGTCAATGATGATAAATATGATCCTTCCAAACACCATGTCGTCTCCAATGCGTCCTGTACCACCAACTGTCTGGCGCCTGCCGTAAAGGTCGTCAATGATAAATTTGGTATCATCCATGGATTCATGACCACCATTCATTCATATACGAACGATCAGGTCATCCTGGATCAAGGACATAAAAAGGAAATGCGCCGCTCCCGCGCCGCTGGTTTGAATATTATCCCCACCACTACAGGAGCTGCAAAAGCGCTTGCCCTTGTGATTCCTGAGCTTAAAGGAAAATTTGACGGCTATTCTTTGCGCGTCCCAACCCCGACTGTTTCGATCGTCGATTTTACTGCGACCATTGAAAAAGCTACCACCAAGGAAGAAATGAATGCGACCTTCGTTGAAGCCTCAAAAGGAGCATTAAAAGGGATCTTGGGTGTGACCACTGGTGAATACTTCGATCCACTGGTATCGATGGACTTCAAAGGCGATCCCCGGTCTTCCATTGTCGACCTGGCTACCAACCAGGTGATGGGCGGGGATTTCATCAAAGTAGTCGCCTGGTACGATAATGAATGGGGTTACTCCTGCCGTACCGTTGACATGGCAGCTATGATGGCAAAATCACTTTAAACGTATGCACCCATCGTTTCCATTCAGTTAGTCAGACCTGCAAAGGCGTAGCGATCGAAAAGATTGTTACGCCTTCTTTCTAAATTCCGGGAGGATTTCATGTTTCAAAAGAAAACGGTTGTTGATCTGGATGTAAAAGGGAAGAAAGTATTTGTTCGAGTCGATTTCAATGTGCCCATAAAAGAAGGGGTCATCAAGGATGATACCCGAATTCGGGCAGCCATCCCGACGATAGAATACCTGACGAAAAACGGTGCTGCTGTTATCCTGGCTTCGCATTTAGGACGTCCAAAGGGTGGACCGGATGCCCAATTTTCTCTCAAACCTGTCGCCGAGCATCTCGCATCCTTGCTTGCACAACCAGTCGGATTTGTGGATGATTGTGTCGGACTAAAAGCCGAAGCTGCCGCTGCTGCTCTCAAACCTGGTGACGTTCTCGTCCTAGAGAATACCCGATTTTATCCCGGTGAAGAAAAGAATGACCAGGATCTTGCCAAAGGAATGGCAAAGCTGGCTGATCTCTATGTGAATGATGCATTTGGAACGGCACATCGCGCTCACTCATCTACAGAAGGAGTTGCCCGCTACCTGCCCGCCGCAGCCGGTTTCTTGATGGAAAAAGAGATCAAATACCTCGGCGCGGCTATCGAAAACCCTCGCAGACCATTTGTGGCAATTCTGGGTGGGGCAAAAATCAGCGATAAGATCGGTGTGATCAAAAACCTGTTGCTTAAGGCTGATATGATCCTTATCGGTGGAGGTATGGCAAATACCTTTTTGAAAGCACAAGGATTTGATGTGGCAGACTCACTGGTTGAGGCGGACGCGGTCGAAACCGCCAAGGATCTGCTTTCTGGTGGAAGCAAAAAACTTCGCCTGCCGGTAGACCTGGTACTGGCGGATAAATTCGAGGCTGAAGCTAATCACAAGTTGATTCCCACGGGCAACGTCCCAGCCGGTTGGCGGATTCTGGATATCGGACCAAAGACTGTGGATGAATTTGCCAAGGCGTTGGTTGGCGCAGGGACCGTCGTTTGGAACGGTCCGATGGGAGTATTTGAGTTCCCTGAATTCGCAAAAGGGACATTCGGAGTAGCGAAAGCAGTTGCTGAATCAGGTGCGGTGAGTATCATCGGTGGCGGCGAATTTGTCGCAGCAATCCAGCAATCTGGATTAGCCGATAAAATTACTCATATATCGACTGGTGGCGGTGCATCTCTTGAAATGCTGGAAGGACTTGTCTTACCCGGTGTAGCAGCCCTCCAAGATAAATAGTTAAACCTTTCATATATTCCCCTTATTAGAAGGGGAATATGTGTTTAATGGATTAAAAGCCTATAATGAGAAAGAATTCGACAAATTAGGAGGGTACCATGAAATTATCTTTCAGCCGTAGGGTATTTGTCATTATCGCTATCGCTGTAATCGGATTTATTCTGATCCAATTAATTCCGATTGGACGTAATCATACAAACCCACCCGTCATTAGCGAACCCGCCTGGGACTCACCCCGGACCCAGGAATTGGTACAGGCTGCCTGTTATGACTGCCACAGTAACCAGACTAAATGGCCGTGGTATTCCAATGTTGCCCCAGTATCCTGGCTCCTCTATCTGGATGTCTCAGAAGGAAGGTCGACCTTCAATTTTAATGAGATCACACCTGCCGAGGGAGCTGATTGGGTAGGTTCTATGGTATTACAGATCAAGAAAGCATCGATGCCCCCCTTGCAATATCAGGCACTGCATCCTGAAGCCAGATTTTCCTCGGCTGAAAGACAGGAAATCATCGATGGATTAGTTGCAACCTTCCCGAAATAATAAGATGACCTGCTCGAAGGTTTGATTTGACTCCTGGAGCATTCTATTTATATCTGCCCGGCAGCTCTACCCCAATGGAACTTCTTACAAAATCAAACGTATTATGATTTGAGTGACCTTGAATTTAAGGGGAACTATTATCATCCTGAGATCGTCTATATATAAAACAGATGAACTTCGTATCATATTGAACTGAAATTGGACCTACGAAAGGATAAAGAATCATGATTACAAAGAAAGGTTTTGCCGCTGTCATCTCCGCCGTCCTCCTCTTGGCTTTGGCGGGATGTAATCTCCCCGTCACTGGCGGCGGAAACGTCAATCCTGGAGCATTTTACACGCAAGCAGCTCAAACGATCGTTGCCCAGTTGACTTACTCTGTAATAGAAACGTATGTGGCAGATAAGACTCAGCAAGCCATCGCCACATCCACACCGGAAGCCACTGCAACGCCCACTGTTGAGCCGAGTCCAACGCCATCACCCAAAGCTACCAATACTCCGGTACCTCCGACCTCTACTCCGATTCCAGTCCCATGTAATGCCATTCAATTTATTGCGGATGTAACCATCGAGGATGGAGAAGTCGTTAAGGCGAATGAGAGCTTTTACAAAATCTGGCGTTTGAAGAATGTCGGAACTTGTACCTGGACCACTGATTACGACCTTGTTTTTGTGGATGGTGACCTAATGGATGGCGACAAAGCCGTCCCACTGACCTACGATGTGGATCCAGGTGAAACGATCGATGTGGCTGTCTACCTGACCGCGCCGGCGAAGAAGGGCACATATAAGGGATTCTGGATGCTCAGGTCTGCCAACGGCGCCCGGTTTGGTTTTGGACCCTATGCGGACAAGTTATTCTGGGTAAGCATAGTAGTAAAGAGCACCGCGCCATCCTTCTATGACACACCGTTTAGTTTCATCTCCAATTACTGCCTTGCGGAATGGACAAATGGTGATCAGGGTTTACCCTGCCCGGGTAATAGCTCCTCCGAAGCCGGTTATGTGATCTACTTGAGTAAACCGGTGATCGAAAAAGGAAAAGAAGACGAGCCTGGTCTCTGGGTTCATCCGGAATTTGTTAAGAATGGAGAAATTACCGGAAAGTTCCCACCGATCCTCATTCAAGATGGTGATTCTCTAATTTCTGCCGTCGGCTGTATGAAAGACGCCACAAAGTGTAATGTCGATTTTGAAATTAGCTATCGCGCAGATGGCGGATCGCTTACCAATCTTGGTTCCTGGAATGAAGTGTATGATAAAGCAGTGACCAAGATCAATGAGGATCTCTCCTTCCTGAAAGACCAAAAGGTAGTGTTCTACTTCACGGTCTCCACAAACGGAAGCTTCACCGATGACGATGCCTTCTGGTTAGCACCAGCGATCAAGTAAAACTCAACCTGAGTGAAAACTTCCCGGATAAACCGGGAAGTTTTTTCGTTAATTTGTCCAGTCACTGCTATAATCGAACCAATTAATCATGTACTTAATGCGTCAACTGGTTTATCTGTTGAGCATAAAAATTCCTACCATACGTGGAGATCTGAATATGAGAAAACCGTTTGTTGCTGGAAACTGGAAGATGAATAAAACCGTCGACCAGGCGCGTCAATTGGTGGCAGAGATGGTCACTGACCTGAATACGATTACCGGGGTGGAGAAAGTGGTCTGCCCACCATTTACATCGCTCTTGTCTATTGCAGCCATGCTGAAGGGCACCGAAATCGGTTTAGGCGCTCAGAACCTGCACTGGGAAGCTTCAGGCGCCTTTACGGGTGAGTTATCCCCATCCATGGTGGCTGAGTTCTGCGGATATGTGATCATAGGTCATTCTGAGCGGCGCGCGTACTTTGCGGAAACCGACGAAAACGTGAATAAGAAAACGAAAGCCGCATTGGGAGCCGGAATTGTTCCGATCGTTTGCGTTGGTGAAACACTGAGCGAAAACGAAGCGGGAAAAACAGGAGAAGTGATCACACGCCAGATATTAAATGGGCTGAAGGAAATTCCATCAGAATCTGCCTCGACACTGGTAATCGCTTACGAACCAGTCTGGGCGATTGGGACCGGAAAAGCGGCTAATCCGCAAATTGCAAATGAAGTTACCGGAAAAATTGTCCGCCCAGCCTTGGCACAATTGTTCGGTCCGTATCTCACTCAAAATATCCGGGTACTATATGGCGGATCAGTAACTGGAGCCAATGCCGCGGAATATTTTGGCCAGCCGGAAGTGGATGGCGCCCTGGTCGGCGGAGCATCTCTCAAACCCGCTGATTTCCTGGCGATTGTCAGAGCAGCCGCTTTATAAGATAGAAATCATAACAACAAAAAGGGCGATCTGGACCAGGATCCAGATTGCTTTTTTTTGTGTAGGGAGGTACTATGCCGTACCGAATTGTCTATCGCCGGCGTCACCCAATCCGGGAACAATATATCCGATCTCATTCAATCGCTCATCAATCTTTGCCAGGTGGATCGGTACGTCAGGATGGGCATTCTGGAGAACCTGGATTCCTTCAGGGGCACCGATCAAACCAACAAATTTAATATTCTTGACACCCCACTTCTTCAATACATCCACGGTAGCTGTAGCGGAACCGCCTGTCGCCAACATTGGATCGAGAATGAAACAGATCGAGACTGTAGGCTCCAGGGGCAGCTTATTGTAATATTGCACAGGTCGCAGGGTCTTTTCATCCCGATAGAGTCCGATATGCCAAACTTCGGCAGATGGGAGCAGCTCCCAAACCCCCTCGACCATTCCAAGCCCAGCCCGCAAAATCGGGACCAATCCGATCTTATCCGTGACAGCAAAACTCTTTGCGACACCCAGAGGAGTTGTTACATCCACTGGGGTAAGCGGCAGACTAGCTGTCGCCTCATACGTTAATAATGTGGCTAGCTCTTTTACGAGCTCGCGAAACTTTCGATGCTCGGTATTTTTATCTCTTAAAATGGAAAGTTTGTGCGCAACCAGCGGATGACTCGATTCATATATATTAGACATTGTCCTCTCCTGAATTTGGCTTATCCTATTATAGTGGATTTTATACCCTGTGCTTTTTGAGTTGCGAGTATAATCAACCTCGATGACTGAAGCAGAAAACCGCCTTCTAAACCCCATGCCAAAACCTGATGACAAACTGGATGGCGCCATTCGTCCGAGAATGCTCGCCGATGTGATCGGGCAGAATCTCGTCCGGGAGAATTTGTCGATTCTGATCGAGGCTGCGAAGAAACGAAAAGAAGCAATGGATCATGTGCTGTTCTATGGTCCACCCGGCTTAGGAAAGACCACGCTTGCCCATGTCCTGGCGAATGAAATGGGAGTCAATATTAAGGTGACATCCGGTCCAGCCATCGAACGGGCAGGTGACCTGGCTGCCATCCTTTCAAACCTGCGAGCTGGAGATATTCTTTTCATCGACGAAATTCATCGGTTAGGTAAAGCTGTTGAAGAGATCCTCTATCCGGCAATGGAAGACTTTGTTTTGGACATCATCATTGGCAAAGGTCCATCTGCCAGATCCATCAGATTAAACCTGCCTCACTTCACTGTCATTGGCGCGACAACCCGACTTGCACTGGTTACCGCCCCTCTACGCGCCCGGTTTGGCGCTTTGTACCGACTCGATTATTATGATCTGCCATCCATACAGAAGATCGTTTCCCGTGGATCACGTGTGTTGGGAATTCAAACTGATCCGATCGGAGTGGAAGAAATAGCCCGCCGTTCCCGAGGTACTCCCCGGGTGGCTCTGAGATTATTACGACGTGTCCGTGATTATGCCGAGGTCCGGGCAAACGGGATCATCTCCGGTCAGGTAACCGATGAGGCGTTGGATCTTTTGGATGTCGATCCGCTCGGTTTGGATGATATCGATCGTAAGGTCCTACTGACGGTGATCCAAAAATACAGTGGCGGTCCAGTAGGGTTAAATACCATTGCAGCATCCATAAGTGAAGAAGCCGATACCATTATGGATGTTGTGGAACCATATTTATTACAACTCGGATTTCTTGATAGAACGCCCCAGGGTCGAGTAGCAACTGAGCGGGCTTACCAGCATTTGAATATTCCTTTCATTAAGACCGATTCCTCCCCTCAACCCAATCTCTTTGATTCATAATCGTGCTTACAACAGACTTTGATTATTTCCTCCCCCCCGATCTGATAGCTCAGGTTCCTCTGGAACCACGTCATAGTTCCCGTTTGTTTGTGCTAAATCAAACGAATCATACCTATACGCATCGCACTTTCTGGGATTTAGATGAATACCTGCGACCCGGTGATTTGCTGGTCCTTAATCGAGACACGGGTTCTTCGTGCAAGATTATTTGCCCAGAAAAAACCAGGGGGCGGCAAAGTTGAGATGCTCCTATTGAAGAAGCGCAACAAGACCGACTGGGAGGTATTGGTTGGCGGAAGCGGAATGAAAATTGGGCGCGGTTTCACATTGGATGCAGGACTCGAAGGTGAAGTATTGGAAGTACTGGATGGTTCGAAGAGGATAGTCAGCTTCAACAAACCCATCGACCCATACCTGGATCAGATCGGTCAGGTCCCCCTCCCCCCGTATATCCACACTACCCTCTCTGACCCTGAACGATACCAGACTGTGTACGCCCACACTCCCGGCTCAGCCGCAGCACCAACTGCCGGACTGCATTTCACGGCCGAATTATTCGAAAAGCTGAAAGCAAAAAGTGTTGATCTGGCTTTTGTCAATTTACAGGTGGGGCTGGATACGTTTGCTCCTGTCACCGAAACCATCGCGGATGACCATATTATTCATACAGAATTGTGCAGTCTATCACAAGAAACAGCCGATAAGATCAATAAGGCAAAACTATCTGGGAATCGGGTGATCGCAGTAGGTACGACCTCTGTCCGGACGTTGGAATCGGCTGCTACTCTGGCTGGCGATGGGCGTTTGATAAATCCATTCGAAGGTCCGACATCCCTTTTTATCTTACCGGGATATGGATTTAAGGTTGTCGATGGTTTGATCACCAATTTCCATTTGCCGAAATCCACTCTCCTGATGCTTGTTTCCGCTTTCGTCGGGCGTGAGGAAATCCTGGCAGCCTATGCAGAGGCAGTTCGGCTGCGGTATCGGTTCTTCTCGTTTGGTGACGCGATGCTACTCGTGTGATAAGTATGGATAAGTCTGCCTTGGATTCTTTGGAACGAGAAATCACATCCTGCCGCCTCTGTCCCCGGTTGGTAGTATGGCGTGAAGAAGTCGCTCGAATAAAACGCAAGGCATTTAAGGATGAGGATTACTGGGGCAAACCGGTTCCGGGGTTCGGAGATAGCCAGGCATCTTTGATGGTCATCGGTCTGGCACCAGGAGCACATGGTTCTAACCGGACCGGGCGAATGTTCACCGGGGATGCATCAGGTGATTTCCTCTTTCCTGCTCTTTACCGGGCTGGCTTTGCCAACCAGCAGCTTTCTAGTTCCCTTCAGGATGGAATGCAGCTTTGCAATAGTTGGATCACAGCAGTCTGCCGATGTGTACCCCCTGAAAACAAACCAAATCCTGAAGAAATATCAAATTGCTCTGGTTATTTATCTCGAGAATTTTCCCTTCTACCTGTTCAAGGAATTATTGCGCTCGGAAAGATCGGATACGACCAAACCATACATTTACTAAAACAACAGTATCAAAACCTACCCACACCTCCGACATTCGGTCATGGAGTTCAATTTGAACCAGGGAAGGGAACCCCCTGGGTGATAGCATCCTATCATCCCAGCCGCCAAAATACCCAAACAGGAAAATTGACCGTTGACATGTTTGACCGAATCTGGGAAACCGCGAGAAGGAAATTAATATAGATATTTTCTTATATCTTTGTACAATGTATATATAAATTTTAATTCATCTCAGTATAATTGTATATAAAGATAATAATCTAGGGGACGAAGGTATAAAGATGGATAGAAAGATCAATTTACTGGATCCGGCGATCGATTTCTCTCTGACAAATACCCGTGGAGAAACGATCAGACTATCGGATTATCAGGGAAAGAAGCATATTGTCCTGGTCTTAAACCGGGGATTTGCCTGACCTTTCTGCCGCCGGCACATGGCGCAGTTGCGCCAGGACTATGCACTATTTACCAATCGGAACGCAGAGATCCTCATAATCGGTCCCGACGGTCCGCGTGCTTTCCAGCGATTCTGGGAGAGCGAGAATATGCCTTTTGTAGGATTATCAGACGTTGGTAACAAAACGTCCAAATCTTACTATCAAGAATTCAATCTGGCTAAATTCGGTTGGGTTCCAGCCATGTTCGTCGTTGATATTCAGGGGAAGATCCGCTACATCCATTACGGCTCATCCATGTCTGATATTCCGAAGAATCAAGAAATATTACGTGTGTTGGATGATATCAACGGTAAAGAAACAGCGGATTGATTACTCAATCCGCTGTTATTTATTTCCGTTCAGTTACTCTTAGTTTGTTTTAGGTTCAACGGGGGGACCGTTCTTTTCCTCGTCTTTATTATTTGTGTTCCGTCTCTTGATGAAGATCTTCTTTACAAGCCAGATCACGATCCGAATCACCAGGTAGAAGACGATCAATATCGGCAGGATGAGGATGACGAACCAGATCAAAATATTGACGATCAGTTTACCTGCGTTGATCAATGCCTGGAGTGCATCCCGGGCAACGCCCTGAGGCTGCCAACCAGCCACAGTGATCGGTTTAATGGATGCCTGGGAAATCAGTTCGACATTGACAGCCGAGTAAGAAGATGATTCCTCATAATATTTGATCTGACCTTTAAGTACTTCAATTTCTCCCCGAACTTGAGTCAATTGATTGAACACAGTGAGGACATCTTCTGTTTTCGTAGCAGACGCCATGATCTCCCGTAAGGCAGCTTCTGCCTGTTCGAGGTTTGCTTTCCGAGATTGGAGATCGGTGTATTGGGCGGTGACATCTTCACCGGATATATTCTCTGAACGAACATCTGTGTTCGGATCTTCAACCTGACCCTTGATCCTGGTTAAGGCTTCATTGAGACGATCAGCAGGAATTCGAATAGAGATCGATGCCTGAGGGGTTTCAATTCCTTCATTGGTTGTAATTTTATATAAATTGGAGGTTACGACCCAACCACCCATTTCATCCGCAAGCTTTGCAACGGCATCCATGCTAACCGCGGGATCAGGAACAACAATAGAAAGAGTTGCATTCTTAATAACCAGACGGTCCAAAGTTGCAGTATCGCCCCCTGAACCAGCGAAGCTACTTTCTGCTGCATCGCGTGCAGGAAGTGGTTGTGCGGGCGCTTCGGGAGCTATCGGCATCGCTCCTTGAAACGAGGGCGCTCCAGCAGCAGGCATCTCAACTGTCTTGCCATCTTCATTCGATGCAGCCGGGGCACAGGCTGTCAAAAGCAATAGTGCAATCATTACCAGAAATACGGTGGTTTTTTTCATTCTTCCCTCCATCAATCAATCTAAGCTCTTAGTATGAGACGCTGACGGATACAAATGGTTCCCAAGACAGATTACCACCCATCAACCAGACGGATGGCATTTCTTTCTGGCAATTTTGCTTTATAAATTCTTTCCTGGACAGATCCAATATCATATTGAATTCGCCGTGGAGTCCAGATGCCCTTTTCGCTTTCGTATAATGCGTACGCCGCTCTCGAATCACGATCCCGTGGTTGACCCACACTTCCCGGATTTATGATCGCCCGGGGTTTTAATTCCACCGGACCGGTTGGGTTTAATATTTCAAGATGATAGTTCGATTCATCTTCTGTCATTTCAAAGATAACGGGAATATGGGTATGCCCGATAAGACAAAAATCTGTCTCAAAGAATTCAAAATTGTACATGGCAATTTGCCAATCAAGGATATATTCCCAAACCGGGTTGCGCGGACTTCCGTGAACCAATGTTGCCTTATTCATCACCAATTTCTCTGGTAGACTTTTTATGAAGGCTAAATTATCTGGTTTTAGCTCTCGCTGGTTCCATTCGACCGATAATCTGGCATCCCGATTGAAAGCTTCGAGATCCATTTTTCCAAGGACGGCGGCATCATGGTTTCCGATCAAACAGCTACAATTCTTCAAGCCACGAATTTTCCTTACGACCTCATTGGGGTCTGGACCATAGCCAAGCAGATCACCAAGACACCAAATTTCATCTACCTTTCCCGCATCTTTTAATACGGCATCAAGGGCGGTAACGTTTCCGTGTATGTCGGATATGACTAGTATGTCCATGATGCTTCCCTCAGGCAATATTTTGGGAATTTGGGATAAAGGTTTTGGGTAAGGCGAATAGTTGTAGTTTTGTGTACCAAAGTATTATAAAGGATAGATTCGGTTTTGGAGAAATACAAATGGATATGAATCAATCAACCCGACCATTTCTATCCATAGATTTCACCCGGTCTATCAGATCTGCCGCAAGATCGTACCTGCTAAAGGCAGGCATGATATATACTCCCTGGGTAATATTCCGCAACTGTTGGATCATCTCTGCAGCAATTAATACCCCTTCCCGCGTTGATCCTCCACCAGCTTTTTCCATTCGTTGCAGGATTGGGTCTGGGATTGTGATACCAGGGACTTCGTAATGTAGAAAACGGGCATGCCGGGGATTATTAAGTGGAAGCACACCAATTAGGATAGGCACAGGTAATTTGCCTTGCCGCTTTTCATAATAGTCTATAAACTTAATCGCGAGTGAAGAATCGAAGACAGGCTGGGTCAAAATAAAATCCGCGCCGGCATGCAGTTTTCGCTGTAAATTCTTGATCTCGGCGTCCATATCTTTGGCTGTCAAGTTAAGGGCACAACCCACAAAAAATGTAGTTGGCTGCCCGATCTCACTCCCTGCATAATCAATACCCAAATTAAATCCCTGTTTGATCAATTTGATCAGACCAGATGGAACAAGATCGTAATTATCCATCGCTTCCGGATAATCACCGATGGCTGTTGGATCTCCCATAACGATGAAGACATTCCGAATATCTAATGCGTGGGCTGCCAATAAGTCCCCCTGGACACGCAGGACATTTCTCCCACGGGTGGGAAAATGTAATACCGTTTCCACGTTTGTTTTTCGTTGGATTAAGCTGCAGACTGCCCATGGACTCATCCGCATGCGTGCCATTGGGCTGTCGGCTACATCGATCACATCTGCTCCTGCTTCGGCTAGCAGGCTGGCGCCAGCCAGAAGTTTTTGGGTGGTCAATCCTCTTGGAGGATCCATTTCGACCGCGATGGCAAAATCTCCCCGCGCTAGTTTTTGAGCAAATTGCGATGGCTGTTCCTTCATTCCTTGCAGGTTATCCTGCTCAGATACGATGGTTAGAACTGACTCGATGGAAACAGGTTGTGTATCCAGCGCCTGACGCATGTAAGAAATATGATCGGGGGTTGTACCGCAACAACCGCCTACGATATTTGCTCCCTGATTACGAAACATAGCTGCGTAATCGCCAAAATATTCCGGCGCAGCCGGGTACATAATCCGACCACCGACCTGCTCAGGCCAGCCTGCATTCGGCATGACAGAAAGGAGCGCATCCGGTTCTGCCTGCTTCATGAGCTTTAGAATTCGCAAGATTTGGGCTGGTCCACCAGAACAATTTACACCAATAACATCTGCCCCAAACTGGTGGAGTGAATGAGCCACTTTGGTGGGAGTGTCGCCTAACAGCGTGAGATCGTCCCGCGTGAATGTCATGGAAGCAACAACCGGCATTTCCGGATCAACTAACAAAACAGCTTTCAACGCTTCCTGGATCTCGTATACGTCACTGAATGTCTCAAGGATGAGCAAATCCACCCCGGCATTCACCAACGCACTGATTTGCTCCTGAAAGACCTCGCGCGCCTGTTCTGGTTGTACACGTCCGAATGGGGCTAATCGAACCCCCAGTGGGCCGATATCTCCAGCAATCAGGATTTTCTTGAATGATCCGGCAACAACTTTGTGGGCAATATCAACACCCGCTTTATTCAACGATTCGAGTTTATCTGACAGCCCATGACGATCAAGTTTATAGCGGTTGGAGCCAAACGTATTCGTCTGGATCATACTTGAACCGGCGTCAATGTAAGCCCGATGAATTTCTCCCACCAGGGCTGGTTGGGTGACGTTCAATTCATCAAAACACTGGTCAAAACTGATGCCGCGATTATGGAGCATTGTCCCCATCGCACCATCGGAGAGAATCATTTCATCTCGAATCTGGCGAATAATGTCGTTTTTCTTAGCTGACTTGACCATCTCAACCTCGAGTTAATTGTTCGATTCGCGATTCACCAATATTAAAGTATGCAGCCTGTGGATGGTGAACAATAATAGCAGCGGTCGACTGCTCCGGGACCAATTGGTAGGCAGGGGTGAGTTTCATACCCAACTTCGCTTCCACCGGCAATAATCGGAATACTTTCGCATGGTCAGCAATATCCGGGATCGCAGGGTATCCCCAGGAATAACGTTTACCCTGGTTATGCTGCATCTTTAATTCCTGCCGAATATGTCCATGGAGATAATCGGCAGCGGCTTCTGCCATTTGTACCGCCAGTCCATGGGTGTAATATGCCTCACTGTAGTTTCCACTTTCCTGGATCCGATCAAACCGATCTGTGGCTCCCTGTCCTACAGTAACGACCTGGAAAATGACCAGATCCATCTGACCTGACTCAACTGGCGCAAAATAATCCGCAAGGGAGATACCATCTTCTTCACGTTGTCGTGGGAAAGAGAATCGCTCCAGAACCACAGGCGATGATTGTTTTAAGGTTGCAGGATCATACACCAGAAGATCGCCTCCGTCTGTTTGAGCCGGAAAGTAACCATAAATTCCCTGTGGATTCAACCAACCGGATTCTTCAGCATCTCGCACCATCGAATCTAAACGAGTATCGAAATCCTTTTTTAAATTTTCCCATTCCTGCCCATGGAGATTTTTCGCTCCCCAGGATAGCCGATAAAGTTCATTCTTCGAAAGATGATGCCGGACTTCCTGAATAGGCATGGATTTGACCAAATGAATATCATAATCAGGTGCGATGGGTATCGTAGCCAGGGTGGTCACCCTGGAACTCTTCAATTCTCTTCCAGGAGCGCTTTTTACAGCTACCTCCCTGCCCAATTCAAGATCTGCTTCATGTTGTATTTGGGCGAGAAGTCCGGGCTTCTTTTCCGGATCGACCAATTGGTCAAATGTGGATAATCCCTCGAAGGCATCTTTACAATAAAAGACACCACCAGAATAATAATTTCCGCTTTCGGTTTGCAGGATCCGTTGCCCAAACCGGCGGTTAATTGCAGCTCCGCCGATCAAAACTGGCAGTTTCAATTCTCTTCGATCCAATTCATTTACGATCAGAGGCATTTGCTTACTCGTATTCACTAACAGGGCACTCAATCCGATCGCATCCGCTTTTTGATCGATCGCTGCCTGAATGATCGTATCAGCCGGGACTTGTTTACCCAGGTCTACTACTTCATATCCATTATTGGAAAGGATGGTTTTTACCAGGTTCTTTCCGATATCATGCACGTCTCCGTACACTGTAGCGAGGATGATCTTTCCTTTGCTGGTACCTTCCTTCTTTTCCAGGTAGGTTTCCAGATGTGTGACAGTTTTCTTCATCACCTCAGCAGATTGCAATACGAATGGCAGGATCAATTCCCCTGATCCAAATTTATCACCCACCTCTTTCATTGCTGGGAGTAATACCTGGTTCAGCACAACAACAGCTCGTTCATTCCGTTTTGATTCTTCCACATCCATGACCAGCGCATCTACATCCGCTTCCACGCCGTCTTTATATCGGTGAAGAATCTTCCAGTGAAGCCGTTGGGCGGGATCAAACCCTTCCATTGGATTTTTCTTCTGTTCTTTAACACTGCTCGCCGAGCTTGTAGAGAAATGATCGATAATTCGCTGTAATGCATCTTCGCGGCGATTGAAAATTAAGTCTTCACTGAGGGAAATTTCTTCCGCGGGTATATCCGCATACGGTATCAACTGTGCTGGATTTACGATCGCCATATCCAAACCCGCCAGCACCGCATGATAAAGCATCACACTGTTCAATACCTGTCGGGTATTGGGAGTAAGCCCAAACGATGAATTGCTTACCCCTAATGAGGTTAGAACACCGGGTAATTCTTCCTTGATCCTCTTGATCCCTTCGAAGGTTTCCACAGCAGAATTTTGGAATTCCGGATCACCTGTCGCCAGGGTAAAAGTAAGCGCATCGATCACCAGGTCGCCCGGTCGTAAATGATATTCGTTAATAGCAATAGCATATAACCGGCGGGCGATCTCCAGTTTCCGCTCCGCGGTCTTTGCCATCCCATTTTCATCGATTGTCAGGGCGATAACGGCTGCATTATATTTTTTAGCCAGGGAGAACACCCTGTCTGCTTTTGTGCGACCCGCTTCCAGATTGGTTGAATTGATCAAGCATCGACCTGGTGCCACTTTCAAAGCCGCTTCCATCACATCCGGCTCAGTTGAATCAATGATGAATGGCGCTTTCACGGCAGTTGATAATTTTTTCACCACTCTTCGCATCAGATCCAGTTCATCCGGGCGTTCGGTCAAAGCTGTACAAATATCAAGACCATGGGCGCCCCCGTCCATCTGTTGACGGGCGATGTCCACCACACCATCAAAATCTTCTGCCAAAAGTACTTTCTTGAATTTCTGACTACCCTGCGTATTCAGCCGCTCGCCAATGAAAAATGGACTGGGATCCTGCTTCATCTCAACAGCCATGACCGACGAAGCCAGAGTCGGCGGATATTCGACGTTTGGAGTTGCCGAAGGTTGAATCCCAATTTTCTCAACCAGTTTCTTGAGGTGTTCGGGGGTTGTCCCGCAGCACCCACCAACGACCTGAATATGGTATTTATCCACGAACTCTGCCATCATTTCCGCATACGGATCCGGCAAGAGCGGATAGACCGCTTGCCCATCAACATTCAGCGGAAGCCCGGCATTTGGTATGCAGGAAACCGGCAGGGTGGAGGTTTCGCCCAATATGCGGATGGATTCACGCATGTGTTCAGGACCGGTGGAACAATTTAATCCGATCACATCGATGGGCAGACCATCAAGGATAGTTTGAACTGCCAGTATATCGGTGCCAAGCAACATCCTTCCCGTGGTATCCAGAGTCACCTGCGCTTGAATGGGAAGAAAGCTTCCAGTCTCTTCAAAAGCTCGCTGGATCCCATCGATCACCGCTTTTACTTCTAAAATATCCTGCGACGTTTCGATCAGCAGTAGATCAACCCCGCCCTGGATAAGCCCAATTGCCTGTTCGCGGAACACATCCGCCAGGTCATCATAGCTGACATTCGATAGCTGGGGATCATCCATGCAGGGCAATTTGCCGGATGGACCCATTGAACCTGCAACGAAACGGGGATGATCAGGCGTGGAATATTCGTCCGCAAGTCTTCGAGCAAGAACCGCTGCGGTTTGGTTAATCTCTACCACCCGCGTCTCCAGACTGTATTCCTTCATAGTGATCCGATTGGATCGAAATGTGCACGTCTCGATCACATCAACACCCACATCGAGAAATGAACGATGCACCTCCTCCACAGCCTTGGGGTAGGTAATGACAAGGTAATCGTTACAACCTGCATATTTTTCCCCACCGAAGTGTGCGCTGGTAAGATTTTGGCGCTGTAAGTTGGTTCCCATCGCACCATCAAATATCAGGACCCGCTCTTTGAGTGCGTCGAGATAACGGCGGTTGGTGTATCGCGATTGAGGCATATATTTCTCCCAGTACGTAAAATCACCTCTATAGAGAGGTGATCGGATGCTCTTCGATTCCTCTCATCTTCCAGAAACAGGTCGTTTCTGCCGGATTTGGCACCTGCCGATGATTACCAGCGGTTGCCGAGGTTTCGCAGGGCCGGTCCCTCCACCTCTCTGGATGAGTTTGTTATGGCGATAGTGTATCATAGACAACTACTGATGTCAAAAATGGAGGTTATGCAACAAATAAGCGACCAATCGGGAAATCCGATTGGTCGTGGGTTTGATGAGATCAACCAAACCTTACATGTAGGTTTCGTGCAAATCCAGTCGAGACGAATGCTTGAAAGCGCCAGCCTCTTCATCTGTATTCAAACGATACCCCAAGCCTTCACGAGAAAGGATTAACTTAGGGGTAGCCATATCTTCTTCCAGTTTCCCACGCAAAATGTGGATGAAGTATTTGATCCGGTTCTGGATCTTTTCATTATCTTCGCCCCAAACTTCACGAGCGATCACTTCCTTGCTAACCAATTTGGGAGCGAAACGTACGAGGACTGAAAAGACATCAAATTCTTTCGTGGGTAAGAGGATCTTTTTCTCGTTGTGGGTAATCTCTCTTGCTTCCACATCAACGGTTAGACCGATAGTTGGAAACGAATAAGACGAGACCGGTGGGACATATCGGGTCCGGCGGACTACGGTATTCACTCTGGCAACCAATTCTGGAGGATAGAACGGTTTGGTAATGTAATCATCCGCACCGAATTGAAGCCCCTCGACCACATCGTCTTTCAATGATCGGGCTGAGATGATCATGATCGGGGCATTGGTTATCGTCCGCAGATGGTGAAATGTTTCGTACCCGTCCATCTCAGGCATCATCAAGTCCAGCAATACCACATCCGGCTGGGTATGCGGACATTTATCGATGGCGTCCAACCCACTGGAGGCGCCAATCACATCCATCCCGGCACCCATCAGGACGATCTTGATCATGCGGATGGTATCCGGTTCGTCATCCACAATCATTGCTGTGATCCGTTTGTGCCCGGTTGTCACCATGTCCAGGTCCACACCGCGGTCTGACTGTATATTTGATGTTGTTCGCACTGCCATATGACCTCTGGTTTTCGTCTTAGATATCGCCGCTAGTTCGATTATTTCATCTGCGCCAAGACTTCCATAAGTCGAGAATTTTGCTTGATCAGTAGCATAATCGCATTGAAGTTGTATTCGGTACCCAATACCTGTTGTTTCGCTGTCGTATTCACATTGGCGTTGTTGTACACATCTTTTTTATAGTCTGCCAACATCGTGGCTGATAATGCATCCAGGTTCGTGGTATACGCTGTCACACTTCGGATGACTTCGTTGCGGTGCATAATTTCCTGTTGATAATGAAGCTGGGACATTGCCGATGAATAAACACTGAGCAGGACTTGCAAGCCCATGAAAACAACAAGGAGGATCAACCACCAATTTCGCTTATTTTTCGAGTGATCAGAGGAAGAAGGTCCCGTTACCGATTCGATCTCCTTTGTTTTTTTCGGAGCTCGTTTTGGAAGCTTGAGATCATTTTCCTGGAATTCGTTTTGATCCATTATGTACTCCGGCATATGACTCTACAATCAATATCAAGGGCAGGACAAGAAGGACGGATGATTCGCGTCCTTCTTGTCAGTTGTTGCTCTATTTGATTTCGTTACGGTGCAACCGCCAAAACGGTTCCAAAGTATTCGGTGGACAAGTTCATTCGACCATCGGCTACGGCAAAGTCAGCTAACTTACCCCAGGCTCCACCCGCTGAGGAGGTATCCCAGAACAGCGGCAGCATACTTCCGCTATTGTCCTTCGCATTGATCAAGAGCGAGAAATCGAAGGATAAGTTTGCTGGTTTTGGTGAGAGCGGGCTTAAACTGCCGGCATCGACACCCTGGAACAGGTTCAGTGTGACACCGGTGTCAAATTTATTGGGTTCCACCGTCGCAGGTAAGGTGTCTGTAGATTTCGGACACGAAGGTTGCCCAGAATGATCGACCATCCATGTTTTCACACAGACCATTGATGGTCACTTCGTCACTGGAAGGCAGAACCAGTGTGAATGTCTGTGCCGGGTCGGTGCAGGTCAGTAGGACGGGATCGGCACCAGTCACCGGGATGATGGTCGTCAAACCACCACCGCTCAGAATTGGTTTTATGGGCAATGCTCTCGGTGCTTCAATGCTGAACCAGTTGTCCTGATGTGACACAAATCCTTGCCGAGGAGTGGCGTCAAGATCAGTATCCATGCCATCAGTAAGGTCATAGCTGTTGAGCAGATCGGTACTATCGCCACCATAGAGGTTATCCACACCCGCGCCGCCGCTGAATGAGTCATCGCCTTCACCGCCGAACAGGTCGTCTGCGCCGGCGCCACCATTGATGAGATCATCGCCAGCGTTACCTTCGATCGTGTTATCCAGTTCATTCCCACCCAGGTCATCTGCCTGGCTGGTGCCAAACAAATTGGTGAATAAGCCAGTCAGCTTGATCCAGAGAGAATTACCATCCCAGGAAGCTACCTGTTGTCTTTCAGTGATGCCCAGGTCGATGGTAACGGCATGGTCGTACTGACTGAAATCAAGTGTATCGACTGATCCGGAATTTTCCTGATCGGATACGAGTTCGAGGTCACCCGATGCGCCTGCCATAAAGTTGAAGAAGTTGATCCCTGCACCACCGTAGATCACGGTTGGTCCGGTTGGCTCAATTGATTCAACCGAAAAGGTCTGGATTTGTTCTGACCCTTCGACCCCATTCACGCCCTGGATGATGAAGGTGTCATCACCGGCATCGCCAAAGATCGTATCGCTGCCTTCACTGGTGGTAATGGTATCGTCGCCATCATCACCATGGATCAGGTCATTACCGATTCCACCGGTCATGAAATCGCCGTCAGAGCCACCATTCATGGTATCAGCCCCAGCGTCTCCATTCATGGTATCAGATCCGGCACCGCCATTGAGGACATCCGCATCATCGCCACCGTTGAGGGTGTCATCACCGGCATCCCCATTTAGTGTATCGCCACCGACGCCGCCGTTGAGGGTGTCATTACCATTTTGGCCGTAAAGGAAATCTGTTCCCAATCCGCCATCTAAAAAGTCATCCTGGGCGCCACCATACAGATCATCGTCGCCTTCATCTCCATATAGCCAATCAGCATCTGACCCGGCTTCTTCGCCACCTAAATCCATTTCATCGCCTACAAGGAGATCATCACCTTCACCGCCATGAATTGTATCTCTACCATTCTCTCCGTAGAGGAAATCTTCCCCAGTCCCACCGTTTAGTGTGTCAGTCCCGTAGTCGCCATAAAGATGATCTGATCCTGCGTCACCGTTAAGCGTGTCATCATTATTGCCGCCTTCGAGGATATCGTCACCATCGCCACCATTTAACTCATCGGAACCTGTTCCACCATCTATAGTGTCGTTACCGGTCCCGCCATATAATTCATCTTTCCCGGCATCACCGCTGATGACGTCGTCACCTTCATCACCGTAAAACTCATCTACACCATCTCCACCGGACATGGTATCGATTCCTGCTCCCCCATTGGCTATGTCATCACCGGCGCCTCCAAGGATGGTGTCATCACCGTCTCCGCCAGAGAGAATATCGTTTCCATCACCACCATCCAGGGTGTCAGCCAGGCTGGTTCCAACCAGCGTATCCTCTCCAGCCATACCGTAGAACGCCACGCCACCGATCGTAAATGCCGATCCATCGATGATGTTATTGCGGGCATTCCCGGTCAGTGTGGCATGATCGACGAGATACAGGTTGTCGACAGTGTTGCTCGTGTTAGTCGAAGAACCATTTACAACAGGGTTGTTCGTTCTTCCAGTCCCTGATCCAATTGTATTATTATATTTTAGTCCCCATCGACAACCAAAGAAACATGAATAATTCTGCTGATACTGTTGATATACATAATTGGTCCAGTTTGATGTAACCGTGCTTGTTGAAGTTACGTCTTCCGAGACCGTATCCAGGTTGGAATTACTTAAATAATAGTTTAGGTCTGTAGAGGAGGTTGTCGAACTGGTGTAGTCCGTTATTCCGTTACTAGTATAGACTACTTCCGTTATTGTTCTCTTGACACAATTGGGTCCTTGATATTCATTGCAGACGGTAGTGCTGACAGGTAACACGCTAGGTGAGGGTGGAGTATTAATAACAGAATCGGAAACATAATCTGTGCCCATATTCTCTACCAGGGTATCCGTTCCACCATAATCACCATCGCCAAAGATGCCCAAGTCCGGCCCATCACCCAGAATAGTATCTGCCCCTGGGCCTCCGGTGAGGGCATCATCCCCGGCTCCGCCTACGATGAGATCTTCGCCACCATCGGTATTGACGACATCATCTCCGCCAAGTGCGAGAACGGTATCATTTCCACTGCCCGTGTTGACAGTATCATTGTCACCATCGCATACTGTGACCCCTAGGACTGTATCACATTCGGCATTGACCAGATTCACTGGCCCAAAAGCGGTCAGCAATAACCCGGTGAGCATAAAAATGGATAAGGACTTGTGAATAAGAGTGGTAACCTGTCTGTGTATCATGTACTGCCTCCCTTTTGCAGATAACAGGCTGGTTTGCCGCTTATTAACGAAAAAACCAGCCATTTGTGTGACCGGTTTCGCTATTTGCTCCCTGCAGATGTTTCCGACATTTCCGGAAAAGCGACCAAATTACATCAGCAGATCGTGGCTTTCGATTGAAATAGTAAGGAACATCCCCTGATTAATACAGGATTATTCTTATTATAGCCTTGTAAAATGGTTTGTCAATAGTTTTATACAAGTTAGTTTGAAGTTAGTTTTCAAAAATCACTGGACAACTTGCAACGAGGAGATCCAACCCCTGAGCTGGATTTATCGCCTGTGATGGCATTATTGAATCCCCTGCTTCGTTTCCCCCGTTCTGTGGGGCGGGTGGGGGTCGAACCCACACAACCTCTCGGTCGGCAGATTTTAAGTCTGCTGCGTCTGCCTATTCCGCCACCGCCCCGTGCTTCCTATTCTATCGTATCCCGGACAGCCGTCAAGAGCGATTCATCTTTTTCCGCCACCTCGCCCACTGACTGGCGAAATGGACCCAATACGGAGATAATCTGCCGATAACTACTCCCTTACTGAGGGCATCCTTTAACCCAACCGCGGTGTTGAAATCTGGTAAGTCGACCACTGATGTCCCCAACTCCAGTGCGGTGTGCGCATCTGATCCTGCAGTACCGGCAACACCATGTTGGAGAGCATATTGAGCCGCTTGATCATTATGCAATTGCCTGAAACATCGGGAATTGAATACTTCGATCGCATCCACCTGATCGATGATCGCATCCAGGTCATGAATATTCCACGCACCTGACCGGTACACATCAAACGGGTGCGAAACGCTGATGAAGGCACCCTGATCCCGTAGACTGTGTATGGCATCCGACGGAGATAATCCCCCGGGAATCTCCTCCTCAACGAAGAACGCCAATAATTCGCCTTTCGTTGTTTTGATCTCTTCCCCGACAACCACATACTCTGGTGCAATCGTCCGCGCTACTCGAGCACCGGCGATGGAATTATGGTCGGTGATGACGACCTTCCCCAGACCTTTTGACTTACAGGCGGAAACCAGTTTTTCGGGTTCCAGCAGGCTATCTTTTGACCAGCGTGTATGGCAATGGAACTCAACTCTCATACCAGGATCTCCTTCACCTGATCATTTTACCCTGATCTGAAGTAACTATGAACCTATGATCCGATTGGACCGGCGTTTTCGATATCAGACCGCTTTTTATTTTCGGAATTACCCGCTACAATCAAATTACTGGAGAATAGCATGGAAAATCCCCAACCAAATAGAAACCTGGCTCTCATTATCGGCGCTGCAGGGATTGATGTGATCGGTGTCCCGGATACATCGCTCGATTCTACAACGACCACACCCGCCAGGATTCGAGTTTTCTATGGAGGAGTAGCTCGCAATGTCGCGGAGAACCTCGCTCACCTGGGTCAGCCGGTCAGTCTGATCACGGCTGTGGGTGAAGATGCGCTGGGAATGGATATCCTCGAGCACTTGATCAAAGAAGGGGTTGAGGTATCGGGCTGCCTGCGGTGCGATGCCTGTAACACCGGTGTATATCTGGCAATCCTGTCAAAGGATGGCGAACGCTCGCTGGCTCTGGCAGATCGCAGGAATGTGGATCAGTTGGTCCCGGCTTTCATTGAACAACAAAATAAAGCATTCCAGAACGCGGGAATCATTTTTCTCGATGCAAATCTATCTCCACCAGCGATTCGGACTGTCATGAAACTGGCTCGCAAGTATAAGGTGCCAGTATGTGCAGACCCTGCGTCTATTTCACTTGCGCCGCGGTTGATCCCTTACCTCTCTCAGCTCGAAATGATCACGCCTAATGCGCAGGAAGCCGCTGCCCTGATCGGTAGTACTGAGGAAGTATTGGACCTGCCGCAAACGATGCAAGCTGCCCGGCGACTGGTTGAATTGGGTGTCAAAACAGCCTTGATCACGATGGGCGAAAAGGGCGTTTGCTATGCCTCTGCAGAGACAATTGGCCACATCCCGTCGATTCTGACCAATGTTGTCGATCCAACGGGTGCGGGAGATTCTCTAACCAGTGTGGTCATCTATGCGTATCTAAATGGGATCTCCATTGATGATGGGATTCGCCTTGGTGTGTCGGCGGCTTCCCTGAACCTGCGGGAATATGGTCCGATCAATCCAAACTTGAGCTTGGAAACCATTTATGAGAACCTTGTCATCTAGCAGGACCAAAATGGAACCGTTACCTCCCCATTACGTGGTCCACCCAGATGTGGAAAGAGCGATCGAGCTAGGCTTGCCGGTAGTAGCTCTTGAGTCAGCTGTCATCACCCACGGTCTGCCCCATCCGGAGAATCTGAATCTGGCACGCGAGCTTGAGCGCATCATACTCGAAGAGGGGACTACCCCTGCCACGATAGCAATCTTGAATGGAAAAGTCCATATCGGTTTATCCCCAGACGAATTGCAAGCGGTTGCAACTGCAGTCAATCCTCGCAAGATCAGCCGAAGAGATTATCCACTTGCGATTGCCCGCCAAATGACAGGTGGGACGACGGTTGCCGGGACGATCATCGCGGCACACCGGGCAGGTATAGCCGTTTTTGCCACAGGCGGAATCGGCGGCGTCCACCGAGGAAACCGGTGGGATGTCTCTGCCGATCTGCCTGAATTGGGCAAGACTCCGATGGTTGTCATATGCAGCGGAGCGAAAGCGATCCTGGATCTTCCCGCCACGTTGGAATACCTGGAAACGAATGGCGTTTTAGTGATCGGGTTCCAGACAAATGAATTCCCGGCGTTTTACACCAAAACCAGCGGATTAAAACTCGATACCCGGGTAGACACCGTTGAAGAATTAGCCGTTCTCTATCAAGTCCAGAGATCGCAAGGACTTCAATCCGCGCTCCTGGTCACCCAACCACCTCCAATGGAATTGGATATCGCACCGATTACGATGGAGGCATTTATAAATACAGCATTGGAAAAAACACAAAGCGCGGGGATCACCGGTCCAGCGATAACACCGTATATGCTGGAACAGGTTAATATCTTATCCGGTGGGGCGAGTCTCAGAACGAACCTGGGCTTATTGAAACAAAATGCAAAGTTGGCAGCCAGACTCGCGGTCGCCATCTCCTCGAAAAAAGGATTTATTCCGAGTTAGACAACAATATAAACGAGTAGACCAGTCGTTTATGGCAACAGCGGAGTAGGCGTTCGGGTCATGGTGGGTGTTCTGGTCGGACTCAAACTTGGTACCAAGGTTGGTGGGCGTGTTTGAGTAGGCGTTCGGGTCCGGGTTGCGGTTTTGCTGGGCACAATGGTCGCGGTTGGACGAGGTGTTCTTGTCAGCGTTGGAGTTCGGGTGATGGTTGGCGTCCGGGTCATCGTCGCGGTCGGAGAGAGAGTGGGAGTAAAGGATGGGGTTGCACTGGGTCGAACGGTGGGTGCGTTACCCGTAACCGTAAATCGACCCGACATTTTCCAAAGTGATCCATTAAAAATCTGCACTTCGTATTCGCCTGCAATCCATTGCGAGGGATCGGGTGCCCAATCGGTATATCCATACCCACCGGTGCCACCATTCCACGGATATAACTCGTAAAATACCAATTCCCCATCGCGATACCAGAGAGCCGACCATTGTGATCCATCCAACATACCGTCGAAACTGAATAAACCGTATATGTGTTGGACTGGATTCTTAAAGGTTGTATCCAATTCGATCGGCTGGAAATTGTAATCAATATTGCGTGCGAATTGGATTGGACTAAATACCGCAGCCGGATTTGGAGTTACCAGTCCCCGGAATTGGGTTTCGACCGCGATTGGGATGGATGGAGTTGAAGTCGATGTTGGAGTGTTGGATACGATGGGCGTCAATGTTATCGTGGGGGTGAGAGTAATGGTGGGGGTGGTGGTGATTGAGGGTGTCAGGGTTATAGTAGGTGTACGCGTCAAAGTTGGGCTTGGTTCAAAGAATGTATAGATGGACGGTTCCGCATACCGGTTCAAAAAAATGGCTACCCCGATCAGAATAAGGGCAAAAAATAATAATCGCCAGCCACCGATAGACATATCCCTTCGTTTACGGAAGTACGGTAAATTGCGTGCGCCCATAACGCGCCGTATCCCTACGAGGATAAAGATCACAATCAGGAGGAGACAAATATAGAATGCGATGGATACCGTAAAGTGGATTTCCAGGTTCATCTTTGAGGATTATAGCATAACGAGGTGAAGCACAATTCCCGCCTGTCCAAAATAACCCTTAAATAGAAGGTCTCCAGACCTATCTCTTGTTATAATCATATCCAATGGCACTTGAATCCGGCTTTGTCTTGAATAGTCGCTACCGTATCCTTTCCACCCTGGGACAGGGCGGTATGGGTAATGTATACCAGGCAATGGATCTGAATCTCATGATCGAGGTTGCGGTCAAAGAAAACCTCTATCTATCAGAAGAATATACCCGGCAATTCAAGCGTGAAGCTGCCATTCTGGCTTCACTCCGACATCCCAATCTGCCAAAAGTGATGGATCATTTTGAAATTCCAAACCAGGGTCAGTACCTGGTGATGGAATTTATCACTGGTGAAGATCTCCGAGACCGGATGGATCGGATCGGTACAATAACGGAAAATGAGGTCATTCATATCGGAGCAGCCATTTGCGATGCGTTGACCTATCTGCATACCCGGACCCCACCGGTTGTCCATCGCGATATTAAGCCCGGCAATATTCGGATCACCAGCGAAGGGCATATCCTGTTAGTCGATTTTGGGCTTGCGAAATTGCACGTCAGTAATCAAGAGACGACCAGCGGTGCTCGAGCCATGACACCTGGGTATTCCCCGCCGGAACAATATGGCGGTTCCCGAACTGATCCCCGATCGGACGTTTATTCTCTCGGAGCCACATTATATGCCGCGATATGTGGAATGCCACCTGAAGATAGCCTCGTTCGATTGACCGAGTTCAATCGGTTGACCTCCGTCCGATCTTATGTACCAAAAACAAATCGCAAGTTGGCTCTTGTGATAGAAAAGGCTTTAGAGTTGAAACCAGAAGCCAGGTTTCAGACAGCCGATGAGATGAAACAGGCTTTACTTGATGTGATCGGTGAAAAAGCTACCAGCCGTCCGATTGCGATCACGCCCCCCCCTTCCAACCCGGATCACAATTTACTTGAGCAGGCGGTTGGAAGATATTCCGATGAAAAGCCATCGCCCAGCCGACCAGTACACAAGATAAGAAAACCTTCCATACTTCCAACAATCATTATTTCAATGTTGACGCTGGTGATCGTTGTTTTGGGGACCATTTTTCTCTATAACAAATTCATTACACCTCAGAATGTACCGGCAGGTGACAATAAAGGAACAGAAATTCCAATCGCACAACAATTTACCTCCACCATCGACCCGGGCTTGAGCGTAATTATCACGCCAACCAAACCAGTTCCCACAAAATTTGTCTCTTCTGAGGCAGTCAGCACTGGTCTACCTACCCAGGAAACCATAATTGAGCTCGAACCCACGCCTACCCAATCACTGATAGCTCTCTCTCCAGTTCCCAGCATCCCACCGGCGGGTAAGATTGTGTTTGCTTCCAATCGGACGGGTATTCCACAGGTATGGGTCATGGATACTTCCGGCGAAAACCAGATTCAGTTAACCAGTCTTACGGATGGCGCCTGTCAACCGGACTGGTCTCCGGATGGAAAAAAGATCGTATTTGTTACCCCCTGCTCGAAGAGGGATTTTCGCTATCCAAAATCCAATCTATCCATTATGGATTCAGATGGGAAGAATATGGAACCATTGGATACAGGGTTTGGCGGAAATTACGATCCAGCCTGGTCAAATGATGGAACAAAAATAGCATTCACGAAGGAAATTCAGGGGTTTGTACAAGTCTATATTTATAATCTGGTCGAGAAAACCATTGTTTCTGCCATAAACGACCAGGAAGTTTCGCAGGAACCGTATTGGTCCTGGAATGACCAATCCCTGGTTTATATCCGAAATCATAATTCAGACCAGGTGTGGGTGGTCCAATTCACGGAAAATACCAATTATCAATTAACGAGAAGCAATCATCTAGCGGATAGTAATCCGGTCATTTCGCCTGATGGCAAGACCGTATACTTCACCCAGAGCTCCCAAGATCAGTTCGAACCCCGCATGGTTGGCATTCCTTTCGACATCAGCGGCAACGCAAAGGAATATCGTCTTCCAGCCAATAATCACCCCATCCCTGCACCTGCCGGGGATCAGGATATCTCCCCGGACGGCAACTGGTTGGTGTTTGAAAGCTGGCCTGAGGGAAGTAACCATGATATTTATCTCATGTCTGTGACCGGAGAAGTGGTTAAACGATTAACGACCGTAGGAAAATTGGATTTTCAACCGTCCTGGTCACCGGCGATACCATAACCCAAGAGTAAACTGTTTTAAAATAGTTGGTGGATGTACGGATCTGCGAAAAGTGCCGGCAATCCGCCCGTATGCCAGAAAAGCACCGTCTCGTCTTGTTTTATGATCCCGGTTCGGATCAGTTCGATCAATCCCCCTGCCGCACGTCCGGTATACACGGGATCTAACAAGATCGCAGCTTTTTGGGCAAATAGATGTATGGCACTTTTTTCCAATTCAGTGAATACACCATACCCTGGACCAATGAAATCATCATTTACCAGTATTTGATCTGATCTGAAAGTATACGGAAGATTTTGCCGTTCACATAACTGGTTCGCCAGATCGGCAACTTTAGTTCTTAAAATCAAAGCCGGTTCATCCACACTGATTCCGAGGATCTTCCCCAAGAAACCAGTCATTTCAGCACCGACGACCATCCCTGCCTGAGTTCCGCCTGATGAACTGGCAAAAACGATCCAATCTGGTTTGATATCCTGTTCCGCCAATTCCTGCATCGCAATAGCATATGCCGCAGCTCCAACCGGACTGGATCCACCGTATGGTATCAGAAATGGACGCTTTCCATCCGCCCAGGCTTGATCAAATACCTGTTTTAGTTTCACATCCCGGGTTTCCCGATCCGTCCAGATAATTTCTGCCCCGAAGAGTTGATCCAGTGCGTAATTTCCCGATGAATTAACCGGTTTGGCGCCAGCCAATACCAGGATGCAAGCAAGACCGTATTTTGCCGCAACGGCAGCAGTCTGCCTGCAATGGTTGGATTGTACTGCTCCTGTGGTAATCAAGGTTTTCGCGCCATTGGCTTGAGCTTCAGCAAGAAGCAGCTCGAGTTTCCGGATCTTATTTCCACCGAAACCTACCCCGGTCAAATCGTCCCGTTTTACGAATATGGATGGACCTCTAAGGTAGGTGGATAATCCTGTTAATGATTCGATGGGTGTGGGAAGGTGGGCGATCCGAACACGGGGAATATTCATAAGGCTGCCTCTTTTTTTACCCTTCTCCTGGCAAATATCCTCATCAGATCGAGGATAGGTGGGAGAACTTTTGTATAGAATTGATACCATGCCGGTCGTGCGGGAAAATCCCACGCACCGAGACCGTAAACCAATTTGCCACTGAATCCCTCTTTAAATCGATATACCCCAAACATCGGATCAGCTTCATCCATCCGATCCGGAGCACCCCAAAAATCGTAAACTTCGCAACCGATGGATTTTGCATATTGGATCGCCTGCCATTGCAGAAGGTGATTTGGCATCCATTCCCGATGTTTATCCATCGACATGCCATAAAAGTAATAGGCGCGTTTGGCAAAATGAAACAGGATTATGGCGGCGAGTGGTTCACCTTCCGCTTCGGCAATTAAAGGGGTTGCCATCCCATCTCGCATTAATTGTTCCCAGACTTTTAGATAGTATTCCCTGGTTCGTATAACGAATCCATCCCGGTTAGAAGTCTCTGCATACATCTGGTATAAGCCGGGAAGATCGATTTCCCCGCCAACACGAATACTGACACCTTTGCGCGCAGCCAGGCGTATATTGTATCGGGTTTTTTGTTTCATCCGTTGCAACAATTCGTCTGTTGACTCAGTTAGATCGATAAGGATTGTATTACGAAATTGAAGTTGATCCTGAGAAAAGATCCACTGCCTGGATGATAAATATTCCTTTAACGATCTTCCACTCGGACTGGTTTTCCTCTCCTCATGCTGTTCGATGGTCAAATCTGGATCGATTTTCAAAAAGATAGCGCCTTCCGCTTTGGCAAATTGTTCAAGTTCAATAATGACCTGGTTAACCAAATCCAAATTTGACCAATCCATGATTGGCCCCCGCGGTGCATATAATAGGGTAGCCTTCGAAAAATGATCGATGATTGGAACCTTTTTCTGATGGATACAAACGGCTGCTCCGATCTGCCCTTGTAGATCTTCCCATACAAGATACCGTGGAATCCATTGGTTACTGCGTTTCAGATCAGCCCATTGCCCGCTCTGCAAGATGTGGGCATTCGGGAGGTTCGAAAGAATCCCATTCCAATCTGCATTGGTGGGTGAGGATAGTTCCTTGATCAGGAAGGTCATTCCATCGCCCCGTCTCGAGCTCTCATATTCATTATTAATCGAAAAAGAGAATACATCGGTTGAGAATAAACCCTATCCATGGCGGCCACCGCTCGTTTGATCTCTCCGCCAAAACCGCGTTTGAACCGGTAAACTCCCCAGAGACCGTCAGATCGATGGGTAAATTGTTCCTCCAGATCTTTTTCCGGGCTATCTGGGATTCCCCATAGATCATATGTACTACACCCATGTTCCATTGCCCATTGAATAGCCCTCCATTGCACCAGGTAGGCTGGCATTCGATTCCGTTCCTCATTGGAAGAAGCTCCATAGAAATACCAGGCTCGCCTGCCATGACGAAAGACCATAACCGCCGCGAGAGGTTTGCCCTGGTATTGGGCGCAAAATAATTCGCACTCTTCGGTCGCGGAAAATTGTTCAAAAGCCAATTGATAGTAGCGGCTCTGGTGAACTCCAAATCGATCTCGCTCAGAAGTTGTTTGCATCATCTGACCAAATAGGTGGAAATCGCGCCAGGATACTATTTTTATTTCCTTTTTCTCTGCCAGGTTGATGTTGTAACGGGTCTTTTGTTTCATTCGGGAAAGAACCAATTCTTCTCCTCCGCTCAGATCCATCACTATGGTCTGAATCGGTTGGATCGATTCCGAAGAAGTAAACCCCTTAAGCAGCGGCGAAGATGGTTTGCTCACTTCACCGTTCCATTGATCCATTTCGACTTTTAGAAATATAGCTCTAGTAGATCGGCAAACCTGGTCAACTTCCTGCCAAAAGGCAAGGTCAGGTTCACCGACGGGTCCCTTTGGGAGATAAGCGATGGTCAAACCGAATGGTAATTTTCGGAATAAGAGCTGGGCACCGGCAAATTTATTACCTATGCGCAAGGCTTTCCAACCAAACTGCCCTTTTAAATCCCCCCATGCTCCCATTTGCAAGAGATGGGCATCCGGAAAAGCTTGTAGATATTCATCCCATTCCGCTCTGGTTAGAAGCATCTTCAATCAACTGCAGTAATTTCTGGTGGAGGAGTGCTGCGAACCGATGACCCGGGAATTAATTCATCCATCAGCGAAACCACCGAAGTGGTATCACCTTCCTGAGACAGCCGAATCATCTCATCCACGCTTTGCTGGAGTGGTTCTCCGTTGAGATTATCCTGGGATTCCAGACGGTAGATGTCAGGATGCTTGGTTCTGACAAAGGTATGCCCTTCATCCCAGAGATCTTCCGCCAATTTTTCACCCGGTCTGATCCCGGTAAATACGATCTCAATATCTTTCCCGGGTTGCAAACCCGAAAGACGGATCAAATCTTCCGCAAGGTCCAGGATTCGGACCTGTTGCCCCATATTCAGGACGAAAACCTCGGCACTTTCGCCCATAGCCGAAGCCTGGAGGACCAGATGGACTGCCTCGGGGATTGTCATAAAGTACCGCTTCATCTCAGGGTGGGTAACCGTGACGGGTCCGCCCCGTGCGATCTGGCGCTTGAATAGCGGCACAACACTTCCTCTACTTCCCAAAACATTCCCAAACCGGACAACACTGAAGGCTTTCCCCGTTCTTCGGGCAGTATCCAGGACGATCATCTCTGCCATCCGCTTCGTGGCGCCCATCACATTGACAGGGCGAATTGCTTTATCAGTGGATATCATCACCAATCGTTTGACATCCGTTGCATTACATACATTGACCACGTTTTGCGTGCCAAGAATGTTATTGGTGACCGCTTCATTTACATTGACTTCCATCAAAGGCACATGTTTGTGCGCTGCAGCGTGGAAGACAATTTCCGGTCTCAAAGTGATGAATACATCCATCATTCTCGGGTAATCACGTATGTCAGCAATCACCGGGCGGATCGGGAGAGATGGATAATCTTCCCGCAGTTCGATCAGCGCTTCAAAAATTGAATTCTCACCATGTCCCAATAAGATCAATGACGCAGGACCCCACCGGGCGATTTGGCGACACAATTCGCTGCCGATAGATCCACCTGCCCCGGTCACCAGGACGGTTTTTCCACTTATGGCAGCACCGACCAGTTCGTCATTGATCCGGGTTAGATCTCTTCGGAGAAGATCGGTAATATCCACATCGCGTAGTCGGTTGACACTGACCCGTCCACCGATCAGTTCATAGATTCCAGGCATTGTCCGAAATGGGACACCCTTCAAGCGACACACATCTGCGACGAGACGGACAACCCGTCCAGGGGCGGATGGTATCGCGATAATGACTTCATCTACCTGGCGATTATCCAGGGTCTTCGCGAGATCATTCAGTGATCCTACAACGGGCACTCCGTAAATCTGGTTATTTTGCTTTTCCTTAGCATCGTCTAAATAACCAATCGGGACCAAGTTAATTTGTGGATTTTTCTGCATTTCGCGAACAACCAAAGCACCCGCATCCCCCGCACCAACGATCAACACCCGTTTTGCTGACGAAACCAATTGGGATAAATTGGAGCTGCCTTTATTTTCAGCCAACAAACGGAATATAAAACGCAATCCACCCACCGCGAGAATGGATGCCAGCCAGTCTATGGCCAATACTGACCGCGGAAATCCTCGAAACAACCCCAGGCTGAACAAGCTGATCATCGTTATGGAGACAATAATGGATGCCGACGTAACTGCTGCCACGATCAGCTTTAATTCTTGAACGCTTGCATATATCCAAATTCGGCGATACAGGCCAAATTCGAAATAGATGAGTGGTTTGATAACCAAAGATATGCCTACCATCCACAATACTGATGGCATGTAGAATGGAAAAATACGGGTTAATTCCAATCGCATAGCATAGCTGCCCATGACGACTGCAATGATCAAGATTAGATCGCCCAGGAGTACGAAACGGTTGCGAATATTCGGTTTGGTCTTCAATTTCGCATCCAGTCTATAGTCTTCGAAAGACCGGTATATAAGTTTTGCTTTACAGAAAAGGAGAGCAATTTCTTTGCCAAGCTCGGATCTCCGTATGATTGATAAATATCTCCAGTTCGAGGAGTTGTATAGGTAGGCTCCTTAGTATCCTGGATGATCTGCCTGAGCATGTGAACCAGATCATTGATCGAGACAGGAAATCCGCTACAAATATTGATTGTAGTGCCATCGGCAGTCGGACTATTTGCCGCGGCTATATTTGCCCGGGCAATATCACTTACGTATACAAAATCCCGGGTCTGCATTCCATCGCCGTGGACGGTCAGAGTCTCTCTTGATAAGAGTTTTTGGATAAACGTTGGAATGGCAGCCGCGTAGGGAGAATCTGGATGCTGGCGAGGACCGTACACATTAAAATAACGCAAACTGATTACCGGAAGGTGAAATGAACGGGTGTAAAGACCGCCAAGAATTTCATCCACTTGTTTGGATACTCCATAAGGAGAAAGAGGATTCAAGGTTGCGCTTTCCGGTATTGGCAAAACGGTTTGATCGCCATAGACCGCGGCACTGGAAGAGAGTATTACTTTCCCTACGCCGGCTTTCGCGGCCTCCTGCAACACAATATTTGTTCCTGCAATATTGATATCCAGACAGGCTGCTGGATTTTGCATTGAATCAGCTACGGAAATATGAGCTGCCAAGTGGTAGATCACATCCAATCCGCCCGCCAGCGCTTGTTGAACATCCGATGTATTTCGAATATCTCCCTGGACCAATTCATATGATCCCTGGACACTTTTTAAATTGTGAAGGGTTCCGGTGGATAAATTATCAAGAATTCGGACCGAATCGCCCTGATCAATTAATGCTTCGACCAGGTGAGATCCGATGAAACCGGCGCCTCCGGTTATAAGCACTTTCATTTATAGACCTCGAAGTCCAATAGCCGATCCCATGGTGCGTAAGAGTATGACAATATCCAATAATATATTCCGGCGGCGGATGTAATACAGATCATATTCCAATTTTGTGGCAGTGTCTTCGACAGTTCCCGCATACCCGAAATTGATCTGTGCCCATCCACTTATGCCGGGTTTGACTAGCAGCCTCGCCCGGTAAAATGGTATGCTTTTCTGGAGTTCCTGAACCATACCTGGTCGTTCAGGTCGCGGACCAACCAAACTCATCTGACCCAATAACACATTGATGAATTGTGGGATCTCATCCAGATGACTCTTCCGAAGGAAACGTCCGATCCGGGTCACCCTGGAATCATGTTCCTGCGCGAACCTGGGTTTTCCGTCTTTTTCTGACTCTACCACCATCGTCCGGAATTTAATAATATTGTATATCTGACCACCTTTGCCCAAGCGTTGCTGGCGGTAAAAGATCGGAGGACCATTATCAATCAGAATTCCAAGCGAGACAAATGGGAAGATAACAATCAGAATGCCGACCCCAATAATGCCACCCAGTAGATCCAGAAATCGCTTCGCTAATTCATAAAATCCATTAATTCTTGCCTGCTCACCAAATGCGCGCAGTACCCAGTCTGATTCCAAATGGAAAATGGGCACTCGATTAAAAAGTTCCTCGTAGATCACCGGCATGGTAGTTACAACCACACCACGTTCCTGCGCATCGAGGATGGATTGAAACATGGATCCGTTCATCTCACCAGATATGGCAATGATAATATCTGAGATCCTCATATCATCAATGACAGGAAGGATGCATTCATTCCCACCCAATACTCGATATCCCAAGATCTCCGAATCGATCTTATCCCGATCATCATCGACCCATCCGACAATCTCAAAGGGCGGGGGATTCAATTTCTTGATCATGTTTACTAAGGTCAATCCGGATGCGCCAGCTCCTATGATTAACACTCTGCGGATGAATGGCTGAGCAGTAAAGATCCGGATATATAGCAAGCGCCAAATCAATGTCAGGACAATCGCCGCCGAAATAAATGCCGCTATCCCTCTCCTTGGTAAGGATTTGGGGGTCGAGGTAAAGTAGATTATCAGGTAAAGAGCCAGACAAATGACTGCGGCGAGGAAAACTCCTCGCATGGTGTCTTTCCATCTTGATGCACGATGCACATCATATATTTCTACCAATAAAATCGACCAAAAAATGGGGAGGAGAAAAAACCAAAAATCAGGCCGGGTTCGTAAGAATTTCCAGGAAAACTGAAGCCATTCATCACCCGTCGACCAGAAGTAGAGTGCTGCGAATAACGCCAATATCCCGGCCAGAAGATCGCCGAGAATTAAAAGTGTTACGCGTTCGTTAGGTCGAAGACCCCAGAGGGTTGTGTGTGTTGTTTTTGCTTTCATCCAGGCTCTGTTGTCGGTATCAGTGGATTCGTTTTGGATTTACAAGATTATAGAGGAATCCACCACCCCAGCAGAAATGCATTACCGTAACAGCCAGAGGTATACCCATTATAAATGCCCCGTTCTTTTTTTGTAAGGCAATCCCGATGGAGGTAAGGAATAGTATACCAAAGTAAACTGCCAGTATGCCCAGCAGCATGTATCCAACCAGACTGGAAAACGGTGCAATAAGTAAAAGTAGCAAGAGTCCAAGTACAAATAATGGCGGAAGCGCTTGCCGTAAGCGTATCGTCTCTGGATATTTACGCAACATCTGTGCTTTCCAATATCCATACCTCCAATATTGCCGCGCTAAAGCAGACAAGCTTGACCGCGCAAAATAAGTGCTTTGAATTGCAGGATCAAGCAGAATTTTTCCACCCGATTGCCTGATGCGAACATTCAGTTCATAATCTTCATTCGTTAATAATGTTTCGTCGTAGTAACCAATATTTTCAATCAATTCGCGGCGGTAAGCTCCAAACGGAACCGTATCAACATAAGCAATTTCAGTAGCATATCGATAACCCGCATCTCCTACACCCAGCGGATGGGAACCCGCGGCCGCGATGGATTTTGCAATCCAACTGGAATTACCTGGCTGTACATTCCATACACCCCCGATATTTTGTCCAAGATTGTCCTGCAATGCCTGGATGCACCTGGCCACATAATCTCGATGGGGGATCGAATGAGCATCCAATCGGATGATAAATTCCCCCGAAGCTGATTTGATCGCTGTGTTGAGCCCGGAGGATATTGTGCGCAGGTCATTGTCAACGACATTTATTAAGAGATCTGGATGTTCCTGCTGATACTTCGAAATGACGGCTCTCGTGCCATCTTCTGAGAATCCATCCGCTATGATCACTTCAAGCTCTTCGATTGGGTATTGTTGGAGCCGAATCCCATCCAAGAGTTGAGTTATTGTCTTTTCTTCGTTATAACAAGGAACGACGATGCTAACTTTTTTCATTTGACCTGCAGTGATTTCGCAAATCTATCCGTTTGGATATGCAATTGAATTTTACCATTACGTTCCCTTACCCAAGGAACATGCGAAGAGCCAGCTTAATGCCGGCTCTTCGCAGGTTTTATCTTCCTATTTATTCAGCAGGGAATTGACGTATCAAGGCTACAGCTTCAATTTCCACAGCGGCTCCCATTGGTAAAGCAGCGACTTGGACCGTTGAGCGAGCTGGTGGCACATCTTTGAAATATTCCGCATAGATGGTATTCATTAGCGAAAAATCATTGATATCACGAAGGAATACTGTGGTCTTCAATACACTTTCTATACCACAACCCGCACTTTTGAGGATCCCAGTCAGATTTTCCAAAGCCTGTCTCGTTTCTGCCTCAACACCGCCATCTGCGAGCTTTCCTGTTGTTGGATCCAAACCCAGTTGGCCGGAAGTATAAAGAAAATTTCCAAACTGGATTGCCTGTGAATAAGGTCCGATTGCTTTGGGTGCCTTTTCAGTCGAGATAGACCGCTTTTCTATTCGCATGATCTCTCCGAACGAGGTTATTTGTCCTTAGCACTATTCTGTTTCATGAACTTTTTGCCTTCACGGAGAATGCGGTGGCATTCATCAATTCGAGCGGAAAGAAGCAGGACAGTTCCCTGCAATCGAGTGATTGTATATTTGGCCATAGGACGGTTGATAACCTTACCGGTGCTGCTAAAGCCATTATGGTTCTCCAAAAGCAGCTTTCCCTCCAGACGATGTTCTTTGGCGGCATAATACGCGCTGAAATAATCATAAAAATAGACTCTCATCTCGCCCCAATGTTTGTTACCCCTGTTATAGAGCGTTTTGTAATCATTCAGCAATTTTTGTAAACCACCTTCAAGCGGTTTTACTTCCTTCTCTTTTCGGTTGTACATTTTTTTCAACCGTAGATATTGACTGGTGAGTACATCTGTTCCACTCGTGCCAATTTCTTCACCTCCTTGGGGGGGGATCGAAGCGGGTGACGCGACAACGATGGATTGCGGTAAGATCATCCCTGCAACCAGAATCATCATACTGACAAAAAGTATAAATCGAGTAGATTTCACATGTAATTTTATAGGATCCATATTCGCTTCCTCCTTTAAGGCGGAAATGGTTATGCCGGTATTTTATGCAAGAAATATTCCATTAAGTCTGATAATACAACGGAATTAGAATGGTTCCATTAAAATAACGGAAAGCGCTTGCTTTTCGTTATTTTCATGGCAGGTTATCCCCCGGATGGGTGGAAACATGATCAGATCATCCCGGCAAATCCGGGAAGGTTAAAAAATAATTGATATCATCAAGGCAGATTTGAAAAAGTTCCTGCATGATATTGTCACTCGCGGTATAGGTGGTTCCCATCATGCCATCACCATGAATTTTCCTGGACTGGGTAGCGTTCAGGAGTCCAATGTATGAAACAGGTGGTTTTTCATGGGTTGGCATCTCAGAAACGCGAGTAAAAGAAAACGCTTCCATCCAACTGGCATGATCCGGGGAGAGGTTGTATTTAGTAGCCAGTGCAGAGATACTGTTGGACATCCACCAGGCATACCATATTATTCTCAAGTCTTCGTGTTTATTTGAGATCTCAACCATTTTCTCCCTGACTATTTCATTACCGCCATGTCCATTCAAGATCAGGATCCGCCTGAAACCGTGTTGATATAACGCAGTAATGATATCTTCCGCGATCATCAGAAGTGATTCACTTCGTAAGCTGATCGTCCCTGGATAGGAAAGAAAATATGGGCATACGCCGAAATTCAACTCGGGGCCGATCAATACCCCCGTCTTTTGGGATGCGGCATCTGCAAGTGCCATTGGAATCCGAGTATCGGTTAATAAACTCAGGTAGCCATGTTGTTCGGTCGCACCAAGTACGACGATGACACGGTCATCCTGCTGCAAGTATTTCTCTACATCCATCCAGTTGATGTCTGAAAACCGCATGACATACTCCTTAGATTTACAACGTTTATTGGCAACGATTGGGGATCACTTCAAAATCAATTTTTCCAATATCAGGGGAGAAAAAACTATAATCACTCAATATTGGTCGGTTTCCACCATCCAAATAATTCAAGACGATCCGGAAACTATTGATTGGCGTCATAGTTGAATATAGTTGGTCGCGGATTTCTTCTGGTGCATAAACAGCCATCAGGTTTTTTAACCGGGAATTCTTATCTATGGGATCGTAGCCATGATCCAATTCGAGGATGATGATTGGTGGGGTACCTGATTCCCGCAATATTGTCTCAATGATTTTGGTAATCCGCTTGTTCACATAGATCAGTTGGTTGATATATGGATCGCCGGGATGTTTTGCCTCCAATGCAAAGGAACCATCTTGTGCGAGTACATACGGCTCATGTGGTGCTCCCAGATGGGCGTACACGTATTTGGGGCTTTTCAATTGTGCCACGGTATCCAGCTTATCCAGCGTGTTTCGGTGGACCAAATAATAATATTCGGCAGATTCATCAAACGTATCAAAGTCGACTGGCTCGGTTTGACCAGAAGGTGCAAATCGCTCACTAAATTCGGAATATAAAATTCCCATCGAAGAATTCAGAAGAATCGTCTCGAATTTATTTAAGACAGAATATTTTTTATTCAAGTCTACTTTGTAGTAATAATCTACATCTGGTGTTTCAGACCAGGGATAGGCAAATTCAAATGATACCGTGGTATATCCCAGTTCCTCAAGTTTCGTCCGGACTGGATTATGGATGATCTTTTCCCGTTCGATCATGATATCTGAGCTCCAACCCTGCAAGGTTGTGTCTGCCGGAGTGTCTGATTGGTAATCCATCGACAGAGTGGATAAGATCGAGATCATCGTGACCTGATAGTTACTCTGTGAGCACGGAATGATAGTAAAGCCCAGGTCTTTCAAGTGTCCGGTGAAGTTCGAATTATCGAAACCAAATTTACTTAGCAATATATCATTCCGAGCATACGCATCGAGAATGATGAAATACACATCTGGAAGTCCCGCCTGGGCTGACACAACAGAGTGGCTCTTATTTCTCAATTCCATGTCATATCGAATGAGTTTGGTTGTTGCGGGGATGGCTGAGAATAAGAATAAAACAAGCAAGATCAAATTGATGGGGACTATCAATTGCTTTACATTCTCTTTGAAGCGAAGAATTATCCAGGTTGTTACTCCGCCAGTGATGAGAAATAGCGGGAAAAGAACACTGTGATGACTCAGGAATAGTTTTCTCGGTTCAAGCCATTGGTATACATGACCATACGAAAAAAACAAAAGAATTAGCAATCCACCTATGAGCGAAGCGGACATCCATGAACGGGTAACTAACCGAAGTACAAGTAAGACCACTAGCCCAAGTAAGAATTGGAATAGAACGGACCTGGCGATATCGGATTTGTCAATTTGATTAATATTCGCTGCTGCTAAAAATGCAATCGGAATCAATGCAGCGATAATAGAGGTAAATGGAAGAGATAATGGATTGAACTTTTTCATCGCATTAATAAGGCAGCTTTCAGTGAAAGCTGCCTTATTTTAGTATCATCTTAAGGTAGCTTACTCGAAAATTATACTATATGACGATATTTACCAGTCGACCGGGTACTACGATCACTTGCCGGGGAACTTTCCCTTCGAGCACCTTCTGTATGGCATCGCTGGCCAGAGCTTCCTGGCGAGCGTCGTCATCGGAAATATTTACTGGTACAAAGATCCGATCGCGTAATTTTCCATTCACCTGGATTATAAGAGTGGTGACTTCCTCGGTTGCCGCCTCTTCGTCCACAATCGGCCAGGATTGAGTATGTACTGAATAAGGCTTTCCCAGCTTCGCCCATAGTTCTTCCGCGATATGGGGGCAGATCGGAGCCAACATCAGTGTGTAGATCTCCAAAACTTCATTCCAAACTGGAGAATTCCCCGCGCCATTCTGATGCGCTTTATACATCTCATTCATCAGTTCCATTAAAGAAGAAACGATTGTATTGAATTCGAATTTTTCAAAATCGCGCGTCACTGATTTTAGTGTTTGGTGCAATTTCCTGCGAATTTGTTTGAGCACATCGGGAGATGCCTTAATTGAAACCGGTTGCTCGCTGAAAATTGCCCATACCCTGCGCAGCCAGCGGGCCGTGCCTTCGATACCGGTACTGGACCAGGGACCACCCATTTCCCACCGAGTGAAAAACATCAAGTATGCCCTGACGGTATCTGCGCCATACTGCGCGACCAGATGATCAGGAGCAACCACATTTCCACGACTTTTACTCATCTTTTCTGAGTCTTCACCGAGGACCATACCCTGGTTTCGTAGCTGCATGCATCGGTTCGGTCGTCTGGAACGATCCCCAGTGAATGCAACGCCTTATGGAAGAAACGGGTATAGATCAGATGCATATTGGCATGCTCAATGCCGCCAGTATAGATATCCACCGGCATCCAGTAATCGTATTCGTTCGGATCAAATGGTCCCTTGTCATATTTGGGCGATAAGATAACGCAGGTGATACCAGGATGAACACATGAATGTATCCATGGTATCCGTTTCGCGTTCGGCATCTCCACCGCAGTTCGGGCAGATCGTATTCTTCCAGGTTGGATGCAGTTTCAATGGACTTTCACCGGTTGGTTTCCATTCCACATCATCCGGCAAGTAAGATCGGTAGTTGGTCTTCTGGCACGGGCTACTAGCACCACATTTTTCGCAGTAAGATGATCGGGATTGGTGCACCCCAGTAACGCTGCCTAGAAATCAACCAGTCGCGCAATCGATAATTGGTGGATGCCTTTGCCCACACCCAGCTTGCTCCAGATAGTGCAATGGCTTTCGATGATGGCCTCATCAGCAGGTGTTCCTGTGAGATGTCCAGAATTGACCATTACGCCCTGTGGCCGGGATCGCTGATTCATGTCATTCGTCCACTTGAATCTGTGGTCACTCCTTCAGGTTGAATGACAACCTTGATCGGCAGATTCAAATTTGCGGGCAAATTCGAAATCACGTTGATCATGCGCAGGGACAGCCATGATTGCGCCGGTACCATAGGTCATCAGTACATAATCGGCAATCCAGACCGGGATTTTTTCACCATTCACGGGATTGATCGCATAACCGCCGGTAAAAACACCGGTCTTTTCTTTGTCGGTAGCTTCACGCTGAATATCTGTATTGCCTGAGTGTCTGCTGGATGTATTCATCGACCTGGGCTTTCTGTTCTGGATGTCGTGATCTTGCTTACCAGAGGATGCTCTGGAGCAAGCACCATAAAGGTTACGCCCCACAGGGTATCCGGTCGGGTGGTAAATACTTCGATATCGATCACCTGTCTTCGGTCTTGAAATGCAACAGAAGCACCTTCCGACCGACCGATCCAGTTGGTTTGCAGGGTTCTTACCCGTTCCGGCCAATCAATTTTCGAATAATTCAACAATTCATCGGCGAATTTGGTGGTCCGGAAGAACCATTGTTCCAGGTTCTTCTTGATCACCGGAGTGCCGCAGCGTTCGCAATGACGGTCATCACCCCAGACCTGTTCGCGGGCCAGGGTCGTATTGCAGTTCGGGCACCAATCCACCGGAGACATCTTGCGATATGCCAGGTCGTTCTTGAAAAACTGGAGGAAAAACCACTGCGTCCAGCGGTAATACTCCGGATCAGCAAGAGACAGCTTCTCGGCGCCAATCGAACATGGCACCCATGCTCCGCAATTGGATGCGCATCTTCTCGATATTGGCGTAGGTCCATTTCTTTGGATGGATATTGCTGTTTGATGGCTGCATTCTCGGCCGGCAGGCCAAACGCATCAAAGCCCATCGGGAATAGCACATTAAATCCACTGCATTCGCATAAACCGGGCGCGCGCATCCGGCGGAATCATGGCATACCAGTGACCGATATGCAGATCGCCGGAAGGATATGGCAGCATGGTCAGCGCATAATGCTTGGGTTTGACTTGGATCAATATCGGAATGGTAGAGACCATCGTCTTCCCATTTCTTTTGCCAGCGTGGTTCAATCTCAGCTGGATTGTAAAAATTAGGTTTCATCGCTGGTGTCCATGGTTTCTCCTCTTATCGGTTCACGATGGTGCGCTTCATAATTTCCATTAAACAAAACTCCTCCGCCCAATCAGGGACGGAGGTTATTCCGCGGTACCACCCTGGTTGCCAGACAATGCTGACCTCTCAGGCAGCTGTAACGGGCATACCCGTGCCGGCTACTTCATTCACCGGAACAGCTGCTCACGAAAAATGAGCAGGCAGGCGAGTTCAGTCTTTCGCGCTCCGGTACACACTGTCGGGTTTTCACCCTGCTCATTCGACTCTCTGCCGGATGACCTACTACTCCTGCTTCAGCTTTTGTGGACCCAGCGAGATTCGAACTCTCGACCTTCTCAATGCCATTGAGACGCGCTCCCAACTGCGCTATGGGCCCATGAATCTTTCTTCTATCCGCACTTGCAGTGGACCTGGAGGGATTCGAACCCTCGACCTCTTCAGTGCGATTGAAGCGCGCTCCCAACTGCGCTACAGGCCCTAATTCAGGGTGCAGAAATTTTACCCGTTGGGCACAGGCTTGTCAAGAAGGAAAGCAATTGACAAAGATTAACCGAAGGACCTACTCTACCGCATTCAATGAATAATAAAGATAACCAGGCGTTTGGTACACTTGCTTCATATTCGCAGTTTCGACTTTCTGGATCAATTCGCTATTTGTACTGGGTACGACAACCAGATCGATATTAAAAGCATCCACCTCGGATCGGATCGTCTCTGGGGGCATTTCATTTCCGGGGTTATAGATCATCTCCAGATGCAGGCGGCGATTGAACTCCCGCCTTTGATTCTCTCGGTATAAGAAATCCTGGATATAATCCGATTTCGACCAGAAGAGGCGAACCGACGTGGTCAATTGAGGAACGGAAATAGCCAGTTCTTCCGGAGCAAGAATTAGAGTTGGGTATGGCTGTTCCTGGATAAGATAATCTACTGCTGCGAGATGGTTCTGAGATATTTTATATGTGCTTTGAGGATGATATAAAAGGGGGTCCCCATAGAGAAAAGCCTTGCCCATCGCAAATAGAGACATAATTAAAAAACCCGTCAAGGCTACCAGTAATTTCCATCTTTTGGATTGCACCAGGTAGACCACGGTAATTGAAATTCCCGGTCCAATAAGTAAAAACCAATAGACACGCCAGTAAGTAGCAAAACTGGTTATATATTTTGCAATATAAGGGGCAAAGAATGGATTCCAAATCGTCAAAACCAGCAATAACGGAAAATATACAAATAGAAGGCGGATTGTTTTATCTTTGGTGGCAAATAGAACGATCAGCATCACCATATATGCTGCAAACCAAAATATGCCCAAACCCATAAAACGAAGTGCGATTTGCTGTGGATCAAACTGTAAGAGATCATCTGGATTATTGAATACCTGGCTGTTGCTGATACCAACTCGGATTGCAATCGCAAAAAGGGCTAAAGGGACAATTCCACCAATTAGAAGGAGTGTGCGCTTGTTTCGACACTTATTTTGGATGAAATCGATCCCAATCAGCCCAACCAGCGGGATGGGTATCATATATACAGCGATCGGATTCAAGGCAATTCCGGCAAAGGAAATTGCGGTTAATTGGATAAATGCAAATACGGATGGATTTTTGACGGATGTCAAAATTGTGGATATTAAATATGGGATGAGGATATGCAACAGAACTGCCTTCCCCTGCCAGATTCGAGTAAGAAGAAAAGATCCCTGAGAGTATTGTGAGTATCCACCAAATAAGTGAAACAGGGAGAGAACGATTAGGAATAGAGGTAAAAAGCGTTTTGGGCAAAAATGTTTTGCCAACGAGGCATACGATAAATAAGAAAGAAGGATCAGGGTAAAAGGGAACACTGTATGTGCCAGTTCCGCTGCCTTTAATCCACTCAATTTCGAGAGAGTCGACATCAGCAGTTCCCAAGATTCGAACCGATACTGTGACATTAATGGAAACCTGGGATCGCTCGTGGAAGGATCCGAGAGATAGAGCGAAGGATTGTCGATGCTTTTCTCGGCTAAACCGATATAGAAGGAATCATCTGAATTCTGGAAATTTAAGAGACTACTGCCAACACTTTGCAAGAGAATGATGGTCACGCATATAGCAAGCGAAATACTTACCAAGCGATCTGGTCGAATATCAGGCAATACTGGCAATCGAAATTGAGGTTGCTTTGCGCGATGGAATATGAATATCACACTGACCAGAACGACAATTACTACAAAGATAACTAATGCATAATCAAAACTTAGGTGGAAAAAGAGGATAGGGGTAACGGCAACTTGAAAGATACCGAGGAAATAAACAAATCCGTCAATGAAGGTTGGATTGTGATCCTCTTTCCGGAAATATATTCTGATTATCGAGCCGAAAGCATGGAAGAATAGGAAAAGGAATATCGTAAAACCAATGGCTTTAACCCCAAAAACAATAGTGAAACCATCCATGCAATTTCCTATGCAGTAGAACTAAGATAATCAAATTATATCCGACAAAAATTCTGGTAATTCTTCGCCATTTTGTGGATTGTATTGATATCTACACATTGCATTGGTCCTGCATTCATCACAGATAATCCACCCGTGATATTTCCATAGCGCAGGCATTCTTCCATGGGAAGATTATTCAAGCAAGCATACAGAAAGCCAGCATTGAAACTGTCGCCTGCACCGGTGGTATCCTTCACTTCCACCTGTATGGCGGGAACCTGCCAGGTTACCTGTCCTTGCCGGGCAATGGCTCCCATGCCACCCCTTTTGATCACGACAGTTGGGACAATTTCCGCCAGGCGATCCAACGCATTGAAAACATCGCCGGTTCCCGTAAATGCGAGCGCTTCACGCTCATTCGGGGCAAAAATATCTACCCTCTGCAATGCTTCTTCCATACTCGGAGAATCCAATGTCAATTCTGTATGCTGACAGTCCATAAAAAGTATGAATTCTTTCCGTCTTGGTAGGCGATCGAGCATTTCCAGACTTCGCCAGTCCTCGACGCCGGGAGAGAGATAGCAATTGAATTCCAAAGTAGACAATTCCTCAAAACTGCTTGGTTGGTAAGGTGTATCTTCAAAACTGACAAATCCCCGGTCGTGTTCAAAAGAAAAGCTGGATGCCACAAAACGCCGAGGTTCATCGTAGTGCCTGCAAAGGCTTGTATCTATGCCGGTTTTTTCGGCTTCGCTTAATACAAATTGGCTGAAGAAATCAGTACCAAAGTCGCAGATCCAACCAACATTCATACCAAGGCGATGCAGGATCAGTACAATATAGTAGGTGCCACCTGGGACCATCTGGAAATTCCGGGCGAAGATATCCGCACCCATCCGCGGCATCTCGGGCAGACCGGTGAATACCATGTCACAAAAATAGGACCCGGCTACGACAATATCATACTGTTTCATTTTTTCATCTATCATCATCTATTTCCACTCGCCAACAAATTCTTTATGTGCTTCAAGGTATTCGCCCACCAATGTGCGGGCAAGTGAGTACGACAACACCAATGGATGCGCCATAAGAGCAAGATATGCTTTGCGCTTTGATCTGGTTAGGATTGCTTCCGCAGCTAATAGCTCGTATTGTTTTACATTCCGCATCAGTAATTCCTGAGGTTCCGCAACCTTACCGATCTTGATCGGGTGGATTCCAGTGCGATCCACATCACAACTGATCTCAACTACATCCGTCGGACGCATGCAATCAATCGACCCTTGATTGGGAACATTTACCGCGATGTGGACATTGTCCCCTGATTCGAATGCCTCTACGATTCCTAATGCCACGCCTGCGTAGCCTTCACTGGCGGCATCATCCTCTAGCCCAGCAAATGATTGGTGATCGGCTTCATCGATGGTTGGTGCGTCCGGACGGGCATAATTCATATAGGTCGCACTTCGCCGTTCGTTATATCGCCAATAGACCTTCACAACCTCTTCGGGATACCGGTCCGGATCGAGTTCGGTTAACATATCCATTAAGGTCTTATTGAGCAATAAGACTTCTTCACCGCGTGTTCTCTCTTCCGCCAGGATACTGGAAACCGCTCTATCGGCGTAATGATAATAAAAAAGGTATTCATTCATCCATAATCCGACTTCCCTAATCAGGTCTGGTTCAAATACTTTCATATCGCTATTCAAGATGAACGCCTCATCAGCTAGTAGGGCGGGGAGTTTTTCTTCCTTATTAACCTGGATACTCCGCGACCAGGAAAGATGATTCAGCCCAAATACTTCACATCGAATTTGATCTGCAGGTACTCGGAGGTAGCGAGCTGCTGAATTTTGTGCCCCATTCGCACCGTCACAGATACCCACGATCCGTTCAAAACCGCTGTCCCGTAGAGCTTGCGTAACCAGACCAGCTGGATTGGTGAAATTAAACATCCAGGCTTTCGGACAGATCTTATCCATCAACTCGGCGTATCCACGGATGGCTGGGATACTCCGCATCGCCATCGCGAATCCACCCGGACCGGTCGTCTCCTGCCCGAGAATATGATGTGCCAAGGCTATCCGCTCATCCAGCACACGACCTTTTTCTTTTCCAACCCGGATCGTGGTGATCACATAATCGGATCCTTCCAGGGCAATCCGTGGATCGGTTGTGTGTGTTAATCGGACCGGGCTCCCGGCTTGTTTGATTATCATTTGGCAGATCTTGCTGATTATCTCAAGTTGATCCGCATCCGTATCCATTAAGCAGATCTCTTCTAAATGGATCTTCTCCGCTCTTTTTAGAGCGGATTGAATTACGAGGGGTGCCCGGATTCCGGCTCCACCGATCAAAGTTAGCTTCATTGGTACCTCACATAAAAAATTAAGTTCCGTGGACAGTTCCAGATGTTACTCCACGGGTGAATTGCCTTTGGAAGATCAAATACACGAGAATTGTGGGCAAAGAGACAATCGTCGCCCCGGCTGAAATGAATGGTACATTGGATGAATATCTTCCCTGGAAGAAAGCCAACCCAAGTGGGAGGGTTCTTATGCTGTCTGAAGATGTATTCACCAGGGCGATCAGGAAATCATTCCAGGTCCAGATGAAGAATAGAACACACATCGTCGAGATTGCCACCCAGGCATTCGGAACCAACACCCGCCACAGCACGAGCCAGGAATTTGCGCCATCTACTTTTGCCGCATCGATTAAATCCCGCGGCAACGATGCAAAAAATCCTCGCATCCAGAAGGATCCAAAACAGACGCTCATCGCAATCTGCGGCAGGATCATAGCCAGGTAGGTATCATTCAATCCCATATCCACCAGCAGGTAATAGAGCGGGATTATATAGGCTTCCTGGGGAACCATGATACCTAACAGGAACAGCCCAAAGAGAATTTTACTCAGATCGAATTTCATCAATGCAAATGCATATCCTGCCATGGTTGAGAGGATGGTGGAGATCACTACCACAGGAATGGCAACGATTAAACTATTTCGGAAATACCAGTCGAAGTGGGCTTGTTTCCAGGCACTTAGATAATTCTCAAACCTAAACTCGGCTGGGAGTGTAAAAGCGCCTTGAATCAATTCAGCCGACGTTTTGAAACCAGCCATGGCGATCGATAAAAACGGAACAACCGTTGAAAGAAGGAAAAGGATTAGGACGAGATAGATCACTGAATTTCCAAGTAGCATCAGTAGTTGAGGAGTAGGGGATGATCTCTCATGACCGGAATTCGTGTTTTTGGTTGTCATCTTATCCTCCTTCCTCTCTCGTGCGAGATCGGTTTATTAGGAAATACGAGATGATCAGGATAAGTATTGATTGGATGACGGCAATCGCTGCCGCGTACCCAACCCGGTTGATCTGAAAGGCGTTCGTATACAACCACAGGCTGGTGACGATCGTCTCAGAACCGGGTCCCCCACGCGTTGTAACAAATATCAGGTCAAAAATTCGCAGCGCTGCGATGAAGGTTGTAACTAGAGCGACAGATATCTCAGCCTGGATTCCTGGAATGGTTACATTGAGCAATTGCTGCCAATCATTGGCACCATCCACCTTGGCTGCGTCGTACAAGGATTCATCGATCCGCTGCACCCCCGCCATAAAGAGGGTTAGACAATATCCATATTGGACCCAGGTTGCGATGATCCCTACAGCAGGAAGCGCCAGTGAGAAATCTCCCAGCCAGGGACGAGTAAGCGCTTCCAGCCCAATGCCTTTCAATATCGCATTAAGTGGTCCAAAGACAGGATTATAGATCCACCTCCAAACGACACCCACAACAACCATTGGCATCACATAACTCAGAAAGAAACTGACCCTGAAAACATTCCTTCCCCAAAGCCCGCGCCGGGAAAGCAAGGCTGTTAAAACAAGGGCGATACCGATGGGAAGAAGAGTAAAGAAGAATATGAATTTAAGGTTGTTTAATAAACCGGTGAGGAAAACCTGATCCTGGAATAATTCCTTATAATTGGCCAATCCGATGAATTTTTCCGCACTAAAGCCTGTCCAATCAAAAAAACTTACCCGGAACGTATTAATAATTGGAATCAGAATAAATACAGCATAGAAAGCGAACGCAGGAAGAACATACAGGTAAGGTGTAACCTGTAAACGCTTTTGTGGACTTTTTCCAAGCGTAGTATGTGGGATCATTTGGTTTGTTTTCCGAGTTGAAAGTAGACGAGCAAACTCACGGTAATGAGTTTGCTCGTCTGACAAATGGGACTTACTTGATACCCTTTGCTTCTAAATTCTTTACATAATCTGCATTGACTTTGGCAATGAACTCTTCCGGAGTGACTTTTCCACCCATGAGTTCCTGCAATGAGCCGGTGATGGTGTCATACATGGTGGGTGTAACCCAATCCATGTAATACCCAACCGCGTTGTTTTTATTCAGCGAAACCCAACCATTGACAATGTCCTTTAGCAGACCATCGGGTAAGCTGCTTGCATCGGCCGGATACACTGGAAGAAAACCAGCGGCTAACATCGCCTGGGCAGTCCGATCAGAATAGAGATAGTTGATATATTCGGAAGCCAGATCGGCATTCTTGGACTTGGCACTGATCCCAAAGGCGAATCCGGTACCGCCGACAGTCAGTTTGTAACCGTCTTTTTCTTCCGGAGGAAGAACGAAGAAACCGATGTTGGCAATGTGCGGACTGGCTGCCAGGTCACCACTCAACCAGGAACCGGTGAGGAGCATGGCGCCTTGTCCAGCTGAGAAGAGCTGCCAGGAATCGTCATAACCGACACCTGAGAAATCTTTCATGAACACACCGCTATCCGCCCATTTCTTCATTGTTACAGCCGCATTCAAGTTCTCCGGAGTTTCAAAAGTCACCTTGCCGGTGTTGAACATGAATTCATCGTACCATTCGCGGCTTCCCTGCATCACATTCTGCAGTTCGCTGAATGTGTGGATCGCTGGCCAGCCATCCAGGTTACCGAAGATGATGGGTGTTTCATTATTGGTCTTGAGGGTTTCGAGCGCTGCTTCAAACTCAGCAAAGGTGGTCGGTACGGCAATATTGTATTTCTGGAAGATATCCTTCCGATAATATACACCTATCAATTCAGCCTGCAGGGGGATGCCATAGAAATCACCCTCGCCCATCTTGCTGCCGTCTTTCGACCAGCTATTTAAACGGACAAGGCTCTGTGGGAATTTCTCAAACCAGCCAAATTTTTCTGCGTATGCATTCATGGGAACTAACAAACCGGCTTTGACAAAGGCACCCATATCCGATTCACCCTGGTTGATCATTGCCACATCTGGGCTTTCGTCGCTTTTCAAAGCGAGGGCTTCAGTTGCTTTGAGGTCATCCATGGTTTTCGCTTCGCGAACGATTTTCACGTTTGGATGATCCGCCTCAAACCGGGCAACCAATTCGTCCATAATTTCCATCTCGGCTGGGCGGGTAAAATTATCCCAAACTTTTAGTGTTGTGACCTCGGCAGGAGCTGCTGGGGCAGCAGGAGCAGCGGGAGCAGCGGGAGCTGCAGGTGCCGCTGGCGCAACAGGTTCAGCAGGAGCGGCAGGTTCGACCGGCGCCGCGGGAGTGCAGCTAACGGCACCAACTACCAAAACAACCAAAGTGACCAGATAAAACCATTTTTTTATGTTCATTCTCGTTTCCTCTCCATTTTTAACGTAGTAGACTTCAAACCCAAAAAATATTGACTACTAACCACCTCCTTTACACTGTATCGATTGAAGACAAACCTATTTACTCGTTTGGAATATTTGACCCTCATCGTAACGGACGCAATAAATATCGCCTCTTGATTGGTTCACACTGTATTCGATGATCTCACCTGATTCAAGAAAAGTCACCTGCTCTCGGAGGAGGAGCGCAACCGGTTCTTTCAATTCCAATAGACGAACCGCTTCTTCATCTGGCAGGATGGCAGAGACCGTATTTCTGCTTCCCACCAATCGCAAACCGTATTCCAGTTTTAATGTCTCAAATAATGATTTTTCAGCCAAGCCTTTGTCCAAAATGCCCAGGCAAAGATAATGAGGCACATACACCTTATATAATGAGAAAGGCTTGCCATCAGCGTATCTCAATCGGCGCAGGTAAACGACCTTGGATCCTGGTTCGATGTGGAGAATATGGGCGATGACTGTAGGCGCGGAAATCAGCATTGCTTCCAGAGTTTTAGTTAATGGCACCATTCCCAACCTGGCCAACTGGCTTTCAAATCCTTCGAGGGAACCATATTCAGATTCTTTTTTTCCAGTATTTACATAGATCCCTTTCCCAGGGATCGAACGAATTACACCCAACCTAAGTAATTCATCGAGAGCTTTTCGCATGGTCATCAGACTGGCATGGTATTGCTCACAGAGCTCACGTTGAGTTGGGAGCTGTTGACCGGGTTGATAATCTCCTCGTTCAATGGATTGAACAAGTGATTCTATGATCTGAGAGTAAATAGGCCGGGGAGATGTTGTCATGTATAGTCAAAAATAACTGATATATACTTGTCTATAGACTAGTATATATCAGCTCGGAGGACGAGTCAATTATCGAAATGGCGGACTTTTGAGGTTTGCCAAATATTATCTATGTTGCCCTACTATGGAGGGAACTGAAGTCGTGCAATATTGCCGTCATGTCCTGTACCGAGCCCACATACGCGACAATCACATTTTTCTGATCCTTAATGCTATCCATAATGATCAGTACTTCTCTCTCTTCCCCATCCGCTCTCACTATTTTATTCCTGGTTGTGATCGTCCCTTCTTCTCCACGATTCTCAACCATAGTCTGTTGTCCATCTACTTCTACACCACTAATCGAATTTAATGGCGGAAGTACATTTGAAGGCGGATCAGTCTGGGGTTCCAATCCGAAAATGTGAAAGAGTTCTTTAGACCAGGTTATTTGTCTGGTTGACACATCATAATAAAAATGACCAATGTGGGATAAAGATTGGGCATATTCAAGTAACCACTCATTTTTCTCGATGTCTGCCTGAATTTTGATCCGATCTGTTATATCCCTAAAAACAGCCAGAATATTCTGGTTATCATTCCAGACGATTCTACTCAATGTGGCTTCAACGGTCATCCGGACTTTATCATCCGGACGGATACTGATCCATTCGATCATCAAATTTTTACCCGCAAGTACCTGGCACCAGATATCTTCCAGTACATATCGCTGCTCACTATCCGGCGCGCTGATATCCATGATTGTCATTCCAGTAAGCTGATCCAGGGTGAGGTGGTACATCTGCAGAGTTGAGACATTCGCTGCAATGATCTTTCCAACTTGATCATGAACCAAAATGGCATCATGTGTAGAATTAAACACTGTGGAAAGATTTTGCTCTGCTTTCTTTTGTTTCAGAATCGAATCACTGTAATCTTTGATTCGATTAACGGACTGTACTGTTAGAATTGAGAGCAGACCCAATAACAAGACCGAGATCACGCCCAGGATTACTAATTGGGATTGCTGCTGGCGGTAGGATTGGGAAGGATAAATTCCTGCACCAATATAAGCATTGATCTCCGGTAATCCCACCACGTATGATATTTTCTGTTCAGCTTTTGTAGAATTTGGCGGCGGAAAGTAATAATCGACAAAACCACCGGATGGATATAATTCAGCCGATTTAATAAGCGATTGGATAATATATTTTCCATAAATATCTGTCAAATTTATCTGATTACTTCCTTCAAGTTCCGGAGAAAAGGGTTGCACGAGCATTATTCCGTCATAGGTGCTCATAAAAATATAATTGGCACCATACGAATCTTGATATACCATGCGCCGTATTATTGCCCGGGATTCCATTTGACCTTGCTCGACCGTAATGGAGCCATCTTTAACCCTGGCGAGAATCGGGTCTATTGATGTTTTCGCGATGGTTACAAGTTGGATAAGGGCGGTTTTCGTTTGTAACTCTTCGGTTTGAATTATTTGCCTTGTCAGTAAATAAAACACAGCCAGAATTCCGATTGCGATAAGGGAAGCAACCACAATGATCTGCAGGATCGCTTTACGATAAATTGTTTGAGTATCGGCAATGGTTCGGCTGGAAGGTTTTTGTGGGATCATAATTGGTTTGTAAAATAAAGATCCATTAATAACCTACTCCATACTGAAGCGAAATAATCAATTCTATTTGTAATATTGTATACGGCAATACCTGAAGTGTCTATTAAAATTACCCAAAAACCAGGATCAATATTTGCTGTTGTCGAGAAGTCCGCCGGATAATTCTTGAGGCTTGGATATATACTAAAGCTGATTGAATGATGGATTTCTACCTGGAAATTAGTATTGGTCATGACCCAATCCACTAATTACACTGTAAACATAAGGATAAAAAATGAAGGAAGATCCACATAATCGGATCGATGCGGACCGGATTAAAATCGCATTCGACAAAGGCTATGAGTTAAGAGAAAAAGCCGGTAGTCACGTTGTAACCCTCAGGGCAACGGCGAAATTGGTCGAGAATGCCTATCTGGAGGGGAGGACAGGACGATTTAACTTTGCCTGTGATGAACCGCCTGAGCGGGGAGGTGAAGACAAAGCGCCCAGTCCCTTGGAATATTTTTTGATCGGGGCTGCATTCTGACTTCTCTCCCAAATGGTGCAGTTTGCACCACTCTATCAAGTGGAATTATGGGATACAAGTATCGATTTGCGAGCCCAATTTGACGATTCAGAAAAATATAACTTACCTGGTCCGGGAGCAGCTTTTCAACAAGTTATCTATAAGGTCAAAGTGAGTAGTCCATCTCCCGAAGAGGCGATTAATTCCCTCATCCAGCATGCAGAACGTGGGTGCCATACTGCTCAATCCCTGCGGGAACCTGTATCAGTGACCATTGAATCTGAGATCACACATCCCTGAAAGACGCATCTAGTGGTTTCAAAGCGGGTTAACTATCATATACTCAATAGGAGAGGTACTCGCAATGAAGCCAGATCAATTGGATAACCTTGAAAAGATCCTTAGCCCGATCAATCCTGCCGAAACTGAAGGGCAGACCATACAAAAGAGGTATACCTTATCTTCAGATGATCAATATCGAATTGCCTTAACTCCAACAAGCCATCCAGTTTGGATATTTAAACAGGATGATGGGATTATCGCATCTGCCCAGTCGCCGTCCACTCAAGAGATCGTAGCTTATCTTCCTCCCCTAACCGTTAATACGGTAGGGGATCCAACCTTTAAAACGATGTATAACACCCAATATTGTTATTATGCCGGGGCGATGGCCAATGCGATCTCATCAGAAGAAATGATCATCTCGCTGGGTCATGCGGGGTTGATGGGTTCTTTCGGCTCGGGCGGTCTGTTACCTGAACGAATCGAACAGGCAATTCAGAAGATCCAGTCAGATCTGGGATCGAAACCCTACGCTTTCAACCTGTTGAATAGTCCCAATGAGCCTGCGCTTGAACACAAGGCAGTGGAATTATTTATCCGATATCAAATACCAGTAGTCGAAGCTTCGGCATATATCGCCCTGACCCCAAATTTGGTTTGGTATCGGGTTTCCGGTTTGCATCGTCAACCGGATGGGACTATCCTCTCCGATCATCATGTGATCGGTAAAGTATCCCGCAAGGAAGTGGCCAAACAATTCCTGGAGCCGGCTCCAGCAGATATCGTCCAGCGATTAGTAGAAGAAGGAAAAATCACCCGGGAGCAGGCGGACCTGTCGCAAGAAATAGCCATGGCAGATGACATCACCGTCGAGGCGGATTCTGGTGGACACACCGACAACAGACCATTGGTTTCCGTCTTTCCAGCCATCCTAAATCTTCGAGATGAAATTCAAGCGTTGAATCCATATCGCACACCTGTCCGAATTGGCGCTGCGGGTGGGATCGCTACGCCCGAATCTGCTCTGGCAGCATTCATGATGGGTGCTGCCTACATAACAACCGGTTCGGTCAACCAGTCGTGCATCGAAAGCGGCACATCTGATCACACCCGCTCCCTCCTTGCACAGGCTGAAATGACCGATGTGACCATGGCGCCCGCGAGTGATATGTTCGAGATGGGTGTGAAAGTACAAGTATTAAAACGAGGAACCATGTTTGCCATGAGGGCACAGAAGCTGTATGAGCTATATTCCAGGTACGACTCGTTGGAAAGCATTCCTTTCGCCGAACGGGAAAAACAGGAAAAGACTGTTTTCAAGATGACATTTGAGGAAGTTTGGAATGCCTGTGAAGTATTCTTCAGCCAACGGGATCCGCGCCAGATCGAACGCGCGAACCAGAATCCCAAAGATAAAATGGCGCTGGTGTTCCGTTGGTATCTTGGTTTATCCTCGCGCTGGTCGAATAAAGGCGAAGTCGGACGGGAGATGGACTACCAGATCTGGTGCGGTCCTGCCATGGGCGCATTCAATGATTGGGTGAAAGGATCAAGCCTGGAAATGGCTGCGAACCGAAAGGTTGTCGATGTTGCCAGGGAGATTTTGCAGGGAGCAGCTTATCTGTATCGAGTGCGATCTGTGGAAAATTCCGGAATATCCATCCCCGCGAAATTTCGACGCTATAAACCCAATTAACGGATACCTGAAAATAAGACTTCGTGCAGCTTTCCTTGAATTTCTGGAGGGAAACAGAGTGTAAGGACTGAATCTTGCCAGGTTCTCCAGGAAAGCTGCCAATCTTGTAATCCCAATGCGGTATGGCTTCTGCCCTGCAACTGTTGCCAACTGTTGGATTGGTGACCAACGGAGGATCTTTTGATCTCCACTCGCAAAGGGTCCGTCCCCAATCCACTTGCAAGGCATTTCAGGATACTTTCTTTTGCGCTCCAAATGAGGTTCAACTGTAGATTCGGGTTTCCGGATTCGCCTGACAGCACCCATGCCTTTTCCTGATCTGTAAAATAATCGCTGAGGAATGCTCCATCCCGGTTCGTAACTTCTTCGATATCTATGCCTATGCGCATATAATCGGGAGCATAACAAACCGCTGCCAGACCGTGACTATGACTGATCGAGATCATTCCAGAGATTCGGCTACCATTTCGAGTTAGATATGGCGCGCCAGACGGCTCCCGCTCCACCGAATAAGATGACTTCCCACCGCCTGTTTCATTCAGCGTTGTATAGAGTTGCTTGACCGCGATCCTTCCCGCCAGCCATTCCCGCCGGCGTTTCTCAATTGTCAGACCATTAAGGGTTTGTATCTCATCGGGAGATAGATACCGACGAATGTCAACATCCTGCCCATCCTGGAGGATGGCTGGAATGGATTCAACCATCCAAAAGATATCTCGCATATTGGAATCCTGGTTGGGAGGGGGAGGGAATCCCCTCCCAACTTCTATCATTTGGTTAGTTCAACAATACCTGGAGTGGTTCCACCAGAGATCGTTCGGCCGAATAAGGCAATGCTGCGGTCCGATAATTTTTCAACTCAAGATACACATTTCCAGCGGAATCAACCACTCTGGCGTCAAAGCTCAATTGGTCTTCCTGTTCATTTGGCCGTACTTCCGCGTAAATTTCTCCGCCTTGATCATCCTGACGGAAGAGGGTCAGGCTTTCTATCGATTGGGGTAATGAAATGATCCCGGTCGACCCGGCTTCCCAGAGACCTGCCGTCTGGAAACATAGCTCCACCAGAATTGGTCTACTGATCGTTTGCTGATTCCCGTTGCTGATAGGTAGCAGGTTTGCCCGAAGCCTTCCAAGAACGACATCGCCGGATCGTTGTGCGCAATCCAACACCTGGAACGAAGGACCATGGAAATAGAGTTTATAGATGTCTTCTGAGCAAATAACCTCTTTTTCCAACCACGCGGGTGGTATTCCAGCCGTGTGCTGAATTGCCTTTTCTTCAGAAATCAGAACTTTTCCCGAAAAGTGGAGGACTTTTTCCGGTTTTCGGCTGCGAAATTCAAGCGTGGATTCCAGCTTCGCGTATACAACCAGGCCAGTCGATTCCCGCACGCAGCTTGCTTTCCAGGATACATGTCGGGGTTGATTTCGATAAAACTTGAATGGCGCATGGAAGTGGATATCTTCCAAAGAAGTGACATCGAACCTGCCATGTGAAACCGCGAGGACAGAAGCAATATGCTTTGCTGCCAATGCAAATCCTTCAATTCCAATGACACCTGGCAAAACCGGCACGCCATTCAATGCATGATCCCTCAAGAATGGATGGTCTTTTGGATCAAGGTCTGTTTCCAGGTGAATTTCACCATTATTATCATACGCGGTCAGGTGGCTGAGCATCGTGTAGATCGGTGTGCCTTCCCGCAGAGCAGCATCGGACTTTTCAATGTTTACACCTGATCTTTCCATCCAATCTGATTCCATTTGTCCGAGCGAACCAGCCAGAATTACCTCACCCGAGAATCCCGATTCCAACTCGCGACGGACCAGCGGAGCAGCCTGGGCAGGTGGGATCATTTCAATTCCTGCCATTGACATCAGGGTTGGGATATTGCCCCTGCTTGCCATCCCAACTTCAGACCAGGCACCCCAATCGATGGAGATCCATTTTGTCTGGGGATATTCGGTTTGAAGATGAAGCATGTACTTATTGAGCGCATCGTTCGCAGCTGAGTAGTCTGCTTGCCCGCTATTACCAAATCTGCCTGCAACGGAAGAGAAAGTCATCACCCGACCAGGGATTTGGTTGCGTTGTTTCAACTCATTGAACATCAAGTGGAAACTATCCACCTTGGCGGCGATAACCTGTCTGAATTCGTCCACCGATTTGGTTTCCAATTTTCGGCTTTTATCCATACCTGCCGCGTGAATAAAGACATCAATTCGGGCGGATGCATGAAGGATCTCATCCAAAGTCCGTTTCACATCGACCGGCGACGTTACATCACAAATGTGATAGACCGCAAACCCACCCACGTTTCGCACCTGGTGAAGCAGATCTGTCATCCCTACCGCTCGTTGCAGGGATTTTATCTGCTGCTCCACAAGGACGGGAGTCGGTTTCTGCCCGGCTTTTGTTATGGATTCCATGATCTGTTTTCGGAGGGCGTCTGGATCTTCCTTTAGCAGAGCAATCCGCGGATCATTTGCATCCACCAATTGGGTACGACCAAGCAAGTGGAAAGTTCCCCTGGTCGCTTTCGCCAGATCCATAACGATCGGTGCAACAATTCCCGCCGTTCCACCGGTTACGATAAAGGTGCTGCCTTGCTCCAATGGAGAGACTGTCCCCCCTAACTCGATTTCTTTAAGTGATATACCAAAGCGTAATTGTCCATCCATGCCCACTTCAACAATTCCAGGATCAGACAAGGTTTCACCGATCAATCGTTCCGCCTGGGACTTCGCCGATGATTTGAGATCTAGGTCAACCACTTTTGTAAACAACTGATCTCGCTCCCTGCCCATCGCTTTAACGAAACCGGTTACCAATCCATCCAATGGGTGGTTGCACTCTCCGGCAAATCCGAAGAATCCTCCCATCCGGGTTGCTGCGATCAGATATTTCAATGAAGGCAACATCTTAAGCGCGTGGAAAAGAGGCTCGATGGATCTGGCAGAACTATCAATCGATTCCTGACTCAGATCAGAACTCAGAAAGTAAATACCATCGATCGCTTTTTCATTCTGGAGGCTCGTTAGTTTTTCCAGCGCCTGAGCGGGGGTGCATACTCTAACCGATACTTTAAGTTTGGTTAACTGTTTGTTCAGCGCTTCGGTCAATTTGTCAGGCGAAGCTATCACTACCACCTCAGAATTTTGATCCAAGGTGAGAGAGGTCGGAAGGCAAAGATCCAATCGCGGACGCAGGACCGGAGCCGGAACACGCCGTGAGATTTGAGTTAGTAATGTCTGCTGATCTTCAGCCGAATCCGTTTGTGGGAAAGATGGAACTACGCTGGCTTCTATTTGAACCGCCTGTTGTGCGTCTAAACCATCCCGGACAAATGCAACGACTTTTTGCAATGTGTTGTAGTCAGATAAACGCAGATCCTCACGACGGGGAATACCATAATGGGTCCGGATCGCCGCGAACAATTCTGCCTGCTTGACAGTGTCGATCCCAAGGTCTGCTTCCAGATCCAGTTCCATATCAAGCATCTCGGTGGGATAACCCGTCTTTTCGCTCACTGCGGATAGAACATACGCTTCAATCGCTTCGTCTTCACCGTTTGAGACACGAGCGATGACCTGTTGCGTTTCTGGAGCCAAAACAACAGACGGCTCCTGGCGCATTTCAATCACGGGTGACACCTCGGGTGATACCTGATCATTCATTGATACTGCATCACCCAATTGATTTGAGGTGACAAAACCGATCACTTTAGTCAACGTGTTGTACTCGGATAATCTCAGATCTTCTCTGCGGGGAATTCCATAGTGGGTCCGGATGGTTGCGAATAACTCCGCTTGCTTCACGGTATCCACACCCAGATCCGCTTCCAGATCCAGCTCGAGGTCAAGCATCTCTACTGGATAACCAGTCTTTTCGCTCACAACGGAGAGGACATAGTTTTTCACTTCTTCGTCATCTATTCCTGTGGTTCCGGTTTGAACAGATGAAGTCTGTGTTGCAACGGTTGGGATTTCCGTTTGAGTACTAACTGGAACAATTTCTTCCATTCTCTGAATGTTATTCGAAGGCGCTTCAGTCGTCCATGTGGCAGGGAGTTCCCCGTACTGCCAATTGGTGACTGACGGGTTATGCTGTGGCACTCCCTGGTTTCGAACGCGCAGTGTTCGTTGGACAACTTCCAGTTCAGTAGAGTTATAGCCGGTTACTTTATCCAACCAACTTTGATAGCGGTCTTTCTGTATCCTGATTCCCTCACCTGGTGTTTTGCGATATAAAGTCATCGCGATCTGCGAGCCGAAACCTGCGCCCAAACGTAACGCGTACTCAATGGGATATTTACCACCCTTGGATAGGTTCAAGTTACCCAATTCCGGGTCTGGTTCAAAGCCATCCTGAATATGAGCGATGGGAGGAACCATACCAAGTTCGAGCGATTTGACGGCAATCACGTCTTCTATACCAACGCCCATCGCATGACCGGTGAAGCCTTTTGTATTCGCTATTACGACCTGATCTGCATTCTGGTGGAATGTGTTCCGCAGTGCATGGATCTCTGCAGAAGCACTGCCGCCTCTCGCAGGCGTGTATGTTTCGTGGGAGATGAAAACCATTTTTCCGGCAGCTTCTCTACGATCCATTCCGAACCGCTCTTCCGCTACCCGAACTAGCCGATTCATCACATCGCTTACATGGGAAATGTCCAGCCGGGTGCCGTGGAAAGCACTGTTGGCAATTTGTGAAGATATAATTTCGCAGATTGCCCGGACGCCCCGCTCACGAGCTGCGTCTTCACTTTCAATCACAAGAGCTGCAGCGCCCATTCCCATAATCATCCCATTACGACGACGATCAAAGGGGATCGCAGCCATGCGAACATTTCCTTCGGTAGTGGCTGCTCCGCTGGCGAATAGACTTGTTCCGATCCATGGCACCAGATTCGGGTTTGTAACATCATCACCAGCAATAACAATCATTCGTCGGCATCTACCAGAGCGGATCAGATCTTCCGCGATGGCTACCCCATGCGTGGTTGTGGCACAGGCTGCATTTACATGGGTGACTGGTCCCCGCGCGCCGATGTATTCAGCGAACTGGGAATGCCCCATGGATAAAATTCGGAAAATGTAGCGCCGGTCGAAGTGATAATCGAGTTGGTTTAAAGAGTCTTCCAAAACCAGTCGACGACGATCCAGATCATTTATTAACTCGGTCTGCCCAGATGGGTTTAATTGCAGGATCAGATCCCGGATGGATTTCACTTCTTCCAATTGCTTTGACAAGGTTTGGTGAGTTGTATATTGGTTTGACTCTTCTATAATTCGATTCAAGCCTGGAAAAGCTGAACAAAAGACAATGCCTGTTTCATCCTGAAGCGATTCGGGTAATTTAAGTCGATCCGGTAAAAGAGTACCTTTACTGGTTTTCCGGTAATTCATGACCAACGGAATCCCGGCATCTTTCAACGCATCGATCCCCGCTGCGATAGCGAGTTGGGTTGAAATATCCAGCGAATCCACCCGTTCGGCTGGAACTCCGAAATCACGAACCAGATCAAAATCACCACGTTGACCGCTCAGCTTCAGGGTTTGGTCAAGATCGGTGATCTCCTCCATAACCGCACCGGCATCGCTCTTAACGAGACGGGTCACTCTCTTATCCAGGATCCCTTCGCGAACGTCGGTATCCAACGCTTCGATCATCATCTCACCATTCATGAGACGCTGAATATTCTGATCGTCAAATACTTTGTTGCCCCTACCTGGTAAACCCAACCCCGCGCCGGTTACCACGACCGATCCAGTCATGGTTGCTACTGGTTTGATGTTTGAAAGGGGAGTGGAAGATGCGACCACAGGTTGAGTAGCAACAATTGGATGCTCCAATTCGGCGGCACCCACTCCTGCCGCGTATAAACCACACAAGGCTTCATTGAAACTTGCTTTTCCACCTTTTCGCGGATGATTAGTCGCCAGGATGGTAACATCTGATCGGTCTTTTAAATTATCGGTAGCCAGAGCATTCAGCACCCGTTTCGGTCCGACTTCCACAAATATACGGACGCCCATCGAGTACAAGGTTTGCATACTCTTCACCATCTGAACCGGAGAAGCGACCTGAGCACCCAGGATGGATACGATTTCCGCTTTTGAAGTTGGATACAATTCGCCTGTTACATTGGCGATGATCGGTAGTTGCGGTGTTTGGACGTCCATGCGCTCGATCACCTGCATCATCGGTCCACTGGCCGGCGCCACGATCTGAGTGTGGAAAGCATGTGAGACCGGGATCTTGACAGCCTGGAAACCGGCTTCCTGGAAGGCGATTAATGCCTGATCCACCGCGGCAGTCGCTCCACCGATCACCGATTGAACTGGACTATTGATATTAGCGAGGACGACATACCCATCGATGGTCTGAAGGATAGTTTCCACTTTATCCAATGGCGCAGAAACGGCAGCCATACAGCCGTTGTCAGCCATACTGACTTTCGCCATTTCTCTACCCCGAACGCTGACAACCTGGAGCGCCTCTGAAAAAGTAAGCACTCCTGCAGCAACCAGCGCGGCATATTCGCCCAGGCTATGACCTATCACAACATCCGGATTGATCCCATATTTTTGTAATACCCGTAATAAGGCTACGTTGGCGGTCAACATAGCTGGCTGAGTGATGGTCGTATCCTTCAGGTTCTTTTCCGCCTGAGCGATTGATTCATCATCACCATCCACATAGATGTAGCTTGTCAATGGTTTCCCGAATATGGGTGTCATTACCCGGTCCGCTTCAGCAAACGTCTCGACAACCACAGGTTCCGTTTCATGCAGATCTTTCAACATGTTGACATATTGTGATCCCTGACCCGGGAACATAAAAGCTACCTTGGCGTGTTTACCACTTCCCCTGAAGACGCCCTGACCCTGGAGCGCAGGCCAGACACCCGGCTTTTCGTTCGCAAATGCGGCTGAAACTTTCTCCAACTTCTTGAGTAGTTCAACCGAATCAGCATAGTCAATCGCCAAACGTTCCATTTTCGCCAGAGCTTGTGGGGACGGACAAACGCTTTCAGGGAGTTGGCCAATTTTTACATTCGTCAGAGTCTGTTCAACCTGGCTGGCAAGCTCTCTAACCGAATCGGCAGATAAGAACATTAATCCCTGGTATGGTTTCAGCTTTTCCTGTGCTTCGGTTATGTTTTGAGCAATTGGTGTGGCTGCTTCCAATTTCACATCCGGTACGGTACTCGATGAGATTTTCGAAGGGAGACCATCGTTATTCGAAGATAAGGCTTCTGTAACGAATCCGACCACTTTAGTTAGCGTGTTATAGTCCGTTAGCCGTAAGTCTTCCTTTCGGGGGATCCCATAATTTGTTCGGATCATTGCGAATAATTCCGCTTGCTTGACAGTATCAATTCCCAGGTCTGCTTCCAGATCCAAATCCATATCCAGCATTTCGGATGGATAGCCTGTCTTTTCCGAGACGGCTTTCAGGACATACGCCTGAATTTCTTCGAGTTTGGCGGAAGACATGACCACGGATTCAGTTTCCTGAGGAACAGGACGGACTATTTCCGTAGTGATTGTGGTGGTTTCGATGGGCAAGGTTGTTCTCTCTGCTATCGTGCTGGATGGGTAACTGGATTTTTCTCCCTGGAGAATTCCAGGCAGGTATTCTTCGATAACCATATGGAAATTAGTTCCGCCAAAACCAAACGAACTAACACCGGCACGACGAGTCTCACCAGGTTTAATTTCCCAGGGAATCGCTGTCGTGTTTACCCGAAAAGGCAGTTGGTCGAAATTAATTGCGGGGTTTGGTCTCTCAAAATTCGCTGAAGGTGGTAATGTCTTATGGTGTAACCCTAAAACTACCTTCAAAACACCAGCCGCCCCCGCGGCGCTTTTTAGATGTCCAATATTGGATTTGACAGAACCGATGGCAACCGACCCGATCGGCAGCCCCAGATTGCCCAGTAATGAATTCATACTGCCAACCTCTGCCACATCGCCAACTCTGGTTGAGGTACCATGACCTTCGATCAAAGAGACCGATTCCGGAGCTAATCCAGAATCTTTCCAGGCACGCTCGAGAGCACGTTGCTGACCTAAGGGATTTGGCGCGGTTATTCCTTTGCCTTTCCCATCGCTGCTGCCACCTACGCCCCTGATCACCGCATAAACCGTATCACCCTGCGCCTCGGCATCCTCTAATCGTTTCAGAAGGAAGATGACAGCACCTTCACCCATCACGAATCCATTGGCGCCATCAGCATATGGTCGGGATCCATCCGGGCTCAACGCACCGATCTTACTGAATTTCACGAAGGATTCTGGCCCCATATTACGGTCGACTCCACCGGTTATTGCCGCATCGAATTTATGATTCAGCAATCCTTCCATCGCTGTTTCCATGGCGGCCAATGAAGATGCACAGGCGGCGTCGGTAACAAAATTAGGGCCGGAAAAATTAAACACATTGGCTACCCGTCCGGCAATAATATTGGATAATTCCCCGGGCATGGTATCTTCTGTAATATCAGGTATTTTTGATTGAATATTGGACCTCATCCCATCACTCAGTGCAGCCCGAACAGAGGCAGGAAGTGATTGGAATTCTGCAACTGATTCCAACGCACCAATATATTCGGGAGCGCAGATCCGTAATGTGGATCGATAATGACTCTCCCCAGCATTCGCATTACCCAGAATTACTGCAACCCGCTCCGGATTCAGAGGACGCTGTGGATAGCCGTAATCTTGAAGCGCCTGCAAACAAGCCGCGATAGCCCATTGTTGGGCTTCGTCCATGACTGCCAGAACTTTAGGCGGGATGGCAATGTGAGCTTGAAATGGGTCAAATTGGTAGCCTTGCACCCAGGCGCCAATTTTGCTATAGGTCTTATCCGGTGCTTTGGGATCTGGGTTGAAGTAATAATCCACGTTCCAGCGATTGCCAGGAACTTCGCGAATGGAATCTTTTTTATGCAATATATTCTCCCAAAATGCATTCACGTTGAATGCATCCGGCAAAATAGCCCCCATACCTACAATTGCGATTGCTTTAATTTGTGACATGTCGTCTCCTCATTGCGTTTTGTTGACAGGAAGGGCTCTCGGGTTTCGATAGGCAACATGAAACTCCACCTGGCTTAACAGGTGTTCTCAGGAGCCTTGATTACGCTTGGTTGAGAGCACTACCCGTCAGGGTATGAGATGCAGTGAAGCACTGCAGATAATTTCGAGTGTGGCACCATCATTTTATGGAATGGTGTCTTTGTCAGGAAAACACCCACCTGCGCTGTAAGTTACGCAAAAGGAGTAGAATGAACGAGCAGAAGAATAAATAATGTCACTTTCCCCGCATAGGATCATCAATCATAATATATACAAAACTATGGACAAAATCATGAAAACATCAAATCAGTCAAACAGAAAAAATACATTAATTGGCATTGGAATTCTCCTCGTACTTGCAATTCTTGCTGGCGTATACTTCCTTAATGCTGTAGATCGACCCCCCCAGGTATCGCTTCCGCAGGAAGTCTCCGTTGAGCAAGCGGCAACAATGAAAGATGAAGGGTCATTTATTCTGGATGTACGCCAGCCAGAAGAATGGGCTCAGGGACATATATCGGGTGCGACCCTGATACCACTTGGAGACCTATCGACCAGATTATCCGAATTACCGACCGATAAAAATATAGTCGTTGTTTGCAGATCCGGGAACCGGAGTGCCCAGGCACGTGATATATTGCGTAGTGCCGGCTTCTCTCGCACGACCAGCATGGCAGGGGGTATGAATGAATGGCTTTCGAATGGATATCCGGCAATGACCGGTCCGTAGATAGCGATGTGGTAAATACGAAAAGGACAGGTTTTCACCTGTCCTTTTTTTGTTACCACTTGTTGATTATTCGTCCTTTTCGTCAGGTCGAAGTTTTCTGAAAGCATCCTTGATCGGCAGGAAACCGAAGTTCAGTTTCGGGGACATATCCAATTCTACACCATAGTAATCTGTCAGTTTTCGTGGAGGATTGGATTTTTGGGTTGCAAGGGAAACCACAATCATCAGGATCAGTGATGAGAAGAATGCTACAAAGGATCCAATATAAACGGAATCCCAAAGTGCGCACCACCAGGCATCGCTATATGCGCCCATATCAGCCGTGAATTCACAAACAGCGGCTGTGGATTGGCCGGCAAATCCGAAATTGAAGAAATACCAGGTCGCCAGCCCCCAGATGAGGAATCCACCTACGAATGCGCTGACAGCACCCGGTGAGTTAGCTTTCTTCCAGTACATGCCAAACGAGAATGGCACGAACAACCCCACCAGCAACAGCGTCCACGCAAGAATGGAGAGCTCGTAAATCGTTTGTGCCCAAAGAGCGATGGATAGACCGATCGCACCATTCACACAAACCATAATCCTGGTCGCCCAGAGAGCCTGCTTCCCTTCCAGTTTTTTACCGGTGATGATGGGAATCAAGTTTTCTGTGAAAGCAGATGCACCTGCCAGTAGGGAGCTATCGGAAGTACTCATCAATGCCGAAGTTAATGCCGCAATGAAAATTGCCGTAAGTATTGGCGACAGGTAATCCATGGAGGCTTTCACCAGCAGATAGGAGGTATCCTCCATTCCCGGGTGTAATTTGAACATCATGATACCAATCAATGGTGACATGATCCCGAAGAAAAGGTAAAGAACGCCAGCGCCGTAGGACCCGTACACAGAAGTAGCCTGGTTTCGAGCAGCCATGGATCGCTGCATCAAGTCTTGCGTGGCGACCGAACCGAGACCGATTGCCATCCAGGCAGCCAGCCAGTACATCCAGCCAGTGATACCAGTATATCCCAGGTAACCTTCCCCGGCGATAGGTAATAACGCGAAAGGTTGGTTCACATACGTGGAACCGGCTCCCTCAAACAGACCTGGGAAACCTCCCACCGCGTTCAATACGCTTAGGAAGACAAGTGTGATCCCACCTGCGGTCAGGAACATCTGGAAGAAATCGAGCAGGGTATCGGCCAGCATGCCACCCAGGGATGTATAGGCAGCAACAACCACAATGATCGCAACCATTCCTATCGCAGGATCAATGCCGAATAAGCCATTCACGATGGCACCACCTGCTACGATCTGAGCCGCAGTCCAGGAGAAGTATGTCAACATCTGGGCAATCACAGATAGAACAGTCATGGTTTTGTTGTATCTTCTTTCGAAGAAATCCACGACCGTCAGGTATTTTGCCCGGCGCATCAATCGGACAAAGAATACACCTGAGAGGAATAGGCACATAGCCGCGCCGAATGGATCAAAGATAACACCCTGAAAACCATAATCATAGGCTGTTTCAGAAGCACCCATTAGTGTTTCGGCAGCAAACCAGGTTGCCATGATAGATGCCGAAGCCATGTAGATCGGCAAGCGGCGTCCGGCAACAATATAGTCCGTATTGTTCTGTACTTTACTGCCAGCCCAAATACCGACTGCCAGACGGACCAGGAAAAAGATGACAATAAATGTCACCACCAACCAAGCAGAATGATAACCCTCAAGAACCATTTTGACCTTCCTCCTTATAATTGAACATCGGGTTTACTTTTTTACTGCCTGTATCCTAGCTAATTTCTTTAAATACTTCTTCGATCCGTCCGAGTACCTGATCGATCTGTTCCATAGTAATAACGAGGGGCGGCTCAATACGAACAGTTACAGCGCTGATCAAAGTCCCTGCAACCAGGACGCCGCGCTTGAATAAGCCGGAGGCAACTTTGTATCCGATCTCACCATCTGTGAAGTGCATACCGATCAAGAGACCCTTGCCGGTGACTTTCGCGAGAATTCCGGGATATTTCTCTTTGAGGGCATTCAATTTCGGCATAATGTAATCGCCCTTCATGGCAGCTACTTCCCACAATTTCTCGCGCACGGTGACGTTTATCGCAGCTATGGCAGCCGAGCAAGCAAGCGCTCCACCGCCGGTGGTTGTAGTATGGATGAATGGATTGGGGAACATCATGCACTGCCAGATCTCTTCGGTTGAGCAGAAGGTGCTGATGGGCATGACCCCTCCGCCAAGTGATTTTGCGGTAGCGAGAATGTCGGGAACAACATTCCAATGATCCAGCCCCCAGAGCTTGCCGGTCCGTCCCATACCCGTCTGAACCTCATCCGCAATGAGCAGGACACCATACTTCTTGGTGATTTCGCGGACATTGGGCCAGAAATCATCCGGTGGAACGATCGCGCCCGCTTCTCCCTGGATTGGCTCCAGCAAGACAGCGGCGATATCCACACCCACTTTTTGGCAGATATCCAACTGCTGTTCAATGGCTTTCCAATCACCGAATGGGACATGATACACGGGTCCGCCGTACAGTGTTCCCGGTGGAGTGCGATAATCAGCTTTTCCCATCATGCTGAGGGAGCCCATCGTTTTTCCATGGAATGCTTTCACCGCAACAATGAAACCATTCTTTTTGGTATGCATCTTCGCCAGTTTGATTGCGCCTTCAATGGCTTCAGTTCCGCTGGCACAGAAGAAACTATACTTGATGTCGCCAGGTGTGATCTGAGCCATCAGATTGGCAAGAACTCCGCGGAGTGGATCCACCAATTCCTGGCTTGGCATGGGAGTACGTTTTAATTGTGCTGCAACAGCTTCCACGATTTCGGGATGCCCCCACCCAAGGTCCATCATGCCATATCCACCCAGACAATCAATATATTCACGTCCTAGAACATCATAGAAAATGGCACCTTTCCCGGTCCATTCGGTGGCTGCCCAATCTCCAGCCTCAGTGACTGATTTACGATAATCCAGCCAGCCTCGATTGAAGTACTCTGCAAAATTATTCTTACTTTCATCGATTATTCGCTTGCCTTCCTCCTCTGTAACTTGCGGCTTCTTTATGATTTTTAACCAACGATCTGAATATTCAACTGCATTTTTTAATGACTGCGGCATAAGTCCTCCTTCAAAATGGTTGGCTTCTAGCTTGAATTAAAGACAGGAAAAGCCGAAGAAGCCTTAGTCTACTTTTAACTAAAGTCACTCAGTAATGACTGCTGTGGTGAGTTAATTTTCTCCTTCTACGCTGCGGACAAAAGAATTCTATTCTTGCGAACCTGATGCTTACTGCAGTGAGACGATCACCTACCATTACCGCTTGTTCTATTATTGGATTAACAGGGAAACAACAAAAATAGCCCACCGATACTTAAAAACTAAAAACATTATATAAGAATTGAATGCAAGTCAAATAAAAATTGGGCTGAATCGGAGAAAAAGTGACACGCTATTTACCGATTCGGAAAGGATAATTTCTTTTCCGGTTATTGAGTACAGACTTTCTACCATGGTCTGGTAAAAGGACAAATTAATAATTACAATGAATAGGTGGATAACGAATTATGACAAAACTATTATTTATAGGCGGGACAGGCACGATCAGTTCAGCTTGCAGTCAACTGGCTGTTGACAGCGGTTTGGATCTTACCCTTCTCAACCGGGGTACCTCCATTCGACAAGCACCTTCGCAGGCAAGGGTGCTCCAGGGAGACATCCGTGATCCATCTTCCATCTCTGCGCTGCTTGAAGGACAGAAATTTGATGTCGTTGTTGATTGGGTCGCATACTCTCCCGATCAGGTTCAGATCGATTTGGATTTATTTCGTGGCCAAACCGGTCAATATATTTTTATCAGTTCCGCATCCGTTTACCAAAAACCTCCCGCTTCACTGCCCATTACAGAATCCACCATCCTTGACAATCCTTATTGGGATTATTCGAGGAATAAAATTGCCTGCGAGGAATTGTTATTTGATTCATACCGGAGAGAAAAATACCCAATTACGGTGGTGCGTCCATCCCACACCTATGACAAGACCCTATTTCCATTTCATGGGGGTTGGTCGATTGTCGACAGAATGAAGAAGGGTTTGCCCATCATTATCCATGGTGATGGGACTTCATTATGGACCCTTACGCACCATCGAGATTTCGCAAAAGGTTTTATCGGTCTATTGGGGAATTCCCAGGCGATAGGCGATGTATTTCATATAACTTCGGATGAGTGGTTGACCTGGAATCAAATCTACGATCTGATCGCGAAAGCGGCAGGGACATTCTATAATCCGATTTACATTCCGAGTGATTTCATCAATCAGTATGATGCTCATTGGGGCTCGAGTCTCCTAGGGGATAAATCTCATAGCGTGATTTTTGACAACACAAAGATAAAACGAATTGTTCCGGGATACAAAGCAGAAATACCATTTTCTCAGGGATCCCGAGAGATTATTGAATGGTACACAGCTGACCCAAGTCGACAAAAAATCGATTTGGATTACATGAAGATTTACGACCGGATCATCTCGGAATACATGAATCCAGGCGTTCTGTAAAAGATGTGAATTCAATCTATCTTTTTATACATCCCATACCTGAGTATTCATGGTACGATTTTTGTTGGATAGATAGAATGCGAAAATGGGTATGTCGAAAAACGAAAATCCTGGTCTCACTCTGATTTCTGGAGGTAAAAGAGATCCGGCGATACTAATTCAGCTTGAGAATGTTCAAAAGGTTTACCCCAATGAAGCTGGGGGATTTATTGCGTTAAATAATGTTTCATTTTCTGTTTTTGCCGGTGATCATATCGGGATAATTGGGAAATCCGGTGCTGGCAAATCTACCTTGCTGAATATGATAACCGGTGTTGATCATCTTACATCTGGATCCGTTATTGCCTATACGAATAGTCACCAGGTGTCCATTCACTCATTAACCGAGAATGAACTCGCCCTCTGGCGTGGAAAAAATATCGGTGTCATTTATCAGACGTTTCAACTACTACCGATGCTCACTCTAGTTGAGAATATTACCTTACCCATGGATTTATGTGGATTATTTCAACGAAAGGAAAGTAAAGAGCGGGCGCTGGAATTACTTCGTTTGGTCGAACTGCAAGACCATGCCAATAAATTACCAGGCGCGATCTCCGGTGGTCAGCAGCAGCGAGTCGCTATTGCCCGGGCGCTAGCGAATGATCCGCCTATTCTGGTTGCAGATGAGCCAACCGGAAGTTTGGATTCCATAACAGCGACTTATATTTTCGATGTATTCGAACGATTGGTCATTCAAGGAAAGACAATCATCATGGTAACGCATGATAACAGCCTCGCGCCGCGATTCTCCAGAATTCTCCATCTGACCGATGGAATGCTCAATTCAACAGAAGCTGGATCTTCTAATCACCATGACAAAAGTAAAAAACACTAATGGAACATTTACCGAATTTTCCACTAGAAACTTCACCTTCAATTATCCAACTCCGGCAGGTGGGTAAGACGTATAAGAACGCAGCCGGTGAATTCGAAGTACTAAAAGACATTCATCTGGATATCCATCATGGTGAATTTGTCGCCATTGTTGGTAAATCTGGTAGCGGAAAATCGACGTTACTCAATATGATCACTGGAATCGATCATCCAACACAAGGGCAAGTGAAAATCCAGGGTCTAAATATTTATTCGATGAATGAAAGCCAACGAGCATTCTGGCGAGGAAAAACACTGGGAATTGTTTTCCAATTTTTTCAATTGCTTCCCATGTTGTCAATCCTGGAAAATGTCATGCTGCCGATGGACTACATTGGCTTATATCCTTTTGATGAGCGACCGAACAAAGCCATGAACTTGTTGGAGATGGTTGGGTTGGAAAAACAAGCACATAAACTACCGGCGGCTGTATCCACAGGTCAACAGCAAAGCGCCGCGATCGCAAGGGCTTTGGCAACCGATCCTCCAATCCTGGTCGCAGATGAGCCAACCGGAAATCTCGACAGTAAGTCCGCTGATGTGATCATTGAATTATTTTCAAATTTAGTGAGGAACGGTAAAACAATCGTGATGGTAACACATGACCCGTCTTTAACGGAAAAAACATCCCACACCAAGATCATTTCCGACGGAGAACTAATTAATGATACGGTTGCAAAAGCTCTACCTTTATTGGATCATCCTCAAATGCTCGCGGTTACAAAAAAACTGGACCATTTCACTTATCAGCCAGGAGAGATAATAATCAAACCCGGTAAGGATGTGGAGTACCTGTATCTTATCGAAAGAGGCGAGATAGAGGTACTGGTCGAAGATAGACATGGCAGATCTACTCCAATTGCCCGGATGGAAAAGGGTGAATTCTTTGGTGAAATGGAGCTTACAAGTGGCGGAAAATCAATCGCCGGTATCCGGGCAATAGGTAACACTCCGGTTTTGGTCGCTGCACTTCCGTCCGACGACTTTCTGGAAGTCATTCGGGAGTCCTCTGTAACAGAAGAAGCCATTCACCATTTAATAAAAAATCGGCTTTCCCGTGGGTCTGATTCTAAAGATTCTACGCTTGACAGAAAACAAAGGAAGAAGAAATGATGCGACCCCGCTGGAGAAAAGTCATCCACGATCTGTTCGACAATAAAACGCGAACTTTTTTGGTCGTGGTTTCGATAGCCATCGGTGTTTTTTCCGTTGGGGTTATCGCTGGCGCTTATGAGATCATCTCGAATGATATGAGTACCAGTTATTCAATGACAAATCCAAAGAACATCGACCTGCGAACAACAGAATTCAGTGAAGACCTGATTGATATGGTGGAAAACCTTCAACAGGTACAGTCGGCGGAAGGACGCCGTATCTTCAATATCCGGGTGCGCAAGCCTGGCTCAACTAGTTGGACGACTTTGAATCTGGTCGCAATCAAAGATTTTGATAAAGCTGCTATCAACCAGAGGGAAATCATACAGGGAAATGGTAATCCTGACAAAAAAGAAATTTTACTCGATAAAAAAGCGCTCGAAAATCTGCCTGTCCAGGTTGGTGACACACTTGAATTGCAGTTAATAGATGGCACTGTCAAGAGTATGCCGGTCGTTGGAATTGTCCAGGATCAAGCCACTGGAGCGGGAGATTTCCTTGCGCCTCCACTTGCATTCATTAAAATGGAAACACTCACTTACTTGCAACAACCGGATACTTACAACAGGCTATTGATCGTAGTACATAATGGCCAAAACGACGAAACATTGATCCGAGATGATGCTACTCAAATAAAAGACAAGATTGAGAAAAATGATGTGAGTGTCATTCGGATGCATATAACCAAAACAAATGAACATCCCATGGCTCCCACCGTACAAGCTATTTTAGGCATTCTGGGTGCGCTTGGAATTTTGATATTATTCCTCAGCAGTTCTCTGATCGCCAACACCTTAAGCTCCTTGCTGAGCCAACATATTCGGCATATTGGAGTCATGAAATTAGTCGGGGCACGACAAAACCAGGTGGTCATACTGTATATAACGCTGATCGTCGGTTTTAGCCTGTTAGCTTTGGCAATCGCTATTCCACTCGGCGGTCAGGGTGCATACGGTCTGGCGCAATTTATTGCAGATAAATTAAACTTTCGTTTGCTAGGGTATCGAGTTGTCCCCTTCGCACTACTTATCCAAATTGTGATCGGTTTAGCTGTACCGATTCTGGTGGGGCTACTACCTGTACTCCGCGGATCTCAGATTTCAGTCCACCGGGCATTATCGAATGACACGATCGGGGATGAGATCGTAAAACGCAAATCTAAATCCTTCTCGCTCTACGATCGGATCGACCACTTCTTTCGCGAACAAACCTCAAAACGTGGAATTCATTTTCCTAGACCTCTCCTGATTTCTCTACGGAATACATTCCGGCATAGAGGCAGGCTTGTCCTGACCCTTTTTACTCTCACGATGGGAGGAGCTATCTTCATCGCTGTATTCAATGCCAGGGTCACTCTTCATGATTATATTGACAAGATCTCCAATTATTTCCTTGCAGATGTTTCATTGGATTTTGAACACCCTTACCGGTTAAATGACATCCGTAATGCGGCCATGAAAGTACCAGGAGTAGTTAATGTGGAGGGCTGGACCTTTGCTGACGCGGAGGCACAGTATCCAGATGGGTCGCCAGCGGATAATATCTCCATGTTAGCCCCACCGGAGAAAAGCACACTTGTCGATCCTATACTTATTCAAGGACGATGGTTACAGCCTGGCGACCAGAAATCCATTGCCATCAGCGATGATATCTGGGATAAATTCCCGGGTCTTTTACCTGGTCAAACAATCCGCTTGAAAGTCTTTGGCAGGGAAGACAATTGGCTGGTGGTTGGTATATTTAAATTTGTAAGTCAGGAAGGAACAATAGGATATTCGACCTATGAATATCTTTCTCATTTATCGAACCAATCCAACCAGGCGTTTTCTTACAGGGTAAGAAGTGAAAAACATGACCCTGCCTCCCAAAAGCTATTAAGTGATCGTTTGGATCAATACTTTCGGGATAATGGATATAACCTGCAAGAAGCGAAAACCGGCACATCCACAATGAAAAGCGCATCAGAAAGTCTGGATATCTTGATTGCCTTTTTATTCATCATGGCTGTACTTACCGCATCGGTAGGTAGTATCGGGCTTGCGGGAGCAATGGGTATGAATGTCATGGAGAGAACGAGAGAGATCGGTATCATGCGGTCCATTGGTGCCGTGGACAAAGCAATAATGGAAATGGTCATAATAGAAGGTACGGTTGTGGGCGGATTATCCTGGTTACTGGGTGCGTTATTGTCGATTCCCATCACTTATCTACTAACAACGATTGTCAGTGTAGCCGTCTTTAATTCGCCGATTGATATACTTTTTACCTGGACTGGCTACGCACTCTGGTTGGGTCTGGTGTTGGTTCTGTCGGCAATTGCCAGTGTTATTCCTGCACGGAATGCGGCAAAACTAACCATCCGCGAAGTGCTCGCATATGAATAATATTCTGATCGGGGTATGGAAATGGTTTAAGGAGATGAAAATGAAAAGAATTATAGTCACCTTGATTACGGTTGGGTTGATAAGTCTGCTTTCAGCGTGCGCACCAAAAGGAAATTTACAAGGTGTGAGCACTATCGAACCATCCTCGTCTGACATTATTGCGGAAGGGCATATTCTGCCATACGATGATCTCCATCTGTCGTTTCAAACCTCGGGGCGGGTCTCAAAAATACTTTTTTCTGAAGGTGACACCATTAAAAAAGGCCAGGTACTCGCCGAACTTGGAGATCGTTCAAACGCTGAACAAGCGTTAGCTTCAGCCAAACTGGAATTGGTCTCAGCCCAACAGGATTATGACCAGACCGTCCGAACGGCGCCATTAATGAACGCACAGGCATGGACAGCTTTTCTCGAAGCACAGAAAAAACGTGCAAAAGCAGAGGAAGAATGGGAGAAGCTGGATCTGGACCAGATTGATGATGATATTGAGGACGCAGAGAAGGATGTCCAGGATTTTGAAGCTGACCTGATCGAAGCGCAAAAAGATTTCGATAAATATAAAGACCTGGATAAGGACAGCTCAAAACGAAAAAACGCAAAGGATGATCTGGAAACTGCCCAGGAAGACTATAACGAATCGGTCCGAAAACTGGAAGAGATCATCCAAAAACGGGATCTAAAAAGAGCTGACTTGGACAAAGCGATTCAGACCCAGGCTGAAGCAAAACGAGATTATGAAAATTCATTGGATCAGCCAAACAAGGACAAATTCCAAATCGCTGAGGCAAGATTGCAGGCAGCAAAAACTCTGCTAAGTTCTGCGGAACAAAATCTCTCCTATTTTGACCTGAAGGCACCTTTTGACGGAATTGTAACCGATGTCAATATCTCCATGAATGAGTGGATTACACCAAACTTATGGGCAATTGGTGTTGCCGATACCCGAAATTGGTACGTTGAAACGACAGATCTTTCTGAACTGGATGTAGTGAATATTCAGATCGGTCAGGTTGTTGAGATGACTGCCGATGCTATTCCGGGTCGAACATTTTCAGGAATAGTGGATCGCGTCGGATTGGAGCCAGTAAATCAAGGTGGGGATATTTATTATACGATTCGGATAAAACTCAACGACTTTGATCCTGTTTTGAAGTGGGGAATGACTGTTGAAGTAAAATTTCCTCCTCCGCAAGAGAATCAATAATCTCAAGAGCCGTGATCCTTCGATCATGGCTCTTTTCTATAATACCTGGTTCTTGATATAAATTGGATAGATGAATTGAGATTTGTTGATTTCGTAGATTGAAAGCGATTATTTACCAGAGAAGGTAGTTGACTCTGATCAATGTTGTATTTATAATATTTGCATGATGACAGTAATAGTATCACCATAACAATAATTCTCACTACACATTCAATCCAATAAAACCTATGTATCCACTTACCATATCTGCATCGGCAATGCGAGAAATCAATCGTTCGGCAATTCTAGAGATCATCCGGCGGGAAGGACCTATCTCAAGAACCGGAATTTCGGATCGCCTGGATATTAGTCTGTCAACAGTCGTGCGAATTACCGACGAATTAATCCAGGAGGGATTCGTCCATCAGCCGGGTCCAACCGAATGGAGTGGCGGACGGCGACGACCTTTACTTAGTTTCAATAGCGATGGACATGTGGTAGTCGGGGTCGATATGGGTGGAGAACACATCTATGGAGCTGTTTCCAATCTCGGCGGGAAAGTTCTTGATGAGATCACCATGGATCGGAAAGGATTTACCGCGGAGGAAAACTACCAGGGTTTGACCAGAATTATTGATACTCTGTTGAAAAGCCCAAATCTCGGTAACCGAAATGTTCGAGGCATTGGTGTTGGCTCACCGGGAGTAACCCTCCATCAAAAGGGAATAGTCCGCTGGGCGCCTTCCCTGGGCTGGATCGATTTTCCACTCAAGCAACGATTACGTGAATCCTATTCTCTTCCCATTACTGTGGACAATGATGTTAACCTCGCAGCCTTGGGGGAGCTTTGGTTTGGCGCAGGACAAACCGCAACCAATATGATCCTGGTTGCCGTTAGTTACGGTATCGGGGCAGGGATCATCATTGATCGTGCCCTGTATCGTGGGTCATCAGAAGCTTCTGGAGAAATCGGGAGTATGTTACCAGACCGTAGTTTTCTGGGGAAGAATTATCAGGAATTCGGTGCTTTGGAATCGATCGCATCCAGTACTGGTATCCTTGCCAAAGCAAAAGAGTATTTGGGTGAAACCAGCAATCTCAACCAGAATGGACCATATTTTGCGGATGATGTTTTTGACGCCGCCATGCAAGGGAAAGAATGGGCATGGAAGATCATTTTGGAAGTCATAGATTATCTGGCGATCACTATTGCCAATTTATCCGTTTCCTTTGATCCCGATCTGATCGTTCTCGGTGGAGGGCTCGCACGGTCTGCTCCCATAATGATCGAGCCGATCCTTAAACGGATCAATTCCGCGATCCCAAACCCGCCAAAATTAGTTGCATCAAACCTTGGACTCCAGGCAACGGTCATGGGGGCGATCTCCCATGTATTACATAACACATCCAACTATTATGTTGTGCATAAAATCACCTGATGATTCTCAAGGAGGTGGAGACGAAAATATTTGCCCAATAACAGGATTCAAATAAATCAACTTACTATAGATCAAATGGAGAGATTTATGAGACAGTTCAATCGTTTTACCCTATTTGCGCTTGTTCTTATTCTGGCAGTTAGTGTGATCGGCTGCCAACCAAAGGCTGCTGGTCCTGTCATTGTGAAGGTCCTGACGATGGACCAAGCCGCCATGTCAGTGGATGACATGAACGCAGTAGCCAAGGAATTTGAGGCTGCCAACCCGAATATCAAGATCGAAATGACATACGTTCCTTACGAAAATGTTCATGATAAATTCGTCACAGGAATGGCGACCACACCCCCAGCGTATGATGTGGTCATGGTCGATGTGGTTTGGTATGACGAATGGGTCAAAGCTGGTTATCTAGCAGACCTGACGAGTAAAGTCACACCAGACATGAAAAGTAAGATCTTCCCGACCGCCTGGAATGTGGTTACCCGGGACGGAAAAGCCTATGGTTTGCCATGGTTACTTGACACCAAATACCTTTTTTATAACAAGGACATTTTAAAACAGGCTGGTTTTGACTCACCCCCTGCTACCTGGGAAGAATTAGCCCTTCAGGCCAAAGCTATCAAGGATAAAGGATTAGTCGAATATCCGATCGTTTGGTCCTGGAAGCAAGCAGAAGCTGCCATCTGTGACTTCACCGCATTACTCTACGGCAATGGCGGAAAATTCCTGGATGAAACTGGCAAACCCGTTTTCAATGATGAAAAAGGCGTAGCCACTCTAACTTGGATGAAGCAAACCATTGACGATGGACTAACCAATCCAGCTTCCGTCTCCGACCTTGAAGGTGACGTGGTAAACGTCTTCAATTCTGGAAAAGCCGCATTCGCTCTCAACTGGCTGTTCATGTACGATGGATCCAACTACGATAGCTCTGTTTCTCAAGTGGTCGGCAATGTAGGAATTACCACTATCCCAGTTTTCGAGAGTATGGCTGGCAGTCTCAAGAGCGCGTCAGTGGATGGTTCCAGTGGTTTCTCCATCGCTGCGACATCCAAGAATGTAGATGCTGCCTACAAGTATGTTGAATTCCTTACGAGTGAATCTGTCCAGATGAAGTATTCCTCCAAACAATTACCGATCTGGACTTCCGCTTATGAGGGAGAAAACCTTAAGACATTGGAAGGGGCAACCCGCTCTAATCCGGTTACCGTTCCGGCATTCAAAGAACAATTTGCTTATGCAGTCCTTCGTCCCAACATCCCATACTATATGGAAGGTTCCACTGGATTGCAATTGGCATTACAAGAAGCACTCACCGGGGCGAAATCTCCGAAAGACGCCCTCGATGCCGTAGCCTTGAAGTGGACCGAATTGGCTGGAAAATAGATAATACTATTGTCACGTAGAATCGTGTGGATATACTTCAATTGAAGTATATCCACACATCAGGAATTATTCGATGCTTCTCACTAATCGCAAACCAAAGCATCTATCGCTTCGCCAGCAGGATATTCGTTTTGCCTGGCTGTTGCTAGCCCCCAGCTTGATCATCATCCTTGGGATCACGCTCCAGCCGATCCTGAGCACATTCTATTTGAGCTTTTTAAATGCGCCTTCAGGTATCAATCAGCCACGAACTTTTGTTGGTCTATCCAACTACCTGGAAATGGTTCGAGACCCGGTATTCTGGGCTACCATCGGACGAACTGCATATTTTACAGCGGTCTCGGTCATACTGGAATTATCACTGGGTTTGGTTATCGCCCAAATAATAAATACCCGTCCTTTCGGATGGCAGTTCCTTCGTTTCAGCCTGATCATTCCTTGGGCATTCCCAACCATCGTCAACGGTTCCATGTGGCGTTGGATCTATAGCGCGGATTTTGGGGCATTGAATGGCTTGCTTCTTCAATTAGGGATCATTGATAAATACATCCCATGGCTGGTCAAACCGATTCCTGCGATGAATCTGGTCATCCTGGCTGATCTTTGGCATGTGATTCCTTTTGTGGCGCTTGTATTACAGGCTGCCCTGGCAACTCTGCCGGCAGAGTTGGATGAAGCCGCAATGATCGATGGCGCTTCTGCCTGGCAGCGATTCCTCTATGTCCGTTTGCCTTTGCTCCGTCCGGCAATCCTGGTGGTCTTGATAGTCCGAACCGTTGAAGCGTTTCGGGTATTTGATATTGTCTACATCATTACCGGTGGTGGACCCGCCTTCGGGACTGTAACGATTTCGTTCTTAACCTATCTTGAAACATTCTCCTATGGGAAATTGGGCAGTGGAGCCGCTTTATCTTTCCTGATCTCGATATTTACCATTCTCATGGCGTTCGTCTATATTCGGTTCTTATATAGACCTACCGAAGAAGGGAAAGCATGAAGAATAAATTTCTCCGAAAGTTGGGTTTGTTCCTGTTGACTTTACCGGTGCTTGCTTTTATTTATTTCCCCATTCTTTGGCTGGTTTCGGCCAGCCTTTCCACCCGATTGGAACTTCTTGCGGTCCCAATCCATTGGTTTCCAGAACATCCGACATTCAAGCATTACATTGATATATTCCTTCCCGGCAGCGCCACTTCAGAAGTCTCTCGAACGATAGCCATAACCCTATTCAACTCATTTAAAGTCGCATCCTCGGTTACGGTCATCTGTTTGCTTTTCGGTTCTTTGGCTGCATACGCCCTGGCGCGAGTACCATTTCGTTACAACCAATCGGTTTTGGTCAGTATTCTCGGTACGCGGATGATACCTGAAGTATCCCTGGTGATTCCATTATTCATCCTGGCTGCCCGCGTTGGCATCACTGATAAACCGATCGTCCTCATATTAACCTACCTCAGTTTTTCCCTTCCCTTTGCCATCTGGTTGCTCGCCGCTTTCTTTCAAACCATCCCAATTGAATTGGAAGATGCTGCCCGAATCGACGGATGTTCACGTCTCGGAACACTGTTTAAGATCATCCTTCCCATTTCGTCGCCAGGATTGGTTTCAACTGCACTTTTTGTGTTCTTATTATCCTGGGACGAATTCTTTTATGCCTTAATTTTCACCAGTAGTCTTACTGCAAAAACGGTTCCGGTGGCACTGGCTGAATTTGTTGGTCGTTATATAACAGACATCAATGCGATGATGGCAGGTGGGATTATTGCTGCCTTGCCCCCTGTTCTGCTCGCTCTACTCTTCCAACGTTACATCGTAAGCGGATTAACTGCCGGTGCAGTAAAAGGGTAAGTGTCAGTTACCTCCAAAACCGTAGACTCAATTTATTAACCATAATTCCTGCATCCATATTTAACTCACAAAAAAAATGATGACGAAAATGGGTTGTTTTATTAGCCACCTTTTTGACTTTGGTATACAATGGATAGGGCAGGTCCTAAATAGTATTTAGTCTTGCCTCTTTAAGACATCACGGATGAGATAACAACAAGTTCGCTCTTAAGGAGTATGAATGCCAGTATTCACTTATCCATTTACGTTTTCTGAAGAAGATCTCAGCCAGGTCAAAGGCACTCTTGAACTGGACAAGCCGCTTCCCTTCCACTACAACTCTTGGGGGAGCGGTTTTTATCGTCCCGCCCGGATCTGCATTGATGGCTATCCCAACCTTGAGATCGTCTTATATCACACTGAAGCTACTTCCGCATTTATGTACTTACGCAGCAGTGAAGTGGATCCAAATCAACTACAAATTATAGGTATCCAACCTGAGGAAGTCTCCAACCATTCAACCATTCTCCTCCCGGGTCAGTTATGCCTGGGATCTGAGCGATCAAAACTTATTGCCAAAGCCATAAAAGATATTTTCGGTGCGCCTACCATCAAACAAACGATAGGATCGATCGGACAGCAGAAAATCGCCATCTTCCCGATTGCGCGGGAAGGATTGAAGTACCATGTAGCCGAGGCTATTTTTGAAAATTATGGGTATTACTGCGATGAAGTCATCCTCGACGCGCACCATGTATTTGATAGCTCTGTCCCGGTTTATAACCGAAAAGTGGAGATGACCATCTTCAAAGACAAGGACCTTGACAAATCGCAGCGAGACGTCATCACGGTTGCATTTCTCGCAGATAGCATTGCAAGCGGACTGGTAATGAAGGAAGTGATCGCCAGGGTAAAAGAACGCTTTGAATATCTGGATAAGATCGAAGTGATTTCCCCGCTGGCAACCATCCGTGGCTTGTGCCGTATAGCAAGATCAGAGATAAATCACAACACAAACGTCAGGGTCCATGTCTTCGAAACTATGCTCAATGCGCTTCCACCTGATTACTATTATTCCGCCCACTTTGACATTCCTGAATTCCATATCCGTCCCGAGCTAGAACAGGAATATCGTGAATGGTGGGGAACTGATTCAAATAGAAATTACATTGCAGATACCGCCTGCGCGGGATATGGTTGGAGCGAGGTTTTCTACTCCCCCAGAAAACAACTGCAAATGATGAATAGTCAACTGGAAACTCGACACCAATTAACCATCAAAGATATTATTCGACGAAATTTAATGCACGATCCAAAATAAGATTATTCGCAGAAACTGCCCATCTTTTCAAATAGTTCGATCAGATGAATTGGTGATTTGGGATCAGTCTCAGTTCCCGCGTAGGTTTGGCGAATATCCGAAAACATCAGTTGTGCATCCGATGACGAAGAATCGGAACAGAATTGTGCGCTCAATTCCGCCGGGCTCTTCCCACCACTGTAGATGGCAATTTGTTGTTTTTCAGATTCAGAAAATTTCGAATTGATAAAGAAATCATCCATTTTCTGGTCTTGCTCATCAATGTAATCAAAAAAGAGATCCAAAACCTTAGAAATCGAAAAATTGTCCAAGAGCTGTTGCCAGAATCCCGTTTCTTCTCCGTCATCGAATTTCGGTTGCGGTGATCCCGTTGATGCGAAAACCGGATCAACCGGTGAAAAAAGGAAAAGGCTGCATAACAGAAGTATCAGAATAGGAGTTTTAATCCTTGCATGTTTCATAATTGAAATCCCTTTATCAATTAATATACTCAAATATTCAGGAAAATGCGTAAAAATCAGGTTAGTTTTTTTATTATTCGTTGAATTGGTATCTAAACTACTACCTGCCAGGGGAGGTAAACATTATGCGAGGTATCGTTTTCATCCTGACTCGAGTTTTCAAAAGAAGATTGCTATAATCAACGACAGATTGCATCCTACACCGAATCGCAACTGAAATTTGGAAGTGAAACGAAGATCGCTAATCGGAGACGATTTTGGAAATCACCAAACCCCGTATCGCCTTGATTGGACCAGTATATCCATTTCGCGGAGGTATATCCCATTACACCAGTCATCTTGCCAATCATTTGGTAACTGAAGGATACCCCGTTTCGGTCTTTTCCTTTCGACGGCAATATCCGTCCTGGCTTTACCCGGGTGAGACTGATCGCGATAGCAGCTTAGAGCCAATCCGATCCGAGGCGCAATTCATACTCGATCCGCTCTATCCCTGGACCTGGGTAAAATGCGTCCAAAAAATAAAACAATTCAAGCCAGATCTGGTGCTCATTCCCTGGTGGACCACATTTTGGGGTTTTTCTTTTAGCTTTCTCTTGAGAACACTGAAGCAAAACCATATTAATACCGCCGTTCTGATCCATAATGTCCTTCCTCACGAGGCCAAACCCTGGGACCGTTGGATCACGAAGGAAACCCTTCGACAAACAGATAATTTTATTGTCCAAACTACCACTCAGGAAAATCGCCTGTGCTCTATCCTTCCAAAATCCAATATCCGGAAGTCATCCCATCCAATTTATGATCAGTTCCCAGGTAAGAGAATAGATCAAACGAATGCCCGAGCCAAGCTTGGATTGCCCAATGATCGCAAGATTCTACTCTTCTTTGGCATCGTCCGTCCCTACAAAGGTTTGAATCATCTCATAGATGCGATGGCAGTTCTGCATCATTTAGATAAAAACATCCATCTACTCATCGTCGGCGAATTTTGGGAATCTTTGGAGGATTATCGGAAACAGATCCTAAATCTTAACCTGACCGAAATGATCACCGTTCACCCTGGATATGCATCCAACGAATCGCTGCCTGCCTATTTTTCGGCTGTGGATCTTTTCGTTGCGCCATACATTGGAGGAACTCAGAGTGGTGCCGTCAAGTTGGCTTTGGGATTCGGTACTCCCGTTCTGGTAAGCAGTCATATTGTAGATGACCTGCTGGTGAAACTCGAAGGGAGAGGAGTAACCATCACCGATCTTGAAGGTCCGCAAAAACTCGCACAGGACATACAGCAAGCTCTTGAATCCTGCCCTGCTGGTTTAATTGATATGGCTACGGTGGATTATGGTTGGGCTGATCTGGTCGCAAAAATTGTCAGCTTTACCCAACCTTCCCAAAACGAAAGGGAATAAACCGATTCAACCTGAGCGACTACTTTTCCGCTTCTTTCGTATTCCGGGTAAGGACTGTCAGACTATCAAAAGTTTGGTTCGCCCGGTTGGTTTCTGAATTACGCAAGCGAATCAGCGTTTCCTGTAGCATTCGCATATTCGTACGAATTGCATCACCGAGAAACCCCACAACAAATATCATGAAGCCGAATAATAAGAGCGTACCACCAATGGAGACAGATTGGATATATCGCGCGATCCCGGATCCCCCTGTAAGATACACCCAAAGGAATCGGCCAATCAAAATCAGGCCAGCTAAAACAAAAGGACTTCCTATGAGAACCGAAGCTCGGATGGGTTGGTAGAGAACGATCGAGCGGATAATGGTTCCCCCTTGTTTGTAAAGAAAATTAAATATTCCCTTATGCAAACGGGAAGGACGTAATGCTGGATTCGTCCTTATGGGTACATACACGATTTTAATGTGTTCTCTTTTACTTTGAATGATCGTTTCCAATGTATACGAAAACTCGTTAAAAACCTGGATCCGGAGAGCGGCATAGCGTGAATACGCGCGAAAACCGCTGGCAGCGTCTGCTATCTTACCCCCGGAGAGAATAGAGACAAACCAGCTTCCGATGACCTGCAATAACCGCTTATGAATTGGAAAATGCTGATTCTTTCCAGGTTGACGATCACCGATCACCATATCTGCCTTACCCAGGATTATCGGTTCAACTAATTGTTGAATTTGTTCACCTGGATATTGGCAATCTGCATCAGTATTCACGATGATATCTGCGCCTAGTTGAAGGGCATGTGTGATACCGGACATGAACGCCCGCGACAGCCCCTGATTGGAGGTATGACGAATCACATAATCTGCGCCATTCATCAATGCTACCTCTGAAGTATTGTCCAGGGAACCATCGTCGATAACCTGAACGATGATCTTTTCGATACCAGGTATGTACCTGGGAATCTCGTTCAACACCGCCGGTAAGGATTCTTCTTCATTGTAGGCTGGCACCTGGATTACCAGGAATGTGGAATTATTCATCTTCTCGCCTGCATCTCTTAACAAGGTTTTTCTCTATTGTACCGATCTTCTTCCGGGGGGCAATCTGATTCGGGTGAATGGGAAATTAGTTCGCCGGTAATTCAACCAGCGCGTAATACCTCTGATTTACTGAGTAGTGCGCCAACCATTGGTCTTCCGGGTAGGTGCAGGACTCAATATTCTCGATAATCCCATACCTGTGTCCATCCGCCTGCTGGATCATCAGCCTGGTTTTACATTTGTAGGCAGCTGCTGGATTCCCGTTTAATCTCTTTACGATGTTCTCGGTAATAGATATTCCCCGTACGATGAATTCTCGTTCCAAGGGTATCTCATCTATGGGATTGAACCAGATAGTCTTCGGATCTGTACTGTTCTCACCTTTGGGTTTACTCTGAATAAATTGGATCAACTCATCCAGATGCCTGCCCGTAAGACCATGGTCACCTATCTCTCGATAATACGCCGGGAATGAAGCTAAAAGGAGGACTGCAATACCTCCAGCCAGGAAGTAAGTCCCAACCGTGATTTGCCTGATTGCAGCCCAGAATATCGATAAGCCGATAGTACAAATCAGGATAATAAAAAAATACTGCGGAATAAGGGAAGGCAGGTATCCATCCACGAAAAAATAATAAAGGATGGATTTATGGATAATCCAGGAGGGATTATTGAAAATTTGAAAGCTGATTATCGCCAACATAAAAGCTATGATCCCGGTAATTATCCGTTTTCGAACAGATAAACGAATTCCTTGCTTGTACAGGATCAAAGCCGTCAACCAAACAAATACGGATAAAGTAAGCATATATCTTCCGAGCAACCGGTTCGGGATGGGATAGTTGTATTCCGCCCTCCATGCATGATTTGCGACGGTGACAAATAGCATAAGGGAGATCAATCCAACAAATATGATCCAGCGCAGATGGACTTTGTCCTTCACGATTGTTGATATACTGATCCCCGCTTGGATAATCTGCGCAAGTACGGGCGCAGCCAATAATCCGATATAAGCCAGAGTAATACCGAGCCAAAAAACCAGACTGGTGAAGGTACGTGGAACCGGTATTTCTTGAACATATATTTGGGTGCCAATGATCTGCTTCACCGACAAGCCTTGCTTGATCCCTGCAACTGCCCACGGTGAGAATACTAACAATATGACACCGGCAACCAGAAAGAGTCGATATACTTTTTTCGGGTGTGGCAGCAAATAAATACCCGAATTTTTAGAATCCGGTTTTAACCACCAGGAGATCAGAAAAACCGGGATCAGCACGAGGGTCTGATACCGGGTTAACCACAACAGACCGATTGCTATAGCGGCCAAAAAATCCCAAATAAGATTATTTCGCTCATTTTCAGGATTTGAAAATGAAAAATAGGCTGCCCAGAAAAACAGGGGATACGCCAGGTTTTCACTGGCAAGAAGGCTGGGATAAACAAGGTGAAACGGAAAAACTGCACTCACAATCGCAAAGATAACGCTGAACTTTTGATCGAAGAATTGTTTAGCGAGAAGGTAAATCGGAAAGATGCTTGTAGAAGATAAAATCGCATTGATGATCGAAATGGTCGTTAGAGATTTGCCAAGTCCAAATAAAAATGAAACGCTGATCATAAGTGGGTAGAGGGGTGGATAATGATTTAACTCTGCAATATTGAAAGTTCCCTGGTAGATACGAAAAGCCATTAACCAGTATTGGTATGAATCAAAGTAAACTACCAGGCTATGAACCAATGGGGAGATGAATACCACTTTCAAAATTATCATTGCCAGATAAATAGAACCCAAACATAGAATTATCTTCCCGGATTGCCGTGGTTCATCCTGAGAATCCATCGTCTGACGATGCTGCCAGAAGAACGGCACGAACCAGATCTGTGCTACAAGGAGGGTCAGGAATAATATGACCTCTTCGTAAGGGGTAAAAACATGTAGGGATGGGATCTGCCCGATAAATGTGAGAATCCAAAGACTCCCCAAAAGAATAGTTGCCGTTAAAGCTACAAATCGGATGCGCTTAAAGCCAATTCTCCGGGCTAGTTGTTTCAGATATCGGAATACCTTAGTATTCCGCTTCATCAAAGCGACGCTTAGCAGGAGAGGAATGTCAAACAGGACCAATCCACCCAAAACAATTGAGCCACCTATTGTAGGTGAGGTCCACCAGCCTGTCGTCCACAAGGAAAAGGCGTGATAGAACAGGAATACTGTAAATTCGCCGGTGAGTAGATATAAAAGTTGAATCATGTCTGAATTCGATGGGGATGTAATCTATCCCCCATTTGATAAATAATAATTCGACCAAATATTTTCATTAGTATACTATACCTGAGAGTAGCAATGATACAATTAAGTCTGGCTTGATCCTTGACTCCCATTTGATAACATCCATGATTGAACGATTCAAACAGCACATTCGACGAATCCTCAGGACCGAGAATGATCCAATTTTCAGGAGCGTCTTTCGTGGCAGTACAGTGGTTCTGGCTGCCCGGATTGGAAATGCGATGCTCCTGCTCGGAATCAACCTCATCATCGCCAGGCTTTATCAGTCGGAGATGGTCGGATTACTGGCACTTATTAATTCGATTTTGGTAATCGCGTCAATATTCAGCCAACTCGGTACTACCAGTTCCATTCTCAAACTCGTACCTGAATATACTCAAAAAGACTCAGCCTCAGCAGCCAGGGTTGTCATTCAAAAGATGGTGCTCCTGATCTCTGTAATTTCTCCAGTGATATCGCTCGTCCTGGTGATTGGTGCATTCTTGTGGAAATATCTGTTTCCGGACAACTCGGTTCAGGTAACGATCTTCATCTTAACTGCTCTCTTCCTGCCCTTCTTTTCCCTTACCAAACTCTACACTGAAGCTTTGCGCGCACTGCAAAAAACCAGGCTTTACGCAGTATCTCATCTCCTCCCGGCATTGACAAATCTTATTATATTAGTTCTCTTCATGATATTTTTTAATTCTCAGGATACTCCGCTCTGGGCGTTCTTTATTTCCGGCGTCCTCGTTTTTGGCATCACCTGGCTCCTTGTCTTACGAAATCGACCACCCTTATTGGATGGGGAATTGATCTTCCCTGGACCTCCCATAAAAGAGATCACAACGATTTCAATTCCAATGGGTGTCACCGCTGGATTATTTTTAGTCATCGCTAATTCAGATATTCTTATGCTCGGACTCTTGCGATCTGAAAATGAGGTGGGAATATACAGTATTGCCAGCAGGCTGGCATTGCTGACAGGCTTCATCATCTCATCGATTAATGCAGTTTCAGCTCCACAATTTTCCGAATTGTATTATTCGGATAAGAAAGAAGAATTGTTATCTCTGGCGATCAAATCCTCCCGATTGATTTTTTGGGCTTCTTTCCCAATTCTGATTATCTTAATTGTTGGTGGAAAATTCTTTCTTTCCTGGTTCGGTCAGGAATTCGTTACAGGTTACCTGATACTGATATTGTTAGTTCTAAAAGAATTCATCAATGCAATTGGGGGATCTGTCGGGCAATTTCTAAATATGACGGGTTCTCATAATCTGCTACGAAATATCATATTGATCGCCGCGATTTTGAATATCGTTCTAAACCTGGTATTGATCCCTTCGTATGGCATGGTTGGTGCGGCAATTTCAAACTTATTCTGTGTTTTCTTTTGGAATTTCACATCATCAGCTATCATTTACCGGCAAACCGGCAGATGCATATCCTATATCCCTACCTTCCTTCGTGTGAGACTTCATATATGACGGAACATCTTCCAAATTTTTTAATTGCAGGTGCAGCGAAATCAGGTACGACGTCACTTTATTATTACCTGATAAATCATCCTAACATCTACTTATCCAAAATCAAAGAACCTGATTATTTATCTTCAGAAGTATTAAAAGATCAATTTATTACCCGCGTAAGTCTAAGACCATACATAAAGACTCTTGAAGAATATAAAGATCTCTTTAAGGATGTAATCAATGAAAAAGCTATTGGGGAATCAAGCACTGACACCATTTATTACCATAAGACTACCATCCCATGCATAAAAACCATTCTGGGAGACCCCAAAATCATTATCATGATGCGGAATCCCCCTTATGCTGCATTTTCCATGTATTCCCATATGGTTCGGGATAATCGAGAGGATCTTTCTTTTGAAGATGCATTGGCAATTGAAGACGAGAGAATACGAAATAATTGGCAATGTTCTTACCACTATAAAGCCAGGGCACTTTATTCCAACCAAGTCAAGCCATTTTTGGAATCGTTTTCGAACGTAAAAATCTTGATTTATGAAGAATTCGTTAAAGACATCAACGGTACTATAAAGAATGTCTGTTCTTTCCTGGATATTGACCCAAATTATAAACCTTCCAATACCACTGTCCGATACAATGCATCCGGTATACCACGGATCAGATGGATAAATAATTTATTTCTCATGTATAATCCAATCCAACGCAGTATTCGGAAGATTGGAACAGGATTGCTTACCGGACCAGTATACGCGGGCTTGCGCAATTCCATCCGGCAAAAGAATATCATTAGAACTAAAATGGAACCGGCAACATTAACGTACCTGAAAGAGTTCTATCATGATGATATTCTTGCTCTTCAAAAAATAATCAACAAAGACTTGAGCATCTGGTTAGATGAATAATTAATTATTGGTATCGGAGAAGGAACATGCAAATCTTTAATCCCAAAGAAATTATTCCTCAAATTCCAAATATTCTCCTTCGAGGCAGATTGAGCTTCGATTTCGAACAACTTCCTTTTGAGGCAAAGAATATCAGTTGGAAAAAGAGATTGAATTTTTTCATGGCTGGATTAAACCAATACATCATGCAATCAAAGCCGATTGGATATCCTGTCATCGCCCAAGTGGAACCATCGAATGTCTGCAATTTGGATTGTGCATTATGTTTGACATCGTCCATAAATCACGAAAGAAAAGCAGCTTTGTTGTCATTTGAGACTTTCAAGAAATTCATTGATGAAATGGGTGGATATTTATTGTTGATCATCTTTTGGAACTGGGGAGAACCCTTTCTCAATCCTCATGCGACAGAAATGATCAGATATGCGACAGATAGAGGAATCCTTATCCATTCCAGCACCAACGGTAACGTTCCATTTAGCACAGATATGGCAGAAAAAATCGTAAGGAGTAACCTGACCAGTCTGATAGTAGCCATCGATGGAGCACAGCAAGAAACCTATGCGAAGTATCGCATAGGTGGTCACCTGGATACTGTCAAGGAGAATATTCAACTCTTACAGGAGACAAAAAAAAGATTGAACTCTTCCCTACCAAGGGTAACTGTAAGATTTGTCGCGATGCAGCATAACGAGAAAGAACTGAAGCAGGTTGAAAAGTTAGCGAAAGAACTGGGGGCTGATTTCTTCGCTACAAAATCGGTCGATATGCCGACAGCCCGAGGAGAAAACCTGGATGAGAAATACCGGCCAGAAAATGATAATCTTCGCAGGTATGATTATGTTACAGGTACGTATCAACGAAAGGAACAACCATTCATTTGCATGAGACCTTGGAAGCGAATTACCCTTGATGCATCCGGCGAAGTCATCTCATGTGAATATGATTATAAGAATGCTCTCTCGTTTGGTAATATCAATAGGGAGGAATCAGTAATGGATGTTTGGAAAAGCCCTAAATCAACAATTTTCCGGGATGCCTTCCAACGCGGAGACAATGAATATTATCATTGTAAAGTATGCACCTATAAAAATCTGGTGGGTGAGGATTGTATCCTGGAAGCTCACCCTTTGGATTATTGATATCCATATGAGCGTTAGCGTCATAATAACCACCTTTAATCGTTCCCTTTTGCTGCACAGGCTATTGTCAGGGTTAGCCAACCAAACCTTTCCGAAAGATAATTTTGAGGTAATCGTAGTTGACGACGGTTCGACGGACGATACCGTCTCTATTTGCATCAATATGCTCACAGTCTTACCAAATCTTGTTCTGATTAGAATGGAAACGAATTCTGGGCAATCCCGTTCAGCAGTTCGCGGTATTGCCCAATCCAAAGGGGATAAATTGTTGTTCACTGACGATGATTGTATTCCCGATCAAGATTGGGTAGAAAAATTACAGCAGTCATTGTCGGAACACCCGATTGTTGCAGGGGCTATTCGTACTCCCATTAATGACTATAAAGTAGTAGTTGAAAATATTTCTGAGTTCCATCCATTTCTAGTAGGCCATCACTCTCGTGTTGTCTCGTTCATAGCCGGTGCAAATATGGGATATCGGAAAGAAGTCTTTGACACGATTAGCTCATTCAAGCCTGGATATGCGATCCCAGATATGGAATTGATCCTTCGAGCAAGAGAGTGCGGGTTTCCAATTTTTTTTAATTCGAAAGCCATCGTCACCCATGACCAACGGAGGGGAAATTTCAGTAAGATATTCCAACATGCATCACATGCCTCGTTCCATACGATCCAACTTCGAAATAAATACGCGACTCTTCTCAAGACACCTTTCGTTTTAAAGTCATCTGCTCTCGTTTTACTTTTCTCACCGATTATTACGTTAGTAAAGACAGTTGAGATTTTTTGCGAGAATCGCGAATTGCTAAAAGTACTCCATGCCATCCCAGGTGTATTTCTACTCAAACTTGCTTGGTGCTGGGGAGCATTTCGAGGGTTGCGAAATATCCATCGATAAGGGTACTAATTGAATTGAAAATATTTCATTTGTCTAAGTTATTACTTTCCAGAATATTGACTATATTATGATCCATGTAAATGGGGTGATCATACCTACAGGTATGTAATTGTAAGTTTTATTTCATTTTTTATGATAATGTTGTATTTTTTGCAAATGAATGATATATTTCATATATCGTTCATTTTGTAACTTTTCGTGCATATCATCAGATTAACTTTACCCTGCCCGCCTGGTTCCTCACATTAAATTTTGAAAGGAAGAAAAATGAACACTGACATAGAAGTTATTTTCCTTGATGTTGGCAATACCCTCCGAGTCCTATTTGTGGATGAACCCTATCAGGCTGAGGCCAGGAAGAAAATTGCGGATTTTGTGGGAACAGATAAAGACCCTTCCGAGTTTTGCAAGATGCTTGATGTACGTTACAAAATCTATCGGAAGTGGGCTTTTGAAACTTTATTGGAAGCATCAGAAAGGGAATTGTGGACCCGTTGGCTCCTACCCGAATGGCCTGCCGATAGGATTGCTCCTCTTGCCGGAGAATTGACCTTCCTCTATCGACAGACGATGGGACACCGCCATGCTCAACCCAACACAAAAGTTGTCCTCGAAGAATTGACCAAACGGGGGTACAAATTAGGGATCATCAGCAATACGATTACTGAGCGGGAAATTCCGAATTGGCTGGCGGAAGACGGGCTCGATCACTACTTTTCCACAGTCATACTTTCTTCCATATTTGGGCATCGTAAACCAGGCACCAAAATTTACCATGAAGCAGCCAGGCTTGCCGGTGTGGATCCATCGAAGTGCGTCTATGTCGGAGATAACCTCTCCCGCGATGTAGCTGGAACACGTAACGCCGGGTTTGGTGGCATCATCATCATGCTGGACCCAACCGATGAAGTTATCCCCATCACTGATGATATCCGACCCGACTTGATGATCAATACTCTCAGTGATCTACTCGATCATTTTCCTGCTCGACACTAACAGAATTCGTGTCTTAAAGGAGGGTCAATTGGTCGACCGAAATCCATCTGATCATGGCGGCTTTACACTTGCCAAAGGTGTCCGGCAGTCTTATGCTGAAGGGCAGACTGATTATTCTCTGGATCCCCTGGTTCTATGTGATTCCGACAATAGACCCATCGGTCGAATTCGGGATGGGGATGGGATTGTCTTCTGCTGCCGGCGTGGAGAACGGGAGATTCAGCTAACCGAAGCTTTTACAGATCCCACATTTCAACCATTTTCTCGACCAGACCTGGACGATTTAACTTTCGTCATCCTGACGATGTATCATGAAAAGTTCAAAGATTTGCCAATCGCCTTCGCCCCGACAAAAATAGACGAAACTCTAGCAGATTGCGTGAGTAAGGCTGGTTTACATCAACTGCATACATCTGAATCAGAAAAGTTCGCTCATGTGACCTTCTTTTTCAATGGTGGGAACAATCAAGCTTTCGATGGGGAAGAGGATATTCGGATACCCTCTCCCAAGGGTATCCCTTTTGATCAGATACCGGAACTCAGCCTTAAACAGGTTGCAGACCAGGTCATCACCGGAATTGATAAGGGTTTCGATCTTATCGTAACCAACTTCGCCAATGGGGATGTGATTGGGCACACGTCCAATAATTCTGCGAAGGTCCAATGTGCGGAAGTCGTGGATAACCATCTGGGTCGGGTCGTTCGATGTGCGGTTGAACACGAGTATGTCACGATTATTACGGCTGATCATGGGAATCTGGAAGTAATGATGAATGCCGACGGGTCTCCTCATGTTGCCCATACTACCAACCAGGTTGAATGTATTCTGGTCGATCCACGATCCAATTATTCCCTCGAGGAAGGAGATGGAAAATTGGCAGATATTGCCCCATCTATCCTACAGATAATGGGCTTACCCCAACCTTCCGCAATGAACGGGCATTCTCTAACCATTTCATCCAGCAAATTAAACCCACGAAAAGTCTTGCTCATTATCCTGGACGGATGGGGAATTGGAAATGAGGATGATAGCAATCCAATATTTCTTGCCAATACTCCTGAATGGGATGACTTGCTGAATCGGTATCCGCACACCAGATTATTCGCATCTGGTGAGGCAGTTGGGTTGCAACCGGGGAAAGCGGGTAATTCTGAAGCGGGGCACCTCAATATTGGAGCCGGTCGGATTGTATTACAAGATGATGTCCGCTTGGACCAGGCTATGAAGGATGGCTCCTTCTATGCTAATGAGGTATTTATCCGGTTGATGGAACAGACAAAAAAACGCAATTCCAGTCTCCATTTGATAGGATTACTAACAGAAAAAAGTTCACATGGCTCCATCGATTATCCGGTCGCTTTACTAAAAATGGCTAAAGAATATGGGCTGAAGAAGGTCTACCTTCACATGATTTTGGATGGTAGAAGTACTGAACCTGGGAGTGCACCTTTGCTTCTTGAGAAATTGGATCGCATAGTACACGAAATTGGTGTTGGTATGATTGTCACTGGAATCGGTCGCGGGATTGCTTTGGATCGGGATGGAAACTACGAAAAAACAAAAATAGCATTCGATTCGTTTGTCTTCGGGTATGGTAAGAAATGTAAGATGTTATAGGGGTACCGCATGGATCACAACATTTTACGAGACTTGATAATTCCAAACACCACCAAGATCGTTATGTTATTACTCGATGGTTTGGGAGGGCTTCCTCTCGAGGCAGGTGGTAAGACCGAATTGGAAACTGCAAAAACACCATTTCTGGATGCACTTGCCTCTCATTCCGCTCTGGGATTGACGATCCCTGTCCTGCCTGGTGTAACCGCCGGAAGCGGTCCGGGACATCTTGCCATTTTTGGATATGATCCGGTGGAATATGAAATTGGACGAGGGGCAATGGAAGCCTTGGGTGTGGACATCGAATTAGGGGTAGATGATGTTGCTGCCCGGGGAAATTTCTGTTGCGTGGACGGCAATGGAATTTTGATCGATAGACGTGCTGGACGTTTACCAACCGAGCATAGTTTGGAATTGGTTTCAGGACTTAATGAGATTAAAGTGGACGGAGTTGATATTTCGCTACGGGTCGTGAAAGAACACCGATTCGCTCTTGTAATGCGGGGAAATGGTCTTTCGGATGGATTATCAGAAACGGACCCTCTCAAAAATGGTTGTCCTCCTTTACAAGTCGCGGCCACTCGACCTGACTCGGAATTATCAGCGAAGTATTTGAACGAATACCTTATCAAAGCAAAGACTTTTCTGCACGACAAACATCCTGCAAATATGATGCTCTTACGAGGTTTTGCAAAATTGCCAACTCTTCCCAGCTATCAGGAGCAATTCAGATTGAATGCTGGGGCAATTGCCGTAAACGGCATGTATAGAGGGGTCGCGAGAATGGTCGGTATGACCGTGATTCCCGTGAATGGCGATACACCGGCGGACGAGTTTTCAGCATTGGAGAAATATTGGAATGATTACGACTTTTTCTATATGCACATAAAAAAGACGGATACAGCAGGAGAAGACGGCGATTTTTGGCGAAAGGTTCGCGCAATTGAAGAAATTGATTCCCTCCTTCCCCGCCTTCTCGACCTCAATCCGGACGTGGTCATTATTGGCGGCGATCACTCCTCACCTGCCGTGATGAGATCTCATAGCTGGCATCCGGTACCTCTCTTGATCCATTCCAAATATGTACGAGAAGATGGTATTGCTGAATTCGGGGAGCGATCGTGTTTACACGGCAGCCTGGGAATTATACCGGCGAAATTTGTAATGCCAATCGCGCTTGCGAATGCAGGAAGGATCTCCAAATATGGAGCCTGATTTCGGTTGCAAACCATGAAAGGAAAACCCATGGAAAATTCAGATCTCCTTGCGAATCCGGAGACTTTCTCTGCCCACTTATTCGAAATAATGAAACAAATCAATCCGGCTGTACTGGATTTGGAGCTCTATGAATTTCGGTATGCCCTTAATAATCTATTTCCCAGTCAGGGTGGATGGGGTAGTATTGTTGTCAATCCAATCTCAGAAGTAGAGAATTTGATTGGAAATAGCCAGTTTTATTTTGGAATCAAGATCAAACCGATGGTCGATTGCAGAATCGTGCTTGATCCCCAGATAGTGAACTTAACCAATATGCTTTTCGTGGGGTTGATCAAAGGCGTCTACCCGATCGATTGGGTAATTCGAACCTTCAATTTCGATCTGCGAGGATTTTACTTCCAGGTTCGCAGCGTCTATTTTTCGGATCAAGTAAAAGCCCATTTCGGTGGTAACCCATATCGTCAATTCGAGCAAAAACAAAAAGCATTTGAAGCTGTCCAATCCATCGGTTATAAGGAATTTAAAGAGGCCAATCGGGAAGTGGATTCCTTGTTTATTAATTGTATACAGAAACTAATCAAGGCAAAAGGGACTCCCATCTTAATGGCCATTGCTGGTCCAACTGCAGCCGGGAAAACGGAAATCGTCGAACGATTACGGGAGGCGTTTGCGGTATCTGGCCAAAAGGTAACTACCATTGAAATGGATAATTTCCTGACAGATCGAGATTACCGGGAAGCGCATGGGATTAATACAATGGGGGCTCAGGCTATTCATTACCCACTGTTACAGCAGAGTCTGATTGACATTTTGAAAGGCAAATGGATCAGTATCCCAAGATATGATTTTGTCTATGCTACTTCCAGTCATGACATGGATGGAAACCTCAAATCAGATGGGATTCCTATTGAGATCCCTCCTGCCGATATTGTTTTCATCGAAGGAAACTTTCCTTTCCTTTTAAAAGAGATCGCTCCTTTAATAGGTATCAAAGTGGTTTATTTGACTGATGATCCGATTCGGATGAAACGGAAATGGCGGCGGGATATCGATTACCGGAAGAAATATGAACCTACCTATTTTCGTAATCGATTCTTCCGGGAACAATTTCTGATGGCAGAAAATTGTTATCGTCCCCAGATGGAATTATGCGATATTTTGGTGGATACGACCGGCGCTGCTGTCTGGATTACACCAGAAACTATTCGAAACCTGGAAAACTGATCCTTCTATAAATTGCTCATCCATCAGACATGGAACTCAGCCAAATATTGCGAATCATTCGCATTTTCGTAAGAATTCATCCGTTTATCCATCCAAATCCATTATCTGACCGGAATGCCTAAGGACGAATGTGTCTAGTAACTGGTCTCCCACCGGTTAGATTCCGATTGATTTCCTGCCAAGTCATTGTCAACCATCCCCTGGTCTTCCTATCCATTCTATCAAGATCAATCGATCTTTGAAATTGGAAATTCACCCATGAAAAAGGCAAAGAAAAGCTCATATTCAATGGTGTTTTTCACGCTCAATCAGGTTATACTGCCTGTAAGGGTTTGTAATGGAAGATTTCCAATCACTCAATTTGGTAAATGCTTTACTGTGAAAACTATGATTGAAAACTCTTTCAATCCAAATGGATTCACTCTCCTCATTCCGATCGGAAGAATCTCACTTCGGAGGATCCCGTGACCGCAGAGATTTTTGTGATCGGCAGCCTCAATATGGATCTGGTTGTTTTCACTGACAGGCATCCATCCATCGGTGAAACGATCCTTGGGAATTCTTTTTCCACATTTCCGGGTGGAAAGGGAGCCAACCAGGCAGTTGCTGCAGCCCGATCTGGTGCTCAGGTTAAAATGATGGGATGTGTCGGGCAAGACGATTTCGGTAATTCCTTGGTTCAAAACCTTCATACTAATCAGGTAGATACACAGCTGATCATCCGTTCAGAATCCGAAAAAACCGGAACGGCGCTCATCACCGTCGATCATTTCGGGGCAAATTCGATTGTCGTAATCCCAGGAGCCAACTATTCCCTGTCTATCGAAGACCTCAACTTAGTTGAGTTAGAATTCACCCCAAATGATATCCTTCTTCTTCAGTTGGAGATTCCACTCGCTGTTGTGATCCATGCCATCCAGTTAGCACAGAAACACGAAATGAAAGTGATCCTAAATCCTGCTCCTGCGCAACCATTGCCGGATAATATCTACCCACAATTGGATTACCTGATTCCGAATGGAAATGAACTCCGCCAGTTGACGGGTAATGTGAATGCCGATATTTCCTCGATTCGATCTGGGGCAAAATTATTATTCGATAAGGGTCTTCATAACCTGTTGTTGACACGCGGTGAAATGGGTTCACTGCTACTTACACCCGAACACGAAACCCAATTTCCAGCATTCTCCGTTGAAGCTGTTGATACTACTGCTGCCGGGGATGCGTTCATTGGGGGATTTACTGCAGCACTTGCCGAGGGTAAATTGGCAGAGGAGGCTATCCAAACAGGATCGGCTGCCGGTGCTCTCGCAGTTACCCGCATCGGCGCACAGACAAGCCTGCCGACCCGGGAAGAAATTGGTAGGTTTTTGCAATCGCGAACATAATAGGAGGAAACTGATCTGCAGTGAACCATTTACGTTGTTTATTGGAAACCATAGTATTCTGAAAGGAGAAAATCATGAAGAAATCAATATTCACAGTACTGGCAGTCTTGATCATTATGAGTATGGTAGGTTGTGCACCTGCTGCTCAATCTCCAAAAACCGAGAAAGTCGTATATCTGATCAATGGCGCGTTGGGAGATAACGCCTTCTACGACTCTGGGCAGCTTGGAATCAATAAAATCGCCGATGAGTATAAAGTAGAGACTCGGACTATCGAGACCAATTTCGATGCGGGACAATACGAGCCTGCACTTCAGGCAGCCGTCGGATACGCAGATGTGATCTTTGTCATTTCTTACGGTTTTGAAGACCAACTGAAAGAGTATGCAGATAAATATCCGAACAAGATTTTTGTAAATATCGATACAATCGTACAGAATCCAAAAAATACGATCACATCAGTTGATTTTATTGAAGAAGAATCAGCCTATCTCGCCGGGGTTGTCGCCGGTCTGACTACCCTGGATACCTCATTACCCAGGGTAAACTCAGACAAGCTGATTGGTGCAGTCGGCGGTGATGTTGACCCTGTTATCCAGGCGTTCGTTTTTGCCTATACCAATGGCGCGAAATCCGTGGATCCAGAAATTCAAGTAGAGACCAAATATCTGGGCAGTTGGGATGATACCGCCAAAGGCAAACAAGCGGCTCTCCAACTATATGATATGGGTGCAGACGTAGTCTTCCAGATCGCAGCAGCGGCAGGAATGGGAGTCTTACAAGGCGCGGAAGAACGAGGCTTGTATGCGATCGGGGTCGATACAAATCAGAATGATATCGCCCCTGGGCACGTCGTTGCCAGCGATATCAAGGATGTTGGGAAAGCCATTACTGAGGTTTTCAAAACCATAAAAGATGGTACCTACAAACCGGGTCAAGTTCTGAGTTATGGGCTTGCCAGTGGTGGTGTGGATATCGATATGACAGCGAAAACTCCATCCATTTCTACAGAGATCCAGAATAAAGTGATGGCTGTGCGGCAACAAATCATTGATGGTACTCTCAAAGTGGAAATATACAAACCTTAATTACCCTGAATGGCATCGGTCAGGATCATCATGGCGATAATCCTGACCGACCGATATAACCGTTATATCCTTCCTAATCCACATGGGAAAAAGAGTAATAATTTTTCCCATATTAACTATCACAAAAGAACAATTGGAAAACTGGGTATGGATAGCATCATCGAAATGAAGGACATCATTAAAGTCTTTCCACCGAATGTGGTCGCATTGGACAATGTCTCCATTGACTTCCGAAAAGGTGAAATCCATGCCATCGTCGGGGAAAATGGTGCTGGAAAAAGCACCCTTATGAAGGTTTTATACGGATTGGAACAAGCCAGCAATGGGGAGATGTTCCTGTCGGGAAAACAAGTCCATTTTTCCGAACCCGGGGAAGCAATCAAAGCTGGGATTGGGATGGTCCACCAGGAGATCTTGTTAATCCAAGAGTATACAATTTGGGAGAATATCATTCTGGGAATGGAGCCGGTCGATAAATTTGGAAAAATCGATCAAAACCGTGCCCGTGAGATGGTTCGTGAAAAGATCCAAGAATTTCAATTTAATTTAAATCCTGATTCAAAAGTAGAAGATATTTCTATTGCAGCCCGGCAAAAGGTGGAGATCCTGAAGCTGCTTTATCGGAATGTAGATATATTGATTCTGGATGAACCAACCGCGGTTTTAACACCGCAGGAAATACCTCAACTATTCGATGAACTTCGCAGATTACGTGATACTGGTAAGACGATCCTATTCATTTCTCATCATTTGGATGAAGTCATTACATTGAGCGATCGGATCACCGTTATGCGCAAGGGGAAGAAAATTGCTACGGTCGAAGCGAATGAGACGAGCAAGGAAGATTTGGCGCAAATGATGGTTGGTAGAGAAGTACTTTTCTCGTCCCATCGCGAGAAAAAGATTCCGGGCAAGATAGTATTTTCAATAAGCGGGCTTTCCTATCGTGATGTCCATAACCATTTGAAGCTTGACAAAGTTCGAATTGAAGTCAGAGCTGGTGAGATCGTTGGGATCGCCGGGGTGGAAGGAAATGGTCAGTTTGAATTGGTGAACGCCATTATGGGATTGCTCTCCCCATCTGAAGGAACGATCCAAGTAAGTGATCAAGATCTTGTTCACGCTCCCATTTTAAAAAGACGCGAATATATTTCGTTTGTATCACAAGACCGCAGCAAGATGGGAGCTTCGATTAAAGCCTCCATCATTGAAAATGTGATGATGACCCACCATCGGTTGAATTCACATTTTAGCCGCTGGCATGGATTACTGTTGAATTATGGATATGCCCGTACCTTTACTAGTGAGATCAAAGACGCATTCAACGTCCAAATGGATTCGATTGAAAATCCATTCAAATCGTTATCAGGAGGAAACCAGCAAAAAGTGATCCTTGGGAGGGAGTTAAGGTTAAATACTCCCTTTGTGTTGCTGGATCAACCAACCCGCGGATTGGATGTAGGTTCGATAGAATACGTTCACAATCTCATTCTGCAAATGAGGAGTGAAGATAGAGCTATTTTATTAATTTCTGCAGATCTGGAAGAATTATTCCGAATTGTGGACAGAATTGTAGTGCTGCATCGGGGAAAGATGGTTGCTGACTTTCCGGTTGGAGAGACTGACTTGGAAGAAGTCGGTTACTGGATGCTGGAAGGGAAGGGAGTAGAAGATGCTGAAAAAGCTGGTTAGCGGCATCATTGGCACCCTGGTCGCTTTGCTCATCGGCGCTGTAATCATGCTGATCCAGGGGTTTGACCCGCTGACTACTTATGGTGCATTATTCAACTATTCGTTGGGCGGACCATACCCTCTTGCCACGACCCTCCGAAATGCGGTTCCACTCATCCTGACTGGCCTCTCTGCGTCAGTCGCATTTGCATCCGGTCCGGTCAATCTTGGCCAACCGGGTCAATTGTTGATCGGCGCTTTATTCGCCACTATCGGAGGAATGTATTTACAGCTCCCCCCAATCCTCATGTTACCAACTTTGATCTTATTGGCTATGCTTGGAGGCGCCCTCTGGTCTGGTATTGCCGCCCTTTTTCGGCGTTTATTCAATATGGATGAGTTTATTACAACCTTGATGCTCAACATGATTGCCGATCTGTTCACCTATTGGGCTATCTCATATCCTCTTTTCGACAGGAACGCCTATTCACCTATGACTCCAGCGATCAACCAGGCAGGTTGGATGCCGGAAATTGGGGAATTCAATACCAACATCCTGGTAATGTTCATTGCATTTGCCGTGATCTGGTTTGTTTTCAGTAGATGGACCGCTGGATATGAGTGGAGGTTGACTGGCCAGAACTCTATCTTCGCCCGCCTGGGTGGCTGTAAGATAGACAAGAATTACGTTACGGTCATGCTAGTCACGGGTGCATTGGCAGGATTGGCCGGTGGATTGGTGGTCATGGCAGGTCCCCATCGATTCTTGAAAGGATTGGGGGCAAACTACGCCTGGGACGGGGTTATGATCGCAGTCGTCGCTAACAATGGTTTGATCGGCACTTTACTGTATGGTTTTTTCTTCAGCTCGTTGCAGACTGGCGCGTTAGGGATGGAATTGATCACCGCAGTCCCAAGTGAATTTATCCAGGTATTACAGGCGGTCATTGTTTTAGTCATCGTAGCGGGTCGCGGCTATTTGGATATTTTGTTGGATAAAATGATCATCCACCGGCGAGCCAGGGAGAGACTGGCATGAATATGTTCACTGGCTTGATCAACGGAATGATCACTGGGGCAACACCGATCCTATTGGCTGCTCTGGGTGGGACATTCACCTACTACGCGGGAATATTTAATATAGCCATGGAAGGGATGATGCTCAGCGGTGCTTTTTTTGCGGTACTCGGTTCTTATTTCTTTCATTCATGGCCTATGGGAATTCTTTGCGCCATTCTCGGTGCGCTCTTGATGGCATTGATATTCATTTTCTTTGCCGTCACCTTGAAGACCGATGAATTTGTGACCGGGATCGCTCTGAATCTATTTGCGCTTGGTGCAACAACCTATCTATTACGTCAGATCTTCGAGATCAAAGGTGCGTTCTCGAGCCCCGAGATTGTACCCATTCCCCGCGTCGAGATCCCTCTTGTAAGGGATATCCCATTGTTGGGAGACATCTTCAGTGGGCAAAACCTGCTGGTTTATATTACTGTCCTGGGTGTTATCCTGTCTGGATTTCTGATCTTTAAAACCCGTTTCGGATTACACCTGCGGGCTGCCGGATATAACTCAGCCAGTCTCGATTCAAGCGGCGTTACAACTTCATCGGTCCGTATCAAATCTCTCCTACTTTGTGGGATTTTCTGCGGACTTGCTGGTGCATTTTTATCGCTTGGATATGTAACTCTTTTCTCAGAGAATATGTCTGCTGGTAGAGGATGGATCTCGCTGGCTGCTGTCATCCTTGTAAATGGAAATCCACTGGGGATCGCATTAATTTCACTACTCTTTGGCTTTACTGATGGGTTGGGATTGCTTCTTCAACGATATTTACCATCTCAATTCACTACAATGGTTCCATACCTGGCTACTTTGGTTGCGCTCTATTTTTATTCGATTCAAAAGAGGAAGAAAATCGTATGAAAACCGCCTGGCAGATGGAACGGGAATTACGTAATACGGCTACTCCAGTGGATAGGCGTATACAAAATTCAGCATGGTATCACAGCGATTTTAGTTTTCCATCCGGCGATGATCTCATGCGGCTATTCTGGGATTCAAAGGTCCCAGGATCACGTGCACCAGAAATTGCTTACCAGGAAATGGTCCAGGCGCAAGGTAATCGTGGCTTTGACGTTACAGAAGCCGAAAAATTGTTGTCTATCGGGATTGACTTATACAGGCAGCAAAAATGGGACGACCTGAGAGTACTTACCGCCCAGTTAGTGGATGCAATTCAAAATGCGCCTGTCGACCCAAATCATCCCATACACAAATTTAATCATCCCTCGTCCTGGGAAGATGTAAAAGCAGCCATGGGAAAGATCGAAACCCAACCGCAATTAACAGAGCACTCAAACCTGTATGAGAAGATGTACCAGGGTTGGCTAGGACAATTGGCAGGCGGTTCCTTCGGAACGACCATTGAAGGATACGCCGGAGAACAAATCCAACGTGTCTACGGAGAAATCGACAGTTATATCACACCACCGGAAACGACCAATGATGATGTTGTCTACGAATTGGTTTTCCTGGATGTTTTTGAACGAATGCGTCAGGACATCACTTCTCGCGAGATCGGTTTGGAATGGATCAGGCAGATTCCATTCGGTTGGTCCGCGGAATGGGTCGCTTTACGAAATCTAAATATGGGAATCATGCCGCCCGAATCCGGATCATTTCAGAATCCATATTCCCATTGGATCGGTGCCCAGATGCGGGGAATGATATGTGGAATGCTGGCTCCGGGTTGGCCGCTTGAAGCCGCACGATTGGCGCATATCGACGGGGTCGTGAGTCACGATTCGAATGGCGTCTATGGAGAGATCTATGCAGCCGTTCTAACCTCCCTGGCGTTTGTCCGCACAGATATTCGAAATCTCCTGGTGGAGGCAAGCCAATATCTTCCCCAACAAAGCCAATATATGAATGTCGTTCAAACCGCCCTTTTTACGGTTCAAACTGAAAACGATCCTCGCACAGCCTGGAAGAAATTAGAAAAGAAGTATGAACAATATAATTGGATCGATGCCCATCCAAACATTGCAGCAGTGATCTTCGCCCTCTGGTATAGCCAGGGTGATATGACAGACTGTTTCAAATTGCTGGCACATGCCGGTCTGGATGTAGATTGCAATGGGGGTTTGGCTGGGACAATTCTGGGAATATTTCACCCGGTGCCACAAAAATGGTCTGCGCCTCTTGGCGATCTCCTTGAAACCTATATTAGAGGAAAAGAGAAATTATCCATCCGAAATCTTGCCCAAAGAACTCATACCCTTTGTATCAAGATGTAGCCAGGGTTGGGATATTGAAAATATATCTACTTGTTCCCGTTTTTCCTTGCAAAGGATAAAATAGCGCCCAGTGCAATAGATAAATATGCGGCATAAATTACACGGAATTCCGCAGGAATTAAAAATGTAACTGTGTGCGCAGGTATCCAAAAAAACGGGATTGTTTTCCCGACAACGAATGACAGGTAATTTGGCCAATCAATACTTTGGATAGCGCTCATTATTGACGAATTCTTATGAAGAATAAATTGATCGATATACGAATCTGACACCCTGTGCGCTGACATAAATACAGGTGCAAATGTCAGATTCATCACTGTGCTGATCATCAATGCTCTTAAGACCAGCACAATCCAGTTTTGGGATGTGAAAAGCGAATCCCATTTTATTACTCCGTCTACACCCGCCTGGTAAAGAGGGAACATAAAGACGATCAGCATTCCAACAATTCCCCAAATACCGATTCGGAAGAGGATACCTCTAGGGAGCTTCCATCTGCCTGAACTGATCCGAAAAGCCAGTAATTCTCCCAGCGTTGCGAAAACACCAAATTTAATGAAGCCCAACCAATACGGATATTTTTGGGTGGCGAGGATAAACATATTTCGGGTGTCTGGAAATAAAAGTAGAATTGATACTGACAGAACAGCAGAACCCCAGAGTAGATCGAGACGTTTCATACGGTTACCTTATTCTGTGAAAAGAGTAATGGTAGCAGGAAGGTTTGCATAAAACCCAATACAGGAATTGCATTTGTATCGGTAAGTCTATACTGGAATTACCCTACCGACAATAACTGTTTAGTAGAGTATTGTCTTATCGAAATTGAATAATAACCGAATTTCCTGGTTGAGTAGACCTGCAAGATGGGTAAATAAAAAAAACCTTAAACAGTATGGAAATCTATATACCATTTTACTGTTGGACAGGTTTTTTTATTGCCAATTATTTTTATAAATTAATTCGCAAGATTCTTCTTTATTTCCACTTCTACCAAGTCCACCATTATATCTACAATTTCCGGATCAAATTGAGTGCCGCGGCAGGAGATAAGTTCATTCACTGCCAATTTAATTTGCAGAGGCGAACGGTAGGCACGTCCAGTTGTCATAGTGGAAAATGCATCAACTACCGATAGGACTCTTGCCCCAAGCGGGATTTCATGCCCGGCAATTTTATCCGGATACCCATTCCCATCAAAGCGTTCATGATGCCATCTGACCAGGGGACGAATCGGAGACAATGTCTGGGAAGGTTCCATCAGAGCTGCCCCATAACCGGGATGCCGACGCATGATCTCCCATTCGGGTTCATTCAATGGACCTGATTTGGTAAGAATATCTCTGGAGACTACAGCTTTTCCAATATCGTGCAATCTCCCAGCCAGCACGATCTGTTGGATTTCAGCCAGTGGAAGATCGAGTCGTTCAGCTACTCTCTCTGCCCATTTTGCCGTGATCTTGCTGTGGGCGGTATGATCGCACCGGTCTATTGAATCAGCAAGTGTTACCAGAGCTTTTACATATTTCTCCTGCATCATGGGCAGAATGGGACCAACATAGACAGTTAACCCTGCCAATTCCACTTTGAATGGAGTCCCTGTGATCTCGTTCAGGTTTTTCTGCCCGCCTTCTGGAAGTTCCTGGGTGCTTAAGGCGAAAAAGCCAAAGATCTGGTTATTTTGATCCAGTTCTATGGGGATCATGATATTTTGGGACCGGTAGAACCGGTCCCAAAAGCCCCCATCGCTCCCCCTTTGATCCGGAAATTCGTATTTAGTGGTAGATGGATGTTTTTCCATGCTCAAACCCGATAGTAAATTTATTGGTATTGAAGTACAGGAATTTCAGCCAAAGAAGGAGCGTCTACAACCTGCAACATTTGGTTTGAGAATTCCTCTAAACTGCCTGCTTTGATTAATGTAATTCTCTCTTTGAACTCACGAGGAAACTGGAAGCTCTCTCCACAATATCCGTTCTCAATGGAGCGGACAGGATTAGCAAGTAGATTCTCACGGAAAGTCCGGTTGATAATGGCAGCATGAATTAATCGACCAAACTCAGCTTTGACTGTTGCGTTTGGATCATAGACTACACCTTGAACTACTGACTCTGTTGAAAGAAATTGCGTTATAGGTGTCATTTTTTCTCCTTTTCCTTACGGCTAAGTGACCATAACAGAAGGAAGGCGCCAACTGCAATGAAAACATCACCGATGCTGAAGGCGACCTTATACGGGAACCACTGCGGCACTGTCAACCAATCTGATAACCAGATCAACCTCGTGGACTGTACTGCCATGATCTGATCTTTAGTAAGACCCAATCGAGTACCTTCAATCCATGTTTCCGGTGGAACCCCTGGACCCAATCTTCGCAATGTCGCCAGACTGATTGGCATCCATCCACCATTGAATGCGATGGCCAGGAAATTGCCAAGTAGTCCGATGCCCAGGGCCCAAAATCCGGGGGAGATGAGGTTGATTGCCGCAAAAACCAGTAATCCCAGCATGGTAACGATCTGTAATCCGGGAATCACTGATTCGGGAACCCATCGTCCGATCGCTGGGATCTGGAAAACCAGTATCTGTGGTATGACCATGATGAAGACCAGCCACTCCCAGCGCATTTTTTTGAGTGTTAAGGTTCGATGTAAAAGCCTGGCACGAATTGAAGTCGCTGCCAGGCCTATGATAATTGCTATTAATAAAATCATAAACAGTAATGGAACAGCAAAGTCGTTAAGCGTTTATATCTGATTGCTTGTCGCCCTTAAACAGGATGATAGATTATTACAAGTAAGCTTTACGATCGACCGGAACTATATACCGGTAGCGCCAGGAGCGCCAGCACCAAGCAGGAAGAGAACCAAGGTTAGGACGAACATGACCAAGCGAACATCAACGGGTTTTAGAAGTTTAGCGAACATGGGTTTCTCCTTAGGATCAGGTTTGTTATTGGCTTATGGGTATATTATGCAGAAGTGCGGTCTCAAAACAGGCATTAAAAAGGTCTCTTTTTGACCAATATTGGACCAATTTCAATAATTGCCCAAAATACATTGAGATTTGTGCACGACAACCTCGATCAAGGCAAAAAATGCAATTCCTGCACCAACCTGGAACCAGTATTAAATTGTTTACAAAGAAGGGTGATGATAACCGTGATGCGGTTCATTGACAGAACTAAATTGAGAGTAGTATGGATTACCTTAAGAGCTCGTGATACAACGCCTGAGTTTGAGGTGATGGTGGAGCATTGATCTCCCGTTCGAGGGTCTCAACACATCGTTGATATTGCCGAACGAGAGCAGCTCGGTTCCCTTGGGCTGCATATATCCGGAAAGCCAGTCGATAGGCGTCTTCCAGTAAGTTGTCTTCCGTAAGGGAACGCTGACAATACTCCAACGCGAGATCATAATTGGATTGGTTCAAGTAACTTTCAGATACTTGAAGGAGAATACTGATGTAATTTTGACGGAGATTTTCGCGGGGTGTGAGAGCCCAGGTTTCCATGATATCCGGAAGATAATTTCCGCGATAGTATTTAACCGCTTCACGAAAGTGAGACAGTTTCTGTAACGGCTCTTTTGCATTGGTTGCAAGCGCATATTGTTTTAAGAACAACTCTACATCATATTCGTAATCAACAGTATTGTTAAACCGATATATATCCTGTTCCAGAATCACGCTTTGTTTTCCCAGCGCCCGTCTGAGCCGGTAGACGGTGTTCTTAAACCTAAATTTGATCTCTTCTGGAGAAGCATCCGGCCAAAAGACCAGGCTGATTTCCTCTTTTGTCATCCCTTCTGGATGTGCTAATAACATAAAAAAGAGATCTCTGGCTGCCTGTGTTTGCCAATCGGAACTTGTGACAACCTGATTATTCGTCTGTACTTGCATCTTACCCAGAGCACGAATAAATAGAGTTGGCGGGGCAAATGGGACTGCTCTGGCATTTTCCCGCAGATACTTGCGCAACGCCGGTAATTTCTTTAAGAATAGATTGACTTGCTCAAAAAAACGATCCAACTCGTCACGCAAGTATTCCACTTTATTATCAAGGAGCCTATCCTGATATCGGGCTGCAGCTGCAAGCAATGCAGCAGGTGGATGTTCATTATCCAAGCTGGATAGAATATGCAATAAATGTTCGATGTATTTTTCAGGCTGTTCCGAATCCTGATATGCCATCACAAGATAAAGGTGGGCTTTTTCGCATTGGACCTTATGACCTTCCCGACCGAAATATACACATGCAGACTCCAATTGCGGGATAACCTCGAGCGATTTGTTGCCAAGAATTCGTAATCCGGCATACTCCAGGTCACAGAGTGATTTCTCCATCAAGGATCCATCTGGTCGCAAAAGTTGCCTTGCCTGTTGAATAATCTGCAATCCCTTGGGAATATCACCGCGCAGACCAGCTAACGCGGCGGTCTGGACGAGAATATATATCTGTAAGAAATGTTCCTGGGTACGATCAGCAATGGTACTGGCCATCTGATACGCTTTGGCTGCCTGATCATATGCCTGAAGTTCGGTATAGATATCGCCTATCCCTGTGAGTACGAAGGCTTCCATCCGGGCATACCCATTATCATGGGCATATTCTAACGCTTTTTCGAATGAACGGCTGGCTTCTTCGTATTCGCCCATCATCTGATGTAAAACACCGAGGTTATTCAGTAAGTTCGATAACCAGATCGGGTTCTCCACCTGTCGCCAGTATTCCAAAGCCTGTAAATACTTCTCCTTCGAGTAGGCGTAATTTCCCAAATTCTCATGGATCAAACCGATCTCCAGGTTGAGAATGGCTTCATTCTTACGTTCATTAATGGACAACATTACATCCAGAGCTTTTTGGAGTATCGTTAATGCTTCCTGTAACCTACCTTGATGGAAATGACACAATCCAATACATCGAAGGACTTCCCCCTGGATTCTACGAAGATCCAAATCATTTCCGATGAGTATCATCGATTCGTTGGCATCAGCGATCGCTTCTTCCAATTTGCCCATTAATCGAAGCATTGTCGCTCGCATCGCCAGTGTTCTTGCCAGGAAGATACGATCTTCAGGTAAATGCATCGCCCCAACAGCCTGGTTATACAGGGTCAACGCAAGGGATGTATCACCCAACGCCATTGCCACGTAACCCTGAAGTGCGACGATATATGGACGGGTATTCAGGATTTCTACAGGAAGGGCGTCGAGCCAGGCAGACATCGTTGAGATTCGTCCGCCTGCCAAGATATCCGGTCCTGCAGTTTCAATTAATTGGATCAGATTATCGTTTGCATCTTGTCGATGATATATGGCGAATGCACGATCCCACTCACCGTTGTTTGCGCATACAAATGCCAATCGATTTTCAATTGCTTTGGATTCCTCAGGTTTCTCCCGGCTGAGTAATGATTGGAGGAATTCCAAAAAGAGGGGATGGTATCTCAACCAATCGCCTTGCTCGCCAACCGGCATGGCGAATAAATTGTTTTGCTGAATTGAATTCATCCACTCCTGCCAGGGGGATCCATCCAAAGACAACGCCGGTCCCAGAACAGATTCACACCGCTCTGCATTAAATTCTTCCAATAGGGAAGACCAGAGCAGGAATGATCTCAATTCACCGGGCAAATTATCAATTACTTGTAGGAAATATTCATCGATACCGAACCCAGTGACCCTGGCAAGCCTTGCCCTGGCAGTTTCACCCTGTTGATTTACCTGGCTTGCCAATACAATTCCGGTTACCCAACCTTCTGTACGACGTTGAATATCGGATGCTGCTTCGAGGGTGAGGGAGTGATGCTGGTTTTGTTGGTAAAGCTGCTGTACTTCATCCGGTAAAAACGCCAATTCTTCAAAACTGATACCCCCGACCTGGGATCGCGCAGCCATAACGGGTAATACTGATAAGGATAATAATGATCGGGACGTGATTACCAGGTGGCAGTTTTCTTCTACGTCCTGGATAAACCGATTGATAAAGCTGCGCACTTGAAGACTATCATTAACAAGATGGTAATCATCCAGAACAAATAAGAAATGCTCTGATACGTTATCATAAAGATCATTTATTAAAACAGTCGCGAGGTATTCAACATCCATCCGCCCCTGCCCATCTGACAGGGCAGCCATTGTCCGCTGGCCGAACGCTGGAAACCGCTGATGGATAGCCGCAGTAAAATATGCAATGAACCGTTGGGGATCAAAATCCAGTTTGTCGATCGCATACCAACATACCGGAAGATGGCTTCTACTGGCGAAATCAACCAGGAGGGAAGTTTTTCCATATCCTGCGGGTGCCGAGACCAGTACCAATCGCTTTTCCACTAATTCATTCAGTAAATCAATGAGTCGTTGGCGAGCGACTAAATCAGTCCTGCGCCGGGGAGTGGTAATCCTGGTTCGGATAATTGTTATTTCAGAGTGCATGTCAAAAAAGACCCGAATATTATTATATCCAACAATTACTTGTTTTCGGTCTACCAATCTGATACTTGTTTCGTAATTACCATACTACTTTTGAAAGATTCCATCATATATCATCCAACTGGGGGAGAAGAACATAATCTATTGGACGGATGCATGAACGGGCTGCTGGATATATGATTGATTCACTCAAGTAATCACCAAAACATACGTTAACCTTATAGAAATGTAATTAAATACGAATCGAACCAGAATGTTGCCTGATCCGAAGATGATCAGGGTCGTTTGCTATTGCATTTGTTGATTACAGATAGAGATAAGGTGATCAGGTGGGATCAATGGAAAATTCATCGGAGGTCTGGCATAGTGATACGGATTCTATCTTTGCCAAACGTCGATATTATTACGCAATCAAAAGACTCAATGATCTCGTTCTAAGCGTTATCGCTCTGATCGTACTGGCTCCCGTCGTCCTAATCATAGGGCTACTTATAAAAATCGATTCACCCGGTCCAGCATTTTTTAAACAAAAGCGAGTAGGTGCCATGCTCCGTGATACGGACACGGGTCCAAGATGGGTCCGCCATGATTTTTATTGTGTAAAACTGCGCTCCATGATCTGCAACGCGAGGGAGGAAATTCATAAAGAATATATTAAGGCATATATCGCCGATGATCAGGCAGCGATGAAGACATTGGAGGGGAAAGATTCCTCCATGCATAAACTGGTCAATGATAAGCGGGTTACCCGAATCGGAAAAATCCTTCGGAAATATAGCCTGGACGAAGTTCCCCAATTTTGGAATGTACTCCGCGGCGAAATGAGCCTGGTCGGACCCAGACCAAATATCCCATATGAGCTAGAAATGTATTCGGCCAGACACCTGCTCAGACTTCTGGCCAAACCTGGAATAATGGGACTACAACAAGTTACTGCTCGATGCACCGCATCCTTCGAAGAGCAGGTAAATCTGGATATTCAATATATTGAAAACCAATCGATCTGGTTGGATATAAAAATATTATGCATGACACCCATCACAATTTTTATTCAAAAAGGCGCATAGATCTATATATAAGGAGGGAAGAATGGACACCCTGGAAATTGCAGAACAAATCCACCTGGCGGATATGGTACAGGTACCAGATTAACTTCGAATTGGAATCATTGGCTGTGGTTATTGGGGACCAAATCTGATCCGCAACTTTATAGAAGCACCTAAATCCAAGCTGGTTTCTGTTGCGGACCTAAGAACCGAGAGGTTGCGATATATCCACACCAGCTATCCGCAGGTGAAGATAATCACCAATTATCAGGATTTTTATGATATGGAGCTCGATGGAGTAGTGGTAGCCACTCCCCCCGCAACTCATTATGAAATCGCAAAAGATCTGCTGGAGCATGGACTACATGTCATGATCGAAAAGCCGATGACCTTACAAAGGGATCACGCTCTGGCTCTGATAGATTTGGCGCGGGAGCGAAATTTAGTTCTCATGGTCGGTCATGCTTTTGAGTACAACGTCGCAGTTCAAACACTAAAGGTAATGATCCATGCTCCAAAACAAATACCAATGCCGGGACATGACCTAACCGACCGCTCCCGGTCGGTTCTGGCATTAATGATCGAAGGATTGAACAATACCCAGATTGCACACAGATTGGTAGTCAATCCATCTACGATCAAATCTCATGTCAGCAATATACTTTCCAAATTAAATGTCTCCTGCAGGACGGAAGCAGTTGCTATGGCAGTACGTTTTGGATTGCTATCTTAGTTCAATATTCAACAATTAAAAAAATGAATGCAGGATAATCAACAAATTTATCCTGCATTCTCATTTATGGAATGTACTTACCTGAGATCGAAGGAAAAGTATTATTTACCGCGGACAGTAGATGCGGCTACATTAAGTTTATCGAATAACTCTGGTGTCAGATCAAAATGGAGAACCTGTGCCACCACCTGGGTCCATCCATGGACGAAATACAACCAACCATCCTCAACTTTTACTTTACGACTATCCACTTGTGCTAGAGATTGATGCAAGAAATCCAATTCACCGCGATAGTTGAATTCCCATGAGACACTGTTCATCGGGAATTTTCCCTCCCATGTGATCGGTGAACCGGGCGTATCCTTACCCATACCAGTCGCATTGATAATGATGCTATATGGAGGAAATTTTTCCATTATTTGATCGTTGATCGTCGGATCGGTGTTTTGAATGTATTCGATTGCGATGTCGGTTTTAAGACCGCTTACCATTTCTTTGGCATGATCAAGTCGTCCTTGAGAACGATTGACGAAAGTAAATCGGTTCGGACGATCGCCTTTGTCCTTTTTATTGATCAAATGTAAAAGCGTCGCAATTGCGGAACCACCAGCGCCAAAACTAAGCACCTCACCGCCAGTTTTTGCGAAGTAGTCCTTGTCGATGATCGCATCCAGACTAGCGCCGGATGTAAGAGGGTCCTTGGCGTGACCTTCCAGCCGGCCGTCTAATTTGGAAATACTGGAGATTTCGTCGGTTATTTGTGCATATGGATCAAGGTAATCAAACATATCACGCGCTGCAGTAAGAAGATCAATCTTATGGGTGGTGACCAAAGCTCCGAGGGATAGTGGATCATATTTGATCTGGGCAACTGCTCTCCGATACACTTCTGGATCATCGTGTATCAGGCAGTCGCACCCTTCCATAACTACTTCCTCCCTTCCCAATACTTTCATCCACAAGGGAAAGACTTTCATGATGGAAGATTTGGTGGTGGTCACCCCGATAAAATAGAAAGTGGGTACGGTCTTTTTTAATACCTCATATTTGCGAGCGTCATCTATTGCCATGTCTTACACTCCTGATTGCGGAATTCATTTACTTCTGGCCGACTGGACGATCTGGACAAATTCAGCGGCTCTACGGGAAATTTCGGCAAAGTTACCTTCGATTGCCAGTTGAGGTGGGCAAAGCTCACTGCCTGCACCAACCGCAACGACACCGGAGGCAAACCATTCTGCGACATTCCCAGCACTTACCCCACCCGTAGGCATCATGGGAATATAAGGAAAAGGTCCTTTGAGTGCTTTGATATAACCTGGTCCACCCAATGATCCGGGAAAGATCTTGACCACATCGGTTCCAAGACTATAAGCTTGGAATACCTCAGTTGGAGTAAGAGCTCCAGCCATGGTAAGCAATCCACTCGCGACCATTGCTTTGACGAGAATTGGTTCGCAAACCGGGCTGACAAGGAAATTGGCTCCAGCGGATCTGGCACTGATAGCCTGTTCAGGTTTGGTAAGAGTGCCCATACCCAGAACAATCTGATCGCCGAACTTACTTGCCAATGTTCGGACAACTTCTTCCGCATTAGGTGTGCTATAGGTAATCTCAATACCGAGAACCCCACCCTGGATCAATGCTTCTACCATTTGTACGGTTAATTCCGGGGATGGTCCCCTGATGACTGCTAGAAGTCCAAGCTCTTTCACTTTTTCCAACACTGTTGTCTTATTCATATCATCTCCCAAATCTGCTGTCGACAGAAGTAAGTATTACACTTGATAAATTGGATTCTCACCACGCAAAACTGCCAGACAATCGTTCATGGCAAACCAACCCATGTTACTGGTCGCACCATCTGTCTGAGCTCCGAGATGGGGGGTCGATATTACCTGCGGCAAGGACAGTAGTGGACTATCAGGGTTTGGCGGCTCGACGATGAAAGCATCCAATCCTGCTCCCCGGATATGTCCTCTTTGAATCGCATTAAATAAAGCATCCTCATCGATGGCTTCGCCACGGGATGTATTGACAATGAACGATCCTTCTTTCATTTTGTTTAGAAAGTCCGCGTTGACCAAACCGCGCGTTTCAGGTAACAGCGGGAGGTGAAGACTGACAAAATCCGCTCGAGAGATCACATTATCAAGAGTTGTAAGCTCTATTTTGTTATTCTTCGCAAACTCCTCCACATCCGCGTACGGATCGTAAGCCAGAATATGGCAATCAAATCCAACCAATCTTCGTGCAAGTTGTTTTCCGATAGCTCCCAGACCGAGAATACCAATTGTTTTTCCTTCAAGGATACCCCTGAAAGGCGAGGCCATTTTCCCTGGTGAACCGCTTCTACTGCCATTGGGATCTGTCTTGCCAATGCCAGCATAAGACCCAGGGCAAGCTCTGCCACGGATACCGAATTCGCGCCGGGAGTATTGGTCACAATAATCCCTTTGTTTTGAGCTGCCACAAGATCCACATTATCCACACCAACACCATAGCGGCAGATTACCTTAAGCCTGTCGGCTTTCTGTAAAGCTGCATTATCTATGCAATCCAATCCTGCGATATACCCATCGATTCCGGGCAGTAAAGAGGCAAGTTCTGAAGACGACAGCGGTTTTCCGGTCGGGTTATACATCACCTCTCCGACTTGCGCTTCCAACTCTGTCTTCAATCGGGAGTCATTCTTCCCATAGGAAGTTGGAGTAACCAGTAAGCGGCATTCTTTCAAATTCATCCAATCCTCTACTTCTGAACCCGCGGGTTGTCAATAATCTCGGGACCATTCTCACCATCCACGACCAATTTCCGAAACCCCTGACGTTCAATCGTGCCATAATCGTGACCTGCATTTCCAGGGTAGGCGAAAAAGGTTACCAGGTCTTCCTGCCGGGATGTGCAAACCGAACGATGCGCCCACCGAGGCGGTACATACAAGACCTTCCCAGGAGATAGAGCTTCCACGGAAGAATCACCTTCGGGTGTCTCCATTACCATGTATCCCTCACCGCGCATGCAGTAATAAATTTCTGCTGTATCTATGACAGAATGGAAATGACCTTTGGTCATGTAAAATTCTTTTCCGACCTTACCCGGGTGGACAACCGAAATTCCCATAAGCAATTCGCCTGCCATTTCTGGTCGTTTGATCTCGTACACTTCATATATAAGAGGATCACCCACTGCTCTCAACTGATCATAGGTTGCCTGATCCAGGAATTGCCCTTTTAGCGCAGACAATCTTCTCTCTATATGGTTATCCACTTTTGATGGGATAACCTGGGGGGTAGGCAATGTAAACGTGAAGGGTAGATCACTCATAAATTCTCTCCGTATAGTTAATGTAGGCCAGCTAATCGACGAGCGATATTTCCGCCCAATAACTGCTGGATAGTCTTTTCAGAAATCCCTTTCGTATCAAGCTGTTTTCGTATGTCCTGGGGTAAACTCCGTAAACCAGGTCCCTTACCGATAGCATGGTACATTGAGCTTTCAGCCATATCTGTAGCCAGCGCAATCCGATCACCCCAGCCGGAGTGAACCATGTCAACTAATAATGGCCAAAGATGTTGGAATGGACTATATTTTGGACGAAAAAAAGTATCATATTCCAGAAGAACACCGAAATGAGCCAGCTCTTTGTGAAGACACAAGTCTGGTCTTTTATCCATGTGGCAGAATACCAATTGATCTGGCGAAATACCAAGATTGTAAAAATAGATGCAGGCTTTTTCAGCCAGCCTGCCTTTTTCTGTATGGACTTCTATTAGCGACTTGGTCTTTCTCGCTGCAATGGCGACGCCTTCCAGAATAGACTCCGGGATATCCTTCCAATTTTCTTCCAAAGCAATTTTGATGAACCCAGCTTTTACAGGTTCGGCTATGTGTTCTGTTTCTACCAGACAATTTTCCAATTCATTACAAAAATACTCCGCCGCCTTATCCGCATTAACTGACCAAAGCCAATAATCCTGCGAGTAATATTTTCTCCTGTGAAATCCGGTGCAGGCGATCAGGTTTACACCCGATTCCTGAGATAGCTTTCTTAGTTGATTCCCATCCCTGCCGCAGCCGCCGGGTTGACAATCGAGGATGGTAGACCCGCCGGATAATCGATACTCGATCAATTCCTGCTTGATCTCACCATATTGGTTGAGAACAGGCGAAGATTCATCCGAGCCAGGTACAGCATCAATCCAGACGTGGTTATGAGAATCGGTAACGCCGAGGTCATTGTAAGACATCGGACCTACAACTGTCCTGACCGGAAGGGGTAGTAAAGGCAAAGGATTTTGTAGATTATCCACTATGGTTCCAGAACGATTTTTAATGATTTTCGATCTTCAGCCGCACCAAAAGCTGCCATGGCTTCCCTTAGAGGGAATCGCTGGCTGACCAAGTCGGTCAGATCAATCAATCCGGTAGACACGATTTCAACAGCCTGCCAGCAATCTGCCGTACTGCATGCGGTTGTGGCTGTAATCATCAGTTCTTTATAATGAACCAGGTTTGAATCGAATTTAATTGTCGGGCGATCTTTGGGTAGACCTCCGAAAAAATTTATTCTCCCGTGGATCGCAGCCAGTTCCAGCGAATTTTCCTGAGCGAAATGAACAGGAGCCGCTACAATGATCACGTCTGCTCCACGTCCATTACTCTCTTCATCCAATACAGCTCGCAAATCTTCTTCCATCGGATTCACTACGCGGTCTGCACCCATTTGCTTCACCTGGGCGGCTCGATCTGAAACGGGTTCGCTAACAATCACCCGACCGGCTCCTCGAACTTTTGCCAATTTGGTGTGCATCACTCCTATGGGACCTGCGCCAATCACCAAAACTATTTCGCCGGGTTTGATATTCAGTACATTTTGTCCACGCAAGACACAGGCAAAAGGTTCCATCAAGGCTGCCACAGCCGGATCAACTTTTTCGCTGATCAAAATTACATTGCCCTGCTGAACAGAATTCGCCGGAACCCGGACATATTCTGCGAAACCGCCGTCACGTGTTACTCCGATGGCATCATAATTTTCACAGAGATTATTATTCCCACTCACGCACTGCCGACAATGACCACACCCGGTATTCGGGGCAACAAATACCCGCTGACCGATTGAATAATTGGTGACCGTCGAGCCCACTTCCGCGATCGTTCCCACCACCTCGTGCCCGGGAATTCGGACTGTTCCATCAGGGTACATCCTGTGATTTCCATGGAATATCCGAATATCAGTACCACATATGCTCGCACTGAGCACCTTCACCAGCAATTCGCCTGGACCAATCTGTGGAATAGGGACTTGCTCTACCCGAAGATCGTTCGGACCATGATATACCGCTGCTAACATATGTACCTCCTCATCCACCAATTCCTACCCGAATATCTCTTTAAGATAGACCGGTCTTTCCTCAAGAAAGGATTTTGTCCCAGCCAAAACACCTGCAACAGCCCAGCGACCTTCACCTGCTCCCGCCCGTGGGGGAGTCCCTGTCTGGATGCAGTTGATAAAATGCTCCAATTCATAGATGTATGCCCAGGCAAAACGCTCCGGCCAGGTACGAAAAATAGGACTGATCAAACCCTGATCACGATTCGTACAGACAACAATGGATTGCCCTTGAAGTTCACCGATTTGCATAATGCCTTTTTCACCAATGATCTCGACTCTGGCATCATACCCATACCCACACGGACAAACACCCGAAATCATTCCCAATCCGCCGTTCTCAAACTTGAGATTGACCAGGACATTGTCATAGAAATTTGGAGCATCGACGTTGTTTGCTTCACCTTTGAAATTGGCAACCTCGGTATAGACACGCATATAGTTTGAACCCATCAGCCAGCGGGTTGTATCCCAATCATGACTATTCACTTCCGCTAACATGCCATTCGAAGTCCGTAAATCACGCGCCCAGGGCGGCGGCAATCCCGGACCATGGGTATTGGATTTAACCATCATCGGTTGACCTATTTCGCCCGCTTCGATCCGCCTTGCAGCTTCAACAAATTCCGGATCAAATCGACGCATGAAACCGAGTTGTAATAGAACGGAATTCCGGGTTGTCAACCTGGTCGATCTGATCACATTCCTGCAGATTTAGTGCCATCGGTTTTTCCAGGAAAACGTGCTTCTTGTTTTCCGCAGCCATTGCTGCAAGGGGTAGGTGGGTTGGGGTTGGCGTGGTAATGACGACTGCATCGAATTGTGTGTTATCGAGTGCCATTTCCAGACTGTCGTACTGGTTTTCAATCTCGAATTCTCGGGCTGTCTCCTCACGTATTTCCTTCATCGGATCCACAAGGGCAACGATTTTACCTGTCGGGATATGTCGGGTAATGGCGCGTGAATGATTCTTACCTACACGACCGGCTCCGATCATACAAATTTTGATTTCTTTTTTCACACTCTCTCCTTTAGAAATAAATCTTCCTATGCCAGTAATAAATGTAGATTAATAATTGTCCTACGTTGTTGGGGAATAAAATCCTTCCAACATTTTTTCCAATCGTATGTATTGATCGATCAATGGTTCATAGATCTGGTGATTTTTCTCGGAAGGGATGGTCGGTTTTCCTTCCAGATGGGCGGTTTTCGTTGCATGATCTGCAAGGTCGTCGATCAACCCAGCCGCTTTCCCTGCGATCATGGCAGCTCCCCATGCACCGAATTCGTTTCCTCTCAACCGCTGATAAGGCACATTGAGGACATCCGCTTTGATCTGATTCCAAATCGGACTCTTTGCGCCGCCACCCACAGCTCGTGTCTGTGATAATTCCAAATCAGGTAAGAGATCTCGCAAGATCTTAAGGTAGTAGGCATATTCAAATGCCACACTTTCCAGTAACGCCCGCGAGAAATGAGCGAGTGAATGAGACCAGGAGACTCCAACCCATGCTCCCCTCATCTTTGGGGTAGATGGACAGATCCGTCCGCCTAGATGGGGTGAGAAAAAAAGACCATCTGAACCGGGTGGTACTTGTGCAGATAATCCGATCATCCGGTCGTAAAGATCATCCACCAATGGTAATGATTCTCCTTGAGAGGTGTTAAATAACTGGTCTCTGAACCACCTTAATGCAAGCCCTCCACCACCTATATAGGCAAGGGGATTCCATAATCCGGGGATGACTGACCGCATGGTCAAAAGGGCTCGATTTTTTGTATCTGCTACATACGAATCTGTGCAACTGGCTAGTACCGCTGCGGTCCCGGCCACATCAAATAGCATACCCGGACGAACAATACCGGCTCCGAGTGCATTGGCTGCAGTATCGCCGCATCCGGCTGCTATGAGTGTTCCGGCAGCCAGACCAAAATCATTTGCAGCCAGTGTGGATACTTCACCAATAGGTTGCCAGGGATTTACAATGCTGGGAAGTTTCTCCATGTCCAGGCTGAAAGTATTGCACAGATGGGTTGACCATTCTCCTTTTCGGGCATCGGAAAATCCCGAAAAGTGGAGATAGGTGTAATCAATAAAAGCCTGATCGGCTTTCAGACCAGCCATTTTCCCGGCAACATAGGTACCAGGCATGACAAACTTTGCAGTTCTACTGTAGACTTCTGGTTGTTCATGCTTCCACCAAAGCATCTTTGGACCGTGATCACAGGTGGGGGGACATCCGGTGGGTTGGGTGATGGTATCTCCCGCTTGTTTATCCATTTGTTCAATATATGGTTGACAGCGCATATCTAACCAGGAATCAAAATGGGCGACCGGTTGATACTGTTCGTCAATGAGTCCTATTCCCGCCATTTGTGAGTCGAATGCAATCGCAGCCACATCTTTGGGTGAGATTCCACTTGTATCCATACAATTCCGGACAGTAAAGGCTGCTGTCTGATAAAAATCATTATTATCCTGTTCAACCTCGCCTGGTTTTGGGTAATATAGTGGAACTTCGACGCTGGTTTCGGAGATTAATGTACCATCGATCTGATACAGTGCCGCCTTGGTTCCACTGGTCCCGAGGTCAACACCTATCAGGTATTTTTTCATTATTCATTACTCCCTTTGCCTGCAAATATTCTATTGAAGATAGAAGGAATTGGTGATCCGACTGGTGAATTTATCTTCGTGCTTCAGTCTCGATCTCCTACAGAGATTGGACCAATGATGGCTCAATATTCGTGGGTCGGAAATTTGGTTCGCGGACCCGCATCAGTTCAACCTCAAATCGAGAACGATCACCACGATGCACGGCATGATAATATTCGATCGGTCGACCATCCTCTGAAAAGCTGACACTGTCCAACATCAAGAGTGGTGCGCCCCGGTCAACACCCAGCAGTGCAGCTTCGGTTTCTGTAGCCAGGACAGCTTCAATTGTCCTTCGCCCTTTGGTCAGGAATATTCCACCTTCTTTTTCGAGGTATTCATAAAGCGACCGGTTGGTCAGGTCCACTGTTGCCAGGGAAGGACAGATATCGTATGGAATATAGGTGGTCACAAGTTGGATCGGTTCATCGTCAATAAACCTCAGGCGTTGAATATCGACAACCATTTCGCCAACTTCAATATTCAAATAGCCGGAAATTTTCTCGTCGGAGGGGACAATATTCTGGTGCAACACTTTTGTGCCCGGTTTTAATCCCCGTTCAACCATGTCCTGATAAAACCCGGTCAGTTTTTGTATGAGTCCTTCGTTGATCTTCGGCTCCTGGATGAAGGTTCCTTTACCTTTTCGGCGTCGAATAACCCCTTCCAATTCCAGTTCCCTTAATGCTTGCCGAACAACCGTCCGGCTGATTCCATACAATTCACATAGATCCTGTTCTCCTGGAATTTGATCCCCGGGCAACCAGGTTTTTTGCTGAACATTGTCCTTCAAAATATCCATCAGTTGGATGTAATATGGAATATGGCTGCCAAAATTAATTTTTTCTTTCATACACAGAAGTCCCCATTTTCAAGATGATTTCTTGTAATCCTGTTATTACATCTTATTATAGGAAAAACTGCCCAACCTGTCAATAGAAAGCACCCTGAAGGCATTGGTCCAAGAACCTGCGGAAAACCAATTAAATCTACATAAATTCGATTACAGAGTTGCTTGAGAAATTCGACCGGTCAAATATCTTGAAAATAAAGAACTCCTGACTATAATAATGTTATCCTGTAATGACAAGTTCTTTTAATAAATCAAGTGTTGATTTAAGCTATTATTTATTGGAAAATTGGAAAAGGTTGGATCAAGCTTTTTCCCTAAGAATAAATATCGTCACATAGATGTTGCCAATTATTCAAATATATGGATTACCCAAATTCTATAGGAGGAATCAAATGAAAGTCGGAATTGATAGCTATTGCTTACCACCGGTTCTTTGGCGAGGTGTATCCGGATCAAAAACCGCCAGCGAAGAACATGACAATGTCAGATTTTCTTAAACGGGCCAAGGAATTGAAGGTAGACGGTGTCTCTCTGGAGTCCTGTTTCTTCCCGTCCACAGATCCAGCCTGGTTTAAGGACCTCAAGGCTCAATTGGATGAGTACAAATTTGATCGGGTTTACGCCTGGGGTCATCCAGATGGATTGGAGCGAGGGAAAAACTGGACAGCCTATGATGAAATGGTAGCCGGGATTCCCAATGCCAAAGCCATCGGTGCCGATGTGATGCGCGTGGTTGGCAGCAGCCTGATGTTCCGCCATGAAGCATCACCGACCGCAGATCAGAGCTCTGGTCGATATGTTCAAGAAAGCCGTAAAAGTGGCAAAGGAGTATGACATCAAATTGGCTGTCGAGAACCATATCGACTTCACCTCCGATGAGATTCTCCAAATGCTTAATGAAGTAGATTCTGACTATTTTGGTTTGAACTTCGATACCGGAAACTTCCTCCGTTTGTTGGATGACCCGATCGCTGGAATGGAGAAACTGGCACCATACGTTCTGGCGACCCATGTAAAAGACCTGATGCCCGACAAGAACTGCTCGTCCTACAGATTGGCATTTCTTCGCCGGAGTTCCAGTTGGTCAGGGTCTCATTGATAACCAGACACTGGCTACATTGCTCTACAAAGCGAATTTCAAAGGCTTCCTGGCAGTCGAGATCGATCATCCGCACACTGATTGGACTGAACGTGAAGACGAAGCAGTTGCGTTGAGCATTAAGGAACTCAAGCGCATCGCTGCTGCATTGTAATTGACCAAAACTCGCAGGGTGGTGGATTATCCTCCTGAATATAACCTGCTTAAGGAGATGAAAATTTGAAACCGGTAAATGTTGCGATTATTGGAACCAAGTTCATGGGCAAAGCCCATAGCAATGCATGGACTTCCGCTCCCAAGTTCTTCAGTCTTGGTCTAAAACCCGTTCTAAAAGTCGCCTGCGGACAAGACGAGAAGGGCACCAACGACTTTGCCAGTAACTGGGGTTGGGAAGAGACGGCCAATGATTGGAAGAAAGTGGTTGAACGAAAAGATATCGATATTATCGATATCTGTACTCCCACTTACCTTCACAAAGATATCGTTCTAGCGGCAGCTAAAAACGGAAAACAAATTTTCTGCGAAAAACCGGTCGCATTAAATTTCACCGAAGCAAAAGAAATGTACGAAGCAGCAGAAAAAGCGGGTGTATTGCACTATGTCAACCACAATTACCGCCGGACACCCGCGATCGCTTTTGCCAGGAAACTGATTGACGAAGGCAAGATCGGAAAGATCTTCCATTGGCGTGGTACTTACCTCCAGGATTGGATCACCGATCCAAATTTCCCGCTCACATGGCACCTTCAGAAAAAGTTCGCTGGGGCAGGTCCACACTACGACCTGAACTCACACAGCGTCGATCTTGCCCGTTATCTGATCGGGGAAGTCGGTTCTGTCATGGCTATGCTAAAGACGTTCACAGCAGAACGCCCCCTGCCCGGGAAGGATGCCGGTACATTTAAGTCTGGTTCAACCGCCTCAGATATGGGAAAAGTAACTGTAGACGATGCTGCATTCATGGTGGTTGAGTTTGAGAACGGAGCTCTCGGTGCATTTGAAGCCAGTCGTTTTGCCAGCGGTCGCAAAAACTATAACTATTTTGAGATCTATGGCAGTAAAGGCAGCCTGATATTCAACCTCGAACGTATGAACGAATTACAATATCTGAATCTGGAAGACCCGGCTGATGAACAGGGATTCAGGACAATCCTTGTAACCAATTCCACCCATCCTTACGTGGGTGCCTGGTGGCCGCCCGGTCATATTATCGGCTATGAACATGAGTTCACCCATGCAGTGGTAGATTTTCTGACCGCAATGGAAAAAGGCACAAAAATTACACCCAGCCTGTATGATGGTATGAAAGATATGCAGGTTTTGGAAGCCGCCATCCTATCATCGAATTCCGGTAGGAAAGTTCAGGTTTCTGAAGTTAAGTGACTCCAGGAAACCTGTCATGAACAGGAAGTAACTAGCATACGAGGGGATGAGGGTCGAAATCGAATCTCATCCCCACTACATATCCGGGAAAGATCCGGAATAATGGTAAGCAATAGTTGGAGAATCCATGAAAGCCAAATTCGTTCCCATATGTTTTCATACAGCAGATGACCCCGATTTTATGAAGCAGGTTGACATTTTGCATACTTTGCTGGCAGATGAGGCTGAAATTCTTCCTCCTGTGACTTTAGGTCAAAAACTGCCGGAATGTGACGGGGTGATCTTCCCCCAGATGCTTGGTGATGCGTATCGCAGATTTGATCAGATCAAAACACTCCCGCAACCACTCATGGTGATTACCTCTGAGTTTGGCACAGTCTCAATGTGGGATTGGGAGATCAACAGTTACCTGGCTGCCAAAGGTGTGAAAGTGATCGCACCAAATAGTCTTGAAAAAACGAAGAAAGCCTGTCGGGCTTTTGCATTGAAACGTCAATTAAGGCAGTCAAAATTCCTGGTTTACCAGGATGAACCTGCCACTGGGGACGGCAGACAAAATTCGATCTTCAAACGATTTTATTGGTGGGAACCTGAATGTATTCAAGAGATAGAAAAGACGTATGGGGTAAAGGTCAGTAAGAGAAGTTTTAAAAAATTAGGCGAAGAGGCAAAAGCTATCCCGGATTCCGATGCGGAAGCTGTTTGGGCTGCAAAACGAGGGATCACCCCGATTGGCAAGATCACGAATCGGGCAGTGCTGAGCGCAATCAAAACCTATATGGTGGTTAAACGAGACCTAGACCAAGATCCAACCATAATTGCAGTTGGCATTAACTGCCTGAACGAATCCCAGTATTCGGATACGACACCCTGTCTGGCATGGAATTTACTATATGAAGAACGAGCAATGGTTTGGGGATGCGAAGCCGATTTGGTATCGATGCTTACCGAAGTATTGATCAGTAAGACCATCGCAGCACCATTCATGATGACAAACCTCTATCCTTTCTTGATGGGCAACACCGCGTTGAAGCATGAACACATCCCGTACTTTCCGGAGGTAGAAGAAGAACCCGAAAATCACATTTTGGCTGCACATTGCGGGTACCTCGGAGTCGTGCCGCAATCTTTCACGACTGAATGGACATTGCGTAAAAAAGTACTGGCTATTGTCGATGACAATGCGACAGCAATCGACGGAAGACTACCGGTGGGCGATATCACACTCGTAAAATTGATCCCCCCATTTAACCGATTATCTATCATCGAGGGTGAACTCCCGAATTACGCACAATTCAAAGATTCGGATTGTCTCAATGGAGCGGTTATTCGGGTGCCGGATGGCAAGAAATTGGTAGACGAACTTGCTTCTCATCACTATATCGTGACAACCGGGCATAATCTGAATGAATTGGAAATGGTTGCAAAAGTCTTTGACCTGGAATGCTTGACCATGTCTTATGGACTATAAGACGGCAACCTTATGACATAATTAGTTATAAGTGAACATCAAAAGACAAAACATATTGACTTTTAGACATGGATTGTTATAATGTCATTACAAGTACGACCCACCGTTTTAAGTACCTCCCTGGGGTAATCCCGGTTTACAAAATAAATTTGAAATTGGCATAGCATAACTCATAGATTCAATTTTGCTGATGTCGATTATGAATGACGGATTTTTGTACTTTCAATATGTACGCTCGCACCACTGATCGCCTGCTGTAAGCTGACTTTTGTTTGTAAAAAATAAGATCTTCGAACAAAGAAAGCATCAATGGGATACTTGCGCGAATTGAATGTAAGAAAATTCAAATCTTTTGACTCGATCGATGTTCCGGTATGGCTTGGGCATGCGGAAAAATTGCCGAATCGGAACTTCATTACCGTTGCCGAAAAAGATGTCATCGATCTGATTCGTAATTATCATGATTTTTCCAAAGCTGACCTGGTTTCAATCACCAACTTCTCACGAACTAAAATCACAAGTTGTATTAACTCCCTTGTTAAGAAGAATATAGTATCAGAGAACATTTCCACTGAATACACCGGTGGTCGACGCTCTAAAACGTTTAGCTTAAATGGAAAGTTAGGCTATGTAGCCGGCGTAGATATTGGCGCAACCAGCATTGACCTGGTCATAGCGAACTTCGCCGGCGAAAGATTGGTCCGCTATTCAGAATCTGCCTCAGTCCGAGAAGGACCAATCATCATCCTGGGTCGAGTATGTACTCTTCTTGAAAAGATGCTCGCTGAAAACAATTTCGATGCAGATAAATTAGGAGGGATCGGAATCGGGATTCCTGGTCCAGTGGATTTCTCACGAGGCACCGTGGTATCCCCGCCCATTATGCCTGGATGGGATAGCTATCCGATCATTCAAACAGTTCAACAATGGTTCCCAAGTGCCAATGTCGTGGTTGACAATGATGTGAATGTGATGGCGTTGGGAGAAATTTATCAGGGTGCCGGCAAAGGAGTCGACAACCTGATTTTTATTAAAATTGGCACTGGGATCGGTGCTGGGATCATCTGCGATGGAAGGATCTATCGAGGATCTTGTGGGTGCGCAGGAGACATTGGTCATATTAGTGTGAATAAGAACGGTCCACTCTGTCACTGTGGTAATAAAGGCTGCCTCGAGGCAGTGGCAGCAGGTCCTGCAATTGCTGAACGGGCGTTGATGGGTGCCCAGGCTGGTAAAAGCCCGATATTGATGAAATACTATGAAGCAAATGGCGGTTTTCTTAAGGCAGAGAATGTCGGTGATGCCGCAAAGGAAGGCGACGCACTTGCGACCGAGGTGATCCGTGAGAGCGGACAGCTTGTGGGTGACGTCCTGGCTAGTCTCGTAAATTTCTATAATCCCGATATGATCGTAATTGGTGGCGGTGTGAGTAACCTCGGCAACCAATTGCTATCGTCCATCCGCCAATCTGTTTTAAATCGGTCGCTTCCCCTGGCAACCCGTGATCTGCAAATTGTATTTTCAGCTATCGGACCGGATGCAGGTGTTATCGGTGCTGTGAATTTGGCAATGGATTATATGTTCACCCTTTCAGAAGGAAATGGTGAACATGTTTTGGATTAAGGAGTAGCAATGAAGTTTGGTGTGAATACATTCGTCTGGATTTCTCCATTAACCACTCCGGCGGTCAAAGACCTTGCGCCAAGGGTAAAAGAGATGGGATTTGATATTTTTGAATTATCCATCGAGAATCCAGCCTTGATCGATCCACCCGCAGTCAAAGTGGAGTTGGATAAGAACCAACTCGCTGCGATTGTTTGCGGCGCGTTCGGACCGGACCGCAACATCTGCAGTGAAGATCCTGCCATTCGTGAGAATGCAAAGAACTATATCCGCTGGCTGGTAGATGCTGCCGCCTATCTGGGGTCTGAAGTTGTTTGCGGCCCGATGTACTCTTCCGTTGGGAAAGACCACATTGAAAGCGAAGAAGGTCGGCGGCAGGAATGGTCTCGCGCGGTTTCTGGCTTGAGAGAGATGGCGCAGTATGCTCAGCAGAAGGATATAAAGTTAGCTTTCGAACCGCTCAACCGGTTTGAAACAGATATGGTGAATGTCGTCAGTCAAGGGATGAAACTAATTCAGGATGTAGGAATGCCCAACCTGGGTTTCCATTTGGATACTTTTCACATGCATCTCGAAGAGAAAAATAGTGCGGATGCGATTCGTCTGGCGGGAGATAAGATCTTCCATTTTCACGCCTGTGAAAATGACCGCGGTGTACCTGGAACAGGGCAGGTGTATTGGAAAGAGATCGCTCAGGCGCTTAAAGATGTGAAATACGATGGACCGATTGTGATCGAATCATTCACATCACAGGTTAAGGAAATTGCACGAGCAGTATGTATATGGCGCGAAATTGCTCCTTCACAGGATGCGATTGCCGTAGATGGTTTGAAATTTTTGAAAACACTTTTGGCATGAGGATACATTGAGTAGAAGAGGATTTTATGACTGAAGAACAAGTACTTCTGGCTCCTGACCAAACAAAAATTACCGAACCTTTGTTGGAAGTCAGGAATATTTCCAAAAGGTTCCCCGGTGTGGTCGCGCTGAATGATGTCTCAGTGCAGTTCATGCCAGGCGAAGTACATGCCATCGTCGGTGAGAATGGCGCTGGCAAATCGACTTTGATGAAAATTTTGTCTGGCGCTTACACCGCTGATTCAGGAGAGATCTACCTGGCTGGTGAGAAAGTTACCTTTACACACCCTCAAGAAGCTCAATCTAAAGGGATCTCCATTATTTACCAGGAGTTCAATCTTTTACCAGACCGAACTGTCGCCCATAATATATTCCTGGGTCGCGAGCCATCCAAATTCGGGGTAATCGATATCCGAAAATTAAATAAACAGGCAGAAGATGTGCTGAGAGAGATCGGTGTGGAAAAAATGATCTCTCCAACATCTCTGGCAAGCAGTCTTTCGGTGGCAGAGCAGCAACTGGTTGAAATTGCAAAAGCGATCTCATTCAAGGCAAAAGTATTGATCATGGATGAACCGACCGCTGCCCTAACTAATACAGAGGTAAAACTTCTGGCTGATTTGATCTGTAAATTAAAAAATCGGGGAATGTCCATCATCTTCATTTCCCACCGTCTGGTCGAAGTATTTGATATAGCAGAAATGATCACTGTATTAAAAGACGGGCAGCTCGTTAATACTGTCAATAAAAAGGATGTTTTACCGGCCGATCTGATCTTCATGATGGTCGGTCGGACCCTGGATCATTACTTCCCACCATTAGGCACTCCTGAAGAATTCGGTGAAGTAATTTTGAGGGTTAAGAATGCTTCCAACCACTTCCTGAAGAATATCAATTTTGAGCTCCGCAAAGGTGAAGTCCTTGGGATTGCAGGATTACAGGGATCCGGACGTACAGAAATGGCCCAAGCCATATTCGGTGTGGATCCATTTAAATCGGGCACGATAGAACTTCATGGAAAATTGATTGACATCAAAAATCCTAGCCAGGCGATAAAAAATAGAATGGGTTTTGTCACAGAAGACCGGAAATCAGAAGGAATCCTCCCCCAACAGCCCATCCGGGATAACATGCTCCTCACAGTCAGATCGATTCAAAATGTATTCGGGAGCATCTCCAAAGATGGGATCCGAAGGTCTCCAAAACTTGTACCCAACCTGGGGAAGCAGGTGGATGTACGTACCGATAGTTATGATCGAGAGGTTCAATTCTTAAGTGGTGGTAACCAACAAAAAGTAGTGCTGGCGAAATGGTTGGCATCTGAGGCAGACGTATTTATCTTTGATGAGCCTACCCGCGGCATTGACGTGGAGTCAAAGGCAAGTATCCACGATATGATCAGAGAATTAACCAAGAAAGGTATCGCGGTCCTAATGATCTCTTCAGAACTACCTGAAGTTATAGGGATGAGTGACCGGATACTGGTCATGCGGGATAGGCAGATAGCAGGTGAACTCCCGGCAAAATCAACCGAGCAGGATATTATGCTCGTGGCAACTGGACACCAAAAAAGTCATGAAATTAACAATACCGCAGCAGTGGGAGTGAACTAACATGACAACCCAAGTATTCAACGACAGTTGGTTCAAACGAATTGCTCGGAATATTCACATTCCGCCTGTCTATTTTTTCCTGATCATAGTTTTTGTATCCACTGGCATCCTCGATCAAATTTATGCCGACGGACAAATGCTTACCAATCCAAGCATAATGCTCAATATTATTGTTCGTTCGGTCGCATTGGGAATTGTGGCAGTTGGTCAAACCCTGGTGCTCGTAGGTGCGTCCATTGATTTGTCGGTAGCATATACGATCAGCATTACTGCAGTTATGTCCTCCTATCTCATGCAGGGTAATACTGCAAATGTTCCTTTGGCCATTGCGGGTGTGTTTTTGATCGGTATTACGATCGGTCTGGTAAATGGGATAGTAATTACCAAATTTCGGGTGAATCCATTTATCGCCACATTGGGTACCAGTCTGATTATCAAAGGGATCATCAACGCCACCTTCTCTAACTACACTGGAAGTGTTCCAAAATCGTTTGAATATTTTGGTTATGGAACCATTGGCCCAGTTCCTGTTTCGATCTTGATCCTCTTACTGGTAGTTATCATCGGCTGGTTCATTCTGGCTCGAACCAAATTCGGCGCTCACTTATACGGAGTTGGCGGAAACGCTGAAGTAGCCCGCCTTTCCGGTGTACGTACTGATCGAGTACTGATCGGTGCACATGTATTATGCAGTGTCACAGCCGTTCTGTCGGGAATGTTCCTTGTCAGCCTAATGCGTTCCGGCGCCCCCTGGGTTGGTCCGAATGGTTTCTATGACCTAAATTCCATCGCGACCACCGTGATCGGTGGTACTGCCCTTTCGGGTGGGAAAGGTGGAGTGTGGGGTACCCTGGCTGGTGTGCTGATCTTTGGCGTCTTGAGTACTGCTTTCAATCAATTGGGTGTGAATCCATACCTGAAAAATGTATTTCAAGGCGTGATCATTATCATGGCAGTGGCCAGCTATACCTTACGTTCGAATAAAGAAGTGGCCTAAGGAGTGAATTAAATGACAGCTTCTACGATCTCTGAACAAGCTTCTTCAACCACTTTTCTCCAAAAACTATGGATCTGGATCCGTAAGATCCCGCCTGTATTTCCAATATTCCTGGTCATCTTCATAACCCTTGGATTTCTCAATCCAAAGGGCTACCAAACCATGAATGGGATCATGACCTTTCTTCGTCCAGCATCCCCATTAGCAGTAATTGCCATCGGGGAGATGGTCGTGCTGGCTTTAGGAGGGTTTGACCTATCCGTTGGCGCAATAGTGACATTTTGTGTTCTGGTCAGCTCAAAATTCTTGGCGAATGAACCCTCCAATATGGTCCCCGACATTCTGATGCTGCTGGGCGTGGGTGTGCTGATCGGTTTGATCAACGGATTTACAGTGAGCTATCTCAGAGTGCCGTCCTTCATAACCACCCTTGGGATGATGATGATCGTACGAGGGTCTGCCCTTTACTATGTTGGCGGCGCACCACAGGGTTACCTTACCGATAATTTTCGCTTTTTTGGCCGCAATTATATCCAAAATGTACCTTTCTTTTCACGAATTCCATATTCCTTCATTATTTTGATCGCATTAGCGATACTTGCCTACTTCATTTTCCACCGCACGAATTTCGGACGACAGGTACTTGCAGTTGGCGATAATATGCGAGCATCGGGATTATCCGGTGTCAGGGTCAAACGGATCCGCGTGATGAGTTTCGTCTTTTCTAGTGTTTTTGCAGTTCTGGGCGGAATCATGGTCGCTGGCTATGGCGGTGTAAATGTGACCATTGGAGAAGGGATGGAAATGCAGGCGATTGCAGCCTGTGTTATTGGTGGTGTTCTGCTCGGAGGTGGAAAAGGGTCGGTAATAAACGTGATTTTCGGGGCATTCACGCTCCAGGCAATTGTTAACTTGTTAAATCAGCTCGGTTTACCCAAGCCGTACACCGATGCCGTACAGGGTATGATCATAATTGGAGTTGTGGCTTACTCCGCATTCAGCACGATGAAAAAGCGTTAATCTGATATTGTCGCAACTCAGTTGATTATTCGCCAACGAATGGAATTTACCTTCAAAGGAGGTGATCACAAAAACGTATAAGACAGCAAGAAAAGTAAGACCAACAGAAATTCAACATCCAAACGTTCCTATTTAGGAGGAGTAAAAATAATGAAAAAGAGTTTGTTTTTTGTATCAATCTTAGTCGTAGTAGTAATGCTGCTTGGGGCATGCGCTCCCGCGGCTCCCGTTGCGACTGAAGCACCTGCAGCTCCCGCTGCACCCGCTGCACCTGCGGCTCCCGCCGCCCCCGCCGCACCTGCGGCTACAGAAGCCCCCGCTGCTCCGGCCGCTGCTGCAAATCCCGGTCTCCAGATGGATTCCGCCAAAGTCGCAGCTCAGTTCTTCACTGATGCGGATTACCTACAGTCCAAAGAATTGATGACCGCCACTGCCCTCAATCCAGACGCCCCGATCTATCTGCAGTATCTGGTTGAAAGCTCGACCGACATCAGCAAATATCCACAATATGCGGCCTTTGCTTCAAAAGCAGCCCCATACAACCTCTGCTTCTCCAATGCTGGTGTGAACAATCCCTGGCGTGTAACCGGGTATGTGACCATGCGCGAACAGGTTGAAATGCTCCGCGCCGAAGGTGTGGTAAAGAACTTCTATCACCTCGATGCCCAGGGTGACGATGCCAAACAGATCGCTGACATCCAGGACATCCTCAATACCCCCGGGAAATGCGACGTCCTTATCGTTGCATCCAACACCTCCGAAGCGTTGACACCCATCGTTGAAAAAGCCTGCGAAGTTATGCCGGTCGTTCAATTTGACCGCTATGCTCAAACTGACTGCCCCGTCGTTTCTGAACGCCCCATTGGTGGTTACGCCTTCGGTATCTCCGGTGCTGAAAAAGTTGTGGAAGGCCTCGGCGCAGCCGGCGGTAACGTTTTAGCATTCCGCATCCTCCCGGGTGTGGACGTCCTCGAACAGCGCTGGGGTGCAGCTCGTAAGATCTTTGAAGAGAATCCTCAGATCAATGTCATCGGTGTCGAATTTGTTGCCTATGACTCTTTCAAGGCCAACACCGTTGTTACCGACTACATCGCCAAATACGGCACGATTGATGCTGTCTGGATGGATGCTGGTGGAACCGCTGTTGCCATCCTCGAAGCCTTCGAAGATGCCGGCGTTCCTGCTCCTAAGGTCATGGTTGGTGAAGATCAACAAGACTTCCTGGAATACTGGAAAGCCAACAACCTCACCGGTATCGCGCCCACATTCCCAACCTTCCAATGGCGCACCGCAGTTCTCGCCGCAGTTATGTTCCTCAAGGGTGAGACTGTCCAACACAATTGGATTATGCCCCAGCCTAATGTCACCGCTGAAAACCTGGATAAATACGTCGGTACTGGCATGCCTCCGCTGTATTATGTTATGAGCAGCGCTGAAGATATGACCAATTGGCCGGATGCCTGGAAAGCTCTAGACATCAACAAATACAAAGACGTTCCTTAGTCTGCCAGTTCTTCTGTAACAGCGAATAAATAGGAGTTGGGCCCGCTCGGAAACCGGGCGGGCCCTCTCTGTACCGTGAGGAAGGAATTTCTGAAAGGAGTTTGAACAACATGATCGAAATTGGATTCCACACTGACGCGTTTAATAACAGCTATTGGAATTTCGAGCAGTGCCTTCAGTGGGCGCAAAAAAATGATGTGCATTGGATCGAATGCGGCATGATCGATGGTGTCAGCTGGATACATGGTTTAGGGTATCAGCCTCACGTCGCCATGTGGGAGGATCCCAGGATGTGGCAGGAAAAAGCTGCAAAATATGGCGTGAAATTCTCACAGATCGACGCTGCCTTTCCGCTGTCCTTGCCTGAAGGTGCCTCGCTCGGCGTGGAATACGCCATGCGAACGATTCGGTGGGCATATCTGGCAGGATGTGACCATATTGACACGACCGATGACCGATTTGCACCAAAAGGGTTAAAAGACTCTGAAGCCATGGAGATGATGAAACGATCCTATAGCCAAATTCTCGAAGTGGCTGAACGGTATCAGATGATCATCGATATCGAGCCCCACGGATACTACACCACCAAGCCTGAATTCATGGAAAAAATGCTTGCTTTTGTAGACAGCCCTTATTTACGAATGAATATGGACACCGGTAATACCTATATTGCCGGTCAGGATCCAGTTGCGTTTTTGAAGAAATTTAGCCATAAGGTAAGCCATGTACATGTTAAAGATGTTAGCGAATCGCTTTCCGCTTCATTGCGGGGGGAATTAACCGGGATCGCTGTAAGCCAATGTGCGATCGGGGATGGCGTAAACAAAGAAAACATCAAGAAATGCATTGATCTACTTGTTGAAATCAACTATGACGGGGTTGTCAGTCTGGAATGCGAAGGCCAGGGCGGACCCATGATCGAGAAAAGCCTCGGCTTTGTTCGTGGACTTGTGGATGCTGCGAATAAGCGAATGGCTGCCAGGTAGACATTCGATATTAAGACTAATTGAACGGAGGAAAAATGGGAAAAGTACTTCTGGGTGTCAATATGGAATTTGTTCGATCACATGATAAACCATTTTCATGGGGCGTCGAAAAAGCAGCAGAAATCGGTTATCAATATATTGAACCGATGGTGCACTGGGGTCGTGAATTATTGAGTGAGGCTGGTTATTTTCACAGTGTCTCCATGTACGATGATCCCCTCTGGGTTCGGGAGCTCTGCGAGAAGAATCACATCAAACTTTCTAGTTTATCTTCTCATACTCCCCTCATGTAAACCAGAGATCAGCGTTGAATATCTCAAACAGGCAATTCGCTGGGCGGCTGACGCTGGAGCTCCGGTTGTAAATACCGATGAAGGTCCCAAGCCCCTCTGGACATCAAAGGAGATGGACTACACATTGATGACCTACACCCTGACGGAAGCTTCCCTGGTTGCTGAACGTTATGGGATTAAGATCGGAATCGAACCTCATCAGCAATATTCCAATTCTATGGAAGGTCTAGATAGTATATATAACCTGGTGAAATCACCCGCCATTGGCATCAATTACGACACCGGAAACAGCTATCTCGCAGGAACAACCGATACCTACGAGTGGTTAACCCATGTTATTCCCAATCTGGTACACCTTCACGCGAAAGATATTAGCTTCTCTCAAAGCGGGGAAGAACGTGGCAAGGTAACCGGTACGCCGGTTGGATGCGCCTGCGGTGATGGCGTTGTTGATTGGAAACGGATCATCGATATTGTGAAGAAATGCCCGAATGATATCGTTTTAAGTGTCGAATGCGGCACTGTACCCGATGCGATCCGTAGTTTTGAACACCTCAGTAAATTATTGTAGAGTCTTGAGAGGAAGGTTTTTTTAATCAGCCTTCCTCTCAATTTTCGAATCAAATATTAGTTTTTGCGAGAATAATGTACGTTAATTACAACAGAATAAACAAATACCATTTTAGTATTCCATAAGGAATTATTTATTTCATTCATCTGTAATTCGGCTGGATACGACAAACAAACTATGGAGGAAGTATGAGTTTCCCGAAGGTTGCAGTAATTGGATTGGGATTTATGGGAAGGACACATATTCAATCGCTGCGGCGGTTGGGCATTGAAGTATATGGGGTAGCTGGTATTAGTGAAGAAGAAGCCAAAAACGCTGCGAAAGAGCTATCAATCTCCAAATGGTATCGTACATTGGATGAAGCAGTTGCAGATCCTGAAGTACAGGTAATTCATCTATGCACACCCAATCACCTTCATTTTTCACAGGCAAAAAAAGCCTTGGAAGCCGGGAAACACGTTCTATGTGAAAAACCACTCGCATTAACACCAATCGAGTCAAAAGAATTAGCTGAGTTAGCAAAAAAGACAGGTTTATTTACAGCAGTCAACTATAATTTACGTTTTTATCCAATTTGTCAGGAAGCACGCGCCCTGATTTAAGCCGGAGAAATAGGCTCTCCATACTTGATTCATGGCGCTTATCTACAGGATTGGTTGTTCCTGAAAACAGATTGGAACTGGCGATTGCAAACCGAACAGGGTGGTAACTTGAGAGTAGTAGCTGATATCGGCACGCATTGGATGGATTTGGTCACCTATTTAACCGGATTGAAAATTTCCGCAGTCATGGCTGATTTCTCCACAGTGCATCCAACCCGGCTCCAACCAACCGGAGAAGTTGAGACATTTGCCGGAAAGATCGCTGCGAACACTTCTCAGAATGAAACACTAATCAAAACGGAGGATGTCGCGGTCATCCTGTTTCGCTTCGATAATGGAGCATTAGGGAGCGTCAATCTATCCCAGGTCTCTGCCGGAAGGAAAAATTACTTCTGGTTCGAGATCAGTGGGGCAAAATCTTCGCTGCATTGGGACCAGGAAAATCCGAATGAGCTTTGGATCGGGTATCGAGAACAACCGAACAAGATCTTGTTAAAGGATCCATCACTATTCCATCCGGAAGCACGCGCTCTAACCGGTTTCCCGGGAGGTCATGCCGAAGGTTATCCTGATACTTTTGTTCAGGTCTTCCGCCAGTTTTACTCTGCAATAGCCACTGGTAAAATGCCCGAATCCGGACAGTTCGCCACTTTCGAGGACGGTCACCACGAAATGATATTATGCCATGCTATCCAAAAATCTGCCGTCGAGAAACGTTGGATTCAGGTGGACGAAATCCCCGTTTGAGATTACCACTAGTTTTCCCTGCCTCCGAGGGGAGACCGCAATGTTTCTTTTCCTCTCTTTCGTAGGCAGGTGGCGCGAAGCGCCGGAAGGATCACCTTCTCTTATAATTGAAGAAAGCTCAGTCATTCCCAGACTGAGCTTTCTTCGTAAAGAAGGGGGAGAGTCCTAGGTATGGTCGACGGTTAATTTACCTTTTTCTTTTCTTGTATTTACAAGGACATTGGTATAGTACTTGTTATACGTACAGCAACCGATGGGACGTTGTTGGATCAACAATTCCAGGCAGTTGTCGCAGGCGGTGCAGTACTTTATCTCTTTTTCACGACCTTCGCGCAGCTTCAACGGGAGTAGTGGATCAGCGAAAGATTGTCTTCCCAATCCGATCATATCGACATACCCCTTTTCGATATTCTGCGCGCCATAGGTGAGCAGGGAGCTATCTTCCTCCGTGACCGCATGCAATTTGTTTTTACCTTTGCCGAATACAGAATAGTTTGAGCCGATTACAACGGTTTCTTTTTTCAGGTTGTCTCGCAATACTTTGGCAAAATACTGGTGTAAATAAGCAAAGTAGGGGCGTTCCTTGTCAGCCTGGGTGAGACTGATGGTAATCGAAGGGCTGCCGGCAGATTGGATAAAGTATTGCGCTCCACGTTCTTCCAGCCCTTTGACCAGATCGATCGGCTCTGACAGGTCTATGACAGGAGTGTCCGGTCCAGCTGTGCCAAAACCGCCCGGAAAGCCTTCCCAGACAGAGATCTTGGAGCCGATCAGGAAGTTTCTATCTGGCACCGCTTTCTGAATTCGCTCATATAGATCGAAAGCGAATTGACGCCGATTTTCCCAGGGACCACCGTATTTCCATTTGCGGGTGTTGTAAGGGCGTAGAATCTGCGATCCGAGATAGCCATGGCAGAATTTCATGTCAATCCCGTCCGCTCCGAATCGTAGGCTATCTTCGCAGCCAGGACGAAATCAGCCATGATCTTTTCAAATTCATCTTCGGTAAAGACATCCGCTTCGAAACCAGGCAGTGGTTTTACCGATAGTCGTTTTGAGAATTCCGGGTTGCTGAATTCACCCGAATGGGTCAGTTGGAACAAAAATACTGCTTTTGGATTAACCGATTTCATTCTGGCAACAAATTTAGTCAATGCTGCCTGATTTCTCGGCATGATGAACAACTGATTCATGCGGGAGCGATTTTTATCTGTGATGGTGATCGCCTCTAGACAAACAATACCCGCTTCACCTTTGAACAGATTCTCATATCGTAAATAGGTCAGGTCGGATGGATTGCCTTCGGTATCTGCATCAGTACATTCCATCGGTTGAATGAAAAAGCGATTCTCACTGGTGTGATTACCGACTTTGATCGGGGAGAGCAAAATCTTGTTTTTATCCATTACACAATACCTCCTGCACCATTCCTTGATTTATTTGGTTAAAGTCCAATCACCTACCGTTAATTCGTCGAATTACAATTTTTCACAAAATTCGAGTGTTACACCATTCGGATCCAGAAATAACAAGACTCGAACCCCCAGATTGGGAAGATCACAGGTCGGAAGGGTGATCTCCACCCCTTCCGCGCGCAATGTCTTCTCATGCGAAGCGACATCTTCCACCTGAAACGCCAAATGCCTGAGACCCACTTCACTTTCCGTATGGAGTTGGTTCTCGTTTTTGCCGTGGTAATCGAAAAGTTCAAGTCTGGAGCCACCCGGTAATGCAAAATATGTGATGTCAAAATCACCACAATCCACGGTCTGTTGCTGTTTAAAACCCAACACCCGACCGTAGAAATCGAATGATTTCGCCTTATCCTTCAGATTGATTGAGAAATGTTCGATCTTTATTATTTTCAATTGAGTGCTCCACATAATTTTGCAGCCTTTATTAGATATGGGCTGCAAAAAGCAAAATTACATCATTTCCCGTTTTGTGATTTCGGGAGAAACAAAGATCTTGAATAATGTGGGGTCTTTTCGTAGTTCGTGAAGCGCCCATTCCAGATCTTCCAGGGGAACCTTCATGGAGAATAACGGTTTCGGATCGATCCTGCCGTTGGACATCAGGGTAATCGCATCCGGCCAATCGGCGCCAACACCCGCACAAGAGCCGGTGATCTTCTTCTCGCCCAGAACAAATTCAATGGGCGGATTGGTATAGTATCCTGCTCACCGGCGATGCCAAAGGCGGACAGTTTCCCTCCACGGCGCAGCATGGCAAACGCCTGTTCGTAGGTTTTTGTCTTACCAACAGCTTCGATCGCATAATCTACACCACGACCGTCGGTGAGCTTCATCACTTCTGCAACCGGGTCAGCGACATCATCAATATGGAAGGCGTAATCGGCACCCATATCCTTTGCAATTTGCAGACGCTTGCGATTATCCCCAAAGATGATGACCGGGGCACAGGCTCGCAATACAGCCATGCGGGCATGAAGCACACCCAAACCACAGCCGATGATGGCCATGCTGCTGCCTAATTTCGCATCCATCGCCTTGGCGGCGTGAATAACACAGGATACTGGTTCGATGAAAGCACCTTGTTCAAAGCTTAGATTATCAGGTAGTTTATGGACTTGCATCCAGGGTGCTTTTACATATTCTGCAAAGGTCCATCCGTATGGATGCCCAGTTGGGTGAAGCTATCACAAAGTAATTTTTCGCCGCGAATACAATAGAAACAGGTTCCGCATCCCATATTGATGTCGGCTGTGACCCGATCACCTGCTTTCAGGTTCTTGGCATTTTTACCAAGTTTTTCGATCGTACCGGAGAACTCATGACCTGGGATCATCGGCAGTTTATCGGCGGAGTACCAGCCGTTGTAGATGCTCCAGTCGGTGCCGCAGATACCGGTATATTTTACCTTAATCAGAACTTCATTGTCATTAATCTCGGGAACAGGTACTTCCTTAACCTTTATCACACCAATCTTTTCAAATACAGCAGCTTTCATTGTGTTAGCCATTCTTGGACTCCTCTATCACTAAATTAGTTGAACAAAACGTCGTTTCGGCCTTCGTATGGATTTTCAATCAAGAGAGGCTTCAGGTAAGCAATGGTCTTGGTGATGCCATCGTGCCGGCTCATGGTCACATCTTCGTGCTCGTAGCTCATCACGTAGTCGTAACCGATCAATGATAGTTCAGTGATCACTTTCTTCCACGGCACGGAACCCCATCCTGGAATTCGGAAGCGGAAGCCGCGATCCAGTCGCTGCCAGTCACCCTGCGGGATCATCCCGGAGCGTCTAACATTATGAGCCACGATTTCACCATCTTTGGCGTGGACATGAAAAATTTTGTTTCCGAGAGTATCAATGAAGTTCTCGACATCGATTCCCAGGTAGATGAGGTTGGCGGGGTCAAAATTGAAACCCAATTCCTTTCGCCCACCGAATAGTTGGACGCTCTTTGAGCCGTTTCGACATTGTAGACCATTTCGTTTGGGTGAGGTTCGTGAGCAAATTTCACACCGTACTCACCGAATTTATCGAGAATCTTGCTCCATCGCTCGACAAATTCCTCTTCCATATCCGACCAACCCTTGGAATATGGCCAGGGGAAGAACCGTCCGAAATTCTCACACCCGACAAAACCGGTAACTACAGGAACTTCGAGCGCATTTGCTGCCTGGGCTGTCTTGATCATCCGCTCGGTGCCAAATTTGATCTTCTCTTCTTTGGTTCCGGGGAAAATGGCATCTGTATCTTTCCCGAACGGACCCATTACGATCTGCCCTTCTGGGTGATTTGCCAGAGCGGAGATAATTAAGCCATGACTATTGACCAGTCTCTTCAGGTCTTTGGCATAGGTTCCAGAGACTGCTTTTTCTATATCCAGATGAGGGTTTCCCTGGAAAGCGGGTATCTCAACAGCTTCATACCCTAATCCCGATGCAAATTTGCACACTTCATCCAATTGCATATCCATAAAAGTTGCCGTAAATAAACCGATTTTCATTTTCCTTTACCCTTTCTCCAGATAGATTTTGTCAGGTAACCGAAACAATCAATACTATGCGCTTTGGTAGAATGGATTTGATCGAAAGCATTTCCTTATTAGTTGATGGCTCTGTGGGCTGGAGATAAACAACAGGCATGCCCTATACCCCAATGGTTATATTGGAAGGTTCGGATGGGAATAAGGTCATCAAGAGGACAATACCCGCTCTTGTAATCCTGTTATTACAACTAATTATAGGAAAAAACCAAAAGCCTGTCAATAGGAGCTATCCAATTTGCTTACTGGCTATGCGCATTTCACCAGCCTATAATTCCAGGGTATGCAATGCGTCAGATATTTTTGATTCATACTCCGCAGCCATTTCAAACACTGGCAGCAATTTCTCATACTTTTGATTGTTTTTTTTGTCCGGGACAAAGATTTCAACCGTCTTGTGGATTTGATCGATCCGTTCAAAATTTACCCACAGACCGCAGCCCACCGCTGCAATGGCTGCCGCTCCTAGGGCTCCTGCGTCCTGGTCAATATTCGTTTTGAGCACATTCGTGTTGTACACATCGGCAAACATCTGCAAATACATCCTGCTCTTGCTTCCTCCCCCAACGAAAAGGATTTCATCCTGTATCGTACAATATTTTCGCAGCAAGTCTAATCGGAGACGAAGATTCATCGCGATCCCTTCCATCGCTGCCCGGATCAGTTCGGGTTTTCCATGCTTTAGATCGATCCCAAAATAGGCTCCCCGTATTTGGACACTTGAATCTTGTGATGTACCACCTGCCAGACTTGGGTTAAAAAGTAGTTTATTTGACCCAACCGGAGCTTGAGCAGCGATCACGTTCATTAATGCGTAAGGGTCTGTATGCGTCTCAACCGATTGCTGGATCACTTCAGGGCTGATGTTATCTCGCACCCAGGTGAAAGATGTACCGGCAGAAAAGATGCTGACAGCAGATGTGAACATATTGGGGATGACATGTGCGAAAACAAATGGTTTTGTCCTGGAATCCAGGACCGGATTTTCCGATGAGACGGCAATCCACGCGGATGATCCAAGAGATGTATAGACCCTTCCATCCTTGATATTCTTGGCACCGAGTGCCATGCAGGAGTTATCCACCCCACCGCAGACAACTTTGACCTTTTGATTCAACCCGATCAATTCAGCCGCTTCCTGCGTCAATTCACCCAATATTTGGGTTGATTGTACGATATCAGGAAATATTTCGGGCGGCATTCCACTTGCCCGGATAAATTCCGGTTCGTAAGCCCACTCTTTCAGGTTATAAACACCACTCCCGGATGCATATGAATAATCTGTTTTCATCACTCCGGTCAGTTTATAGTTAATATAGTCTTTGGTTCCGAGAACTTTGAAGACCTGATCGAACATCTCTGGTTCATTATTTTTGTACCACATGATCTTGAAGATCGAATAACAGGCGGCCGGAAATCCGTTTCCGGTTGTCATATACCAATGAACCGGATCGATATTCTTGAAGAATTCATCCACTTCTTTCTGAGCCCGAATGTCTGACCAAATTGGGGTGGCTTCTCTCAATAATGTCCCATGTCGATCAACAGGTACCACACCCAGGCTATGCCCGGAGATACCCAAGCATTCAATGTTATCCTTGTCTTCCCCGCTCTCCAGAAGAAGTTTTTTTGTACTCTCAACGACCGCATTCCACCAATCCTCCGGACGTTGCTCATGCCATCCTACCCGTGGATAGTGAGTAGGATAGTCGACAAATGCGGTTGCGAGGCAATTCCCTTCCACATCATACAGGGAGGCTTTATTTCCGCCCGTGCCAAGATCGTAAGATATGATTCGTTTGCTCATGGTTGGATCCATTCTTAGTACCAATTGATAATCGGTTGCTGGATTACTCGAAAGAAATACTACCGCCCATTGCAAGGCATTCGTCCAGGATGGATTTTCCGCTTTTTAAGTTCACCCCAAAGCGCCTGGCACCCTCCCTATACATTGCGACCAGTGTTTCCAGATCACGGATTCCCCCCGAGGCTTTTATTTTGATCCTGTTGCCAACGATTGATTTGATATATTGAATATCCTCAATGGTGGTTCCCTTATCCGCCCATCCTGTCCCTGTTTTGACAAAGGTCGCACCACTGTCTATACAAATTTCACAGGCAGCTTTAACCTCATCCAGAGACAAATACGCTCTTTCTATGATTACCTTTATCGGGAGTCCGGAACAAGCTTCGATCACCGCTACAATGTCTGATTTGACCTCTGCGAATTCACCAGAACGCAACAGCCCTACATTCATGACAACATCAATTTCATTACATCCAGCCTGCACCATTTCCTTGGTTTGAGCTACTTTCAAAGTAGTCGAATCGGATCCTGATGGAAAGCTTACATTTCCAACAACCTTGATTGTCGGTGTGCTTTTGAGGAGTTGTTTGGTAAGCGGAATGAAGCACTGAAGGACAGAGACTTGTCCAGTTTCATATTGTTGAGCATTTCGCACCAGATCGGCAATATCATCTTTAGTGTTATATGTTCTTACGCAACTGAGGTCCATCATCTGAGCAATATTCTTGACTGTAAATATCATCTTTCTTACCTCGTAAATGGATACCAAACCAATTAACGACATAAAACCGAAGCTGCGGGTATAACAACCATGCTTGGGTTGATCTACCTCTTTCGGTTGGGCGGATGTATTCTTCTGTAACAGCAACACATGAACTTGGAATAAATTTTACACCAATTTTGAGGGAAGAGTCGATACTTTTTAGAGAAATAGTCTTTGGAAGAAAGAAAATGTATTATTCCATCACGTCAATTTGCGAGTGGATTTCTCATGGTATCCAACAAATGCTACTAATATATCCCCTAACTGGCTGTTCACTTGACTTATGCGGGCATGCTATAAAAATAAAACGTACATCTTCACAGATGTCGGACCGGAATGGCTCTCGGAGTAAATTACACCTCGAAATCAATTTAAATCTATGAATTTTGCTTACATCCATCAACTCTTTCCGTTTCCCTTATCGATTTTGCCTATTTTATGGTGAGGCACATCCAATTAATGAAAAAACCTGTTCTTGTCTTATCAGGATATACCCCTGGCACAGGAGTGATTCGCGCGTTGGGAATGATGGGTATCCCAATCGTGGTGGTCTATCATGATAAGAAGGAAGTTGGATACGCTCAAAATATACTCTAGAAAAAATCAAAGCGCATACTCCTCAATCGCAGGAAGAGGAATACATCCAATTTTTATTGGATTGTGGAGCACGGTTTATGGGCTGTCTTCTATACCTGCGAGTGATGAGACCCTGGCCGTGGTCTCGAGATATAAAAGTTTTCTCGACGAATTTTATGTAGTTGCCAGCACAGACTGGAATGTCACCCAGAAATTTATTGATAAACAGCGCAACGATTATCGATTTTGTCAACTCTCCCCAGACGGTTGACACAAGAGCGATAGGTTTTGCGGAATAATACCAGGACCCCAGAAAACAGAGAACAACGATCCGGATCATCCAGGGAGATCGGATACTTGCCAGAATACCGAACAAGATTCCGAATAGAGCGCAAATACGGGCGGCAAGAAGGATCGTCTTATGGGACATTCCATTCTCGCCCGACATCGCTGAGCCGCCTGATAACCCGGTTCGGTTGTTTGTACTAAGAAGAGTGTCAAGCTGGATATCCGCATACTCGTTCAAATAATGCGCCATTAATTGGACGGAGGTAACTGCAGCTTGACAGATTACATAGCTTTATAGATCAGTGTTGGCTCGAAGACGAAACGCAAGAATAGCTCCTAATCCATAAGACACTATCCCGCTAACCAGGAAAATCAAGCGGGATAGTCGAATAAACTTCCATACCGGGGCAATCTATGAAGTCATTAATCTTGTCGAGTTATTGGTGAAATCGAACAACTCGGCAGAGTACCCAAGCTACCAGGTCAGCCGTCGTTATCCGCCAAGATATGCTTCTTTTACCCGCGCATCTCCCAATAATTCCTTCCCCGATCCAGATAACGTGATCATCCCTGTTTCAAGTACATACCCTCTATTCGCGGTTCGAAGAGCCATATTGGCGTTTTGTTCAACCAGCAGAATGGTCGTACCCGATTGATTGATCTCCTTCAATACCCGAAAAATCTCGCGTACCAGAACAGGTGCCAACCCCATCGAAGGCTCATCCAGCAGCATTAATTTTCCACGACTCATCAACGCTCTCGCCACAGCCAGCATCTGCTGTTCACCACCCGAGAGGGTTCCACCCAACTGTGCAAGCCTTTCTTTCATCCGCGGGAAGATAGTAAACACCCTCTCAAAGTCACGTGAAATTTCTGGTTTATCCTTTCGACTCCAGGTTGCGAGTTTCAGATTTTCATGCACAGTCAGATTGCCAAAGATCCCTCTTCCCTCCGGCACCTGGGCGATTCCCAATCCAACTATTTTATCGGGGGGAATGGATCGAAGATTTTTCCCCTGGAATACGATCTCGCCTTTGTACGGAAGCACCCCGGAAATACCCCTCAGGGTAGATGATTTTCCAGCACCATTCGCGCCGATGAGCGTAACAATCTCTCCTTCATTTATATCCAGAGAGATCCCTTTCACTGCCTTGATATTCCCATACGAGATGGTCAGATCCCGGATGGATAGGATGCAATTATCCTGGCTCATACTCATCTCCTTCACCAAGGTAAGCTTCCAGCACTTTGGGATTATTCTGGATCTCGCGCGGAAGTCCTTCCGCCAGGGTGGCACCAAAATCAAGGACTTTGATCCGCTCACATATACCCATCACAAGCCTCATCTGGTGTTCGATCAGAATGATCGTCAATTGAAACTCTTTCCTAATCCACCCGATAAATTCCATCAACTGCCCAATTTCATTCGGGTTCATGCCTGCTGCAGGCTCATCCAACAGAAGAATGCTTGGATGAGTAGCGAGCGCTCGCGCAATTTCCAGCCGTCGTTGAAGACCATACGGAAGATTCTTCGATATCTCATCTGCATATTCTTCCAGCTTGAAAACAGCCAACAGATCCATCGCATGGTCGGTGATTCGCTCTTCTTCTTTCTGGAGACGGCCAACATGCAGTAATGCTTCGAGTGGCGAGTACTGGATCTGGGCGTAATGAGCAATCCTGACATTGTCGAGCACAGTCAGATCCTTGAACAAACGAATGTTTTGGAAAGTCCTGGCGATGCCAAGGGCGGTAATCTGGTTTGAAGTTTTTCCAACCAACTCAACCCCATTTAATTGAATACTCCCTTTCGTTGCTTTATAAACCCCGGTGATCAAATTAAAAATGGTGGTCTTTCCAGCTCCGTTGGGTCCGATAATCCCTATCAGTTCTCCAGGCTGGAGATCGAGATTGAAGTCTGATACTGCGCAAAGTCCGCCAAAATAATGGGAGACGTTTTTAGCTTGCATCAACATGGTGCGCCTCCTTCTTCTGTTTCCAGCGCTTACTTGCGATCAGATCGTAACCAGGAATGAACCAGCGGAACTCCCGCAATCCCATAATTCCCCGTGGACGGTAGATCATTAATACGACCAATACCAGAGGCATCAACACCATCCTCCACATGCCCAGAGGTCGCAATATCTCCAATAAAAGGGTATAGATGGTCGCTCCAAGAATAGATCCAGCGATGGAACCGATCCCGCCAAGATAGACCATGATGAGAATGTCCGTCGATTTGATGATATCAAACACACGGGGACTTATAAATTGAAGGACATGTGCAAACAATGCCCCAGCAACACCAGCGAAGAAAGAAGATAAGGTGAATGCCAGCATTTTTGTCTGTCTGGTATTTACGCTCATCAGATCACTGGCTATTTCATCTTCCCTGATGGACATTACCCCGCGACCAAAATTTGAATAAACAAAATTCCGAATTACCCAAATGGCCAGTATGGTCCAGATATACGTCCACGGCAGGGTTGTCAACCGGTCAATTCCGGGGATTCCACGTGGACCGCCAATGGCTTCGATGTTCTCGATCACAGATTTCACGATCATCAGGAAAGCCAGGGTCACGATTGCAAGGTAATCACCACGCGTTTTAAAGGAAGGAATGGCAACCACCAAACCGACCAGTGCAGCGCCGATCCCGCCAACCAGGACTACCAGCGGGAACAACCAGGCCCGCAGCTCTGTGGGGATCACCTGGGTGGTCAAGATGGCAGATACATATGCACCAACTGCCATGAAACCGGCATGTCCAACAGAGAACTCGCCCATATAGCCGTTGATCAGATTGAGGCTGGTACTGAGGATGATATTGATCCCCACATAGATGATGATCAATTGAATATAAGGGTTGAGCAATCCGAATTGGGGGATCGCGAAGGAAAGGATCAATCCAATTCCTATCAATATGGGAAGGGCTCGCCTATTCGCCAGTAAGCTTTCCCAACGGGTTTTCCATTTTTCGAGCAAAGATTTATTTTCGTTGACTGGATTATTCATAATCACACTTTTTGAGGTCGAGGTTTACCGAGGATGCCATATGGCCGGAATATCAATAAGACCAGCAATAAGGCAAATGCAACAAAATCCCGATAGGTGGATGGTAGAAAAGCAGCTACAAGTATCTCAACTGCCCCGAGGATAAATCCGCCGATCATGGCGCCGCGAATATTCCCAATGCCGCCTACTACCGCCGCGATAAATGCTTTCCACCCGATCAAGATGCCCATATAAGGGTCGATCACTGGGAATGCCAAGGCATACATCACACCGGCTGCCGCGCCCAGGCTGGTCCCTAAGGCAAATGTGGCCGAAATCACCAAATTCAAGGGAACACCCAACAAGGGTACGACAGTCTTATCCCAGGAGATCGCCCGCATCGCCATCCCAATCATTGTCCTTCTGACGATAAAATCAAGGATCACCATCAATACAAGTGAGAGGGCAATAATAATTAATTGAAGGGATGAGATTGACACACCTCCGATCACCCAGGTCGTATTGGGGATCAGGGTTGGTACATGCTGCGGGTAAGGTGCAAAAACAAGGGTGAAGTTTTCCAGAAATATCCCAACCCCCAGGGCGGTAATGATCGCAGATACACGTGGTGCTTGCCGAAGTGGTTTATAGGCAAATCTCTCGATCAAGACGCCCAATAAGGCGACGCCTCCCATCGAGATAAGCAATGTCGGGACAAAAGGTAAATGGAGAAATGTGGCAACAACGAAACAGAAGAAGGCACCTACCATAAACAGGTCGCCGTGGGCGAAGTTGATCATGGTCAGGATTCCATAAACCATGGTGTAACCTAGAGCGATAAGCGCATAGATGCTTCCCAGTTGTAATGCGTTGAGAGATTGTTGAAGAAGATAGGTCATATGCTCCCTCAGGAGATCAAACTTTGGATCATCCCGGAGACTCCCGGAATCTAATGTCGATACTTGGACCGAAAAAGAACTTGGGTTGCGCTGAACCAGTACAAATAAAGGGGTCTATCGAACTTTCTTGATTCTGGCCTTCTTTTCGGTCTCTAAATCAATTGGTTGAGATAAACCCCTTTCATGAACGAGAATTTGTGATGATTTGGTTGTTATTATTTATGGAGCCGCATTGGCATACCAGACAAATTTATCTCCCACGATCTGTAATATCACAGCGCTCTTGATTGGGTCTCCTGATCCTTCTTTAAATTGCATATTGCCCGTTACTCCTTCGTAGGATGGGACTTTTGCAAGTGCATCACGAACAGCCTGTCGATCAACCTTACCGGCAGATTTTAATGCCTGCCAGAGAAGACCGAAAGAGTCATAAGTTAAAGCGGCAACGTCATCCGGTGTGCTGCCATATTTGGTTTTGTAACCTTCTATGAATTTCGTGGCAACCGGTGTTGCAGCATCCGCGGCATAATGGGTACTGAAGAAATAGCCTTCGCAGTCAGCACCACAAAGTTTGATTAACTCAGCACTGCCCCATGAATCTGAGCCGAGGAATGGAACAGTGATCCCCAATCGGTGAGCCTGCTGGATCTGAAGAGGTACTTCGCTATAGTAATTTGGCAGGAAGATCACCTCTGGGTTCGTTTCTTTTATTTTGGTTAGCTGGGCGGAAAAATCTTTATCATTGGTTGTATAGGTTTCAAAAGCTACAACCGTCCCGCCATTTTCTTCATAGGTCTGTTTAAAGAACTCTGCAATTCCTTTGTTGTAATCAGAGGCGACATCATATAAGACTGCGGCTTTGGTCGCCTTTAGATTGTCGAGAGCAAATTTTGCGACCACCCTGCCCTGGAATGGATCGATGAATGCTGCCCGGAAGACGTATTTCTTCGGTTCATCGGTCTGGGCATTCAAGGTTGTTTTTGGGTTGGTTGACCAGGGGCTGATGAGAACCACCTTCGAGCTTTCAGCGATCTCAGATGCGGGTATGGCGTATCGGCTTGCGTTCGGACCGATGATTGCCACCACATTCTGTTGTGTAATCAACTTTTGTGCAGATGAGGCGGATTGATCAGCCTTTCCGGCATTATCTTCAATGAACAATTCGACCTTGTATTTCTTTCCACCTACGTCCAGGCCGCCAGCGTCATTAACTTCTTGAACAGCCATTTCAGCGGCATTCTTACAGGATGCACCGACTGCGGGAATATCACCCGTAAGTTCGGCTACGACACCCACTTTAATCGTATTCGCTGCACCTCCACCCCCGGCGCACGCCGCCAGTAGGGTTCCGATAATGACTACCATCATCAACGACCAAGCAACTTTCTTCATGGCTTAAGCCTCCCTTATCTAATGTTCATTGGGTTAACCAAAAAATCACAGCAAAATGCCAATGCTGTTTTTCTTCAGATATCGTGTCACCTCCTCTCGCGGAGAAAGACTAACTGATAAACACTATATCTACTATTTTCCTAATGCAGTTATGCAAAAGCGATGTCAGAATTTTTGGAAACGCTCTTTGGTACTATCTCTGGATAATCAAGCTGCCTGTAAGAATAATCTTATTATAGACCATTTCGGATTTATGCAACCCTATAAACCGGCTAATCGACTGGTGATTTTAGTAGGCATCTTACAAGGTCGAACAATAACGACCTTTTTACATCCTCAGCAAAAGGAAGGAATGATAGATTTACTGCGGATTGGTATCGAAGTCTATCATCCAATGGACGCCGAACTGATCAGCGAAAGAGCCGAAGTAAGCCCCCCAGAATGTTTCCTGCATGGGCATCTGAGCAGTGCCTCCTGCCGACAAGGCTGTAAACAATTTATCAGACTCTTCCTTGCTCTTTGTTTGCAGCATAATATATGAATTGTTTCCAACCATGAGTTTTTGCCCATGGAGTCGATGGTATCTGATCCATCTAATACCATGTTCTTCCCGATCGGAAGTGACATGTGCATGATCTTAGCTTGATCGGCTGCTGGAACAATATCCATGCCGGTATCTTTAAACCGTTGGACTAGACCAAACTCACCGCCGAATACTTTTTTATAGAAACTAAAGGCTGCCTCCGTATTACCCGCAAAATTTAAATAGACACTGACTGTAGCCATAAACCTTCTCCTTGATACCAATATGGATTGTTATGTATATTATTTGTTTTTGCCACCCCTTATGAATCCGGATATATAACCTATACCAAAATCAATGTATCCTAAACCTCATCCTGCTGTACTCGATTCAGATAAAAACGCCCTCCATTTCAGGAGGGCGACTGAACTTGATCTGACAACAATCAAACACCTTTTGCTAATAAATAATACAACTCATTCCAACGTAGTTTATCTTTGAAGTCTTCTACCCTGGTATTCTCATCGATCTGCAAGTACTCGATCCCAGCTATCGTAGCAAAATCGCGTAGATGATCGGCTGTGACAGAGTAACCAAAGCTGGTATGATGCGCTCCTCCTGCATAGATCCAGGCTGCCGCAGCAGTTTTCAGGTTGGGGCGCGGAAGCCACAACGCCCGCGCAACCGGGAGTTTCGGCAGGGGAGCGTCAGTTGGGACTACATCGACTACATTTGCTACCATCCGGAAACGCTGCCCCATGTCTATCATGGAAGCACCAATTGCAGGTCCGGTATTGGCATCAAAGATCAACCGCAGAGGGTCCGACTTGCCGCCAATGGAGAGTGGGAGAATATCCAGGCGCGGTCTAGTCGAGGCAATCGATTCACAGACTTCCAGCATATGAGCGCCGAGGATCTTTTCGCTTCCAGGTGTGAGATGATAGGTGTAATCTTCCATGAAGCTCACACCCCCAGACAACCCGGCACCCATTACTTTCATGGCACGGACAAGAGCAGCTGTTTTCCAGTCTCCTTCGCCACCAAATCCGTAGCCATCTCGCATCAGGCGTTGAACAGCCAATCCAGGCAATTGCGCTAAGCCATGCAGATCTTCAAAGGTGGTAGTGAAAGCCTTGAAATGCCCAGCCTGCAGGAAATTACGCATACCCACTTCGATGCGGGCCCCCTCCCGCAACGAAGCATGGCGCTCCCCTCCAGGAAATAGCGCTGGGGAAACATCATATTCATCCAGGTATGCCTGCACCATCTTTTGGACCTCTGGTTCAGACGCTTCATTAACCACTTTTACCAGATCACCGACCCCGTAGCCAGAAACTGAATATCCAAGTTGGATCTGGGCGGCGACCTTATCCCCTTCAGTGACAGCCACGTCACGCATATTATCGCCAAATCGGGCAAGTCTGGCGCCCTGCCAGTCCGCCCAGGCTGCCGCTGCACGCGACCACACTCCAAGGCTGACTCGAACGTCTTCGTCCATCCAATGACCGACTATTACTTTCCGGTCCAGCCGCATCCGGCTGCCAATAAATCCAAATTCCCGATCACCATGAGCGGATTGGTTAAGGTTCATGAAGTCCATATCAATCTCAGCCCAGGGAATCTCGCGGTTGAACTGAGTGTGCAGATGAACCCACGGTTTCTTAAGTGACCCCAATCCCCCTATCCACATCTGCGCTGGTGAGAAGGTATGCATCCAAGTGATGAGACCTATGCAATTTTTCGAAGAATTAGCATCCAAACACAGCTCACGAATAGAATCCGAGGTTGTAAGGGTGGGTTTATATACTACCCTAAGAGGGATGTACGGAGAGGCATCCAATGCAGCACAAATTTCCTGTGAGTTTTTTGCCACCTGCGCCAGGGTTTTCGGACCATACATATGCTGACTACCGGTCACAAACCAGATTTCATATTGCTTCAGTTCGATCATTATTGCTCCTCTGTCCAACAGAATTATTTCTGGCCGTATACGTTTGTGTACCGGTCATGCAATTTCTCCACATCTTCCTGGGCAATACTATCTGGTGTACCCAATTGAAGAGCCATCCAGACGGTAGCCGCAACATCTTCGGTCATTACTGCCGCTTTGACAGCCGCCAGAGGAGTCTTTCCTACGGTAAAGACACCATGGTTCTTAAGCAGCACTGCCGGAGATATCCCGAGGCTTTCCACAACCATCTTCCCAATATCCTCCCCACCAATCAATGCAAACCCCGCACAGGGGATGGGACCACCGAATTCATCAGCCATGGCTGTCAATACGCAGGGAATAGGCTTGCCAACTGCGGCAAAAGCTGTTGCAAAACGAGAATGGGTATGCACTACACCACCCACATCCGGGCGGGAGCGATAGATGTAGAGGTGGGAGGCGGAATCCGATGAAGGCTGTAATTTGCCTTCGATCACCCTTCCCTCCAGGTCCAGCACAACCATGTCGGCGGTTTTCAATGCTTCATATCGGATCCCGCTTGGTTTGATCACCACCAGATCTGATTGCGGGTCGCGCGCACTCACATTGCCGCTCGTCCATGACACCAGGTTATTCCGTGGTAATTCCATGTTCAACTGTAAAACTTTTTCTTTCAAATTCTCAAGCATAGGTTTTACTTTCTCGCTTCGACCTTAATGGTTTTCAAGCGTTTCATTACATCATTCTCGCCTCGCCCAAAATAATCATGCAGTAAGATATACTCTGCATAGAGCTTCTCATAGATAGCTTGATTTTCCGGATTGGCGGTATAGATTACATCTTTCAAATGTGCCATCACCTTGGCAGCATCGTAGATGGAATCATACCCTCCGGCTGTTTTTCCGGCAGCCACCGCGCCGAACATAGCTGAGCCAAGCGCCGGCGTTTGTTTGGATGCGCTGACTCGAATGGGCAGTCCGATCACATCGGCATAGATCTGCATCAAGAGCTTATTCTTCTCCGGCAGTCCGCCACAAGCAACCAGCTCATGGATGGGGACACCACTTTTCTGGAAGGTTTCAATAATGATCCGCTTACCATAGGCGGTCGCTTCGATCAATGCCCGGTATATTTCTTCCGGTTTGGTCGCCAGGGTAGCTCCGATCAACATCCCGGACAGATCCACATCCACCAGAACGGAACGGTTGCCATTCCACCAATCGAGCGCCAGCAGACCGCTTTCTCCCACCTTCAATTTGCCTGCTTTTTCTTCCAGTAATTGATGAATATCAATGGCACACCTATTTGCTTCCTCATGGTATTCTGGGGGTACACAGTGTTCCACAAACCAGGCAAAGTGATCGCCCACACAGGATTGGCCAGCTTCGTAACCGAAGAAACCAGGGATAATACCATCTTCAACCACCCCACACATACCAGGTACGATCCGCTCATCGGTCCCGAGAACCATATCGCAGGTGGATGTGCCCATGATCATGACCATCCGACCGGGTTCGGTGACTGTCGCTGCAGGGACTGCCACATGCGCATCCACGTTCGCGATCGCCACCGAGGTACCGGGGAGTAAACCTGTCCAGGCAGCCGCCTGCGATGTTAATCCGCCTGCGCGCTGACCCATGGGTACGATCCGACGGGTCATCTTCTCATCAATAACGTTTTTTAATTTCGGATCTAAAGCGGCGAAATAATCAGCCCGGGGAAACCCTTCCCGCTTCGACCAGATTGCCTTGTATCCTGCGGTGCAACTGTTGCGGCTCTCTTCCCCCGTGAGCTGCCAGACGACCCAATCAGCCGCTTCAAGCAAGCGGTCGGCTGCGTCGTAAATTTCAGGATCATCATGAACGATCTGCAGAGTCTTGGCAAAGAACCACTCAGACGAGATCTTTCCACCATATCGATCCAGCCAGCTTTCACCCATCTCGCGAGCAGTAGCATTGATTTGATCGGCTTCAGGCTGAGCAGAATGATGTTTCCATAACTTCACCCAGGCGTGAGGATGATTGCGATACGCTGGCAACTCGCACAGGGGCGTCCCATCTGCTTTGACTGGCATCATGGTGCAAGCCGTAAAATCAATACCAACTCCTATGACATCCGTTGGGTTCACTCCGGATATACGCAATACTTCCGGAATGGTATTTTGGAGCGTGCGAATATAATCCTGTGGATCCTGGAGAGCCCAATCTGGTTCAAGTAGCACACCACTTTCTGGCAGGCGTTCGTCGATCACGGAATGAGAATAGGGATATACTGTCGTCGCCACTTCCTGTCCTTTTGACACATCCACCAGAACAGCCCGCCCGCTTTCTGTTCCAAAATCAACACCAACAGCATATTTGCTCATTCACTCACCTACTAAACCACGGAGATCATAATCGGATCAGTACCTTCAAGCCTTCACGACGGACAGCAGTTTCAAAGCCTTTCTGGATATCCGCAAGTGGATAACGGTGCGTAATAAGGGATATCAAATCTACCCGATGATTTGCAACAAGATCAATGGCGCGCGGGTAGGTTGATTTCATACGTCTGACCAGTTTGATGGTTAGTCCCTTGCGTCTGGCGGTTGAAGCGGTAAAGGAAGTCTGATCGTCATCCGGTATGCCAGCCAATATCACCTTCCCACCTATGGCTACCGCAGAGAAGGCGTCATCCACGGCGCCCTGTGCCCCTGCCGCTTCAAAGGCGACATCCACCCCGCGTCCACCTGTGGCTTCAAGCGCAACGGGTTCCGGGAGCTGTCCATCTACCAGCCAGGCTTGGTCCACGCCCATTGACAAGGCGGCTTCCACCCGGTGTGGAAGGACGTCTGTTCCGATCACTTTCGCTGCACCTACCTGCCGGGCTACCTGAGCAATCAGCAGGCCAATCGGTCCACACCCGAATACTCCGATGGTCATTCCCGGTTTAATATGAGCCAGGTCCATCGCATGGATGGCCACCCCTAGAGGTTCCAGCAAAGCGCCTTCCTCATCAGATATCGTGTCTGGGAGTGGATGAATGAATCGTTGATCCCAGGCTACATACTCACGCAACGCACCGTCATCATTGCCATGACCTGCGAAGCGAATATCAGGACAAAGATTTGGGTCGCCGCGCAGACAAAATTCGCATTTTCCACATGGGATGGCTGGATCGACTGCCACACGCACACCCTTTTTCGTGAGAGCGGCAAATTCGTGTCCCAATACCAGCGGTCTGATAATCCGGGCGTCCCCGATCCCGCCTTCGGTAAACCAGTGCAAGTCCGATCCGCAGATACCCACAGCGGATACACGGAGCAATTCCTCACCTTCCCGGGGAATCGGAAGAGGTTCTTCAGAAAACCGAATGTCACTCGCTCCATGTAACCGTAAGACCTTCATGAATCTGGCCTTTCTTTGAGTTTCTTGGATGACTATTGATCCGTGATATCAATGACGAAGTTGTTGAAAAGTCTTGTGCCAGTCTCAACACTCACCATAATGTAAAAGTTGTTGGCATCCTGAGGCGTCTGGACGGTAGTCACCCATTCTGTGGTTTTACCTGGACTGACCAGTGGAGCGGACACACTCCCAGGGTCTTTATAAATTCCATACAAGATACCACCATCACCAACGACTGGCGGGGGACCAACATGAAGAGCCGATGGGTATTCACTGGAATTGATCTCTTGCCAGTGAAATTCAAGACCATCATTAGTGCGTGTAACACCAGTGAGAGAAAGGGTGACTTCGTTAAGTCCTGTTATCTTATCTCCGAGCTTGTGGATTAGGCCATCCACGGGAGTCACGATTGGATATTCCAAATCTGTGGCGATCTTATCGAGGTCTACTTCCAGTTTTACATCGGTATTGGTGTCGTTTTTGTCGTAATAGTTGTATTCGCCTGAAACATAGCTCACATCAATAAAAAGCTTGGATCCCGGAACATGCTTCGTGGCTCGACACTCTACATAAATTAACTGCGTCTTCGGTTCAGCGTCTGTCCCAGTTGTGTACCCTTTTATCTGAAAACCCGGCGCCAGGTAATGACCTCCGGTACTGACAAAGACAGTATCGCAGTTGGTGGATTGCCCATCTGCTGTTTTATATACAGCTGGTTTCGCCGGGGCTGCCTGCATGGCACTCCATTCACCAGTCTCATTCAGGATGGTAAGGTTAATGTGCAAATCTCCAGAATCGTTCGAGCCAATATTTGTTGCCGTGGCAATCCAGCCTTTTGCTTGAGTCAGTTCTATGCCACATCCCCATCCACGATCATTGGGATCACAAGCCGGAACTGCCACATAGCCGGTAGCAGCGAGTATAAGAACCAGAACACTCGCGACGAATGGGATTAGTAAAGGTTTTAATATTTGCATTTTCTATTCTTTCTCCCTTATCCTCGGCTTCGTCCGATTTATGGAACAAAGTGAGGAATAATCTCATCAATAAGCGCGATAACTTGCCAGTAGGCGGGAGGGGTATCCGTTCCACCGTTAACTGCTTTTACGGTCTTTATCTGGTCACCATCAGAGACAGTTAGGAAGAATGTGTAACACTGTCCGCACGGTTCATGTTCAGTAGAGTAAAGCGTGTCCGTAAACCAACCCAGACTTTTAATTCCAGTGAGTAAATCACCCACTTCAGAAGGGGTTGTCTGTTTTTCCAGTGTATTTACACCTTCTTCCGCTGTGATTTTTCCATCGGGATAAATGGCATACAATTCGTCAACACAATTTGATCCGCCATTGTGTTCGTAGACTATGACCGCGCCAGACTCGATCAGGGCCGAAGCTTTGTCTTGCCGGAAAGGTTGTAATATGCATTTTGTAGGGATATTCGGCATGAACGCATTCACCCCGGCTACAACCAGGAATACTCCTGCGATCACGCAGCCACTATAGATAAGTGACTTGCGATTACGGCGAAGCAATACGTCAAAACCTTCTTTCTTCTTTGCTCCGCCGCCAAACCGGACTTTCCGGGCTGCCAAAAAGCTCTGAATGCCAATGAAAATCAGTGTGAGTGCGCCTACAACGATGTTGGTCCACCATGAACTCAATCTTCCATTAAATTGAATTAGGGTTTGGGTAAGACCCAGAACAAGGACGCCAAACAGCGTGCCTAGAACATAGCCTGATCCTCCGCTCAACATCGTTCCGCCCATCACAACCGCGGCAATGACAGTTAATTCAAAACCGGTTGCATATAATCCATGCCCGGAGCCCACATAAATATTCAATGTCAAGCCAGCCAATGCGGAGCAAAACCCAGCGAACGTGTAAACGAGAACCTTGGTTGAGTTCACTGGAAGACCCATTAATCGCGCGGATTGCTCATTTCCGCCGATGGCGTAAATTGTGCGGCCGAAACGCGTATAGTGGGCAATATAAACCGCAAGCCCCAAAACCACCAGGGAAACAATCACGAGAAGGGAGATGAATGCACCTTCCTTCGCAATAGGATCGCTTAATCCGGGAATGAATATTTTAGTCTGCGAGAGGATTTTATAAATACGGTTGTCAACAGCTATCGCGTCATCACTGATAAAGAAACATAATCCACGGGTAAACCATAGTCCAGCCAGGGTGGCAATAAAAGGCTGGACCTTCATGTAAGTGATAAATGCCCCAAGAATTGTACCCAGGGTCATGCCCATAAGGAGCATGAGAAGCATCACAACCCATGGATTCCAATCCGCCCGGATCAAAGCGGAAGCAGCGACTGTTGTCAAAGCCACCACGCCACTCACAGAAAGATCAATACCACCCGTAAGGATAACAAACGTCCCACCGATTGCAGCGATGAGCAGGAATGGAGATGTGCGGAACAGATTAAGGAATATCTGCGGGTCCCGCATACCCTTGTAAAAGCCCGCTCCTATGGAATAGGCAATGACTAACAACGCGGCTGTCGCGAAAACAGGGATGAATCTCCGGTTATTGGTGATAAAAGTGTTAATTCGCTGCTTCATGGCTGGACTTCTTTCTTCTGCGTGGTAATTCTTCGGAATAAGGTTTTAACCTGTTCCGAATACAGCAGGAGCACCAGAATAACCACCACACCCTTGACGGCCAAAACAGCGTTTGCCGGCACACCAATCGCATACATGGATGTCGTGGTTGCCTGCATGACCAGCGCACCGATAACGCTTGCTAATAATGAGAAGCGGCCTCCTGTCATCAGTGTCCCGCCGATAACCACAGCCAGAATGGCATCAAGTTCCAGTGCCCAACCAATATTGTTGGCATCCGATGTTTTTATATTCGCGCTAGCCAGAATACCGGCCATTCCAGCGAATAGTCCGCAAAGGGTATACGCTAATAATTTTATTTTCTTCTGATCAATGCCACTGAAGAAACTGGATCGCGCGTTAACACCCACAGACTCGATAAACAATCCGATGGATGTTTTGCGCGTAAAAAACCAAAGAAGTGTAAAAACCAGGATCACTATATACAATGGGATTGGTAGAATCGCCCATCCGTTTCCAATATAGGCGTAAGGTTCATAAAAAATCTGGATCCTGATCCCGTTTGTGATCAATTGGGCAATACCACGCCCGGCGATCATGAGAATGAGTGTTCCAACCATTGGCTGGATTTTTGCATAAGCCACCAGCAAGCCATTCCAAAATCCGCATAGGGCTGAAACGATCAGTGTCACAAGAAGCACCGCCCACAAGGGGGCGTATGTAAAATTGGGATCGCTGACCAGTTTTTGAAGGTTTTCAGGTAATTCCTTGGCCATCACGTAAGGATTCATCATCAGAGCCGCAATGGATGCAGCGATTGCCATGACAGCTCCTACCGAGAGGTCCACTCCTCCAGTAGCGATGACCAGCGTCATACCAAGTGCCAGTAAGATGACAGTGGAGCCGCTTCGCAGGATGTCTATCACGTTCCCATAAAGATTTCCATCCCTGACCTCTATGGCAAAAAAACCGCGAACGAAAACCAGGTCAAAGAGCATAACCAGCAGTAAGGCGAATATCGGAAAGAAAAGCCTGCTCTCCGTGACCTTTCTCCATTCGAAAGAAGAGATGGGTGGTCTCATATTCCTTCACTTCCTGCCATTGATTGCATAATCTGACGCTCGGTTACTTCACCGCTAAATTCAGTGACTTTATCTTTTTCCCTCAGAACAATGATGCGGTGACTTGTTCGTAACACTTCATCCAGTTCGGATGAAATAAACATGCATGACTTGCCTTCTTCGGCAAGCTCAAGCACGAGTTTTTGAATTTCGGCTTTCGTACCCACATCAATACCCCGTGTAGGTTCATCCAGAATTAGAAGACGAGGATTTGTAGCCAGCCAACGGGCAAGAATGACCTTTTGCTGGTTACCCCCGCTTAGATTTTTTACGAGTTGTTCAGCAGTTGGTGTCGCGATATTTAACAATTTAATGTACTTATCAGCGATTTCATTTTGTTCCGTAGCACTCAGGTATTTGAACCAACCGCGCCTGGCTTGCATCGCCAGGATGATATTTTCCCTCACGGTTAGATCCCCCAGTATCCCTTCCGCTTTTCGATCTTCCGGGCATAGCGCAATCCCGCGGTCGATTGACTTGAGAGGGGAGAATTCGCTTATATCTTTACCGTCCATTGTGACAGTGCCGCTATCCGCGGTTTCAATGCCAAATAATAGTTGCGCCATTTCGGTCCGGCCAGAACCGAGTAATCCCGCAAGACCAACCACTTCTCCGGCATGCAACTCCAGGTCGAAAGGTTTGATGGAATCAGCCAGGCCAAGTCCCTTCGCATCAAGTAATATCTTGTTCTGGATATGCTGGCTGCTTTCAAGCTTGAGCTTGGACATATCGTCAAGTTCATTTAATATCCGGCCGATCATTTTCGCGATCAATTCGAGGCGCGACAACGATTTAGTTTCATACGTTCCAACCAGGTTGCCGTTCCTGAGAACAGTAATTCGGTCTGCTACTTCATATACCTGGTCGAGAAAATGCGTGATGAAAATGATAGCCATTCCTTCACTTTTCAGTTTGCGCATTACACTGAAGAGTTGCTCAGTTTCATGAGTTGTGAGACTTGAAGTAGGCTCATCTAATATCAAAATACGGGCGGATGATATTTCGAGTGCCCGCGCAATGGCAGCCATCTGTTGAATCGCTACTGAATAGGAACCCAACATCTGAGTCACATCGATATCCACATCCAATTCCATGAGCAGTCTCTTTGCTTGTTTATTTATGGAGGTCCAATCAATACTCCCGGATTTCAAGGGAGCACGACCGATCATGATGTTTTCTGCTACGGTGAGATTAGGACAAAGGTTGACTTCTTGATAAACAGTGCTGATCCCCAAGACTTGAGCGTGTTGAGGAGATTTGATCGAGATTTCATTCCCCTCAAGAGTTATCGTGCCCTTATCTGGATGCTCAACTCCGGTGAGAACTTTGATTAAAGTCGACTTACCCGCTCCATTTTCTCCCAGCAGCGCATGGATTTCTCCCTTCGCAAGGGAAAAATTCACGTTATCCAGTGCATGGACACCCGGAAAGGACTTATCGATCCCCGTCATTCGTAGGATTTCTTTGTCAGATTCTGCCATATCCTGCCTCTGCACAGACTTAATCATCCACTTATTCTTTTGGGAGGTTAGGTGAGAAGCGGCGCTAACGCCGCTTCTCTATTAGATAACCATTTTCACTGATTGGTTTATTACTCCCCGGTTAGCCAGGTTTTGGATTCAAAATCTAGTATGTCCGGCTGGGGAAAATCGCTTCAGCATCTTTCTGGTAGAAAATACCTTCCTGTGAAGGAATCCATGCGGGTAGTTTTTCACCATTGAGTGCCTTCAGAGCGGCTTCAAAGGTTTGTGGTGCCAGGAGGGGATTGCACTCGAGGACTGTATTAATCTCTCCAGCAATCATTCCCTTGAATGCGCCTGCGGTCCCATCCACCGTGATGATCTTGATGTCGACAGCGGGTTTAAGGCCAGCTTCTTTGATGGCCAATGCGGCGCCGAGACCCATTTCATCATTCTGCGCAAACACACCCTGGATATCAGGATCCTTCTTGAGGAAGGCAGCCATTACGTCTTTTCCTTCAGTAGCGCTCCAGTTCGCGGTCTGGGACTGGGTAATGTTGATACCACACTCGGTCATGGTTTCGCGGAAACCAACACCACGATCTTTCGCTGCGGATGAACCTACATTGCCGACCAGTTCGACAACATTTTTCTTCGGGCTGTCTTTCAGCAAGACACACATTTCTTTGCCGGCGTTCTGGCCTTCCAGCGCGAAGTCTGCGCCAATGTAAGTTGCGTATAGATCACTTGGGGCATCAATGCGGCGATCTTCAATCACAACGGTTTTCCCGGCAGTTTTTGCTTCTTTAAGAACATCATCCCAACCGGTGGTTTCGAGTGCGGCGAGGACAATTACATTGACTTCCGGATCGGCGATGAAATTACGGAAAGCAGAGACCTGATTCTCGAGTTTGTTCTGGGCATCATAGAATTTCAAGTTGACCCCCAATTTGGTGGCAGTCTCTTTAAATGAAGCTGTGTTGGCTGCGCGCCATCCACCTTCAGAACCAGTTTGGATAAAACCGACCGTCATATCAGCATAGGTATAGACCTTCGCTGCGGGTGCGGCGGGAGCAGCCGGAGCCGCTGGGGCGGCAGGTGCTGCAGGTGCGGCTGGTTCGACTGGTGCTGCAGGGGCAGCAGGCGCTGCGGGAGCGCATGCGACTAGTACCATGGTAGCGAGTAAGATTACTGCGATTAACTTAGCACGAAACATGATCATCTCTCCTTATTATGTTTGAGGGGTTCTCCTCGCGGAGTTGTGGTGCGGTATAATCTAGCAGGTGTCGGGAAGTCTCTACAGAATAGAGCTCCTGTACCGCTTTGAAGTGCTTGCCAAGGGACCACAATCACTGGGCGGGCACTTCATTTTTCAATCACAATCGGTCTTCTCAGATTCACCTCCTTTTATTCCAACACTTTATATTTCACTGAACTTTCGCGCTCAACTAATGCGGGTGTCAACATGATGTTGGCTGGTTCGTTTACCTCCTGTTCCAAACGATCCGAATCAATAATCTTGACCACTTCTTCTACAGCTATTCTTCCCATAGCGTATTGTTCTGATTGGATGGTGGTCAATGGGGGACAAAAATAAGCTGATTCGGGAATATTATCGAAACCGACAATGCCGAGGTCTTCAGGGATCCGAAGATTTCTCTGACAGGCGACTTGAATGACACTCAATGCCATCTGATCGTTAGCGACGAAAACCGCGTCCATTTCTGGATATTGCTGTAACAGCTTTTCGATGGCAGTGGCACCACTTGCAGAAGACCAGTTGCCTTCAGTCCAATGTGAATCTAAAACCTGAATTCCTTCTTCCTGCAGCGTTTCTTTCCAGGCAGCCATACGCTGACGTGATTCCCACCAGTCCAGCGGACCTGAGATGTGACCTATATGGCGGTAACCTTGTTCAAGCAGATGTCGCATTGCCATCTGTCCGCCTTTGTAATTGTCGATCGATACCACTGGGATTTGATTGCGAGGCTCCATGGTAAGGAAGACGATCGGTATCTCAAGATCGGGAATGGTACTGCTCAACCATTCGCGGTTTTCGCCAACCTCTGGAACAGCCCAAATGATTCCATCCGCATGACGGGATAAAAATTCCTGCAATATGGGGAGGACGTGATTGGCGTTAAAACTGGGCAGTTCTTTTAAGAGCAGGGAATATCCAAGTTCTTCAGCCGCGTTTGTGATGCCACTTAATGTACGTGAGGGACCTGTGTATTTTAAACCTGCCGTCACCACACCCAGGGTGTAACTTCGTTGCTGGATCAGACTGCGTGCCAGGGCACTGGGTTGGTAACCCAGTTCTTCGATGATTTTTTGGACACGTTCGCGGGTTTCGGGTGAGACATCCGGGCGATCATTCATCACACGGGATACAGTCTGCGTAGAAACTCCTGCTGCTGAGGCGACTTGCTTAATATTGGGCCGTTTATGCTTGATCACCATATGTTATCGTTCCCGTTATCGTTCCCGTTATCGTTCCCGTTATCGATAACACTTTAGCACGCGAATCAAAATGAGTCAATAGGTTTTAAGACGAATTTTGGATATATGGCAGAATCGACACCGCTCTAACCAATGTCAATCAATATTCGGCATTTTTAGCGTACTATTGGTAAAAGCAGTATGTGGACTTATTATCTTCGCGATGTACCAATTTTCTTGAAATCAATATATCCATTCTGAACATCTACGGAGATCAACTGCACTCGCATTCTGTCACCGACATCGATTCCCCCGTAACCTTCGACTACTTTCCCCTCTACTGGTTCGTTAAGTAGCCGTACCCAGGTGCCTTTTTCTGATGCACCTGTGACAATGGAATCAAACAACTCGCCTATTCTTGATTCGAATAACAGCGCAGCAGCGGATTTTCCAACCTGCCGCTCTACTTTATTGGCAGCGTCTTCCGCTTCCGTGCAATGACTGGCAAGAATAGCCAATTCATCCATTTGGTAGGGAACCGGTTTCCCTTCCAATGCTGCCAATAACAGCCGCTGGGTGATCAGATCAGGGTAGCGGCGGTTTGGAGCGGTTGAGTGGGCATAGTCTTTAACTGCCAGACCAAAGTGTCCTGGGACATTTCCATCAGACGTCTCTGCCACATATTCGCCGGCACCGAGTAGTTTGATGATTGCCAGGGACAAGTCCGGAAAACGGATCGGGTCAGCAGCTCTTTGTCTTACCAGGAACTCTTCAAGGGCTTTTGAATCAGGATCGGATGGTAGATTCTCACCAAGATCAGCGGCTATCTGCACAATTCGTTCCCATCGCTTCGGAATTCGAACCACCCGGTGGATGGATGGAAACTTCGAATCCGAGAGGTATCTGGCAGTGACCCCGTTGGCGGCGATCATAAAATTTTCTATAATTTCTTTGGCTCGATTCTTTTCGTCCAGTTCAAGGGCTTGGATTTGATCGCCATCAAATATCGGTTTGGCTTCGATCGTCTCCAAACTTAAGGCACCCTGTGCATTCCTTAAATTCTTCATGCACTGTGCTGCTGTATCCTGCAATTGTAAATTACCGGCAAGTCCATTTACACCATCAACTCCATCGGGAATAGGGGCTTTCTCATCCAACCAAGCGGCTATGCTATTATAGGCAAGTTTTGCGTGGTTATGAACCCATGCTTTATAGATCTTGGAATCGGACAGCTCACCATTCATATCCAACCACATCTCGACCACGATGGATAGGCGATCTTCGTCATAATTTAATGAAGTCAGATCCGTGGATACTTTTTCAGGTAGCATCGGAAAAATCTCAGCAGCCGTATACACCGAAGTGGTATTCGCTCGGGCATGCTGATCAATGGCTGAGCCATCTCTTATGGTAGATGCTACATCAGAAATGGCAACATAAATCTTTACCACCCCTGATGGCATTTGTTCTGCGACAGTTAGTTGATCAAGATCTCGAGAGTCATCATTATCGATCGATGCCCATAGCAGGTGACGTAAGTCCCGTGCGATCGATATATCCTGGGCAGATTTTCCGTCAGATAGCACGGGAATCCGGAGAGTCTCCACTTCAGCCAGCGCTTTACTTGAAAAATCTGGGAGAAGCCCTCTAGCTATCATTGCCTTTCTTGCAATATCTTGCAGAATTGTCCGGTGTTGCAAATGATTCTGATTCAACAAAAAGTCACCCATATCTGACAAAATTAGTTTACTGTAATATTATTGCATACAAATTTCATAGCATTTTTTTGCCGGCTCATGAAAAGCGACAATGCGATCCCGATCAACCTCCTTTGCTGAATATAATGCACTATCTGCCGGCTTCAAAAGAGCGTCCGAATCGTAGTTCTTCTGAGACGCCTCAACGACACCGGCAGATATTGTCATCGACCCGAGTAATTGATCTCCAAAACGGATTTGCATTTCAATACCCTGCAATATCTGGTTTATTGAAATGATTTTCTGCCACCTGGCGGAAATGATAACCATAGATCGCAAAGGTGATTGCCTGGGGAAACAGCCGGGGATGCCGGATCATTGTCCAGAAAATGAGCTGCCAGAACTGGGATCGTTCCACACCTCGAATTCCCAACCGGTACACCGATCGCCAAAGTGCCATTATGTGTTGAAACTCGAATTGGACCCTTACTTTGGGCGGTTTATACTCACGCAAAAATATCTTGATCCGTTCATAATATTGTTTGGGGGCATAGATCTGTTGTAGAATGTTGCGATGCCCCTCTTTCAATGGTTCGATCCCCATCTTGGGCACTATATTGGTGGAGCCATTCACATTGTCGCCTGAAAAACCTTCTGTCAGTCGCCCTTCTTTTTGCATTCGATCATAAAGGGGGGTACCTAACGGTGCTTGCAGTAATCCCACCATGGCGGTCACAATCCCGCTTTTTTGAATAAAATCGATCTGCTGTTGGAATATTGATGGGGAGTCATTATCAAATCCAACAATAAAACCGCCCTGGACCTGCAATCCTGCCCGCTGAAGTATCTTGACACTTTCGATCAGGTCGCGGCCTTTGTTCTGGTTCTTACTGCATTCAGCCAGACTGGTTTCATTTGGAGATTCGATGCCAACAAATACGGTGTCGAATCCGGCTTCGATCATGAGTGTCATTAATTCCTGGTCATCAGCCAAATTAATCGATGCTTCGGTGCTGAAAGGCATTCCGGTCTTGTCTTTACGCCACTCGATCAGAGCTGGTAACACCTCTCCCTTTATATACTTCTTATTTCCGATAAAATTATCGTCCACGAAAAAGATATTTTTACGCCAGCCGATGGAGTACAAATAATCCAACTCACTCATTATCTGTTTTGCTGTTTTCGTTCGTGGTCGATGACCGAGAAGAGCAGTCACATTACAGAAATCGCAATTAAATGGACAACCGCGTGAGAATTGAACGCTGACCGTGTCATAATTGCGTAAATCCGCAATTTTCCAGAGAGGGATGGGAGTTTGCTCCAGCTCGGGAAACCCATCCGCAGTATAGACTCTCTTCGCCTGGTTTTGTTCCAGATCGCGTAAGAACGGTGCCAGGGTCAATTCCGCCTCATTCAAAATAAAATGATCGACATCAGGGAATTGTTCGTGTTCCATGGTGAATAACGGTCCGCCAGCTACCACGATCTTCCCGGCTAGTTTACAACGTTCGATCACAGTTTGAGCAGATAACCGTTGGACTGCCATCGCGCTTATAAACACATAATCAGCCCAAGCCAGATCTTTATTGGTGAGCTCTTTTACATTTAGGTCAATTAATCGTTTTCCCCAATTGACAGGAAGCATGGAAGCAATGGTCAAGAGACCTAATGGAGGAGCTCCAGCCTTCTTCTTGACAAATTTAAGTGCATGTTTGAAACTCCAAAATGTATCCGGAAATTCCGGGTAAACCAGCAGAATATTCATTTCTGACTCCTCCCCTTTCATTTTTTCCATCTCCAATTGGTAAGGATTTGGTTATGTTGAGAACCAGATATTTCCTATTATTTGTGCCACGAAATAGTGATAACCGGTTGGAAATTCTGGAATATTTGATAAATAAACCCTATTCGAATTGGGCTATCAATGTCCCTGATTCAACCTATAAAAAATCTACAAATTTTTAATGATCGGTTGGATTAATCGGTGTGATGATACCCATCGTCATGAGCCAGCATTGGTAGATCGCGCGGGAAAGAAATTTAATACCGGCTTCCCGACGAGCTAATGGTCCCGTCGGGAAGGATTTGCGGTAATTCCGTCAATGCCTAACTACCGGATTGATGTGGTTCCTTTGTGCAGTCATACTTCTACCATGGCCGTAATAGAAGTAATTTACATATAAATTGGATCAAGAACTCTTTCATTTCGTATCCGATTGCGAAATTCCTTTAACCATCGCAGCGGTTTTTTCCGGCTGGTTTACCCGGGTCGCAATATCAGCCTGGGCAATAATACCTACGATTTTTTGGTCGTTATTGACAATCGGTATGCGGCGTAATTGATATTTGGACATTGCATCGAGCGCTTTTTGTAGATCATCGTCAACCCGACAAGCGACCACTTTATGTGTCATCACGGCTTCCACTTTTGTGGATTTGGAATCTTTGCCTTCAGCTACTATCTTTAATGCCAGGTCGCGGTCAGTAACGATCCCTATCAATTCAAAGGTCTGATCATTCTTTATTACAGGTATGGAACCTATATTGTCTCGTTTCATCAAATGAGCTGCTTTTTCAACGGTGTCCGTTGGAAGGCAGCAAACCAGGTTTTTCGTCATGACTTCATCGCATTTAACCATCAAAAGCTCCTCTCCGTATAGTGTCTTCTTGTTCCCATAGAGGTCATCAACCGTATGTATTCTGGGCTCAAATAATCTTTAGAAGATTCAAGATAACCAGAATGACGACGATGACGATTAAGACGTGGATCCAGCTACCTGTCTTGGGGAAACTGGGACTGATACGTCCACCGAAAAAGCCAAGCAACCAGAGAACAAACAGAATAACAATGATGGTCCATAACATGAGATTTCTCCTTTTGGCGATCTGATATAAGACTGATTAGGATCCGCTCCCTTGACTTATTAAGCGGTAATTAACTACGATATACCGTCATTATTCCCGCGGCTATCAGTAATAATTTATTCTTTGACAACGTGAGTATTAACTTTCGCAGGATCAACAGCAGCCAGTTTCTTTTTCACAGGCTTGCTGACTACCTTCTGTTCCTTGATTTCGCTTGGATCGACCTTTTCCACAACCACCAGGGGTTTTTTGACTTTCACTATTGTGACTTCCTTGCGAGCCGCTGCTTTCATTCGCCGGATATGTGTACGCTGCCCTTTTGGCAATCGTTTGGTGACCTTTTTGACCGTTGTATCAGACATATGTGATTACTCCATCTTCTTTGAAAACAGGGAAGAGACCTGTTGGGTGATTCGTGAGGCTGGAAAGAGAAGTATCCGACCTTTGGTTAAGCAAACTAAATGGGATACTACCCATTTTTATTGCAATAAACAAACCTCGCATTATCGGGTTACTGCTCCTGAAACATAAAAAATAACCTTTCGTCAGGATGCAATGTAGGGCATTACCACAATAAACGAAAGGGACTATATAAGTCCCTGATTCAACCTATAAAAATTCTACAAATTATGTAGGGTAATTCAGATGGAAAGATTATCTGTCTACGATCGAGGAAATAATTATTTATTCTGCAGGTCATCCCATTGCAGAGAAGATATATCCATTAACTGCTATCCCAATCATTCCCCAAGCGGTTCCGAGGATAGCACCAGCGAGCACATCCCGAGGATAATGGGCACCGACATACATGCGTGTAATACCTACGATTCCAGCGACGATAAAAAATAGGACCATTATCCAAACATTAAAATGAAATTGTATGCCCATCAATGTTGCCATAAAAAAGACCAGACTGGTGTGACCGCTCGGAAAAGATCTACCTATAGCCTGGTTGCCGACAATCCGGGTATCTGTAACCCTGATGAATGGACGTGACCGGTGAATCAGAAACTTTATTAGTTCGACTACCAGCCATAAGGATAAAATTCCCAGGATAAACTCATACGCCAAACGCTGGTTCCCAAACGCAAATATAATTATGGCAATTCCAAGACCAGTGAATCCATTGCCAAGTTGAGTGAACCACACCATAAAACGATCCAGCCACACTGGCCGAGCTCCACGTACATTAAAATACCTGAAAGCACGAGCATCCAACACCTGTCCGTTTGTCCAAAGTAATGAGAGGGTTAATAAGCTGAAGACAACCAGCAGGCTGGCTAAAGCCTTATGCGCGAAAAATCCATACCAAAGAGCTGATCGCAGCCACTGTGGCATGAACAGGAGAAAAACACCCAAGCCTGATGAAATGCCTACCAACCGTACAACCGGTTCGTGTTGAATCACCCATCGGGTAAATCGTTTCCATTTCCCAGCCATCATTAATTCGGAATTGGGTTTCATCCTGAGCTGCTATTTAACGACACATTTGACTCTGATGATTGCATCAACTCTGGTGAGGCTACCATTACACCCAGGGTATGTCGCTGTACTTCAATCCGTACTTTTCCTTCACCGATAGCGATTCCATCCACCATGATCGGCATGGATGGATTTGTTGTGATCTCCATCCTACGGACGTGAAAATGCTGGATGCGTGGGTCCTCTGGTTTACCTTCTCCAACTCCCTGAAAAACATAGGTCAATAGGTCCAATTTGGATAAGTCCGCAAAGAATAAGACATCCAAAAGTCCATCATTAAATGAGGTCAGCGATCCAAGCTGATAATGAAAACCAACATATGGCATATTCGAAACCAGAACTATATACCCCATATTCCGGATCTCATGCTTGTTATCGATGGAAAGAAGAATCTCAGCCGGGGGTGATGATGCCATTTTAACCAGTAAATCGCCAATTCGTGACAAGTCGCCATGCTGGATGTCGTCCACAGCAGGAAAAAGGGTTGATACTAATCCAACGGAGCATACTTCCAGAAACGGAGTCTTATTCTTTCCGCAGCTCGCTACGCCAATGTCTACTTTTATCCGCCTACCTGTCCGAAGGATGGCAATCGCCGCTGCAATATCTGATGGGATACCCAGACTTAGAGCGGTGTTATTTTGAGTACCAATCGGAATAATTCCTAGCGTGGCGTTTGTCCCGGCTAATGTTCTCGCTACCGAGGAGATGGTGCCATCTCCTCCGCACACAACGAACAGTCTGATCTTTCTTGCCAGTGCATCACGAACTACCGCTGGCAGGTCGCTCCCCGGTTCGACCAGATATGCTTCGGGAACAATTTTCCAGGTTTGCATTTCATGGATCACATCCACAATCTGGATCGGTGTTGGTCTGGCAGCTCCGGCAGTAGGGTTGAAGATCAGTTTTGCCCGAATTCGCCGTTTATTCGTGAGATATCTAAGTTCTTCCATTCGCTCATCCTATTTACTGGTCTGCTTATATAAGCAAATCAATTTCCTTCCGGATTTTCAGTTTTTGCATGTAATAGAATCGACTTAAGTAGGCTCCAAATAGAAAGATCAATCCGCTAAGGTAGCCCCATATCAAGAATGAGATAATCGCCGCGACCGATCCGTATAACAGGTTTGAAGTAGACATAGTGGATGTGATGAAAATGAGAAACGTTTTCTTGGCGCCCTCCCAAAGGATACCCGCGCCAATCGCGCCGGGTAAAACCTCCCGCCAGGTCGATTCACCATGCGGAAGCAGGATATAAAGGGCAAAAAATAAAATCACATCAAGCAAGATCACCAACAGAAAACCGAATCCATCCCAGAATGGAATTATTTGAACCGGAAGCCACGTGCGAAGATTAGAGACCATACTGCTGCCAAAAGACAGGACGAACAGGATCGGACCTACAAATGTAAGAACAAATAGGATTGGTAATCCTCGCAACTTCCAGAAAGGACGTCTACGCTTTTGACCCCAGATGACTGACAACGTTTGGGTTAATGTAACAAAGATAGTTGACGCGGCATAGAGCAACCCGATCAAGGCAATATAGGTTGCTGTTCCCCGCGCCCGAACGATAGCATCAATATTATCTCCTAACAGCGTACCAAGAGCAGGCGCAATAAACTCCAGGCGCTGGATGATCAGGTTCTGATCCATCAAAGATCCGAGGCTGATACTGGCTACGGCGATGCTTAATAAGATAAGTGGAAATAATGAAAACAGGGCAAAATAGGCAATAGCTGCCGCAGTTATTACCGAGTCAGGCATTAATGTCTGTTTAAGCGCAGCAAAAAGTATACCAGGCCAGCCATTCGTCTTCCGGTCGAACCGCCGGGCTTTCTGTATGCCTTGCCGCCAGAGTGATCCAATAAAATTAGGTTCTTTTGGCAGGGTCATCTTCGATGTCCCGAAGTAGGTATCGTGTCCAGTGGAATCTGTTCGGTGGGTTCTGATACCAATACCACTTCCAGAATAGGTTCGGCTTCATCGATCAAGTCTGACAGGCGCGTGAAACTGCTGGCTACCAGGGGAGGAGGGGTTTCCACCATCGTGCTGATCAATTCCCGAAGGGTTTCCTGCCTTTCTTTCAAATCCGAAATCTGAGATGCAGCCCTGATCGGTCCCCTATGGCTGACCAGGCGGTTCCAAAGGATCTGGCACACGGCAGAAAGCGGAGGGGCGATGATGATTCCAATCAAGCCAAATGCGTCCGCCATGGCAATCAAAAGAACAACTGTCAGGATTGGGTTATCCCAATGGCGTTTGAAAAGGCGTGGACGAATCCAGATTCCAATGGCAATCAATACAAGAAATGCGTAGAGAGTAGTAAACAGGCTTACCTGCACGCTGGAGAGCAATCCAACCAACAGGGGAAGGACGAGCGCAAGAGGCGCGCCCAACACTGGGATAAGACATAAAAACGCGCCGATCAGTCCCAATAATACCGGATAGGGTGATCCAATTACCCAGAATCCGAGCCCCAACATAACCCCCGAGATGACGCTCTGGATAATTTGACCGCGGATATACGCTCCGATGTCAGGTTCTATAGTTCGCCAAATTCCCCGGGCTTGAGTCCGGTGAATGGATGGTAGCAACGAGAGCCAGAGACGTTCAAAATGGATTTGATTGATGCTCCAATAGATACTCAAGAAAACTATGACCAATGTGCCGCTCAAAATACCGCCTATATCCTGTGACAAACCCAGGACTCGCGGCAAGATGAGTTGCCCCTGTTCGCCTGTGATTGCGTTCAAGAGAATGCTCGGCGGAGGAACCTGATCGATCAAACCCAATTGGAAGGCGCTCCCTTTCATCCAGACCGGCAATATCCACACATCCTTTTCCGACAAGGTGAGTGATAACTGTTGAATCTCGGTGACCGCGTAATCAAACACCTGGAACAGCAGGAAAACAAGACTGCCCAAAATCATCAGATATAGCAGAAGCCAGACAATCTTTACTAAGAGTCCATGTCCAACCATTTTTTTTATCAGAGGGCGCATCGCCGCAGCGAGGGTCAATGAGATCAAGACGTATATGACCACAGTACGGAATTGCCAAAGTACTACCAATGCAAGTAGTGTGGTCATGATAGCCGTGCCAATTCTAACCAGATGCTTTGTCATAGCTCACCTGGTGGATTCACTTTATCCAACAAGGAATCAAGATCAGAGGTAATCGATTCGATTTCATCCATCACTTGGTCGGTTTGCTTGATCAAATGATCGCTGCCCTCTTTTTTTATGCGCGCTTGTTTTTGAAGATCCTGAACAAGTTCCTGCACGTCATAGCGTAACCGGCTGATATAGTCCCTTCCTGCCGAAACTTCTGAATCTTTCATGCCCTGGCGAAAAACAAAACGATTAAGCAGAAGCTGTAGAATGGCCGCAATCGGAATAGCCATCAACGCTCCTATCACACCAAATATGGAACTGAATGCAAAGATGGACAAAAGGGAAACGAATGGATTGACTCCCACGGCTCTACGCATAATGCGCGGTACGAGGAGACTATTTTCGAATTGCTGGATCACGAGGGTGGCCACAATCACCCAGATCAGCTTGGATGGGGCAATCGATAGGGCGATTAACGCAGCCGGGATTGCGCCCAGCAACGGTCCGATCATAGGCACGGCTTCCAGAATACCCGCAATCAACGCTAAAATAAGGGCGTTGGGCAAACCGATGAGCAGATAGGCGATCAGTGCCATTACTCCAATCAATACACAGAGAACGCTTTGACCGATGATATAGTAACCAACCTTGGTTTCAATGGCAGAGATTAGGTCGGCGATGCTTTCACGTCGATCCTGGGGGATCAATAACAAAAGAGATTGAATACTCCTCGGTCCATCTACAGTCCAATGGAATGCCAACAGGAAGATAGCCAGCGCCAGGAGAATGAATTTCCCCAGGGATGCCAGATATACCAATGTCTGACCGGCTGAATCCAATGCCCCCTGGCCGCTTTGCTGAATCACATCCATACCAGGAAGAGTAGCCGGAAGGACTGTGCTTAAATGAAATATCAATTGATTTGGATTGTTCGCCATCCAGCGGAGCAGATTTTGATAATACCCCGGACTCGCTGCGACGATCACAGTACCCTGCTCGAAGAGTAGTGGGTATAACAGTAAGGCGAAACCGAATAGCAAGATGACAAAGAGAAAATAGACAAGCATGACGCCGGCTACCCTGGGTAGTCCCCGCTTATGTAACCAACCGACGGCAGGTCTGATTACCGTACCGATCAAAATGGCGATAAATAGACTAAAGACCACCTGGTTAAACCGATAAAGCAGCCAAAAAGCAAACCCCACCAGGATAAGGGTGAGAGTTGACCACACTACCCGCCGGAAAGTCCAGGTATCCAGTTGCGAAGGAGGTTGGGTTTCCATTAATCCCCTATTTTTAAGAATTCAAGCTAACTGTGATCAGCAGAACGCTTTTTCCTCCGAGATTCATTCAGTCTGTCTTAGGCTTTCTTTTGCCTGAGAGGAGGCGGAAAATCAGGATGAGCAATACAGAGCCGGCGAAGGCAACAATGATCGACGTCAGGTTGATTCCGTTGACGAGGTCATTCAAACCCAGGAAATAGGATGCCAGCCAACCTCCCAACAATCCTCCAGCGACACCGATGATGATATTACCGGCCAAACCGTAGCCTCTTCCCCTTACTACAACACCCGCCAGAAATCCAACGATCAATCCAACTAAGATCCAGGAAAGTATTCCCATATGCATTCTCCTTTATTTGATCTGATGTCCACATAATTATGGACCGGCTAAATTATGACTAGGGATAGTTCACCACTTCACTTCATGTGAAGGAATTATCTGTTTTTCGAGTTCTTCTTCCGGTCAGAGGAAAACTTGCTCGATGAGGTACTTTTATCAGATTCTTGTAACCTGATTGGCTGGTTTTCCGCTGCCTTCACAATGGAGGACACACTCCCGCCAGATGAGGTTTTTGTGTTTGGCTGTTTCGTCTTACGCTTACTTACGCCTTTTCGTCCCATGATTTACTCCTTAATAAAACAATCTGTGTACTGCAGGTTTGTTCTTCTGGCTCCATGTAGGTTGACCAGGTTAATCAATTTCCCTATTTTTCCATAAGGAGAGGTGTAGTTACACGCCCCTCCCATGAAGGATTGGATAATGGCTGATTGCTGGCCGGTTATCGACGGCGACGCAACAGGTTTACAAGCGCCAACAGTATAACTGAACCCAGTAACGTTACCAGCATGGTAGGGAAAGTAATCGCATCATTGATCGTCCCAACTTTAAGGATCGGCGTAAGGAAGTATCCAGCCAAGAATGCACCGATGACAGCAACAATGATATTGATCAACAGGTTTGAGCGATCGTGCATGATGGATGTGGCTACCCAACCGATGATTGCCGCGACGACCAAATAAATGATGAGGTTCATATAAATCTCCTTCTTAGTGAGTGTGTGCCTCGTATTTCTTAGGCTTGTTTTTTTTCACCTTCTCCAGTAACTGAGAAAAGTGCAATAACCCATCTAGGGTAAAAGACAATTTGACCGAGGACAATCTATCGGGTAGGTACATCCTACCTGTATGGGTTAATCCTTGGCTGGTGATAGTTTGTGAGATAACTTTTTTTCTGACACGTTTAACCGACCTGCAAACCATCCAATAACTGCGCCAGTCGTCAGCCATACAAGAAAATTTACCAATTTCATATGCTTTTTCCTATCTTTGTAACCGATTTCCATAATAGATAAATGGGCATAACCGGATAAACCGGTTTTGCCCATGAGTAGAATTAAAGGGGTCTCTGGTTTTGATTATTGGTTTGCTCTGTAACTGAAGTCTGACTTGTACCGCCTAGTGGGGTTTGGGTAGTTGTCGTTTGGGTGACACCCAACGGAGCTTGAATTGGTGTATGTTCGGCGACAACAGTCTGCCTGACGCTAACCGGTCCGCGTGGGCGATAGAAAAGTACATATACGATTCTCTCAAGCGCCCATCCGAGCAACAGATAGACGATCATCGCAATGATGGTGGAAATTTCCAGAACCATGCCTCCAGAGGATGGCGCTCCAGTTAAACTGGCAAAAGGAGCTACGAAAAGATCTGTGATCCCATAAAGGAATGACGCGAACAGGTTATCCGCATTAACGGCGATCAACTTGAACACAAATCGTAACGCGAGACCTACTTCCAACAAGCCTACGACAAGCCAGATCAATTGGGTTGCCTTAAAGGTGGCTACCCGCTGTCCTCGCCCTTCTTCATGTTGTGTGGTTCTTACTTCTTTAAAATCATTCATTTTATCCTCTTTTTGATTTCTTCCTCAGCCTGCTGCAGTGTGTAACCATACTTTTCTTGAAGGACTCCAGCCAGCTGATCAAACTTTCCATCTACTTTTTGCAGGTCATCATCCGTTAGTTTGCCCCACCACATTTTTGCTTGACCTCGCATTTGTTTCCAATTACCTTCTAAAATATTCTTATTCATTAGTTTCTCCTTTTGGGTGTGTTTATGTATCTACATTTTGGGTAAGATAATTAATTACCTACCAGGACCTTTTCGAAGTCTTCGCTCATTACTGATCCATTCTCTAAAAATGAACGAAGCATCCAGGCCATTTTTTCGTGCAGGCTCATTAAGTTCACCAGCAATTCGTTTGTGCCTTCGTCTTCAAACTCTTCCGAGCAATTTTTTAACATCCTCGCGCAATAACCGAATAGATGATTCGTGGTCGGCCAGGAGATGCAGAATATCCGGAACCGCACCAGGTTGCTCTTCTAATTGGCTGAAATCTATAAATTCCTGGTGGCTGCCTATGGCAGTGCCTCCGAGAATCCGTATTCGGACTGCAATCCTCTCCGAAATTCTGTTTAGTTGTCGGTATTGATTTTCGAACAATTGATGCAGGTACAGGAAACCAGGACCAAATATATTCCATTGCGCGTTTCGGGTTTTTTGGCTCAAAACGGATACGTTGGCTAAAACATGGTTGAGCGTTTCCACCACCGATTTGCGAATCTCACTTTCCAGACCGATATTTGGCTGAATGTGTGCTTTCGAATTCGGCTTATGACCATCATTACGACTGTGATCCATGTAGCTCCTTTCAGTTAATAATTCTCGCTACCATATCACAGTACACCCTGGCAGCTATCTATGTCCCTGTTTCAACCTATAAAATATCTACTAATTCAATGCTATGAGATGCAAAAGTACCGAGGTGATTGTTGCACCTCGGTACTGATCGGGCTATTTTGCTGACTTGTCGGACTGATCTTGGGATTTATTTAGCCAATTTCAGTTCTAATACCCTCAGCTTATCGCTCTTCGCGAGGACGGGCGATATTTACCTTAAGGGTTCGGGTTTTTAGATCTTTTGAGTCAAACAAACTAATGGCTTTTTCAGCCTCAGCCTGGCTGCTCATCATGATAAAAGCGAATCCTTTGGGTCTCCCAGTTTGACGGTCCATGATCACATCGACCGATTCTACGGTACCTGCCTCGCTGAACATTGTGCGTAAATCCTGCTCGGTCGTCTCGTAAGACATATTACCAACGTAAAGTTTTGTTTCCATTTTTTCCTATACTTTCAATTTATGAACGTGATTTGACACATTCAATAGTACAGGAATAGTTCTTCCTATGTCCCTGCTATACTCTATTAAACTTCTCTTAAACCAGATAATTATCATCAAGAGCCTAATGTTGCGTGAAGGTTATAACCCATACCCGGTATGGTTTCGAGCAGAGTTCCATATTCTCCCAATTTTTTTCGTAATCGTCCCAGATAATTGTGTAAATAATGATTCGAACCTATGTACTCCGGTCCCCAGACCTTGGAGATCAGTTCATCGTGTGTGACAATTGCGTCCAAATGTAATGCGAGTTCAGCAAGGATCGCATATTCTGTCCGGGTCAAGTGCAGATCATCTGAGCCAATAAAGACCCGTCGCGCTTCCAGATCGATTCGCAGTTCATTTATCTCAATGGTAGTTTCAGGAACAAGCGGAGATGCATAAGACCTGCGAAGGAACGCGCGAACCCGGGCAAGCAACTCCTCCTGGCCGAATGGCTTGGTTACATAATCGTCTGCTCCGGCATCCAACGCGGCTACCTTCAGTTCTTCTTCCTGCCGGGCACTTAGAACAATGATCGGAACATCCGACCTTGCTCGAATCCACTTACAAACATCAACGCCTGATAACCCGGGAAGGAGCAAATCAAGCACAACCAAATCTACCGGCACTTCCTGAAATAGGGAAATAGCCCGATGGCTATCTTCCGCCTCGCTGACCGTATAGCCGCGTTTCGTAAGGTTAACCCGCACTAGTTTACGGATGCTTGGGTCATCTTCAACAATTAATATATTTCCCATGAACTAATTCTCCCCTGCCTTATAAGTTTCCAAATTATCCGAAAGTACCAGGGGAAGGCTAAATGAGACGGTTGCACCAGGCGTATTTTTCTTCTTTATCCAGATTCGTCCGCCATGCGCTTCTACCAGTCCTTTACAAATGGCAAGACCTAAACCTGCCCCTTGAGTAAATAAATTTTCAGAATTTTGACCTCTACTAAAGGCTTTAAATACCACCTTATGCTCTGCAGCCGGAATGCCAGGTCCTTGATCACTTACATTAATTTGGATAAATCCTCTCCTAACACTAGAAGTAACACTTATTTCACTTCCAATCGGTGCGTAATTAGACGCATTACGCACAAGGTTAACGAGTACCTGTGCGATCCGCCTGGCGTCAACAAAAACATATGGTAAATCGGTTGGCAGGTGTATGGTCAAGATATGATTAGTGGTCAAACTATGCAATTGAGGCAAAGCATCTTGAATAATTTCTGATAGTGAATGTGGTTTCATTACAATCGACAGCATGCCTGCTTCGAGCCGGGAGAGAACGAGAAGGTGATCAATGAGTTCCTGAAGACGGTTTGCTTCCTTTTGAATCGTATATATAAAATCACGCTGGTCATCAGGCGCCCAGACGACATCATCAGCCAATAATGTTGTTGAAAATCCAATTATGGAAGTTAGTGGGGTTCGTAATTCATGAGTGATCATTGCGAGGAATTCGGTTTTTATTTCATTTGCCCGTTCAGCCTCATGGCGTGACACTTCTTCCACCTCTAACAGTTGCAGGTTGTAGAGGGTAACAGCAGCCTGGTCGATAAGCAATTTAAGGTGGCGTAGATCAATATGGTCGAGATGATGTTCCTGCTTGTAATAAACAAAGAGACAGCCGAGCCAAACACCGGAAGCGATCAACGGGAGTATGATAAGGGTTTGGATTTGTCCATCCAATAAGATATCACGCAAACTGGGTGATATCCGGGGATCGGACTCAATACCTGCAATGATCACCGTCCGATTTGGGTGTGGTAGCTCCCACAGGGCAGGGTCTTCATACAAGCTAGACTCACTCAACCAGGGATGGGGAGTCTGACTCGATGCCCAGGCTGCCCTCATCTCCACTCCACGGGAAGGACCCGCTTTAGGGTTTTCGAAAAATAATAAAGCCGCCCTTTGTGCCGAACGCAAATCATGGGAAGACATCAATGATTTAAGCACTGCTTCAGGTTTACGAGCCAGGCTCATCTTGCGGCTGAGATCAAACTGTTCGCGAGTCCTATCCAGCGTTTTTCGAAGTGCAAACTCCACCTGCTTTTGATCCGTAATATCTTGTGCGATACAAAACGAAGTCGTTGCATCTCCAGATTGGTCACGGATAAGGAATGTGCGCGAAAATATCCAGCGTATATTGCCATCTGAACGGAATATTCGATATGCCTGATTTATTGGTGCATGACCAATATATGGTTCGGCTACCATCACTTGAACCTTATCCTCGGGATGAACACTATCAAACAGGATCGATTGGTCGTTATACAGCTCTTCACGGGAGTAACCCCAAACCAACGAAAATCCAGGGCTGACATAGAGAATTTGCCCGGACTTACGATCTCTCAACCAAAAAACCTGCTCCATGCTTTCCGAAATTTGTTGTAGATGGATTTCCCCTTCAAAAAGCGCTTGTATGCCCCCGGGTTCGGTATCGGATAATGATTTTGGTCTGAACGATGCAGATGCTGATAGTTCGGCATCATCGGAATTTACAGGAATTGAAGTTCTTTGAAGGTGGTTGGTCTGAGGATGCAGCGCTCTTTTTTGCTCATCAGCCCATTGGAAAAATTGATCGGCTATCCGTTGCTTATCATCCGGCGGAGCTTGATTAAATACTGATTGGAACTCCTGGAAAAGGTTATCCAACAATGCTTCCTTTTGTTCCATACAAACCTTTCGTGGAGGCTATCCATATGCTGTGATAAAGGTAATGGAAAAATACCCTCGGGATCGAGTAAAATGCGGCATGGATATATATGGTGGAGAGTTCAAAAAATGGTTGACTCGATCACACAAATTTGTGCGTATATTATATAGGATCGAATAAACAGAACCTCATATGATCCAATAATTTCCTTTAGTATATAACAAAGTCGATATACAACGCATTTAATGCATATGGTTTATTGATTTTCCAGATTAATCGTACTCATTTTTAGTAATTAGATAGATTGTAACGGGGACATTGATAGCCAGAAATATATAAAATGAACAAGGACTTCGTATACTGAATGATTTTTCCAAACATACTGCAGTCATACTGGAAGTCGGAAACACGGAATGGTTGGACAGATTTCGGTCGTGTCCGACCCTTCGAGTTATAACAAGATTGGATCAAATGAAAGCATCTTCACTGGCAGTACTTTTTTCGAATCATCGAAAGCTGTAGAACGGAGAATTGGGCTATGTTCAACCAAATCCTGGTCCCACTTGATGGATCGACATTGGCAGAGAGGGCGATTCCACACGCTGAGGAATTTGCCCGAATATTCCGGTCAACAATCGTTCTTTTACAGGTTCTTGATCCCACTTCCTTCCATGAAAATCCGAATCCAGTAGATCCTTTGAGCTGGCAGATCCGCAAAGCTGAAGCGGATATGTATATGCGTGGAATCACCACCCGAACTATGCAACATTTGAACGGTTTTATCCAGGATGGTAATGAAAAGCGGAGTAAAGAAGGGAATGATAAAGGAAATCACGTTGAGTATGCAATTAGGGAGGGAAAAACAGCAGAGAATATCGTTAATTTCGCTCACACTGAAAATATCGATTTGCTCGTAATGAGTTCACACGGATCTGGTGGTTTAAGTCGTTGGAACATCAGCAGTGTAACCCAAAAAGTGATCAATCTCGTGTATTTACCTGTTTTGATTGTCAGAGCATATCTTCAGCCAGAAAATGAACTTGCACCTATACATTACCGCCGAATTCTCCTCCCAACTGACAGCTCCCGGCGCGCAGAATGCGCTTTATCTGCAGGGATAACCCTGGCTCAGGGAGTAGAGTTGGAACAGTTGGCTTTTAACAGCAGCAACATCTATCCCTCTTCGATCAATACTGATCCCGCGGTATCTAAAACAAGACTTGTCTTATTAGCCGTGATTAAATCGCCTGAGCTGCCAATACCTGAGCCATATCCCGTTGAGATTGAACAACTTTCTGAACAGTTTTTGGATGTCAGCCGTCAAGCAGCCAATATGTATTTAAATGAAATGAAAGAACGATTACCAGTCGAATGTGAAATCTTTATAGTAGAGAACAATAGTGTATCTACAGCTATTCATGAAATGGCCACGAATGAAGAAGATATTGACTTGGTTATTTTATGTGCCCATGGGTATACTGGACAAGTTACCTGGCCGTATGGTTCTGTCGCACGCAACTATTTGGAGCATGGCACCAAATCTGTTCTGATAATTCAGGATGTACCTCGTTCCCGGTTCAAACCTACCACCGCAGAATTAACTGCTGAAAAATCCGGGGGACGGTAAACATGGCAGATGATCGTGCAAGTCAGGCACGGGAGCGTAAAAATCAATCGTCATCAAAATCCATACCATCGAAAGAAGATCGATCCCGGGATTTTGTTAATTATCTGATCCAGAATTACCGCGAGGTCGACCCAACCAAAACTAGCCGTGGAAAGATTCCCAATTCTACTGGTCGCGACCTCCCGGGGCACGATTTGGAGTTATATGAATCCTGGTTGGATGAAGCTCATCGTCACTTCAGCAAAGCTTCCCACCAGGATCTTTCCCTCACTTATGCATCTGAGTGGATCCTGGATAATTATTACATTATCCGCCAGGCTCTCCAACAGATCAGGGAAGATCTACCTATCGGGTTTTACAACCAACTGCCAAAATTATCCGTTGATCCATTGCATGGTTTGCCGCGTATCTATGGCATTGCGAAGGAAGTACTCGCTTACCAACGGTTATTAGTAGATCCAATCGATTTACAAACTATTCTCATCCAATTTCAGGATAGTGTCCCACTATCCATGGGAGAGTTGTGGGCGTTACCTATTTTTCTACGTTACAGTTTGATTAAATCACTGACACATGCACTGGTAGAGGCGATCCAACCTCCGAATCCACCGAAGCTGCCGAAGACGGGTCCATCAAATTCGGATATTGTCTATGCGAAAATTCCTGGTGAGAAATCTACTGGAGAGATGATACCCAACGATGCTGTTGCCAGTATTATCCTCAGTCTTCGATCGATCTCAGAACAAAAATGGAGCAGTTTTTTTGAGTCTGTCAGTTGCCAGGAGCGAACTCTCCGTAATGATCCCGCGAAGATATATTCCCTTATGGATTTTAAAACTCGCGATCTTTATAGGAAAGAGATCGAGACTCTTGCGCTAGACACCGGTCTGGGAGAAACCGAAATTATTGAAACCGCCATTAAGCTGGTCACTATTCCTTACCCCCCTGTGAATCGCTCCTCTAAAAATTCTTTCGAGAATTCTACGGATCCTTCAGGTGAACCTGCCGGCTCGAATGAGAATTCCTTCTCAATTTACCGACCCCAAACCCTTGAATGCCAGTTCCCATATCGGCTGGTATCTCCTTGGGAATGGTCGACCAGAGCTGGAACAGAAAATTGGTTACAAACCCGACTTTAAAACAAGAATTAAACGTTTTCTATTTCGGCATGCAAGTGCATCTTATTTTACGGGTATCTCAATATTAACCATTCTGAGCTTCATCGCAATCACATTCTTCATTTATCCGTCGAATCCTCTACACGTCATTTCTCCATTAAGCTCCATTTTGCCAGGAAGCATGGGGGAAATTCTTCGAAGCATCCCGTTCCAATGGATCGTCCTGTTCTGCCTTGCTTGTAGTCTAATAATTCCACTCCTTACAGTGGCGACCAGCTTGATCAATTGGTTGATTACCCTCATACTCCGTCCTCACAATTTGCCCAAGCGAGATTTCAAAGAAGAAATTCCAGAATCGTTTCAAACATTGGTCGTAATTCCAGCGATGTTCAGCAATCAAAAGGAAATTGAATCTCTCTCCCGTCAGCTCGAAATGCATTATCTGCGCAACCCGGAGCATGGATTGCTCTTTGCCCTTTTGACAGATTTCCCCGATGCAGAGAGCGAGACAATGCCAGATGATGACGGGTTGATTCAGTTTGCCCGCTCAGAGATCGAGAGGTTGAATGCAAAATATGGTACATCTTATCGCGAATCTGTCAACCAAGATTCACCTGTTGACGGATCTTCGATTGGTGCGAATGAGATCAGATCAAACCTCTTTTTTCTCCTTCATAGAAAGAGATTATGGAATCCTTCAGAGTCCAAATGGATGGGCTGGGAGCGTAAGCGCGGAAAGTTGCAAGAACTTAATCGACTCTTGCGTGGCGCAACAAATCTATCATTCATCCCACCGATAGACGAGCTTGGCGTTGGTTTAGATGCACTGTCTTGCAAAATACTGCAGCGAACTCGGTTTGTAATTACTCTTGATTCAGATACTATCCTGCCGCGTGGTGCAGCTTGCCGTTTGGCGGGAACCATGGCGCATCCGCTAAACCAGGCTGTTTTTAATGAACAGACTGGAGAAATAATCTCAGGTTACTCCATCCTGCAACCACGAATGGAGATCCACCCCAAAAGTGTGAATTTCTCTTGGTTTACCCGATTTTTCGCCGGGGATGCAGGGCTGGATCTGTATACCCTTGCGGTTTCCGACCCATACCAGGATCTATTCAGGGAAGGGATCTACGTGGGTAAAGGGATCTACGATGTGGATGCCTTCGAACGCAGTGCCGGCCGGCAAATTCCAGAAAATACTGTGCTCAGCCATGATCTTCTAGAAGGATTGATGGGGCGAGCTGGACTAGTCTCTGATATAACGATGATCGAGGATTACCCACAGAATTATTTTATTCAGGCGATCCGTCAACGACGCTGGATCCGGGGAGATTGGCAACTCCTACCCTGGCTGTTCCGGCCAGGGAGGACTGGACACACTTTTTCGCTTATTGACAAGTGGAAGATGATGGATAATCTACGCCGTTCACTCATAGCGCCTGCACTCGTATTAATTTTTCTCCTCGGAATGACATACCTGCCCGGAAACGCGTTACTCTGGTCCGGGATCCTCCTTTTTACTCTTGGTATACCGATCATAACTGGATTTGCACGGTCCACTTTACAAATTCTGGGAGGTGAGTATCCAGGGGTAGCCCTTCGCCCTTTGGGATGGAACTTAATGCGTTGGCTTCTTGGAATAGCATTTCTTCCCTACGAAGCCTATTTTTCCATGGACGCAATCCTGACTACACTCTATCGAATGCTAATTAGCAGGAGGAATCTCCTGCAATGGACAACTGCCGCACAAACTGCCCGAGTCTTTGGACTACAAAGCCGTAGGAATGTCGCATGGCAAAAATTGTTTGCATCCACATTAATTGCATTATTTCTAATTGGATTATTACTTTTCCCTTCAAACTTTTCAGAAATTGGTGGTACTCCCACGCTGATTGAAGCTTCTCCTATCCTGATGCTCTGGATCATTTCACCAATTATCGTTTGGTGGATCGATCGACCCATCACAAAGCGAAATGTTCCATTAAGAGAAGACCAGATAAACCTATTAAGACAGGTCACCAGGCGAACCTGGGGGTTTTTTGAAAGGTTTGTAGGTCCTGAAGATCATTGGCTTCCACCAGATCATTACCAGGAATCACCTGTTGGCACAGTTGCCCATCGGACCTCTCCCACGAATATCGGATTGTTGTTTACGTCAACCCTGGCGGCTTACGACCTTGGATACCTCGACCAATTAGGACTCGCTACTCGGCTTTCAACAACAATGGAAACCCTTGACCAATTAGAGCGTTTTCGCGGTCATTTTATGAATTGGTATGACACACTTACCCTTCAACCACTAAATCCACGGTACGTCTCCACCGTGGATAGTGGGAACCTGGCTGCCAGCCTCATAGTTACTTCCCAGGCGTGTATGACCATGCCTGACGAACCTGTATTTCGTTGGGATTTATGGCAGGGCTATCTGGATACCCTTGCAAATCTGACCGATACTCTCAAAGGGATGAGAAAAGCCGAGTTTGACCAACAAGTCCAAGTGATTAATCAACAAATCGACGCAATCCATGCGGAAATTTTGCGCGTCCGTTCAAAACCAGATCAATGGTACCCACTTTTTAAGAGAGCAAGTGGCCCAATTTGGCAAGACCTTTCTCAAGGACTGATGAAGTTGGTGGAAGTAGGACGCTCTGCCTTTGACCTGGCAACTTTAGTGAAGCTCCAGGAAGTTGCCGCACAGGTCGAGCGACATCACCTTGCTGTTTACCGTACTATCAGCGAGCTTATTCCCTGGATTCCCTTATTTGAGGACCTTCCCTCGCTCTTCCAAAGATCTCAGTATAAAGAGACACTGACTACCTTACAAAGGTTGCTTCCTTATAATTTATCTCTCGGACGGGTTTACAGCCAGACTCAGGAAGCGGCTGCTCATATCTCAGTTTTACGAAAGTATCTCATCGATGCGGAGGGGACAAAAGAGGAGATCATTGCAGAGTTTGATAGTAGGCAGGTGCAACAGGCGGTTGATTGGTTGGATACCCTGAGCAAGGCTCTTATTCACGCGGGCATTAATTCCAATGCACTGGTGAGCCGTTATGCAAGTATGTCCACCAAAGCTCAACAGTTCGTCAACGAAATGGATTTTCGTTTCCTATATCAATACCAACGACATGTGTTTCATATAGGTTTCAATCTGGATGCAGGTCAACTCGACCATAACTTCTACGATCTTCTAGCTTCTGAAGCACGGATTGCATCGATCATAGCCATAGCGAAGGGTGAAGTGCCGCAAACGCATTGGATGCATTTAGGTCGCCCTTTAACCCGAGTTGAGGATACGTTTGTACTGCTTTCGTGGAGTGCGACGATGTTTGAATATTTGATGCCTCCCCTATTCTTACGATCTTATGAAGGCACCCTCCTCTCGGAAAGCAGCCAGGGTGCGGTTCTCCATCAAATTGCATATGGTAAGAGAAAAGGAATACCCTGGGGTATCTCCGAATCAGGGTTTTACCGTTTCGATGCCAATCAAAATTATCAATACCGCGCTTTTGGCATTCCAGGGTTGGGTTTTAAACGTGGGCTGGCAGACGATCTGGTGATTTCCCCCTATGCTTCGTTGATGGCAATTGGTTTTCAACCTCATGCCGTGGTCCACAACCTAACCGATCTTGCAAAGCTCAAAATGATCGGATTATATGGTGTATTTGAGTCGATTGATTTTACGGCAGACCGGTTGCTTTTAAATCAAAGGTCGGCAATTGTAGCTGAATATATGGCGCATCATCAGGGAATGATCTTAATGGCGATGGACAACTATTTCCATCAAGACATAATGGTTCGGCGAATGCATAGCGATCCACGCATCCAAAGTGTTGAATTGCTTCTCCAGGAACAAGTACCTCAGGCAGTTCCCATCCAGGATCCCTACGCAGAGGATGTCAAAGGAATCCAACGCTTAACGGCTGCGCCAATAGAAATCATTCCCTGGCAAGTACCAATCCAAACTCCGATTCCCCAGATGCATCTCCTCTCGAATGGGACCTATCAAGTGCTTATTTCCAATATGGGTGGTGGATATAGCTCCTGGCGTGATGTTGACTTGACCCGCTGGCATTCGGATGGCGTTTTGGATCCATGGGGTACCTGGATATATATACAGGAGATGGGGACGGGTTCTAAACCAAAGAATATTCTCTGGTCAGCCGGGCATCAACCCATCCCGGGCGATGCAGCGAAGATGCAAGTCACATATTTTGCGCATATGGCAGTCTTCCGTCGAATGGAAAATGGACTTGCTTCCACAATGGAAGTTACAATTGCCCCAGATGACCCGGTGGAAATTCGCCATATCCATTTGTATAACGATACCGGAGAATATCGCACTATCCGTCTAACCAGTTTTGGGGAAGTTATACTGGCTCCCCAGGCAGCAGATAATCGGCATCCAGCATTTAACAAGTTATTCATTGAAAGCGAATTTATCCCAGAATTAAATCTGCAAATATTCACCCGCCGCCCTCGTTCCAGTAACGAAAAATCCATCTTTATGGGTCATATGCTAGTTGTTGATGGCAGCCAGGCAACCGCACGCCACGAATCGGATCGGTACTCATTTATAGGACGTGGTCATACATTGCGAGATCCCGCCGCTTTATCTACGGCTCAATACTTAACAGGGAGTACTGGAGCGACCCTTGATCCCATCTTTTCCCTTGGCCAGGAGATCGAACTGGAATCACACGACAGTCTGGATGCGGCTTTCCTGTCATTCGCCAGTGAATCCCGTGAAGAGCTGATTGCTATCGCTACCCGGTATCGGAACTGGACTTTAATCGAGCGGTCGTTCCAGCAAGCGAATATTGCCGCTCATTCCTGGCTGGGAAAACAAAATTATACCTCGAAGATATTCAGAGATTCCTTACAAGTTCTCTCAGCGTTGTTGTATTCATTTAAAGCAGTTCGGACTTCTCCGGAAACGATTGCGTCAAACCGGCTGGGACAGAATGGATTATGGCGTTTTGGAATATCCGGGGATCATCCGATCATTATGGTGGAATTGGATAGCCCAAAACAAATTGATCTCGTTCGTGAAGCTTTGCAAGTCCATAGATTCCTCCGCAGCCGACGCTTTATGGTTGATGTGGTCATTGTTAACCAACAGCAGACCAATTACGGTGCGGAATTAACCGGGTCCCTCTACCGTTTGGTCAGCCGGCTGGATGGCGAAGACTTGTTGAATCAGCGCGGTGGAATCTATATCCTCTATGGAGACCAGATGGTTCCAGATGAGCGGATATTATTACGGACTGCAGCAAGAGTTTTGTTATTGGGTGCCAGTGGTGAACTGAATAGCCAATTGCCGGGGTATACAATCCCAGTCCACCATCTACCTGAGTTTACCCAAACTCGAAAAGCTGAATTGAAATTGGCAGCGACACGTTCCCCTTATTCCACTCCTTTGGGAGATAAGGGCGATCTATTATTCAACAATGGTTTTGGTGGGTTTACAAGTGATGGTCGGGAATATGTCATTGAATTGAAACCAGGTCAGACTACTCCGGCGCCATGGGTGAACGTCATCGGATACCCGGAATTTGGTTTCATGGTCAGTGAAAGCGGAAGTCAGTGTACCTGGTCTTTGAATAGCAGCGAAAATCGTCTCACTCCCTGGTCAAATGACCCTGTCCGAGATCCAACGGGAGAAACCCTCTATCTTCGAGATGAGGAAACCGGTGAAATATGGACTCCGACACCACTCCCATCAGGTGCAAATCAATCTTACCGAATTACTCATGGAGCAGGCTATACCATCTTTGAGAACCACTCACATGGTCTTCGTCAGTGGCTTACCCTTTTTGCGAGTCCTGAAGATCCGGTAAAAATATTTCACCTGAAAGTGGAAAATACCCTTCCGCACACGCGTCGGATCACTGCGACACAATATGTTGAATGGGTGTTAGGCACAACCCATGCCTCGAGTATGGCATATATCATCCCCGAATATGATGCAGCTCTTGAATGTCTCCTCGCTACAAATCCATATAGCGCAGAATTCGGCAAGCGGGTCGCTTTCTTGATAGCCAGCAAAGCTATCCATGGGTTGACCGCTGATCGCACAGAGTTCATGGGACGTGGCGGATCGCCTGCATTTCCAACGGCATTACAAAGGATAGGACTCGAAAGTCGAATAACCCCGGGCGAAGATCCTTGTGCCGCCCTACAACTTCATATTGATCTCCTCCCGGGCGGGATTGAAGAAGTGTATTTCGTTCTTGGACAAGGGAATGATCGGGAACACGCCCTGGCATTGGCGAAAAAATATCATCGTCCAGATTATGTAGGTGCTGCCTATAAACGCACCCAAGTATTTTGGGACCATTTGCTAGATACGATCCATGTCAGGACACCTGAACCAGCAACCGATCTGATCCTCAATCGCTGGATGCTTTACCAAACCCTTTCCTGCCGCCTCTGGGGTCGATCAGGATTCTACCAATCTAGCGGTGCTTTCGGATTCCGTGACCAACTCCAGGATTCGCTGGCTTTACTGGCGATCGATCCTACCATTACACGCGGTCAGATTTTATATGCTGCTCAACACCAATTTGAGGAAGGTGATGTTCTCCATTGGTGGCATCCACCTTCAGGAAGAGGGGTGCGAACCCGTTTTTCTGACGATCTGCTTTGGCTACCTTATGTCACCGCGCATTATATTGAAGTGACGGGAGACAAAGATATTCTCTATGAGAAGATCCAGCTTCGGTCTGCTCCGATCCTCAATGATGGTGAGGATGAGCGGTATGGTGATTATCCATTGGTTGACCCACCCCGCACTTTACTGGATCATTGCATGCGTGCCATAGCAAAAGGTACCACTCATGGTGTCCATGGTTTACCTTTGTTTGGTTCTGGGGATTGGAACGATGGATTGAATCGGGTCGGTGTGGGTGGACAGGGAGAGAGTACTTGGTTAGCGTGGTTCTTATGTGACGTCTTAAATCGATTTGCTGATGTTTGTGAGCAGGCCGGAGATCAGAAAATTGCCCAACGGTATAAGTCTCGGGCAAAGGAATATGCAGCTTCAATAGAGCGAACAGCCTGGGATGGAGCCTGGTACAGGCGGGCATATTATGACGATGGATCACCTCTCGGATCCATCCAGGATTCGGAATGCCAAATTGATTCGATCGCCCAATCTTGGGCTGTCCTTAGCGGTGTAGGGGATACTCTTCGCAGCCACCAGGCGATGCAATCCGTTCTGGATGGACTGGTACGCCCGGAAGATCGTCTGATGCTCCTCTTCACGCCACCCTTTGATAAAACACCACATGATCCCGGTTACATTAAGGGCTATGTTCCCGGCACACGGGAGAATGGTGGACAATATACTCACGCTGCCACCTGGACCGCCTGGGCGTTCGCACAGATGAGAGACGGAAAGCAGGCTGGTGCGCTGTTCGACCTGCTTAACCCGATCTTTCAATCTGACACGAAGGAAAAAGCATTGGTTTACCGGGTGGAACCATATGTGGTTTGCGCTGATATTTACAGCAAACCTCCTTATGTGCGCCGTGGTGGGTGGACCTGGTATACCGGATCCGCCGCTTGGATGTACAGGCTCGGGATGGAAGCCATTCTCGGTTTTCATAAGGTAGGCAACTCCCTGCGGATTGATCCGGTCATCCCGCCGGGGTGGGACGGTTTTGAGATCCGTTATCGTTTTGGTGAATCGGTTTATTTGATCGAGATACGCAACCCTGATCATGTAGCGTCCCATGTCTGTGAGATCATTCTAAATGGACAGACATTAGATGATGGAACGATACCTCTGGTGGATGACCGTCAGATGCATAAGGTCCTAGTTATTTTGGGAAAAGTGGAGTAAGGTATCCGCCTTAGATCCACTTTTCTGTCATAGGTTATTACTTCAATCTACTTACTTTTGAGTAGAAATACTTGTCGAGATGGTAAATCCAAGACTGAATCGAATTTATCTTCCTACACCCCGTAGATGATCACCCCACCCAGGAATCCCAATACACTGGCAAGACCAAAGCTAACAAAATACGCCAGCACATACCAGACCCGGGAATTGCGTCCATGAAACAGGTTCGGATTCTTCCATCGGAGGATAGCTGTCGAAGTGGTGACAATGAAAAGGATGATCGCCAGTATGATCTTGGCACCATAATTGGTCGCCTGCCCATCGAAAAAGACAATATTATCCCTAACGCCCAGGATTCCCGCGACGATTGTACTTACAGCAGCCAGTGAGATATCAGCAAATGCGATTTTTTCAAGTATGTCATTTTTTCGCCATAATGCCAGAAGGATAAAAAACAACGCGGCTCCTGTAAGTGCAATAGGAAAATGGACTACCAGTAGATGCGGCGGGTGAACCTTCGTCATAGCATGAATAATTGTTTGAATAAGATCCATTTTGTCCTCCTCGGATACGAATAAATACATTATACGAATATTCAACAAGGTTTCGTTTAATACATATAAGATTTATCATCACTTGTGCAGTTGGTATGGCTACCATAAAAATGAGAGGGTTTTGAATTAGTAGAATCCGCAAACTCATTTGTGAGAGAAAAGTCCCCACCAATTTATTACAAGATGTACAATATTGTTTTATCAGCAACATTATTTACCGAATTATTTAACTTGAGAAATGCAGGGCATAAGTAATCGTTCTCCATTAGTATAAGTAACTTCTGTGCTTTGGAGATATGAATGCTAAATAAAATTAAATATTTCTTTGTTGGTGTTCCGTTACCCAGTCAGATGTTGTCTGAGAAACGGCTCAATAAGATTAGAGCGTTGGCAGCTTTTTCGCCAGACGCTCTTTCGTCCCTTGCCTATGCTAATCAGGAAATCTTTCTGGGCTTAGTGGTCGCTGGATCCGCCGGGTTGTCTTTACAATTCCCAATCGCAGTAGCTATTACCGTATTACTGTGTATTGTCGCCCTCTCATATGCCCAAACTATACGGGGATACCCCTCTGGGGGTGGATCTTATATAGTGGCGCGTGAAAATTTAGGAACATTACCTGGTCTTGTTGCTGGTGGCGCATTACTTCTGGATTACGTCCTAACCGCAGCAGTCAGCCTGACAGCCGGGGTGGCGGCTATTTCATCTGCTTTTCCCCAACTTTGGCCGTATAGAGTTTGGATTGCACTGGGCTTACTGTTATTGATCGGTCTGCTCAATCTACGTGGTTTACGGGAATCAGGAACTGTAATGTCCATTCCGGTATATTTGTTCCTGATCTCTTATATAGGAATGCTCTTTTATGGGATTTATCTCGCAGCAACAGGAACAGCGCTGCCCGCTACTCCTGAAGCCGCGATTCCACCTACACTGGAACCACTTTCGTTATTCCTGATCCTGCATGCTTTCTCGGCAGGATGCACAGCCCTGACCGGGATAGAAGCGATCAGTAATGGGGTGACTACCTTCAAACCACCGGAATGGATCAATGCCCGGAAGACATTGATCATTATGGCAATACTGATGGCTTTCCTATTTTTAGGGAGCATGGGGTTGATCCAATTTTTTGGTGTAATTGGAGGACCTCAGGAGACGATCTTATCTGCACTGGCGCGTCGGTTGGTTGGTTCTGGTCCCATATATTATCTTGTGCAATTTTCCACCCTGGCCATTTTGGCTGTAGCGGCGAATACCAGCTTTGCCGGCTTCCCGCGAGTGACTGCAATCCTGGCAAAGGATAAATACATGCCAAGACAGCTCTTCGTAATAGGTGACCGACTAGTATTCCAAAATGGCATTCTCCTGTTGATCACTCTGACAGCAGTTCTAATTATTGCCTTCAATGGTGACTTTCATGCCCTCGTTCCACTTTTTGCAGTTGGTGCCTTCACTGCCTTCACTCTATCCCAGGCAGGAATGGTCATCCACTGGTACAGGCTGAAAGACAAAAACTGGCAACTTAAATCGGCTATCAATGGTTTGGGCGCTCTGGTGACATTCATAACACTGATCGTAATTGGAGTGAGCAAGTTCCTCGGAGGAGCGTGGATCTCAGTTATCGTAATTCCGGGATTGGTGCTCCTTTTCCTGAAAATTCGCAAGCATTACCAACAAGTCTCTGAACAGCTAAGCATGCGAGGTTTTCCTCCTTCGTTGCGTCCTTTTCCGCGTCCACGAGTAGTGATCCCGGTATCAAGTGTTCATCGCGGAATGATAAGTGCAGTAAATTTCGCCCGATCCATCTCCGATCAAGTAACCGGGGTCTTCATTGATATCGATCCGGGTCCGGATGAGGACGAATTGCGCAAACGTTGGAATGAGTGGTTTCCGGACATTAATTTTGTGGTTGTCCCCTCCCCCTACCGATCCCTCGTAGAACCGTTGCTCACTTTCCTCGATCAAACTGACCTTGAACATAACGATGGACAGCAGGCAGTACTGATTCTCCCAGAACTGATCCCTGCCTCAAGCTGGCATGAAGTATTGCACAACCAGTCAGCCGAAGAGATCAAGAAAGCGTTGCTTTACAAGCGGCGACAGAGCGGATTACAGCGTATTATTATCGATGTTCCGTTTCATCTGAAGAAATAAATCGATACCAGTGTTTTAGAGAATCAATATATATCAGGCGATTATTTAGCAGGCAATAAATTGGTTTTTATCAGATTCTCTTTTGAGACGGAGTATTCTATTTGCGTTATTTTAAATCAACTGGATGCTTGCCCACTGCGAAGCATGGCTTCGTCCATGGAGACGCCCGCCATCATCAATCCGATCTGTTCCACAGTTGCCTGATTTCGATCAACGATTCCCATAATTCTACCTTCGTAAAGAACCGCGATCCGATCCGAGAGCACTTGAATTTCATCCAAATCTTCAGAGATCAGTAGGATGGCAGTGCCCTCTTCGCGTTGCTGAAACAAGCGCTGATGAATATATTCAGTCGCTCCAATATCCACGCCACGAGTGGGTTGTGCTGCAATCAACACTTTTGGTTGGCGTGATAATTCGCGCGCCATGATCAATTTCTGAATGTTGCCACCAGACAAGTTTTTAATTGGAGTATCCAGGCTGGGGGTTTTTACGTTGAAATTTTGGACCAGTTCTGACGCGAACGTCAACATCCTTGGGAAATCCAAAAATATCCAACGGGTATATTTTGGTGAGGCGTGGTCATGCAGGAATACATTTTCCTGCACGGAAAATTCACGAATAGCACCGTCGCGCATCCGCTCTTCGGGGATATATGCCAGACCAGAATCAACCCTTTCCTTCAGAGTCTAGGTGATTAATATCCACTCCATCCAGGACGATGCTCCCGGATGAAGTCTTACGTATGCCCGCCAGACATTCCGCCAATTCGCGTTGACCGTTTCCAGAGACACCTGCCAATCCGACGATCTCACCGCCGTGAATTTGAAGGTCTATTCCGCGGAGAGCCTCAGTCCCCCGGTCACCCATCGCTCTGATGCCTTTGATCTCCAATCGCATCGGTCCACTTTTGAGCGGTTGCGCGGTGAGCGGACGGACATCTCGTCCAACCATCATTTTGACCAATTCGTTCCGGGTTACTTCAGACGTTGGTCGGGTTCCAATAATTCGCCCGTCCCGTAGAACGGTCACCCTGGTGCTGATGGTCATCACTTCATGTAACTTGTGGGAGATAAAAATAAGAGTATGCCCGTCATTGACCATCCGTTTGAGGGTTAGGAAGAGGTCATTTACTTCCTGTGGTGTAAGCACAGCTGTCGGCTCATCCAGAATTATTAAACTTGCGCCGCGATATAACGCTTTGATTATTTCAACACGTTGTTGTTCACCTACCGATAGTTGCCAAACATAAACGGAAGGATCCACAACCAATCCATACAATTGTGACAATTCACGAATTCGGGTAGAAACCTGATCCAGATCCAACATGGGTTCACGGCTGGATTGAAGTCCCAATGCCACATTTTCGGCTACGGTCAAGGTCGGCACCAGCATGAAGTGTTGATGAATCATCCCGATCCCGGCATCGATTGCATCCGCAGGTGAATTGAAGACAAACGGTTTGCCGTTGATCAGAATTTCACCTTCATCCGGACGATACATACCGTAAAGCTGACGCATCAGAGTGCTTTTTCCAGCGCCATTCTCCCCAAGGAGAGCATGCACTTCCCCCTGGTTGACATCAAAGCACACCCGGTCGTTTGCCATTACTCCCGGAAAGCATTTCACAATATTCCGCATTTCAATCCGCTGGATTTGCCGTGAGTTGGTCCGAGATGCATCAGATGTCATAAATCTGCCTCAACTACAATAATGCAAACAAAAAATCATAAGGGGGTGTGATAAACAAGATAATAGAATACCCTGGCAAGCATATTCCACTGATTGTCCCTCTCCCAATCAATGATTGGGAGAGGGATAGGAAATTAACAATTACGGAGTGACTACAACGGTGCCAGCGATTATATCTTCGATAGCTTTATCACCAGCAGCTTTGACATCTGCGGAAAGTGCATAACCGGGATTGTAAGCAATCTTGAGACCATCATTCTTAAGTTGGAGAATGTAGGTTTGACCACCCAGTGTTCCAGCGAGGTGATTGGCAATAATTTCCTTGACCATGCCGGTCCAGTCATAAACCTGGCTGGCTACGACCAAGTTGGGAGCCAGTGAGGATTGATCCTGTTGAGTACCGAACCATAAAACGGTGCCGGCTTCCTTAGCTGCGCCAATGGATCCTACGACTGATTGGGATGATCCTGTGAGGATATCCGCACCAGCTGCAATGTGGGTCTTGGCTGCTTCTGTCATCAACGCTACATCAGAGAACGAACCAGTCCAGGTCCTGGAAACGATAATGGTCGGGTCGACCGAAGTAACACCCTGAACAAAGCCATCGATGTATGTCTTGGCATCGCCGACTTCCACCGGACCGGTAACACCGATGGTTTTACTCTGGGTGAGTTTGGCAGCCAGAACACCATTCACATATCCACCTTGTTCAGCGGCGGCGGTATAGGCATATACGTTTGGCATACCAAATGTATTGACGTCAGTACCCCAGGCGAATGTAACATCCGGGAAATCAGGTGCAATTTCTTGAACCGATGAGCCGTATTGTGAACCATGGGCGATGACTACATCAAAACCCTGGCTGGCGTAATCACGAATTGCAGCTGCGGCGTCAGGGACTTTGAACATACCTTCAGAGTACTTAATCTCGAGAGCAGCTTCGCCACCCATCTCAGCCTGGACTGCTATCAGGGCGTCCCACATGGACTGGCTGAACGCCACGTCAGTGATCGCGCTCGGCATTACGACTGCGATTCGGAATGTCTCCACAGGAGCGACTGTCGGCGCGGGAGCTTCAGTGGGTACAACAGCGGGAGCCACTGTCGGCTCAGCGGCAGGAGGTGGAGGTGCAACAGGCGCTTCAGTCGGCGCTGCGGTTGGAGTGGTGCAAGCTGTAACGAGAACGGTCAATAAAACCAGTACTACGATCAAACGCTTGAACATTTTGGTTCCTCCTAAAGGGTGAATTGGGGTTGATTAACTCTCGCCTCTTTCAAAAGGCTTATTCAATGCAGCCGGCTGTCGGACTCGATTAATGGTGATAGCCAATGCTGCGATTGTCAATAGATAGGGGAGCATGATTGCCACATCGGATGGTATTTTTACTCCCAGGACTTGCATCCACAGTTGAAAAGCATTTACGGTACTGAACAATAACGCGCCCCAAAGTATTCCAACCGGTTTCCATCCGCCGAAATAGACGAGCGCGACGGCAATAAATCCTTGTCCTGCAGTCAAGTTTTCCTGGAACAGATTCAGCAAAGAAATGGACAAAGATGCTCCGGCAATACCGGCGAGCATTGCACCGATACATACACTGGTATAGCGTACACGGTCAACATTAACTCCTAGTGAGTCTGCAGCAGCCGGGTTTTGTCCAACCGATTTTATTCGCAGACCCCAGGTGGTCTTCTCCATGACCCACCAGGCTATTGGCACCAACAGAAAAGCACCATAAACAAGCAAACTGTGATTAAAAAAGATGTCTCCGATTACTGGAATGTCACTCAGGAGGGGAATTTTGACTGGTTGAAAACCTGTCACAGTTTTAACTGTGCCAATGGTAGTCTTAAACAATAAACTCGAAAGACCGAGCCCGAACATATATAAACCAATCCCGCTGATCCCTTGTTCTGCCTTAAGTGTCACACTAATGAAAGACATCAATAAACCCATCAGTAAACCAACTACTATTCCAGCCAATAGCCCAAACCAGATATTACCTGTATTCAAGACAATAAAGAATGATGCGTAGGCACTCATGAGCATAATTCCATCCACGCCCAGATTGACTACACCGGAAGTTTGCGAAAATGCTTCTCCAATGGCGGCGTATAGATAAGGAGTTGCCAATCGAATTGCAGATGTGAGAATACCGGCGATAACACTCAGTTGGAAAACATCGCTCATGCCTGTTCCTCCTGGCTGCTTGTTGCCGCCATCTGGCGACGGGTTGCCCATCGGCGAGACCATAATGCTGATCCAACCACAAACAGAACCACGAGCCCAAGGATGGTATCAATTAACGAATTTGGAACCTGGACGGCACGCTGCATCTTATCGCCGCCCACCAGCAATCCACCAAAAAGGATGGAAGCAGGAATGGTCCCGAGCGGATGCAATCCACCAAAGAGCGCTGCAACGATACCTGAGAACCCATAGCCGCTGGTAATTCCCTCCAATAAGCGGTGCTGTACACCCATAACCTCAATCGCGCCTGCTATTCCGGCAAACCCACCTGCGAGCGTAAGCGAGAGAGCCTGATTGAAGGGTACGTCGATTCCCGAGAAGCGGGCGGCATCGGGGTTGAATCCCACCGCGCGGATGCGATAACCGAGGGTAGTCCGCCATAGGAAAATATATACAACAATAGCTAAAATAACCGCAATGATCGTGCCGGTATGTAACAGGGTTTGCGGGATCAAACGGGTCAACCACACTTGTTGAGGCAATCGCTCAGACTGTGCCAGATACGTTCCAGCAGTGATTCCTGCTGGATCCATGAGCACCGATCGGATCAACAGGTTCATCAACTGAAGGGCGATTGCATTCATCATGACCGTCGTCAGGATCTCATTCACCCTCAAGCGTGCTTTGAGAATTCCAGGGATAAACCCCCAAAAGGCGCCGGCTGCAAATCCGACCAGCAGTGTAGCCGGAATAAGGATCCACCCCGGCCATAATCGAAACGTAAGTGGAAACCAGGTAGCAGCCAGTGCTCCTGCGATTATCTGACCTTCCCCTCCAATATTGATCACGCTTGCCCGGAAGGCAATACAGATCCCCAGACCTACGAGTAATAGTGGAGTGGCTTTTACGAGTGTTTGGGTGATCCCGGAAACACTACCCACAGCCCCACCGACCATTTCAGCATAGGCTTTTAATGGGTTTACTTTCAGAATGAGAAGCATGATCGCCCCGATGAGCAAGGCGAACAGCATCCCAGCCAGTGGTAGCAGTGCATTAAGAAATAAACCTGAAAATTCTAATCGTCGGGCACGAATTGCTTTTTCGTCTTTCTCTGACGGCATAAAGAAAAACTCCTGTCGACGAAATGATCTGTGATGCTGATATCAGTATGACAATTTTTTTGAATTGCTTACAACAATATGGAAGGATTTTATCCTAAGTTGGCAAAAAACGGGGGAATTGAATTGAACAAAGAAGAATATACCTTGCCGGATGGAAATTGTCAATTGAAATGGTGAAAATTCGTGCAAGGTGGATGGGAAATTAACGATTGTAGTGCGCGAATCGAATAGGAGGGGCTGATCGGCTCCTCCTATTTTTCGCTAAAGGGATATTAAGTCACGTACCCTTTGAGGGATGTCAGCGGGATGATTTCGCAGGTATCGACCCGTGTCAGCGCAAGTACCGGAATATCCGGCGAAAACGCTTCATCAAGGACACTCGCAACCAGCCACTTCCCATCCGGTGAAACAGCTACACTTGTGTGGTGATAATTTACCATGAACAGCGGGATCACCTTGCCAGATTGGATATCGATCTTCCGCACAGACGCACCTTCGAGAGTTCTGAACAGTATAGAGCAGGTTCTGTCCATCCGGCATCCAGGATTGCGCTGTATTGGCATCTGCGTTCGCCAACAATGCTTTTTGCTCAGTGCCATCCGGATTAGCGAGTATGAGGTTATACGGTCCGGGGCCGCCCAACAACCCGGATTCTGGTCCACGGGTAAACGCAATTCTGCTTCCATCTGGAGACCAAAGCGGTCCGCGGTCATTCTTGCCTGTGCCTTCAAAGGGTGTACTCAGTCCTGAGGCGAGATCGGAGCGTTGCAGACTGGAATCACCAGAGTAGATTGCGGAGCTTCCATCGGGAGAAAGCGATATATCTGCTCCCACTGTGAGAACTTTCCAACTCTTATCATCCGGTTTATGTGGAATTTCTGATCGGATACCAGGTAGTTGTAAAATCCCAGCGTTCCGCCCAGACCTGTCGGTAGAGCGACCGGCTTTTCCACGGCTTTTTGCCAGGAAGCCTGCGTCAGGCAAGCGCTTGTTGTAGGGATGGGTAATTCGCCATCCGCGAAAGGAGGCAATTCTACACTTACCTCCCATGGTCCCGGAATATTCACCGAGACTCCGGCGAGGGTGAGTTGGATGGGTCCGGTCGGGAAGCCATCCTGATAGGTGAATCCATATGATTCGTCGCTGCCACCACCACCCATCAATGGATGGTCAAAGTCCATGAGATTCACCCCTCTGATATCGTCTGGCTTTTCGATAATGAACGACAGACCATCACCATCTGCGTTCAACTGGGCGCTCTGAATCAGGATCGTTTTGTCTCCAATTTGGAGAGATTGATTTAACACCCATGTCTGACCTGGCTGCGGATTGGAACCAGGATCAAAGATGAATTGGTAATTCGGGATCATTCCTACCCAGACCGAATCCACGGTCAGGGTTGCCTTTCCGGGAATATATCGGGGGTCGGTCCGGTATGCCCATAACAATTCATATAGGCTTCGTCCTCGCTTACGATTCCGTCAGGGATGGCTCCCACACCAATGGTATCTCCATTCTGCTGGCATCACGCAGGTGTATGGCGGAATCATCCAGTGGTTCGATTCGGTTGCGGGTAGACTGGCTGCCTATGGCTCCAAACAGGATGATATTATCGTCCGTTTGAATGTAACGATCCAAAGTCAGAGATATATCATCATCGGATGGGGACCCGTCCTGAGTTTCCGGTGTTGGCTCTAACGGGGTTTCCGGAGTTGGTAATGGCGTCGGCGTTGGAAAATCCACCAGAGGGTACACCGTCATATTCGCAGGCGCCTCGACGAAATCGAGCGCAACTACCATACTTTCTAAGGATGGTGTTTCTGCGGTCAACTCGAAGCAGGAAAATACCATTTCCGCCGAGTTCACGTCCGCCGGTAGAGACGGATACCCCAAACGCCTGCTATAACCGCTGACCCAACTGTCACCTGAAGCCCCCGACCTTCAAGCTGAGTGTTGTCCGGAAGATGCAGCACCGGGTCGGTCTTTTCGGTCAGGGCAACCTGGCGAGAACTCTTCTTTATTGAATCCAGTGCTGCGTGAACAACACTTCGCAATAAATATGGTTCAAAGGATCTGGTCTCATCAAACGAACGGATGCGTTGGGAGACCCGCAAAAAAGTATCCTGCACCACATCTTCAGCCATCGCGTCATCATGAGTGATTAGAAAGGCTGCCCGAACTGCTTTGATCTGGTAGCGGGCGATTAAGATTTCCAACCCGCTGATATCACCTTTTTTCAGGCGATGGATCGATTGCATATCATCCATGGATTATTCCGATAATCTGAGATCTCATACAATATATAAGGTCGAATAAGGAGCAAGGTTGGTTATTTTAGAAAGAGTTGCCTTCTATTTCCCCGTTTCCCCCAATTTGTTCTCTTGATCCCCGTATAGGTTTGGAGGCATAATTAGTAGTAGACTTTAACAAAACGCATTTTGTGTAGGTTAGGTTATGCGGAGAACAACAATATTATCGATTGCGCGTACAATTAATACAGATTATCGGGTATCAGGAAATGGAAAAAATATTTAAACCGCATAAAGAACAAATAGATGAACAGGCTGCCTTTCGGTCTTCGATAGTAGACCAAATCAGGAATGCGGTCATTGCAACGGACATGGATGGCAGGATCGTCTACTGGAATAAATTCGCTGAGACAATATATCAATGGAAGAGTGTAGAAGTCCTGGGCAAAGATATCCAGGATGTTGTGATCCCAAAAATCAATGTAGCTACAAGTCAGGAGATCATGAATTCTCTTCGCCAAGCTGGATATTGGGAGGGGGATTTCGATGTACAACGCAAGAATGGCGAGATTTTTCCAGCTCATGTGGTAAATACGCTGATCAAAGATTCCCACGGTAATTCTAGTGGTTTGGTTGGGGTAAGCATCGATATTTCAGAACAAAAACAGTCAGAGCAAGCACTGGAAGAAGAACGTTACCTATTACATATGCTCATGGAATACACGCCGGATACGATCTACTTTAAAGATCTGGAAGGTCGCTTTATTCGACTCAACAAAGCACAAGCGTTAAGCCTTGGAGTAGATGATCCTTTTCAAGCATTAGGCAAAACGGATTTTGACTATTTTCCAGCGCATTTCGCTCAGGTTGCCAGTCTCGACGAATCAAAAATACTTGAAACTGGAGAACCGATAATCAGTAAGGAAGAAGAAATTAAACGAATAGATGGGAAAGCCGTATGGTTTTCCTCTACAAAAATGCCATTGAGGAATGCAGATGGGGAAATTTTCGGGATCTTTGGTATCTCGCGTGATATCACAGAAAATAAATTGGCTGATGAAAAGCTACGGGAAAATGAGGAGAAATTTAAGACCCTGTTTGAATCAGCCTATGACGCGATTATCACCATGGATCATAACTTCTTCCTGGATTGCAATTCCATCACCGAAAAAATATTTCGTTGTTCAAGAGAGCAGATCATTGGTCGTTCGCCAGTAGATTTTTCCCCTGAATATCAACCCGACGGTAGAAAATCGGCTGAATCTGCCCAGGAAAAAATCGAGGCGGCATTTACAGGAGAACCTCAGTTGTTCGAATGGCAGCATTCAAGACCCGATGGGACGTCTTTCACGGCTGAGGTGAGCTTGAATCGAGTCACGATCCGGGGGGAGTTCATTCTTCAGTCAATCGTCCGAGATATATCGGAACGGAAACTGGCGGTGGAAGAGATCCGAATACGGAAACAAGAGTTGGAGATGCTTTACGAGTTATCTCGCGAATTGGCGGATGCAAAAGATCTTGACCAGGTATTAAGTATTGTCACAACCCATACGGTAAAGAACACAAACGTCACTTTTGCCAGAATCGCATTGTTGGAAGGTAAGAATTTGATCATGCGGGCAGGTTATCCTATTCGTCCGCTTGATCACAGTCTTTCCATCGGGGAACAAAAGCCAATCGTTTCTTTCCCAAATTGTCAGCGTGTGATCGAAGGGAACGAACCTATCATCTTGTATCAAAATGACCAGAACATCAAGCAGGAAGAGCGGATTGCGCTTCTGCTCGATCACACTCAATATATCGGATTGTTCCCTTTAAGGGCAGGAACATCTGGTAATGATTCCGGCTACCCGCTGGGTATTTTAATGGTTGGTGAAGCACGAAATCCAGAACGCGATCCACTCAATCCACAAAAGCTTTCATTAATTCGAAATATTAGTGTCCAGGCGTCATCTGCTATTCTTAGAATGACCCTGCACGAGCAAGATGAACGACGGATGCAACATCTTTCTGCATTAAGTGAAATAGATGCTGCGATCACCTCCAGTTTTGACCTGAAAATTAGTCTTCAGATACTCATTGGACAGGTCATCAAACAATTACAAGTGGACGCAGCCTGTGTCCTTTTGTTAAATTCAAGTTTACAGACATTGGAATATTATTACGGTCAGGGATTTCGAACGAATGCCATTTATAATACCAGGTTACGATTAGGGGAAAGTCATGCAGGACGAGCAGCTCTGGAGCGCGTGATTGTATCTGTACCAAATCTTTATGATACGAAAAACTCGCTTACCACAACTAATTTGGTAAGTGAAAACTTCATAAGTTACTTCGGCGTTCCCCTGGTGGCAAAGGGAGAAATTAAAGGCGTCCTGGAAATATTTAATCGGACTCCCATTAAAACCGATGATGAATGGTTGGGATTCCTGAAAACGCTCGGAGAACAGGCTGCGATCGCGATCGACAATGCAAAGTTATTTGATGGATTATCCAGGTCCAATCTTGAATTATCCCTCGCTTATAACGAGACAATTGAGGGATGGTCGAGAGCTCTCGATCTACGCGACAAGGAAACCGAAGGTCACACGTTACGGGTAACCGAAAATGCAATATTGATGGCACGCCTTTTCGGGTTAGATAATGAAAAGCTGGAACATATTCGCTGGGGAGGGTTATTACACGATATTGGGAAGATGGGAGTTCCAGATAGCATCTTGCTAAAACCTGGTCCTTTGACTGAAGAAGAGTGGGTAATAATGAAGGGACACCCGAATCTCGCGTACGAACTACTCTCACCTATCCGCCACCTGCACAATGCCATCGATATTCCATATTGCCATCATGAGAAATGGGATGGATCCGGATATCCAAGAGGGTTAAGGGGGAACAAATCCCAATTGCAGCCAGAATATTTGCCATTCTGGATGTGTGGGATGCATTATGCTCAGATCGTCCTTATCGAGCAGCCTGGCCTGAACAAAAGGTGCTCGCCCATATAAGAACTCTTGCTGGAACTCATTTTGATCCAAAATTGATGGGGGTATTTCATCAATGGGAAACTATGCTCAAGCAAGATGGCGGGAAGAGAACTTAATTTTATCAGCCAGCCAGCGCTACACTCAAGATACCGAACCAAGTAAAGAGAGGACTTAAAAAACAAATCCATTGGTGATTTGATATTTTTTTTTAAATTCAATCTGTTGTGGTTCGAACCAAAATTGTTACATCTGATCGACAGTGGTTCCCTTTCTTTTTCTAACCGTCTCCGTTGTAAATGAAGAACATACACTCGAAGGTAGATACGGGCAATTTTTTGTTGTCTGCCAAAATTGGACAGTTGACTAATAGCCCATTGGATAGATGTCGTATAAAATTTATTAGTTGTGACCATTTTCCGAATAGAAAAAACTGATTCTACACGACATTCAGAATCCTTCTCTCCAGTTTAATCCTCATCATCGGCCTCGTTGCTTGCAATGGGGCTCATCCGATTGCTGCCGACCGGGAATTTTGAACTATCCCATACATCTGCTCCGGAGAATTTGCCGGATACTCTTCCAACTGATTATCCGATCCGGGTGTTTCTCCTGATAGGATCATCATGGATATGGATATGCCGGGAATCAGCTACCGGAAGATCGAACAATCCATTGAAGCCCATGTGAATAAGATCGTCTGCCTGGTCTCCCTCCCGATCAATCATACATCCTTATCCACAGGGGTAAAGGATCTGGATCAGTAAAACAGAATCACCGGAAAATCTAGTGGAAATCTTCCGGTTCTTTAAAACCTAATTCAGATGCTTCGGTATTGCTTTTATCCATTATAAGTAAGGCTGCCATGTGGATCGTATCTGGCAGCCTAATCCCAATCTATACAATATTTACGTTTCTTCAGATTGTCAATTATCCCTGATCATCCCTTGACCGCACCCGATGCTACACCCTTAATAATGTATTTCTGGCAGGTGAGGTAGAAAATCACGATCGGAACAATGGCGAGAACCAGCATAGCCATACTGGCGCCCATATCTTTGCTGCCATATCCACCCTGCAAATACTGAACGGCTATTGGGATCGTTCTATAGTTGCTACCGATCACAAGATAGGGCAGCAGGTAATCATTCCAAATCCACATGGTGTTCAGAATTGCGACCGTGATGGTAACTGGTTTGAGGATGGGCAAAACGATCAAAAAGAAGGTCTGGATCGGGTTGCAGCCGTCTATTGTCGCTGCCTCTTCGATCTCATATGGCACACTTTTAATAAATCCGCTGAAAATAAAAACGGATAAGCCTGCGCCGAACCCAAGATAGATCACAATGATACCAATAGGATTATCCAGCCTGAGGATATTTGCCATTTTTGACATGGTAAACATCACCATCTGGAAAGGAACAATCATGGAAAAAACCAGGAGAAAATAGATAATCGTACTAAGCTTCGATTTTATCCGGGTGATGCACCAGGCGGTCATCGAGGTAAATAGGACGATAGCACCCACAGAGAAAACAGTTATGAACAGCGAATAGCCAAATGCCGGGATAAACCCGGTTTTTGCCAGACCGCTACTATAATTTTTTAATCCGGCAAAAGTTTGGGCATCAGGAAGGGCAAAGGGTGTGTCCGAAATAAAAAACCTGCCCTTGAAGGAATTCATCAGGACCAAAAAGATGGGGGTCAGGAATAAGATGGCCAGTATGCATAAAAAAACAAATATGCCGTTATCCTGAATGCGATTTTTCGTATTCATCAGTTTTCTACCTCCTTCTTCCTGGTGATAAGCAATTGCAGACCTACAATGACGCCCACAATAATGAAAAACATGACTGCTTTAGCCTGACCAACCCCTTCATAACCGTTCCGCCCATAATATGTATTGAAAATATCGAGCGCCAGCATGGCAGATGCCTTACCCGGGGCACCCGCTGTTAGCGCCAGGTTTTGATCAAAAAGTTTGAATGAATTGGTCACAGTCAGGAAAGTACAGATGGTCACCGCTGGCATAACCATTGGGATGATGATGCTCTTTAGGGTTTGCCAGCCATCGGCTCCATCAATAGTAGCTGCTTCGATTATTTCGGTAGGGATGTTCTGAATACCGGCAATATAAATGATCATCATATAGCCAACCATCTGCCAATTCATCAGAATTATCAATCCCCAAAAACCATAATTCGCACTATAGGTGATATCCACGCCAAAATTGATGAGAACGCCATTGATCAGTAGCTGCCAGATATACCCAAGGACAATACCGCCGATGAGATTTGGCATGAAGAAGACTGTCCGAAAAACATTTGTACCTTTTATCTTGCGAGTCAGGAGAAGCGCAAGGAAAAAAGCGATCACATTGATTAGAATGATAGAGACAACAGAAAACTTTGCAGTAAATATCATGGCATTCAGAAAATCTCTGTCGTCGGCAAAAGCGCGAATATAATTACCCAAGCCTATCCATTGGGAATTGGTCACGGTTGTAAATTGGGTAAACGAAAGATAGATACCAAGTAAGAAAGGTATCAAAAACGCAATCAGGAAAGCAATGATCGTAGGCAGGGTAAAAAACGCATAGTATTTTTTCGGCATTTTTTGCACAGTAATTCTCCTGCTTTGCAAAATTCTCTGCGTTATGAAATTTAGCTCACCCCGCACTACAGGTAGTGGGGGGTGAGCTTAACAACGATTTCGAAGGCTTATCTTGCGCTTTCGATCTTCCACTGGTCGACAACCAGTTGTCTCACTGCATCCCATTGCATGGAACCCTGGGCATACTGCAGCAATGCTGCACCAAAATTATTCTTAAAGGTCTGGTTGGGGAACTTGACAAAATTCCAAGCTACATTGTACAGATCCGTATTGCTCGTGTAGCGAAGGATCTCTTTTGCCAATGGATCGGTTGGTTTTTCATTTTCGGCAAAAGTATCGAATGGGGCGATGAATTTCAGATCGTTTGTAACGAAACCTTTGCCTGTCGTGCTGCTATATAACCAGTAGATGAAATCGGCAGCCAGTTTCTGCTTCTCAGGGGAAGCCTGTTTGTTGATGGCGAAGAAGTTTTCTGTGCCAACACAAATGGATTGTTTTTCTTCACCCGGCATTCCTGTGTAAATTGGCAGGAATTTTACATCTTCCGCTTTGACCGTGTTACCATCCACACCAGAGATCTGACCCCATGCCCAGTTTCCGTTCTGCACCATTGCAGATTGACCAAGGGCGAACTCCGCCATGGAATCGTCCACACTCTTGCTGCCTAGCAGTTTGGATCCAGTAACCGAATTGTTGATATACAGATCAAAGATATTCTTGAAATTATCCGAATACTGGAATTTAATTTCCTTGGTCGCATCACTGGCCAAACTCACATTGTTATCGCGCCACTCATAAAAAACTGGAACATTGGCGAGATGTGTCTGCCAGCGCCAGTCTTCGCCTGGTTTAAGGGATGTGGATGAAAACACTCCTTTGATCCCCAATTCGGCTTTCTTGGCGGTCATATCTTCCACAACAGCCTTCAGCATCGCAAAATTGTTGACCTCTTCCATGGATGTAGCTTTCGCTCCAGCTGTGGCAAAGTACTTGGTCATGATGGCATTGTTGTAAATGATCCCGTACCCTTCCACTACATATGGAATGCCATATACTCCACCGCCATCAGTGACTGCCATGGTCTTATCGGTAAGGTGTTTATACAGCTCAGTGTCTTTCAAATCTGCGGTGTAATCCTTCCAGGCTGCATAACCCACAGGACCATTGATCTGGAACAATACAGGCGCATCGGCTTTGGCAATTTCTGATTTCAGAGTTTGCTCATAGGTCCCGGATGCGGCAGTTACTACTTTGAGGGTAACTCCGGTTTCCGCTTTATACGCATCAGCGATCTTGGCATAGATTTCGGATACTTCCGGTTTGAAATTCAGGTAATACACTTCTCCGCCTCCAGCCGGCGCCGCAGGAGCGGCTGGGGCTGCAGGTGCAGCAGGGGCCGCAGGAGCGGCTGGAGCAGCGGGTGCTGCAGGAGCCGCAGGTTCCACTGGCGCAGCAGGTGCAACAGGAGTGGCAGCCGGTGCACAAGCGGAAAGTATCAATACTAAAACAGCAATAAACCCTATCGTACTTAATAGTTTTCTAGACATCTCTAATCTCCTTGAGTAAGTAATTTTGAGCCTGGTTTAACAACAAAGACAATTTTCGAAATAATCCCACCTCCTTCCTTGCTTTCGAAGATTGCGCAATGAATATTAAAATGTTTTATTTTTCTTCCCCCAAGAAAATAGTTGGAACAGAATTGTTTTTCCATTTCGTATCATCTAAATGATACCCACATAAAAGAATATTTCAATCTTTCTACCTTGGACAGTGTTTATACAAGATATCACTTGTTTAGAAATACCGGACTGACCTCATTTATTTGTGGTTTTCATGCCTGCGAGGAATCATAGCAGGCAATTTCGCTTGCCTTTATCCATATCAAATATCGAAAGAGGAATCAGCAACGGGAATGATTCGGAAGAAGGTATTCAGGTTTCGAAAATTGAGTAGAATTGTAGGTGATATAAACAATGCAGCATTAGAATTGTGAGTTAATTATCAGGTTACACCTTTGCTGCGGTTTATTAATAGAATCTCACACGTCAGGATCATACCTATTCAATTTTTCTTTTTGCTAATTCTTATATTGCCATGAACTACTGCTACTTCGATTGGGAAATGGATTAATCTATCAAAAAGGCATCGGTTTAGAAGTATAGAAAATCGTACAATAAATTCGGAAGGGCATTTATGCATACGAACCGAGGATTTGAAAAACTGCCTGCCATTTTTCTACCTTTCCTTCTTGCCGGATGTACAGGTGCGCCCTCCATCTTAGCCCCTGCTTCAACCAGCGCCAGAGCGATCACTAACCTGATGTGGGGTTTCTCTGCCGTTGCGGGTATTGGGTTTATCGTTGTCGAAGCACTCCTTCTGTTTGCCATCTTTCGTTTCAGGCAGAAGGTAAGTACTCCATTTAATCAAAGTAGCCTCCCAAAACAGATCGAGGGAAATCGGCGCTTAGAATTGGTTTGGACGATCATACCAGCCATACTGCTACTGATCATATTCATTTTTACTGTCTCCACTTTATGGGCAATAAAAAACCGCCCTTCTCAAATCCCAGCCGACACGCAGGTTGTCAACATCAATGTAATTGGGCATCAATGGTGGTGGGAATTTCAATATCCCGAATCGGATATCACAACAGCAGAGGAGATGCACGTTCCCGTTAATGCTTTGGTCTTTATTACAGTAGATTCAGCCGACGTTATCCATAGTTTTTGGGTCCCTCAAATGGGAGGAAAGATCGATGTAATTCCAGGGCATCTCAACCAAACCTGGTTTCAGCCAACTCATATTGGTCGCTACGTAGGGGAATGCTCAGAATATTGCGGAACTGGTCATGCTCATATGCGCCTCGATCTGGTTGTTGAGTCACCAGAAGAGTATGCCTCCTGGATTCGCCAACAACAAGCGTCAATCCCCGACCTGACCGGGGATGCTGCCGAAGGAAAAGAAGTTTTTCTACATGGAACATGTTCTGTTTGTCATACCATCAAGGGCACTGAAGCCGAAGGTTTACTGGGTCCGAACCTGACACATTTTAGCAGCCGTCTGGTTCTGGCTGGAGCAGTCTTGACCAACACCCCTGAAAACCTGTACAAGTGGCTGGAAGATCCCGAGAAGGTGAAATCTGGAGTTATGATGCCCAAGCCTGATATATCTGACAGCGAGAGAAGGCTTTTGGTAGCATTTCTTGAAAGCTTGAAATAAATTTACCGATGATAACTGTGTACCGATCATTCGGTGTGTCAATTGCCGGGAGGGATCATGCAATCATCAATTGCTGAAACAAAGCCAGAACCGAAATTGAAGAACCAGCAGTTTTTACGGTGGATATTGGTTACCAACCATAAGGACATAGGTCTTTTGTATGTCATCACAGCTCTGATCTTCTTTCTGGTCGGTGGGGTGGAAGCCATGCTGATCCGAATCCAATTAAGCGTACCAAATAATACTTTCCTTTCCCCGGAAGCCTATAACCAGATATTTACGATGCATGGAACGACCATGATTTTCCTACTCGCCATGCCTCTCCTGGCTGGCTTGGCGAATTATTTCGTCCCACTTATGATCGGTGCACGCGATATGGCTTTTCCACGATTGAACGGTCTGAGCTATTGGTTTTTCTTGTTCGGTGGTCTGATCATGTATAGCTCTTTCTTTCTGGGTGGAGCCGCTGATGCGGGTTGGTTCGCTTATGCCCCATTGACATCGAAGGAGTTTTCACCATCCCATGGGATAGATTTTTGGGTCCTGGGAATTTTCATGACTGGTCTCGGATCAACTATTGGGTCCATCAATTTTATTGTCACTATCCTTAATTTGCGAGCTCCGGGGATGAGTTTATTTAAAATGCCTCTCTATGTCTGGCAAATGCTGGTAACGTCATTCCTGATCATCTTTGCCATGCCAAGCTTGACCGTAGACGCCATCCTTTTGTATTTCCAACGCAATTTCAATGCCCCTTTTTTCACAGCTACCCAGGGTGGTGATCCACTGCTTTGGCAGCATTTATTCTGGTTCTTTGGTCACCCTGAAGTGTACATACTTATCCTGCCGGCATTTGGGATCATCTCAGAAGTCATCCCGGTATACTCGCGCAAACCGATATTTGGATATGGTGCAATTGTGTTCTCAGGTATTACCATCGGTTTCCTGGGGTTTACAGTCTGGGCACACCACATGTTCGCCGTGGGGCTGAGCCCGATCGCTGACGCTGTTTTCGCCTTTGATAGCATGATCATCGCCATCCCTACTCAGATTAAGATCTTTAACTGGATCGCCACAATGTGGGGTGGAAAACTCAACTTCAAAACCCCATTATTATTTGCGACCGGTTTCATTGCCATGTTCATCATTGGCGGATTGAGCGGAATATCATTGGCTATCGTCCCGATTGACCTGCAAGTCCAGGACACATACTATGTGGTTGGTCATTTTCATTACGTCCTATTCGGCGGGACAATGCTGGCCATCTTCGCTGGAATTTATTACTGGTTTCCAAAGGTATTTGGACGTCTCTTGAGTGAAAAATTAGGCGCATGGAACTTTTGGACCATGTTCGTCGGTTTCAACCTGACATTTTTCCCGATGCACATCCTGGGTCTACTGGGGATGCCGCGCCGGGTATTTACCTATGCCGGGAATCAGGGTTGGGATACCCTTAATTTGCTCGCCACGATCGGTGGATTTATCCTCTCCATCTCGATCTGGATCTTTATTATCAATATATTCCATTCTCTTCGTCATGGAAAAACGGCTGGTAACGACCCATGGGATGCTCAAACGCTGGAATGGACAACGACTTCCCCCGCACCGGAGTACAACTTCGCCACGATTCCGGTTATCTACACCCGCAGACCATTATGGGATTTCAAGTATTTTCGGGCTGAAAAGAAGGGAATGGATGTTCCATCTGATCCTGAACAAACAGGAGTCTCCATTCATCTCCCGGGAGGATCGTATTTTCCGATCATCATTGGTCTCGGTTTAACGGTGGCATGTTATGGATTAATTTATTCTTACCTTGTTTCCGGGTTGGGGATGGCCATCCTGTTCACTGGAATTATTGGTTGGGTCAGGGAACCACGGTAATGCTCCGTCGGTAAATGAACATGGAATAAAGAGAAAGAGGCGAGATAACATGGCTGATCAAACCACAACACACGAGTCTGAGCCCGAATCATCGCTTGGAATTGACAATCAAAAATTGGGTATCTGGATTCTGATCGGATCAGAGGTCGTGTTTTTCTCCGCTTTGATAGTGACCTATGTTGTCCTCCGCGGACGAAGTATTTCAGGACCGTTGCCCGGTGACGTCCTGGATATTCCTCTGACCGCTGTCAATACTTTTGTCCTGATCTGCAGCAGTCTGACCATGGTCATGGCATTAGCTGCCATCAGGGCAGATTCAGTTCGCCGGATGCAGGGTTTTCTGGCAGCTACCATTTTGTTGGGATTGGCTTTTCTGGGCGGACAAGTGTATGAATTCACTTCACTTGCCCGTGAAGGACTTTCGCTCAGTGTTAATCTATTTGGAGCATCCTTTTTCACTCTGACTGGTTTTCATGGTGCACATGTGCTGGTCGGGGTGATCTGGATCAGCTTTGTTCTGGCTCGATCGGCAACTGGGGGGATTACACATCATAAGCATGAATCCGTCGAATTAGTTGGGCTTTACTGGCACTTTGTCGATTTGGTATGGATCCTAATTTTTACAATCGTATATCTGTTATAAACCACCCCATTCGGTTAGTCAGTATCAAACCATCAAAATAATCCATTCCAGAATTTGAATGGATCATTTCACATCCTGTATGTTCCGGAATTAATTACGGTTATGATTATTTTGATAGTTTTTAGCTTATTGGTATATTTTTGAGGTTGAAATGAATATAGAACAGATCCACGACCAAAAACATCCTAATTATCTCGTTATTTTTGGGGCGCTGACTGCCCTGACCGCATTGGAAGTAGGTGTGACTTTTCTCCCCCTTCCTCGTATCCTGGTTCTACTCCCAATCGCGCTGGCAAAAGCAGCCCTGGTTGCCATGTATTTCATGCACTTGAAAACAGACCGACCGATCTATCGATATATTTTCTTCTTCGGTATCCTGATGGGCGGTATTTTGATCTTTTCTCTCATTCTTCTATATGGTCCACGCCTGGTAGACGCATAGGATGATTTCGGAATGTCGGGGGAAAGAAATAAATGATCTATAACCAATGTGGGTTTCATCTTAAATAGTTGACAATGCCCGTTGCTTACCAGATCACATAGTAGACAAGCAGAATAATTGAAAAAATACCTATAATAAGGGCAGAGAGAAAATTTATGCCTTTATTGGAATGGAATTATTACCCAAGTGTTGTCATCGGGGTGATTTGTTTTGACGCCCTATATCTATGCGCAGTCGGACCATTGCGGAAAAAGATCGCTTCCTCTCAACCCATCAATATCAGAATTGCAATCAATTTTCTTCTGGGATCCCTGGTCCTATTTCTCGCCCTTGTTTCCCCTCTCGATGCGCTCAGCGATGAATACTTATTTTCCGCACATATGATTCAACACACATTAATGACCCTGGTAGTGCCACCACTTCTGCTGGCTGGCATCCCAGACTGGATGTTCGAGTTAATTGTCAGTAATCGGATTGTTAGAATGATCGCCCGCCTTGTGACCAATCCCCTGATCGCTTTCAGCCTGTACAACCTGGTTTTTTCGATTTGGCATCTCCCTGTCATTTATGAAGCCGCACTCGAGAACGAAGCTCTACATATCATCGAGCACCTTAGTTTTATATCGACCGCCGTACTATTCTGGTGGCCTATTTTGAGCAAGAGTATTTCTGTTCCCCATCTCGCATACCCATCACAAATACTATATTTATTCCTGGCTTCGGTACCATGTACGATACTGGGCGGCGTCCTTAGTTTTCGCACCATCAGTTCTCTATCTGAAATATGCCACAGCCCCCCTCGTATTCCCTGGCTTCACACCGATGATGGACCAACAGGTCGGTGCGGTGATCATGGCCATGGCTGGGATGCTGGTTTACCTGGGATTTATTGGAAGAGCGTTTTATACCTGGTACAATCTGCCATCTCGCCAGAGATCAATTTCCGCATAACCGTAGTCATCTCGTCCGAGACTACTTTTGACTGTAACTCCCTTTGTATAGGAAGACTGGTCTATCCAGAAATAGTATTATTGGGAGACCTGCAGTTCGTTAATTGTCCGTCACAACTGGTACTGTCTTTAGATCACCCACCAGGTCAGTATTACCGGTCCAGACCCAACAACTGGGATCCCCATCGACGGTTGGATTTGGAATAAGCACCCAGACATCATATTTATCCCGACCTAGTACCTCAAAGTAATGCCCTCGCAGAAAGTAACCCAACACCTTCGCCTCTTGATTTGGCGCTTTACGGCAATTGGTATCCGATTTCGCGGTTACCTGGGGTTTCGCCCCCTGTGTTGGGGTGATGGTTACGTTCGGGTCGGGCGTTAAGGTAAGTGTAGGGGTCTCCGTGGGCGGTGCAGTAGTCGGTGTTTCGGTCGGAGTCTCGGTTGGGGTTTCTGTAAGTGTCGCCGTAGGTGTGACCGGTGTCGCAGTAGTAATGATCCAGCCTGGCGTCTCAGTAGGAATTGCTGTCGGTTCCGGGGTCTTGTCCGCCCCACAGCTTGTTATTAACAGCCCTGTGATTATAAGGAAAATGATCTGGGTGATTACTTTGAATCTCATTTGGCTTGCTCCATTGACTGCTATTGTACTAGATTCTGGAGCAAGCTGAGTATATACCATAACAGAAAATCCTCTGGGTAATCCCACTGCCGAGCGGATCTTATCCCATACTCGATTGCAACACGCAATCCCGCTGAAATGCAGAACCAGATCTTGTGTTCTGTGAAGCGCTGGGCAATTCCATAAACAAAAGAACCGGTGCTACCTATTTGGTCGGTAAACTGTCATTTCAGTTTGGAAGATGTTTATCGCTGAGTAGTGATTCAAAATAATTTTCGAATCGCTCACATTTATATATGTCTCCGATCATCCTCACTTCCTTACATAAAATTCCACCTCCGTAAATTAAGTGGACTGGTCCGTAGGCATTATTCTGACATATAACATCCTAATTGACTTATTTTATTATTTGCTTACAATAAATTAAGATTAAGGAATGCCTAAATATTTTGGAGTCGCAATGAAATCAGAATCAATCGAAGACTATCTAAAAGCCATTTACCTGATCCTCGAATCGCAAAATGGATCCCCGGTGTCTACTACCAGTCTGGCGTCGCAGTTGGGTATCAGTAATGCCTCTGTGACAGGAATGTTAAAGCGCCTTTCCACTATGGAACCAGCCCTCGTGAAGTATGAACCTTATTATGGCGTCAGCTTATCGCCAGAGGGGTATAGATCTGCGCTTGAAATTATCCGCCATCACAGACTGATCGAGTCATATCTGAGCCAGAAACTCGGCTATACCTGGGATGAGGTACATGCAGAAGCAGAGCGATTGGAACATGTGATTTCCGAAGACCTGGAAGAACGTCTGGCGATTGCGCTGGGCAACCCGAGTACCGATCCGCATGGAGACCCAATCCCAGATCGAAATGGTACTTATCGCCAACTCGCTTACCAACCTCTGGCTGATATACCTGACGGGCAATTGGTTGAAGTATGCCGCGTAATTGGACAAAAACCGGAGATGCTGCGCTACCTGACTGAGCTAGGATTAGTGCTGACATCAAAAGTTGAGGTTGTCTCAAAAGCTCCGTTCAATGGACCCATTACCATACGATTTGTCGATTCAAGGTCCCCTGTCCAGGTAGTAGGGCGGGAAGTTGCTGAAAAGATTTTCGTCTTACCAATATCTACTACTATAACCGAGCAACACTATGAATAATCCATCAGGATCTACTAAAAATAAACTTGGACGACGCGAAGTTCTCAAACTGGGTGTAACAGCCGGTGCAGCTGGTGTGCTTGCAGCTGGCTACCCATTTCTGACAGATGCTTCTGCCAGTACGGATCTCCATGCAACTGTAAATAGCCCCGCGAAACATGACGGAATAAGTCATGGAGGCTATAGTGGAACGATCGGAGATGTTGATTTGTCTCGATTTGATCCAACCGAGTTCCTTACCGCATTTGATCGGGGAACCAAGTCAACCAGCTTGACCGGAGTCACTACCCGCGAATGGAAAATTGTAGCGATTGATAAGGAAATCGAAATAGCACCGGGTGTATTCTTTCCAGCCTGGACCTATAACGGTCAGGTTCCCGGTCCTACCTTCCGTTGCCGGGAAGGTGATCTCCTGAGGTTTCACTTTACCAATGGAAGCACACATCCGCACACGATTCACTTCCACGGATTTCATCCACCTTCCATGGATGGAGTCGAACCTATCATCCAACCGGGAGAATCCTTTACCTACGAATTCAAAGCTCGTCCATTTGGAGTTCACCCGTATCATTGCCATGTCATGTCATTAAAGAAACATATCCATAAAGGTTTGTATGGAACACTCATCATTGATCCGCCCCAAGGACGAAAGCCAGCCCATGAGATGATCATGGTCATGAACGCTTTCGATACCACCTTCGACAGTGCAAACGAGGTCTATGCCGTAAATACGGTGGCTTTTCATTATGCCAGACATCCGATCCAGGTAAGAGTGGGCGAATTGGTGCGCATCTATCTGACCAATATGACAGAGTTTGATCTGATCAATTCCTTCCACCTGCACGCCAGTATGTTCCACCTCTACCGGACAGGGACAAACCTAGATCAATTTGAGATAACAGATACCGTCATTATGGGTCAGGGCGAGCGGGCAGTACTCGAGTTCACCCTCGATGAACCTGGCAAATATATGTTCCATGCCCACCAGAGTGAATTCGCTGAACTAGGCTGGTCAGGATTCTTTGAAGCGACAGCCTGATGCAGACAGAATTGGAATACTCGCATGAATGAAGAGACTGAAATCAAAACTTCTCCACCCCGCCTTCCTGGCTGGTTGACCGGTCTGATCCCAATGCTGGCTGTTGGTTTGATGCTGACACTCTTTAGCGTAATCAATCCGTTGGCATTGTTTAATAACAGCTTGCCCCCCATCGAGAATCTTTTCATCGACCGAATTCGGGTAGTTGAAGATGGATTTGAAGTCAGTGTATTGAACAACGGACCTCATCCTGTAAAGATCGCTCAGGTGATGGTGGATGATGCGTTTTGGCAGTTCGATATGGTGCCGGCTGGAGAGTTGGCGCGACTCGGACGAGCAACCATATCCATCCCTTACCAATGGACACCAAGCGAGCCTCACCGGATCCAACTGGTTACCAACACCGGACTCACTTTTGAAGGGAAAGTACCCGTTGCTACGCTTACTCCTCGCCCCGGGTTGAGAGAGTTTGCCGGTTACGGTTTATTGGGGATCTACGTTGGAGTCATTCCCGTAGCACTAGGATTGCTCTGGTACCCGGCTATGAAACGGATGGGACGCAAGTGGCTGGGGGTAATCCTGGCATTGACCGTAGGATTGCTGGTATTCCTTCTGGTCGATACCTTCCTGGAAGTGTTGGAAGTCGGTGCAAAATTACCGGGAGTCTTCCAGGGAATACCTTTAGCTCTGTTTGCAGCGCTTGTGACCTGGCTGGCGATATTGGCAGTCAGCGCCATGCAGAAACGCCGGAATGAAGCATCAGGCTCTGTACGAGCGACTGGAGCATTCCTGGCAACATTAATCGCCCTCTCCATTGGTTTGCATAATTTTGGGGAAGGATTGGCTGTTGGAGCTGCATTCGCATTTGGAGAAGCCGCCCTCGGCTCATTCCTCGTGATCGGTTTTATCTTGCATAACATCACTGAAGGGATTGGTATCGCAGCTCCGCTTGTCTCTCCTCAGAGAGGAGAAGAAGACAAAAAGCAGATTGCCCCAACTTTGCTGACATTTGCTGGTCTCGCTTTACTGGCTGGATTTCCAGCGGTCCTTGGAACCTGGATAGGTGGATTTGTGTTCTCACCCCTGCTTGGTACTATCTTTCTTGGCATTGGGCTGGGAGCCATCTGGCAAGTCATTGTGGAAGTGGTTGCCTTGCTGCGTCGAAACGCAGAACGGGAACACACCACCTGGGTGTCCTGGGTGAATCTAGCCGGTTTTGTTGTCGGCATTGCCATCATGTACTTTACCGCTTTCCTGGTCAAATTCTAAAACAATGGATGGACTATTCTCTATATTTACCCGCCCCGGATTTGCTCTGAAATTATCCTCGACATCCTATCTACATTAGGAATCGACGATGTATTTCCCTCCCACGCAATATGAATGTATTTATTGGGATTCGATTTGACATTCAAAATCCAATCTAATTGCTCATTATCTCCTACTAATCAGTGGCTGATCATGTTGTAAAGCCGAGGAAATCCATTTCTTATGTAAAACAAGGTGGATTACCAGAAAAACCAACCAAATCATAGATTACGCAACTTTTTTTCTGTAAATTCGAGTCAGAAATACCCATCGTTCTTTAACAATTCAATGACTTGCCAGAACAATATCGTTTTCCGATCTGCCACTCCTCACTGATCTCCATGAGTAACGCTGAGACCAACCGGAGACAAGAAGCCTCATTTGGAAAAACACCTACAACTCTCGTACGCCTGCGAATTTCTTTGTTGATCCTCTCCAGACTGTTGGTTGTCCGGATCGTTCTGCGGTGTTCCAAAGGAAAATCAAAAACCGAAAACCCCTCGGAAAGGTTATCTTCAAGCCAAGCCGATAAGCGCGGTGCGGAAGCGGCATACTTCTGGATGGCTGCTTGTAGTAACTCTTCAGCAGTCTTTCGGTCTGGAGCATTGAACATGGATCTGATGTCTGCGGCCACCTCCAATCTCATATGCTGTTTGGGCAGATATGCCCCAGCGTTTTGTTGCAAGTGGAACTGGCATCTTTGCCAGGGGATACTTCCAAACACCGCTCTCCGAGCTGCTCCAAGACCTTCGTGATCATCGCTGATGATTAGTTTCATGCCATTTAGACCACGATCTTTCAGACTCTTCAGAAAGGCTTTCCAGTGGGTTTCATGCTCACTAAGTGATACAGAAACACCAAGGATCTGCCTTTCGCCTTCTGGAGTGATGCCTGAAGCCACTAAAACCGCCGCATCTCTTACTTGTCCAGCTTCACGAACTTTCTCGTAGCGGGCATCCACGTAGAGATAGCTTATCTCTCCCAAAGGTCTTTCTCGCCATTCTTGAAGGACTTCATCCAGTTGAGCGGCTGCCCGACTGACCTGCATGGATGATATCTCTATCCCGCACAACTCTTCGGTGATAGCTTTTACTTTCCGGGTGGAAACTCCCTGAACATACATCTCTGCCAGTGTTGTTACCAGAGCTCGTTCACTTCTTAGACCTTTTTCAAGTGCTGAAGGATAAAAGCCTCCTTCTCGTACCTGGGGTACTGCAAAGGTGATCTCACCGATTCGGGTCCGAACCGTCTTTGGCTTATAGCCATTGGCATGGCCTTTTCGATCTTCGGTCCGTTCGTACTCTTCAGCTTGCAGGTACTTGGATCTTTCCACTTGCATGACATTGTTAATCAATATCCGCATGAGTTCCGGAACTGCTTCTAGACCTTTTTCAGCTAGTTCACTTGTAACGGTATAATCTTCTTGGTGAGTCATTTCAGTCTCCTATTTTGGTCTGGTAACCTATTTAGGATACTTCTGACTCACCTCTTTTGTTAAGGTTCAGCAATTTACAGAAAGAATGTTACACCAACAACCAAAATTGAACTTTCCACAACAATTTACGAAACCTGTGGTGTAAGCTTTTAACGAATATAGACATGGTCAAAATCAATAGAGTGAAATAAATACAGGTAATATGCAGGGAATCTTCGTATTATTTCTTAGGAATTAAGCTTTCGAGCGAAAACTTGGTTCTTTATGTGGGGTGTTACAGTACGCTTTTTTTGAGCTGTTTCTGACGGTACATTTGACTATCGGCTTGAGCGATCAATTCACCTAATGTGCAGGGATTGTCAGGGTCGTAACGTGTAATTCCAAGGCTGATGGACAGATCATAATCCCTTTCGCCATCATGATTGCGTTTGTCAACGGCATTCTGTATCCGGTTAGCAATTATCTGAGCCGCATCCATGGAGACATCCAACGCAAGCGCCACAAACTCATCTCCACCAATTCGGGCAAGGATATCCACATTGCGGAAGTTCTCCTTTAATATGAGGGAGATCTCTTTCAAAGCCAAATCACCAGTTGCGTGTCCGAAAGTATCATTGATACTCTTTAAGTTGTCTACATCGCCGAAAAACAATAGCATGGTCTTCTTCTCACGCTGCGCGAGCTTAACTTCCTGATCACCAAGTAGATTGAAACCCCGCCGGTTATTCAATCCGGTAAGATCATCCATAAAGGAGAGATTATGGATCTCCTCTTCCAACCGCTTTCGTCCGATCGCCTGGGTCACCTGGGTGGAAACAAATTCAAGTAGATCCAGATCGGTCTCCTGAAAATGAATCCCCTCGGTATAGCTTTGAACTGCCATTATTCCGATTATTTGTCCGTCAGTTTTCAACGGCACTCCGAGCCAATCCACACTTGCGGTTCCCTCCACTACCACCTCACCTTGTTGGATGAGCCGGTCATAGACCTCGCGTGAAGCCCACAATGACCGCCCTGTCCGGATCACATACCTTGTTAGACCTTTACTAATAATCGGCTCAGATGGTTTGGGGTCAAATTGATCAACGTAATATGGGAAGCTAACCAATTCAGTGGTTGGATCGTACAGTGCGATAAAGAAATTTTCAGCCGTTAATAATTCTCGCAGGATAGAATGAATTGAGATAAAGAAATCTTCGAGCCCATCGCTTGTCATTGCGGCTTGCGATATATTAAAAGTCGCGTTCTGGATGAGTTCAAAACGTTTCCGTTCCGAAATATCCTCGATCATGCAAAGGTGACGTAGATGCGCTTTATCATCTACATAGATCGGAGCCACTGTCATCATGATCCAGACACTGGAACCGTCCGGCCGAATATAACGCTTCTCCATCTGAAAACCGGGTATCTCCCCTGAATTCAACAAGGCCATATTATCAAGGTCTTTTTGGAGATCATCCGGGTGGGTGATGCTCATCCAATCGATGGAAAGGATATCTTCCACAGTTCTTCCTGCTATCCTGGCATACATGGAATTCACTTCGTAGGAACGCCCAGTTACTGAATCAACAAGTGCTATTCCCATTGGCGCTTCTTTGAAGAGTTTCTTAAACCGTTCCTCACTGCCCCGGAGTGCTTCTTCCGCCTTTTTCCGAGCAGTAATATCTTGAACGATTGCTATATGTACAAATCCAGACGAATCTTCGCCCTCCTTCCAGAGGGGTGAGACTGTAAGTTCCCCCCATACCTTCTCCCCATTCTTGCGGATATACCGCTTTTCGATTGAGTATTCCCCGATCTTACCCTCTAAAAGGAGGGCGTTATTCTCAATATTCTCATGAACATAGTCCGGATCCGTAACGTCCTGGAAAGATAAATTTAGCATCTCTTCTTTGGTGTATCCGAGAAACTCGCAATACTTTTTATTGATATCAAGATAATGACCCGTTTTGGTCTCGATCAGAGCCACGCCAACGGCTGCCTGCTCGAATAACATTCGAAAACGTATTTCGCTCTGTTTGAGTGTGGCTTCCGCGTTCATTCGCGCTATATTACTGCGATCAATTTCTGCACTTAACATTTGGGAAATATAAAATATTACAAGAATGGAGATCAGGCTCGCCAAAATTACCGCAACCGATACTCGGACTGCCGGGTTGATATTTACCAGGTTATGAGCCGAACTGAGATACCCCTGAACCAATACGATTAGGATTGACGCAGGTATAAAAGTTCTCATCAGGCGTGCTTTTATCGAACCGCCGACAAACATTCTGATAGGCCAACAATCCGGACCGGCTGTCAATAACAGGAACAAGCTGAGGAATATGAAAGAAAGCGCGGTGGTAAGTGCCACTGGGATCAACGTACCACCATAGAATAGGGGCTCTCCAAAAAAGTAACCTAGGCAATTTATTCCACTTAGGGAGAATACAACAAGTGACAGGACCGCTGATGCGGTTCTCTTATCCACACCTGGCTCTCGCCCGGACAATAGAAAATATGCCGGAATCGTCAGGCAGAATCCAAGAGCGGTCAGAGGGGACATACGACCCGAAGAGACTTGTCCAAACATTGGAGGATTGGGAGATAATAATTTTTGGACGTCAGGTCCCATCCCGGTTAAGTATCTGAATCCTAGGACGAGAACAAGGATGAATATACCAACCAGTGTTACCCGGACAAATATATTAACCCATGGTCGATTATTGGATATTCTTTGTAACAGCAATATGCCACAGAATCCCAAAAATATTAACGCGGTAACGGGTGCCATGGGTATGTTGTCTGCACCAAAGGAAGCAAGGAAAGGGATATTGGTCAGCCATCCAATAATTGCCAGCAAACTAATACCGGTAACGATAGCCATGCAAATCGTTGCGTTACGTTTGTAATCGGAAAACGAGTCTTCGTTCATGGCATATTATGAGGTGTCAATGAAAAGAATTTTTCAGTTATTTAAGGGGGTAAAAGGATATCCAGAACTTGATTTAATAAATTCTATCACTTTCTCAAATTGACAGGCATTTAAATGTGTCCAGTCTTCGTGAAGGGGATCCTACACATCCGCTATACTTTTCATACACGCGAAAAAGCGAATTAATATGCATGTAGTCTATTATGATCCGGGAGTTATCATATCTGCAAGTGCACCGCTTTAGTTAAGGGTGAAGCATGGAGTAGGTACTCTCCCAAGATGTGCTATTCGGGCAACCCAAGACCCAGTTGGAAATGGCATCGCCTGGCATCACAACCAATGACCATCTGTTAGAGAGTCAAGACTTAAGATCCGTACCGTCGGATGGAGGATTATGAATGACCAAGAATATTGTTTCGGGATATCCAACCGACAGTAGATCTGCAAGGAGAGCAGGTATTTGTTCGATCTCGTTTGGGGAGCGCATTGAATAGGTGCATAATTTTCCCTTCTTTGTCCGTATAAATTTATGGTTAACCACCCTCACTAATCCAGGTGCGATGTCCACTTATTCCTAGAATGCCTACTCCCCTGCTCCTCACCAAGCTGTTTTTCCCCCGCTATAGCCAAACATGGTTCGCCGCCCCCGTCTGATCACAGGTATTATCTTTATGCCCTATATTTAATGGGGACTGTCACAGGGTTCAGAGTTCTCGGCGCAATTCTTGTGGTCACTGGTAGTATTGGATTTTGTCCGCTATACTCCCTCTTGAAAATCAGGACGAACAAGAATTGATTGGTTTCGTTTTGCCGGCCATGGGACGAAATGATATCGTCCCATGGCTTTTATATTTAGACAATTAAGCCATTAATTGGCATAGACTTCTCCAATAAAAATAAATTTTTGCAAGTTTAAGTAAACTCAGAATAAGGGGGATCTGTCCGAGCTTGAAATCTATTATGACCTTCCAGTCTGGAGAATTCGCCTGGTTGATTGAAATTTAGGTCGGACGATTGCCTGGATTCTCATGACGGATAATGAATTTTATTCGATTTTCAGATGCAGCATCATTTTCTTGTTTTTGTTTATACGGCTCAGAGATTTCGATTAATTATCCCTGATAAAATAACGATAGATATAACATTATATTGGTAATTATTAGTGGAACATTCTACTATTGTCCTATTATAGTAGTATAATATTCTATGATACTTTTGGCGACTACCTCCATCAATATGCTTTACTCAATTATTTAATGCTCATTTAGAGATGAATTATGGGATCAACTGCTTCCGACACAAAAAAACCAACCCCGACCGAAACTCATGTGGGATATAAAATCCGCGAAATTCGTAACCGGAAAGGTCTATCTTTGCGTGGTCTGGCTGACATAAGCGGATTGAATATTAACACCCTTAGCCTGGTAGAAAATGGCAAGACTTCTCCATCAGTCAGTACATTGCAGCAATTAGCTACTGCCCTGGAAGTTCCAATTGTCACCTTTTTTGAATCTGATCCGGTCGAAAAACAGATCGTGTTCACATCAGCAGATCAACGTCCAAGTGTCTCATTTGGAAGCACCATTATGGAGAACCTTGGTAAGGATTTATCCTCAAATTCGGTTCAACCATTTATCGTAACATTACAGCCGGGTAAAGGGAGTGGCAGTCAACCAATAATCCACACCGGGCATGAATTCGTATTTTGTCTTGAAGGAGAGATCCACTATTGGATTAGCGGAGAAGATTATCACCTGGATACTGGCGACAGCCTTGTTTTCGAAGCACATCTTCCGCATTATTGGGAAAACATCGGACAAGCCACAACCCGAATCTTACTTATTCTTTATCCTGCGGATAGCCGGGAAGAACCGGGCGGGCGGCATTTTTCAAAAGAATTAATCAAACAGGAGTTAAACATGAAGATCGCAATTATCACTAACGATGGAAATTCCATCAGCCAGCATTTTGGGAGGGCACCTTATTATATGGTTCTGACAATAGAAGACGGAAAGATCACTAATCGGGAAATGCGTGACAAGGTTGGTCACAATCAATTTAGCAACCATCCTCATACTGAAAACCATCAGCATGGAGCCGAACATGGGTGCGGTGAAGAATCTCATGATAAACACACCAGCATGGCTGGGGCAATCGCTGATTGCAAGGTGCTGATATGCGGTGGAATGGGGATGGGCGCCTACAACAGCATGGTCCAATTGAATATTAAACCTGTCGTGACTGAGCTTCAGGATATAGATGAGGCAGCTCAGGCATTTATTGATGGCAAACTGATCGATCATACAGAATTGCTACATTGAATCAAACCAGTTATCACTGAAATGGGTAGTGATCTCAAAAATTGTTTCCGGGAAACCGTCACGGATTGGAGGCAAAATTCATGAGTTGCTCGTTTGAAGAAATTCAGAAAATCATTGAACAACATAATAAGTATCTTTCCGGTGAGAGCGACGGCCAACTGGCAAATTTAAATAATTCTGATCTTTATGGCGCGAATATGTCCAATGCGAATCTAAAAGGAGCTTGCATGCAAGGCGCCAGTCTGCGAAGGGCTCTCATGTGGCAGACAAATCTTGAAGACGCAGACTTGGAAGGCGCAAATTTTAAACACGCGATCATGGATGGGATCATACTCAAAAACGCTAACCTGATGTTCGCTCATCTGATTGGTGTTAATCTTAATCACTCGGATTTGCGCGGCACGAATATGACTGGCGCAATAATCAGTGGCTCTTCGTTAATAGGTGCCACATTTGATTCAAATACAATCTGGCCAATTAATTTTGACCCCATAGAATTCGGGGCGATTAAGTTATAGAAAGAATAGTCTCCAATGTATGAAGGATCTGAATATAGGAATGATCGGTTATTCTCATTATCCATCTACCCATGCATTCTGGGGATATTAAATTATCTGGTAAGGATAGAGGATAAACAATTGTTTTTAGGAAACGGATCATGCGACTTCTAGATACTCTCCTTAATTCATTACCTCAAAACCCAATCCCAATCCAGAATTTGATCATTGGGGTGCACTGGACCGTTGTAACGAGCAGGTATACAGGATTAGCCTCCACATTGGTCAATGAGGGGCCTCACGGAAGGTCCAATATTCGTGATGTCGGCAGCTTACATCGGAAGAGCGCACAAGAATTATCTGAGTGGATTCTTTCAGATAACTTACTGGAAGCAAGCCTGGGGATGGCAGCCATCAATTCTTTGGTTGAGGTCAATGAAAACCATATGGTTCAGATCAATGCGGCAGACGTGATTGCCAGGGAAAGTAAAGATAAAAACCTGGTGATTGTTGGTCATTTTCCATTTGTGGAGCGAATGAAAACCATTGCCCGCAATTGCTGGATCATCGAAAAACGTCCCTATGCAGGTGATTTCCCTGAAGAAACCTATCGTGAGTTTATTCCAAAGGCGAATGTAATTGCGATAACTGGTACAGCATTAATAAATCATACAATGGAAAATCTACTATCTTTATGTCCCTCGGATTCTCTGGTGATGATATTAGGCCCATCAACTCCATTATCTCCGGTCTTATTCGATTTTGGTATTTCGATTATCTCCGGTTCCCGGGTAGCAGATAAAGAAGCAGCCGAAATTACAATCCAGCAAGGCGCATCCTTTCCCCAGGTGAATGGAATTCAATTGTTAACCATGAGGAGAAAGGATTTCCAGGTATGAAATTCTCAATGAAACCAATTGGTATTATTCATTCGCCCTTTCGAGAGACGTCGACCATGCCGATACAATCCGCCCGATCCAATGCTGTTGGCACAGTGGAGGTGTTCCCTGAATACAAGGAAGGGTTAGAAGGAATCGAGGATTTTTCCAGAATATATTTGATTTATGGATTCCATCTTTCAGAGCCGGCTAAATCTCTACTCGTTCAACCTTTTTTAGATGATCAAACGCATGGGCTTTTCTCCACCCGTTACCCGGTCAGACCTAATCCCATCGGCCTTTCGATTGTTGAAATAATAAGCCGACAAGATAATCAGCTCCAAATAAGTGGGGTGGATATGTTGGATGGAACTCCCCTTTTTGATATTAAACCTTACATCCCGGAATTTGATATTTTCGATGTTGAAAAGATCGGATGGTATCAAAACCGAAAATATGAATAAATCAGCAAGCAAGATAACGTATCAACTATTTTTTGTTCATCCACATTAACCGTGAATAATTTTAAACATAAAGTTGAGCACAATATCAGGAATATGATTTCAAAATAAGGGTGGCAGTATGTTTGAAAATATCTACTAGTGACTCACAACGAAAACAGTATTTTTTGAATATGTGTGGTTCTGCTGGTGTAAAACACCAACAGCTAATTAACAATTATCAGGAGGATAAAATGGAAACGTCTGAAACTAAATTTGTAACTCTTCCACGAATTGGAGACAAAGCTCCAGAATTCAAAGCGATAACAACCCAAGGGAACATCACCTTTCCTGCGGACTACAGTGGTAGCTGGGTGATTCTGTTCAGCCACCCGGCAGATTTCACACCAGTTTGCACATCAGAGTTCATGTCCTTTGCTACGTTGGAGGACAAATTTGCGAAAGCCAACTGCAAATTGGTGGGGTTGTCAGTTGATGGGTTGTATAGTCATATCGCCTGGTTGCGCACTATCAAAGACAAAATCGAATACAAGGGTATGAAAGATGTTGAGGTTAAATTCCCATTAATTGAAGACATTACTATGGATGTAGCCCATAAATACGGTATGATACAACCGGGTGAGAGCTCAACCAAGGCGGTTCGAGCTGTTTTCTTTATTGATCCGAAGGGAACAATTCGCGCAATGATTTACTATCCCCTTAGTCTCGGTCGCAACTTCGATGAGCTCTATCGAGCCCTTATCGGAATGCAAACAGCCGATGCGTTTTCGGTGGCAACCCCCGCAGATTGGCAGCCAGGTGATGATGTGATCGTGCCAACCGCTGGTTCGTGCGGTGTAGCCAAGGATCGCATGGAAGGGAAAGAAGGGGAAATGTATTGTTATGACTGGTTCTTCTGTACAAAAAAATTGGATCGAGATACTGTTTTAAATACGATTCTGAAAAAAGAATAAAAAACAAGAGAAAGCAAGTAATCTCAGCATTGATGAATGAACGTCTTCGTAGTTTTATGGACGTTCATTCATCATCCGGTATGTGATTTGATACCACCAATCAATAGATATGTTTGGCTGCTTGGGAAGTCGACTCATATTAATCACTCTTAGCGATGCCCAACAAATCTTTCTTTTCGCCCGCACAACTAAATTCCACAAACCATAGTTTTTCTTCATCATTATTTTTTTTGCTCTTACCCACTTACCCGCCCGATTCAGAGTGCGCGATGTATACTTATTTCTAGAATGCCAGAACCCCTGCTCATCACCAAGCTGTTTTTCCCCCCGCTAAAGCCAACCATGGTTCGCCGCCCACGCTTGATGGAACGGCTGCACGATAGTCTTTCTGCAAGCCGCAAATTGACCCTTATCTCTGTTCCGGCTGGATTCGGAAAGACCACCCTGGTCAGCGAATGGATCTCTGGTTGTGGGAAGGCAGCCGCCTGGCTTTCGCTGGATGAAGGGGATAACGACCCGGTGCGTTTCATCACATACTTAATAGCCGCATTACAGACCATCAAGGCGGGTATCGAGAAGTCTCCTTAACTCCACTTCAATCTCCCCAACCCCCGTCATCTGAGACGATCCGAATTGCCCTTCTTAATGAAATCACATCCTTCCGGGATGATATTTTCCTTGTCCTGGACGATTATCACTTAATCGATTCCAAGCCGGTGGACGAAGCCTTTGGTTTCTTACTCGATCACCTCCTGTCTCAGTTGCACGTGGTAATCATCACCCGCGAGGATCCTTCCTTACCTTTGCCGCGGTACCGCACCTGCGGTCAACTCGTCGAGTTGCGAGGCACTGACCTGCGCTTCACTCCTTCCGAAGGCGCAGATTTTCTTAACCGGGTGATGACTTTACACTTGTCTCCCGAAGACATCGCCACATTGGAAAATCCGTACCGAAGGCTGGATCGCCGGCTTGCAGATGGCAGCCATTTCCATGCAAGGGCTCACCGATACATCTGGTTTCATTCAGTCTTTCACAGGCAGCCACCGGTTTGTTTTGGATTATCTTCTCGAGGAGGTGGTACAACGTCAAACCCCTGAAATACAGGCTTTTATGCTACGCGCATCCATCCTCACACGCCTGTGTGGCCTGCTGTTTGATGCCGATCTTGATTCAATTCCCGCTTCCGGGCAAGAAATATTGGAGTACCTCGATCGGGCTAACCTGTTCAACATCCCATTAGACAATGAGCGGCGCTGGTACCGTTACCATCCTCTTTTTGCCGAATTGCTACCCCAACGACTTGTAAAACCTTTTGACCTGTCTGAGCTTCATTTGGGTGCCAGCCGTTGGTATGAAGAAAATGGGGATCTGGCCGAACCTTTTCAGCATGCCCCGATGGCAGTTGATTTCGGACGGGCGGCAGGTCTGGCTGAGGCAGCCTGGCAAGGGATGGAGGACCGCTTTCAATCTTACGCATGGTTGAGTTTGTCGAAAAAGCTTCCGGAAGAAGTCATTCGTCTCCGCCCGCTGCTCTGTACACAGATGGCTCAGGCGTTCATGGATGCCGGCGAACCGGAGGCAAGCGAGTCTCGCCTTCAGGATGCCGAACGGTGCGTAGATGGATCGATGGAGGAAGTCGTCGTGTTGGATGAAGCTCTCCTCCAGCCTTTGCCCGCAATCATTGCCTTGACTCGTGCCTACAACGCTCTGGTTCAAGGTGATCTAATTGCTACGGTAAGATATACCGAAGTTGCGCCTAAGCTCATCCCGGAGGATGACCCGTACAGTCGTGCTCAGGTTACCATCAAACTGGAGGTTACCCATCATTGGACAAGAGGGAGACCTGGAAGCTGCGCTGCGCACTTATCTTGAGCAGCCTGTTTACCTTGCCATCGGCTTCACAGCACGTTCTTCCTTGGTTGGTTGCATTTTGATTACCCTTTTGACCATAACTTTTCGCGCTCTTGACAAGAACCAAACTAGAGAGATACAATAAATTAGTTATTTTCGGAAAATAAATGAAAAAGGAACTTACTCACCGCCAACGACAATTTTTAGGCCAATTTCTGGATATCTACCGGGAAATGGAACACTCTGTGCATTATGTGGCCTTTGCCGAACGGCTGGGTATCAGTAAAGTGACTGCATACGAGATGTTGCGCCTGCTCGAAGAAAAAGGGCTTGTACGGGCGGAGTACCAATCTAATCCGGATCAACATGGACCAGGTCGCCCAACTGTCTTCTTTTATCCGACACAAGAAGCCAATCGCTTACTCACAGAATTGGCTGGTGATCTCTCTGATTTGGAAGACTGGCAAGTTGCCAAAGAGCACATCTTGGAGCAATTGCGAGAAGGGCAAGCAGGGGGTTACGAAGACCTTCTTTCAAATCTTTTGTTACGTATTCCGAAAAGGCGTTCTCCGCTCATTTTTGTCACAGAACTGATCACGGCTGTGATCTTAATGTTGGCGACGATCCAGGAAGCGCCTGAGGTTCGTGCTCTGATGGAAAGTCTGCATCGGATCGGATTACCCCAGGAGATTGGTCTGAGCGTATTAAGCGGAATCGGCATGCTCCTTTCTGTGTTGGAGCGCAAAAATCGCCGTTCTTCTACCATCCTGCTTACCCAAATCAGTCAGTATGAAGATGCGCTTTCCCAATTGAGTGAGGAAAGCCGGCGACAGTTAGGCGAGTTCACCCGGGAAGTGGTCCAGATCCTATCTAGTTAATTTTTTTAACGAATATTTTCGTTATTTTCGGCAAGGAGACTTGATGAATAACATCGCAATTTTAACAGACAGTACTGCAAATCTTCCCGCGGAATGGGTTGAGCAATATTCCATTCGTGTAATTCCGCTGAAAATTCATTGGGAAAACGAAACCTACCTCGATGGCATAGATCTCACCCCTGAGGAATTTTATATGCGATTGTCTAAGAGCAAACAGCTTCCTACAACCTCGCAACCTTCTATTCAGGATTTTCTTAAGGCTTTCGAAAATTTGGCTAATGAAGGAGCAAATGGCATTGTCGTGCCGTTGATTTCCTCTGGCATCAGTGGCACGATGGATTCTGCTCTGACTGCAGCGCGTCTGTTTACCCGAGTGCCAGTGGAGATTATTGATACTCGAATCACCTCAATGGGACAAGTAATGATCATTCTTGCTTCAGCCCGGGCTGCGGAGCAAGGCGCAAGTTTGCAGGAAGTAAGACAGGCAGCCGAAGAAGTGATTAAACGCCTGCATGTCTTTTTCGCCGTGGACACATTGGAATATTTGCATCGAGGTGGAAGGATCAATGGGGCATCCCGTTACTTTGGGACTGCGCTAGACATCAAACCCATCCTCTTTTTTAACTCCGAAGGAAAAATTGACGCATTGGAACGCGTGCGTACTAAGAAGAAAGCTTTGCAACGCCTGATTGCCCTTGCAGAACAACAAGCAAACGGACGCCCTGTGCATGTGGGAATTGTGCATGCAAACGTCCCTCAGGCTGTACAAGGATTCAGAAGCGAAGTTGAAAAGCGTCTGAATTGTAAGGAAATTTTTACCGTAGAGTTTAGTCCGGTCATTGGCATTCACGTGGGACCGGGAACGATTGGCGTTGCTTTATATTCAGAATATTAAAACCGATTAAGGAGGTTGACAAGCGTACCTTGTTTGAACGAAGTATCTTAGCAGGAATCGGCCTTCTCACAATGACCCACGAAATAGCCCTAAAGATCGTAGACGAACTCATCCGACGTGGTGAAGTTCAAAAAGATGAAGCCAAGGATTGGGTTGAAAGTCTGGTTCAACGCGGGGATGAAGAAGGTCAGAGCTTGCGTAAACTGATCCATGACGAGGTGAAGAGCACTTTGGATGAATTAGGCCTGGTTACGAAGCAAGAACAACAGGATTTGACATCAAAGATAGAAACTCTAGGCAAGCAAGTAAAAGGTTAAGGAATTGGAAATAAAACAATCGAGACCATTTGAGTTCTGTCATAAACCCAACAATCACCAATCTCTTCGTATATGGATAACTGTTACTTCTCTTCGGTCTGGCGCTTATCCTGGCGTGGTATCTGGATTGGTGGAAGAGGAAAAAATGATCCTGTGTCAGGTTTACTTTCATAAAGAGGATCAAATGAGCCAGCAGAAGATGTGCGCAATCAAACGATCGACATGGAGGTAGAAAATGGTTGCAAATTCGCTTACAAATGGGGTATTAAAAAATAAAGCTTTCAACGCGGGGTTGGATATTGCTGTGGGGATATCCCCCCTCCTTTCAAAATCAGCATCCTTGCGGTACGGCGTATTACAGACAGGGAAATTTGTTTCTTCCCGCATTCGCCCCGCCAACGCATTATTATCCTCTCTCCCACCTGGTATATTGACTGATCAGACATTGTTCGGAGATGCTTTCATAAAAACCTTCGATCGGATACTTGCCCGCAGATTATCTGGAGCAACATTGCGTTCCATTGCTCACAACCTGGTCCATGGAGCCTTGGTCCAGGGAGGGGAACAATCAGCGATCGCTCGCTTCACCCAGGAATTTGGGATGTATCCTCCAAGTACATTGACGATTAGTCCGGGGAAGACTTGCAATTTGCGATGTACAGGTTGTTATGCAAGTGCCGGACCCACCGCCGAAAAGTTGGATTGGTCTACTTTTGACCGCATTATCACTGAAGCAAAAACGCTCTGGGGCGTCAGGTTCTTGGTCATCAGCGGCGGAGAACCGCTGGCTTACCGATCAGAAGGAAAGGGCTTGCTCGATGCGGCAGAAAATCATCCGGACGTATTATTCATGTTCTACACCAATGGAACCTTGATTGATAAAAAAACTGCCCAGCGAATTGCTGCTTTAGGAAATGTGACACCGGCTATTTCAGTCGAAGGTTGGCGCGACCGAACTGATGAAAGGCGCGGAGCGGGTGTTTTTGACCAGATTCTGGCAGCCATGGAGCAATTGCGCAAAGCCGGCGTGTTTTTTGGCATTTCATTAACAGCCACCAGGCACAATGCCGAAGAAATATTATCGGAAGAGTTCATCGATTACTTTTTTGAACAACAGGGAGCCTTTTATGGTTGGATCTTCCAATACATGCCTATCGGTCGTTCATTTACCCTGGATCTGATGCCGACTCCGGAGCAACGGCTTTGGATGTGGAAGCGCTCATGGGAGATCGTCAAAAAACGTAAAATCTTCCTGGCTGATTTCTGGAATCACGGCACACTCTCCAATGGATGTATCGCTGGCGGTCGTGCGCATGGCGGAGGATACCTGTATATCGATTGGAACGGTGCTGTTTCACCCTGTGTTTTTGTGCCTTACTCTCCAGTTAATGTCAAGGATATTTATGCACAAGGTGGCACTTTGAACAATGTTTGGGCAAATCCTTTCTTTGCAGACATCCGCGGTTGGCAGGAAAGTTACATGCAAAGCAAAGGTAACTGGCTGGCGCCGTGTTTGAATCGAGATCACCATGCTGTCTTAAGTCAATTAATCGCCAGGCATGAACCGGAGCCGATCGATGAAAGCGCTCATGCAGCATTGCTTGACCCGGATTACGGGAAAGGGTTGGACCATTACGGTGAGCAATACGAGAACTTATCCGAATCAATCTGGCACGAACAATACCTGCAAGATCAACGTCAAAAGGCGTTTCATGTCAAGGGATCTTAGCAATCAGGTAATCCCTCGGCACCTGGCCATTATCATGGATGGTAATGGCCGCTGGGCACAGCAACGCGGGCTTCCCCGGATCGCCGGACATCAGCAAGGCGTGCAAGCGGTCAAAAGGACTGTCGAAGATTGCACTGAAATCGGGGTTAAGATTTTGACTTTATATACTTTCTCCACCGAAAACTGGCTCCGCCCAAAGATGGAAGTAGATTACTTGATGCGTTTGGCGGAAGAGTACGCAAAACGGGAATTGCCAGACTTACAGCGTAATGGGGTCTGTATGCAACTCATGGGGAGCCGGGAAGGGCTCCCCGCCTCGCTGTTGGGTACTTTGGATAATGCAGCCCTGCAAACAAAAGCGAACTCTTGTTTGATCTTGAATCTAGCCCTCAATTATGGAGGGCGGGCAGAAATTGTTGACGCCATGAAAGCAATCATTTCGGATCATCAACAAGGAAATCTGGATGTCTCACAAATCGACGAAGCCACTTTTTCACATTATCTATACCTCCCGGATATGCCGGATGTTGATCTGATCGTGCGTACGGGCGGTGAATGGCGCCTGAGCAATTTCCTTCTCTGGCGTGCAGCGAATGCAGTTTTCTGGAGTATGCCCGTTCTCTGGCCGGATTTTCGCAAAGAGCATCTGCAAGAAGCGATTGGTATCTATGCTAAGCAAATTAGAGGTGGCAATGATAACGCATAACAGGCCATCTGTTGGACTGGCATTAAGTGGCGGTGGCGCGCGTGGGCTGGCTCATATTGGTGTATTGCGCGTATTGGAACGTGAAGGGATCCCGGTGGATTATCTGGCAGGCACAAGCATGGGCGGTGTCATCGCAGCGGGCTATGCTGCCGGGATGAGTTCTGCAGATCTGGAACGAGAATCATTAGCCATTACACAGAAACGACATATGGTGCGTCTGGCTGACCCAGGTCTGCCAAATGGCGGTTTGATCCGCGGTGAAAGGGTACTCGCTTTCTTTAAAAAAGAATTTGGAGATAAAACTTTCGCAGAATTGAACCTACCATTGGCTGTGGTGACGGTAGATTTGAATTCGCACCAGGAAGTCGTGTTGCGTGAAGGGCCGGTGGCATCGGCGCTACGCGCTACCACTTCTCTCCCTGGATTGTTCAAACCGGTAGAAATAAACGGTATGCGGCTAGTGGACGGTGGTGTACTCAACAATTTACCCGTCGATGTGGTAAACAAAATGGGCGCTGAATTGATCATCGCAGTGGATATAGGTTTATCCCAGAGGGTCGGTATTGGTGATTGGATTGGGAATCATCGCTGGGTTCCTGATGGTATAGCCAATACTTTGGGAGTTCTCGATGATACCCTTTATATCCTGAGAATTGCAAGTCAGATAAATAAAATACACCAATTTCCGCCTGATGTGCTGATTTGTCCTGAACTCCCTGTAAATGTCAATGCAATCGCTGGCTATGGACGAGTGAAAGAATTAATCACTGCTGGTGAGCAAGCCACGGAAGATCGTATCTCTGAAATCAAAACACTCTTACAACCTCGATGGTATTGGCCACTTTCTAATAAGGCAGTTGAGATAAAAATTGAATAGTACAAATGCCATTTTCAAGAACTTCTGAAGGTTAGTGACTTTATGAAAAATTTTACGATAAGTATTATTACCTGTACTTTCAATAGCGAAAAATATTTGAAAAGGCTTTGGAATTATCGAGAACCAAACATTCGAGAAAATCGAATATATTATTAATGATGCTTATTCGACAAACACAACTTTGGACATCATCCAAGAATACATTAAACGGAATAAAAGCGTTGGTGTAACATTCTTTCTGTAATTTGCTGAACCTTAACAAAAGAGGTGAGTCAGAAGTATCCTAAATAGGTTACCAGACCAAAATAGGAGACTGAAATGACTCACCAAGAAGATTATACCGTTACAAGTGAACTAGCTGAAAAAGGTCTAGAAGCAGTTCCGGAACTGATGCGGATATTGATTAACAATGTCATGCAAGTGGAAAGATCCAAGTACCTGCAAGCTGAAGAGTACGAACGGACCGAAGACCGAAAAGGCCATGCCAATGGCTATAAGCCAAAGACGGTTCGGACCCGAATCGGTGAGATCACCTTTGCAGTACCCCAGGTACGAGAAGGAGGCTTTTATCCTTCAGCACTTGAAAAAGGTCTAAGAAGTGAACGAGCTCTGGTAACAACACTGGCAGAGATGTATGTTCAGGGAGTTTCCACCCGGAAAGTAAAAGCTATCACCGAAGAGTTGTGCGGGATAGAGATATCATCCATGCAGGTCAGTCGGGCAGCCGCTCAACTGGATGAAGTCCTTCAAGAATGGCGAGAAAGACCTTTGGGAGAGATAAGCTATCTCTACGTGGATGCCCGCTACGAGAAAGTTCGTGAAGCTGGACAAGTAAGAGATGCGGCGGTTTTAGTGGCTTCAGGCATCACTCCAGAAGGCGAAAGGCAGATCCTTGGTGTTTCTGTATCACTTAGTGAGCATGAAACCCACTGGAAAGCCTTTCTGAAGAGTTCTGAAAGATCGTGGTCTAAATGGCATGAAACTAATCATCAGCGATGATCACGAAGGTCTTGGAGCAGCTCGGAGAGCGGTGTTTGGAAGTATCCCCTGGCAAAGATGCCAGTTCCACTTGCAACAAAACGCTGGGGCATATCTGCCCAAACAGCATATGAGATTGGAGGTGGCCGCAGACATCAGATCCATGTTCAATGCTCCAGACCGAAAGACTGCTGAAGAGTTACTACAAGCAGCCATCCAGAAGTATGCCGCTTCCGCACCGCGCTTATCGGCTTGGCTTGAAGATAACCTTTCCGAGGGGTTTTCGGTTTTTGATTTTCCTTTGGAACACCGCAGAACGATCCGGACAACCAACAGTCTGGAGAGGATCAACAAAGAGATTCGCAGGCGTACGAGAGTTGTAGGTGTTTTTCCAAATGAGGCTTCTTGTCTCCGGTTGGTCTCAGCGTTACTCATGGAGATCAGTGAGGAGTGGCAGATCGGAAAACGATATTGTTCTGGCAAGTCATTGAATTGTTAAAGAACGATGGGTATTTCTGACTCGAATTTACAGAAAAAAGGTTGCGTAATCATAAAAGCTGATTCAGTATTAAATTCATCCAATCAAAACCAAGAGGAATTAGTAATGCTTTAAATGTTGTAACATAAGAAGCATCGGGTGAAATCATCCATCTTTTACATTCAGATGATTATTACGTAGAAAATGGTTCTTTGGAAAAAATTTCAAATTTATTTAATGATCGGCCAGATCTTGTGTGGCTAACGGGTAATTTCTTGATTGAGATAAAAGGAAGAAAGTTGGCCATTCCACAAACGCATCTATTGCGTGTAAATCCAGAAATGATCTTATCCTTCATGAATATCATCTCTCATGAAAACACTTATATTAAGCGTGACTTCGTTGAAAAGTATGGAGGTTTTAACGGGGGGAAGAATGAAGTTGTTGAATATAGCTTATAGCTAAAGCAGATAAAAGAATACAAACCTTTCATTGTTGATGAAGAATTTGCTGTTTTCACCATTCATAAAGGGAGAAACTCCAACTGGTAGTTTCCCAAAATTCTTTAAGGCAATAATGAGAGCATTCCATACCCAAAGAAAAGAAAAAGTCTTTCCATTAATTGGATTCTATGCTGATAAAAACTTTTATATCCGAACTAAATCAATTCTGAAGAAAGCAGCGAAATACACCACGATTTTAGAATTCTTGATCAGTGCTTGAAAAGAGATAGAAAAGGAATTTCCCTTGATCACGTTTTTTCATCTAACAATTTTCCAGGAATATGTTCACGAAAGGTATTAATGACTTACTCAAACACCAAGCAGCCACATGTGCTTTTCCTGTTTTCTGATATAGGAGGAGGTCATCGCTGCGCAGCAGAAACAATCATTGAAGCAATCAATCTTGATTTCCCAAATCAAATTTGAACAGAAATGGTTGATCTTTTCAAGGAATATGCACTACTGCCATCAAATCTTGCATCTGATCTTTACCCTCCAATGGCCAGGATGCCCGATATGTGGGATTTCGGATGTAGGTTGAGCGATGATCCTCAGTGTACTCGTATATTTTATAGCTTAATGCGGCCTTCTATCCGGCGAGCAATCTACAGGTTACTAAACAATCATCCATACGATCTGCTGGTCACGGTACATCCCGTCCCAGTGTTTCCAGTCAGCCGAGCAATGAAGTCGCAGATTCCACCATTTTTCACGGTTGTTGCCGATATGGTTTCGACGCAGACCTGGTAGTTTTCCCAACGGTCTGATCTGGTATTGGTACATACTGAAATTGCGAGGCAAAGAGGATTAGCTTATGGGCTCAAACCCGATCAAATTCGTGTAGTTGGGCTACCTGTTGCCCAGCGCATTGCCCAGGACCTTCACAAGGCAGCCGAGGCGTAACCCGGAGCCGACCAGCAGGCTGGCTATTTTGAAACCCATCATCGGCGCATGAATTAGATGGAATTACGCGAACAGGGCTGGTTGATGGGGAGCGGAATGATCGAAAGTGGCGCCAAACAATTCAAAGCTTGCTTCGCTTGCCCAGGCATGTGTTGGTCACGAAAGGGTCCTGAACGCTTCTTGCCCATCACCGCCGCTGTTTTGGGCAACCAGTTTGATCGGATCTGGACTTCGGTCTACAACTCGCCCCAGAACTGAAATGCACCCTCTAAGAATCTCAGATGATTCTCTTGACTTATTTAGAGTATTTAGATAAACTTAGGTTACTATAAAAAATATAGTGAGATTTTTAATTTGCCGCTATGAATGGCGTGTTTTTTTACTCATTTCTACTTTATTTTTTATAGTAAGGAGCTAATCTGTGGTGGATCGACAATGCCCAATCACGAAAGCCGCGGAAGTACTTGGCAGTAAATGGACGTTTGAAATGATTTACTACCTGAGTGAACGTATAAGGTTTTGCGAACTGCAGGAGATCGTAGGTGGCGTTAACCCTACCACGCTGACTCAACGACTTAAAGCGTTGGAACAGGCTGGAATCATACAGCGCTACGCCATCTCCAATGCCCCTCGCCACGTTGAATACGATCTTACAGAAAAAGGGAGAGACTTGCTCTCAGTGTTGGATACACTGGGGGAATGGGTCCGGCACTGGTATCCGGTGGAGGAAAGGTGAAATCGACTTTACTCGCAGTGTTTGCCCATCCCGATGACGAATTATTTGTAGTCAGTGGAACATTGGCGAGATCCGCATCAAATAGCGCGCATGTGGTTTTTGTTTGCGGCACGCTCGGGGAAGTTGGGGAGATTAGCGATGCCAGCATGGCGACTCCAGAATCGCTGGCTCACTTCCGAGAAGATGAATTACGCTGTGCGACAAACACATTAAAGATTACGGACCTGCTTTTCCTGGATTACCTGGATTCGGGTATGGAAGGAACTCAAGAAAAATTGCACTCCAAATCCTTCATTCAATCACTTCTACACGTGACAGTCGATCCTCTGGCGCAGGAAACCTACCAGATCGGCGTGACGGGCGTGCCGACAGCTGCGATATTGTTAGCGCACGCCGAATGAAGTCTTCTTTGAGGCATTAAGACAGATCGAGGAGAAACATGGAAAAGACAAATGACAATCCCACTATACTACTTCGCCACAGGCTAGAGTTTGCTTATAAATTATGGAGAGAAAAATGACAAACTACGATGTATTACCCCATCGAGCGGGAACTCGCCCGCCCACTACTCCCTGGATGCCGCATATGCAAATCAATTTTAAGCCGGACGCAGAGATAAAAGCGGAACTGTTCCACCGAATTTACAGCCTGCCCGACGTTCGCAACGAGCCGACGCGCATTTCCATCCCGGGAGCGCGCGCCATCTGGCTGCGCGAAGATTTGCCGTTGGCGCACGGCGAAGTCGTCCTCGAAGGCCGCGAGTTTGCTCACATCCACCCGGATGCCAGTTTACACGTCACGCTTTCGCCGCAGCGCGCCCATGAAGCCATCGAAGCCGAATGGGCTGAATATCACCCGCTAGCGCAGCAAATTGGCATCGAAGGCATGGTACTGCTCTACACTCCGCGCGATCCGCAAGAACTCGACGTGATCTTCCAATTGGTGGTAGATTCTTACAATTTCGTCACTGGGCGCAGTTTGCAGCCCGAAGAGATCCTTTCTGCTGTAAATGTAGGAGAAAAATGAACGTCATAACCCTTCCTCAACCAGTTGCCATTGCCCCACATCGAATCCACCCACAGACTCGTCCGGGTTACGTCCATCTTAAGGTCGCCAACCTTGATAACCAACTAGCTTTTTATCAGCAGGTATTGGGTTTAAGTCTGCACTGGCGGGAAGGTGACAGTATCGGGCTAGGCGCGGGCGGTGCAGATTTGGTGCGCCTTACGGAAATCCCGAATGGACAGCGCTATCGCGGTGTGACCGGTATCTATCACTTTGCAATCCTCTTCCCCAACCGCCGCGAACTGGCGCGCACCATCTCCCGTCTCTTTTCCCTGCGCTGGCCTAACTATCCCACTGACCACATCATGACCAAAGCCACCTACCTGGACGATCCAGAAGGAAACAACATCGAACTCTATTGCGAATCGCCGGAAGATGGGATTTTCGAGGTCAGGAACGGGGAAATCTATTCACGTCATGCCGATGGCAGACTCAGCAACGGACGTGAACCGCTCGACCTCGAAGCGCTCTTTACCCACTTGAGAGAAGACGACCGCCTCGACCCGCCCGTCCCGCCGGAAACGCGCATGGGACATTTCCACCTCTACATCGCCAACATAGACAAAACGCGCCACTTCTATCACGACATGCTCGGCTTCGATGATATGGGAACGGCGCGCGCCTTTCGCATGGGCATGGTCTCAGCTGGTGGCTATCATCATCACATCGGCTTCAACACCTGGCAGGGAGAAGATGCGCCACCTCCTCCGGCCAACGCGCTGGGGCTAAAAAATATTTCTTTTGTCCTACCCGACCGCGCTGCCATGGACCAACTTCTGGAACGCATCGAAGAAGTCGAAATGCCTTACAATCAGAACAATGAGGGAATTCTTGTGACAGACCCCGCGCAGAACAGTGTGCTATTCTCGGTTGAAACCAATAAGGAAACATCAAAATGAATATTGAAACGGAAGTTGGATCCCCCGCCCCCGATTTCAAACTGACCTCAAATGATAGACGGCAAATCGGGTTGACGGAATACCAAGGCAAATCGCACGTCGTCTTGTTCTTCGTGCGAGAATACAACTGAATGCAATGCCGTTCGCATGTCGCCCAGTTGGGGCGATTATATAAAGACTTTCAGGCGGCGGGTGCGGAGGTACTCGTGATTTTGGGAGATACTTCCGAACGAACCCGCCAGTATGCGGAGACGCTCAAGACGCCCTTCCCTGTATTATCTGATCCTAACCGCGCAATATATCAGTTATTTGGGTTGGATAAAGTGGCCTTTGTCATCCAGCGCACCGCCTCGGTGGTAGTGGATCGAAATGGTTTGATTCAATACATCAAACGCAGCGTCAATCCGATGATCTGGCTTCAGGAAAGCCTTGAATTGTTGGAGTTTGTAAAAGGAATGGAAAACAAACCATGACGACTGCTTCAAAATTTGTAGATTGCAAACAGGAACCGGGCGTATTCGTGCCCATCGTCAACCGCGAAAAATGCGAAGACAAAGACGAGTGCGTGACGGTCTATCCGTACAATGTGTTCGAAATAGGGATTATTCCGCCGCAAGAGCGCTCCACGTTAAGTTTCGTGGGACGGCTCAAGGGCACGGCGCACGGCTGGAAACAAGCCTTCCCAGTACACGCCGAGGCTGGCGCGCTTGCGCGGAGTGTATCGTCCGTTGCCCCGAAAAAGCTATTACCCTCAAACGGGTAGCGGTTGTGTAAACCGATGCAGATGCCCAAATTCATCACCCCTGAGATTCGCTCCGACCTGCGCCGCATGATGGCGTTGGTCGCGCCTTATTGGGGCAGGTTTGCGTTCGCCGGATTCCTGCTCATCGTGTCCACGTTGATCGGGCTGGCAATGCCTTGGGCGATTCGCATCCTCGTAGATACGGTCTTCGTGGCAGGCAATCAGCCGCAGTTGGACTTGATTGCGCTGGGTCTGCTGGCGTTGTTTATCGTGCAAAGCCTGCTCTCGGTGGGAAACACCTACCTCATGGCACAGGTCGGACAAAGGGTGATCACCGATTTTCGTGTGCAAGTTCATGCGTACCTGACGGGACTGCCCCTGCGCTTCTTCGCTGAGCGGCGCACAGGCGAGATCGTCTCGCGCGTCAGCAACGATGTGACCCTCGTGCAGGAAGTCGTCACCGAAACGCCCATCAACTTCCTACGCCAGGTTATCAACCTGGTGGGCGGGCTGGTTCTAATGCTGGTGATGAACTGGCAGTTGACGCTGATCATCTTTGCCATTATTCCACCCATTATTCTGATTGGCATGCTGTTTGGACGCCGTCTTCAGAGCCTTGCCACCGCCGCGCAGGATCGCATCGCCGACACCACCGTCAGTCTTGAAGAAATGTTGTCGGGCATCCGCATTGTTAAATCCTTTGCACGCGAAGCCTTTGAAAAGGGGCGCTTCCAGCACAACGCGGAAGCGGCGTACCAGACAGCCATGCAGCGGGTGCGCGTCCGTTCGGTTTTCATCCCACTGATTAGTTTTCTCGGTTTCGGCGCGCTGACTTTTCTGCTCTGGTACGGCGGGCGACAGGTCATCGCCGGAACGCTCACACCGGGCGAACTGGTGGCGTTTCTTTTTTACATGATGATGGTCGCGGGTCCGCTCGGCGAATTTGCCGGGTTGTATGCCCGGGTGCGTGAAGCCCTCGGCGCAGGTCGCCGCCTCTTTGAAATTCTGGACGCAGAATCCGAGCCATTCGAAAGCCCTATTGCAGTCGTTCCCTCCGCCCTGCGAGGTGGGGTGCGCTTTGAGAATGTCTCTTTCGGCTACCAGCCTGACCAACCTATTTTGAAGGATATCAGTTTTGAAGTTCAACCTGGCGAGATGATTGTCATCGTCGGACCGAGCGGCGTGGGCAAGACCACCCTGGTCAACTTGCTGCCGCGCTTCTACGACGCTACCGCCGGTGTCATCGAAATAGACAGTGTGGATGTACAGCGCTACAACCTGCGCGCCCTGCGCGAGCAAATGGGACTCGTGCCGCAGGAGACCTTCCTCTTCGGCGGTACGGTGCGCGAAAACATTGCCTACGGAAAAATAGGCGCTACTTCCGCGGAACTCGAAGCGGCTGCCCGGGCCGCCAATGCCCACGACTTCATTCAGGCATTTCCCGAAGGTTACGAAACGCTGGTCGGCGAGAAGGGCGTCAGACTCTCGATGGGACAGCGCCAACGTATCGCCATCGCGCGCATGTTGCTCAAAGACCCGCGCATTCTCATTTTGGACGAAGCCACTTCCTCGTTGGATTCTGAATCGGAACATCTCGTACTGGAGGCGCTGGAACGCCTGACGCGCGGCCGCACCTCGTTTGTCATCGCCCACCGCCTGTCCACCATTCAGCGCGCCGACCGCATCATCGTCTTACAAAATGGACAGATTGTCGAGCAGGGTTCCCATGCCGCGCTGCTGGCAAAAAACGGTGTGTACGAACATCTCTGGTCGCTACAATTTGCCGATTTTGAAGTGCTGGAAGTCGAAAACACACCTGTGTAACGTCATTCAATTCCTGAATAAATCGATTAAATTAGGAGTTTATTTTCTGTGTCAGCCATAAATCAACCTTTTGAAATCGGATTGTATACCTTCGTCGAATGGGAAACCAACCCGGTAACGGGAACGAAACTCGACTCGCTCACGCGCATGAAAAACCTGCTCGAAACCATCGAATTGGCAGATCAAGTCGGCTTGGATGTTTTCGGAATCGGCGAACATCACCGCCCCGATTTTCTTTCATCCTCTCCGGCAGTGATTCTGGGCGCTGCCGCAACGCGCACCAAATCCATCCGCCTCAGCACGGCTGTCACGGTGTTGTCATCGGATGATCCCGTGCGCGTCTTTCAGGATTTCGCTACTCTCGATCTGCTCTCGGAAGGGCGCGCCGAAATCATGGCAGGGCGTGGTGCGTTCATCGAGTCCTTCCCCTTGTTCGGCTATGACTTGAAGGATTACGACTCGCTGTTCACCGAAAGTCTTGACCTGCTGTTGAAACTGCGCGCATCGGAAGTCATTTCATGGCACGGCAGGCATCGTCCCGCCCTAAACAACCTGGGCGTCTATCCGCGCCCGTTGCAACGCGAAATTCCGATTTGGATTGCGGTGGGCGGCACGCCCGAATCCGCAGCGCGTGCCGGAACATTGGGCTTGCCGATGGCGCTGGGTATCATCGGCGGAATGCCCGAACGATTCGCACCATTAGCAGACTTGCACAAACAAGCCTGGCAGCAGGCTGGACACGATCCTGCCAAATTGCAGTTGAGCGTCAATTCGCGCGGCTTCATCGGGGATGATTCGCAAAACGCGGCAGATGATTACTTCCCCGCGCTGCACGCGATGATGGATAAACTGGGACGCGAGCGCGGCTTTCGCGGATTGACCCGCAATGAGTTCGAAGACTCCCGCGGTCTGCGCGGCTCTGATTACGTCGGCAACCCGGATGAGGTTATCGAAAAGATTCTCTTTCAGCAAAACATTCTGCATTACAACCGCCTTTTGCTCCAGATGGATATTGGAACAGTTCAGCACAAAGAACTCATGCGCTCGATTGAACTGCTCGGAACGAAGGTCGTGCCTGTTGTCCGCAAGGAAATTCAAAGCCGAATGTCTGCGTAGATTTTTGTAACTTGCCATATACGAACGTCCGGAAGGGTTCCTTGAAAACCTTATTTCTTCAATCAACCCTTCGGGACGGAATGATTAAACAATTTAGGAGTTTCTTATGAATCAAATCCCTGTTGAAGAACGCACGAACCTTTCGATTTATCATCTCACTCGTTTTCCTGCTGGCTACAATCCCGCCGACAAGGAGACGCGCTATCCTGCCATCTTTGCCCTGCACGGTCACGGCAGCAACGAGCGCGACTTAATTGGACTCTCGGATTCTTTGCAGGATAATCTGCTCTGGATCAGCGGGCGCGGACCCGTAGACTTCGCCCCTGGCGCCTATGACTGGTACACCGTCACGCAATTTGGCAAGCCCGACCCCGTCATTCTCGCTGCCGCGCTAGCACGGATTGACAACTTCATTACCGAACTGCTGGCAACTTATCCGATTGACCCTCAGAAATTTTTTCTGATGGGTTTCAGTCAGGGCAGTATGATGTCCATGTCGTTTTTTCTCACCCGCCCTCAGCGCATTGCAGGCGTTATCGCGCAATCGGGCTACATTCCCTTACAGTCTGGGCTCGTGGTAGATGAGGCGGGCGTGAAGGGCAAGCCCATCATTATGACGCACGGCTTTGAAGATTCAAATATGCCACTCGAATGGTCGCATCAATCACGCGATTTCCTTCTGAGTCTGGGTGTGGTGTTGACGTATCACAACTTTCATATGGATCACACCATCACCGCCGAGTCGCTAGGCACAATCAAAGACTGGCTGGATATACAACTGAAATGACTGTCCGCTCTTTGAGTTAGATCAAGCGCATCATCAATAACCATACCGCAAGTTTGGATGAATCCAACCGTATTTTACAAAGGCGGAGTGTCATCTTCCAATCCCAGGCGGATGAGTTGTTCGCGTGGGGCGTTGATGGAAGTCAGGAATTCGTGTAGGCTGGATTTGAGTCGTTCTACGATTTCGGGGTGCTCGGCGTAGAGATTGCGTTCCTGCTGCGGGTCGTCCTTGACGTTGTAGAGCGTGCTCGACATCGGTCCACGGGTGACGCGGGCGGAATAGCGCTGCCCGTCGAAGTCGTCGTTCACACCCACATCGCCGAATTGGGGCGGCAGGTACGAGTACCAGTAGAGCGGTTCATTTGCTTCAGTGGGGGGCCAAAGGTAAAGGGTCCACTCGCCGTCGGTGACGTTCATGGCTTCGCCGTAGCGTCCAAAGACAGCCGTCTCGCGGATGGGTGAGCCTTCGTCAGGGTGGAGAATGTAAGGAAGCAGACTTTGCCCATGCGTCTCGACCGGAAGCGGGATGTTAAATCCATCCAGGATGGTGGCGAACAAATCCACCGGCTGTGTCAAATGCGATACACGCTTACCTTTTTGCCCGTTGGGGTGGTAGATCAGCAGCGGAACGTGCGCCAGTTCCTGATACATATTTGAATCGCCCAAGTCTGACCATGGTTTGCCAATCATGCCGTGTTCGCCGAAGAGATGCCCGTGGTCGGTGACGATGATGATCATGGTGTCTTCCATCAAGCCAAGATGTTCAACGCTATGGATCAGGTGTCCTAGCCAGTGGTCTACCATTGTGACTTCGCCCGCATATAAGGCGCGGATTTCTTTGAGTTCTTCTTCACTATACAAGTCGGACTTACCGTAGGTGGGCCAGATGAAACGCTGACCTTTGTACGCAGGGTTGTACATTTCGTTATAGGGAAAGGGCGGATCGAAAGGTTCATGCGGGTCGAAGACTTCCAGCATGAGGAAGAAATCCTTTTGGGTGCGGTTGCGCTCAATCCATTCGGATGCTTTGCGGAAGACCTGTGGGGCGAAGTAATCTTCCTCCACGCGGAAGTGAGCGGTGTTGCGTTTGTAACGTGCAAAGGAACCGGGGCGCAAGGCGTGCCGTGCCATGCGTTCTGGGTCGCCGGGAAATTGAACAGGGATGTCGGGGTCGGTAATCCACAGGTCGTTTTCTTGTCCGCGAATAAATTCCGCGCCAGAGAAGTTAAAGAAGTAGTTGCCTGAGCCGCGCTCCCACATATGGTAGTGATCGCTGATGATCATGCTAATATGCCCATTTTGGGAAACGATTTTGGCGATATCGGGGTCAGATGTTTCGAGCGGACCCCAGCCGCGCCAAGGGAACTCAAAGCGTCCCGTCCACATATCGCGCCGGGCAGGCATACACGGGTAGGATCCGAGATAGGCGTTCTCGAAAACGACGCTCTTGCTCGCCAGTGCGTCGAGGTTGGGAGTTTGAATCCAGTCGTTGCCGTAACAGCCGAGGTGGTCGCGGCGCAAAGTGTCAATGATGATGAAGATAGTGTTCATGGTTTTTCCTTTCCATAATAAATTTTCATAATTTCCGCCGCCGGGCGGCGCTGACGGATCAAGCCCGCCATGTTTCGCATTGGTTCGTCCACGTGAGTGAAAAAAGCTTTGAATCCGCTGCACAGATGATTGAGTCCAGACTCACCGTCGGGGGTGAGTTCGGTACGGTCTTTGAGACAGCCGCCGTTGCAGGCAAACAACACCGGACATTCACGGCAATAGTGCGGCAGAGACTCACGCTTGTCGAGTCCAAATTGTTTTTGCTGGATGCTGCCCACCAGTTCGGTTAGCGGCGTTTCGAGTAAATTTCCAAGTCGATGGCGCGGCTCTACAAAATGGTCGCAGGAATACACATCGCCATTGTGTTCCATCGCCAGCGCCAGCCCGCAGATCTCCTGAAAGACACACAATCCGCCGGGCGCGCCCAGCCATCGTCCGAGAGCGGTATCGAACATCTGTACAAAAATCTTGCCCACATCGCGGCGCACCCATTCGTCGAAAATTGAAATCAGAAAACGCCCATACTGTTCGCCCGTAATGGAGTGCGACGTGAGCGCCATCCCCGCTTGAAAGCCCGTCGGGTTCTCACGTTCGACAATGGGGATGAACTGGATATACTCCGCGCCAATTTCGTCGCGCAGAAAATGATAAACCTCCAGTGGCTGTTCCACATTGGCGGCGCTGACACAAGTCAGGATGTTGAAATCCACATGATGTTTCTTAATCAGTTGAATGGCACGCAGGACGCGATCAAAGGTGGGCGCACCTTTCTTGTCCTTGCGATAAAAATCATGCACTTCACGCCCACCGTCAAGGCTGATTCCGACTAAGAAGCGATTCTCGGCGAAGAATTTACACCACTCATCATCCAACAAGGTGCCATTGGTTTGCAGGGCATTCTCAATTCTCATTCCGGGGCGCGCGTATTTTTTCTGAACCGCCACTGCGCAGCGGAAGAAATCCAGTCCCATCAGGGTCGGCTCACCGCCCTGCCAGGCAAAGTTGACTTCAGACGCACGCTGGGCGGCAATGTACTGGCGGGTGTAACTCTCCAGTGTTTCATCCGACATGCGGAAGGATGCGCCGGGATACAAATCTGCCTTGCGGAGATAAAAACAATATTCGCAATCCAAATTACAGATAGCGCCGCGCGGCTTGGCCATTACATGAAAAGCGGTAGGTAAGGAAATGGCAGTCATGTTTTTCTCAAATCCTGTGTTCCTGTTCCCAGTGCAGATGATAGATGTCGTGCAGATACCATTGTAATAAACGTTCCCAAAGGTGATTACGAACTTCCGACAAGTCTGGGCCGTCAGTGCGATTATACATTTCCTGCGGGGCATCGCCAGATTGAATGCCCGTCTCGAAGACTAGCGGTTCGCGCAGATCGTAACCACCCACAGCGTAGTCTGCCTCGCGTTCCATGGCGCCTTTCATTAAAGAAGTGAGCGATTGCTCAAAATGGCTATACTCTGTTTGAATACCCGCCGGCTCCAACACAGTGAGAAAAAAATCGAACGATTGGGTGAACGCCGACCTGCATGAGCACAGGCGGGATATTTGACGATCAGCGGCTTGTGCAATAAATCATCCTGAAAGCCCGTGGCCACTTTTCCACCAATCTGTAATCGCCCACATAATCGGCGTAATCGCTGAGGATGAGAATGAGCGCATCGTCGTAGAGTCCCTCCGCCTTGAGGCGGTAACGATACACCCACCTGCTCGTCCAATTTCGTGACCCTGCCGTAATAGGTGGCACGCAGTTCACCCAAGTCTTCAGGAGTCAATTGCGCTAGATCGTAACACGAATAGGGACTGCGCACCGAAGGGAGCATATCCGTGAATTCTTGCAAGCGCTCCTCGCCGAATAGGTCGCTCAACGGCTTGCGCTCCACCACAAACAAGCGAAACTCCAGCGCCAGCATTTTCAATTTTTTACGTAACTTCAAATGACGCAGACACTGGCACAATAATTTTATCTGCACACTCTGCGGACCTGCCAGCCGCCGCCGAAAACTGGCGTGCAAGCTGGGTGTGGTCATCAGGTCGTCCTTGCCCGTCCTGACGGTCTCGTAGCCGTTCTCTTTCAGAATCCTAAACAGATTTTCTTTGTGCGGGAACAGCCGCTGATACAGCGAGCGATGCCCGTTGACCGACAGATACAGTCCCGTAAAGTTAGCTATGCGCGAAGGTGCGCAGACCGGGTTGGCGGCGCAGTTTTGCGCGAAGGTTACACCGTCCTTCCGCAGCGCGGTGAGATGGGGTGTACGGACGATCGGATTCTCCAACGTATCAGAGCGCAGATCGCTGGCGATGATGATGACAAGGTTGGGTTTGATCGTCATGTTGATACGTTGCTCCCAAGCAATTTAATACTTGCTGAATGAAGCAAAAAATTGCTTCCTCGAGCGCAGTTGCGGCTTGAGGTTAGTAAACCGGCAAAATTAGAATAACCGTAAAGCGCACCCTGGCAGGTCATGGATAGCGCCGCTACACCTTGTACCTGATAACGGTTAGCCGCGATCAGGGTCAGAACCCGCCCATGGAACTTCACGCCACGTCCACTTGATCGCACATACCACGTTGTAGGTTCAAGCCATCTTCGGCGGTGGTCAGCCAGTCTGCCAGGCGGGACGGCGCAGATCATTCACCTGTGCGATTACCTGGGAACGAGAATGGCTCGGCGCCTGGTATGGTCAGGGTTTGTTTCATTTGTTTACTTACTTGTCCTCTTTCAATGGTTGAAAACCTCGACCCTGTACTTCCTGGGCTGGCACGACAATTACAAAAGCCTGCGGATCTTCGCTGCGGATGATGGCTTTCAAATGCGCTTCCTCCGATACAGTCAGCGCCACCAATAGTACGTCTCGGTCTTTCTGCGCGTATATGCCCTTTCCGCGCAGGAGAGTGCCGCTGCGTTTCATTTCCTGGATAATTCTTTTGCTGACTGCCTGTGGATTGTCCGTTACCACGAGTGCTAGAATGGTGGGACGTCTGCGAGAGGCTTGACCGCTTTTTTGCGAAGGAGCAGACTCCTCGTCCCTTGAATTCGTCCTCATGGCGCGCCGAAGCGCGTTAAGGACCGGCACTTCCCCGTATTTAGGCAGAACTTCGCCGCTGGTTTGCGTCAGCCTGTCAGTAAGAATTCCTGCCAGGGTCAATAAACCGTTGAAGACCAGGCCTATCGTAATGACCGTCCAGCCGGAGATATTACCCAATGCCGCATGACTGACAAAATCCGCCCAGGTGAGAGCTGGCACAGGATGTAGGTAGACTTTGAATGCCCATGCCAAATTCATTATCAGTAAGATCCAAAAGTAATTACGGCGGAAACGGCGCCCTAAAGCTTCCCACATGCTAATGGGGAATTCAGGACTCAAAAGGGAATCGGTTAGTTTTTCTGCCCATTCCGGTTGAGGGGTGAAAGGCGGAACAAGCATAGCCGCGAAGAAATCCGTCTCCATCAGGCGGGTACGGAGACTCCAAAGTTCATAATAACGATAACGGCGCGCTTCAATCCACAAGAAGATCATCACCAGCAGGCTGTTCAGGATGAACACGCTTGAATGATTTTGGGGAGAAGCAAAGGCAAATGAGATAACCGCGCCGGTAGTGATGACCGCCCAGTTGGTGGTGTTGTCCAGGCGCATCCGCCAGGTATTGGAACGCTGAATCTCGGCGCGGTAAAAATGCACCATCGCCGTCGTAAACTCGGACGAACGCAGGTGATAGCCGCGATAAGACCAGACCGATTCGTCCGGCAGAGGCGTATTTTTTTCGGGAGAGGGGTTGGAATCTGTCACAGATGTATCATCCTTTCAGCGCGCCGAGCGTCAGTCCCTTGATAATGTAGCGTTGCGCAAAGGCAACCATCAGTAGGGCGGGGATCATGGCGAAGAACGCGCCAGCTGCCATTTCTCCGTAACGAATGCTGTACTCCTGCACAAAACTAGAAATGCCGACCGGGATGGTCATACCGCGCGGTGTACTGGTCAACGAAAGCGCGAAGAGAAAATCGCGCCAGGAGAAGATGAAGGCGAGTGCACCCGCAGCGGCAATCCCGGGCTGAATAATTGGGATCAGTACCTGGGTCAGGGCTTGGAAGCGGTTGGCGCCGTCTACCATGGCGACTTCCTCCAATTCTTTGGGAATATCTGCGAAGAAGTCCAGCAAAATCCAGGTGGCGGTGGGAAGGTTCAGAATAATGTGTCCCATCATAACCGCCAGTACCGTATCATAGATGTTGAGCGAACGGGCGATCAAATAAAACGGACCGAGGAACGTAACTGGCGGAAGCATGTGAATGAACAGAATGGTTCCTAGCAGGAGTCCACTCCACAATGGACGCCAGGGGAATCGGCTGAGGCTGTACGCCGCGAGGCTGGCAATCACCAACACGATAGCCATGGTCCCAGCAGCGATGATCAGGCTGTTGGCAGTCAGACGCAAAAAATTACTTTGGGCGGGATCGAATAACCTCTGGTAGTTGACCAGTGTGGGTGTGAACCGCAGCGAACCGGAGGTGATGTCGCGGAAAAATTTAAACGAGGTCAACAGCGTAAAAATAATCGGGGTCAGCGTAAAGGCGACGATCAGCATCAGAAATCCATGTCGAAAAAAAGGTTCCGTTGAAAATTTTTTCATGGGTGAAGGTTACCTCATGGTTTAAGCGGCACGTCGTCCGACACGCCGATAGAAGATGACAAAGATCGAAATAATAACAGACAACCCCAATGCCAGGAAAGAGGCGTACCCCAGGCGAAACTGCCCGGAAAATACTTTATAGATATACAAACTAATCACCTCGGTCGCAGTGCCAGGCCCGCCGCCAGTCAACAGGAAAATTTCATCGAAGACCTTGAAGGCGAAAATGGTTCGTAACATGATTGCTGTAATTAAGGTCGGACGCAGGAGCGGAAGGGTGATGTAGCGCAGGATCTGAGATTCTGAGGCGCCGTCCACCCGGGCGGCTTCGTTAACCTCTTGCGATATGGATTCCAACCCCGCCAGAATAATGAGGAACATAAAACTGGTCCAGTGCCATAAATCCACCAGAACCACTGAAGGTAATGCCAGGTGTGGGTCAGCGGTCCATGTGGGGACGGCGACAATGCCGATTAATTTCAACACCTGATTGATAAAGCCGTAATTGTAGTCATACATCAGACGCCACATGGTGCCGATGGCAATGGGCGGAACCAGTAGCGGGATAAGCAACACAGTGCGATATAAACCAACCAGATGCTTGCTGCGGCTGACCAGGATGGAGATGACTAATGCCAGAAACGTCTCGATAATGACCACAGCGATTACAAAGATAAGAGTATTTTTCAATGCCGTTGGTACGACGGGGTCTTGCAGCGCCGTCTCGAGGTGTTTCAACCCGACAAATTCCCACACCGCCTGCCCCTTGACAATATCCACCTCTGAAACGCTCATGCGGAGTAGTTGAAAGGTAGGATATGCAACCAGCAGAAGCAGGACAATCACCAGCGGCGCAACAGTCCAATATTGAAAAGTACGATCTACAAAATTGCCGAAGCGTGCAGCCAGACTCGGCGGTTTGGGAGGAAGGGAATGAATCTAGGGAAGAGTCCATGAGTTCTCCAGAATGATTATAGAGGGGACGGAGATACCATCCGTCCCCTCCATATTGCAATTACTCAGCCAGCGGTTTGACCTTGTAACCCGAATCTGTCAGGATTTTGTGAATTTCCCTCGTGCCTTCCAGAAGCGCTTGTTCCGGCGTGATCTCGGAAATCAAAGCCTGCTTAAGGCGGCGGTCTATTACTTCGATGATTTGGGGCGTCTCCGCCAGGCGCGGTTGGGCGTGTATGAAGGGGGTGCTGTCTGCCATGGCTTTCATCCACCAGCCTTGTTTCGAGTCGCTTGACATTTCCTCGTACACATCCTGACGCACCGGAATGGCGCCAGCCTGCGCGTAGAACAACTGCGCGTCCTTGGTCAATGCCCAGTTCAAGAAGGCAAGTGAGGCTTGTTTGCGCTCATTAGGCAGGTTGTGAGGAATACCGGCTACCCAGATGCCTGACATGGTGGCATTCGAGCCTGCTACCAGGCCTGGCACAGGCACAGCCGCTACCTTTCCGATCACAGTGGATTTCTCCGGGTTGTCGAAATCAGGCGCAGAGGCACCCACCAGCACCATCTGGGGGACTTTTCCGCTTGCCATCAGGGCGATCATTTCCGCCTGCCCATTATCAGAATAATTGGCGGGTCCATATTCGCGGCCCAGTTTCAACCAGGTATTCAGCGCTTGCAGGGCTTCGGGGCTGTTGAGGGTTACTTCCCATTCTCCGGTATTTTCATCAAGTTTGATGATGCTGCCGCTATGACTGGCGAGGAAAGCCTGGAACTCCCAGTTGGGCGGGTTGGCGCGCACCACGTAGCCGGACATGTCCGCGGTCTTGAGTTTCTGAGCGGCGGCTTCCACGTCCGCCCAGGTCTGCGGAGCATTCAGTCCCTGCGCCTCGAACAGGTCCTTGCGATAGAAGAAGAGCATAATATTCCCGTTGATTGGCAAGCCGTAGATTTCGCCCTTCTCCGTGGAATAACCCAATTCGGGATCCCAGCGGGTTGCCCACTCGTACTCAATGATCTGAGGGTCGAGTACGAAGTTCGGGTCAATTTCCTTGATGGGTGTCACCAGCCCGTCGGCATAGAACTGCATGTACCACTGCTCGTTCAACGTGAGGATGTCGAACTCGCTCTCCGGGGCTTGCACCGCGTTGCGTGACTTCTCCAACATGCCGGCGAAAGGTGTGCGGTTCAAAGTGACCTGATTGCCAGTCTCTTCCACATATTTGTTGACCAGTGCCTCAAAACCTGGGAGCCAGGGAGATTCATTAATCAGAATCGTAATGGGAGACAGAGTCTGGGGCTCCTCAGTGGGAATGGGGGCTGGGGCTTCTGTCGCAACTGACGGCGGTTCAGTTGGCGCACTGGTGGGGGTTACTACCGGCGCGCAAGCCGCAAGACTAAAAGAAACAACCAGTAAGGCGCTCAAACCCCAATGCAGGGTCGGTCGCTTGTGTTTCGTGGTTATGTTCATAATCATCTCCTTGAATTAGCTGGTGAATAAATTACCTTGAAAGAGCAGTTTAGTAAAGCAGAGTTATTCCTGATGGTGTCGCTTTCTCCTCCTTTCTATTCATAAGTTTAGCGGGGCGCAGGTGCAGTTGTGTTGCGGATGATGAGCTGTGTTGGGAGTATCTGTTGGATAGGTGAATTTTCAATGCTTTTGGTCATCAGCCGGATGAGAGTCTCCGCCGCTATTTGCCCTTTGCGATACGTATCCTGGTGGATAGTTGTAAGCGGCGGCACAGAAAAGCGTGCCAGACTGATATCGTCAAAACCGATCACGGAAATATCCTGCGGAACACGTCGTCCAGCTTCCTGCAAGCCCTGAATGACACCGATCGCTATCATGTCATCGCCGCACAGGATGGCTGTAGGGGGATTGGGTTTTGTCATCAACTGGAAGGCAAGGTCGTGCCCAGCGTCGGAGGAAAAATCTATATAGTGAATGTTATCCTCGTCCACGGTCAGTCCATTCCTCGTTACGGCTTGCCTGTACCCCTTAACACGTAGTTGTACTGAGATGAGATTGCGAGGCCCAGCCAGCAAGGCCATGCGCTGGTGTCCCAGCGAGATCAAATGCTCGACAGCCTGTTCCAAGCCGCTGACAAAATCAGCATCCACCCAATGTGTGGGATTGTTTTCTTCAACAATTCGACAGGTGAACACACATGGAGATTCGCTTTCCAGCACCCCTGCCAAGTTTGGATCATCCGTTGGCACACTCATGAAGATCAGGCCATCCACGCGACGTTGATTGTATAACTGTGCATAAGGAGTGTCCTGGTGGGCGAAATTCAACAGTAAATTCAAATTGTTGTTTGCCAACACTTCAGCGATACCGCGCAAGACTTCATTAAAGAATGGGTGGGAAAAAATATAGCCGGCCGAATGAGGAATAATGACCCCCACGGTATTTGAGCGCCCATTAACCAGACTACGGGCCATCGTGTTCGGATGATAGCCCATATCTGAAATTACCCCTTCCACACGATGGCGCGTTTCAGCAGACACTTCAGCAGTGCCGTTGACCACCCTGGAAGCCGTTTTTATGGAAACACCCGAAGCGCGTGCCACGTCCTTCAAGGTAACCATGCATTATCCTCAAAATCCTGTATAATAGTAATGACAACGCTGTCGACAACGTTGTCATTACTATTATCATTAATCTTTTCACTTGTCAAGGAATTTATCATTGAAAATTTCCCCCATACCATCCGCCCTGCTCGAAACCCACGAATACGAGGGTCAGGGTTATCACGATCTGATTAATTCCCCCCTTTGGCGCGTCGCGCTGATGAACTACACGCCCGATCTGCGCCCCGACCAAATCACTGAATTTCAACGCCACGATGAAACTGATGAGGTCTTTGTCCTTCTGCATGGACACTGCATTTTGTTCCTCGGCGAGGGAGGCGATGAGGTCACACGTATCTTCGCTCAGAACATGCTCCCCTTCACTCTTTACAACATCAAAAAAAGTGTCTGGCATTCCCATACCTTCAGTCCGGACGCTAAAGTGCTGATCGTAGAAAATGCCGACACATCTCCCGCGAATTCGCCGCGCCTTCAACTTTCCCTGGAACAGAAGAAAGAAATTACCGGGCTAGCGCAGCGGTTATGGGGAGCTTATGGCGGATAATCGAATCAGCGCAGAGTCCAGGGCACATCCGCGCTTTTCGTCTCAGGCGCTTGAATGTGTGGTTAACTTCACTACCGACCTTAAGAATACCTATCCATTTCTCCTGTCCATTTCATCTTGTCCGCTTCTCCTTGACCTATTCGCTACGAGGAAGTAAAATTCCCCTTAAATTTTTGGTCTTTTTGGAAAAATACCCATGAAACTCACTCACCGTCAGGAAACTTTTATTCACCGCTTGCTTGACCTGTATCGCGAATTGAATGGTCCGATTCATTATTCAGCGCTTGCCGAAAGAATTGGGGTCAGCCCATTCACAGCGTACGACATGCTGCGCCTGCTCGAAGAAAAAGGTTTGGTGACTTCCCAATACCGTCTCGATTCTGATAAACCAGTAGTTGGGCGTTCCGAAATAGTCTTTCTGCCAACGGAGCGCGCCCACCAGTTGTTCAATGAATTGGCTGGAGATACTGACCAAGGCGACTGGGGAGATGTCAGAACACAAATCATGGAGAAGATTCGAGGTGGCGGATTGAATGACCATGTTTTGGCAGAGGAAATACTGGCGCGTGTGCCACCGGATGTTCCAGATGTTCTTCGCTATTGCATTGAAGTCATGACCATCGTTATCCTGCGGCTTGGCAAAGGAGCGGGGCGTCGGGTTCTGGCTGAACACCTGCCTCAGATTATTGAGTGGAGGGGCACGGTTACCCGCTCGGGTCTGATGCTACTGGGTGGTTTTACACTGGGATTACTGGCGAATGAAAGTAATAGTGATGTGGAATGGAATATGCTCTTTCTGGGGCACATCCGCCGTTACCAGTCTCTTGTCATGGATATGGAACCGCGCCTGTGCCGCCGGTTGGGTGACAGTATGAAGGAAGTATTTGCTCCAATCTTCAATATATAAAATTTTTGCCCAATTATTTGGTCTTTTTGGAAAGGTAACATGAGTATAGCGATTGAATCTCTTCAACTTACAAAACGTTATCCCGGGCAAAAAAAAGAGGACCGTCCGGCTGTTGATACGATTGACCTGAATGTCGAGTCTGGTCAACTGTATGGACTGGTCGGTCCCGACGGTGCAGGAAAAACCACTCTCCTCCGCATTCTATCCACCGTGATGGAACCGACATCCGGTTCCGCTCACTTGGCGGGTTTTGACGTAATGAAACAATCCGAAGAGGTGCGGGCATTGTTAGGGTACATGCCGCAAGCTTTCAGTTTATATCCCGATTTGAGCGTGATGGAAAACCTGAAATTCTTTGCCGACATCAACGGTGTACCTGCCAGGGAACAAAAAAATCGTATTGATGAGCTCCTGGAATTTGCGCGACTTAAGGAGTTCACTACCCGCCGCAGTGAGAACCTTTCAGGCGGGATGCGCAAGAAACTGGCGCTGGCCTGCGCTCTGGTTCATGATCCAAAGATTTTGCTGCTCGATGAACCCACCACCGGCGTAGACCCAGTTTCGCGGCGCGAGTTATGGCATTTACTGGCAAAGGTCATCCAGCAAGGTGTAACCGTGCTGGTCAGCACACCTTACATGGATGAAGCGGAACGCTGCAATACTGTAAGTATCATCAACCAGGGACGTGTGCTTATCACCGGCGCGCCCATCGAGCTGGAAGAGCAGATGCCATTCCGTATTGTGGAGGTCAAAGGCAGACCACGGCGCGTCTTGCGCGAGATAGCAAACCAGACCGAAGGCGTGTTGAGTTGGCGGGCTGTCGGCGATCGTCTGCGTTTTTCGGTTGAAGACCCTGATGAGGTCATAACCCGGATTGACGCTGCATTGAAAAAAGCTGGTGCCGAGGTCAGCATCCTGCGCGAATCGCGTATTTTGATGGAGGATGTGTTCATTTACTTGGTGGAAAAGCGTAAGGAGCAGGCATGAGTGTAGAGAAAGCTGTTGAAGCTATTCAATTGACGCGTCTGTTCGGTGATTTTACAGCAGTGGACCAGGTCAGTTTTGAAATTCCGCGTGGCGAGATTTTCGGATTGCTTGGACCGAACGGGGCGGGAAAGACCACGACCATTCGGATGTTGTGTGGAATTCTAAAGCCTACTTCCGGAGAAGGGCGCGTGATGGGGTTCGATGTCGCCAGGCAGTCAGAGGATGTAAAGCAGCACATTGGCTACATGTCGCAGAAATTTGCGCTCTATAACGACCTGACTGTGTATGAGAATCTGGATTTTTACGCCAACCTGTATGGCGTCAAGCGTGAGACATTCAAACCGCGCCTTGCCGAATTGATTGACATGGCAGGCCTGCGCGGACACGAAAAGCAACTGTCCGCCGACCTTTCCGGCGCGTGGCGGCAGAGGTTAGCGCTGGCTTGTGCCATCGTCCACGAGCCGCCAATGCTGTTTCTGGATGAACCTACTGCAGGCGTGGACCCCATTTCGCGCCGCGAGTTCTGGGAGATGATTTATACCCTCGCCGGGCAGGGCGTAAGCGTGCTGGCGACCACCCACTACATGGATGAAGCCGAGTTTTGCAACGTAATCGGCATGATGTACAATGCACGGCTAATCGCGCTGAACGACCCCGATTCGCTCAAGGAAGCGATGGAAGGGGTTTTGCTGGAAGTAGACTGCGACCAACCCGGAGCCGCCGAACCTGTTCTGCAAGCCTTGCCTGAAGTTACAGACGTGGCCGCGCACGGTGTGTCGCTCCACGTACTGGTCGAGGCAGAAACAGCGGAGCATGCCATCCGGCAGGCGTTGGTTCAGAATGGCATTGACCTCCGACGCATTGAGCGCGTTCTGCCATCTTTGGAAGACGTATTCGTTTCCCTGGTCGACAAAGAAAATCGCCTGCGTTTGCGGGCAGAAATCGAATAGGAGGCATACATGGGACAAGGTTTTCGTCGCATGGCGACAATTGTTCGCAAAGAATGGCTGCATATTATCCGCGACCCGCGTACGCTGGCATTGGTCATTGTTATGCCCGTAATGATGTTGATTCTGCTGGGATATGCAGTTGCCAATGACGTGGAAGATTTGCCTCTGGCAGTAGCTGATCTCTCGCGTACGGAAGCCAGCCGCACCCTGCTGGAGAAATTCAGCGCGAGTGGATTCTACTTGGTCACCCACGTTGCTCAAAATGAAGGTGAAATTCTGGAGATGCTTGATGCTGGCACGGTCAAAGCGGGTATTTATATCCCCGAAGATTTTGGACGTAACATCAGCACCGGCGGAGTGGGAGAAATCCAGTTTTATATTGACGGTTCAAATCCGACCGTAGCCCAGACCGCGCAACTGGCTGCAGAAACCGTAAGCCAGGCAACTTCGCAACAAATCCTCATTCAACGCCTTGAACGCAGTGGAGCGGGCTTGACTATCAGCCTGCCAATAGACACGCACATACTCTATTTGTACAACCCTGACATGCGCCGAATGAATTTTATGATACCCGGCCTGGTGGCGGTTATTCTGCAAGTCCAGACCCTGTTGCTGACCGCCTTCGCTATCGTACGTGAGCGCGAGCAGGGCACTTTAGAACAGTTAATTGTCACACCTGTACGTTCTTGGGAATTGATTCTCGGAAAGATCCTGCCTTTTGTGCTGGTAGCCCTCCTGAATGTTGCCATGACTGTGGGCGCTGGCGCGGTCCTGTTTGGCGTGAAAGTGGCCGGAAGCATTGCCTTGCTGGCAGGTTTAAGCCTGGTTTTCCTGCTCGGTTCCCTCGGTCTGGGCGTGCTAATCTCGACTATCTCGCGAACCCAAATGCAGGCTATGTATATGTCATCGTTCATTATGCTGCCATCCTTCCTGCTGGCAGGTCTTCTTTACCCGCGTGACAATATGCCCTGGCTGGCTTACTACGCCGGGTATCTGTTGCCTGTCACCTATTTCCTTGAGATTGTACGCGGCATCATTCTCAAGGGTGCTGATTTCTTTATCCTATGGAATTGGATCTGGCCAATGTCTGTATTCAGTCTTGTTGTATTCTTTGCCAGCGTGATGATGTTCCATAAGCGTCTGTAGCCTCCAGGCTGGAACATTTCCCTTCTTGACCCAAGGATTCATTCATTAATATTCAGGAGTTCAAAATGAAAAAACATCTCGCTATATTTGTATCTCTCATCGTCGTTTTCAGTGTGGGGTTAAGTGGCTGCGCCACGCTTAACGGCGCAAACAACACTGAACTAAAAGCTTCCGGTGCGATTTCTGCACGTAAAGTCAACATCGCGTCCCAGATTGGTGGGCAGATTGTATCGGTCAATTTTGAAGAAGGTGCGCAGGTCAAGGCTGGTGATGAACTCTTCCGCCTGGAAGACAGTCTGCTTAGAGCTCAACATGATTTTGCCGCGGCCAGCCTCGAAACGGCTCAAGCTGCCGTTGTCGTGGCTGAGGCGGGTTTAGCATCTGCACAGGTGCAATATGACGCGGCAATTAAAGCCGCCTTGAGGGAGGAGCAGCCCAATCGTACGGCTGACTGGTTGGTTAATATGCCGGCTGATTTTGATCAGCCTTCCTGGTATTTCAACAAGGCTGAACAGATGGAATCTGCCAAAGTGAACCTGGCTGCTTCAGAAGCAGCATTGAAACAAGCACTGGAAGCCCTCTCATCGGTTGAACAAAGAGAAGGGACTCAAAATTTTCTGCAAATAGAGCAGCAGCTCTCTGATCGCCGCCTGGCTTACCAAATTACTAAAAGTGTGCTGGATAAGGCAAAAAAAGCGCAGGAAGGCCAGGCTTTGAAGGATGAAGCCCAGACAGCCTTTGACGATGCAAAAGATGACCTTGAAGATGCGCAACAAGATTATGATAAAGAGTTAACTACGGAGGGCGCCGATGATGTACTCGAAGCACGCGCCAAAGTCTTTATTTCACAGGAAATCTATGACTCAGCAGTTGATTACTCGCACAGTCTGGAAACCGGGCTTGATTCGCCCTTCATAGTGGCTGCCAAAAAAGCCCTGGAGCAGGCTGAAGCCACTGTCCAGCAAGCTAAGGTCGCCACTAAACAGGCACAGGCAAATCTTGAACTGAGTGATACGCAGATTGCGAAAACGATCATCGTTGCCCCATCCGATGGGGTGGTGTTGACCCGTAACCTGGAAGTAGGCGAAACTGTCGCTCCGTCTGGCGTGGTCATGGTAATTGGTCAGTTGGAAGAGGTGGAACTGGTGGTGTACATCCCCGAAACCGAATACGGAAAAGTACAGCTCAGCGATCAGGTTTCACTCACTGTGGATTCCTACCCCGATGAATCCTTTACAGGAACGGTGGCACACATCTCGGAGCAAGCCGAATTCACCCCTCGCAATGTCCAGACCGTCGATGGGCGGCAAGCTACAGTTTATGCCATTAAATTAATTGTGCCCAATCCTGATCTGAAGCTAAAGCCTGGTATGCCGGCGGATGTTTCATTTGAAACTAAGTATAAATGACCCGTATAACTGCAAACATCGATTCTTGGCAGGATAATTCAACGGCTATCTCAAACGGATGACACCAGGTCTGGAGATACTTGAAGCTGACGAAGAAAATTCTCTGGATAGGAATATTTGCGATAGCCATGGCTTTTTTGGAGGCGGCGGTGGTTGTCTATTTACGCCGCCTTTATGGGATCACTGATCTACTCCTCCACGTTCCGCCATTCGATCACCAAATTGCCGGGATTGAACTAGGAAGAGAATTGGCAACTTTGCTCATGTTGCTATCAGTCGGTTGGGTGACAGGAGTATGGATACAATCCAGGATTGGATTTTTTTTGATCGCCTTTGGCGTATGGGACATATTTTATTATATATGGCTGAATGTTTTTATTGAATGGCCGAAAAGTCTGCTTGATCCCGATCTGCTTTTCCTCATTCCACTACCATGGTGGGGACCTGTCATCGCGCCTATATTAATCTCGTTGTTAATGATCGTGGGTGGATCAATGACTGTAATCAGAGAAGATCAGGAACATGTCATTCGCATTCGGACTTTCGAGGTGAGCACTTTATTAATTGGAATTCTGTTTATACTGTATGCTTTTATGCAAGATGCTTTGTCCATTCTTCCTGCGAATTCAATCCAGCTCAGTCAATTGAAGCCATCTCAATTTAATTGGGTGGTGTATCTGGTTGGATTATTGATGAGTGGATTTTCTGTCTGGCGATTTGCGAGAATACCTTAATCCACTCTGAAGGAAAATTTTAATATTTATTTTCCTGAGATCGTCGATCCCCTTGTAACTTTTTCTCGCCAAAGAAGTTAATAATAAATCTTAAAACCCGGTTTAGAAAAACTATTGTTCAGGTTTTAAAGGACCTTCAGAATAACAAACCTTGAGATTATTTATCAGATTGAAATGGAGTTAATTATGAAAGTACGTTTTCTGGGGCATTCGTGTGTAGAAATCATCGGCAAGTCTCATATTCTCATTGATCCGGATTTTACCCGGATGCCTGAATCCGGGGTAGAGTATATTTGTATTTCACACGCCCATAAAGATCATATAGGTCGAGTGTCAGAGGTTCCGACCGGAATCGTCCTTGCTTCGCCTGACGTTTGTACGATAGCTGAGCAGTTCGGTGTACCTCATTCACGTTTGCGGCCTGTTACACCTGGAGAGAAAGTCGGTAATATCTCTATTCTTCCAGGATATAGCATGGTCGATCAGCCCGTTTACACATTTTTTTATATACTTTTTCGGCGGCGGCGCCCGGACACTGGCGGCACCCCGCTTTCATTTCTCATTCAGGATGAAGCGGACCTTTTGCATATTGGCGATGCCCACGAAGCCCGCCTGACGGTTCATCCGGACATTTTGTGCCTGCCTTGGCGCACGACACCCTTTGGGTCAAAACGCTACAAATCTACTGTAATCCGAACGGCAAAGCAATTTGATGCTCCATATATCCTTCCCATCCATTTTGACTTGCCAGGGACGGAAGCTTCACCACTTGAAATTAGAGAACGCATCAGCGCAACCGTTCTTAATGGAGAAAATTGGCACAGTTTTCATAACAAAAAAGAAGTGTTAATTAATTGATAAAGGAGAAAAAGATGAAAAAGCAAAAGGTTGCAATTGTAACGGATGGTGCTTGTTCTCTAACCCCTGCTCAAGGGGAACAACTTGGAGTCTATGTAGTCCCGGTTTATGTGAATTTCGATGACAAAACCTACCAGGCGGGTGTGGATCTGGAAGCCCCTGAATTTTACCGTATGATGCATGCCAGTAAGAAACTGCCCACTACGGCACAACCCACCGCTGCGGATTTTATCAATCTGTATACCAGACTGGCCGATGAAGTGGATGAAATTGTGACCGTTGTGATTTCACATCACATGAGCGCCACTCTCCAGTCCGCAGAGATGGCAAAAGAACAGTTTACCAAAGTTCCAGTCCATATCATTGACTCCGAATCGGTTTCTTTGGGACTAGGCATGATGGCGATTGCAGCTGCCCGGTTGGCGTCGCAGGGACAGGATGCAAAAGCCGTGATTCGGCTTGTAGAGGAGATCAAACGAAGGATCGAGGTCATTTTTACCGTGGACACATTAGAGTATCTGCACAAGGGGGGACGCATCGGTGGCGCGACGGCCTTCCTTGGTTCGGCGCTGAATATCAAACCCATTCTTTATATAAAAGATGGACGTATCGAGCCGCTGGAGCGCCAACGCACACGCAAACGCTCGATTACCCGTTTGTTGGAAATCATGGAAGCGAATGTTGGCAGTGCTGAGGTAAACGTTGCCATTCTACATGGCAATATCCCGGATGAAGCCCATGAGCTGGAACAACAGCTCCGTGGAAGGTTCAATTGTGTTGAATTTGTCACTTCCGAAATGGGTCCTGTGATTGGGGTTCACGCTGGACCGGGTACGTTGGGTTTGGCCTTTTACAGTTTGACTGAATGATTACAGGTGAGATGTACAAGTCTTGTGCGTCCTCGATTTTGTAACTTCTCCGGTTGCAAAATCCAACAAGCCAGTAGGGTTATTCGCAAATCAATTCGGCAGGAAAAACTTTGTCTTTAGAATTAAACTGTTCAACGGCTGATTCCTGTGTTTTGAAACGCTATATGGCAGAGAACACTTAAGAGATGAAGACTATACTTCGCATTTTGATATATATCATGATTTTTATAGGTTTGATAATCAAAAGAGGGCATTTCCTCGCGGCAAGCAGCGGGGAGGAATCATCTGTGTTGGTTGAGATCGCTAAGATGGACCATCCGGATTAACAATCGGCAAAACCAACGCGAATAACATTTCAAAGCTTAGATCTCTCAAACCTATACGAATGAACGTTGGTACTTACCCTGAGGTCTTGGAATCAAACAACTCTCTTCATAAATAAATTTCGAGATCATCTACATGCTCCCCCCTAAGAAATTCAACACGGTCGCATTGTATGATTACTGAGGATAAACCAATTGATTTCGGCACCGCTATTATGCATTATAATGTCCCGGAAGAAGTTGCTATTCTGGGCAAAGAGGTGAAGGCTCGCTTCCAGCCTGTCGAATTGCTCGTCACCGAATCAGGGCGGATGATCGGCATACACAGCAATCCAAGGACGCTAGGTGTCGTGTTCTACAATGAGTGAATCGATGGGGCTCGAGACCTAGAGAGAAGCTGTATCATCAAGACGCTACGGACAGTATGATGATGAGTGACTATCTCAATGCTGAATAGCAGGCAAGAAAAGAATAGGACGAAATCCGAATGCAACCACTGCCTGAACACGGTTCCTGTTTTGTTTGTGGGCGTCAAAACTCCCAAAATATGGGCGTCATCTGGTATGCCCGTGATGATGGTTCCATTTTCGGCGAAGTAACCCTTACCAAAGCTCAGCAAGGTCCGCCAGGTATGGCACACGGTGGTGCCTCAGCGGCACTTCTCGACGAAGCCATGGGCGCATCTGTCTGGCGCGCCGGGTTTCGCGCCGCGACGGTCAACCTGAATACGACCTTTATAAAACCGGTCCCACTGGAAGTGAAAGTCCAGGTAATCGGGGTATTCATCGAAAAGAAGGATAAGCACATCTTTACTGAGGGGCAAATTCGCCTTCCGGATGGCACTGTGGCTGTTAAAAGTCAAGGTGTCTATGTGGAAGCGCCTCATTTGTTCAACGAGCTTGCCAACTACTTCGAAGCACAGCAATCATGAAAGTACGCTACCTGTAAGTGTCTAGCACTCCGTCAAACCTGAACAAACAATTCAGTTCAGGTTTGATGGAATACGAACCAGATGTAATTAGTAGGTTTTATAGAATAACTTGATTGAAGAACACTTTATATAAAAAGAGGAATGAGATTTAAATGTCATTCCTCTTTTTGATTTAATTGGGGTACTTTACCAGCGAAAAGCAACGCCGCGTTTGCCCAGGATGCGATCGTCGAAGATGACCTGCCCGGATTTGCCTGCCAGACCCTGGCAAACGTGCAGGGGTAATAAATGCTCTTCGCGGGGGTGGCAATAACGTGCGTATGGGGCTTTCTCCCATTCCAACAGGCGCTGCTCCCTTTTGGATTCTGTGAATGAGCCAGTGCAAGTTTCGATAAGCCAGTCTTGAAACGCATCATTGGCCGGGTCGTCCGCACCTAATTCTTGCCCGAAAAACGCCCTTGTGTTGTGATAAGAGAAACCCGAACCGATGACCAACAGGTTCTCGCTCAAAAGCTCACTCAGCGCTTTACCCAGAGCGATGTGTGCCGCCGGGTCAAGTCCGCGTCGCAGGGAGAGTTGTAGGCATGGGATATCTGCTTCTGGATACATCATTTTTAGCGGAATAAACAAACCGTGGTCGAAACCGCGTTCATTGTCGATCCGCGTCGGGATACCGTTTTTTTGGAACAGTCCGGAGATGCGTTCTGCCAACGCTGGGTTACCCGGGGCGGGGTAGGTGATCTCATAAGCCCGATCTGGGAAGCCATAGTAATCGTAGAACATCTTGGGGTGAGCTGCTCCCAGCAGAGTGGCAGCGCTTTCTTCCCAGTGCGCACTGACGACGAGAATCGCCTCCGGTCGGGTGAGTTGGGCAGGCAGGGCTTTCATGAACGCAATCATCGCCTGATGGCTGGCGTCTCCCAATAGGGGTAAAGGCCCGCCACCATGTGAAAAGTAAACGATCTGTGCCTTGTTTTCGTTGCGATTTTGCTCCATCATCCTATCCTTTTGTCTTGTACCGAAAATCTAGTTGATTTTTTTTCCAACATTATCACCTCAGAATGGTGATGTTTGTGACTGATCACACTGAAGTTTAGCATGGTTTTTTCCATTGTATGGCGTTTTTAACAATCCATTTCATAAAATCGGATGTCGAGAATGATTTTTCTCGGCCTTGCTTAAATACGAACAACAAATTAGGACATAAAAGCGTGTTTTTTCAGGAAAGACTTTTTCCAAAACCACCTGTTTTTTTGGAAAAAACTGGCAAGTAAGAATCTCCCCAGGAACTCTTCAAATGGTTACAGAACAATAAACCGGAGAAAAAAATGAGTATTCTTACAGCAGTTATTTCAGGCGTTATCAGTACGTTGGTTTTTAGTATGGTTTTATATATTGCCCCCAAAATGGGAATGCCAAAAATGGATATTGTTGGCATTCTGGGAAGCATGTTCAAAAAGGAAGGCAATCCATTGTTGGGATTGTTTGCTCATTCCATGATGGGTATTTTATTTGCTGTGGTCTATATCTTGTTATGGAGCTTTGGCGTTGGATCGCCAAGCCTTGAAAACGGATTGATTTTTGGAGCCATTCATTAGTGTGTCGTAAGCATGGTGATGGGGATGATTCCAATGATGCACGCAGGAATTAAATCGGGTCTCGTAAAATACCCCCAGGTGTGTATATGACCAAACAAAGTGGCGCAATGGATTTTATGGGTGGCTTAGGCGGACACATGATCTTTGGTATGGTTGTCGCCTTAGTTTACAGCCCCTTTTAAAAATTTGAAAAACTTTGCCGACAGATGGGAGATATATATTCCCATCTGTCATTTTTTCGATTAAGTAGATTTTCTTTCCACAGGCTTACTCGTGACGAATAAATCCTTTTCAAGTGAAATATTCAGGATTAGTAAGAAAACACTCTGCATTGCAGTCTAATAAGGTATAAGAAAAACAAAAGGAGTATGTAATGAATACTTTACGAAATTTCAGAAAAGAAAAAGACGAGTTTTTTGCTTCACATCCACAAAGCCCGTTAACGCATGAACAGAAACATGGCTTTAAGGGTTTAAATTATTTTCCTGAAGACCCTAACTTGAAACTTGAAGTCCAGGTTGAGGAATTTGAAAAAAAGGAAGAGATCACGATGCAAACTTCAACCGGAGATGTTTTAACCTATGATCGGTTTGGACGTTTTCATTTCACCGTGGATGGTCAACCGGCGGAACTTACGCTTTATTCGAGCGATGGGGAATTTTTTATGCCCTTTACTGATGCATTGGCTGGCAAAGAAACCTATGGCGCTGGGAGGTACATGGAACCACATCCTCTTGGAAAGGGCATGTTCTTAATTGATTTCAATTATGCTTACAATCCTTATTGTGCTTACAATGCGCATTGGTCTTGCCCAGTTCCTCCAGCTGAAAATAGGTTGAAGGTCCCTATTCGAGCTGGTGAGAAAACGTTCGAATCTCACGATAACTAAAATTATTAGCGAAGCAGAATACGGCGCTGCAAGCAGCGCCGTTTCTATGCTTTGAGGCGGCTGACGTACTTGCTTTTGCGTAATACTCCGTCAACTTGCTGCGTCGGTCAAAGCTTTGAAGTGGCTGACTTTCTCGGATTTGCGTAATGCCCCTTCTGCTTGCAGCGGGGATAGCAAATCCAAAGCCACCGGTTTATTAATTTACTTCGTTCTTAATTATTCGGATCTTTATTGGTTTATTGTGGGGAAAAATTATATCGCATGCAAAATACGGGATAATGCCTCATACTCTTCGCGGCAATCAGAGCACATATTCAAATGATAATGGACTAAGGGGAGCAAACTGGCTATGTCTTCGCCACGAACAGCCATTTCAGAATATTGGTCCAACAATTCGTGTACTTCATCACATGATAATTCAACTTCTTGTGTATTTTGGATCATGTGCAGCATTTTTTCTGCTTGGTCCGGTGAAATTTTCATCTTCATCGTATCAATGTGTGTTTTATTCCTAGGACCGAAAAGGCGTATAAACAAGTTCATAAATTAGATCTCCAATGCATTGGACGCGGTCTTTGTCCGAATTATTACTTTCATTTCTCAAATACTGCGAATAATTCTTCTGGCGAAACTCCCTGTTTTTGCATGTGGTGTTTTAACTTTAACCGGGCATCATGAAGCAATTTGTATAATGCATTTCTTTCGGTATCCATCCTGGAAGCAACTTCCTCTAATGGCATTCCATGGATTGCAACCGCCATCAAAGCTGTCCGTTGTTTTTCGGTTAATTGTTCGGACATAACCTTTTGTATCATGGACATCATCTCTCGTTTTTCAAATGATCCTTCTACATTTACTCCCATGTCAGGGATTTCACGAGGTTCATCGACAACTTCTTTCCCCTCGAGTAATTGATCAAGAGAGGTTTCTTTCCATTTTGCCCTGCGTAGTTCCGTAAGCGCAACACGAACGGCAATTGTGTAAACCCAGGTGGTAAACTGGCTGCGTCCTTCAAAAGTGTCCAGACGAGCCAAAACTCGAAGTAAGGTTTCCTGGGTTACTTCTTCAACGAGGGATGAAAAACGGGGGTCGTCTTGTTGGATCCACTTGGTCAGTGCATACGGTATACCGGTAATAATGATTTTAGTTAAGTCGGCAAGAGCGGATTCCTGGTGTTCTCCAGTTGACCGCAGACTTGCTAACCACTCTTCATTCGTACGATTTGCCATAAAAATTCTCCAACTAAAATAAGTATACTGTTCTTTGCCCACTATTAATTATTATGGTTAATCATTCTTATTGCCTAAAATATAAACTCAAAATCCAGATCTAGAATCAGTTGGTGTAACATTCTTTCTGTAATTTGCTGAACCTTAACAAAAGAGGTGAGTCAGAAGTATCCTAAATAGGTTACCAGACCAAAATAGGAGACTGAAATGACTCACCAAGAAGATTATACCGTTACAAGTGAACTAGCTGAAAAAGGTCTAGAAGCAGTTCCGGAACTGATGCGGATATTGATTAACAATGTCATGCAAGTGGAAAGATCCAAGTACCTGCAAGCTGAAGAGTACGAACGGACCGAAGACCGAAAAGGCCATGCCAATGGCTATAAGCCAAAGACGGTTCGGACCCGAATCGGTGAGATCACCTTTGCAGTACCCCAGGTACGAGAAGGAGGCTTTTATCCTTCAGCACTTGAAAAAGGTCTAAGAAGTGAACGAGCTCTGGTAACAACACTGGCAGAGATGTATGTTCAGGGAGTTTCCACCCGGAAAGTAAAAGCTATCACCGAAGAGTTGTGCGGGATAGAGATATCATCCATGCAGGTCAGTCGGGCAGCCGCTCAACTGGATGAAGTCCTTCAAGAATGGCGAGAAAGACCTTTGGGAGAGATAAGCTATCTCTACGTGGATGCCCGCTACGAGAAAGTTCGTGAAGCTGGACAAGTAAGAGATGCGGCGGTTTTAGTGGCTTCAGGCATCACTCCAGAAGGCGAAAGGCAGATCCTTGGTGTTTCTGTATCACTTAGTGAGCATGAAACCCACTGGAAAGCCTTTCTGAAGAGTCTGAAAGATCGTGGTCTAAATGGCATGAAACTAATCATCAGCGATGATCACGAAGGTCTTGGAGCAGCTCGGAGAGCGGTGTTTGGAAGTATCCCCTGGCAAAGATGCCAGTTCCACTTGCAACAAAACGCTGGGGCATATCTGCCCAAACAGCATATGAGATTGGAGGTGGCCGCAGACATCAGATCCATGTTCAATGCTCCAGACCGAAAGACTGCTGAAGAGTTACTACAAGCAGCCATCCAGAAGTATGCCGCTTCCGCACCGCGCTTATCGGCTTGGCTTGAAGATAACCTTTCCGAGGGGTTTTCGGTTTTTGATTTTCCTTTGGAACACCGCAGAACGATCCGGACAACCAACAGTCTGGAGAGGATCAACAAAGAGATTCGCAGGCGTACGAGAGTTGTAGGTGTTTTTCCAAATGAGGCTTCTTGTCTCCGGTTGGTCTCAGCGTTACTCATGGAGATCAGTGAGGAGTGGCAGATCGGAAAACGATATTGTTCTGGCAAGTCATTGAATTGTTAAAGAACGATGGGTATTTCTGACTCGAATTTACAGAAAAAAGGTTGCGTAATCTAGAATCACACAACCTATCCATTTGAAGAATAGAAAACAATTCTCAAAAGTGAAATTCATATATAAAGAGGAAAGATAAAAAACATTATTGCTTCAAATCTTTACACAAACTTTAAAAATTCTTCAAAGAGTCTTTACTCATCTTCGATACACTAAGACAGTAATGGGAAATTGATAATGATCAGGAGAAAGTATTATGAATAAAACTTTGGGCATAACATTAACGGTAATTGGTGGTGTTGTCATAGCAGCCTTGATATTTGGAGCAGGACTCTTCCTTGGATATTCTAATGTATTCGCGAATAATTATGCTGTGAATGGTTTCTGTGGACAAGCAATCAATAATCCGGGCTACTCAATGATGGGCAGCTTCAACATGATGGGTGGTTTTAACACGGCGGGTTCATTAGCAAATAACAACACTGCCAATGTCAACCCCCTGACTGTCGACCAGGCCAAACAGGCTGTCGAAGGTTATTTGAAGAACCTGAACAATTCCGATCTTGAACTTAAGGAGATCATGATCTTCAGCAATAACGCCTATGCCCGCATTGTTGAGAAAAGTACCGGCATCGGCGCCATGGAGTTGCTGGTCGACCCTACCACCTTATCGGTCTACCCTGAATATGGTCCGAACATGATGTGGAATCGGAAATATGGACGTATGGGCGGGTATGGCATGATGGGTGGCGCAGGCATGATGGGAGGTTATTTCAGCAACTCGTCTTCCGCTTATTCACAGATGACTGAAACCGCTGAACAAGCATTGCAGCTCGCACAACAGTATTTAGATCAGCAATATCCCGGGTATACGACGGCAACCGATGCAGATCCCTTCTACGGTTATTACACCATCGATATTATGAAAGACGATCAACCAGCCGGAATGCTAAGCGTCAATGGCTATAGTGGACAGATTTTCATGCACACCTGGCACGGTATTTTTATTGAAATGTGGGAATGATCTGATCCACACTCCTCCTTATCAGGGATTGGCAGTTCTGCCAATCCCTGTTTATATGTAAAATGGATACATAACTAAATTCTCTACAAGGAAATTGAGATGCCTCCTGCCAAGATACTCATAATCGATGATGAATCCTCCATCCATAACGTTCTGAGCGCTTATTTGAAGGAGGAAGGATATGAATTCCGATCAGCCTATGATGGGCCAACCGGGTTGGCTTCTGCCCGCTCTTTCAAGCCGGATATCATCGTGCTTGACGTTATGCTACCTGGCATGGACGGGATTGAGCTGCTTGCCAACCTGAGACGAGAATCGAGCGTTTATGTGATCATGCTTACTGCCCGGTCGGAGGAAACGGATAAGATCGTGGGGCTTTCCGTTGGTGCAGACGACTACCTGACCAAACCCTTCAGCCCACGGGAACTGGTCGCCCGTATCAAGGCAGCCCTCAGGCGCTTGCAGAACCCAACCAGGAATACCGGTGAGGCTGCCGTTCTCAATTTCGCGCATCTTCGCATCGATATCGCCGCCAGGCGGGTCTGGGTGGACAAAAATCTAATCGAACTGACTTCGGTTGAATTTGATTTGTTGTTAGCCTTAGCCCAGCACCAAAGTATGGTGCTCAGCCGCGAACAATTGCTGGAGAAAATATGGGGATATGATTATTTTGGTGACACCCGGGTTGTGGACGTCCATATCGGTCATATTCGCCAAAAGCTGGGGAATGAATCCATGATCGAAACGATCCGTGGCGTCGGTTACCGGTTTGAGGATATGTAGGTGATACCATGATGAAGTTTTTACGCACGCATCTCGTTTGGAAAGTATTCCTTTCATATGTTCTCGTCGTGTTAGTTGGCACAGTGATTCTGATAACCGCAGCAAGATTATCCGTCCCTGCGGCATTTGAACGACACATGGCCAGCATGAACACGATCATGACCAACGCAAACGGGGTGGGCAACAATCAGCAAATGCAATCCGAATTATTTTCGCAATACACAACGGCAGTGTACGAAGCAGTTACTTATGCAGTACTTGCGGCTTTGATTGCAGCAATCCTGGCCAGTTTCTTCATCAGCCGCCAGGTGGTCACACCCATGCTGCGCATGATGAGCCTCAGCCACCGCATCGCGGAGGGAGAGTACGAAGAAAGGTTGGCTCTTCCCGGAGGTCAGCAAGGCGACCAGATCGATGAATTGGGGCAGCTGGCGCTCAGTTTCAACCAAATGGCGGATAAACTGGAAAAAACTGAGACCAGGCGCAGGCAACTGATCGGGGACGTTACCCATGAATTACGCACTCCTTTGACTGCGGTCAAAGGATACCTGGAGGGGCTTATGGATGGCGTTTTACCCGCTGATCCTGAAACCTACCAGCAGATCCACTCAGAAATTGACCGTTTACAGCGCCTGGTAAATGATTTACAGGAACTAAGCCGGGTGGAAGCTGGTGCCATTCAGTTGCAGCTTGCCCCTGTCTCACCTGCCAGCTTGATCGAGAGAATTCAAAGTACTCTTGGCCGCCAATTCGAAGACAAGAACATCCAGTTGCAGACAGACGTGGAAACCAATTTACCCGATATCCTGGTAGATAAAGATCGCATCATCCAGGTGCTGACGAATCTGGTAGGAAATGCGTTGCAATATACACCGAGCGGCGGGAAAGTGTCCATGAAAGTGCGCCGGGAAAAGTCTGAGATACTCTTCTCAGTGAAGGATACAGGTATTGGGATCTCGGCTGAACAACTCACCTTCATATTCAATCGGTTTTACCGCACAGACAAGTCCCGCAACCGCGCCAGCGGCGGCAGCGGCATTGGCCTGACCATCGCTAAAGCGCTCGTTCAAGCCCATCATGGAAAAATTTGGGCTGAGAGTGACGGGGAAGGCAAAGGCAGCACTTTTTCATTCTTGATCCCTCTCCCGAAATAACAGGGGAAATTCCCCCAAATTTCTTTACCAAAACTTTACAAACCCTTGAATAATGCTTCATCCTACAAAGATAGAATTAGGGTGCAAGTAAAAACAAACACTCTCCTTACGAGGTGAAACGAAAGGATGAAACATTATAATGATGGGTTATTGGTACGGTGGTCTTGGATGGATTGGGATGGTCATTAACCTGGTTATTTCGGTTGTGTTGATCATCGGCTTAGTGTTCCTGGTATTCTGGATCGTGAAGCGGTTGAATAACAACAATTCGGGACGAACGCTTTACAATGCGCCGTCTTCCGCGGTAGAAATTGCCAAGGAACGTTACGCGAAAGGCGAGATCACTCGCGAAGAGTTTCAAAAACTATTGGTTGATCTGGGAACAAGGTAGGTGACCGATGATGGGTGGCATGCTGGTCTTTTGGGTCATTATCATTGTTCTGGCAGTCTTGTTGGTCAAGGGACTATTTGGTAACAACGGTGCTCGTGAAAAAAATAACCCTGCAACCGCCAAACAGATTCTGGACGAAAGATATGCCAGAGGTGAGATCACCCATGAACAATACCAGACAATGGTAAAAGACATTCACTAACAGGTTTCACGATGGGAGAGTAAGACCGTCTCACAGGTTTAGGCTCGCCCATTTCGAATAAACCTCACTAATTGTTTAGTTCGCAAAGGAAATCAAGTAGATGAAAAAAACTCAAGGCTTGATAATCGCCGTAATCGTTGCAGTCGTTGTGATCTCAGTCGGTGCCTTTCTGGTGAAGAAATCCGTGAGCCAATCAGACACCGCTTTTCTCAGTAAATATGGATTGAGCGGACTTTCCGTCGAGGAGATTGTGCAAAAGCTCGATAGCACCACATCGGATCCTTCAGGGCTCCGGGCCAGTATCACCAGCGATTACCTGATCCTCTCAGATGATTCAGGCGAGGTCCGGATAGCGCTACCCAAGGATAAGTTTTATCTCGCCTTCGCGCCTTATATCTCCCAAACGCATCCCTGTGGGACACACAGCCTTGCCTCCTGCCAGGGCGAGCTAGTCAAACGGGAAATTTATACAGTCATTACCGATAAAGAAGGAAAAGAGATCATCAATTCCGATTTGACCACCATGGCGAACGGCTTTGTAGGGGTGTGGCTGCCCCGAAATATCGATGGTACTGTGAGCGTCAGTTACGATGGGAAAATCGCACAGGCACCCATCTCAACCTATGCTGGAAGCAATACCTGCCTGACGACTGCACTTCAACTCAACTGATGATCCGATTTTCGGAGAGCAAAGCCAACTCACAGGATTTGCTCTCCCTCCCCACTAATCGAACTTGATTATTGGGAAATTTGATTATCAGCGAATGTCATTTAGAATAACTATATCCTCGCCGAAGCCGTCACCAGCCAAAATGAATGTGTCGGCGGTTTTTATTGGATGTGAAATAGTATAAACTGTACTTCTGCCTTGATTTTTCTCAACTATAAGAGGTGAACAATGAATGAAGAACCTAGAAAAGACGATGAAAAAACACAGAATAAGGATCATTCCTCCATGCATCACTCGAACATGGAACACGAGCATCCTATGCATGATATGACAGGGATGGAGCATGACCACGGCAAGATGCCGGCTGGCAATGACACCCATGCTGGTCATGATATGAACATGAAAGAAATGGATATGGGAGGGCATACTGATCAAAACATGGCCATGGATCATAGTGGGCATGAAGGTCACGGCGAACACGTGGATCATTCCGGGCACGAGCAAATGTTCCGGCGCAAGTTTTGGGTATCGCTGATACTCACCCTGCCAGTGCTTCTTTTTAGCCTGGGTTTCCAATCCTTGTTGGGATTTGCGATGCCAGTTTTTCCTGGTTCACGCTGGATTGCACCCGTCTTTGCAGTGATTGTCTTTATTTATGGTGGTCTGCCTTTCATCAAGATGGCTGTTCCTGAATTGCGTAACCGCCAGCCGGGCATGATGACCTTGATCTCCCTGGCCATCATCGTCGCCTTTGTTTACAGCGTGGCCACTCTGTTCCTGGCGAACCAGATGGATTTCTTCTGGGAACTGGCGACACTAATCGACATCATGCTCTTGGGGCACTGGATCGAAATGCGTTCCATCCGGCAAGCTTCTGGCGCCTTAAATGCCTTAGCCAAGTTGATGCCCGACACAGCTGAGCGCATCGTTGCGAATGGTCAAACAGCAAAAGTGGCTGTGACTGAACTAAAGTCAGGAGACCTATTGCTGGTACGCCCGGGGGCAAGTGTTCCGGCTGATGGCCAGGTGGAGGACGGCGAGTCGGCAGTTGACGAATCCATGATCACAGGCGAGTCGAAACCGGTTCACAAGCACCCTGGTGAAAAGGTTGTGGGAGGATCAATTAATGGCGATGGCAGCCTGCGCGTGCGGGTGACAGCCACAGGCGATCAGACCGCACTCGCCGGAATCATGCGTCTGGTACAACAGGCTCAGATGTCAAAGAGCCGCACGCAAATGCTGGCTGACCGCGCTGCAGGGTGGTTGTTCTACATCGCTTTGGGTACTGCTGTAATCACCGCTATCGCCTGGACGATTGGGGTCGGATTCAATGTTCAGGTGATCGAGCGCGTGGCAACTGTGCTGGTGATCGCCTGCCCGCATGCCCTGGGTCTTGCCATCCCGCTGGTGGTGGCCATCACCACAGCGATGGGAGCCAATAATGGCATCCTGGTGCGCGACCGTCTCGCGCTGGAAAGGGCACGAGAGATCGATACGGTCATATTTGACAAAACCGGTACGCTGACGGAAGGTCGTTTTGGGGTGGTAGGGATCGAAACCATAAATGGGATCCAGCCGGATGACGCGCTGGCGCTGACAGCCGCCGTGGAAGGCGATTCTGAGCACACCATCGCCCAGGGGATCCGCCGTTCTGCTCAGCAGAAGGGCTTGAAACTGCCCGAAGTACAGGATTTCGAAGCGATCAAAGGCCGCGGCATCCGCGCGAAAACGAGTGGACATGACGTCTACGTCGGTGGGCCGCGTTTGCTGGAGATGCTGAACATCACCCTGCCGGAAACCCTGTCAACCTTTGATCAGGCATCCAGCACCAAAGGGCAAAGCGTGGTGCATCTGGTACAGGATGGAAAACCCCTGGCTTCCTTTGCCCTGGCAGATGTAATCCGCCCGGAGAGCCATGAAACCATCCAACGGCTGCATGAGATGGGTGTGCAGGTGGCCATGCTGACCGGCGACAGCCAGGCAGTGGCCAAAGCGGTGGCTGACGAACTGGGTATCGATACCTATTTTGCCGAGGTGCTTCCGGAAAACAAGGACAAGAAGGTGATCGAACTGCAGAAGCAGGGACGGCGAGTGGCAATGGTTGGCGATGGTGTGAATGATGCTCCTGCGCTGACCCGCGCGGATGTGGGTATTGCCATCGGCAGCGGAACAGACGTGGCCGTGGAAAGCGCTGGTATCATTCTGGTGAAATCCAACCCGCTGGATGTGGTTAAGGTCATCGAACTGAGCCGGGCCAGCTACCGCAAGATGCTCCAGAACCTGATTTGGGCGGCAGGGTACAACGTGGTCGCCATCCCTCTGGCGGCTGGAGTACTGGCACCATGGGGTATCTTGCTCTCGCCCGCTGTGGGTGCCATTTTGATGTCGCTGAGCACGGTTATCGTGGCCATCAATGCCCAGTTGCTGCGCACGCAGCGATTGTGATTCGAGTAAATATGTTGTTATGAATGTAAGCGGTCCATATCCGTTTAAGTACCTATGCCCTTGATATTTTCCCCGAGGAAATTATCAGGGGCAGAATATTAATGTCGGTGCTTCGAATAAGTGTGAGTAATCGTCGTCATCTTGGCGCATCTACTTCTCTAAAGTGACACCCATGCGCTGCCGGCTTCCCCACCATCGTCCAGAATAATATTTCAACTGTATTCCACCAAATCCCAGGTATTTCGTACCATTGCGCACCAGCCACATCCTTGGGGATATCTGACGCGGGAGAGCTCCATCCGGGTGGATACCAACCTCTGCATAAACAAATGAATGAGTTAGCCCCAGAGCGGCTAGAGATAACATAATGCCTCACCCGCATCGGGAAGGTTCTACCGTTTTTGCGGCATCAAACCGATCAGCCA